>NZ_CP049333.1:4800000-7251189 GCF_011064245.1 Sphingobacterium sp. DR205 | reverse complement strand
TCTAAAATTGTTAATAAGTTGATTTACAATACGCGACAAAAAATATGTTGATAACTTTCTCTGAGAACGAAGATGACAAAAAAAAATCAGCTAAAAAACTAAAATATAAAATAATTAATAAAAACCTATATATCAGTTATTTACCTTGTAAAATTGTGGAAAACTTGCGCTAAAATTGATCTCTAAAAATAATTATTAACATTCCAAATTTATTTCAAAAAAAAGAACAAAAAAAGTAGTAAACATACTACAGATCAGTCTTAAAGGTCTAGAACTAAATTAACCAAAATAAAAGCGAAATACAACCTTTAGTTCATATATTTTTAATATTAAATTTATAAGAATTTAAAGTCTACTTAACAACATTACTCCATATCTTTCTAACCAATTCTGGAGCCATTGGAAAATAAAAAAATCTCATATCAACAAGCGATCGGAAAATCATTTTGTAACATAGCCGACAGGAAAATTTTAAAAAAGGACTTGGTTTTATATCATAAAAAAAAGGAAACCCGTTTAAAGAATTTCCTTTTTTTATGATATAATATAAGTAGTCCTATCTATCCAACCATCGTATGGGTAAATTTTCCATCACACATTTTCTTTCCCTCCTGCACAATTGCAGCTGCATCGTAATGAGAATTTCGCCATTGGGCACTCTGCTCGGCATGCTCTACAATTCGGTCAGGAATACCTAATCGTACAATCTGACTGTTGTAGCCATGGTCTGCCATAAATTCCAATACAGCAGAACCTATACCACCTTGTAGACAGCCATCTTCAACTGTGATTATCTTTTTAAATTTTTTAAAGACCTGATGCAATAGGACTTCATCCAAAGGCTTGGCAAATCGCAGATCATAATGTGCAGGATGTATTCCCAATTCATTCAATTGCTGTACGGCTTTGACGGCTTCATTACCGATAGCGCCGAAGCTTAGAATAGCAAGTTCTTCACCTTCGGTAATCAAACGCCCCTTCCCGATTTCTATTTCCGTAAATGGACGGCGCCAATCGGGCATTACGCCATTTCCTCTTGGATAACGAATGACGAAAGGCCCCTTATTAGGCAATTGGGCGGTATACATCAAGTTTCTGAGCTCTTCCTCGTTCATCGGAGCAGAAACGGTCATATTGGGGACACAACGCATAAATGCGATATCATAAGCTCCGTGATGTGTGGCTCCGTCCGCTCCAACTACCCCCGCACGATCCAGACAAAAAACAACATTCAAATTTTGTAGCGCGACGTCATGGATAACCTGATCATAGGCACGTTGCATAAATGACGAATAAATATTACAAAAAGGTAATAGCCCCTGTGTCGCCAGACCGGCACTAAATGTGACGGCATGTTGCTCCGCAATACCGACATCAAAGGCCCGGTCAGGCATTGCGTTCATCATGATATTCATTGAAGAGCCTGAAGGCATCGCTGGTGTGATACCAACAATTTTTTTGTTAGCTTCAGCAAGCTCAACCATCGTATGTCCAAAGACATCCTGGTATTTTGGTGCTACCGGTTTTTCACTGGAAGATTTTTTTATCTCTCCGGTAATTTTATCAAATAAGCCCGGCGCATGCCATTTCGTCTGATCCTTTTCGGCAAGCGCGAATCCTTTTCCCTTAATTGTTACAACATGCAGCAATTTTGGACCGGGTATATGTTTAAGATCTTCAAGCGTTTTGGCTAATTTCTTTACGTCATGTCCGTCCACCGGACCAAAATATCTAAAGTTCAATGACTCAAAAAGATTAGCATTCTTTAATAAAGTCCCTTTGATACTTTTCTCCAGTTTTTTAGCAATACCGAGTGCATTTGGTCCTACTTCAGAAATTTTTGTCAGCACAGCAGCGATATCATCCCTGAATCTATTGTATCGTTTTGATGTCGTAATGCTTGTCAAATATTCTTTCAGCGCGCCGACATTAGGATCTATCGACATACAATTGTCATTCAGAATCACCAATAGGTTAGATTTGGAGATACCAGCATGGTTCAATGCTTCAAAAGACATTCCACCTGTCAAAGCACCATCTCCAATAACCGCAATATGCTGACGATCTTTTTCTCCCTTTATTTGGGAAGCAACAGCCATACCCAAAGCTGCTGAAATTGAGGTAGAAGAATGGCCTACCCCAAATGCGTCATATTCTGATTCAAAACGGTTCGGAAAACCCGAAATTCCATTTTCAATACGATTCGTATGAAATACCTCGCGACGTCCAGTCAGAATTTTATGACCATAAGCCTGATGGCCTACATCCCATATCAATTGATCATAGGGTGTATTCATTACGTAATGTAACGCCACCGTTAACTCAACGACTCCCAAACTTGCTGCAAAGTGACCACCATTCACCGAAACCTGATCAATAATAAATTGACGTAATTCCTGGCTTAGTTGTTCTAATTGGTCTTCCTTTAGCTTTTTAAGATCAGAGGGATCGTTTATTTTACTTAATAGTTCTCCAGCCTCAAATTGCATAGTACTGCTATTTACATTAAATGTTTACACAAAGTAACGACAATTTTATTTAATCTTTAAAATAAATCGCATTTCCATATTGAGCTACAACAAATAAAAACAGCAATAGTTTTCATATGAACAATTGCAACAGATTTTATTATGTAAATTTGTATAAGATATGCAAGTAGAAGAAGGTTACGAAATCAAGCTTCCTCAATTTGAGGGACCTTTTGATTTATTACTATTTTTTATCGAGCGGGACGAACTGAACATTCATGATATCCCTATTTCGAAAATTACCGATGATTTTTTGTCTTACGTAAGTCAGATGCAGGCACTCAATATGGAGATGGCCAGCGAGTTTATTTTTGTAGCCTCTACATTGATGCGTATAAAAGCAAAGATGCTACTGCCGAGACCGGATCTGGATGAAAATGAAAACGAAATAGATCTGAGAGAAGACCTCGTTCAGAAACTTATTCTCTATAAGCAGTTCAAAGAGGTCTGCGAAGGCCTCCGGGTGATGGAAGAAAACCGTCTGCAGTTGTATAGCAGAGGCAATATCCATTATGATATACGCCAACAACTTCAATTGGATGCTACAGGTGAAAACCTGGATAGCTTTGATCTATACGGCTTGATGATGATCTATGAACAAATGATGTATCAATTTCGCAATAGGCCACCCGAGGTAACACATACTGTTGTGAAGTATCCCTATACGATTGAACAACAGAAAAAAGCGATAGCTGAACTTATCGAAATTAATAAGAAATTAGATTTTCAGGAACTATTGAAAAACTCCGAAAATAAGGTTCAATTTGTCTATAATTTCCTGGCAATTTTAGAAATGCTCCAACAGCGTCTTCTACAGATTGAAGTAGGATTAGGCTACAACAATTTTAATGTCGAAGAGCGGGATCCGAAACAGGAGGATCTGGTACTCGAAGAAGAATTAGAACAATAAAAAAGGTTGTCCGCCAAGCTGGACAACCTTTTTTATTATCGTCTGAATATTTCAATATCTAACTTCTTCCATATTCATTCATTGAAAACTTGCTGTTCTCTTTAGCTATCTTAATTTAATCCTTCTTTTTGAAAGCATTCCAGCCCTGCGCCGTAATTGGATAAAGATTTCCGGATTTAGAAATCATTTCACAGCCTTCTGATGCAGCCGTCATGTAGCCTATAATACTGATATCGGGCAAATTCTTGATCTTATCGTGATCTGCCTGTGCTATTGTAAACAGCAGTTCATAATCCTCACCCCCATTTAATGCTGCTACCGTCGGGTCAATACCGAATTCACGTCCGGTATCGTAGGTCATCTGGTCCAATGGAATTTTTTCTTCATACAATCTACAACCTTTATCAGATTGTCGACAGATGTGAAGTATTTCGGAAGCCAAGCCATCAGAAATATCCATCATTGACGTAGGTAGGATATCTAATTTTGCAAATAACTCCACAATATCCTTTCGTGCTTCCGGTTTTAACTGACGTTCAACAATATAGTCTTTACCCTCCAGATCCGGCTGCACATTGGGGTTTTCCAAATAAATATCTTTTTCTCTTTCCAATAGTTGCAGTCCCATATATGCTGCTCCCAAATCGCCGGATACACACAATAAGTCGCCTTCCTTCGCACCGTTGCGATAGACAATCTTATCCGCGTCGGCATAACCAATACTCGTAACGGATAGAACAAGACCTTGGGCCGAAGCCGAAGTGTCCCCCCCAACCAAATCGACGTTATACTTCTTACAGGCGATCAAGGCTCCCTGATAGATCTCTTCTACGGCTTCCAGTGGAAATTTGGAAGATAACCCGATAGAAAACGTAATCTGTGAAGCTATTCCGTTCATCGCATAGATATCGCTCAAATTGACCTGTACGGCCTTATATCCCAAATGCTTTAAAGGGACATACCGCAGATCAAAATGAATACCTTCCAAAAGCAAATCGGTAGAAATCAAGGTTTTCTTTCCTTCAAAATCCAATACCGCTGCGTCATCACCAATTCCCTTAATGGTAGATTTTTCGGTCAGCTCCACTGCTTTACTGATATAGTCAATTAAACCGAACTCCCCCATTTCCTCCAAATTGGTGCGTTCAGTATTATCAAAATCAAACATGTTAAAAAATTTAAAATTTTAAACTATCATATAATGCTCAAACAGGTATCTCATACCGCTATGGTTTAGCTCCGTTAATAGCACTATAAAAATAATAATCGATATGAAAACCAACCTGTTATCATATCGATTATCATCAAAAATTATACAATTTATTACAATCCCAAACTTGCTGATATCTCCAACATACGCTCAATAGGCCGTTGTGCGCGAAGTATGACGTCTTCAGGAAGTAAAATTTCAGGCGATTCATATTTCAAACAATTATAAAGCTTCTCAAGCGTATTAAGCTTCATGTGAGGGCAATCATTACATGCACAGGCATTGTTTGGTGGTGCAGGAATAAAAGTCTTCCCTGGGCTTGCTTTCTGCATCTGATAAAGAATTCCAGATTCTGTGGCTACAATATAAACCTGCGCATTATCTGTTTGCGTAAACTTAAGCATCCCCGATGTGGAACCCACATAATCCGCTTTAGCCAAAATATGGTCTTCACATTCAGGATGGGCAATAAACTTAGCTTCAGGATATTCACTCTTCAGGCGATCAATTTTATCTTGAGAAAAAATTTCATGGACCATACAAGCACCGTTCCATAACACGAGATCACGGCCTGTTTTTTTCTTTACATAAGCTCCAAGATTACGATCGGGTCCAAAAATGATCTTCTGATCTTTCGGGAGACTCTCCACAATTTGGACTGCATTACTCGACGTACATACAATATCCGAAAGTGCCTTTAATTCGGCAGTACAATTGACATAGGTAATGACCAAATGGTCTGGATACTGTTCCTTAAATTTAGCAAACAAGTGTGGTGGACATGAATCCGACAACGAACAACCAGCTTTAGCATCCGGCAAGATCACCTTCTTTGTGGGCGAAAGTATCTTCGCTGTCTCCGCCATAAAATGTACTCCGGCAAAAACAATTAAATCGGCATCTGTCTTTGCAGCTTCCTGGGACAAGCCTAAACTATCTCCAATATAGTCTGCAATATCTTGAATTTCAGATTCCTGGTAGTAATGTGCCAAAATTACAGCATTCTTTTCTTTCTTCAATCGTTGGATTTCAGCTACCAAATCCAATGAGGGGTCAATCGGAGCATCGTTATATCCTTTTGCCTGAAGCTCATAATTTACAATTTCCATGCGGGTACTTTCAACAGTTTATGAACAGCAAAAATACGCATTGTTACATATATAAAAGTCAATAAAAAGCAAATTAATCAAATATGTAGCTGAGCAATAGTAGGAAGATATTGTAAATTTTTAATTAAATTATTATCATTAAAATAAATATACAAAGATATCACCCAATTTAAACCCTTTTAGAGTCGGATATTCAGAAAACTGCCGGGCAATATACCCTATATAAAAAGCTCAGCGGGCTTGCACCAAAATCTTTCCCACATAGAAAATGACTTTCTCTCCATTTTCCGCCTATTGAACGTTCTTAGGCATGATACAAAACAAGCAAAAATATAGCACAAACGGAAGCTTTATTTATTAACATTTCACATGCTGTTATCGTTTTGTGCCCGCCAGAATTTAAAATTTGCCACGAGAAAAAGAAAGAAAAAATATATGAAAAGCTCAAAGGCTTTAATAGGAAAGGTGCTGTTACTGTTTCAAACGGGTAACAGCACATATTACCATAGCATATCTAACGACAACCAATGAGCTGCAACAGCATTATGGCTGCTTCCGTTATAAACTCGCTCAGAATTGAATATTTACATACAATAGCCTAATGGGATGCTTTTAAGAAAACCTAAAAGACTTTATTTCGATAAAATTTACAATTTGAGTCCATAAAATTGGAAGGAAATACATTAGGTTTAATTTTTCAATTATCAGATCTCAATTAAAGTCCATGAGAATCGGATATTTTCAATAAATTATAGTATCATATCGTACAATTGATTGTGAGAGGCCTCAAATTGAAAAACAGCACGACACATACTTTAACATATTAAAAGCGAAATTATTCGCGGTAGCCAGGCAAAGACAGCTATCTGGGCTAGGATAGTTTCGAGCAGCTTTGAATAGCGAAGATTAGTTTAACAGTTTATTCGGTGCTTTCGTACTTCAAAGTCGTTTAGGATACGATTATTCTGTAAAAATTGAAAATAAAAAATTATAGCGCAAACTGGCGGGGTTTATTTTATCCATGAAATCATAAGAAGCAAAGTTAACGCCCATTAGAATGCGATATTTGCGCTGTTATTGGCTGAATAAAATTTTATGAAAATCTAAACCAGCTTGTATGAAGAGCTTTAAACACATTATTTTTCGGTTCAATAGGTTTTGAATGAATAAGTTGAAAAAAATCTCAACTAGGCAATGCTAGTGATATCCTACATGAATAGAGAATAGTACAGCTTAAATTTTATTTTATTAATTTATAAATTAATAAAATTACAATAAGTTTATAAAAATTATTAATATTTATTTTAAACAGCAAAAATAGGGCTTTACAATCCATTAAATTTGATAGAGCATTTAAAATAAAAATCTATCGCAATCAGGAGGACTTTATTTTTAAAATAAACCCTTTGACATTCCTCTAAAAAATTTATTATAGCTGATAATGGTAATTATCAAAATCTAAAAGACTAAATTATATTTTTTTTAAGCTCCCAATCGATACTGGGGTCGCAAATATAGTAAGAATCTTCATTCCACAATAATTTTTTAAAAATAATCTCCACAAATTTGATCCATTTGGCATTTGCTAATGGAGGCGATTCAAAGATTTATTGCAAAATCTTTTATCAAGCCGCTTAAAATCCAATAATCAATCAAAACGGCATTTTCAGAAAAAATATTCAATTCTAATTGAGTTTAATTGTATTAAAATTGATAACAAACCCTCCAGAAATTGCATAATTGCCGAAAAATCCTACAAAATTTCAAATATTGCAAAGAAATCGACTATAAGCTGATCTCCGAACAGATTTGCCAGATTTTATGCCCATAAATACACATTTTGAAATCTCCACTGGTAAAAATTAATTCCGATTGATCCAAAGTCACTTAAAATACCATAAAATCTTAAAAATTTATAAAAAAATCTAATATGCAAATCTAAATCGCTTTAGAAAAACGAAAACAGCATATCGATAAAATTCAAATTTAAATATTCCATAAAAATTCATCGAAAACGCTCTCTGCACAGCATATATTCAATTTTTTTTATAAAAAAATTGAATATCCAAACCTAAACGGCTCAAAATGCATATTTTTTTCAATCTCGAAAATTTCAAAGCCTTTCAGACTTTGATAAAATTAAAATAAAGCTACCAAAGTCTAAATAATTTAGTCTAAACGGCTCAAAAACCAATTTCTGGGCTTAAAGACATAAAAATGCCGATACAAACCCTTTTATAATTCCATAAAAAGTTGTTTAAAAAGTTTTAAAAAAAATATTCCATTCTAAAAAGGTCTAAAATACCTCAAGAATCTAGTTATCGAAAATAAAGCCGTTTAGAATTGAATATTTCAAAAGGGGAGTTTATCCCTTTCCAAATATCGTAACCTAAATAGGTTTGATTCGATGTTGACAAAGCTAAACAAAGATTCTCGAACGTATTCCACAATCTTTTTTTTCAATAAATACTAATATTTTAAATTAAAGATTCTCTTATTGTTTATTAGGGTGTGGAAAAGTGGTATAAATTGATCTGAATCGATTTTGATTTGCGGTTTTTATAGAGTTTTCAACAATTTTTCAACAGAATTTTTGCTTTAAAGAGCTGATTTTTAAAAATCTAATTTTTGACGTTTTTAATTTTCCATAATTTTTTGTTGAATAGTCGCTGTCGAGAAAATGTGGAAATCTATCAAATTTTATGCGGAAAAATAATTGGAATTCGTGCTGTGAATAGGGGATCTGTGGAATGTTAAATACTTTTCATTTTTATTTAACCTTTTATTTACACGTTTTCCACATTTTTCGTTAATTTCAACCATCACTTTTGGGGATAGTTTGTGAATTTAAAATATATGGCAGATAGAAAGGTAGATTTTTTGGTCATTGGATCAGGTATTGCCGGATTGAGCTTTGCGTTAAAGGCTTCAAAATTTGGTAAAGTGTTGATAGTCACGAAGTCCAATGAGGATGAGTCTAATACAAAATATGCGCAGGGGGGAGTGGCTGCCGTTGTGGATAAGTCTGATAGCTTCGAAAAGCATATCATTGATACTCAGATAGCTGGGGATGGATTATGTGATGTGGAAATTGTGGAAAACGTCGTTAGGGAAGCACCGGATCGAATTGCTGAACTTATTTCCTACGGAACCTCATTTGACAAGGAAGAATCGGGGGTATATGACCTGGCTAAAGAGGGCGGGCATTCGGCTCACCGTATTCTTCATTATAAGGATATAACAGGTTACGAAATAGAAAGAGCATTGTTGGAACAGGCTCACAGCGATCCCAATATTGAAATTGTCACACATTATTTTGCCATTGATCTGATTACCCAACATCATATGGGGGAATATGTGGATAAGAATAGGGAGGATATTACCTGTTATGGTATCTATGCTTTCAATACTTCATCCCACCTCGTGGACAAAATTTTAAGTAGGGTGACTGTCATGGCTTCCGGTGGAGCTGGTCACGTGTACTCGAGTACAACTAACCCGACTATTGCTACCGGTGACGGTATAGCCATGGTTTACCGGGCTAAGGGCAAGGTGCGCAATATGGAATTTATGCAGTTTCATCCCACTTCATTATATAATCCTAAGGATTCTCCGGCATTTTTGGTGTCTGAAGCCGTTCGCGGTTTCGGAGGGATTCTTAGACGGGTGGATGGTGAGTCTTTTATGGAGGAATATGACGAGCGGGCATCATTGGCTCCCAGGGATATTGTGGCACGCGCTATAGATGCCGAGATGAAAAAATCGGGTATAGATTATGTGTATTTGGATATTACCCATAGGGATAAGGAGGATATCATTAAGCATTTTCCAAATATTTATGAGAAGTGTCTTTCCATCGGATTGGATATGGCGACAGACTTTATACCGGTCACTCCGGCAGCACATTATTTATGCGGGGGAATTTATGTGGATGATTTCGGAAGAAGCAGTATACGCAACCTGTACGCTTGTGGGGAGTGTTCGTCAACCGGACTACATGGGGCAAATCGTTTAGCTTCGAATTCTTTGCTGGAAGCCCTTGTATATGCGCATCGCATCTTTTTGGATGCGACCAAAGCGATTGAATCCATACATTATGTTACTAATGTCCCGGATTGGGATGACTCCAAGACTTCACTTTCTAATGAGGACATTTTGGTTAGCCATAACTTGCGCGAATGTCAGAAAATTATGAGTGACTACGTAGGTATTGTCCGGTCAGATTTTAGATTGGAAAGAGCCCTAAAGCGTTTACATTTATTATATGCGGAAACGGAGGACTTTTATCGTAACACGAGGCTCTCTGTGAAGCTTTGTGAACTGCGTAATGTGATCCAGGTAGCTTATATTGTAACCAAATCGGCTATGCTGCGGAAAGAGAGTAGGGGCCTGCATTATACGACGGATTATCCACAACACTCAACTGTATTACAAGACACAATATTTTAGGACATATGGCACTTATTTTACCCGTTGTGGACAAGTCTCCATTGATCGCAGAAGAATGCTTTTTAGCACCCAATTCGACTATTGTTGGCGATGTGGAGATTGGGCACCATTGCTCGGTATGGTTCAATGCAGTGATCCGCGGAGACGTTAATTATATTCGTATAGGCCATTATACGAATATCCAGGATGGCGCTGTTATTCACTGTACTTATCAAAAGTGCGGGACTACCATTGGTAATTATGTGAATATCGGGCATCAGGCAATGGTGCACGGATGTATCGTGGAGGATTACGTGTTGATCGGAATGGGCGCTATCGTCATGGATAATGCAGTGGTGGAATCCAATGTAATTATTGCAGCGGGGGCTGTTGTTTTGGAGAATACGCGTTGCGAGTCCGGTTTTTTATATGCCGGCGTTCCGGCTAAAAAGGTAAAAGCGCTGACTGAAGAGCAGAAAGCGCTTTTGCAGCAGTTGCCGCACAACTACGTATTATATAGTTCCTGGTTTTAGCTTAAACGTATTAGCAATACAATTTTGCCTTTATTTTTGGCCGTGACCTTGACTTTATTCCTTTTTGAGGGCACTTATTGAAAAGCTATCTTTTTGTTCCCAGTTTGCACGTATCGTGAAAACCTTGTTTAAATAAACAACGGGTTCTGGAAAAGTCTTCTTTTCAACATCTCCGGTATCCCATATGCCGTTGTCATTGTCATCCCGAATGACACGTATGGTATATTTTCCCCCTGGAAATTGTTTATAAACTACTGAAGCATTATTGCTGTTGATTTTATCAACTCTATATATTTTATCTTTTTTCTCATTGATCAGTTCGACAAGGTAGGTTGTGTTGCTATCCAGATCGGTGAAATCAAATGTTAGATCCCCATAGTTTTCGCTATCGTCGTATGTCAGATCGAATTTTTTCTCTTTATTTTGTTCCCCGAAATATCCTGTTATGGCACCTTCGGTAAATTCTATTTGATATTTTTTATCCTTTTTCCAATTATAACGGATATGGTAAATATTGGAATCATTTGTATCCACTGCCAATTGATAATTTGTTCTTACAAGCGAGTCTTCTTTGAATTTTAGCTTTGCCTTATCTATATTTTTTATCGGTGTAAAGGCTGATACCTGAAGGTGATTGATTCTGTCCACTTTTCCATTATTTGGTGTAAATTGCGGATCAATGACCTGTTCAATTTTTACGTTTCCCCTTCTGACGAGAATGGTATCCAAAGGTTTTTCATTTTCCGTTAGAACGAGTTTTAAAGAGTCTATTTTTAGGTTTGGCAGAAACAAGGTCGCGGAATCAGAGCTCTTCGAGAACCGCACTATTTTATCCTTGTTGTTGACTTCATCATTCAGAATATTCAGTTTGGGTTTATCCACTCTTCTATTGAAAATGAGCAGTACACTACCATTTTTTTCAAACTTCTTTTCCTGGGTGCGGAATTTCTTTGGAATTGCTTTAAATATTTCGAGATTGATATTGCTAAGATCTCGCTCCAATACGATGGAATCTTTTAGAAAACCTATTTCTTCATCAGGTGCATTATAGATTCGGTCATTGTTCTTTTCCTGGAGCGCATAGATACGATATGTTCCTTCGCGGAGATTATTGAGTTTATAATTTCCGGCAGTATCCGTTGTTGTAAAAATATTCGCTTTCTTTTTTCCGAAAATTGAATCTTGACTGATGGGGATTAGAAGAACTTTAACCTCTTTCAGGACTTCTTTGGTCATTGCACTCTTTACATTGCCCGATATACTGAGCGAGTCAATTTTATCACCCGTTGCAAATACATAAGCATAATTTACCAATGCATTTCCTGCATTATAATCTACCAGTCCTTTACCAAAATAAATGCTATAGGTTGTATTTTTTTCCAGGGAATCAGGTAAGGTGATTTCCAGATTTTTTTTCTTGATTTTGAACTGGGGGGTACTTCCCATATCAGGTGTGATACTGAATTCCTTTTGCTGATTGGCCAACTTGACATACTCATCAAATGTGATGACTATTTTTTTCTCCGTAAAATTCTTCGAAAAGTTCGTAGGACTTTCCTGTAGAATTTTTGGTGGAATGGAATCTTTGGGCCCCCCTGTCGGCTGTTGTATACTCGCACATTGTATTGACAAGCCAATGAGCATTATAAACATGCTTAAAATAAGTAATCTCGTTTTTAAGCTACTTTTTAGCCTCTCTGAACTACTTTTATTATTTTTTAAGGAAGTTGTCATAAAAAATAGAATCTTGTCTTAAATCGCTTATTTTAAGCTTGTTTATTTTTATTTATAATTACCTGATAATCAATTAATTAACTCATATGTACCATCAAAACGCTGATATCTGACGGGGATACGCCCGAAATGCGCGAAGCCTGCCCCAATGTTCTGGGTTTTACTTTCGCTAATTTCTGCCTGGCTTCTATGGACAGTGAAGTTAACAAACTATAATCGAAATCAGGATTAATTTCTCTATCTTCCATCTTCTTCATGCGGTTGACGATCTCGATTTCCTTTTCGAAATAGCTTTCGTACTTGAGATTAATTTCAGCCTGCTCTATGGTTTCGTTGTCGAATTGAGAAACGTATTGAGCAAAGCCTTCGTCCCCTTTGACGATGTCCTGTATATTAACCTGCGGTCGGGCAAGTACGTTACTTAAACGAGTTTTTTGTGCAAGT
Organism: Sphingobacterium sp. DR205; assembly: GCF_011064245.1. Classification (NCBI taxonomy): domain Bacteria; kingdom Pseudomonadati; phylum Bacteroidota; class Sphingobacteriia; order Sphingobacteriales; family Sphingobacteriaceae; genus Sphingobacterium; species Sphingobacterium sp. DR205. Next base: position 7,238,293 of record NZ_CP049333.1, on the reverse strand, counting down.
GCACTTGAACCCACTTCGGCCATTACGGCATTCATCTTCTCGAGATCGGTTGAATTCTGCTTGAGGTATTCAATGATGTTATTCGAATTTTCTATTTTAGCCTCTACCTTCTTTAGTCTTTCTTCACTCACCAATCCCAGTTTGTAAGCTAATGGTGTAAGGCGGATATCGGCATTATCCTGACGTAATAAGAGCCGGTGCTCTGCTCTCGAAGTAAACATACGGTAGGGTTCTTCGGTTCCTTTTGTGACAAGGTCATCCACCAGTACACCGATATAGGACTCTGATCTTTTTAGAATAAGTTCTTTATCGTCATTGATACGTTGATGTGCATTTATACCTGCAAGGAAACCTTGTGCTGCTGCTTCTTCGTACCCTGTGGTTCCGTTGATCTGTCCGGCGAAGAAAAGGTGTTTCACCAATTGAGTTTCCAATGTTAGGTCAAGCTGCATCGGTGGAAAGTAATCGTATTCTATTGCATATCCCGGACGGTACATCTTGGCATTTTCAAAACCCGGAATGAGTTGAAGAGCTTTTAACTGTACATCTTCGGGAAGCGAAGTCGAGAAACCATTTACATATATTTCCACGGTTTTGAATCCTTCCGGTTCCACAAAAATCTGATGTCGCTCACGCTCCGCAAAGCGATTGATTTTGTCTTCTATGGATGGACAATAGCGTGGTCCTAACCCTTTGATCCGTCCGGTAAACATGGGTGATTTTTCAAAGCCGGTGCGGAGCATTTCATGTACCTTGTCGTTGGTATATGTAATCCAGCAACAGCGTTGTTCGGTGGGCATCTCTACATCTGTATAGGAGAAACGTCCCTTCTTTTCATCGCCCCATTGTTCTTCCATGAGCGCATAGTTGAGACTGCGACCATCAATTCTCGGTGGAGTACCGGTTTTCATTCTGCCCGATTCGAAGCCTAGGGAAACGAGCTGTTCGGTTAATCCTGTAGCAGCCTTCTCTCCTGTCCTACCGCCGCCAAATTTTTTATCACCGATGTGGATCACACCGTTTAGGAATGTTCCATTTGTTAGGACAACAGCATCCGATTCAATTTCTATTCCCATGGAAGTGATTACGCCGCATGCTCTTCCGTTTTTAACGATGACCTCTTTTACGGTGTCTTGCCACATATCGAGGTTAGGTAAAGATTCTAATTGTAATCTCCACTCTTCCGCAAATCGCATACGGTCATTTTGTGTACGTGGGCTCCACATTGCAGGACCTTTTGAAAGGTTAAGCATGCGGAATTGAATCGTTGATTTGTCTGCAATGATTCCGGTGTATCCACCCATTGCATCTATCTCTCTTACGATTTGTCCTTTGGCTACACCACCTATAGCTGGGTTGCAACTCATCTGAGCTATCACACCCATATTCATAGTAATAAGTAAAGTGGAAGAACCGAGATTGGCTGCTGCTGCTGCTGCTTCACATCCGGCATGTCCGGCACCTACTACAATTACATTATATTTTTTAAACATTTTTATATCCTTGTTCCACGTGAAACGTGGCTTTTTATTTGTCTACAAATTTACTCTTTTCTTTAGGTTCCACGTGAAACCCAATGAAAAATTTTACATAAAATCGGCCAGATATAACCAGCGCTCGGACTTTTGATCTATTTGTTCTTGCATTGTTTTTATCTCTTCTGCCAGTGTTGAAAGTTTGGTATGATCTGTCAGTTGGTTTAGTTCCTCAGTCTTGGCTTTCACCTGTAGTTCGAGGCTTTCTATTTCTGATTCGAGTTTATTGTATTCGAGTTGCTCCTTATAAGAAAGCTTTTTCTTTTCTTCTTTTATCTGAGGTTTCGCTATTTCCTGAATGTTCTTTTTTTGCTTTTCCTTTTCTAGTTTTTGAAGCTCGTCTTGTTCTATTTTAAAGTCGGCATAGTTTCCATTATAGATACGGATCTTGCCTGTCCCTTCAAATATGAAAAGTTGGTCAGTCAACTTATCCAATAGATACCTGTCATGGGATACCAATATCAGCACGCCCCTGTAGTTGTCGAGAAACTCTTCTAGTACATTTAGGGTATCGATGTCCAAATCATTGGAAGGCTCATCCAGTATAAGGAAATTTGGATTCTTCATTAATACCCGCATCAGCTGGAGACGTTTTCGCTCCCCGCCGCTAAGTTTGTTGACAAAGCCAAACTGCTTCTCCGGAGGAAATAAAAAGTGCGTGAGTAATTGAGATGCCGTAATTACTTCTCCGTTTGCCATCTCAATATAGTCCGCAATATTTTTTACAACATCAAGTACGCGGTCATTTTCGTTTACTTCGAGTCCCCCTTGTTTATAGTATCCATATACGGTGGTCTCTCCTACTGCTATGGTTCCGGCATCTGGGGTTTCTTCTTTTGTGATAAGATTTAGAAAGGTCGATTTACCTGTTCCATTCTTTCCAGCCAGACCTATGCGGTCTCCTTTTTTGAAGGTGTAAGAAAAATCCGTAATGATTTCTTTTGGTCCATAATGTTTGGATACATGTTCCAGTTCAAGAATTTTAGATCCCTGTCTACTTACTTTTACACTAAGTTGAACGGAGTCGTTTCCCTTTATTGATTTTGACTTTTCCTCCAGATCGTAAAACGCTTCGATACGGGATTTCGATTTGGTACCCCGAGCCTGAGGCTGGCGCCGCATCCATTCCAACTCTTTACGAAGTAGATTTCTGCTCTTTTCGACCATGACTGCATCTATCGTCTCGCGATCCGACTTCTTCTCTAAAAAATAAGCATAGCTACCTTTATAAATATATAGATTGCCCCTGTCCAGTTCCCGGATTTCCGTACAGATATTATCGAGAAAATAGCGGTCGTGTGTGACCAAAAGTACCGTTTTATTTCCGGTGGTAAGCAGCTTCTCTAACCATTCAATGGTCTCTATATCCAGGTGGTTGGTTGGTTCATCGAGGATATATACGTCTGGTTCATCTATCAAAAGCTTGGCTAGTGCCAGCCTTTTGCGTTGGCCCCCGGAGAGACTTTTTATATCCTGTTGAAAGTCCATAATGTTTAGGCGATTTAAAATCGTCTTGATATTATGCTCATATTCCCAGGCGTTCAGTGAACTTATTTTTTCAGTAAGATCTTCTAATTTTTTCTGGTCGATATCACTGCTTTCGAGAAGTTCTTCATATTCCCTGATTAGACGCTGCTGATCGTTGTCCGCACTATATATAAAATCGTTGATTGATTTTAATCCTGTGAAATCAGGATCTTGTTCGAGAAAACCAATTTTTATACCTTTTTCCTTGACAACTTTTCCTGATGTTGGCAAGGTACGGTCTGCTAAAATAGAAAGCAATGTTGATTTGCCTGTACCATTTATTCCGACCAAAGCCACCCGTTCTCCTTTTTGGAGTCCGAAGTGTAAATCTCTAAAAAGCCACCTATCGTGGAAGGAATGGCTTACTTGTTCTGTAGCTAAAATACTCACGTTATATCACCCAAAAATTAATTTTAGTCATTTTTAATACAATAAAATTCCCTTCAAGAATCCATTACCCTTGATGGTTTTTAATGTTTTGAAAATCAAATAGTTATATATATCTTTTTGATTTTCAATTATTTATATATTGAATCAATAATCTGTTTTGATTGCTGACTAATTAAATCTGTTGGGTGGCTTTCTATACGATGTTAACCGCTGCATGACGGGTAAATTGCCTTCGCGCAGCATGGTCTCAGTAACAGTTGATTTAGAATGCACGCAAAAATAAAGAAATAGTTTCTTATTCGATGCGAAAAAAGCTTCGTTGTGTGATAAATCGGCAATAATGATATTACCTTGATAAATTTAATTCAATGCATAATCCGCAATCAGATTGAAGCGTGGTATTTCAACCTGAAAACTGCTATTATCCAAAGAACGGATCATGTTGTAATGACCTTCCATGAAACCAAATTCACTGTTAAGATTACATCCCGAAGTATACTGATGTATCTGGCCCGGTTCGATGACAGGCTGCTCGCCTACAACGCCTTCGCCCGATACTTCCCTATAGTCGCCTTTTGCATCAAAAATTTTCCAGTAACGACTTAGCAATTGTACCGTGTAATCACTCAGATTTTCTATGCTAATGTGATAAGCAAACATAAAATGTTCACGGTCGGGATTAGAATACTCCGATTGATAGATGGTTTCAACCGAGATTTTTACGCCTTCTGTAATTTGTGTGATCATTTGGATGATGTTTATTGTTGCAACAAATACTTATGCTAAAATACTAATAATGAGTTTAAAATTTGCAAACTTAATCATTTTTAAAGGTTAAATTATGCTAAGTATAAAATTACTACAATCAAATGATCGTTAATTAGTAGGTTTGTATATGGCAAATGGTATATTATATTTAATTCCCGTTCCTCTGAGCGATGATGCTGCATTCCAGTCTTTTACTCCCTATTTGGTTGAAACAATCAATACATTGGACGAATATATTGTGGAAAATGAAAAGACTGCAAGAAAGTTTCTAAAGCTAGCAGGTTTAAAAATACCCCAAAGTGAATTGAAAATACATGATTATGGGAAACATGCACGGGACAAAGGAAATATTAATGATTTTTTTGAGGGCTTGAAGCAAGGTAAAAATGTGGGCCTCATGTCGGAGGCTGGCTGTCCGGGAGTAGCGGATCCGGGCGCTTCTGTTGTGGCCCGCGCGCATCAGCTCGGGATTAAAGTGGTGCCATTGGTTGGTCCCAGCTCCATCTTATTAGCACTTATGGCTTCAGGATTTAGTGGACAGAAGTTCGCTTTCCAAGGTTATTTGCCCATTGACAAAAACGAACGTACGAAGAAGATTAAAGATCTTGAGCTACAATCCATGCGTGAGAAGCAAACCCAGATTTTTATCGAAACACCTTTCCGTAACAATCACCTGCTGGAGGATCTTCTGAAAACCTGCAAATCGAATACTCAGCTCTGTGTAGCCTGCAATGTGACCTCAGCCGATGAATCTATACGGAGTCTGACTATCGCGGAATGGAAAAAACAAAAAGTGGATTATCATAAAAAACCAACCATATTTTTATTGTATGTCTGACTTTTTTTTGTTGCGTTCTCCCCTACCCTGCTTGATCTGATAAGGCGATTTTTATATGAAATAGGTATTTAAACAGTAATTAAGGGAGGTTTAGTTAATAAGTGAGCACTCACGTTTTCCTTTTTCGGTAACAAAACGGTAAATGCATGTTGGAACATAGCAAATTGTTGAGTAGATTTAGAAATAGTGATAAGATTATTTGATGTAAATATAATGCAATGATATTTAGTAGATTAGGTTATTTTATATTGTTTTTTTCATTAGCTGTAGGCTTAAAATCTACTTATGCACAGCAAACTACTTATGTTATTGTGCATGGTGCCTGGGGCGGTGCCTGGCAATTTAAAAAGACAGCAAATGAATTGGAGAAAGAAGGACATAAAATCTATCGCCCCACACTAACGGGCCTGGGAGAACGTTATCATTTAGCGGACACTTCTATTGGTTTACAGAACCACATCAACGATGTTATCAATACGATATTATTTGAAGATCTTCGGGATATTGTATTGGTTGGACATAGCTACGGTGGAATGATAATAACCGGTGTAGCAGACAGTCTTCCGGATCGGATAAAAAAGTTGGTCTATTTAGATGCCATCCTTCCGGATGATCAGGAGTCCGTCCTGAGTTTGATGGTAAAGCCTGATGGGGACAATGGTCTTTTAAAACTTGAGAAGGACGGATTTATTATTCCATTTTGGGTAAAGGACGAAGGCAAGTTTCCGCGGGATGTCCCCCACCCTTTGAAAACGATGACTGATAAAATCAGTTTAAGAAATCCGAAACGGGAGACAATTCCGGCAACTTACATCCTGACTTACGAAGATAATAAGGCAATGGACAAAGATGACTTTTATCCATTTTATGCAAAAGCAAAGCAGCGTCATTTTAAAACCGTTGAATTGATCAGCGATCACAATCCGCAAATAAAAAAGCTGAAAGAATTAGTAGATTTGTTATTACAGGAAAAATAAATAAGAGTAAGATATTTCAATGACGCAAGAAGAATTAGTAAAAGAATTAAGTAAACCCGAAGTACTGTATGCAGCCTTAGCCCTGGTCGTTATACGGATTATTATCTGGTTGTTATTTGCGAATACAATTCGCCGGACATTAAACTTGATAGCGGTGGAAAATAGATTGATGACACCCGGTCAGTCTTGGTTGGTCGCCATTCCATTGATCAATATTTACTGGAATTTTCAGGTTGCTTCCCGTCTGCGGGATTCGCTCATCAATGAGTTTTATGATCGCAAGATTGCTGTTGAGGAGAATCCGACCTTTCGGAAAGGATCGTTATATGCATGGATCTATTTGGCTACAAATATTCCCCTGCCATTTTCTATTTCAGGTGTGCTGGTGATCATGCACTTTGTCACATTGGCTAACTATTGGTTTAATATCAATGCAAATCGTAGAATTTTGGAAGAACATGATAAATTTCGAGAAAAGGAGGTCATTATAAACGATGAAAATTAAAGCAGTTATTCAATACCTGGAGCAGCTGGCTCCATTGGATTTGCAGGAATCTTACGATAATGCCGGACTTATTGTCGGCCATGCAGATCAAGAGATTACCAAAGTGTTAATTTCGTTGGATTGTACGGAGGAAGTTGTACAGGAAGCGATCGAAAAAGGGTGCAACTTAATTATTTCGCATCATCCCATTGTTTTCAAAGGATTAAAAAAGTTCAACGGAAAGAATTATGTTGAGCGTACTGTCATAAAAGCTATAGAAAACAAAATTGCCCTGTATGCAATACATACCAATCTGGATAATGTTATTGGCGGAGTTAATTCAAAAATCGCGGATAAGCTGGGCTTAGTTAATCAGGCGATATTGGAATCAAAACCCAATGTACTGCGCAAGATGGTTGTATTTGTGCCAAGGAGCCATGTAGAAGAAGTCAGGACAGCCCTATTTGAAGCCGGAGCGGGCCAGATCGGTAAGCATTATGACCAATGCAGTTTTAATACGGCCGGTTATGGAAGTTTCAGGCCGTTGGCCGGATCTGCACCTACGATCGGCGAAATTGGAACACAGGAACGTGTTGAAGAAACGCGGATTGAAGTGATCTATACCCGTTCAATTGAAAGAAAACTTCTTTTGGCACTTTATGAGGCCCATCCCTATGAGGAGGTCGCTTATGATCTTTTTGATTTGCAGAATACCGCGACAGCAATTGGAGCTGGAATGATCGGCAACTTAGCGGAGCCTATGGATGAACGGGAGTTTTTGGCTTATCTGAAAGAGAATCTCAAACTGAATGTAATTCGTCATACCGCGCTTTTAGGGAAAAAGGTTAGCAGGGTTGCTGTTTGCGGTGGTGCAGGTGGTTTCTTATTAGGGGCGGCAAAGCGCTCAGGAGCTGATTTTTTTGTTACGGCTGATTATAAATACCATGAATTTTTTGATGCGGAGGGTGAAATTGTCATTGCGGATACGGGACATTTTGAGAGCGAACAATTTACGCAAGAATTATTGTACGACATTATTACGAAAAAATTTCCTAACTTTGCAACCTTAACAACAGAAATAGATACAAATCCTATAAAATACTACAGTTGATGGAACAAACCGTAGAACAAAAATTGAAAGCACTATGGCTTTTGCAAGCCATACATACTAAAATAGACAAAATTCGCCAGGTTCGTGGTGAGTTGCCTATGGAAGTTGCAGATCTTGAAGATGAGATTGCGGGTTTAGAGACTCGTATTGAGAAGATCAGAACAGACTTAGACGATTTAGAAGATTCGATCGTTAAGCGTAAAAACATGATTAAGGATGCCCAGGCTGCCATCAAAAAATATGAGTCGCAGTTAAATGAGGTAAAAAACAATCGTGAGTACGACGCTATTTCGAAAGAAATTGAAATCCAGGGTCTTGAGATTCAGGTTTGTGAAAAGAGAATCAAAGAAGCAGAATTCGAGATTCGTAACAAAACAGAGAACTACGATGCTACTGTAGGTAACCTGGAATACAGCAAAAATGAACTTGAGGGTAAAAAGAAAGAATTAGAAACAATTACTTCAGAAACTCAAAAGGAAGAAGATGCTTTATTGGCTAAAGCTGCAGAAGCGGAAGCGAATATCGAAGAGCGTTTGGTAAAAGTTTACTACCGTTTACGTAATTCTTTCAAAAATGGTTTGGCGGTCGTTTCTATCGATCGTGATAGCTGTTCAGGATGTCACAATAAAATCCCTGCTCAGATGCAATCTGAGATTCGTCAACGTAAAAAAATCATTATCTGCGAACATTGCGGTCGCGTTTTGGTAGACGAAGGTATCGTATTGGAAATTGAGCAAGAATACGGTTTTTAATCGTTAATAAAAGGATAAAGCCCTGCCCATAAAGCAGGGCTTTTTTTATATAGTATATTTTATGCAACTTTGTTGATATACGATGTGATTTATTGGACAAAATAGTAGCTTTGTAGAGTAAGTTGTAACCTTTATATTTTTATGAATATGATATGCCGAGCATTGTACTGAACAAAATAGTAGCTTTGCATATTAATTTTAACCATTGAGCATTTATGAATAAAACTCATTTTAAGTTTATTGCTGCATTTTTGATCGGGACTTCATTTCTACAGGTCAAAGCCCAGGAAACTTTATTACTCCGAAATCCAAGTATCAGCGCCAGTAATATTGCTTTTGTGTATGGTGGAGATATCTGGATTGCAGACAAGAACGGTGCAAATCCGAGACGTCTGACAACAAATCCTGGTGTCGAACAAAACCCGATGTTCTCTCCTGATGGCAAGAAAGTTGCTTTTACGGGCAATTATGACGGTAATACAGATGTGTATGTTCTTCCTATTGAAGGAGGGGAACCGCAACGCATTACTTATCATCCTTCTTCGGATGTATTACGTGGCTGGCTGAACAATGATGAAGTTTATTATACGACATCCCGTGATTTTACCTATGCACTAAGCCCACGATTATACAGTTCTAATATTCAGCGACTGGGTATGGATAAGGCTTTATTGATGCCTGAAGCAACACAGGGTAGCCCCTCCATGGACGGACGCTATTGGGCCTATATCAAAAATACCGATCCCACAGAGCGGGATCGCGTGGCTTTCAAGCGCTATAGAGGTGGCGGTACACCTACCATCTGGATTTTTGATACAAAAACAAAAGAAATAGAAGCAATTCCCCAGGTAAAAAGCAACGATGTGAAGCCTCTTTGGTTAGGTAATAAGGTTTATTTCCTGTCGGATCGCGATAAAATAGTCAACATCTTCAGTTACGATACCAAGTCAAAGAAAGTTGAAAAGCTGACTGATTTCAAAGATTACGATGTGCGCTCGCTAAATGGAAACGGTAATGAATTGATTTTTGAATACGCGGGTGTATTGAATACATTAAACTTAACAAACAATAATAAGGTAACCGCCCTTCACATTAGTGTCAATACGGATGCTATGTTTAAGCGTCCTTTCTATAAAAATATCAAGGACGACATTCGTTATGCGACCCTGTCTCCCACAGGTCAACGTGCTTTATTTGAATCTAGGGGCGAGATCTTCACCGTACCCAAGGAGAAAGGTGAAGCACGCAATTTATCGAATTCGCCGGGGTCACACGAACGTTTTCCGGATTGGTCGCCCAACGGAAAATGGGTTTCTTATATCTCAGATAAGAACGGTTCTTATCAGCTCGTTTTAGTGGATCAGTTTGGAAAGGATCAGCCGCTATATTTCAATCTGGGCGAGACCAATTTTTATTTTGAACCTACATGGTCTCCGGATTCGAAGAAGCTGTTTTATAACGATGCTCATCTCAATTTGTACTATATTGATATCGCATCTAAGGCTATAGTGAAGGTTGCGGACGATAAACTGAGCGGCCAAACCGGCAGAGTTTCGAATCATTTTCAACCGAGCTGGTCTCCGGATTCCAAATGGATTTCATTTACACGTACCTTAGAAAACGGCGTACCGGCTGTGTTTATGTACAATCTGGATACCAAGAAAACGCAGCAGATTACAGATGGCATGAGTTCTGTTCGTAGCACTGCTTTTTCACAGGATGGGAAATATCTTTTCTTTACAGCAAGTACCAATACAGGATTGACCAATTCTGGTCTGCACATGTCGGCTACACAACGTAATGTTGACTATGCCGTGTATGCTTTCATCCTGTCAAGTAAAACCCCTTCTTTCTTTAAGAACGAAAGTGACGAAGAGCAGATCCGTGAAGATAAAGCGGACAAACCTGCGGAAAAAGAAAGCAGCAAAACAGCACGCGTAAAAGAAAACGATAAAAAGGCACCGAAAAAGGATAAAAAAGAAGAAACTCCGGCCAGTAAGCCTGAGGACAAAACCATTCCAGTAGATTTTGACCGTATTGAGAATCGCATTGTCGCTTTACCTTTGCCGGTAGGTACTTATTGGAATCTGAACGGGCTGGTTCCAAACCAGTTGACGTATCAGCGTGGAGGTACCATCGGAGCCTATGATTTCAAAGATCTGGAAAATAAAACATTGGTGGAGAATGCCCGTAGTTTTGTGATCAGTGCCGATGGCAAGAAGATGTTATATCAGACAGCCAACGGTTATAATATTGTGACGGCCGGACAGAAAGTTGCCTCCCCGACTGCAGGTGTTATCAAATTGGATGGTATTCAACAATTGGTGGATCCTGTCGCAGAATGGAAGCAGGTCTTTAATGAAGTCTGGGCAATGCAGAAAGATTATTTCTATGTGGAGAATATGCATGGAGCTGACTGGAAAGCCATGAAGGCCAAATATGAGAAGTTTCTCCCTTTTGTTAACCATCGTTCTGATTTGGGGTATTTATTGAATGAAATGATGGGCGAAATGGTTGTTGGACACAATTATATTTATCCGGGTGACCAGCCTTCTACCCCATCCGTGTCGGTGGGCGTATTAGGAGCCGACTATACGATCAAAAATGGCTATTACCAGATCGCGAAGGTATTCACACGCCTGGAATGGAATCCTTCTTTTAAAGCGCCGTTGGCAGAACCGGGATTGAATATCAAAGAAGGTGACTACATTGTCGCTGTAAATGGTATTGAATTAACGGAAGACAAGGATATCTATAGTTTATTTGATAATACAGTAGGCAGACAAGTGACGTTAAGAATTAATTCCAAACCATCGCTTGTTGGCGCCCGCGAAGTCGTTATAAAACCGATTTCTTTTGCAGATGAAATGAGTTTGCGCAGCATGGAATGGGTGGAACGTAACCGCAAGAAAGTGGATCAGCTAAGCAATGGACAAATAGCTTACGTATACATGCCAAATACCGGTCCGGAGGGATACACCTACTTCAACCGTTATTATTTCTCTCAGATGGATAAAAAGGCCCTTCTGATGGACGAAAGAAACAATGGTGGTGGCTGGGTAGCCGATTACGTCATTGACTTACTTTCCCGTGAATTAATTGCTGGGTGGGGGATCCGTGATGGCAAAGGATTTACGACGCCGGGCAATGGTATCTACGGGCCAAAAGCGATGATTATTAATGAAAATGCGGGTTCAGGAGGTGATATGATGCCTTATATGTTCCGCTTCAAAGGTTTGGGTAAGCTGGTTGGCCGCACTACGATGGGTATTCTGGTTGGTATCAGCGGATATCCGCCGTTGTTGGATGGTGGACGCATTACCTCGCCAAACTTTGGAGTATACGACCTGAAAGGTAACTGGATTATAGAAAATGAGGGTGTCGCTCCGGATATATTTGTAGAGCAATTACCGAAGGATCTCTTAGAAGGACGTGATCCACAATTGGAAAGAACGGTGAAGATTTTATTGGAAGAAATGAAAACCTACCCTTACAAAAATCTACAAAAACCAGCAGATCCGATACGGGTAAATTAATAGATCAATATCAATATTGTATAAAAAGGTTCCGGAAATTATTTCGGAACCTTTTTTATATTCCATCTCAGCGCTATTTACTGGATTTTGATACTTATTTTTTTAGTGTTTCCAACTGATCCGGAGCCTTTCATAATACCATTTTTTCCACTGATCCGGTCAGGGATGTCTTATTGAATTGCAGCGAAATGTATAAAGTGGCATGCTTTTATTGTTATCTTTAAAACATATTTAAAATTTTATGTATCCCGAGCAAACTACTTCCCCATTTCAATCATTATTGCGTCTGGTCCTGTTGGTCATCGGATTTACCTTTCTCTCGCAGGTCATCGGTATCCTTATGCTCTTTTTCTATTACAAATTTACAGGACAGGTATTTTCATTGGCTGCCCTCATGCAAGGTTCCGCAAATGAAATGCGTTTTTTGTTGTTGATGAGTAGTCTGGGGTCCTTTGTTGTACCGGCATATCTGATGCATACACGTGAGGGGTATGGAATCACTTATTTTAAACAAGAATACGCGCCACAGGCAAAGCAGTTTGCCTATATCTTTTTTGCCATGCTTGCTTTTATGCCGCTGATGAGTCTAATCGGACATTGGAACGAATCATTACAGCTGCCGGATAATATGAGGTCCGTGCAGGTTTGGATGGAGCGCAGTGAGCGAGAATCAGGAGATCTGATCAAAGGAATTATCGTGGAAACCAGCTTTTTCGGATTTCTGTTTAATCTGGTGGTTTTGGCGCTGATACCGGCCATAGGCGAAGAACTTTTATTCCGCGGTGTCCTCCAGAATATCGTCGGCAGGTGGATTTCCAATCCTCATGTTGTCATTTGGATTGTTGCAATCGTCTTCAGCGCCATACACCTGCAGTTTTTTGGTTTTATACCACGGATGCTGCTGGGGGCATTTTTCGGTTATCTCTATGTCTGGAGCAAAAATATTCTGTTACCTATTTTTGGTCATTTCGTCAATAACGCCGGAGCGACGGTGATGTCTTTTTATTACACACGAAATGGTAAAAGTTATGAAGAAATCAATGCATTTGAGCTGCAATCTTGGTGGATATATGTTGTAGGCTTCATTTTTACTGCTATTTTTGTATTCTTATTTTATCTGTCAACACAAAAAGGAAACCATGGAGAACGATTGGAAGAAAATTAAAACATATACAAATGCTATTCAGGCTGAAATAGTAAAACAGATGCTGGAAGAGAATGGTATCCCGGCCGTGGCATTAAATAAACAGGATTCTTCCTATTTGTTTGGAAAAATAGAACTATATGTTAGTGAAAACTCGGTTGAAACTGCCGAAAGATTGATTGAAGAAGCAGAGGGAGCGAATTAAGATGAAGACAAGAGCGATAACCGGTGCTATTTTTGTAGTTGTCATGGTGGCATCCACTTTATTCGGGCCATACCTATACAGTATCTTTTTTACGCTGTTAAGTGCATGGTGTCTGTATGAGTTTTATGGTATCGTGTCGTCCGAAGAGCGTGCGCCCAATAAGGCCTTGGGAATCATTTTGGCCATTACTGGATTTGCTATAGGATCTATGGTGGCTATGGATCTTTTGGAACCTAAATTTCTTTGGCTCATTACGCCATTGATCGGTTTAACCTATATTATTTCACTTTTTCAAAAGCGAAGTTTTCCCTTTAATGATATCGCCTATACTTTTTTGGGTATCTGCTATGTCACATTTCCCTTCTTTCTTTTTGCAAAGCTGGGTTTTATCAATGGCGTTTATAACCATTATATTCCCCTTGGTTTTTTAATATTGCTCTGGACCAATGATACTGGCGCATATCTTGCCGGCCGGAGCTTTGGTAAACATAAACTTTTTGAGCGTATCTCTCCAAAGAAGACCTGGGAAGGTTTTTTTGGCGGCTTCATTTTGGCTATTGTAGTCGCTATAAATCTGGAGAAATATTTTGGAAGTCTGCCCTTATGGCAATGGATCACTGTTGCCATGATCATCAGTATTGTTGGAACATTGGGAGATCTGGTTGAATCAATGTTAAAAAGGAGCTTACATGTCAAGGATTCGGGTAGTATCTTACCGGGGCACGGTGGCTTTTTGGACCGTTTTGACGGTTTATTATTGGCTGCGCCCATGGTCTACGTTTTCTTAATTTTAATCAGTTAACAGCATTATGAGTCACATTCAAAAATCTACCTTTGATTTTTTGACAGAATTAAAGGAAAATAATTCAAGGGAATGGTTTGCGGAGAACCGCGAGAAATATGAGTCTGCATTAGCGGATGTCCGGAGTTTTCTAACCGATTTAATAGCTGCGCTGAGTGAATTTGACCCCAAAATAAATACCTCCATTCAAGCCAACAAATGTCTGTTCCGTATCTATAGAGATACTCGTTTTTCAAATGATAAAACCCCTTATAAGACTTGGTTTGGGGCTGGGATATCTGTTGACGGAAGGAAGTTGCACGGTCCTGAATACTATATTCATATCGGTGCTGAAAATTCATTTATTGCCTGTGGTTATTGGCGGCCGGAGAAACCTCATCTGGAAGCGATAAGACAGGAAATTGACTATAATGGTGAGCATTTGGCAAAAATTCTCAACGGAGCCTTGGATGATGGAAAAATAACGCTGTTCAAAGAAGATCTGCTTAAGCGTGCTCCTGCCGGCTATGGTGAAGACAATCCCCATATTGATTTTATCAAGCTAAAAAGCTTTGTTCTGGATCAGCCCCTGACCATTAAAGACCTGTCAAACAAAAATGCGCTGGATAATATTAGCGCCTCTTATAAAAAGATGTTACCGTTCAAGGAGTTTTTACAAGAGGCGATAGAAAGTGAGTAGTTTACTCTGGCAGGCTAATTTTGCCCATACAAACCGCCGGAGAGTTTTTAATGTGTTCAACATTAGATCTTGTTCCAGCGAGGGTTTCATTCGCCAATAAAGCAAAGAGAACAGCCTCCTTGGCATCTGGGTCAATCCCCAGGTTGGCGAAGCTTTCTACTTTGCAGTCGGGCAGATTGGCTTTGATACTGTCAAAAAGCAAAGGATTATGTAATCCTCCGCCACTGATATATACAGAGACGTTCGGTAATCCTGCTGCTTGCCGGCGTATGCCGTTGATCATGGCCTGAGCCGAAAAGCGATTGAGTGTAGCCATGACATCCTCATGCGGAAGCGCTACTGTATCTGAACGTTTTTGAGCCTCTTTTAGGTAAGTTAGGTTGAACAGTTCCGGTCCTGTAGTTTTGGGAAACGGCAAGGCTAAGAATTCTTCGGCCAGAAGCTGTTCCAACAAGTCCTTATTGACACTTCCTTTTTTTGCGATCGTGGCGTTTTGATCCATCTCTAGGTCAAAATGCGCTTTCATATACTGGTTCATCATGGTATTTCCCGGGCCCAGATCCGTTGCATAAGCCTCCAGTTGACTTTGATGACTTGGTATGAAGGTAAAATTAGAAATGCCGCCTATATTTAGCAAGAACCTGTTTTCAGTAGGGTGAGAAAAAAGCAGGTAGTCGCCATAGGCTGCCAATGGCGCGCCCTCTCCTTCGGCAGCGATGTGTTTCTGCCTAAAATCTGAGAGCGTAATTATGCCCGTATGTATAGCGATATGATCTCCATCACCGATCTGTAATGTACTGTTAGGCCAATTAAGGTCTTTTGTCAGCGATTGCGGTGCATGGTAGACGGTTTGTCCATGACTGGCGATACAGTCGATTTCAGCAGCTGAAATGTTCCAGCTTTTGAGTGCTTGATTAATCAAATTCGCATGGGTGATACCTATGTATGCATTAAGGCCCGAAAATAGCTGCTGGTCGATGGTTCTTTTTGCGAATATTTCACGGACTTTGGTTCTAAAAATATCCTCGTAGTCCATTGTGATAAACTTTTCCAAACTGATTTTGGTCGTATTTCCGGCATTTTCAATACGGCATAATGCGATATCAAGGCCGTCTAATGAGGTTCCGGACATCAGACCAATAATAAAGCGCTCTTTTTTTAGGCCGATCTGATAAAGTTTTTCGATTTGAGGATTCATAGCTTAAAAATAAACACAAAAATGATATTCATTATAACATTTTTGACAATTGAAGATATTTTGTAACTTCACGGCATTAAAAATCAAAAAATTAGATACAATGAATTTTCCAGCAGAATTGAAATACACCAAAGATCACGAATGGATTCGTGTTGAAGGTGATGAAGCAGTTGTAGGGATTACCGATTTCGCTCAACGTGAATTGGGTGACATCGTTTTTGTTGACATTAACACTGTAGGTGAAGAAGTTGCCGCAAATGAAGTTTTCGGTACAATCGAAGCTGTAAAAACGGTTTCTGATCTGTTTTTACCTGTAGCAGCTACAATTTTATCGGTTAATGATGCAATTGATGCTTCTCCTGAATTGGTGAATTCTGATCCTTATGGTGAAGGCTGGATTGTTCGTATTAAATTGAATAATGCAGCTGATGTAGATGCATTATTATCTGCGGATCAATACAAAGAAGAAATCAACGCTTAATATCGGTGTAATAAAAAAGGGGCTTAATTTTAAAATTAAGCCCCTTTTTTGTTGCCATCTACTGGCATTTTATGACCGTCTTGATCTTTGCCTCCGGCATATCGACATCACTTGTCATCTCTGTTATTTTAGTCAGACAGCTCTTTTTATCCAATACATAAAATCCCTGAATACTACCCACCTGCTTTGCGTCCGATCCAAACATTTTTCCTTCCACATTTACTTTATATCCCTGCTCATTCACTTCGGCGAGTGTCATTTTGTTTTCAATTAGTAAGCCTGATTCTTCCGATTCGGTTTTTGAACTCCATGATTCGCCAACAGCAATGGCCTGTTCAGGTAATACGGTGCTGATATTTTCAAACATACTTCGATCGAAAGGCAGATTGACACCTTCAGGCAATTGTATATCCGAAGATTTTCCCAATTGATCTATCGAAAAGCCTATTTTACTATCCACTAGCTTGCCTACAGTAGCATGCATCTGTTTTGAAAATTCATTGGCTTCGGGATTTTTGGAATCATAGGTCATTTCCATGGCTTCTCCGCTCATTTTCATGTTGATGCCTGTATAGACAAGCTCAAATAGAAAGGAGTTGTCTTTCTTGGCTGTGTTTGTAATATCAAACCCCATCGTCAAATCGGTCACAATCTTCTGTTCCCCGGTTTCGATGTCCATTGCCATAATCACATTTTGCGCTATTTTCTTGCCCTCGTCCGGATTTACCCGTAGGGTGTATTTTTTTTGTGCGGATACAGATAGGGCTATAAACGCAAATAGAGCAGTCAAAGCCATTGTTTTTAGTGTTTTCATCTATTGGATTTTAGTGTTATTGAATAACAGGACAAATAAATATATAAAAAAACCCTTTTACATCAGTAAAAGGGTTTTTTATTTGCTTCGAAAAGTAACGGAATTACTTTTTGATATAAGATACTTCTTTCACGGCTTTAACCACTTTTTCTACACTAGGTAAAGCAGCTTCGATCAAGGTTGGCGCATAAGGAAGAGGTACGTCAGCACAGTTCACACGGATAACAGGAGCATCCAAATAATCAAACGCATTGCGTTGCACATTAAATGCCAAATCCGTAGAGATTGATGCCAAAGGCCAAGCTTCTTCTACGATAACCAGACGGTTTGTTTTCTTAACAGATTCGATAAGCGTAGGGTAATCAATTGGGCGCACAGAACGCAAATCGATCAATTCTACACTGATGCCTTCTTTTTTCAATTCTTCAACAGCAGGGATTACAACACGAGGGAGCATTTTACCGAAAGAAACAACAGTAACATCAGTACCTTCCTGGATGATATTTGCTTTTCCGATTTCGAGGTAGTACTCTTCTTCAGGAACTTGGCCTTTATCGCCGTACATGACCTCAGATTCCATAAAAATAACCGGATCTGGATCAATAATTGAAGATTTCAATAAACCTTTAGCTTCGTAAGGATTTGAAGGAACAACCACTTTCAATCCTGGCGTATTTGCAAACCAGTTTTCAAAGTTTTGAGAGTGTTGTGCTGCTAGCTGACCTGCATTTCCTGTCGGGCCACGGAAGACTATAGGGATAGAAAATTGTCCACCGCTCATGGAGTGGATTTTTGCAGCAGCATTGATAACTTGGTCAATCGCAACAAGTGAAAAGTTAAATGTCATGAACTCAACGATCGGTTTTAGACCGTTCATTGCCGCACCAACAGCGATACCAGCAAAACCAAGTTCAGCAATAGGTGTATCAATGATACGTTTTGCACCGAATTCATCGAGCATACCTTGGCTTACCTTATAAGCTCCGTTATACTCAGCAACTTCTTCACCTAATAAAAATATTTTGTCGTCTTTACGCATTTCTTCGTTCATCGCTTCACGAAGTGCTTCTCTGAATTGTATTTCTCTCATCAGTTGTAAAATAGTGTCAATTTTTAGATTACAAATCTACTATTTAAAATTGATATTTTGAAGATTTGACCAGCCTAATTGTATAGTTTTATGTCATTTTTTAATAAGTAAATGACTTTTGTATTAAATTTTGGAAAATAAGTCCGACAAGAAATCCAATGTTTGGATAAGTGCCTTATTACTATTCATTATTGCCAGCGGAATGTTCCACGTGGCACGGTTTCTTTTTTCCACATAATTGGAGATGCCCCGAAGCTCGATCACCGGGAGATCCATTTTATCCGCTGCAAAGAAAACTGCAGCGCCTTCCATGCTCTCGATACAGCTGTCGGGGTGGAGCTGTTGAAGTTTTGCAATTGTATCTGCATTCCCGTGTACCTTATTTACTGTGATGCCTTGCCCCTGGGGTAAAAACGGAAGCACTATATTTTCACCATGAAGCAAAGACGATTGAAATTTGGATTTTCCGTAACCCAATTGTTCGATCGGAATAAATTGTTGGTCATCCTCCGCCCCCAATTCGACCAACGATTCTGAGATGACCTGTACAACCGCGCCTATTTTCAGGTTGCGGTCCAAGCAGCCCGCAATACCTATATTTATAAGGAGGTCATATTTATTCTCGTGCAGCACCCTTCCTAATTCAAATGCTGTTGCCACCATTCCTACACCTGTGATTATTGTGTCACAGTCGGGGTAATTTGCGGCAACCTCCAGAAAAGGCTGAATTTCGAATTGCGTGGCAGAAACGATTAATATTTTCATGATGAACTTCTTTATAGTATGCGAAAATTACGAATTATCGAGCAGGTCTCGGGTACTTTGATGTAAAAATCAGCGGAGGATCTTTCTCCGTCAATTATATTACCCTATTCTGACGGCATTACTAAAATAGAAATGTTAAAATTGGCCTTAAAGCCGTATCTTTGTATTATTATGATATTTATAACTCGTCGTGAACGTTTTTGTGCAGCACATAAGCTGTATCGTGAAGATTGGAGCAATGAACAAAACGAACAGGTGTTTGGGCTTTGTTCTAATCCAAATTGGCATGGGCACAATTATGACCTTTTTGTCACGGTCAAGGGGGAAGTAAATCCCGAAACTGGTTTTTTGATCGATTTAAAGATCATGAAAGAAATTATCAACCGCAACATTATTGACAAAGTGGATCATCGTAATTTCAATTTGGATGTTGATTTTATGAAAGACGTCATGGCTTCTACAGAAAATATCGCTATTGAGATATTCAAAATCCTCAAACCGCTTTTTGAGGAAGAAGGAGTTGCATTGCATAGTGTACGTTTGCATGAAACCGAAAATAACTACGTCGAATATTTTGGCGATTAATCTTTAATACATTTAAATAGTAGAAACTATGAGTCAACACTCATTTGACAGCGAAGAGTTGGATGGATATATTAAGATCGACAAATACAATACTGAAAAAGTAGATCGCATCGCTTCTCATTATACAGATATATTGGAATGTTTGGGCGAAGATCCCAAGCGTGAAGGTCTGGTAAAGACTCCTGAGCGTGTCGCTAAAGCCCTGCAATTTTTAACGCATGGATATGATATTGATGCTGCAGAAGTGCTTAGAGGAGCCATGTTTGAGGAAGATTATAGCCAGATGGTGGTTGTAAAGGATATTGAAGTGTACTCCTTGTGTGAGCATCATATGTTACCATTCTTTGGCAAGGCACACATTGCCTATATCCCAAACGGTCATATTGTAGGCTTGAGTAAAATTCCTCGTGTCGTGGACATCTTTGCCCGTCGTCTGCAGGTACAGGAACGTCTTACCAATGAGATCAGAGATTGTATTCAGGAAACCTTGGGCGCCCGTGGAGTCGCTGTGGTGATGGAGTGCAAACACATGTGTATGGCTATGCGTGGGGTACAAAAACAAAACTCCGTTACGACGACCTCCGCATTTACAGGCGCATTTCAAAATGACGTAACACGCTCCGAATTTTTACGCTTGATCACAGCCGATCTTGCTTAGTATTTTTATCGCTAAATAATAAAAATAAGCCCTCGCGAAGCACGTCTTCACGAGGGCTTATTTTTTGATGAAATCGGGAAAGAAATACAAAAATCAAAAAATGGGGATAGTGCGTTTTTGGGCTTTTAAGGCTAGTCGCTAAAAAATCTCTTTACAAACCGATAATTATATCATGCTGTTTATCAGTTTTTTATAAAAAAATATTTTTATCATAAAAATGTTTTTTGGTACCTTTGTGGTTATGGAAATTGTTGCCAACGATTTAGAGTCCTATTTGGAACATACTACAGACGAAGAAAATTCGTTACTGAAAAGGGTAAATCGGGAGACATATTTGAAGGAAACAATGCCCCATATGTTATCTGGTCATTACCAGGGAAGAGTTCTTTCTTTATTGAGTAAATTGGTTGCTCCAAAACGTATTTTGGAGATCGGAACTTTTACGGGATATGCAACATTATGTCTCGCGGAGGGTCTTCAACAGGATGGGATATTACATACCATTGATCTCAATGAAGAGCAACAGGAACGAGTCCAAGGGTATTTTGATGGGTCTGAATTCGCGGATAAGATCCGATATCATATTGGTGACGCAGCAGAGATTATACCCACATTGAACGAAACATTCGATCTGGTATTTATTGACGCTGATAAAAAGAGGAATTTATATTATTTCGAAACGATAATAAATCAAGTTCCGTCTGGGGGACTTATTTTGATTGACAACGTCTTATGGAAAGGTAAGGTGTTGGATTCAAAACCAGACAACCAAACAAAGCAGATCATTGATTTGAATGCACGTTTAGCTCAGGACAAGCGCGTAGAAAAGGTAATACTACCGATTCGAGACGGACTTTTTGCATTGCGCAAGAAGTAATTTGTGAACTAAAACATTCTTCATGAATTTAAAACAATTAAAAAGCTTTGTACTGTTACTGGCTTTAGCAACTTTTGGGATTTCAAAAGTTTCAGCTCAAAGTGCGGCATATGTCGATAAGTACAGTCCAATAGCAAAAGAAATGATGGAGGAACATGGCGTTCCGGCATCGGTTATCCTAGCCATCGCTATGCATGAAAGCGGAAATGGGCGTAGCAGGATAGCAAAGAATTTGAATAACCATTTTGGTGTCAAAGGAAGAAACAATAGTACCGTTATTCGGTCAGCTTACAAAGGTTATCGGTCTGTATTGGACTCATATGATGACTTTGTAGGAATAGTAAAAAGAAAAAAGACTACTCAAAGCCTTTTTGAAAAACATCCGGGAGAAAAATATGAAGCTTGGGTAAAGGCAATTGCTCGTTCGGGGTATTCTACAAGTAGAGACTGGACAGCGAAGGTACTTAAGACGATTAAACTATATCATCTTGATGTATTTGATAATGATTCCAAGCAAAATAAATTCTCGTCTACAAAAAAATAAGCACGAAAGTATTGCATGAAGAAGTTTTTTTATGGCATGATTGTATTCATGATGTTGATTACATCATGTTCAAGCCGGAGAGGCACATTATCATCGGCTAAATCCGGCTCCAATTCAAAAACTTCTTCATCTTCTTCTTCAGGTCGGCCTTCCATGGCAGGAAATGACTACATTGCTCATTATAAAGATATCGCAATTGCAGAAATGAACAAATATGGCATTCCGGCCAGTATCAAACTTGCGCAGGCCCTGTTGGAGTCTGGCAATGGTAACAGCTACCTGGCGCGTGAAGCAAATAATCATTTCGGTATTAAGTGCGGTGGTGTATGGAAAGGTAAATCCGTGACCCGCCCCGACGATAATATCAACGACTGC
Organism: Sphingobacterium sp. DR205; assembly: GCF_011064245.1. Classification (NCBI taxonomy): domain Bacteria; kingdom Pseudomonadati; phylum Bacteroidota; class Sphingobacteriia; order Sphingobacteriales; family Sphingobacteriaceae; genus Sphingobacterium; species Sphingobacterium sp. DR205. Next base: position 7,216,158 of record NZ_CP049333.1, on the reverse strand, counting down.
TTCCGTGTATACGATAATCCCGAGCAATCGTTTAAGGATCATTCCGAATTCCTGCTACGTCCCCGTTATTCAGGTTTGTTCAAGTTGGACAAAAATGACTACAAAGGCTGGGCCAAAGGGCTTAAAGCTGCGGGATATGCAACCAATCCCCGTTACCCGGATTTATTGATAGAAATGATCGAGCGATATCATCTTGATCAGTATGACCGGGGAGAGACGCCGAAGGAGAAGGTGGTACGTGAAGAGACCGTGCAAGAGGAAATCGTGCAACAGGTTCAGGAGGCCCCTCCTGCTGTGGTCAAGACCGAAGAAATCAAAAGCCCCGTGGCGATGCGTATTCACGAGGTAAAAGCACAGGATACCCTTTATTCGCTGAGCAAACGCTATAATGTCTCTGTCGAACAGATCAAATCACTAAATGACTTAACAGATGAAGCATTGTCCTTAGGACAGCTATTGGTTATATCTAAATAGTTACGCTTTAAAAGATGTTAAATATTTCAGTTTTGTATGGCGATATAGTAGTTTTACGAAAGTGAAGCTATTACGATATATTTTTTTATTTTCGGCCATCCTCGGCTGTATCCCGCTACTTTTTTGTCAGGAAAAAAGAGTTGAAGGTATCGTATTTGACAAAAACACCAAACAACGTATCGGAAATGTGAAGCTCGCCAATCTCCGCACAGGCGAAGTAATCTATAATAATATTAAAGGCGAATTTGACTTTTCTGCCCGGATAGGTGATCAGGTTGTCGCTATGAGCAAAGGCTATTTTTCAGACACCCTTTCCGTTGACAATAAAGGTTTGTTGCTGTTTCATTTATTGCGTGAATCAATCTACATTGATGAGGTTCAGGTGTCCGCACGAAAGAGCCCCGAAGAAATTCTGAGGAAAGCAAAGGAAGATTATGAGAAAGCCTACCGCCTGGCGGGGTATGGAGACGTCTTTTCAGTAGGTCCTACCGGAGCAGGACTGAGTATAAACTCCATTTATAGTTTATTTAGCAAAGAGGCTAAAAGAGCGCGTAGGCTAACTAAAACCATAGAAAACGATTATAAGGAGAATGTGATTGATTATAAATTTACGAAGGAACTCATCAGTAAAGTTACAGGACTCAGTTTTGAGGAAGCCGAAAAATTTAGACGAATATTTAGACCGTCCTATTTTTTCATTCTGGCGGCGAGTGATTACGAAGTAACAAATTACATCAAAGACTGCTATTCACGTTACCGATTGAACCCTTCGCAATATTTTATAGAGCCTTTTCCAACAATTAATTATAAATTAGTACCGTAAACAAAAAAATAGACGTTTTCAGAATGAAATTATTCAATTTTGTGGGCATGGCTATGCTTTGCCTTTCTTTTACGAGCATAAGGGCACAGGATCTGAAGGATCTTAGAGCAAAACCAGATACCATAATTTCTGTACAAAAAGAGCAACCTTTAAATATCAAAACCATTCGTCCGGTGGTACCCAAGCTCAATCTTGAAGTAGATTACTGGAAGCATTGGACCAAGTTTGGTATCAATTTAAACCAGGCATCCTTTAATGATAACTGGAAAGGTGGTGGTGTCGGTTCCATCGCTGTTGGCCTCAACGCCAATCATAAATCAGACTATACGCGGGACAACTTTAATTTTGTGACCGAGGTAGACCTTCGTTACGGTAAGATCAAGAATACGAATAATATCGCTAAAAAGAACAATGACCGGATATTTTGGGATAACAAGTTATCCTATAAATTGTCGGCAAACTGGGCTTTGTTTACATCGGTTACCTTTGAATCGCAATTTGATGCGGGTTATAAATATATGACTAGAAATGGTAGGGATACAATAGACTATATAGAAAATGCATTTATGGCCCCGGCCTATTTGACCGAATCCTTCGGTCTTGAGTACAAGCCAAGCAATGAGTTTTCGTTACGTTTTGGTACAGGTACCGCACGGCAGACCTTTATTTTGGATGAGCGTGTAAAACCACGTTCGGTACAGGGATTTTATGATAAATATGGTTATTATCTTTTACCTGACATGAACAAGCCCGAGGGTGAAGGTAATCTCCGTAAAGGAACAGGGGAACGATTTGGTGTCAAAGAAGACCGTTCTTTTGCGAATGCACTCGCTTTCCAGCTTACGGGCAACCTGGATAAGAACTTTACGGATAAATTGAATGTGAAGGCACGTTACAATCTCTTCGCGGACTATGAGAAGATTTCGGATCCGACCCATCGTCTGGATGTTACCGTAACAGCAAAAGTGACCCGGGTAATCAACGTCAATCTAAACGGCATTATGATCTATGATCCGGATGTTATTTCAAGAGTTCAGTTGAGCCAGTCGTTAGCGATGGGAATTGTATATAGTTTACCAAAATAATGTTTAGACCAGTGTCAATTGGGATCATACTTGCTGTGTTGATGTCTTTGGCGAGCTGTAAGTCTAAGGGACAAGCCGCTGTGTCCAAACCGTTGGTCGCTTCTTTTGCCCCAGCAGTTGTCCTGGAGGAAAAAGTTGTTGAGGTCAAGCCCGATACAAATCAATTGACACCCCAGGAGAGAAAGGTAATCTTCCTGCAGAAAACCGGGGTTCACCCCGAATGGCGTCAAGCAGAAGCTATTCACTATGATGTTCGCAAGCCAAACTTTGTGATTATCCACCATACGGCACAAGATAGCGTCGCTCAGACCATCAAGACATTCCAGATTCCACGGACCAAGGTGAGTTCACATTATGTGATCGGCCGCAACGGTGAGATTATCCAGATGCTGAATGACTATGTCCGCTCGTGGCATGCCGGTGTTGCAAAGTGGGGATCCATTGTGGACATGAATTCCTGCTCTATCGGAATAGAATTGGACAATAATGGCAGGGAGCCTTTTCCAGATGCCCAGATCAATTCGCTGATGACGGTGTTGGATACTTTAAAATCACGCTATCTGATCCCTGACAATAACTTTATCGGTCATGCAGATATCGCTCCGTCGCGCAAGAATGACCCCAGTGTATTCTTCCCCTGGAAGAAGCTTGCGGAAAGAGGATTTGGTATCTGGTATGATGAAGGCCAACTAATTACCCCTCCTGATAATTTTAATGCCAGTGATGCGCTTAAAATCATCGGGTATGATACCGCTAACCTAAAGGCAGCGATCGTCGCATTTAAGCGGAAATTTATCGTGCGGGACACAACACCCGAGCTGACGGTGTATGATAAGAGCGTACTTTACAATATTTATAAAAAATACCAATAGGCTTTCTAAAAGCGAATCATGATCCATGCTATCAAATAAGAGGTTGGTATCTCGGTTTAATTATATGAAAAGTCCGGATTCGCCATGAATCCGGACTTTTCATATAATATTCGCGGGGCGAATAAAATACCCGCTTTAAATAAAATGCCGATTCGTAATCAGGGTCTTTGTTTACGGGCCGTTTACCGCTACCCTATTTTTTATGGATTGTTGCTATGGATTACTGCTCCTATTTGATGCCGTGGTATCATTTCTGAGCGAAAGCTGTATAAAATACGCGATTATCATTACCGCCACACAGCCGATGAGATTCAGCCATAGAAAAGGGATCTTATCGAGATACCAGATGCCAATAACCATGATCTCAGAGAGGATCGCAGCGATAAAAACGGCTTTCCCCTGAATTTTTTTTAGATAGAAAGCGACGATAAATATTCCGAGTATCGTGCCGTAGAATAAAGACCCTAGAATATTTACCGCTTCCAAAAGATTGCCCAGTCTGTTTGCATAAAGCGCGATAACGACGGTAAAAATTCCCCAGATCAAGGTAAATATACGTGACCAGAAGAGATCCTGCCTTTCGGTTGCGTTGCGGTTTATAAAACGTTTGTAGATATCTATGGTTGTGGTTGAAGCCAGGGAGTTAATTGCACTGGCCGTAGAGCCCATGGATGCCAGGAAAATAACGGCGATCAGTAAACCGATCAGGCCTTTCGGAAATGCTTTGGTTACAAACGAAAGGAATACATAGTTATTATCGTTTGTTTCGGCTGCCGGATTGTTCTTCTTGATCAGTGTCAGTGTACTGTCTTTCACTTGCTGCATCTGTGCATTCAGTTGATGCAATGCCGAGCGTGAGGCCTCGATGCCCCCCTGATCTTCCTTATCCAGTGCAGTACTGAGGCCATTGACGAGAGATTCACGCTGTTGGAATAGCTGCGTATGTTTTTGTTCAAGCTCTTGATAGGGCGCAGCATATTGACTTTCTTTCAACTTCTGTACTTCGACCTGGTTAAAGAAAATCGGTGGTTGATGGTATTGATAGTAGGTAAATACCAGGACACCGATCAGCAGGATGGCAAATTGCATGGGGACTTTCAAAAGTCCGTTCATAATTAGTCCCATTCTACTCTCTTTTATGGATGAACCGGTGAGATAACGGCCTACTTGGCTCTGGTCGGTTCCGAAATAAGAAAGCTGCAGGAAAAAACCTCCGATCAGCCCCGTCCACAGCGTATAGTTGTTATTCAGGTCAAAAGTAAAGTCCAGTGCATTGGTTTTACCCGATTTACCGGCGATATGAAGCGCTTTAGAAAGACCGATATCTGCCGGGAGCAAATGGATGACGAGCATACCTGCAATAAGCAATGATCCAAAGATAATGCTCATCTGGAGTAGCTGTGTATGGGATACAGCTTTTGTCCCTCCATAGGTGGTGTAGATAACCACAAAGCTTCCGATGATCAGGGTCGTTAGTGTCAGGTCGATATGAAGGATAGTGGAAATGATCAGCGACGGTGCAAAGATGGTGATGCCAGTGGAGATACCCCGTTGGATCAAAAATAGCAATGCGGTAAGCCCGCGGGTTTTGACATCGAAGCGTTTCTCCAGGAATTCATAAGCCGTGAAGACTTTAAGTCTGTGAAATATCGGGATAAAAGTGATACAGAGTACAATCATGGCCAGCGGAAGACCAAAATAGAACTGTACAAAACTCATTCCCGAAGAGTAAGCCAATCCGGGAGCGGAAAGAAAAGTAATGGCACTCGCCTGAGTGGCCATTACCGAAAGCCCTACATGGTACCAGGGCAAAGAACGATTGCCCAAAAGATAACCATCAATATTTTTTATACCTCTACTTTTATAGATGCCATAAGCGACAATCGACAGAAGTGTTAGTAATAAAACGGCCCAGTCTACTGTACTCATGAATAATGTTTCGTAAAAAAGTACAGAAAAAGGATAAATATAAATAGCCAGATAACGACCATCCAGTAGTAACGTTTCCAGCTATTCATCCTATTTTTATCTATCTGAGGGCTTTTGAGGATAGATAACACTGTTAAAAAAAGCAGCGATAATCAATCCGATAACCGCACCGCCGATGATACTTAAAAATGTTTCATTTGCAGTGAATCCAATTAATGCACCAAATATTACAGCGACCAAAAGGATGATTCCTTTTGCTTTTCCGGCATCTATCGTTGTGCAATTGTTGTCAATCTGATTTTCCATTGTGATATTCTATTTTGATTTTGATAACAAATTTACAAATAATCTGTAAGCTCCGGGAATTCCTGCGGGTAATTGTCTAAAAAAAGATAGTGATGTATAGACAAATTTTCCTTTCCCATAGTCTGCGATCAACAGAGCCCCTTTATGCAACGGTTCACCCGGATCTTGCATGGCGAGGGGTGTACGGTATCTTTTGTCTATATTTTCAGCGAAATACAAACCTCTTTCCTGCACCCAATTGTCAAAGTCGACTTTTGTAATTTTATTGGGATAATTGAAAATCGGATCTTTTTCGTCAAAATGAACGGCGGCAAGTTCATCGGTGACCCGGCTTCTCCCCAGGCTGAATGCATAGGGACCGAAATTTTTTGAAACCAGTCCGTTGCTCACGTTATATTGCTCAACGACAGTGCCTCCGGTATTGACATAGTCAAACAGCTTGTTCTGAATCTGTGCGATATCTTTATTGACATTGAAGATTCTGACACCCAAGATAATCGCGTCATAGCCCGATAGGTCACTTTTTAAAAGCTGTTCACTGGTCAGTATGTCCACTTTGATGCCAATTGCACTGAGCGATTCAGGAATAAGGTCTCCTGCACCATGGATGTAGGCTACTTTTTTAACCGTATTGATCAGGTTGATATTGCTCATTTTTATCGCAACATCAGGAAAGTAAACAATCTCTGGAATATGGTTATAACCAATTGTTTTTATCTCTTTTAGTCTATCCTTCTGATCAACTCGGAAAAGAAGTGTATCAATGGATGAAATAGTCGGATTCAAAGGGCTTATTGTGATTTCTTTTGATAGCCTGTTGACGTCTGGGGTAAACTGCAGTTCAAATGAAGCCGGATTTATTTCCCAGCCTTTTATTCCAATTGGCGTTATATGAAATGACTGTGCGGGTGTCTGTCCATTTTTTTGGAATGAAATATTTACTTTGACAGATCGGGCATTTTGGGTCAGAGCCAGTGGGCTCGAACTCTTTGCTGTGAGCTGTGGCAGAATGACGACCGGATTATAGATTTCGCCACGGACAGGGTCCGTATACTTATATTGTATATGCTGGTCAAATGTGACGGTGGTACCGTTGATCATTAATTCAAAGCGTACTTTTGGATGATCCGGGTTTTCGGGGTAACCGGTGAGATTGAAGTCCCTGACATTAAACTTCCCTTTGGCGTGCGGTTCATTCAGCCAATAGGGTTGTGTAGCGTTTGTCGCACGTACCGAAATAGTATCCTTTAAAAGAAGGTTGCTGACGAGATTTTTATGGATCTCTTTGCCATTGAGCTTCACCAGTTGTACCGTAACATCCGGACGTCTCGCAATAATGGCGTTGTCGACATTGATCTGATCGCCTAATGCATAATCCGGGTTTTTTGCGATACTTTCAAACCAGATCCCGCCGCAGGCAAGGATCAATTTTTCGACTTCTTTTTTCTTTTGATCCCGCCAGTAATCATTTTTGATCTGGTCGAGTGCTTTATAAAGCTGGAGCAGATCAGGTAAGGCCGATTCCGGTTTGTCGATCTGATAGTTTTGATTGATTTTTGCGATCAATGATTGTACCGTTCCGCTATTTGGTATTCGTTTCCAGGAAGTATCTATTGCTTCCAACGGAGAAGCTGTTGCGGGGGCACCGTCGACATATTCAAAATATTCAATGGAAGAGCCGCGTTGGGCGGCAGATCCAAAGCCCTGGCTTTTGTGGGAAGAGCGGCTATGCGCGGCAATTTCACCGTATGAGGCACCTATCAGCGCATTGTAGTTACCGATGTCCACTTTGAGCTGGTCTTCACGCGTATTGTCCTGTCCGCCAAAGTTAAAGGTATTCCAGAGGAGGCGTTTCGCCTGCCAGGGTTTTACATATTGCAGCTGTTCAGGAAATTGCTTAGGGTCAGCAGCGGCTTTGAATGCTTCGTGTGCCAGCATTGCGGAGGCCTGATGATGCCCATGGCCACCCCTGGCATCAGGTGGAAACCTCGTTATGATCAGGTCAGGTCTGAATTTGCGGATCAACCATACTGCTTCGGCGAGCACCCGTTGTTTGTCCCAAAAGTCAAATGTTTCCTCGGGTGTCTTTGAAAAGCCAAAATCGTAAGCTGAAGAGAAAAATTGTTCCCCTTTGTCGATCTTTCTCGCAGCAAGAAGCTCCTGCGTACGGATCAGTCCCAATTCAACGCCTTGTTCGGTGCCGATAAGATTCTGTCCCCCGTCACCACGGGTCAGGGATAAATAACCCGTTCTATATTTTTTCTCCTGGGCCAGCCAGGCGATCAGTCGGGTATTTTCGTCATCCGGATGTGCGGCAAAGTACAGAACGGAGCCTAAAACATTCAATTTTTCCAGGTTGAGCTTAATCTCGGCGGCATTCCACTGGGGATTTTGTGCTTGTACAGTTGACTTTGACAGCATGCTGGCCAATAGAACAATGACAGAAAGAAAGGGTTTTCGCATGCCTAAAGATAAAGATTTCATCCAAAACCGCATCGTTGCACATTGTAATTTTAATGTATATTATTTGCTGTAAAGAAGGTGAAAATCAGGGAAAATAAGGACGTTAGCTTAAGATTCGTCTAAAAATAAAAAACGGAAATTCCAACCAAGTTGAAATTTCCGTTTAACAATTAAAATATTTTTTCCTGAAACGAATTTTTAGAGAATAGTTATTTTGTCGCTTCGCTCCAAGTGGCAACCTTTAACATAGTAAATATATGTAGAAAATATTTAGTTCTGTCAGATTCCTTCAATTAGTTTTCCACATTGCTAAATTTTGTCAACAATTTAGCTTTTGGGCAACTAAAAATATGAAAAGAAAGTTTCACTTCAGTGTGTTTAGTCAAGCAAAATTATTTGTCAATTGCTCCTAGAACACGTTTCATGAACATATTTAAGGCGTCTTTTTTCGAATTGCCTTCTTTTATCAATTTATCAACCTCCACGGCACCGTATAGGTTAGAAATTAATTCACCGATCACGTCGAGTTCCTCATCTTTCAATGGAGCTTCTGTAAGAGCTTCCAATGTCTCGATGGTCTCCAGGATATAGTCTACATCATTTTGTTCGATGAATTCTGTAAGATGTTTAATTACTGGCAGCTTCATTGAATAATTCTACTAATGCGTCCAACTTATTTGTTTGTACTTGATTCACCAATTTACCGTTTTTAAATGCAGCAAATGTAGGCAGATTATTGACGTTTGCCAATTTGCGTGATTCAGGAAATTTCTCCGCATCAGCGATGATAAAAGGAACACTCTCGTTTTCGCCGGACAATTTCTTGAATTTTGGTTTCATGATTTTGCAGTTACCACACCATGTAGCAGCATACTGAACCATCACAATATCGTTATTGTTTACAATTTCTTGTAAATTATCGTTTTCTAATTCTTGTAACATGATTTTATTATTAAGGTGATTGATGGAGAAATCAACAGGAGCCGGGATAAAGGCCCCTGTTGATAAGACCTGAGGTCCTTTATTGTTAGTGTTTAGCTAAATAATCAGCTACACCTTTTCTGTCGGCATTCATTGCATCTTTACCTTCTTCCCAGTTTGCAGGACATACTTCGCCAAATTTCTGTACGTGAGCGTAAGCGTCGATCAAGCGTAAATATTCTTTCACGTTACGGCCCAAAGGCATGTCGTTTACAGACTCGTGGAATACACGGCCAGTTTCGTCGATCAAATAAGTAGCTCTGTAAGTAACAGCAGATCCCTGTGCCAATGTACCGTACTCAGGATGCTCAACTTCTTGAACGTCCAGGATACCCAATACGCTAGATAAGTTGCGGTTAGTATCAGCTAAAATAGGATATTCAACACCTTCGATACCACCATTATCTTTTGCAGTGTTTAACCAAGCAAAGTGAACTTCGTTTGTGTCGCAAGAAGCACCGATTAAGACTGTATTGCGTTTTTCAAATTCAGCAGCAGCCTCTTGGAACGCGTGTAACTCTGTAGGACATACAAAAGTGAAATCTTTTGGATACCAGAACAAAAGTACTTTTTTACCTTCTTTAACTGCTTTTTCGAAAATGTTGATCTGCAAATTGTCGCCTAAATAATCAATTGCATCTACTGTAATGCTTGGAAAACTTTTACCTGTGAAACTCATAATATATCTTTCTTTTTTTGTTGACACAAAGATAAGGCAACCCGGTTCAAAAAGCGAATTGATTTTACCAATACACTATCATCAAAATCTATTATGACTAGAATATAACAATAAGTTTTTATTATATTAATATAAGGTCTTTGAGAGGCGGCGGACCGAACAGGGATTTCTTGAAAAAATAAAACAATTCATACTGGGGTAGTTACAGATTAATGCGTCAAAATAGTTGCACAATTGATGTGCAAAAGCTACTTTTGCGACGTTCTATTTCAAAATAGCGCAATGCTGGAGGGGTTCCAGAGCGGTCAAATGGGACGGACTGTAAATCCGTTGCTTCGGCTTCGAAGGTTCGAATCCTTCTCCCTCCACATTTTTTTCCTTTATAAATTTCACTTTAAATTTTCCTGTCAAAATCGATGAGCATATTGGGCCAACGGCTTATATAACTCCATTGATGGGAGTCTACTGCTGTTGTCCTATAGAGCATATTGTAAGGATATTAAGTACTGCCTTTAAAATTTGGTGAATCTATTAAGTCTATTAAGGTATAGCCGGAACTGCCATTGTATGTCATTATCGGGTGTTATACCAGCGGTGCGGTGGCAGTTGAGGTTATTGTCGGGAATCCTCACCGAATTGCTTTTTGCTTCTGATCACGGAGTCCGGCAAAAAATATAGCATGGATTTTCAACTTGCTATTGACTTATTTATAAAATAAACCTAAGTTTGGCTTTTGAAACGGCCCCGTAGTTCAACGGATAGAATAGATGTTTCCTAAACATTTGATAGCAGTTCGATTCTGCTCGGGGCTACATAAGGAGAAGTGATGCCAGCAGTTTCGCTTTTCAATTGCAGGAGAAATACGATGAAAGTTATTTCTCCTGTTTTATTTTAATGGATAATCATCTTCGCTATTTGTATCGTTATTCCTCCCATCAGACAGTCAGTCTCCTGTCAGAACGTTTTTTTTCAGAAAAACTGTTGGTTTTTCAAAATAAAATATTGGGGACAATCTTTCGTTCATGCCGAATATGGGCGTAGCAGACGAAAAACACCCTGATAATTGGTCGCCGCAAGACACCAATAGAAGCAGCGAAGTTCAAAAATCAGCAAAAAAACGAAGAATGTATTTCCAAATACCAGTTGGATTAGGTATTGGACGGCGTTTCTTTAAATAGAGATAACCTTCCCACCATGCCAAACATGAGCAGACCAAAGCAGGCGAAAACACCATAGGAATAGCGTAAACTAAATGCTTCTGCGATATAGCCGATCAGTGGCGGCCCCATTAAGAACCCGAGATAGCTAATGCTGGAAACCATGGCCAATGCCACGCCCGATGGTACATTTTTATTTTGACCGGCGATACTATAGATAGACGGTACATTACAGGCGACACCGATACCCACGAGCATAAAAGCAAGCGTGCATATAATAAACTGAGGAAAAATGACCGAGGTCATCATGCCTACGAACATCAGGAGTCCGCTATATTGTAAGGTTCTTTTACGTCCCAGCTTACGGATCACGGCGTCGCCCACAAAACGGCCCGTTGCCATCATGATCATAAAAGAAGCATAGCCCACAACAACGAGTTTTTCGGGCGCATGAACGATTTCCTTAAAGTATACCCCGCTCCAGTCAAACATGGCGCCCTCGGTTGCCATGCTGAAAAAACCGATGATGCCCAGTTGTAAAAGACTTCCCTCAGGTCTGGAAAAAAAACTTCGCCGTTCTTTCTGTGGTGATTTTCCCGGAACCAGATAGCGTTGATTGATGAATGTATTGCCGATGACCAAGGCCAATATGATCAAAAAATGTGATAAGGTATCCAGGCCGAGGTTCATGGTGAGCAGCCCGACCAATGCGCCAGTAAATCCGGCGATGCTCCAAGCGCCGTGGAAAGAAGTCATAATTGACTTTTTATAGATCTGTTCGGTAGCTACCCCCTGGGTATTGACCGAGATATTGCACATATTTCCCGTTACGCCAAAAAGAAAGAGAATAGCTCCCAGTTGCCAGGCATTTTGAGCAAAGGCGATGGAGCATAAGACCAATGCATAAGCAATAGGTACGATACGGAGCACTTTGGCGCTCCCATATTTGGTGACCAATTTACCCGAAAGGGCCATTGTGACCAGCTGTCCTATGGGAAGCATCAATAAAATGGTTCCCAGCTGCCCTTCGCTCAGATGAAGACGCTCCTTGATGACCGGAATACGGCTTGCCCAGGAGGCGAAAGCAATGCCCTGACAAAAAAAGAAAAGAGATACTGCAATCCGAATGCGATTGCGTTTGTTATAAAGATCTTCCTCTGAGAGAGTTAGCATAGTGTCCATAGTTCCTGATTTGAGGGTGCAAAGTTACGGATAAGTATTTCATTTTACGACAGGATCAATAAAGAAATTTAATCACTCAGTCCCGAAGGAACATCATCGCTAAAGCTTGGCAAGAGTAGAACATGACAACAAAGACTGTTGAAAATTATATCTAAAACAAGTGAAAATTATCTTCTTTAATTTTGCTTTATGGCAGCCAAGGTTGCGATAATTATCTTCATTCATGCGCTTATGTAAATTTTGTTATGTTAAACACTTTATTATTAGATGGATACATATTCCATAATCAAACCCGATCCTTCCCTATGCTACTTGATCAAGTTGGCATAAGTTGAATTTACCAGCCTTTCTTTACTTTAAATATACGAAGTTGTTCAAACAAGACCTACTCATGTCAGGTTAAAATACAATCAAAATGTAAAATTCGCAATACGTCAATAGTTTTTCGATAACGTATCCTATTTTTGTTAAAGGCAAACAATTATTAGCCTCCTAGATAAATGATAAAAAAACTGCTTTTGAGTGCAGTTCTGGCCTACGGCGGAACTGCTTATGTCGTTGCGCAGCAACCGACATTTTTGTCTCATCCAACATTGACACCCGATGGGAAGGAGATGGTATTCAGCTATGAAGGAGATCTTTGGAAAGTAGCGAGCCAAGGAGGTGTTGCTGTCCGGCTTACGGGTATGGAGGGCAACGAAATCAACCCCCGAATCTCTCCGGACGGTAAATGGTTGGCATTCTCGGCCAATCAAAATGGGAATATGGATATTTATGTCATGCCTTTGGCCGGCGGAGATATCCGTCAGTTGACAGCACATGATGCCTCGGATGAGGTGGACAGCTGGAGCTGGGACAGTAAATCACTCTATTTCACTTCCTCTCGTTATAATCGTATGGGGGCTTATCAGGTGTCTCTGGACGGTGGAACGGCAACACGCCTATTTCCGCATTTTTTCAACTATATCAGTGGTGTCGTTCCTACGCCTTCGGGGGAGCTCCTGTTTAACGATAGCTGGGAAGGATACAGTTCGGCAAACCGCAAACGCTATAAGGGTGCATTCAACCCAGATATTCGTTCCTATAATCCCAAAACAAAAACCTTTCAGCAATATACAGACTATGTTGGAAAAGATCTTTGGCCAACAACAGATCAAAAAGGAAACATATACTGTGTTTCGGATGAAAACAACGGCGAATACAACCTGTATCAGCTCAGCGGCAAGACCAAAACAGCGCTAACAAGCTTTACAGAATCCATTAAACGTCCTTTTGTGTCAGCAAATGGCGATAAAATCGCATTTGAAAAAGGGTATCAGCTCTATATTTATGATGTCGCCGGGAAAAAAACGGTACAGCCCAATATCGCATTAAACCGCAATCAGGTACTTGGCAAGCTGAAGGAATTCAATATCTCGGGTAATATCAGTGATTTTGACGTTTCGCCCGACGGAAAAAAGATAGCCTTTGTATCCAGAGGCGAGCTGTTTGTTTCCGATAGTGAAGGTAAATTTGTGCGTCAGATGCCGGGCAAAGGGGAGCGTGTCATGGAAGTTAAATGGCTCAAGGACAGTAAAACCCTGCTTTATAGTCAAACCTACCAGGGATATCAGAACTGGTTTTCCCGTACCGCGGATGGAAAAGGCGAGGTGAAACAGCTGACCGAAGACCTTCGAAATAACCGCGATATTAGCTTTAACGCCGACCGAACGAAAGCGGTATACCTAAGCGGCCGCGATGAGGTACGAACATTGGATCTAGGGAGTCTAAAAAGCCAGACCGTGGTTAAAGACGAAATCTGGGGCTTCCAGAATTCTTCGCCCTCATTTTCGCCCGATGGTAATTATCTGTTATTTACGGCAATGCGCAATTTTGAACAGGACATCTTTGTCCATAACCTCAAGAGCGGGCAAACGACCAACCTGACCAATACCGGTGTCTCCGAGACCAACCCCTATTGGTCTCCGGATGGGAAGTATATTTATTTTGCGAGCAACAGAACCAAGCCTTCATACCCTACGGGAATGCAAAACTCGAGCATCTTCCGTATGGCGCTGACCAATTTTGACCAACCGTATCGCAGTGCCAAGTTCGACGAATTATTTGCCCAGCCCGCAGTAAAAAAAGATTCGGTCGCAAATAAGCCGAAAGCGCCTAAAAAAGAAAACGACGCCAAGGATAAGAGTAAGTCGAATGCAGATAAGAACAAGCCGGCAGCTCCCGGTTCAGAACCGAAGAAAACGGTCTTGGTACAGCTAGATCTTGAGGGCTTACGGGATCGTATCGAACAAGTCAGTCCTGCATCCGGGACACAGTACAGCCCTTTGGTGATCCAAAAAGCAGACAAGACTTATGTGTTCTATTCGTCTGACCATGAGGGCAAATTCAGCGCTTACCGTACCGTATATGAGCCATTCACGGCTCCTAAAACTGAAAAGGTAATCGAAGGTGGCATGGGACGGGTGCAGGAATCGGCAGGCAAGTACTTTGTGCTGAACCGAGGTACCATACAGAAATACAGTCTGGAGGGAAACAAGCTCGATGCGATAGCCATGAGCTTTAAATTCAACCGAGACCTGGAGAAAGAATTTAACCAGATGTTTTATGAAACCTGGGCCAATCTGGAAGAGAACTTTTATGACAGTAATTTTCATGGGGTAGACTGGACGGCAACCAAAAAGAAATACGAAAAATATCTGCAGGGAATCAATGACCGTAATGATCTGCGTATTCTCTTGAACGATATGTTGGGCGAGCTCAACTCATCACACTTGGGCTTTAGTTCCACGGGGGCTGAAGAACGTAAACCTTTTGGATTCGTGACCAACGAGATCGGAGTGGAATATGATAACGAAAACCCTTATAAGATCAGCCGCATTGTAGGCAATGGGCCGGCGGCAAAGAAAGAGGTGGATATTAAAGCGGGTGATGTGCTGGTCGCTGTCAATGGTGTTAAAATAAACACAACGGCAGATCGGGACAGTTATTTTACATGGCCATCAATGGAAGAGGAAGTGCAACTGACGCTAAGCCGCAATGGCAAAGAGGTTCATACCAATGTGCGGCCGATTTCCAGTACAGTTTTTAGGGAATTGATTTACGATGAATGGATCAAGGATAACCGCAGCCGTGTAGACAAATTGAGTGACAATAAGATTGCTTATTCACATATGAAGAATATGTCGGGCGGAGAATTGCAGCGTTTTCTTATCGATATGGCTGAGCAGGAAAATAACAAGCAAGGAATTATTTTGGACTTACGTTATAATACCGGTGGAAATGTGCACGATGAAGTATTGCGTTTTCTGTCGCAGCGGCCTTACCTACAGTGGCAGTATCGTGGTGGAAAACGAGCGCCACAAAGTAATTTTGCGCCCGCTGCCAAGCCGATCGTGCTGTTGATCAATGAACAGTCTCTGAGTGACGCAGAGATGACCGCGGCCGGATTCAAAGCCTTGAAACTGGGTAAAATCATTGGTAATGAAACTTACCGCTGGATCATCTTTACCTCAGGTAAGGGACTGGTCGACGGGTCTTTCTACCGGCTACCTTCCTGGGGTTGCTATACGCTGGACGGTCAGGATCTGGAGCAGACAGGTGTTGCACCTGATATTTTTGTGAAAAATACAGTTCAGGACCGTATGGAAAATAAAGATCCGCAGCTGGAGCGGGCAGTGAAAGAAATCTTAGCCGATCTCAAGTAATATAGTAACAATTATATATGACTGCAAGCTGGAGGGGTATCCCCTCCAGCTATAGCAAGATTAATTCCCCTACGGCCTCTTTACAACTATTTAAAATTATTTTATTCCGCTCTTGTGAAATCTTGATCTTTTTTGCATCCCTTCTCAAAACATAAAAGGAATAGACATGGAAAAGATCATATTACAAGTAAAAGAATCCTGCATGGCGGATTGGGGCAAAATGACAGCACAGGAACAAGGACGCTTTTGTGGCAAGTGCGAAAAGATAGTCGTTGATTTCTCGCAGATGAGTGATCAGGAAATCGTTGATCAGATCAAAAAATCCAGTAAAGGGCTTTGCGGTCGTTTTTATGAAGATCAGCTGTTACGTGAATTGGATGCCAGTTTTTCCTTTGCAAAAAATCCGGTATGGCTTAATAGGTGGAATGGTATTGCTGCCGGACTGATGCTAATCGGTTCATTGAGCTTACCTGCGGTACAGGCGCAAACCTTCACAACAGGAAAAGTGGCTGTGGTACAGCCAAAAGATGTAGCAGCAACCGAATCTGTCGAAAAACTGACAATTCCAAGCCAACCTCTGAAAAGTGAGCCTGCATTGTCAAATCAGGATAGCATTAAGGTAAAGATCTCAGGAAAAATTGTATGTGCTTCTGGCGAGGGCAGCATGACGGGAACTGACGTGTCAATTGGAGATTACCATACGAAAGCTGGTGAAAATGGCAGCTTTGAGTTTTGGGTACCACAATCCTTATTTAGTAAAGATCAGGAACTACGTGCACAAATGATCGGGTATAAGACTGTTGTTGTTCGCTTAAAAAAGGGCAACAAGAAAGCTATAAATAAGCCTATTAAGATGGAGGTTAGACCAATGATTATGGGGCTTATTGCTACTTCAGATCGGTAGGGACTAGGCCACGTGAAGGTGTTCTATTTTTTGCTTGGCTGTAAGTGAGTAACGGTCGAAGCACCGAGATGACCAGCAGACTTTTTTGACAGTTTATAAGTGCTTATATGTCTAATCTGGACTTTGCCGAAGAGTTTTTGATGGTTATCGCATGTGATATAATTTTGCGGGACCAATGGGTGAACGTACACTTAAGGCGATCGAAGCCATGGAACAAAAAATGGAAGACAAAGAATAAAAAATCTCCTTTTATACTTGACTTTCTCTCCGCTGAATCTTACATTTGATTTATCGAATGACTTCGTAGCTCAGTTGGTAGAGCAACAGACTCTTAATCAACGACTTAAAGTCTTTATTGTCCCATTTAACATATTCATTTTAAAGCATTTAGATAAAATCATTGTTAGAACAGTAGTTTAAAAATATTGTTAATTAACCTTGTTTTTTGAGCCTTAAACAGGCTTCTGTTCTCGCAATTGTTCTCGCTAATTTATATAATATAACCTCCTTCCTCTTTGTATAAAGTTAAGGAGGTTTTTTATTTTTTTTAATTTTAACGAGTAGGGAACCTAATGCTCTCTAATTGAATAAGACAAGAAAGTTGTGAGAACCCAAAATTTTTAAGGGGTATAAAATATAGAAATGAGTTCTCAATAGTCCTCAAAAATAATATGGATACGTAAACCATCGGGTAATATCCCCTATTCTATTAGAAAGCTTTTCGTTATCTAAATACCCTCTAAGATATTAAGCCCGCCCTTTTGCTCGCCGTCCTGCGAGTTGAACGAAGGTCGTTGAAGAAAAGTCCGTAAGGATGATTCAACGATATCTATGAAATAGACGAAGCTTCTTGGCGGTATTTTTGAAAAGAGGATTGTGACCTGGGTTTATCAAAAATAGTGACAAGAGCGAAGCCTGAGAGAACAGCAGGCGAGCCAAACTCTAAAAACGGTTGGATTTTGAATGTGCATGCAATGCTTATTCAAAAGACAAAAGAGTTTTTATGAAGTGAAGGGATTTATAAAACATTAAGTATGACAAACAGCGAAGCTATAAATATGAAATTTTATGAAATAAGGTTTCATATTTATAAAGTTTGGCGTATCTTAATGGCATAAATTCCGAAACGGAATGCCATATTACCAAGCTTATGATAAAAACTAAATGGCTTATTTATACAGTATTGATAGGTTTAATGCCATTCTTTATAAGAGTGTTCATTGTCCTTTTTGATAAAAGGGGATCTTTTGGCTATTTATTTAATGAAATTGACTTTATCAGTTTCGGATTAATATTAAATTTATCAGTAATTAACGAGTTAGAGGATAAAATCGTTGCAGATAAGGTTTGGAAGTCAAGGGTGATTGGGTTTTCAATCTTTTCCATTTTAATTCTTTCTGCAATACTAGCGATTGTAACTTATTCCGATTTTAATATGAATAAGGAATTGAATAGGAACTCAATTAAGATATGCGCAATTTTATTAGCTGTAGTTAACTTTGTCCTCAATTATGCTGTGTATAACAAATTAAACGTGTTAAACGATGAATAATTTGATAATAATCCTAACAGCAATCGCGTCGATTGTAGGTCTCTATATAGCAATAAGTACCATCGTGGAGACACGCAAAAGACATTACAATGATTATATTAAAAGAAAGAGAAATAAATGAAAAAATTAAGATCATTTTTATACTTAGATAATTACAAGATGTATTCAATATCTTCTCAATTATTTGAAGGTTTGACGGAGTACATTTTAAGAAGTGAAAGTGCAGTTTCCAAGGAAGAAGAAAAACAAAAAGGACCTGTATTCAGTGGTAAAGTATTAGCGGATATTATAGAAACAAACTCTAATCAGACAGAGAAAAAATTTTTACACGATTATTCATATAATCTTTTTGAAGAAACTTTAATAGGAGAAGGGAGAGTTCTCGAAATCTCTTCTGAAACAGATGATGATGTATTCGAAAAATTAGATGACTATAGTTTTTTGAAAATTACTGGTAATATAATTTTTAACGACGTTCAAGAATTGGAGAAAACGATGTCACAATTTAATCAAACAGGTGAGGCATTAGGTTATATAACTTGTTTGGAAGAATATAAAAATGAAGTTGCCGAAATACAACAGAGTGTTAACGATGTTAAAGACAGAAATAAAAAAGCTCATCTGAATAATTTACTTAAAAATAAAGCCTCATTTAGTACTTATTTGAAAGAAAAGGGTTTGCAGATGGATGAGGGATTTTTGAAGCATCTTGGATATCTTTTAAGGTATGGATATCATCAGCAATTAGAAGTTCAAGTTCCAATACTTAGAAATGGTTTAGATCTTAATTTATTCAGTGCTCAGCTCGATAGAAAGAATCTAAAAGAAAATGAACAAACGATGATAAAAAAATTTTCTAGAGAGACAGAAAAAAAATTCACGTTGTTTGGCATATTGACTCAGAAATTAGATCGTGAAAGTAAAGAAGAACTTTTTGCAAAATTTAGTGATGCAAAAGAAAATCCAAGTATGAAAGAAGCAATTTCTAATGTGGTAAAACATATGGGAAATGTCGAAAATACCTTTAATGGAAAGTCAGATTATGAGTTTATTATAGATCCAATAGCCTTGTATTTAGAAATTTAGATTTCAAACAATATGTCTAAAAATATTCTATTTCCTTATGTAACTTTTAATCATTTTGTTGATGAGCCATTAATAAAAAAATTAGCATTATTTTATGATAAAATACTGGTCGGAGATGGTCGATTTAATATAATCTCTGATCTGTCTAGTACTAAGATGAATGAGGAGAATCGATCTCTATTCTATGAACAAGCTGTATGGGAATTTTTAAAGGATAATAATGTAGTTGAAGTATATCCGTATTTTAAAGAGAAGTTCGATCAACAAGATGAGGAAACATTGGAGTTGACAAAGAAATTAGAGGAATTATTTAGGAAGGAGAGAATAGATAAATATTCAAAAATATCAAATCCAACTCAGGAAGAATTAGAAGAAATGAAGAGAGAATACTTCCATCATTTTTTCCTTACTCATGATATATCTATTAGATTGGACACATTACATTTGAGAAAACTTGATGAATTTTCGGAATATTACCCATTGCTTCGCACTATTGATACTTTAAGGTCGAATGAAAAGAAAACACAGATAATTCAATTTATATTAAATGATATTCCCGAACCAAGTTCTGATACCTCATGGGATCATATAATTGAATTTAGAACTGATGAAGATATAAAAAATAAATATTTGGCATTGATAAATTGGATAAATAGAACATCCAATTCTAACTCAAAAATTTCCGAAATAAAGGAGGAATATGATTATTTGTATAGTGAATATATAAAACAATTTAATCTCCATAAGATGAAATATAATAATTCAAAACTGGAAGTAATTGTGAATGCAACAGTGAATTTTGTCACAAACGTAGCGACAGGTAATTATATAAGCTCGATCAAAGATCTATTTCAATTTAATATTAAAAATGCCAGTCTGTTGCAAGAGGAGTCGAAACTTACAGGCAAAGAGATCGCATATATTTTTCATGCAAAAGAGACTTTTAAATAGAATCCCACTCACGAAACCCTCCAAGTTTCAATTGAGTGGGATTTTTAGATAGATATAGGGCAAGTTATAAAGGTAAATGTAGGATGTTTCAGTTATTGTCTTATTAAAAGTAAAACCACTTCGAAAAAAAAGATCGTTTATTTTCCCTTATCTCTTCGTTAACAATAATACCCTTTTCAAAGGTTAACTGGATCAGGTTTTTGTACACTGTGTCGTGATAATTATCACCAGAGAGCTTTATACGCTTTACCAATTTTATCTCCCCTGAAAACCATTTAGCAAAAACATTCTGCTGATTTGGAAATAGATAATTAAGGCTAATATTTTTGATTTCGTAAGATCTGTCAGGACTGAATTCATTTTTTTCAGTTTGATAAATTCTGATCGCTCCAGAAAAATGAGTTAGAAATAGCTTATTGTCTGATATAACCCATAATCCACTATAACCCCTCCAACAACTAGATGCTATGGGTTGAAATTCAAAATTTTGTTTTTGTAAATATTGATCCAATGGTTCAGCATAGAGACTTTGATACCTTTTTCCTTTATAAATGAATTCTTCGGGTGTTTGTGCTGTCATATCTGTTATTTTAATTGGCCAATGTAAAACGGAATTTATCAAATAGACGTGTAATAAGAGACTTCTTACCTCTTGTCACTCGGATTTCTTCGTTTATCAATTGACCGTTAACAAAGGTCAAGATATAGACCTTAATGCGTTCTTTATTTAGGTCCTCTATTTGAGATCGAGTTCTAACCAAATGAACGTCGCCAGTATACCAGTCAGCATGCATCCTGCAGTTATTCAGACAATGTGATAAATCAATATCTATAATCTCATCTTGATTTGTAGGAGAACAATTATTGAAATCAGAATAATTGATAATACCACTTAATTTGAAGATATTGAGTTGTTGACCTTCAATCACCCAAGTGGCGGTGAATCTCTTCCAGCATCTAGTACTTACATTTGGATAATATTCCTTTATATTTTCAGCAATTGCAGACGTTGTTATGTCCTCTTGATATATCGACCAAAAGCAACTTCTGTTGTAGTAAACAATTTCAGATTGATAAACTGCCATAAGCTTGGAATAAAATAGCCTTCCAATAAATGAAAAGGCTATTTATTGACTAAGTGTATTTTTTAAGGTCGTCCAGTATCGCTCTATACACTTGGTCGAAATTAAATCTGCCCAATTTGGAATCGATGTATTCCCTAGCAAATTCATGACCTTTGTGCGTTTGTGGAACTGGTGATGAAAAAATTCCTAGAAACCTAATTTTCTTCGTAAACCTGTGCGTGTTATCCATGTTGATATTAATCATCTTGTTCCTCAACACAGAAATTGTCTCGTAATTTGGTGAACCCTGCGGAGGTAGTTGAATAAAATATGATGGAGATATACTTATAACAAGATCGTCTTTCCAGTCTAAGGAAATATTGTATTTCCATCCATTATGAACTCCTTCGTCTTGTGATTTATATGAGATAGCCATTATTGTACAAATTGTGATATAATTGATATGAGAAGACAAAATCCAAGAATTATTAATACAATGATGTTCCTTGGTTCATCTAACGTCTTTTGTGATTTGAAGAATAGGAAAACCGATGCGAAAACGATCAATAATATTATTATATGCATGTTACCGATTCGAGTTTACTAACGGTTTTCAATGATAAAGTCAGAACTTCGTCGGCCTTGATTAACTTCATCTAGAACACCATTGATAAAATAGAAATACCACGAACCTTGATATCCATCTCCTTGCAGATAAATGGTGTAGTTACGAGTATGTTTGATGCTTGTAACCTTTTTTCTATTCTGTTTTAGGAAATCATTTTCACTCATCCCAATGGTATAGTATACTTTGGAAGCGCAAGAGGACAATGCAAGCAGTAGAATAACCCCGCATAGCGTTAATAACCTTTTCATAAGTTCAATATGTGTTTGGATCGAAAGTCCCGATTCGATGGGTTAATAATAAAAAAGCGTGGGACGTAACCTAGAGCTGAATGCTGAGAGAGGTACCTAGGAGAACCCTGCACAAACAAACAGATAGGCACGTCCCACGCTTATATATAGCGTAGAACGTCACCTTATCCGCTCTTGTTGTGCAATTGAAAATTTCCTAGGTTTTCTCTTTCACAAGAACTTCAAGCTAACGCTTTATTTCTTCAATATTTTAATACAATGCAAAGATAAATAATTATTGATTACCAATATCAAAATATCCCTCATCTTTTAAACTGAGGTATTTATCAGGTGTTACTATTAAATGGTCGCAGACTTCGATATCTAAGAACTTGCCTGCTTCAATTGCTTTCTTTGTAATTGCCCTATCGGCAGAACTTGGCTGTAATTGTTCCGATGGATGATTGTGTGCCAGTATTATTTTAGATGCTGATGCTTTTAGCGCTATAGAAAAGATAACTTTCATGTCCACTGGAACGAAATCCTTACCTCCTCTTGCTAGGTCTATAATTCCCAGTACTTTGTTAGCATTATTTAGTAAGATAACTTTAAACTCTTCTAAAAAGCTCATAACCGATCTGTCCCAGACCTGCATCAATATTTTATATGCTTGCTGGGAATTAGTTGCTAATGGGCATTCTGAAATTTTAAATTCGGGAATGAACTCGACCCTGATCTCTGAAACATTGAGTAGATTTTTCATGGTTTGATTGTGTTTTTAATAAATGATTTCCAAGTAGGTTGACGTCGGGGGATGATCATTTACACCTGTAGTGCGTAAAACACATATATTAGATTCAATGGCTGTACATTAACTTCGGACAATTTGCTAGACAGTGCCTTATTCTATTAGAGAGGGGGCGTTTATAAAAGGTAGATATATAGGTGTTTACGGCGTGTATAAAAAAACAGTTAGGTATAATTATTTGATATATAGTGAAATAAAACGGATGACTTTTCTAGACTAGAAATTCCCTCTAATTGAAAAAGAAATATTTTTCGGATGGGATCAGGTTATTATATTACCCATTTTCAAGACACCTGTCTTCTATTAAAAATAGCCCCGTCCTCAAAGACTTGGGGCATATTTTTAATAGGTCAATTTTTGGTATTTATATCATAGACGAATGACGTTATTTTTATGTGTTCAATTTGAACACCATTGATTCTAGGCTTAGATTCAGTTATTTGGAAGAAAGATTTTACGCCATGAATATTTCTTTTAATATCAGAATTATGATTACGTGTGATTTTAATAAATTGGTCTAAAAACTCTTGTTTCTTATAGCTTTTACCAACGTCAAATTTAGTATATAGTGCTTTGATAAGAGGGAAATTTTCTAAAGTATCTTTTCCATAGTTCAAGGCATGGTGCTTTTTTAAGGCTAACTGACTTTTAGCAATTTTTCTGAGTCCTTTTTCTCCTTCATCATAATATACATCGTAAATTTCAGGGTGTTTTTCTCGAATCATTTTGCTAAGATTATCTGAATCGTCAATTATAATATACTGGCCTTCATAATTTCTTTTCTTAGTTTCTTGAATATTATTGAGTAAAATAATAATTTGATCTAGTTTCTCTTGAAAACTAAGTGCTGTTTTAATTCTGTCTAATTGTTCTGATTTATTGATAACTAAATATTTTTCTTGTTCAACATTAAAATATTTGATATCTGTGTCTAGAATACAAACAGATTTATATGCATTAAAAAGCGAATCAGATGATCTATAATAAGAGTTTACTATATTTTCTTCTATAAAATTATCCCACATAAAGTAGTTCGGAGAACAATCTTGGTTAATAAATAATTTATGACCAGACATCTGTATAATACTGTTGATGACTTCTGCAGTATGTGGGTCGGAAGAGGATTTTTTTAGCCCTATAAGAAATTGTACAACAGCATTGCAAGCACTTAAATATGCAATAGATTCCTCTTTACTTTTGTGTTTTAACCTCGGATCAATATTCGAAATTATGGTAAATGACTTTACGACCTTTCGTTTTCTAAATCTTCCGACAATTTGAATAGCATCCGTTGCTGGATTTATTTTTGTATGAGGAGCATTTACAATATCGCTAAGAATTACAACATCAACTTCCTCGTTAATATCTATATCCAATGCGCAAAAATATCTTGATGTTAAAAAATTATATTTTTTGTAATTTTTCTCAAGCAATTGATGGCCAAGATGAGCAGGATTTATATTTTTTCTTTTGTCATAAAAATCATTGACTTCTTCGACGGATGTGAAGATTGCCGACTCTTTTTCAATATTTAATGTTTTTATAAAATCTGAGATGTTTGTAGGACTATTAAAAAAGATGAATACTTTTCTGTTTCTTAAAGTATCTAAATGTTTCTTAAATGCATCGAAAACAGAGTTAGTGGTAATCAATTTCATATTCTTTGCAATTTGATATGTTGGGATTACATTCCAGACTTTAAAATTATGTTGTTGAAATCTAGGATCGATAGGCATATACCCTGTTGCGCTAACTAGAGCTTTTCCCTTGAATTTAAAAAATAATTCCATTGGGTATGTGATCATTTCTCTAAAATCGACATCTGAGGCCATTTTTTCGAATTCATCAAAGAGGATAAAATAGTCATTAAGGAAATCAATATTTAATTTACTAAATGCGTCAATTACCTTTTTGAACGATTCTGGTGTTGTGATAATCTTCTTGTTAGGTTTTTTGTTCTTTGAAAGGTATTTGATTATGCTGTTGGTCGTTATACCTTCGTAAACTCCAAAACAATTTTTGTGTTTGAGTAATTTTCCTTGTATTACTGGAACATAAGGTTCAATAATAATTGAATTGCGCTCGCAGATTAGCTCTAAATATGTTGCACCAATACCTGTAATATTTTTTAAAAGAATCGTATTAGTTGGGATTTCAGCCATTATATGCTGTAAAAATTGTCCCTTTTGTATATATTTTGGTTCGTTTTGCATGATATCTATTGAAAATATTTGGGTAAGCAGGGGAAGACCCCCCTGCTTAGGAAAAGAATTATTTTTGTGTAGCTATAATCATTAGCTCTTTTAGGTTTAGGTCATACTTTACAAAGGACGCAAAGCTTAATAGTTTATGTAGTCCACGGAAATAGAACATTTCGAATTTAACATCTTTGCCTTCATGAGTCGTTGTCACTTCAACAAAAGAAATCCGTTCTTTTGGTGTAAATCGCACTTCCGAGATTTTCATCTTTATCCCATTTGTAAGATTATTAATGAAAAGCCAAAACTCTAGTCGCTGTTGATTAGTAAGTGCTTTATGGAATTCTCTAAAATACTTTTTTGTAAAGACACCAAAGTATTCATGATTTTCAATAAAAACATTATTATTCGATAGTATATATTTCACATTCTTCGCACTAGTTTTCTTTGTTTTACCAGTGAATAGTGGTTTTTGCTCCACGGAGGCATTTTTCAATTTTAATTGAACTATATTCATGTTCAGAATTCTTTTAACTTGTTTTTTCTCTGTCAACCCAGTTCGTTCCCACATCAACACTTGGCGCCTTATTGTTTTTGTGTTATCCCTTTCGGACAATACAAAGGTGCAAACAACGAAATAGGGGGCAATCTTTTCGTTTTTTAAAGATCACCCCCCATTGAAAATAAGGTTGAAAAAATATTG
Source organism: Sphingobacterium sp. DR205 (assembly GCF_011064245.1). Classification (NCBI taxonomy): domain Bacteria; kingdom Pseudomonadati; phylum Bacteroidota; class Sphingobacteriia; order Sphingobacteriales; family Sphingobacteriaceae; genus Sphingobacterium; species Sphingobacterium sp. DR205. The sequence goes on along the minus strand of NZ_CP049333.1, from coordinate 7,190,382 downwards.
GCGGAATTTACATTTTCAGCAAATCTTTGATAAAGTCCTCCTTTTCCGAATAATTGCCGGATGGAGGTATGAGCTTGGGTGAATCAATTGGAATCATACCAAAAAAGCGCATAGCAGAAAAGATATATAGATGCTTTTGTTTCATCATAGGGGCAACCTTGGGTTCAGCTTCAACAATTAAAATATCTAAGAATTTCATGAGAGATTTGGCAACAAGACTGCTAAAGATTCTCCTAGCGGATTTATTCTTGCTTATTTTATAAGTAGACATCTGCTCATGCAGTCTGACAAAATATTTCAATGTGAATTCGTATTCTAGGCCCTCATTAATTGCCACGCTTAGAATAGAATTGGAAGTGATGAAATTCGTATTATAACGTCCCTTTATTCTATCGTCAAATTTTGAATATCTATCATCAATTAATTTATCCAATATTTCTTTTGAACTCTCTGGATCAACAAGAATATTATCCTGTGAGATTAAGTTTCCTCTTTCGTCCCTGTGCTTGATGGATATTTCACTCCGATTGATATTTTCTCGGATTCGCAACAGTTTTACAATTTCCTCAACATCTGCAATCTCCCAATTAACCAATTCTTGATGGTTCATTCCATCACTCTCTTTATTATCCAGTAGCTTGTAATGCAATTCCCACTCATAATCAAGATATGTATTAATGAGACATAGGCTTTCAAAGATGAGGGCTAAAATCATCTCTTTATGATATTGATCAAGATTTTCGTATTCTTCATTTAAAAGCATTGAAGATAGGTCATAGATCATTGAGTAGTCATCATGCCAGAATTTTCCCCCATTTTCGTCTATATGCCCCAAAGGAGATACCTCGAACGCAAAATGTTGGTTATCTGTCCAGTCTTTGGTGTTATAATCATTTTGGTAACACTGTTTTAAACGAAATGGATTAAGTTTAATATCTATATTGAATGGCATTTCTTCTATCATGACCCAAAAATATAAAAGCCATTGGATTTACCATCGGAATGATAACAGAAAATGAGAACTCATTTTATTAGAGGGGGTATAATTAACAAAATGAATTCTCAAATTCTCATTATAATTCTGGCATCACGTGTTTCAATTCATTCGCATTATGAACACCTAATCCACGCAGGTATTTAAGCGTTACAATCATATCTGAATGTCCTAATAGCTGTTGGAGTATATGAAGGTCTTTAGTTTTCTTATAAACGTTTACAGAAGCTGTATGGCGGAATGAGTAGATCGTTTGGTTCTTCTCGATAATTGCTTCTTTCTCCATTAGTTTGAACATTCTAGTCCAAGCGGTGCTAAAATAGTAGGGATTATTGGCATCAGGTGCCCCAGTAAAGAGATTATCATCATGGGATAGATTTTCTAATCGATTTATCAATAACTCCCTTACATAATTCGGTATTGGTACTATTCTAATCTTTTTCCCTTTATTCTCATTACCCGAGAGGTGTATTTCAGTAACATTATTCTTGAAATGGTGGCGTTTGAGCAATCTAATTTCATTATGGGGTCGTAGTAAGCAACCATAACTGATTAGACAACATAGATACAAATCTGTATGATTTCTCTTTAGAAACTCTAGGACTTTTGGTAATTGATCTTCTGAATAAATTTTATGAAGCTTAGGGGTTGCCTTTCTTCGATCTGTCCTATTAACAATGGAAGTGTTAAATTCAAAGTCTTTATCAATTTCTCCAAATACAGCCTTAATATGACGTCTTGAAATCATATAGTTGGAAGCACTCGAATTAAATTGATTCATGAATTCTTGAATTCTCGACCGTTGTAGATCGTTTATATTCCCATTTAATTCTTCGCTAGTTAGAAATGCTTTTAATTTATTGGTTAGTTTTTCTAGATGGTGGACATATTTGCTTGACAAATTTGCCTTCTTCTTATTTTCTATAGCCATATCTAACAATTCTCTTAAGGAGGTGTTTTCAATGGTTTTAATTTTTGTTGGCGATTTGTTTATAGGGTATTTCCCGAACTCAATAGCTTTTTTAAATTCATATTCTAGAACCTTTAATTTTTCAATCCTCTCTTTTACTGTTAAACAAGAGTTTGGCTGTATGTCCAAACCCAATTTTACACCAGTATATTCTTTATATTTTTTGTCTCCAATCTTGATATAGATATACGAACGCTTCTTTAAATCGTCGGGATTAGATATTGTAATTTGTGCATTATCCATGAGTGCTGTTCTCGCACTGTTCTCGCAATAGATGTTATCTATTACGCTTTGTTATATGAATAAATAAATGTTATGATAATGCTGTAACAAATCAGGTAATTCGAAGCTCCTTTTAGGTTTGATAAAACACTAAAATCTCGCTGGAATGTCATAAAACTCAAAAAAATACGGCTTAATACTTGACTTTCTCTTTGGTGAACCTTACATTTGATTTATCGAATGACTTCGTAGCTCAGTTGGTAGAGCAACAGACTCTTAATCTGTGGGTCCTGAGTTCGAGCCTCAGCGGGGTCACTTTCAGAAAAGCCTTTTTACGTAAGTAGAACGGCTTTTTTTATGCCTTTAAAGTGGTTTTTTCATTTTTGTCATACCGAGAGTTATAAAATCTATTAATTAATTTGAAACACTTAAATACGACTTCTATTTCATATTTAACCCAATTCTGGCTAAAATTGTACTGATTTGGCGCACTTTTGGCGCATTTTTATGTATATTCTAACCACGAGATCCCAATCTAATGCTCTCTAATTGAATAAGACACCAACGTTGTTGAGAACCCAAAATTTTTAAGAGGTATATAATATCAAAAAGAAATGAGCTGAAATAACATGGATAAGTAATCCATCAGGGCAATATCCCGTATTCTATTAGAAAGTGTAGGGTTATTTAATTTTTTCTAAAGTAATGAGTAAAGTTTGTTCTTCAAGCTACTTAATTCAGTAAATTTATTCCGTAAATTTGTATCGGAGGCAATAAGTTTATGGAAAACAAGAAGATTTCAATATTGTATGTTGATGATGAGGAGAATAATTTGTTTTCCTTCAAGGCGACATTCCGTTTAAAATATAAGATATTTACCGCCATCAGTGGAGCAGAGGCAATTGATCTCGTTAAAAATAATTCGATTAATATCATTATCACCGATCAACGAATGCCCGAAATGACCGGTGTCGAGTTTTTGGAGAGGATCATTAAGATTGATGCAGCTCCAATGCGTATACTTTTAACGGGGTATACTGATATGGCTGCTGTGGTCGATGCTGTCAATAAAGGAAAGATATTCCATTACCTCAATAAACCTTGGAGCGAAGCAGAACTGGACGAAACGATTCAGCGTGCGTATGAGGTATATCTGGAACGGCAAAAAATAATCGAAACGAATGCGAAACTCGAATCATCCAATGATCAACTCGAGTTTATGCTGCGCCAAAAACTGCTTTCCTAAAACAAAAGCTTTTAGGAAAGGCAGAACTATTTACTCGGTATACTGACTGTAAATGTCGTGCCTGCACCCAGTGGCGATTGCACATCAATGGTCCCTTGCAGCTTTAGTAGCGCGTTTTGTACGTTATACAAGCCAAATCCCATGCCTTTGGCCTGATCACTGCCCCTAAAAAACAGTTTGAAAATATCATGAATGTGTTCGGGAGAAATACCGATACCATTATCGCTCACCACAATCTTCGCCTGCTTGTCAGATACGTCAACAGATAGTTTAACGAATGGCTCCGCCTGGCCCTTACGCTGATATTTGAAGGCGTTGGATAGTAAATTGTGTAAAATCAATTCTAGAATTGCCTTGTCACATTTAAATGGTTCTTTTTGGTTTACATAGATATCAAAGCTTACGTCTTTGTTTTGGGTATACATTTTATAGAACTGTCTTACATTGCCGAAAAGTTCGTCAAAATTAATTTCAGAGAGCATGAGCTCACCTCTCCGCAATAGATAGTAGTCCCTTAGACTATCAATATAGGCATCTAGGCTGACCAATGAACTATCCATCAAGGTAAGTAATTCATGGATGCGGTCTATATTGTCAAATTCTAGCCCAAGTTTTACTGCGGAGAGTACTCCTGTTAAAGGATCACGTAAATCATGGCTGACACTATAGGCAAACTTATCCAGCTCATCGTACGCTTTCTGCAGCTCCTGATTCTTTGTCTCTAACAGCGAATTTGCAACATAAAATTTATTTGCTTCTTCAACTGCTGAAATAATCTCTTCCCTCATCCAAGGCTTGCGGACAAAGCGAAAGATATGGCCCTTATTGATCGCGTCAATAACTGTATCCATGTCAGCATACGCAGTCAATAAAATACGTATAGGCTTCGGAAAATCTCTTTTGATGCGGTGCAGAAAATCTATTCCCAGTTCTTCGGGCATACGCTGGTCACAAAAGATCACACGGATCTCCGGATTGGCGAGAAGTATTTTCTCGGCTTCAGCTGTGTTTGATGCAGTATGAATGACATAATCGTATCTAAAATTCGCTTTAAAACCAATTAAGTTATTTGCTTCATCATCAATATATAATATTTCAAGCTCCGTCTGCATAATTTGTATAATATGGTTTATTTTCCCAAAATGACCGAAATTAATCATAATTTATCGAACTCATTGGGTTTACTTTTACGTCAATTCTTTTGTTGTATGGGGATTTGTAGCGTGAAGACTGTTCCCTCTCCTACTTCTGATTCTACAATAATCCTACCATGATGCTTGGCAATGGTATTATAGGCGATGGACATCCCTAACCCTGTCCCCTCGCCGACGTCCTTTGTCGTGAAAAAAGGTTCAAAAATACGTTCCTGAATATTTTTTGGAATACCGATGCCATTGTCTGCTATTTTAACAAAAACACTGGACAGATCCGCAGCAAGTCCAGTTTCTATCCCTAATTTCCCCCCTCCGTTATCACCGAATTTTTTGTTGATGGCATACAGTGCATTCGTTATAATATTCAGAAATACCTGGTTCAGTTTCCCTGCATGGCATTCTACCATCGGCAGGTCGCCATATTTTTTTTCGACCTCAATCGTATTATTGATCAAGCTGTTCAGTATCACCATCGTGGACGCTATGCCCTCGTTGATATCGGCAAATTTTAATGTGTCCTCATCGACACGTGAGAAGATACGTAAACTTTTTACTATTTCAGCGGTACGATGGGCTCCATCATGCATTCCTTTCAATAGAAAATCGACTTCCGTCTTCAGATAGTCAATGTCCAGATCATCCTTGAATTTTTTGATCTGTAATTGTTTCTCATCATCAGAAAGCTCCGGTGCAAAAGCAATACGTTCGACTTCGTCCAACGTGTCCCAGATCATCCTGATATCTCTTTTCAGGGGGGCTACATTCGAGGTGACGAAGTTGATTGGATTGTTGATTTCGTGTGCGACTCCTGCGGTCAACTGTCCCAACGAGGCCATTTTTTCGGCTTCAACCAATTGTGACTGGGCTTCTTTCAGATGTGTCAGTGTCATTTGCAATGACGCATTGGATTCTTTTAGTTCATGTGTTCGTTCACTGACCTTTTGCTCCAGCACCATATTCTGTTCACGGATGAGCCGCTCGTTTTCTAAAGAGATCGCTAATTCTCGTAGCCTAGATTCTTCCTTTTCCTGCTTAAGTATATTGATGCTGTAGGCCAGACCAAAGGATAGCAAAGCCATTTCGATTACGGAGGCAATCTGCACAGCGTTGCTTGTAAAGTTATTATAGTCTAATATTCCGTAGTCTTTTAATAAAAACACAACGGATCCTAGGAGTAAAACAGTCCATCCATAAACAAAGTATTTTGCTGGTTTATAGCCGCTTATCATAATGCGATAGGATAAGTAGAGAACAAATAAAGAGCCAGCTCCAGTGGTCACCTGCATCACAAAAAATGCGGATTGCGTTAAACTGGCTAGCGCCAGGATGGTACCAATGGCAAACAAAATAATAAAAATGATGATTATCCGTCTTGATCGCGGTGCATTTTTCTTTAATTGGAGAAATGAATCTGCAAATAAAAGCGCACTAAGCCCCGATAGACAACCAAATATCATGGGGCCTTTGGTTGCAAAGTAAGGCCAGGAAGGCCATAGATACTGAAAACTATAACCTTTGATGCCCATTTGGGTGACACCGGCACAGAGGACATATAAAACGTAATAAAGGTACCCCCTATCCCTTACGGAGAAAAATAGAAAGAGATTATATATCACCATAATGAGTACTATTCCGATATAGATACCACTAATGAGGCTATCGTTATTCATCTGCGTCACAAATTGTCGCTCGCTACTCAGGTAGATGGGTAATATAATCTGCTCGGTACTTTTAATACGAATGAAAAAGGTCTTTTCAGCCCGTCTGGGCAGATGAATGTCAAATACATAGTTCGGAACTTTATATTTTCGTATGGAAAAATTTTGATGTTCCCCAAGTTTGATCGATTGGTAAGAGCCATTCCCGGACGGGCTATATAATTCAACTTCATCCAATAACGGATAGGCAATTTCTAATAGAAAATATAAATCTTGTTCGCTGCTATTTTTTATAGGGAGGCGAAACCAGACGGCGTCAGATGAGATGCCTAAGTTTGGAACTGCACTATTTAGGGGTTGAAAGTCCGATGAAGATAAAATGGTTGAAAATGCGGGGTTCCCGGGCCCGGTATAACGCTCCAGCTGATGACCGATCAGTAGCCGTTGTCCGGGATGGTCAACAGTGAGCTGTGCTCGTGACGGGAGGCATGCGAGAATATACAGACAGATCAGGGAAAACCAGCACTTCATTTTTAGGAGGCTATTTTTTTGCCAGGGCGATGACCAGATTCATTGACACTAAAAAACAGCCGGTTTCATCCAATTGTTTCAGTGTTTGTTGGAATTCCTCAAATTCTGCTTGGCTCAATTTGCCCTTTTCGAACATCTCCAAGAGGATGCTGTCTAAAAACAGATAGCGGTTGGCTTCTTCTTTAGAACGTGTCACCATGCAGAAAGTTTGCAGTTGAACATCTTGAAATCCATTCTTAAGGAGGTCTGTTGTCAGCTTATTGCCCGCCCAGCCGTTGTTGACTTTCTCTTCGGTCAAATAATGGCAGATCTTGGCTTCTATGCTTACATGCTGGGTGTAGAAAGTCAGGCTATTCCAGATGGTCTCAACGATAACCACAGGTTGGCCCTTGCCCAATATGCGATATACCTCACGAAACATCTTTTGTGGATCAGTCAAATGCTGGACAAGACGTTCCATCCGTACTCCGGAAACCTCCTCATCTTCGAAATCGAGCTGATATACCTCACCCTGAACGAAATTAACATTGCTGATTCCGTCGCTACCTGCTTTCGCATGATCAATCAATTTCGCATCATGGTCTACACCGATCACCTGTACTTCGCTTCCCAGCATATTGGCCAGGTTAATAGCATCCATTCCGGTACCGCAACCCAAATCGGCAAGGAGCCCCTCTTTGATCGTAGTGAAAGGAGAATAGGATTGTATTTTTAATTGCTTGAGAAAGTCTCCGGTATCCTGTAAATAACCGGCGCCATAGTGTTTAGTGTCCATTACAAAATATTTAGATTACGTTGATCTGTTTTGAGATCTGCCGATGTGTGCTGCAAATTTTTTATGACCTCTTCAAGATCCCAACGGTCTAGGTTGGGGATGTCTATTTGATAGTGAATTTCAATTTCTTTATTTCGCAGGGTTTCTATCCGGACAATATTGGAATTGTTTCGGAGGGAGAAAATAGCTTCCTTATTTTCCTGATCGGCTTCAGTCAACGTATCCAGATTTCTCATGATCATGACTGTCGCCACTAAGTCTAATTTGGGATAGTAAAAAGTACCATTGTTACCAACGCTGGTATCTATGCGGTAACCCACACTTTCCGCCAGTTTTACCGTATATGGAGCACACAGTGCAAATAACGATTTGATTCCGATCTGTGTACTGATGGCTGCTCCAGCCCTGGTGAGGAAAATACTCCCGATTCCATAGCCCGCGATCTCCCGCGAGTTCCATAGCCCGCAGCCTTCGCCGGTACCGTGTAAGGCGTAGTCGTATACTAAATCGTAAATCCGTGCATCCATGGCACCTGTAGCCTGTTCTATCGGCAATGGCTCACTTCCGCCGGCGGCATGTATGCGAACACCTCCATATACCTTCTCACCATCAAGAGATTCTACAATAAGGACGAATGACGCCGGATTGTACATCCATTCGTTCTTGGACGAAGTAACTTTCTTGACACCTATCGCTGTCAAGACATGGGCGTGCCCTTCTATAAAACGTTCACAGGTCTTAGGATCGTCGATAGCACGAAATGCTCTCAATCTAACTACCGGACGTCCATCGTTGAATAATAATGCCACCGAAATGCTTTAATTTATCGTTGAAACACAAAACTAATCAATAAAAAGCAAAAGGTGTTTAAAGCTTTGATAAATAAACACCTTTATGATCTGCCTTTTACAAAAATATATGTAAGGCCGGTTCTATCCATAAAATCAATTATATTAATAGAGATCGGAACCAGCCTGGAATGAACTGTCAACGTTTTTGTAAACTATTCTTATAAATTTGTCCGTCTTTGACAATAAGGAGAAAATTTTTGTCCGGATCGGCCAGTAGTGCCAGGTCCCGGAGCGGATCGCCATTGACCAATAGCATGTCGGCCAAGGCTCCCTCTTCGATCACGCCTAGTTTGCCGGGATATGGGCTCCGTAAACCCGAAATCTGTAACAGCTCCGCATTGTCCTGGGTAACCATTTTAATAATCTCAGCATTCGTAAACCATTTTTGAAGACGGAGGATGAATGAATTTTGCAGCTCATTCAGGTCTGGTTCAAAAAGGAAGTCGGTTCCCCAGGCGAGCTTAACACCGTGTTTCTTGGCCAAAGGCCATACTTTTTCCTGTCCTTCGATAACGGGCTTGCGTTTTATTCGCCTTTGCGGATCCATATCAGGTGTGTCTTCGACCAAATTTTGTAAGCTGAGCCAGATATTTTTCTCTGCAAGAAGTTGCAGCGTTTCCTCATCCAATAGCTGTCCGTGTTCGATGCACTTTACCCCTGCTTCGACCGCCCGGCGTATCGCCCTGGGGGTATAAGCGTGTACGGTAACATAAGTGCCCCAATCTTCCGCTGCTTCGACCGCCGCCTTCATCTCATCCAGGGTATATTGCGTAACATCCACAGGGTCATACGCCGAAGAGGTGCCTCCGCCAGCCATCAGTTTGATCTGACTGGCGCCGAACCGTAAATTTTCTCTGACGGCTGTCAGTACCTCATCGCGTCCGTCGGCTATAAAAGTGGCTCCATATCTTTCGGCCCGTGAAACAATGCCGAAGAATCTGCGCGATTTTTCCTCTGGCGTCCTAAAATCACCATGCCCCGCAGTTTGGCTTATTGTAGCTCCGGAAGGCCAGATCCTGGGGCCGATTAGTTTACCTTTGTCAATCGCAGCCTTCAATGGAAATATCGGTCCACCCACATCGCGCACACTCGTAAATCCACGCATGAGCATTTTCTGCGCTGATTGGCCAACCTTGTTTACCAGAAATTCCTCAGAAAGGTCGTTTGTCATCATCTGTGGCATTGTAAGTGCCCCAAAGACCAAATGCACATGGGCATCAATCAAGCCGGGCAGTAATGTTTTGCCTTTGGCATCTATCTTTACAATTTCGGCTCCTGTGGTTTTAATGGGCGCAGCACTGATCGTTTGAATCGTGTTGCCGTTGATCAGAACGTGTTTCAGACCGCTAAGGCTCTGGTTTTTATAATCTATGAGTTTGACATTTTCCAAAAGGATCTGTTTCTGCTGTGCTGTTAAAACATGGGTGCTGCAAGCACAGATAAAGAAGGTAAGTACATGACGTAAACGCATAATTATTAAATATAATGTGTTTAAATAATACTATGACTACAGTCATCAAACCATATAAAAGACATGTTTAATGAACTATTCCCTAAGTTAAATATAATTTGGATATTTCTTTATTATAGTGTAATAATATTTCGCCATAATTAGTCGCTAAGTGCCTCTGTACGATCAAAAAGTGCTATAATCAGCGCTAAATTTTTAGTAAATTTGTTACTGATTATGATCAATTTAACGCGATGGCTAGGGCGGCACCAACAGGTCATTCCGGAAATATTTTCACTCCGGACCTCGCTGCGGTATGCTTTTTTGCTCGGAGGATCCTGTTATCTTTTTTTAATCATTTTTCAGCCTTTTGGTACCTACAATTTTGAAGATTCAGGGAAATATATACTATTGATGGGCTATGGGGGCATTTTCGCCTTATCTTATCTATTCGCTTCCGCCTTATTGGCCAACAGAAAGAAATGGACGGTAAAAAAAGAATTCCTGCGTATGCTATTGGTATACGTAGCAGCGACAATATTGAATTTTTTATACAATAGCTGTATTGTGAGCCGGGTGTCCATGCAATGGATCAACTTGCTGTATATGGGACTTTATACCCTGTCGCTCTATGTACCCATCGGACTGATTTATTTTTTAACACTCATAAAAACGGATCGGGGTAAACCGACGGAGTCTGTATCGGTCCCTTTCGCCCAGAGGCAAGTTTTGCCGATACGAGTGAGTTTACCGGCGCAGCGTATATCGAACCTCGGCGCTCATACCCCGGCTGCTCCACTATTGGCGAGCTTACCGGATCAGCATGCCGTGGTTTCTGATAACAGCACTGTTGTTTGTCTTGCTAATGGGAGCCAGCTTTTATGTTTTGGCCGACAGGATTTTATATTTGCCAAATCCATGGATAATTATTGTGAGGTCTATTTTTACGAAAATAAAATAGCCAAAAAAGAGATTATCCGGATCACTTTGGGAAAGTTGGCGGAGCAATTGACAGATGCGAACATACACCGTTGCCATAGGTCATATCTGGTTAATTTCGACAAGATTCTGGTCAAGGAGGGCAATGCAAAAGGCTTTCTGTTGCGTTTCGCTGACAGGGACGAATATGCACTGGTATCGCGATCGATGCTCCCGGCTGTAAGAGCCTACTTATTGAAATGATGCGGTTCAATTGGCTCCCTGGGATAACCGGTACCATTCGTCCCTAAATCTGGCGAACCGCCACATATTTTTGTCAGTCCTGTCATTGCCATATAGTTTTGTCCCAAAAAAATATGAATCATACAAATTTCAACTTGCTTGTTTTGTTTTTCTTCTTCGGGATTTACTTTGGCTTAGATCAGGCATTTTTTTCCTCCGTTCAGTCCTGGATAATCGGCTTTATTCACAACAGGGCCTTGGCCCACATGGTAACCTATATTCTCAGCCTGCTGCCTTTGCTCTTGGGGGCACTTTTGCTCAAGCCTAAAGATCAGGACACATTGGTGTCTAAATTTGGGGTAAATGGGTCTCCTGCATTGGGGATAGGTATCGCCGCGTTGGCAACACTTCCGATGTTTATCGGTTATGCATTTAGGTTTTCTTTGATCAGGGAACCCGATTTCAATTCATTGGTCATTAATACCTTCTCTGCAGGATTGTTTGAAGAACTCATCTTTAGGGCTTATTTTTTTGGTCTTGTTTACCGCTATACACGCCTTGGGTTTATTCCCGCTATTCTGGCAACATCGTTGGTATTTGCCTTACTGCATCTATATCAAAGCCAGGATCCGATGGAATTGGTTCTCATTTTTATGATAACATTTTTGGGATCGGTATTGTTTGCCTGGTTATATACTGAGTGGAAGTTTAATGTTTGGGTTCCGGTAGCCCTACATATATTGATGAATCTGGCCTGGGTGCTATTTAATGTTGACGAAAATGCTGCAGGCAACTGGTATGCTAATATCTTCCGCTTTTTGACGATCGCTCTGATGATCGTATTGACAGTAATCAGAGCCAAGAATAGCCATAACGGTCTCCGGGTAAACCGAAAGACACTCTGGCGCAAGGTATAAAATTCGGAAGCGAAGTTCCGGGAGTTTACATTGGCTTTTGCCCGATATCGGTAGGTTCGGTTTATGGGCATTTCCGAATTTATAGCAATAGAAGAGAACCCCTGAATACCAGTATTTTTTTTCGGCACGGGAATCGCTATCTTCACCTATATGAAAAGACTGTTATTTTTACCCGTGTATATGCTTGTCGGAAGCACTATTTTGATGGGAATGTCAAGCTGTGGTGACGGAGCAAAAAAGAAAGCTATCCGGAAGGAGGATTCGGTGCAAATGGGTGTGAGTGCGATCAAAGATACCGCGATAGCGGAGAAATTTCCGCCCTTGCCGATCAACTATGATCAGACAAAGGTCTTGAAAAATCTATATGTGATCGACCGTGCTGGCGTGGTTTTGCGTCAGGGGGCAGATGAAAATGCTCCGGCGCTTGGAAAATATCCTTTTGGAACAAAACTGGACGTGATCGGTGAGGAAGGTGAGTGGATTGCAGTGATGGATCGTATTCAAAGGGATTATAAAGGGGCTAACGGTGAAGCCAATGATGTAACACAATGGGAAAAAGTATATGTGGCGAAATCTAAATTGGGCAAACAGGATAAAATAACAATATCGCCCAAGGATTTAAATATTATTGTCTCACAGACCGTAAACGGAAAAGAAAGCTATTATGAAAAAGGGCATCCATTGGATAAATATCTTTTTGTGGAATTAATAGATGAACAAACGTTTTTGGCCGCCCGAAATACGGTAGAAAATTATTTGATCAAAGATACGCTGTCCTATACCAAAAACGGAAAGATTTTGGAACTGCCGCTGGCAAACGGGAAAAAACTGACTTTTACAGATAAGGATATAGATAATGAGCTGGAATCTAGCTATTCGTACATGGGGCATTACGATTTTCTGAATGCTTTTGCCATAGCGGGCAACTATTGGGAAAGTGCTGATGTACGCCTTTTTGATCGGCAGGATGGTCATCTTATTGTGGAATGCGGCGATTATCCTTTCTTTTCCGCGGATAAAAAATATTTGATGACGTTGCATGCTGATCCCTATGAATCAACGGGTGACCTGCAAGTCTTCCACGTGAAACAGGGAAAGGTGATCCCGATGATTTCAGTAAGTTTTAAAGAATGGATGCCGACATGGAAAGAGGAACTGATGTTCTGGGGTAAAGATGGGTACATCTATACCGCCGCCAACCATGTAAATGGTTATTGGGGCGAGGAAGGAAGCTTGAGTGAAAGGTCTCAGTTTATTAGAATCAAGTTGCTTAAACCTTAAGCGGTGCCAAAAAGGTGTTTTGCCGATTCAATTTGCGAGTATCAGGCTGCATGGACACTATTTTTCTGTTTTAAGTAAAACTATTTTGGGACGCACCTGTTGTATTCCATAAAATAGATTATAGTTTGTAATTTAGCTGGATGAAACTAAAAACACTACTGTTATTTGCTGCGCTATGTTGTTCATTCTTTCTGGTAAAGGCCCAAAATAGGCCTTGGCGGGAGCATAACAGCTGGATCTGGGGGCCTTCAGCGGGATACCAGTACCAAAGCGGCAATTTTCTAAAAGTTTCTGGTTGGGGCCTATTTGCACCGAACGACTTTCAGTACATGAAAATCGACGCCGGTGCAAATTTCAGCTGGATGGACAACAAAACGACAGTTATTCCCGAGGTGGGCTTTACCTATTATCTAAATGACTTTGTCCTGTTCCCATTTGTTAAGGCCGAACTGACCCCTTATACCATCACTCCAAAAGTTGGAGCAAGTTTATTCTCAATCGTCGACTTGGGTATAGGCTATGGATTTGATTACAACACAAAGAAGAATTTTAGGCCGATAGATGGTTTTACGGTGTCTGTAGGGGTGAATATACCGCTGAATTTTCATCTTTATTAAATGACGGATTATGCAAAATAGAAGTATACTTTGGATAGGCTGTATGATTATTTTGCTTGCTTTTGGAAAAAAGGCAGCAGCACAGGATCATTTGATCGGTCCTACGCTGAGTTATCAATTCCAAAAAGAGAGTATCATAAAAACAGGCGCTTATTTTGCATTTCCATTTTTAGGTGATAATATCTTGCGGGCAGATGCCACAGCCAACTTTACCTGGACTCAAAAGAAATTTGCGGTTATTCCAGAAGGGGCCATTACATATTATCCACAAACGTATGTGTTGACTCCATTTGTACGTGCGGAAGTGACGCCTTATACCTTTACCCCAAAACTTGGTGTCAGTCTGGCAACACTTTTGGATATTGATTTTGGACATGGTTTTTCCATCAAAGACAAAGCGGATTATCGGCTAATGAAGGGATTTGCAGTGTCTCTGAGATTCAGTATTCCGCTGAACTATAGGCTCAACATGTAACTTCTTCCGCCTTCAAGTTATCTGTCCGATTGCTCAGCGATCAAAAAGAAGATGATTCGGGGATTTTCTCTGCCTGATTACAGCGCCTCATGAATAAATGGGTGAGGTCAGCCTTCGGTTACTGATTTATCCAACTTTTGAAAGCGGCAACTTTCTCTCTCGAAACAATCAAATCGTCAGACTCGTAGTGCTTGAGGTACACTTTCAATCTGGCATTGGAATGCACAGCGACGTTTTTTATAGCATTAAATTGCACAATGGAACTTCGGTTGATCCTGAAAAAATCTTTGGGGGATAATTGTGGCGACAAAGCATCCAGCGTCTGGTCTACGGACGCAAACAATTGCTCCTACGAAAAAGAGTGGATGAAATGTCAAAAAATCATGACGAAATGTAGTATTCCGATTTTATGCTGTAAATTAATGTTCGAAATGAAAACCGGTCATCATAAATGAACGGTGTAAATTAAGTCACAGAAAGATGCGAATTACCATTTTAGATGACTATCAAGATGCTGTCCGACAGTTGGATTGTTTCAAAATACTTGATGGTCATGATGTTCAGATATTGAAACAATCCTATACAGATCCCCATGAATTGGCGGAAAAACTTAAAAACACAGAAGCGTTGGTGCTGATCAGGGAACGAACGAAAATCTCTGCCGAGCTGCTCAGTAAGCTGCCAAACCTTCGGCTCATCAGCCAAACCGGAAAAATTTCCAATCATCTTGATCTGACGACCTGTAGCTTTTATCAGGTTGCTGTTGCAGAAAGTACGGGATCCCCAACTGCTCCCGCCGAACTGACCTGGTTATTAATTATGAATGCTTTGCGGAAACTGCCGCAAGCGATTGCAGCGATGCAAAAAGGGCAATGGCAGACGAATATTGGTCAGTCCGTGGCAGGAAAAACAATGGGGATATGGGGCTACGGTAAAATAGGTCGGCTGATCGCCCAATACGCCAAAGCCTTTGGCGCGGAAGTGATCGTTTGGGGCAGCGAATGTTCAAGGGAAGAGGCTGTGAGGGATGGATTCTTAGCAGCATCCAGTAAATCAGATTTCTTCCATTTTGCGGATGTGGTAACCCTGCACCTACGATTGGTGCCAGAAACCCGGGGTATCGTAAAATTGGAGGATCTAAGGTCCATGAAGCCGTCAGCACTATTTGTAAATACTTCGCGGGCGGAACTGGTGGAACAAGGTGCGCTTCTGAAGGCTCTGGAAAGTGGAACTCCAGGCGCCGCTGCTCTGGATGTCTATGAGTCCGAACCGATCACGGATCCCAATTATCCATTGTTGCAAATGCCAAATGTCATCTGTTCTCCGCATTTGGGCTACGTGGAAGAGGATGGATACGAAAAGCTGTTTAGGTTGGCATTTGAAAATATTGTCGCTTTCGCACAAGGAACACCACAGCATATCGCCAATCCAGAAGTACTTACAGCTTACCCCAGATCGACCGGTCAGAGCAATTAACGAACTTTCTGGAGCACCAATTGACTCTTCGTTCATTGGCAAATGAAGCAATTAAAAGCCTCCTACAATGTTACTCTTTGGTCATAAGTGGAGCTGAGGATTAGGGACGAATGTTTCTGTTACAATTTGATAGGCCAAACCAAATGCGTATTATTGATTACAATACCCTGCATGTAGTAGGGCTCCATGGTTAAAATGAAAAATTTCACAAAACTTGATCAGCCCACCGGGCGGTCCATATATCTGGATGAAAAGGAATACCTCTTTTTTGGGGGAACCTCCTATCTGGGGCTGGCAACGGATAAAGCATATGCCGAACTTTTTATTGAGGGAGTGCGACAGTATGGTGTTAATAACGGGACTTCGCGCAATAATAATGTTCAGCAGGCTATATTTGATCAAGCTGAACAATATGCGGCCATGCGGTTTGGTTTTGGAGCTGGTTTATTGCTGTCTAGCGGCTATTTGGCGACCCAATTTGTTGTCAAAATGTTATCAATGGAGGGAGAACTGCTTTATGCCCCGGCCTGCCATCCCTCCTTGTGGCTTGACATAAACCCTGCTGTAACGGGCGATTTTAGGGACTGGAGTCTGCGAACTGTCGAGTATATCAATCAATCCAAAGCGGCCTCTTTTGTTATCGTGAGCAATAGCTTGGATAATATGACTCCAGAACGATATGACTTCTCGATTTTTAAGAACGTTTCGGCAATGAAGAAAGTTACCTTGATCCTGGATGATTCTCACGGTATAGGTGTACTGCGTGAAAATGGCATTTCGATCGCTGACCGTGATTTTCTAGGGGAAAATATAGAATTGATTGTTGTTGCCTCCTTAGCAAAGGGTTTGGCGACAGATGCAGGACTGATCTTGGCCAGCGCGAAACGGATTGAACAGCTCAAGAAATCAAATTTTTATACGGGGGCCTCTCCCAGTTCCCCCGCGAGCCTCTTTGCTTTTTTAAATGGGGAACACATCTATCGTAAACAATTTGAAAAATTGCAGGCAAATATTCGTTATTTCGAATCACTTTCTGAGGGATATTTAAATAGCATGGCTAATTTCCCAGTCTTTTCGTCCAAGGATACCAGCCTATATGCAAGGCTGATGGAAGCCGGTATACTGGTCTCGAGTTTCCCTTATCCGCTCCCTACGGATCCCTTATTGAATAGGATTGTGGTCAATGCACATCATACATCCGAAGATTTGGACCGTATTAGTCATGCAATTGGCATATCTTGAATTTTCTATGACATCCAATGAATCAACTTGTTGTAAATTAGGAAATTGTTTTTATTTTTGAGATTTATTTCAGCATTTGTTGGATGTGAAATGGCGTTAATTGATTGTAAATGTTTGGCTTTTGGAAGGTTATTTATCAAAAAAGTGTTTAAATAATTTCCATTCCTCATTTTAAAACAATACTTTTGCATCCCCAAACATTAGTTGGCTTAAGGGTTGAAAAATAAATAATTACAGTAAAATAGATATGACTAAAGCAGAAATTATTGCAGAAATCTCTAACAAAACTGGCTTAGAGAAGGTAGATGTTCAAGAGACCGTAGAGGCGTTCTTCAAAGTTGTCAAAAACGCAATGATCGGAGGAGAAAATGTATATGTAAGAGGTTTTGGTAGCTTCGTAGTCAAAAAAAGAGCTGAGAAGACTGCAAGAAACATTTCAAAAAATACAGCAATCATTATTCCGGAGCATTTTGTCCCTAGCTTCAAGCCAGCTAAGATTTTCGTTGAGAAAGTAAAAAATGGCAATAAATAATCTTAAAATAGATTAAAATGGCAAATACCAAACAAATAATAGTCATAGGAGCAGTTGTAGCCTTGGTTGCTGTGCTATTTGCGCAGCCTATTAAAGGTTTGGTGGACAAAGAAAAACAAACTGCTGCAGCATCTGAATCGAAACCTTCCAATGAAGTAAACTTGGAAAATATCTCTTCGATGACAAAACAAGGTTTAGATGCTAGTTTAGTCAAAGAAATTTCCGATATTGAGGCCCAAGTTGCAAAAGCTTCTGGTGAAGATAAGGTAAAGCTGTTGCAACAGTTGGCAGATAAGTGGGACGACGTCGCAAAACCAGCCCCTCAGGCATTTGTGTATGAGGAAATGGCAAAGGTTTCCCCTCAATTTGAATATTGGTTGAAAGCCGGTAATGCTTATCGTGCTGCTTATACGAATTTGCAAGATTCTACTTTAGCCCAAGCACTCAATCAAAATGCAATTCATGCATATGAGGCAGCGCTAAAAGCGAATTCAAGTAGTCTGGATGCAAAGACAGGATTAGGTGCCGCAATGGTATCAGGGACAAACAACCCAATGGCAGGTATTGCTTTATTACGGGAAGTTGTTGCTGCTGATCCTAAAAACTTAGAAGCGAATAAAACTTTGGGATTGTTTTCATTACAGTCCCGTCAGTTTGACAAAGCCATCGAGCGTTTTAAGACCGTTATCGATCAGAAGCCCGATGCAGAGTCATACTTTTACTTAGCCACAGGCTATGAAAATATTGGGATGAAAAAAGAGGCCGTCACTGCTTTTCAAAAAAGTAAAGAGCTGGCTGCTGATCCATCCCTATCACAATTCATTGATCGCAAGATTGCGGAATTGAGCAAGTAATTAATTTATTATTTATAATCATTAAAAAATTTAGCTATGCCAAGCGGAAAAAAAAGAAAAAGACACAAGATGGCTACTCACAAACGTAAAAAACGTTTAAGAAAAAATAGACACAAGAAAAAATAATCTTGTGATGAGCTTTTAAACATCTTGGCCCATTTTGCTGAGATAGCTTTACGAAACGATCTACATGTCTTTATGGATGTGTAGATTGTTTTTTTCGTAACAACGTTCTTTAAATGTTTAATCGGATACCGAAAATTGCGATAGGATATCGCATAGGTATCAAAAATGAGTAGCTTTTGGTAAAGGAATTAATTATCGATTCAACTCCTGATAAAGGGGTAACTATTGCTTTACTACAGGACAAGCAGCTCGTTGAACTTAACCGTGAGCCCGCAAATAACAATTTTGCCGTTGGGGATATCTATCTCGGACGGATTAAGCGAATTATGCCGGGGCTAAATGCGGCTTTCGTAGATGTAGGCTACGAAAAGGACGCTTTTCTACATTATTTAGATTTGGGTCCCCAAGTTCAATCTTTGCTTAAGCTTACGCGTATCGTAAAGAATGGCAGTTATCAAGAGAAACTGCTCAATAGTTTAAAACTTGAAAAGGATATCGATAAAGCTGGTAAGATCTCTGATGTCTTGAGCAAAAATATGCTCGTGCCAGTACAAATCGCCAAAGAACCCATCTCAACAAAAGGACCTCGTCTGAGCTCAGACCTATCAATTGCAGGTCGTTTTGTCGTTTTGGTGCCTTTCTCAAGTACTGTTTCCATTTCCAAGCGTATCAAAGGCAGTAACGAACGCAACCGCCTCAAAAAGATTGTCGAAGGTATTAAACCAGCTAATTTTGGTGTAATCATCCGTACAGTCTCCGAAGGAAAGGGTGTCGAAGAACTGCAACGTGACTTATTGGACCTGATCTCAAAATGGGAGCTATTTACCAAACGTCTTCGAAATGCTGAACCACCACAAAAGGTTCTCGGCGAAATGGATCGCGCATCCACTATTCTACGGGATATCCTAACGGATGAGTTCTCGCATATTTATGTTAATGATCCTTCGATCTTCGAAGAAACAAAATCATATATACACGATATATCTCCGGATCTGGAGAAAATTGTAAAACTTTACAAACATAAAGAACCAATTTTCGACCATTTCGGAGTTGAAAAGCAAATCAAGGCAGCTTTTGGCAAGACTGTTACTTTGCCCGGCGGCGCGTATCTCGTTATTGAGCATACCGAAGCCCTGCATGTAATCGATGTCAATAGTGGTAACCGTTCTGCCAATAAGGAGAATCAGGAGGATAATGCATTGCTGGTCAATATGGAAGCAGCAAAGGAAATTGCGCGGCAACTGCGCCTGCGTGATATGGGGGGAATTGTAGTCATCGATTTCATTGATATGCATAAGCCCAATCACCGAAAAGAGTTGTATACATTCTTAAAAGAATGTATGGTGTCGGATAGGGCGAGGCATACGATTTTGCCACCAAGTAAATTTGGTCTGGTGCAGATCACCCGCCAGCGTGTAAGACCTGAAATGAATATTGTCACAAACGAGAAATGTCCGGCTTGTGATGGTACAGGAGAAATCCGATCAAGTATTGTCCTAATGGATGATATTGAAAATAATTTGAGTTTTATTCTTCAAGAACAGAATGAGAAAAAGGTGACCTTATGTGTTCACCCGTACATAGACGCCTACATTAAGTCTGGTCTGATTTCTAAAAGAATGAAATGGTTTATGAAGTACGGTAAATGGATTAAAGTAAATCCAATGACGTCATATTATCTAACTGAATTCCACTTTTTCAATGCGAAAGACGAGGAAATCAAGTTATAATAGAAAGAGATTAACGAAAAGGGTTAGTAGTCATACTAGCCCTTTTTTGTTTATATCCAATGAATCTTGATCCCATCCTTTTCCATTTTTCGGAAGTAGGTCATTTGACGTTTGGCATACCGGTGTATTTCCGTTTCCAGTTTGGTGAAGAAGGTCGTGTAATCCACTTGCCCAAGGAGATATAAGGAGGCATACTTGTACTCTAAACCATAATATTGCAGCTGATCATGAGAAACTCCCTCGGTCAGTAATTGTTCGACTTCTTGTAGAAATCCGCTTTTGATTCGCTCATTCAATCGTTTACTGATACTTTCCCGTCTTTTTTCTAATGGTGGATTTAATCCAATGACAAGAGCTTCTGAAGCTTGCTGTTTGGGTTTGAACTCGGGGTTCTGTTGGAGAAATTCCAGTATCTCGATGGCGCGGATAATACGTTTATTCGTGGAATGGTCTATCTGAAAATCCAATGGACATGCATAGGTGCTTAGCCGTTCCATCAATTCAGGCGCTGTCTTTCCGGCGAGAGACTCTTTGAACCCCGTTATACTCGGAATTAGTGCATAGGGGGTCTGTTGGATAACGCTCTGCAAATATAAGCCCGTTCCACCGCAGAGGATCGTGTGCTTGCCCTTTTTTAAAATGGACTGATGGGCTTGATGGAAGTCCGCAATAAAATTTCCAAGATTGTATTTTGCTCCCGGTTCTTGTATATCGATGAGATGGTATGGAATGCCTTGGTATTCAGTAAGGTCTTTTCCAGTTCCAATATCCATGCGTCGGTAAATTTGACGGGAATCGGCACTGATAATTTCGGCATCAATTTGTTGGGCGAGTTGTACTGCCAGTTTGGTCTTGCCGGAGGCTGTGGGGCCTAGGATAACGATAACTTTCTCTTTTGGAACAGATTGTTGTTCCAAAAGAGAAAGTATAGGTTTTAGTCTGTCTATCACAGAACAAATTTAGTCCATTTTTCTGTTCCTTCATTATTTTTTACGACAGTATCGATGAAGGCCATACCTCTGACCCCGTCATAAACTGTTGGAAAGTCTTGTTCTTCAGCGGTTGGAGTTCTTCCTTCACGTTTTGCGGTAACTGTTGCTGCAAAGTTGCGATAGATATTAGCAAAAGATTCCAATAGCCCTTCTGGGTGGCCAGCAGGAACACGTGTATTATGGGTTGCAAACGAGCTCAATGTATAAGGCGCAGCGTATGCATTTCCTGTACGGTACAGCTGGCGAGGTTGATCAAGCATTTTGACGATCAGGTTGTTCGGGTCTTCGTTGGCCCATTCCAATCCGCCTTTTTCGCCATAAATACGTATACGAACAGCGTTCTCTTCTCCTGCCGAGATTTGTGATGCCATTAATACGCCTTTGGCACCGTTTTGGAAACGCAATAATACGGAGCCATCATCATCCAATAATCGGCCTTCAACAAATGTTGTTAAATCAGCACATAACTCTTCGATTTTTAATCCCGACACATATTCCGCAAGATGAGCTACGTGTGTACCGATATCACCCATGACCAACGACTTGCCCGAGCGTTTTGGATCCGCGCGCCAAGCCGCGCCAGCATTGCCCTCGCGTTCAGTTAAACGGCTCAACCAGCCCTGTGGATATTCAACAACAATTTTTCTTATTTTACCAAAGTGGCCTTCTTTTACCATTGCTTTGGCCTGCTTTACCATCGGATAACCTGAATAGGTATGTGTCAAACATAATGTACGGCCCGTACGCTCTACAGTCTCCTGTAATTCTTTTGCTTCTTCAACAGATACAGTCATTGGTTTTTCAACAACAACATCGAAGCCTTTTTCCAAAGCTAATTTAGCTGGAGCAAAATGTAGAAAGTTTGGAGTAACGATCGTTACAAAATCCATACGCTCCCCCTCAGGAAGCAACGATTCTTTCTCGATCATCTCTTCGTAGTTGAGATAGACACGCTCAGGAGCTACAAATAAGTCTTCTCCAGACTGTTTTGAAATCTGTGGATCAATGCTAAATGCGCCACAAACCAATTCAATCTTTCCATCCATAAAAGCGGCAATGCGGTGTACAGCACCAATAAAGGCGTCGTTTCCGCCTCCGACCATACCCATGCGAAGTTTTCTCTTCATAACGTTATTATTTTTTGATTATTTATTTTTCAAATTATTACAGTGTACAATATACACAATTTAGCTTATTTTATATACAAAATCATCTTGATGCTTCCCATGTTTTCCTTTTGAAAGCCAAGTGGAGCCTGATCCATTAATACACTTAGCTCTTCTTCGTTACGATAAGTATATCTATGCGCTCCCGCAATCCAGAAGGTGATCGGAGCTGTAATTTCTTTTATCGTAAAGCCGATTTTTTCTAAGGAAGAATGCTGATTCCAGTCCCTGTCGGTATACGTCATAATATCCCCCGGGGAAAAGTCTTTCGAAAAAGCCTTGATTAACTTGCTTAGCCCGCCAATCACGTTATAGCCAGATTTATTGCAAAAGCGCAATAACTCAAAAGAACGGTATTCGTCATTTTTATCGTTCATACGGCGCCCTCCGGAAAAAACAGCTATGGACACGAGTTCGCCCTGCTCATATAGTCCGTATCTGTATTTTCCCGGGAGTGGAGTTTGTAAGTGATGTTCCACGAGGAACTGCTGACTTACTTTTTTATCAATCCGAGCAACGATTGTTTTCCGTGCGTAAATACGACGATTATTCTTCCATTTGGCAACGATGCGCTGAACAATGAGGTCGAATTTTTGTGCTAATATATCCTCGTCTATATGAATGCCCTCTTCGGGGCCCTGAAACCGTAAACGTCTTTCGTTGGGATAGAGAAAGATCTTTTTTGTTAATTCAGAAGAATCAATTTGTAGATATCCATCTAGTTCGATCAGGGGTAATCGCACTGCTAGGTGACGTTCAAGTTCGATTTTGAACCGAATAACAAGATCTTTAAAAGCTGGATTCATAAAACAAAAGTAACTCTTATGGAAGTTCTGGCGAAATATTCGCTTTTAATAATTATCCGTATCTTTGTGCAAAATATGATTGTACTGTGAAATATCCATGCTTAAAAAGCATAACACCGATGCGGGCTAAGCAGCTGCAAGCGAAAAAAAATGTGGTATATTATTTATACAGCATATTTCATAGGACTTTAAAAAACAAACTAAGTGCGACGACTTCATTTGTATCAATGACAATCGACACTTATAAATAATTATTTATATATGAAACTTCCGATAGTGGCGTATGGCGACCCTGTATTAAGAAAGGTTGCTGAGGAAATAGATGAAGACTATCCTGATTTAAAGAAATTGATAGATGATATGTTTGATACCATGTATGCTGCACATGGTGTTGGGATTGCGGCGCCACAAGTTGGATTGCCAATACGTATGTTTGTTATTGATGCGACGCCGTTTGCAGAAGATGACGAAGAGAATAAAGAAATGCTCAAATCTTTCAAAAGAGTTTTCATCAATCCGATTATGGTGGAGGAATCTGGTGAAAAATGGGCTTTTGGTGAAGGCTGCCTAAGTATTCCTGATATTAATGAAGACGTACTTCGTCATAAGAATATTCGTATCAATTATTTGGATGAGAATTTTGAGGAGCACGAAGTGGACCTGACCGGATTGGCGGCGCGTGTTGTTCAACACGAATATGACCATCTTGAAGGGAAGCTGTTTACAGACAAATTGAGCACGCTTAAGAAAACGATGTTAAAGGGTAAGTTGGACGCAATTGCCAAAGGCAATATCCGGGTGAGCTATAAAATGAAATTTCCACAGCAAAAGAAAAAGCGTTAGTCCAAACTAACGCTTCTCTTATTTTATTGTAGCGATTGCTTTCCAACCTTATCACTCAGTCCAATCGGGGAAGATATAACCTATACTTAACCGCGGTCATTCGAATCAGAAAAACCACACCGGCAGCAATAATAGCTGCCCAGGACAAATCCAGATTGAGGTGTACAAGCAAAATATAAATTAATCCGCCCGCCAAACAGGCCGTAGCATAGACCTCTTTTTTGAAGATCAAAGGCGTCTCATTGAGGAGGATATCGCGTATCATTCCCCCGCATACAGCTGTAAACATACCAAAGATGATGGCTGCATAGACGTTACTTTCGTAGTTCAATGACTTTTGCACGCCTAAGATGGTGAAGAAACTGATTCCTATCGCATCAAAAAGTGTCAGGGTTCGATAATAGCCATAGAGCTGCCTATTGAAGATGATGGCAATTAAGATGCCTAAGAATATCGCAATAAGATAATTGCTGTCATTTACCCAAACGGGGCGTAAATTTAGAAATACGTCACGCATGGATCCGCCGCCAATAGCCGTCACAAAACCCAAGAAGGCAGCTCCGAAAATATCGATGTCCTTACGCTTTGCGGATAAGGTGCCCGATATCGCAAAAAATAAAGTGCCAAGCAAATCGCTTAAATAAAAATAGTTGGCATCAGTTATCATCGTAATATTGTTATTAAAATAATTCCCTTATTTACGCTCTACTAAATCCAGAGAGATTATACAAATTTAGGAGAAATCCCGATAGTTTAGGTTTACTGTAAGACGAATAGCTTTCAAACCTACTATTCCTTGTACATCCTCCAGTTTGAGGTGCTCTACGGTCCTTTCAATGATGCCCATATCATAAATAGCCTGTATGCTTAGATTAAGGTCTTCTAGCACCTCATCCGACAGATAGACAATGGCAATCTTGTTGACCTGGGTGAGCCTTTCCTTGGTCCGTTTTACCCGTATTTTATCTATTCTTTTTTTGATGATTTCGTAACGGATATTCAATGATCCTTCAACATCAAATCGACGCTCGTCTTCCCGAAAGCTGATATCAATACTGTGTGGGTTAATGAAAATAAGCTGTGTGGTCTCCAAGGTAATTGGTAAATCCTGTTTTGCGTGATGTGCTTTCAGGGCAATACGGGCCATGGAGATAATCTGTTGTCGCCTAAAGATATTGATAAATTCTTTGCTAAAGGTCTGCTGTGGTGTAATGGATTCTCCTATATAGATATCGTATTCGATACCGTCGGTCCTGAATTTTTGAAAATAGGAGGGATAATTGCCCTGGATAAAACTGTTGAAATGATTGAGTTCCTTACTGATGATTTGATTTATCTTCCATAATGAGGTCTCAAATTCATTTCTATAAAATTCTCCGGTTTCACGATTGGTGAAAAAATGCTTGGCATAATGTTCGATAATGTCGTGCTTTGTTGAGAATTCTCTTCTCGCTGCCTCGATAAATGGCTGAACATCTTTTCTGAAGAATTCAATGATCTTGACCATGGATTCATCAAAGGAGATTTGGTCGAGCGACATGGTAATCTGGTCTACCCGTTTTGAAAAATCAATAATGAGCTGATGTGTGTCCTCCCTGGATAGTTCGTCAATGAGAAGAGCCAGTTGTTTCACTTTGAAACTAAAATCCTTTAAAATAGATGCATTGCGGATGACGGTAGAATCCTTTACATCTATAGCTCCATAAAGTGGATAAACTTCTTCGAAAATAACAGGTTTGATATGGGCGTTCTGTTCATCGTTTTCCAGTTCCTGAATATATTGAGCTGCAATATGATTAAACTTCCATTGTACGGCCGGCTGGATTGTTGTAAACCGGTTAATAATAATCTCGTCAATGCGTTTCTTGAACTCTGCTGTGATATCATAGGATAGCTGAGACAGTAGGGGCACAAGCGTGCGGAGGGATTGAATGGTTTCATTGTCCAATTGATCCAGCTGATGACTGTAAATTTCCATAATCCCGGACAAGGCATGGTTATGTATCAATGGAATACACAGATAGGTCTTGACCCCGGACGCCTTGATTCGTTCATCAAAAATGGATGTCGTATTTTTAATGGCATCTAGGGTATTATAAAAAATAAGATGCGGGTGTTTTAGGTAGTTTGCAACTTGCGGATTGATGTTGGTATAGCTATTGCTGGCGTTTGCTTCGGAAATTAAAATACTTTTATTTGTAATGGAATAATCAAAAAAAGGCAGGCCATTTAACTGAAACAATGGAAACAGACTAAAAATTGTATCCGTACTCTTTAGGATCGGCGCGATGATTTTCTCCAGATCTGATAAAAAAAGATGGTAATTGTATGTGGCAAGATCCAATAAAATAGACTGTATTCTCTTAATAGTATGTTCGAGACTACTTTTTTTGACAGTGAGCATGGTGAACCCGGATAATTCAAAATCTTCTAGCTTAATTGCATTAATGACATGATCCCAGTTGAACAAAGAAGCGTCATTGGTGTTTTTGGTCAGATTTCTCAGGTCGAATTGGGGAAGTTCTTTTTTGGGCTTAATATCAACAAATTTGAAATCTATAGTTAGATCATAATAATCGATGATTTCGCCTTTTTCATTTAAATGATGATAAACAATTGTATTATTTTCTTTGGCAGGCAGTCCGTATAGACGTTCGAAAATAAGCGTATATATCAGCTTTTCTTGGTTGTTTAGGGGCTCTCCATCTTGCAATTGATCTTGGATATCCTGTTCCTCCAATCTATTTTTCCAGAGGTCAAAAAAGGCATCAGTCCCATAAAACGCTTCTTCTGCAAGTGGCGTAGCGAGCGCCCAATATCGTTTAGGATCTGTATCTATAAGCGATACCGAAAGACTATAGATGAGCTGTAAAATATCTTTATAGGCACTTAAATTGTGTTTACATAGCTTGCCGCTGACATGTTCAATTTCTTTTATTCGCTCCAGGGCAAATAATGGAATCATGTCATCAGAAGATATACCACTTTCGGTAAAGGATTCTAGGTATCGAAAGAAAGGTTCAAAATGAAGTTTTTTTTCGAGCTTATAGAATGTGTTTTTACCTTTTGTTAGCTGTACTTTCCTTATTTCCATTTATTGAATATACTTTAGAAGCGAAAGCCTGTACTAAAATAAGGATACCAGCCTTCGTTGGATTTGGCCATTACGAAGTGAAGGGGCAAGGCATTTGCCACGATATAATAAAGCCCTCCGCCGAATCCTTGGTGGAAAGTGGAGCTGTTATGGTCTTTTGCCCAGACTTTTCCAATATCATACATGCCCATGAGGCCTAGCTCCCCAGGCAGAACGTAGCTTTTTATATCATGGATCTTAACACGAGCCTCCAGGTTATTGTAGACCATTTGTTCCCCAGCAAAACGGTATTGGCGATAACCACGTAGATTTTCGTGACCACCAAGAAAAAGATATTGATAGAATGTTGGGTTACCCACGACCGTTCCTCCTCCTACCCTGTTGGCAAATATAATACCTTCGTTAATTGCACTAAAATAACCGGTCATTTCTGCGCTTAACTGTGCCGAATGCCGCGAATATTTGTTTAAGCCTAAATAGGATTGTAGCGCAGCTTTAACAAATACACCTTTACTTGGATTGATTTTACGATTACGAGTATCTTGTGTTAGAAAAGCATTTAATCCGGCAAAGGCCTTGTCATGGGTAATGGAGAGACTATCATAGGAATGCAGTGCCTGCGGATTTAGGATAAAACGATCTTGATTTTCAACGGGATCCAGATGATAGAACTGGATATGGGGGCCAATAGCGTAATTTAACGTCGATGATGGATGCCATCTCAGTAGCGGATTGATATTAAAAATATTGAATCGGCTACGGTAATATTTTGCTCCATACTGATCTTTTAAAAACAAGGAATTGTTGCCCACGCCAAAAAAGTTTTGCGTATTGTCGGGCGCTTTTGCCAGTGCGTCGATAACGAAGTCGGCATTGCCTATGACATCTTCCCATTCACCGCGATAATGAATTTTATAGGCACCTGTCCGGAATGCCGTAGCGACTGTAATCTGTTGTTTATAGGTAAAAGGCACTTTCCTAAATCCCCGTTGGTGGGTATATGCTGCGCCAAGCCCCAAAGAAAAACCATCATCAGCATTGTAACCAGCTGTTAATAATGGTAGCCAGGAATTGTATAAATTCACGGGAACAAACGCTGTATTTACGCTATCCTTACCGCGATGTAGCTTGACTCGTTTTTTTTCTCCTAAAATCGTTGAATTGGACGTGTTTTCATAGAGCTTTATTCTTGATCTGCTATTATCAATTACATAGGTCTTTGGCAAACTATCGCCAATTATTCGCAGTTTTATCGGAGAATTTGTATTATTTATTAACAATGAGTCTTGACCCTCAGAAAGATATAATCGGATCTCTTTCGTCAAATTTTTTTCGTAAACTTTGTCCATCAAAGTTTTAGTCACCTGTCCATTTTTGTTGATTTTGGATACCTTGACATTTAATCCCCTGTCTTTGGTGCTGACGATCTCTACCTTCTCGTTCTTATCACTGAAATGGATATCTACAATATTATTGATAAAGCGATAATATTGTTCCATCGCAGTAGGCAGGGCATCACGTCTGCTCTGAAGGGTGCGGAAAATCTGTTCGCCTCGAATCGCTATGGATGATTGAGGCAAGCTGTTGACAGACTGCCGGAGTACCGAATCGGTCAATCGGGCGACAAATTGGTCTACTTCTTTTGTCCATTCTTTGTGGGAGAGCTGATTGCTGGGATGTGCATTTAAAAACCTGGATTTGAAAAGGGAATATCTGATATTTGGAATGCCCATTGTAAACCCTTGCATAACAGGATTTACAAATCGTTGGTAAATATCTTTCATC
This sequence comes from Sphingobacterium sp. DR205, assembly GCF_011064245.1. Taxonomy (NCBI): domain Bacteria; kingdom Pseudomonadati; phylum Bacteroidota; class Sphingobacteriia; order Sphingobacteriales; family Sphingobacteriaceae; genus Sphingobacterium; species Sphingobacterium sp. DR205. The sequence continues at coordinate 7,161,434 of NZ_CP049333.1, read as the reverse complement.
AAAAATCCCTGTGTAACACGCAAGGCCTGATCGCGGTCACGTGGAATGGGAATATAGTCCTTATCTTTGTCATTCGTATTCTGATTTTCATTGTACCAGCGCCATTGATCTTCATGACGATCCCAATCGCTTACCATCACGTCCAACATGCGTGCTCTGAGGTATGCCTTGGGTTTAAAATCATCGTCATTGTCTTCCTGGAGTTTGCGCACCGCTTTAGCACTATTATCAGAATCGCCCAGCGGTTCCCGTTCCTCCAATAGGGCTACAGTATTTTCGAATAGCGCTGCGTATTGGCCAAGGATCGGATCCGGTGCGACGAATCCGATAATAGGATGTGCATGTGGGATGTTGACAGCATTGGCCAGTGCCGGGATCATCAGCGCGGAATAAGGATGTTGCGCACTTGTTGCATCGTCCAGGACATCCTGAACAAAGGTCCCGTGCAATTCTTCTGGAATCAAAGATTCTGTTCGTTTATTTACTGACCGAAGGGCCCATTCTCTTCCTGTTGGATCCGTCAATCGAAGTGACACGGATTGCATGCCCCCTCCCTGTTTGATGGGCGTTAGACCTCCGAATAATTTAGAGAGCTGAAGTATGGGTAATGAGGTTTCGGCAGCCCATTCTTTGCGATAGTTTTCTCCCAGAAATGATTTTTTAAATTTGCCCGCCTGTCCATACTTTGCATTTGCGACAACAGTAATACTGTCTTTTATCACGGCTTGTGTCAGAGGCTTGTCTTTGTGTGCTTCAGCTGCCAAGGTCGACTTGTTCTCCTGCTGGGAATAAGCTTGTGCGGTGAAAAAAAGTAAAAGAAATGGTAAGACCCGTTGCATGCTTATTATTTTTCAAATTTATAAATGATTCCTTTGTCCTGATCACCGGCTTCACTGCTGATGTAAAGATTGGATTTTGAATCAAAGTTGATCCCTTCTGGTTGGGGAAATAGCTTTGGATCCAACGGCGTTAAGGATTTGACCTTGAAGTTTTCGTCCGTTACAACGAGCGCCTTGTCAATGGAGGATAAAATATACCATTCATTGCTATCGGTTTTCTTTGCAAGTGCTGACGGTTTGAAGGTCTTTTTGATCTTGGGATCAAATTTCTTTAGCTCATCGACTTGGATAGCAAATTCGCCTTTTGGACTGAATTTGCCATCCGTTCCAATGGAAAAAATATATCCGGTTGTTTGTGATTGTTTTTTGTCTACCCGGCATTCTTTGCAGAGAACATAAGCGAGGTTAGCTGCTTTATCGACATAAAGTCCTTCATATTCGCCCTTGGGAAGAATATCTTTTTGTTCAGCGACCGCCTGTATGTTATCTTTATCTGCCATTGGGAAGGAATAGACACTGCCATTGCTTTTTAAAACAAAGAAGTGTGTTTTGCTAATACCAATGTCTTCGTAATCACCGTCTTTTCCAAATTGGCTGAATGTGAGCTTTTGTGTAGGCAAATGGTATTTAAAAAGTAATCCTTGTTCATCTTGAATGGCATAAATCTCTTCATCCTGACCCTCTAAAAATGCGATCCCTGATATTTCGAGCAGCTCGTTGGGTAAACTTATCTTTTCGCCGGACAGCAATTTATAAGGAATTGCCTGTTGCGTTTTTTTGTCTGTTGTTGTGTCCGTAAAATTAGCTGTGCGTTCTTTGTTTGCATTACTGGGGTTGCAAGCTAGTAATACCGTGGAAATTATTCCCAATGCAAAAGCGGATAGTCGTGTTGAGTTTTTCATCAATTTAGTTGTTTAAGTAATCAACAATTTGTTGCTGCGATTTATTGCCAATCGGATGTGCTATAGGCAAGTTTTGCCCTAGGTCATCAATAAAAGTAGCTTCGATATCGTCAGCGAACTGGATTTCGAAGAGCTGCTGAATCCTTTTGGATAATACTGTTTCCAGTATCGGAAAACAGGTTTCTATCCGACGGTAGATATTGCGATCCATCCAATCTGAGGAACCTAAATATACTTTTGTATCATCGCCGTACCGAAATATAAAGATTCTCCCATGCTCTAAATAGCGACCTACGATCCGTTTAACTTTTATATTTTCACTTAAGCCTTGTACTTGAGGTTTAAGCCGGCAGATTCCTCTGACCAACAATTGTACCTTTACACCGGCTTGGCTAGCCTCATACAATTTATTGATTAACGATTCTTCCTCTAAATTGTTTAACTTAATTTTTATCGAAGTAGTTATTCCTTGCTTGAGCTGAGCAATTGCTTCGTCGATCAGCCCGATGAAAGTTTGCTTTAAATTGAATTGTGCTACCAATAGGTGCTGAAATAAAATATCTGTTGGACTGCTTGGTTTCTTTCTATTGGGTAAAAACTCAAATAGCTGGCCTAGTTCCGCTGTCAGCAAGCGATTGGATGTCATCAAAAAATAGTCGGTATATACGGTGGCGGTCTTCTCGTTTAAGTTGCCAGTCCCAAATAGTGCGCTTTCTTTTCCATCTTTTCGTCTGACAAGTGCAATTTTAGCATGCACTTTGAGATTAGGGATACTATAGCTGATTCTTACCCCCTGTTCCTTCATTATTCTGGACCAATGTATATTATTGGCTTCGTCGAAACGTGCTTTTAATTCAACAAACACATTCACTTTCTTGCCATTCTTTGCTGCAGTGGCCAGGGCTTGGGCGATATGCGAATCTCCGGCAATCCGATAGAGTGTCGTGTGGATTTCCACAACCTCAGGATCGATAGCCGCTTCGTTAAAAAAACGAAGAATGGGGTCAAACGATTCATAAGGAGTACAGATCAATATATCCTTCTGATCGAGCTGGTCAAAAAGGGAATGTTCGAAATCCTGATGTACCTCTATCTGTCGCTGTTTCGGGAAGGACAATGCTTCCTGTTTTACCGGGAAGGAGAAAAAGTCCTTTAGATTATGGTAATATCCTCCGGCGACAATACTACTTTTCCGTAGGTCAAAAAGAACTGCAAGTCTTTCGATGAGCTGTTCTGGAAAACCCGGCTGATGTAAGAATCGGGTTGCGTAACCAAGATCTCTTTTATTGACTTCTGCCTCTATTTTCTGAGCGATATCACCATCAAATTCATCTTGCAAATTAAGCTCAGCATCCCGCGTAATTTTGAAGGAGTAGAAAGTTAAACTCTTGTCTTTTATTAAGTTGGGTAAAAATAGTTTAATGATATCGTCGATGAATACAACATATGTTTTGGAATTGACCTGACAGGTGAAGAACCGATTAATGCGATCTGCGGGTATATTAACAATGAACAGATCAGCCGTATTATTGTCTGTCAATGCAAAGTACAGGCGGTTGTTGATCGGGAAAAAAGAGAATTCTTCGTTAACAGGAATGATTTGCAGATAAGAAGCAATTGTGCTAAAAAAATATTTGGCGGCAAGAGATTTTACTGCTAATGGAATCTCTTGGTTATAGATTAGGATAATATTTTCCGCAGCTAACTGCTGAATAATATCAGTTAAAAAGAGTCCAAATTTTTGCTGTTGTTTATCGATAATTTTGGATGCTTTTTTATACGTTCCAATATCGAGATTCGGGATGACCTGGTCAGTAGTCTTTTTTCTAATTTTCTTCCAAGCCATTAATACAGGCATCCGTACACGGTAGAACTCATCTAAGTTTGATGAAAAAATGGCGAGGAACTGTAATTTCTCCAACAATGGTACTGCCGGGCGCCCAGCTTCGTTAAGCACCCTGTCATTAAAGGAAAGCCAACTGATATCTCTGTTGATATATAGGTCTTTTTTTTTCATTCGAAAAATAATCTAAGGAATAATGCGGTTAAAAGAGCTGTATCTATTTTATAAGAGTGTTGCAATAACAAATGAAATAACAGAGATGACCAGGCCAAACATAAAGATGCCATAAGCATAACGTAATAACTTATATTTTCTGCCCAGAACGACACCTTGGGAATAGACATCTTTTGTAAGCATTCCGTATAAAAACTCGGAGTCGACCATTACTTTCTGCATCCCTTCGTTATAGTCGTTGAGTTTCATTTTGTAGAAGTTTCCGAAAAATAATAGATTGACGGTTTTATCCTCGATCTCCTGCTTTGAAAATTTTCCAGCCGGTATTTTGGGGATAGTCGATAATATGGCCATAACCATGGTTGCAACAACAATTACAGTGAGGATAATTGTTGGAAAGATCAGGTGCTCATTGCTATCTAATTTTCTAAACAATACTGCAATGACAACGGATAGAATAATAGAATTGACAGTTAATAGTATGTTCGCTTTATTGTCAGCCATGTCGCTCAGACGCTGGTTGTTGGACGATGTTATTCGAAACATCGTCTCTATACCACGTTCGGGTTTGGTGCTTTTGTCTTTCTCTTTTTTTGTTTCTTTTTTGTCTTCTTTTTTCTTGGCGTTAGATTTTTCCTGTTTTCGCTCGAGTTCTTTTAAGTTCTGTTCTTTTTTTGCGTTGAGCTTTTGTTGCGCATAATCCGTATGGTAATGATGGCCTGACAAGAGTTTTATCGTACCTGCACGCCAGACATCTTTGTCAATTTCTTTACCCAATACAGCCTCGGCTTCGGCTTTCATAAGTTTGTTCCTATTTTCAAAGTCGTCATTACCGAAATGGAACAGGTCAGCATCACAGAGAATCTGTTCCAGTAGATTGTTTGGGTCCTGAGGCATTCTCGTCGCCAGGATGCAACCTTTGATTTTTTCTTTAATATCTTCGGATATGCCTTTATCTTTCAGAAAGCCCAAAGCTATTTCTACGCTTCTTTTCTCATGGCCAATCGCGTTGTCAGATTCTACATAACCTAGATCATGAAAATAAGCAGCACTAATCACGATAAAATGATCTTCATCGTTTAACTTATAGAACGACGAAATTTCTTCTGCCGCCTGTACTACTGAATGTGTGTGTAGGCTGTTGTGAAAACAATGACAAGAAGATATGTTTTCTACAATATAAGTATTAGAATAGTGCTCTACTTGTTTTAAAAGCTCGTTATAATCTATCATGACCAATATGATGTTTATTTAGAATAAAAGTATTCAATATCTTTAACATCTTGTATATATGTGATCCCTTTTCGTAATTTTTTGATCTAGATCAAGTTTGATAGACTAGAAAGCATACAAAATCATTGTTTTTTTTGTACAGGGTGCGTCCTTTAAGTTTTTTCTTTAGTTGAGATTGCTGCTTTTGATGCCCTGAGGCCGCGAACATTTCTGCTTTTCGGGATGTCATGTTCGGCTGTAGTTCTTTAATTAAGTCTCCTGGGTTAGTTTGATAAGTGGTAGCTTCTCCTCTACCTTTTTGTTGTTTAACCTTATTCTGACTAGTTGTAGTTGCCCTCGGTGATGAATTGGGGTTTGCTTAGCTTGATCCCAAGCTGGAGTGTTTTTGCGTTAGACAAGAAGTACTATGTTTAAGTTGATAAATATTTTGATCTAGGGCTACGGCTCGCGACCATAGTCCTACTATCGTTCATGTCGCATCTCCGCTTTTAGTTATATTATGATCTGGTCAAGTATTGATTTTATAATAGTTTAGAAGTAAGCTAGACTTAGGTTAGGATTTAGTTAGGTTTCGCTTAGCTTTTACCTAAAGAATACCTAAACTAAACCTAAATAAAACCTAAACAAACCCTAACTAAACATTGGATCTGTATCGGTATTGTTGCTGCTGCTTCTGCCTTGTTTTTCTATGGCCCCCACGGACTGCCAAGCTGCGGTTTATATGTCTGCCCATAATTTGGCCTCCCTGATCGGGTGACCCGGCTCATGGGATTTTTTTCTGTTTTGGCCCGCTGTCTTTCCGGCGGGTTCTCTGTTTTGTTCAGGCCCGCGTCCCGTTTTCCGGCCTTCCCACGTATCTGTTAGCCGCTCCTCTGCTTTCGGACTGAAACCCGTCAGCGCCGCCGGGGCTCCCGATTCCGTGCCCTTTCCGGATTCTGGGCGTGTGCTGGGGAGGCTGCTGTTATTCTTCGGTCCTACCTATGCCCCGGACTGCCCCCGTAATCCGTGGAGCGAGATTCCACGGTGTTCTGTATCCGTGGCACACGTTTACCCTCCCAAAGGGTCATGTCTGCAGCAAAGTATTCCCGCTTTACCTGTTCGGAGGTTTCTCCTTACGGTCCCCTTTAAAACAGACCGCTAGCTTTCAGCCGAAGTTCCGCGCCGGCTTTCCACTGCTGCTCCGCGGACAACCGGCCTTTCGGGACGCGGAAAGGCCTCCTGCGGAAAAACAATCAGCCACCTGTCCAGCGAGTTAGGGGTAAAATGAAATAAATAAGAACAAAAGGCTTGGAAGTTTGCCCGAAAACTCCCTATCTTTGCACCACTCCGCAAGGGAGGAACGGTTGCTTCGAAAGAGGGAGCCAATGAAAAAAGAAGGGTTTAACGGGAGTTAAGCGCAGAAACTGGAAAGAAAAAGAAAAAAAAACTTCAAAAGTTTTTTGGAAGTTCAAAAAAGATTTCTACCTTTGCAGTCCCAACGGAAACGGAGGGAAAAACAAAAAAGATAAAGACAGGCCTGGTGCCCATCGGAATATAGCGGATACGGAAGTTGAAGCGAGAAAAGTTCTTTAAGAAAACACAATCATGTAAGCGTGACGAGTAGGAGACGAAAGTCATGAACAAATTCAAGAATTGGTTCAATTCGGTCCAAGATCAGAGATATAAAAAAGAATTCTGATTATGTAAATAGTTGGAATCAAAAACTTCATTTTACAATGGAGAGTTTGATCCTGGCTCAGGATGAACGCTAGCGGCAGGCCTAATACATGCAAGTCGGACGGGATCCATCAGAGAGCTTGCTCGAAGATGGTGAGAGTGGCGCACGGGTGCGTAACGCGTGAGCAACCTACCTCTATCAGGGGGATAGCCTCTCGAAAGAGAGATTAACACCGCATAATATAACTATTCGGCATCGTCTGGTTATTAAATATTTATAGGATAGAGATGGGCTCGCGTGACATTAGCTGGTTGGTAAGGTAACGGCTTACCAAGGCGACGATGTCTAGGGGCTCTGAGAGGAGAATCCCCCACACTGGTACTGAGACACGGACCAGACTCCTACGGGAGGCAGCAGTAAGGAATATTGGTCAATGGGCGGAAGCCTGAACCAGCCATGCCGCGTGCAGGACGACTGCCCTATGGGTTGTAAACTGCTTTTGTCCGGGAATAAACCCAGGTACGTGTACCTGGCTGAATGTACCGGAAGAATAAGGATCGGCTAACTCCGTGCCAGCAGCCGCGGTAATACGGAGGATCCGAGCGTTATCCGGATTTATTGGGTTTAAAGGGTGCGTAGGCGGCCCATTAAGTCAGGGGTGAAATACGGTGGCTCAACCATCGCAGTGCCTTTGATACTGATGGGCTTGAATCCATTTGAAGTGGGCGGAATAAGACAAGTAGCGGTGAAATGCATAGATATGTCTTAGAACTCCGATTGCGAAGGCAGCTCACTAAGCTGGTATTGACGCTGATGCACGAAAGCGTGGGGATCGAACAGGATTAGATACCCTGGTAGTCCACGCCCTAAACGATGATAACTCGATGTTGGCGATAGACGGCCAGCGTCCCAGCGAAAGCGTTAAGTTATCCACCTGGGGAGTACGCCCGCAAGGGTGAAACTCAAAGGAATTGACGGGGGCCCGCACAAGCGGAGGAGCATGTGGTTTAATTCGATGATACGCGAGGAACCTTACCCGGGCTTGAAAGTTAGTGAAGGATGCAGAGACGCATCCGTCCTTCGGGACACGAAACTAGGTGCTGCATGGCTGTCGTCAGCTCGTGCCGTGAGGTGTTGGGTTAAGTCCCGCAACGAGCGCAACCCCTATGTTTAGTTGCCAGCATGTTATGGTGGGGACTCTAAACAGACTGCCTGTGCAAACAGTGAGGAAGGTGGGGACGACGTCAAGTCATCATGGCCCTTACGTCCGGGGCTACACACGTGCTACAATGGATGGTACAGCGGGCAGCTACATAGCAATATGATGCTAATCTCTAAAAGCCATTCACAGTTCGGATTGGGGTCTGCAACTCGACCCCATGAAGTTGGATTCGCTAGTAATCGCGTATCAGCAATGACGCGGTGAATACGTTCCCGGGCCTTGTACACACCGCCCGTCAAGCCATGAAAGTTGGGGGTACCTAAAGCATGTGACCGCAAGGAGCGTGTTAGGGTAAAACCGATAATTGGGGCTAAGTCGTAACAAGGTAGCCGTACCGGAAGGTGCGGCTGGAATACCTCCTTTCTAGAGTATCGCGGACCGGTGCTCGTCACGTTACATATGATTGCAAAAGAAGAAAAAACATCAGAAGAAAGTGCCCGCCCCTAATGGAGCGGTCCCTGAGAGAAGAGATGAACAGAATAGCTAGTCCCGTAGCTCAGTTGGTTAGAGCACTACACTGATAATGTAGGGGTCAGCAGTTCAAATCTGCTCGGGACTACTTAAAAGATCTGAGGGATGAGATGGGAGAAACAGTATGGCGACATACAGGATCTCATATCTATCATCTAACATCTCATATCTAAAAAAAGGGGAATTAGCTCAGCTGGCTAGAGCACCTGCCTTGCACGCAGGGGGTCAACGGTTCGAATCCGTTATTCTCCACGTTTTTTGGAAGGAAGTATAGGGAAAGATAACAGGCCATACAGGGTCTAATATCTCAGATCTAATATCTCCTATCTGAAAAAAAGAGTTCTTTGACATATTGAAAGAGAAAAAAAATTACAAGAGAAGACAACAGTATAGAGACAATGCTTGTATGTGTTTGATGTGATGAGGAGACCCTCGGTCAAGGCCGAACGAATCATTGCGTAGCATACGGGTATATATATCAAAAGCAGCCGCATAGTGGCAAAAGGCTATGTCGGTGAAGAAAGTAAATAAGGGCACACGGGGGATGCCTAGGCTCTCAGAGGCGAAGAAGGACGTGATAAGCTGCGATAAGCTACGGGGATCGGCAAATGCGACTTGATCCGTAGATTTCCGAATGGGGCAACCTGGCTATTTGAAGAATAGCCGTATAAAACGCGAACGCGCTGAACTGAAACATCTAAGTAGGCGTAGGAGAAGAAAATAACAATGATTTCCCAAGTAGTGGCGAGCGAACGGGAAAGAGCCCAAACCGATCATGTTACGGCATAGTCGGGGTTGTAGGACCACGATATTGTACAATGCTATGAACTGGAAGCAGGTGGGAAACTGCGCGACAAGGGTGAGAGCCCCGTACAGGCAAAGAATATTGGCATAGTGGTATCCTGAGTACCGCGGGACCGGAGAAATCCTGTGGGAATCCACCAGCACCATCTGGTAAGGCTAAATACTCCTGAGAGACCGATAGTGAACCAGTACCGTGAGGGAAAGGTGAAAAGAACCCCGAACAGGGGAGTGAAAAGAACCTGAAACCGTGTGCTTACAAGCGGTTGGAGCAGGCAGGTCCTGTGACAGCGTGCCTTTTGCATAATGAGCCTACGAGTTACTCTTGTCTGGCAAGGTTAAGTCCTTCAGGGACGCAGCCGAAGCGAAAGCGAGTCTTAATAGGGCGCATAGTCAGATGAGGTAGACGCGAAACCTTGTGATCTACCCTTGGGCAGGTTGAAGTTGCAGTAACATGTAATGGAGGACCGAACCGATAAACGTTGAAAAGTTTCCGGATGACCTGAGGGTAGGGGTGAAAGGCCAATCAAACTGGGAAATAGCTCGTACTCCCCGAAATGTTTTTAGGAACAGCGTCGGCATTGAGTCTGATAGAGGTAGAGCTACCGATTGGGTGCGGGGGAGTCAAATCCTACCAAATCCAGACGAACTCCGAATGCTATCAGATATGGCCGGCAGTGAGGCTTTGGGTGCTAAGGTCCAAGGCCGAGAGGGAAAGAACCCAGACCATCAGCTAAGGTCCCCAAATCCGTTCTAAGTTGAACTAACGAGGTCCGGTTGCCCAGACAGCTAGGATGTTGGCTTGGAAGCAGCCATTCATTTAAAGAGTGCGTAACAGCTCACTAGTCGAGCGGCCGGGCGTGGATAATAAACGGGCATCAAGAACGGTACCGAAGCTATGGATTTGCATTGAAAGATATGCATCTGGTAGGGGAGCATTCCATATGGGGCGAAGATACCTGGTAATGGGTGTTGGACCGTATGGAAAAGCAAATGTAGGCATAAGTAACGATAAGGCGGGTGGGAAACCCGCCCACCGAAAGACCAAGGTTTCCTGATCAACGTTAATCGGATCAGGGTCAGTCGGGACCTAAGGCGCACCCGAAGGGGGCAAGCCGATGGACAACTGGTTAATATTCCAGTACTCTTCATAACTGCGATGTGGTGACGGAGTAGTGACACTGCCGCGAACTGACGGAATAGTTCGTTGAAAGGCGTAGGTATTGGGGTTGTAGGCAAATCCGCAACTCTAGCTGAAACCCAATAGTACAGCAAAGCTCCGGTGGCGCTGATAGAGCAGGTAAACAGACTTCCAAGAAAACCCGCTAAGCTTCAGGTTATGAAGACCCGTACCGCAAACCGACACAGGTGGTCGAGGAGAGAATCCTAAGGTGCTCGAGTGAGTCATGGCTAAGGAACTCGGCAAAATGGCCCTGTAACTTCGGGAGAAGGGGCGCTGTCTCAGCGATGAGCAGCCGCAGTGAAAAGGCCCAGGCGACTGTTTAACAAAAACATATGGCTTTGCAAAATCGCAAGATGAGGTATAAGGCCTGACACCTGCCCGGTGCTGGAAGGTTAAGAGGGGATGTCATCGCAAGAGAAGCATTGAATCGAAGCCCCAGTAAACGGCGGCCGTAACTATAACGGTCCTAAGGTAGCGAAATTCCTTGTCGGGTAAGTTCCGACCTGCACGAATGGTGTAACGATCTGGGCGCTGTCTCAGCCATGAGCTCGGTGAAATTGTGGTATCGGTGAAGACGCCGATTACCCGCAACGGGACGGAAAGACCCCATGCACCTTCACTATAGCTTAACATTGAGATTGGGTACAGGATGTGTAGGATAGGCGGGAGATGTTGAAGCGGCTTCGCCAGGAGTCGTGGAATCAACCTTGAAATACCGCCCTTTCTGTATCCGGTTTCTAACTCGGCTATGTCCGAGGACATTGTTTGGTGGGTAGTTTGACTGGGGTGGTCGCCTCCAAAAAGGTAACGGAGGCTTTCAAAGGTAAGCTCAGTACGCTTGGTAACCGTACGCGGAGTGCAATGGCATAAGCTTGCTTGACTGTGAGACCAACAAGTCGAACAGGGTCGAAAGACGGACATAGTGATCCGGTGGTTCTGTATGGAAGGGCCATCGCTCAAAGGATAAAAGGTACGCTGGGGATAACAGGCTGATCTCCCCCAAGAGCTCATATCGACGGGGAGGTTTGGCACCTCGATGTCGGCTCGTCACATCCTGGGGCTGGAGAAGGTCCCAAGGGTTGGGCTGTTCGCCCATTAAAGTGGCACGCGAGCTGGGTTCAGAACGTCGCGAGACAGTTCGGTCCCTATCTGTTGTGGGCGTTGGAAGTTTGAGTGGATCTGACCTTAGTACGAGAGGACCGGGTTGGACAGACCTCTGGTGAACCTGTTATGCCGCCAGGTGTACGGCAGGGTAGCTACGTCTGGAATAGATAAGCGCTGAAAGCATCTAAGTGCGAAACTAGCCACGAGATGAGACTTCCTTATAGGGTCGTAGGAGATGACTACGTTGATAGGCCATAGGTGTAAAGGTTGAGAGACCAAAGCCAAGTGGTACTAATAGCCCGAAGCTTTCTCAAGCAGACAGACACTGTTGTCTTCCTCTTTAATTTTTGAAGTAATCTTTCAATATATATGTCATTATGGTTTAAGCTATAAGATGGGTATTTTCCTACAAAGGAATCTAACTACTAATATCTAACTACTTAATACTATAAAAAAACTTTAGGTGCCTATATCGGCGGTGTCTACCTCTTCCCATTCCGAACAGAGCAGTCAAGCCCGCCAGAGCCGATGGTATTGCCGTAACAGGTGGGAGAGTAGGTCGGTGCCTTTTTTTACACGGAAGCCCTTGCTGGAAACAGTCAAGGGCTTCTTTCGTTTAGTTCATATCTCCTTTCCAAAGGATCTTTTATTTGTCCCCCGGTTCTTTTATCTCCCTTTGCCGATACTATGCTTCCGGCCGATGTTCTCTATGAAGAAGCGCCGGGCGGGGAAACCTAGGGGAACAGGCTCGGAACTCCTGAGACCGGACGGTCACGTACTGTACACACTCAGCAGCCGGATAAACCGGCCGATGTTCTTTAAGAAGAGATATAAGATTATAATGGCTTTGAAAAACGTGTTCTATTATATTCTTCTATATCGATTGACATCTCATCAGCTTTTTTCTTGACCTACTATGGTGATCTCCCCCGAAAGAACGCCGACAATCTAGAAAGTGAAAGGTACAAAAACTAGGCTGTTCTTTTAGCTAAAGAGCCCAAGGGGCCTTATAATGGAATGTTAGAGAGCTTAAAAAGACCTTATCGCAAGGGAAGTTTTCTGTTTTCGGTATCGGAGAAACAATTCGGGCAAAGGCTACATGTTTTTATTAAATAAAGTAAAATAAAAGCCTAGTTTAAAAAACTAGGCTCTCTGAAGATATTCATAAAAATTAATCTTCTTCCGTATAGAAATCAATTAGGGAAGAAATATAGGGATCTTCCCAACCTTCAGCAATATTTTCGTAATCTTCATCTGGTATATTGGTTTGCCTAATCTCCAGTGATGTCCCTTTTTTGTGCTCATGCAACTTTAATGTAACAATTGAAGGGTGATCAGTTTCTCCAAAATACCATTCCTGTACGATTTTCGTAGAAGGTTCTAATTCCAGGAACCGACCTGCAATCGCCCCATCCCACAAGGAAAATTCACCATTTACTGTCGCATCTATCGATACAAGATCGCCAGTCCAAAGACGGGCTGTAATTTCGGTTGTTAAGGCGAGATACAGTTCTTCTGGTGTCGCCGGGATAATAGCGTATTTCTTGAGATCTTTCATGACACAAATTTACTCTTTCCCGTAATTTACTACTTATTTTGACTTCATTTTTATTTATATTAATTTTAGCACAAACTATTAGGACACATGAGTAATTTTCTGCCAAATTCATTAGTGAAAAAACTGGGGGTAAATCCATTATTCGATACTGAAGGATTTATTAGAGTACACGAAGAGGGCAAACGGGCAACGGCAATACGGTTAAATCCTCAAAAATTGAGGGAATGCCCCTTTTCCAGTAGCGGCATGGTACCTTGGTGCGAGAGTGCTTTTTATCTCGAGGAACGCCCCCTATTTACGCTTGATCCTTTGTTTCACGCTGGTGGCTATTATCCCCAAGATGCATCGTCTATGTTCATAGACCATATTATCCGTAAGTTGGAGATAAAAGCTAAGCCAGTTTATGCGCTGGATCTCTGTGCAGCCCCCGGGGGAAAGTCTACTTTGCTAAACAGTAGTTTACATCCTGAAAGCCTACTAGTTGCCAATGAGATTATTAAGACACGTGTCAATATCTTACAGGATAACTTAACAAAATGGGGAAACGTAAATACGGTGGTTACAAATAATGATCCTTCGGCTTTTGACCGATTACCGGGATACTTTGATCTTATGGTTGTGGACGCACCTTGCTCTGGATCGGGAATGTTTAGAAAGGATACGGATGCAATAGATGAGTGGTCGGAAGCGAATGTTAAACTTTGTAGTGAAAGACAACAACGAATATTAGCAGAAAGTATCGCTGCATTGAAAACAGGCGGATACCTCCTTTACTCAACCTGCTCTTATTCTGAAGAGGAAAATGAAGATGTAGCAGATTGGTTAATAGGGACGGGAGATTTTGAGTCAATAGAGATTGCAATTGATGATAATTGGGGGATCGAGCATACAAGGTCGGTTGAATACACAGCACATGGATACCGTTTCTATCCCCATAAATTAGGCGGAGAAGGCTTTTTTATTACTGTTTTGCGCAAAATAGCTGAGCAATCTACATTTAATAGGAAACGGATAAAACCGGAAAAATCAGACGTTCCGAAGGGAATTTTAGACCCTTGGATATCAGATGTGGATGAGTTCTTTCCGTTTATCCATCACGATGATCTTTATATATTCCCAAAAAAATATGAAAATGATTTGAAGTATCTCCAGAATGTGCTTTATCTAAAGAATGCTGGAGTCAATATAGGAAAGCTCAATCGAAAGGAACTGATTCCAAGCCACGCATTAGCATTAAGTAATGTATTGAACCCTGATGTGCAAAGCCTTGAATTTACACTCGAGGAGGCTCAAAATTACCTTAGGAAGGAAAACCTGACACTAGAGGTAGGCTCTCCCATTATTAAGGGCTGGGCCCTGGCAAAATATAAAGGGATGTCATTAGGGTGGATGAAAATCTTACCAAATAGGATCAATAATTACTATCCGAAAGAACTAAGAATTATGAACCTTTAGTAGAATAAGACGTGACCTATTCCTTGGAATTATAAGATCAATTTTCGAGGGGAATATGCTGCACAATGATCGAACAAATATCTTTTGCAACATCTTTCTTCGATTTCAAAGCAAATGTTTTGTTTTCGCCCAAACGATTGATGATTGTGACTTTGTTTGTATCTGTGGCAAATCCAGCACCTTGATCCTGCATGGAATTGAGCACGATAAAATCGAGATTTTTTCGAACTAATTTGTCTTTTGCATTCTCGAGTTCATTATTGGTCTCTAGAGCAAATCCAATTAGTAATTGATTTTTCTTCTTTTTTGCACCTAAAGTTGCTAGAATGTCGGTTGTTTTCTTCAAAGCGATAGAAAATTCATTTTCTTTCTTCTTTATTTTCTGAGATGCCACTTCGATAGGGGTATAATCCGCAACTGCGGCGCTCATGACAATGATAGAAGCATCGTCGAAATATTTTTCACAGGCGCCAAGCATTTCGGCCGCGGAAGTGACAGGGACGACTGTCATTTGTTGGGGATGTGGAAGTGCAGTAGGTCCAGAAACTAATGTGACATCGGCTCCGAGTTCCTTTAATTGTTGGGCAATGGCAAAGCCCATCTTTCCACTGGAATGATTGCCAATAAAGCGGACAGGATCTATGGCTTCATGGGTTGGTCCAGCTGATACGAGCGCCTTTAGACCCGATAGGGGACGTTTTTCGTCGGCAAAATCTGCTAAAAAGCGTAAAATTTCCTCTGGTTCGGCAAGACGCCCTTCTCCTATTAATCCACTGGCTAATTCACCTTTTTCAGGAGGTATGATTATATTGCCGTAAGTTCCAAGTTTGGCGATATTGGATTGTGTAGATGGATGTTTCCACATATCTAAATCCATTGCCGGAGCAAAGAACACTGGACACTTTGCCGATAAATATACTGCCATAAGTAGATTGTCACAGAGTCCGTTAGCCATCTTAGCGATGGTATTTGCCGTTGCAGGAGCTACGAGTATATAATCAGCTTCCAAAGCAATTTGCACATGATTATTCCATTCACCTGTGTTGGGTTGGTAATAGTCAATTAAAACTGGATTTTTGGATAGTGTCGAAAGCGTAAGAGGGGTAATGAAAGCTGTGGCTTCCTCAGACATAATCACTTTAACCCGGGCATCCGCTTTTATGAGCAGACGAATTAGATTTGCAATTTTGTATGCGGCAATACTGCCGCATACAGCAATTACAATATTTTTCCCAGCTAAAGCCATCGTTGAATTTGGGATTAGTCTTGCTCTTTCGAAGGATTTCTGTAGTACACTTTGTCGTGTAAAAACTCATCGATTGCTACCAAAGTAGGTTTGGGCATGCGCTCGTAGTGCTTAGAAATCTCTATTTGTTCGCGGTTTTCGAATACCTCTTCCAAGTTATCGTTGTTGCTTGCAAACTCAGCAAGTTTTCCGTTTAGTTCTTCTTTAATATCTACTGCAATTTGATTCGCGCGTTTAGAAATAACTACAATGGATTCATAGATATTGTCAGTTCCTTTGTCCAATTGTCTTAAGTCACGTGTAACTGTAGAATTTGGAATTGAATTGTTATTTTTTTGACTC
This sequence comes from Sphingobacterium sp. DR205, assembly GCF_011064245.1. Classification (NCBI taxonomy): domain Bacteria; kingdom Pseudomonadati; phylum Bacteroidota; class Sphingobacteriia; order Sphingobacteriales; family Sphingobacteriaceae; genus Sphingobacterium; species Sphingobacterium sp. DR205. The sequence continues at coordinate 7,145,404 of NZ_CP049333.1, read as the reverse complement.
ATCTTTTTGGGTATTTTCTTTTTCTTTTTTCGCCTTTTGTTCTTTTATATAAGCTTCCTGCTCAGCAACCGCTTTGTTATATTCTTTCATGTGAGAAGCGGCTGTTTTAATTCCTTTTTCCGAATCTTCACGGATAGATTCCGCTTCTTTCATATGCTTGCTATTGGGATAAGCGCTAGCAAAGCTACGGTAATAATCCAATGTTTCGTCATACCTGCTTTCCTGTTTTTGCAGAATACTTTTCGAAGCGAAGATGTATTGTGCTTTTAGCGTTAAGAATTCGATTTCTTCAGCATATTTCGTATCAGGATATTCTTTTAGTACATTTTGTAACGCAATGACAGCAGCTCTATAATCATCATTCAATCCCATGTCATAATAGAGCCTAGCATTGGCAAAAGCCTTAAGCTCGAGTTTGTCCCGTAGTTTTTGGATAAGATCTGCAGCTTCTTTGGAGCGTTCAGATTCTGGATACAGGTTGACAAAAAGCTGTAAGGCATCTATTGCCTTCTTGGTGTTTGCCTGATCCAGTGTTGACCGAGGTGAATCCAAATAGTAACAATAGGCATGCATGAAACGACATTCTTCTGCCCGCGCGCTATTCGGGTAAACATCGGCAAAGTCCTTAAAGTGATATGCTGCTGAAGTATAATCTTTTAGACGGTAATTGGCAAAAGCCAAATAGTAGTAGATATTTTCTGCTTCAGCTTGTCCGCGGAATTTTGTCCGCAAGTCATCAAACAAAACTAATGCCTTTGTATATTTCTTTTTCTCATATAGTTTTACGGCTTCTTCATACTTTTGAGCGATATTATTGCTTGCGCGCAATTTCTCAAATTTACTCTTGCAACCGGTAAACACCAATAGAAACATCATGCCGGCACAGATAGCCGCTATACGCCTATTTAAAAACATTTTACAAAGATAAGTGAATTTGTTATACTAATCAATTAAATTTTACTGTGCAATATAGTTTAATAATTATTTGATCCCAAAAACAACATTTTTTATTAACATTCTTTAACTCGTTGAATGCAATTTAGTAGCAGTATTGTCATGATCTTGTTGTTTTTCTCTTGCGTAAGAAGAGGAAAAATACAGATTTTAAAATATTTGATTATCTTTACATATACAATCATTGAATTTAATAAAGAGTATGACTTTAAAAGAAAAAGTGGAGCAAGCATTGGATACCTTGAGACCTTATTTGGAAACTGATGGCGGAAATGTGAGTGTTGAAGAGATTACAGCGGATAATGTCGTGCGATTAAAACTATTGGGCGCCTGTGCTTCATGTTCAATGAGCATCATGACTTTTAAAGCGGGATTGGAGCAAGCGATCAAGAAAGCTGTACCGGAGGTTACTGCGGTAGAAGCAATCAACCTTACCGATCCGGATTCTCCTGATGCGACGATGCCTTCGGCCAATTAGTTTATCTATTAACACAATTTAACGGCTAACTCAGCTGGTTTTGTGTAAATTTGTTCTATGAAGTTGCTGATCCCTATATTATTAGTTCTATCTATATTTTTTGACTCTTCGGTTTTGAAAGCGCAAGAAAAGAAGATTATTCAATATTCCGGTATTGTAACTACCGTGGGATCTGGGCTTCCTGTTGGTTATGCCACAGTAACCAACTTATCTTTCCGTAATGAGGCCGTTGCTGCGAATAATGAGGGGTATTTTTCTTTTGTGGCTCACGTAGGGGATACAATTCGTTTTACTTCTGTCGGATTCGATCCGCTCACCATAACTATTCCTGAAGTTTCCGGAGACAAATACACGGCTAGTATCGTCATGCAAAATTTGGTAACTGAGTTGCCTATGGTAACCCCCTATCCTTGGGCAAGTATCGAAGAATTTAATATTGCATTTATGAATCTAGATGTATCTGAGGATAATATAGTGCGCGCAAGGAGATCGCTCTCCTATGAATCGTTGTCCGCCATGGCCGCTGTTGTACCTCGTGATGGCAATGAGATGCGTTCGATCAACAACGCTCAGAGTTTTAACACAATGAATAATAAAGTTATCAACCAGCGTTATGCAAACCCATTGTTAAATCCTTTTGCTTGGGGGAGTTTAATTCAACAGATTACGAAAGGTAGTCAAAGCCGTTCCAAAAGTACACGCTATTAATCCGTTGCTTTTAGTTTGTTCAGCTCTTTTACGCTCACTTTTGCAGAGAAATAGGACACTAACCCCGAAATACCGGTAACAGTAGTGAATACCAATGCATAGTCGCTCCATCTGCTGACCATGGGATAACTGTCTAAAATTGTGTTCGCTCCATCTTCAACTCGTATAATACCATAGGTCGACTGAATATAATTAAATATTGCGCCGATCAATAAACCCAAAACGCAACCGATAATTGCAATCATTAGTCCTTCATAAAAGAAAATACGTTGAATTAAACTGTTATTTCCGCCTAGACTTTTTAAGACTGTCATATCTTTTTGTTTGTCCAATACCAACATCGTCAATGAACCCACAATATTAAAAATGGCGATAACACTAATTAATGTTAAGATAAAAAACACAACCCATCTTTCTACACGCACGTTTTTATATAACGTTGGATTTTGTTCTTCGCGGTTCTTAACGATGTAATCTGTGCCTAACTTTTTTTGAAGATCTTGTTCAAATAATTTAATATTAGTACCGGTCTTCAGATAGAATTCAATGGATGAAACCCGATCATATTCACCGAGCACTTCTTTAGCAAATGAAATGGGTGTAATAATAAAATTATCGAAGTCCTGTTGATATCTAAGAACTCCACTGGGGCTGATAGCTCTAATATTAAACTCTTCTGCGGGATTGGAGCTGTTTTTGACTCCCTTTCTCGGTGAGTAAACCTGGATTAGTTCGGGTTCATTTTGCATTGATATACCAAGATTGGCCTGAACGCTTGCTCCAAGTATAGCTAAATTGGTCGAGTCATGCATGAGTCGATATGCTCCATCCACGAGGATACTATCGCCGATACTTTTATTGAGCGATTGAGGCTCGACTCCTTTTATCGTTGAAATATATTGTCGATTTGCATATTGGAGTAATACTTTTTCCTCTAACACTTCAGTATAATGAACTACATTTGGATCCTTTCGAAGCTCATTAAAAATCGGTTTATTTGTTGTAAAAAGCTTTCCTCTGTGAGGCTCTATTTTTATTTCGGGAGCGAATTTACTATACATAGATAGAATCAGCTCCTCCATGCCATTGAATGAGGATAGGAGTATAATCAATGCGGCACTACTTACCATAACTCCGATCACACTAATTGACGAAATGATATTGATTGCGTTAACCGATTTTTTTGAAAAGAGGTATCTTTTGGCAAATAGAAGAGGCAGGTTCATATCTTATCCTTGTATGAATGGATTGGAGTTCTTTTCAAATCCTATCGTTGTTGATGGACCATGACCGGGATAGACAACAGTATCATCAGGTAGCGTATAGAGTCTTTGTTTGATGCTATCCAAAAGTTGTTGATGGTTCCCTCCAGGGAGGTCAGTGCGGCCAATACTGTTGCGGAAAAGCACGTCCCCACCAATTAAAAATTTTTGTGCAGCAGAATAGAAGCAGATATGTGCAGGTGAATGACCGGGCGCTAGGATCACTTCCAATTCGTCATTGTCTAACCGGATGCTGTCTCCATCATTTAAAAATGCTTCTCCAATAGGAGAGATGTCATAACGGAATCCCATTTGAGGGGCATAGTTCTGAACCGCTACCAAAATAGATAGCTCACCCTCGTGAAATTTAGGGAGAAGACCAAACCGCTCATGAATGAAATAATTGCCCAATACATGATCAATATGACAATGCGTATTCAATAACGATTGGGGACTGAGATTATGTTGATCGACAAATGTCAAAAACTCCGTCTGCTCTTTTTCACCATACATCCCAGGATCGATAATAATGGCATTTCTCTGCTCATTATATAATACGTAAGTGTTTTCTTGGTATGGATTGAATGTGAATGTTCCGATCGTTAGCATAAGGTAAAATTACATTTTTTATTGTTCTCTAAATAGGGAAAGATTCGCTATTCCAAATTTCCCAATTCTTCTCTGCCTGAAGCAGTAACATTTCATACCCATTTTTAGTTCGAGCACCTTTTTCTTTGCCTTTCTTTAGGAAGGTTGTCTCTTCTGGATTATAGATAAGATCATAAAGCAAATGATGATCATTTATATATTCATAAGGTAAGTGGGGAAATTCTGCTATATTGGGAAAGGTGCCTACGGGAGAACAGTTGATAATTAATGTATAGTCAGCTAATATTGCGGCATCTAACTCATCATAGGTATAGTTGTCTATGTGTTTGGTTCTGCTTACAAGTTTGTATGCGATGCCCAATTGATCCAAAGCATAGATTACGGCTTTTGCCGCTCCACCGTTTCCTAGAATCAGGGCTTTTTTATCGTGAGGAACCAAAAGTGGTTTTAATGAAGCTTCAAAGCCATAAGCATCTGTATTGTAACCTTTAAGATGGGGCCTGCCATCAGATAGGTGCCGAATACGGATACAGTTTACTGCTTGTATGGCCTCGGCCTCTTCTGACAGTTCGTCGAGATAATCCATGACTTCTATTTTATAGGGAATAGTAACATTTACTCCATAAAAGTCCTTATTCGTAAAAATTGCAGGAAAATCTGTTATGCGTTCAATTGGATATAGATCATAATCTATATGTTCAATATGTTCCTTTTCAAATTTTTCTAAATAGTATTTCTTGGAAAACGAATGTCCTAGCGGATATCCTATCAGACCTAATTTTTTCATCGAATGGTTTAATACTTCTTTGAGCTTTACGCTCAATCTAATTGTATACCTTCAGTTATATCTGAAAGATTGACTAAGGGTATAGCTATGTTTCCTGTTTTAATTTTTTGGTTTTGTGTATTTTTTTACAATCTCAGTAATGATTTGATTTCCCTGTAATTGGGGGAGGTAATCAAAGAGAATGTAATGCTTTTCGGGATTTGTAGCTAAGCCTAATTCCAAAAAGTTTAAAGCTTCATTGTATTGTCCATTAGCAAATAGATAAGCCACTACACGATAGTATAATTCTGCTGCTTCAGGATTTTGCGTGATCGCATCCGACATCACATTGATGGCTTCATCCATTTTGCTCTGTTCGAATAAGATAGACGAATAATCGAGCCAAGCATCAATATCGGATGGATTTAATGCAACAACTTTCTTATAGGCTTCCTCAGCTTGATCAATTTGCTGTAGCTTATACCTTGCATCTGCGATGGCAAACCAGTAATCTGGATTTGTGTCTTCCAATTCCAAAGCTTTTTTGTAGAAATGAAGCGATTCAAAATAACGTTCTTCAAAATCCAGTGTAACTCCGATACCAAACCAGGCATCCGCTAGTTCGGCATCTAGCTTCACAGCTTTTTTATAGTAGTTTCGAGCTTCTTCCATTTGTTCGAGCTTTTCGTAGCATTCGCCTATTGCACAATAAGTGTCGGCGCTAGGCTGTTCATATTCGAAGGTTTGCTTATAGACATCCAAAGCTTCCTGATAGCGGTCTAAGTTGACAAGTGCATTCCCTTTGTTGAAATAAGCCGACGAGAAATCTTCTTTGATCAATATGGAATAGTCATAAGCGTCCAATGCTTCTTCGAATTTGCTGATTTTATGATACGAATTACCCAAATTGTACCAGGCATAATACGAATACGGATCTGAGTCAATATATTTTTTATAAAAAGATATACTTTCTTCCTGTCTGTCAAGCACATCATAGCAATAAGCCAGTTCATAGAGAGCTTCCTGATAGTCCATATTAAGTTCAAGTGCTTTCTTTAAATAGACAATAGCTTTGTCATAATTCATTTGCGCCTGAAAAATCATCGCAACATGAAAGTAGACTTCATCCTTATTGTCCAATAAGGGCAATGCTTTGAATAGCTGATCCAATGCTTCATCAAACTGTCCTATACTTCCCAGTATACCACCTCTAATCAAAAATATATCGCCTTCTGAAGCTTCCAGTAGTTCCGCTTTGTCCAGAGCTGCCAATGCATTCCGGTATTGCTGAATTGTTGAAAACAATTGGGCCTGCTTTAACAGAAAGGTAATATCAAAGGGATGTTGGCTTATCGCAAATTCTGTTACTTGTAAAGCCTTTACAGGGTCATTTTTTTCAGCGTAGTAGTCTATTATTCCTTCGAAAGCCTTGGAGTCAAAAAAATACTGATCCTCGTTTCGAAGCATTTCCTCATATCTGTCCACCGAGATTTTTCTTTCTTCGGGGTTTTCAAATTCAAAATCCTCTTCCATTCTCAAAAGTTTAAAACCAGTATTCTGTTCCTTAAATCAAAATACTAATTTCTTATCTAATTTGCTTGAATAAATTTTCCACAAATTGGATATCATCCACAAAGTTAAGGATAAATACTGTCAAAATAAAAAAGCCGGCTCTAGAGCCGGCTTTTAATATAATGGTATAAATTATATACGATTATTTTTTGATCTCAACACGACGGTTTTGAACACGACCTTCTTCAGTTGAATTAGAAGCAACTGGGTTTTTCTCTCCGTAACCGTTAGCAGTGATGCTTGATGAAGAAACACCAGCATTTACCAAATATTGTTTTACAGAGTTAGCACGGTCTTTAGACAAAGTCAAGTTGTAAGCTTCAGAACCTTCTGCAGATGCATAACCGTCTAAAGTTACAGATGAATTGTTATCACGTACTTCTTTAGCCAATTTGTCTAAAGTTGAGTATGATGAAGTCTGTAATACTGAGCTATCAAATTCAAATTGAATTGGCGCATAGTAACCGTTAGAAGTAACGTTGTTAACAACTGGCTCTGGGAATTTGATTGGACATCCTGAACCATCTACTGGAGTACCAGCTGGTGTGTTAGGGCATTTATCAAATTTGTCAGATACACCGTCACCATCAGCATCAGCACTTAATGTGTTAACAGTACCTTCTAAAGTGCTTACACGTTGTTTCAATGCTTCAACTTCGTTTCTCAATGAAGGATCTTTCAATTCATCATACATTGTAGCAACTGGGTTAGCAAAAGTCAAGTTTTGTTTGTCTTTTGAACCTAAAGTGAACTCTAAACCACCGTATACGTTAGCGAAACGTTGTTTCGTAGTAGTGTTTCTACCTGGTCCGTACAATAATGCTTCATCAGTGAAGTTCATTGTGTAACCTAAGTTCAACGCAACAACTTCAGATAATTTGAATTTAGCACCAACACCCACAGGAACGATCATACCTAAGCGGTACTCCTTATCTTGAGGTTCTGAAGGAGAACGATCTCCTAATACGTCTTCACCCCATTTTTGATTATAAACAACAGTTCCACCAAAATCATTGTTAGAGTACTGAATAGGATTGTAAGCGAATGCACCGATACCTACTTTAGCATAGAAATTAACTGCGTTTTCTCTTCTCAAGAAGTCAATAGTACCTAATTGGAACACACCGTTTAAGCTAGCCGCCCAGTTTACCTTTGTTTCTGCTGATTGAGCACGTCCTAATTTAGAGCCAGAACCAGCTTCAAAAGCAGGACCAGACTCATCGTGGTTGTAAGTTTTGATCTTACCACGGTTCGCTTCAACTTCTAAACCGAATAGGTGAGAGAATTGTTTACGTACTGTCAAACCATAGTACTCACCTACTTTGTTTTGGAAGTAACCAACTTTTTGACCAAAGTTGTTGTTACCACCGATAACAGCATTAGGAGTAGTAATACCGCCTTGAACTCCGATAGACCAAGTTCTGTATTGTGATCTACCACCGAATACTTGTTGAGCTTGTGCTGTATCAGCGAAACCTAAAGCGGCAACTAATGTAGCAGCAACAGCTGTTTTTTTAATTGTAGAATAGTTCATACTCTTGTTTTTAAGGTTATTATTAATTTTAATTGTTTTCAAACTTTAAATTCTCTTGTCTTAACACATGGAACAGTACAATTGCCGTGCCAAAGTCTTAAAATTATGTTAAATTTTTGTTTTTGCTATATTTTGCACTAAATTAAGTATTTAATGTGAAACAACAAAACAAAAATTCGGTACGAAAGTACCAAATTTTTGTTTTGTTTCAATAGCTTTAAGAAAAAAATTAAGAAATTCTTTCTAAAGTAAATAATGAACGATAACTAAAGACAGCCCGCCAAGCAATGCCGACACCGGAATTGTCAGTATCCAGGCCCATAATAAACTGATGGTAACACCCCAACGGACAGCCGATACACGCTTGACAACACCGACACCGATAATGGCACCTGTGATTGTGTGTGTTGTAGATGCCGGAATCCCGAAATGTTCGGTTATCCCTAAGGTAACGGCTCCCGCGGATTCAGCACAAACCCCTTCTAATGGTGTTACTTTCGTGATTTTCGTTCCCATTGTTTTCACAATTTTCCAGCCACCACTCATTGTTCCGGCTGCTATTGCTGCGTAACAAGTCAACGGAATCCATTCAGGCATATGTTCCGTGTTTTCCATATAGCCACCAGCTACCATGGCTACAAGGATAATACCCATTACTTTTTGTGCGTCATTACCTCCATGGGCAAAACTCAAACCCGCCGAAGAAACCAACTGTAGTACTTTAAACCATTTTTCGGCAACACTAGGACGGGAGTTTTTCGCCAAGTTGATTACTATGAGCGTAATGATAATGGATATGGTCATACCAATGATTGGGGCCAGAACGATGAAAGCGATAATTTTTAAAGTCGCATCGATATTAATGGCATGAATAGGATCTGCTCCAAGAATGAAAGCATAGGCCATTCCTGATCCCGCAAAACCTCCAATTAGGGTATGTGATGAACTCGATGGTACTCCGTAATACCAAGTAAACAAGTTCCAGCCAATTGCTGCGAGCAAGCCCGCAAAAATGACCTCAAGGGTAATATATTCTTCCAATACCGTTTTGGCAATGGTGTTGGCCACTTTATGGTCTGTAAAGTAGAAATAAGCAGCAAAGTTGAATATGGCAGCCCATAATACAGCCATTGCCGGTGTGAGAACTTTTGTTGATACAACTGTCGCAATTGAGTTGGCGGCATCATGGAATCCATTGATGTAGTCAAATGCAATCGCTAGGACAATCACAACAACGAGTAATGTTGACATCATAATCTCGTAGAATTTTTATGCACTAATGATCGAATGATTATGCGTTTTTAACTAGAATACTTTCTAAGACGTTAGCAACATCCTCGCATTTGTCTGTTGCATCTTCCATTGCGGATAATACCTCTTTGTGTTTGATCAATGAGATCGCATCTTTTTCAAATTCAAAAAGATCAGCCACCGCTTTGTCAAAAATATAGTCTGCTTTGTTTTCAACACTATTGATACGTACGCACGAATCAGTAATGTTGCGAATGTTTTTTAAGTCACGAAGTTCGTGGATTGCTTTTGAGACATGCTCCGTAGCTTCTACCAATAGATCCGCGATTTCGATCATTGGCTCTGTTGCTTTTTCTACTTTGTATAAATCCATTCTGTTGGCAGCGCCATGTATAAAGTCCGCTACATCATCCAATGAACTTGCTAGTGAGTGTATATCTTCACGGTCAAAAGGTGTTATGAAGTTTTTGCCTAGTTCCAAATGAATTTGATGGGTGATGTTGTCACCTCTGTGCTCCAAGTCTTCCATCTTGCGTGTGAACTCCTTCTTCTTCTCGGGATTGTTTGAGTTAACAATATCTTTTAACAACTGAGACATTTCGATCAAATTGTTGCCTGCTTGTTCAAACAAAGGAAAGAATTTTTTGTCCTTTGGAACGAAGTATTGAAAAATGCTATTTAAAGACATATCTTAAATTTATTTTTGCAAAAGTAACACCCTAATGTTAAGTTAATGTTAACATTGGTTTTGTTTAAACACAAAAGTGTCATCAATTGTTTAATCTCCGGTCTGAACTTTTTGTAAAGTAAAGCCAAACGTGGTTCCAATACCCTCGGTACTGCGGACATTAACATTTTGCTGATGGGCTTCAATAATATGTTTTACAATAGCTAGACCTAGGCCAGAACCGCCAATATCTCTCGATCGACTTTTGTCTGTTCGAAAGAATCGCTCGAATACGCGGCTCAGATTTTTTTCTTCAATACCATAACCATCGTCAGTGATTTCAATGAGCACTTGCTCAAATAGTGGAAAAATTTTGATTTTTGTGGTCCCTCCTTCCTTCCCATATTTCAGGGAATTGTCTATTAGATTATACAGCACCTGATGTACTTTGTTGCGGTCGGCTTTGACCCAGTGCGGTGTGCCAGCTTTAGGTTTAAACTCAATTTTGATATTGTGTTGTTTGGCCTTGTCTTCTAACGAATATGAGGTATCTTTAATCAGGTCTACAATGTCAAATTTTTCAATGTTCAAGACCATTTTCCCCGATTCCAATTTGGATATTTCATCTAAATCCTGAATGAGATAATTTAATCTATCAAGATTGCGGGCAGCTTTATCCAAGAAATTTTTTGCCATTTCCATATCCTCCTCCATTAATCCATCTTGCAGGGTTTCGATGTAACCCTGGGTGGCAAAGAGGGGTGTTTTGAATTCATGTGAGATATTGGATAGGAATTCACGCCGAAATTTCTCCTGAGATTTTAATTGTTCAATTTCATTTTTTTTATCTTTCGCCCAAGCTTTGACATCGTTCTCGGCATCTGTGATGGGATCTTCACTGACGTGTTCACCAATTGCATCTTTAAGGTCCTTGCCAAGCTTGAGGTTGTGAATTAGCTTATACATGGTATTGAGACGGCGATAGATGTATTTCTCGAACAGATAGTTGAATAGCAGAAAGCAGACCACAAGCGCAACAAAAAATATAATCAGCGCGGTCTGAAGATCGTGTTTATAATAAAAGCTGATGGTGGATATTGCGATACCAACGCCAGCGGAGTTTGCCAATAATAATTGTCTAAAATTCATCTGTTGAATAAAAAAGGCCCCTAATTGGAGCCTAAGTTACTTATTATGGTATTAATAAATTGTTAAAATTTTCCGATAATGGTCTTGGCCCCAGTAACTTTATCGCCAATATTCACATTGATTTCTGTTCCCAGCGGTAGAAATAGATCGACACGCGAACCAAATTTGATAAAACCGAACTCGGTTCCTTGAACAACCTGATCATTTTCTTTTACATACCAAACAATGCGGCGGGCTAATGCGCCGGCGATTTGACGAAAAAGAACTTCTCTTCCTTCTTTATCTTTCACCACGACAGTCGTTCTTTCGTTATCTGTAGAGGATTTTGGATGCCAGGCAACCAAAAATTTCCCCGGATGGTATTTGAAAAAAGTGACCAGACCACTGATGGGGTTTCGATTCACATGCACATTGACGGGAGACATGAAAATAGAGACCTGGATCCTTCTGTCATGAAAATACTCGTTTTCTTCGGTTTCTTCGATAACTACAACTTTTCCATCTGCGGGGCATAAGATTGTACCATCTTGTGGACTAACGACTTTCTTGGGGCTTCTAAAAAACTGGACAACAGTGATGAATAGGAATGCTGATAGGGCATATATAAACCATTTTACATACTGTGACGCATCATAATAATCCGCAACGGCATTGATGATAAAGATAATAAGTATAGCAATCGCTAAGGTGGTATATCCTTCTTTATGGAATTTCATATCTATTTATTTCTGCAAAGATAATTATTTACTCGAATTGTCGATTTCTCTTTCAATTTTAATTGAATGCGTATAGACCTTTCCATCACCTGCTGTTGCAATACTCCCAGAAACTTTAATCGTATCGTCCTGAGGTTGATCTTGTTTGTAGGTTGGAAAATAAAAATCTATGCTTTTGGCAATGCGATTCAAAATATTAAGATAATTTTCATTATCTGAGTTTACATTCAATTTGAGGCTCCGTAAATTGGCTATCCCTGTTTTCTTGACCTCAACATCATAGGAAAAGTTTAATTGACCGGTAACTTCAATTCCACTTTTATTGAAGCCATCGGTAAAGCGTTTGGCAAGAAACGTATAGAAATTTGAATAGTCATCAAAATTACAGGATTTACCCTGTAATAATTCTGCACGGACAAAATAATCGTAGGGCAAAATGCTCAACGACTGAAAATCTTCGCTTGGGAGTTCTCCATTATCATCGTAGGTTGCGGTGATTTTTCCATTGACAAATCGCTGTGTCATTGCGTAAATGGGTTGCTGCCCCACATTGTAAAAGTAGGTGTTCCAATTTCCCTGTGGTTTACCACCTTTTACTTTACCTTTGCGAAGATAAAAATCGTAACCAAATTCAGTGAAGCCTTCAAAAGGTATTGCAAATTCATAGTTTCCTTCACCTTCAACAACTTCCTGTTTTCCCCGGTTATCCCAGTAATCTTTGATGAAATAACCAAAATCACCATAAGAGATCGTCAATAATGGTTTGCCATCAGGATAATAATATTTCCAATCGCCAACAGGATAGTTATCTTTAAAATTTATCTCCCATTTCAGCACACCATTTGGGTGAAAAGCCTGAAATAAACCCTCCTTTTTACCATCTGTATAGTTTCCCACCAGTATGCGATCGCCATTGGGGGCAAAATCACGAAATTCCCCGTCGAAAATCTGTTTTGTGAAATCAAATTTGCTGACGCGTTCAATTGTTTTGAATTCGCAATCTTTTGTTGCCAGATAATAATATTTATCAAAATAGAAACGAATCAATCCCTGATCTAATTTTTCGTAAAATACGGGTTTACCTTCTTGTGCTAAAATAGATTTAAAGCAAAACGATGATAAAAACAACAGTATATAAATGAATTTTTTAGTCATAACAAAAATTAATGTGCCTCAAGCCAATTTTTACCTTCTCCGATTTCAACGACTAATGGGACCGTCGTTTTTATAGCATTTGTCATTTTGTCCAGAATAATGGTTTTGAATGCTTCGATTTCTTGTTTCGGAACATCAAAGACCAGTTCATCATGAACCTGCATAATCATTTTGCCCTTGAGTCCCTGTTGTTCGATTTCTTGTTGTATTGCAATCATGGCAATCTTGATTAGATCTGCTGCTGACCCCTGAATCGGTGCGTTGATTGCATTTCGTTCAGCAAATCCGCGAACCGTCATGTTTGCCGAATTAATATCTCTCAAATAACGTCTACGCTTTAAAATTGTTTCAACGTAACCTTTCTCTTTCGCAAATTCAACAGCATCGCTCATATACTTTTTTATACCCGTATATTGGTTGAAGTATTCATTAATAATGTCCGCTGCTTCTTTGCGTGAGATACCTAGATTTTGGGATAGACCAAAGGCGGATTGACCATAAATAATGCCGAAGTTGACTGCTTTCGCATTGCGTCGTTGTTCGGACGTTACTTCGTCGAAAGCCATGTTATAAACTTTCGCTGCCGTAGCACGGTGGATATCATGTCCTTGACTGAAGGCCTCCAGCATATTTTGATCTTTACTCAATTCCGCAATTAGGCGCAATTCGATCTGTGAATAATCGGCGGATAAGATCACATTGTCCGCTGAGCGGGGAATAAAGGCTTTTCTCACTTCCCGGCCTCTTTCCGTGCGAATCGGGATATTCTGCAAATTGGGATTGGTAGAGCTCAGGCGGCCAGTGGCTGCGACGGCTTGATTGTAGGATGTATGAATCAGACCGGTTTCTGGATTGATCAACTCCGGTAATGAATCTACATAAGTTGATTTTAATTTCTGTAATTGTCTAAAATTCAAAATATCCTGAACGATATCCGATTTGTGCGCTAAAGCTAATAGAACATCTTCACCCGTTTTATATTGCCCTGTTTTTGTTTTTTTTGCCTTTGGATCCAATCGGAGTTTATCGAACAGTATTTCACCTAATTGTTTGGGAGATGCAATATTAAAATTAACTCCTGCCTTTTCAAATATAGACTCCTCGAGATTGCGAATGTCCTGTTCTAAGATTTTTGAAAATTCACCGAGGGCAGGTACATCCACTTTTACGCCGTTACGCTCGATTTCGGCAAGTACGTAAACAAGTGGAAATTCGACATCCTGAGCTAATTGCAGCGTGTCTGTCTCTACCAGAAGTGGTTGAAATATGTTTTTTAGCTGCAAAGTAATGTCCGCATCTTCTGCAGCATATTCTTTGATTTTTTCGAAATCAACATCCCGCATATTTCCTTGCTTTTTCCCTTTTTCTCCAATGAGTTCGGTAATTGAGACTGGGGTGTAATTTAGATAGTTCTCTGCAAGTACATCCATGCCATGACGTGTATCAGGGTCAATGAGGTAATGCGCCAGCATGGTATCGAATAAGGTCCCCTGGACCTTAACACCATATCTTGCCAATAGGAGAATATCGTATTTTATATTCTGACCTATTTTTTCAATGGCTGGATTTTCAAGCACTGGTTTAAAAATGTCGACGATTCGCTGTGCTTCTTCCCGATTTGCTGGCGTAGGGATATAATATGCTTTTGCTGTTTCAAACGAAAAAGATAGTCCGACAATATCAGCGAGATTCGCGTCTAATCCTGTTGTTTCGGTATCAAAGCAAAAGCTGTCCTTTGTGGCTAGCTCCTTGGCAAGTTTTTCTTGTTCATCACGAGTATCCACTAACCTGTATTCGTGTGTCGTATTATGGATATTGTTTAGAACAATATTTTCACTAGATGCTTCTATTTCTATAGCTGTACTTGTGGTTATAGTTGTTGTCTGTACAGCAAATAAATCCATCTGCCCATTTACAGGAGCACTTTTCTCAAGGATGGAGAAATCTTCTCCAAATACTCTTTTCCCAAGCGTTCTAAATTCCAGTTCAGCAAAAAGCGGCTCGAGAATCTCTTTATTCGGATCCTCAAGTTCCAATGCTTTTTCGTTAAGTTCAACTGGAACATCCAATAGAATTGTTGCTAGTTTTTTTGAGATCAGCCCCTGTTCGGCAAAATTTTCGACATTTTCACGCATTTTGCCCTTAAGCTGATCCGCATTGGCTATAATGCCTTCAACGGAGCCAAATTCCTGAACAAGTTTCTTTGCCGTTTTCTCTCCGATGCCGGGAATTCCCGGAATATTATCTACAGCATCTCCCCATAGACCCAAAATATCAATGACCTGGCAGACATCGGTAACTTCCCATTTTTCGAGAATTTCTTTGACTCCTTGTACTTCAGCCCCATTGCCCATGCGTGCCGGTTTGTAAATAAAAATATTGTCCGAGACAAGCTGACCAAAATCTTTATCCGGTGTCATACAGTAGACTTGGAAGTTTTCTTGTTCTGCTTTTTTCGCCAATGTTCCGATAATATCATCCGCTTCATAGCCGTCCATTGTAATAATTGGAATATTAAATCCTTCAATCAGACGGTAGATATAAGGAATAGAGGCCGCAAGGTCTTCCGGCATTTTTTCGCGATGTGCTTTATAGGCTTCAAATTCAATATGGCGTGCGGTAGGAGCATCCGTGTCGAACACTACTGCTATATGAGAAGGTTGCTGATTTTTCAATACCTCCAATAGTGTATTGGTAAATCCCATGATTGCCCCTGTATTCAACCCTGTCGAGGTGATGCGTGGGGTCTTGCTCAATGCAAAATATGCTCTATATATAAGAGCCATTCCATCTAAAAGAAATAGTTTTTTCACAAAATTGAATTTTAGTCTCCTTACAAAGGTAAGAAATTCATCAAACCGTAAGTTTAATAAATTTTTCCGATTTTTGTGCTATGACACATTTAATGCAACAGGTTCTATGAGAGGATTGGTAACTAAGTCTACGGGTAGTTGGTATCAGGTTTTGGGCGAAGACGGCAAAAGATATGATTGCCGGATCAAAGGGAAATTTCGTACCAAGGGAATTAAAACAACCAACCCGGTAGCTGTGGGCGATTGGGTGCATTTTGATGTAGAGCCGGATCTTGAAAGTGCTGTCATTCGCGAGCTGGAGCCCCGTCGCAATTACATTATTCGAAAGTCGGTGAATCTTTCTAAACAAACGCAAATTATCGGAGCTAACTTGGACCAAGCCTTACTGGTGGTCACTTTGGCTTCTCCACCAACTTCTTTGGGTTTTATTGATCGTTTTTTAGTAACGACCGAAGCTTACGGCATACCAGCGGTGCTTATTTTTAATAAACTCGACCTTTTTAGTGATGAGGGGCTAGAGATATTGGCCGAGTATAAAGCTATTTATGAACGAATAGGTTATCTGTGTTATGAGGTGTCTGCCCTAACAGGAAAGAACATTGATGTTGTCAAGGGGTTGCTTCAGGATAAGATTACATTGGTTTCGGGACATTCCGGTGTGGGTAAATCCACATTGATCAACGCAATTGTACCTGAATATGGTCTGAAAACGGGTGAAATTTCAGACTGGTCTGACAAAGGCAAGCATACCACAACATTTGCGGAGATGTTTGATTTGCCATTTGGGGGAAAACTGATTGATACGCCCGGCATTCGCGAATTGGGGATTGTGGATATCGAAAAGCAAGAACTGTCCCATTTTTTTCCTGAGATGCGCGCGTTGATGAACCAGTGCCGATTCAATAATTGTAGACATATCAACGAGCCCGGCTGTGTTATTATGGGAGCCGTGGAGGATGGGGAGATTGAATCTTCACGTTACGATAGTTATCTCAGCATATATCATAATGAAGATAGTAGAGCTTAATACAGAAGAGGCTTCCACATATGGAAGCCTCTTCTGTATTTAAAAGGACGAGCGGGTTTATTTTATGGCTTGTGTTAGATTCAGGTAGTCCCTTAGATAGGTACATTCCTTTGAAGCCATATTGAAAAAAGGCGTGTCCTTATAATGCGTATTTAGCTCTTTAAAGTATTTATTCTGCAGCGAAAAGCGGTAGAACGGATTTTTCAAAGGGGAGTCATAGTATTGCCAGCGTGTTTCATCTGTATAAACAAAATCCTTCTGTTCACATTTTGCAAGCATGAAGGTACATTTGGCCTTAAATTCTTTATCTGCGCTCAGTGAACGGGCTTTGGAATACCATTCTTTTGCTGATTTTGTCTGTAAATAATTCCGTTGCCAGTGAATTGTTGTAGCGGCATGACTGTCTGAGGATGCCCAATCGTACGACACCAGGGACCAGGCATTTCCGTAGGTGCTGGTCTGATAAATTCCTGTAGCCATCTGAAAATAATAGTCTGCTTTCTTCTGATTGTTTTTTTCGCTTTTTATGGCATTTTCCAATCGCGCCATACGTTCAGCATATTTTAGCTTGGTTGTATTCTCTTTTCCGTATTTCTTGGGATAATCATTGATGGTGACGATGAATGGGCTGGGTATAACATTATTTTCATCTTCGCTGTACGAGTTCTTTATTTCTTTTGTTTTGTGGTCTTTAGGAAGCGTCTGTAGTGTTTTGGCGGCGTTTTGGAAGTCCAGTTCCCGTAAATATGCTGTCCCTAAAAGCTCGGTCAGATAGTCTCTATTGAAATGCTTGATATCCTCCAATAAAAAACGGGATAATGTGTTTTGCTGTGTGTTGTCGGACAATAAAGTTCTTATTTTTATTAATGTTTTGGGTGTAAGACTATTTTCCCAAAAGTGCATGGTGGACCATTGCATGTTGTCTTCAAGATAATCCTTTGCGACACCATAATTATAGAAAATATCTGCTTTAACAGCGGCTAAACTCGCCATGGCAGTATCCTGCGTGCTGAGATAGTGTTTGACGACGAGATTCTGGAGTATGTTTCTGGCGATTAAACTATAGTTGCTGTATTCGAAAGCACTATAGCTCCATTCGTTTTTCTTGCTTGAACTTTTACCGTCTTCTTTGGCCTTCTCTTCCAACCATGCCAATGTTTTGACAAGCTTTGGTTGGTCTATCTGTTTGCTGGTTTGCCAATCGGCTAACTGCGCAAGTAATGCCGTAATCTGATATTGATCTGCCAGCTTAGGGTTCAGATCACTTTCCTTGACCAGGGCAAGATATTTTTTTGCAAGATCATTTTCTTTGTTCATCCAGCTTAAATAGGCTGCAGTAATCAAGCCGAGCTGTGGTTGGACGTATTTTTTGTCTTGATAAAGGTTTAAAGCAAAATTACGAAGGGAATCCAAGTGTTGTTTAACCGTGTTTTTGTCCTCGTTTCGGGAATAATAATTATAGTTTTCGCCGTAGCCGATGTAAAACGACTCGTTCATGTCACCTTCTATTTTATTCACTTCTCTTCCTAGCAAAACGGCATTTACTGTATTGGCTGGATCAAGCTTATAACAGGCGTTTAAATATTTCATGGTGCGGTCTCCTGTACCGAAACCAATAATGGCGTTAATGTTAAAATTGTCGGCATCATTGGTTGCATATTGAAAAATTTCAGTATCGGAAGCTGTGATGTAATGAAAATTTGAGTAGGCCAAAACCCGTCTTTCGGGACTTGCTGTGAATAATTTGGAAAAAAGGTAGGCGGCTTTGGCTCCATCTCCATTTTTACGGACGGCGCCAGCATAGTTTGAAAGTGCCCAATTTAGAATCGCATCATTGCCTTTAATGGGCTGTAGGTATTTTTCATAAATTGCAATACTTTTCCCATATTCCTGACCGAATAGATATAAGCGTGCAGCCTGATAAGCATAACGCACAAAAAGAAAACTGTTTTTTTTATGCTTGTTGATCTGCGTTTCGGCGAGTTCAGCATATTGTACGATCTCTTTAAAATTCCGCGTATCGGGATCCCAGTAATTATGCTGAACATTTGTAATAGGCTCTTGCTTTTTTGTGAAAACAAAGTAAGCTCGCTCAGGCTCATGTTTACCATCAATTAAGGTTTGTACAAATGTATTTCCTTTGATGGAGTCAGGAAGATTACTCCAGGAAGATTTTTTTTGATTACTGACCAAATCAGCCGTCGCCGAATCGCTGCGGTACATTAATTGTTCAATATCATTTACATTTACTCCAGGCCCCAAGTGTTTTGCCCAAGCTTCGCTGTTAACGAGGCTTTCCTTAACTGGAGCTTCTTCAGTGTAGAGAAATTGATAAGGGATGTATTGAAATGCAGAAAACCCGTTGTCTTCAAGATTTGGAAGATAATAAGTCGTTTGGTTGTCATAGGGATCCACTTCGGGACCACAAGCGATATTTGTTGCAATTTCTCCAAAGAAGAATGCAATAGTAGTGCTAGAAAGCACGAATAATTTCCTGTAACTCGGCATTGTCATGATTTGCTAATGTAGCTTGATCTAAATGATAAAAAATAATCTGATGTTTTTTCCCTTTCAACTCTCCCCTCAAAAATTTTGCCGTTTGCAAAAGATCATTTTGTGTTACTTTCTCAAACCGCACGACATCTCCTTTTTTGAGGTTTGCTTTAGGGAGATCGACAGCCAAAATATATAAGTTGCTGTTCGGATTATGGGTAAATAGGTTTGTATTATTGATATCCTGCTCGCTAATATATTTTGAAATGCCGATGTAACTATTGTTTCTAAAGACCACAAACCATTGAAATAAGGGAAGAGCGATATCCATTTCCATTGGATAATTGCGTAGCGTACCACCTAAATAGGTATTTAGATCCTGTTGATTCAGGATAGAATTCTGGTTTCCGAATTGGCGCAAGTTGCCCATGTTGTAACACATTAATGTTGCTTTTTTTACTGGCGGGATACCACTTGTAACCGTGTTCTTAACCTGATGTAACCTTAATGTTGAGCTGACGACAATGCCTTTTAAATCAGGTAATTCTTGTAGGTACTTGAGCAGGTAGAAGAATTTGTCCCGTGAGGATTGAGTCCAGTCACAGTCCAGTTGCAATGCGTTAAATTCTTCTTTGCCGGCCTGCTTAATTTTTGCAGAGACAAAAGGTACAATTTTATTGGCTAAAGCCCTTATCTGTAAACTGTCCATTTCTGAAAAAATGCGTTGATTGATAAACACGACTGGTATTAACGCTTGTTCTTTAGGGACTGGCTGGGGAAAGGTAATGGGGCTAATCGGGACCGCCTGAACACCGGATGGGTCAAAGTCTATATCCATAATTCGTGTATATATGGATTTGGCTTTGACTTCTTTTAGTGCACGATGCTCCATGGTGTCAATTTTAAAGACCGTTTTCCAATAATAGAAGCCTGTTTCGGGGTTGGAATCTGAACAAGAATTGAATACAAGTAGCCAAAAAGGTATAAGAAATAAAAAATGTCGTGTCCGAAGCTGCATATTCGCTTTATTTAATAGTAGTTGAAACAAAAAGGGAATTGATCTTGTTTGCTATTCAATAAAATAAAGACTAAATTACAAAGAGATTGCGACTTTATGAAGCCTATTTTTAAGTGGATCATTGGAATTGTTGTGTTTATCCTTCTGGCTTTGACCGGAAGCATTATGTATTTTAGCAATAAATGGAAACCGCTGCTGGATACCAAAATAAAACAGTTGGTTTTGCAGGCGACAGATAGCTTGTATACGGTTCACTATGACGATATCCATGTTAATCTGGCGTTGGGGAATCTGACCATTGATAACCTTCATTTAATTCCTGATAGTATAGTGTATAAGAAATTGGAGCTTCTGAAAAAGGCTCCGGACAATCGCTACGCAATAGCCATCAACAAGCTTAAGATTAAAAGTTTTGGCATCCGTAAGGTGCTGATGGATAAAGAGCTTTTTTTACACGATGTTACTGTGGATACGCCCACTATACATGTTATCAATGAGCTGCATAGTTATAACGATACGGTAAGCCAAGGTCCTAAGAAACCCTTGTATGAGAAGATAAAAGATAATTTAAAGAAGATTCATGTTGAAGCTGTTAACTTGAATAATATAGATTTTAAATATACTCAGGTACAAAAGGGGGTACATCAGGACTTTGAAATAAAAAAAGTAAAAGTGCGGATTGATGACGTTCTTATTGATTCAACTTCGGAACAAGATAGACAGCGTTTTTATCATACGAAGATGATCGACATTGAAGTGCCGGGCTTTACTTATCAAACTCCGGATGGATTTTATAAAATCAATTTTGATAAGCTTAAGATCAATAGTAAAGAAAGAAATGTCCTTTTGACTAAAGTAGCTTACCAACCGACGTTAAATAAAGCGGCTTACTACAAGAAAAAAGGGGAAGGCGGGAGTTATGTTGTTTTTAAAATGGACACCCTTAAACTGACGGAGTTCAATTTTGGACAGCTTTCCAGAGATAAAAAGGTTTATGCACAAAAAGCATTTTTAAAGAATGGGCAACTTTCTATCTATAGCGATAAGCATTACAAAAGTTCTGCTACCCGGCAGATCGGAAATGCGCCACACATGAAATTGATGCGGATGTCAACCCGGTTGGGAATTGATTCGCTGATCTTGGATAATATTGGCATTTCTTATTCCGAGATGAGCGATAAATATAGCCAGATAGGAACTATCACTTTCAATCATACCTACGGTACAATATTGAATGTGACCAACGATTCGACAAAGTTGCTGAAACAGAAACTCATGCGGGCTAATCTGAGTACTAATTTTATGAATTCAGGAAAGCTCGTGACCAATTTTGTTTTTGATATGACCTCTAAAGTTGGGGCTTATACCTACAAAGGGAGTCTTGGACAGATGGATTTAACAGTTGTTAATAAAATGATTCGGCCACTGCTTAATGTTGAGGTTAAATCTGGTAACCTGAAACAAATCGTATTTGATGTCTGGGCCAATGATTATCGAAGCAAAGGAACGTTTAAAATGGATTACAATGATCTAAAGGTTAATATACTCTCTGAAACAGGTGACGACGGACGCAGGGAAAAGAAGGGCTTTCTTTCTTTCATGGTCAATCAGGTTTTATTCAATCCCGGCAACCCAGACCTGTATGGTAAATACACGATAGGGCATATCAACAAACATCGGGATCCCTATCATCCTTTCTTTAAAGCGATGTGGCAAAGTCTGCTGATGGGTATTAAGCAATGTGTTGGTTTAGGGCCAGAGCGCGAAGCAAAATTGATGAATACGGCTGATCGCGTTGAGAAGGTCGTGAACGGAGTGGAGAAAGCGAAGAAATTATTCTCGGGGATATTTAAAAAGCATAAAACTGCCGAAGAATTGCTAAAGGAGGAAAAAGAAGAGGAGGCAAAAGCTGCCGCCAAAATAGAAGAAAAACGAAAACGTGATCGAGAGAAGGCTGAAAGGGAATTGGAGAAAGAACCCCCGGGAGATTAGGGAGCGAAGATGTATTGAAAAGCATCGGCAGATTCCGTTTCACGTGAAAATAGCCTGCCCATTGGATGAGAAGATATAGATAGATTTTTGAATAAAGGCAAATTTATCTTAGTTTGCGGTTTATAATGGTAGATTCGATATTAAGTTTTGTTCGATTTGTTTTCAAATATAAAAACGGTCTAGTAGATAAGATCATGTTCTACGCCAGCATGATTTGTGCTGCAATTGTGATTTTCAACGTAGGTTATGTCACAGACCCGATATTGGGTATATTACTGGGCAAGACAATTCATTACTTATTTTTTGTGCTTTTTTTTATGATCGCGTTGCGGGAGTCATCATCCATTTATGCGCTGAAAAAAATTGCCGTCGAACATTACTCCGGACTGCTCATCCTGATTTATTTTATTTTTATTTTGATAGCCCGTTTCGCCGGAATTGAAGCACTAGCTGTCTTTTCCCGCGAGCAGTGGATTTACCTGGGTATTTATATTATTTTTATCGCTGAGCTCTCCAAAAGTACCCTCTTTTTCGATAATTTTTATTTTAATCCCACCATACTGTTTGTCATCAGCTTCCTCGTGCTTATCCTGATCGGGACAGTCCTATTGATGCTACCGCGAACAACAATAGAAGCTCCGCTCAGTTTTGTCGATGCCTTGTTTATGGCGACCAGTGCTGTCTGCATAACTGGATTATCCGTAGCAGATATTTCGACCAACTTTAGCATGTTTGGCCAGACCGTTATTATTGTATTGATACAAGTCGGCGGACTCGGAATTATGACCTTTACGGGTTTCTTTGGCTATTTTTTTTCTGGCGGATTCTCATTCAAAAACCAATTGATGTTTGGCGAAATATTGGGGGAAAATAAAGTGGCCTCGGTGATCAAAACCTTATTGACCATGATATTTATTACACTATTGTTTGAATTTCTAGGTGCGATATTGATCTTTAGTACCCTTGAAAAGACTAATTTCCCTAATATGGGGAGTATGATTTTCTTTTCGATCTTCCATTCCATTTCTTCATTTTGTAACGCTGGATTCTCTATTTTATCTGGCGGAATCACCAATGAGGCTTATAAGTTCAACTATCCATTTCAGCTGGCGCTCTCTTCGTTGTTTATTCTTGGTGGATTAGGCTTTGGAATTGTACTGAACTTCTATACCTACATTAAGGAGTCAATATTGCTTTGGTATCACCGTTTGGTTACGAAGAAAAATTACAAACATAAGGCGTGGAGCTTTAGTTTTAACTCCAAATTGGTATTGCTATGTAATGCGATTATTATTGTTGCAGCAACACTGTTCTTCTATTTTTTGGAACGCAAAAATACACTTTCTTTGGAAAAAGGTGTTGACGGTGAATGGGCAACATCTTTTTTTATGGCAAATGCTGCGCGTTCGGCGGGCTACAATAGCATCGATCTGAGTTTCGTCGGCGCGCCAACTATTTTTCTGATTATGGTATTGATGTGGGTAGGTGCTTCTCCGGGGTCTACTGGAGGTGGGGTAAAAGTGACGACAGTGGCGCTATCTTTTCTGAATATCATTTCTTTGGCAAAAGGAAAGGAATATATTGAAATTTTTAAAAGGAGAATAGCGAGTGAATCCGTGAATAAGGCTTTTGCGATTATTCTATTATCATTCCTCGTCGTTGGGCTGAGTTTTTTTGTTCTTATTTTTACCGATCCGGACAAAAGCATGAAGGATTTGCTTTTTGAATCCTTATCGGCATATACGACCTGTGGATTAAGTTTGGGCATAACTCCTTCCTTAAGCATGGGTGGAAAATTGATCATAGTCGTGACCATGCTGGTTGGTCGTGTGGGGATGTTGACTTTGTTGGTAGCATTTATAAAAAATACGACCCGTAGGAATATTATATTTCCGGAGGAAAAGATCCTGTTTTAATTTTGTTTGCTTATGTATAAAGAGACAAAAGATCAAAGGGTGTCTATTTGCAAAGCGATTAGACTTGCAAATAAAATAAATTTATCTTAGTTTGAGTTATGAAGTATATTGTTTTAGGGTTAGGACACTTCGGGCGTTCATTGGGCGTTCATCTTACTGAACTCGGTCATGAAGTAATCGGTGCGGATCGAAATCTAACTATTGTAGAGCAGCTCAAAGATAAGATCACGCATACAGTATGTCTAGATACAACAGACCGGGAGGCTGTATCTTCGCTGCCTTTAAAAGATGCTCATGCTGTCATTGTCGCCATTGGAGAGGATGAGGGGGCATCGCTCATGACAGTAGCACTCCTAAAGCAACTAAAAGTAAAACGTATCATTGGCCGTATCGTATCTGATCTGCAGAAGACAGTTTTGGAAGCTATGGAGATCAATGAGTATATCATGCCAGAGGAAGAAGCCGCAGAACGATTGGCAATGCGGTTGGACAATATTGATATCGTTGATTCATTTAAGGTGTCAGATCGGTATTCTATCGTAGAAACAAAGGTGCCACAGCGTTATGTCGGAATGACATTGCGGGAGGCCAATCTGACCAACCTTTATAAAATTATCGTACTGACAACAGTGCAAATTACAGAGACAAAAAAGGACGGAATCACCAAAGAACAAAAGGAAGCATCTGGTATTGCCACCTCTGAAACGGTAATGGCAGAAGGTGATATCTTAGTTGTTTTTGGCGAATTGTCCAATATTAATAAGTTAATTCAAAAAGGAGAATAAAATTATGTTATTAACAACAACAAGTATTATCGAGGGGCACCAGATCGATCGTTATCTGGGGATTGTTTCTTCAGAGGTTGTTCTTGGAGCCAATGCCATTAAAGATATGATGGCTGGTTTTAGAGATTTTTTTGGTGGTCGCTCTAATTCTTATGAGCGTGCATTTCAGGAAACCCGTGAGGCAGCATTGCGTGAGCTTGAAGACCGTGCTAGGGCGCTAGGGGCCGATGCTGTCGTAGGCGTTCGGCTGGATTTCCAGACTGTAGGAACAGGCGGAATGATGATGGTCGGGGCAACCGGAACTGCCGTTAAGATGAAATAAATCCAGATTGGCCCTAACTATAATTAGGGCCTTTTTTGCAAAAGGCGTCTCATTTCATTTTCAGGAACTGTCGTTAAGTAAGAAAATCGCGCCATTGGCCTTACACTTTCTGTGATCTTTTCTTTCTAGGATCAAGGGAGGCATATTTAATAGATTGGTCATAATTATAATTGTATATAAAAACAAATTTATCTAAGTTTGGCTTTTAAGACTTGTAAACAACCTAAGAGGATAAATGAAAAATTGGTTTAAGGTAAATTCAGCACATTTAATCGTTATTGCGCTATTCATTGTGCTCGTATTTTTTTATTTCACGCCCGTCTGGCAGGGAAAGACTCTTGCTCAATCGGATGTGGTGCAAGCTCAAGCTGGGCAAAAGGAATTATTTGACTATAAAGCCAAAGATGGGAAAGCTCCTATGTGGACGAATTCCATGTTTGGCGGAATGCCAACCTATCAGATCTGGCAAGCGAACGAAAATAACATCGGCACTTATATGCTGAAAGCCGTCAAATTTGTTTTTCCAAGCCCAATGGACACCGTGTTGTTTTATCTTTTGGGGGCCTATTTTCTTTTTAGCGTATTACGCATCAAACCCTGGCTCGCTGCGGTAGGCGCAGTGGCAATAGCCTTTACTTCATACAATTTTATTTATATTGAGGCGGGACATATCACCCGCGCCAATGCTATCGCCTTTATACCGCCTGTCATTGCAGCAGTGATCATGTGTTATCGGGGAAGCAGGCTTTGGGGGCCGGTGCTGCTGGCGTTATTTCTTTCCCTTGAAATTCGTGTCAATCACTTACAGACAACCTATTACTTGCTCATGGCATTGATGGTATATGTTATTTTTACCCTAATCGATGCGATCCGGCAAAAACAACTAAGGGAGTTTTTTATCGCCTCGGGGAGACAGGTGATTGCAGTGAT
This sequence comes from Sphingobacterium sp. DR205, assembly GCF_011064245.1. Lineage (NCBI taxonomy): Bacteria > Pseudomonadati > Bacteroidota > Sphingobacteriia > Sphingobacteriales > Sphingobacteriaceae > Sphingobacterium > Sphingobacterium sp. DR205. The sequence continues at coordinate 7,119,287 of NZ_CP049333.1, read as the reverse complement.
CATTGCTTTAATGGTGAATGCTTCCATTTTGTTGCCCACCTGGGAGTATAGTAAGCTGAGTACACGTGGGCATGCTAATATTACAAAGGTCGATAACAATAGTACAAAAGAAAAAGGGCTGGATAAGGAATATGCTTATGAATGGAGCCAAGGTGTTGGCGAGAGCATGACTTTTCTGATCCCGAATGCTTATGGCGGAGCCACTGGAGGTCAATTGGACGAGAAGTCGCATGTGGCCAAATTCTTTATGGAAAGAGGAGGTGCATCGGCAGTTCAGGCTGGACAGATGGCGCAAGGAATGCCTACTTATTGGGGCGATAAACGTTTTACATCAGGGCCTTGGTATTTTGGGGCTGGCGTTTTCTTCTTGTTCATTCTGGGACTTGTCATTGTTAAAAACAAATTCAAATGGTGGATATTAACAACCACTGTATTAGCATTGCTTTTGTCATTCGGAAGGAATTTTACATTGGTTTCGGATTTATTCTTTGATTATTTCCCAATGTACAATAAGTTTCGGGCCGTGGAATCCATCCTCGTTCTCGTTTCAATTACAGTTCCGCTCATGGCTGTCATGACGGTAAATGAATTGCTAACACGGGCTAAGGAAATTCCAAACCTGGATAAGAAAGTGCTGTATACTTTTGCTGGTGTCGGCGGAGTTTGTCTGCTGATCGGTTTGCTGCCGGATCTATTCTTGAACTTCAGAAATGCTGGTCATAATAATTTAATAGAGTCGTTCACACGGGAGATCGGTGATAAATCTTTTGCGACAGAGCTGGCAAATCAATTGGTTTTGGACCGTAAAGATATCGCAAGTAAAGATGCTTATCGTTCCTTTGTTATTGTGTTGCTTACATTCGGGGCTGTTTGGTTTTACCTCAAAAGGAAGGTCAGTGAAGGGGCGTTATTGGGGACTTTGCTTGTCTTGTTCCTATTCGATCTGTGGAGTGTAGATAAACGCTTTTTGAATGATAAATCCTTTATGGAAAAGGGAGCGACTACACAGCAGGTATTCCAGCAACGTGAGGTTGACCAATTGATCTTAATGGATAAAGACCCAAGTTATCGCGTCCTTGACCTGACAACAGATCCATTTTCTGATGCACGTCCTTCCTATTACCATAAATCATTAGGCGGTTATCATGCTGCTAAATTAATGCGTTTTCAGGAAATCTTGGAGAATCAATTCAACGGAGCGCTCAACGAAGATGTGCTGGACATGTTTAATGTGCGTTATTTGATCACAACAGATCCTCAAAGCCAGTCACAGCGTATCGTGAGACGGAGCACAGCAGCTGGGAATGCATGGTTTGTGGACAAAATAACCTTCGTAAAAGGAAATGCGGAAGAAATGCAGGCGATCAGCTCTTTTGATCCGCGTAAAGAAGCGTTTGTGAATCAACAGTACCAGAATGAAATCAAAGCAAAAACGTCCAGCTCGGCTACAACAGGGGAAATTAAACTGACATCGTACCATCCTGATAAAATGCAGTACGAATATACGGCTACCAATGACGCATTTGCGGTATTCTCTGAAGTTTTTTATGATAAAGGATGGAAGGCGTATGTCGATGGAAAAGAAATACCAATTATCCGTGCAGATTATTTGCTGAGAGCTTTACAGTTGCCATCAGGAACACATAAAGTCGAATTTATCTTTGATCCGGAATCACATAAGATGGGTAATCTTTTGACTTTAATATCGTCGATTATCCTTGGATTAGGCATAGTGGCAGCAGCATATTTCTCGTTACGGGAGACAAAAAAAGAAACAGCTGCATAGCAAGCTGTTTCTTTTTTTTAAGGTTGAAGCTTTAGAATAATTTGAGTTGTGGATCAGTTATTCTAAAGCTTTTTCTATGATGCGGTGTTGACCCGTATTCAAGCACCGCAGTCCGGTGTCTTACAGTCGGATAGCCTTTATTATTAAGCCAATCGTAAGCGGGATAATCCGAAGCAATATTGTCCATATACTCGTCACGGTAGGTTTTTGCTAAGATAGAAGCGGCTGCGATAGAAAGATATTTTCCGTCCCCTTTGATAATGCAGGAATGGGGAATTGACAGATAAGGAATAAACCTGTTCCCGTCCACAATAATATATTCTGCTTTTATCTGTAGCATATCCAAGGCTTTGTGCATGGCGAGATAGCTGGCATTGTGAATATTGATGCGGTCTATTTCTTCCGCTGAGACACTCGCCACAGCATAGGCAAGTGCTTCCCGTTCAATAATAGGACGCAATGCCATCCGTTTTTTTTCGCTTAGTTTTTTCGAATCGTTGAGAAGCTCGTGATGGTAATCGGCAGGGAAAATTACTGCTGCCGCAAAGACCGGTCCTGCCAAGCAACCTCTGCCTGCCTCGTCACATCCGGCTTCAACCTGTTGATCTTGATAATATGATAGTAGCATCTTTTTATTCTGTAAATGAACGAAAATACAAATAAAATTAGAGTTATGCATTGTAACTTCTGTGTGAATAATGCCCATTTACATTAATTAACACTAATAATCTCTTCTTTTGTAAAGATATTGAATGTGCTGATGAGCATGGACCGGGGAGGAATGGGTTAAATGAAAACAGGAGCATTCGGTCAAGAATTTGTCAATTATAGAAATATAAAAATAAGTATTATGAGAGGCTTCATGCTTTTTTTGTTGAGTATGTTAACAGGATGGACCGTATATGGTCAGACGAGAAGCGTACAAGGAATGTTGAAAGACGATAAAAATCGCGTTATTGCGGGAGCAACAGTTAAGTTGACTTCAAAATTGGATTCCATGACCGCAGGTTCAAATATGGCCGGGATTTTCACTTTCGATAAGATCAAGGCAGATACATTTAAGATTACTGTTTCTAATTTAGGCTTTGAACGTTTTGAAAAAGAGTTCGGCTTTCCGAAGGGAGAGGTAAAATACATTATCCCAAGTCTGACTTTACAACAGAATTCTCAAATGCTTGAGGAAGTCGTTGTGGATGGCGTGCCGACGGTAGTTGTGAAAAGTGATACCCTGGAGTACACGATGAAGGACCTGAAGTTACGTGATGGATCCGTTGCTGAAGATGCGTTAAAAAAACTACAGGGCGTGGAGGTGGATAAAGATGGTAATGTCACTGCTCAGGGAGAATCGGTGAAACGGGTGCGGATCAATGGTAAGGACTTCTTTGGTGGAGATGTAAAAACCGCCACGCAAAACCTTCCTGCCAATATTATCCAAAAAATGCAGATTATCGATGACTACGGGGACATGGCCAATATCACAGGAAATAAGAATGGCGATTCCGAAAAAGTATTGAACATTCAGATTGATCCTAAATATAACCAAGGTCACATGACGACACTCCGTGCAGGATATGGTACTGAAGACCGTTATCAGGCAACAGGAATGTGGATGGGAATGCGCGAAGGCGAGCAGATCTCCGTTCTCGGAAATTTAAACAATACCAATGCACCTCTTTTTGATTTCAACACAACAGGAGGCGGAGCCCGACGCGGGCAGGGTGGTGGTGGACGTCGTGGCGGCGGTATGTTTGGTGGCTCAGACGGTCTCACTAAAATAGGCTCTATCGGACTTAATTTTCGGAAGGATTTTTCGGATAAATTGACAGCCTATGGTAGCTATAGTTATAGCCATAGCAATAATACAACCCTTTCCCAGCGATATATTGTGAATGCAACGCCGGGCCGGACACAAGCAGATAGTGTCGATGCGAATTCAAATACCATTGGCGGCAATCATCGTTTTGAGGCAAACGTAGAGTGGAAGCCCACCGCGAAGGATTACATTAAGATTGTGCCACAGTTTGGTTATGATGACGGGAATAATAATTCGATAACCAATTCGATTACTTATTTAAGTAATGTTTTGGATAATAAACAGGAACTAACAACTGGAACAAACTCCACAGCGCCAAGGTTTGGGATCAGTGGTTTGTATAACCGTAAACTGAATGACAATGGACGTAACTTGTTTTTCAATTTCAATTACAATAATGCCAAAACAGATAAGGATGTAAATCAGATACTTGATAGGTATATTTCCGACCCATCCAATATCAACCAGCCCATGAGTAACATTTACCAACGTACGGTTCAGGATGCGCTCAATAAGAGTTGGAATGCAGGAGCTTCGGTAAATTATACCGAGCCTTTATCCAAAAATGGCAAATTGGAGGTGACCTATGATTTCAACAAAAATAAATATGACAATAATATCAGTCAAAAAGGTTACGATAAAGATAGCAGTAGTATTGAAAACGCATTTGAAAATGCGAAGTTAAACCTTGATTATAATTATGACTATGCTTTTACAACCCATAAAATCGGAGCGAATTATTTGTTTAGCAATGACAAAGTGACCTACTCGGTGGGAGTCGCTGGACAACCATCCCAATTGAGGGGATCAGCGATTAATTCGGGCGAAATTATTCCGATTTCCCGTAACAACATGAACTGGATGCCAATTGCTCGTTTTGAATATAAATTCTCCCGTCAATCCAATTTAAGCGTCAACTACTCCGGATCGCCAACAGAACCAAGTGTATCTCAAATTTTGCCATATAATCTGAGTACAAGTTCAACAAATATCGTGTACGGTAATGCGAACCTGAATCCAGAATTTAATCACGATTTGAAACTACGATTCCGTAAAAACGACTTTCAAAAGGGTAATAATTTCTTTGTATTCCTCAATGGATCATTAGCTGATAATAAGATTGTTAGTTTAAACAAATCGTATTACGGTCCTATTCAGAAGGATCCCACAACAGGAAAAATTGATTCGGCATTGATCTCAGAGACGCGTTATCTGAATGAGACGGGGGATCGTCCGTATGCGATCAATTCATTTTACCACTACGGTAAATCCTGGAAAGAAAAAACCTTCAATGTGATGTTGATGGGGGGTATTTCGGTGAATAAAACAATTGGCTATTCTTCGATCGATGAAAATGATAATATCGGACAAAAAAATGTAGCCCGTAATTTCGTCTTGACTCAAGGACTAATGTTTCGTTATAATCCATCCGAAAATCTGGAAATTAATCCGGGTGTTCGTTACCAATTTACACATACAGAAAATAGCTTATTACAGCGAAATAGCGATATTCAGACGTGGACACCAACATTAATTGGTTCATATAATATTTTGAAGAACACAATCTTTGGCGCCGATCTTTCGAAGTCTTTCAATCAGGGCTATGGTCAGGGGTTGTCCTCCAATCCGTTCATTATCAATACCTATGTAGAACAAAGATTCTTGAAAGATCAACGTGGGACATTACGTTTGCAAGCATTTGATTTGTTAAATCAGCAAACAAATCTTTCTCGTACTGTAGATGGCTTCCTAACGACAGATAGTCGTACCAATCGTTTGGGCCGTTATTTTATGGTCTTGTTTACGTATAAGTTCCAGAAATTCGCGATGGGTAATCCCGAAGGGGAAAACAGATTTCCGGGTGGAATGCGTCCACCGCGTATGTAAATAATAACAATCTTATAACGAATAAAAGACGGTCATAGTGATTTCACTATGACCGTTTTGCATTTAAAAATCCCTAGCTTTGCAAAAACAAGCGCGAAATGATTAAGTTTGATGAATTAAAAGTAGGAGATATTCCAGCCATTGTAACAATGATGGAAGCATTTTATGCCATCGATGGGTACGATATCGACCGCAAGACAACGATTGACAATTTTGATCTTTTCGTTAATGACCCTCAACTTGGACAAGCTTGGTTGATTCGCAAAGGAGAAGATATTTTGGGTTATATGATCGTCGCTTATTTCTTCAGTTTTGAATTCAAAGGAAGAGTCGGGCTTCTCGATGAACTTTTTGTGGGCGAAAAAGCCAGGGGGATGGGGCTTGGAAAATTAGCCGTCGATTTTGTAACTTCCTACCTGGAATCGAAGAATTGTAAAATGATCTTGCTGGAAGTCGAGGAACATAACGAGCGGGCCATTCATCTGTATAAGAAAAATGGTTTTGCTTTTCACCCGCGCAAATTTATGCGTAAACACATCAATTAGAGAAATTTCATAAACTGAATGGAGTACGAAATCATTAGACTTTCAAATGGAATCCGTGTGGTATTCCAATATCAAAATTTGCCGGTAACCCATGTGTGCATGGTCATCAATGCGGGCTCCAGGGACGAATCGGAGGGTAAATTTGGGGTTGCGCATTTTATTGAACATCTTTTATTTAAACGAACTGAGAAACGCTCAACGCAGCAGATTATCGATCATCTGGAGTCTGTCGGTGGCGACCTGAATGCTTACACCACAAAAGAATATACCTGCGTCCATGCATCTGTACTACAGCCGTATCTCAACCGGGCACTGGACCTATTTGAAGATATTTTCTTTCATTCTACTTTTCCCGAAGTGGAAATGGATAAAGAAAAATCAGTTATCGTTGATGAAATGGCTTCTTATCTGGATAGCCCGGAAGAATCCATCGTCGACGATTTTGAGGATCTCGTGTTTAAAGACTCGGGTTTAGGGCACAATATATTGGGACTTGAAGATCAGCTTTTAGCCTTGCAGAAGAATGATATTACAGACTTTATGCGCTCAAACTACGATACGCATGAGATGGTGATCGGTATTACAGGTAATTACAGTCTAAAAGAGGTCGAGAAGTTGCTGCATAAGGTCTTTGGAGGGATAGGACAACATGCAATTTCACGTTCCAGAAATGATGTAAAACCAATTACTGCGCAGCATCTTGAAGTCCCCAAGCCCATTAATCAGGTGCATTATATGCTCGGGTCATTGGCTTACGACTATCGTGATGAGCGCAAAACGGGCCTGTTGCTTTTGAATAATATGTTGGGAGGGATGGGAATGGGGTCGATCCTCAACCTTTCTATTCGGGAAAAATACGGGATTGCCTATACCATCGAATCCAATTACACCATCTTTTCAGATACAGGATTATTTAGCATCTATCTAGGGACCGATGAGGAAAAGGTTGAAAAAGCTAAAAAGCTCGTATTTAAAGAGCTACATAAAATGTGTGAGCAGCCACTTTCCGAAATCAAATTGAAGAAAGCAAAGCAGAAATTTATTGGCCAAATTGCCCTGACGGAAGAAAATAGAATGAGCATGATTATTTCGGCGGCGAAGAATGTGATGGATTATGACCGTGTTATCTTATTGAATGAGGTAATCGAGAAAATACAACATTTAGATCGCACAAATCTTTTGGCGATTGCACAAGACGTGTTTGATCCCCGGAAGATGCTGTCGTTGAGTTTTGTTCCGGAAGATTAATATTTGATAGAATTCTATATATTTGCGGTTACAGTAATTCTTAAATATGAAACCGAGCTTGCGAGCTCTCATCAGCCATTAAAGAAAAAATATAACAGATGAAAACAGCATATGTATTTCCTGGTCAAGGAGCCCAATTTGTTGGGATGGGGCAAGACCTGTATAATTTAAATGAAGAAACAAAAGCTTTATTCGAGAAAGCAAATGATATTTTGGGATTTCGTATCACGGATATTATGTTTTCCGGTACGGATGAAGAATTGAAACAGACCAATGTAACGCAACCTGCGATTTTTTTGCATTCTGTTATTTTGGCGAAAGCATTAGGCGACTCTTTCCAGCCAGACATGGTTGCAGGACATTCCTTGGGTGAGTTTTCGGCATTGGTGGCAGCTGGTGCTTTAAGTTTCGAAGATGGATTGAAATTGGTATCCCAGCGTGCAAATGCCATGCAAAAAGCTTGTGAATTGCAACCTTCAACAATGGCGGCGATTTTAGGATTGGAAGACGCCATCGTAGAAGAGATTTGTGCTAAAGTGGATGATGTTGTTGTTGCAGCGAACTACAATTGTCCGGGACAATTGGTGATCTCAGGATCAATCGAAGGTGTCGATAAAGCCTGTGCCTTATTGACTGAGGCTGGAGCGAAGAGAGCACTAAAATTAAATGTTGGTGGTGCATTCCACTCTCCCTTGATGGAATCCGCTAAAGTGGAATTGCAAGCAGCGATTGAAGCTACGGATATTCTATCTCCGAGATGTCCAATTTATCAGAATATTGATGCGCAGCCACAAACGGAACCTGCTATTATTAAGCAAAATTTGATCGCACAGTTGACTGGGGCTGTTCGTTGGACACAGACTGTACAAAATATGCTCGCGGATGGTGCCACAGCATTTGTGGAAGTTGGTCCGGGAAATGTCTTGCAAGGTTTAGTAAAAAAAGTAGATCGTCAAGTATCAACTTCAGCAGCTTCTGTAACAGCTTAATAATTTGTCGTAACTAAAAATTTAAAGGGGCAGTTCACCAACTGGCCCTTTTTTTATATTTAAAAGCCAATAGCACTTTCTTGATAAAATTTAGATTAAAGGAACATCAATAGCTGACTTTTAACGGTGCTCGTACGGTTCTTCTTCGGTGATTGTACGGTGCTGGTTCGGTCATGAGCGTATAGGATCCGTGTTATATCCGATTAATATTCGTCTCTTAACCAGGTATTAGCAGAACTTAATAAGGTATTGTGGGGCTATTTGTCCTTAAACATGCTATAGTGATCTTTCATGACTTGTAAAACGAAATCATTCGGGGTCATCTTTTCGGGATGTTTAACCTCCATAATTGTTTCTAAACGTTGAACCAGGGCGGTCAGTATGCCTACATCCCGTCTGTCAAATGCAGTTTGATAAACATCTTTGATCACATTGGCGTCTTTGTCGCTTAACTTGATGACCTGAGGAAACAAAATAGGATGATTTTCAAAAGTTTCCTCATAGATGGTATCGCTGAGCTTCAGACCGGGTTTCAAACTAATGACAGATGTTTCTCCGGCAATATCCCCAATACGCTGACCATGTTTGGAGAGGACAATTGAGGTAATTGCAATACCGCCCATTGTCATCCATATATCGACGATTGATAAGGTCCAGCGGGATAGGTATTGATAAAAATCAGCGCGTGAACCATCAAGCTTCACGACTTTAATTTTCATAATCTTTTTACCGATAGTTTGTCCGCCGAATGCTGTTTCAGTAATTAAGGTATAAAAAAATGCGGGTAATGTCATTCCCATTATAATACCATAGAAAAGATAGGGGTCGCTGCTTGTGATATTTAATGCATCTAACAGAAACATACAAAAGAAAAAGTAACAGACAATAATAAAGTAATCAATGGCAAATGCGATCATCCTCGAACCTAGGCTAGCAAGATTATACTGGATTTTTACATTTTGTGCTGTGTTTATCTCAAGCTTATTCATATATTTGGTTTAGCCAGTTAAAAAAATTAATGAGAGAAGCATCATTTGTAGAACGAAATAAAGAAAAATGGACGTTAATTGAAAATAATTTGTCAATTAACATACAGGTAGACCCAGATGAATTGGCATCGAACTATATTGAGCTAACAAATGATCTGGCTTATGCGCAGACATTTTATCCCAATAGTAAGGTACGAAATTATTTAAATGAACTTGCTGTAACTGCACATCAAAAAATCTATAAGGATCGAAAGGCCTCCAATAGTAAATTCAAGTCTTTTATCAACGAGGAGATTCCACAGGCAATTTGGTCAATTCGTAGGCAGCTTTTTTATTCCCTATTGATTTTTGTTCTTGCATCAGCGATTGGCTTCCTTTCGGCGATGTACGATATAGATTTTATTCGGCTTATTTTGGGAGATTTTTATGTAGATTCCACCATAGAGAGTATTAAAGCTGGTGATCCTGCGGCAGTTTATGGTAAAGGAAGTAATTTTGGATCAGCGATCTGGATTACAATCAATAATGTCCGTGTGGCTTTTATGGCTTTTGCTTTTGGGCTATTTTTGAGCATTGGTACGGGCTATATATTGTTTAGCAATGGCATTATGTTGGGCGCTTTCCACCAGATGTTTTTTCAATATGGTGTGATGGGAAAGGCTATGTCGGCGATCTGGATCCATGGCACGATTGAAATTTCTGTGATTATTGTCGCTGGAGGATGTGGGCTTGCAATCGGAAATAGCATTTTGTTTCCCAAATCTTATACCCGGATGGCTTCTTTTGTTCAGACAGCAAAGACATCCATGAAAGTATTGGTCAGTACGGTACCATTTTTTATCGTCGCTGGTACATTAGAAGGTTTTGTAACAAGATATTATAGTGTATCTGTTTGGCTCAGTCTATTCATCATACTCCTGTCATTGCTTGCAATACTATTTTTTTATGTTATTAACCCCTATCGATTAGCAAAACGATTTCAATGGAAGTAGATTTTGAATTTCAGAAAGAACGAAAGATAGGTGATTTTGTCCAGAGCTTTATTGATCTTTTCAAATTGATCTATAAACATTTTGTGACGACCATATTTGGGTTGTCTGCATTACCCCTAGCAGCAATAGCATTGGTATACTATTTCCTTTCTACAAAAATTACGTTCTCTGCACACAGTAGTTCATTTGAAGATATTGATGGATTTACCTGGGCGGCATTATTGATCATGGCCCTCATTGCGCTGGGATTATACGTATATGGAATTTCTATCGAATACTTTATTCTGCTGAAAGAACGTAAAAACACATTGTTCACAGGAAAGGAGGTCCTACGAAATTTTAGGACAAATATAGGCAAGTATTTTATGTTCTTATTTGCGATGATCTTGGCTTTGATCGTTGTTTTTATACCTCTCGCCATCGTTGCGGTAATCTCGGCATTTATCCCGTTTATCGGAAGCTTTGCAATTGGTATATTAATGTCAATGGTAGGAATTTGGTTATTTAGTTCGTTCTTATTTTATCGTGAAGGTTATTCAGATTTGGGGAGCTGTTTTACAGATGCTTATGTTATGCTGAGCAAAAAATTGATCCAATATGGTGTAGCGGCATATATCGTCAATTTTATTTTCCAGATGGCTGTTATGATGATCTCTGTAATTCCTTTAATAATTGTTTCGCTGATATCTTACAATTTTTTGGGGATGGAAGCTGCATTCTTTGATTCATCCTGGGGTAAATTACTGATGACTTTGGGCGGGATGTTTATTACCCTATTTACATTATTTTTATATATGTCCGGTGTCTTGGCCAACGGCATAATTTACGAAACGGCCAAGGATCTCAAATTCGGGGAACGCATTTACGGGATGATTGATCAGATTGGAGGTGGAAATGAATAGGCTACTATTCTTTTTTTCCTTTGTATACATGCTTTCATTAAGCGCCTGTGATCCCAAACCGCAAACTGAGGATTCGGAAACGTATACAGCAGACTCGGTGGCTGTGGATTCTGCCGCCCTCGCAACAGATTCTGCTACGGTGGATTCCGTTACGATGGCTAAAGCAGCGGATAGTAAAGATGACCTCTGGGATCCGCATTTATTTGATTCTATTCCTAAATATAGCCAAGAACGCGCTTTTAAGATGGATCCCTATCCGGAAATTATCAGGCGATATGAGCGTGATGATTTTGTGTATTCTGAGAATATCAAAGATAAAATAAGTGTATTGCAACGTATCTTACAACGTATTTCGGAATGGCTTGGGGATATCATGCCGGATAATCCGTATAAATTTAACAAAGAATTTGGTTATGTATTTGCCTTCTTGGCGTTAATAGCACTGGCTTTTGTACTTTATAAGGTATTATACAATAAAAACCAGTATTTCATTAAACATGAGCAGGAAGCAGACGATTTGGATACATTGGCATATGTGGAAAGAAATTTGATGAACAGTGATCTCAGTCAGTATATTAGGGATGCTGTCGCGCAAAAAAATTATGCACTGGGAATTCGTTACCTACAATTATTGAATATTCAAAAGCTGGCACAAGCAGGTTATATTAAATGGAAGCATAGTAAAACAAATGCAGAATTTGCGAATGAGGTCCAAGATAAGAATTTGCGTGCGGGCTTCGAGGAATGTACCCGGGTATTTGACTACGTTTGGTTTGGACAATTTGAATTAAAAGAGTCCGACTTTAGTCATTATGAACAACTGTTTAACCAATATCAAAATCAAATTAAATGAAAGGGTCAGTAAAATTTGGATTGATATTGCTGGGAGCTGTTTTGCTACTGATTGGCGTCATCGATATGACGAGTAAGAAACCGATTATTTGGGATCGAACTTTCGATGCAAAAGATAAAAATCCTTTTGGAGCCTATGTGCTCCGGCAAGAATTAAAGCATATAATTGATCAGCGCAATGTCGATGTCAAGCGCCCGCTCTATGAATACCTGGATAGTACACAGGGAACCGCAATGAATCTGCTGTTTTATACCTCGTATTTTTCCTTGGGTGAAGCCGCGGGTAATAAGTTACTTGACTATGTGTCCCAAGGGGGAAAAGCAATGATTATTGCGGAAACAATTGACTATACTCTTTTGGATTCCCTAAACATAAAAGTGAAGGATTTTTATGGCTACAAGAAAGGTGTTGATATTAAAAGTCATTTAAGAGTGAAGCTGACCAACGATAATACTAAAATTCATTATGCTAAATCGGACTTAAGTGAGGTTTTTAGTAAATTGCCAAAAAATGCGACTATTCTAGGGGGAATCACTTATCAAGATTATTTATTACCTAATTTCGTCGAAGTGAGGGTTGGTAAAGGTCGGCTTTACCTACATTTGACCCCCGATTTATTTGGCAATTATTATTTACTGAACTCAGCTTCTCAATATGCTTATGCTGCCAAAGCATTGTCATACTTAAACGATAAACCGATTGCTTGGTATGATTTCAAGGCGAATATAGATCAATATCGCACTCCATTGCGGGTTTTATTGACCAATGAGGGGTTACGGCAAGCTTGGTATGTGCTATTGGGGGGACTTATTCTTTTACTTGTGTTTAAGAGTAAAAGAGAACAGCGTGCGGTGGCGATTGTCAAACCGGAGCCGAATCTTTCCAAAGAATTTTGTGAAACAATTGCGACCTTATATTATGAAAACGGCACGCCGGGCAATATGGTTGATAAAAAAATAGATTATTTCCTGCACGACCTTCGGAGCCGTTTTCATATGGATACACTGGAGTTAAGAGAAAATGGGTTCTGTGAAGAATTGGCTGAGCGTTCAGGTGTTCCACTTACTGAAACACAACAGCTCATTGGGTTAATAATTCGAATGCAGGGAACACAAGTGCACGACTTGACCGAATTAAGACAGATCAATGAAATTATAGAAGATTTTAAACATAAAGCAAAAATGATATGAGTGATTTCGATAAATATATATCTTTTGAAAACCGAATTGATATATCGGGTTTATATGAAAAAATGACTCAGGTAAAGTCGGAGGTAAAAAAAGTTATTGTAGGACAGGATCAATTGATTGATATGTCATTGATTTCGATTTTGGCATCCGGACACTCTTTAATAGAAGGATTACCGGGTGTTGCGAAGACTTTATCTGCAAAATTAATTGCCAAGACAATCAGTAGTGACTTTAAACGGATTCAGTTCACCCCAGATTTGATGCCTTCAGACGTGACCGGGTCATCTATTCTGGATCTAAAGAGCAATGAATTTGAATTTCGCAAAGGGCCGATTTTCGCTAATATTGTTTTGATTGACGAGATCAACCGTGCTCCTGCGAAAACGCAGGCCGCGCTTTTTGAAAGTATGGCAGAGCATCAGGTTTCGGTCGATGGAAATACCTATCTCTTGCCTGTTCCATTTATAGTTTTCGCTACACAAAATCCCATCGAGCACGAAGGAACTTATCGTTTGCCTGAGGCGCAGTTGGACCGTTTCCTTTTTAAGATCAATGTGGATTATCCGGAACTTGAGCACGAATTGGAAATTTTGAAGGAGCATCATGCACAAAAAGCATCAAACAAAGAGGATCAAGTTGGCAGTGTGGTTTCGGCGGAAGAGATTTTCTCTTTTCAGCGTCTGATCAAATCAATTTTTGTACATGACGAACTGTTAAATTATATTGCTCAGGTGATCATAAAAACACGTACCAATCCGAGCTTAACTTTGGGGGCCTCACCGAGGGCTTCTATTGCGCTGCTGGAGTCGTCCAAAGCATCTGCTGCGTTGAGCGGACGAGATTTTGTGACGCCCGAGGATATTCGAAGAGTGGCTGCTGCGGTATTAGGTCATCGGGTCATGTTGACTCCTGAGCGAGAAATGGAAGGCTTTACAACGGCTTATGTTATAGATCAAATCATTAATTCGGTAGAAATTCCAAGGTAATGGGGAAAATAAAGCAGCTCTTTCTGACCAATCAGTTTTTCTATTCCTTGTTGGGAATAGCGACGTTCTTTGCGATTTCTTTTTTTATGAAGGGATTGTTTACTGTTGCATGGATTGTGTTTTGGCTGTGGCTGGCGGTATTGATTTTTGATTTCATTGTATTATTCTCAGGCAAAGGACGTGTCGAAATCACAAGGATTTATCCTGAGAAATTATCCAACGGCGATGAAAATCCGATGAAATTAATGATCAATTCCTTTTACCCGTTTCCTACTTCCATCGAAATCTTGGAAGAATTTCCGATACAGTTGCAGATACGGAACAATGAATATTTTACCCGTTTGTCCGCATATCAAAGTACTGAAATTTCTTATTTGATGCGACCAACGCAAAGAGGTATATATGAGTTTGGCAGATGTATCGCACTTGTGAAGCGGTTTGGGTTCTTTAAAAGAAGGTTTTTGACCAATCAGGCGCAGCAGATCCCCTGTTATCCGTCATATATTCAATTGAGGAAGTATCAGCTTTTGGCGACGAGCAATAGACTTAATGAATTAGGAATAAAACGTATCCGTCGCATTGGCTCGGCCATGGAGTTTGATCACGTCAGGGAATATGTTCAGGGGGATGATTATCGACACATGAACTGGAAGGCTACAGCGAAGATCAAAAAATTAATGGTCAATCAATATGAAGAGGAAAAATCACAACCGATCTATTCATTTATAGATTTGGGGCGGGCTATGCGAATGCCTTTTGATGGTCTCACATTACTGGATTATGCAATCAATGCATCATTGGTTCTTTCAAATGCGACAATATTAAAGCAGGACCGTGCTGGATTGTTGACTTTTTCGAAAGAGGTGAATGTGTTTATACCTGCCGAAAAGAGAAATAACCAAATGCTCAAGATTTCGGAAGCACTATATCAAGTGACCACAAACTTTGAGGAACCTGAATATGGCAAACTCTATAGTTATGCAAAAGCGCATATCAATAAGCGCTCGCTGATCTTTCTCTATACAAATTTTGAGACATTAGACTCTTTAAGAAGGCAGATGAATTACCTTTCTATGTTAAACCGGAGTCATATCATTGTTGTCATTGTCTTCAAAAATGTTGAAGTAGAAGATTTAGCCAAAAGTGCTCCGAAAAAGACCATCGAAATCTATAACCAGATCATTGCTGAGAAATTTATCTACGAGAAACAGCTTATTGTGCAAGAGCTCATCCGCAATGGATTTCAGACGATCTATACTGCACCCGAAAATTTAACGATCAACTCAATCAATAAATATTTGGAGATAAAAGCACGCGGACTTATTTAATGATGGAAGTATCTTTGACCATGACTTTCGTCCAAAAATGCTGATATTTTTCGATCGCTTTCAGGTGGATCGGGTGTGTTTCGTATACAGTGATATCTTTAAGGTCCTTGAATGTGACAATCAATGTATAGTCAAAGCTATTATCAACAACTGCTCGCGCATTTGTCGGTGCTGGAATGCCATAATTGAGCGTTTTGATCGTGTCAATTTTGCGGAGTTCTTCAAAGAAACCGACAAAATCCTTTTTATCTTTTTCACTGATATCTTCCTTCAGCCAAAAATTAACAACATGAATAATTGTGCTGGGGTGCAGGTCATTATCTGACTGCGCCGGATTTGCCCATGTGGGTGCGGTGACGAGCACCATAGGTGCAAGTAAAAAATTGCGTCTTTTCATTGATGATACGGTTTAGAACCATTAAGGTACAAAAAAAGAGATACATTTCTTGCATCCCTTTTTTTATTTTAGTAGCTAGTCCTTATAGACCGAACTCTTCTTTTACTTTTTCGATGTAGTCCAATTTTTCCCAAGTGAATAATTCGACCTCGATTTGTTTCTTTTCTCCAGTGGAACTTTCAAATTCTTTCGTTACTTTTCTTGGAGTTCGTCCCATGTGACCATATGCTGCAGTCTCGGAATAGATTGGATTTCTTAAACCAAGACGAGTCTCGATACCATAAGGAGTCATATCAAATAGATGCGCTATTTTATCAGCAATCTGACCATCTGTGAGATTTACTTTGCTTGTGCCATAGGTGTTCACATAAATACCCATTGGGTCTTTTACGCCAATTGCGTAGGAGATCTGAACAAGGATTTCGTCCGCTACACCCGCCGCAACTAGATTTTTGGCAATATGACGGGTCGCATATGCTGCTGAGCGATCCACTTTTGACGGATCTTTTCCTGAAAAGGCACCGCCACCATGGGCACCTTTACCTCCGTACGTATCAACAATGATCTTCCGGCCAGTAAGCCCTGTATCGCCATGTGGCCCCCCGATAACAAACTTACCTGTGGGATTGATATGGAATTTAATCTCATCATTGAATAACAGCTGAAGCTCTGGCTTCAATTGTGCCTTTACGCGAGGGATTAAGATTGTTTTGATATCCTGCGTAATCTTGTCCAACATGACCGGTTCGGTGTCGAAGTCATCATGCTGTGTAGAAATTACAATGGTGTCAATTCTTTTTGGTTTGTGGTCATCACCATATTCCAAGGTTACTTGTGACTTGGCATCCGGACGTAAATACTGTATTTCATTGTTTTCCCGACGCAGCTCTGCTAGCTCATATAAAAGGCGGTGGGAAAGATCCAAGGCTAAGGGCATGAAGTTGTCCGTTTCATTGTTGGCATAACCAAACATGATGCCTTGATCACCAGCTCCCTGCTCTTGTCTTGTTTTGCGGTCCACACCCTGATTGATATCTGCAGATTGCTCATGGATTGCAGATAACACACCACAAGAATTTGCTTCAAACATATATTCAGACTTTGTGTAGCCAATTTTTTGGATAACAGAGCGGGCTATTTTCTGCACATCTAAGTAGATGTTCGATTTAACTTCACCAGCGAGAACGACCTGTCCCGTCGTTACCAAAGTCTCAATAGCAACACGTGAATCTTCATCCCATGCTAAAAAATTGTCTATTAATGCATCTGAAATTTGGTCCGCTACTTTGTCCGGATGCCCTTCAGAAACAGATTCTGACGTAAATAAATAAGCCATGCCTTACGTAATTTTAATATTGGATTTGCGCTAGAAATGAAATAACAGCAAAGTGATAAGAGCCGTGATAGCGAAGGGTTTTTAGCACTTTTTTACTGTGGTTGCAATCTCCTTGTCGTTGCTTTGTGTAGGCAACAGCACGCAAATCAGTCCACATTCTATTTTTTGTTGCGACAAAGCTACGATACTTTGTGGGATATTTAAAATCAAATTTGTCTTTTAATTTTAAAAGACTTAAAAAGCGACGCTAAAACGGTACAAAGATTACATTATTTTAAGAAATTGGTAATTTCCGTTATCTTTGGATATGTCAGAACGTAAACAAATATTGTTTGTTATTAACCCTATTTCAGGAGGAAAACGTAAAACGTCCTTTAAAAAGCAGGTATTGGATGTGCTGGATTTGCAGAAATTTGATCCTACATTTCAGCAAACTGCAAGACCCAACCACGCTTATGAAATCGGTTTGCAGGCCGTTCAGGAAGGATACGATGCGGTGATCGCAGTGGGTGGAGATGGAACGATCAACGAGCTGGGGTCTGCTTTAGTCGGTTCAGGCATACCCTTGGGTATTATTCCGGAAGGATCTGGTAATGGTCTGGCACTCTACTTAGGTATCCCGATGAATGAAGCTGCGGCTATCCGCCGTATAAACCGTTTTGAATCTATAGAAGTTGATTGTGGTGTTATCAATGACCGACGTTTTTTTAATATAGCGGGACTCGGATTTGATGCATCGGTGAGTGAAAATTTTGCCAACGAAAATATCCGCGGTCCATTGGGCTATATGAAATCTGTTTTTAATGTGCTGAGCAAATACCAGCCAGCGCATTATAAATTAACGATAGATGGAAAAGTCTACGAACGACAGGCCTTTATGATCAGTGTCGCCAACTCGCCCCAATATGGGAATAATGCTTATATCGCGCCACAAGCTTCGGTCAACGACGGCATATTGGATGTTTGTATCGTGCATAAGTTCCCTTTATATATCTTACCAAAAATGATTTTTCACCTATTTAATAAATCCGCGGATCAGTCAAGTTATGTGGAGATCATCCCAGGTAAGAATATTGAAATTGAGGTAGATGCGGTGTCACCGGTGCATGTGGATGGAGAACCCCTAGAACTTGGTGATAAGCTAAATATTTCCATTATGCCAAAGGCGATAAAAATTATTTGTTAAAATCATGAGTAAAAATAAGAAACAGTCTTACGAAGGCGTTGTATATTCAACGGATGATAGTTTTAACTACCAGCTTGCCGATCTTTTTCAGGAAGCGGAGACATTACCTGTCAACCAGCAGAACCTTAAAGTGCAGCTTGACCGCAAAATGCGGAAGGGCAAAGTTGTTACCCTGGTCACGGGTTTTATAGGACAAGCAGAAGATCTGGAGGCCTTGGGTAAATTACTGAAACAAAAATGTGGAGTGGGGGGTACGGTGAAAGACGGAGAAATTGTTATTCAGGGTGAATTTAAGCAAAAGATCTATGATTTGTTACTTAAGGAAGGGTATCGGGTGAAATTAGTTGGTGGTTAAACAACTATATCTGTGTGAATTATAGCAAATCTAATGGGTTGTTTATTAGGTGAATATGACAAAGAATAAACAGAGTTATTTATCAGAAAACATGAGTAATCACTTACTTTTTGTCGCTTAAAATCCTCGTTTTTCTTGCATATCAAAAAAAAAATGGTTTTCATTGTAAAATAATTATTGCTAATAAGCGATTTAGCTGATGGTAATAAGGATTATATACGGGAACTGCTGAGAAAAATGACACCATTGGATGGTGTATTCAGTTTGAAAAAACAAATTTGATTTTTTTTATATATTTGAGATGAATATTTTAAATTTGACATTAAATATTAAATTTGCTTTGCAAAATTGACTTCAAAAGCGAATAAGAGTGCATATAATTTAAACAACATTATATATTTAAACAACAGTAAAAAACTAAAAATTAGAAAAATGGCAAACGCACCTAAAACTGCTGCAAAACAAGAGAGCAACAACGGAGGATCTTTCTTTGCTCAAGCTGCAATCATCATCTGTTTCATCGTGGGTTTCTGTGTATGGAAATTTGTGATGGGAAATCCGACTAACTTCGTTGACAACAACCCTGAAAATGCTCCTAACCCAGGTAACTACTTAGGAATGGTTTACCATGCTGGGGCTATCGTACCTGTTTTGCTTGGTTTATTCTTAATGGTTTGGGTTTTCTCCGTAGAACGTTTTATCGTTATCAACAAAGCTTCTGGTACTGGAAACGTTGGAAACTTTGTAAGAAAAATTCAATCTTTGATTAATGGTGGAAACATCGATTCAGCTATCGCTGAGTGTGACAAGCAAAAAGGTTCAGTTGCAAACGTAGTTAAAGCGGGTTTATTGAAATACAAAGCCGTATCAGCTGACGTTAACGTTGACACTGAAAAAGCGACTATCGCAATTCAAAAAGAAATCGAAGAAACTACAGCATTAGAAATGCCAATGTTAGAGAAAAACTTAAACGTAATCGCAACATTAGTTTCTATCGGTACATTATGTGGTCTATTAGGTACAGTAACAGGTATGATCAAAGCCTTCTCGGCGTTGGCAACCGGTGGTGCTCCAGATTCAGCTAAATTAGCAAACGGTATCTCTGAGGCCTTGATCAATACAGCAACAGGTATCGCGACTTCAACATTCGCTATCGTATTGTATAACATCTTTACTGCAAAAATCGATAAATTAACTTACTCTATCGACGAAGCTGGTTTCTCAATCGTACAAACATACGCTGCAAACCACAAATAAGAACTGTGATGAAAATTTTTGATTTTATTTTATGGAAATCAAAAATCTAAAGCATCATAGGATAGAAGATTGAGTTTAATTAATTTAAAAAGAAGAATTTAAAATGGGTAAAGCAAAAGTAAAAAGAGCCAGTACGTCTATCGACATGACAGCGATGTGTGACGTATCGTTCTTGCTGCTTACGTTCTTCGTATTAACGGCGACAGCGCGCCAACCGGAAGCATTGACGGTGGATACCCCAGCATCAACTACGAAAGATAAATTACCTGACTCTAATGTAGGTATGATTACGATCGGTGATGGTGGAAAAGTTTTCTTCGGAACGACGGATCAACAGGTTCGCGTAAAAGCACTAGAAAGAATGTCTGCAAAATACGGCATTGGCTTTTCGCAAGAGGACTACGATCATTTCAAACTGATGGAGAACTTTGGTGTACCAATGTCTAAGTTGAAAGGATTATTGGCTCTGGACGGCAGCAAGCGCACTGAAAAAGGTGTACAAACGGGTATTCCGATTGACAGTACAGAAAATACCTCTAACGAGTTGTACTACTGGGTGCAAAACACACGTTTAGCTGCTGAAGAAGTAAATAAAGAAAAGGAATCATCGGACAGGAACTTTGTTCACCCGGGCCCTTTGAAGATTGCTATCAAAGCTGATGCAAATGAAAAATATCCTTCTGTAAACCAGGTGATCGAAACATTGCGTAATCAAAAGCAAAACAAATTCAGTTTCATCACTGGCATGCGTGCTGAGGAAAAATAATTGACGATTTAATAAGAACAAAAAATGGCAGAATTAAATCAGGATAGTGGTAAAAAAGGCAAAGGCGGGAAAGTTCGGTCCAAGAAAAATGGTGGTAAGGTCGACCTTACAGCCATGGTGGATTTGGCCTTCCTATTGATTACCTTTTTCATGTTGACCACATCTTTAAATAAACCACAAGCGATGGACGTGGCGATGCCAGATAAAAATAAAGTTAAGGATGAGCCTCAGCCGGATTTATTGACAGCTGATAACCGTTCATTGACACTTTTATTGGGATCTGATAACAAAGTCTCTGTGATTTACGGACAAGTAAAAAATCCGATCGAAGGACCAACGACTGTTGGTTACGGAGCTGACGGTATTCGCAAGGTATTGCTGGAGAAAAAAGCCTATGTACCACGCGTTGCTGGCGGTAAGGATTTGATCGTTATCATTAGACCGAGTGATAAAAGCACGCAACGTAACCTAGTTGATATTCTTGACGAAATGAAAATCGTTGATATCAAACGTTACATGATTGCTAAAATCAGTCCAGAAGAAGTGGAGGTTTTAAAACGTGATAATATCTACAATGATTAATCATTTTTAGATAGCACGATAAAGTATAAAAATATGATAGGGTCAAAATTAGATATTTTTAAGAAAGAATGGCTTGAGGTCGTTTTTCAGGGACGTAACAAAGAATACGGAGCGTATGAGCTGCGTAAACTTGCCCCTAAAGCGACTAATAGAGGATTGCTTGTCGTTATCGGCGTAGTCGTTCTTGCCAGCCTTCTTCGTCTTTTCGGAGATAAAATTTTTCCGAAGAAACCTGTTGAAGCACCTCCTGCAGTAACAGAAGTTACCTTGGAAGACCTTGAAGAGATCAAACCACCAGAACCACCAGAAGAGGAGCCCCTTCCACAAGAACCGGAAGAGAAACCTCAGCAAGTGGCTATGGATGTGCCAAAAGAGGATTTGATTCGTTTTCCTGAGCCAAAAGTAGCTCCCGCAAATAAAGTTGTGGAAGAAGTTGCTTCTCAGGAAGAGTTGAAAGATCCAAACAAAACTCCGGCACGCATCACTTTGAAAGGTAGTCCTACAGGTACTTCGGTAGCACGTGGTGAGTTTGGTTCGAAGAAACAAGACGGTGGAATCACTGGTGTTTCAAAAGGAGATCCAAACGGTGATCCAAATGGAGATAAAATCTTTACGGCGGTAGAGGTGAATCCAGAACCAATTGGAGGTATGAAAGCGTTTATGTCATGGATTTCTTCTAACTATGATTATCCGCAAGCGGCATTAGAAAATGGAATCAACGGTGTTGTGGAAGTTTCTTTCGTCGTGGAAAGAGATGGTAGCTTGACAGATATCAACGTAAAACGCGATTTGAAATATGGTACGGGAGATGCAGCTGTTAAGTTGTTGAAGAAAGCTAAAAAATGGAAACCAGGTATTCAAAATGGTCGTCCAGTTCGTGTAGCTTACACCCTGCCAATTCGTTTGAATACTATTCAAAATTAGAATGACAGATTTTAATTCGAATAATAATTCTAATTATAGACAGAAATCGCCTTTAAAGCGATTTCTGTCTATTTTAGGACTATTTATGTTTGGTTTTTATTTTGTTTTGGGCCTACTGATTATTTTTTGGGATAATTTTCCCATTGAGATTAATCCGACATACAAAACAGTCTTTGGCGTTGTATTGATCCTCTATTCTTTTATGCGGTTTGTACGACTTTGGCAAAACAATTTTAATTAGCGGCTGGCGCTCTTTTTAATTTCAATTAACTCTCTTCAAAAATTAAACTATTCTTTTATTTTAATTGTCTAATTATATGATGTATCGTATGAGAAAATATAGTGTAATTCTTGTAATGCTTGGACTTTGTGCAGGATTATTTCAATCTTGCAAAGACAGGACCAAGGAGAAAAAGGAGAGTGATGATATTCTAACGGGCAAACTGCCGGTGTTAGTCGATCAGACGTTATTGCCGATCATTAAAGAATCTGCTGATGTATTTGAGAGTTCTTATCCGAATTCTAGCCTTGAGCTGATGGCCAGGCCAGAAATCAAAACGGTCAATGCTTTGCTGGCGGATTCTGCTTATGTGGTCGTATTGACTAGAAAGCTCACCGCTCAGGAAGATGAATACTTTAAGAAGCGTGGTATTCAACCTAAAATTTTCCAGATGGCATCCGATGCTGTGGTATTAATCAATAATCGGAGTAGTGCTGATACTATAATGTCTCAAAAGAACGTTAAGTCTTTGTTGGAGGGTAGTGTAAGTGGCCAACGGTTGGTTTTTGATAATGCCAATTCAAGTACTTTACGTTTTTTAAAGGATTACTATAAGTTGGAGAAAATTGATCCAAAGGCTATTTCAGCGATGAAAGACAGCGAGGATGTGATGAAGTACATCAGTGAAAATGCTAATGCTGTGGGTGTTATCGGATATAATTGGTACTTGAAAGCAGTTGAAAAAAATTCGCAATTATTGGATAAAATTCGTACATTGAGCATCGAAAATGTTAGTGCGGGGGCAGACAAGGCACATTTTTATAAGCCATCACAGTCAACCATAGCCGACGGAGTGTATCCGTTCATAAGACCGGTTTACATTATGAACTATCAGCCCAACATGGGTTTGGGCCTAGGCTTCAGTGCTTTTTTGACAGGAGATCGCGGCCAGCGGATCATATTAAAAGCGGGATTAGTTCCTGCAACAATGCCCGGACGTGAGATCATTATTAGAGATGAGAGTTATATTAAATAGATAATAAATAGTACAAAAATAGATTATGACAAACAGTAAATTATTATTTAGTCTTTTATTGGCTGGGTCTGTGGGCACAGTAAGTGCACAGAGTTTGAAAGATGCTAGAGCAGCCATCGAGGCTGAAAACTATGGTAAAGCGAAAACTATTCTTCAACAGTTAGTGACTAAGCAACCTAAGAATGGAGATAATTATTTCTATTTGGGTCAAGTTTATTTGGTAAACGACAGAGCAGACTCTGCCGCTGCAATTTTCAACCAAGGTTTGACTAATGATCCAAAAGCGACAATTAACAACGTAGGTTTGGGTTATGTTGACTTACTGAAAAAAGATAAAGCTAGTGCTGAATCCAAGTTTGCTTTGGCAACTGCAAAATTAGGTAAAAAAGATTACGAGCCATTATTGGAAATCGGTCGTGCATATATCAATACGCCAGAGCCAGACTATGCGAAAGCTTTGGAATATCTGACACAAGCGAAAGCAAAAAATACCAAGGACATCGCCATTCCTTTAGCTTTAGGTGATGCGTACCGTGGATTGAGAGAAGGTTCGTTAGCGTATACCAGCTATGGTGACGCAATGGATATTGATCAAAATTCGGTTAAAGCCAAAGTTGGTCAGGCAATTATCGTTCGTGGCGCACAAGCCTATGACGAGGCTGTAACTCAATTGGAAGCGATTGTTGCTGAAACACCGACTTATGCACCGACTTATCGCGAGTTGGCTGAAACGTATTACCAATGGTCGAAAATGCCTGGAACGACAGATGAAAAATATGTTGAGTTGAACAAAAAAGGTGTTGAGCAATACAAAAAATATTTGGAAGTAGCGGGTGACAATACGTTGGAGGCAAAAATTCGTTATGCCGATTTCTTGGTTTATGCACGTCAATATGACGAGTTGAAAACTGTATCGGAAGAATTGGCTAAAAATCCTTCCATAGATCCAAAAATCTATCGTTATTTGGGATATATCGCTTTTCAAAAATCGAAAGATTATCCAAAAGCATTGGAATATTTGAACCAAATGTTCTCCAAAATGGAGAAAGACCGTGTGATCCCTCTGGATTATATGTACCTAGGTATGGCTGAGATTGCTACTAACAGTCCGAAACCTGCTGCTCCGGCTGCTGGTGCGGATAGTACAGCAACGGATAGCACGGCTGTAGCGGCTGCTCCAGTTTTGACTCCGGAAAACACAGCAAATATCCAAAAAGGTATTGCAAACATTAAGAAAGCGATCGAAGGAGATAAAGAATTGTTGGGTGAAGTTGCTGAATTGGCATTTGCGAAATACCAAGAGCAAGAATTACAGACTGCAATATCTTTATTCGGACTTGTAGGTGAGTATAAAGATTCTCCTTACTACTTCGATTCGCACTATTACGCTGGTGAGGGTAGCTACCAAATTGGTTTCAAAAAAGATACTCAAGCGAAAGATGCTGAAGGAAACTATGTTAATCAAGATTTAAGAAATCAAGCTATTGCTGATTTTGGTAATGCTCAAAAGGAGCTTACAATCATTGAAACTACCGATAATAAAGAGGCACAAGATAAATACTTAGTGAATGCGTTATATTACAAAGCATTTTCAGCTTTGGGAGCGGATGATATGGCGCAGCCAAAAGGTGATTTTGTTGCTGCATTCCAAAAATTGATTGATACAATTAATCAAAGAGGTACGCAAGAGAAAAATAAAGCATATTTGGTAGATGGTTATACTTACATTGGTCTTTTTCATTACTTGAAGCAAGATACAGTGAAAGCAAAGCAAGCCTTCCAGAAAGTATTGGAAATTGATCCTGCAAACGAGGATGTTAAAGGATACTTAGACGCTTTGAAATAAGCTTAACTGAAATCATTCTAAATTAGGCGCAGATCGTACGATCTGCGCCTTTTTTGTTTTGATTTTAGTCATGGAATCTCTATATTTAAAGACAGTTACCAATATAAATTTTGATTGAGATGGAGCACGCCAATAGTATGCCGATAGATTACATACCTATATTAATACAGCTCATTGTAGCCGTAGGTTTCGGGGTAGGTACCATTATTATTACACATCTTATAGGGCCAAAAGTCCGGACGGAAAATAAGCTCGGGGCGTTTGAGTCCGGTGTAGAAGTCGTCGGAAATGCTCGGCAGCCTTTTTCAATTAAGTATTTTCTGGTCGCGATCCTGTTTGTCATTTTTGATGTTGAGGTTATTTTCATGTATCCATGGGCCGTCAATTTTAGAGAAATGGGCTTTCAGGGCTTGATCGAGATGTTTATTTTCATGGGATTGCTCTTATTGGGCTTTATCTATGTCATTAAGAAAAAAGCTTTGAACTGGGACTAAACAGTCCTGAAACGATTGGCTACAAGGGCCGATTGTACTTAAACCTTATAAATCGTCTTTTCATGAGTGATATAAAATTGGCAGAAGCTCCTCCGGGAGTAGAAGGCGCAGGATTCTTTGCGACAAGTTTGGATAAAGCGATCGGATTGGCACGTGCAAACTCATTGTGGCCCCTGCCTTTTGCCACATCCTGCTGTGGTATCGAATTTATGGCTACGATGGGTTCTACTTACGATTTGGCTAGATTCGGTGCAGAACGGCCAAGCTTTTCTCCACGCCAGGCAGATATGCTGTTGGTCATGGGAACTATTGCAAAGAAGATGGCTCCTGTCCTGAGACAGGTCTATGTGCAGATGGCGGAGCCCCGTTGGGTGATTGCAGTGGGGGCCTGTGCTTCCAGTGGCGGGATCTTTGATACCTATTCTGTGTTACAGGGTATTGATGAGATTATTCCTGTGGACGTTTATGTGCCAGGTTGTCCTCCTCGGCCCGAGGCTATTTTGGATGGTGTATTGCGCTTACAGGATATCGTTAAAAATGAGTCCTTAAATAGGCGAAATACACCCGAATATAGGGCGCTATTAGAAAAATACGGTATACATACAAATAAATAAAGGATGGAGAACAGTTTTTTATTGGAGAAACTCCAAGGAAATTTTCCGGCAAAGATTGTAGAAATTCCAGATGCGCATCATTTATTGACCATTCTTGTGGATGTCGAAGATATCACCGCTGTGCTGCGCTTTCTGAAGTTGGACAATGAATTACAGTTTATTCATTTAACAGACATTACTGCGGTACATTATCCGCATCTGGAGAAAGAGTTTGCTGTTGTCTATCACATTCATAGTTTGATTCACAATATCCGTATACGAGTAAAAGTGTTTTTATATGGTCCAAATCCGGAAATACCAACAGCTACGGTTGTTTGGAAAGGGGCGAATTGGATGGAGCGTGAGACGTATGATTTTTTTGGTGTAAATTTTATAGGACATCCGGATTTGAGAAGAATCCTGAATGTTGACGATATGGATGTGTTTCCGATGCGAAAGGAATATCCTTTGGAAGATCCAAATCGAGTAGATAAGAAAGATTTGTATTTCGGCCGTTAATTTATATGATATGAGCGAGTTTATAAGCAAGATAACATCTAATCAGCCAGTTTTCGAGGATAATGATCCACAGGATGAGCTAATCACCCTGAATATTGGCCCTACGCACCCCGCTACACATGGGGTATTCCAGAATGTGGTGCAGATAGATGGGGAGCGTATCGTCAGTGGTGTTTCCACTATAGGCTATATTCATCGTGCTTTTGAAAAAATTGCTGAACACAGACCCTTTTATCAGATCACTCCACTCACGGATCGTTTAAATTATTGTTCAGCACCCATTAACAATATGGGCTGGCACATGACGGTTGAAAAACTGTTGGAAATCGAAATTCCAAAGCGCGTGCAATATATGCGGGTCATTGTGATGGAGCTTGCTCGTATAGCTGACCATATCATTTGCAATGGAATTTTGGGTGTCGATACAGGGGCTTTTTCTGGTTTCTTGTATGTGATGCAGGAACGTGAATTTATCTATGAGATCTTCGAAGAAATCTGTGGCGCGCGGCTGACGACAAATATTGGTCGTATTGGCGGATTTGAACGTGATTTCAATGCTGTTGCCTTTGAGAAAATCCGTGAATTTTTGAAACGCTATCCCCCGGTATTGAAAGAGTTTGAGGAAATGTTTGTGCGTAACCGGATTTTTATAGAACGAACTTCGGGTGTCGCTGCCGTTACTCCGGAGGAGGCATTGGATTACGGTTGGTCCGGACCAATCCTAAGGGCAACAGGTGTAGACTATGATATTCGGGTACAAAACCCCTACTGTTCGTATGAAGAGTTTGATTTTGATGTGCCTGTCGGAGCAACGGGGGATGTATATGACCGATTTATGGTCCGGAACGAGGAAATGTGGCAATCACTTCGCATCATTGAGCAAGCGTTGGAAAAAATAGAGAAAGAACCTAAAGGTGTGTTTCATGCGGAGGTGCCCGATTTTTATCTGCCACCGAAAGAACAGGTTTATACCAATATGGAAGCGCTGATCTATCACTTTAAAATCGTCATGGGTGAAGTAGACACACCTAAAGCTGAAGTATATCATTCGGTAGAGGGAGCAAACGGCGAACTGGGATTTTATTTGATTCATGATGGCGGACGTTCGCCCTATCGTCTTCACTTTAGACGACCTTCTTTTGTCAATTATCAAATGTTTGCTCCAATGAGCGCAGGTATGTTGATTTCTGATGCGATTTTAAATATGAGTAGTCTTAACGTTATAGCAGGAGAATTAGATGCTTAGTGTAAAACAACATAATGAAAATGTAACGTTTTCTCAGGAACTATTGGCCAAGTTTGGCGAAGTAGTGAGCCGTTATCCGGAAGGGAAGCAAAAATCAGGTCTATTACCCATTTTGCATTTGGTCCAAGCTGAATTTGGTTGGGTTAGCGCCGATGCAATGGATCAAGTAGCTGTTTATCTCCATATTTTACCTATTGAAGTCTATGAAGTTGCAACTTTCTATACGATGTTTCTGCTGGAACCCAAAGGTAAATATGTCCTGGAGATCTGCCGTACCGGCCCTTGTTGTTTAGTTGGCGCAGAGCGGATCATGGGACATTTGGAGCAAAAGCTTGGCGTAAGAGAAGGTGAAGTGACGGCGGATGGGCTTTTCTCTTGGCGTGGTGTGGAATGCCTTGCTGCCTGCGGATTTGGTCCCGTTCTACAGATCGGGCCGGAATATACCTTTTATGAGAATTTGGATGAAGCTAAGGTGGACGAATTGATTGATAATTTAAAAGCTAAAACAGAATAATATGGCACGTAAACTTTTGTTGACACATATCGATGTTCCCGGCATCAATACCTTTGAGGTTTATCGTCAAAAAGGGGGCTATGTTGCTGTTGAAAAAGTAATAAAAACAATGTCTCCCGAAGATGTGGTTGAGGAGGTGAAAAAATCTGGACTACGTGGTAGAGGTGGCGCAGGCTTTCCGACAGGAATGAAATGGTCTTTTCTGGCCAAGCCAGAGGGGGTGCCGCGTTATTTGGTCTGTAATGCGGATGAGTCCGAACCGGGTACATTTAAGGACCGTTATTTGATGACACATATCCCACACGCATTGATCGAGGGGATGATTGTGTCCAGTTTTGCCCTTGGCGCAAATACATCTTATATCTATGTGCGCGGTGAAATGATGCCGCAGATCAGAATCTTGGAACGTGCCATTGCTGAAGCAAAGGCGAATGGATTTTTAGGTAAGAATATATTGGGCTCTGGCTATGATCTGGAGATTTATGTCCAACCGGGTGGTGGTGCATATATCTGTGGCGAGGAAACTGCATTATTGGAGTCTTTGGAAGGAAAACGGGGCAACCCTCGTATCAAACCTCCGTTCCCCGCTATAGCCGGATTATATAATTGCCCTACAGTAGTGAATAACGTAGAGTCTATTGCGGCAACCGTTCCCATTATTAACTTGGGCGGAGAAGAGTACGCAACCATCGGTGTCGAGCGTAGTACAGGGACTAAATTGATTTCAGCCAGTGGTAATATCGTTAAACCTGGTGTCTATGAAATTGAACTGGGGCTATCGGTAGAAGAATTTATCTATTCGGATGAATACTGTGGAGGTATCGCTAATGGGAAGCGGATGAAGGCTGTTGTGGCCGGTGGTTCATCAGTCCCCATTCTGCCAGCAAACCTTATCCTGAAGACAGCTGCTGGAAATAGCCGTTTGATGACTTATGAATCCTTGTCCGACGGTGGTTTTCAAACAGGGACCATGCTTGGCTCGGGTGGTTTCATCGTATTTGACGAGGACCAATGTGTTGTTCGTAATACCTGGAACTTTGCCCGGTTCTATCACCATGAAAGCTGCGGACAATGTTCGCCCTGCCGTGAAGGAACCGGATGGATGGAAAAAGTGTTGCATAAAATTGAAAGTGGACATGGGGCTATGTCCGATATTGACTTGCTTTGGGATGTACAGCGTAAGATCGAGGGAAATACAATCTGCCCATTGGGTGATGCGGCGGCTTGGCCCGTAGCTGCAGCGATCAGACACTTTAGGGATGAATTTGAATGGCATATACTACATCCGGAGGAGTCACAAACAAGAAATTACGGATTGGCGCATTATGCGGATCCACTACAACCAATTGTATCATAATAAAAGCTGTAACGATAAATTATAACTATCATGGCAGAAGCGGAAGATGTAAAGTTTAAGGTCACAATCGACGGTATACCAGTAGAGGTCGTGCCGGGGACAACCATATTGAATGCTGCAAGGCAAATTGGTGGGGACATCGTTCCACCGGCTATGTGCTATTACTCTAAACTGGAAGGGAGTGGTGGGAAGTGTCGTACTTGTTTAGTTAAGGTCTCGAAAGGCTCTGAGAAGGATCCTCGGCCGATGCCAAAACTCGTGGCCTCCTGTCGAACGACTGTTATGGATGGCATGGAAGTGCAAAATATTACTTCGCCGGAGGTGGTCGAGGCCAGAAAGGGTGTCGTTGAGATTCTTTTGATCAATCATCCGCTGGATTGTCCGATCTGCGACCAAGCCGGAGAATGTAAGTTACAAGATCTAGGGTATGAACATGGCAGCGCCGATACACGTTATGAGTTTGATCGCCGAACATTTGAACAAATTGATCTGGGTGACAAAATCCAATTGCATATGAACCGCTGTATCCTATGCTATCGTTGTGTTTATGTGGCCAACCAGTTGACGGATCAACGCGTACATGGTATTTTGGGCCGTGGGGATCATTCGGAGATATCTACTTATATCGAAAATATCATTGACAATGATTTTTCGGGAAACGTGATTGATGTCTGTCCGGTTGGTGCGTTGACCGATAAAACTTTCCGGTTCAAAAATCGGGTCTGGTTTACAAAACCGGTAGATGCACATCGTGATTGTCCAACTTGTTCGGGCAAAGTGACATTATGGTACAAGGGCGAAGAAGTTATTCGGGTGACGGCGCGGAAAGATGAATTTGGCGAGGTGGAAGAATTTATTTGTAATACCTGTCGTTTTGACCAGAAAAAAACAAGCGATTGGATCTTGGATGAACCGACAGAAATTGATCCACAGTCTGTTATTTCTGCCAATCATTATGAACTATTTAATCCGCCAAAAGTGGTGAAGGAAAATCCGATACTTCAGCAGCAAAATCGCGAACAGCTGGCTAGAACTGAAAAATTGAAATAAGCACAAATCATGGAGTGGTCTTTTGTTATAGAAAAATTAATATTGGTGTCTGTGATCTTCGTCATTACTCTGGTAATTGCGATGTACTCAACACTTGCCGAGCGTAAAATAGCAGGTTTTATGCAGGATCGCTATGGTCCGGATCGGGCTGGTATATTTGGTCTCCTACAGCCATTGTGCGATGGTGGAAAGTTCTTTTTTAAGGAAGAGATTATTCCTGCCGGTGCACATAAGGTGCTCTTTATTGTCGGGCCGACCATTGCAATCATTACGGCCTGTATCAGTTCGGCAGTTATCCCTTGGGGACAGGAATTACAGATTGGCGATCGTATGGTCTCACTGCAGGTGGCAGATGTCAATGTTGGTATATTGTACATGTTTGGTGTCATCGCATTGGGCGTATATGGCATCATGCTGGGCGGATGGGCGTCCAATAATAAATTTTCGTTAATGGGCGCGATTCGTGCGGCATCACAAAGTATCAGTTATGAAATTGCCATGGGACTTTCCATTATCGCATTGTTGATGGTGACGCAAAGTCTCTCGCTTAAAGAAATTGTAGCCCAACAATCGGGTTTTGTCAATTGGAATATCTGGGCACAGCCCCTCGGATTTATTATTTTTATGGTCTGCGCATTTGCAGAGTGTAACCGTGTTCCATTTGATTTACCGGAATGTGAAACGGAATTGGTCGGCGGTTATCATACAGAGTATTCTTCGATGAAATTGGGCCTTTATATGTTTTCGGAATACATCAATATGTTTGTGTCCTCGGCATTGATGGCGTCACTCTATTTCGGAGGGTACAACTTCCCTTTTATGAATGACCTTGGGCTGTCTGCAAATTGGATCACAGTTATTGGTGTCATTGTATTCTTCCTGAAAATATTTGGATTTATCTTTTTCTTTATGTGGGTACGTTGGACTTTGCCACGGTTCCGTTATGATCAATTGATGAATCTGGGCTGGAAGATGCTGATTCCACTGGCCATTGCCAATATTGTACTTACAGGGGTATTCACATTGATAAAAGATACTTATTTCTCATCATAATAAGAAAGGATTTTTATGCAACTAAGCAATCGTAAGAAAGTAATCGAACAAAAACCAATGACCTTTTCGGAAAAAATTTATTTTCCGGCAATTGTCAGGGGGTTGCGGATTACATTGAGACATTTTTTTAAGAAAATCCCCACTGTCAAATATCCTGAGGAAATAAGACCTTATTCGAAGAATTTTAGGGGACAACATTCGTTAAAGCGGGATGAGGAGGGACGCGAGCGCTGTACAGCATGCGGATTATGTGCGTTGTCATGTCCTGCGGAAGCAATTACAATGACTGCTGCTGAACGTAAAAAGGGTGAAGAACACCTTTATCGTGAAGAGAAGTATGCGTCGGTTTATGAAATTAACATGTTACGTTGTATTTTCTGTGGTCTTTGTGAAGAAGCCTGTCCAAAAGAGGCCATTTATTTGGACGGCCCACATGTGACAGCAGATTACTTACGTAAGGATTTTATCTATGGGAAGGATAAGCTGGTCGAGCCGACCTTTGATATTACCAAATTAAAGAGCTAATTCAAGAAATTATGACAGTATTTTATTTAGTAGCCTTCTTGTCTATTTTCTTTGCGCTGATGACCATCTTTACGAAGAACCCCGTGCATAGTGTATTGTATCTGGTCATTACCTTTTTCACATTTACAGTGCATTACATTTTATTGAATGCTCAGTTTTTGGCTGTGGTCAATTTTATTGTCTATATGGGGGCGATCATGGTACTCTTTTTATTTGTACTTATGTTGCTCAATTTAAATAAGGATACCGAACCGATGAAGTCCAATCTGGTCAAATTTATGGGGGTAATTGCGGGCTGCTGCTTAGTGGTCACCTTTTTTGGAGTGTATCGTGTGTTTGAGATCTCCAACCCTTTGACAGTCGTTAATCCTGAAATTGGACTGGTAAAAAATCTGGGCAAGGTATTGTTTAACGAATTTTTGCTTCCTTTTGAGCTGTCTTCTTTATTATTATTGACAGCCATGATCGGAGCGATATTATTAGCTAAGAAAGAACCTAAACAAATCTAATGGAAACAGTTGTTCAACAGTTGCAGGGCGTACCAATAAATCATTATTTGATTTTTTGCACTATTATTTTTGCTATTGGTGTGGTCGGTGTGCTTATCCGTCGTAACGTAATCATTATTATGATGTCCATCGAATTAATGCTTAACGCTGTCAACCTGCTGTTAGCAGCTTTTTCGGTGCAGCATGGTGATTCATCAGGGCAGGTGTTTGTCTTCTTCATTATGGCTCTTGCGGCTGCGGAGGTCGCAGTCGGCCTGGCTATTATTATTATGGTATATCGGAATACGAAGTCTGTGGATATCGATTCCTTAAATAAACTTCGTTGGTAGAACTTAAGAAATAAATACGATGAGTGAATTAATTTGGTTGATTCCCCTTTTGCCCTTGATCGGGTTTATAGTGAATGGATTGGGCAGAAATGCATTTTCCAAAGGTATGATCGGCGCTTTGGGCAGTGCCGTGGTGCTTATTTCTTTTATCTGCAGTTGCATCCTTTTTTCTGAAGTATATCAATCAAGACAGGCGGGACAGGCAGGAATTATCGAACAACATGTATTTGACTGGATCTCTGTAGGAAATCTCAAAATAAGTCTTTCCTTTTTAGTGGATCCATTAAGTGCAATTATGTTGTTGATTGTCACTGGTATTGGTTTCTTGATCCATATTTATTCCATTGGGTATATGCATCACGATAAGGGATTTGGTAAGTTTTTCGCCTACTTGAATCTATTTATTTTCTTCATGCTATTGTTGGTGTTGGGTGCTAACTATCTGGTCATGTTTATTGGCTGGGAAGGTGTAGGCCTCTGTTCTTACCTGCTCATTGGATTTTGGTATAAAAACACTTCGTATGCAAATGCTGCGAAAAAAGCATTTGTGATGAATAGAATTGGTGATCTAGGATTCTTGTTGGCGGTATTTCTGATATTGGGAACTTTTGGTTCTCTCGAATTTTCTACAGTATTTGCGGGGGCGAAGAATTTTGCTGCGGGAGACATCGCTGTCGTGAGCATCACCATATTGCTCTTTATCGCCGCAACGGGTAAATCAGCACAAATTCCCTTGTTTACTTGGCTACCGGATGCTATGGCTGGCCCTACACCTGTATCGGCCTTGATACACGCCGCAACCATGGTGACAGCAGGTATCTATATGATCGCACGGTCAAATGTATTATTCGTACTTTCACCGATTACCCTACAACTGATTTCCATCATTGCAATTTGTACCGCCTTGCTGGCCGCAGCTATCGCATTAACACAAAATGATATTAAGAAAGTACTGGCTTATTCGACAGTTTCACAATTGGGCTATATGTTTCTTGGCCTTGGTGTAGGGGCTTTTACAGGAGCATTCTTTCATGTATTGACCCATGCATTCTTTAAAGCTTTACTCTTTCTCGGTGCCGGATCAGTGATTCATGGGATGAGTGATGAACAAGATATGCGAAAAATGGGTGGATTGAAGAAAGCAATGCCGATCACTTATATGACCATGCTTATTGGAACGATTGCAATCGCGGGTATTCCACCGTTTTCCGGATTTTTCTCCAAAGATGAGATATTAGCTCATGCTTTTGCAGCCAATCCGCTCTTATGGGGTCTCGGATTTTTGGGCGCGTTAATGACAGCTTTCTATATGTTTAGAATGCTATTTATGACGTTCTCTGGTACGTTCAGGGGCACAGACGATCAAAAACATCACCTGCATGAATCACCCAAGAGTATGACTGTCCCTTTAATGGTATTAGCAGTGCTTTCTGTTGTTGGTGGAGCGATCAATTTACCGGCAGCGCTAGGTGGAAACCACTGGCTGGAAGATTTTCTGGCACCGGTATTTGCCGAGGGAAAGGCATTGGTGCCTGCTGCACATCATTTGGAGCATAGTACCGAATATATGCTGATGGCGGTTTCTGTAGTCGGTGTACTCATTATGGTTGCCCTTGCTTACAATATTTACGTCAAACGTCAGCAGACACCGGAGGGAGATGAAGTTCCGCGTGGTTTTCTGGCAAATCTTTCCTACCATAAATTTTATGTGGATGAACTATATGATGCGGTTATTGTACGTCCGATCAACTGGCTGTCGAGTTTCTTTGGCAATGTGGTGGATCAACGTGGGATCGACGGGATCGTCAATGGCGCTGGTAAAGCGACATTTGATACTGGAAAAGTGCTCCGCCTGTTGCAAAATGGAAATGTTGGCTTTTATTTATTGATGATGGTAATTGGAGTGATTGCTATTTTCATTTATGGATTTTTGAGTCTTTAATATTTAGTATAATCGATGGATAACCTTTTTCTACTTATTTTATTGCCGTTAATAAGCGCATTGATTTTAGCGCTATTAAAGACTAATGCCGCAAAGTTAATCGCGTTGATTTTATCACTAGTGTCGCTGGCATTGACTATTCCGTTCCTGTGTCAATTTGACCCAAATGGCGGAATGCAATTTGAAAAAAATTGGGCGTGGATTTCGGCATTACATATTCATTTTCACCTCGGGATAGATGGGATTAGTTTACCGTTGATCTTGTTGACCAATGGATTGATGCCCTTTATTATTGCAACTACTTTTGCTAAAAACTATAAAGGTAATTTTTATGCCTTGATGGCATTTATGCAGGCGGGATTACTGCTTGTATTTATGGCATTGGATGCTTTTACATTTTATGTTGGTTGGGAGATCGCGTTGATTCCGATTTATTTTATCTGCGCGCTTTGGGGCGAAGGTGACCGTATCCGGGTTAATCTAAAGTTTTTCATTTATACCTTTTTGGGAAGCCTTCTGATGTTGATCGGGATTCTTTATCTCTATCAGCAAGTGCCTAACCATGATTTTGAGTGGACTTCCTTTATCGCGTTGGAATTGGAAGATAATACGCAGCGTTGGTTATTTTGGGCATTTTTTATTGCGTTTGCGATTAAGATTCCCATTTTTCCATTTCATACCTGGCAACCCAATACCTACACAAATGCTCCGGCGGCAGGCACGATGTTATTAGCTGGTATTATGTTGAAAATGGGGGTATATGGTTTGATGCGCTGGCTATTGCCGGTGGTTCCTACGGGAGTAGCATTGTATGGACAATTTGCAATGATCCTATGTGTCATCGGAATTGTGTATGCTTCTATCATTGCCATAAAACAGGATGACGCCAAGCGGTTGATCGCCTATTCCTCTATTGCACACGTTGGGCTGATCAGTGCGGGGGTTTTCTCTTGGAATACGAATGGCCTAAGTGGGGCAACGATACAAATGTTAAATCATGGTATTTCAGTTGTCGGTCTTTTTTATGTGCTGGATATTGTACAGCAGCGTACACAGACACGACGCCTGTCTGAACTTGGCGGAATAGCAAGCAAAGCGCCAAAACTGGCCATATTTTTCATGATTATCTGTATGGGCGCTGTGGGATTGCCGTTAACGAATGGTTTTATTGGTGAGTTTCTGCTGTTGAAAGGTGTATTTCAATATGGATTCTGGTTTGCAGTTTTTGCCGGATTAACGCTGATATTAGGGGCTGTGTATATGCTTCGTCTTTATCAGCAGACGATGTTGGGAGAAACAACGGACAGGACGATACAGTTTGAGGATGTAAAAGGACGAGAGATCCTTGTATTGGGTTTGATCTCTTTCTTGATTCTCTATATCGGTATATTCCCGAATTTCCTATTGAATCTTTCTGCGGGTTCTGTGGAAGTTTTAAGTACATTTTTAGGCAGATAAATAGATATATCAAATTGTATGGGAGCTATAATTACACTTTCAATATTAGCATTAGTTGTTCTTTATCTTGGTTTGTTCAAGGCAAAAACACTGCTTCTACCTGTTTCTATCCTTGGATTCTTGATTGCCATTGGTTTCTTGTTGAACGACTGGACAATAGACAAGGGACCACTTTTTAGCGGGATGGTCCATTTTGATCATTATGCGATTGCTTTTTCGGTCTTATGTATTGCTGTTACGTTGTGTATATTTATTATCTCAAAGGGCTATTTTGATGAAGGTGGGCAAGTGGCGGAATATTATTCATTATTGATATTTTCATTGACAGGAGCTGTTCTGGTAAGCAGCTATCATAATTTTTCCATGCTCTTTTTGGGTATTGAAATCATGTCTGTCGCACTTTATATTTTGGTAGGTATCCGTAAACGGGATAAAGCGTCAAATGAGGCGGCACTGAAATACTTTTTGATGGGGGCATTTTCCACCGGATTTTTATTATTTGGGATCGCTTTATTGTATGGAGCGACAGGTTCATTTGATTTGGAGGAGATAAAAGCATATGTTGTAAACAACCCCAATACGATCTCACCTTTATTTTATGGTGGTATCTTATTGCTGATTGTTGGTCTCACCTTTAAAGTTGGTGCGGCACCATTTCACTTTTGGACACCGGATGTCTATGATGGAGCACCTATCTTGATCACAAGTTATATGAGTACTGTCGTCAAAGTGGCTTCTTTTGCGGGGTTATTACGGTTGTTTAGCTACAGTTTACTTCCTTTACAAGATTTTTGGACACCAGTATTCCTGATCATCGCGATTATTACCTTGTTTGTCGGAAATATTTCCGCTGTCATGCAATCTTCTTTCAAGCGTATGCTGGCGTACTCCAGTATTTCTCACGCAGGTTACATGCTGTTCGCCATTATAGCGGTCGGGGCTACTTCAGCCAATAGTATTTTCGCTTATGGGCTAGCGTATTCACTCGCGACAATTGTTGCGTTTACTGGGTTGATCCTTGTCAAGAAGACAACGGGATCAGAGCATTTTGAAGCATTTAACGGATTAGGAAAGCGAAATCCAATGCTGGCATTTGCAATCACTGTAGCCATGCTTTCACTTGCAGGTATTCCATTAACCGCAGGGTTTATTGGTAAGTTTATGATGTTCTCATCAGTCATGGAGAATTACCATATTGTGTTGTTGGTGTTAGCGGTTATCAATGCCGCAATCGCAGTCTATTATTATTTGAAAGTGGTGGTTGCGATGTATTTTAGAGACAGCGAAGAATCCTGTGTAAATGTGCAATGGAATTACTCATTCATTCTATTGCTTGCGGTTGGATTGACCATCCTTATCGGCGTATATCCAGACTGCCTTTTAAAGTTAATATAAAATTTCTGTTAAAATACTTGTTGTTTATTAAAGCATAGCGATATCGTTATGCTTTTTTTATATTTATTGGTATAACTCTTGAATACAAATTGTATATTGTAAAAAAGAAATCCTATCAGTTTGAAGATGGTGTTTAAAGTGTGTGTTAAATCTTTTTCAATAAGCTTTTTTAGTGTGTTAGTGTTCCTGCTGTTCGGGGGGGAAGTGGTTGCGCAAGAATTTCTTCGCGGTAAGGTTGTTGATGCACAGACGGGCAAGGGAATTGCACGCGTATCGATAAACTGGGTCGGCGAGGAGGGGGGAGGTATTAGCGATACGCTTGGCTACTTTAAGATTCAGGATATAAAACAACATCGGCAATTGACATTTGGGGCAGTGGGATATGAGCGAAGAACGATAGACGTACACCGGGGCGCTGATACGTTGATGACTGTCCGGTTGACGTCGAAAGACAATACGCTGGATATGGTTGTCATCAATCGAAAAAATAGGAAACCAAAGGATCCTGCGATTGCGCTGATAGAACAGGTCATTGCCCATCGTCCGCAAAATCATTATACCCGTATCCCCGAGATCCGTTTTGATGAGTACGAGAAGACGCAATTTGGCTTTGTGAACCCAGAAGATAAAGCAAAAAAAGTTCCAAAGCCTTTTCGGTTTCTTTTTGAAAATATTGACTCGACGGTATTTCGAGGCGTAACGATAGCTCCCTTCTACATGGAAGAAAATTATGCAAACGTCTATTCATCGCATGATCCTAACCGGAGTAAAAAGATTGTCACTAGCCACAATCAGACAGAACTAAATCCCCGTTTTTTCAATAACGACAATTGGCAGACCCGTTTCCAGACCATACTTCGGAATGTCGATCTCTACGAAAATAATATACAGATCGCAAATAAGGGGATTTTGAGTCCGATCGCCACAGGCGCCACCACCTTTTATAAATACCATATAGAGGATACCGTCCAGATAGCTGGTAAAGACTATATCGAACTTCATTTTGAGGGTAAATCCAAGATTGATTTACTTTTCTACGGTGTTCTCCTTATCTCAGACGATACGCGGTTTGCTGTTCAACAGGCCACATTGAATATTGGAAAGGCGGCAAATATCAACTGGATCAATGATGTACAGATCGATTTAGGCTACAGTGAATTTAAAAACGGTAGTATGATTCCGGTACATACCGATTTAAAGATATTGTTTGGTGCAAGTAAATCGGATGTTTTATATGGACGTAGGGAAACGAAATACCTAGGACACCGGACAGACTCGATCTCGAATGATAACTTTGCGGGTGTGCCCGTTGAAAAAAGATACCTGCTTCAATCCGCGGCAAAGGTTCCGATGATTCAAGTCAGACCTGCACCGCTGAGCAAAGCTGAATTGGAGGCCTACCAGAAAGTGGATTCCGTTCAGAATATGCGCTCCTTCAACCAGTTGGTTGCTTTGGGGTACCTATTGGCAAAGGGCTATTACAATGCCGGAAAATTTGAATTCGGACCGTTGGAGTACCTCTATAGCCGGAATAATTATGAAGGTAACCGTATCCGGCTGAGTGGCCGGACGACACGCCTGTTTTCCGAAAAGGCATTTATAGAAGGGTATACCGCTTATGGCGATAAAGACAAGGAGATAAAATATTATCTAAGTACAGCATTTACCCTAAATGGCGAGCGTATTGTCCAGTTTCCAGCAAACTACCTGCGCTTTACTGTACAGCACGATGTCATGGAGCCCGGTCGTAATCTAGGCTTTCTAAAAGGCGACGGATTTTTCCGATCTTTTGGAAAGAATAGGCCAAATAAATGGCAATTTAATGATTTCTACCGTCTTGATCATCTGATTGAGTTTGGTAACCATGTCAGTATCGGCACAGCATTTACGCATACCCGCAGACAGCCAAGGGGTGATTTATTTTACATCAATACGCTACCCAGCCCCGATACCATCCGTAGGGTAAATACAAACGATCTACAAGTCATCCTACGCTGGGCTCCAAACGAGGATTTTACCTACCATAACCTGGATCGTGGTACAGTAGAAAATAAATACCCGATTTTTACACTTCAATATAACAGGGGACTGAAAGGCTTTTGGGGAGCAGATTATAGTTATGATGCCTTACGGTTCAGTGTGTTCAAACGGATGTTTTTATCTCCGGCCGGACAGGCAGATTTTGAGTTTTCCGGAGGAAGGATCTGGGGTAAACATTTGCCGTATACCCTATTGGAGCTCCCCGATGTCTCCAAAGATAAAGCAGGGCCGCTGGTCAACTTTGATTTGATGGCCACTTCAGAGTTTGCATCTGACCAGTTTTTAAAATTGACCTATCATCAT
The DNA here is from genome assembly GCF_011064245.1 of Sphingobacterium sp. DR205. Taxonomy (NCBI): domain Bacteria; kingdom Pseudomonadati; phylum Bacteroidota; class Sphingobacteriia; order Sphingobacteriales; family Sphingobacteriaceae; genus Sphingobacterium; species Sphingobacterium sp. DR205. The sequence goes on along the minus strand of NZ_CP049333.1, from coordinate 7,078,547 downwards.
AACTGGAACGGGTTTTTCTTTAATAGAATCCCTTTGTTCAGAAAACTGAAATGGCGTGAACTGACAGGTTTTAAAGCTTTTTATGGAAAACTGAGCGATGTGAATAATCCTTTTGTAACGCCTGAAAATATTCAATTTGAAGCCGATAAAAATGGTATTGTCCAAACAAAAGCCCTGCGCAATAAACCCTATGTTGAAGGTTTGGTCGGTGTGGATAATATCTTTAAATTGCTTAGATTAGAGTATAAAAAGAGATTGAGCTACAAAGGTGGAGAAGGGGTGCCTTCAGATACCTTTACAGCGTCCATAAATTTTAATTTTTAGCTTTATGACTCAATATTCGAATTTAAAATATGAGGTTAAAGATAGCATCGGCTATATCCTAATAGATCGCGAACCTCAAATGAACGCCCTGAATCAGGAGACACTTGATGAATTACAGGAAATTTTTAAGCACTTCAATGCAGATAGCCATGTCCGTGGTATTATATTGACGGGAGCAGGCCAGAAAGCATTTGTCGCTGGGGCGGATATTAAGGAGTTTACTGACTTGTCAGTTGTTCAGGCACGTTGGTTAAGTGAGCGCGGTCATATCATCTTTACAGATCTTATTGAGGGAGCGCCAAAACCCGTTATTGCGGCCATCAACGGCTACGCTTTAGGTGGTGGACTTGAGATGGCGCTGGCTTGTCATATGCGTATTGCTTCTGAAAATGCAAAAATGGGACTTCCTGAAGTTTCGTTGGGACTGATTCCGGGTTATGGTGGGACACAGCGCTTGCCCGCTTTGATCGGAAAGGGGCAAGCTATGCAGATGATTTTGACCGGCGATATGGTTGATGCGCATAAAGCCTATGAAATGGGGCTGGTGAACGAAGTGGTTCCACAGGAAAAGCTGATTTCGCGTGCCGAAGAAATACTTCGGAAAATATTTACACGTTCACGTGTCGCGGTTGCCAACGCCATAGATGCCATCAATGCGGCTGCGGACAAAAAGCGGGATGGTAACAAAGTCGAGATGGATGCGTTTGGACACCTGTTCGGAACAGAAGATTTTAAAGAAGGGGTTTCGGCTTTTCTGGAGAAGAGACCACCCAATTTTCCACTATAATACAGGCCGTCTTACAGCATTAGAAAGATAGAAAGCTTCTCAAATTAATGGGAAGCTCTTCTTTTGTCCAAGACTTTACTTAGGCAGTAATAACTTCGAAACAGCGATGATCCCTGCTATCTTGGAGGCAATCGATCGGGAATTTAATCCAACCTACTTTTGATACATCCTGCGATAATCTTGAGGAGACATCTTCATCTCTTTGGTAAAGGCCTTAGAAAAATGAAAGGGATCATAGAAATGCAGCTTGAAAGCGATCTCTTTAATTTTAAGCAGCGTAAATTGCAAATATGAACAGGCTCTTTGCATGCGCAATTGATTGTAGTATACCATGGGCGGATAAGAGGTCTTCTGTTTGAATAAGTTGATCAAGTGCGATTTTGAATAGTTAAAATGTGAAGCAATCTCGTCCAGACTAATGTTATTTTCCAGATTGTCCTTCATAAACAGGATGATATCCTGAATGATATTATCTACTTTAATCGGATTACTTTCTTTGTATTGCGTCGCATATTTGATGGATGCCAAAAAATATTGAAAGCAAAAACTTGTGTATTCTAAATTTTCTGGGCTATAGCCCATTTCCAGATTTTGGTATATACTTTCAAATAACTGAAGTCGGTCGTTGTGCTTGTTTGTGTGGTTATCATTCATGTGATTGATCTGTCCGATGATATTTTCAAAAAGAGATGCTTCAGTACCTTGAAAGTGGATCCAATAAATACTCCAGGGGTCGTTGGCTCTGGAACCATAAGAATGCGTTGTGTTTTTAGGAATGATGTAAAGATCATTTCTGGAGATATTATAAGTTATTTCATCCTGTTTGATCCACCCATGGCCGTTTTCGCAATAAATCAAAATATATTCTGCACAGCCTTCCTGACGGTCACGATAATGCTTTTTTGCATTCGGATAGTAGCCAATATGTGTGATGTGTAATTTTGAAGTAATTGCATTGGAAGCTTGGTAGTTGCACACGGAATAAGGGAGTACAATTGCCTTCTCACCTTTGAATCCTTCTGCCATCACATCCGTATCTCTATTCATAAATCAGGGAATTTGGTATATGCTATAAAAATAGTAATATTTTACATGTTTATCGTGTTCACTTACATGATTTACATACAGTATTCCACTAATTTTACGTCAATAAATCTAAATATGTAAATTCTTATGCAAAAGACCACGACAACGTATTTGCTGTTAATCACTTTTGTGGCCGCTATTGGTGGGTTTCTTTTTGGCTACGATTGGGTTGTCATTGGAGGGGCGAAGCCTTTCTATGAGGCATATTTTCATTTGGAGTCTGCTCCTGCACTTCAGGGTTGGGCGATGTCGTCAGCAATTGTAGGCAGCTTTTTCGGTGTATTGCTTTCGGGAGGTCTGGCAGATCGTTACGGTCGAAAGCCACTGATTTATATCGCGGCGATTCTTTTTATTATCTCTGCTGTAGGAACAGGTATGGCTGCCAACCTTAGTCTCTTTATTATTTATCGTGTGCTGGGTGGGATAGGGATAGGTGTGGCTTCTAATCTCGCGCCGATGTATATAGCGGAGATAGCGCCCGCAGAAAGCCGCGGAAAATTTGTCTCCATCAACCAACTGACGATTGTACTGGGGATACTTGCAGCACAGATTGTCAATTGGTTGATTGCAAAGCCCGTGTTGCCCGAAGAAGTTATAGCCACAACATGGAACGGACAGCAGGGCTGGCGGTGGATGTTTTGGGCGGGAGCGATTCCGGCGGTTATTTTTTTATTGCTGCTTTTCCTGATTCCGGAAAGTCCTAGATGGTTATTCAACAAAGGACGACATGAAGAGGCCCGACAGATTTTTTTACGGATGGGTGGTGATTATTATGCCAGCAAAAGTATGGCTAACATGGAAGTTAACGATACGGATCATAATAGACTAAAGAAAAAGAACCTATTTCGGGGTAAGTTATTAAGGCTTTTGTTTCTAGGAAGTTTTATTGCGGTCTTTCAGCAATGGTGTGGCATCAACGTGATCTTCAATTATGCACAGGAGATTTTTACAGCTGCGGGATACACGGTGTCGGGGATGCTTTTCAATATAATTATAACAGGCGTGATCAATGTCATATTTACCTTCGTAGGCATGTATATGGTCGATAAGGTTGGACGCCGCGCATTAATGTTGTTCGGTGCTGCAGGACTTTTCGGTATTTATGCGGCTTTAGGTGCTTGCTACTATTTCAATTGCAGCGGCATCTTTGTACTTCTCCTGGTATTAGCTGGAATTGCGGTTTATGCAATGACATTAGCGCCGGTAACTTGGGTTATCATTGCTGAAATTTTCCCTACGGCGGTTAGAGCGCAAGCGATGGCTATAGCGACCTCGCTGTTATGGATCGCATGTTTCGTCCTTACCTATACCTTTCCGATGTTGAATCAAAGCTTGGGTGCAGCGGGCACATTTTGGCTATATGGAATAGTCTGCTTGATTGGCTATGTCTTTTTGTGGGGACAATTGAAGGAGACCAAAGGTAAAAGTCTCGAGGAGATTGAACAGGAATGGTCGGATGAAGCGATAACACCCTAAATTTTGCAGATAGTTGCCCTTTTTAATTATTAAATCAACTTAAAGTATATAATCTAATAGCTATTTACAACATGACAGAATTGACACGTTACCTGATAAAATCCACAGTCAATCAGCGCGGTATAGTAAAAGTTTGGGCGGAATCTGTGGCGATACCGACCTACGCGGTTGGCGCGATGGAGAAAAATCCGATTTTTGCTGAAAAACGTGTGTACCAAGGTAGCTCCGGTGTGGTATATCCCTATCCCATTATCGAAAAAATTAGCGACGAGAAAAAGGACAAGGTCTATAAGGCACTATTTTTAGAAAATGAATATATCAAGGTAATGATTCTGCCTGAACTCGGTGGAAGAATCCATATGGCCTACGATAAGGTTAGAGAACGACATTTTGTCTATTATAATGAAGTGATCAAACCAGCACTGGTCGGGCTCACAGGTCCCTGGATTTCCGGCGGGATCGAGTTTAATTGGCCTCAGCATCACCGCCCGACGACCTTTATGCCAACGGAATATTTAGTTGAGCATAATACGGATGGCAGTGTGACGGTATGGTGCAATGAAATCGAACGTATGTTTCGGATGAAGGCCATGCAGGGATTTACACTTTATCCCGACAAAGCCTTTATTGAAATAAAAGTGCAGGTCTACAACCGCACTGCGTTACCACAGACTTTCCTCTGGTGGGCCAATCCGGCTGTTGTCGTCAATGATGATTATTATTCTGTTTTCCCACCTGACGTAAATGCCGTGTTTGATCATGGTAAAAGAGAAGTTTCAACATTCCCGATAGCAACAGGAACTTATTATAAATACGATTATTCCGCAGGAGTTGATATCGCACAATACAAGAATATTCCTGTTCCGACCTCCTATATGGCCATCCAGTCAAAATATAATTTTGTGGGCGGTTATGAAGCCGGAGATACCAATGCGGGGATGTTACACGTTGCAGACCATCATATTTCTCCGGGAAAGAAACAATGGACATGGGGGAACGGTGATTTTGGTTTGGCTTGGGACCGGAATCTGACAGACGAAAATGGCCCTTATATCGAATTAATGGCTGGTGTGTATACTGACAATCAGCCCGATTTTGCCTGGTTGCAGCCTTATGAAGTGAAATCATGGTCGCAATATTTTATGCCCTATGCAGCTGTGGGGCATGTGAAGAATGCAACGAAAGATCTTGTCCTCAATATGGAGGTCCATCAACAGTGTGCTCACATTATCCTATACGCAACAGCGGTATTTGAAGGGCTTCATATTGTTTTGAGGGATAAGCAAGGGAGAGTTTATCTGGAAGAAGAGATCTATTGTTCCCCTCGGGATATTTATAAACAAACTGTTTCTGATTTACCGGGTAATCCCTTTGATTTGATCCTTTCCGTTTATGATAGCAATGGTAATGAAATGTTGCAGTATCAATTGGAAAAGCAAAGGGATAGTAGGGATATCCCCGAACCCGCACGGGCTGTTTCAGCACCGGAATCCGTTCACTCGACGGAGGAGTTATTCCTGGCAGGACAGCATCTTGAACAATACCGGCACGCTACCTATAATCCAATGGATTACTATCTTGAGGCACTGAAACGAGATCCGCATGACGCACGGTGTAACAATGCATTGGGAGCTCTATTATTAAGAAGTGGAAAGATAGCCGAATCCATACCTTACTTCCGTACCGCAATAGCAAGGCTTACCGAACGGAACCCAAATCCTTACGATGGCGAGGCCTATTATAATCTAGGCTTAGCTTTACAATTATCCGGTGAACTGGATGCAGCCTACGCCGCCTTTTATAAGGCAACCTGGAATGCCGCCTGGCAGGATGCGGGGTATTTTGGTCTCGCACAAATAGATTCAAAACGCGGACAATGGGATGCTGCGCTGGAAAAAATAGAACGTTCAATAAACCGAAACTGGAAACACCATAAAGCCCGGCAATTAAAAACCTCGATTTTGAGAAAACTGGGGCGGGTAGATGAAGCATTGGGTTACATTAAAGATTCGCTGGAAATAGACCCATTCAATATGGGCTGTCAATTTGAATGGTATCTGCTGACAAAGGACAAGACTGTTTTGACGCCTGTTCTAGATTTATGTAAAGTAAATATACAAAGTGTGGTAGAATATGCGCTGGATTTTGCGCAGGCTGGGCTGTATGAAGAAGCCATCCAGTTATTGGAAAAAACGATCGACGATCCGCAAACAGTATATCCAATGATATATTATGCGTTGGGCTATTTTAGTGCATGTATCGGACAAAATGATCAAGCAAAAGTCTATTATGACAAAGCTCGTATCATGGACCCGACTTATTGCTTCCCAAATCGGTTGGAAGAGATCCTTATACTTCAGGATGCAATTCTGTACAACAATGACGATGCAAAAGCCTATTACTACTTGGGGAATCTATGGTACGGGCGGAGACAACATCAAGATGCAGTGGACTGCTGGGAGCAAGCCATACAATTGGATCAACAGTATCCTACCGCTTTTCGAAATTTGGCTTTGGCCTATTATAATCGAATGGACAGGAAGGAGGAAGCCGTTGCTTTGTTGGAAAAAGCATTCGCATTGGATGAGACCGATGCCCGACTGCTGATGGAATTGCACCAGCTCTATAAGAAACAAGGGTACAACTATGAGGAGAGACTGGCGCTATTGGATCGCTATGCAGACCTTGTGGTTAGCCGAGATGATCTTTTCTTGGAACGGATTACACTTTTCAATCTCCTGGGGCGATACGAAGAGGCTAGACAACTGCTGGCTTCCCGACAGTTTAAACCTTGGGAAGGTGGAGAAGGAAAGGTGTCCCGTCAATATACAATCTGTCATCTGGAATTGGCCAAGGAGCGTTTAAAAGTCAACGACCTCAAGCATGCACTTGCACTGCTTACAGCCATTGACAGCTATCCATATAATCTTGGTGAGGGTAAACTGATTACGATGGAGGAGAACGATATTGATTACTATAAGGGCATTTTATACCGTTCAATGGGAAATGAGGCGGAAGCAACAGCCTATTTCATCAAAGCTACACAAGGGGCTCAGGAACCTCAGCAGGCTCTCTTCTATAATGATCCGCAACCTGACAAGATATTTTTTCAAGGTCTGGCCTGGCGTGAACTCAAACAAGAAGAGAAAGCTCAACAATGTTTCCAAGGTCTAATTGATCATGGTAAAGCCTACTTGGACAGACCTTTTAAAATTGATTATTTTGCCGTTTCATTGCCCGATATGGATATCTGGGAGGACGACCTTGACCTTAAAAATAGGATTCATTGTCTATATGTAATGGGCTTAGGGTACCTCGGAAGAGGAGATTTGCCTTTGGCTAAGGGCCATCTTGCACAGGTGCGGGAATTAGACCCCAACCATCAGGGTTGTCTATCTATCTTACGTTCTTATTTGGAGGAAGTCATCCTAAATAATTAATTTCAGACATGTATCGTTATCTCATTTTATTGTTTGCTCTTTTACAGAGTTACTGCCTTTGGGCGGTCGAAGGGGATCAGCTCAATCTTGCTGGTCAGTGGAGTGTACAGCTTGACCCAGAGGATGTGGGTGTGAAGAACGGGTGGACCAATAGGTCTTTCGCAACATCCATCAAACTGCCGGGGACAACAGATGACGCGAGACTGGGAACTGCGAATAGCCTAGCTCCGGCGCTCACTAAACCTCAGCTTTCCCATCTGACGAGAAAACATCGGTATGTGGGCGTAGCTTGGTACACGAAAGAGCTATCTATCCCGCGGGGCTGGGTAGGTAAGGAAATGATCCTAAAATTGGAACGGATTATATGGGAATCCACGATCTGGATTGACGGCAAAGAAGTTCCCCAAAAACAACGAAGTTTGGTAAGTGCACATGAATTTTACTTAAGCTCGTTTCTAAAGGCCGGAAAAAAGCATCGTCTGACTATTCGCATTGACAACCGAAAGAAAATGGCGATTAGTGTCGATGATATGGCACATGCCTATACAGACCATACCCAGATTATGTGGAATGGTATCATCGGTTCCATGTATATTGAAGCCTTGGATAAAATTCATGTCAAACAGTTAAGTACTTTTCCGGTTTTGAGCGCAAAGCGAGTAGATCTAAGTATAGTACTTTCGAATAAAACGCAAAAAAATACTCGTAGCACGCTCAAGGTGAGGGTTAGAGGCAAAGGCGACAAGACGTTCCTTCCGGCGGTGGACAAAGAGATTTTGCTTAAGCCGGGAGATTCCAGTATACAACTCAGCTATGATCTGGGGTCGGATATGCGGGCATGGAACGAATTTTCACCAAATCTCTATGAAGTAGAAGTAGTGTGTCATTCGACTGAGGGCACAAATGTAACAAGTGCCTCTTTTGGAATGAGGGAGCTGTCAAAAAAGGGTACGGCAATGAACATCAATGGACAACCTCTTTTTCTTCGCGGGACATTGGAGTGCAATATTTTCCCGTTGACCGGGCATCCACCCATGGAAGAAGCTGGGTGGCTGAAGGTATTTACGACAGCCCGGCAATGGGGACTCAACCACTTAAGGTTCCACTCCTGGTGTCCCCCGGAAGCTGCTTTTACTGTGGCTGATGAACTTGGGTTCTATCTGCAGGTTGAATTGCCGATCTGGGAAAATAATGTGGGTAAAGATGATGCGGCTTTAGGTTTTCTATATGAGGAGGCTGACAGGATGATCAAACAATACGGTAATCATCCGTCGTTCTGCTTTTGGAGTATGGGGAATGAATTGAGCGGTGACTTTGATGCCCTTAACACACTTGTAAAACATATAAAAGAGAAAGATCAGAGACACCTCTATACAGCGACATCATTTACTTTTCAACAAGGACATGGAATTTCCGGCGAACCTTTTGACGATTTTCTGATCACCCAGTGGACGGCAAAAGGATGGGTGCGAGGGCAGGGCGTATTTAACAGTGAGCCGCCGGTTTTTAATAAGAACTACATTGCTTCATTGGAAGGTGTTTCTATTCCAGTTGTTACGCATGAGATCGGGCAGTATGCCGTTTACCCCAATTTGGATGAGATTAAAAAGTATACAGGTGTATTAAAGCCGTTAAACTTTATTGCTGTAGCCGAAGATCTCAAACGCAAAGGCCTATTGCATAAAGCTAAGGCCTATACAATGTCTTCAGGCAAGCTGGCCGCAATCCTGTATAAAGAAGAGCTGGAACGTGCGCTGAAAACACCGGGCATCAGCGGTTACCAATTACTGGATCTCCATGATTTCCCTGGCCAAGGTACCGCATTGGTGGGACTGTTAGATGCCTTCTGGGATAGTAAAAATATCCTTTCGGCAGCTGAATTCAGACAGTTTTGCGCCCCTGTGGTGCCCCTGCTTCAGTTTTCCAAAGCTGTATATACGAATGATGAAGTATTTGACGGGGTTGTAGACATCAGCAATTATGGTGCTGTCACATTGAGCGATCAGTTGGTGGAGTGGTCTATGAAAGATGGGGCAAAAACTGTTGCAAAAGGTCACTTTCAAACAGTCGTAGGTCAGGGGTACAATGGGAATGTAGGCCGCTTTGAAGTACCACTTCAAGCCATACAGCAAGCCAAAAAGTTGACACTTCATATTAATCTCAAAGGCACGAGCTATGAAAATCACTGGAATATATGGGTTTATCCCAAAGAAAATCAAAATGATTTTACTGAAGTAAGCTATACAAGGGAGCTGGACGACGCTTTACGGCTGTTGCAGGCTGGCAAAAAGGTTCTTTTAAATCCTGACTGGAAAAAAATTACAGGTATTGAAGGTAAATTTGTCCCAGTATTCTGGAGTCCGGTACATTTTCCGAAGCAGGCCGGAACAATGGGGTTACTCTGTGATCCAAAACATCCAGTGTTTGGTAGTTTTCCAACAGATGGGCATACAGACTGGCAGTGGTGGGATCTGCAGATCAACTCCACAACAATGGTCATAGATCAGATCAAAGGTGGAAAAGCCCTTGTCGAAATGATAGATAATTTTGCAAACAATAGAAAACTGGCTACACTCTTTGAGGGTTCGGTGGGGAAAGGTAAACTGATGGTGGCGTCATTTGATCTGGCGACTGATTTAAACAACAGGCCCGTCGCAAGACAGATGCTGCAATCCATACTCACCTATATGAATAGTTCGAGGTTTGCGCCAAAAGTTATCGAAAATCCTGAGGTATTACAAAAGATTCTGCAATATAAAGAGCCGCAGGAAAAGGCAGCTCCGAAAGCTATTTATTAAATATTATTTGGTTTATTTTCTAGTCACTATGGCGGTCTGTTCGTTTTAATGGTCGATTTTGACTGTTGTTCATACTATTCTTTTGTTTCACTCGTTTTTAAGAGAACCACATTACTGTCTTTTCTTAAGTTAACAGAAATAAAAAAAATGACGAATAACGAGTTAAGAGCACTTGCTGAATGTTCACGTAGGGGCGATATAACAGGGATAGCGCAAATTTTTGCCTCGGCAACCAACAAAGCTGAATTTCAGGACTACGAGTTGAACGGCACCGTCAGCCAATTGATCAGATCACAGCACTATGACGTGCTGGACGAATTTATTGATAAGGGGTTTATTTCAACAGACCTTTATGATTATGATCGCTTTAGTTCAACCGTTGTCACTACCTTGTTAAAGCCGCAGATTTCAACGGAAGAACAGCTGGAAGCTTATTTAGCCTGGTTTAAGGGGTATCTGGAGCGTATAGATGATATTAATGAAGAGGTCGCCGGCACCACCTTATTTGAATATGCAATACAGGAAAATGTCAGCATAGCATTGTTGAAAGCCATTGCCGAAGCTGGAGCTGATTTACAGCGCATGGATCAATATGGACAGACGCTGCTTTTTAAAGTTTGTAACCTCCGTATGCAATCTGCGGATCGCATTGTGGAGCTGGTGGACTGGTTGTTATTTGAGGGTGTCGATCCCAATATCAGCAATGTCGAGCAGAAGACAGCTTTGCACATGGCTGTCGATACCATAAAAATGCCCGCCGTGGTCAAGTTACTGGATGCAGGTGCAGACCCTGGACTGAAGGACTGGCATGGTGAAAGTGTTTTTCATTATGCCGCCACAAGACAGTTCAATCCAGAGTTATTGGAATTGCTTCTAAATTATGGGGTGCCAGATTTCCATAGTACCACTAAACAAGGGGAGAATCTGCTTAATGCTTTCCTGCGCACAATGCATACGGACAGTGACCAAAATTTAAAAATTCTTTCTATGCTATTGGAGCATGGTGCAGATTTTACCGAACCTTCGCTCTGGTATCAGAAAGAAAAGACCGGAGTCGACTGGTTGATAGAGAAGTCCGCTACCGTGTTGCAAGATGTAATATCAAAAGGATATTTGGATGTAAACTATATTGATAATGAAGGGAACACACTCCTACATAAGGTCTGTCAAGAACAAATCAATTACGATGAAAACAAAGCACGGGATCTATACAAGAAAGTGAAGTTTTTAGTAGCTGAAGGAATTGATCCTCAGATAGAAAATAGCAAGGACAAAAAAGCGGTTGATTATGCCATGGAGGACAATCTCAAGGTAAAGACCGTGGAGTGGTTATTAAAGCAATAAATAAAAAGAAAATTCATGTCTCAATCATTTATAGTTGCATGCGAAGGGGGGAAACGCAAGATTGCTGAAATCTTATTGGAAAAGAACCAAGTCGATGTGTCGTATACGGATGAATTAGGTCGAACAGCATTACATTATGCAGCTCATCGCGGATATTTGGATCTGGTAAAAAAGTTGGTCGAGTCCGGTGCGGCGGTGGATTATGAAGACCATCGCGGTGAGACACCATTGTATTTTGCCCTGCTACAAAAGCAGAAGCAAACCGCGGCTTATTTACTTGACAAAAACGCCAATATTCATATCAATGACTTCTTGGGCAATAGCTTATTACATATTACCGCACGGACCGGACAGCAGGAGATGGCTGAGAAACTGATCGCTGCAGGATTGGATGTAAATGCATTGAACAATGATGCGGAGTCGCCTTTGTTGTTGGCTGCGCAGGCAAAATATCCCCCTGTCGTTCAATTGCTGGTGTCACAAGGAGCCAATTTGGACATCACCGATAAAGCAGGCAATACCGCACTCAACATTGCAGTAGCATTAGGGTCTGTGCCCATTGTAAATATGTTGTTGGATAATGGCGCCGCAGTCAACACGTTGAACGATCTAAGCGAAGGTCCCTTGCTATTAGCCGTGAAAATGGGGAATCGTGTGCTCGCACAGAGATTACTAGAACAAGGCAGTGATATTTTTGCTGAGTCTGCCGAAGGGATCTCTCCAGTTTGGTACGTCTGTAATAGCAATCAAAAGGAGCTACTGGCGTTGTTTTTGGAAAGAGGGCTTTCTGCGGATTACGCTCGCCCTGTAGATTCATTTGATGGGAAAGATGGAAAGTATATGGAAAAGCTGATCGAGCGCACTGGTGGACGTACATTTATTCTTGGATTTGAACCACATTACGCGGGAGAAACATTATTACAGACTGCTACGAAAATGGGTTATCTGTCTTTGGTAAAACAGCTGTTGGATAGTGGTGCGACTATAGACAAACAGGATGCCTCCGGTAATACAGCTTTGCACTTTGCGGCAGCATATGGGAAAAAAGATGTATTGCGTTATTTGCTTTCAAACGGTGCGCTGACTGATATTTCTAATGTTCTTGAGCAAAAGCCAATAGATTATTCCAATATGCAGGGATTTAATGAGATAACAAGATTATTGATAGACTTCGGTGCGAAAACAAACGCAGTGGATGATGGTCCCATCAGTGCAGGTGCCAGCATAGCACCACCAGCTTCGCCGATGGATATGGGACTGAAAAAACAAGCTTTGTTTGATTTAAAGGATCTGCTGGATGCCGGAATTATCAATCAAGAAGAATTTGACCAGGAAAAAGCGAAGATATTGAAGGCCTGATCATCATCGCTATTATTGCGTGTACATAGAAACAAAAAGACCTGCAAATTTTACATTTGCAGGTCTTTTTTTGTAGCCCGTAGTGGAATCGAATCCTAAGAAAATGTGGGAAAGGACACCGTCTTAACAGCTGAAACAAAGATAGACCATCCGAGGGAATAAGAGGTTTTTCTTTTGACCAAGACACAGCTTACTAGCTGCTTCCCTCGCCTCCTATGTATTTGTAAGGGATAAATGCATTTAATGCGCCTGACTGCAATAATAATGGGATCGTAAAATAAAAGTTGAGCACACTACACCATTATTTGTCACCACGTTTAGCAATCAGTTTTTGCGCTTAAAATACTAAAAAAATTAGTAATTTTAGTACTTTTTACTTATATTTATAGCTATAACCAATAACATAATTATGAGTAAAAGAAACTTATCGAAATACATTGATATTCTATCGGATTTCGGCTGGAAATTATATTTTGGCGAGCAGAATAAGGAGAATCTTATCAATTTTTTGAATAGCCTTCTGGAGGGCGAACACGTCGTCAGGGAGCTTACCTACAGCAATGTCGAGGAAGACGGAGATCTTCCCAGTGAACGTAAAATAATATTTGATTTAAGATGCGTAGGCGCAGAGGGAGAGGTGTTCCTTGTGGAGATGCAGCTGCAGAGTCAGGACTTTTTCTTTGACCGTGCGGTGAGCTATACTTCGCGGACGATCAGTAAACTGGGAAAGAAGGGGCGCGCTGGTAATAATTATGAATTGCCGCCGATATATTTTGTTGCGGTGCTGGGCTTTTGTTTAGATCCCGAAAATCGGGGAAAATATTACTACAGCGGCAAGATCATGGATGAGTTTGATAATGAACTGCTATACCCCAAATTGAGTTATAAGCTACTTGTGCTGCCAAATTTCGATAAATCTCGGACTGAGTTAACGACGGTTCTGGATCAATGGATGTATCTTATGCGGCATCTGAATGAGTTCGATGAGCTACCTAAGTATTTGGATAAAAGAATTTTCTCCCGTATCTTTGAGATAGGAGAACTGGCAAAATTAACGTCAGAGGAGAAGATGTCGTATATATCCAGCTTAGAACAGAAACGCATCTATGATGCAACCCTCGCACACGCCGAAAAAAAAGGTATTCAGAAAGGCATTGAGAAAGGCAAGCGCGAAGAAGCTATTGCCATTGCCTTGGAATTCAAAAAGATGGGGATTCCGATCGCGGATATTGCCCGTGGCACAGGACTTTCTGTAGAGGAGATCGAAAAACTGAAATAATATAAGTTTTAGCGTTTATAATAATTTATCGAGAGCTGTTTCTGAAAAGGTAGGGCACTGAAAAAGTAGACATAAAATAGTCTATAAAAAGATAAGCGGATGAACAGATCATAAGATGTTCATCCGCTTCATTTTTTAGCGGCATATTATTTTTTCCTCTAAGGTCGACTTTGGTATGTTTTTTGAGTCTAGAGAGCGTTTTCTACTTTCGAAAAGGATTTTTCAGAAATGAGACTCTCAAATCTAGAATTTGAGTATTCTTTTTAGATTTACTACGAATATAGCCAGTGCTCCTTGCATTTTCATGTTTTCCAGGCCGTAGGAATCCGCCCTGTCATATCCATGAACATTCTTTAACTCGCTGTTTTTTGCTTCAATTTTATATCTATGCCTCGACTTTTCCCTGAAGTATTCGCTCTGCTGAAACACCTCCTGTTCTATATGCTCATCTGTTCGTATAGAGACTGAATATGTTTTGCTTTTAGCTTCCGGTTTGTAGCATCCATCCCTTAGTGGGCATACCTTGCATTTTTCGACATCGAAATAATACGTCATTGTCTGGTTGCACCGGTGTATCTTTTTACCCTGCACTCGCTTGTACATTGCCAGATGCCCTGCTGGACAGACAAACATATCTGCATCCTTGTTATAGTCAAACTTTTCTTCCTCTTTTCTGGCACCATGGGTGATTGCAGGATTTATCTTGGCTACAATTTTGATTTTATTGCCTTGTTGGTCTTTAAGCTTCAGGTTTTCCTTTCCAGCATAGGCCGCATCACCTATGATGGTATCTACCTCCATTCCGTTGGACCGGGCCTGATTCAATAGTTTTGGTAGTTCAGGACCATCCCCCTTTTCTCCTGAGGTAACAACTGCTGCTGCTATGATACGCTCTTCTGTCATTGCCAAATGCGTCTTATAACCAAAAAAACTACTGTCTGCGGTCTTGTGCCCAACTCTGGCATCCATATCTTTGGAAATTATATAGTTCTCCTGGGTATCTTCAACGGTCTCTTTTAGCAGGTTTAGTTTCTCCTTTACAGCTGGAATTTCGCTTAAAGTCGTATCAGACTCAATCAGCTTTTGAAGCGCCTTACAATATGCTATTTCTTTCTGGATATCATTTGACTCATTTTTCTGAGGCATTTGATCCTTGAAATCCTCATCCATCGAATATACAGCCTTACGCAGTAATTTTGAACGTTGTCTGAGCACCTCAAGTGGGGAATATGGATTCGACCGGGAAAGCGAATGGGTCGAATCAACGATGATGGACTTGGATTTGATAATACCTTTTTCCAATGCTATGGAAACGGTTTTCCCTATCAATAAATTCAACAGATCCATATCCTTAAGCCGCAGTTTACGGAACTTCGTCAGAGAGCTGGAGTTGATGACATCCTCTTCAGGTGACATCTCCAAAAAATATTTAAAGGACATATCGTAACGGGAGCGCTCCACAACATCAACATCTGAAACGGTGAATATGGTTTTCAACAACAGATATTTGAACATCCGGACAGGGCTTTCTGCAGTCCGCCCATTATTTGAACAATACTTATCCAAAAGCTCATTATAAATGAAACTAAAATCTATCATTTCATTGATCTTGCGAAGTAGATTGTCTTTAGGAACAATCAGATCGTAGAGCCTGGAATATTCACTAAGTTGGATTTTTTGTTGTTGAACTAACATTGGATGAACATAAAATACAACTATAAGATACAAAAAAAGGAGTGGAAAATCTAAGATTTTCCACTCCTTTTTTTGTTAAAAGCTTTAAAGGACTTTTTCAGTGCCCTCCTGAAAAGGGAATGGCTTTTTTGTTTATTCTCCCCAGATTTTACGCAATACCTGCACCTCCTTTACAAGTAAGGCTGTATTCTTCAAGAGGATACTATATTGCTCGTAAAGTTGGCTGTACTGTATGAGATATTTATCTAGAAGATCATATACGTCGGTCAGCACACGTAGAAATTCCTGTAGATCGTGATCCAAGGAAACGACGTCTACCTGCATGTCCTCGTAATGGTCAAAAACAGTCTTCAGTACTTCAAAATTCAATGGGTCAATCGGTTTTTCCCCTCGGAAATAGGTGTCTGTAATGATGATATATTCTTTTTCCAAGGTACCGATGCGGTCGTAGAACTTAACCAGGTTGTGATGCAACTCGATAACGGAGTTGTAGTAGTTGCGCAATTCTACCTGATAGTTTGGCTCCATGTCCAGATAGGGATTTTCTTTGGATAGATCAACGTTTTCCTTATAGAAGTCCAATAGACTTTGTTGTTCCATTCTATCGTCGTCCAGTATCTGCAGATCAATCAGTGTTAATTGGCACTCACTTTTTTCTTTTTCAAACAGCTGTTTCATGCGCCACACCTGATCGTGTGCCAGCCTGTAATTATTTAACGCTTGGGCTTCGTGGTTCAGCGGGAATCCGTTTTCGCGAAAGCGGTAGCTTATTTTTCGAAGGGGGTGGTCTATGGTCTTGGTTTTCATTTGTTTAATTCATCGTGCATTAGCCTGTCTAAAACTCGCATTTGCTTGTTGTCCGTTCACTCAGGGTTATCGCCGGTATTCAACTAAATATAAGGATTATTTGGGAGATTAAAGAATTCCTATCTGGTCTCGATCCCCCATAAGAAGATCAAGACCGGACAGGAAAAGGTGTTACACTACAGCACAGCGAACAATCTCGCTATAATTTGGTGTAGGTGTAGACCCGAGATAAGTCACCCTGAACTCATACTCCTGTAGATACTCGAGCGCTGTGATAGCGAGACGAGATTTTGTGCTCAATACAGCTGTCCATTCGTTCATGCTGTTTGCTTTTCGGTACTCAAACTGATAGAGTCGGCTGTGTTTCCAAGGGGCTACACGCAGCTGTACAGTATTCGTGCCGGGGTGCGTCACCAAGGCGCGGAGGTCATTGGGTTTGGGAGACTGTCCGACGCTGGTGCCGGCTGCATTTTTGTTGAGCATAAATCCAGCGGCCAGGATCACTGTGGGATCACCTTTTGCTGCACTCTCGATATGGAGAGATAGATCATAAAGGGCTTGCTTTAAGATCGTAGCCTGTTGGTTTTTGTTCGCTACCTGACGAATATCCCGAAATGAAGCTTCGGTTTTCAAGTCCGTGTAATCGGCCAGTGCGGCTTCCAGTACAGTAATCTTGTCTGCAACCTCAGGAAAAAGTGTCGCATTTTCCTTTGAGCTTTTGATGACATTTGTCGCATATTGAATCAACGTTGATTCAGTGCTTGTTTTTGAGTGTAAGATTGGCTTTGCCATAATAAATGAATAATTTGTTTATAATAATTTAATTAATGACTCAAAGGTAATACAGCGGTTGTCGTACTAGGGGGGCTAATCGGGTCAACTTTACGTCCGACATGGGATAGTTGTGAACCGATAGACCCTGTCGGCTGGCATTTTGACTAAAAATCTATGTTTGAAGACAATGGAACGGGATTTTTTGGTGAGTGTTTGCTTACCGTTTCGTATACGTTTTGGAGCAAAACGTATACGTTTTTCCTCATTTTATCTACGTTTTGAAGTGATCTTCATGCGAAATGGAACAAAATGGAACTGTAATGGAGCATCCTGTATCCTTATTGGGCCAAACCATAAGCACTCTGTCGCACAAGAGATCCGTTATGTGCGAGAACGGCAGCGCGCGGGAGCAGCTTAGTTCTGTTTCGGCACATAACGTTAGCGATTTACTCCAATATAGATGCAATTTGTCGCAACCTATATACGGGGCGGGGCATTTCGATGGCAAGTTGGAACGGAGCGACCCGAGGATAGGCCATCATACTCATGATTCGGTATAAAGCGCATGCATTTGCTGTTAAAATAGCTTCTTTACATGTAGGCTCTTTTGATAGTCCAGTGGACTGATTTGAAATCGTTTGATAAAAAGACGTTTGAAATTTTTAGGGCAATGGAAATTTAAAGCGTAGGCAATGGTTGCCACTGGCTTGTCGGTGTTCCGCAATAATTTTTTTGCTTCCTGTAATCGACATTCGGAGATCAATCCCGCAATTGTATATTGTTTGTTATGAAAAGCTCGGGTCAATTTGCTGCGGCTTACATAGAGCGCGTCCGCTATTGATGCTATACATAATTGATCATCATAAAAATTATTGCGGATATAGGCCACCGCTTTATGGAAGAGTTGTCGTTCGTGATCTTCTGTTTCAGCGGAGGGCTCGAATTTCATGCCTTGAAATACGGACTGGAATAAGCGCGTATTCCAATTGGCTAATTGGTAGTAAGTACTAAAAGGTTTGAACTGTATCTGGAGGAGGCTATCCAATATGCGCTTCAATTTGGCATGGAGTAACATTTGTCCATGCACGAAATGCTGCGTTTGGGGATCTTGCGTATTCGATAGCGCTTTCAACTGCGGATATTCTGCCGATAAGCTAGGCCATGTTTTGCCATCTATCCCTACGAGCAACATCCAGTTGCTCCCTTGCTGTAGCGCAAGATCGTGCCATTCGATATAGGTTTGATAAAAAAGTACGGTATCTGTGGGGATCAGAAAATCAGCTTCCAATTTCACCTTTAGTCCTGTACGCATATTAATAAGCAGCCAAAGGTAATTTGGCGTGGATAGGACCTTTAGGGGCAAGTGCGATTCTAATCTAGTATTTCTGAATTCAAACCAACAGAAATGCTGTCCTTTATAGCTCCGGTAGTCTGGGGACGATGGGGTTGGTAGAAAAGCTAAGAATCCGTTGTACGTTTCGCTTATCGTAGCGTTATATTGGTCAGGGAAATGGACAAAATCACTTTCAGACATTTCTAGGTCGATTGGTTTTCATTAAATATAACCAAAAGCTAAGAAAAATACAATGATTTGATCATGCTGCCAGCCTATCTTTTGATTTTGTGAAAATTGCTCGTTTCTAGGCCTAAATGGCCGTTAATCGGCCGTTTCTGCACCTAATTGGCCAATTGGTTACTTAATGGGTTATACAAGGCTATTACGTTATGTGGAATTCCATTCTTTTTTATTTCAGCATAGCCATATAACGGTATATAAAATCAGGACTTTTGAGGCTCTCCTTTCCATATTTATTGATCTGGTCAGCATATTGCATCAGCGAACCGCAACCTGCTCTATTAAAGAGCTTGCGCAGCCCCTTATCGCCTGCAATATCGTAAAGTAAAAAAGCGTCCATGCAGTCTATCATCAGGTGCTTCCTGTCGAGCAATTTCAGGTTGGTCATCTCTTCAAGTTTGTTGCCCTCCGGTGTTCCCGAATTGGTCAGAAACAGGAAAGTCCGGATCAGCCATTTGTCCCGTTGGAGCGATATGACAAAGTAGCCTATCTTGTGGGAGGCGAGATAACATTCCAGCAGTACATAGTCTTTTTTTACAATGGTTCGGGCGGCTCCTTCCCGTATGACATATCCGATATAAGCCTGTACATATCCCCTCCAAAACACCGCACGTTCTTCAAAGCGGTCCAGTGCATGCTGCTGGGCATAGATTGGAAGCGGTATATCGTCATCAACATTGGTCAGTCCCAGCTGGCTCGGCCTGATAGAGATCCAGTCAAATTCATCTACTTTGACCGGGGAGGGAACTCCCATACGGACAATTATCCTTTTCTTACCGTCTATATTCTGTAAAGTTGTACTATGGGCCAGTCGGTGAATATAGATCTCATTGGTCCCGCCGAATTGCTCAATGGCCATCCGGTCAAAACTGAACCGTACAGTGCCCCTGTAAAAATCATAGAGCTGTAAATCATTGATACTCATGATCTGTATAATATTCGTGCGCTGCTGACTGAACCACTCTGTCGTGGTAAAATAAGGTGCGAACACTTCCCGTAACTTGGAAAACCCTTTGATCCGTGTACCCACCCTGTACTGTATATAATGAAGCAGGACAAGTGTATCGGTCAGAAAGCGTGCATAGGAGATCTTTTCGCCCAATAAGGTTTCGATATATTGACCGCTGAGCAGTTCGGCCAATGTCTGCTTATAATTTTTGAGCTCCTCTTCATTCATGACACGTTTACCACGTACGATGACCTTGATATCGGGATATCTATATAGGTATAACAGCCGGAGGCTACTTTCAGGAAGAAGTTCGAAATATCCCTTACCAACCATTTTCACACAGATAGTGCGCAACCGATGATAGAATACCTGACGGCGGGCCTGTTCCTTTTGGCTATAATTGGTCTTTCTATGGCTGGATTTAGTCATACTCTTCTCATTTGGCATAAGAACCCTGGCAAAGGAAGAGATTTTTTCTCCACCGATGGAGGATATAAGTAATTACTAAGTTAATAAAAATAAGCCATATGGACAATAATTTGGTGCTGGAATATCGGTCTAATTGTGGGCTATTTTACTAATGCATGCTTACTATCTGGACAGCACCAGCAGTACAGGTTCTCGTTCCCATATGCCAGGTTGTGGCTACATTTATTGCGTTCAATACGATATGCCTTCAGCCCGCTTTGCTTTTTGCTTGAATAGGCAAAAGAAATTTTTTTGAACGGAAAGCAATTCAATGATCGGTTGACAGATTCACTTTTACATCAGATCAATACCCTTCATCCGTTGAGAACTTGATACCGCCCTGCAGGGCAAATAGTAGGAATAATCTGTCTGTATCTATTCTGAACCTAAAGGGGAACGATGCCATTGTATGGAACTGGATAAGTTCTATATGATATTTTTTGAGGACAAGTTTTTCGCGGACTACTTCCGTTTCCGGGAAAAGATAGCAATGGGATGAACTGGCAGATTTTAGTACAGTTCCACTCCAGCTTATCGGATTGGCTGCCCTGTCCAAATGTTCAATAAGCTCGACGACATTAACGATGTCATCACCTTGTCCCAAATTCCTGTCGGATGTTTCTTTCCGCTCCCGAGTCGGTGATCTTCATGGTGGTCATAATCGAGGGTTTCTTCCAGTTCTTTGATAACGAAGGCCTTCTTATGCCATGGTACCTAGTGTTACATGCACTGATAAACGTCGAGGCTCTCTAGGGATAGGAGGGGAAAATAGATTGGTAACTTTATATCATAATGAGACGCAAACATAACGGAATGAGACCTCAGGATATTGTTATCCTAGTTAAGATTGCAACCATACTTAGTGATGACTGGCAATTAAAGGATCTTGCCAGCTCGCTATATATTAGTAATTCAGAAATATCTGAATCATTGGAAAGAAGAGCCTATGCTGATCTGATCGACTTTAACAAACGTAATGTTCGTAGGGGAAACTTTCTTGATTTCCTAATTCACGGAATGAAATACGTATTTCCTGCCCAGGCGGGAAATTTGGTAAGAGGCATTCCAACAGCACATTCACATCCATTTATGCACAAATTTATAAGTAGTGGGCAGGCTTATGTATGGCCGTCTGCTTTAGGAAACATACTGGGACAGGCAATAGAACCATTCTATGCCAATCAGGTAAAAGCGATAGAGGACGATGAGCAACTTTATCGTTTGCTCGCCCTACTGGATGTGATCAGGGTAGGAAAGGTCAGAGAGAAAGTAATCGCAGAGAAGGAGTTAACAGCAACATTATCAGCTTATGTCAAATCATATTAAAATTGTGCGGATCAAGGCCGTAAACAATGCACTGAAAGAATTGCGTGACCAGGTGGTTTTTGTAGGAGGATCTACAATCTCCTTATATGCCGACCGGCCAGTACTGGAAGTCAGGCCGACAGACGATATTGATGTTATCATCGAGTTGCTCAATTACAGAACGTCAACAGCTGGAAGAACGCCTTAGAGAAATAGGATTTACAAATGATGTGGAATCGGGTGTGATCTGTCGTTTTAAGGTCGAGGGAATAATTGTCGATATCATGCCAACAGATGACCCGTCCATAGGTTTCAATAATAAATGGTATCCAAAGGGATACGAGTATGCCGAAAACTATCTGCTCGATGATGGTCAGACGATCAGGATTCTGACAGCGCCATATCTTTTGGCAACAAAGCTTGAAGCATTTAAAGGCCGAGGTGGTGGAGATGGTAGAATGAGCCATGATTTTGAAGACATCGTTTTTGTACTTGAAAATAGAAGAAGTCTATGGCAGGAAATAAGGGGATGTGATAGGGGAATTGAACCCTATTTACACTAATCTATTTATCAGTAATTTACAAACCTTCTATTTCCCTACTCACGAATGACTCACTGGTTTGACATACGTTTTAGCTGCAGGTTCTTTATTATTTAATATAAGAAAACCAGTTCTAATATTAGTCAAGTATACATTATTATTTTCGAATACCAAAATTATCTAGATTAAGATTAGGTTCTTCATTTTTTAAAAATTCTAGAATATTTATTCAAACTAGACTCCCTTAAGTATAGGCATTTTTAATTGTTATCTCTATTTACTCTTTGATAAAATTTTTTTATAAAAATCTCAAATTAAAAGTAACAGTTCAAAGATTCTTTAATTTTAAATACTTCGGTTTTATCGTGGGAGCTTAGACGTATGTAACACATCCATTTTATCTATATCATATTTTTCTATTTAAATAGATCAAGAGGAAGACCAGTTAAAATAATAACAATAACGACACTCAGAATAAAAGCGAGTTTCGTCATTTTGTCAAATCCTACTTTTTTAATAAGAAATATTGACCCTACAATTGCCATTAAGGAAACAAAATATACAATTGCGATTGCACGATTTATTAAAGATGCTATTTCCGTTGTGACATGCCATATTTTCGCAATCTCTTTATAAGGATTTTCGGCATACGGATTAATATTGCCATAAAACCCAGTCGATTGAACTTTTAGAATAACAGTCTCTAAACCTAAAAAGGGCCAAACTAACCATCCTATAAGTTGTAACAGACAAAACCAAAAACACAAGTAAAAATATAATTTCATGAATTCATTTTGTTATTAATAATTAGAGTAAAAATAATTTAGTTACAGTTAGTTGAAAGATCACTGAGGGGTCTCTGCCCATCCATGACTGCTTTAACCAAAGACCAATTAGGTCTATGCACTAAAGGTGTATTTATTGTTGCATTGCCTTTATTTTGGTTTACAAAATTAGCTATTTTTCCTTGAAAAGATGACCATAATATATCAGCCTGAGTAAATGGAGTTTGTGCAATTTCTTGTAGCAGTGTTCCATCCCAGTTGGTAATTCTATCAACCCCCCTAGTGAAAAAAGTATAAGATCCGTCTGAATTCTGTTGATAGCCAAAATCTCTATTGCCACTTACGGGGTGATCTTGGTATTTTGGATCATTTATCGTTGTAAAAGTCCAGCCTGTTGATGTACTTTTTGAAACTATTACAGAGCCATTATCTGGGCCAGGTATGTCAATACCTATTATTGCCCCAAGTGGATTTGGAGAATTCCACAAATCGTTATCGTTCACACCATAATAATTATATGGGGTAAATTTAGAACGATTTTGATCTACGAATCCATTAATATTTACTCTTATCATTTGTAAGAAATTCTCCGCCGACATCTGCTCATTACCAACTGTAGGTAATTTGTTTACATTTACGGAAAAGTAATCCATATTTACCACGGAACTGTAAGCGTTATCAATGTTCTGAATACGAGCTATAATTGGACTGTTGAGTCCTGGTACAATATGAGGAGATGCAGAAAGCTGATTCAATCTATCAATTATAGCTCCAGAAGGAGTAAATTTGGCAGTAGAAATCCAATTTTGAATAACACTACAAGGAATTTCTGAAATTAAAACATAGGGATTTCCGGCTATAAAATTTAAAAATGTAGGTAAAGGAATTGGATCGTTGCCAGTTCCTGGAGCTCCTGGAGTTCCTGGTTCTGGATTTCCTGGAGTTTCCGACCCTGGAGACGGGCCTATTGTGTTATTAAAATGATTTCGTATATAAACCTCCATATTACCATTACCTAGACATGGTTGTCTAGTAATAGGTCCATAACGAATCCATTGAGATATTGTATTGAACTGGATGAGTTCTATATGATATTTTTTGAGGACAAGTTTTTCGCGTATTACTTCCGCTGTGGGGAAAAGATAGCGCAGGGATGATCCAGCAGATCTCAGCACAGTATCGCTCCAGTCCACCGGATGTGCGCCGGTATCCAGAACCTTGAGGGGCTCCATGGAGAATATAAGATCAAAATGGTCCGTCATCAATACAGGGAATTACCGTTTTTATACTATTATAGATTGTTATGTAACCAAGAGGTTAATAAATATAGCGTGTTACATTTCACAAATGCAAATTTTTTCGATGAAAGGACGTTTTACTGCTATAAACTGCACGATTCCCTCGATATCTGTAATTTATGGATTGGTGTTTACGCTATCAGAAAGTACCGCTTTTTACTTTCAAAAGCAATTTGGGTAATTAGGGAAGTTAAAATTAGGAGGGCTATTTTCCAAGCTCCTTGACAAAGCCCGATATTTCGCCAAGGGATTTCCGTCCCAGCCCATCCATGACGGCCAGTTGGTCATACGTACAGGCCATCAGATCGGCAACTGTTATTATCCCATGCCTGCGAAGGGCACTTATGGTCTTTCCGCTGAGCTCCTGCCGGAAATAGAAGAGGTCGCTCTCAAGGACCATCTCATGGATATATTGGTTATCGCCCAACAGCCTATGCAATTTCAGGGAAAGGTTCCGAAGTGAGGTATAATCCATCTTGCGAAGATCTAACCTGGTTTTAACGCCATCCAGATAGATGTCAATTTCGTGTTCTTTCATGGTTATTCAGATTGCCTGGTTCAGTATTTATGGTCATACTAGTTTTGAATTTCACCCCCTTCAAAACTTCATATTTTAAATTAGATAAATCTGAATAATAATTCCAAATTTATTCGACCAATTACCATTTGACCATGCCCAAATGTTTAATTAGCTCGACGACATTAACGATGTCATCGCCTTGTCCCAAATTCCTGTCGGGTGTTTCTTTCCGCTCCCGAGTCGGTGATCTTCATGGTGGTCATAATCGAGGGCTAGTTCCAGTTCTTTGATAACGAAGGTCTTCTTATGCCATGGTACCTAGTATTACATGCACTGATATACGTCGAGGCTCTCTAGGTATCCGATAGGGAGGGGAAAATAGATTAAGCATGAATTAAATCCGATTTTGATAATTGGATCTTTCAATTAATCATATAGCTGATCTTTAGGTAGGTACTATAATAGGGCCTTTTTCATTTCTTATGTTGTATATGCGAATTAAGATTGAGGGGAGTCAATTAGTGGCCCCATAGCACAAATCACAGATCAGTAAAAACCGGATCTTTTCCGTTCTTCAGGGTCAAACTCTTAAGTGAACCGGTACCTTTGAAAAAAATACCAAAACCGTAAAGTTTGGTATTTCCATCAATCACATTATCGCCGCCTTTTGAGCGGCAACGAGATGTATTGTATTCTCCGTTCAAATTATGTGCAACTTTTATCTTATTCCATAAAATTGAGGTCCGCTATCAGATATGCCCTACCAAAATTTTCTTGGTCATGTGTAACTGTTGCTGTTATTGATCTCCATTTGGATGGAAGAGGAGAGCGATTGTTATTGTATAAAAAGTTTTCTTTGTTAAATTGCCAGATTTCCTCTAGCTTACTTCCTATCAGCGGATCTTTATAGGTCAATTCTATTTCATCTCCTGTCTCAAGCCAATGTATAAATTTCTCTCCTTCTTTCCGAAGGATAACCAAATTTGGACCCGGAACGACAGAACGCACCAGTGATAATCGGAAAGATTCATCACCTAGATATCTTTCCTCACTGATAATTCCGTTAAATATAAGGGAGTGTCCCGGACCACCATCCATCATAATTGGTCCTTTATATGCGGACATGCGGGCTTTGATTTTATAATTGTAACCCGGTTTTCTACCTGTGAACGAAGATAGTGGTAGTTCTGAAGCCTCGTTGTAAGGAAGTAAAAGGGGAACGTCTCCAATAGCTCCGTACTTATGATCTACTAATAATTCGACCTCCTGACCATCTTTTAAATTAAAGCGTCCATACCCCTCCTCTTTTGAACACGCCATAAAGAGAAATGTCAATAGTAAAAAGAAATATTTCATATCATTTTTAATTTAGGTGTTACTCTTGATTCGCTATGGTATAACGCTATCTTTCATTGGAATGCTACATGGCAATTATTATCCGGTCTATTAAATAAATCCTTTAAATCACGCCATCCTCTGGAAAATAACGCTCTTATCTTTGGTTACTATTGGAGCTGTGGGCCCAGTCCAAAATCTGTCTTATGGCAGTCTTGATCCGATCTATCTTAGTTGAAGGATCTATCTCGCAGATCATACTGTTTGTGTTTACCGAATGCAGAGCCATCTAATTTATGGCTGATACCAGAGATTTAATCACAATCGAAGAGCCTGAAACCATAAAATTTTCTTATGTAGGGGAAAATATTATTTTTATTCCTATTTTTAACCCTAATATAGATCAATTATAATCAAACATGAAAAAGTTAAACCTGCTGTATTTCTGCGTATTTGCACTATTTTTCGGCTGTTCAAAATCAGAACCTAAAACTTTTGAATACTGGAACAACCTGGTTAATGAAAAGCTCGAAGAAATAAACAGACTGGTTCAGTCCGTTCCTTGCACGGACGCCGGAGATTTTGAAATAGTAAGAAAGGGAGGATATTATCTGGTCCATCCATCTGTCAGGACAGAATTTGACCGCCTTCAGGTGCAATTAGAAGGGCTTGAAAAAGAAAGAAACATTGCGCAAACTAGAGAAGGTTGGATCGGAAGCCCACCTCCAATGATACCCAGCCATCCGGTAAGAAAAGTCTGTGAGAATGGAAAACCCAAACTTTTGTAATGTCAAAGACCTTTCCATAGAAGAAATCAATACGGAGATTCCCATGAGGTATAAAGAAATAGTCAATTTTTACAAGGATGCTTCCTGCACTGACCCAAATCAGTGGTTCGGACGATATATTTTTTCAGATTGTAAACTGGAGGCTGTGGCTATACATAAAACGATCCGAAATGAGGAAATAATCTCGAAAGTGGATATATACAATCAGATGATGGTACGGAAGTTTCAGTCCGAGAAGCCCAACTGTGGAGGAGATCTTCGTTTCGAGCGTGTTTTTGAGATTCTACCAGCACAATGTGAGGACGGAAAACCAGTAGTTTCCGTAGCCAGATAAAAAAGTGTTTGGGGTAAGACCTTGGACCCTCACTTTAGATTCTTTCAAGCGCCCTTCCCGGACCAACCGATCAACAGAAAGTACGTATGCAGTTATGCCTTTCCTTCCATATCAATTCCAATAGGATCTACTCACCATCCCACAGAAAGAGTACAGGAGATCCCGATTTCCGGATAAAAGGACCTTGTCACGTATGCACTTGATATTTTCAAGTACCTGATCCATTGTAGCTGCCCTCGGACGGAAGCCCATGAATTTCGATAGCTTCCATTCTTCGAGCATCCGATGTAACCGGAGCAGCGGATAGCCCGGAAAACGTACAATATCAGGATCGGCACTCCTCAATTCATTGAGTTCTGTCTTGAGCACGATCTGGTACCAGCAAAGCGTTTCGGTATCGATCCTGTCCAGATACCCAGGAAGTTTGGACAGATAGCGTATTTCAAGTAGGAGGAGTGCATGGTGGTCATCCTCGATATAGGCCCGGTTTATTTCGCATTGTATCTTCTCCCACCCTTTGCGGAACAGCACGGAATATTTTTCCAGTCCTTGACATAAGCGGGCATAAACGCTTATCGTATCAACCGATCGGATCGGGTAGACCTTTGCTTCCGCAATCCGGTCGGTCTCTGAAGAAGAGCAATGCTGAAGGATATTGGGTTTTGAATATTCGGGTGATTCCAGAGCTCCTTCACGATCCTTCATCAGTTCCAGATAGATCATGTCGGAAATACTCTCTTTAAATCCCAAAAGTCCGAACGACCGGAGAAAATCAGTCTGGGGTCCTGTTGGTTTGGCCATTTCAAAAGCAGAGGAGACCAGGGCAAATATGCACAGGCGCACCCAGTCCCGGTCTTTCGCTGACATGGGTACGGAATTAATTCTGTCAGCGAACAGTTTGGCGGTGCCGTAATGAAAGTCAAGAAGTGTATCCCTTAGTTCAGGTTCCGGTCGTAACAGATAAGGGTCCAGAACGGCATGGATCATCGAGGCTGCCCAGTCGAAGTGATCGAGTTTTGGGACGATCTTACCCCGTAGGTATAGGAACCTTTCTACCAGCCTTGACCTGTCCAGGCCCCTCATCCTTTCAAGGTGTATTTTGTAATAATATTCTTCAGATCTAAGGTAACTTTCCTTCTCAAAACGGTTAAACGGAAAGGTATAGAGCATCCTTTCGATCGATGGCCGGCTCTTTTTCTTTTTCCCTCCATAGTAATAGGTCAACAGGCTCATACAGGCGAGAAAGAATTCGTCACCCGAAAAAGAGTGGCTCCGGATTCTCTCAGCGATGTCCCTTACATGGACTTTGGTTTCCTTTGTCAATCTGGTGCTATGGAAGTCAGTTGATACGGGCATGCCCGGCAGACCGGCCTTCCAAAAATGGATCTCTTCTCCGTCGATGTTTAGACCGGGTACCGTCGTGTCATCATAGAAGATGTCCAGCGAACTGTATTCCCCCGGAAGAAGGTGCTGCACTACGGTCTGGTCGCCCTGCCAGAACAGCTGGCATTCGCCCTCCCGGCTCCTTCCGGTCTGGTGTTCTCCAAACTGGAAGTCAATATTTCCGGCAAATTGGATATTCAGGGTCAGTACAGGCCTGTTGGGCACGGAAAAGAGCTGGACCTCTTTGTGGACGGTATACCTGGAAAAGCGGAAATGGCATGATGAGTCACATGCGGAGAGTATCTCTATGACACAGCTGTCGGATTTCTGGACAGACTCAGCGATCCGACAACCTTCATGTACAGTCATATTGTCCGGACCGAGAGCAAAGGGGGGAAGGATAGGCTTTTCCCCCAGGTCTGCAAAAATGGATCTGGCGTATCTTATCCTGCTATTCATATTGTTATTCTTTACATGATTCGACTATCCGCCGACACATCCAATATCAATTACTTTGTTCGAGTAAATGATATTGACCAATCACCTGTCCTCAATGGGGCCTGCCACAATATACCAAAAAATTAGCGTCATATGAAACATTATGTCCACCCCGTGGAGTCCCGTGGAATCAAAAGAGCGTCCGCATTAGGGAAATGTCCAGTATAAACTATGTTTCGTATGGGTAAAACGTCATTTGGTCAAACTATCTCAATTTTCTGAGAAGAATTTCTTGCAGTACTATTATGATAAAGATCCGCTTACTTCATTTAGAGAGGAGGAACTTCGGGACCTACATAATAAACTTGAACATGCTGAAACAATAATAGCAAAGAATGATCTAATTATAGAGAATCAAGCTAAGTACATAAAAGAGTTAGCAGAAAAAATAGCTTTTCAGCACTCCCTTTTAATTTTTATCTTTGTTATGTAGCAATCATTTCGATTTGTTATATTATCTTACGTACTATTCAAAAGATGAGCAGAATCAGAATAAAAAAACAATGATCTACTTCAGCAGATCATTGACAAACAACAAGAAAATGATCGTCTAAGACGGGAAGTAGAAGAATGTAAACGCAAATTAGGCAAAATATAATGAACCGAATAAAAATAGAATCACTAGGACCGATCCAACATGCTAACATCAATTTTGGTGATCTGACTCTTTTTGTCGGTCCCCAAGCAAGTGGAAAAAGTATCCTCTTGCAGATGATAAAGCTAATGGTCGATAAAGATCATATTCGAAGAACTACCGAACAATATGGATATGTTTGGGGAAGTTCAATTGAAGCGGTAATAGACCGATATTTTGGCGAAGGTATGTCCGGTATCATTAATCCAGAAACTAAATTCTTTCTAGATGGGGAATCGTTTCCTATTAATAATCTACTGAATTCTAATGGTTCCAAAGACGAGACACTGTTCTACATTCCTGCTCAACGAGTTATCTGTCTCCAAAACGGATGGCCACGTTTCTTTACCGATTATGAAGATTCTGTTCCTTATGTCCTAAGGCACTTTAGTGAAACTTTAAGACAATATCTTGAAAGCAGTACGAACCAAAAGAACAGTACAATTTTTCCGCAAAAGGACGGATTGGAAAATACCATACAGGAATCCTACAATGACAGTATATTCCATGATGGCGTAATTACGCTAGATCGAACAGTCAAAAAACGCTTTAAATTAAATATTGGCAATTCAAGTATTCCCTACATGGCATGGAGTGCAGGGCAAAAGGAATTTATGCCCTTGCTATTGAGCTTTTACTGGCTAAGTCCCCAACCTAATTCAAAACGGAAAGATCAAATTAAATATGTGATCATCGAAGAACCAGAAATGGGCTTACATCCGCAGGCTATTGAATCGGTAATCTTACAAATACTTGAGCTTTTGTCCCGAAACTATAAAGTAATCGTCTCCACGCACTCTCCGGTTCTATTGGAATTTGCCTGGGTTTTCAAATACCTGAAAGAGGCCAAGTCAGATGGTGAACTTCTTTCAGAACTCTTCGGTATAAGAGATTCAGGCTCAAATGCATTCAAAGATATTTTGAGAGAAAAAGCAATTAATACATATTATTTTGACCGTATTAATAATCAGGTAGAAATTAAAGACATATCTAGCCTTGATGCAGGAAGTGATGACATCTCAATCGCAGAATGGGGCGGGTTATCCTCTTTTAGTTCGAAGGCTTCGGATATTATTTCTCGAACAGTAGCTCAGAAAAATTAAATAGTTTTGTTCATGACTTTTAAAGAAGCCGTTGAAGGTACGCCCGAAATTGCAACTTGCCTCCAAACTGGCCTAAAGGCCCTAGGAGGGAACAGTAAAAAAATAACGATGAAACATACGTCCCTTTGCGAGGGAAGTGTTGATATTGACACCTGTGTTTCAAAACTTTATCCAAGTAGTAATCGATGGGATTATTGCTTTTCGTACAATGGTGAAGTCTTTTTTGTTGAGGTTCATAGCGCAATTACCTCAGAGGTCTCAACAGTATTGAACAAATTAACCTGGTTAAAAAAATGGTTGAGAGATTCGGCGCCTGAACTTGACAACTTAAAAGCACAAAGTCGGGCTCCTTTTTATTGGGTACAATCCTCAGGGTTCAGTATCCTTCCTCAATCAAAACAATTTAGGTCAGCCGTACAGGCAGGAATAAAACCGATTTCAAAACTAGTCCTATGATTCTCCGATTCTAAAAGCAGTTACTATGCAATATCGTTGCTGCTTATACGAAAGGGGCTAGCATGCGATCCTATCTAAATATTAAATGAATGATCATCTTCCTTCGTAAAAAAACTAGTTTAATAAATCTCGTTTTTGAAGAAATTTCAGATGAAAAATTGTAGACACAGTTTGTGGCCAAAATTCCATGTGGCGACACAAATTTAATTTTTCAGCGCAAAGGACTTCTTCCGATCAGGATTCCAATAAGTGTAATAACCATTTTGACCTTATGTATAGGCATAATTAATTTTATTGGTCACTAGACCTAACCAGCCTTTTATCCTCGTTACCGTCTTTTGGTGAAGCGTTTTCCCATTTCATTTCCTTAGTGTTCAATTTTATTATCCGATACTGTTCCGTATAGATTTTGTTCTCATCATAAAGTGTGACTAAGGTCTTATCATGGCTCAGCACATAGGTTCTATGGATAGATGTGTCTTTATTTGAAAGCGCATCATAGATATTTTTGGTACAGGTCATATCAGAGTTGAACCTGTAGGTAACGGAGCCGTCGACTGCCATTCTGGGGTCATCATTTGCCACTGTCCATTTACCGATAAGATTGTCAATCGCTATTTTTTCATCTTTTTTGCAAGAGGCCAGAATTAGAGCAATGATAGCTGGGAATAAAAATCTGTAAATTTGTTTCATAACTTATGGGTTATTTAATTTCGATATCAAAAGAACGGATTAATTTTATGATCTGCTATACTAGAGCTCGATTTGTCAATAGATTTCTAACTACACCTTGTGACTTCCGGTCCTGTTGTCTTGGCTTTAGGCCTTATCTCTTTTTGTTTATATCTTAGTAATTAAAAGCGTGCCGATGGATAATAGATTTACCGACATCATACAACTCATACAAGAATCCCGGAGCAATGCCATAAGGGCGGTCAATATCGAGCTTATTAACCTATATTGGAATATAGGTGCTTATGTAAGGCAAAAGTTATCTGTTGCCGAATGGGGAGATAAAACGGTAAATGAATTATCGGATTTCATTCAGAAGAATAATCCTGAACTGAAAGGCTTTAACCGTGCGGGGCTTTATAGAATGATACAATTTTATGAAACCTATGCCGACACCAAATTTGTCGCCACAGCGTGGACACAAATACATAATACTGAAAACCAGGAAGCTAAAATTGTCGCCACAGTGGGGCGACAATTACAATCAAAGCGTCAGGACATCAGAAAAACCATTTTGGCACAGTTGAGCTGGTCACACCACCGCACAATCTTTTCACGTTGCAAAACCGAGGAAGAACGGGAATTTTACCTACGTATCAGCATCAAATAAAATTATAGCGTTCGGGAACTTGACCGCCAGATTAGCGCAAGTCTTTTTGAGCGTGCAGTGCTGGGCAAAGTAAACATTGTATCATTGCCCGAAGAATTTTCCCAAGATATTACGAATGCTTTCAAGGACAGTTATGTTTTTGAATTTCTGAACCTACCTGAGCCATACAATGAAAACGATTTGCAGAAGGGCTTCATCAAACAGATGAAAAACTTTATTCTGGAACTGGGTAGGGATTTCATCTTCATTGATGAGGAATACAGAGTACAGGTGGGTAACAGCGATTTTTATATCGACCTTTTATTTTTTCACCGAGGTCTGCAATGCCTGGTAGCTTTTGAGTTAAAAGCTGAAAAATTTAAACCCGACCATTTGGGGCAGCTTAATTTCTATCTGGAAGCATTGGACAGGAACGTAAAGAAACCTCACGAAAACCCTAGTATTGGGATCTTGCTCTGCAAGGACAAGGAAGACGAAGTTGTTGAATTTGCATTGAGCCGTTCACTTTCGCCTACACTGGTTTCGGAATACCAAACACAGCTGCCAGATAAAAAGTTGCTTCAACAAAAATTACATGAGCTTTTTGAGAATAATGGTACAACTTAAGAAAGGTTTACAATATAGGACGACGATCGGACAGATCTGCTATTCATTTATTATATTACTGTTGATTGCATGTTCACCTTCTCAAAACAGTAATAAGCTCGGGAAGACGGATAGCTCTTTGAGAACTGACTCTATCACAGGAGACAAGTCTTTGGAGGCAGGTTCGGATCACCAGTTAGCGGCTGAGCGGGCATTGACGGAACTATTGGCCCACTGGGGTACGAATATTGGAAAGATGGCCTACCCCGATTATTATGGAGGCGCATATGTTAGTGAAAACGGTCAGTTAACCGTTTATATCAAACAGGACAATGAACAGATCAAACAGGAAGTCATCGGTATTGCCGGGACAAAGGACATTGCGTTCAAGTGTTTTGACTATACCTATCTGACAGAACTGATGGGCCGTCTCAATGACTTTGTACGAAGTAAAAAAGACCCGAAATTGATTGAAAATATCTCTACATTTTCACTGTTGGAAAAGGAAAACAAAATCGAGGTTGGGCTTTTGGATTGTAGCCCCGAGAAGATCGGGGAATTCCGAAAGTCTGTTCTTGATTCTCCGGTACTTTCCTTTAAAGAATCGGGGAAAGTACAACTGGAATAGGAAAGAGCGATCGCGACATTTGCATCTACGGCAGATCCCTGCAGGTTTGCGGCAACACTACACTCCCCATACGATCGCACCAATAACGCTTGGAAATTTTCTCCCCAATATCGGTGATCCTTATACCCTATTCTTTGGAACGTAGCGTTTCTTTTTTCACTGTTAGGCCACTAAAAGAGCGGGCGACAAGAGGTGTCAAGGGCGCACGAAGTGCGTTCGATATACCCTTGACGACTCTTGACAGGCTGGTCTACCTTTGCCAGAAGCGGTGAAAAAGGAAAAGCAGTATTGTACTATTATTCCATATCTACCATTACACAGAAACTATCTTTTCAATGGAGACTGACACGCCATTATCGTCTATAATTTCTACCTTTTCTTTTTTTCTTTTTTCGGGGTTCCTGTTCCGAAACGATATTGATTCCTGAGGGGACAGGTTCGAGAAGGGTCTCAAACAATCCTCCAATTCCCTCAGTGACCACTTTGAGCATGTCGGTTGAGTTAGCGTAAGTGCCCTGTGATTCTTTATTTGCGAGTTCAGTGGGAAATTGCCCGTCCCATTCGATTTCCTTTTGCGATGTGAGGAGCAGATCCATCTGCGCCCTTTGTATAAGGCTTCCATTCTTTAAGATATTTGCATGTGCAAGCGTATCTTTCAATTCCCGGTCGAAACCGAATTGTTTGTCGAAAAGGGTTTCGCCGGACTGTTTGAACGCCATTCGGTCAAACTGCCCCATCTTTTTGGAATGTTCGGCATTGCGGCCCTTTGAGCTGTTCATCGGACTGAGCTTGTACCTTCCCGTTATGTCCTTTCGGCTCACGATGACCTGGATATGATACTGCATGCCTTCTTTTTTATCACCTCGCTTTTTGAGCCCCTGCTTTACCTCTTGGTCCTTATGGGAATAATACCGGAAATCCTCGACCTTGGCGAACCAGAGCAGGTCCCTGTTGCTGTTTATCCCATCACGTTTAAAATTGCGTGCATATTCGTCCATGACATTTTCGGTATAGAGCTTCAATTGCTCTTTCATCCCGATATCGCCGTACTGTGCTTTTAGATGGGCTAGTTCCTTCTGACTGGGGCTGATGTTGATGAGAAAAAACTTCGCTTCATGGTTTCCCAGCTTTGACCTGTTGCCGTCGAGTGCCCTTCTCACTTCGTATGCCTCCACATCCTGACGTTGGCCATTGAACCACTGTTCAGGTTCGTTCCTGTTTTCCGTACGGTTCTCCTTTTCGAGGTAGTGGACTAGCTTACCGCTGCCCCCTTTGTTTTCGGCTTCTTTTCTGTCCGTTATATTGATGTACATAAGATTTGTTTTCTTTTGCTATAAGAGATCTATCTGTTTTTTTACACTGCGCACCAGTTCTTCCTTTTCTTTCGCCGAGGTCATCATCCCGAAACCGTCCCTTATACGGATATAGTTCTCCAGAATGTACCGAAACTGCTCCTTCAATGATTCCTTGGTCGCAAGACTTTCCGAGATACCATCCAAGGAGCCTATTGCCAACTGTATGATATCTGTAAGTCTTTTTTGCCCGTCGAGCATGTCCCTATCTACTTCCAGTACGACCTTGTTATGTTTCTGCTGACCGTTAAAAAAATCAACGATATTCTTCTGGCTGCGGGTCATACGGTCAACTTCCCTTTTGATGGGGATCAGTAGATCATTCTCCTGTGTCCTGATAAACCCGATGTAATCTTTATGTTGTTTGAGCAAAGTATTCTTGAGCAGTTCGTCGTTGACGTCGAGCGGATCTTTCTTACTCCGATGGAAATAGTCCACCATCTGGGCAAAGACCAAACGTTTTGGCCTCCCTAGTTTCAGTGCGATCCTGTCCATCTTTACCGCGGTCTGCCTGTCGAATTTGATCGTGCTCAGTGTTTCTGTTCTCTTGGTATTCGCTTCCATTGAACCGTTTTTAGTCGTTTACCATTTATCTATTGGTCTACATATCTAGCTATATAGATATATCGAACCCTGCCTAGGGTTCCATTTTCTTTTATTTTGCCGCTTACAGCGGCCACGGGAACCCCTGGAGGGTTCCCGAAAAGCCCTTTACGGCACCGTAAAGGCAAGCAGGTGAGGCTCTGCCCAACCTCCGCTTGCTCCGATTTTCTCTGGAAAATTGGACCTTTTTGACCCGCAAGGGTCAAGGACAGTGCGGTGGAAAAGCGACCGTCGAAGGACGGTCTTCGTTCCCTATCATCATCAGAAGCAGCTCTGTGGGTATCCCCACCCACCGCTATTCGGAGAGTGGGAGCAATAAAGGAAAAAGAGGTTGCACTAAGCCAGCTAAAGAGCCTATTAGCCGTATTGCCTATTAGATATCGGGATATATGGAGTGCTATATTGCTACAGGGCTGTATATCTGGATATATAGAATAACCATGGGTATTACTACCTGTATCATGAAAAGATGATGTCATGATTCCCTTATATTTTGATAAGGAGAACAGAAAAAGCAAACTAGGCAGTACCGTTCTGCTTTCGAAGAAGAAAACAGAAATAGTGTAGTATATTGTCAAACTGCGCAATAGGATTGTGGGTGGAAAATCAGTTTGGATAGCTCCTGAATATTGGTTAGCCAAGGTCATTATCCACCTCCTTTCCTGCTTTTGAAAGTGCTTCCCGAATTGCCTGATTGGAGAAGAATACCTTCCGGCCTATTCTGTGAGGCACCAGTATGCCTGCCTTCTCCCAGTAGTGCATGGTGGAGTATGCGATCCCTAATAACTTTCGGGTCTCGGATCTTGTCCTGTAACCAATTCCTGATTGATCTTGTTGTGTTTGCTTTTCTTTACTTTCACAGGATAGGACTTCCCTAACTGCTGATCTGACCTCGTTGGATAGAAGCTCCTTGAACTCCGAATCCGAATAACTTGTAAGTATCTGTGCCATACGAAATACGTTTGTATAGCACAATGTTCAGGGGGATTCATTGAGGGATTGGTCACTATTTAAATCAGGTATCAAAAGATTCACCTTGGTCTAATTCGATAGAGGTCAAGAATGTGGAAGGATAAAATCTGACAATGGTAACACTGAATTGCACCATACAAAAAAATGAACTTCTTAAATGAATTTTTGAAGAACCGGAAAAAATAAATTAAATTTAGATAGCTGGTTGACTTTTACCCCAAGAAGTTTCAAAGATATGAACAGACCGATAAAATTTAATCTAGATTCACTGGAGATCTGCAAAAGTAGCAAGGCATTAACAGATAACATTACATTCAAAATTCCATTTGCTGATTCTCAAAATCACGAATTCATTGGAGGAAATGTGGCGTTCCAATGGTACAGTAATTTTCTGTACTTCATGGAACTTATGGAATTGTATTCTGACAAACAGGAAACAATACTATGTGAGGTCCTTGAACCTTCATTGATTATGTTCTTTATGTTCGATGGAGAGTCTGAATTCAGTATGCTCGAAGGCGATATCCTAAACCGTCCTGTTAGGGGGGCATATTACGCAACTTTGAACAATCGGGATGTATATAGGGCAACGTTTGAGCCGGGCAAGAATATTATCCTTTATATCTCCCTAAGGATGGAATGGATCCTGAGAGAGGAACTGGCATTACCAAATCTGAATAAATTTCTATCATTTTCCTTAAAGAGCGGAGGTTCGGTAGCATATATGGAAAAACTTTTTATGAGCCGCTCCCTTGCAAAAGAACTCATCAGGATTTGGCATGTATTCCCCCTGGAGGACAATGACCTCGAATCGACCCTCCTCCCCATGATCAAGAATATCCTGAAAATATATGATAGGGCCCAAGACTACCGTATACATCTATCTGAAATGTCCAACGAGGAAAAAATTCACGAAATCAGAGGATATCTCAGGGCCGGTTGTCTTTCTTCTAAGATTACGGATATTCAAAGCCTATGTAAACGATTCTTCATGACCGAGCGGACATTGAGGCGACTATTCTATAAACTTGAGAGAAAGACGATCATCGATTTTGTGACAGATCACCGACTTGAACATTCAAAAACTCTCCTCATCCAAAAAATACTTCCAGTGAAGGAGATTTCTAAACGATGTGGTTTTGCCAGTTCCAATTATTTCTGTAGACTATTTAAGAAAAAATACACTTTCACCCCAAAAACATTCCGCCTGAGAATGGCCCTTAAATAGATCCTATTCTTCTTAAAGAGCCTAGGCTACATCACCTGCTATGCTGTTCTCCTTTATTAATAGCACAATTCGGCCAATTATTTCAATAATAATATTTTTTTGTCCGAATAGTGATATAATTTGATGATAATTTTGATTGTAATATCTCTGAGTTGTAAACGGATCAGCATTCTATATATGCGGGATTTTCGGAGAATTACTAATCAATAAATTATGAAAAAGAAGACAATTTTTAATAAAAGGTCCCAGCTAGGGGTAAATAGTATGATTCTTTTGAGTTTAGTTTTCCTAACGACGACATTCTCCCTAAATGCGTTTTCTCAAAAACTTACCTTCACTTTCGATGCATCGGGAAATCAGATAAAACGGGTATGGGTATGTATTAATTGCCCTACGCTTAATGTTTCAAATTCTGAGAGCATTGCATCGGGAGACAAGTTACAGGCGGATATAATAGAAATTGGAAGTGGCTATAGCCTCCACCTCAACAGAAAGAAAAAAATAATACAGATTCATTCAGAAGATTTAAGTCACAGTATTATTCCAGTACTTTCCCTTGAGAATTTCTCGGATAAAAGAAAAGTTACTATTAATTCCTTTAAAAAGGAAGACTATGTTGAATTTTCTACAGATAAACTAAGTCCCGGAACCTATCTCCTTCGTATTTCTGTTGGAAAAGATAAATGGATGGAACTAATTATAGAAAAAGTAAAGGAGGCCTAACATGAAAAGATTGATATTTTTAGTGTCATTATTTTGTGCGATCACTATTGATTGCATTTCACAGAACAGAATCCAGACTGATACAATAGGTTTAAATAAAAGTAATTCGTCAAATTTAATTTTATTGGATACGATCGTTAAGGTTAATGCAACTTTCCCTTCAAAGTTCTCAATAGATACTCTTAAAACGGTAGTATCAGAATCCTCTCCATCAACAAAGGCTTCAAAATCAGGGTTACAAGTTTTAGCTGCGACTTTGAGTCCGGGAAGAACAGAAGTTAATTTAGATGTATCTGCAACTGGATCGACAAACTACACTATACCCTTTATAATTCCTCCGGGTATTGACGGGTTTGTACCAGAACTAGGCTTAATCTACAATAGTCAGAGTAGCCGGGGAACCGCCGGATACGGATGGAATGTTTTTGGGCTGTCTTCTATATCTAGAGTTGGGGCTGCCAGGTACTCTGATGACCGGGTTGGGGGTGTCAATTTTGACCTTAATGATAGATTTTCCTTGGACGGTCAGAGACTGCTGCTAAAGAGCGGATCTTATGGTGGAGACGGTGCGGAATATCAGACTGAGCAGTATTCCAATATAAAGATAATTTCAAGAGGGGTATCTTCTTTTGGAGCTTCATTTGGGCCAGCATATTTCGAAGTGTTTTATCCAAATGGTACAAAGGCTTTTTATGGACAAAATATTAATTCGAGATCCAGATTACAATATGGCCTCACCTACATGGAAAATTCACA
Source organism: Sphingobacterium sp. DR205 (assembly GCF_011064245.1). Taxonomy (NCBI): domain Bacteria; kingdom Pseudomonadati; phylum Bacteroidota; class Sphingobacteriia; order Sphingobacteriales; family Sphingobacteriaceae; genus Sphingobacterium; species Sphingobacterium sp. DR205. The sequence continues at coordinate 7,039,215 of NZ_CP049333.1, read as the reverse complement.
GGGAGTCCGCATCAGTTACGAGTATACAACCTATAATAATAATCTTTTTATAAGCAAAGTCTTATATGGAAGTCGAGGTACGGGAACTGCCCTAAATAGGGTAGAATTCAGCTATGGTTCAGCTAGCAGGGCTGAACAGAATTATGTTGCTGGCACAGGTTTTTATTCAGATAAAAGGATCAGTAAGATCAGCGTTGTTGCAAATGGCACCAATTATCGACATTATATTCCAACTTATTCTACAGTAAGTACACTCGATTATGATCGAATGACCGAGATCCAGGAATTTGACGGTACTGAATCCAATGCTTTTGCACCGGTTAGATTTGAGTACCACAACACAACAAATATGCTTACTTCATCAGTTATCTCAAATTTAAGTCTGACGGGCATTGCAAGTAATAATTCTAAAGTAATATCTGCTGATTTTACGGGGAATGGCAGCATGGATTTTCTACTTTATCCTAAAGTAGGTTTGCAGTCACCTAATAAATTCTATGCTTTTTATGATCTGGACCCCGGATCACCTTATATGCAACTTGGATACGAAGTAAATACAGGTTATTTTCTAGATATATTTCCTGCAACATGGTTGAGCCATGAAAACAAGATACTGGCAGGACAAGGGATGCTTTTACTTAAGAATACCGGAGCCAACAGCTATAAATTCGATATTTATTCTTCGGGTACTGTAACTCCTGTTTATTATCAATATTCCAAATCCATAAGTGATCTCCCTTTGGCAGGAGGATACTATTCTGAATGTGACCGCCAAGATCATGCAGGAGTGCCAAATAACTTTGAATTTGTTTCCGGGGATTTTAATGGTGACGGTTTAACAGACATAATAATGATCGGAAGAGATCAGCAGGTTATAGTGGATGAGTATCGTGATGCGGGCGGTGATCCTCCCTGTGTAAAAGTATACGGAAATTCAGGATCTGTTGTTGTATTTGTCAATATGGATCGTCGTACTCCTTCCGGTTGGAATCAGGTCGGAATGCTGTATTCTTCTTTTGTCTATGGGGACAAACTCTACACGGCAGATTTTAATGGCGATGGAAAGACCGATATTTTGCATGTAGAATATGGCAGAATGTTTGTATATACTCTCAACGATAACAATTCGTTTGAACTGTTATGGCAAACATCGGATTCCAGAATAACAAATGACCCTAATAAACCAATTCTGTTAGGAGATTTTAACGGCGATGGAAAAATGGATGTCATGTTTGCAACCGGATATAGTAATCTTTTTGCAACCTTCATGTGTACAGGTAAAGGGTTTATTAAGCATGAAAAGAATGAACCTTTTACACACACTCAAAATACGTGGGACGGTTCAAATACCATGAAGCAATATGTATTGGTTCCCACTGATGTAAATGGTGACGGAAAAACGGATATTATATTCAGTTCAACAACTACCTATAATTCAACTTCGACAGGAAACATAGCCGTAACAATTTACCATAATATTGGGATAGATGTTAGCAATAGACCAATTTATGGAAATTCGGTTTCCAGTAATAGAAGCACAACTGTCCGGCATAATCCCATACCGATATTTTTGAACCCGGATCAGCAAAATCCTAATCTTGAATATGGCTATATTAGTGATAATGCAATTTCATTGTTCCGCTCTGACAAAGATATGATGAAAGAGGGACATCTAACGACTATTTTTCACGATGGTGTAAATCATTACATTGACTACGCGAGATTAATGGAAGGTGCAAATGGAAACGGACTACCACTTTATAATTCTTCTTACGATCAGACATTCCCTTATATAGACATTCATTTTGCTCCTCAGTTGTATGTTACCAGTGCAATTGCCAGAGATGCAGCAGGACAAGTTGGCTTGCAGACCTTTGGTTATGCGAAGGCAGTTACAAATGCTGACGGTCTGGGATTTCTTGGGTTTGGGGAAAATATCCGAAGCAATGTACATACGGGGGCATCTGACGTTAACCGTACTTACACTATCGGTATTCAGAGCCCGCAATTGCGCGGAGCAAATCTCCGTACTTTTGTCTCAAAGAATAGCTATATAAACAATACGATTAAGAATATGGCTGTATCCAATCCCCCTCCTGCGGGTGGTGCTCCTGATGGAGCTACTCTCAGCGATTATATCAGCCGGGAGGATCATATCTATCAGACAAGCGTATTGGCTAACAAAACATTCATCAATGTACCTATTGCCTTTTCATTAAAGGACAAACTTTTAGGGACCTATAAGAATCAACGTTTCACTTATGATGGATATTACAATGTGACCTATCATAAAACTGATGTTAATGGTCAGGGATCAGAAAGATCAGCCCAAACTTATTTAAATAGTACCGGAGCAACTTATTATATCGGGAGGTTGACTAACCAAAAAGATACAACACAGGTAGGCACAGAGATCTATACAGCAGAAAAACAGCTTGTATATACCGGTTATCTCCCAACTCAGGTAAAAAATAAAGGACATAACACATTGTTTATTACTCAGAATCTAACTTATGATGCCTTTGGTAATATAACAAAACGTATTACAACTACTCCGGCAGACGGTTCACGTACTGAAACTATGGTGTATGATGCAACAGGAAGATTTAAGACGAAATATACTGATCCAGATGGATTATTTGAAAATTTTGTAAATAGTCCGGTATCTGGCATGTTAACCTCATATACCGATAAATATAATAGAAATACCACTTACACTTTTGATAGCTGGAACAGGATCAAAACCACAACTGATTATTTAGGAAAAGTTAAAACAAATACCTATACCAAGGATATGTTTAATACTATAATAACTGCGTCGGGAGATGACGGATCGTCATCCATCACTACGATAGATCAGCTTGGACAGAAAATAGAGCAGCGGGATAAAACTGTTCTTGGAACTTTTGAGGGCCGGTCCTGGAAATATGATGTATATGGAAGGGAATATCAGGCTAGTGAACTTTCACAGCCAGGTAGCTATACCCTTTGGAATACATTGTCATTTGATAGTTATGGACGTATCTATCAGTCTACAAAATATACGGGAAGGGTTCAAACATATAGTTATAGTGGATTGAACATGACCGTTAATGACGGCGTAAAAGCCGTTACAACTTCCCGGAATGCTTTCGATATGGTCACAAGCCTACAGGATCCAGGGGGAACAGTTAACTATACTTATTTTGCAAACGGTAATCTCAAAACTGCTGATTTTGGCGGAAGTATTCAAACAATTGAACAGGACGGATGGGGACAAAGAACAAAACTAATAGACCCAAGTGCTGGGACTTACCAATATACTTATGATGGATGGGGACAGGTGAAACAGGAAACCTCGCCATTGGGCCAATCGCAATTTGTATATGATCAGGCGGGGAAACTGTCGTCCAGAAATTTTACTGGTACCGGAACGAATATGCAATGGACATATACTTATGACCCGACATCAAAATTGCTGGCCCAGGTAGCATTGGTAAATGGAGATGGTAACAATTCGACCGATGCTTATGTTTATGACACGTACAAACGCCTTTCCTCCCAGACCGAAGATAATTCGTATGCGCAGTTCAGCAGAACATTTCTATATGATGCATTCGGTAGAGTAAATAATACGAAGATCAAGGCCACGCATAAGCCGACATCGACATCGGTCGAAAAGACTGTTTTAACACAATATCAGAATGGTCTAAGACAACAGCTGAACCTTCCGGTAACTCCCGATGGGGGAAATATCTTATGGCGAGTGGATTCGCTTAGTCTTCGCGGAGAGTTGACAGCTGCTACCCAGGGAGTTTCCAGAACCTCATTAAAATATGACACTTATGGATTTCCGCAGCAACGTAGATTATATCGTACCTCTGGGACTCCAACTACTCTGATGACCTTAGGAACAACATTTAATGTCCAGAGAGAGTTCCCTACGAGTAGGACCAATAGTGCATTTAACTGGTCCGAATCTTTTGGGTATGACAATTTAGATAGGTTGACCACATTCAATGACAATAATGGTAGCCAGAGTCAACAGTATGATGCCAGGGGAAGAATTACGCAAAATTCCAGACAAGGTACATATAGCTATAGCGGAGTCAGTTATAAACAAGAGGATCTGACATTAAATACATCAGCAAGCGCATACTATCAAACCAGAACTCCACAGGATGTCAGCTTCAATGCATTTAAATCGCCTATTGAAATCAGTGAAACTGGAATTGATCGAATTAGTTTTCAGTACAATTCTTCACTTGGAAGGGCCAATATGTTCTATGGTGGTGTTCAGGCTGATAAAATGTTGAGAAGATTTCGGAAGCATTATGCCGGTGATGGCAGTTCGGAGATAATCCATGATACCCAGACGGCTCAGGTCTCGTTTATCCTATACCTTGGTGGCGATGCTTACTCAGCACCAGCTATCTGGAAAGAGTCGAAAGGTAGTCTACCCGTAGCCGGGGCTTTATACTACCTGCACCGTGATTATTTGGGAAGTATTGTCATGATAACAAACCAAAGCGGGGGAATCGTTGAAAAAAGGCAATTTGATGCATGGGGAAATATTGTCAAACTTACTGATGGCAGCAACAATAATCTTACTAAGTTTGCAATCTTAGACAGAGGATTTACCGGACACGAACACCTTTTAACCGTTGGACTGATACATATGAACGGGAGGCTATATGATTCAAGAATGGCGCGGTTCCTTTCTCCAGATGGGAATGTGCAAGATCCTTTTAATACACAGAACTATAATAGATTTGCCTATGCATTGAATAACCCGCTGATATATATTGATCCTAATGGAGAAATACTTTTTGGTATTCCTATTCTCGCAGGTATTGTTTGGGGAGCTATAATTGGAGCCGGCGTTGGCGCAGCCGCATATTCTATAAATGCAGCAATAACCGGGGACTGGAGTTGGAGCGGATTTGGAAGTTCCATTGCTATGGGAGCAATTGGGGGAGCAATTGGTGGAGGTGTAAGTGCTATAGGGTCATCCGGCCTTTTGGGATCTTTCGGTAATACATTTGGTTACAATATGCTTTCTCAGACAGTGAGCTCTGTGGTATCAACATCTATGTACGGAGGAGAAATAAATCTTGCCTCGGTTGCTGGAATGGTTGCTGGTGGCCTGGTTGGTTCCGCCATACCTAAATTCAATCCTATAAAAGGGTCGGGTTTCGGAACAGGTGTTAAGAATTCACTTTTGGAATTATCTTATTCAGCGGGAAAAGGAGCATTGACCGGGGCAACTTCAGGAGCTGTTCAAAAAGTTTTGGGAAATGACGATAAAAACATAATTTTGAATAGCGCTATCGGGGGCGCAATTGGCGGATTCTCAAACACTTTGTTCAATATCGGAGTTATGGGCCCTGCAATAAGTTTCAATGATAGTTATGTTCCGCATGGAAAAGATAGGCCGATCCACAGAGCTGGTGGTCTTGCTGATTGGCTGGGAGGAACAGGAGTATCACTAGGGAGAAATGCATATGGAAGTAATTTTGAAGAGGACTATGTCAGAATTGAAGAAAGTCAGCATTATTTACAACAGAAACAGTTAGGGTTTGCTAATTTTTATGGAAGGATTCTTTCAGAAGCATTAAAGTTTGGGAACCCATATAATACTAAAGGTACATTAGAATATCAAGCTCAAAAAGTTTCTTACGATTTTTACAATAAAAGACCGTATAATCCGGCTCCATTACGATAATATTAAAAATATCCAGTTATGAAGAATAGGCTATTGATGTTGAATACAATCTTTGCGCTAATGTTTGGTACATTGATCTCATGTGAAGCTAATAAATATGTCCTTATTAATGGAGACCGTCAAATTTTTCTAAAAAATAATTCCGAGTGTAAGTTGGAGATAAAATCTCATTTTATAAGAGAGGCGTTCCTAATATTTGAATTGAGTCCTAAAGGGTGTGACCTTGAAATAAGCAATGTTGATGAATGGATAGAAAAGTTAACAGCGGCCAATGGATTAGATTCAGGAGCAATCAAATTAAGTAAAAAAGTAGATATTTCTAATCGTAAAGTTTTAATTTCAAACGGGCAGACTTTAAGATTTGATCTTGTAAAGGACTCAAGGACATGGAATCAAGGAAAAATGGACTTTATTTTTCCTAAAAACACTAATATTCTCGGAAGTGGAAAGCCTTTTTTTAGAGAAACGAGGGTTTTGTCATTAGAAGTTGGCAAAATGAGATTTATTTTTTAATTTCTATCTTATGATTTTAAGCAGTACTTTGGATGTCTTCCCAAGGTCAAAAATATTTAGATTTCAAATTACCAAAACTATCATGAAACGTTTTATAATTGTGTTTGTGCTATTATATAACATGAATATCTATGGCCAGGTTCAAGATTTTAAAGATATTCCTAAGGATATTTTGGGGAAGTTCGATTCAATGGAAACCCATGGTTCCCTGTTTCTTAATCCTAATGAGAGTGCCTATTTCAATGTATTAATTGAAAACTCCAGACGAGATTTCGATTTTACCAACAAAAAAATCGCTTTTTTTAGGGGAGCAACGGGGCAACCTTAAGCCACAAGCTCAATCATTTTAAAGATAAAAAAGATAGATGTAAATACTATCTGACCATAACCCACAGTTCATTGGATATCTTTAATGCTGAACAAAAAGAGAAATCAGGTGGATATGATGCCGTAATTACATCTTGGAGTAAGCTATTAGTGCCGGTAGATAAAATTGTTGATAGGCTGAGGAGGGAAATTAAAGTGACAGAAACTAACGCAGATTCATTGCAAAAAAAAAGCGGAGATTTGATTTTTGGCAATCTTGCTAATTATAAACCTTTATATTTCACAAACTAATCCAAACGCACCAAAGGAGACAAAGAGAAAATTCCACTGGAGATCTTTCCTTTCCATTCATAGAAGTAGGCTTGTCTCCTTTTGATAATTACCTTCTTGCTCCTGGGCATCCTTTCTTTGTCCAAGGGTTGTATTACAGTGATCTCGTAATGGTTGGCCCGGGGGTTATTGACATCAATTTCGATAACTTTCTCAAAGCCGTACGAATATACCCCTAACTTGGAAACTTCCTGTCCCGGAAAACTAAATATTTTCGTTGAATCGATAACAACCTGCTTTTTTATTCGCGGAGAAAACATGCAATGTCTATTGTGTGGAGAATGGACTATGTTCCGGTAGTTTTTCCTTTTGTTGATATATATGGTAAGTAATTCAAAATTGAACGGAGATATGCTTACCATCTTATTTTTCTCATAAGTTTCCAAATAATAGCTGATCTCCACTGAAATAGAATCATTATTTTTTTTGACCGATTTTTCCAGTACAGTTATCTTGGGTAATCTCTTTTCCAGATGTGGATTTAAAACTACTGTATCTCCCTGTAATTTCCAAAAACCGCTGCTGGTAAAGGTTTCAAAAGTATAAGGAAAAATAGGATCGGCTTCAATAAGCTCAAATGTGCTGTCAGGTTTCAGGGTCAGGCGGGTAGAATAATCTCCATAAGTACCATAAAAAGGTTTGGAAGTTTTCTGAGCAAATACGGAGAATATCAGCGAAAAATAAAGAAGAGCTGAAAAAAACACCTTTATCATAATCTATTTTTACTTTGGTCTGTTATGGATATGATACAAATATATCACAAAATATTCACTGGATTTACTCTCCGTTCCCCTGAAACGAAAAAGCTATTTATACAAGTGATTTAGAGAACAATTAAGCGTGTCGAAAACGAAAGAAATCCCGCTCCCATTGTTCCCTCTTATTTTTTTCTCAGGCTGTTGATGAATTCACCATTTTTTAATTCGATATCACATAGAATTTTAATATAATCAAAAACTGTCTTTTCATTTTCGGCCTCATAAGCTTTCAGTTCCACTGAACCTATGGAATTGAACAGTTTGTAATAACGTAGGGCAGTATCTATTTTCAGCGGTCCTCCTTGCAATATCCTGCACAGGATTTTGACCCGCTGTTCGTAGCTGAGCTTTTCGTTCCAAATGGCATCGTCCAAAAAACCGAGCTTGTAAAGATAGTACATGCGCAGCTTGTTGTTTTTTATGGATTCGGTTTCCTCTTCTTTGACACTGTCCACAAACTTTGAGAGTTGTTCCCTAAGATCATTACTTTCTTTTTTGACTGACTGGAATTTCTCTCTGTCTTCTTCGCTTTTCTTCTTTAGTTCACTGACTTCCGCTCTGGAACCTGAAAGTAGTGTAGAGAGTTCCAGGTTTGTGTTTGCCATTTCTGAGATCTTGAGTTCGAGTTCCCTGATCTTACTTTCCCTGGAATTTCGGGAGCTGTCCAATATTCTGTTTAAACTCTGGATCAGATAGGATCTCGTATCTCCTGGTCTGAAATCTATGAAGTACGTTTCCCGAATGTCCTCCTCATCCCGGATAATATCGAAGATGATTCCCTTTGTGCTCATCTCCTTCAACGTCTCCCCGTAACGGCCAAATTTCTCTATATCGATCTTTACACCAATCCTCTTGGTCCCCTGTTCTGGTTCCGACGCTTCTAAGAGCTCGATGATAGGTAATAACCGTTCAGCGATCTCCTTGTCATTCTGCTCGACCGCGTTTCCATTTATCAGGTTATCTACCAGGCTCTGGAACGTACCGTCATAGATTCCTGAGAAAAAATCCATCCATGCAGTAGAAAAGTAATTCTTTGCTGAAATATCGTCCCATGACATACCATTCCTGCTCTGGATAAAAACTTTGGGGAACCATAGTATATCTTCGATCTGCGATAATAATTGCTGAAATTCTTTCATGTTCATATCAATCAGTTTTTTTGTCAATCTGTTCTAATGCCATTTTTTCCGTAACTGTATCCAGTATAAACTGTGCATTTTCTTCGGGGGTCATACGGATATATTTGAAAAAATTAGCCTCTGTGGTATGTCCGGTGATCTTCATGATGGTCTGGGCTGGGAGTCTGTAATGTTTGTACATATTTGTAGCAAAAGATCTCCTCGCCGTATGCGTACCCATTGCGTCATGAAAAGGAATTGTTATCTTGACCCTTTTACCGCCATCGGGAACTGATATTGTCACGGGATGAACCAGTTCTGCCATTTTCCCGACCGTCTTGATATAGTCGTTCAGTTTCTGATTGCTGATCGGTTTTGGGTAACGGTAGGTTCCGTCTTCTTCTCGGTATCGTTCCAATATTTCACGGGCGACCGGCAATATCGGTATAGCGACAAAAACTCCCGTCTTTTCTGTCTCAATATGGATAAAGTTACCTACAACACGGGCTTTCTCCTGAAGTACGGAATAGTCCTGAAAACGGAGCCCGGTCCATGCCCCCTGTAGGTAGAGGTCCCGCGCATTCAGTAGTCCCGGATGCCCCGTTAGGTCGACCGAAGCTATTGCCTGTAGCTGAAGGATATCATTGTATACGGCATCGGTATCCTCTTCAACCTTAATAAATGCTTTTGACCGATAGGTATCCGAAACGTGCAGTTTTTCCTCCTCGGATTCCCGCATGAACAGCTTGATATGTTTGATGACCTTGCCAAAATAGTTCAGCGAAAAACGGGAGTCCTCAAACATGTAGCTCCGGATATCGTGATAGAAATCCATGGTAATATCCTCAAAATGTAGTCTCTTTTTTTTGCGCACTTTGATATAGTCCTTTAGCAGCTCAAGGGTTCCTTCATAGGACAGGACTGTGTTTTCTCGGTAAGGATGTCCTTTTCTTGGTCCCTTGATGATCAGCCGCTTTCCTTCACGGCTCAGTTTTATCTGCTTTTCGAAATAGGATATCAGTGACAGGTCGACTTTGGGTTCTTCTGGCTCTTCTCCGTTACCGTTTATCGCCTTTATGACCTGCTGCTTAAAGGATTCCTTGTTGGGATAGGATTTAAAGGCTGAGACGTATTCCCTGTAACTGTTTTCTATGACCGACCTGATAAAGGAGAGCCGTTCGGAAATGATCTTTGCTTCCTGATGGTCAAGGCCTTTCAGCCCGCCTACAGGCTTCTCTTTCTCGGGGTTCCATTTGGACGGAAGGATCTTGCCGCCGGTTGGGATCTTTACCACGGGCTTTCCGTTGAATTCTACAAAACAGGTGATCGGTGTAGCTTTGGTGGAGCCGGATTCCCTTAGCCTGAAACTGATCCCACATTCTATCTTGACTGTTCTTACCATGCTGATCGTGGTTTAAAACGGTTAAACAATACGACAAGATACCAAATAAAGTGCTCAAAAGGAAGTTTTCAGGGGTGCCTGCCGGGGTTCTTTTTGGTGAATTTCCGAGAATCACAACGAATCATAAAAAGCAAAAACCGCATTTAAATATATTTAAATGCGGTTTTTGAATCTTTTTGACTCTCTTTGGAGACTCTTGGTAGCCCGTAGGGGAATCGAACCCTACTTGCATCAATCTATTTATCAGTAGCTTACAAACCTTCTTTTTCCCTACTCATCGAATAACTCACTGGTTTGATATACGTTTTAGCTGCAAGTGCATAATTTTTAAAAATAGTATTATTTCTTCAACTTTAATAATTACCCCCCTATTAATTAGAGATATTTTTGCTAATCCACATATAATGATAAAGAACACATAAAATAATTAGAGGGAATTATTAGTTTTTTTCCACACTCTTGAAATAAATCGATAAAAGAATTAAATTGAGAAAAGTTCCTTCCATACGCAATTTAATAGAATAAAATCAGGCTCAAAGTTATCAATATTTTATACCTAAACTTTAACATATAAATCAATCAGTAATTAATTGTAAGATTGCTATATATTAACATGTCAAACTTTGTTAAACAACTTTCATAAGTTAAAAATAATTTATAAATTATAAAAATTCACAAATATCACAATAATGAGGTCTTTAGTAGTATATAATGAGGAAAAGGATTTAAAACAATTAGAGATTCTAGAACATGGAAAATTCAAAATACAAGGAGAAATCATAAAATGTGCGCTGGTTCAGGATGAATTGCCTGATTTTAATCTGAATAATTTCCCAAATCATATCCTAGTTAAGAAAAGTGCTTTCTCATGCAACTATAGGGATATAGCAATTATGTTAATGAATAAAAACGAAGCGGCCCAAATGGGGACTATAATTCCGTTCGGATCCGAGTTTTCGGGTGTAGTTATTGATAAGGGTAAATCAGTTACAAATTTACAGCTAGGAGACAGAGTAATTCCTAATGGGAATTATCCCAATAATCCTAGATCCCCTTCAATAATCGGACTTCCCACGAATAAAGCTAGTTTGGAATTTGAGCTAGTCCACAAAGATCAACTTATTAAAATTCCTAAAAATATGAGTTTTGAAGAAGGAGCTGGTTTTACTATCGGCGCCCAAACGGTCTTTTCAATGAAAAAAAAATTAAATATTAAAAGAAAACAAAAAGGATTAATATTGGGATTCCCTTCAAATACAGCACTTTTCGCCTATAATATTTTAAAATCAAAAGAATTAGAACTTTACATAGGAAGTAGACGTCCGGTTGACAATAAATATGGCATCCCTGAAAAAAAATCTTTAATTATCCCAGACGATATCAAAAGATTATCAGAAATTGATAAGATCTATGAGGAAATTAAGATCTATGGGAAGTTCGATTTTATTATTGATCCATTTGCGGACAATTATCTTTTTCGGATTATAGATCTCATGGGTATGGGCTCCAAATATGTAACGTGTGGGATCGCAAATCAATTTTCCGAATTGGAGCATTCAATTGATGCAACGGATTTTTTTAGTAAAATCATTATGAAAAATTTGACAATTATTGGAAATTGTTTAGGAAGTACAGTAGACTTACAAAAAGCGTTAAGGGAATTTGAATTGGGAAATTTTGAGGTTCCGATAGGTGCAATTGTCAATAATTTGAATGACTTCATGAATCTGACATTTATCAACAAAAAAGTAGTAGGGAAAATTATATTTAAATATTCATAAGCAAAGGTAAGTAATATTTATTCGTTTAACTTTATTAAAATATGTATATTTTCAATATCAATTGTATTAATGTAAAATTTTTTTTTAAACCTTTAGCGGTAGTGTTTATTACCATTTTTAGTTTTATAACAATGGTAAAGGGGCAAACAAGAAATGAATATAGAGGTACTATTTTATCTGCTGATTCAACATTGTTGTTGAAAGGGATTAACATAATAAATTTGAGATCTAAGAGCCGTTCACTTTCCGATATATATGGAAATTTTGCCTTGGATTATAAATTAGGTGATACAATTGAATTCCGTCACGACCATTGGGAAACGAAATTAATCCTCGGAGATGCCTTAAAGGATTCTATTTTCTTAAATAAAAAGAGTATAGTACTTGAAGAAGTCGTAATAACAAGTAATAGACGTAACACGGAAATTATGGATCTGAAATCAATACAAAAAGAAAAAAACAAAAAAGGTGGAATATATTATGGAGGCAGACCACCTATTGCCCTCTTGAATCCTTTTGGAGGAAAGCCAATAACTTTTTTCTATGAGCTCTTTAGTAAAAATGGGAGGAGAGCTAGAAAAATGGAAAAAAATATTAAAGATGCAGAACTGGAAAACAAAGTAGATAGTGCCTTTAATATCAATTCGATTAAGAAAGTTGTTTCAATAAAAGACGATGAAATAATGAGCTTTATTGAAAAATATAGACCTACCACTGAGCAGGTACGGACATGGAACACATATGATCTATATCTATATATACAGGAAAGCTACGAATCTTTTAAGAAAACCAAAGTTCAATAATTTCATATAATATTTGGCTACCCTTTATTAAAAGAAGCTTTTATATTTTCAATTATTAAAGTTAGTTTTGACTTGGGTATTATAAAACCATTTAATGAAATATTTTTGGGTAGTGTTGAAATGCCTTCGTCATTTAAGGTCTTTATAAACAGAACCATTCTGTCTCGTTGTATTGAATAGTTGATAATTTTGGCTCTGAATATCAAGTTTTGTTCTTCTGTAATAACCTCAATATATGCAATATCAGCTACTTTATCAAAGTCCGAGTTGTTGATAAAAATTTCTAAATTAGAGCTACCCCGTCCAGATTTAAAAACAGAACATTGAATTTTATAATTGTCCCTTAATGACCAATGAATTCCTAAGACAAGTAAAATTGCAAGTATGAGTGTTGGTCCAATTCTTAAAAGCAAAGCAGGCTTTTTGCTCATAAAGTCAGTAATGGCACCGCTATGGATCCTGATATTTTTTTCTTTTGTCCTATTCACTTAATTCTAATTGATTTTTAATAAGGTGAAAGTACGTCGCTCTTTTTGCAACCAATTGCGAGTGGTTGCCTTGCTCAACAATGGCGCCTTTTTCCATCACAATAATATTATCAGCATTTTTGACGGTACTAAGACGATGTGCAACGACAATTACAGTTCTGTTCTTAAAAAAAGAACTTAGATTATTAATAATATTTTTCTCATTTTTTGCATCCAAGGCATTAGTTGCTTCATCTAAAAAAATGAACTTAGGCTGCTTGTATATTGCTCTCGCAATCAATATTCTTTGTTTTTGTCCCTGGCTTATTCCTTTACCAGCATTTCCAATTTTCGTTTTTAAGCCAAAGGGTTGTTCATTTATGAAATCTTCTAAACAGGCGATTTTAATCGCTTCATTTAGCCTTTCATAATCAATTTGATCGTTGCCACCTATCGAAATGTTTTCCTCAATTGTATTTGAAAATATAATATTATCCTGAAGGACACAACCACATGCATCACGCCATATTTTAAAATCTATGCTTTCTAAGTTGTAATTACCCACTTTTATGATTCCCGCTTGTAAATCGTAAAATCGTAATATGAGCTTTAGAATTGTAGTCTTACCACTACCGCTTTCACCCACTATCGCAGTCGTTTTTCCTTCGGGAAAGTGCATGTTTAAGTTTGTAAATATTGGTTTGTTGCCAGATCCAAAATATTTAAAAGTGACATTTTCAAATCTAATAAAGGCATTGGACGGTATAACTTCAGTATAGTTATCAACTGAAACACGCTCTTCTTCGGTTTCATAGATCTCATTTAACCTTTCAACACTTAGTGATGCATCTTGATATGATTGAACCAGAGCCAAAACGTTTTTTATTGGTGTGTCTATACTGCCCGTTATGTATTGAACTGCCATCATTGCTCCAATTGTCATATCCCCATCTATAACAGCTCTCGCACTTAAAAAGGTAATCAAAATAGTTCGGATGCTATTAATAGCTGTTGATCCAATAGATTGCGCCTGAAAGACAAAAAGTGATTTTTCCTTTAATTTGAAAATACGTGCTTGGATATCTTCCCATATCCATCTGATCTGTTGTTCAGCATTATTTAGCTTAATATCTCTAATACTTTGAATCATTTCAACCGTATATGTACTGTTCAACGAAGAGAGATCAAATTGTCGAATGTCAATTTCTTTCCGAGATCTCATGAATATTAATATCCAAATAATATAAACAATTGTACAGACAAAAAATACAATAAATATTCGAGTACTATAAAAGTATAATATAGAGCCAAAAATCATTACGTGTATAATAGAATATATAGCATCAAGGAATGATTTTGTTATAAATTCTTCAATTCGCTGCTGGTCTTCCATTCGTTGTAAAATATCGCCACTCGTTCTTTTGTCAAAAAATGAAAAAGGTAATTTCATCAATCTAATCAAGAAATCGGTTAAAATTTCAATGTTTACTCTTGTGCTTATGTGCAGGAGTGTCCAAGATCGGAAAACAGAAATAGAAATTTGGCCAACAAAAAATAAAAGCTGTGAGAATAAAACAAAATATAAAAAATCAATATTCTTTTGGTTTATTCCAAGATCTACTGCGTTCTGCGTTAAAAACGGTATAGATAAATCAAAAATTCCGCTTAGAATTAATCCTATAAATAACTGGATAAAGAGATTCGTATAACCGGAGAAGTATCTTAATATGTTTTTCCACCTATTTTCCGAATCGGACATTCCAAAGTTATGGTTTAAGCGTTTAGGTGAAGATAATGAAATTAGCACGCCTTTACCAATTTCAGGGGAAGGATACCAGTTGTTCTCAAAATCTTCGCGACTATATTTTATAAGTTTATTCGCAGGATCAGAAATATAGTATTTTTCGTTTTGGATTTTGTAAAGTACAACAAAATGATTCTGCTTCCAATGTAAAATTGCAGGAAGCCTTACTTGATCCAACTCATCTACAGGTAATTGGATCGCCTCTGGCGCTAGTCCTAGCTCCTCTGCCGCTTCTGCGATACCAAGCATATTCACGCCTCGATTGGTCGTAAAACATAAATCTCGGAGTTTGGTAGCCGAAACGACCATTCCAAAATATTTACAGATTATTCGTAAACAAGTAGCTCCACAGTCCATCTCGTTTGCCTGCTTGAAGTGAGGGAATTTTTTAACTTTAAAAAGGCTCATCATCAGAAATTTTCAATAACGATATCCACTATAGTTTAGACAAATTAAAAAATGTTCCCCAATCTGCCATTTCAGGCTCAATATAGTTCAAAAATGTTAATCCTATACCAGCGATGCCATTAAGTAGACCAAATGACGGTTGCCATAAATCTTCATCAACATACATTCTAAAGCCTGCTGCACTATGTTTGTCAAAGTTAGAATATTCGATTGTTTTTTTCATCCAATACTCCTGACATTTCAAGAAATCCGAATGACCAGTATATTTGTGTAATACATTATATTGGTAAGACAGGCCTGAAGTTCCGTGGCAGAAACCCGTATCCAATACACCACTGTCTCGCACAGAATGTCGATCGCAAGTTTGAAGCGCGATATTTTTACCGATTTCAAAGAATTCCTCCTTGGTGCAAACTGCTCCGTATTTCAATAAACTAATACTGATACCTATATCACCATAACACCATGCTAGAGGAGAGAAATTATCATTACCATTTATTATATTGGCATATTTCGGAAACTGAGATAAACCAGATATATTTCGATATTTCAAAATGAATCTAAAGACTTGCTCTAAGATTTTCTGAATTTCATTTTTATAGATATCAAATTGGACGCAATCTAATAATAGCGATATAATTCCAGGGATCCCATGTGCAAAACCAATATTAATAGGCTTACTGTAAATCAAATTAATATCGTCTCGTTTTGAAATATTCCAAAAAGCGACATTATCATCTATCCGAAGATCATTTAATAGCACTTTCACACCTTGCGTTATTAAATTCTTTAGATATTCATGCTGGTACTTTTCATATCTTTCTAATAGATATTTCATTCCTCCTCCTCCTCCATACATATAGTCATAATCCCCTTTGTTATACCGTTCCATCATATATCCAGCAACCAATCTGTCTAGTGAGTCGTCTAATAAACCAGAATATATATCTGTTTTGTCAGACATATAATTAAAGAAAGATAAAACACCAGTAAGACCATTACCGTAACCAAAAGGGAAACTTTCCAAATCATTGAATTTACTGACTAGGTGTGTAGCACTTTTTTCACTAAAAGCAGTGCTTTGATTGCAATTGAATAACTCTCCAAAGTGAAAATTGAACAAAATAGAACCAGGAAGTCCATCCATTAGTGAAATATCGTTAAATCTTTTCTTTTGTAATGTTTCCTTAATTCTGTAGATAATTTGAACCACCTGCGAATTTGTAATACTTTCACCCATTAGGATTAGTTTTTAATTTGAATAGAAAATATCGCTCCATAAAATGATAGATAATCATTTCCCATTTTCTTTGTTGATTTATAAATAGCCGATTTATGAACATATGTACATAGCTAGAAATTAGATTATTTTTTATAGAACCTGTCGCTTTGTGATTAGAAATATTCTTTAAGATCTCCGTTGAAATAACCCCGAGTTGTTCGTAATACAAGCTGAAACTTTCTTTCAAAAAAATTCCATATTCCTCACTTGTCTCATCAGAAAGAAAAGACAGAATATCTTTTTGAAATATCTTATACATTTTGTTGATCTCTTTTTGCAGTATTTTTTGACCGCCGAATTCTTGGTAGAAATCGTTTGCTCCCTTTTTAGCAAACTCATGTTTTTCATTTAAGTTTAAGTTGAACATGTCTAGGTAATTTAAAAAGCCTAAGAGTCCAATCAATAGTCTGTATTTTTCTTCTTCAGGCTCCCCTCTTACCGATTTTAATGCTTCTAGAACAGTTAACGAATCGTAATGAAATAAGGTTTCAGAAATATCTATATTTTCGGGAAAATACCGTTCTAATTCTCGATTATAAACATCAATTGTCCATGAATGGATAAATTCAGCATCAACCAAGTGATTTAGAAATTCGGTTAAGGTCTCCTGAAATTCCGAGAGGGTTCTTTTGTCACTTTGAAAGAAACGTAGCCTTAAATGATTAAATTCGTCTTTATAGCGAATGAAAAAGAATTTCTCAAAGTAATTTGATTTGGCTAGAATAAAGGAGGCTAATCTGTCTACAAGAATTTGATCTAGGCTCTCCGGCCCACCATAAATTTTAATAAAAAGACATTCTTCACCAATTAAAAATCTTCTTTTTACAGTTGTGTTGACTGCTGGTTTAGGAAAGAACTCCTGAGATGGAGTTGAGCTATAAATTGGTATTATAACTTCGTTATTATAATAAAATGAACTGTTATCTTCTATAATTGAATTTTCAACTGACGATAGATATTCACACAGAATAACCGTCTTTTTTGTAATCAAATGTTTTAATAGTATATCAATACAATCTTCCGATTCAAAATCTAGCAGTAAAGTATTATCTCCCTCAACCAGTAAAGCTTTCTTTGGTATATTAGCGGTAACAATAAAATCTTTAAGCTTTTGCTCGTTTTCTTTTGGGAGAGTAGCACTTCCAACGAATATGTCCTCAAAAATAATTTTCCATCTTGCCTTGGCAAGTATCAAATTTTTGTATTCTACTCTTGGTAAGTACCGATTATCAGATAGTATACCCCAGTCCCAAACTACGGGGGTAGATCTATTTTGTTGTTGCAGGTCACATAAAAATTTATAAAACGGTAGACTTTTATACTCGTAATTATGGGCACTGGTTAATTTAGGCACAATATAACGATTATGCTTTTTACTTTTCAAAAACACTGTACCATTGCGAACACTAACATATAAATCGGAAAGTTTAATTTTAGTGCTTTCATCTGAAGTTGAATTACCTAAAAATGTAATTTCAAAATCTCTAATTGATGGTCGCATCAGAATATTACCTAAGCGGGAGTCGGGTAGATGAACGATTTCAGCATTACAAGCATTATTAGTTCCTATAAATTCAGACTCTTTATCTGTAATCTCTTTTATTAGTTCCAAAAATTCTTTACCGCCATAAGAGAATCTTGTCAGCAAATTTGCTCCTGATGATCCGCCTATTGATGTTAGATCAAATTTGAACCCATGCTCTCTTTGGAGGTAATAAGTACCCATTATATAAGTACTATTTGGGCTTTTATTGTTATCTAATTCAGATTCTAACTTCTTAAGCTCCTCCTCCCCAATATTTATAATATCGTCGTTCCCATTCAGAAAGTCATTGAATTTTTTAATTACAAATTTATCGACAGCAGAATCATAACCGCCTTTTATTGTAGGGTAAGAAACCGGTAAATTGTCTAAAATATCTGAACTGCCAATAGATAAATCTGAAAAAGTTCCGTAACCTACTCCAATATCCGAATCCAATGCATGTAATAGAGAGATTTCATTATCGTCATACCGTTCCGTAAACCGTCTCATAAATTCGTCCAATGTCGAAGATTTATAATCTTTTGACAAAGCCATAGTTTCCTCTACTTGGGTTATTATCTTGTCAATATCTTTTTCGTTCAATGCCCCCTTCTCAACATTTAAGAACATATCGGTTTGAATTGTATTTTCGACTTTTCCTACTTCTGGAGAAATGTCTTTTAAAATATCATTGATTTTTTCGTAATCATCAATTACTGCATTAACTTCAAGTTTTTTTAGGATAGTAAGCAATTGTTTAATTGAATTTTTTTCTCGATCACCTGGTACAATTTCTACTATTTTTTCTAATGTATAGAAAGGGGTAGGTTGGATTACCATTGCCCCAATTTCTGGAACAAGAATCCTCGCATTAATCAATTCATCAATATACTCCCAAATTTCTTCGGAGTGTAAATCATATTTTATTTTCAATATAGAGATCACTTCATCCAGTTTTAAACCTGAAGCTGCTAATTCTATTATAAAATCAAGATAATCAGTAGTTTCAACAGTGTTTAATCCGTATGTTCGATTATTATTTTTTACATTCCAATCAATATATCGAAGAAAATTTGTTCCTCTATAAAGGCTATCATTGATATACCATTTGACATTTCTTTTAGACTCAATGTTTTGCAAAAGTGACTCGATAATAGATGATAGGTATTCCATATCAATCCGAGATCTTCGATATCTATTTTGAGGATCAAGGACAACCCGACTTTCTGTGGGGAGTATATCAATTATAGATGTGGAAGCAAACGTTCCAAAAGGAGTACACCGAGTACAGCTCCGATTCCAGTATTTTAATAAAGATTGTCTAGTCTGATCATTTTTCCCATTATCATTGACTGTATAAATATTGGTATCGATAATCTTGTAAAACTCTTTGCTCGAAAGATATACACCTTCCATGAAAAGTTTATTATCCCTGTAATCTGATAAATTATTACTTAACAGGAAGCTATTGAGTGGAACCCGTAATATAGCTTTTCCATAGTGCTTAAATCTTCTCATATTGTTGGTTTATTAAAATAATTAGTTAACCGACTAAGTCTCGGATTCCATAAGCATATTTACACAAAACAGGAAAGTTTTTATCTGCTGTTAAATTTTCCATAAAATAAGAATATCCCTTATGCCCCAATTCCTCTATCAAATCAGTATTCTCCAACAGGATACTGAGCTTTTCCTCCAATTGCTTCGACATTGAACTGGATGTACTTTCCGTTATCTTTATGCAAATACAATCATCAATATCTTCGAATGCAGGAATATCACTGATTATCATCGCATTTTTACTTCTCAATCCCTCCAAAAGTGTGAAGCTGCTCTGCTCGTGCCGTGAAACTAGGACTTGAATATCTGCAAGGGCTATTATATTGTCCAAAACCTTTCTATCCGTAATATAACCTGTATAAATTAAACGCTCCCATAAATTTGGAAGACCACCTAAGAGATGACTGATATCCCCCCCGCCTACTAGTAGGAGTGTACAATCTTTATTATTGACAAATAAATTATTGCACGCTTCCAACAATTCACGAATTCCTTTATCATCGTCCATTCTGCCGCAATACATAATAATTTTAGTATCGGTTCTTAAGCTTGTCAATAATGTATTATCAACTAACTTCTTAGTTTTTTCCGGAAGGAAATTTGGTAGATATAAAAGTTTCTTCTCATCAATTTTGAATATAGTAGATAAAATCCTCTCAGTTTCTTTTGAAAGACAAACTATACTATCCGATATTTCTAGCATTTGAAACTCAATTTCTAGATAATGCCATTGTCTCTTTTTAATTTTTGAAGCCTTAAGCCAGTTCGACTCCAGTTCTCCCTCATTTTCGAAATAACTTTTCCACGTTGAGAAATGAACTGTGTATATGATCTTTACTCCAAAATCATTCTTTAGCAAAAAGGCAATATCCAATCCGGAAAATGAATTAAAATGAAAGATATCGTCGTTTTTGAGTGAAAACCTATTTCCTATCCAAGCCAAAAAACCTTTTAAATAAATCGGATCATCCCAAAAATCTGTTTCCGAACATAGGACAGGAATGATTACATAGCTTACATTACCCTCAATATTAGTTTCAGCCGACTCTAAGCAATCACTGAATCGAATGTTTACCACGATTATTTCAATTTTTGAACCATATTTTCGAGCTTCATTCGTTAAAGTATTAATATAGGTCTTTAATCCATATTCTTGCCCTAGACCCACTGAAGCTAAGAGAAAAATTCTTTTTCTTGACATATATTAATGTAATTTTTGTTCGGTCACATCATTTTTAAAAGCATTCCAGTACAAAAAATCGAAACAACTGCTCTTACTGCAAATAGCCAAGATCACTTGATTTAAATGAAATAGCTTATCACGTGTTGAAAAGAAAAGATCATCACCAACAATTTTGTAAAAAATCTCTTTGATTTGTCTTTTAGAATTAAGGTCTATTATATTCGTATTATATTGGCCCGCAGCAAACTGCAAAATTTCAAAGTAGAATTTGGGGAAATCAGATTCGTACATATCCATTTTCAAAGGGAAACAGAAATCCGTGTATCCTATATTATTTTTACAGCACAAGATCTGTTTAGCTTTATCTACAAGCTTTTTGACAGACAAATTTTGATTTAACATATCATAATTGTGATATCCATGGATCAAATATGTTAGGCCTTGATGATCATACCTACTCATATTATTGTTATCAATATGGTGGTGAATCTTATCAATAATGTACTCATTCAACGATTCCAAATCAAAATCAATTGTATCGTTAGCGATAAGATGCGTAATGGCCAAATAAATACCAATATCACCGTTAAGAAAAGATAGCGGAGTGCAGTGTTTAGTGGAAATTGACAACTCACGAGAAATACAAAATTCAAATAATTCAAATCCAAAATTGTACAATTCTTTACTGTTTAAATATTCTGAAATATGCAAAATATTAATCGCTGTTAATCCATTTCCATCTAATAGATGGGAAGGAAATGTTAATGGAGCTCTACAGACTATATCTAAAAAATAATCAACTACTAATTGATTTTCAATTGGCATATTAAATTAAGAATGGGTTAGGAATAAGAAAATATCGTCGTGTTTTCAATTATAACAATCAAAACACAACGATATTTTTAAAGTTCAATTAGCATCTATTACTAGTTGTTCTAGGGTTAATTGAAATAGCTGAAGTATAAATACTTATCTTTTGTGGAGCAGCATTACCACCGTACAAGTTGCTCAATTCATCATTAGACAAATTTGCAATTTTTCTTTTGTTTAGAACAAGCTTTTTTTTCTCTTGCTTTTTCATAAGATAAAATTTAAATGTTAGAAATAATTATAATAAATATCACCGATTTTGTGATTTACTCTAAGATAATAAAAATATTTATATTCGTGCAAGTTATTTTTTTTAAGATTTTTAGATTATTTTTATTAATAAATAGGAATTAATCCATTTATACTGTATTACTGCTTATAAATTGATAGATTCTTAGAAAGAAAAAAATGAAAACCTGTTAATTTTAACAGTGTATTTTTTTTGATACAACAATTTTTACTTATTGAACTTATTACTGATCTCCGAAACATTGTTTTTGTCATATTTAAATATTTATCATAATCTGGAGACTAGGAGGTCGATAGAAGATCTACATAGGGTATACGAAAATAGCTTCTCAACTTTACAATCTGTTCTTTTCATCAACATTACTCTTTGTTAAATCCTTCAATTCAAAGATCTGACCGAAATTAAAATTATAAGATAGCGAAATTGAGAATATCCTAGATTGTTGCCTCTTTTTTATTCTTATTATATCATCATTGTAGTGACTATTAGCAGTATAGCCACTGGTATAAAATAAATCGCTTACTGAAGCTTTAATAAGCAGTTTATCCTTTAATACTCCTTTTTGTATTGCTAAATCTACGCTTGCAATATCATCAGTAATTATGTTACCTTCAACCATTCCATTGGTGTAAAATGCATTCAAAGAAGCTTGCCAATTTTTAGGAAATGAAAAGGTATGATTTGTCTGCACCAAAAGTGAATTGTTTACAAATGAAAAATTAGGCGCATTTATCTTAGCCCTGTTTAATTGAAAATTATTATATGTGTTCCACCAAGGAAAAAAGTCATGAGGTATGCTCAAGGTCAAATTCATTCCATTCTTTTTTCCTGAATTTTGTTTTGTTATAAGCATCGTTGCGTCATTCGTGTTAGTTATAAAAACTTGGTTCATAACATCTGTCGTTTTATAAACTCCTAATGACAGATAATAGCGTTGCTTAAAAAGGTATCCTAAATCAGCAGTTGTAGTATATTGCGGAGTCAGATATGGATTCCCAGTTTGGGTAGTATAATTATCTATAAAATATCTATAAGGATTCAATTCTAAATACGAAGGTCGGTCTATTCTTCTATTAGCAGATAATATCAGAACATTTTTAGAATTTTCTCCCCATTCATATTGACTGCTAAAAGAAGGAAAGAAATCAAAATAAGATGGGGTTATCGAGGTATCTTGATCGGCTCCATAAACCTTGCCCTTTATATCGGTATGTTCTCCCCTCACCCCAAAATTAAAATCAATTCCTTTAAATTTAGTTTCTAGCAATAAGTAGCCGGCTGTTATAAGTTCATTATAATTATAGGTAAAGTTAAATCTACCAATATCCGCTTTATTCAGATTTGCGAAATCGTATGAATTGTTATTCTCAATTTTAGTATTTGATATTTTAGATCCTACAGAAAAAACCGACGTCTTTCCTATTACCTTTTCATACTTTAAATCTCCGGTTGTAATTTTAACATTGTTGGGATTTGAAAATATAAAAGCGGTATCGGAGAGGTGTCTTCCGTCCCGATATTGACTACTCTTTGTTTCATTTTTATTTCTTTTTCCGTTATATACAAAATCACCCAATATTTGTAATTTGGATCCAACACTATCCATCTCCCAAGTGTAATTTAAGCCAATATTAGAGAAATTTGTCTTTGACAAACTCGAGAAGATACCTAAAGAATTAATATTGTTAATATTATCCTTCATTAGTAATTGTGAATTGGAAGACAATGTGTCTTTTAGCTCACTGAACATTCCTGTATATTCAATTCCAATGTTACTTCTTTCGCTGATGGCATAATTAGTGGAAAACCTTATATTTTTCTTTCTGTAGGTTGATTCATCATAATTATTTGCGATGTATCTAGAAGAGTCAAGCATACTTCTACTTTGATCTAATTGTTCAAACTGTTTATCTTTTGAATAAGATAGATTTAAGTTTGTTGAAAACCTCCCCCGCTTATATTTAAAGGAAGTAGAAGGGGAATATCCTGGAAACTTGCCTAAACCCTTTGAATAGTCCAGACCTAAACGGCCATTAAGTCCTTCCTCGATATTTTTTCGCAGCTTTATATTAATGATTCCACCGCCTCCACTGGCGTCATATTTTGCTGAAGCTTGATATATAACTTCGATTGATTCTATATCTTCTGATCGTAAACTTAAAAGATATTGCGTGAGATCTCCACCGGATAAGTTAATAAACTTATCGTTCACCATAACCCGGCCACCCGAGACTCCTTTTATTGAAATTGATTCACCCAGAACAAAAACCCCAGGTAGCCTATTCACTAACGTAAGAGAATTTTCCCCTATTATCTCTTTTGAAAAATCCATAATTAATCTATCTTTTTCTCTGCGAATTTTGGGCTGATTTACAGACACTGTCACTTCATCAATATATTCCGAACTCTCATCTAGGTTAATTGAACCTAGATTAATATCCTCAATGAAATTTAAGGTGTCTCTATATTCCTTAAAACCTAAAGAAGATATGCTAAGTAAAAATTGACCAGATGAAATGTCAACGATTTTAAAATCACCTCCTTCATTCGAAGTGGTACCATTAACTGATTTCTCATTTGACAAGTTCTTAAGCTTAATAGTAGAAAAAGAAACTGGATTACCCTTGTTCAACAATTTCCCTTTTAAACAATGTTTGTCCGTTTGCCCAAATGTTGTCTGAACTGAAGCGCAACTAAGAAGTATAAGCAGTAAAATTTTGTTCATTATATTTGATTTATAGAAATGATTATTTCAACAAAGCTCTTTTGGTAGAGCTACGTTTGCCGGAAATATAATTTAATATTCTAGAAATTTTTAGTTTGATCCTCTACAGACAATTTCAAACAGCTAGCTTTTAACAATTTTTTGCAATGTAATATTGGCATCAAAAATATAAGGTTGAGTTCCATAACAATCAGTTTAAATTTGTAGCAAAAGCACATATTGAATCGCTCCAAAGGTATTATATTTTCTATAATCTCATTATTCCCCCTATCAGTTATATAGTTTTTTTAACATTAATTAACGAAAATCACTTTAAAAGCTTTACTTAATGATTACTTAATATATTCTTGTCGACATGTAAGAACATACAGGTATGCCATATGAACAGTAAAGTTGTATTTATGAAGTAAAGACATATACATGGTCAATAATAAAGATTACGGTCTAATAATTTATAGAATTTTGTTTATTTAAATATTATTATGCTTTAAATTCATTCTATGATAGAAAATTTTTATTTTGGAATTTATAAACTCTAATGATAACTTAGCTTAAGTCAATTAAAAATATTAAAACAGTGACCTTTATCAATTATAAACTTTAAAGAATAAAGATGATTCCAATAGTTAAGCTATACGATTTTGATAGAAATCCCCTATCCATCGATAGGCAAAACCAACAAGACCTGCGAACGATTCTACATAATTTACGATCTTCAATTCTCTGGGCTATAGATGCTGAAGAAGATGTTATTTTTTGCAAAGTAGAAGATAATGAAAACAATTTGTCCAAGTCAATTTCTTATGATAATATAATAAATGACCTCGTTGATCAAGGGATATACTTTTACTATATAAATGTTGAGTGTGGGTCGCTTTTATCAATTGATGAAAATATTGCTGTAGTTTATGATATCAAATCGATTTCTTCATTTATATTGACTAGGCCTATATTCAATTTAGCTCTTTCCCTTATAGATAATATTGGTAATATAGAAAACCAGAATTGGTTATCTTTTTGCAAGATTCTTGCTCCTGATTCGTTTGCAATCCTAAAACATGATTCCCACAATTTTAAAAATTTTAAAATTCATGTTATTTCACCTTTTAGAAATGTCTCATTATTTATAGATGAATACATCACTACTGTTGAAAAACAAAAATATTCGGATTTTAACATTCATCTTATAGATGACGCTTCTACAGATGGCGGAATCAGCAAATTTATAACGGATTCCAGATTTTCATTAATTGAGAATCCAATACGCCAGTTTGCGCTTAAAAATATCGTTGATACACTTTTACGTCGGGACTTTGGTGATGACGACATTATTTGTTTAATAGATGCTGATGATATACTTCCACACGATTATGTATTCACGATAATCAATCAACTATACAATGATGAATCTTTGTTATTCACTTATGGTTCAGTGAGAGTCTTAGGTAATTATATTTGCGAAGGAACTCCTTATTCTATTGAAGAATTTTCTACATTAAGAAAAAGCGAGTGGAAGGTGTCGCATCTACGTACATTTCGCTACAAACTATTTAAAGAATATCAAAGACTAGATCCAAGATTTTTACAATTGAAAGATTTGAATTTAGACTTTTTGAAAATGCCATATGACATGGCTTTGTTATTTCCCCTGATGGAAATTGCTGGGTTTGAAAGAATAAGATTTATCGAAAGCGTACTGTACGAATATAGATTCCATTCCAATAATGATCATAATATTAGTCGGGAAGAACAGTACCGAGGAGAAAAAATTATTCGCAACAAAATCCCACTTACTAAGTCTTTAAACTTATAATATTAAAAATCAGATTGCAGCTATCAATTGTGCCAAATAACGATTTTAAAATTTGCTATCAAGATTTAATTCCTTTCATTCAAATATCTTCTTTCGGCAAAGTGAGAAAATAGTAGAAAATGATAAAATTCGGGCAGATTTCTTAAATATCGCAAATGTGTATTACAAATATCTTCAATTGTCCCATAGTTATCTCTGAAATCCATTAATTCAACATCTCCAACAAAATCAAGAGATATCAAACCTGTATCATTTTTCACAAAGATTGTTTGTTGAATTTGTGCGTCATGGGTGAAACTTTTGATCTTTTGCCAAGTAATTTCATTGTCATGTGTTATATCCCATTTTAATAAGTTCTTGTGAAGAAAGAAAAGTTCTCCATCTGAATTATATTGCACTATTGTATTTCCATAAAAATCGCCATTATCAGAAATTATACCACAAGAATCAGGGTAATATTCAACCATGTAAAAATCTATTTTAAGAGCTATCCATGCAAACCTGAAAGTATCTTTATCACCAAGAATCATTTTATAATAATATTCGTTACCTAATTTATTAAAGTGGATTCAAAGATTAAGTGGTTTCCAGCATTTCTCCTTATTAATCAAAATCTGTCCGCTTTCCTGTTCATGTATATTGTCATAGGGTGAATCTACAATTTTCCACATGGGATTGTCCTCGCCCGTATACCAATAATCCGGCCAAAAAATTGTTCCAAATTTCTTATAGTTTTCATCTTCAAATAACGTATGGGGAGATCCATAACAAATATTATCCGCATCTAAAAAGAGTACCTCTTCAAAATTTGAATGGAGAATGGCAAGTGGTTTAAGAATAAATCCTTTCGATTCGAACACACCATAATCATGAAAATTTCTACATTCAACATCTAAAGATTTAAATAAATTAATCATTTCTACAGATAATTCACTCCCCATATACCACAATTCTATCGGTAGAGAACATCCTTGGCTTCTCAAATTTGAAATTGATACCCATGCACAAATGCCATATGTAACTCCCCCTGCGGTATACACAATTCCTTTTCCTTGATATTTAAATTGTGGATAGCTTGGGATATTTGCAACATGTAATTGCCATTGAGTTCTTAAGAATTGAATTTCTTTATCAGTACTTTCATAAGTACACTGTCTTAAACCTGAAGGATGAAATATCATATCTATTTTTTATTCTTGTCAATGAAATAATTAATTAATCAACACAAAAAAGGTTTCTCATTCGCTTTAAGCTACTCATTAATTATATTAATATTTTTAGTTGGTCGAACAATCTAATTACACGTTAGGGAGCAGATCATAGACAAATCAATATATTAATCAGTATAAAAAAACGAAGGGAACGACTTTTTATCACACCTTATTAAAACCAGGAATGCTCCCAATAATGAGTCATAATTCCTGATTTCTGAAATTCCGTCGCAGCCTTTGCTTCAACGTAGTCATATTCGAACACCTCCTTAACATTTAAAAGATCCTGTAAAGAATTCCTATGTTTTAATAAAGAGTTTAGCATTCTATATGGACCAGAGTATTGGGGAGTAAACATTAGATCCTGTTCGCCTCTATTATACGTCTCAACAATATCGTTGATAATAGATAGAAGAAATGGTTCATTTTTGGTTCCGGAAAAATGTTCAGCAGCTGGGACGTTATTCGCTGGATCTAATAATAAGTATCCATTCGGTGTCTGCCGTACGAGTTCAAGAAATAGATCTTTATCATTTAAATTTATATCCCAATCGCAATAATACCCCCCTTCGTTGTAAATAATAATGTATCTTCCAATATCTGCCGCCTCTGCGTGATTTCTTGCTGATAAGAAAGTATTGACCACTGATGGATGTCTACGTTCGATTAATTCCAACAAATGATTGTCATCCCAGTATTTTATTTCGAAACCAGAATAAGTTAGCTTTCTCCAGCTTTCCATACAATCTTTTACTAAACTGGAAGGTTTCTGACCAACAATTTGATGTATAATTTGGGGAACCATATAAATAATTTTTCAAAGTAATTGCAACATTGCCTTGAAAATAATAAATTTAATCGGAAACAAGAAAAAGGATTTCATTAAGACCGTTGGAAATTTATTCAACATAATCAGATCATTATATTTATAACATCCAAAGCAAACAAATTTACATTGCAGTATGGTAGGATTCCGTCACATATTTTCAATTCCTACTTAGATATAAACTAATTTGTAGATCAAAACTAAGCTATCTAAAAATTATGGAAAAACTAACATTAAGTATATTGGAATTAGGATCTTTTAATGGAGTACAAAGTATTGTCGATGATATTATTCCTTATGCGCAAAAAGCGGATAAATATAACTTTTCAAGATTTTGGATAGGCGAGCATTATTTAGCGAGATCTCAATGGTATAATCCTGATATTCTTCTACCACTGTTAGCAGGTTCTACAAATAAAATATCAATTGGTACAGCTGGAATATTGTTATCCTATAGAAATGTTTATAGAACTGTGTTAGATTATAAGATGCTTAGCAGTTTGTTTCCGGATAGGATTCATCTAGGTTTGGCAAAAGGAGGGATAGAGCCAGAGATTGAAGGGCTTTTAGCTCAAAGCACTATGAATGATGAACTATTAATATCCCAAAAGTTTGAACGTAATTTTAGACAATTAATGGAATATTATCACTATTCTTCTGAGGATATTAAAACTAGTCCCGAACTTTTCATACCCCCAATTGATGGTAGGCTTCCTGAGTTATGGTATTTAAGCGCTACATTACCACAAGAAATCCAAGATAATCAGTTGTCGAAATTAAATTATTGTTTTTCATTCTTTCATACACCAAATCTGACAATACAATCCATGGCTCAGCGGATTGAAAAATTAAGAGAAGTCTATATAAAACGCTTAAATATTCTCCCGAAAATTAGTATCGCATTTGCTGGAGCTTGTTTCAAAAGCTCTGAAAATATCTATGGTAAATGGAGTATAATAAAAAAAACTGAACCCGTCAATTCTTTTAATGAAATCTATGGAGATATTAATCTATTTTATGAACAGGTTAAAGAGCTTAGTTACAAACTAAATATAGATGACTTTGTGTTTTATAACAAACAAATAGAGCCAAAGCAAAAAAAACAGTCTTTAAAAATTATATCAAAAAAATTTGATTTATAACTTAATAAGCCATGTGTAAACCTATAGTCGGACGATACAATGAAGCAAGCAGAAGTTGGGCAGAGCCCTACTTTTCTTGCCCCATTTACCAAAAATGGGGTTTTGAGTATCCTCCGGGGATACTCTCAGGGCTTAGCAATAGCATAAAGCCAATTTTTGGTATACTGAGGAGTATACTTTAGGAAAGATTTGACTTTAGCAGTGATAAGCTATATATCTAATAGGCTAATTATCCAGATAAATAGCCCTATAACTATACATATATCTAAAAATACAGCCCAACATCTCCATGATTATCAATTTTACTCCTGTATTTTAATTTACCTGTAGCGTCTGTAAATAATTATCCGTTACAATAAATAAACCTAAGACAAGGTTAAGACCAAGAGAAGAATATTTATTTGTCTGATCAATATCAGATGATGTAACTACGACAAACTTAATCATGGAAAATAATTTGCGAAAACAGGACCAATTCAATGAACATAGCTATGACCTCCATGCCAATTGGTATAATACCCTATATCCTGAAAAAGAACAAAAGATAAAAGTAATCAAGTCACTTAATAGCTATAAAGGAAGTATAAATCACTGGCTCCAGGAACTTTTTTTCAAATGCCTGAATCCTTTCACTAAGGACAAAAATGCGAAATGGCTGACCCTTGGCGATGCTTATGGACATGACGCGCGCTACCTTCTTGACCAAAATATCCACGATGTCACCGCCAGTGACCTAGATGACAGTTTCCTGAAAGTTTCCCATGAACAAGGATTTATCAAGGATTTCTCCGCCCAAAACGCTGAGTCATTAAGGTTGGAAGACAATAGTGTAGATTATATACTCTGTAAGGAAAGCTACCATCACTTCCCACGCCCCTACGCAGCGCTCTACGAAATGATCAGGGTAGCCAGAAAAGCCATTATAATTATTGAACCGCAGGATCCGATATCAAAAATGCCTACCTTATTATATTTAGCCAATCTACTTGGAAGAATCAACGACAGAAAGATCAATAAGATATGGAAAAATCGGTTCTCCTATGAAACGGTGGGAAACTTTGTCTATAAGGTTTCAGAACGGGAATTTGAAAAATTTGCTGCTGGACTCAACCTTCCCATGATTGCTATTAAAAAACTTAATCCCAACTTTTGGTTTCCGGGGAGTGAACATATCAAAGCTGATAGAAAGGAGAAGGCTTTCAGGCGTATTCTTTTCAGAAAGAAAATACGTGATTTCTTTTCCTGTTGGGGGATACTGCCCAGTCAGACACTTTCCATTGCCGTTTTTAAGAATATGCCCACGGATTCCCAGAAGAAATCCCTTATCGAGGAAGGATATAGATTGGTCGAGATTCCGAAAAACCCACATATTAAAAACCCATCGTATTAATCCTAAGAGAAAATAGCTATGAAAAACTATTCTATATTACTTTTATTAGCATTGATTTTTGTTTCCGCGAATTCATGTAAAAAGGAGAAGACCATTTGCGGGCAATTGGACATGTTGGTACTGACCAGGATAAATTATCTGGACGAAGACGGAAAGGACCTTCTTTTCGGAGATTATCCACCCTATCCCGCAGAGGACTTGAAAATCTATCAAATATTGCCCAACGGACAGAAGTTAGAGGTATATTTCAGCATTAACAGAGACGAGAAGTTTATAGCTGTAAATATAGACCGTGAAGAAACCGGAACATTTTATATAGAACTTAAACCCGATCTGATAGACAAAATAACATTTAGAAATGAAGCCGATAAAAGCATGCCCTGCAGCGCGCTGATGTTAAAAGAACTAAAACATAATGACATTGCCGGTCAATATGACGAAAAGACACAGGTCTGGATTTTGACAAAATAATATTAACAAACTGAGCTCACGTTAAACTGGAAAAAATCCTGGCAACCTGTGGCTGAAATTTCGCGAATAATAAACTTTATCCAGCGCATATTAAGTCTCCATTTTTTCCGGATGGTGAAATCCATAATTTTGGCAGAACAACATTGAAGCTAAAAATCTTAAAAAAATAAACAGGAAATGCCAAGTAAAGTTTTGAAAGAGATAAATGGAGGCTTAATGATAAGCCTGCTTATTTTTGTTCCATATATGACTGTCATTTATCTTTTCGTCCAATGGAACCTGGCCCAGACCAATAATGTTACGAAGGATGATCTTAGAGAACTAAACTTTAAGGTGCAGAACATAAAATCCTATGAGACCTCCAAGACAGTAAATAAACAAAGGATCAAAGACAGCTTTATTCAGATTATCTCCCAGGAACCATATGCGAAATGGAGAATAGACGGTGAAACAAGTATTGATGTGCGTAAAAATGACAGCATAACTGTCAAGTACCTTAAACTACAGTTCAATACAGCGACCTCGCCAGCTTTAAGCGGTAAGATCCAGCGGTTTTTCTCGACCTATGGAGATCATATACTTATATATCAGTTGATAAAGGACAGCAGGATACTGATAGAGAAACCCATCAATGAATATGATGAAGGCACCCGGTCAAGAGGGCAGATTTTTATGGCATTATTTACCCTTATATGGTTTGTTGCCCTGAATAAAATGGTAAAATATCTGAAGAGAAAAGGGCTATGGGTACAATATTGATATATCTCTCCAAAACTGGATTCTCCAGAATGGATAAATAAAATGGCTAGGGCATGGAAATGTTACAATTAATCTCAACAGAGAAAGACCAATTGAACGTTCTGTTGTATCAGGCGTCCAGATCTGAAAACTTTAGGAAATCAAGGCGGAATAGCCGGCTGATCTTTGGCACAATAATGCTCCTGTTAAGTATATTATTTGCAGTTTTTGAAAGAAAGATGGGAATTATATTTTTTACTCTATCAACTATTGCGTTTATTTTCTTTCCCGTTTATCTGGGATGGTATTATAAAAGGAATTTTACAAAGCTTATAAAATCGGATGATTATAGAGCTCAGACCGGAAGCCAGTACAATATTACATTTGAGCAGCAGAGCGTCCTGGTGCAGAGTCCTATCGGAGAGACCAGATACCTTTGTGATAACTTTGATTATATTTCGGAAACCGGAGATAGTTTCTATATCAGATTAAAAACCGGTGCGCTTTTAATTTTTCCCAAAAATCAAATTATAGACATCCGCGAACTAAAAAATTATTTTAAAACCATTTGCAGTACATATGGGATAAACTTCATTGATGATAACCGGTGGCACTGGAGATGATCGCCCATCAATTATTGTGCGGCACCTTTTTATTATATTTATGACATGTCAGCAATGTATTTTAAAGCAAGAAAAGCCTTTGATTTCAATCCGCACCCATTTGATTTAGGAAATATTCTGGGGCTCAAAATGGGGTATGAAGACAATCACTTCCTTTTGAAGGTCTATGATCTGGAAGAGAAAATATTTCAGGATTATTATCAGTACCATCTGGAATATTACCTTTCCGGAGGAAACCGCTCGGAAAAAGATTTCTTTTCCCATGTCTGGCATATCGTTTCCGATAGGATAGATTATTTTAAGGGACAGGATCCCTTCTCCTCAAAGCATTCCCTCCATATCTCCAACATCAGAAAGCTGAATGAATTTTTGGATTTTCTCGCACCATTGGACAAATGGAACATCAGGCCAGATGATATGCTGATCAAAGAAAAGGATGAAGAGATATGCAGATTGCGGGCAGAATTGGAAGCCCTGCAGAAGAAACTGGACGATCTTGAAAAATATGAGGTGTCCGTAAAACCAATGGTACAGGACGACCATCTTGCCACTTTTATCGACCTGATCCAACAGTTGAAAAACCTGACGCTTCCAAATGGAAGAAAGTTATTGGTCAGCGACTACGAAAGCCCCTATTACAAGATGGTCTCGAAATATTTCGTCTATAATGGCAAGGATATACCGGTCAATACCGTCCGGAATTATTTTGTACAGAAAGCCCCAAAAGATTCCATGAAAGGCGTCAAAATCCCCGAAGACAAAAAACTGTTTCAGATAGTACCCAAAAAATAGGCATAATAGCGATCCTGTTCGACTGCCGAACATGACCAGCGCAGTCCGATGGTCATCCAGGATGCTCCTCAGATACCCAATTTTGTACAAATGGCCAGGCACGGAAGTCTAGCCCATATTGTTCACAAAATTGATATGCTATGGTATTTGACATCCTGACAAAAGAAGACTTACAGCAGTTCAAGAAAGAACTGCTCGAAGAGATCACACAGGTCCTAAAAAGGAAAAAAACAGCTGGCAGCGGAGATAAGGAATGGCTCCGTAGCCGGGAAGTCAGAAAGAAACTGGATATATCTCCAGGGACATTGCAGAACTTACGGATCACAGGCATCCTTCCCTTTAAGAAGATCGGCGGCAGCATGTATTATCGCAGCAGCGATGTCGATAAAATGATGGAGGGAGGTAACAGCAATGGATAACAGAGCGCAGGGTCTTTGCTTTGGTTCTTATCTTGAGCATGTGGCAAAAGATAACAGGTTGCTCCCATCGCACATCGGACTGCTCGCGGCGATGTTCTATTATCACCAGAAACAACTTCCCGGGGATTACTTTCATTCCAGCCGTAAAAAACTGATGTATTTTTCACGTATAAAATCCATTGCGACCTATCACAAATGTCTTTCCGATCTAGTTCTTTATGGATACGTGGATTACATCCCTTCCTGGCATCCCACAAAGGCCAGCAGGTTCAGGTTTATCATCGACAATAATTGCGAAAGTAATGGCTAGACCCGATGAAAATACACGGTCTGTCCGCTTCCCAGTGGAAGTGGATGGCCGTCTGGCACTGCTCTCCCGTAAACTGGGTAGAACCAAGCGGCGATTGGTGATGGAGATGGTCGATTATTTTTACAGGAGCAAGAAAGACCCTGCTGACCTGAATGACGAGGTACTGAAAAAGGAACTCTCCAGTGGGGTAAGCCGTATCCTTTCCTTTATCCGAAAACAGGAGACCGATCTATTGGTTCCCCTATATTCCATGCTTGACGAACTTGGCGCAGTCACCAAACAGCAATCCGGTATGATTGACCTAATTTCAGATGAGCAGCAGAAATCGTCCGAATTTCTAAAAACAAATACGGAATATCTCGGGAGTCTGGATAAAGTCCTTAAAAAAATATTCTTGGGCATTACACAGAGAAAGGAATTAAAGGATGGTTTCAGAAGGATCCTTGAACATTACATTGCCCAGCGGGAAACACTAGGATGGCCTGTGTCAGCGGCAAAAAAAGATGAACTGGCAAGACAGGTCAGGGAAGCACTGGATAAACTTTAGCCCTATCCGAAATGTATATCAATATCACGGATTCCGAAACAGGGAATAACAAAGGTAGTTGTAGCGATCTTGTCGGTTATCTGGAAAAAGAAAACCGCCTTGCCGATAATAAAAAACAGGAGCACTGGTTCAATGGAGGGCGGAACAATATTAAACCCCATGAGGTGCGCATCGGGATTGATGGCAATATTGCCAAACTTGGAAAAGAGGATAGTAAATTTTTCCTGGTCAATATCAGCCCCAGCAGAAAGGAAATCGACTTCCTGCTGGCGACCTATGGCGAGGTGGGCGCAAGGGAAAAGCTGAAAGAATACGCCGTAAGGATAATGGACGAATATGCCCGCAACTTTAAAAGGTCGGGAATAGAAAGCAATAAGGACCTGCTCTGGTTCGCCAAACTGGAAAACTACCGTTATTACAGTCACAGGGACAAAGAAGTAAAGAACGGTACCAGAAGAGCAGGAGAACGTAAGGAAGGCCCACAATTTCATGTACAGATCATCGTCAGCCGTAAAGATATTACCAACCGGATCAAGCTGAGCCCCCAGAATAGGTCCCGTGGAAAAAATGTGGAACATTCCAAAAAGCTCGGGCAATTTGACCAGATGGCTTTCAAGCAGTGCGGGGAAACTGTTTTTGACCGGATGTTCGGCTTTGACCGCAAACTAAAAGAGACTCTGCAATATGCGAATATCATGAAGAATGGGAATATCGCACAAAAATCAGAACTGCATGCGCTGGACAGATTTTTGGAAAACGGACGACTCCCTGCGATGGAAAAAGGCCAGACCAATACAATAGGCTCAAACCTTTCAGGTGATATATTTCACCAGCTGGGAGAGACAGCAGCTTCGTCGATAGGAAACAGCCTCGGGCTTCTGGATATTCTTCTGGATCCGGTTCAGGATTTTGGAGGTCAGGGTACGGCCACTGATGAGGAAGAAAGGAAAAGGAAGCGAAAAAAGAAAAAAAGGGGACAGCGATGATGATCAACTTTCGATATTGAATCTATCAGTAACCAAATAAAAAATCAATGATCCTGCAGGTACCCTACATTGTCATCTGCCCCAGCAAATTTACCCACGATGGTACAAAAAGGCAAGGGTATAATAAACGCTCCCACACTCAGAATTCCCTCCCTAGCGCCCTTGACCCAATTGTACCATCTTGTCTTTTGGTGGCTTACGCAGTGACAATGCAAGAATATATGCCAATATTTCCCAAGTTATATAACTCAAAAACAACTGCACATAAAAAGGCCCTCATTCCAAAGGACGAAGACCCCAGTTCTCAATCTTGAATTTCTTGAATTGAAAATATTATCTAATCAGCTTTTCGGTTGATATCTTTCACACTGCCTTCACTATATTGGTGTATACTAAAGTTATCGTAAGAACAAGACCTGTTCGTGTCTTTTATCTGCTAGATGAGCATCTCATCTAGTTATATAAATTATAATTTCGTGTGATTATTTTTTTAAAGAACGAATCTCTTTACTCAACTCTTTTATTGTCCGGTTTGCGTCAGACAATTCCTCTCTGCAGATTGCATGTGCTCTTAACAGTTCATTGTGACTTTCTAGCAGATTAGTATATTTCTGTTGAATTCCTTCAAATTGGATTTTCAAGTCCGTATAACTTTTCTCACCGCCAATTGGGTTTGATCGAAAATAGGGTGCTAATTCAGGGAAATCAATCGAGAAATCATGGGGAATTGCCTTCCCATATTTTATCATGATAGAATCGGCCAAAAATTCTTTCTTAAAATGATTATACAGTGTATTAGCTTTATATCCGGCTCTTTGAGCAATACTGTCGTTCGTATCCGTACTCAACGACACTGCGATATATAATGCTAATCCTCTTCCTGTATATTCTTTATCAGTTATTTTATTATTCCTTTTTCTCACAAAAACTTTTATCTCAATTTACATAAAGATAGGCAGGCTTTATATTGATATTAAAATTGAAAATAAGTTGATTTTTATTGATTTTTATTTATATTTGTAATACATAATGTTTGTAACACTATTTTTTCATTGATTTAAATAAAGTAAAATAGAATTAAATCAATAAGATTAGAGAAATTGAAGTTAACGAACTCTCGTATCTGAATTTGGCGATTTGCAATGCGAGTGTGAGTACTGCGTCAATTTTCCTATCTTTGAGAAATCTTTTTCTCTGGGTAGGGTTGACGCTTGCTTAGACCATGCATTGCAATATAATCTTCGGGTTATACATTGAAAATTACTTCCCTGAGAGTAATAAGTAAAGGTTTCGCCAAAACCTCAGATGCAAAGGAAAGCAAGTAGTCAACCTATTTTTGCTTAGCTTTTCGGGAGTTCTTAGAAATAAGAGCTGATGAGAACAACGAGTACACCAAATAAGCATCATCTTTTACCATTGCAAAATGGTAATAGTGATGCTTATTTTGTTTTTCGCTCAAGCAACAAACAATTACTTCGAAATTTAGCTTGCCCACCTGAATAGCCCTACTGAATACCTATATACTGCTCCTTCTCTGTCCCTGTCGAATCCGTCATAAATTTTCTAGGGGACTTGGGAGCGGCTATTTTTATAACCCTAAAAAACAAACCAATTTCATCGAAAAAGTAAACGCCATTAGCGTAACGGGATAACTATGCCCCTTCATGCCGTTGTTTTTCGACCATAAACAGACCATATTATGCGCGCACCGATACTGTCAATCATAAAAGATATCTCAAAAACACGCTTTTACAGGAGAAATAGCCTGTTAAATATATTCACGGCAATTTTCGTTTCTATGTTTAGTTTATCGGCTCAGACGCCCCGCAGGGACAGCGGGGCCGATGGGCTATCCCATCTTGTTGCTTTAAAGCCCGGCGATAAGATCCCAGATGCAGTTTGGAACCAGTCGCTCGAATTGAATTATTTCAATGGGAA
This sequence comes from Sphingobacterium sp. DR205, assembly GCF_011064245.1. Lineage (NCBI taxonomy): Bacteria > Pseudomonadati > Bacteroidota > Sphingobacteriia > Sphingobacteriales > Sphingobacteriaceae > Sphingobacterium > Sphingobacterium sp. DR205. Next base: position 7,001,199 of record NZ_CP049333.1, on the reverse strand, counting down.
GAAGAAAACAATCAAGTTCTCAGAGCTTAAAGGTAAGCTGATCCTACTGGATTTTTGGGCCACCACCTGTCCGAGCTGTATCGAAAATATACCCCATATGGAGGAAATCCAAAAGCGGTACCCACAGGAACTAACAGTAGTATTGGTGAATAGCAAAAGAAACAAGGATACTCCCCGCCGCATTAAGATTGTATTGGATCGATACAAGGAAAAGTACAATTTTGAAATCAAACTATTGACCTTATTGGATGATACGATACTAACAAACCTTTTCCCCCACAATACCATACCCAATATTACCTGGATCAATCCGGATGGTATCTTTCTGGGAAATACCTTGCCAGATGAAGTCGGCATAAAAAATATCGAAGCTATTCTCCAAAATAAAAATGCAGATTTACAGCTGAGCGGTGAATTTCGGAATAAGGATAACAGAATGGCAACGCCGCCGATCTTTGATACGACAGGTGTTAAATTTCTGTCCGCTATAACTGGCTATTTACCCGACTATCTACCAACTTATCCGAATGTCGCCCATAAGAATGATAAGTCCAACTATCAAATGGTCAATGCAGCCTTCAATTTTATGCTAAGAAATGCTTTTAAAAATGAATTGAAAGGTTTTGAAAGTACTGACTATGTGTTTGAAGACGGATTGAAGGATAAGATCCAACTAATGCTGCTCGGCGGTTCGCGGCGCGAATACCAATACAGCTATCAGCTCTTTGTAGCGGACACAATCTCGCCGGGCAGGGCTGAGCGCTATTTTCAGAAAGCTTTTAAAGATTACTTCCACCTCACTATAGAGAGGAAAAGAGGCCCGGTATCCTATTACAAAATCGAAATATTGGACAATATTTCGGATTTGAAATCCAAAGGCGGTATGCATCAGATCAATGTAAACCCCGGGGAAGGGCCAATTTTCTTTCGGAACTTTCCCTTGGTAACCCTGCTCAGCCTACTGCATCAGTATGTTGACCTGCCGGTTTCCTATGACAGGAATGAAGACATGCAGGTCGACCTCACATTTCCAGTGGGTTTTGAAGGGATGCCTGTGGAAGAGAAGCTGAGTTTTTTGGCCAGTAAGGGCATTTTGTTGACCAGGCAGCAGCAGGAAAAGGAATATCCCTACATCAGCCGTATTTATTAATCCCAAAGACTTATTGTTATGAAACCATCATGATTTATTCAATCACACCGGAGAATGAATAAATCTGATAGCTTCATCACAACTAAAAAACAAATTAAATAGATGAAAATATATTATTTAATAACCCTTATGCTGTGCTGTAATTTTATTGCACATGCCCAGCAAGACAATTTGCTGATCTCAGGTCAGGTCTATTCGGGCGAAAACAAACAGCCGCTCGGGGGAGTAACGGTCCGGCTGATGGGAAAGGGAACGCTCGGTCGTAGTACCTCGGATGGAAAATTTAAAATAAAGGTGCAGAGTTTGAAAGATACACTGGTGTTCTCCAGTGTGGGATTTATAGAGAGAAAGGTGGCGGTAAGTTTCTTTGATCGTGAAACGCCTCTGTTTCTGGAGAGACAGATAAACTACCTTGAAGAGGCACTGGTCAGTACGGGATATCAGACCATAAAAGCTCGTGATATCACGGGGGCCGTCGAAGTTGTTTCGGCAGATGTGCTGGGTCAGCAGACGGGATTAAATGTACTCCAGCGCCTGAACAATGTAACCGCTGGTATCCGCTTTGATAACCAGCCGATCAATAACCCGGATCTTCAGAAACTGAATTTTTCAGTGCGCGGGCTGAGTACAATAAATGGTAACCTTGACCCGCTGGTGGTGCTGGATGGTTTTATCTACGAGGGTGCAATCGGAAATATAGACCCCAATAACATTGAATCTGTTTCAATATTAAAAGATGCTGCCGCCAGTGCTATCTGGGGAGCAAGGGCGGGCAATGGGGTAATTGTCATGACCTCTAAAAAAGGAGGTATCGGCTTGGCTCGGCAGGTGAAGATCTCGTTAAGCAACACATCCATTATTCGACAGAAGCCTGATCTGAATCAGCTTTACCAGCCCTCTTCCCGGGATTTTATCGAAGTAGAGCGTATGTTATTTGATGGTGGATATTATGATACTTTCCTTAATTATCTGCCCTATTATGCGATGACTCCAGTGATCAATCTGCTGAGTGGTAAAAAACAGGGACTCGTCACAGCGACAGATTCGGCACGTATGATCGATTGGCTTTCCAATCAGGATGGCCGCCGCAATTTTGCAGATAGCTTTTACGGTGCCGCTTTTTCCAATCAGCTTTCCTTGCATATCAATGGGGGTAGCAACTCAAACGCTTATGGATTGGGCGTTGGCTATACGACAGATCGGACAAATCTGAATGCACGCATGCGAAAAATAAACCTGCTCTTTTCCAATAGCTACAGACCTATAGAAAAGATGCAATTAGATCTTACAATCAATTTTACCCAGCAGCTTGACCGATCTGGAAAACCGGACTATTCAAGTTTTAATACAGTGGGGAAAGCTGTGCCATATCTCTATTTTAGAGATGTAGCAGGAAATGAAACACCTTTTGAAAGCATGTACAGCAAAACTTATCTCGATCAGCATTATGCAGATGGTTACCTGGATTGGGGATACTATCCCTTACAGGATTATAAATATGACCGCAAGACAGGTCATCTCAATGAATTATTTGCAACGGCTGGTTTGCGCTACCAATTATTTGACTTCTTAAGTGCCAATGTGGGCTTTCAATGGCAGGATCAGCGTGCGGAGAATGAAAGCCTGCATGAAAAAGACAGTTATTTTACGCGTTTAAAAATCAATCAATTTATGACCGTTGATCCGGTAAGTGGGCAGCGCAAGTATAATGTACCTATGGGAGCCATTCGCGCACTGGACCAACAGCTGGGCAGATCGTACACAGCAAGGGCACAGTTGGATTTTAACAAAATCTTTGGCCAGCATCGTCTACAAGGTATAGTCGGAGCAGAGGCTCGGGAAAATCAGTCGTCGGGAAGTTCAAATACCGCGTATGGCTATAATGAAGTACCGCTCACCTCGGTGCCGGTGGATTATCTAACAGCATTTGCCACGGTACCGGACAATCTGTATTTAAACATTGTGGGTGCGCCCATGTTTACCAAAACGACAAATCGATTTGTCTCACTCTATAGCAACTGGACTGATCTGTACCGTGATAAGTACGCCTTATCTGCAAGTTTTAGAAGGGATGGCGCCAATATCTTTGGAGCAACTACCAACGATAAATGGTCGCCGCTCTGGTCTGTGGGTGCTTCCTGGCAAATGGATCGTGAGGTTTTTTTTAAGGTGGGATGGATAGATGCGCTCAAGCTAAGGGTTACGTATGGCTATAGTGGCAATGTTGATCTCCGCAAGACACCCGAACCAATTGCCGGGAGTGGGGCAGATCGCTATACATTATATCCTATGCTGGGTATTTCAAGTTTGAACGATCCATCGCTGCGTTGGGAGAAAGTGGGTATGCTCAATTTTGGTGCTGATTTCTCAATAATAAAAGGTCGCTTATCAGGGGCTATAGATCATTATCAGAAATATGGCAAAGACCTTTACGGAGAGACAGCCTATGATTACACGACATGGGGCAGCAGTGGAACAATCGTGAAGAATGTGGCCGAGATGCAGGGCAGGGGTTGGGATATCAAACTCAATTCAATAAATACCACTGGTTCATTAAAATGGAGCAGTAATCTCTTGCTGGGGATCAATAAAAACAAGACGACGGCTTACTATAGTAATCTGAATGAGGGTTTAGTGTACTTTCTGGCCGATGGCAACCGGATCAATCCCGTCGTTGGCCTTCCGCTGAACGCCCTTGCCGCGTACACCTGGATGGGGCTGACTGATCAGGGGATGCCACAGGGACTGCTGGATGGCGGGGCAAGTTCAGATTATACCGCGATATTTAGATCGGCATCCATGAACCCCATGGGCAACGAGACGATCACCTATATCGGACCTGCCAAACCGACCTCTTTTGGGAATCTGATCAATACCTTTTCGTACCGTGATTTTGATCTTTCGGTCAATGTGAGCTATAAAGGTGGTTATTATTTTAATAAGCCAACGACCAGTTACTATACCCTGTTTCAGTCCGGGATAGCCTATCCGGATTTTGAGCAGCGCTGGCAAAAGCCCGGTGATGAAAAGGTGACCAATGTACCGGCCATGAATTATCCGGTATCGACCGATGCGGATGCTTTTTACGCCAGGGCAAGTATCAATGTATTAAAGGGCGATCACCTGCGGTTGGAATACATCAATCTCAGCTGGAGAAAATCCTATAAAGTCATGGCTAAGGACGTGAATATTCGCCTCTTTGCTAATGCCAGCAATTTAGGGGTGATATGGTCTGCCAATAAGGAAAATATTGACCCCGAATTTGCTTACAGGTTGCGTCCTTCAAAACAATTTTCACTGGGTCTACAACTGGAATATTAAATCGAAGAAATATGAAAAAGATAATTACCGTCCTGTCAATCGCACTAGGTATTATTGCCATGTGCCTACTGTTTAGCTCCTGTAGCAAGTATCTGGACATTCAATCAAACGATGCCCTGGTAATCCCCAAAAGTCTGGAAGACCTGCAAAAATTACTGGATAATACGCTTACGATGAACCGCGGTATTGGATCGATGGGTGAGATCTCGGCAGATGATTATTTTTTGGAGCAGTCGGTACTGGATATGCAGACGGATATGGACCGGTTAAATTATACCTGGCGGAATAATCTGTATAACTTTAGCAACGATTGGTCTGCAGGCTATGCGCCTGTGTATATCTCCAACTTGGTTTTGGAACGTTTAGACAAGATCGAGCTGACAGCAGCTAATGCGCCAGACTACGATAGAATCAAGGGGACCGCCCTCTTTGCAAAGTCCAATCAGTACCTATCCTTATTATGGAATTATGCTAAAGCTTTCCACAGTACAACAGCTGCGTCGGATCTGGGGATCGTGCTGCGGGGCTCTTCGGATATGAACGAGAAGTCAGAGCGTGCTCCGGTTTTGGGCTGTTATAATGCTTTGCTGAATGATTTACGTGCTGCTTCGGATCTATTGCCACAGGAGAGTACACATGTGATGCGCCCTTCAAAAGCGACTGCTTATGGTTTACTGGCCCGGGCTTACCTTTCGATGGCAAAATATGATTCAGCCTATTACTATGCAGATAAAATGCTCCAGATCAAAAATGATCTGATGGATTTTAATAATCCGGACGAGGTCGATCTGACAGGAACAAATCCGTTTTCGAGGTACAATAAAGAAATCGTGGGTTATTATGAACAGACTTCCAATGGCACTCCCTTGATCCGTATAGCCCAGATGGATACAGTATTGTATAGCTCTTTTGATGCCGATGACCTTAGGAAGCAGGCTTATTTTAAACCTGGTCCGGGCGGTTATCAGGCATTTAAAGGGAATTATGCTGTTGCTTCCAGCGCCTGGGAAACAGTATCGCCATTTGGCGGGATTGCAGTAGATGAAGTTTATCTTATCCGTGCGGAATGTCTGGCACGGGCAGGTAAGCCAGTGGAAGCGCAGGCAGATCTCAATAAGCTATTGGCCACCCGATATAAAGCCGGGACTTTTAAGCCTTATCAGTTGACTCTCGCAACCGATGTACTCGAAATGATATTAAGAGAGCGACGAAAAGAGTTGATCTTTAGGGGGCTGAGGTGGATGGACATCAAACGCCTGAATCTTGAAGGGGCGAATATTGTACAAAGGCGGTTTTTGGCCGGAAAGGAGTATCGGTTGGAGCCTAATGCAAACCGGTATGCTTTGCCATTGCCGGATGATATTATTCGCTTGACAGGAATGGAACAAAACCCACTTTGATAGAACAACCAAAGCCTCCCATATAGGGAGGCTTTGGTGTTTTGAGGAACTGTTTAATTTCGGTTCAACGGATTGAAAGGTGTCGAACTCGACCCTCCGGTACGCTGCGGAATATAACCTGACCCAGCGCCAGCTGCACCGGGAGTTGCATCCATCGAAATTTTTGCTGGATCTAAAGCCGATCCGCTCAAGTCTGTATTGTCAACTGAAAGCGAACAGGCTTTATTGTTCGTCAGATTACAACTATGCCCATTTGGCGTAGTCGTCCAGCGTGATTCATCAGCAACCTGAGATGCATTCAATGGATCTCCGTTGAAATAAACAGTCACAGGAGCTAAACTTTTTCCTGCATAAGCCTCAGCACCTTTAAATGCTGAGAATCCGATAATCATGGCTCCTCCTAATATCATGTAGCCATAATTGTTTAAAAATTTGGTTAGCATTTTGCTACCCTCCTTTCTGTACTGCAGGCCAGTAATTGATTAGTAAAGCTGCTAGCCTGCAAACTTTTGGTAAATAATTGTCGGTACGGTCCTGTGTACCGATCGTATAAGGTTACCAGCAAACCTTTTAAATTGCTGCTGGAAGTATTGGGCTCCCAATAGTCGTAAATGCTGTCCGGTGCGTACCAAATACCCTTTGACTTTCTATAGTGGATATTCCAGTAGCTGATGGCTCCCATTGCCATAAAGCCTATCAGAAATAATGCGATATGTGCTCTGCCCGTCAGTGCACGCTCGCCATATCTGTCCTCCGTACGATGCAATCGCCATCCACTTATCGATAGGCCAAGAATAACGAGATTAAAGATCAAATGCGTTGTCCAGGAAATATTGCTCAAAAAGCTGGTACACATACAGGGTTTCTTTTCATATACATTCAATACCCCCAGAACGATATAGATACTAAAAGCAATAAGCAGTATGATCGAAACTTTCCATCCCAGGGCGCGCAGCCTGACCGGTGGCATTCCCAGCAATACGCCAATACCGATTTCCATGAGCGGAAGCAGCCAAAAGAGTATCGGAGCCAAAGAACTGATCACTGGTTGCTGCTCCAGGGCAATCTTGAACGCTCCTAGCTGCCAGAGTTTTTCCATCCCCACATAGACCCAAAAAAGCACCATTGCTGCCCGAATGATCTTGTATATCATGTTGCCGGCTTTATTTGCTTTCATAACTTTAATTTTTTATTCGTATTTATTATTTCTTTTCCTTGTTTTATTATATTTCGCCGTTTCAAAACAGAGCGCTGTATCTGCCCCTCCATTTGATACAGCGGCCTGCCTCAGCGTCAGCTTCTACTTTCTCGTACGCTGTAAAACAAAGTTAGTATGGAAAATCGGCCGGCGCAGGTGTAACGAAATGGTTGATCTGGAGAGTGTACCTGCCTCTATTCGATTTAAATAAAGACTGGGATGTAATGAAGATGTATTATGCAGTGAAAAGGTTCAGAGGGAATTCTTGGTAAAACAATAGGTTTTGACACAGTGAGGGCTGTTTTTGATCGGTAGAATGAACGCATTCAGGAGGTGTAGCGATGGCATACCCCCTGTTTTTTAAATTTTCTGTATTTTACTGTTTTAATTCGGGAAACTGTTCGTTAAGCTCGGCAAGCATTGTATTCAATACTTTGCGGATACGGATGGCTGCATGAAATTCAGCGCTTTTATCCATCCGGGTCAGGCTATGGGCAGATAGTAATGTGCCTTCCCGCGTTTTGACAAGCCTGGAAAATACCTCGGCAACTTCTTTTTTCTCCGACGACCACATAATATTCGCCTTCACAGATATATGCATCCACAGTTTGAGTTCTTTGCCATTAAAGTTGCTTTGAATAAATTGCTGGGGATCATCCCGCATTGCTGCTGATTGAGAGATATTTTCATCCTCCATGTACTCGCGCATCAACTTGAGCAGGCTCCTGCTGTTGCTATCATAAGCGAAACCCGGGATACAGGAGAAATGTTTGGGAAAGCGTATTAGTAGATCCATAAAAGTAGTGTTGGAGGTGTGCAATTCTTTCCATCGGTTGAAAAATCCCATATGGTTAAAATTTAATTTGACCATCAGGACCAAAAAACGATAATGCCAGTTTTTACTCTGGCGTCTGTCGTCGGCCAATTGGCGCAATGATTCGATCACTTTAGGTAGGTAATCCTGATGTCTGAATTGAATATAAGGAATCTTACCATTTTCAAATAGGCTGTCCATAGCCGAAAGAATTTCGGTGAGATAGGCTTTCGGTATGTTTTTTTGAGTCAGCTTATCCAGGATACCGGGCATATTTGCATATACATATTCATGCATCCGTAGGTAATAATGTTCTGGCAGCGGCGTACAGGGATCAATATCTTTTTTAAAGAGATGTTCGATTCGCTCAAGTAACTCTTCCAGGGCGAATAGTGCCGTAGGATTTTCAATTTTACCTTTTTTACAGAAGCTACTGAGCAGATGGTATAGATGCAACAATTGTGTGTGGTAAAGTTGGATGGCCTGGCGGGCACTATCTACCTTTATGATCTCCCGGTGTGCCTCCAGTGCCAGCGCAAAATTATTATTGCAGGCCTCTGTGATTTCACAAAAATGTTTTGGGATATCCGTGTTCTTCAGATGAACTATGGCTTCTATGAGTATTGTCAGCTTCTGTAGACTTACGATCATCTGTACCTCCTTTTAATATCTTTGTGGTACCATGGCCAGCCATATCTTCCGGGATGCATCTGAAGTATGAGCGAATCTCCCTCATTGGTCTGTTCATGTAGTTTGAGACCTACATTAATGGAAACCTTTTCTTCCTGGCCTTCATACCTGAACGAAAACCACAGTTCGTATATGTCACAGCAAGCGGGGCATTTTTGGATAACAATGGCAGGTATGCGTACAGCTTTAGCATTTGGGATATGCTGGCAATTAGCTATGATCAGCAGCATACGGATATACCAAGTACATGCAATGATCATGATGGGAAATTGGATCCCATAAAGTTTGAAAACATTTGTTTTTCTCCAGAAAAACAGATGTGCCATGGCGCAGACAATAAAAGCTATCGGTATACCTTTTTTTACAGCGACCCAAAACGGTTGCGAGCTGATCAGTAGCTGATAAGTTAGACGGTCAAATAAAGCAATACTACTGGCCTGGATACAGACAAAAAAGATAACAAAAAGCTGCATGATGCGCTCTTGGCCTCGGATTTCCAAAAAAGGGATGAACAATACCAGAATACCGATGCTGTACAAGCACTGCTCTTGCGTCGTTGCTCCAAAAAGCCCATACAAGGTAATCGATACAGCTATCGCAATAAATACATAATTACGGCTGAATGGTATTTTCTTTATCGTCCTCATGATCTATGGTTTAATAATCAGTGAAGTTTTACTCTTTAAATTTACCCACTATAGCACGAAATAATAGTGAATATCCCCATCATTTCAATGAGGGGCAATTTTTTACAATGAGAGGTGATTTCCTTACAACGAAAGAGGAATTTAAGACAATACAGAAATAAATTTTCATCCGGCAGGGGAATTATTTGAACCAAAGAAGGACCTAAAAGCATCGATTTAAGGTAGACGGATATTGTTTAATAAATAATTGGCTAAATTTATATAACAAAAATTTCCTCAACAGGGGAGTTTTTAGCGGCAGTTCTCCGGCGATAGGTTGCTAGGTAATGTCGGATGAACCTGATAGGCGAAAGATATACAGAAAGAAGATATAAATCTGATAAATATGTAGGTTTTGATAGCATTTTTTAAAATGTCGTTTGTACATGAAAAGTTTTAATGAGAATAGATCTCTGGATAATAGAAAATTGACCGTGCAGTATCCCGATGGGATTTGGCAATTGATCGCATCCTTCGTTTTTGGGGGATTCTGTTGGTATCTGGGGTACCGTGGAGCTTTGGCGGAATGGCTTTTAGACTGGCCTGTCACCTATAGCTATCTATTTTTTGTATTGATTGTAGCGATAGTTTTCTTTTATATACGATTGGTTATCGTGATATTGGACAAAAGGCAAAACTGGCTGGTTAGCCCAGAAAAACGCGCCGCTAGCCAATTGTTATTTTGCTGCATATTACCATCACTTTTGCTGTTCTGGATTATAGGCCCCGATCAGCTGGCTAAGGATGAATGGCTGCTATTTCCTTTAATGGTCATATTTAGCGGAATTTTGGTCCTGAATATGGGCCATACAGTCTATTTCTATGTCGCTATTAATCAAAGGCAGAGAAAGTTGATTTTGGAACAGAAGGAAACTATCCTGCAGCAACAGTTAAAAATGAGAAATCTTGAGGAGCAGTTCGAGTTGTTTTCTCCGGATCTAGAAGAACTGAAGGAGATTCTGGAAACAGCTGAGGAAGATAAGGATGTCGATTCTATGGGTGAAATGGACATAGTACAGGTCAAATCCATTGATGTGGAGAAGGAAGTATTCTTGCTCAATAATAAAATCCTGTCACAAAAGATATTGTATAAAGATTTAGGGATTTTTACGTTTAAAAATAGCATCGTCAGCCTTTATCTGAAAAATGCGATGAATGAAAATCTGACCTGTGGCGAGCAGCGCAGCTTAAAGGAAGTTGTAAATATTACGAAGGGCTTTGTACAGAAGATAGACCGGGATAAGGCCATACCATTGGATATGATCCAGGCTTGTCATGGGTTGAAACGGGGCCGGCTGCGTATTGTGCTAAAAACACCTTTTGAGGGGCGATATGATTTTGAGGTTTCCGATAAGATTGCAAAACATATCAGGGAATGGGTCATGTTGCAGGTACCAATAGAAAAGGAGTAATACATGAATAGGTAAAAAAATAGCTATTTATATGGGAACCAACAAGAAATGTAGGGAAACCGGAAAGGTGATATTTGCTTCCTGGATAGAGGCCCGGCTCGTCATGCTCGACATTAAGTGGAACTACTTTTTCAAAAGGGACGAAACAGGCCGTCGCATCAAGCACAGGCAGGGACAGCCTGTACAGCGGAGAGCATATTACTGCACATACTGCAGGGGCTACCACCTGACTAAATGGAAAAAATCAAATTTTAACTCCTATACCGAGAAAAAATGGAGAAGGGATAATGGGGAAGAAAATTCAGACTTATAAAAGCTTTACCCATACCATGATCCTCATCCCCGATTGAAACGGCCACGGCGGAGTCTAAATAGTAAAACGGCCACCCTTTTTGGGGCAGCCGCTTAAGGATTAGTTTATGGGGATTGTTTGAAAAACAATATCAAATTACGCATTTCAAGGAAGTTTTCAAAACCCGGAATTAAAAGCTTTCTATTTTCCCAGCTGCTTGATGAAGTATACAATTTCGGAAAGGGATTTGTTTCCCGGTCCATCTATTGCAGCGAGCTTTTCATACGAAAAGGCCATCAGTTCAGCAACCGTCACTATCCCATGCTTCTGGAGAGCACCTACAGTCTTTGAACTGATCTCCTGCCAGAAATAATAAAGATCGCTTTCAAGGATCATCTCATGGATATAGTCGTTGTCACCCAGGATGGCTGCAGTTTCAGGGAAAGGTTCCGAAGTGAGGTATAATCCATCTTTCGAAGGTCGACCCTCGTTTTCACACCATCCAGATAGATATCAATTTCATGTTCTTTCATGGATTCAGATTATTTGGTCATCAGTTAATGGCCATCTGCTCTGACCGTCGTTCTGTTCAAAAATCAGCATTCAAATTAGGTCAACTTGAATAATAATTCCAAATTTATTCGACCAACTGCCATTAGACCATATCCAAGAGTATGATTTGCTCGATTATTTAAACTTTTCGGACAATCCCTTCACAATTATATCTATCAAAAGCGCCCCACATTGATAAAATCTTCTATCCCGACTACCGCAGCTTGAAAACTAAATCTCCATAGATTTTGGACTCATTTTTAAATTATTTATTTTAGCTATTCAAACCGTAATTAGGCCATGATGAGAAACCAATTGATCCTTTTGTTCATTTTTTCCCTATTGTTTGTTTCCTGCAAAAAGGAAAATTCTGGGCAGGATATGACTGACAGTCTGAAAGGAAAATGGAAGTTAAAAAGTTATGAAACGACCCTTTCAATCGGTGATAAGAATGGGAGCAGTAATGTTCAGATAGACAACCTCCCTTACGAATATCTTAGTTTTGACGGGCGTGACAGTGCTTCTCTACGGTTAACGGTACCGTATTTTATCGGTTCAAGTAGTGCCGGCGACGGCGGAGAATGGAATCTCCCGGGCGCAGATGTAATTATTAAAGATGGGAGCATCCAGACCGGAGAACCTATTTATTACCGCAAATATTATTATCAGCTCGCAGGAAACCGTCTCTTGCTCAAGGAAACCAGGACATTTGACCCATCCGCATGGGTAGAGAAATGGGGAAGCCCTGCGACAGGAATTGTCGATTCCCTCGCAGATTATTACCCAAAGCTCAGGACGGATATAGATTGGTGGGATGTATCTCTTGATAGAAATTCACTAAAATTACAGCAGGAAATCAGCTATGGCGGCAAGGACAGTTTTCGGTCCAAAGTAATAATGCTCTTTTCAAGAGAATAGAGAAGGACGGCTATTTCTCTACTGAGGAAGGATAACATATTTTTTATTTAATATGGAAGCGATACACGATGTACCGCTTCCTTTTGTTATTAAGCAATATTTCTCCCGTTATGGTCTGTCTTTATAAAAGTAAATGCCTGAGGGGTACATCGCTCCGCGATTTTAGCTTGATTTGCAGAGGCCGGTTTATTCTCGATTTTTCTTTCCAGTCTTTCCATATCCACGGCAACCCTGTTATCCAATAACTTCGCATAATGCTGTGTGGTTTTGATATCCGTATGTCCAAGCATCTTTGAAACTGTTTCAATAGGAACACTATTGGCAAGTGTCACAGAAGTGGCGAACGTATGGCGTGATTTGTGAAAGGTCAGTTCTTTGGTGATCTCACATAGGTCTGCAATTTCCTTGAGATAGCTATTCATTTTCTGATTACTCAGCACAGGAAGTGCCATATCCTTTGCCACACATGGTGGATAGGTACGATACCGTTCAATGACTTCAAGAGCCTTGGGCAATAGCGGAATATTTGATGATGTTTCGGTTTTCTCCCTGCTTGTGAAGATCCAGAGTTTTCCATCCACTCCCTCAGCAATATCGGTCCATTTAAGTTTCCTCACGTCTGCATAGGAAAGTCCAGTGTAACAACAAAAGACAAAGATATCACGGACATGTGCAAGTCTTGGTATCTTGAATAATTTCCCCTCTATCCTCCGAAGTTCCGCATCGGTTAAAAATTCTTTTTCTTTAGCTTTCGCCTTGATCTTATAAAAGGTAAATGGATCGTCCGTTATCCATCTATGCGCAATACAGATCTTGATGATCTTGCGAAGGTGCTTCATGTATTTTGCTGCCGACACGGCAGAACAGCTCATCGTGGCACGCAAAAAGAACTCATACCCTGCGACAAAAGCATGGTCAATCTTTCTTGTGTCAATATCCTGCGACCTGTATTCTTTCTCAAGGTATCCACAAATATGCAATAAAGAGGTCTTATACCCTTTGAGCGTATTGGGCTTGAATCCATTGCCGAGCAATGCTTCCATCTGCATATTGTGTTCCCTAAATACATCAAGGAATTGCTTTCGCTTAATATCCTTTCCCTGATACCTTAGTTTGATGGATTCTGCTGTAATTTCCTCTGCGGCAGCCGTCATGGCCGTATGGATCGTACCTACTTTGCTGACTAGGGTATCAAGGTAACTGTTCATGGTTTTGACAACTTCTGTTGTGCCTTTCATACGGTTAGCTTTGGAGTTCCATTTCGACGGATCACATTCCCGTCCAGTGGAGACTTCTTTTGGGATACCATCTACGGTAATCCGCATGTAGATCGGTTTGGGACCGTTAACATAATTTTTGGGTTTCTTCAGATAGAAGAGCAAGGAATAATTTGTACTCATGACAACATCATTTAAGTGAAACAAACCGAGCCGCCTTTGCGGCGAGCTCTGCATCACCACTGAAAAACAAATTTCAGCGATGCAAAATTAGCCTTGCAACTAAAACGGATCAAGATGTTTAATCTTTGAATAAGCTGATAATCAAAATATTAAACATGTTTCAGTGAGTAGCCATGTCGGAGAAAATGACTCACTGAATGACTCACTTTTTTCTTGGTAATTCGTGTAAGTTTTGTAGATACTGAAAAACAAAAAAGCCTGCAAACGTTTAATTTGCAGGCTTTTGTATGTTTTGACTTTTAGATGTGTAGCCCGTAGGGGAATCGAACCCCTGTTTCAAGAATGAAAATCTTGCGTCCTAACCCCTAGACGAACGGGCCATTTCCTTTGTGATGCTGCAAATATAGAAGCTTTTTCAATAAGCGCAAAAAAAAAGTGCGTTTATATCGCTAATTCGCTGAAATTGAGAAAAATTATTTTTTAAGCGACCTTAGCCAACAGCATATGCAAGCATATATTCATTGAATTTTTCATAATGTACGTCAAAAGTCTGCTTGTGGTGGTTGCTGTCCAGTTCGAGTTTTAAGACACCTTGCTTTTGGTAGTCGAAGGGCTGAATCGTCATGTTGTTTAAGAAAGAGACCCCCGCATTCCCCTGAAGTTTATAGATGGCTTCTTTGGCACACCAACAGGCATACAACTGCTCGTATCGTGTATCGTCCTCTGTAATAAAAGCAAATTCAACGGGTTTGAGAAATTTATGTTGGATCCGCTCAACTTTTGTTTTGATAATTTCCATGTCGATCCCAACCTCCCCCTCGGTACTTATCATTGCGGCGGCATAGTCAAAGGAGTGCGAAAGTGATATCTTCTGTGGAAAATTGGCTAAATAAGGTTTACCGTTCGCATCGGAAGGGCAGTCTATATAACGCGAAGTATTCAGAAGGGTCCGCAGTAAGACGCGTGTAGCAAGCCAATGTAACCGTCGTTTACCTTTATTAAAAGAACCCAGTTTAGCCTTCTCGCGCTCGTCCAGCTGAAGTTTGGATAACAGATCATCATCGGATTCTTCAATCCGCCAAATGGCAAATTTGGTTTGGCCATCTATTTCACGTAAATACACTAGACTCATACCCAAATTTAAAAAACAAATTGCAAATTATCGCATGTTCAATCAGGAGCGATTAGATAAACCGTCGTGTAGAATACAGACAGCAGGGGGAAAGCTGATTTTGGTACGCCCGTCAAAATGAACGAACTGAGCTGGTCGAAGCTTTAAAGAGTCAATTCTCAATAAAAGCTGTACTTTAAATAAAAAATAGCGTAAAAATTTGTGTGAGAACCGTATTTTTGAATTTATATAGCATGGCCTGATGCTCTTGCTATCTTGATACACATGATTTTATCGGATAAAAGAATTCTTGAAGAGATTGAAAATGGCAGTATTGTCATTCAACCGTTTGACCGTAAGTGTTTAGGAACAAATTCCTACGATGTACATTTGGGCAAATATTTGGCAACCTATGCAGACCGCGTACTGGATGCCAAAAAACATAATGAAATTGATCATTTTGAAATACCGGAGGAGGGTTTTGTATTGGAACCTAATACCTTGTATTTGGGTGTAACACAGGAATATACAGAAACACATAAACATGTTCCTTTTTTGGAAGGAAAATCGAGTACTGGCCGTTTGGGAATTGACATCCATGCAACAGCTGGTAAAGGGGATGTGGGATTTTGTAATACGTGGACCTTGGAGATATCTGTCGCACAGCCCGTCAGAGTCTATGCTGGAATGCCAATCGGTCAACTGATTTATTTTGCTGTAGAAGGCGAAATCGAGACGTTTTACAATACAAAGGGGAATGCAAAGTATAATGGCAAGACCATACGTCCTGTCGAATCCATGATGTGGAAGAATAGTTTCTAAATGAAAAACGTTGGATGGATCATTTTAGGGATGCTGCTGATTATCGTGATCAGTGGATTGCTTTATTATTTTGTTCATCCAATGTTTGGCGGAAGCTTTAAAGGCGCCCGATTAGAGCGGATGAAACAGTCGCCAAACTTCAGAGATGGCGTATTTCATAATCTTGAAGTGACTCCCTCCCTAAAGAATGATGTAAATATCGTCTCTTTAATGTGGGATTTTCTTTTCAATAAAAAGCCGGGGCTGAAGCCATTGGTTGTGTTACCGGCGGTGAAATGTGATCTGAAAAATCTGCCGGCACAGGATCTTTTGGTCTGGTTTGGACACTCTTCTTATCTGCTGAAAATTGATGGCAAACTATTGCTCGTCGATCCCGTATTCAGTGAAAATGCTTCACCCGTACCGGGAAGTAACAAGGCTTTTAAAATTGCCGTGGATTATACAGCGGCAGACTTTCCTGAAATAGATTTCCTTTTTATTTCCCATGATCACTATGACCATCTCGATTATGAGACTGTAACCAAACTACGGGAGAAAGTCGGTCGGGTTATCTGTGGTTTAGGGGTGGGGGCGCATTTTGAATCCTGGGGTTATAAACCAGAACAGATTGTCGAGGGCGATTGGTATGATCAGGTTACTCTTCAGCCTGATTTTCAGGTAACTTTTACCCCCGCAAGACATTTTTCAGGCCGTAGATTTACAAGAAATAATACCCTTTGGACTTCCTTTGTCCTGAAAACAACGAAATACAATTTGTTTTTAGGTGGTGACAGTGGTTATGGTAAGCATTTCAAGACAATAGGGGATCGATTCGGCCCGTTTGATCTGGCTATATTGGAGAACGGGCAGTATAATGATGCCTGGCATTATATCCATTCGTTGCCCGAAGAATGGGGGCTTGAAACCAGAGACTTACAAGCCAAAGTCACTTTGCCCGTTCATTCGTCAAAATTTGCCTTGGCAATGCATGGATGGAAAGAACCAATGGAAAAGTTTTATGAAATTGCCCAAAAAGAAAACAGTAAACTCATTACACCGAAAATAGGGGAACTGGTGCATCTGGACAAACTGGATACAATATATGCTCCCTGGTGGCGGGAAGTCAATTAAATTATACCTTGTTCTTTTCAGCAATCCACAGTGACATATATTTTGTGCTCTGTACAGTGTGATGTAGGAGGATCTGGCTAATAAAATTGTGTTGCCGATGTTTGTCCAGCTGTACCTTAAGTAAGGATAGATTGGTCATAAAGTCCGCTTGATATTTGCGTTTCTCGTAGCGTTCGTTGATGATACGGATACCATTGGACTGCGCTGTTGCCCAGGCGACTTTGTCGTTATAAAGCGCCATGGTTTTTTGGCAGAAAGCTTCGGGTTCATCTTCAATAAAACCATTCCAGGATAGATTGCCCTTCATCGCCTCAGCGCCAATCGATGTCGTGACGGTAGGGGTACCGGTATGCATGGCGTCGATAAATTTGCCTTTCACTCCGGCCCCAAATTGAATCGGCGCAATCAATAGTCTGTAGTTGGACATGGTGTCCTTTGCAGAATCTGTTCTTCCTTTGATATGAAAATTCTCTTTGGGATTATGTAACTGAAGTACTTTCTGTGTCGGATATGCCCCATAGATATGTAGCTCTACTTTAGGGAGCATTTTACGAAGAACTGGCCAAATCGTTGTCTTTAGGTATTGCACGGTATGCCAGTTGGGTTCATGGATGAAGTTGCCGATAAATAGCAGATTTCCTCGTTCTTCAAATGACTTCCATGCATTCGTCTGGTCGACCGTAATTTCATCTTCCAGAAAAGGGAGATAGTATAGAATATCAGGCGAAATCCGAAACACTTCCGTCAGGATTTTCATTTCAGACTCCGAGATAATTAATGATAGATCACAACGCAATATGGAGGCAATCTCCCGCTTTGCCGTGTCTGTAAACAATTCCTGAAAGGAAAAATCGTCTTTATTTTTGACGCAGGTTTGCCGTGCCTGTCGTAAGAAATGGAGGTCCTCGGTGTCGAGCACCCGAAGTGCATCGGGACACTGTTGAGCCACTCTCCAGCCATATTGTTCCTCGACCATGAACCTGTCGAATACAACAATATCGGGTTGTAACCATGCAATAAATTCGTCAAAACTATCACTATTGAGCACAATAGCTTGTTCGGTAATACCTCGCGACTTTAATGGTGCACTATAGGGAGATTTGGCCGCTGCAGAAGCAAAGGTTATTTGATAAGAACGATCCAGGAATGTCTCGATCAGTTGCATCATCCGAAATCCGGCGGCTGATGATGTTGGTTCTGGCCAAACCAGCCCGATGAACAATACCCTTTTCTCTTTCATGGGTGAAAATTACTGATTAATGTCAAAAGAATTGATGAAAACTTAACAATTTGTCATTTTGAAACGATTAGCTTTATTTCGTGTTTATTATACGGTACGGTTATTAGACAATAAACGATAATATGGGCAAGACTATTGTTCAACGCATTAGACGTTTTTCACCAAAAACCTATTGGAAGGAACTAATAGCTGTTTTGGTTATTTTATTGGCTTTCGTTTTTTTTAGAAATGAAAGGAAAGAACTCGCCGCCATTATTCCGCAGTTAAAAGCGGCAGATCTAACCTGGGTGTCGGTCGGCATCTGTATAACCCTGCTCTATGTCCTATTGCAAGGTGTGATGTATGTGCAGAGTTTCAAAGCCATTGGTCTCTCGATCAATTTGAAAATTGCCATAGATCTATTCCTAAAAAGAAATCTGCTCAGTGTATTTCTTCCTGCGGGCGGCATTAGTTCCCTCGCTTATACAACTACTCAGTTGCGAAAGCGGAATCTGAATACGACACAGATTCATCAGGCTGGCGCGCTGTATGGGTATGTGGGACTGTTAACCGTCTTTATGATTGGTGTCCCCGTCATATTGTATACAATTTGGGATAATAAAAATTTTGGTGATGCCTGGATTTCACTGTTAATTTTGGGTATACTGCTCGCTATTGTATTCTGGCTCGTATGGTCTTTCCGTACACACAAAGGAATTTACCGTTGGGTAGAACTAAAATTTCCTGCTGTTGCCTCCAATATAGACGAGATATTTTCCGGGGAAGTAAAAATGAAATATCTTCTGGGTACCGTGTTGGCGTCTATGGTTGTTGAATGCTGTGGGATAGCCCATGCTTTTGTTAGCATGTATGCGCTGGACTTGGATCATTCCTTTGAAGCAGCGGCTATCGCCTATACCGTTTCAGTGGTTTTAATGATTGTGTCACCTTTTTTAAGAGGTTTAGGGGCCGTGGAATTAACGATGCTGTATATCTTCAAGGCCTATGGCTACGGTCAGGCAGAAGGCTTGGGAATAACCATTCTTTATCGTGTATTTGAGTTTTGGTTGCCACTATTGTTAGGGTTAATCGCTTTCGCTTGGCGGGGTAGACAGCTTTTGGCGCGTGTAGGGCCAGCACTGCTGATCTTCTTCTTGGGCATGGTCAATATTGTGTCGGTGCTGACACCGCCTTTGGCCGATCGCATGAAGCTAGATCGGTTTTATTTACCCCTTGAAGCGATCCATGCATCTAAGTTTATGGTTTTTGTTCTAGGAGTAGGTTTGTTGGTTACGTCGGCTTATTTGATCAAAGGTTTTCGTGTAGCCTTTTGGATCGCTGTTATTTTTAGTGCGCTGTCGTTATTTGGGCATGTGTTTAAAGCGTTGGACTATGAAGAGGCATCGGTGGCCTTAATGACGCTCGTTTTTTTGGGCATCAGTTATAAGCAATACCCAATTAAAAGCAATATTCGCTGGGTGAGGATCGGGTTTGTAACATTCGTCGTTGCATTGGTCGGGGTCTGTTTATTTGATGTATTGAGCTTCTATTTTATCGATAAGCAACATTTTGGAGTTGAATTTACTTGGCGGCAATCCATTTATCATACCGCAAAGAGCTTTTTGTTGTTCGCCGATGACGATCTGATGCCACATACCAATTTTGGGCAGGAATTCTTACGCATTACGCAGGTCCTGGGGATTTTTTGCTGGTTCCTTCTGATCTATGCGCTCGCCCGGCCACGCCTGATCGCAGATGAAGATTCTAGTAAATCCGAACGTGAACGGGCGCAACAGCTACTGGATGAATTCGGACAGTCTCCCATGGATTTTTTCAAACTCGGGAAAGACAAATATCTTTTTTTCTCTGAGATTTCCGAAGGGTTTACCGCCTATAGATTGGCAAATGAGTTTGCCATAGTATTGGATGAGCCGGTTTGTGAACAGGGGGATAAAGAAGAGCTTGTCGAGGAGTTCGATCGTTATTGTTATGCCAATGGATTAAAAGCGATTTATTATCGGGTCGATGAAAACAGCCTGGTTCATTTCTCATCGCTTCGTAAGCAGAAGATCACCATTGGGCAAGAAGCTGTTTTGGAACTGGAAACATTTACGCTCGAAGGAAAAGAGCGTAAATCATTGCGCAATGGACTGAATGCAATCCAGAAAAAGGGATTTACAACCGCAGTGCTGAAGGCTCCACAGCATGCAGCAGTCCTTGATGAACTTCGGGCTATTTCGGACGAATGGCTAAGAGAATTTGATAAAAAAGAAATGGTTTTTTCTCAGGGAATGTTCAATACCGCAGAACTGATCGAACAGGATATTATTGTGCTTAAAAATGGGAACGGTAAAATCGTCGCGTTCTTGAACGTCATTCCCGATTATGCCAAAGATGAATGCACTTATGATATGATCCGAAAATCAATGGAAGCACCCGGCGGGAGCATGGATGCGTTGATTGTAGAGATGATCAGTTATGCAAAAGCGCTAAAATATAGTTACCTGAATCTGGGAATGGTTCCGATGACGGGGCTGGAAGCAACAGAGAGCCCCGCAGAAAAGATTATGAAATTTGCGTCAACGCGACTTGGGAATTTTAAACATTATCACAGCTTACGTGATTTTAAAGCGAAGTATGCGACTTTTTGGGAAAACAAATACCTTATCTTTGATCATGATTTTGATCTGATACAGCTTCCGGTTGCGCTAGTTAAAGTAATGAAACCGAATGATTAGTATCATCTTGAGCGTTATTCGGCGAGTAATACTGATCCTATGAAGAAGTTGACCGTTTTATTTATCATTGGTTGCATGGCATTTCATGCCCTCGCCCAACAACGTTTGATCGAGATGAAATATTGGAACAACAAAACGGTATTGCCCCTGGTCCTTTATTTGAGTGGAGATGGTGGTTTCAATTCTTTTTCGAATAAGATCTGTCGGTTAATTGCCGATGCTGGATATGCTGTGGCTGCGATTGATTCCAAGAGCTATTTTTGGAAGAAAAAAACACCTAAGGATATCGCTGCGGATATGTCAAATACACTCAAAAATCTGATGTTGTCTCGACAGAATCACCAGCTTTTTATTGTGGGATATTCGTTTGGAGCAGATGCGGTACCTTTTATCATAAACCGTATCGATCCCTTAATAAAGAAAAATGTACGTAGCATTGTGTTACTGGAACCATCGGTATCGACCGATCTGGAGATACATATTGCCGATATTTTGGGTAGAAGCAGCACCAAGCGGAGCCTTGATGTAGTTGCTGAGATAAACCGGATAGAAGGTGTCAAAACAAGTGTGGTGTTAGGAGATGATGAGGCCGAATTTCCGGTAAAAAAGATTACATTAAAAAACTTTAATAAGAAATATCTTTCGGGTGGACATCACTTTAGCGGCAATGCGGAGCAGGTCGTTAAAACAACATTATCTCTTTTTTGATATTTCTTATCCTAGATCAAATAAATTACGAAATGGAGCCGCTATTTTTGAATTAGTTTTAAATAGAGAAGACACATGGAATTAGGAATAGGAATGTTTGGTGACTCCAGGATAGATCCCGCTACAGGTCAGATTCAGGCGCCACAGGATAGAATGAAAGAAATTATTGAGGAAATCAAACTGATGGATCAGGTTGGACTGGATTTCTTTGGTATCGGTGAACATCATCGGGCAGATTATGCTGTTGCTGCCCCGGAGATCATATTGGCTGCTGCGGCTACGGTGACAAAGGACATCAAGCTGGGCAGTGCTGTTTCCGTATTGAGTTCGGCGGACCCCGTCAAACTATATCAGGATTTTGCGACAGTTGATCTCTTGTCTGATGGTCGGGCAGAGCTGATGGCGGGCAGAGGGTCATTTATTGAGTCATTTCCGCTCTTTGGATATGACCTAAAGGATTATTCAGATCTGTTTGAAGAGAAATTGGAATTATTACTCCGGTTGAATAAACAAAATCCGGTTACCTGGCGCGGAAATTTTAGGGCTCCTTTGATCAACCAGGAAATTTTTCCACGTCCAAAGAACGGATCTTTGCCGATCTGGGTTGCAGTAGGTGGTACTACATCATCTGTTATTCGTGCCGGAAAACTCGGTTTGCCGGTCATGTTCGCAATTATTGGAGGGATGTATGAAAGTTTCGACCATTTGTTTGAAATGTATCGCCAGGCGTATGAAGATAATGGACACGATATGTCAAAATTTCAGGTCGGGGTGCATATGCACGCCTTTTTTGGGGATAATAGCAGGCAGATTGCAGATTACTATTATCCCATCTACTCGGCACAGATGGATCGTGTCGGAGCTAGCCGCGGATGGCCACCTTATCAGCGGACACAATATGATTTTGGCAGGTCTTCAAGGGGGCATCTTATTGTTGGGGATGCTGAATATGCCGTTGACAAAATTTTGGCAATTCATGAAAAATTTGGATTGACGCGTTTTTCGGCGCATATGGACGTTGGTGCTCCGGGACATAAAGAGATGTTGCGGTCAATTGAAATTTACGGTGAAAAAATAGCGCCTAAAATTAGAGCAGTACTCAATAAAGATAGCTAAAGAACACATTATCATTTTTTTTAAGCAGAGATATTGCCTACCTTTGCCAATAAATTATTTTAGATAGTAAGATGCTTGGACTTAAGTTGTTGACAGATCCGCGATGGGCTAATATCGCAGAGGGGAATTTGGAAGAGATTTTGACAGATCATGCGTGGTGTGAACAAAAGGCAGCTTCAAATGCAATATCCTTGATCACAAACAACTCAGAGCACGAGGATTTGGTTCATGAATTGACAGCCATAGCCATTGAAGAGATGGAGCATTTCAAAATGGTTATTGACATCATCAAAGAACGGGGCTATACATTGGGTCGCGAGCGGAAAGATGACTATGTAGGTCAGTTGATGAAATTTTCCAAAAAGGACGGTAGCCGGAATATGGCGTTTATCGATAGACTATTATTTGCTGCAATGATTGAAGCACGTAGTTGTGAGCGGTTTAGGGTCTTGTCTCAAAATATCCAAGACAAGGAGCTTGCTCAGTTTTATTACGATCTGATGGTTTCCGAAGCGAACCACTATACAACTTTCCTTAATTTTGCAAGGAAATATTCCGTAGATGTCGATGTGGAAAAACGCTGGAAAGAGTGGTTGGACTTTGAAGGTAAACTGATCCAGTCTTACGGAAATAAAGAAGCCATACATGGCTAAAGGATAGCGAATCTACCTATTTTAAAACACATACATAACAGTTGTCCCGTTCTATTTTCTTTAGAACGGGATTTTTTGTCACTTAATTATTCTTATCTTTGTACCGTGATCGAAAAAAGTAAAATAATAGATATCAGGAGTTTGTCTTTGAGTCAGATCAAAGATCAACTGACCGCGTTGGGTGAACAGGGCTTTCGTGCAAAGCAGATTTATGAATGGATATGGGAAAAATCTTGTACAGATTTTGATCAAATGAGTAATTTGAGTAAGGCCCTGCGTGAAAAGCTGAAGGAAAATTTTACGATTAATGCAGTCAAAGTTAAAGAGTCACAAATCAGCTCGGACAAAACTATTAAAAGCAGCTTTAGGCTCTATGACGGTAATATCATAGAGGGTGTATTAATTCCGGCACCTGAGCGTATGACTGCCTGCGTGAGTTCGCAGGTGGGCTGTAGCCTGACCTGTAAATTTTGTGCAACAGGTTACATGGATCGAAAACGTAATCTTAATGCAGATGAAATTTATGACCAAGTGGTACTTATCAGTAAGCAGGCTGAAGAGAACTATGGTCAGCCTTTGACAAATATTGTCTATATGGGCATGGGCGAGCCGCTATTGAATTACGCCAATATGATGAAGTCTGTTGAACGGATCACCGCTCCGGATGGCCTTAATATGGCTGCGAAACGAATCACTGTGTCAACAGCCGGTATTGCGAAAATGATCAAGAAACTAGGAGACGATCAGGTACGGTTTAACCTCGCTCTTTCACTACATGCGGCAAATGATAAAAAGCGTAATGAGATTATGCCAATCAATGAGCAGAACTCTTTAGCCGCATTAGCTGAAGCGCTAAAATACTTTTATGCGAAGACAAAGAGTCCGATAACATTTGAATATATTGTATTCAATAATTTCAATGACGAGTTGGAAGACGCCAAGGAGCTTGCTAAATTCTGTAAGCATGTCCCCTGTAAAGTAAATTTGATTGAATACAACCCAATTGCTCTGGCCGACTTCCTGAATGCCGAAGCTGACAAGATAGACGTATTCGCGAATTACCTAAAAAGCCAGGGAATCATCACCAATGTAAGACGAAGCCGAGGAAAGGATATTGACGCAGCTTGCGGACAATTGGCCATAAAAGACAAGGATAAAGAGACTGCTGAGGCTTAGTTTGCAATATTGTTGCTATCTTTAACTTAGGAAGTTAGCATGATGCCATTTGATCTACGGAATATTCTTGGTGATTTTGTTTCCATATTCTTTCCCAAAGAATGTGCCTGTTGTGGCTGTGTGCTGAAATATCAGGAAAAATATATCTGTATTGCCTGTGATTATCATCTGCCTTATACCAATTTTCATACATATTCGGATAACGATACCGCTAGGCAGCTCTGGGGCAAAGCGCCTATAGAAGAGGCTTGCTCTTTTCTCCTCCTACAAAAGGGGAGTCGTGTAGAGCGGCTAATCTACCAGATTAAATATAATAACCAGCCATTTTTGGCTGAATACTTTGGTTATCAGTATGGCCTCAAGCTCCTTCAATCCGAACTGTACGTTGGATTATCGGCTATTGTTCCGATACCATTACATACGAGTAAGCTTCGGAAAAGAGGTTATAATCAATCGGCTTATTTCGGTCGTGGGCTGTCGCGGGCGATGCATATTCCGTTATGGGAGGACGTATTGATCCGTAAACGGGCAACAATGACACAAACAGGTAAGGACCGTTTAGCGCGTTATGAAAATGTGGAAGACATCTTTGTCTGCAAAGAACTTTCAATGCCACAAGATGCACATATTTTACTTGTTGATGATGTACTTACTACCGGTGCAACCATTGTCTCAGCTGCAATTACCCTGCAGGAATCCCGCGGATGCAAAGTGTCCGTGGCAACCTTGGCCAGAGCCCAATAGTTTTATTCGATAGCCGAGTTTACCGCCAATCAGTGCCTCCTGTCGACATAATTCAACAGATAGGCAAATCCGGCCATGCCAATTCCTACAGAATCAGCAAATAAATCCCACCAGTCACCACTACGGTAAGTAAAAATATAGAGCTGAAGTATTTCCGTTAATCCTGCAAACAGAAAACCGAAAAAAGAGACAATAAAGATGGGTAACCAGCGTGTTGGTTTTCCGCTAAATTGTTGAATAACACCGTTGTACATCAGTGTGCAAAAAACGAAAAACATGCCCGCATGAACGAGTTTGTCCATTCCGGGGTAGCTGGGAACTGTATCAAAGTTATTTCCGGGGAGCGTACATAAAACAATGACTATGATGGCCCAAATAAAACACCATTTGTAGTCCAGTAGGATTTTAATCATGGGGATAAATATCCAAAAATTTCTTGATAGAAGTGAAATGTAAATAATTTTAAAAAATTATTTACCTAATAATCAGCTTGTTAATATATTTTATTTGTTTTATATGGTACTATGTATTGCATGGTACCATAAAATACATATATCTTTGTATTGTTATGATAGCTGAAAATACACAAATCCAAATGAGGAAGGGGATACTTGAATATTGTATCCTATCCATAATTTCTCGAGGAGAAATTTATGCCTCCGATATTATCAGCGAACTGAAGAAAGCTCAATTGTTGGTTGTGGAAGGAACCCTATATCCGCTTTTAACACGTCTAAAAAATAATGGCTTGTTGAGTTATATATGGAAAGAATCGACTTCAGGTCCGCCTAGAAAATATTATGAAATTACCCAAGAAGGACTTGATGTCCTTTCAAGATTGGACATTACCTGGAATGAATTGGTGTTTGCTGTAAACACGTCATTGGTGGGTAGAAACAATGATTCAACTAAACCAGTTAAAGACAATAGCGATGAATAAGACAATAATTATCAACATAAATAGCATCGTCTT
The DNA here is from genome assembly GCF_011064245.1 of Sphingobacterium sp. DR205. Classification (NCBI taxonomy): domain Bacteria; kingdom Pseudomonadati; phylum Bacteroidota; class Sphingobacteriia; order Sphingobacteriales; family Sphingobacteriaceae; genus Sphingobacterium; species Sphingobacterium sp. DR205. The sequence goes on along the minus strand of NZ_CP049333.1, from coordinate 6,974,996 downwards.
CCATATTGAGGAGGATGCCTATGAGGTACTGCGGTCGTACATGATTGATATACAGAAGCATTTTGGTCAGTCGGAAGACAGCCGTGAGATTTTACAGGATATTGAGAACCGTATTTCTGAGATGTTTACAGAGAAGATCCAGGCGGGAAGTAAAGAGGTGCTCAATATGGAAGATGTAAATGCAGTTATTGATCAGATGGGGAGGGTTAGTGACTTTGAGTCGGAAGATCAGGATGACTATAGCTCCTTTCGCCATGAAACGAATACCAATGGTTTTAAGGTCGGTAAGAAATTAATGCGGGATCCCGACGATCGCGTTTTCAGTGGCGTCTGTAGTGGTCTTGGCCATTTCTTTGGGATTGAAGCCAAATGGGTAAGGTTACTTTTTGCGCTTTTTGTCATAATCGGTGGATCGGGGCTATTGGTTTATGTGATTCTTTGGATTGTAATGCCGCCAGCGATTACCAGAGCGGATAAAATGGAGATGCGTGGCGAAGCGCCGAATATCCAGAATTTTAAACGTTCTTTTGACGAGGAAATGAGCGGTGTGAAGGAGACTTTTTCGCGGGGCATGGATCGCACCGGGGATGGCGTGGCGAAGCTATTGCAGATAATCGTTAAAATCATTGGCGTCTTCTTTGTCATCATCGTGGGATTGACTCTTATAGGCTTGATTATAGGTTTGATTTTCTTTGCCTTGGCCATCGTGAATGTTATTCCGGATGTGATGGACGATTCAGGACCATTTTATCTGATGGATCCTAGTGACGTCCCTTTTGCATTGATTGCTGGCTTTTTATCTGTATTTATTCCTTTTGCCGGTTTGTTTTATTTACTTCTTCGGGTGCTATTTGAGAAGAAGCCAATGAGTAATTATCTGACAACGACATTGTTTGTTGTGTGGTTACTGTCCGTTGGAGCACTTATTTACTATTCAACTTCGGTAGCGAAAGAATTTAGGGAATCGAGCACGATTGTGGACGAAAAGCCGCTACAGAAACAGCCGGTATATTATCTGAAGGAAAATGATGTTCGGGTTATCCGCTTAAAAAATGGGGTGAAAACCGGTATCGGAATAAAAAGCGAGAACCTTTCGTCTTATCTGAAACGGGATATCCGTATTCGGATTGAACGTATCGACTCATTGCAGGAACCTTATGTACGTTATGAATATTCTGCAAAAGGAAATACCTACAAAATTGCTACAGACAGGGCCGCAAAGATCAATTATGCACTGAAGCAAGATACAACTGCCTTGATTTTTGACAGTGCTTTCCAATTGAGCGAAGGTGAGCGCTACCGTGATCAGGAAGTGAATGTTACCCTGTTTTTGCCTGTTGGAACAAAATTGGTGATCAATGATAATTTGGAAGGTAAATTACGCGATATTTCATTTTACGAATGCCGCGACCGTTATAATAAAGATTTAAGGGATGTCAAGGATGTGGAATTTATTGTGACTTCGCTTGGTGTTAAATGTGCTTTGCCTCCAAAAAAATCAGACGAAGAGGAGGCAGAAGATGCTGACCATAATGAAGTCGTTATTGCCGATACTTCCATTGTGATCCGTCGGGATACGATCATCAACACGAAAAAAGATGGCGCGTCCGTTCAGATAAAAAATAAATAATAAGCTGTCTTCCGCCTCAACCGGGCGGAAGACAGATCATACAAGCCAATACCATGATGAAGCCATTGAGCGCTGAGGTTAACTTGCAAAACAAGATAACTAGGACCCTTTTGAAGTTTCATTGCCTTTAAACAAGATTATCCTAATAATGAAAAAATATTTTTACTTCTTACTGTTAAGTTTTTTGATTGTCTCCTTTGCCCATGCGCAAGTGAAAATTACGGGGAAAGTGCACTCGGCGGATCATTTGCCGCTGCCTTTAGCAACGGCCTACCTGATGAAAGCCAATTCTGCTGTTGTCTTAAAAGCAGTGGTCACCAATGAATCTGGAGAATACCAATTTACGGATGTGGGGCCCGGAAACTATCTCGTTGAAGCAAAGATGGTGGGATATACTTCAAACCGAAGTAGCTCTTTTGCTATCGATAAGTCCGATTACTCTCCAGCCGTGATCGAATTGATTGCGGATAACAGAAAATTAGAGGAGGTCACTGTGGAAGGGAAACGTCCTATGGTCGAGAGTAAGCCCGGTAAGTTGATCCTAAACGTAGAGAATTCTCCATTGGCGGCCGGCAACAATGCCCTGGATATAGTGCAACGTGCACCCGGTGTCAGCTTGGACAACAACAATAATTTGCAATTGATGGGACAATCGGGGGTAGCCGTTACCATTGATGGACGGCAAACCTATATGTCTGGTGAGCAACTTTTGAGCTTTTTGAAAAGCACGGATGGTAATCAGATTAAATCCGTTGAAGTGATTACGACACGATCCGCTAAGGATGATGCTGAAGGAGCTGTAGGAACGATCAACATTGTCCTTAAGAAGAATAATCGTATGGAAGGATTTAACGGGACCTTTAACCTGACGGCAGGAAGCGGTGAAAAATTCAAGGGAAATAGTTCCCTTTCATTAAATTACAAAAAGAATAATACAACACTGTTTGGTTCCTATGCTTATTCTGATGAAAAGTCTTACCGTAAGCTGTATATAGACCGGGTTATACAGAATGATGGTAAAAAGAAATATTTCAATCAAAAATCAACATTGGATGAAGATGAACGTAATCATTCCTACCGTTTCGGCGTTGAACAAAAGACATCTTCAAGAAATACATTAACACTACAATTCAATGGGTCAAATAATACCGAATATAATGACAATGATAGTAGGACGAATATAGGTACTACCGTATCCGCTTATGATACGATATTAAGCTCATCGTCCTCTTTCAAAGAATTGTTTGACCGCTACTCCGCTAATCTAAATAATGAGTTTAGGATAGATTCCAATGGTCGGAAACTGACTGTTGATTTGGACTGGAGCAAATTTAGGAGCAACAAACGTGTCACTTATCGCAATGAATATTTTGATGCCGATATGAAGTCAGTTGCCCCATTGGAAAATGAACGCAGTAGAATGCCAATCGGTATCGATATCTATGTTGCGAAGTTCGATTACGAACATCCCTTATCAAAAAAGTCCAAGCTTGAGATGGGGGGTAAATATTCGAATGTAAAGTCTGATAATGATCTGCTTTTCGAAAAGCTACAGAAAGACTTTGTGTGGATAAATGATCCGACACGTACTAACCATTTTGTCTATAAGGAGCAAATAGTGGCAGGCTACCTCGATTATAATACAAGCATTGGACAGTGGAGTTTAAAAGCTGGTGTGCGGGGCGAGTATACGATGTCGGATGGAAACTCATTAACAAAGAGCAAGCGTGTGAAACGTGATTATTTTCAACTTTTCCCCAACGCTAATTTGACCTATTCGCTAAATGAGAATCATATATTGTCTATAGGATACACCAGAAAAGTGACCCGTCCTAATTATCGCCAACTGAATCCATTTGATTATTATATTGACAAGTTGACCTTCGAGCGTGGAAATCCGTATTTAAATCCCCAATTTTCCAATGAATTCACATTGAATTATACCTTGTTGCAGCGTTATAATGTGACACTGGGTGTCAATGATGTGAAAGACGCAATTGTAGAAAGCATGGGACAAGACTCTGTCAGAGGTGAGACTTGGGTTGTGCGGGAGAATTTAGGTCGAAATCTGACCTCTTATTTAAATCTAAATATTCCCGTCACTGTATTTAAGATCTGGAGCATGAATAATAATATCACTGGAATCTACTTTGATTTTGATGGTATGATTTCAGGTATTCCGATCAGAAGGAAATCATTTCTCCTTCAAGCGAATTCCATGCATAATCTAAAACTAAGTAAGAGTCTTATGGCTAATGTTAATTTACGCTATTTTTCACCTTTTAAATACAGTGTGTATGACTTAGAGGGGAGATGGGACATGGAAGTGGGAGCGACCAAAACATTTAAAGATCAGCGTAGTTCCTTAAAATTGGCGGTGAGTGATCTATTCAATACGGGCAATCAAAACCTGGTCACTACTTTCGGTCAATTTGATTCTCAGATCAGGCAACGTCAAGATCGTCGGATTATACGGCTGACTTATTCGTACAAATTTGGTAACCTTAAAAATAATTATCGTAAGAAAGATACAAGCAACGAGGAAAAAGAAAGAGCGCAATAGAGCATTACTGTTGTTATTATATGGCACCGTAAGAAAATCGTTTTCTTACGGTTTTTTTATTTCGTGATTGTTGATTAGTTCGGTGGGTAATACACGGGTCTCAAATTCTGTAATAGGATATTTGGCTTCTATCAGTTTGATCAGCAGTTCGGTAGCAATTTTCCCCATTTCGAAAGCAGGTTGTCTAATTGCTGTGACTTTGGACGAAAATAGTTCGACAACATTAGAGTTTGTAAATCCGGCAATAGCGATATTGCTAGCGGCTTCGAAATTTCTTTTTTTCACGACATGGAGGTATCCTGTGGTCAATTTGTCTCCAGAGATGAAAATGGCATCAAACCCAATTTGGATAAGCTCTTCGATCGCCTTTTCAATTTCGTCTAAATGCAGACCTCCATATTGAGAATATTTGACAAGATTCGGATCAAAATCGATATGATTTGCCATCAATGCCTTTTTGTATCCTTCTAAGCGATCTCTTGTTATGGACAGGGATTTTGAGCTTGTCAGGTGCGCGATTCTCTTGTTTCCGAGTTTTATGAGATGCTGGGTCGCATCATAGGCCCCTTGCTGATTGTTGACCACGACCTTGTAGGTGTTAAACTGTTTTGGGATTCGATCAAAAAATACAATTGGAAATCCACGTTCTTTTAATTGATGAAGATAGGAAATATCCTCGGTTTCTGAAGACAATGCAATCAGTAGGCCATCTATGCCTCTGGATGTTAGGTACTCCACATTAAGCCGTTCCCTTTCCGAAGACTCATGTGTCTGTGAAATAATGATCTGAAAATTCTTGTCATAGGCAATAGATTCGACGCCGTTGATGACTTGGGAGAAGAAATTATTGGCTATTTCACTGACAATAATACCAATGGAGTGGCTTCGACGTTCCTTTAAGCTCCTCGCAATGGGATTAGCACGATAATTGATTTTTTCGGCATATTCCAATACAATTTTTTTTGTTTCAGGACTTATTTCATAACTATCTCTTAATGCTCTGGAGATGGTAGAAGTTGATAAGTTAAGCGCTTTAGCAATGTCTTTGATTGTATAGTTTTCGAATTTCATAATCGGCAAAATAGACTATAATATTAATCAAAAAAAATTATAAAACCTAATTAACTGCCCCGTGCAAACGTTGCCGGCAACGTTTGCATAACTTTATTAATGACATTGGCATCAACAAGTGAAATATACTTTGTAAACTTGATCATATGATAACCAAATAAATTTCCATGCAGTTCGTGCAAGAGTAATTTAATCATTTTAATTAAATACCTAAAAATATGAAAAAAATCAGTACACTTATTTCGGGCTGTGTGATGGTAATTTTTCTCCTGGCTTTACAGCGGGAACAAATCCGCACAATCTATATAATTGGCGACTCTACAGCTGCGGATAAAGATAGCCGTACCTTTCCAGAAACTGGTTGGGGAATGGCTTTTGCAAAGATGTTCAATCAACAGGTGAAGGTCGATAACCGTGCATTAAATGGGCGTAGTTCCAAATCCTTTAAACATGATATCGGCAAAGATGGAAGTGCTGTAAATCATTGGAAGCCTATTTTTGAAAACCTCCGTCGAGGAGATTATGTGTTCATTCAGTTTGGACATAATGATGAAAAGGTTCATAAACCCGCTGTGGGAACTTCATTGGAAGAGTTCGAACAGAATTTGATTTTCTATATCAATCAAACAAGAGAGAAGGGCGGCACTCCGATTCTTTTGACACCGATAGCACGGCGTAAATTTGAAAATGATGTGCTCGTGAAAACCCATGGAGAATATCCTGCAATTATCCGTAAGGTCGCTCGGGATATGCAAACACCTTGTATTGACATGGAGGATAAGACAACAAAACTTGTCATGTCCTACGGAGTAGTGGACAGTAAGAAATTGTTTTTGCATGTGGACAGCGGTGATAAGAATTATCCGCAGGGAAAGAAAGATGATACGCATCTGAATACTTTTGGTGCTAATGAAGTGGCAAAGCTCGTTGCCGAGGGGATTCGCGAATTACAGTTACCTATTCAAAACAATCTGATTCTGAAGTAACTTTAGAACGTTATAAAATCAGAAAGAAGCATACACTCAAATCAATTTGACTGACAGAGGAGGGCTGTCGTAAAAGATGCAGTAGATATGAAAAAGTATTTGGAGAATTTATGAAAAAATGAATTTTCATAAAAAAGCGACATCGATAATCTCGATGTCGCTTTTTTGTATCAGTCGTATACTAGAAAATATATTTCGTGCTTAAGAAATTTGATTCATTTTCACTGACTATGTCATTTAATAGTTTTTTGTTTTCCTCAGTGAATTTTGTCGCCACTAAAGAACGTATAGAGAATGAACGCAAGGCATCCACTACGGACAACGTTCCTTCAGCACTGTCCTTTCTACCTGTGAAAGGGAAAGTATCCGGACCGCGTTGGCATTGACAATTGATGTTTACACGGCTCACTTGATTGACCAGTGGATCGATAAGTGATGAAACAACAGCTGCATTATTGCTGAAAATACTTACCTGTTGTCCATGCGAAGATCCAATTAAGTATTCGATAGGTTCTTCAAGGTCATCAAAAGGAACGACTGGGATAACCGGGCCAAACTGTTCCTCTCTATAAAGTTTCATCTGTGAATTTACAGGATAAACAATCGCCGGGTAGAAGAACGATTCTGCAACTTGGCCACCGTTTTCATTCACTACTTTCGCACCGTATGCTTTTGCATCTTCAATGCATTCAGTCAAATATGCCGGCTTATTGACTTCAGGAAGCGGAGTCAAGGATACTCCTTTTTCCCAAGGCATGCCAAACTTCAATTTAGCAACTTCAGCAGAGAGACGTTTCAGGAACTCTTGTGCCAAGCTACGGTGCACATAGATAATTTTAAGCGCTGTACAACGTTGACCATTGAATGAAAGTGAACCCAATACTGTTTCAGAAACTGCTAGATTCAAATCTGCATCTTTGGTAATGATTGCTGCATTTTTTGCGTCCAAACCAAGAATTGCACGGAGACGATTCACTTTTGGGTGCAATTTTTTAAGTTCATCAGCTACACGGCTTGAACCGATTAGCGTTAATACATTGATCTTTCCCGATTGCATTAAACTAGGGACAATTTTATTGCCACGGCCATAGATCGTATTGACAACACCTTTAGGGAAACTTGTTTTAAAAGCTTCTAATAAAGGGTAGTGTAATAACGTACCATGTTTAGGTGGTTTGAATAACATGGTATTCCCCATGATCAATGCAGGAATCAATGTCGTAAAAGTCTCATTCAACGGATAATTGAATGGTCCCATACAGAGTACGACTCCTAATGGAGATCTTCGGATTTGGGCAACGATACCCTGTTCGATTTGAAAACGTGAAGAATCGCGGTCTATATCTTTCAGTGCATCGATCGTCGCATAGATGTATTCTACCGTACGATCAAATTCTTTCACGGAGTCAGCGTAGGATTTGCCAATTTCCCACATAATAAGCTTGACGACAATGTCCTTCTTGGCGATCATCTTTTGTGTGAAATTTTCAACACAGGTAATACGATCGGCAACGCTCATTGTCGGCCATTCTCCACGGCCATTGTCGTATGCTTTTACAGCAGCGTCTAAGGCTTCCATGGACTCTTTTTCTGTACAAACAGGGAAACTACCGATGCGCTTACGTTTCAAGCCGTCCTTAGTCTTCACACAAATAGGTGAAAAAACTTCGTTTACTTGACCCGTCCAAGAAATCATTTCTCCATTGGAAAGGAACTCTCTTTGATCGACCTGTTCGTCGAGCGTAAATTCTGCGGGAATGTCTTTCTCCTCGTAGAAGATACCTTCTAAGTTTAAGCTCATTGTTTTTAAAAATGGTTTAGATTGATATTTATAAAGATATTGCTAATATAATATAAATTTTGCAATATATGTTAATTTTTTATTAAAATAAGTTTAGGAACTAGTGTTTTCATTACGACCCATGCAATTAAATAGGCAATGGCGCAGAAGGAAAAGATAATGAAATAACCCGCTTCCTCGCCTTTGAAGCCCATAAAAGTCATCTGGGTTTCTTTGGCGTAATCAAATAGCCATCCTGATGTTTTGTTGATAATAAAGGCTCCTACACCTCCCGCGAGCCCTCCAATTCCGGTAACGGTTGCAATGGAGCGCTTTGGGAAAGAGTCTCCAACGGTCGAAAAGATATTGGCGGACCAGGACTGGTGTGCGGCCCCGGCAAAACCGATAAGAATGACGGGTATCCAATAGGAGATATGTCCCAGGGGCTGTGCAAAGAGTACAACCAATGGCACAAAAGCAAACAACAGCATGGCTTTCATGCGCCCTTCGTATGCGTTCATTCCTTTTTTGTCAACAAAATAGGTTGGTAGCCATCCGCCATAAATAGACAACATGGTAATTGCATAGAGCACAAAAATTGCGAGCTGCCCTTCTGTATCCGATGATTTTATGTCGTAGACGGCAGAAAGATAAGCCGGCATCCAGAATAAGAAAAACCACCAGACTCCGTCGGTCATAAATTTTCCAAAGACAAATGCCCAGGTTTGTTTATATTTTAAGCATTCAGAGATGGTCGTTCTTGGAAGTTTGGTATCGCCGGAAGGTGTGATCTGCTGTTCATCGTCATCTTGATTGATATAAGCCAGCTCGGCCGCATTGACTTTTGGGTTTTCATTTGGTTTTTTATAGAGAAACATCCAGAAACCCATCCAGACAAATCCTAATGCACCGATGATGATGAAAGACATTTCCCAGCCCCAATGTGCGGCGATTACAGGAATGGTTAAGGGAGCTGCCAAAGCGCCTATTGTCGCGCCCGAATTAAAGATACTAGTAGACAATGCGCGGTCTTTCTTTGGAAAATATTCTGCCGTAGCTTTGATTGCAGCCGGAAAATTGCCCGCTTCACCAACAGCTAATACGAACCGCGCAAATATAAATAGATTGACACTGACACTGATCACTAATCCCACATTGTTGACATGAGAAATTGCCTCTTTTGCGCCTTCGAAACCTACGAACCATTCACCAGCAACAATTCCTGACGTCGCTATACCACAGAAGGCATGTAGTATTGCACCAATGGACCAGATTCCAATTGCCCATAGAAAACCTTTTTTTGTGTCCATCCAATCCACAAAGCGACCTGCAAACAGCATACTGATGGCATAAAAGATTGAAAACAGGGCCGTAATGTTACCATAGTCCGTATTTGTCCAATGAAATTCGGGGCTAATAAAATCCTTCCAGGTCAGGGATAGCACCTGGCGATCCAGGTAATTGATTGTAGTAGCAAAAAATAGTAGGGAGCATATTACCCAACGGTAATTACCCTTTTTCTCCGTGTTAATCATAATGGGTTTAATAGTTTATTTATAGTGTAAGTGTCTGTTTTTTCACGCCAATAAGATCCCTTTGTATTTGCTTTTTAAAGCCGGTGCCAGAGGGATTTTACTGTTATCGTGCTTTCGAGACGAAGTCAAGTGCCTTTTTAGTGTTCTCAAATAAATTGCCTGTGTCTTTAGGGGCAATCAACTTGCTGCCCATCCCTACGGCGCATACACCGGATTTGAACCAAGCTTTTAAGTTTTCCATTTCGATTTCTACCCCCCCCGTAGGCATAAATTTCTGACCTTTAAAAAGGTCCCGGATAGATGACATAAATGCTGGCCCCAGCATATTTGCGGGGAACAATTTTATAAGTGCTGCTTGTTGCTGTTGCGCCGTATAGATTTCTGTTGGGGTCATACATCCCGGGATCCATAATTTGTGCTGCTCATGAACAAGCGAACCGACCAAAGGATTTACAATCGGAGAGACAATAAAATCGGCACCGATTTGCAGAAACTGTTGTGCTTCTTCAACCGATTTGATTGTACCTATACCCAAATAAAGGTCAGGCATGTCAAGGTTCCTTGCAGCAACTAAACTCTCAAAAACTGTTAATGCTTCGGGACCACGGTTTGTAAATTCAAAGACACGTATACCGGCCTGGTATAAGGTCCGCAGAATAGCTATACTTTCGGCCTTATCGTGATGGAAGAACAAAGGAAGTATCCCTTGTTCAATGATTTTATCTAATACAATTTCTTTCAAATTCATGCTATCATTCTATTTTTTATGTCTTCCACTGTACTTGTTGTCGCATCGCTGGCGATAAACAGTTTATCAAATGCGGCTAGTGTTGCAAACTCCAGGGTCTCCTTAGGAGAAAGGTTGGAGTATAAGCCATAAATCAGGCCCGCCATAAAGCAATCGCCACTGCCTACCTTATCCAAAATTTCATCGGCTATATATTCCGTTGATTTAATCAGGCTGTCTTTGTCAAACAGTGTGGTATAATACTTGATTCCCTTGCTTTGATGGTCAAAACGAAAGGTGTTGGCTACATATTGACAAATCGGATTCACGGAAATGATCTCTTTGCTTGTACGATCTGCCTGTGCCAGTAAATCTTCTTCCTGATACCCGGAAGAAGAAGTTAGGAACTTTTCGTCTAGCTGCGTACCGAGCATTTGATGTGCAGCCCAGATATTTCCCATGATTAAATTGCAGTATTGTGCAATTTTGGGCATAATTTCTTTCGGTGCTTTCCCATATTTCCAAAGCTTTGCACGGTAGTTAAGGTCCAATGATACAAAAATGCCTTTTTCCTGTGCTTTTATAACTGCTTCCTGGCATAGATCAGCAATATCTTGGCTAATAGCAGGACAGATAGCTGAAAAATGAAACCATTTGACATCGGCAAAAACCTCTTCCCAATCGATGCTGCCTACTTTGAGATTAGCAAATGACGAATTCGCACGATCATAGATGACACCGGCATTTTTTAGATCTTTCCCTTTTGGGAGATAGTAAATTCCTAATCTCTCGCCGGTCCACAGCATAGCCGAGGTGTCTATATTTCTGCGTTGCAGGTAGTTGTCAATACCTTCACAGATGGCATTTTGAGGAATTGCGGATAAATAGGATGATGGTACATTCCACAATCCTAAGGCTGTGGCGACATTCAGTTCAGCCCCCCCCACGTAGAAAGGCAACTGGTGTTGTTCAATCCAATCTTGTTCGATGTCGGGACATATCCGCAACAACAATTCTCCAAAGCTTAAAACTTTACCCTGCATGTTCATTAAAATTCAAAATATTCTTTCGCGTTATTGTAGCTGATATCTGTTATGATTTTCCCTACCCATTCGATATCATTCGGTATCTCTCCCTTTTCGATGTCCTGCCCAAAGATGTCACACAATAATCTTCTGAAATATTCATGTCTCGGGAAAGACAGGAAGCTTCTGGAGTCGGTCAACATACCAACAAGACGGCTTAATAAACCCATATTCGACAGTGTATTGATTTGCTTTGTCATACCATCTTTTTGGTCTAAAAACCACCAGGCAGAGCCGAACTGGATTTTTCCCTTGATAGAACCATCGTTGAAATTCCCGATCATAGTCGCAATAAGTTCATTGTCCGCAGGATTGAGATTATACAAGATTGTCTTGGTTAGCTTATCTTGATTGTCTAATTTATTCAAAAATTTTGACAATGCACGTGCCTGGCTAAAATCTCCAATGGAGTCCCAGCCTGTATCTGGTCCGATCAAGCGATGCATACGGGCATTGTTGTTGCGTAATGCTCCTAAGTGGTATTGTTGAACCCAGCCTTTTTCATGATCCCATTCTGCAAAATAAATCAGCATTGCAGATTTGAATTTCAGATTTTCGGCCAAGGAAATTTCCTTTTTTGTTCGAATCTTATCAAAGATCGTCACGATTTCCTGTTCGGTATAGTCTTCTGCATAGATTTGTTCCAGGCCGTGATCCGACACTTTGCATCCGTTGGCAGCAAAGAAATCATGTCTTGCTTTTAATGCCTTCAAGTAATCTCCAAGACTATTGATTTGAATATCGCTGACCTCTTCCAGTTTATCGATGTATTGATTCAACGCAATGATATCGTCCGAGTTCATGGCTTTATCAGGACGAAAGGCGGGAAGCATCTTGAACGATTCTTTCTCCTTGGCGAATTGTTGGTGAAACTCGAGACTATCGATCGGATCGTCAGTGGTACAAACGACCTCAACATTCATCATTTTCAGTAACCCCCGAACCGAATGGCTATCTTGTTGTAATAGGGCACCTGTATCGGCGTATATCTTGGCCGCCGTTTTTGGGGATAGCAAATCCGTGATGCCAAAGTAACGTTGCAATTCAAGGTGTGTCCAGTGGTGTAATGGGTTGCGCAATGTATAAGGAACAGTTTCTGCCCATTTGATAAATTTTTCTTCATCCGAAGCATCGCCCGTAATATAGCGTTCATTGATACCATTGGCGCGCATGGCCCGCCATTTATAATGATCCCCATGCAGCCACACTTGACTAATGTTGTCAAATTTGACATTATTAGCGATCTGTTCCGGAATTAAGTGATTGTGATAATCAATAATCGGCAAATGCTTCGAATAGTTGTGATACAGCTCTTCGGCTGTTTTTGTGTTTAATAAAAAGTTGTCGTCTAAAAAAGCTTTCATACAATATCCTATTTTTATAAACTCACACCTCTTTTCCAAGGTATGAAATCGTCTTGATTTAATTGGACAGCCTTAGGTGTTATTTCGCCACTCGCTGCTTTGATACAATATTCTAAAATATCCTCTCCCATGGCCTGGATAGATTTATCTCCGTCTATAATAGGACCGGTATTAATATCGATGATGTCGGCCATTTTGGTGGCTAATACATTATTTGTTGCTACTTTGATGACCGGACATATTGGATTACCTGTAGGGGTACCCAAGCCTGTTGTAAACAGAATAAGTGTTGCGCCTGCAGCTGCTTTTCCGGTTGTTGCTTCCACATCGTTTCCGGGTGTACAGACCAAGTTAAGACCGGGCTTTGTCGCTTCCTCGGTATAGTCCAGGACATCCACAACGGGTGAGGTTCCACCTTTTTTTGCGGCACCATTACTTTTTATAGCATCCGTGATAAGCCCATCACGGATATTCCCTGGAGATGGATTCATATAAAAACCCGAACCCACAGCCTCTGCGGCGTTGCTGTAGGCAGTCATAAGGTCAATAAATTTATTGGCGGCCTTTGGATCGATAGTACGGTCTATTAGATTTTGCTCGGCACCACATAGTTCCGGAAATTCGGCCAATAGTACTTTTCCGCCAAGAGCAACCAGGAGGTCGGCCGTGTAACCTACCGCAGGATTGGCTGAAATACCGCTGAATCCATCACTGCCACCGCATTTTACACCTAAGGTCAATTTGCTCAATGGCACGGGCTGTCTACCGAGTTTATTAATTTCTGTCAGCCCAATAAAAGTTTGCAGTATAGCCTCCTTCAGCAATTGCTCCTCACTTTTTGATTGTTGCTGTTCAAACAAGTACAAAGGTTTATCAAAATTTGGATTACGTAGCTTGATGTCGTTGACTAGATCATTCAGCTGTAAATTTTGGCAGCCTAGACTCAATACTGTAATGCCTGCGACATTCGGATGGTCGGCGTAGGCGGCAAGCAATTTACTCAAGATGGCCGCATCTTGTCGAATTCCGCCACAACCACCCTGATGGTTCAAAAATTTGATGCCATCCACGTGCTTGAATACACGGTCAGACTGTTCGGTAATCGTGTTAAGCTGGTCTAGTGAGGACAGGTCTAACGTTTCACCTTTTTCATAGGCTTTTAACAGCTGATGAGTGAAGTTCTTGTATTTTGCAGTGACTGAATAGCCAAGCTCATTATATAATGCCTCTTTAATAACATCAAGATTACGGTTCTCGCAGAAGACAGTTGGGATAAATAACCAGTAATTTGCGGTTCCAACACGGCCGTCCGGGCGGAGATAACCATTGAAAGTTCTTCCTTCGAACTTTGAAACATCAGGCTTTTCCCAGTGGTAGTTTGAAGGTCTGAAATGATAAGGCTCCACAGCATGTTTGGTGTTGTCTGTATTCATGATGCTTCCCTGAGGAATATCAAATTGAGCCTTTCCGACGAGTACACCATACATGTGGATTTCGTCACCAAAGTGCATGTCTTGCATAAAAAATTTATGCTTGGCCGGAATATCTTCCTGTAAAATATAATTCGTGCCCTCAAACGAGATCGCATCCCCTTTTTTGAGATCTTGTAAGGCCACCAAAACATTGTCTTTGGGATGTATTTTTAATACGTTGTTTTTCATCTTTAGCGCTATTTATACCTTTTTATTGTCAAGAACTGATGAAATTTCGAGCGCTTTTAATGCTCCTTCTTCAATGATCTGCTGTAATTTCTGATTGACTGTTTCTTCAAAATGAGGAAATTCCGTTAAATTGGTTCCCCATAAATCCGTATCTGAAAGTACGGTATGGACGAGTTTATCTGGATTGGTCCAGGCGGCATGTAATCTTGGGGCCAATTCGTCCTGAAGTACGATCGTCCGTCTATTGATCACCTGCGTATACTGATCGCCGTTCAGTTTCGATTTTAATAGATAGAGATAAGCCGCAAAGCCAAGTGCAAACAGTTGAGGCGCTTCATTGTGGGCTGTATACCACTTTTTTAGCAGCGGGATATTGCGCATGGCCATTTTTGAGCTGTAATTTAAGGCAATGGATTCCCATTTGTGCTCTAGGTGAGGATTAGCAAAGCGATCGATTACTTTCGACGAGAAATCGTTGGTATCCGCAACGGAAATACTGTCACTTAATATTGCCGGGCCAATTTCATCTTGCATTAAAAGACGTATAAATTGGTTGAATGCTGTATTTTGCATAGCCTCCTTTACCGTATTGAAACCTGCAAGAAGAGCAAGGGCACAACTTAATGTATGTGTTCCATTAAGGAGCCTCAGTTTGATTTCCTTGTATTTTTCAATGGAAGGAACCAGCAATACATTTGAATCCGCCAGGGCAAAGGACAGACGTTGCTGCACACGTTCAGAAATAGCTTCTATCGCCCACAAGCGAAAGGGTTCGGCCATAATCATCAATTGATCTTCGTAGCCCAATAAGGCACAGGTTTTTGTGTATTCCGCTAGAGGCAGTGCTCCGGGGACGATACGGTCTACCAGTGTGTTGCAAAAGTCGTTGGCGGTATCAAGCCAGTTCAAAAACTCTTTCGGGAGCTTATTCAGCTCAGCAAGATCCCTTATTATTGATTTCAGTTTAGTTCCATTGTCCGTGATCAATTCGGTCGGAACAATGGTTAAACCTTTATTTTTATCTGCATTGAAGTAAACAAATCTCCGGTATAAAATGGCCAAAAGTTTACCTGGAAATGAAGCTGGTGGTGCGTCGTTGATCGTATCTTCACTCATGACAATGCCAACTTCGGTGGTGTTGGAAAAGACAATTTCAAGATCGGGATTTTCGGCACTTTTTAATATCTCTGACCAATTTTGGTTGGCCGAAAGCACACGTGAAATCGAATTGTTGATTTCGTAATGTGAAATTTCCTCACCGTCTTCTATACCTTTAATAGCTAATGTATATAGGTTGTTTTGCTGTTCGAAAGCATCAGCACCGGCTGAACTTGTTGATTTTACAACGAGGATTCTGCCACAGAACAGGTTTTGTTGATTGGCTTTATGGACAAAATAATCTGGTAGGCCTCTGAGCAGTACGCCCGTGCCGAATTGAAGAATCTTTTCTGGATAAGAGAAAGATGATTCGGTAGGCTTACTGACCAGATCCGAACCAATTGTATTTATAGTATGTTGTGCGAGTAACATCTGATAACTATTTATTATTGAATTTTATGTTGTTTTTTCCATTTCGGAAAGTCCTTTTCGATCAGTTTCTCTGGCCAGCTGCCGAACCAGGCATAGCCATTTCTACGCTCTTCGGATACATCCTCAAAATTGTATTTGACGGTATCGTCGCGATCTCCAAAGAGCGGACGGTTGTCAGCCAAATCATAGAATCGTGCCCAAATTGTTGAACTACTATCAGCCACAAGCTTACGCTCATACTCTCCGGTCAGCTTATCTTGCATGCGGTCGAAACGATAACCTTCGATATCATTTTGCTGAAACCATTGTATTGCGGATTCGATAGCTTGCTGGATCGCTGGCGTCGCAGGCTGCATCATCAGAAACCGAACGATGGCAACGGATTCACTCGTACTTAATGAAGCAGGTTCAAATTTTCTGGCTTGAGCAGGCACCAAAGTATTCTGATCGTATTGGGCAGCCCAAATACTCCTTATTCCGTCTTGCATGACCTGTGTTTTCAGGATACAGGCTATGCCTTTTTCCACTGCTGTTTGCGCTTTTGACACAAATATAGGGTTGACAGATTCAAAGCCTTGTTGTTTATTGGCAACTTTGTAAAGCACCAATAACGCATTGATCATGGCATTATCGTTGTAGGTTATCTCAGCTCTATAGAGTGATTTATTCGGATAGTATTGTGGAAAGCCCCCATTCTCATATTGAGCCGATAAGATATATGCGATACCTTTTTCCGCAGCGGTCAGATAAGCCGGATTTTTGGTATCCTTAAAAGCTTTGATCAATACATTTATTTCCCGAGTGGTCGCATTGTTGTCGAGCGTGGCATGGTCAATAGCTGTGTTTTTAATCTTTTGCAGGATTTCTTTTGTTATTGGCAGCTTGTAGTCAACGACACTTTTGTCGACCAGCTGTTTAGGCCATGCACCATTTGGTAGTTGATAAATGAGCATCTTTTCCGCTAATGAATCTTTGGAAGTCAAGGACTGTCCAGTGCAGTGATGATGAAACACGGATACCGCGATGAAACTTAGGATGGCTATTTTTCTCATGGTTCTAGTTTTTGATCTGCTTGAACAACCAGTGCACTAAATCATTTGCCGCAGCAAAATTTTCATATTCCTGGGGCAGTTTTCTTCCATCTGTATATTCGTTATACAACCATGGATCTCCGATTGCAAATACGGTCCCTTTTCCATACTTCGCCGTGGCAATGATGTTATCACCATTCTCTTGAATCAATACTTGGGCAGGAGCTTTAACTTGTAACGTTGAAATCTCCTTGACATATATTTTGGATGTATTTGGAAATACTGTATTACCTTTCGGGATATGAACTGCCCCGGTCTGGAATTCATTTCCTTTGACACGATTGCGACTGTCTTCATTAAATGTGATGCCGAACTTCTGTGCGAGGGTATTGAATTTGGTGATTTCGCAATTGCCACTATCATTTAATAAAAGAACGAGTACACCGCCCTGTTCAACCCATTGTGCAATCTGCTGGGCATCGGTTTCATTCATGAAATGTGGATTTTCGGTTTCTTTCTCTGTATCGGGATCTACGATCATATAGATGTTGGATTTGGAGAGATTCTGTCGTGTAGGAGCTGTCTTTAATGTATTTAATTGCCCCCCGTTTTTTTCAATTATCCTACCCAACAGCGAAAATCCATTGTTATCATCGCCATCCCAAAGATAATGATAGGGTTTAAGCTGCCCCGATGCTGTCTTTTTATATTCGTTGTTGAAGTAATTGTCCAATGTGACAGTACGCCGTTTCTTACCCTTTTGTTCATTCACAAATTCAACTTCTGATGCTGCAAGGATAAAAGCACCGACTCCCTTGGGATCATTGGTAATGACGGGTTCGCTCATATAATACGCAAAGCTACCGTCGCGATATTTTTTCCCACCTAAGCCAGACACTTGGACCGTTTTGTTAAGGTTCACACGATTTTCTCCTGCTGGAGTAATGAACTCCTTAACAAGTCCTTGATAACCCCGGTCCAGACTTTTTTGAAATGAAACCGGGATATAGCCTTTGCGCAATGATTTTGCCAATGCAAAGACAAACATACTTGAAGCCGAGGATTCGAGGTAATTCTCTTTTCTGGTGCCTAAATCCACAATATCATACCAAACACCTGTTTTGGCATCTTGATACTTGACGATTGCCGATAACGTTCTGTTTAAGATCGCAATGAGTTCTTGTCTACGTGGATGCTCTTCCGGGAAATAGTCCAATACATCGACAAGCGCCATGACATACCAGCCCATGCCCCTGGCCCAAAAGTGTGGTGACAAACCTGTTTTCGGATCAGACCAACGTTCTTTTCTCGATTCATCCCAACCATGATACAGCAGGCCTGTTTTCGCATCACGGGCGTTTTTTTCCATGTAGCTAAACTGGTTGGCGATATCGTCAAAGGCGGAAGGTATATTCATTAGGCTAGCATATTCCGCGTAGAAAGGTTGTCCCATGTATAAGCCATCCAGCCACATTTGATAAGGATAGATTTTCTTATGCCAAAAGCCTCCTTCATTAGTTCGCGGATGCTTTTGGAGCTGTGCATATAATTGGTGGCAGGCCTTAAGGTATTTTTCTTTGCCGGTCACTTTGTAAAGCGTTAATAGTGCCGTACCATTTTTGATGTTGTCGATATTGAAATCTTGCGCATCATAGTTCTTAATGGAATCCGGAATGCTGAGATAAGCATCCATGCGGGTCTGCATATAATTAAAATAGGTAGCGTCTGCCGTATTGCGCCATACATCTGTGAGACCTTCAAAAATAACCCCCATGTCGTATGACCATTTCGGAAATTTGTCGGTCCTGTTGAATAGGGAATCCGGATAGAGCTGTTCAAGTACAGTATTGGCCATCTGCTCAGAAAAAGGCTTTTTTTGGCCAAATCCTGAAAATGGAACAAGTGCTATAAGGTTTAAAAGAATTAAAAATAACTTTCTCATCACGTTCCTAATTTTTGATCGTTAAGGATTTGTTCGTACTTCCCGCTATAAATTGACTGACAGTCTTGGCCGCCTTTGTGTTGGATTTTGAGAGCCGGATATCACTGCTTTTCTCACCTGCTACCTCGATATACAATTCTGGAGCATCCAATGCTTGGATATTATCTAGCTTTATCGCGGAGCTATTGTTGATGGCGATCAACGGATTGTTTTCTGTTGTCTTTAATACAATATTTTTTAAATTAATCTGAGAAGCTTCAATGATTTCTATACCCTTATTTGCTTCCAGGGTCGCATGCTCAATCCAGATGTTTTGAATATGCATTTCAGGAAGACCACGTAGGAAAATTCCTTTTGATGCTCCTTTTGCTACAATATTTTTGATATAGAAGTTCTTAAACTGCGGAGTTTCTTCTGTAACCGGAAGTGTTGTTGTTTTTACGGAGGATCTTTTTTCTCCGGCCAGTGGAACGGGGTCTACTGCCGCATAATACATGTCAAATAGAATAGCCTCGCCGGGAATATCAATCATATTGATATTGTTGATGAATATGTTTTCTACTACTCCACCGCGGCCTCTTGTCGTTTTGAAGCGAAGTCCAATATCAGTCCCGATAAATGAACAGTCTTCCACCCAAATATTACGGGCGCCACCGCTCATCTCGCTTCCGATCACAAACCCACCATGTGCGTGATAAACAACATTATTGCGAATGATTACATTTTCGGTTGGCTTGCCACGGTCACGGCCAGCTTTATCCCGGCCTGACTTGATACATATGCCGTCGTCACCAACATCAAATGTACAGTCCTCAATCAGGACATTCTTGCAAGATTCGACGTCCACACCATCGCCATTTTGACCGTACCATGGATTACGAACCGAAAGTTTACGTAAGGTGAGATCTTCACATAATAAAGGGTGTACATTCCATGCAGGGGAGTTTTGGATCGTCACTCCTTCCAATAATACCTTTTTACAGTTTGTAAATACCAGCAGATTGGGCCTTAAGAAATCTTTGACATCTTTGAAGTCATCGATTGTTGTGCCCGGACGAATTACTCCTGCTTTCTTCTCTTGAGAACCTTTCAGCGAACTCGCTGAGGGATACCAGATTTCACTCTTGGGATCGACTGTACCTCCGGATGCGACCAGGTTTTTCCATTGTGAAGCCGTTAATTTACTTTTTTTGACCATTCGCCAGGCTCCTCCATTCCCATCGATGATACCATGGCCGGTAATGGCAATATTATATAGGTTCTTGCCAGATATTGGATTTTGATTGCGCCAAGCCGGTTCACCTTCCCAATTGGATTCAACAAGCTTGTATTGATCAAAGTCCTTGGTGAAAAGCAAGACGGCGTCTCGTTTGAGATGTAGGTTTACATTGTTCTGCATTTCAATAGGCCCTGTCAGCCAAATTCCGGCGGGGACCAGTACCACACCGCCACCGCGTTCGCTACATGTGCGGATGGTTTGGTTGATTGACGCCGTATTAAGAAATTGACCGTCACCTTTAGCGCCATAATTGCTAATACTTAACGTGTCTTTCTTAAATTCGACTTGTTGTATAATAGGACGGGCAGGTTCTTGGGCCATACACAGCTGTGGTAGCACGAGAAGCAATCCAAGCGCAGATTTCAATGTACGGGAATAGTGCTTTTTAAACGAATTCATTTTTTACATTTTTGGTTTAAAAATGGTTATTTGTAAAAGCAATTGTACATTCTTTGTTCCTAACTTAGATGAAAAACTTATGCAATCGTTACCGGTCATTACTTAGCAATTAAATGTAAGATTGGTGTCCATTCCTTGAATACAAGCCGAGAATTAAGGCTATCAGCTGCTCCATCTATTAAAAGATGTTCCCATTTGACACGATTTTGTGACATAGAGCCAACCTGTTTATTCCTATATTCTACTAAACATGGGGAATTTTTATTCGATACCTGTATGGTTTGGAAAGCGCAGAAACCAACTTCCCCAATACCCGGATCCTGTCTTTTTGCTGTCGGAGCAAGAAGACAGAAAGAACGTGAAAAAAGTGAAAGTATAATCGTCCGCATTTCAAACTGTTTAATTGGTCAATGAAATTACCAATATTAAAGCCTTAGTTAAAGAAAATTGGTTAAAATAAATGCGCAAACGTTATCGGGGATTGTGTTTGTAGTCCAATTATTTGAGATGTGCGTCCCTATTGATTTGAAATCGGGCAGAATGGTTATATTTGCTCATCAAATTTCTAAACATGGACATTCAATCGTTATATCAGATTTATAAACAGTATCCAAATATTACAACAGATACACGTAAGATTGAGAAGGATAGCATATTCTTTGCACTGAAGGGCGCAAATTTTAATGGAAATACATTTGCAGAACAGGCGCTCGAGATCGGAGCGAAGTATGTTGTTATTGATGAGGAAATTTATAAAAAAGGCGAACAGTATATCTTGGTTGACGATGTATTGAAGACATTGCAGGAGCTGGCAAATTATCATCGGAGACAATTGAATATTCCCGTTATCGGTGTAACAGGAACAAATGGAAAGACAACAACAAAGGAATTATTGTATTCCGTTGTCTCACAGAAATATAAAGCTTATGCGACAAAAGGGAATCTAAATAACCATATCGGCGTTCCTTTGACACTGTTGGCTATTGATGCATCCATTGAAATCGCCGTTATAGAGATGGGAGCCAACCATTTGGGAGAAATAGCGTTTTTGTGTGAAATTGCTGAACCAACACATGGATTGATCTCCAATGTCGGAAAGGCGCATCTGGAAGGATTTGGCTCTTTTGAAGGTGTTAAAAAAACAAAGGGTGAGCTGTATGATTGGTTGCAAGATCATCGGGGGACACTCTTTTTACAGGCGGATAATCCGCATTTGAGAGAAATGGCTGCAGCACGGCAAATAGCTGAAATTGTGACTTATGGGTTTTCCGAAACCAATGATGTCATTGGTAAGTTGTTGAAAGCGACTCCGTTGTTACAGATCTCGTGGAGGACGAAAGAAGATCCGCAGACTTATATCATAGATACGCAACTTACAGGTTCATACAACACAGAAAACTTTTTGGCTGCGATAGCGGTAGGTTTGCATTTCGATATCTTGCCCCGGGAGATCAATTCCGGTATTGCGGGCTATACCCCAACAAATAATCGCTCCCAGATCATGAAAACGGCCCACAACACGGTAATCTGTGATTATTATAATGCCAATGCTACCAGTATGGCCGCTGCTTTGGATAATGTTCGAATTATTGAGGCCGACAAGAAAGCGGTTATTCTGGGGGACATGTTTGAACTTGGTGCCGAATCTTTTGATGAGCATAGGAAAATCGTGGATAACGTAGGAAGTATGTTCGCTGATCGCAAGATTTTTGTCGGAAAGGCATTTCTTGAACATAAAAATGATGACGCCGAGTTTTTTGAAACGACCCTAGATGCGAAAGCCGCCCTGGAGGAAAGACCGATTATCGGAGCTACGGTATTATTAAAAGCCTCGCGGGGTATGGCTTTTGAAAATCTGATAGATATATTATAGGCTCAGCATAAGTACACTTGAAAAAGGTGGACTCAACATGGGTTCAAGGTGTCTGCATGACCAATTTGGTAACAACGTAGACCTGAGTAATTTCCTTATTCCTGTAGGTTAAAACCAAAGGCGTTAAAAGTTTTGTCATGTGAGGATTAAATATTGGCAAAATAAGCAAAATAATACCTTGGGGAAATGTAGCTCATTTTGAAAAATGTACCTTTGTGTCGTATAATGGATAAAAGACGTTTTTTTTTAGAAATAGCCTACTTTGGGCAATCTTATCATGGTTGGCAGGTTCAGAACAATGCGATTTCGGTACAGGAAGTATTGAATAGGGCATTGGCGACATTGTTGCGCGAACCTATTGAGACTACTGGAGCGGGACGGACGGACACAGGTGTGCATGCGAAGCAGTTGTACGCACATTTTGATGCAGCTGCTGTGGGAATATTAACAAAGCCGGACCGTTTTATTCATTCACTTAATGCATTATTACCTTTTGACGTTGCGGTTAAAAGGCTGATTGAAGTTGCTGATGATGCTCATGCCCGATTTGATGCGACGCATAGATCTTATGAGTACCACCTTCATTTTCATAAAGATCCGTTTATTTATCCTTATTCCTGTTTCATGCGTGACCGCCCCGATGTGGACAAAATGAACGAGGCTGCCCAATTTTTATTGGGTAAGCAAGATTTTGAATGTTTTAGCAAGTCTCATACGCAGGTGTTTACAAATATTTGTGATATTCGTAGAGCAGAATGGTTATGGCATAATGAACAGGATCTGGTATTTCATATCACCGCGGATCGTTTCTTGCGCAACATGGTCCGTGCGATCGTAGGTACTTCGCTGGAGATCGGACTGAAGGACAAACCGGCTTCCTTTATGCAGGAAGTGATTAAGAGCAAAAGTCGCGGCAAGGCTGGGGTATCCGTCCCGGCGCATGGATTGTATTTAACAGAAGTAGCTTACCCTTATATATAAATATTAACGTGAGTCAAGATAAAATAACAGGTAAAACCTATGATGTCAATTTGTTGCGGCGCATGAGTCGCTATATGCGGCCTTATCATGTCGCATTTTGGATATCCGTGGTTTTAACGATACTATTGGCGGCAGTTGCCCCAGCGCTACCGATGCTTATTCAGCATACGCTAGACAACTATATCTTAAATTTTGATACGGCGGGATTGTCCTATATGCTCATGGCCATGCTGGCATTGGTCGTGGTGCAGACCCTGATTCGTTATTATCATACCCTGATGACAAATACACTGGGGCAGTCTGTTATCCGGGATATCCGCATTCAGGTGTTTAATCATATTGTACAGCTGCGTCTTAAGTATTTTGACCGCACTGCCTTGGGAAAGTTGATTACGAGGACGATATCTGACTTGGAAACACTTTCCAATATCTTCTCGGAAGGATTGATTCAGATTATTGGCGATCTTCTGCAGTTGGCGGTGATATTGGGCGTTATGTTCTATTCGGATTGGAAATTGACGTTAATTGTACTTATTCCAATGCCTTTGATGATTGCTGCAACCTATGTATTTAAAGAAGCTATGAAAGCTGCCTTTATCGATGTTAGGAAATGGGTGTCTAATTTGAATACCTTTTTACAGGAGCATATTACTGGAGTCGGTATTATCCAATATTTTGCACGTGAAAAGCAAGAAATGGATAAATTCAAAGAAATTAATGCACAGCATCGGAACGCACATATCCGTACCAACTGGTATTTCTCTATCTTTTTTCCTGTTTTGGAAATTATCATGGCAATTTCCTTAGGCTTGCTGGTGTGGTTTGGTGCCAAACAGATTATGGGCGATGTGATTTCACCCGGTGTAGTTGTAGCCTTTATTATGTATATCAACATGATTTTTAGGCCTATTCGGGAGCTTATTGATAAGTTTAATACGCTTCAAATGGGTATGGTGAGTGCTGAACGCATTTTTGAAGTCCTAGATACCAATGAGATGACTCCTAATTCGGGTACATTAAAGCCCGACCATATTAAGGGAGAAATTACATTTAAGCATGTTTGGTTTGCTTATAACGATGAAAGTTGGGTATTGAGAGATGTCAATTTTAGTGTACAACCTGGCGAGACATTGGCTTTGGTGGGTGCTACCGGTGCGGGTAAATCATCCACAATCAATATTCTTAGTCGGTTTTACGAGATCAATAAAGGTGAAATCCTCTTGGACGGTGTAAATATTCGCGATTACGATCTTGATTATTTGAGAAATACCATTGCGACGGTGCTGCAGGATGTGTTTCTTTTCTCGGATACTGTCATCAATAATATTACATTGGGTGATCCCTCAATTTCGAGGGAACAAGTTATCGAAGCGGCCAAAGAAGTTGGGGCACATGACTTTATTATGCGACTTCCCGGTGGGTATGATTACGACGTGAAGGAAAGAGGAGCAACATTGTCTGCCGGGCAGGCTCAATTAATTTCTTTTATTCGGGCGCTGGTTCATGATCCTAGAATCCTGATCTTGGACGAGGCTACCTCCTCCGTAGATACCGAGACTGAGGAAATGATCCAAAGTGCGATCGACAATTTAATGCGGGGACGGACATCCATTGTCATTGCCCACCGCTTGTCCACCATTCAAAAGGCGGACAAGATCATTGTTTTGGACAAGGGGGAAATAAAAGAGATTGGAACACACCAAGAGCTTTTGTCTTTTGAGGGTTACTACAAAAAGCTGTATGATCTACAGTTTCACTCGGCGGGAATTTAATCCTTAAACGACACTCTCTTTGGGGATGGTCTCTTCGTCCTCGATATGAGTGTTAGCTTTGATTTCTGAGCCTCGGCCTACCAGTACATTGGCACCGATGGATACATTTGGTCCAATGTTTACGAAATCTTCAATAATGGTATTGCTTTCAATGACTGCCGATCCTGAGATGATACAATGGTTGCCAATCTGTACATCGGGGGCTATTGTTGCTCCGGGAAGAATAATACATCCTTCACCAATTTCAGCTCTTTTGGAGACATAGGCTTTCGGGTGAATTAAGGACTGAAAATTCCAATCCGGATTTTCGGACACGATCCTTTCGCGTAGCCCCGGATTTTTAACGGCAACAAAGAAATTTTCTGCAGCATCTTTCACCTGATGGTGGAGTTGGACCTCATAATCGAATACATCCTCGATCAGCAGTGATTTGTCAATAAGCCCTCCGATTTCGATGTCCAAATCTTCGGCTACATCTACAGCAGTCTTTGCATGCGCTGTTGCACCATATATATATAGCATGATCTTGTTTTTTGTGCAAAGATAATGCTTTCTGAAAAGAACTCCATGAGGCAACCTGTATCAACATGCTAAAAAGAAATCGGGGACCAAGTCTGAATATTGAGCTGAAAGTAGATCGTTTTAACGGTTCCCAAGAAAAACTTAGCATGAATACAAATGTGCTGTGGCCGGGAAGAGAGTTTTTTATCTTCCAAAATTTGCAACAAAATAGCCCTTTCGATTGTTCTGATTTCTAAATAGAAAGAAAGCTTATTATATTTGTTGACATACAAAAATTAAAATATGATTCAACGTATCCAAACTGTTTATTTATTAGTGGCAGGATTAATTATATTCGGCTTATTTTTATTCCCTTATGTAAATTACAGTGATTTAGTCGGTTTGGGAAAAAATGTGAAGGTAACAGGTGTTTATGGCGTTACTGCTGGGCAGCCGGTCCATGAAGGTGGTTTTGGTTATATCCTTCAGACTATTGTGGCAGCGCTATTGGGATTGCTTCCGATTATCACCATATTTAAATTTAGACAACGTAAGGTTCAGCTTTTATTGATATGGGTAGAGATTGTCGCAATTATATTTTTCGCCATCTGGCTTTATTCATCCGCGAGCACACACCTCGCTACCGTCGGTCAGTTTTTGGGAGCCGGTAATATCGGGGTTGGTTTCTTTTTATTGCCAATATCAATTATTTTTTGTGCGCTGGCATTGGGCGGAGTACGCAGGGATGAGAAACTGATTCGCTCGGCCGACCGTTTGCGTGCATAATTTGATTTCAATAGATTTTTAATAGATAGGAGCCACGGTTAGCGTGGCTTTTTAAATAGTATAATATATGACTAAAATTTTCCATTGTGCTGTCATCCTGCTTTTTCTTTGTTTTACTGCTGGCACAGCGCAAGCTCAATCTGCGGATTCATTATTGGTGGTTGATGATATCCAATTTGATTTAAAAGAGTTTCATGTGGATAAGGCAAAAAATGAGTTGGTTATTAATTTATTTGCAATATCCTACAGTACAGATCCCCGCGAGTATAAAATGAATACTTTCTCCACACAGATTCTGGATCAAAAGAAGCAGCCGCATTTTTTCTCTTCAATTCAGATGGGAAATGTCCGGATCAACTTTGAAGATAAACAGAACTATTTGCATTATCTGCTTGAGGAGGATAAACCTGTAGATATTCAGGTAATTGTGAAAGACTGGAAGAAGACCGATAAACCCGTTAGTATCAAACTTGTTTTTGAAAGTAGCGAGGAGGAAGGTAAATTTTTGGAAGTCCCCATCTTGCTGAATAAATAGTTGATCGGACTTACATAAATAGAAAAAGCGCTGAGTCTTCAAAGATTCCAGCGCTTTTTTAGCTTTTTGAAATTTATTTCTTATCGATTGTAACGGATCTGTTGTTTGTCTAACATGCCCATCTGATCTTTCATCATTTTTATTTGGTCAGCTAACAGTTTATTTTTATCTGCTTTCTTAGCTTCTTGAAGTAATTTTTCCGCTTCACGTTTATTACGTTTTGCCATTGCTACACCTGCTAAACTTAATTTTGCCAACGCGATATTATGATCCATATGAAGTCCGAGTGCAAGCGCCTTTTTGAAATACTTTTCGGATTGCATTGGAGCGCGTTGAGATTCGATCAATCCGATTAACATGTTGTAATAACCATGTTGTTGCGGAATTAATTGTTTTTCATAATTCGTGATTTTCTTTAACCATTTTTCGGCAGCAGCCATATCTTGTTTGCGCATATACCATTGCGCGATAAGCATGTATTCATGAAAAAATACAGTGACAAAACCAAGAATTGTGATCAAGATGCCTAGTATTCCCCATCCCCAATTTCCGGTCCAAAATAAAGCAACTGTCCCAATCAGCAATGCACTGCAAATGATGATTCTAACGAGATTTGACATAAATCTTTGTTTAAAAATATTTGTGTTCAATTTAATTCTGCAAATATCCGTTAATTTCGTCGTTTAAGCAACTTGTTCAAGTGGTTATTTTGTAAAATTATACATTTCATGCTCATACCGATCGTCAAAATGATCTTATGGCAGATAACTGTTCCGCTATCGTAAGTGCTTTATGAACAGCGACCGGGGAATAAATTTGCCATTACATGCAACTTTTTCTAAGTTTGGTTTATGGAAAAGCTATATGATGATTCTTGGGCACCAGTATTGAAACCTTTGTTCAGTCAGCCTTATATGAAACAATTGTCTGCCTTTGTACAGGCGGAACGTCAACGGACTAAGGTGTTTCCGCCTGCTGATCTGGTGATGAATGCTTTTAAACTGACTCCGCTCCAACATGTTAAAGTTGTTATTCTCGGGCAGGACCCGTATCACAATGATGGTCAGGCACATGGTTTGTCTTTTTCTGTGCCAGAGGGGATTGTATTGCCGCCTTCTTTAAAGAATATTTTTAAGGAATTACAGGATGATATTGATGGATTTGTAGAACCTCGATCAGGGGATCTGACGTCTTGGGCCAAGCAGGGCGTATTGTTGCTTAATGCAACGCTGACTGTGCAGGCGCATTTGGCCGGTTCGCACCAGAAAAGAGGCTGGGAAGTTTTTACAGACAGTATTATACATGCTATTTCCGAACGATGTGAGCATGTGGTCTTTCTGCTTTGGGGTAGCTACGCGCAAAAGAAAAGTGTATTGATCGACGCGCGTAAGCATCTTATTTTGACAGCTGTGCACCCATCGCCGCTTTCTGTTTACAGGGGTTTTTTTGGAAGCAAACACTTTTCAAAGGCAAATCAATATTTGGTGGAGCATGGTAAGACTCCTATTGATTGGCGTTTGGTCTAAGCGTATTTGTCATGGGCAGTAACACCGGTTTCTCCAATTGCCAAAACATGGATATGTTCGATTCGAATGGTATTCTTATTTTGTCGTAGATGACTGAATAGAAAATGGCTGTCGTAGGTGATCTGATAGGAGCTTTCAAAATCTATGGGCTGGCTCGTTTCCCCCAGAACACTGTATTCATGCTCTCCTTGTTGCGTGAATCGATGTATAATCACCCGATTCGCACTAATGGGGTCTATGTGGAACCAGGCCCCCTCGCCGACACCGCCTAGGTACTGTGCGCTGGCTGGGAGGTGGCAGGGCTTATCTTTCTGCAGCATTCCACCAATTGTAATATCTTCGGGTAACGTTCCAGCGCAACGAGCAGAGATATTACTCCTTAGTTTTTTAAGGAGAAATAACAATGATGTGAATCGTCCCATTTTTATACGTTGCAGGCCGCCTGATGTCGTATATTTATAGATTGACCCGTCGGAGCAAGAGTTGACTATATTGCTCATTGGGCTTGCCTTTATGGTTTCCGGAAAATTGATCGGATGCCAGAAATGAAACTTTTTGGAGGCGTGGATAAGGAGTCTTACAATAAATCGGGAGCAATTATTGTTATTGTACGCTACGGCGCCATAGGGGTATGATCCCCGGTGTACCCATTGATCAGCAAAAGCTTTTGCATGATAAAAATCTATTTTTTGGACAATGGAAAAATAAAGATCGCCGACGCCCTGCATGGCATCTTTCATCTCTTCAAAATACCGGACAATTTCCGGCAGGTTTAGGATGTGGTTTCGCTCAATTTGTGCTTTAAGTTTAATCGTTAGTTTTGGATCAGAATCTTCTGAACGTGCTCTTCCGTATCCTCTTGGGGCAATATATCGGCCAAAATCGTAGAAACAAAGTTTGCCTGTATCGCGTTCGATCAGGACGATGCCTGTGTGGCCGACTTTAAAGTTTAGATTTTTAACAAGGCCTATTTTCTTGAAAAACATCATCCATGCTTCGTCACCGCGGATCGTAGCATCAGGCCAAGCAAGGATCATTGCGAGATCCTGATATTGGGATGATGTTTTCATAGGCTTTTCTTTTAGTATTCCAATGGAATGATCGGTTCCTTTTTGCTTGTGGACATAATCATCATAGTTTGGAATGTTTTTACAAAAGGAATTTTGGCAATCTTTTCCATGATAACACCTTCATAGGCTTTTATGTCTTTTACGTAGACCTTGAGAATAAAATCGCAATTACCGGTGACATGGTGGCACTCTGTTACCTCCGGGATCATTTTTACGGCAGCGACAAATTCTGGAATTGCATTGTGTGTGTGGAAATCCAGCGAGATCTGTATAAAGGATTTTATGCCTAGTCCTAATTTTTCTTCGTCAACAAAAGCATGATAACTCTTGATAAAGCCCGAATTCTCAAGTTTTCTTACACGTTCTAAAGTCGGTGCAGGAGAGAGCCCGATACTGGATGCTAATTGCAAATTGGTAATACGGCCATTCTCTTGTAATAGTTTAAGAATTTTTAAATCTGTTTTGTCTGGTGCAAACGGCATATCTTAAGTCTTAATAATCAATAGTATTTGTAAATATACAAAATTATATTTGGAAATTTAAAAATAAACAAAATTATTGATGATAAATAGATTTTGTTTATATGATTTGTAGTTTGTTATAATTTTTATTGATTTAAAATCATTTGACTGTCATAATCGTTTGAAATGTGCGCATTTCAATGAAATGAAATGATAAATGTCATTTTTTTATTAAAAATACCTGTTTGAGGATACATAAAATGTATTTTATTGGCTTTGAAATTGTAACTTTGCAGTTCGATAGGTGCGGAGGTTAGACCCCTCCCGAATTAGTTAAACCGTGAGAGCGAAATATGAGTACTAAAGACGACGATTTATTAAAAGAGCTGGAGCTCGAAGAATATAAATACGGGTTCACGACAGATATCGAAATGGAAATCGCAGCCAAAGGCCTTACAGAGGAGACGGTTCGTTTTATTTCGGCAAAAAAGAATGAGCCTGAATGGTTATTGGAGTGGAGATTGAAAGCTTTTCGTCATTTCTTGACGTTAAAGATGCCTACTTGGCAAAATTTCAGAGCTCCAGAGATTGATTTTCAAGATCTATCTTATTATGCTGCCCCAAAGGCAAAACCGCAATTGAATTCTATGGACGAAGTTGATCCTGAATTGATTGCTACATTTGAAAAGTTGGGTATTCCTTTGGATGAGCAAAAGATTTTGGCCGGTGTGGTAGCTGTTGATGCGGTCTTTGATTCGGTATCGGTAAAGACAACGTTCCGTGAGAAGCTAAAGGAACAAGGGGTAATCTTTTGTTCATTTGGCGAAGCCGTACAAGAACATCCTGATCTCGTAAAGAAATATTTGGGAACAGTGGTTCCTCAAACAGATAATATTTATGCTGCGTTAAACTCTGCCGTGTTTTCGGATGGATCATTTGTTTATGTTCCAAAGGGCGTGAAATGTCCGATGGAGTTGTCAACTTATTTCCGTATTAACGCACAAAATACAGGTCAGTTCGAACGTACCTTAATCGTTGCGGATGAAGGGGCCTACGTGTCGTATCTGGAAGGCTGTACTGCGCCGATGCGTGATGAGAATCAATTACACGCTGCTGTAGTGGAACTGATTGCTGAACGCGATGCAGAAATTAAATACTCTACTGTGCAGAACTGGTATCCCGGTGACAAAGACGGTAAAGGTGGTATTTTCAACTTTGTAACGAAACGCGGGATCTGTAGAGGTGATAATAGCAAGATTTCATGGACTCAGGTAGAGACTGGATCTGCAATTACCTGGAAGTATCCAGGGGTAATCCTAAAAGGAGATAATTCAATCGGTGAATTTTATTCGGTTGCAATGACCCGTAACTACCAAGTTGCTGATACTGGGACAAAAATGATCCACTTAGGTAAAAACACGAAGTCTAAAATTGTTTCAAAAGGAATTTCTGCGGGAAAAAGCCACAATAGTTACAGAGGATTGGTGAAAATAGGGCCTAATGCTGATAATTCCCGAAACTTTACCCAATGTGATTCTTTACTGATCGGTGATAGATGTGGTGCACATACATTCCCCTATATCGAAAACCGCAATAAGACAGCAAAATTGGAGCACGAGGCGACTACATCGAAAATTGGTGAAGATCAAGTGTTTTATTTAAACCAACGTGGTATTGATTCCGAAAAAGCGGTTGGGTTAATTGTTAATGGTTACGCTAAAGAGGTGTTAAATCAGTTGCCAATGGAATTTGCTGTGGAAGCACAAAAATTATTGGCGATTTCTTTAGAAGGTTCAGTAGGATAGATAATAAATAATTGAGCAAGCTAGCTAATGCTGGCGTATCGTTCAATACTCAATAAGAATAAAATGTTAAGCATTAAAAATTTACATGCGTCTGTAGAAGACAAACAAATATTAAAGGGATTAAACCTGGAAGTTAAAGCAGGGGAAATCCACGCTATTATGGGACCTAATGGAGCTGGAAAGAGTACCTTAGGTAATGTTTTGGCCGGACGTGAATCATACGAAGTGAATGAAGGTTCTGCTTTTTTGGATGGCGTGGATTTATTGGATCTTTCTCCAGAGGATCGTGCTCGTGAGGGACTGTTCCTGGCGTTTCAATATCCTGTTGAAATCCCGGGTGTATCGAATATCAATTTTCTGAAAACAGCAGTGAATGATATTCGTGAATATAAAGGTTTGCCTCCAATGGAAGCCAAAGAATTCTTACAGATGGTAAAGGATAAGCAAAAGCTGGTTGAGTTTTCGGCCAATTTAGCGAATCGTTCTTTGAACGAAGGGTTCTCCGGTGGTGAGAAAAAACGTAACGAGATTTTTCAGCTGGCGATGTTGAATCCTAAATTATCAATTTTGGATGAAACAGATTCAGGTCTGGATATCGATGCACTTCGTATTGTTGCAAATGGTGTGAATCAGTTGCGTTCCAAAGACAATGCCTTTATTGTCATCACACACTACCAGCGTCTGTTGGATTACATCGTTCCAGATTTTGTTCACGTCTTGTACAATGGCCGTATCGTGAAATCGGGGCCTAAAGAATTGGCTTTGGAGCTCGAAGAAAAGGGATACGATTGGTTAAAAGAATATGATACACAAAACGCCTAATCTTTTACACCGATAAAATAGGAGTGGAAGAGAATTTTGGCGATTTGATTAAAAAATAACATGAGTACATTAGTTTCAGAATCATTACTTCAACAAGTGTTGGGAGCTTTTAAAGAGCAACGTGTTTCAGACGGACCTGCTTTCTTTACGGAAGCGCGTCAACAAGCATTCGAGCGTTTCGAAGCAGCAGGCTTTCCCACAGTTAAGAATGAAGAATGGAAATATACAAACATCCACAGTATTGTCAATAAGCCTTATGCGCTTGATGTAGATGTGGATATCGAGGGCTTGGATTTTAGCGCGGGAGAGATTCCGAATTTGGATGCGTACCGTATTATTCTGGTTAATGGCCAGTACGTATTGGCGGTGAGTGAGCTGGAAAAGGTAAAGGGACTTGTTGTTATTCCAATGGATGACGCTGTTGAGGAACCTGCATTTCAGTCCCATTTTGCGAAATACGCTGACAAGTCCGATAATATTATGGTGGCACTCAACACAGCGGCCTTTACGAATGGTGTATTTATCCATTTGAAAAAAGGCGTTGTACTTGATAAACCTATTCAGATTATCCACGTAGCAACCGGAAAAGAAGACTTTTTTGCACAGACACGGAATTTGGTCGTTGTCGAACCTAATGCTGAACTTGAACTGATCGAGAGTTTTATTATGGCAGATGGTAGCGCAAGCAATGTGCATAATAAAGTTTCGGAAATCATAGTAAAAGAGAATGCTAAAGTTCAACATTACTATCTTCAGGTGGCCGAATCTGCGAGCCGTTACTTTAATCATACAGAAGTATATCAGGAAAAATATAGTCTTTACAATAACTACAACTGTAATTTCCCCGGTGCATCCTTTATTCGCAATAATATTAATGTGCGCTTAGATGCTGAAAATGTAGAAAGTCATCTGTATGGTATTAACCTGACAGCGGGGGATCAATTGGTGGACAATCACACTGTTGTGGACCATCTTAAGCCACATTGTGAATCCTACGAATGGTATAAAAATATTACACAGGATAAATCTACGGCTGTTTTCAACGGAAAGATCTTCGTTCGCGAAGATGCACAGAAAACCAACGCTTTCCAACAGAACAATAATATGTTGATGTCGGATAATTCAGCGGTTTATACAAAACCACAACTGGAGATTTTTGCGGATGATGTGAAATGTTCACACGGATGTACGATCGGTCAGTTTGATAATGAAGCTTTGTTTTATTTGAGAGCGCGTGGAATAGGTGAAGAATCAGCACGTATCCTACTTGTACATGCTTTTGCCTTTGATGTAACGACCCGCTTTTCAAACGAAGTTGTTCGGAAATATGTCGAGGAGTTGGTGGAACAAAGCCTAAAAACGAACTAAATAAAATCACACAAACTATACACTGAATAAGGCGTTTACCAATCGGTATACGCCTTATTTTTTTGATCAACATTTCTCTTTAAAAGATCCGGTGGAAACGGTTTTAAAATAGGTAGAAGCCTTGGAGTTGTGTTTTTGCTTCTTTTCTCTTACTTTTGTACCGTTATGAACATGTCTTTGTATACAGCTTACGCTTATAAACCTTGGGTTTTATAGCTCATTTACGTTTTTAAATTCTCCATTGGACACACCTGTTCGCTTAATGAATGGATTGGTGCTCTCTGAGGTATCCACTTGCAGCTTTGACAAGTCTGATATTCGGTGCGCGCGATCCGGTATTTTCATTTGCTGATTCGGTAGGTGGTAAAAGCGTTTTACTTTAATGTGCTGATCATTCTTGATCATGCACCTGTTGTATTTTTTATTTAAAATTTTATGGAAAAAAATAACTGGTTTCGTACCTATAGTTATATATGGATTGGACAATTTATTTCTTTACTGTCCAGTTCAGCGGTCAACTTTTCGATCATGATCTGGTTGAGTTTGACACACAGATCTGCTGAGATATTGGCTTTTGCCGCTATTGCCGGTTTGTTACCACAGGCGATTATCGGACCATTTGCCGGTGTTTATATCGATCGTTGGGATAGAAAGAAAGTCATGATTTTCGCTGATGGTTTTATCGCTCTCTGTACCCTAGGAATGACATTTGTGCTAAAAAGTGACGGCACCAATATGTTTCTAATTTATTTATTGATGGCCTGTCGTTCGATCGGCTCTGCATTTCATTCGCCGGCCATGCAGGCAATTGCACCGTTGCTTGTGCCTGAAAATAAATTATTGCGTGTATCGGGGATTAATCAGATGCTACAGTCAGTAAGTAGTATCGCAGGCCCTGCATTGGGGACATTGGCAATTAGTTATTTCCCAATTTCACAGGTGCTGTACCTGGATGTCATTGGTGCCGCGGTAGCCATCACATCTTTATTTTTTGTAACTATCCCACATCTTTCCCGATCTGATATGAAGCCTTCGATTGCTGCCGTTTTGGAAGATCTTAAGCAAGGAATGAGAGCGATCTATCATAATAAGGGCTTAAAAATGTTATTTATTTATGCCATGGTGGCGACTTTTTGTATTATGCCCGTTGCGATCATGTTCCCTTTATTGACCATTGGTCATTATAGTGGTGGTAAGTGGGAAATGAGCATTATTGAGATTATTTGGGGGATAGGTATGCTTATCGGAGGGAGCTTTTTGGGACTTGCAAAAGTGTCGGTGTCCAAGGTGGTATTGGTTAATAGCATGCATATTGTTTTAGGAATCACGTTTGCCCTGTCGGGTTGGTTTCCCTCTACTTGGTTTATTCCTTTTGTCATTATGACCGGTCTGGGCGGAGTTTCAATGTCTATTTTCTCGGCCTCATTTATGACAATTATTCAAGAGCAGGTGCCGGCGGAAATGTTGGGTCGTGTGTTCTCGCTTTATTTTAGCATCGCTATTTTACCAAGTATGATAGGACTTCTCTTTACAGGCTTTATCGCAGATGTGATCGGAGTGGCGACGGCATTTATCATTGCGGGTCTTATTGTTGTATTGGTGGGCTTGTTGTCTTTTTTCAACAGCTCGATTATGAGTTTGGGGGAGGTGCGTAAATTAAGCTAATAAATAAAAAAAGCTTCCAAATTTTGGAAGCTTTTTTAGAGCGAAAGACGAGATTCGAACTCGCGACCCCAACCTTGGCAAGGTTGTGCTCTACCAACTGAGCTACTTTCGCGTTGATGCTACAAAAGTAAGGCATTTCTTCTTATTCTGCAAGAGAAAAAATAAAAAATCTTAACTTAAATCAATAGCGTCGACACAATTAATCCCGTCTATCGCGGCTGAAATAATGCCGCCGGCATAGCCGGCTCCCTCCCCACAAGGGTAAAGTCCTTTGACCTGAGGGTGTTGCAGGTTTTCTTTATTTCGCGGGATACGTATAGGCGAAGATGTCCTCGATTCTACACCGACCAGAATAG
This sequence comes from Sphingobacterium sp. DR205, assembly GCF_011064245.1. Classification (NCBI taxonomy): domain Bacteria; kingdom Pseudomonadati; phylum Bacteroidota; class Sphingobacteriia; order Sphingobacteriales; family Sphingobacteriaceae; genus Sphingobacterium; species Sphingobacterium sp. DR205. Next base: position 6,938,892 of record NZ_CP049333.1, on the reverse strand, counting down.
CTTCATTCGTATAGTAACCTTTCATCTTTTTACCAAATATTGGGAGGGCACCCCGAAGCGCTTCATGTACAAAAGTTGGTAAAACCTCTCGCAAGTCTGCCGAAGAAGTTCCAGGTTTATACGAATTTTCCGGTAGATCCATAGATACTCGTCCTTCGACAAAGTCAACCATCCGTTGTGCGGGAGCAACAAGGTTTCCTCCGCCAACTTCGAAAGCCCTGCGTTCGATCTGCTTTTGAAAATCAAGCAGAGCAAAGGGATCATTCAGGGTATTAGGTACATCATCGAGGTTGATCTGGATGACGGTACCTGAATTGGCATGTGGATTATTCCGTTTGGATGGAGACCAGCCGTTGACGACGATTTCGTTATGGTCAGTTGCACAGGGGGCAATAACGCCACCCGGACACATACAAAATGAAAAGACACCGCGATCATTAACTTGCTCGACCAGACTATAATAGGCTGGTGGTAAATGCTCACTTCTGACCTGACAATGGTATTGAGCCTGATCAATAATAGCCTGTGGATGTTCAATGCGGACACCGAGCGCAAAAGCTTTCGCTTCAATCAACCAATTATTGCGATGAAATAGTTCGAAAATATCACGCGCGGAGTGGCCCGTGGCTACAATCACATGATCGGCTTTGATTTCTTCTCCACTGGCTAATTTTACACCACGGACCTGACCAAAGGATTCCAATATATCATCTACACGTTGATCGAAAAGAAACTCACCTCCAAATTCGATCACACTCTCCCGCATCGCTTCGATAATATGCGGGAGCTTGTTGGTGCCGATGTGGGGGCGGGCATTCACTAAAATGTCCGTTGTCGCTCCATGGGACACAAAAAGCTTAAGGACTTTGTCAACGTCACCTCTTTTATTGGAGCGGGTATAAAGTTTCCCATCTGAATAGGTCCCCGCGCCACCTTCTCCGAAACAGTAGTTGGATTCGGGGTTCACAGTGCCCTCGCGGTTTAGCTTCGCAAGATCGCGTCTTCGGTCCTGTACTTTTTTGCCTCTCTCAATGACAATTGGTTTGAGACCTCGCTCAATACAGCGGATCGCGGCGAATAAACCTGCAGGGCCTGCGCCAACGATAATAACCGGCTTTCCTGTCCGGACAGATTTAAAATGATTTTCATATAGCTCAGGCAAAGGGAATTCGTCGATGTAATAAATGACCCGTGCCCTATAAACCACCTGTCTGCTGCGGGCGTCAATAGAACGTTTACGAATTTTAAATCCTTTGACCTGTTGTGGTTTTAGGTGCAATGCTTTTACACCTTCTTGTAGAATATATTGCTCATCTTCGATTTTTTCGGGAAGGATAGCAATTTCAATTTCTTTTTGCATAAGATAAAAGGGCTGGGTTTTTATCCCAAAACCGCCACAAAGTTACGGAATATTGGTTGTTTGCCGATTTGGAAATAAAAATATTCTTATCTTAGTAGGAGCTTGGTATATGCTTTGATAGTGTATCCATATAATTTGAATAGTATTTAATTCTTTTAACAATGAAAATGAAAAGATTTTTAGTAGCCCTATGCGGTTTATTTGCATTAGTATCATTAAACTCATGTGGTTACAATACGATGGTTTCTCAAGATGAGAATGTCAAAGGGAAATGGGCACAGGTTGAAAATGCTTACCAACGTCGTGCAGATTTGGTGCCGAACTTAGTGAACACTGTAAAAGGTGCCGCGAAACATGAAGAAAGCACATTAACTGCCGTGGTTGAAGCGCGCGCTAAGGCAACGTCGGTTACCATCAATGCGGATGATTTATCGGAGGAGAATATTGCTAAATTCCAGAAAGTACAAGATCAGTTCAGTGGTTCTTTGAGTCGTCTATTGGCTTCGGTGGAAGCTTATCCGGACTTAAAGGCAAATCAAAACTTTTTGGAATTGCAAGCGCAATTGGAAGGTACGGAAAACCGTATTTCGACGGAACGTAGATCTTATAATGAAGCCGTGCAGCAATTCAATACGACTGTACGCAGCTTTCCGAATAATTTAATGGCGGGCATGTTCGGCTTTAAAGCCAAAGGTACATTTACTGCTGCCCCTGGTTCAGATAAGGCCCCTACCGTATCATTTTAATAACATCTTTGTTAGAAATGGACGAAATGATGGATGATGCGGCTTGCGTATGGCCCTTCATCCATTTTTTTTATATAAAATGCTTTATGTTAGATGTTTGCATTCCGTTTGGGCCGAAGGTCGAACTCTTAATGTGAACATAAATGAAAATATATTATGGCTTTAAACGCAGAAGAGCAAGAAAGAGTCGTTCACGCCATTAATCTGGCTGAAAACGAGACGTCAGGAGAAATTCGTGTTGTGATAGAAAATCACTGCCCAGATGAAGTTCATGACCGTGCAACATACTATTTTTCCAAATTAGGCATGCATAAAACTGTGCTGAAGAATGGAGTTCTTATTTATATTGCATTGGAAGATCATAAATTTTCCATCATTGGTGATAAAGGGATCGATCAACGCGTAGAAATCGACTTTTGGAATTGCACCAAAGATCTAATGGTCGAGGAATTCCGTATGGATAGAATTGTGGAGGGACTGGTGAAAGGGATTGAACATGCAGGCAAACAGTTAGCGAAATTCTTTCCCCGTGAACATGACGATATTAATGAATTGCCAAATGACATTGTTTTTGGTGATCGCTAGTCAATAAAAAAATAAAACTTATGTCGAAATTATTTTCCCGGGTTCGGATTCCGGTCATGCTGATGTTGCTTTGGGCGCTGACGTTCATGACAGCAATAGGTCAGGATTTTCCGGAGGCACCGAATAGACTTGTTAATGATTATACTAATACGCTGACTTCGAGTCAAAAGCAGCAATTGGAGCAAAAGCTGCTGGCCTTTGAAGATTCTACATCTACACAGATCGCTGTGGTTATGATGAACTCCACCGGAGGATATGATATTTCAGATTACGCTGTCCGTCTGGCGAAGAAGTGGGGTGTCGGTAATAAAAAATACAATAACGGTATTCTATTGCTGGCAGCATTGGGCGACCGGGCTGTTACGATTCAGACCGGCTATGGAATTGAAGGAGCGGTACCAGATGCGATTGCTTATCGTATTATAGAGAATGATATCAAACCGGCATTCCGCCAGAAAGATTATTACAGTGGAGTTGACAAAGCGACGAATTCCCTGATTTCCTATGCCAAGGGCGAATATAAAGCTGATCCCAAACAGCCTAGCGGCGGTGGATCGGGATCCATCATATTTGTCATTATTGTCGTGATATTTCTTGTCGTGATGTTTTCAAACCGCGGTGGCGGAGGAAAAGGCGGCGGCCGTGTGATGAATGGCCGTGGCTCTTCAGATATTTTCTGGTGGACTTTGCTTAACGGTCTTGGGGGAGGTAACCGAGGTGGTGGCGGTGGATTTGGAGGTGGATCCGGCGGTGGGTTTGGTGGATTTGGTGGCGGTGATTTCGGTGGTGGCGGTGCTTCGGGACGATGGTAACAACTTTGCTAAATAATGTTAAATAGCATGTCAATGCAACGGAAATCTTTTACATTTATGGGAAGTATATAATTATGAAGAAGGGAATATTGATGGGTTTAAGCTTTTTACCAGCCTTATTGATGGCACAAGAAAGCTATACAGTGACAGGAAAAGTGAATGCAGCTTCTGATAAGGCTAAAGTATTTATGCAGTACGCCAATAATGGTACCCGTCAGCTAGATTCAGCTGCTGTGGTCAAAGGTGAGTTTAAATTTAACGGCCAGGTAGCATCGCCAACTAAAGGTGTGATGATTTATTCTGCAGAGGGGCTTTCCTTTGGCGAACTCCGGGGTGCACAAAAGCAACCTGAAACGGCTCAGTTGTATTTGTCCAAAGGTGTGATCAAAGTAGATGCATCCAAAGGATTTAAAGATGCTGTGATAACAGGTACAGCGATTAATGATGACTTTACGCAATACAAAGCTTTTGTAAAGCCTTATGCAGATGGATTTGAAGCATTAAACCAACAATATTATGCTGCTTCGGATGCGCAGAAACAAGACCCAAAATTTATTGAGGGGCTGCAAAAGCAAGCTGGAGAGATCTCGGAAAAGATGGAGAAAGCTGATGCTGAATTTATCAATAAGAATCCAAAAAGCTGGTATACATTGGATTTGCTTTCCGAAAACGTAAGCGGCGAAAATGTAAACGAGTATGTAACTTCTTTCGAGAAACTGTCTCCGGAATTAAAAAATTCTGAAAAAGGTAAAGAATTGTCCGAGCGCATCCAAAAACTGAAAGCTGTTGCCATAGGTTCGGTAGCTCCTGATTTTACATTACCGGATACTACAGGTAATAATGTCTCTTTATCTTCACTTCGAGGAAAATATGTATTGTTGGATTTTTGGGCGAGCTGGTGTGGACCTTGTCGTCACGAAAACCCGAACGTTGTTGCCGCATTTAATAAATTTAAAGATAAAGGCTTTACTGTGTTTGGTGTTTCCTTGGACAACCCAGGTAAAAAAGATGCTTGGATGAAAGCAATTCATGATGATAATTTGCAACAATGGCCACATGTCTCCGACTTACAGGGCTGGAAATCTGCTCCCGTGAAATTGTACGAAGTACGTGGAATTCCACAGAACTTCTTAATTGACCCGTCGGGTAAAATCGTCGCTTCAAATCTAAGAGGAGAAGCTTTGGAAGCTAAATTGGCAGAGCTATTAAAATAAACTGTTCTTTCAGTCCGGTACTGAAATACAAAAACACCTACTTAAAATCTTATCTTTGTTGATGGATTTTAAATAGGTGTTTTTTGTTAGAAGCCAGCTATTGATCTTTTAGCTATCTTTGTCCGGAGAATGAACTCACCTTTAAAAAATATTCGTTCCGACCAATCTTGGTGCGGCGAATCATTTACTCAGGAGTTCGTGGAGATTGAACAGAGTGAAGTGTACACAGATTAGCATAAAATGAAAGAAAAACTGATATTGGTCATGGTCTTGGCCATTTTTGCTGTCGCCTGTAATTCGAAGAAAGAAAATGGCGTGCCAGTGGTAAACCTTGAGGCGCTCAGTGCAATCCCTTTGGATCATTCCATTGACGCGCTGGCGAAGGGGCAGGAATTTATAGATGTGACATTACCGCCAAATGCGCGGATAGATGAGCTGTCACAAAAAGAACTAGGCCTGTTGAAGGCAGCTGCCTATCGCTTCTATCACCATGTGTCTTTAGCTGACAATCAATATCAAGTTGATATCAAAGATCCCAAGTCTTTATATATCTCCGATCAGGTTGTCAAAGCCTATGAGCAGGCGATCCAAAATACCAATCATTTTGCGGATTCAATGGCTAAGGCCGGACAGGCGATTCAATTACCTGCCGTAAATGAAGAATATCTCAATAAGCTACTGAAATAGGCTTTCGAGATAATGTAAAAGTTGGTTGGATAGCATGTATTGTCTAATTTGGGATATAAAAGAAACGCGCATGAAATAAATATCATGCTCGTTTCTTTTATATCCGATGGAAAACACTATCCTTACAAGGAAAGTATTTCAATGATACGAAGTAGATCTTCGTTAAGTTTAACGTTATGTTTAATCGCACTCTTGAAGGGTGTGAATCTAACTTCGCTGCAGATCAACCCGGCCATTTCGCCTCTACGTCCTGCAACGAGTGCTTCTACTGCAGCAACACCAAGTCTACTGGCCAATACACGGTCCATACAGGTCGGGCTTCCACCACGTTGGATGTGGCCCAAAATAGAAAGCCTTACATCGTAATGCGGGAAATTTTCCTTTATTTTTTCCGAAACGACCATTCCACCTTCTTTGTCTCCTTCGGCAACGATGATAATGCGTGAAGATTTATTCTTCCGGCTTTTATCCAGCCTTTTCATGATTGTATCGTAATCTACCTCAAATTCGGGAACCAATACAGCTTCCGCACCGGTGCTTATACCAGAACGGATGGCGATCAAGCCCGAGTCACGTCCCATAACTTCGATCACAAAAACACGGTCATGGGATTCTGCAGTGTCACGGATCTTATCTACAGCCTGAATAACAGTGTTTATTGCTGTATCATAGCCAATGGTAAAGTCTGTTCCGGCCAAATCATTGTCGATTGTGCCCGGGAGACCGATAATTGGAAAGTCAAACTCGTCAATGAATTTTGATGCGCCAGTAAATGTTCCGTCACCTCCGATGACAACCATTGCGTCAATTCCATGGCTGCGTAAATTATCATAAGCTTGTTTGCGTCCTTCTATTGTCTTGAAGGCTTCGCTGCGGGCAGTTTTTAAGATAGTACCGCCACGCTGTATGATATTGGCCACAGATTTGGCATCCATGGGAAAAATTTCACCATTGACCAAACCATCATAACCCCTGCGTACACCAAATACCTCAAGATTGTTATAGATACCCGCCCTTACTACAGCGCGAATACCAGCATTCATTCCTGGAGCATCTCCTCCAGATGTCAAAACAGCAATTTTTTTAATGTTACTCATACGTACTCAAACTTAGCTATTTTTGTGTTTATATACAATTATATTTCCGTTATTAAAAGTTATGAATCACTTCAAAACAATTAAATAATAGCCATCTGATCTGCATTTAATCTAAATGAAGATTAAACTTCATGTAAACTTTATAATAGGGCCAACAATTATAACAAGCTTTAAGCAGCCCAAGGTTGGGCCGCTTATTTTTTTGCTTTAAAAGCATCAATACCACTTTGCAAAAAAGCTTTGTATTGTTCAATATTATAGTTTGCGCCAGTTTGTGGCACTAATACTGTCCCAGAAGCGTCGACAATGACATATAATGGTTGCGAGTTGCTATTGAAAGTAGATGCTTGAAAATCACTATTTTTATTGCCAATCGTTTTGATCTTCTTGCTGCTATACTTAGAAACAAATTGTTCGTTTGCCGGTAATTCTGTTTTATCATCCACAAATAATTCTGCCATAACAAATTCTTCTTTTAATAGTTTGGCAACACCTGGATCTGTCCATACATTTGCTTCCATTTTTCGACAATTCACACAGTTCCAACCTGTGAAATCTATTAATACAGGTTTATTTAGTTCTTTCGCAGCTTCCAGAGCTTGATCATAATCGTAGTACGGGTCAAACCCTTTAGGTGTACCGCGTTCATGGAAGATTTCGGCGTATTTCTTTACTTTGCCATCGCTGTGCGCTGGCGCACTTGCTACTCCAGCCGAAAGGTCAAAGTCCTGTGTTGCAGAAGGTGGTAAGAAAGCCGAAATGGATTTCAATGGTGCGCCCCATAGACCAGGGACCATATAAACAACAAAAGAGAATACAATGATTGCCAATAGCGTTCTCGGTACAGATAGAAATTTCAGATCACTATCATGTGAAAACTTGATCTTGCCGATTAGGTATAAGCCCATCAGACCGAATATGGCAATCCACAAGGAAAGGAATACTTCACGATCAAGCCAATTCCAGTGGTAAGCCAGATCTACGTTGGACAAAAACTTTAGCGCCAAAGCGAGTTCCAAAAATCCGAGAACGACCTTCACCGAATTGAGCCATCCGCCAGATTTTGGCAATGATTTTAGCATGGAAGGGAACATAGCAAACAGACCGAAAGGGATCGCCAAAGCAATGGAAAAACCCAGCATACCGACCGCTGGGCCTAAACGTTCGCCTTTTGATGCTGCTTCAACGAGCAAAGTGCCGATGATCGGACCTGTACAAGAAAAGGATACCAGTGAAAGGCTGAAAGCCATAAAGAAGAGTCCGATCAGGCCTCCTTTATCGGATTTGGCATCCATCTTATTGACAAAAGAACTTGGTAGCGTGATTTCGAAAGCCCCAAAAAAAGAAGCCGCAAAGACAACGAGTAAAAGAAAAAATAGGAAATTAAATATGCCATTCGTTGATAATGCATTCAGCGCGTCCGAACCAAAAGCAATTGTGATAATCATACCCAAAGCCACGTATATCACAATAATAAAAAGGCCATAGAGGAGCGCTTTGCTAATGCCGCTTGCACGGGTGCCCGACTGTTTGGTGAAGTAGCTGACGGTCAGTGGAAGCATCGGGAAGATACACGGCATCAAAAGAGCGGCAAAACCACCGATTAATCCAGCAATAAAAATGCTCCAAAGTGATTTTTTCCCTGTATCTGAATTCGATGAAGAGACATGTGTTGTTGCCTTATCCAATTTGCTGCTATCCTGACTGAGGGTCGTGTCTGGGGCCTCTGAAAAAGCCAGATCGTCTGGTACGGCCTCCACCACTGGAGTGGTGTCAGGTGAAGATTCAAATTGAAGCCCTTCAGTACTCGTTAGACTGTCTTGTTGAAATGCAAAAGCTGTCGTTGTAAATGGAAGACTGAAAAAAGCAATTAAAAGTAGAATAAATGTGTTTTTTAACATGCGTATCTGTTTCTGATGTCAGCTCCAAAAATAAAAAAAGGCGATGAGAATCGCCTTATTATTTTATCCGTGTATGATCATTTTTACTATTTGATTGTCACAGCAAAAGCATATTCATCCGGGGGAAGACATTGTGATGCATCACAAGCCTGCCATTCTACGGTGCCTTTTACTGTTGCAGTGCCCTTATTTAACTTCACTTTTTGTTGAAAGATTACTTCATTTGTGAAATAGCCAACATCCATTTTAAATACCTCTTCGTGTTTTACCTTTGGTTTTGGTTCAGCGGTTTTACCTACCAATGCATAGTCAGCAGCTTTAGCAAAACTGAATGAAGTTGGGATAGGTCCGCCATCTTTAATATTCTGCGAATAGATGTGCCATCCGTTTTGGATTGTTCCTTTGACATAAACAACAGCTTCGTTGTTGTTCAGTTTTTTGCTGGCTACAGTCCATTTTACAGGTTTGTGAATTTGAGCGAAGGCTCCGGTAACTGCGAAAATTACCACAGTTATTAACAATACTAATTTTTTCATTTTCCTAAATAATTATTGCAGTTCGTTATACACCTTTGATAACTAAAGTTGATAAAGGTTTAATTTATCCGCTTCACAAATTTAGCATATTCTAACATGGTTTATCTGGATTTTGTGTAAAGATTAGGATATAAGATGGCTTATCTCCTTGATGTTGAATTTATGCAGTTTGTTGTCAATAAGCACTTGCAGTTGGCCATCGATCCCCACGGCTTTGATGATCCCGGTTTTTTTTTCCCCTGCGACCAAAAATGGTTTTTCCTCGCCTTTCCAGAAAAGTAGCTCGTTATAATGATCCAATTGGAAACGCCACGATTGGGCATAAAGGGTATTATATTCCTTTTGGAGACTTGCGAAAAGTTCGACAGCCAAGTCTTTAATGACATAATCGTCTCTGTCCGTAAGGATGGATAATGAAGTAATTGTTGTCGCTGTGTCAAAATTGACCTGATTGATGTTTATGCCTATTCCGATAATAGAAGCATCAATTTTATTTCCCTTTAACTTATTTTCAATAAGGATCCCTGCTATTTTTTTGCTGCCGACATAAATGTCATTGGGCCATTTTACGGTTACAGGCAGCTCCGTTTTGCTTTTAAGCCACTTTACGACGGCGATAGCCACAGAGGCGGAGAGTGCAAACTGTTGTTCTATGGATAAAAAATGAGGTTTTAAAAGAATGGATGTGGTCAGATTTTTTCCGGGTTCGCTGACCCAGGTACTCCCGCGTTGTCCTTTTCCTTGAAACTGTTCTTCTGCTAAAATGGCAGTACCCTCTGCGAGTGGCTTGAAATTTGACAATAATTCTCTTAAATAATCGTTTGTAGAGGCAACTTTGTCAAGATATATTATATTTTGACCGATGATAAGTCCCGAAATATTGTTATTTTGCAAACTGAAAGTATTAAATAAATATTAAGTCAAAACTATCATATTTTTTAATGAGTAAAAATAAAAGTTCAGAATTGTCGCAACGTCTATCAGAAATTATCGTTCACGGTATGCAGGAAAAGAAAGCAAACGAGATTGTTCGCTTGGATTTAAGAGATCTTCACAGTTCTGTTTCTGATTATTTTGTGATTTGTCATGCCGACTCGAACATTCAGGTTAACGCTATTGCCAAGAGTGTAGAGGAGGAAGTTTATAAAGCTTTTGGTCAAGAACCCCAATATAAAGAAGGACAATCAAATGGAGAATGGTTGATTTTGGATTTTGTGGATGTGGTTGTACATATCTTTAAGACCGAGAAGAGAGCACATTACGGAATTGAGGATTTGTGGGGAGATGCACAGATTCAGCATTTCCAAAGCGCCTAATAACCGCCTCAATACAATAGTTTATACAGAAAATATAATTACGATATAATGAAAAAAATCCCAAGTAGTAAGGTAAGCCCAAAACCGCCGAAATTCAATTTTGTGTGGCTTATGATTGCCATGTTTTTAGGTTTTTTTGCCTTGCAATATGTTTTTGGAGAAAACCCGGCTAAGGAAATTAGCTATAGTGATTTTGAAACACGCATGTTAAAAACCGGAGCCGTTGAGCGTCTGGAAGCATATAAGAAAAATGATCTTGTCGAGGTAGAAGTCTATCTAAAAAAAGGCTGGAAAGACAACCCGAGTTTTAAAGATGTAACTAAGAGTAATGATCCTATTCCCAGTCTTGCTGGTCAAGAGGAAACAGGACCTCAATATATCTTTAAGGATGCCTCAGCAGAGGTATTGGAGAAGAAATTAGCAGCATCGCAAGCTGAATTGGCTCCTGGAACACCTAAAGTGCAATTGAAATATGCTGACCGTTCCAATCCTTGGGCGAGCTGGTTTGTGACATTTATGTTGCCATTGTTGGTATTGGCAGCGATCTGGATTTTCTTGATGCGCCGGATGGGCGGTGGTGCTGGTGGCGGCGGTGGTGCGATCTTTAATATCGGCAAATCCAAAGCACAATTATTTGATAAAGAATCGCAGATCAACATTACCTTTAATGATGTCGCTGGTTTAGAAGAAGCAAAACAAGAAGTTATGGAAATCGTGGATTTCTTGAAAAATCCACGTAAGTACACGAACCTAGGGGGTAAAATTCCGAAAGGAGCTTTACTTGTAGGCCCTCCGGGAACAGGTAAAACGTTATTGGCAAAAGCTGTTGCAGGTGAAGCACAGGTGCCTTTCTTCTCCCTATCAGGTTCAGACTTCGTAGAGATGTTTGTGGGTGTGGGTGCTTCACGTGTCCGTGACCTGTTCAAACAAGCCAAAGAGAAAGCCCCTTGTATTATCTTCATTGATGAGATTGATGCAATCGGTCGTGCTCGTGGTAAAAATTCTATGATGGGTGGCAATGACGAACGTGAAAATACATTGAACCAGTTGTTGGTGGAAATGGATGGTTTCGGTACGGATTCAGGTGTTATTATTTTAGCAGCGACAAACCGTATCGATGTATTGGACACAGCATTATTGCGTCCGGGACGTTTCGACCGTCAGATTTCTATTGACAAACCAGATTTGATAGGTCGTGAGCATATTTTTAAAGTGCATTTAAAACCATTGAAGTTGTCAGCGGAAGTGGATGCCAAAAAATTATCAGCACAGACACCGGGTTTTGCGGGAGCAGAGATCGCCAATGTGTGTAATGAAGCTGCATTGATTGCGGCACGTAAAAACAAATCTGAAATAGATATGCAGGATTTTCAGGATGCCGTGGATCGTGTGATCGGTGGTCTTGAGAAAAAGAATAAAATCATTTCCCCCGAAGAAAAGCGTATTGTTGCTTATCACGAGGCGGGGCACGCCATTGCGGGTTGGTTTTTAGAACATGCCGATCCTTTGGTAAAAGTGTCTATTGTTCCGCGTGGAGTAGCGGCGTTAGGATATGCACAATATCTTCCACGTGAACAGTTCTTATATACAACCGAACAACTGGTTGATAGTTTGTGTATGACTATGGGCGGACGTGTGGCAGAAGATATTACTTTCGGGAGAATTTCCACAGGAGCTCAGAATGATTTGGAGCGTATCACGCAACTTTCTTATGCAATGATTGCCATTTATGGTATGAATGATAAGGTAGGAAATGTGTCTTTCCGTGATAGCTCAGAGGCCTCTTTTCAAAAACCATACTCTGACAAAACGGCAGAGCTGATTGATGCTGAAGTCCGTAATCTGATTACAGACGTCTACGCGCGGACAAAACAACTTTTGTTGGACAAACGTGAGGGGTTGATTAAGATCGCGGAGAAACTATTGGAAAAAGAGATTCTTTTCCAATCTGATCTTGAAGAGATATTAGGTAAGCGTCCTTTCGATACCAAGACAACTTATGATGAGTTTGTCAACGGGGCTGACGGCGGCGGTGTACCACAGACCGATTTACCATTGGATGTTCACCCTGAGGAAGCATCTTCAAAAGATGATCAGCGATTGGACAATAATCCGTCAGGTAGTTTAAACTAATTTAGATTTTACAGCGCTAGAAAAACTCTAGCGCTGTATTTATATTGCTATTGAGCCATGAATGTGAAGAACGCGACAGCGAAGGAGGTAATGTTAAAACGCATACGTCAGGCACTACTTCAAAAGAACGATAATCCACATCCTAATTTCAAAGAAACACCCCTTTACAAAGAAGAGGATGAGTTGGTTGATCTTGTTTTTGTTCGCGAACTGACAGCCGCTGGCGGCAAGTTTCTTTATTGTGATGGTGAGATCGGCCTCATTGAGAATCTGATTACATTGACAGAGGTCAATAATATAAAAAATATCTATGCCTGGGAACAGGGGATCCAAAATCTGTTGAGCCCTTATGGTTTCCCATTTTTCAAAACAGAGAAAGACTTCGAGTCTGCCAATGCGAGCATTACCTCATGTGAAGCATTGATAGCACGTAATGGCAGTATTATGGTGAGCAATGCAAATGCTTCCGGACGTCGTCTGAGCATCTATCCGCCGATTCATATTGTAGTAGCAAAGGCCTCTCAATTGGTATGGGATGTGAAAGATGCCTTGGCTTATATGCAGAAACGTTATGGGCAGGAGATTCCGACGATGATTTCAACCATTACAGGGCCTTCACGAACAGCTGATATTGAGAAAAGATTAGTTTTGGGTGCTCATGGCCCAAAAGAACTCTATGTTTTACTTTTAGAAGACCGTTTCTAACCATGTTGACTTACTATTTACAACAAACTCCCGTAGCGAGTGTCATTTTCTTTTTTACGCTTGTAACGAGTATATATACCTTTTCTCATGAGCAGCTTTATGGTAAATTAATGCTCCATCCGTATAGTATCGCGCGCAAAAAACGCTTGTACACTATCCTGACAAGTGGTTTTATCCATAAAGACTGGGGGCACCTGCTGTTCAATATGATCACTTTTTATTATTTCGCATTCGGGTTGGAGCAGATGCTGGCACAGGCAAGCGTCTATGGACATCTTCTCTTCGCTGTTATCTATTTAGGCAGTCTGCTGCTGAGTGACATTCCAACCATTATTCAGCAGAAAAATAATTATGGTTATTATAGTTTGGGGGCTTCGGGAGCGATCTGTGCTGTTTTATTCAGTTACATCCTCTTTAATCCAAAGATGACTATCGGTGTGATGATGATTATTCCAATGCCCGCCTATTTATTTGCTTTCCTGTTTTTGGGGTATTGCATCTGGGCCTCCAAAAAGGCTCAGGACGGGATTAATCATGATGCGCATTTCTATGGCGCATTATCCGGATTGATTCTAACGATCATCTGTTTTCCCTGGGTCATCAAACATTGCTTAGCACAGTTTTAAAATTTCCCGCCCCAGGTTTCTTTGTCTAAATTCCTATACTGAATAGCTTCCGCAAGATGATGATTTTCTATTGAAGGGCTATTTTCCATGTCTGCAATAGTACGGGCTACTTTTAATATTCGATCGTAAGCCCGTGCAGAAAGATTCAAGCGGTCAATGGCTGTTTTAAGTAATTGCTTTTGTGATTCACCGATCTGACAGATCGCCCGGGTAAGTTTTGTGCTCATATGCGCATTACAATGAATATCGGGATAGGATTCAAATCGTTGTTTCTGGATCTCTCTTGTCTGAATGACACGATTACGAACCATCAGACTGTTTTCAATAGGACGGGAGGCGCTCAATTCTTCAAATTGCACTGGTGTGACTTCTACATGCAGATCGATGCGATCCAACAAAGGACCTGATATTCTACTTAAATACCGCTGAACGGTATTGCTGCCGCAGATACATTCCTTTTCGGGATGGTTAAAGTACCCACAGGGACAAGGGTTCATTGCGGCTATTAACATAAAGCTGGCCGGATAATCGATGGATAATTTTGCTCGGGATATGTTGATGTTTCGGGATTCTAGTGGTTGTCTCATGACCTCAAGGACACTTCGTTTAAATTCGGGAAGCTCGTCCAGAAATAGTACGCCGTGATGCGACAAGGAGATCTCTCCAGGTTGTGGATTAGAGCCACCACCGACCATGGCGACATCAGAGATGGTATGATGCGGTGCTCGAAATGGCCGAATCGTCAGTAGAGCATCTTTAGCTTTGAGATTCCCCGAAACAGAATGAATTTTGGTTGTTTCCAGCGATTCGGCTATATTAAGCGGTGGTAGAATCGTCGGTAACCTTTTTGCGAGCATGGTCTTTCCCGCTCCCGGTGGACCTATTAAAATGACATTATGTCCTCCGGCGGCGGCTATTTCTAAAGCTCTTTTAATATTTTCCTGTCCACGAACATCCGAAAAGTCAACATCATATCTATTTGTTTCGGTGTGAAAGAAGGATTGGATGTCGACTTTGGTTGGAACAATATTTTTCGAATTATTGAGAAACTGGACCACATCGCTGAGGTTTTCGACAGCGATCACATCAATTCCAGTAACGATGGCGGCTTCCAGCGCATTTTGCTGAGGAAGTATGATTCCTTTAAATCCATCATTTAATGCTTGCAAGGCGATGGATAAGACACCTCTGACGGGTTTTATACTGCCATCTAGAGACAATTCGCCTAAGATCAGGTAATGTTCCAACAGATTGTTTATTAACTGTCCGGAGGAGGCTAGTATACCGACCGCGATAGATAAATCATAGCCGGAACCTTCTTTCCTGATGTCAGCTGGTGCCAAGTTGACCACAATTTTTTGCCGTGGCATGTGAAGTTGACAGGAAGTAATGGCACTTTCAATGCGTCTGAGACTTTCTTTGACAGCATTGTCAGGAAGTCCGACGATATAATAATGTAGTCCTGTAGAAACTACGACCTCAACGGTAATGGTACACGCCTCAATTCCATAGACGGCACTACAATAGGTTTTGTTCAACATGAATTTTGTAATCGGTTGATTTAAAGATACTAAATATTAAATTATAAATAATAATGCTTTGACGAATTATTGTAAATCGATAGGGAGTTGTTGGAAAATGACTATATTGTAATTGGATAGATTCTAGTAAATAATGGATAAAATGCGGTATTTGGCAAACGATTTGCTTTATAAATTGTATTATTATCGAAGACTAGATTCATCGTATAATAGAATTAGAACTTTAAAACGAAAAAGAAATGAATGACACAAGTAAAGTAGCTTTGGCGTTGTTGGCAGGTCTTGCTGCGGGTGCAGCTTTGGGAGTTTTATTTGCTCCGGATAAAGGATCAGATACAAGAGATAAGATCAATGATTCATTAAGCGATTTGAGTGATGCTATTCGTGAGAGAGCGGAAGAACAATTCGATCAGTTGAATGAATTTAAGGAAAAAATTGTCTCCACCTTAAAAGGTAAATTAAATCAGGCCGAGGAGATTGTAGACGATGATATCATCGAGCATGCATAGAGTGCAAGTTGTCCTTTGGGATGATTTGGTGAAATACATAGCATTATAGGCTATTTCAAAAGACTGAATTTAGATAATCAAGAAGTTGATATTGGACTTTTGAGATAGCCTACATAAATTTAAGATGAATGGAAGAAGAAAAATTTTCACTTAGTGGTACTTTCCAGAAAACCAAGGAGTACGTAGATTCCCAGTTTAAGCTTGTTAAATTGAAGACAATCGAGCGTTCATCGCGCCTGATTGCTAGTTTAGTAGTAGATGCGACCAAATTAATCTTTACTTTGTTTGTTATCTTTTTTTTATGTTTAGCATTGGGGTTTTGGCTAGGTGAACTATTAGGAAGCTATTCATTGGGATTCTTGGCAACAGCGGGTATTTTTATGGTGATTATCGTGATCATACGAATTTTTGAACCCGCCTTGGAGTCGAAGTTTATGGATCTTTCTATCCGCCGCTTTTTGGCCAAATGGAATGATGAAATCGAGGAAGAAGAGGAAGACTTGAAAAAAAAGGAAAAATTTGATAGAGAAGGGGCTACAAATGAATAATAAGCAGACGAAAATACGCAATTTACAAGAGCTTAAGGAAGAAATTGCTCGTTTGAAAGAACTTAAAAACGAACAGGAAGCTTACTTGAAAGCACAATTTACCTTGTTTAACAATAAGATTGAAGCTCCGGTCCGATTTTTCAATTCATTAAAAAATAATATTCCCGGAGTAAACATCGTTCAACAATTATTTGCGAAAAGCAATAATCCCGATTCGGATTGGCTGACAAAAACCCTGCGTATAGGTGTTCCGTTTATTATGAACAGACTTTTTCTGAAAAACACAGGCGTACTAAAAAAGGCGCTGATGCTGTTGTTGTCTGAACGGGCTGTCGGTCAGATCAATCAGGATAAAATCAGTGGTTTAATCAGTAAGCTCACTAACTTTATCCGTCCCAAAAAGAAGAAAAAGAAAGGCTCACAAATTGAAGGAGAAGTTCCGCTAAAGGATGAAGTCAACGAATATGGTATTCCTTCCTATAGCGAGACCTATTAAGAATCCGTTTCCTCTTTTTTCAGGAAGTCAGCATAAGCTAATTTAATTCCCTCGCGAAGATTGATTTTATGTTTCCAGCCTAATGCATGTAATTTAGATACATCCATTAATTTGCGTGGTGTTCCGTCAGGTTTACTGCTATCGAATGAGATACTGCCTTTATATCCGATAACTTCTTTAATTAACTCGGCAAGATCTTTTATGCTGAGATCTTCGCCAATACCGATATTAACAAACTGTTTTTCGTTATAATTATTCATTAGGAAGACACAGGCATCAGCCAGATCATCTGAAAAAAGAAATTCCCTTAGGGGAGTTCCGGTGCCCCAGATAACAACCTCATCCAGGTTGTTTACCTTAGCTTCATGAAATCTACGGATCAGGGCTGGTAGGACATGCGAGTTTTGCGGATGGTAATTATCGTTGATACCATACAGATTGGTTGGCATCACTGATATAAAGTTACAGCCATATTGGTCGCGAAAGGCTTCGGCCATTTTAATACCAGCTATTTTGGCGATGGCGTAAGGCTCATTGGTGGGCTCAAGCGTGCCCGTCAATAATAGATCCTCGTTTAAAGGCTGCGGGGCCATTTTGGGATAAATGCAACTCGAACCTAAAAACATCAATTTTGTAACTTCATTATCGTAGGAGGACTTAATGACGTTATTCTGTATTGCCATATTTTCGTAGATGAAATCCGCACGATAGGTATTATTGGCCATGATTCCACCGACTTTAGCCGCAGCCAGAAAGACATAATCAGGTTTCTCTTCGTTGAAAAAATCAGCAACTGCCTGTTGGTTGCGCAGATCTAATTCTTGAGACGTACGGGTTACGATGTTATTGTACCCCAGTTCCGTTAATTTGCGATATATTGCTGATCCGACCATTCCTCGATGGCCTGCTACGTAAATTTTAGCGTCTTTTTCCACGATAAGTTATTGATTCCTGCAAACTTAGATAAATTGCTTTTTATATGCAATATAAATTGCCTGCATAAAGACATTTTATCGGTATTCCCACAGGCATCAAGATTTATTTTTTTTAGCGGGAATATAAGGTTATTTTTGCGGGATATTAAACAAAAAATGGGAAAGGATAAACTACGTAAATTTGCCGAAGTAGCGACTTTTGAGAATGTCATCCAGCTCGATGCCGGCAAAGAATATAAAGGAAAATGGGCGGAGAAGCAATTTGGAAATACACACCCGGTTGTTTTGGAACTTGCCTGTGGTAAAGGGGAATATACGGTTAACTTGGCGCGCTTGTTTCCGGACAAGAACTTTATCGGTATTGATTTTAAGGGCAACCGTATTTGGCGTGGCGCAAAAACTGCATTGGAAGATGGTATTAAGAATGTCGCATTTTTACGGATACAGATTGAGACGCTTCTTGAGCACTTTGCTGAAAATGAAATCGATGAAATTTGGATTACCTTTCCAGATCCACAGCCGCAGGACAGCCGCGAAAAGAAACGCTTGACAGGTCCTAAATTTTTAGACCGTTACAAGATTGTCATGAAGCCGGAAGGGATGATGAATCTAAAGACAGATAACGATGGTTTCTATGCGTATACCCTGGAGCAAATAGAGCTACAGAACCTAAAAAAATATAAAGAGACAACAGATCTGTACCGCTCGGACTTGGTCGATAATGTTTTATCAATCAAGACGTACTATGAGAAAAAGTATCTCGCCGACGATAAGAACATAAACTATGTGAAATGGAGCTTTGAGAAACGTTAATATCAAAGTTTTCATTATATTAAGAAAGCCCAAACGAAAGTTTGGGCTTTCTTTTTTTAAAGGCAGGTATACTAAATCTAATCGCCCGGATTTAAGCCTAATTGGTATTTATATAGTTAAAACTTACTGTTATTAGGCACTGGCTTAGTAGAGGTTCAGTACAGATTAAGTACAGTCACAGTATTGACTAAGTATCGATAACGTATTAATAGCTAATCATGATTCACTGTATTATCTGAATGAACAGTGCCTTGGTGTGTCACGAATTGCATATCTGATAAAGCTAAACTTAATAAAAAGCTATTTCTTTCTGAGCTAAAAGCGTTCCTAAGCTTGATGCTAATTTTGTTATGTTATTGGTTTTATATAATTTCGATTTATTTCGTTTTTTGTGAAATATTAATTATTTTCGATACTGTAATAAAAAAATAACCAACTTATAGTAAGTGCTTTTTAGACCTAATGCATGAAATTCCTATCGATATTGGATTCTTCTGCATTTTATAAGATGTAAATCGGGAAAGATGTTTCTTAAAGGAAATGATATTCGAAACAATTATTAACAAAAAGAAAACATTAAGTTAAGACAAACTTTTTGTTAAGAACATACTTTTGTCCCAAATTGAAAATTAACAATTTACGCTAATATCTATGTTTAGTATTAACCCTATCCAAATTAATCTAAGGCACTCATCCTCGAAAGTGCTATTTGCGGCATTGATCGTTGCCTGCAATCTGGATGTAGCTTCGGCGGCTGTTCCAATGGAAGACAGTCATGGAGTCACCCATATTTTTAATCAGGGGAAGATTAAAATTAAAGGAAAAGTTGTAGATAACAAGACGAAAGAGCCACTAGCTTCGGTTTCTATTCTTTCAGGCGGAATAGCGAAAGGGACAACAGATCGGAATGGTAATTTTGAGGTAGATGTAGAAGCAGGAGGGAAAATACGTTTTCAGCTAATCGGTTATGAAGCGCAAACAAAGACATTCGAAGCAGAACAAAACAATCTACAAATTGCGCTAAATCCCACTTCTTCGGCGCTTGAAGAGGTCGTTGTGACAGCATTGGGGATTAAACGTGAAGAGCGGTCTTTAGGTTATTCAGCCACAGTAGTGAAAGGAGAGGATTTAACAAATGCACTTTCTAACAACTGGATGGACGCGTTATCAGGTAAGGTAGCGGGGGTTAATTTGATGCGATCAAATTCAGGTCCTGTAGGATCGACAAAGATTATATTGAGGGGGGAAGCGAACCTAATGGGTGATAACCAGGCACTGATCGTTGTTGATGGGATTGTTATCAATAATGGTAGCGGAAAGCGTGTTGGAGGGTCATCAGGGTCTGTATATGGAACCGGTTCTGACAATATGCCTGCAGATTACGGTTCGGGTATGGATGATATAAATCCGGAGGACATAGAAAATATCACAGTGCTTAAAGGTGCCGGAGCAGCGGCTTTATATGGGCAGCGAGGTGCCAATGGGGCGATTATTATCACCACAAAATCTGGAAAGAAAGGAAAGGGATTGGGTATTACTTTTAATAGTAATACAGCAATGGAGTCTGTCAACCGTTGGCCAGATTTTCAATATGAATATGGACAGGGAACAGGAGGGGCAAATTACTATTCTTTTGGTAGTTCGGCAGATGGTAGCAGTACAAGTGGTACCAGTTCTGCCTATGGACCCAAATTCGATGGTCAGTATTTTTTTCAATATGATCCACTTACGCAAGCTCAGGGAACTGAGCGTACGCTTTGGCGACCTTACAATAATATTACAGAGTTCTTTCAAACAGGTAAAACTTTTACAAATTCATTGACGGTTGATGGTGGTTCAGAGAAAACTTCTGCAAGGTTTTCATATACTGATGTTAGGAACTCGTGGATAATGCCCAATACGGGGTATGATAAAACCGCATTTGCTTTATCTGCAAATTCCAAAATTTCAGATAAGCTGACGATAAACGCTAAAGTTAATTATAATCGGAGATGGTCGGATAATTTACCGGGAGCTGGGTATGGAAATCAGTCGTTAATGTATTGGTTTATCTTTTGGCAGCCTAATGCGGATTATAATAGTTTGCGTAATTACTGGCAACTGGGCAACGAAGGACGTAAAATCCAATATCCATTTAGTTCATATCCGGAGAATCCATTTGCAATATCTTATGAATTTATCAATAGAAATAATAGAAATACCTTTACAGGGAATGCCACAGTAAATTACCAGTTTAATAAAACATGGAGTTTGCAAGTGCGCTCCTCTTTGGATTTTTACGTGGAAGACCGTGCTCAGGAGCGCCCTTATGATGCAGGAAGTAAACTTCCTGAAGGTAGTTTTCGCACACAATCCATGTTTTCTCGGGAAACGGTACTCGATTTTCTATTGAAATATGATAAACAGTTAAATAGTGATTTTCATATTTCAGGTACATTGGGTGGAAGCACGCTTCAAAATAATTACAAAAGAGAGGCAATGACCGCGGATGGACTCACCTATCCGGGCATCTACAATATGGCAAACAATAAATATGGCATCCAGTCGCAGCAAACATTTGAAAATTTTAAGACAAATAGTTTGTATGGCCTGTTAACAGCGTCGTATAAAAATTTCTTGTATGCCGATGCAACAGCTCGGCTGGACTGGAATAGTACAATGGCCACGCCAGTTAAACCAGATAAGAAGTTGTGGATTCCCTATCCAGCTTTAAACACAAGTTTTATCTTGTCGGAGGTGGTGAAATTACCTAAGGCAATCAATTATGCTAAGCTACGGGCTTCCATTGCTGGCGTAGGAAACGGGGGACAAATTCCTTATATGTTACAACAATTGTATGTTCCGGCAAATCCGCTGATACCAGGGTCTGTAAAAGTCCCCGGGTTGATAAAGAATCCTGAATTGAAACCTTTATTTACACGATCAGTGGAGGTAGGTACTGAAATTCGACTCTTGAAAGATCGAATTAATTTGGATCTAGCCTTGTATCAATCAAATACTTTTGACCAGCATCTGAGCCGAAAACTGGACCCTTCTACGGGGTACGATAGTTATATGACCAATATGGGGGAGGTACGAAATAAAGGAATTGAAGTCTCAATTAATACCAACCAGATCAAAAGTAAGGATGGTGGATTTAAATGGTCCTCCATGTTGACCTATTCTGCCAACCAAAATAAAATAGTTGATTTACCGGATTCTGCACTGGTACTGCAATATCGCTCAGTTGGTTCTGGACAAATTGTCGCAAAACAAGGTGGCAGTTTGGGTGACTTATATGGTATTGGGTATCAGAGAGCCCCTGATGGACAGGTGATTTATGATCCAACAACTGGCTATGCGCTGTTGACAAGTGATATTAAGTATTTGGGGAATACCCTTCCAAAAGGAAAACTAAGTTTGGGCAATACCTTTGGTTATAAGGGGTTTACGATGAATGTGCTGTTTGATACGCAGTGGGGTGGTGTAGGGCATTCACTAACGCATTATAAATTAGCTGAACAGGGAAAAACAAAAAACACATTACCGGGCCGTTATAGTGGTATCATCGGAAATGGGGTGTTGGCAAATGGCGATGGTACATTCCGTAAAAACGATGTAATTGCTACCAATATTGATGAATACTATCGTTCGCATTTTGGACAGGATAATGCAGAAGGCAGTGTTTATCCAACGGATTTTATCAAATTTAGAGAAGCTCGACTAGACTATACTTTTAACAAACAATTGGTTTCAAGGTATGGATTGCAGCGTGTTACGATGGGATTATATGGTCGTAATTTATTTATATGGTCCAAATGGCCCGCATTTGATCCCGAATTTGGGACCTTAGACAATGGTGATATTGTCAAAGGGTTTGAAATTGCGCAATTCCCATCGACCAGAACAATTGGTTTTAATTTAATTGTAGGATTTTAGCATTAAATAACATGAAATTTTCAAAAATAATCGTTTTTATCTTTTTGCTGTGCGGATCATTGCAGTCCTGCACTAAAAATTTTATAGAAACTAACACAAGCCCTAATGATTCAGAAGAGGCTTACCCATATCAATTTATGGCGAATGCATTGATTACTGCAGTTTCGGCCAACATGAATAGGAATCGAACATTTAATAATGAACTAATGCAGGTCACGGTTTCTATAGGAGATGGTGACGGCAAAGTATTTCGTTATGATTTTAGACGTAGCTGGTCAGATTATTTATGGAGCAATCACTATACACAGATTTCAAATTTTAAAGAAATGTATAAGCAAGCGGTTAAACCATTGACCTATAACCGCTCTTACCAAGCAATTGCTATGCTAGGTCAGGTATGGCTATATTCAATTTTAACGGATACTTATGGTGATATTCCTTATACAGAATCTAATATGGGGGCTGATGAACCCAAGATTTTGGAACCAAAATTTGATAAGCAGGAGGATATCTATAAAGATCTGTTTCTGAAATTAGATTCGGCAAATAATTTATTTAAAAATAAGACTTCAACCGAAACTATTGACCCGACTCATGATCCTGTTTTCAAGGCTGACTTAACCAAGTGGAGGAAACTTAACAATTCGTTGTTCCTTAGACTTCTTTTACGTGTATCCGGTAAAAAGGGGGCGCTACAGCCTTACGCGATAAATAAAATAAAAGAAATTTTAGTGGATAATACAGCTGATTATCCAATTATGTCTAGTAACGATGATTCGGCTATAATAAAATGGACAGATCAAGGGGCATATGTTTCCCCTTTTAAATCGACCCGTGCGCAAGATTTTAGAGCTGTTGCACTGTGTTCATTTTTTCTAGATTATTTGAGAGATACCAATGATCCACGGATTGATATTCCGACTTATGGTACCTCAGGAATCAATCGAATGGGGATTGCTCCGGTTTCAGGAAATTACGTTGGTGTGCCCAGTGGTTACGCGGCGGGGTCAGAAGATTATTCTAAAATGTCCTATTTCTATTCATTTGACCAAAATAATGGTGTAAATAGTCTACAGACGGAACCGTTAACTGGCGTTATAATGCCTTTTGCTGAAGTTCAGTTCATTAAAGCAGAAGCGGTGTTAAAGGGATGGATTGAAGGAAGCATAGAAGACTATTTTTATAGTGGAGTTGAAAATAATATAAAATTATGGATACCCACATGGGCGGTAACTGCAAAAGAGCATTTAGCGAAATCCGATAGGGAATGGAAAGATAATGCGACCGTTGCTGAAAAAATGGAACAAATTCATTTTCAAAAATATCAAGCCTTATTTATGGTTGATATGCAACAGTGGTACGAATACCGTAGAACGGGATATCCTGTTTTGCCTAAAGGTAAAGGGTTAAAGAATAATGGAGAAATGCCCGCACGGATGTATTACCCGGTGATTGTCCAATCTGCGAATCCGACCAATTATAAACTAGCTGTCCAGCAACAAGGGCCAGATGAAATTAATACCAAAGTTTGGTGGCAAAAACCATAATTAAGAAGACATGAAAAGACATATAATTTTTTTAATACTAGGCATTGTTGGAATATTTTTCTTCAATTCCTGTAAAAAAGATAGCCCAAATTATCCTGGGGGGGAGGTTAGCCCATATATTGGGATTTATGATGTGAGGACGATATTCAAGGGAGCACCCATTGACTTAAATTTGGAGACACTGGGTGGATCCTCAAAAATTACTGGAGTTGTCACTTCGGATCACAGCGCCGGCAATCTACCAGAAGGGTTGTTAGTGCTTCAAGACCGTAGACGATTGGATTTTTTACGCGGGATTTCAATTCAATTGGGGGAAAAAGCGAAGGAATACGTTCCAGGAGATTCTATTGTAGTCGATCTGATCGGCGGTAAACTGCAACGGTTAAATGGAATATTGCAGATAACTGATCTTCCCAGTAGTAAAATTGAGAAAATTTCCGGAGATAATCGCTATCAGGCGCTTCGTGTTACAGCCGATCAAATTCTGAAAGACCCGACGAAATATGAAAGTACCCTAATCGTTCTTGTCAAAGGTGGCTTTAGTTATACTCCAAGTGAAGGGCAAACACTTTCAGGGGATCAAAAAATCAATGATGGCTTCGGTTTTATTACGGTCAGAACCAATCCCAAATCTGAACTGGCAAGTTTGCCCCAATATAAAATGGCGAATTATTGGGGTATTCAGTTTAATGAAGTATCGGGTGATAGCCTTATTCCTTACCAATCGTTGCGAACAAAATCGGATCTTGTACAGATCAAATCGGAATACAAAACGCCTAAGGCTATTGTCACTGGGCTTCTTAATGATCCTAGCGGCTCAACGGATGCAAACTATGAATATATGCAGTTTTTGGCAACAGAAGATATTGATTTCTCCAAAACACCGTTCAGTGTTGTTACCACAAATAATGCAAATGCCTCAACTCCAACAGGCGTACCTATCAATGGCTGGGCTACAGGGGGCCTAAGGACATACAAGATTAATCTAACTACTGGTTCTGTCAAAAAAGGTCAGTTTTTCTATGTAGGTGGAACAAATAAGTTAATTACTGGTGAGAAATCGACGGATATATCGGCTGCTCATTGGATTGCAAATTACGATTACGCGAACAAGGGCGGGTATGATTTTGGAACGAAAACCGGTAATTTACTTGCCAATAGTGGAAATGCTTTTGGAGTGGCCATTTTCTCTACTGTTCAAGTTATAAATACAACTATTCCGGAGGATGTGGTGTTTGTGAGTACGGGCGGTTCTCTAGCCAGTGCTACTGCTGGCTATCGCATTGCCAATACTGATTTTTACGATATTATCAACCCTGTTAATCTAACTAATCAACCATTCTATCGAAATGGAGATAATACCAAGGCATTTGTATATGTATCACCATCAGCTGACACCTTTATCCAGTTTAATGGTGAATTTAATATGACCCTTGGACGATGGACAAAATCCCGCGTTCAGAACAATGTTCCGTTGACAAAAGAGTCTCAATTAAAAGAGATTGAAAATGAATTTTCAACGAAGTTGATCGAGTAATACAATATTTTATAAATTGATCCTATAAAAGCCCTGTGTAGAGAAGACTCCACAGGGCTTTCTGTTGTTGGCATATATTTTCTAAACTCTTCATAAAAAATCGTTATCTTCATCGTAACTATAAACGAAGACTTATGAACTTAACAGACTTAGTTACAGGCGGAGTTGGCTCGAAAGCAATAGAAGCCATTTCTAAAATGACAGGCGTCAGTGAATCCAAAGCAAAATGGATCGTTGCAGCGGCCGTTCCTTTAATGATCGCAGCATTGAATTACAATGCGAAAAACAAAGGTCAATCGGAAAACATCGACAAAGCGATCGATCAACATAGCGGTGGCGGTATCTTCGATAAAATAGGTGATTTATTTGGTCAGGGCGGATCTGACGACGGGAACAAGATTGTCAACCATATGTTTGGGCAAAATACAGAAGTGGTGACGCAGAATATTGCCGATAAAGCGGGTATCAGTTCTGCTCAGGTAACCGGTGTTTTGGCAACACTCGCGCCTATAGTCATGGGATATCTAGGTCAACAAAAACAGGCGTCCAGCGGTGGCGGCATTGGTGATCTGATAGGTTCTGTTTTGGGCGGCGGAGGTCAAAGTGCCGGCGGTGGTATGCTAGGGGGGATCCTTGGTTCATTTTTAGGTGGTGGACAAGAAGAGTCCGCACAGGAAACACCACAAGCTTCTGCAGGGGGGAGTATGACTGACGTGTTGGGTGGTTTGGCCGGTAGCTTCTTTGACAAAAGTAACGATGGTCAATCCAAGGGAAATATTCTCGATTCAATCGCTGGAATGTTTGCGAAGTAAGGTAATCTTAAAATATAAAAAAGTCGGAAACTGAACAGTTCCCGACTTTTTTATGTTTTATAGAATTAATTTTCGACCTTTACTTTAGGTGGGAAATTCTTATGTTTTCTCTTGCTGATTTTGTCTACATTGACAGGTTGTGGTATCTTTACATAGTATCCTGTTCCATCGTATTCCCGTTTATTTGGACTTTCCTTACAGGCATCCGAACAACAGCCGTCCATTTCCCAGCCACATTCATCACATTGGGTAAAATGCTCATTACATACCGGATTGGCACAGTTGATCATCTTAGTCGTCTGTTTACCACAATTGAAGCAGGTCGATACGACAGATGGATTGACCGAATTGACATCTACCGTGACACGATTGTCAAATACATAGCACTGTCCTTCGAAATCTTCGCCACCCGCTTCTTTGCCATATTTAATGATCCCGCCGTGTAATTGGTAGACATCTTCAAATCCTTCTTTTAATAATAAGGCAGAAGCTTTTTCACATTTGATACCGCCCGTACAATATGTCAATATTTTTTTTCCTCGATATTGTTCCAGTTCTTTGATCTTTTCTGGAAACTCGCGGAAATTATCAATGTCCAAGGTCACTGCATTTTTAAAGCGACCTACACTATGTTCGTAATTTGAGCGCACATCCAATACTACGACGTCTTCCTGGTCTTTCATCGCCAAGAAATCTTTTGGCTCCAGGTGCACCCCTGTTTGGCGATTTGGATCGATTTCTTTAGGATCTCTTAAACCGGAATGCACGATTTCTGCTTTGTAACGGCAATGCATCTTGATAAAAGAGGGCTCTTCAACATGATCGATTTTAAATTCTGTTTTGTTAAAACGACCATCCGCATAAATTGCATCCATATACTGCTGACATGCTTCAGTAGTGCCCGAAACAGTACCATTCAAGCCTTCGTCAGCGACGATGATACGTCCTACTAAGTCAAGTGATTTACAAAATTCAAGGTGATCAGCCGCAAATTGTTCTGCGTTTTCGATAGGGCTGTAACAATAGTACAGCAATGTTTGATATTGTGTCATGATATTCATTGATACCGCTGCAAACGGCGTTTAATGCAAAAATAAATTCACTGCAAAGCTACGAAAAATAATAAATGGATGAAAATGACCTTCGTCACCTTTTCTTCAAAGGCTCCAGGAGGTATTCCAGCCCATTTAGCTTGATCTCGTACAGTGTGGCCAGTTGTTGGCCTAATTTGCCCTTGGGAAATCCTTTTTGATTGTACCAGACCAAATAGGGTTCCGGGAGATTACACAACGTGTAGCCTTGATATTTGCCAAAAGGCATTTTAACTGTTACAAGTTCAGTGAGAATTTCAGGATTTAGCATTAGTCTTGGGGTTTACCGTAATTAATGCGGTGCCAGATCGCTTTTAAAGCGATGATTCCGTGATTGAATAAGTTGGGAATGGCACCGTAATAGTGTTTGAAGATGGAGAAGCGTTCTTTTAGCGACTCCTTATGTTTCTGTTTTGACATCCCGCCGACGAGATAACGCGCTACATATTGATGCGCATTAACAGATTTATTTGCCTTCTTAGCACAGCGGATGACCCAATCTATATCCGCGCATAGTTTGTAATTGAGGTCATAGGGTTCTGCAATACTTCGCTTGATATAGATCGCCTGATGACATATATTCATGCCATAGCGAAAGCTCTTCCAGTCAAAATTTGCGGGTACTTTATGTCTTCGTTCACCAATAATATTTCTATCCTCGTCTATTAGAATGGTTTCACCGTAGAGGATATCGGCATCATTACTGAGTTTCGCTAAGTTTTCGATGCTATTGAGATCGTATATTTCATCGCCCGAATTCAGAAAAAGAACATAGTCACCTGTCGCCAGAGCCAAGCCTTTGTTCATTGCATCATAAATGCCCTTGTCTTTTTCGGATAGTAAAACCGCAATTTTGTCCTGATATTTATGGATAACTGCCAATGTACCATCGGATGATTCCCCGTCAATGACGATGTATTCAATATTGTCGTAAGTCTGGTTAACAACCGATGTAATGGTGTGCTCAATATCCCGCACATTATTGTAAACGACAGTGATAATTGAAAATTTTGGATGAGCAGCCATGTCTATTTATTGAATTCGTTAATTTTTTTCTTGAGGAACCGGATGCCCCGCCTGAGTAAAGAACCTTTCCGATGTGCATAGAAATATTTGATAGCATCATAGGCCTGCTTATTCTCCGCTATTTCTGTTGGAAAAAAAACTACAGGATGATCAGCCAATGTAACCTGATAGGTTGATTCTGCAGCCGTATGGGTGCCTGAACCATCATTGCCGATATTCTGTGTCATCGAATTCCTCGGATACAAAACTAGTCCATTTTTTTTGAATACCGAAGCGTACCAACGGATTGCCCAGGAATTGATCTTTCCACTGCGAAGTTCCTGTACCTGCTTCCAAAAGTTCTCTTTTCCTTCAATACTGAATTGGTGAATCTGTTCCTCCGAAAAATCAGAAACAAGCTCATCTATGTCTGGGTTAAAATGTTGCCACGCACGATCCCATGTTGCCCAGCCCCAGCTATTGGCTACCCGAAAGAAAAATGTTTCAGGAAGCTGATTCAGATTTTGTACCGGGTAACCGTAGCCACTGATCTGCATGACCTGTTCATCTTCCCGATAACGGTCTAGCGCCTTGTTAAAATAATCAAGCGCAAATGAAGATGTTTCAAGATCGTCTTCTAAAACGATAATCTGCCCATGTTCCCGCACGACTTTGGTGACACCATCAATCACATTCGCAGCCAGTCCCCAATTTTTGTCCCTTTCGACAATTTTAATCTGTTTAAAACGCCAGGGTTTTTTAATAATCCTACGGACCTCATCCACAGCCTCAATCGCGCGCTCATCTTTGGCCGCATCCGAATAGATATAGAGGATCGTCTGATCCGCATACTGGTTTTTCTCAAGTGCTGTGAGTGTCTTCAGCGTATGTGCAGGACGATTATACACAAAGAGTAAAACTGGAGCAAGACTGTTCATCTATCGAAAAATTTTGTTAAATGCTTTTTTATTAGCCTGACGGGTATCACGGACTGCTCCGGTCGTACCCAATAGTCTAAGAGCAATATTGAAATAACTTCTTGTTTCAAAAATACGACCTTTACCTAAAGAAGACAGCATTTTCTTTACGCTCGCTAATATAGCCATCGAAAAAGCTTTTGTGAACGTATAATTGATATTGCAATATTCTGTCAGATGATAGACGAATTCGCTCTTTAGAAAAGCTTTGCGATCTACTTGGCGCTGCTGTCTGTCGTGATAAGCCTTGGCATCTTCGGCCAACACAAAGTTCAATCCATAATAATGGATGCGGTTGGCATAATCTTTATCTTCTCCATAATGGAAGAAAATTGGAGAAAACCCCCCTACTTTTTTGATGACAGCTTTTGGTATCAACCAAAAAGCAGCGTTGACGAATGAACAGGTTCGATAGGAGTTTTCAAGCTGTGTATGCTTCGTATAGACTGAGAATCCATGGTCGAGTTTTTCCTCCGTACCATCATAGTGGATGGGGGAAATAATTCCGATGTTTGTGGTGTTTACCTTGATCAGGTTGGCGATGCAGTTCCGATCTGTCCAGGCGTCCTGATTGACCAAAAAGGCGTAATCATAATCTTCTTCCAGGGCGATGGCCAACCCCATGTTGTTGGCCTTTCCAAAACCGAGGTTTTCGGGGCTTTCTATTAGTCTGACTGTAGGATAAGTTTCTTTGATGATATGAGTAGTATGATCCCTTGAGTTATTATCTATAACAAGGATATCCGTTTGATGGCTTGATGCTAACAAGCTGGGTAAGCACTTGTGAATCCAGGGTTCAAAATTATAAGAAACGATTATGGTGAGAATCCTGGCCATCTATTTTTTTCGTATAACTGTGATGAAATAGCTGAATAATTCAAGCAAAATACTCGGCTTAAAGATTCTATTGACGATGATATATGCACATACGGCGACAGCAATAGTACTTGCAAACCGAAGGTACAGGTTGGCAATAGATGCAGTGACGTAATGTGCAGCCAAACAGCTGATAGCGGCTAGTACAGCATACGAAAAAACATCCTGAATCAGATAGCCTAATGAATAGGTCATATAGGGTTTAGCCGAAGCGTACCAGACAAATATCCAAAGCGCGTTTAATCCGGAGGTCAATGCGATGAGCGTTTCGATACCTAGTGATTTTCCAAAGACTAAAATTGCAATTTGAAGTAAACCAAAAGCAACGATATTGCGCATATAGACCTGGGATTTCCCTTTGCTGATAATCAGGCTAGAGAAGACATTGCTTACTGAGTCAAAAGCCGCACCGATACAGAAAATCTGAAGAAATATCGCGCTCTGTAGCCATTTGTCCGTGATCGTTATTACAATAAAATCTTGTGCAACCGTGGTTAAGCCAAAGAGCATTGGGAAAGCTAGGAAAGCTGTAAAGGAGATGAGTTTGCGAAATACCCTTACCTGTCGATCTTTTTCATGTTCGATTTCCCGCAGAATCGGCTGTGTGACATTATTGACCATATTGGTCAAAATAGACTGAGCCATTTGACTCCATTTATTAGGATTTATCGTATAGCCGAGCTCTTTTTCGGTATAATGCGTTCCAAGAACAGCGGCATAGACATTTTTATTGATATAGATGAATATATTGGTAACCAATATTTTGCTGCTAAAGCCGAAAATATCGCGTATCGGTTGGAAATCAAAGGTAAAGTTAGGCCTGAATTTGGAGAAATACCAAAAGCCAAGCATATTGAAACCACTGTAGGAGACAATCTGAACGGCAAAAGCCCAATAAGCATAGTCCTGATAGGCTAAGTAGACTCCAATACTGTTGGATGCGATAAGGGCCAGCGTCCCTGTAATTACTCTCTCTTTGATTTTTAAATTTCGGAAGAGATATGCATTGTGGGCTACCCCAAAACTGCCTAGCCAAAAAGAAAGAAAGGTGAAGCGGCTCAGATCAACCAGTATCGGTTGATCGTAATGTAAAGCAATCAGGGGAGCCGCAAAGAATAATACAATATAAATTAATGTGCCTATTCCAACACTTGTCCAGAATACGGCATTATAATCTTTATGCTGCACTTCTTTCTTGTTGACGATACCATATATAAATCCACTTTCTTGGAAAGCAGACGCCAGTACAGAAAAAATTGTAATCAAACCGATTAAGCCATAATCCTCTGGTTCCAGTTTACGGTTTAGCAGGATGCCGAAACCGAATCCCAAAAACTGCTGGATAATACTGGCCATGCCACCCCACAGCAGTCCTTTTGTTGTTTTTGATTTTAAAGAGTCATTTTCCGTTTGCGATGACATGCTAAATTAAATGAGCGGCAATATTAAAGTATTGCAATTGTATTCGCAAATTCTTTTAAGGAAACATCGGTCGGATTGATATCGGTAATCAGATAAGAAATATCACGTAAGGGTACTACTTTCATTTTTTGAACGGAATTAAGTTTCTCCGCAATACTGAGTATAGCAACCTTTTTGGAGCATTTGATCATTGCGCGTTTGATTTGCACCACCTCCCAGTCCGAGTCAGTAACACCGTCTTCTACAGAAAGTGAATTGGTTCCTAATAGACAGAGGTCTACCTTTAAATCTGCTAATTCATTGGCTACCTGTGCGCCAGACACAATATTTGTATTACGTGAAAGCTTTCCGCCGACCAAGATCACCTCGAGATTAGGTTTCTCCGCGAGCTCCAATGCGACTAGTGGACTGATGGTAAAAAAGGTACATTGAAGATGATCCGGAATTGTCCGCGCCAGCTCGATCAGGGTCGTTCCCCCGCCAACAAGTACTGTCATACCATTGGAGATCAGAGTGCTTGCCTTTTTTGCAATCTCTTTCTTCGCTTCTTTTGCGTAGACATTTCCATCCTGAAAAGGAAATTGAAAGGACTTGGAGAGTGCTCCACCATAGACTTTTAAAACTTTGCCGTTTTCTGCGAGCTCGTTCAGGTCACGTCGGATGGTATCTTCGGATACATTGAGTTGAACACTTAAATCTGAAGATAAAACTTTGTTATGTAGATTGATCTGATGTATAATAAATGCTTGTCTTTCTTCCTTTAACATTGGTCTTTGGTTTTAATCGGAATTTCTAAACTAATTGAAAAAAATCAGTTTAAATGTAGTGAAAATTATTCTTCCTTTTTATCAATTTTTGTTAATCCCGCTTTGAAGCGAGGTTTAAATCCTGTCGGCTTGTTTGCCGCTGCCTGCTCCTGCGTAGTATCGTTGTTCTGTTGCAGTTCATCGGTCGGTTTGTCCATGTTGCTTTCCGTCGGTGTTGCCTGTAGAGTAGGGGCAGCGGTCTGCTGTATGTTCAGGTCTTCTGTTGGTGGAACCACTTCCGGTGTCGAGTCGGTATTTGCTGTTTTGGTTATCCCTGCTTTAAATCTTGGCTTAAAGCCGGTGGGCTTCGAAATTTCGCTTGCCAAACTGTTCGGGGCCTCCGTGGGTGAGGATGTATCCGCTGTCGCAGCGCTATTTGCAGATACTGGAGTTGTCGTCGCGTCCTCTACTGAAGGGGTTGCGGATTGAACAGATTCAGCCGCCTGTATGTTATCAGTACTTTCTGTTTTCGTTATCCCTGCTTTAAAGCGAGGTGTAAACCCTTTTGGTTTCGCTATTGTTGGCTCCTGCTCGCTAGTTTCCTGTTGTTGCTTGTCAACGGTGTTCGCAACTGGCGTCGCCTTTTTTTGCGTGGAATCCGCACTTTCTGTTTTCGTCACACCGGGCTTAAACCTCGGCTTGAAACCTGCGGGTTTGTTTGCTGCGGTTGTTATGTGGTCATCAGTATTGTCTGTTTGTCCTTCAATAGCTGTTGTCACCGTATTACTCGCCGCAGCATCCGACGGTATTGGTTGGCCAGATTCAGCTGTCGGTTGCGTGTCCGTGCCTTCAGCTGAAGTAACCGTAGCAGCATCCGCACTTTCTGTTTTCGTTACGCCCGCTTTGAAGCGTGGTTTGAACCCCGTTGGCTTGGCGGTTTCAGCTGCTTCAGGAGCCTTCGTCTCTGAAGCTGTTACTGGATTTTCTCCCAAAGGTGCTGCCTGTTCAGATGCAGCGGCTTTTGTCACGCCTGGCTTGAACCGTGGTTTGAATCCCGTAGGCTTCGGCGTTTCTGGAACCGATTCCCCTGACGAATCTGTAGGGGTAGGTGTTTCAGTTGTATTCGCTGTATTTTTAGTGATGCCCGGTTTAAAGCGGGGCTTAAACCCAGCTGGCTTCGGTGTTTCTGCTACTGTACTATCAGTCGCTTCTGAACGTGTTGTGGATGGATCTGTTTTCGGATTCTCTTTCTGATCAGCAGGCTCAGCTGGGGTAGCTGCTTTAAACCGGGGTTTGAAACCTGCAGGTTTTGCGGCAATGGTGTCCTTTGCAGCCGGCGCAGTTTCCACATGATCTGTCTGGACAGGTTTTTTGATAAGCACGGCTTCTTCTTCTGCCAGATGGAAGCTCTTCCGAAGTTTGTTGAACCAAAACTTCTTACTATGATCAAAGCTTTTCTCTCCCATAGCAGAATAGTGTGCTTTGAACTCTTCAAATAAGGGTTCATCTGCAGCTTTTAAAGCTTTTAAATCAATTTTCTTTTTCGTGAAAAATTCTTCAAAAGTCATCCTGTTATGAGTTTGATATAGTCTATTACAAATGTAGTAATTTTTCTGACGGCGCTGAGAGGCCTTTTATAAAAAAAGAGCGACAAGCGCTCTTTTTAAATATTTTTTGAGATAAATGGCTTAAGCCATATTATGGTATACCGCCTGTACATCATCATCCTCTTCGATTTTATCAATCATCTTCAATACATCAGCAGCTTGTTCTTCTGTAATGTCAGAATGCGATAACGCGATACGTTCTAATTTTGCCGAGGTTACTTCGATACCTTTCTCTTCCAGCAATTTTTGCATATTACCGAAATCCTCAAAAGAAGTCTGCACTACGGCAACATCATTACCTTCTTCATCAGCTTCAACGTATAATTCTTCCAAACCGCCATCGATAAGCTCTAATTCCAATTCTTCAAGATCTAATTCTTCTGTAGCCGCAAAACGGAAAATGGATTTGCGATTGAAAATAAAATCCAAGGATCCCGTTTTTCCCAATGAACCACCAGCTTTTGTAAAATAGCTGCGGATATTTCCGACAGTACGGTTGGTATTGTCAGTTGCTGTTTCGATCAAAACCGGAACACCATGTGGGCCATAACCCTCATATACATATTCTTCATAACCTTTTGAATCTTTCTCCGAAGCACGTTTTATAGCCGCTTCGATACGATCTTTAGGCATGTTTACAGCCTTAGCATTATGTATTGCCGTGCGAAGTCTCGAGTTGGTTTCAGGGTGAGGGCCGCTTTCTTTAACCGCCATAGCGATCTCTTTACCTAAACGTGTAAATTGTACGGCCATTTTAGCCCAGCGTTTGAATTTCCGCTCTTTTCTGAATTCGAAAGCTCTTCCCATTGTTATATTTTGTTTTTAAGATTCTCAATCATATCGACTGTCATCTTCTGGATGTCAAATGCTGGCTTCCAGTTCCAGTCTTTGCTTGCGTATGAATCATCCAGACTTGCAGGCCATGAATCGGCAATCTGCTGTCTTGGGTCATTCGCTACGTAAGAGATTGCAAAATTAGGAAGAATTTTTTTAATTTCTTGTGCGAGTTCTTTCGGAGTAAACGTAATACCGCCAAGGTTATAGCTGTGGCGGATACTCAAGCTCTCCCGCGGGGCATCCATCAGTTCAAGTGTACCGCGGATGGCATCTTCCATGTATAACATGGGTAATGCTGTATTTTCAGATAGAAAACATTCGTAAGTGCCTGTTTTCAGGGCCTCATAGAAGATATCAACAGCATAATCTGTTGTTCCGCCTCCCGGTTCGGTCTTCCAGGAAATAATCCCCGGATATCTTACGCTACGGATATCCAATCCGCGGTGCTCCTGATACCATTCGATAAGACGTTCGCCCGCAAGCTTACTGATGCCGTAGATTGTATTGGGATCCATGACGCAATATTGCGCTGTGTTCTCCTTTGGTGAATGGGGACCAAAGACAGCGATCGAACTTGGCCAGAATATTCTTGAAACTTTATACGTAACTGCAAGGTCAAGCACGTTGAGCAACCCATTCATATTAAGCTCCCAAGCTTTTTCAGGATATTTTTCGCCTGTTGCAGAAAGCATCGCTGCCAATAAATATACTTGAGTAGGTTTATATTTTTGAAATAATGACTCAAGACCATTTTTGTCAAGTACATTTGCAATTTCAAAATTTTCGTCGGGGCTTTTTGTTTGTGGTTCTCTGATGTCTGTGGTGACAATATTTTCTGCACCAAATTTTTTACGCAGAGCGATTGCCAATTCAGTACCGATTTGGCCGTTTGCACCAATGATAATAATGCTTTCTTTCATGATGCAAATATAAAGGCTTTTCAGTATCTAGCAACTGTCTGGTGTCAAGGATAGTCCGCTAAAAATGTTAATTTATAGACTCTTGGCGCAGTTTTTATGAGATTTTAAACCGTTTCAATCGTTTGTTCTTTTTTTTTGAACGAGCAGCGAAAATTTTTATTTTTTTTGAATTGTCGCTACTTCAATTTTTTGTGACATATAGCGTCAACATAACGTAGCCGTTTATGTTGTTGAGAATAACAAAATGGAACTGTTGTGACTTTTTTAGCAGAACGAGGGATATTTTATTATTTTAATAGCGTAATTACGGAATATTTTTTAAATTTGAAGAATTCATT
The DNA here is from genome assembly GCF_011064245.1 of Sphingobacterium sp. DR205. Lineage (NCBI taxonomy): Bacteria > Pseudomonadati > Bacteroidota > Sphingobacteriia > Sphingobacteriales > Sphingobacteriaceae > Sphingobacterium > Sphingobacterium sp. DR205. The sequence continues at coordinate 6,902,699 of NZ_CP049333.1, read as the reverse complement.
CTTCAAGAATCAACTAAAAACAAATCAAATAACAAATTTTATATACAATTTAAACACAGACAAAAATGAAAGTGGCAGTAGTCGGCGCAACAGGCCTTGTAGGTACTGAGATGCTAACCGTGTTGGCGGCGCGAAATTTCCCAGTAACAGAATTGATTCCGGTAGCTTCAGAGCGCAGCAAGGGTAAGGAAATTGAATTCAAGGGAAAGAAGTATAAGGTGGTTACACCATCTGAGGCTATTGCTTTGAAACCTGATGTTGCATTGTTCTCCGCGGGAGGCGATACGTCCAAAGAATTTGCACCGAAATTTGCAGAAGCCGGAATTACAGTCATTGACAATTCTTCCGCTTGGCGTATGGATCCGACGAAGAAATTGGTCGTTCCGGAAGTAAATGGCGATGTATTATCGGCTGATGATAAAATCATTGCAAACCCGAATTGTTCAACTATCCAGATGGTAGTGGCCTTAAAACCATTACATGATAAATATAAAATTAAACGTGTTGTTGTTTCAACCTATCAGTCTGTAACAGGTACTGGAGTAAAAGCCGTTAATCAGTTGATGGACGAGCGTGCCGGTAAAGAAGGCGAGAAAGCTTATCCTTATCAGATTGATTTGAATGTCATTCCGCATATCGACGTGTTCCAGGAGAACGGTTACACAAAAGAAGAGATGAAAATGATTTTGGAAACCAACAAAATCATGCGCGACGATTCGATCAAAGTAACGGCGACAACTGTACGTATCCCAGTGATGGGCGGGCACTCCGAGTCATTGAACATCGAATTTGAAAATGACTTTGATTTAAATGATGTGCGTGCTGCATTGGCTGCTCAAAGTGGTTGTATCGTTGTTGATGATCCTGCTAATCTTCAATATCCGATGCCAAAAGATGCACATGGTAGAGATGAGGTTTTTGTGGGACGTATCCGTCGTGATGAATCGCAACCGAATACGTTAAATATGTGGGTAGTAGCAGACAACCTGCGTAAAGGTGCAGCGACGAATGCTGTTCAAGTTGCTGAACTATTGGCAGAAAAAGGATTGATCTAACTCAAGTAGATTCCATCATATTGAGCCCCCATGAAGCAGTTCATGGGGGCTTTTTAATAACGCATGATGGTTGATTGATATCCAGTCATGCACGTTGAGGATGTCAAGTAAATCTGAAACTACGGTGTCAAGGTTTTTGGTAAAATAGAAAAATCAATTTTATCATTTAGCGGGAAATAGTTTTCTTTTTGTTGTTCCTCCAGACGATCAGGAAATAATATTCCGAAGAGATGATCCGTTTCATGCTGGAAGATTACTGCGGTAAAGCCCTCAATATTCTCTTCAATCACTTTTCCTTCCTTGTTGATGTACTGTAGACGGATTGCATAGCTCCGCAACACATCTTCTTTGCGGTTGGGGATGGAGAGACAGCCCTCGGCACCCTTTCTTTTTAGCTTCGAACGCCATAGAATTTTGGGGTTTACATAAAACTCGAAAGGTTGTTCCGGCTTGTCAAACCGCTGCACCCAGATGAGATTTTTGTTGATGCCAATTTGGGGAGCAGCTATTCCCACGCCTGGGTGATTTGGATCCCGAACGGTCGCAAACATTCGCTTTGAAAGCGTTTCTACCAGCGGGTCGTTGTATTTAACATCATTGCTTGTTGCTTTCAATACCTTTAAATCTTTTTCATCGGTAGTTTGCAATACACGAAGAAGCGTATTTTCATCCCCTGACAAAATAATCTTCTTATCAGCTTCTGTAAATTCCTGTCCACCATTTAGGTTAACGGGACGCTCATTCTTCGCTTTATGAAAGGCTTTTTCTCCTGCCATAATTTTTGTTTCTAAATTGTTTTCTACTGGGGGAACCGGACAACGATAACCGTTGCTGTAGGCACAATAAGGATTGTAAGCCTTATTAAAATCTATTTCAATGATACTGCCCTTGATGTCATCCGTGGATAAGTCGATATATCGTCCACCACTATAGCTCTCCTGGCCATTTGTCTGATCTAAAAATGGTAAAAATAAATGTTTTTTGTAGACAGGATTTTGAAATAAGGCCACACTCTGGTAAATATTCAATGTTCTTTCAGCCCCATTCAATTGAAATGTCACTGTCCCATAACGTTTGTACTCGTTGCTGGTGCCGTCATAGGTCGGCATACGAAATACAGGTTCATCAAATAGGACCTCTATATTGGCTTTGATTTTATAGTTTGCGCTTACAGGGAAGTAATCCAAAGAAGCCACTTGTTCTGCCTTCAACGGACCAAATTGTTCTTTGGCCAATTCCAAAGCTTTTTCCTTGCGCTGGGCCAAAATTTGTTGCTCATAATTGCTCTGCGCATGGCCATATAGGCAAAATGCAACAAAAAGGCTGGCAATAACTGTTTTTCTCATGTGCGTTTTTAATAGTCTATCAAAGGTATAGCTTTTTTAATCTCAATACTCATATCTAAATTGTACTTTTGTAAAAAAAGATGGTTCCATGAGGTTAATGGCATTTGATTACGGTACAAAACGAATTGGGGTTGCGGTAACCGATCCGATGCAAATTATTGCTACGGCACTGACAACAGTACATCCGCAGGATATTTGGACTTTTCTAACGGATTACCTCCAAACGGAACAGATCGAAACATTTGTTGTCGGCAAGCCCAGACAAATGGATGGATCGGACTCCGAATCAGCTTCGCACGTTGTCGGGTTTATGCGTAAATTGAAAAAGATATATCCGGCGATCCCGGTTGTCGAAATTGATGAACGCTTCACCTCAAAAATGGCTTCCGCAGCCATTGCTCAAAGTGGCAAGAAGAAAAAGGACCGTCAACAGAAAGGCCTGATCGACACGGTGTCAGCGACGATTATTTTACAAAGCTACATGGATAGCCGCAGTTTTTAAATGAGAATTCATGGCATGATCTCTTTCCCGATAAATAACAGCTTTGCGGGTGGGGAAATATCGATTTGAAGATCATAAGATCCATCTAACTGATGGGATGAAAACTGGGCTCCGTGTGCTCACTTAATACTTAATTACAGATGAAAAGCATATTATTTTTTACAGAGGACATAGATTATAAACTAAAAGAAAAAGGTAAGATTCGCCAATGGATCGCTGATGCGATTAAAGGCGAAGGGTTTAAGTGTGTTGGCGAATTGAGCTTTATCCTTTGCTCGGATGCATACCTGTTGGAGATCAATAAAGAATACCTGAATCACGATACCTATACGGATATTGTGACTTTTGATTCATCAGAAGACGAGGATACCATTGCTGGTGATATTTTTATCAGTGTGGAACGTATTCAGGAGAATGCACAAAAATTTAACGTTGCCGAGCGCGATGAGTTACATCGTGTCATTATTCACGGTGTTATGCATCTTTGTGGATATCCGGACAAAAAGCCTGCGGATAAAACCAAGATGACGGCGAAAGAAGATGAATATCTAGGAAAACGAAATTTCTAGTTTTTTATCGTAACTTTTTCTTCTTAGCACCTCGGAGCCGCATTCAGGTATGTAATTCTTCCTGGTGGTGCTTATCCTTTTTGACATTTACTCGTTTATTTTCTTCATGCAGGTGATCTGTCATTTGCTGTCACAGATCTCTCTGGATAAACCGCGCTGAAAATATGGCTGATACGAGGTTATCCAGTTTGTTTTTCCATCAAAAAAAACTTGACTTTTCGATTATATTTAGCTAGTTTCGACACAAATTTTCTACACCTTTTATTAAGTGTCTAATATGAACGAGTTAGAGGAATATTTCCGGAATAATAATGATAAGCTGATCAACAAATGGATGCATTATTTCGATGTATACGATCGTCATTTCCGCCGATTCAAAGGTAAGGAGATTGTCGTGCTGGAAATAGGAGTCTTTCAGGGCGGGAGCCTTCAGATGTGGAAGAAATATTTTGGCGACAAAGCAAAAATCTACGGGGTAGATATCAACCCCAACTGCAAAGCACTGGAAGAGGAGAACGTCGAGATATTTATCGGATCTCAGTCAGACCGTAAATTCCTGCGCAAAGTGAAAGAGTCAATCCCTCCAATAGATATTCTGATAGATGATGGTGGGCATACCATGCTGCAACAGATTATTACATTTGAAGAACTATTTGGGCATGTAAAAGAGGATGGTGTCTATCTATGTGAAGACCTGCATACTTCTTACCAAGTTTTTTATGGTGGTGGACATAAGCGAAATGGCACATTTATCGAATACAGTAAGAACTTTATTGATTACATCAATGCCTATCATTCAGAACAACGGGGGCTAAAGGTCAATGAGTTTACACGTTCGGTCAACTCTTTGCATTATTACGATAGCATTTTGGTTGTTGAGAAACGTAAAATGCAGCCGCCTACTCATATGAGAACGGGTAACGCTACAGTACAAGATTTTGACGCTCCACCAACGGGTTTAAGTGGTTTAAAATGGAAGATTAAGAAACCGGCGCTAACAGCGATCAATAAATTCCTCCGCTTTTTTAGGATTGGTGGATTTATGTGGAGATAAGAAAACGATGATCCATAAAAAAAGCGTTGTACAACAGTACAACGCTTTTTTTATAGCTTTGTCAATGACTAAAATCTTTCAAATTGAGAGAAAAAGAAGTTACCTTCGATAGCCGCATTCTCATCAGAATCAGATCCGTGGATAGCGTTGGCATCGATAGATTTAGCATATTTATTGCGGATTGTACCTTCAGCTGCATCAGCAGGATTCGTAGCACCGATTAATGTACGGAAATCTTCAACTGCGTTGTCTTTTTCTAAGATTGCAGCAACGATAGGACCTGAAGTCATAAATTCTACCAATTCACCGTAGAAAGGACGTTCTTTGTGCACAGCGTAAAATGCACCAGCAGTTTCTTTTGATAACTGAATGTATTTCATTGCAATGATTTTGAAACCACCAGCAATAATATCGTTTAAGATTGCACCGATGTGACCGTTCGCTACTGCGTCAGGTTTAATCATCGTAAAAGTTCTGTTAGTTGCCATTATTTTATTTTTTTGCAAACTTAGATAAATTGCTTTTTATATGCAATATAATTAGGCTTATATAAAAACAATTTATTCGCCATGGTGTGTTAATTTAACGTGCTCAGTCTCGTGAAACAAGTTGCCGTTTAGTAGTGCTGAAACCAAAAGTTTGGCTTTCACTCTGTCACTGGCAATCTTTTTATCGTACAAAATGTAATAAAATCATAGGTAACTGACAATAAACGGAAATAAAAAATCAGCTGTTAACAAATCCATTCCATAAATATATTCAATATGAATATGTAACTTTGTAATGTTATGGCATTAAATCTAACAGTAGACATCGATAAGGATTCCGGCTTTTGCTTTGGAGTAGTATACGCTATAGATATGGCAGAGGAGATTTTGGAAGAGGATGGTTACCTCTATTGTCTTGGTGATATCGTACACAATGACGAAGAAGTAGCCCGGTTGAAAGCCAAAGGATTGCGTATTATTGATCATGCTGCGTTGCCTACACTACAAAACGAGAAGGTGCTGATCCGTGCACATGGCGAAGCTCCGGAGACTTATCGTACCGCTCTGGAAAACAACATCACTTTAATTGATGCCTCTTGTCCGGTCGTGCTCAAATTGCAGAATCGGATCAAAACCTCTTTTGACCAGGAGGAAAAGATCTTAATCTTTGGAAAGCATGGGCATGCAGAGGTCATTGGCCTACAGGGACAAACAAATAACGAAGCACTCGTGTTTCAAGATATTAGCGAATTGGATGACGCGGATTTACCAAGTTCATTTACCCTCTATAGTCAGACAACAAAAAGTGTGGATAAATTCTACGCCATCAAAGAGGAGTTGATCAGAAGGGGGTATGAAGTCAAGGCAAATGATACCATCTGTAGGCAAGTTTCTAACCGATATGAAGATCTTGGCGCATTTGCAAAGCAATATGACAAAGTTGTTTTTGTGTCCGGGAAAAAATCTTCCAATGGAAAAGTTTTGTTTGAAGTCTGCCAAAAAGCTAATCCCGAAAGCTATTTTATTTCTGATCCCGCCGAACTGGAAGCCTCCATTTTTGCCGTGGGCGACCGCGTTGGTATATGTGGAGCAACCTCGACACCAATGTGGTTAATGAAAGATGTAAAAGCCGCTCTAGAAGCACTCTAGCCTAATTTACCCGTCATAGATATTTCATATTATCGCGAGTGAATCCGCAGTACGTGCTTTTTTGTTTATTTTTGTAGGCTATGAGCAATAAAGCCAAAAAAGGTATTCTTTTAGTACAATTAGGTACACCCGATAGTCCAACTACTCCAGATGTAAAAAAATATTTGACCGAATTCTTAATGGATCCACGTGTCATAGATATTCCTTATTTCCAACGGACTTTATTGGTGAAAGGAATAATTGCTCGTACCCGTGCACCAAAATCAGCAAAGATTTACGAAACAATCTGGGATAAGAAAACCGGATCACCCTTAATGCATTATAGTATATTGCAACGGGACCTATTGCAGGAGTCTTTGGGCGACGAGTACCATGTGGAACTGGCCATGCGATACCAAAATCCGTCCATAGAAGCTGCGCTGAGCAAGATGGAAGGCATGCTGCTCGAGTCTATCCGTGTCATTCCGTTATTCCCTCAGTATGCTTCTGCAACTTCTGGCTCGGTCATCGACCGTGTGATGGAGCTGATCCGCAAATGGAACTATCTGCCTGAAATTAGTTTTGTGAGCAATTTCTGTACGGATGAATTGATGGCTGAGACCTTTGCAGACCATGCCCGAAAATACGATCTTGCACATTTTGACCATTTTGTTTTTAGCTACCATGGCCTTCCCGTCAGACAGCTCGGCAAAGTGGATCCTACAGGCCAGCTAAAATGTCCTGAGTCAGGTTGTGATTCCTGTAAAACAAATGTCAATGCCTATTGTTATGTTTCTCAGTGTTATGCAACTACCCGGACCATTGTTGAAAAATTGGGCTTGCAGAAAGAGCAATATTCACTGTGCTTCCAGTCCCGGTTGGGCAAAGAACCATGGATTCAACCCTATACTTCTGATTTGTTGCATGACCTTGCCACTAAAGGGTATAAAAAATTATTGGTCTTCAGTCCGGCATTTGTGGCCGACTGTATAGAGACGATCGATGAAATTGGCGTGGAATATGCTAATGAATTCAAGAATTTAGGGGGAGAGGAAGTCTGTCTGGTTGAAAGTCTCAATGACGATCCCAAATGGATCAAATCTCTAAAGCAATTGGCGCTCAATGCCAAAAATTAAAACGAATTGATGATGTTGTTAATAAATGCATGTGTTTTACTCATTTTAGATTTTTATATCTTTTTCGCCCTTCGCGCTACGAAGATTAAATTTCCCAAAACAAAAATATTCGCCGTGTTATGGTGGTCGTATACCGCCCTCCTGCTATTAGGTGTTTTTATATCAGCCAAATATAGCATTCCGCTGATTGTAAGGTCTGTTATTTTGGTTGGATTCTTTTTGACAGCAACTTCAAAATTATTCTTCTTTTTGATCCTCTTGATCGATGACATCCGTCGCGGCGGTGTGTGGGTCAAACGCTTGTTCAGTAAGAAAGAGTCTGTTGAGGATCTTGTCGAAGATGCTGGCGATCCTTTACCTGAAAATCCGGTGAAAGGAATCAGCCGATCGGATTTTTTGACCAAAGCCGGTATATTAATAGGCGCCTCGCCGCTTATTCCGCTGAGCTGGGGAATTGTTTCCGGTGCATATGATTACCGCGTCAGACGGGTACCGTTATACTTACCTCATCTGCCTAAAGCGTTTCACGGCATGACCATCGCACAGATATCGGATGTACACTCGGGATCTTTCTATAACAAGACTGCTGTGACCGGCGGGATAGATATGTTGCTTAAGGAAAAACCCGATGTTACATTTTTCACAGGTGATATCGTAAATGCACAGGCATCTGAGATGCGCGAATACCAAGATATTTTTGCAAGAGTGAAGTCGGATCTGGGGGTATTTTCCACCTTGGGTAACCATGATTATGGAGATTACTACTACGGAAAAGAAGATTCCCCTGCAAAACGAAAAAATCTAAAAGATGTGATCGATGTGCATAAAGTCATGGGCTGGGACCTGTTGATGGATGAGCATCGTAAGATCAAGGTGGATGGCGAAGAGCTCTGCATTGTTGGGGTTCAGAACTGGGGAACTGGTCGTTTCCCAAAACATGGGGATATCAAAAAAGCATTGATCGGAACCGAGGAACAGGCTGTTAAACTGCTCTTGTCCCATGATCCTTCGCACTGGCGTGCACAAGTATTAGATACCGATGTGGATGTGATGTTTGCGGGGCATACACATGGCATGCAGTTTGGTGTTCGTTCTGAAATGCTGCAATGGAGCCCGGTGCAATATATCTATAAGGAATGGGCCGGATTGTACCGTGCGCAGGAAAACAAGCGCTTATACGTCAATGTTGGATATGGATTCTTGGGTTATCCCGGCCGTGTCGGTATTCTGCCCGAAATTACAGTCTTTGAATTGATTAAAGGTCAAGATCCGAAGTTTAAGGCTTAGAAGATTTGGTATGGCGGCTTTGGTCCTTCCAGCCCTCGGCTTAATTAACCCTGCTTTGACTGAATCGAACAAGGGTATGGGTGACTTCGATCCATTTTTACAATGCTTTAAAGGACTCATCTTTCGATAATTTTACTTTTTAATTTTAACTTTTTACTTAAAAAGGCTAATATTGTGTATTCTGTACACCAGTTATACATGACATGCAATCAACTTTAAACTTTGGGGACTCTCCCCACACACGCGTTAATATTCTTACCGGGGAAAAAGTACTTGTGTCTCCACATCGCAGTAAGCGACCTTGGCAGGGCCAAGTTGAAGATTTACCAGGTGATAATCGACCTGCTTATGATCCCCAATGCTATTTGTGCCCAACCAATAAACGGGCAGATGGGGATATCAATCCCGATTATAAAGAAAGCTTCGTTTTCGTCAACGACTTCTCGGCCTTATTGAAAGATACCAGCCAACAGGAGTTTAATGAGGACGAATTATTTATTGCGGAGACTGAAAAAGGAATCTGTAAAGTTATTGCATTCACCCCACGTCACGATCTGACGTTGCCTGAAATGGAACAGTCCGCTATTAAAGCTGTTGTTGATCTCTGGCAGAAAGAATTTGTGGAACTTTCTAAGGTGGAATGGATCCGTTATATTCAGATTTTTGAAAATAAAGGCGCTATCATGGGCTGTAGCAACCCACATCCGCATGGACAGATCTGGTCTCAAAATCATTTGCCGGTAGAAATTCAAAAAGAATGTGTCCAGCAAAAAAAATATTTCGACAAATACCAGCGTACCCTGCTATCCGATTATATCAAAGCAGAATTAAGAAAAAAAGAACGCATTATTGATGAGAACGATTCTTTTGTCTCTTTGGTGCCTTTTTGGGCCGCTTGGCCTTATGAAGCCATGATTGTCAGCAAGAGAGCTGTGCAGAATATTGCTGGATTTGACGAAAAGGAAAAGGAAGATCTTGCCGCGATACTTAAATTATTGACTACACGTTACGATAACCTTTTCAAAACATCTTTTCCTTATTCTGCGGGTATGCACCAAGCGCCCGTCAATGATGGAGATCATCCAGAATGGCATTGGCATATGCATTTCTATCCACCATTGTTGCGTTCGGCAACAGTCAAAAAATTTATGGTCGGATACGAGATGCTCGCTAATCCTCAAAGGGATATTACACCTGAAGTCGCCGCTGAACAACTGCGGAATTGTGCTACTATACATTATAAATCTAAGTAAGAATGATCGCAAAAGAAACTATAGTAAATAAATTTAAAAGCTTATATCAGGAAGATCCTATTGTGGTTTCCTCCCCAGGCCGGATCAATATTATCGGTGAACATACGGATTACAATGATGGATTTGTCCTGCCTGCAGCTATTGACAAGGCAATCTATGTTGCTGTGAGCAAGCGTGCGGACGATAATATCGTATTGTATGCCGAAGACTACGGAGAAAGCCATGAAGTCAAATTAACGGATATCGCGATTTCAGAAAAACATTGGCCAAATTATATCCTTGGTGTAGTGGACCAATACCAGAAAAGAGGCGCTGTATTGGGCGGATTTAATCTTTATATTGATGGTGATGTGCCATTGGGTGCCGGATTATCCTCTTCGGCAGCGGTGGAATGTGCGGTTACCTTAGCGCTTAGTGAGCTGTTCGGTTTGGATGTCAAGCAGATTGATATTCCGCAGATCGCACAAAAGGCTGAGCATACCTATGCCGGCGTGATGTGTGGTATCATGGATCAGTTTGCTTCTGCTTTTGGTAAAGAAAAAAATGTAATTAAGCTGGATTGTCGCTCCCTAGGATTTGAATACGTGCCGCTTGATCTCAAAGGTTATGAAGTCGTTCTTTTGAATACCAATGTGAAACACTCTTTGGCTTCTACAGCGTACAATAAACGCCGTGAGCAATGTGAACAGGCATCGGCATGGGTACGGGAGAAATATCCGGAGGTTAAAAATCTGCGAGACGTTACAGTGGACATGCTGGATGAACTGGTAAAAGATAAAGATGCAGATATCTACGCCAAGGCAAGTTTTGTTGTCCGTGAGAACGAAAGGGTAGAGAACTCTTGTGAAGCATTACGTTCAGGAGATATTGCTCAGCTAGGACAGTATATCTTCCAGAGCCATGAGGGCTTGAGTAAAGTATATGAGGTCAGTTGTCCCGAACTGGATTATCTGGTTGATTATGTAAGGCAATTTCCCGAAGTGATCGGCGCCCGGATGATGGGCGGTGGTTTTGGTGGCTGTACGATCAATATTGTTAAAGAGGGTGCGCTTGCATCAATTTTACCAAGATTGGAGAAAGAATATCAACAAAAATTTGATAAGGAACTTTCAGTCATTCAAGTAAAGATTGCGAATGGTACGCGTGTACTCTAGATAAGAATCGCATAAAACAAAAGAGAGCGTGGGTAGTCTGATAACTATTCACGCTCTTTTGTTTTATCCACTAACAGAAAGTAGATCGCTAAATTTTTAACCAAGTTTCCTTAAGGCTTGATCTAGATCGTCCACCAAGTCTGTGGCATGCTCAATACCAACAGAGATCCGCAACATACCCATTGTGATTCCCGAGATTTCTTTTTGCGCTTTGGTATGGTGCCCGCCCCACATGCTTGCCGGATGTACGATCAGTGATTCGACACCACCCAGACTGGCAGCATTGATAAAGATGTTTAGGTTGTTAATTAAAGATTGTGCATTTTTAAAGGCCTGCTCTTCGTCCTGTCCATCAACCTCAAGGCAGATCATTCCGGAGAAGCCTTTCATTTGACGGGTCGCCAGTTCGTGCTGGGGATGGCTGGGAAGCCCTGGATAACTTACGCTCTTGATCTTCGGATGCTGATCCAAAAACTCAGCCAGTTGCAGGGCATTCGTATTGATCTGCTTGACACGCAAGCTCAGTGTTTTCAGCCCGCGGAGCAGCAGCCAGGAATCCATCGGTGCCAGCGATGCGCCCAGCGCCACGGATCGTTTCCAGACTTTTGCGATATAATCTTTACTTCCACAGACAATTCCGGCCGTTAGATCGCTATGGCCGCCCAGATATTTTGTGGCACTATGCACAATGACATCAATTCCAAAATCCCGCGGTGTCTGATTGACCGGTGAAGCGAAGGTATTGTCAACCATACTCAAAATACCTCGTTGTCGGGCCAGCTCGCCGACCGCTTTAAGATCCGTAATATTTAAATTGGGATTGGAAGGAGTTTCGATATAGATCAGTTTGGTATTCGCCTGAATAGCCCGGGCAAAGGCTGCGGTATCCGTTTGATCAACCGCGGTGACTGTAATGCCATAGTCGGCCAGAAATTCCTTAAAGAAAATGGCCGTACCGGAGTAGTGGGCAAGCTGTGCAACGATATGATCGCCAGATTTGACAATAGCCAATATAGCGGCGCTGATGGCGGCCATACCTGTCGCAAAGACAAGTGCATCTTCTGTTTTCTCCAGTTTGGCGACTACCGCCGCAACCTGGCTATTGGTTGGATTGCCATGACGGTGGTAAAAGTAAGGGTGTTTGGCTTCTGTCGCCGCTTTGATGTATTCTGCAGGATCACTGTCCGCAATATAGGTTGAAGTCTGGAAGATCGGAGCCGTTACTGCGGCAGTTGAATTGAAGTGTTGTCCTTCATGGACGAGAATCGTTTCGGTATTGGATGCCATGCTAATTTTTATTGATCACTGTTCATTTTTTGTGGGTACCAATAAAAACCTTCAATATCCTTTCACTGCATCCGGTGCAGATCACTATAGGAAGGTTTTCTTGTAAACCAAATATAAATAAAATCTACGTAATAAGTAGATTTTATTTATAAGGGACAGTGTGGCATACTTAAGATAACATCTGTTTGAGCAGGTTCAGCGCATAACTAATTGTGTTTACATTGCTCAATGCGAGACGGAGTTGCCCTTTAACCTCTTTGAGATTGCTGATCTCAGGATGGGACTGTACAAAAGACAGCACCCGGCCGAATTGATCCGATTCAAAATAGCTTGATTTTGGATTATTCACAAAATAACCTTTAAGGGTATGCTTTTTATAAGATATCTTTTCGAACCCAATTGTTTTTCCAAACCATTGCAGGCGTAAAGTATTGAATAGTTCGAATACTTCGTGCGGGATAGGGCCAAAGCGGTCTTCGAGTTCTTTTTCAAATGCTGCCAGCTGCTGTTCATTGTCAAGTTTGGAAAGTTCCGTATACAGATTATAGCGTTCGGTAATGTTCGTTACGTACTCATCGGGGATTAATACTTCAAGATCTGTGTCTATTTGTGTGAAATTGACATATTTGCGCTCTTGCTCATCCGCAAATACCTCCGAGAATTCATCATCTTTGAGCTCCTGAATGGCTTCGTCCAAGATTTTGTGGTACATCTCAAACCCGATTTCAGCGATAAAGCCCGATTGCTCACCACCCAATAAATTTCCTGAACCCCGGATATCCAGATCCCGCATAGCAACATTAAAACCCGAACCTAATTCCGAAAATTCCTCGATGGCCGAAAGGCGTTTATAGGCCTCAGGGGTCAATGTCGATAACGGTGGACTCAATAGGTAACAGAATGCTTTTTTATTCGAACGCCCTACACGACCCCGCATCTGATGCAGGTCACTGAGGCCAAACATATGGGCGTGATTGATGATAATCGTATTGGCATTCGGTATATCCAGACCAGCTTCGATAATTGTCGTTGCAATCAGCACGTCAAAGTCGTGGTTGATAAATTTGAGCATCACATCTTCCAATTCATCTCCTTCCAGTTGACCATGAGCAACACCAACACGTGCTCCGGGAACGAGCTTGCGAATTAAATTGCCTAGCTGGGGAAGATCTGCGACACGGTTATGGATAAAGAAAACCTGTCCGCTCCGGTCCAGCTCGTAGCTGACTGCTTCGCCGATCAATGCCTCATTAAAGACATGCAGCTCGGTCTGTACCGGTTGACGATTGGGGGGCGGTGTTGAGATAATGCTTAGATCGCGCGCTCCCATCAAAGAGAAATGTAAGGTCCTTGGGATCGGAGTCGCTGTTAAGGTCAGCGAATCCACATTGGCGCGCATTGCTTTTAGTTTTTCTTTGGCGGCGACACCAAATTTCTGCTCCTCATCAATAATCATCAGACCAAGGTCTTTGAATTTGACATCCTTGCTCACCAGGCGATGCGTACCGATGATAATATCTATTTTTCCTTCGGCAAGTCGGGCCAAGGTATCTTTGATCTGTTTGGTCGTTTTAAAACGGTTGATGTAGTCAATGTTGCATGGAAGTCCTTTTAGGCGTTCAGTAAATGTACGATGATGTTGTAATGCCAAGATGGTTGTCGGAACCAAAACAGCCACCTGTTTGCTATCTGCTACGGCTTTGAATGCCGCACGGATGGCGACTTCTGTCTTTCCAAAGCCGACGTCACCACAGATCAACCGGTCCATTGGATGTGGCGATTCCATATCTTTTTTTACATCTGCTGTAGCCTTTTCCTGATCTGGGGTATCTTCATAGATAAACGAGGCCTCCAGTTCATTCTGCAAATAGCTATCCGGCGAGAAGGCATTACCATGCTGAGCCTTACGTTTGGCATAAAGCATAATCAGGTCGCGGGCAATATCCTTGACCTTCTTTTTGGTCGTTTTCTTTAATTTATCCCAGGCATCTGTACCAAGTTTATTCATCTTCGGCACCGTACCCTCCTTACCGGAATATTTTGAAATCCGGTTCAACGAGTTGATATTGACATAGAGCAGGTCATTGTCGGCATAGATCAGCCGGATCATTTCCTGAGATTTACCGTTGACATCGACCTTTTCCAGACCGCCATATCGGCCCACACCATGATCAATATGGGTGATAAAATCCCCGGGTTTGAGATCACGTAAATCTTTCAGTGTAATCGCCTGCGAACGTTCGTAAGCTTTTTTCCGTTTGTATTTGTAGTACCTGTCAAATATCTGATGATCCGTATAACAGGCTAATTTCAGGCTGTCATCCCTGAAGCCTTCGCGCAATGCTTTGTGTATAGGGATAAAAGTGGCCGCTTTGTCAAGATCCTCCAGTATCGTATAGATCCGTTCAACCTGTTTCGTTGAATCCGAAAAGATCAAATTCTGGATTCGATGGCTTTCATTTTCCTTAAAATTATGGATCAGCAGATTAAAGTCCTTATTAAAAGAAGGCTGTGGATGAATGTCAAACTTGAGCGCGACCTCCCCTTTATAGAAAAACTGTTTTCCAAATTCTATGATCGGGAAATCAAAAAATAAGGCGTTGAGGTTTTTCTCGTCGGTAAATTCGTACTCGGGATTATGCCATTCAGGATTATCTCTTTTCTGTTTGTCGGTCAAGCTCAGCCACAGTTGTTTTGCTTTTTTTAATCCATCTCTGACAACATCTAGGGTGAACTGGGCGTCTTTAATCCAGATGGAAGCCCCCTGATCGATATATTCCAGTAAAGAAATATGCTGCGAGGTCAGAAATTTGGCCTGAACATTCGGAACGATGGTAACCTTATGGATTTTATTGACCGAAAGCTGAGATTCAATGTCAAATGTCCGAATGCTTTCGATATCATCCCCAAAGAATTCGATGCGGTAGGGAAGGTCGTTCGAGAAAGAAAAAATATCTACGATACCACCTCGTATGGCAAATTGCCCCGGTTCATAGACAAAATCTACACGTTCGAAATCGTACTCGATCAAAAACTCGTTGATAAAATCGATACTTAGCGCTGTGTTTTCTGTAATCTCTAGGGTGTTTTTCTCCAGATCGGTACGATTGATTACCTTCTCAGCAATCGCTTCGGGGTAGGTAACCACCATCTTTGGCAATTCCGACGTATGATTGAGCGAACTTAATGTTTCTGCACGCTGTAATACATTTGCCGAGTCCGTCTGTGTGAAATCAAAAGCTTTTCGGTAAGAAGATGGGAAAAAAAGTACCTGCTTGTCCAGAAGGCTTTCCAGATCACTTAAAAAATAGGAGGCATCTTCGTGCGTCGGTAAAATAAAGACCATCGGACGCTCCTGCAATTTGTAGGAGGAAACGGCAATAAATGCATCCGAAGAACCGATAAGACCTTTCAGCTGAATCTTTGGATTTTTGGACTGCATAGCCTTTGTAAGCGACTGGACTGATTCGCTTTGACTGTATTTTTCTAGTATTTCTTGAATTCCCACGAGCAAAAATTTCGAATAATTGCGAATTTAATTAAATCCTCTTAAGTATGTGGTATGTTGTGCTAAATTTTTTGGTAAAACTTGTCCGGAAGTGAACTTTTGATGCCGGGGCAAAAGACAGTATGCCATGAATTACGGGCGAAAACGCTGTTGGGAAAAGACGGGTTATGCCGCTAGTCCCGGAAGATTAGCCGTGGAGGTTCCTCAGTGAGCTATTTTACTAAGTGAAATGTATAGGCAAAAGCCAATAAGATCAAAAGGATAGCCAGATAGATTAATTTATACTGCTCGTAGGCAGTGATACGATAGGATCCGATTTTAACACGGTTTTTGCTGTTTCTCATGATTAATTTAGGTCGAGCTCAATTCGCTGTTCACTAATATAGCTTTTTAATGTTGTATTGCCAAAAGCATGTAGGGCGTTTTGAAAATCTTCCCGATAATCGAACTGAAAATCCTCATGGAGTTTATCGTATTTACCGACAGCATGTTTTATACGGCCCGTGATATATTTATGCAATTTATGGGCTGCCGATTGATAGGATGAATTGAATAGTCGCTCATAATCGCCTATGACTCGTTGTAGAATATAAAAACGAAATTCAGCTTCACTGGTTTTGTCTTTGGTGACTTTCTCGTGTTCGTTCACCAGGCCGCTGGCCTGTTTGACCAGCTTACTCAATGCAATAAAATTGCTGTGATGTGGTGTATTGGCAATCTGATTTGTCCCGATGTCAAACAATTGAGCGAGTTGCTTCCGCAATTTATCAATACGTTCCTCCAAGTCATATTCATTTTCCAGCAATTGAAAGTGCAATTGTTTCATCAGCATTTTGTCTTTGCTGATCAGGCGGACAAGTAATTTGTCTTTTTCCTTTTGCGGTAATTCAAGGACTGCTTTCTTTAATTCTGCATCTTGGTGTAGCGACATGATTTAAAGTTATGATGTTATAATATAATCTTACCCTCCACAGAGGCATATTCTCTTTTTATAGTTTCCTCATCTACGCGTAAATAGCTGCTCTGTATATAGAGCAAAAATGAAAGACGCCTGCTTGTTCAGCTAACAGTCCGTCATCCTTGCTCCTTTATTCATCATCGTATTAAATTGGAGTCATCCCATGGCGTAGATATCCCGGTCCAATTGATCTAATACAATATTCTAAACTTGATCGTATTTTCAATCTGTTTCAATTGCTTCAATAGATCTTTATCATACTCACCTTGTATATCGGTAACAGCGTAACCGATATCGCTTTTGGTCATCAGGAACTGTGCGACGATATTGATATCATTCTGCGCATATACATTATTGATTTGGGCCATAATACCCGGAACGTTTTTATGGATATGGAGCAATCTCGTCACCTGTTTTACTTTTGGTAAGATCAAATTCGGGAAATTACGGCTTAAATACGTATCGCCGTTGTTGATGAATTCGGCCATGCGACGTGGGATAAATTCCGAATTTTTCTTCTTGCTTTTTTTATCATCAAAGACGACAATTCCTTTGGCATTACAGATATCCTTATTGATATGCCCCTTGATATCGCCCAGATATCCGATCGTTTTTAGCTTATCTGCCTGTTGCAGCTGTTCATCGGTAATGTCGATATTGTTGCCCAGTAAAAGCATCCCAACATCCTTCACATATTTTTCTTCGAAGGTTTCTTTTGTACGGACCGAGAAACCATCTCTTTTTAAAATATGGGCTGCAATCTCAGGAACATCGCCGACAATGAGGCACAGAATCCGATTTTTAGGATATGAGATCGCACGTGGTAAATCATTCACATACAAGAATTCATCAAAGCTGGGTGTAATGAAGTCTGCTTTTTCAGTGACACTTTTGCGCTGGATATTCTCTGTAAAGGCAAAGAATTTTTCAATCAATCCGGACTCTTTTAGCTGGAAATCCGAATAACCATCGCCGATGCCAAAAAGCCGTCCCTCGATATTGAGTTGTTTAAGTAGTTGTACTTTTCCACCTTCATTGGACAAAGGATTTTCTTCGTCAAACCCGATAATATTATCTTCCGCATCAAATCTGAACGTATTTGCATAGATATTCTCGGTTTTGATATGATAGGGTGTCACAACGGGGGTGATAAATTCCTTAAAACCTCCGGAAACGATCCAAGCCGTATCTGAATGTTTTCTGAAAAATTCCCGGTTGCGGGAGAAGGATGTTGATACCTTTTTCTTGAGGTGAGATACCAGTTTGTCCAAGTGGCTTCTGTTGGCATTCAACAATTTTACCCGGCCGGCGAGTGCTTCGCGGAAGGAAAGTTTGCCTTCCATGGCAAGATTGGTATAGCGTTCGATTTCTTGATAGATCGCTTCGCGCTCAGGATGATCTTCAAGTGAGATCCGGGCGAGCTCATCGAGCGCTTCTACTTGTGTAAATGTACTATCAAAATCAATGATGTAATAATTTTTCATCGTAATAATTTGTTTTTTAATGGTGATGAAGCTATCATGAGCAGTACGTATCACTATTGAATGTGACTTGGTTAACCTCATGATGGTTTCATCGCAATAACTTGTTTTTTAATGGTGATGAAGCAATCATGAGCAGTACGTATCACTATTGAATGTGACTTGGTCAACCTCATGATGGTTTCATCGTAATAACTTGTTTTTAATGACGATGAAGCTATCATGGCCAACTAATCATTCCTTAATAAGCAATAGAGGTTTGTGATTGTTTCACAGGAATACTGTTTAGCAAATGAATCAATCATAAACATGCAGGCTTTATTTTTTTATCTGATAGTTTGATACGCTCATGACGGGTTCAGGGTTTGGTTGTTTACTATTTATGTTATTTTACTGTTTGTTGTACAAATTTGCAATTTCTTTTAATGTTTGTTCCAATGGACGATAGTTGTGGTTCAGGAGTGACTGGACCTTTGCATTGGAGTATTGTAATTTAGCGCTTGATGCCGCGGCCGTTTCTTTGGTCAGCGATGAGCCCGATTTCTTGAAGACAGATAACACACCAGAGACAGTGGACGCGATCTGAAGAAGTGTTTCGGAAACTTCAATCGTAGGCTCGGGCTTGTTCATTAGGACACTGGCTACACTGAGCAAATCTTTATTGAGGATGTTGACGTGATTGATGATATAACGTTCGGCAGTAATATCGCTTTTTTCCATTAATTGGATCATGATAGTTGCGACATCCTCGACGTCAACTATCCCAACACTCCCCTTTGGATAAAACTTCAATCCTTTATTGATCATTGAGAACAGTGCTCCCGATCCCTTATCTTTGGCCGCTGCGCCCAATATGACAGATGGATTCACAATAACAGCATCCAGGCCCTCGGTAATACCGCGCCAAACCTCCATTTCTGCCTGATATTTAGAAAGCGAATAATTAGAGGTCGTCGGACTGTGCTCCCAATGATCTTTCTCCGAGACTGGCAGGTTGTCCTTATTTGTGCCCAAAGCCGCGATTGAACTGACATGAAGCAGGCGAATGCCTTTTTCTAAACATAGATTGACAATATGTGCAGTTCCTTCTACATTGACCTTAAAAAGTGATTTGACATCTTTCTTCTGATAGGAAACCAGCGCCGCGCAATGATATACTTTTGTCACTCCCTCCAGCGCATCTTCGAGCTCAAAATAATTGTTGATATCTGCATCAATCCATTGAATCAATGATGAGGACAGTAGGGCTGCCGGAATAGTCGATTGAGCTCTTTTGATGGCAATGACGTCAATTCCGCGGTCTATCAATTGTCTGATTAGCGTAGACCCTAAAAAACCTGTTCCTCCAGTTATTAATATCACTTGATAAAGATACTGTTAAAAATAATGTTTTCAAAAGTTAGTTAATAAATGGATATTTGTGTGAGTTGCATCCCAAAAAATGAGGTGTCTTAAACAAACTATAGCTTATGTCGTCATTGTCCGTATTTTTCAGTCCGATCTCAATTACAAGTATTTCTCCTGAGCATGGTTTCCTGAGCTCCCAGTTAGGGAATGTGATCCAGGCTTATGAGACCGATTTTCCTACCTGGGAGGAAAGTGATAAGCCCCAGTTGGCAATTGTCGGTGTGCAGGAAGATCGGGCATCCATCAATAACAATGGGACCGACAAAGCCCCTGATGCGGTACGCAAACATCTTTATACGCTGTATCAAGGCGATTATAAGATGAATATAGTAGATCTGGGCAATATAAAAGCGGGTAATACCATCCAAGATACCTATGTCGCACTGAAATCTGTGGTAGAAGAATTGGTGAAAGCCAATATCCTTCCGATTATTATTGGTGGCGGACAGGATTTGACTTATGCACAATACTTGGGATATCAGAATTTGGAACGAAAGATTGAGCTTGCTATTGTGGATTCACGTTTTGATCTCAATCAAGAAGAAGCCGAAAATGTCAGTCTCAATTCGAGGTCTTATGTCAATCACATTATTCTACATCAGCCTGATTATTTGTTTAACCTGAATTCCATTGCTTACCAGACCTACCTGGTCAGTAAAGAATCCATCAATATGTACGACAAATTGTTTTTCAATGCAACCCGCGTGGGCATGATCGCAGGTAGGATGGATCAGTCCGAACCCCTTATCCGGGCGGCTGATATGATCAGCTTTGACATTGGGGCCATCCGTGCCTCGGAGGCACCCGGCAATGCCAATGCAATTCCAAATGGGCTGTACGGCGACGAAGCATGTCAGCTGGCACGCTATGCCGGTATGTCCGACAAATGTACTTCTATCGGTTTCTATGAACTGAACCCCACATTTGACCCGATGGAACAGACGGCCATGTTGGTGTCGCAGATGGTCTGGTGTTTTATTGATGGCTATTATAACCGTAAACAAGATACACCGTTGTACCCGAAATCATCCTATATTATCTATCGTACAACACTCGAAAATGAAGAACATGAATTGGTTTTTGTGAAAAGCAAAAAATCTGACCGCTGGTGGATACAGGTACCCTACTTTGGATCAAAATCAGTCAATGAAAGGTATTATCTGGTGCCATGCCGCTACGAAGATTATCAGCTAGCTATTTCTGGCGAAATGCCTGATTTGTGGTGGAAGACTCATCAAAAACTGCAATAGGCAACAATAAATGGCGGATCACTCCTCATGAAATAACTATCCATGAGATGTTCACATTCAGTGACACAGGAGTGACTGCAGCGTTCCCGAATTTTGAGAACATATATGCATCGGTCAAAAGGGGTACGATGGTACGAAACGATCCATCTATACTTCCGCAGGACTTAACGTAAATCAAAAATTTCAATAACAGTTATACGGTGACAAAAGCCAAAAGCTGTTATTCTCGTAAAATTTAAATCATGGAAATATTTTTCTTTGCAGGCATTGTCTTGTTGCTGGTCATTTTGATCATATTGGTATTAAAAAAAAATACTGCGCCAGGTTTGGATATCGGTCCGAATAAGGAGATGGAAACATTGAAAATAGAACTGGCGCGTTCACAGCAACGGGAGCAAAGTCTCCTCGAAGAACGTTTAATGTTGAGGAACGAATTGGATAAAGAGCGCGAGAGTGTATTGGTCGCTGAGCGCTCGCTGGAAAGTACACGTTCCTTCTATGAGGCCCAATTGGATAAATTCCAGGAACAAAAAAATGAAATCGCTGAAATAAAAAGACAGTTTAACAATGAATTTCAAGTGATCGCCAATAAAATATTGGAAGAGAAAACGCAGAAATTTACCGAAACAAATCACCGTTCACTCGGTCTGATCTTGGATCCCTTAAAGGAAAAAATCAAGCTGTTTGAGGAGAAGGTAGATAAAAATTATAACCAGGAAGCGGCTGAACGCAATTCCTTGAAGGGCGTTGTATTGCAATTGGTCGAACAGAGTCTCAAGATTAAAGATGAAGCCAATAGCTTAACCAAAGCGTTAAAAGGAGATACAAAAAAACAAGGCAATTGGGGGGAAGTGATTTTGGAAAGAGTGCTGGAACGTTCGGGACTGATGAAAGACCGTGAATTTAGGCTACAGGTTTCCTTGATGGATGCCGAAGGGCGCAGAATGCAGCCCGATGCAATTATTGATCTCCCAGAAGATAAACATCTTATCGTGGATTCTAAAGTTTCCCTGATTGCTTATGAACGTTGGGTCAATGCCGAGACCGATGAAGACCGCGCGATTTTTGCTAAGCAACATGTACAGTCTGTCGAAAATCATGTGAAAGAACTTTCCGCTAAAAACTACCATGAGCTATATGGGATAGAATCGCCGGAATTTGTTCTTTTGTTTATGCCGATTGAATCCGCATTGAGCATGTCTGTCGCAGAAAAACCGGATCTATTCAGTGATGCCTGGGATCGCAAGGTCGTGATCGTCAGCCCATCCACCCTTCTAGCGACATTGCGTACGATCGCCAGTATCTGGAAACAAGAACGTCAGACACGCAATGTGATTGAAATCGCCAAAGAAGCTGGCAGTTTGTACGATAAATTTGTGAGCTTCCTGACGGATATGGAGCAGGTTCAAAATCAGCTGGAACGCGCATTGAAAAGCCATGAAGATGCGACCAAAAAGCTGTCTACAGGGGCGGGAAATGTTATCGGAAAAGTAGAGAAGCTGAAACGCTTGGGCGCAAAGGCGAATAAACAGATCGATGCTAAATTTCTGGACGAAGACGAGTAATTAAGTCTTCCTTCCCGACAGGTCCTGTAGGCATAACAACAAAGATTGAAGAGCTGGTCATAAGCCGAAAGCTTGAAAACAGTAAAGTCTCAGTACTTATATCTCCATAGTAATAGATAATGCAAGCTCACTTATAAGCCGTAGGCTTGTACCCGGCAAAGTCTCAATACTCACGACTAACTACTCAATACTAATACCTCCCTACAGTTCTTTCATGCGTTTGTTGATTGAAACATCCACATAAGTATCCTTTAGACGATCAACAGCCTCCTTCTCCACAACGAGATTGGTATCCGATTCGTAATCGTGTAGAGTTCTTAGATTTTGGATTTCATTGTCGTAAGGATCGCGTCCGGCCAATAGTTTGACAATGACAGGAAGACATTCCAGAAACACAAAGAGCAGTGCGATAAAGAATACCGCATTCGCATTGGATTCATTGACCTTTCCATTGGCATCATAGCGCAGATTACCCAGCGCCGAATTGCGATCGGCGAAACCTGCAACGTTCACGGCGCTGTCCAGCGAGGCATTTGACAAAACCTTTTGATCCAGTATCCCTTCAAATTTTTGCTTTTGACGGATAGCATTTTGTTGTGCTGCTATTTTATTACGTAGCGTATCCAGATAAGCTTCTTTCTTTTTAAGATCTTCTTCCTTCATTTTAGCATAGGGGCCATAACCCATCACACCCGATGTCTCCGTGGTTTTATTACCATAGATTTCATAATTTAATTTGGTGCGGTCGGTCTTGATACTAGATTCAAGTGAATCACGCTCTACACTTGTTGCCTTTAATTGATTGACCTCATTGCTGTATTTTTTGTTGAATGTATTATTGAGGGTGTCGATCTTTGCGCGTTGGTCAGCAAGATAACGTACACGTAAATTCTCGCGGATCTCTTTGTCGAAAATTTTTAGCTCCAATGGACGTGAAATGACCAAACCAATTAGAATAGCCAACAAAATACGGGGCAAAGCCTGTAAGAGCTGCATCCAGCCACTTTTGGATTTATTGATGCTCAATACGATGTATCGATCCATATTGAATATCGCCAAGCCCCAAATGATGCCAAATACGATGGCCAGAAACCAGTCCAACGTTCCTCCGCTGAATACAAAATACATCGCATACCCACCAGAAAGACTGGCAAATAATCCAGTAAAAAAGATAGTAGCACCTATGGCTGTGTACTTACTATGCTCCTCGGGATACTTTTCAAGAGTTTCTTGATGTACACCTGCACATCCCCAAAAGAAACGGTTAATAGCGCTCATTAAAATATTTTTATCCAAATTGACAGAATATTTTTAACAAGATTTGCGAATAAGTTTTTGTTTTACAATAGGATGACGGTTTTTTGCTCACTTAGGATGCAAAGAGGTGGGGCTCCCGTATTTGCCTAATTTTATTATCTTTGAAAAAAAATCAGGAATAATCAGACGATATGAAGAAAAGACAACTTTTGCCATTTTTAATGATAGTGGCAACTGCATTTGTTGGTTGTGAGGAAAAAAAAATGATGACAGATAATCCTCTTTTATTAGCCTATGAGACGCCCTTTAATGTTCCACCATTTGACAAGATCAAAACCGAACATTTCAGACCTGCCTTTGAAGAGGCAATAAAAGTACATAATCTGGAGATTGACACCATTGTCAATAACTCCGATAAGCCTACTTTCCAAAATACGATAGTAGCCCTTGAAAATGCAGGAAGCTTGCTAAGCAACGTATCTACTGTATTTCATAACCTAAACAGCGCGAATACCAATGATAGCATTCAGGCAATTGCAAAAGATTTGGCGCCGATATTGTCCAGCCATTCCGATGAAATTTCGATGAACTCCAAGCTATTTAATAAAGTTAAAACAGTTTGGAACAGCCGTAATACACTTGGTTTGGATTCGCAGGACAACAAGCTTTTGGAAGAGACCTATAAAAGCTTTGTACGTTCCGGTGCAAATCTGAAGGATGCTGATAAAGAAAAAATGAAAAAGATCAATGCCGAACTTTCGACATTGACAACACAGTTTGGCCAGAACCTATTGGCTGAAACCAATGCCTATCAGCTTGTGGTGGATTCAGCCAGTCAATTGGAGGGTTTGCCGGAATCATTGAAAACAGCTGCTGCTGAGGAAGCTGTTAACAAGGGTAAAAAGGACAAATGGGTATTTACCTTACAAAATCCTTCGATCATGCCTTTCCTGCAGTATGCCAAAAACCGTGAACTGAGAAAGCAAATCTGGGAAGCATATCAAATGCGCGGTAACCACGATAACACGAGTGATAATAAAGAAATCATTCAGAAAATTGTTAATCTTCGTCTTCAAAAAGCCAAACTATTGGGTTATTCTTCGCACGCCGCCTATGTGCTTGAGGAATCCATGGCCAAGACACCTGAAAATGTATATGCCTTATTGAATAAGTTATGGACACCGGCCTTGGCGAAAGCGAAAGGCGAAGAGGTAGATATCGCAAAAGAGATTAAAGCTGAAGGTGGTACTTTTGCTGTTGCACCCTACGATTGGCGGTATTATACAGAGATTATCCGCAAAAAACGCTTTGCATTGGATGAAGATGAAATAAAACCCTACTTGAGCCTGCCAGCAGTACGTGAAGGTGCTTTTGCTGTGGCAAACAAATTATACGGTCTGACATTCGTTGCCTTAAATAACGTACCCACTTACCATAAGGAAGTAGAAGTGTACGAAGTGAAAGACAAAGATGGTTCACATCTGGGACTTTTGTATGCGGATTTCTTTCCGCGTGAATCGAAACGTGGTGGCGCATGGATGACATCTTACCGTGATCAGTCCACAAAAGATGGTAAACGTGTCGCACCGGTAATTTCGATCGTATGTAATTTCACAAAACCTGTCGGAAAAGATCCAGCATTACTGACTTTTGATGAGGCGACTACGCTATTCCACGAATTTGGGCATGCCTTACATGGTCTGCTTTCCAATGTTCGGTACAGATCAATGGCGGGTACCTCGGTGCCACGCGACTTTGTGGAATTACCTTCACAGATAATGGAGAATTGGGCCGCAGATCCAGAAGTATTAAAAACCTATGCAAAACATTTTAAGACCAAAGAGGCCATGCCGGACTCCTTGATTCAGAAAATGGAAAAAGCAGGAACCTTTGATCAAGGCTTCGCGACCGTAGAATATCTTTCGGCTGCATTGCTCGATATGGATTATCATGCCACAACCAAAGAAATTTCGAAAGATGTCAAAGGATTTGAAAAATCGGCAATGAAGAAAATTGGTATTATAGACGCAATTATTCCACGTTATAGAAGCACTTATTTTCAGCATATCTTTGCTGGAGGTTATTCAGCAGGTTACTATGCGTATATCTGGTCGGAAGTATTAGACTCGGACGCTTTTGCGGCCTTTAAGGAAAAATCGCTGTACGATAAAGCGACAGCAGATTCATTCCGTAAGAATATCCTTGAAAAAGGAGGAACGGATGATCCCGCAAAAATGTATCGTATCTTTAGAGGAGCAGATCCGGATCCGAAATATTTATTGAAAAAAAGAGGATTGAATTAATCTAGCATACACAAAAAAGAGGCTGTCACCTATGTTTGTATTGAGCAAACGTCGGAGACAGCCTTTTGTATTTTTACCCTTTATAAGGTTTTTTGGCAGCTTCGATGAGCTCCTTCATTTCTAATTTGATATAGTCCACGTTTGGCGTAGATCCGGTCAAAAAGTAACGAATATTTCCTTCCTTATCTATGATAAATTTGGCTGGAATACCTTTGACGCCAAATTTCGCTGCCATGACCTCACCAGTTTGCGGATCTTTTTGATCGTCGTAAAGCACTTCAAAAGGATAATTATTTTTTGTGATAAAGGATACAACATTCTCTTTATAATTCTTATCGCGTTCCCAAGTATTCATAAACAAGAATTGTACATCTTTATCATTTGCATAAGATTCTTGAGCCGCTTTCATACCGGGAAATGAACGCACACAAGGTTGACACCAAGTTGCCCAGAAGTCTAAGACGACAACTTTTCCTTTTAAACTGGCCAAAGATACTTTTTCACCCTTTAGATTGAGTAGTTCAAAATTGGGTGCTGGTTTAAAGGTTGCCATCTCCTTGATATGATTTCGGATATTTTGCGTTAACTCTGTTTTCAGTGAAGCATTAAAGTTCTCGTATCCCTGTATAGATCCGTTCAATTCCGTATATAGTTTTTTGAGATCATTTTCAACAGCAAACTGTCCTTTAGCATACAATTTGGTCAAAATGTTGTATGCTTCCAGCTTTCTGCCTGTACCCATTAATGATTTGTAATACACCATGGCAAGACCGTCCGCTTGCTCTGGCGCAGCTTTGAGCGCATTCTCAATGTAATTTAGTGCTTCAGCGTATTTTTTCTGAGCAACAAGAATATTTACATAAGCTGACATGGAGCTTGCGTACCCCATCGCTGCAAAGCGAGCTTTATTGTCTTTTTGATCCTCGGGAAGTGTTAAATAGTAATAGCTATCATCCATAGCGGTCTTTAATAGTGGAGCCGCTGTAGTCGTGTCGCCTGCGCTCAATAGAATTTGACCGACAGGGATATATCCATTTCCACGCCAGAATCGTTCTTTCATTTCCCCTAGGTAATGAACTGCTTTTTGTGCATTTCCGTCGTTGGCAAAACTCTGTGCCAGATTAGCTAATACATAATCGTATGTCAACGGTTCTTCGCTAAAGTTTTTAACTGGCCATTTTTTTAGGAGTTCATTATATGCTTTTTCTTTCTGTACTGGCGTACTTGCATTGTAATATACATCTGTGATAAAGGCATCACGTGTCAGTGATCCTTTTGGATATTTTTTCTTCGCTAATGTCTCTGCCGAAACCTGCAAATCTTCTTTACCTAAAGAGCGCAAAACGTTAATTGTGGTCCGATAGTCCTCTTCCGATTTATATGTTTTTAATTCGCCCATCAATGCATTGGCGAGTGAATCCTTTTGTACCAACGTACCTTTTTCAATAATAGGCAGGTATTGTTGGTATTTGTTTTTTGCAGGCTGCTGCGCAAAGGCTGCCGTCAGCGAAAATGCGAAAGCAGCCGTTAAGATGTGAGTTTTCATTTTTATAATTTTTAAATTCATTAATCTTCGTATCCCGGATTCTGTGTCAAGTTCCTGTTGATCAAAATCTGCGCTTGGGGAATCGGGAATAAGACATCTGTGGCTTGCCAGTTTGATTTGATCGGTGAAAGGACAGCCGAAGCGCGGTCGGTCCGCTTGAGATCAAGCCAACGATGGCCAAATTCACCAAAAAATTCATGGAGACGTTCGGTCGCTATAGCAGACAATAATTGCGTTTGGTTTAAACTGGTATTAAGTCCAGCCAGCCCCGCACGTGCACGCACTGCGTCCGCATCAGCGCGGGCTTCGGCCAGTTTTCCAAGGTTGGCTCTTGCTTCAGCGCGAATAAGATACTGTTCGGCTAGGCGAAGCATAATGTGATATTCAGATCCTGTTCCCGAGGCTACCTTATATTTGGTGATGGCATAATAGATTTTGTTTGAGACCGTTTTTGAACTTGTCCAATTTGTCTTTCTTAAGTCCATTGTAGGCGAGGTCTCAAAGCTGTTGTATACTGCATCAGGCAAGGTGTATCCCGGTGCAACTGTGGCTGTCGTTATGTAATTGGCACCAAATGTGGTCACTCCACTCTGATTCGCAAGTTGTAGAATAACCTCATTACTTGAGTTGACAAAGTTTTTATCTGGTGTAGGCATACCATAATCAGCGGATTGCAATACTTTGGTCGCATAAGATTCCGCATTTTGATAATCTTTTTGATACAGGTAGACTCTTGCTAGCAGTGCGCTGGCGGCAGCTTTGTTGGCACGGCCTCTTGGATTTGCGGTTGCGTCATAGGCGGTAGCCATTCTGCTCTCCGCATCTTTTAGGTCTGCAATGATTTGATCATACACTTGTTGTACAGGAGCCCGTGAAAGCGTTGCGTCTTCAAAAGCGTGTAGGTCGTCGCGTAATTGCAAGGGCACATCGCCGTAAAGATTAGCGAGATAGAAATAGGCATAAGCCCTGAAAAATTTAGCTTCGCCCAAAAGCTGATCTTTGACAGCTGGGGTAAGCGTATTGGATGCTTCGAGACCTGAAACTGCATTATTTGCATTCTTGATAAGTTGATAGCAATTTGACCAAAAATTCGCGACATTGCCATTTGTGTTCAATAGGTTATTGCTGGCAAATTCGGAGGTATTCGGATCAGCATTATTGTATTGAAGGTCGTCTGCAGCAATCCCTGTATAGAAAGTTGACGTCCCGGCGAGATTGATGCTTAGTGTTGTGGCATATAATCCACGTATGACACTATTCGCAGAAGCGTCTGTAGCGAACGCTTCGCCAGCGAGTACCTGATTTGGAGGAGCACCCAACTCCACAAATTTTTCGCAGGAACTGACAAGAAGAGTTCCACTTGTAATGGCTAATAGTAATATATTTTTATTGATGTTTAATTTCATGATCTCTAATTTTAAAATTGACAGTTAAATCCAAATACAATGGTGCGCAATGGAGGCAATACCTGGGCGATCGTTCCGGTACCTAGACCAGAAGGTCCCCCTTGGACGGTTGTTTCGGTATCCAGAACATATTTGTTTTTGGCCCAGGTAAAGAGATTTTGACCCTGCATAAAAACATTGCAATTGGACATTTTTAATTTCGAAGTCCAGCTTTTCGGTAAGTTGTAAGATAGGTTGACAGATCTTAATTTAATATAGGAAGCATCACCATAAACTGCGTCGGAGTTGGTATATTGATTGTAAGAGTTACTTAAATCAACTCCTTCAGCCGAAGAGGCTGGAGTTATAGGGATAATAGCCCCCGGGATAGTTGCATTGGTATTACCTGGTGTCCATCTGTCCAACCAGTAATCGTTCTGATTGACCAAAGCGCCAGGTCTTGTATTGAGGATTTTGGTTACACCAAAGCGGTGGTTAAATTGAAAGAATACGCCAAGTTCAAAGCCTTTGTAGGAAAAGGTATTGTTAAATCCACCATAGAAAGGAGTACCTAAGTCAGCAACATAGCGATCATCGACTGTAATAGCTCCATCACCATCGCGATCTTCATATAAAGCTCTTCCTGTTTCCGCGTCCACACCTTGATAGTGATACAAACGGACCATGTTGATCGGTTCTCCAACTATAAAATTACTTGAGTAGAATGTGTTTTCAAGCCCAGGAAATTCTACAAGTTTGTTTTTATAAAATGTAAAGTTAGCTGATGTTTTCCATGTAAAATTTTCATTTGTCACATTGGTGGTATTCAACTCCAATTCCAAACCTGTATTTTGGATCAACGCCGGTAGGTTTTCCATATAACTATTGTAGCCTGTCTGGGTACTCAAAACTAAATCAGTGATTTGATCAGAAGAACGATTTCTGAAAAAGTTCCCTGTAAATAGGATTCGATCCTTCAAGAAACCCAGATCGAGTGCAAACTCCAATTTTTTGGTCGTTTCCCATTTGATATATTCATTGGGAAGCCTCCCGATATTCATGGAAGGATTGTTTAGGTAAGCCACTGACGTAGAGTAGAGTGGGAGATAGATATAATTGGGAATCTGATCGTTTCCTGTTGTTCCGTAGCTCGCTCTCAATTTACCAAAGCTCAAAAATTGGAGATTATCCTGTACAAAATCTTCTTTTCCAAATACCCATCCAAGTCCTACGGCACCGAAATTTCCAAATCTATTTTTAGGACCAAAGCGAGATGAGGCATCTCTTCTGAACGTTCCATTAAACAAATATTTCGCTTTCCAATCGTAATTTACTTTTCCGAATACTGCATTGTATTTGTAGTATACGAGGTTGTTGCTGGCGGAGAATGATCCTGCGGCGCTGAGTGAACCCAAAAGGGCATCGTTTGAATAATTGGAACCATTGGTTGTCTGCGAGCGCGACGAATTCTGCTGAAAACTTGTCCCGATTAATGCCGTCAATTTACCCTCGCCGATATTTTTTACATAATCCAATGTGGGTTCAATAATCCAATTTTCGGCCTTTGTATTGGAGAAACTGGAAAAACCAAGCGGGTTGGAGACGGTATTGTTTAAGGAAGTAATTGGCCGTTGGTTATTTTGATTCAATTGGGTGATAGTATAACCAAAATTTGCTTTTGCTGTCAGTCCTGGTACTATTTTGTAACTTAAGTTAACATTTGAGATCAGGTTATTGGTATTGCCAAAGTATTTCTGTTCAAGCATGGCCATGGGATTGTCTATAAACGCCGAGGATGGTAACCAATAGTATTTTCCATTGTCGCCATAAATTGGATAATTTGGCGCCAAATTGTAGAGTGATGTCACATCCGATGAAGGCATATCCGAATTATCATTGGCATAGCTAACTGATAGGGCGGCATTGAATTTTTTGTCGGAAGAGGTGTGATCCAGATTTAAGCGGGATGTAAACCGACTATTTTTGCTGTCCCCATAAAATACGGTGCTTTCACGTCTATATCCCGAATTGAAGAAAAAGCGGGTGGACTCGTTTCCGCCAGACATATTCGCCTGCACGTCGGTTATATGGCCTTTGTTTCCAATCAGCATTTTCTGCCAGTCTGTCGATTTGTTCTGATCCCATAGCATAAGATCCGGTGCATTATCGGCAGTGGGCGTAACTCCAGCATTGGCAAAAGCTTCTTTTCTTAAGGTCAGATATTCATCCAGATTTAACATGGGGATAAAGCGGTTGACCTCAGTAAATCCCGTATTGAAGTTGACACCGATACGGGTACGGCCAGCTTGACCTTTCTTGGTTGTGATTAATACAACACCATTAGCTCCGCGGCTACCGTAGATCGCTGTGGCATCGGCATCCTTCAAGACATCGATACGCTCGATATCGGCTGGGTTAATCATGCTGAACGGACTTAACCCTCCAGAAGAAGCTGAGATACCAAATGAATTGAGGTTATCGGTAGCTGGTTGCCCGCCATTAAAATTGGTGAAAGGAACCCCATCAACAACATATAAGGGGATTGATCCTGAAGTTGTTCCACTTAATGATGCCTGGTTTCTGATCTGAATCTGAACAGCACTTCCGGGTACACCGTTGTTTTGAGCGATTAATACGCCGGACATTCTCCCGGATAGGGCCGCAAGGGGATTACTTACAGGTTGGGAAGTAATGTCTTTTGCAGTGATCGAAGCAACCGAACCTGTATTCAGTCTTCGTGTTGTTGTACCATAGCCGATAACGACCACTTCTTCCAAACTACCTTCTTCGGGTTTAAGCTTGATCGGGGTAGGACTAGCTATAAGTTGTTTCGCTGGTATATCCATCTTTTGATACCCTATAAAAGAAAAGGTTATAATGACATCGTCATTTGGAATACGGAGCCCCCACTGCCCATTGACATCAGTTGCGGTACTGGTTTGCATATTGCGGTATTCTGCTTTTTGCCAGTCTTTTATCATGACCGACACGCCAGCTAGGGGCGCTCCATTTTCGTTGACTACTTGACCCGCGATGTGTTGCTGATTTTGTTGTTTTTCCTTTACAGCGATGATATTGTTGTCCAATATTTCCCATGTTAAGTTGCTCCCTGCCAGCGATTGGGAAAGAATATCTTTGATACTGATTTTCTTTCCTACAATATTGACCGTCGCATTAGGTAGGCTCGCTTTGCTAAAGAACATTTTGTATTTGCTCTTGGCATTGATTGTTTGAAAGACATCTTCAAGCTTTCCGCCTTGGATAGAGACATCAATTTTTTCGGTTTGAGAATAGGCAAAGCTCTGTACATGCATGGTGCTTAGACAAACGAGCAGTAAAGCCAATCTCGATTCTTTTCTAAATTTGGGTTTTGTTTTGTTCATGGAGTTATGTAGGTTGATTGTTTTTAAAATAGCTGTAGTTGATTTTTCCCCGTTGTTTTTATTTGAAAGTAATTGACAGTTTGTAATGCTTTTAAGATATTTTCCAGTTGTTCGTTCTCGAATGTCGCTGAGTAGCGTTGGCTAGCGATTGCTTTATTTGTAATTTTGATCTCTACTCCATACATGCGCTCTAATTTCAGCGCGATATCAAGCAATCTTTCATCTTGAATTGTAATTCGATTTAATAACCATTCGGTTTCTAAAGCAGAACCATCCTTTTCAGATACAGAGAATGGTTGGATAGCTATAGCTGTAGGAGTTGCTACAGTTTTAAAATCTGTATCGGCGGATTCCTTAACAGATCCATCTAACTTTGTGATCACAAATTTTTCTTTGGGTTTTAGTATAAATTTCTGATCGTTGCTCCCTGTTTTCCAAATAGATACTTTACCACGCACCAAAGCTGTTTCGGCATTGTTTTCTTCAGCATAATCACGTACATTGAATGCAGTACCCAATACACTGATTTCCATTCTTGGTGTGTGAATTAGGAAAGGTTTGGAAGGATTTTTTGCGACATCAAAAAATGCTTCTCCTATTAAGGTAACTTCACGTGTATTCGAGTCCTTGAATGAAGTAGGGTAGATTATCTTGCTCGAGGCATTTAGTGTAATCTTTGTGCCATCCTCAAGCACAATTTGACGTTGTTGTCCATTGGTTAGCCTGATTTCTTGATTGTTGGGCGCTTTTATTTTGTATAAATATAGACTCGCAAAAGCGATGCACAAGAGGGCAGCAGCTGCGGCAATTTGAGCGAAACTGAATGTACGTTTCTTTTTAGGCGCTAGTTTGTTCATAATGCCACTATGAATACGTGTTTTCAGGGCTTCCTGTACCTCATCAGGAAGTGTTTTGAGTAAATTTGGCCGGGATGAGAATGAATCGAAAAAACGTTCTACAAGCTCTACTTCTTCCGAACTGGCTTCGCCGTTTAAGTATTTGTCAATGAGCTTTTCAAGCTCTTGGTTAGGGTATTGCATAGGATTAGTACAAGTTCACTTAAATAGTGTCCCTGAGTGAGGGAAATGTACTAGTCTAAATAGATTTTTATTTGTAAGTAGCTTATTTACAGGTGTAAAAAATCATAAGTAATGTCAAAAAGTGCTGGAGAACAAGTTTCTTTAGTTTTTGAATCGATGCACCGAGATGATTTTGGACGGTGTTTTGGGAAGTTTTCGTCAGCTCGCTGATTTCTTTTGTAGTGAGTCCATCCAGATATCTCATTTTAAAAATTTCTTGCCTTTTTTGCGGAAGATTAGATACCCATTGTTCGATAAGCGATTTTAGATCCTTTTCCCCATAGGTATTGCCATCCACAACTTCCTGACTTTGGTAGAGTTGCTTATTTTCAGCTATCAATACATTTCTGCGTTTGCTTTTTTTATACGTTTCGAAGACCTTGTATTTCATGCAGGTAAAAAGATAGGCCTCCACATTAAGGATTTCTCTTTTCGAACAGTGTTCCCAAAGGTCGATAAATACATCTTGAACAATCTCCTCACAGGAAGCTAGATCTTCGAGCCTTTTGTAGGATTCATCTAGCAGTACAGACCAATACCTATTATATAAAATATTGAAAGCCTCTAAATCGCCTTCTCGAAGCCTTGCTAATAGGCTTATGTTATTATGAGACGCATATTTATCGTTTTTCATGATGTGGTAGTGTGAAGCTGAGTTCCTTAGATTGGTAGTTTAAAGGAATGTAACTTTTTTCAATTATACAGATTTTATTAAATAAGGTCAAGGCCTGTTTATAATTTTTACTTAATATTAATTGATTGATATACATTTTTTTATCAATGTCAAGTGGAGATGGGCAACGGTTAGTAATAAATGCCAGAGAGGGCATCTCCATAAGTAAACATTGGATATGTTTATTTGGGTTTATTCATAATAAATTGGTTTCTAGTCTGTAATTATTCAAAATTAGGGTTAATTACATGAAAATGGAATTCACTTTTAATTTTTTGAATAAATTGTCAAATAACCATTTATTTATGTCAGCATACTGCGTTTTGTTTGGTTTTTTGATAAATCACAATAAATTTTCCGGTTTTTAATATTAAACACAATCAATGGCTTTTTTTTTAAAAATACTTGTTATTCTAAAAACAATGCTTACATTTGGATATTATTTATAATGAGTCTAAATAAATATGTATAGTATGTGTGATACCAAGATCCTAAGTCAACGCGGAGATACCCACATTAGTGTTTGCCATAAGTGCAGAACATATTATATCTGGCAGCAAAGTTTTGTACTGACATTTACGCAGAATAAGTTTTTCGATTTTCTGAACATTATTAAGAGTAATGGTGATGAGCTGTTCTTCAGTACATTCCCGGATGGGGAGTTTCGCTTGATTATGAAGACACCCTATCCTGATATCGTTTTCTCCTTTGATGAAGAACAATGGCAAAACTTTAGGGATGCTTTGCAGGAATCGTATTACATGAATGAAGTTTATGGCATGTTAAACAATTAAGATAAAAAGTCCTGTTGCTTCGCTTGTGTTTCATCTCTCTTTCCTTATGCGTTGCTAACAGGCACAAACAAAACCCTCAGTGATATCCGTATGAAAATATAGATAGCTGAGGGTTCTTCTTTATCGTGGAATATGTTATTCCCCAATCGCGTAGTATTTAAAATCGAGGTCTTCAAGTTGCTTCCGGTTCAGTAGTTTCCGCCCGTCAAATACAAAAGCCGGTTTCTTCATGTCATCCTTGATCTTTTTCCAATCATAGGTTTTGAATTCATCCCATTCGGTTAATACCGCGATGGCATGTGCATTGTCACATGCTTCATAAGGCGTATTGACTACTTTGACCAGCGCCCTGTTTTCTTCCGATGAACGGGTGTTCAGATAGTCCAGGTCAGCGTAAATACGTTCTGCGGAGACCTTAGGGTCGTATACCGTAATTTCGGCCTGCTCATTTAATAGATAGTCGGCCACATAGATTGCTGCTGATTCACGGGTATCATTGGTATCTTTTTTAAATGCCCAGCCCAAAAAAGCAATCTTTTTTCCCGATACAGTATTGTACAGCGTCTGGATGATATTGTCGGCAAAGCGGTGTTTTTGGTAATCATTCATTAAGATGACCTGATCCCAGTATTCGGCAACTTCCGTAAGCCCATAGCTGCGTGCGATATAAACAAGATTGAGAATATCTTTCTGGAAACAAGATCCTCCAAAGCCAACCGATGCTTTTAGGAATTTGGAACCGATACGCGTGTCCATGCCAATGGCTCTGGCCACTTCATCTACATTGGCGCCTGTTTTTTCACAAAGCGCCGATATCGAGTTGATCGAAGAGACCCGTTGCGCCAGAAAAGCGTTGGCGGTCAATTTAGAGAGCTCAGAAGACCATAAATTCGTGGTCAAGATTCTGCTGTGATCTACCCAATGAGCATAGATATCCACTAAAGCCGCAATTGCTTCTTCATGCTCACCGCCAATAAGCACACGATCCGGATTGATCAAATCTTGTATTGCCGTTCCTTCGGCCAAGAATTCAGGATTGGATAGAATATGGAAATTGACACCATTGCCCGTGTTATCAAGAATACTTTTTAATGCAGCAGCCGTGCGTACAGGTAGAGTAGATTTTTCAACGACAATTTTGTCGTCTTTGGCGACTGCTGCTATCTGACGCGCGCATAGCTCGATATATTTTAAATCCGCAGCCATTCCCTTTCCTTTTCCGTAATTCTTGGTCGGGGTATTGACCGAAATAAAAATCATATCAGCCTCATCAATAGCCTTGTTGATATCGGTTGAGAAAAACAGATTGCGACCTCTTGCTTCGGCAACGATTTCTTGTAGCCCAGGTTCATAAACGGGAAGGTTGTCCAGGTTTTCATCATTCCAGGCAGCGATACGCTCGGCATTCTTATCGACAATGGTAATCTCAATGTGAGGACATTGCCTGGCAACTACCGACATCGTTGGTCCGCCTACATAACCCGCTCCTATACAGCATATTTTCTTGATAGTTTTACTCATTTTGATTATCTTAATCAGCTATAAATTGAACAACAAATGTAAAGAATTCGAAATTGTTTTTTGTCGATAAAAGTCAATATTTCACTGCAAAACTTTAAAAAGCAAATTTATCGGAGATACGGCCTGCTAATGGAACCTTCGTCCCGCCCGTCCGCAAGATCGTCGGGGCGGGACGAAGGTAGACAGCACGAAAAAGTCTCTTTTTCCGAGTTTAAATACACAGGAATCGGGGCGGCATAAATAATTGGATTGAGACTGAAATCTATCAGATTTATACTAATTTTACATTAAAAATAGGAGCAGGGTTTTGATAAAGCAAGAGGTTATTGATAAAGTACTGGAAACGGCACGGATAGAGGAAGTGGTGGGTGACTTCGTTGATTTAAAGAAACGTGGGACTTCCTTGATCGGAAACTGTCCATTTCACCACGAAAAGACACCTTCGTTTCACGTTTCTGTCTCAAAAGGTATTTACAAATGTTTCGGTTGCGGTGTCGGGGGCGATTCACTCAAGTTTGTCATGGAACTGGAGAAGTTTTCCTATCCCGAGGCGATCCGGTATCTGGCGGATAAATATTCCATTGAGATCGAAGAAGTTGAGCGTTCTCCCGCACAGTTAGCAGCACAGGATAAGCGCGAAAGTCTCTATGTCTTAAGCGCCTGGGCAGGTAAATTTTTTGTAGAACAGCTCTGGAAAAGTGAAATGGGGCAGGTCATCGGACTCAACTATTTCAAAGAACGGGGGTACCGTGAGGATATCATCAAGAAATTCGAACTCGGCTATTCGCCGGAAGAATGGACCGCACTGGTTGATAAAGCACAGGAAGCAGGGTTCCATCCGGATTATCTCGCAGCGAGTGGACTTGCCATTGAGCGTGATGATAAATCACTCTACGATCGCTTTAGGGGGCGTGTCATGTTCCCTATTCATAACTTGACCGGACGTATTATCGGGTTTGGTGGGCGTACGCTAAAGACCGATAAAAAGGTCGCCAAATATGTGAACTCTCCCGAAAGTGAGATCTACCATAAATCAGATGTGCTCTATGGCTTGAATTTTGCCAAAAAAGCAATCATGGAAGAGGACAACTGCTACCTTGTGGAAGGTTATGCGGATGTCCTGTCTGTACATCAGGCAGGTGTGGAAAATGTGGTTTCTTCTTCGGGAACTTCCCTGACGACGGGACAGATCAAATTGATCTCCAGGTTTACGAAAAATGTGACCATACTTTATGATGGCGACGAAGCCGGTATAAAGGCCTCCCTGCGTGGTACCGATATGTTATTGGAAGAAGGCCTGAATGTGAAGGTGTTACTCTTCCCGGACGGAAATGACCCAGATTCCTATGTGCAAAAGTTTGGAGCTACAGCCTTTAAAGACTATGTGAAATCCCACCAGCAGGATTTTATCTTCTATAAGACAAGTATTTTGCTTCGTGACGCCAATAACGATCCGATAAAGAGGGCCGAAGTCATACGTGATGTGGTGGAGAGCATTGCTTTGATTCCGGATGAGATTAAAGTCTCGGTTTTTATTCGGGAATGTAGCAGCTTGTTGGATATTGAGGAACGTATTTTGCTCGCTGAGCTGAATAAAATAAGGCTAAATAAGGCAAAGAAGGCTGACAAAGATGCCAGCCGTAAAGCACAGAGTAGCCCGGCAAATACTGGAATGCCCCCCTTCGGAATGGACGGGCCACCTCCCGATTTCTTTATGACGGACGATGAACGTGGGGGAGTGCCGGCCCTGGAGGCCATGTCGGAGCCCACGCAGCTGACAGCTGAGATCCTGCAGGAACGTGAAATCGTCCGCATCCTGATCAACTACGGTGACTATCTGGCGACCTGGGAAGGGGATGGCGACATTCCGGTTGCAGGTGTCTTATTAGGGAACATAGCCGACATCGAATTTAAAGATAAGGCCGCTGCATTTATTCTAAAAGCTTATCGGGATGCGGCTGAAAACTATGAAATCCCAGATGCAAAATTATTTTATTCCAATCCTGATGCCGCTGTTTCCGAACTGGCAATCAATTGCGTTGCAACAAAATACTCGCTCAGCGAAAACTGGAATGACGATAAACGTAAAATCTATGTAAGCCAGGAGTATGAACATCTTAAAAAATTGGTTGTTGAAGCCATCTACCGGATAAAAAAGCAAAAAATCGGAGCCCAAATGCACCATATTCGCGAAGAAATGAAGCAAGAACAGGATATCGCTAATTTGGAAGTACTTATCTTTAAGTACCAAAAGCTCAAAGAAGCGGAGCGCCTTTTGGGCGGATTTTTGGGCAACACCATCGTAAAGTAACCCCGATGATATGGCAAAACATCATGAGATAGGAATAAAGGGCGAACAATTGGCCATGGAATATCTGATCAAGATGGGCTATAAAATAGTGTTAAGAAATTGGCGATTTAAGAATTTAGAGGTAGATTTGATCGTCATGGATGGGGATACACTGGTATTCGTGGAGGTGAAAACAAGGTCTGGGACAGATTTTGGTGAACCTTATGAATTTGTGGATACCCGTAAACAACGGCGACTGATTCGTGCTGCTCAGGCCTATATCTTGAAATATGCGTATGTAGGTGAAGTGAGGTTTGATGTCGTGGCTTTGACAAATGGTACGCATTCGGAGCTTACTTATATAAAAGATGCTTTTTGGGATAGCTGATCATAGTATTTAGGTATTGGATCGAGGCAAGAGACCCTCGCCTCATAAGCTCTCGGTTTACCGCGTTTTTGGTTTCGAATCGGACTTTTTAAATCATAAAGATGAGACGATCATGATTTTTTTAAACATATTGTTTTATGAAGATATGATCTTTTCATCGGTGCTAAAAAATAAATTATATAGATGAAAAAAATCACGTATTTTATTGCGATTGCAGTAGTTGCTTTTGCTTCCTGTAAGTCGAAAAAAGCTGCGTTGGAATTTGCATCTCCGGGTGCGAACCAAGCGGTATTGAAGGGTAGTCAAGTGCAATTAAAATTGAAATTTGACGCTATTTCCATGGACTCTGTCGCTTATTTTGTAGACGACAAACATGTGGGATCTTCAACTGATACGGTAGCCATTACCGTTGAGACCAAAGACATGGCCTACGGCACGCGGAATATTTCCGCAACAGTCTACAGTGGTGGCAAGTCCGATTCCGTTTCGAGTACCTTTTACGTGGTTCCGGCGAATGCTAAGAACTACGGATTCCAGGTTGTCAACAAATATCCGCATGATACCACGGCATTTACCCAGGGGCTTCAATTTGCCGATGGGGTATTATATGAATCAAATGGACGGTATGGGGAGTCAAACCTTAGAAAGGTAGATCTGACAACAGGAAAAGTACTGAAGGAAATCAAATTCGATGAAAAAACCTTTGCTGAAGGAATGACATTGGTGGGTAATAAGTTGTTTATGTTGACCTGGCAGCAGGGAGAAGGATACGTGTTTGATAAAAACTCATTTACAAAAGAAAGCTCGTTCAAATACGAAAATAGTAAAGAAGGTTGGGGAATTACTTATGATGGAAAACACCTGATCAAATCGGACGGATCAAACAAATTATTCTTTTT
This sequence comes from Sphingobacterium sp. DR205, assembly GCF_011064245.1. Classification (NCBI taxonomy): domain Bacteria; kingdom Pseudomonadati; phylum Bacteroidota; class Sphingobacteriia; order Sphingobacteriales; family Sphingobacteriaceae; genus Sphingobacterium; species Sphingobacterium sp. DR205. The sequence continues at coordinate 6,862,753 of NZ_CP049333.1, read as the reverse complement.
AGACGCAGCTACGGGTAAAGAGTTGAATGCTATTGGTGTATATGACGAGAATGGACCGGTAGATGAACTGAATGAATTGGAATATATTGACGGAAAAGTTTATGCAAATGTATACCAGAAAGATGTTATTGTAATCATCAATCCGGAGACAGGGGCAGTAGAGGAGCGTATTAACCTCGTCGGTATCTATGAGCATACTGCGGCCTATGATAATGAGCTCAACGGCATAGCTTATGACCATGCCAATAAACGCTTGTTTGTAACAGGTAAGCTGTGGAATACCTTATACGAAATTAAAGCCATTGAAAAATAGCCTATCAGGGCATAATATATGTAAATAAAAGCCATGTCCCCGGATGTGGCTTTTTATTTTGCCGCTACCCCCCTATGATACCCGACGTTGTCGAAGAAGCTTTATTTGAAGCTGCAGCGATGATCCGCTGCGCAGCGCATTCGACTGAAGGTAACCTTGCGGTAGTCATGAAGATTCCTATTGGATTCCTAACGTAGGTGACTAGAAGTGAAACTGATTCGGATATCAGTTTGAGCCTTCGAAATACAGCATAAAAAAAGGGATGAAACTTAAGAGTTTCATCCCTTTTTCTTAGATTTTATGATTAATAAATCGGAGTAAACACCCAAGTATCGTCAAAACGAGTTGATCCGTTCAGACCAGTAGTTACATAGCCGTTGCCACCTACTGCGAAACCAATAGCATCCTGACGTGCAGAACCTGCAAAGTTTCCATTGTCATTTGTCCAATAATCGCCGCCGACATTGTATTTCCATACACTGTTGATCACTGCGTTTTTGTATCCACCCACAACAAATGGAGTGCCATTGATGGCAAATGCTGCAGCGCTAGAACGCGTTAAATCATAAGTGTATGTGTCGTCAGCTCTGTTTAAGTCATTCAATTTAGTCCATTTGCTGCCATCAAATTTGTAGAAATCTTTTGGATAAGAACCATTTGAAATACCACCACCAACATAAGCTACATTACTTACAACAAAAGAGAAAGCAGATTTTCTTTTTGCAGAAAAAGGTGCATCATTGATCGCTTGCCATGTGTTTGCTGTAGGGTCGTATTTATAGAATTCATTTGTGTTGGTTGTTCCACCGTTCACGACAGTTTCACCTGTGCCCACATAGGCTGCTCCGTTCAATGTAAAAGCAACAGCATTGGATAAAGGGATCGGTAGGGGAGCAATAGGAGACCATGCACCTTTTCCATTATCAGCCGTAGGGTCAAATTTGTAGAAATCTTTTAAGTTGTTGGTCCCGTCATTTCCACCACCAATATAACCGATATTACCGATTGAAAAACCAATAGCACCGTTTCTCGCTACACCAGTAAAAGGAGCTTTCTCTGCCCACGTGTTGGATGCAGCATCGTATGCATAAGTATCTTGAACACGGAAAGGTTTACCTCCAGCATTACTTGCCAAACCTGTTGAAACATATGCTATATTGTTTATCAAAAAGCTTGCAGCAGATGAAGTTTGTGGCCCTTTAAATGCAGCTTTTTCAAACCATTCGTCTGATTTATCAGAATCGTTATCGTCGTCACTTTTTTTACAAGAAGAGAAAGTTGTAACTGTAAATACAAAAGCTAATAAAACGAGTAGCCAATTTTTCTTGTTCATAAATTATTAAAATTTAGTATAAAGGATGTTTAATTTAATTTTTGGATCATTCTCATTATCTCTTGCCAAAATTAATCTGTTTCCTGTAGAAAACAACCCCGATGTTGGTAAAGATAGATATAATGAAGTGTTTTTATATGCTGTAGTTTTAATTTTTGTCAAATATTCAATTAAATTGAAGGTATATTTCCCATTTGAACCGAAATCATCACCTCGTTGTAAAGGTACTTGTTGAGTTTCAGTCCCATAGGGTGTGGTTACCAGATTGATGGGATTTCCATTATTACTGGCCACCATTAAGATGAGGCTACTAGGCTGTGCGAAATTTGTCGCTGCAGCATTTTCCACTTCGATGACCAGTTCAGCCTTATTTATTGACACCGAAGGATTATTTACTAGTTCTAATAACGTAGGAAATTCCAACTTTGCTACAACACCCGTAGATCCCTCTAAAAATGTATAGCCATCCGTCTGCTGACTTGAAAGTTGTGGATTTGCCAGTGTCAGCGGCGCAAATTTGGTCTGTGAACGGTCTGCCTCAATCTGATTATATTGGAAGGCTTTATTGTCAATTGAAAAGTACTGTTTCCCACTGGACTTTGTCCCTTCATTGTTTAAAAAAGAATAGTGGACTTGTAAATAGACCGTGTCTTTAAAGCCAATAAGTGTGCTATTGTTATTATCAGGCACAAGTGCCAAACCTTTGAAATATTCTTGAAAGCTTGTGTTATTCTGAATTCTGTTGTCGTTGTTTTTGATCATTGTAAACAGTTCATTGCCGATCGTATTGTTAAATCTAAAATGTAAAGAGTCAATAGATTTAACACGGGGTTTGAATGAAAGTTCCGCTAAAGCAGCGTTGTCAAAAGCAAATTTTTGTTTACTAAATATCGCTGCTGAAGTGACAAATACAGGACGTTCGTCAGCAGGTTTTGTCAGGTCTATCTGTGTTTGAGTAATGTCTTCAGTCACGCGATGGACCGAAATTTTTTGAATTTGGGTCGTATCACCGTAATAGTATTTGTTTAGAGGAACAACTAAGCTTACCGAATCCAACACTGCGTCATCAGGTATACTTGCACTGTTCACGGTGCCAATTCCCAGACGTAGATAAGATGTTGACTTTACACTTCCAGAGATCGCGTTGCTATTTTTCCCTACCAGCATCGTTCCTGTTGCAGATGTCGGAATATTGTCCAATTGATAGGTAGAAACTTTGGCTGAAACCGTATCAATCGGTACTACGCCAATCGTTTCATCTCTCGAATTATCCAAAGAAAGTGAAATGTCTTTATTACAACCGACAGCAACTGCCAGCGCAAAAAGTGGAAGTAAAAATTGTATACTACGTCTCTTAAAGTTTTTGATCATATTAATTTTTGAATAGTGCAAAAGTAATCAATGCTTACTGTTAATCAGTGTTATATTTTGTTAAATATGGTTAATTACCACAGCGATTGCAAATCTAGTAATTTAAATTTGTTTTCATTATGGGTAGTAGATTTAAATTACTGATCAGCTTGATCGTTTTAATAGGTACGGGTATTACCATTGTACTGGGGATCTGGCTTTATGGAAGTTATACTAACCGCCGTGATCTTTTTCTGTCCACTGCCGAACGTTCACTCTTCAACGCTGTACAGGAAGTGTATCAGGCGGAAAATGGAAATCAGCGGCTTGACGGCCCTGACAACGAACGAAATCGCCTGCTCAACGATGTGAAAAGTGAATTGCTACCCTTCATACCCGAAGCACAACTTGATCAGGCGCTACAAAAAATACGCAGCCGTCAGCCAAGAAAAGAACATACTTTTCGTAATGATCCAGATCGGAAGATAAAGATATATGCCAAAGATCGGGATAACCAGAATGCCATTATTCCCCCCTTTTTGTTCCGTGATTTTGAGATGAACAAATCCAATCTGGACCTGATAGACAACAAATTCAGGGAATCGCTAAGCAATAAGGGCATTTCAGTACCCTACGAATTGAGCATCGTCACTATCCCGCGCGAACAGGTAAAGGATGTACGTCGTGAATACCGGGAAAAAAACTTGGCCTGGACAAGACCGATGATGGTCAATCCCCTAAAAAGTGAATTCCTCGTGATCAAATTTCAGGAAGATTGGAAATACCTGCTCTATAGCCTAAGCTGGCAACTGTTGATTTCGTTGCTGCTGATCGGGCTTTTGTTGGGTACCTTTTTTTACCTCATGAAAACCATCCTTAACCAGAATAAAATGGCCGAGCTGCGAAAAAACTTTGTGGACAATATGACTCATGAACTGAAAACCCCGGTATCGACGGTGATGGCAGCAGTTGAAGCGATACAGCTATATGGTGTGCGTGAGGATAAGGAGAAGATGGGCCGCTACCTGGATATTTCAAAAAGGGAACTTGAGCATCTTTCTGGTATGATTGAAAAAGTACTGCAGATGGACATCGATGCATCAAGAGGGATTGTCTTGCAACGGTCTGAGTTTGATCTTGTCGCGATGGTAGAAAGTGTTATTGAAGTGGCACAGCTCAATAAAACCAAAGCGGTCGAAGTAGATCTGTTTACCGATCCGAAGTCAATCCTGATCCGGGGGGATGAGTCTCATCTGAAAAATGTTATCAATAATTTATTGGAAAATGCCATTAAATATGCCGGACAACACGTAAAGGTTAAGGTGGACATCAAAGGTACTAAGGAACATGTACAGCTCCGTATTACGGATAATGGTAAAGGCATAGCGCCCGAATACCATCAGCAGATTTTCGATATGTTTTTCAGGGTGCCTGCAGGTAATTTACATGACGTGAAAGGCTTTGGTTTGGGACTTGCTTACGTCAAACAGGTTGTGAAGCGTCACGAAGGTAAGATCAGTGTTGAAAGTGAATTGGGTAAGGGAAGTACTTTTACGATCCGATTACCATATTAGCGTAAACTATGCTATCTTCGATAGGACGATAGCGTAGCAAAAAGATTATTGAACGATAGCATTATGATAGATATTTTATACGTAGAAGATGAGCCGAGCCTGGCAATGATTGTGGCGGACAGTTTGGAAGCGAATGGTTTCCGTGTCGTACATTGTAGTAACGGCGATGAGGCTTTAGCTTCTTTTAATAATGCTAGACCAGATATTATGGTGGTCGATGTAATGATGCCTGTCATGGATGGCTTTACCTTGGCCACAAGAATCCGGGAGATGGACACTTTGCTTCCCATTATCTTCTTGACAGCCAAAGTACAGACCGAAGATGTGGTACGGGGATTTCGTCTCGGGGGCGATGACTATGTCAAAAAACCTTTTAAAATTGAGGAGTTGATCGTCCGAATAGAATCGTTGTTAAAGAATAGTCCGAAGATGCTGTTTGGACAAAAACTAATGATCGGGGATTATACGCTGGACAGCCTGAAGCACCAGCTGATCTATCAGGGAGAAGCGCTAAAACTATCTTTTCGTGAAAGTGAACTCCTCCGTAAACTGTACGAACAAAAAGATAAGGTAATTCCCAGAGAAGAGATTATGCGGGCTTATTGGAGCCATGATAAGTACTTCACGGGGCGTAGCCTGGACGTGTTTATTAGCCGTATCCGAAAATATTTAAGCCAGGACCCAAGAATCAAAATTACCAATGTCCGTGGTGTCGGATATATGCTGACAGTGGATTGAAAATAGTGTTCCACGTGGAGATTTTTAATCCTTTCGCTCCCGGTTTGCCTTTCCGCCCATACCCCTTATATGATACGTAAAGCTTAAGATTGTATAACGGGTAATGGCATTGGACGCTGATACGCGTACCCAAAGGTCATTGACCTGTTGATTGATGTTTTTATTATCGTTGAAAATATCAAAAACAGTCAGATTGATCTCAGCATTTCTCCTTTTGAATAATTTCTTGCCGACAGAAACATTCCACAGCAAACTTTTGGTGCTCGGTGCGTTGAGGATGCTGCCATTGTATAGGTAATTGAAAGTCGAATTTAAGGTCCAGCTTTTCAACAATGTCAATGCAATGGAGTTGCCGATGGTGTGTTTATAAACGGAATAGTTGGATTTCTCCGTTGCGGAGTTTTTTGAATAGGATAAATTTCCGTTGTAATCCAGTCCAATGATGACATCTTTGCTGAAGGCCGTATTCACCCCGACACGTTGATTTATCCCATATGTTTTTGCATTTACCTTCTGCAGATTTAACAATGTGTAATTCTGATTGAAATATACATTGTTATTGAGGTTGATATTCAGTTTTAATGGTTCAATACGATAGCCGAAACTATTATGCCACTTCAGGTTGTATACTCCGTCAAAGTTTTCAGGTCTGATATACTGGCCTCCCGGTCCGAGTATGACATCCTCAGCGATGGCAAATGCGGAATCTGTCGTAAAGATGGTCGTTGAAATCTTATTCTGAATAAAATCTGCCGTAAAATCTGATGTAAAGCTTCTACCCGAAGCCTTGTTGACAGACCTAAACTGCATGACCAGGTTATGGTCATATTCCTGCTTCAGGTTAGGGTTGCCCGAACTGATACGCAGTGGATTTTGGTTATCAATAAAATCTTGCAGCTGTTCAATAGCCGGTGTATTGGTTTTGGCATTATAGCGTACCTCTATACGGGTTTCTTTGTTGAAATTGTACTGGAAATTTAAGTTGGGCAACAGGCTGTTAAAATGGCTCTTTGTTTTCAATATGTTCGGAAATAGTTTGTCGTTTACTTGATTTGCTGTCTGATAGTCCAGCCCAATTTGAAAACGTATGCTATCTTTTTTATTGAATAAATAAGAAAGCCCGGCGCTGTGGTATACAAAGTCATTACGGAATTCATTTGACAGGCGATTTTTTAACTCCCCTAACTGTTCGGTTTCCGCAAGGAATTCGTAGGTTTTTCGGTCAGAATACCGTGCTGTATTACGGAAAGTATAGTTTCCCTGCACACGGGCGTATTTGCTTAATCTTTCGGTATAGGCAATTTTTGTGCGAAAGCCGTTGTTGTCACCATTTGAATAATTTCGGTTGTCTACAGTATCAATACGTTGAGGCAAGCCATCCCGATAATAGGAGTTGAGGGCATAATTGGCCGCATGGCTTTTGTTTGTGCTGAAAGAACCATTGAAATTGACGCTGACTGTACGGCCGGGTTTGTTCAGTCTACGCATATAAGTCAGGTCACCGCCCCAGTTAAAGTTCTCACCGAAGCTTTTATTGTTGCGATTTGATCTATTGAGCGTGTCCTGCAAATTTAACAGTGTATTGCCGATGGAACCACCAAGCCTATCGTTGCTCTGGTAGGAGAAATTAGGCTGTATATCCAACTTTTGGATAGAATCTATTTTCCAGTTTGCGCGCAGGGAAAGGGCATGATTGTTTGTGTAGGTACTGCCGAACTGCTGCTGATTGTTGATTTGATTGGCCCTGTTGCCTGCGGTATATTCTGTTTTGCTTTGGCTGACCGTATTATTGTCCGTATAGTTGTAGGTGTAATTGGCATTGAAATCCATCCGGTCTGCCAAAAAGCGGTCGAGATAATTAAATCCGGCATTGAACCGTGTTGTAACCCCCTGTCCGGTACGGCCGCGCGTATTGCCACGGGGTGCAAAGCCATTGGGTTGGTTGACGTTATTGGTGTTGATATCTATGGAGTACTGACGCTTTGGATTCATTTTGGTGACTTGAGTATTCACCGCGTATTTATTGTCCGGACCGGCTCCGCCGCTGATCTTGCCAAAGTAGGATTTCCTTTTGTCCGGCTTGGTCACAATATTGATCACTTTCATCCGTTTGCCGTCGTCAAATCCGCTGAATTTCGCCTGCTCGGTCTTGTCATCAATGAGCTGAACTTTGGCAATGACATCGGCAGGTAAGTTTTTTAGCGCAACTTTTGGATCAGTACTGAAGAATTCACGGCCATCAATTATAATCTTGTTTACGGCTTCTCCCTGCGCCTTGACATTACCGTCTTCATCAATTTCTACACCCGGTATCTGTTTTACCAGCTCGTCGGCATCTGCAAAATCAGGAGTAACATATTTTTTGGCATCAAACTCCAGTGTATCGCCCCGTACCTGTATGCTCGTCGGCGAGATGCTGATTTCGTCCAGTATGATCTCCGAGCCGTTGAGCTTAAAATTGATGTCTACGGTTTTGCCCGTTAATTTAATTTTTCGGATGTCTGCCGAATAGCCCATTGGCTGTACCGACACGAGATAATCCCCATCGGGAAGAGCTGTGCTGATAAACTTGCCCAAAATATCTGTAGGTGTCTGTAGTTTGCTGGAATCCTTTAGTGCGATGATGGTAACGCTGGCACCTGAAATAGGTTTGGAATTGTTGTTGTCCGTGAGTTTACCGGATATATACTGCTGGGCAAGCACATTCGTCTTTAATAGCAGTAAGCTAAGCGAAAGGATAACAATGGTCCAGGTCTTGATTTTCATTGGTTGAGGATGTCTGCGTCTTTTAATGCGCTGTTATTGGTCGTAAATTTTTATTTGTCAAATTTATGCGACTATTTGATACGAATTACTATCATTTTAGTTACAATAATCCTAACTGAACGGAAAGATTAGATATATTTGCAGTAGAATTAAAAATCAACTGAACGACATAGGATATGAAAGAGAGTGTTTTGAGTAGAAAAGAGCGTATTATGAAAGAAGCGTTGTTGCTTTTTTCAGAACAAGGCTATACCAATACCTCTACCAAAATAATAGCGCAGAACGCTGGGGTTTCTGAGGCTTTGATATTCAAACATTTTGGTAATAAAGACGCGCTGTTGGTTTATTTGATTAAATCAGGCTACCGTAAAGTCCTCACGCATCACCGTGGGATGATGACTTACCGTGAACCAAAAGAGTTTCTTCGGACGATGATCAATCTGCCCAACAAATTGGTTACCGCCGAACCCCTGTTCTGGAAGTTACAGGAGCGCCTGTCGCACCATCCCTTTTCCAAACAGCAGCACGAACAGTTCATGAAACCCGTGCAACCTATTATTCATCGTGCCTTTCAAGATTTGAACTATGAAAATCCAGACCTTGAAACTCAATTTCTATTGTTGATTATCGACAAGCTGTGGAAAAAGGAAGCAATCGGTGAATTGGAAAATGTGATGGAACTGACGCTTTTTCTGGAGAAAAAGTATAATTTGATTTAGTATCCACTATTGAGTAATTGAAACCCAGCATCACATCTCACTTGGTTAGCACATTATTATTCCATTGTTGCCTGCAAAATGCGTCTTTATGCGTTTTTATATATAATTGTTGCAAAAACAATTTCATATTATCCAAAATAATAGCGTTATTAGTGATCTATTTAAGACATTATACAAACTAATTTATGTTCAAAAAATTCAGTCTGGGCCTATTGGCATTGGCCGGTGCGCTCTCCATTGCGAAAGCACAGGACAAGAAAGATTTTGTAAAATACATCAATTCCCAGCACGATTGGGTGGATGCCGTATTTAATACACTGACGCCAAAGGAGAAAGTAGCGCAGTTGTTCCTCGTGCGGGCACATACCAATCTTGGTCAGAAATATATTGATTCCGTGGCACAGGTTGTTCAGGATGAGCAACTGGGGGGGCTTGTTGTTTTTCAGGGCGGTCCCGTGCGCCACGTGGACATGTTCAATCGTTACCAATCCCTTTCTAAAGTGCCCTTGTTGGTCACATTTGATGGCGAATGGGGGCTGGGTATGCGGATGCCGGATTCTACCTTATCTTTCCCTTACCAGATGACGCTTGGTGCCGTGCAGGACAATCAATTGATCTACCGCATGGGACGTGAGGTTGCACAGGACTTTCATCGCATCGGTATGCATTTTAATTTTGCTCCGGATGTGGACATCAATAACAACCCTAAAAATCCGGTCATCGGGATTCGCTCTTTCGGCGATAATAAATATAATGTCACCCAAAAAGCAAAAGCGTATATGGACGGTATGGTGGATGGTGGTATATTGGCCTCCATCAAACACTTCCCGGGACATGGTGATACCGATGTAGATTCACACTACGACCTCCCTCAGCTCCCTTTTGATAAAAAGAGACTGGATACACTTGAAATGTATCCCTTCAAAGAGCTTATTAAAGCGGGTGCTCCGGCCGTTATGGTTGCGCATATGAATATCCCGATCCTGGATGACACACCAAATATGCCATCTTCCATTTCTAAAAAAGTCGTCACCGACCTATTGCGGAACGAACTAGGCTTTAAAGGCTTGACCGTCACTGATGCCATGGATATGAAAGGTGTCAAAAAGTTCTTTCCGAACGGTGAGGCTGATGTGCAGGCCATCATTGCCGGACATGACCTTCTTGAGGTTTCCGAAAATAGTAAACGGGCCATTGATCTTATTCTTAAAGCGATCGAAGAAGGCCGTATCTCGCAGGCGGATATTGATGCGCGCGTGAAAAGGGTGTTGGCAGCCAAACTATGGTTGGGCTTGGACAAATATCAGGCTACCCCGCAGCAGAATCTGTATGCCGATTTACACCGCGCATCTGCAGTACAGTTGATCGACGAACTGTCCAGGGCTGCCATTACGGCGCTCAACTCGACAGAGAAATTGAAATCCTTTAAAAAAGAACTGCCTACAGCAATTATCAATATCGGTATTTCTACCAATCAAACCTTCCAAGATCAACTTGCAGCTGCGCTGACCAACGAAACGCAATATTTTGTGCCGGACAGCTTGAGTAAAGATGACAAGAAACGTCTTATAAAAGAGATCAAGAAAAACAAACAATTCATTATTGCAGTACACGATACGCGACTACGTCCCCGCCCAACCATGCAGCTGAATGAAAATGTGCAGGACCTGATGAAGAAGTTTTCGAAAAAATCCATTTTGACGCTATTTACAAACGTATATGCCTTGGATGGTGTCGAAGCATCGAAGAAAGCGAAGACAATTTTATTGGCTTACCAAAATGATGCTTTTATGCAGAAGGCTGCTGCCGAAACACTGTTGGGACAGAATACCCCAAAGGGAAAGCTGCCCGTTACCATCAACAAAAAATTCAAATACGGACAGGGCAAATAGCATTGCTTTAAAATCATACTAAAATAAAAGAACCCTCCTGAATCGCTGAGCCAACAACAGCTGCGCAATTCGGGAGGGTTCCTTTTTTACTCCACTTCAGTTCAGAGCCTATCGCTCTACCTGTCCCTAAGTCTCTTCATTTGCCTCCCTGCTATCCGAAGGACGGCTCTCATTTTTCATCCGGTCTATCGCTGTGACGACATACTTATACTGTTGATGCTGTTTGATGTCGTCATCTGTGTACTGCAGTTTATCGGCATCATAGGTGATAAAAATAATTTTTCCAGGATCCTTGATATTGATGCGTTCACCTACCGCAAAGCGATAAACAACATAACCATAGGCAGATTCACCATCGCTAGCGGCATCTGGTTTCTGCCAAAAAAGCGTATTCATTTTCCCGTTACCGGATGGTTTTACCAGTAAGCCGAAAGGAGCATTTGGTGGAATGCTATCCAACCAGGGCATTGTTGGGGGAAGAGCAGGTGTACGATACAGGTCATTGCGCATAGAGTCTTGCAGTCCAACCAAATTGTCTGTGAGGGATTTGGAACTGAAATATATACTTCCCTCGACATCATGTTCTTCGCGCAGGTGACGTACCTGTCGGGGAATCTGGCTTTTGTCAGTCCACCCGATCTTATTTTCAGTTACCCTGTAAGCACCGTGCCCGACATAAAAATGCCGCCCATAGGTATGCCGTTGCCACCAGGATACCAATATTTCATAAGCCGCGGCACGATTTTTAAAAGGAAAGTAGATCTGCGGATTGATGTAGTCGATCCAGCCTTCCTGCATCCATTTTACACCGTCCGCATACAGCTCCCGGTAAGCACTTAGTCCACGGGTTTCCGAGCCCATGCTATTGTTGTCCTTATTGTCCCATACACCACATGGACTGATGCCATATTTGACATAAGGCTTTATTCTTTTGATCGCGATACCAAGGTCGCGCACAAGCATGTTCACATTATTGCGTCGCCAGTCTTCAATATTTTTAATCCCGTTATTGTATTGGGCAAAGGTCAGCTGATCCGGTACGGATGTATTGCGACTGTCCGGATAAGGATAAAAATAGTCGTCAAAATGGATGCCGTCAACATCATAATTTTTAACAACGTCCATGATGACATCAATAATATATTTGCGGACATCCGGTAGTCCCGGGTTGAAAAGCTTTTTCCCGGCATATGTAAAGAACCATTCGGGACGACGTTTGGTGATATGGTCATCAGCGAAATGTGCAGGATTCAATGTTGTCGAAGCACGGTAAGGATTGAACCAGGCATGTAATTCCATTCCTCTTTTGTGTGCTTCCTCAATTGCAAATTGTAACGGATCATAGAACGGGGTCGGGGCCTGCCCTTGTTTTCCGGTTAAATATCGGCTCCAGGGCTCCCTGCTTTTTGCATAAAAGGCGTCTGCCGCAGGCCGTACCTGCAGGATGATCGCATTTAAGCCAGCGCTTCGGTGCTGGTCCAGCAGGTCGATAAATTCCTGCTTTTGCAATGCTACATTGTTACTCGCTTTGACAGAAGGCCAGTCTATGTTACCGATGGTAGCTACCCATACACCGCGAAACTCCCGTTTAGGTAGCTGTTGGGAATATGTTCTGATCGAAAATAAACAGATAAAAAAGGCAAAAAAAGAATATAAATATGTTTTTCCCGTCATGCTATAAATTGTAGCCAACAAAGATAGGGAAGCATTTCTTACTTTTTCGCTAAAAAATGTAAGATGTTTGTTGGATACTTGTTAAAAGAATGTCAGCTTGGTTTTCAAAATGATAATAATGCAAATACAGGTAACATTGTACGGTTATTTGTGCTAATTTAGATGCGGTTTTCACAAAAGCTATGAAAAATGAGCTAACCGCAACAATTGAGATTATGAGCAAAGAACAAATATCCGTTTTTGATATGTTTAAGATTGGTATCGGACCATCCAGTTCGCATACTTTGGGGCCTTGGCGTGCCGCCCAACAATTTACCCATGTCCTGCAGGCAAAGGGTGTATTGAATGAGGTGGAGCAGGTCAAGATTTTGCTTTATGGATCTTTGGCCAAAACCGGTGCCGGCCACGGTACGGATATTGCTGTTCTGCTAGGCTTGAGTGGAGACGACCCCGTTACCTTCGATGTTGACCGTGTGACACCAAAGGTGGCCCATATCAAAAGCGTAGGCCAGCTGGAAGTGGCCGGTAAACGTACCGTTCCGTTCTCCTATCAGGAGGATCTTCTTTTCCTGTACACCGAGAGTTTGCCCTTCCATCCAAATGCCGTTACATTTCAGGCCTTTCTGTCAAGTGGTAAGGCCATTACCGAGACCTATTATTCCATAGGGGGCGGTTTTGTCGTGCAGGAAAATGATACCGAGAGTGTTCTGTCCGAAGTAGATCTTCCCTTTCCGGTAGATACCGCGCAGGAACTGCTGCACTGGACGATGAAAACAGGGCTTAAAATATCGGAACTTGTTTTGGAAAATGAATGCGCTTGGCGTGAGGAAAATGAAACAGTCGCTGGTGTACTGAATATTTATAAGACGATCTATGAATGTATCTACCGGGGCTGTCACACTGGAGGGACGCTACCGGGAGGCTTGAACGTAGAGCGCCGGGCGGCGAAACTAAATAAAAAATTGATGCAGGGCCGGAGCTATCAGGATTATGAATCATGGGTGATGGCGATTCGTGAAGGCGGACAGAATTTTCAATATATCCTGGATTGGGTGAGTTGTTTTGCCCTTGCTGTCAATGAAGAAAATGCCTCTTTCGGCCGTGTGGTTACAGCTCCTACCAATGGTGCTTCAGGTGTTATACCAGCCGTTTTGCAGTATTTTATTACCTTCCATGATGGTATGCGGGAAAATAAAATCGTTCAGTTTATTCTAACTGCTTCGGAGATCGGATCCATCTTTAAAAAGAATGCGACAATTTCGGCGGCCATGGGTGGCTGTCAAGCAGAGATTGGCGTATCCTCAGCCATGGCTGCCGGTGCTTTAACCGAGGTATTGGGTGGATCACAACGTCAGGTACTGATGGCGGCAGAAATTGCGATGGAGCACCACCTCGGATTGACCTGTGATCCGATCGGCGGGCTGGTACAGATCCCCTGTATCGAGCGGAATACCATGGGCGCGATAAAAGCCATTACTGCGGCTCAGCTGGCGCTGCAATCTAATCCTGATAAGGCCAAAGTAAGCTTGGATACCGTTGTTAAAACCATGTGGGAAACAGCTTTGGATATGAATGCTAAATACAAAGAAACGGCAGACGGGGGGCTGGCGGTAAATATTCCATTGAGTTTGCCAGAATGTTAAGGTCTTACTGCGTGTTTTTGTTTTTCGTATCTTTGACGCAGTTGAACAAAAATACGCTCATAAATTAGTATACGCGAATGAAATACTGTGCGATAGCCTCCGGTAGTAATGGAAACTGTTATTATATAGCCAAGGATGATTCGGCCATCTTGATCGATGCCGGTATCAACAGCAAGCATATTCACCTCCGGATGTATAATCTGGGTATTATTCCTACCCAGGTCAAAGCAATTTTCATCACACACGAGCATTCAGATCATATTCGCGGATTATCTGTTTTCGCCAAAAAGTACAATTTACCCGTATATATCACCAGAGGGAGCTATGACGGATCCCGCCTGCATTTACCTTCCCAGCTGGTTCATATCATCGCGCCAAATGAGGAAGTTGAAATCGGTGGACTTAAGATTTATGGAATTCCCAAATACCATGATGCAAAAGAACCCTGTAGTTTCCTTGTTTCGGATGGTGTTCATAATATTGGTGTATTGACGGATATTGGAAGACCCTGCGAAAACGTACAGCAAGTGATTCAGCATTCAGATATCCTCCTGTTGGAATCCAATTATGATGAGGATATGCTACGTACCGGGCGATATTCCTATTTTTTGAAAAATAGGATCAGCAGCGGATGGGGGCACCTCTCCAATCGCGTTGCCGTCGAACTGTTCAACCAATATAGGACAGATCGCCTCAAACATTTAATTTTAACACACCTCTCCGGTGAAAATAATACGGTCGACCTTGTTCATGCAACATTCGAGCCCCATTGTGAGCATATCAAGCTTCATGTGGCTACGCGCTATCAGGAAACAGAATTATTTGATATTGCCCATATCAACAGTGCAGAGGCCGCCCTTTCTTAACCTCCTTAATGCCGGGCATTAGACAAAACCCTGGCTACTCTTCTTCCAATATCGATTTGTATAAATGGACCTGCCATCTGTCTGTAAGGCCGAATGACAAGCGCAGGACAGGATGTATTGCTTTTTTGTGGTTTTAGTGGGGCCAGGTAGGCGATACCTCGGAGGGAAATCCAATACGATCTGCGAAAAATGTAAAATATCCTTGATATCCAAAGAATTCCTTTTATATTTGCTCTGTTTTTAATCAGTCTAAATAGTTTTAGGGCTATGGTCAGGTTGATTACGGGGTAAATACCATGTAATAGACGGCAATCTATTACATGGAAAAATCTACAGACAGCGGCAACTGTCTGTAGGTGGCCGGGGCAGTTAACTGCTTCAGTTGCTTCCGATAAAGGACAAGGAAGGACTTGAAAGATAGCGAATTTTAATGATTTTATTCGTTTGACGCTCGTTTTTGACGAGTAGAAACCTTCCTGATAAGTTGCAGAACTATACGCATCAATCAACATATTATGAAAATTTTAGTTTCGCTTTTTACATTTCTTGCAGTATTGTTTTACTGTAACAGCAGCTATGCGCACGCACTTTGGATAGAATCAGCGCCCTATGGTGCAGTTAACCAATCCCATGAGATCAAGGTCTATTATGGTGAATATGTAACCAATGAAAGAGATCCCATTGAAAAATGGTATTCGGACGTGAAGGATTTTACCCTGTTGTTGCATGCGCCCGGAAAGGCGCCTGTGCAGGTACAACTGACCAATAAAGGAGATCATTTTAGCGGTTCATTCCAACCGGCTGAACAGGGTACCTACTTTTTATCTGTCGTAAAAGCCCCCAAAGACTTGGGTGGGCAGACGAAATATGAGTTTTCGTCATTAGTACCCGTCATTGTTGGCAAATCAGGCAAATTGGACTATAGCGCGATAAAAAATCCGCTTCAGGTTGAGCTACAGAATTCAGCCAATGCAAAAAAAGGTGCCAGTCTGCAGGCGAAGATTACCAGTGAAGGAAAAGTCGTTCCCAATGCCAAAGTATCTGTTTTTTCATCCACAGGTTGGGGAAAAGAATTTGTAGCCGATAGCAATGGTGTGGTTACATTCGATGCACTATGGTCGGGAGCCTATGTGCTTGAAGCAAGTACTTTTGTTGAAAAAGCAGGTGAGCACGGCGGGAAGCCTTACGCTTCGTCCTGGCAGGGAAGCACAACATTTTTTGAAGTAAAATAAATCGTTGATACCTACAACTTGGATGGATTCATGCTAAATCCCAAATTTAAATGAATCCATCCTTTATTACATATCTACTATTGAAACACAAATGAACAAAACTTTATCTTTTTTGGCGATTCCGATGATCAGTTCAATTTTTTCGATGGCTCAGGCCCAGAGCAAATTGAAGATTGAAGGGATCCTTGTAAATGAAAAATCCGAACCTATTTCTGGCGCAACAATCAAATTATCAAATACAGGTGTGACCACGAGCACCGACAGTGAAGGACGCTTTATCTTCGATAGACTTTCTGCCAAAACTTACCGCATGGAAATCAAAGCTTTCGGCTACGGTAAACACTCCATGGAAGTAACCGTAAAAGAGGAGGAAACACACCTGGGGCCCATCATTATGAAAGGCCAATCCGAGTCTATTGATGAAGTTGCAGTATACGGAAAGTACTATGAACATTATAAGTTTGACAGTATATCCGGATCATTGCGTCTCAAAACACCGATTTTGGAACTGCCACAAAATATTCAGGTCATCTCTTCGGATCTGATGGCCGACCAACAGGTCTTTGATATTGTTGATGGTATTACTCGTAATATCAGTGGTGCTACACGTCAGGGACATTGGGACAATCAATATGCCAATATCCGCATGCGTGGATCCAAGATTCCAGCCTTCCGTAATGGTATGAATATCGAAGCTTCATGGGGGCCTACAGCCGAAGATGCAAGCATGATCGAACGGATCGAATTTGTGAAGGGACCTGCCGGATTTATGCTTTCAAACGGTGAACCAGGAGGATTTTATAATGTCGTTACCAAAAAGCCAACCGGAAACACGAAAGGTTCTGTGACACTCAATACTGGTAGTTTTAGTACCTATCGCGCAGCAGTTGACTTGGACGGTAAATTAAGGAAAGATGGTAAGTTACTTTA
Source organism: Sphingobacterium sp. DR205 (assembly GCF_011064245.1). NCBI lineage: Bacteria > Pseudomonadati > Bacteroidota > Sphingobacteriia > Sphingobacteriales > Sphingobacteriaceae > Sphingobacterium > Sphingobacterium sp. DR205. Next base: position 6,845,723 of record NZ_CP049333.1, on the reverse strand, counting down.
CCGTCTTAATGTCGCTGGTCAACAGAAAGATTTTTATACAAAATATAATTATAGTGATCGTGTTGTGATTGCTCCTGTCTTGACGTATAAGATGGATTCATTGACTTCACTGACGTTTGAATATACCTATCAAGGTTCGACGTACCTGTCGAACGGTAATTATGCATTTTCGCCAAAAGGATTTGCCGATCCGGGTATTTCGAATGATTTCTTTGCTGGAGATCCTTCATTCGCGCCAAACAAAATAAAAGATCACAGTGCATATCTATATTTTGATCGAAAACTAAATTCCAAATGGAATTTCCATGGACAGCTGGCCTATTTTAATTTTAATATGGTCGCCACCAGTTCATGGGTGAGTGCGATGCGTGCCAATGGTGATATGTCTCGAACCTATAATATGGCTGATGAAGCTGGCGAAAATAAATTTGCACAATTCTCGTTTACAGGAGAAGAATATACCGGCAACGTGCGTCATCGTATATTGGCCGGTGCTGACTTTGGTACTAAAAAATTCTGGGGTGATTTTGGGGTATTAGCACAAGATACATTGGTCACAAAACCACTGAATGTATATAATCCTGTTTATGGGATCGCAGCAGCGGCAATTCCTAATCCCGACAGGTCCAAAAGTGTTAAGGTAAGAGCTGGAGGTCAAAATTATGTCAACTCCGTATCGTATTCGTCTTTGTATGTACATGATGAAATGGCATTTTTGGAAGAAAAACTACGTTTGTCTTTAGGCTTACGTTACACGATAGCCGAAACCATTGGGAAAACCGCTACAGCAGATCGGACGGATAAAGCGCTTACACCACGTGTCGGATTGAGTTATTCAATAGACAAATCAACGAGTGTTTACGGATTATTTGATCAGTCTTTTGTTCCACAGGCAGGTACTGATTGGGAAGGAAATGCGTTTAAACCTGTTAGAGGAAATGATTTGGAAGCCGGTATCAAAAAGGAATGGGCTGGCGGAAAGTGGATCTCTACTTTAAGTGCTTATCGGATTAAAAGACAAAACGCTTTAACAGATGATATTGATCATCCAATAGCGGGGACTAATAATTACTTTAAAATCGCTCTCGGTGAAACAACAAGCAAAGGAATAGAGTTTGATATCACTGGTGAAGTGCTCCCAGGATTGAGTGCAAACGCAAACTATGCATTGACTGATTCCAAAGTATCGAAAGATGGAAAACAGGAAAATATAGGCAATATTACACCGAATACAGCCAAACACACAGCCAATGCCTGGTTAACTTACCGTTTGCAACAGGGACCATTGAGAGGCTTGGGATTAACAGGTAGTGTTCAGGGGATGTTCGACCGTGCTATTGGAACAACAAAGGAAAGTAACTTTAAGAATTATATAAGAACCGATGGCGGTATTAGTTTTCAAAATGGAAAATACAGTATTTCCTTGATGGTTAATAACTTGTTAGATAACAGAAAGCTATTAACTTCCGGCTCTATTACTAAAACGAGTGAGGCATTGAAGAAGCAGGGTATAGTAGATTATTATACCTATATCGTTGAGGCAAGACGCAATTTCCGTTTAGGTATAACATACAAATTTTAACTAAGCGATTCTATATAAATCATTTATCCGATGTATAGCACACTTTTAGTAATCGTACTTATTGGAGCTTATCTCTTTTACAACAGCAGTAAAAAAGTGAAGTTTCAGCATAGACCGGAGTGGGTGAAAAAGCTTTGCGCACAGACTCAGTCTGTGCGTATCTTGAGTATCGGGTTGCTCCTTTTACCATTTGTGGTAATCCTTTATGTGCAGGGATTTGGCGCTGGATTCTTTGCTTTTTTTGCCTATGTCATGTGCATGATGAGCCTAGTGGTCTTATTGAATCCGTATCGTTATTTAACAGCCTACCATGTCCTCGGACTGTATGCTGCCAGTCTTTGTGTCGAATTTTTGATATCATAATTGATTCTTTATGCCAGCAAATAAAAAATACCTGAGTTCGCCCTTTCAACGGTTTCTGAAAATAACGGCCGGATTTATCGGCGGGTATATTGTTATGCTTTCTTTCCATGTATTGCTGACAGCCATTTTTGAGAAAAAGGATGTTGTTATGACTGCCGGAATCACGGGTTATCTCCTTTGGGCAGTATTGATGCTCCTTGCCTTTCTTTCCAAAAGCGGATGGAAAATATGGGGAATTTATCTACTCTTGGCTTCGGTTTTTTCGTTGCCTTATTTGTTAAAGATGTAATCAGTCATGAACAACAGAAATTATAACATCTATTTTAATACCCATACCATCAGTGGTATTATCATCTGTGCACTGCTGTATGTAATATTTTTTGCAGGTTCATTTGCATTTTTTAGAAATGAGATCGCAGCCTGGCAAAATAATGTGTCGTACAAAACATATCAGGAAAACCATCAAAGCTTTGACAAGCTTCTGGATTCGCTAAAAGGGGAAACCAACCTCCATGGACGTGATATCAACTTCTATATGCATCGGGAGGGGACTTCTGCCTATATTGGTTACACGGCGTCAAACGATACAGTCCTAAACAAGGAAAATTTGTCGAAGATAACACCTGAACAGAAAGCGGAAAAGAAGAAAGGCCGGAGACGTAGAGGGGGCGATGACGATTCGAAGAATTTCATGTATAATTTTGCTAATAAAACAGCAGGTGACTATACGCAGAATTATGATATGGGCGAGTTTTTATTCCGCCTGCACTTTTTGGCGCAGCTCAATCAAGTGCCTATCAGTGTGGGCATCGCGCCTTTTGGATATCTCGTTGCCGGTATTACAGCTTTTATCTTCTTGTTTGCATTGATAACAGGTTTGTTGTTGCACTGGGATAAGCTAGTTTCGAACTTTTTTGTTTTTAGACCATTTAGTAAGTGGAAGACCGTGTGGACGGATATGCACACTGCCCTAGGAGTGATTGGGTTTCCTTTCCAGTTTATTTTTGCCGTTACGGGAACATTTCTGATTGTCAACGCTGTCTTGGTTCTCCCTTTCAGCAAATTACTTTACAATGGAGAACAGCAAAAAATGTATCAGGATATCGGCGTAACTGCTCATGATAATTATCCGTATAGCTATAAACCCTCTCCGGCGGATGTGAAAATTGCGCCTTTCTTAGATCTAGCAAAGAAAAAATGGCCAGAAAGCGAGTTTAAACGTATTGTCGTAAAAAACTATGCGGATTCGAATATGCATGTTATCATGGAACTCGAACCACATTTTAACAGCAGCTTTGCAGGATCTGGTATATTGACGGTGAAGGTTACAGATAATAAAATTGTTGAAGAGAAATCACCGTTAACGGATACAAGCTATGGAGACTATGTCAGAAGTATTATCTACCGCCTGCATTATGGTGATTATGGTGGATACCCACTCAAAATGATTTACTTTATCCTGGGCGTAATGGGATGTCTGGTTATTATTTCCGGAATTCTGATCTGGTTGGTTGCCCGTGATAAAAACAATGTTATACCAAGAAAACGTAAATTCAACTTTTGGGCGGCTAACATCTTTACGGCGATTTGTCTGACGATGCTCCCGGTTACGGCAATTACATTTATTGCGATCAAGATCAGTCCCAAAGTGGACCAGGATTTTATCTATCGGGTCTATTTTTATGCTTGGTTAGTTCTTTCGCTATATTATATCGTTCGTCGAAGTATAAGAAGAACAAATCGCGAAACACTTTTGGTTGGCAGTATTCTCGCATTTATTGTTCCACTCGCCAATGGGTTGGTAACGCACAACTGGCTTTGGAAAACATTTGTTGATGGTCAACGTGATTTATTTATTGTTGATTTTCTTTGGTTGATGATTGGTATCATCGGACTACTGGCCTTTTATAAGACAAAAAAATTCTTTCAGAAAATTCAGTAATCAGAATCCGTTACGCTTATCAGATGGATAGGCAGTATGCACATTTCGTAAGATAAAATATATGCCTAAAGGCTGCTTGAACAAAGCAGCCTTTAGGCATATATAGGGTACGGTTGAAGCACTTGTAAAGTACTTTTCGCTTTGTACAATCGGCGGGGAAATGCATTGCTGGACAGGCAAGGCGCTTGTGCTGGTTTGCTGTCTCTTGTTCGATAGCTATTCGGATATTGTTCGGTGATCCTTCGGGATTCCATTGCTATTGCTTCGGGACAGCGTTGGGATTGGTCTGACTGTTCTTCGACTCTTGTTTGCCTTGTTGCCGATGAATTATCGAAGCAGCCCCGACCAAATGTCGAAGCAATCCCGAAGCAGCCCCGAAGTTGGTGCGAAGCAGGTGCGGAACGTACCCGAGTGTTGTTGGCGTTTGAACGGACTTTAGGGGACTTTAAGGGAGTTGAAGGGGCTTTATTGCGCTAAGTTATATTGGTCTTATGTGTTGTTAAAGGAGCTGTTGTTTAATTCATACGATTATTGTAGTTTTAAAGTATACCAATTTAACTTAGTAGTATGAAGAAATCTTCCGGCACGGGTAAAAAAGAACGAAAGCGAGGGGATGCTTATGATCTGAGTGAAAACAGCAAGTTAACGGGGCGCGATTTTACGTACAACAGTAATCTGGCGAGTCGTTTGTATCAGATTTTAAAACCTATGCTACGAGCCGCCTGTGAACGTACGACCTACCTCAGGTTACAGAATGCACTTTATGCGGCTGTACGCAACGACCGTGAGCACGAACTTGGAAGCTTACGGCTTGGATATGGATCAGTACTCCCCTTGAAGGGTTTCCGGTACTCCAAACGGGTCAGCTGGAGCAACTTCTTTATGAATCACCCAGTTGCACATTTTGACGAGGCTCAGCAACGAATTCGGGTTCAGCTCCCTTTGGCAGGTCTCCGTAAATTTGATTTACTTCATGAAAGGCTAGCTAAAATAGACATAAAAATATATTGTGTGGTGATTCAACTAGATGATCGCCATACTATATTTTACCATGTTAGCAAAACTTTGGAGCTAAGAAAAGAAGATCACAAAGTGGACCGTGGCATTACTTTCACATTGGAGGACTGTAAAGATGCCGTTATTTTATGTCTGGGCATAGTCAGGTGCTGGCTGACGAGCCCTGATGGGTGTGACGAATTTATGTCCAATAATAGTACCCTGATGACAGGTGAAGTTTTCGATGCATTCCTGATCCGTGAGGGTAAGGAAACCATATTTCCTGACGAAAAATCCGATAAATTGCCGCCGCCTATTTTACCGGGCGATGATGATGAGGTAGACTGGGATTAATAGCTTAGATAACGGCTTTAAAGAAACGTCCCAATCGCACCAGGTCATGGGCTGTTTTATCATTCCAGTCAACAGCATAGTTCAGCCGGATACAGTTTTTAAACTGATCATGCTGGGTAAACATTCGGCCGGGGGCAAAGCTCAATTTCTGTTTCAGCGCGTAATCATAGAGTACCGTTGAATCAATTTTTGGATCCATTTCCAGCCAGAGAACAAAGCCGCCTTCGGGTTGCGACATCTTTGTATTGTCAGGAAAATGGGTCTCGATACTGTTTCTGAAGTTGATATAATTGCTATACAGCTTCTTTCTAAAGGTATTGAGGTGATGGTCATACCTTCCGATCTGCAGAAATTTGGCCACCGCTTCCTGATAGATAGCGGGCTGCGAGATGGTCTGGACCAGTCGTTGTTTGAGAATCCTGTCTTTGTACTGTCCGGGTTCGACCCATCCGATCCGGAAACTTGGGGCCAATACCTTGGTAACAGATCCACACCACATGACCAAGCCTTCCTCATCAAAGTATTTACAGGGCTTAGGTCTGGAGGTACCAAAATAAACATTCCCATAAAGGTCATCTTCGATCAAGGGGATATGATGAAAAGCCAGGAGTTTGACAAGCTCTTTTTTATGTTCATCCGGCATCAGCGCCCCCAGGGGGTTGCTGAAATTGGAAACAAAACAGCATACATCGATTTTATGGATCACTTTTTTCAGGGCGTCCAGTTCAATGCCCGTAATGGGGTGAGTTGGGATCTCAATGGTTTTTAACCCCAGTACCTGAAAAGCCTGTATAAAGCCAAAATAGAGGGGGCTTTCCACAGCAATGGTATCTCCGGGCTTGGTGACTGCGCGTAGGCAGCTATAAATCGCATTCATGGCACCCGAAGTGATAATCAGGTCTTCGTCGCTTATTTTTCCTTCCAGTACGAGCGACCATTTGGCAATCTCTTTGCGCAAAGTCGGACTACCCTGCACTTGACCGTACTGATCGCCATAATCGTGTAGTTCATGCACCGTTTCCAGGATACATTTATTGAGTTTCTGAATGGGAAGCAAGGAGGGGCTGGGCAATCCAAGAGAGAATCGTGTAATTTCCTTATCCTCTAGGGAGTGGAATACCTTGTCGATCAATGCGGCAGGATCCTGCTTATTCTCATCAATTTTAAACGTTGAGATAGAAGGGATGGACATCCGGCGCTGTCCGGCCAGGCTGACAAAAAATCCAGATTTAGGTCGGGATTCGATCAGAGACCGGCTCTCGAGCTCCATATACGCACTCTTTGCCGTATTTAAGCTCACATTATAAAGTTTCTGCGCACTACGGACGGAGGGGAGACGGTCGCCGTAGGCCAGAGAGCCGTTTTTGATCTGGTTCTCTACGATGTTTGCAATTTTCTTATATAATTGTTGCTGCTCCATGCTTATGCTAATTTACTGTTTCCGTTTGGATTTACCCAATAGTGGAAATGACGGATTCCCCTTTTTAACGATTCTTCACTACCAAACATGGTCAATAGCTGTTGTTCAAAATAAGTCTGCGTCCTGTGCTTAAATACGTTTGACAGCTCTTCTGGAACATCGGTACCGTAGCAAATTTCAACAGTAAGATTATTGTTTTCGGAGACTGTAGCCAAGGAAAAGGCAGCTATTGACTCATTTTGAGCTAGCAGTAGAAAAGGCATGTGCAACAGGCTTTTGTTTTTCACAGTATGCTGTACCTTTTTTAGTAGGGATAGATCAGAGAGGTCGACCTCTCTGATGGAATACGGTTGAAGTGTTGTAGTCGACATGGCAATAAATCTTTTTGCTAATTTAGGAAGGGTACAGGCTGTATTTAAGGTACAGAATCATTTAGAAATTAGGGTACAGATGAAAAAGTAAAAAATATGACCGGGAGTTGGTGGTTTTTAATTTCCATTTAAGATCTTTACAAGAGTTAATAATATGTCTCAAGACCAGTAAATTATGACAACCTATGCATAACTTGTTTCCGCTATTTATTGCCATGATCACGGCCATCGTATTGCTTGAGATGCTGGCTACGAAACTTCGGGTAGCCTATCCCATTCTATTGGTTTTGGCGGGTCTGATCGTTAGCTTTATTCCAACCTTGCCCGTTGTCAAGATTGATCCGGATGTTATTTTTCTGATTTTCCTCCCGCCTTTATTGTGTGAGGCTGCTTGGTCGATTTCGTACAAGGAGATGAAAAAATGGTGGCGTATTATTGGAAGTTTTGCCTTTTTGGTGGTTTTCTTTACGGCACTTTCCGTTGCGGTGGTTGCCAATCATTATATTCCGGGTTTCACGCTCGCGATGGGTTTTCTGCTGGGCGGAATTGTTTCTCCTCCGGATGCTGTCAGTACCGGGGCCATTATGAAGTTTGTGAAAGTTCCAAAATCTACTTCTGCGATCCTTGAGGGAGAGAGTCTGCTGAATGATGCTTCTTCCTTAATTATTGTCCGTTTTGCCCTGATTGCTGTGGGGATGGGGCAGTTTGTATGGCAGGAGGCAGCAGTGTCGTTTATCTGGATGCTGGTCGGTGGAGTAGGTATCGGTGTTCTGTTGGGCTGGTTTTTTATTCAGGCGCATAAACGTTTGCCCACAGATGCGCCATCGGATATAGCGCTTACCTTGATCGAGCCCTATTTTATGTATTGGATTGCCGAGCAGTTTCACAGTTCGGGGGTATTGGCGGTCGTTGCGGGAAGTCTCCTGATGTCCAATCAGCGACTTAAATTTCTGAACAGTACCAGTCGGGTGCGGGGACTGAGCGTATGGGAGAGTTTTGTGTTTATTTTGAATGGCATTGTGTTTTTTATTATCGGTCTGGATCTTCCCGAAATTGTGGCCGGTTTGCGTGCGAACGGGACCTCACTGCGGGAGGCGATCGGTTATGGTCTGCTGGTGACAGCAGTCCTTATTCTAGCCCGTATGATCAGTGCCTATGCTGCGATGATCGCGACACTTATCTTCCGTCCAAGTGTGGCACCTAGGGCGCGGTCTCCGAGACAGCGTTTCTTTATGCCACTTCTATTGGGCTGGACAGGGATGCGGGGAGTAGTTTCCCTGGCAGCGGCGCTTTCCATTCCTTTGGTCATGAATGGTACCGTGATTCCACAGCGGCATCTGATTCTATTTATCACCTTTGTCGTCATTCTCTCTACCCTTTTGGTTCAGGGACTCACTTTACCCTATCTGATCAAGCGAACGAAGCTTTTTGATGCCGTGCTTGCTGAGACGCCCGAAGAGGTTGCCAAACAGCAGATGAAGCAAGGTTTAAAACAACATGTTTATCAGTTCCTCAGAGATAAATATGAGAAAGAAGAACATAATCGGGAGGCAATGGAAAGGATTTTGAAACATTGGGAGGAAAAGGTCAATGCTGCGGATGATTCGTGGATGAACGAACGTACGAAAGTGATTTTCATTGAGCTTTTGGATGTACAGCGCGAATACCTTGAAAAATTGAATAGTGAATCGACGATCGATGAGGATATTGTCCGTGCGCAGCTCTATCAGATTGACCTAGAGGAAGAGCGCTTGCGCATGATATAATGCCATGGTATCCCATTGATCGGGATAAATAATAATAGTTGTAGCCCTCGGGGCTTGGTACATAAGCTGAATTGCGATGAAAGTTATAATAACAGGGACCACAGGGATGGTCGGAGAAGGTGTTTTATTGGAATGTCTTCAAAATGATAAGGTAGAGGCGGTATTGAGTATATCACGTCGTACTGCTGACATACAACATCCAAAGTTAAAGGAGCTTTTGGTTAAGGATTTCACGGATCTGTCCGAAGTTGAGACGGAGATCAAGGGATATGATGCCTGTTTTTATTGCGCAGGTGTCAGTTCAGTTGGCATGAAAGAAGATAAGTACCGCTATATTACCTATGATACGACATTGGCATTTGCAAAATCGCTGTTGAAGATCAATCCCGAAATCAGCTTTATCTATGTGTCCGGAGCGAGTACAGATAGTACAGAACAGGGACGGATGATGTGGGCAAGGGTGAAGGGCAAGACGGAAAATGATCTTGCGAAATTGCCGTTTAAGAAGGAATACAATTTCCGGCCGGGTGGTATGACGACCGTCGCGGGACAGAAGCATGCCAATCCGTTTTCATTTGTTGCCAAGATTATAAAGTTCTTTGCCCCTTCAGTGGTGTTGTCGCTACATGAAATGGGGCGGGCAATGATTCATGCCGTGGAGCGGGACAATGTAAAAAATATACTGGAAATCAAGGATATCAGAGCGTTGGCTCAATAGCATAGATCGCTGCAGCGTCGTCAACCGTTATTTCCATTTCCAGTCCAGCTCCTCCTGATAGGCGATATGAAGGCGTTGGCTGAGCTCTGTCAGGAAAGCTTTAAATTCGGCGGTATCTTTGATCTGCTGTTTTGGAAAAAACAGTTGATCAGCCATTTTCAGTTTGATAAAAAAAGCGAAATCCGTTTCGGTCATATATTCAAACTGATCGTATTGATATTTGGACTCCATTTGTGTGCTTTTGATCTGAAGATAATTATCTTCAAAAGTGATGGTATGAGGGATGCCGATACGGTTTTGAAATTCTGGGCTTTTGACATATTTGCTAAAATAGCGTTTATAGTATATTCCGAGATATTTGGGAAAGAACAAAAAGGCGACCACACTGACTACGATGATCAAGATTGCCAATAGGGGCTCATAATAGAAAAACGGGATGGCCAGTATTAGCATCAGTAAAATGAATAGGATACGTGATCTTTTGCGTGCTTTAATTAATTGGGGTGATTTGGATATGCTGAACAGCAATGCATCCAGTTGATCGTGTTCGGAAAGGGTTAGTTGAAGTTCTTTCATAATGTAAATGTATTAAACTGGTGAGATAATCGGAATATTTCCGATTATCTGCAAATAATTTGACATATCTTTTTAACAGATTACTGTTTTTTCAAAGTAATCTTCCATCTCTTTGTTACATCTTTCGATAAACAGCTTTGTAAGTTCCTGTAATCTGATAATAGCGGATGGATCCCCTTTATAGTTCGCGTTATATCTAAATTCCTGTTGGGCCTTGATAATTTCTTTGAAGAGTTTAATATGGTCAGTATTATCGAGACAAAAGGTCGCGTGTGCTTCCGGAACAATTAATCGACAGAGGTTCATTAAGAAGGGGAGCCCGACGGTCTGGGGTTTGTATTGAAGAATTGTATTGATAACGCCGAGACAGGTTTGTTCTAAAACTTGTGATAGTGAATGATATCCTGCCTCAACACTAAGAGTCCAATTATCCTCAAAAGCATAGTAGATGCAATGGGCATTATTATAGCGATTGTGCCATTGCTTGCGTGCATACTCCAAGTCAAGTTGAGGAACTGCGATGCTGTCTAGTGCTAAGTTTTCTATTGTTGCATTTTGAAACCAGATATCACCGACTTTCATCAACGATAGAAAGAAAGGATGGCTTTTGGAGAGTTGTTTGATAAAGTAAGCCGTCTCTTCTTTGATTAAGGTGAGCGACACATTTTTCGGCAGCAGATCCATTGTCTTTTGTTGCAGGTTGGTGAGGTCAGTATTTAGGCTGTCATACGCGATAAAGAGATAGTAAGCATGCGTTATCTGCTCTTCTTTATTGTTTTGGAGCAAACTATTGTACTTGTGGTGATCTGAATGATAACCGAAACAGGCAACTAACGAAGGAGTACAGTATAACTCCAGAGTATTTAAAATAAGGTCTCGATAACTGCTGTTGCAATTATATTTATTGTAAATAGCAATGTTGTTTTTGAATTTTTCAATTTCCCCGTGTTCGATCTGTTTTGGAGTAAGTTGTTCCCTGATTTCTTCGAATAAAAGATTGGAATAATCGTAGATCCAGTTTAACGCGTTTATAGCAATTTGATAAGCTGTTTCTAATAAGCTTTCGTCGATCGTATAATCTTGATTGTAGCGATAACCAATATAAGCTTCGTCAATCTTTTCGAGTGCTTTTTTTTCATCTTCGCTGTAAATTAGTTTGGCCAATTTAGAATCAAAAGTTTTGAGATACCCTATTGTGCCTCTAAGCGAATGTGATTTCCTGTCATCGTTTAAGAGAAGCTTTTCTGCGGTTCTTAGAGATAGTTCGATGGCCTGATGGAGCATAAAGGCTGCGTGTGCATGGTTCTTACTATCCAGATAGAAAAAGTGGCCATCTATAAACGATCTGATTTTACTTTTCTCTTGGTCGATATATGATCTGGTTTTTTCGATAATCTCAGCTGGAGTATATTGAGGTAATAAGAGTGGAATTTCCTGCGCCGGATTTTGATAAATGCGATTTTCTGATTGATAAATAAGATAGGTACGGACCAATCCTTGGTCGAGTTTTTTTTGTACCTCATGGGTGAAATGTATTTTGACGTATAGGTCTGGGTGATTCTTGATGATTTTGTTAATCGCGCCAAGAGGATCTATGCATCGAATTGCTGTATTTGACAGTCGGTTAATCTGCAGCATTTGATATTTCTTACCATCGCAGGTATAAGTCCATTGGTAGATTTCATCAACGGCAATAGCGCGAAGAATGGCTTCGATGATTGGAGTAAGTTCGGTGTTCATAATTGATCGGTTTGGTATTGTAGTTATTTGTCTGTTATTTCTCCATTTAGATTTATGAAAGCAATTGGGAGATCGGAGAGTGTCTCTTGAAATGGAATAATATACTCTTGTTTTTTCTATCTCGTTTCTAGCTCGCTATTTTCGTTTTTAGGAATTTCTGGCGTCTCCAAGCTTTGGTTTTCATCTATTTCACTGCTATTTTCCTGTGCTTCTTTTTCGGCATATTTTTTATCAATACTGTCCTCTATGAGCTGCTGGAATTTATTTTTCTTTTCAGTGGACTGATGCGGCTCTTTATTTACAGCTTTTACATATGAAGGGACGGTAAGAGAGAGCCCTTCATTCTCATAGATATAACTTAGAGCGAATGCGAGTCGAATAAGCATTTCTCGTATCACAATGATTTGATCTCCAAAATATTCGTAGTTGCCTGAATCTGGCACGGTAAGATAGTGCATGATATCATCCATCGTTTCATACCATTTTTGTAGCGATTGATAGGAGAAAAACTTGCTGATCGTGTCCGCAGGAGCTAATTTTCCGTTGACAGTATGCTCCATGCGAAATAGGTAGTTGTGGTAATCTTCTTTTGTGGAAAAGAAATTTAACGGTGTATCCTGTATCGGAAGTTGGCATTGGTGAAAAATCACATAAGCTACTTCAATTTGTTTGATCATCTGTTTGCAATGATATCCGTTTTCAGCGAAATTGCGATCTGCCATTTCGGGAACAGTTGCAGCGTTGACAAAAAGCTGAATATGATTCATCCAGTAAATAATATTTGTTTCATAGCGGTAGAAATCCCTAATGTAGATCATCGGATTTTTTACCACATCCTTGCTTAAATAGCGAAAATGTTTCGCTTTTAGTTTCTTTTGCGTATTTTTCATGCTAGGAATGTTTTTTGGTTAAATACTGTGTTTATAATTATCAATGACAAAGCTAATTTAAACACTAATTTTCGATAAAACAAATTATATATTGATAATTATTGATTATGAGTTCTTTTTTAACGAGAATTAAGGTTATTGCTGATAGAGAGGGATTAAGTGTAACAGCGTTTGAATCGGCTATTGGAGCCAGTAGAGGCGTATTTACACGTGCCTTGGCGAATAATACAGATGTTCAGGCTAAATGGCTGATTAGTATCGTCGAAAAATATCCTGAATATTCGTCGGAGTGGTTATTGAAGGGGGAAGGGGAAATGCTTAAGCCTGTTTTAGCTAAGGAGGATGAAGAGATGTATCTAACGGCTGATCTGGAGGGAGTAACTAACGGGGAGATCATTACGTTAAGGCAACTAATTGCTTCTCAAAATATCACTATTAAATCTCAGGAGAAGACAATTATATCTTTGGAGCGATTGTTATCTTCATTTGAGCGCGAGATTGAATCGCTGCGGAACAAATAGTTTCTAACCGGACATTTGTTTTTTTCGAAGTTGGAAGGTTGATTATTATTTCCGTGGGTATAAGTTATTCAATTGCTTGGGATCAATAGAAACCACCAAGCATCGTCTTTTGTGAAGATAAACTCCGATACAAACGGAAAACTTGGTTTGTGGTTTGGTTTAAAATAATAGCGTCTTAAAAGTAGAATAATTGTGAACGTAAAAGAACGCGTATTGCTGATCGCTGAAAGAAAGGGCATCAGTAAAACTGAATTTTTTAAAGATGTGGGGCTTTCCTATGCCAATTTTAAGGGAAGTCAGAAAAATACAGCGCTGAGTTCGGATGCAATGATTGCAATATTGACCCGCCATCCGGATATTAGTCCTGCCTGGCTATTGATGGGAGAAGGTAAAATGACGCGTAGCGCGGGAACCGTTAGTCCCGAATCGCAGATTGCTGCTACAAGTTCCGAAAGTTCGTCAGTTTCCAAACAATTGGTCGCCGCACTGGAGCAGACGATCAAAGCACAGGAAAAGACCATTTCCGCTTTGGAGGGGCAGGTGGTACTGCTGAATCGGAAGTAAACCCAATTCCCCTGTAGGCAAATCTTGCTTGTTTTTTTCTATCGTTATCTTTAGAAGCTTTTTCTAAGGGGAGGCATTAAACTATTTTTCCATAGTACAGCCGCTTGATGCTTGCAATTGGAGCAGATCTGCTCTTCATTTGCGAAATAGCTGATTACAGCGATTTCCTTGGCCCTTTTTTTGCCTATTTTTGTATAGAGAAAGTACATTAGCCCGTTGGCCTTATATGCTGAGATGTTCATACCATAAGATAGGACGCTCCATTTTAATGCCTTTGGTCAATGCTCATCTGCATTGCTATTTAAAGAAATGAAGCTATATGTTTAGAAAAGTATTACTCCTGTGCTGTATCCTATACAGTTGTTTTTTGAACCGAAACATGGCGCAGTCGACGGGTGAAAGATCTGTGTATACATCCAAGTGGGGCTACCTCTACCGTGAAGCGGAAAATAAAAAGGACCGTCTGGGGGTATTTGCCACCGAGGCGGCTGTTTACCTAATCGATTCGACTCAAACCCAATATAAAGTACAGGTCAATAACGGTGATATCGGCTTTATCGACCGGCAGCCGCTGAAGAAATTCATGGACGGAAAAAAATCAGCAGATGAACCTGCGCAGTATTTTTATCGGGGTACCGAGGGTTATCAGTGCCCGCATTATTATGTACGTGTCGCCGAACTGCGTGTCCGTAAAGCACCGACCACAACAAGCCTTGCTGTTCGTCGCGCATCGCTCAATGAGCTGTTATGCATTGATTATGTTCCTTTATATACCGACGGTTGGGTGTATATCGGCGATCATTTTCATGAAAATCCTGAATATGTGCAATTGAAGTTCTTAGGCTCGGAACTGACCTACGATAAAGTGCTGAAAGATTATTTGGCGGTAAAGGGCAAGGATCAGGAAGAAGAACTGGTGCAGGTGGGAAGATTGCGCGAGCTGGCCTGGAGGAGGGAGGAAAACCTGAAACAAGCCCTGTCCTATTGGAAGGAATCTTATGCCGCTTATGGGATCGAAAATTCGAAAGTCGATATTGATTTTGAATTGTTATTGGCGAGTAAATTGGATAAGAAGCCAGATTTTGAAGCGTATGAAAGGAAAATGAAGACGCTGAACTTGCATTTTATCTGGAAAGGGATATCCCTCGTCGACGGGGAAATCAAGGATGCGCAGATGAACCAGTTGAAGATGCAACGTGTAGCGGATATACCGGATATGTCTGAATGTGGCTGGGAACCGCGTTATTTTTATAAAACCCCGAACATGATCGTGGCTTTTGAGGAGAACTACAAAAAGAAGATCGTCGGTACAGTCTATAAACTATATTTTACGGACGGTGAGATCTTAGCACTAGGGGATCAACGTATGGATGCCAACTACGATGAAAGGGATTTTATCAATCATTTTGGTGATATGATTTCTACGAATATGGTCGAAGAGCCTCATGTGTACCGTTTTCAAAATGGCGATGCAGGCCAACTGATCATCACGTTTAAAGATGGTAAACTGTTTCGTTATGACTGCATGTATTATTGTTAGCCAACCAGAACAAAATACTCAATAAAGCGATGTGCCTTAGAAGGATTTTCTGTTCTTAGGCGCATTGTAAATAAATAAGGACCTGTGTTGAGCAGGTCCTTGTTCGTTTCTATTATTTCTATTGCTAGATTACTTCCATTTCAAAAAGTCTGGCAATGTGTCCACGCAGTTTTTCCTTCACTTCTTCCATATCAACTTCTTGGCCAAGTTCACGTTTCAGTGAGGTGACGTCCTTGTCGTCGATACCACAGGGAATGATATTGCTAAAATAGTCAAGATCTGTATTGACGTTAAAGGCAAATCCATGCATGGTGACCCAGCGTGAGGCGCGCACGCCCATCGCACAGATCTTGCGGGCTGTGGGCTTATCCGGTTCAATCCAGACTCCGGTAAATCCGGGGTATCTGCCAGCCGGAACGCCATAATCGGCGCAGGTCAGGATGATCGCTTCTTCCAATGTCCTTAAATAAAGGTGGATATCGGTAAAGAAATTGTCGAGATCCAGAATCGGATATCCTACAATCTGGCCCGGTCCATGGTAGGTGATATCACCGCCACGGTTGATCTTATAAAATTTTGCTTCTTTTTCTTCAAGACCTTTCTCATCCAGGAGCAGGTATTCTTCGTGCCCGCTTTTTCCTAAGGTATAGACATGGGGGTGGGCTGTAAAAATCAGGTAATTTGGAGTCTCTATCGCTGTCGCATTCACCCGATTGTCGTGTTTGACGTCTAATACGCCCTTAAAGATAGACTCTTGTCTGTCCCAGGCTTCTTGATAGTCTACAAGTCCCCAGTCTTGGAACTGCACCACTTTATTCATTGCTTATTTTAATTTAAGAAGCGGATCGTCAGAAACGATCCGCTGTCATGTTTGTCAAATTAATACAACAGGTTGTTGTAGGGATAACGTTCATTATGCATCTTCACAATAATATCGTAAAGTTTTTGTTTGAACTCTTCAATATTAGTCTTGTTTGTTGCAGAAAGGAAGATCGCCGGATCGGAGTTTTTCGCCATCCAAGAATTGCGGAAATCATCCAATGTAATCTCGACCTCTTCACCATCATGTCCTTCTTCAACGGCTGGTTTGTACAGGTCAATCTTGTTGAATACCGTAATAACGGGCTTATCTAAAGCTTTCAGATCTTTCAATGTTTCATTTACTGCCTGAATATGGTCCTCAAAGTTGGGGTGTGAGATATCCACTACATGGATCAGCACATCTGCTTCTCTGACTTCGTCCAGTGTAGATTTGAAACACTCCACCAAGTGATGCGGTAATTTGCGGATAAAACCGACCGTATCAGACAGCAGGAACGGTAGGTTGTCGATAACGACTTTACGTACTGTCGTGTCCAATGTTGCGAAGAGTTTGTTTTCGATCAACACATCGGATTTAGAGATCATGTTCATGATCGTTGATTTGCCGACATTCGTATAGCCCACCAGAGCTACGCGGATCATTTCGCCACGGTTTTTGCGCTGGGTTTCATTTTGCTTGTCGATCGCCTTCAATCTCTCCTTGAACAGGGAAATTTTATCGAGGATAATCCGTCTATCCGTTTCGATCTGCGACTCACCGGGACCACGCATACCGATACCCCCACGTTGGCGTTCCAAGTGGGTCCAAAGTCGGGTCAGTCGTGGTAATAGGTATTGTAATTGCGCCAATTCTACCTGAGTTTTTGCCTGTGCAGTTTTTGCATGTCGGGCGAAGATATCCAGGATCAGATTGGAACGGTCCAAGATTTTGCGTTTGAGCTCTTTTTCGATATTACGCAATTGGGATGGGGATAGCTCATCGTCAAAGACAACAATGTCGATCTCTTCCGCTTCAACATAAGCTTTGATCTCTTCAAGTTTTCCGCTACCGACAAATGTTGCTCTATCGGGAAAAGCTAATTTCTGTGTAAACATTCCTTTGGTCTCACCGCCGGCAGTCTGCACAAGAAATTCGAGTTCCTCCAGGTATTCCTTCGCTTTTGCTTCCGTTACGCCCTGAGTGATCACACTCACCAAGACGGCTGTTTCGGGTTTTATTGCTGTATCGTGTATTTTAATTCTGGCCATTTTGTACTATTAAGTATATTGTAGCGTATGGAGCGCGTCCGGCTATTCATTCATAGCGACCGTCTGTCTCTTATCATACTTCCACTTTTAATTGTTGTTTTGAAAAGGTGAATTTAAGAAAATCCAATAAGTTTTTTGTGATTTTTGCTTACCAGGGCAACTCAAATAAGTAAGCGGTCAGTCGCCATCTTTTGCCTAGTAAAAGAAGGGGATATTTTCTATATCATGTTCATAATGATACAAAAATAAATAATTTTGATTTTATATACAAATGAATTGAGCGCTGTTCGCCTATAAGTTATTTATGACGGTTTGTTTACTTTATTGATCATCGGGTCTCAGGGGAATGGAACTCTAAAAGGTTGTATGTTGCTTGGACGATGGTAGAGAATACCTTTGGTAGGTTCCTTGGATCTATTGCGGGCTGGACCGCGTCAAATAGCTTATTGGATATTGATCTGAGTGGGTAATGGCATTGTCAGATGGATTGTGCCGAACAGTTATCGTTCTAATTTTGAATTTGAGCGGGTCAATGCTGCCCCGATGGTGATCAGGATATTTTGTCCCAGGCAATACCATCTGATTTCCGCGCCAAAAAGCTTCGGAGCAGGTAGTTTTTTTCGCTTTGAAGCATGGGGTCTTCTTTGAATATGGCGATCACGGTATTTCTGCAATCGGTCAATAAGGCCTGATCCGTGGCTAGGTTGGCCATCTTGAGGTCAAGTACGCCCGATTGCTGTGTGCCGGAGATATCACCCGGGCCACGCAATTCTAAGTCAACTTCGGCGATTTCAAAACCGTCATTGGTGCGCACCATGGTATCCAGCCGGAGACGGCCTTCTTTGCTGAGCTTATTGCCCGACATCAGGATACAAAAGGATTGTTCGGCCCCACGCCCCACACGTCCCCGTAATTGATGGAGTTGGGAGAGGCCAAACCGTTCGGAGTTTTCGATGACCATGACCGATGCATTGGGTACATTGACGCCAACTTCAATTACGGTTGTTGCCACCATTATCTGTGTTTCATGCTTCACAAAACGCTGCATCTCAAAATCCTTATCTTTCACGGGCATCTTGCCATGGACAATGCTGATCTTATATTGCGGAAGGGGAAATTCGCGCTGTAAATTCTCCAGCCCTGCTTCTAAATAAATCAAGTCCAGTTTTTCACTTTCTTTGATCAGTGGATAGACGAGATACACCTGTCTCCCTTTGGCGATTTCCTCACGCATAAAGCCAAACATGCGTAGGCGGGAGCTTTCAAAGAAGTGCACCGTCTTAATAGGCTTACGTCCTGCCGGGAGTTCGTCGATCACCGAGATATCAAGGTCGCCATACATGGTCATGGCCAGTGTCCGTGGAATGGGGGTGGCTGTCATGACGAGCATATGTGGTGGAATAACATTTTTACGCCAGAGTTTGGCCCGTTGCTCTACACCAAAACGGTGCTGTTCGTCAATAACGACGAAGCCAAGGTTTTTGAATTGTACTTTGTCTTCAATCAGTGCATGGGTACCGATCAGGATGTCGAGCGAGCCATCTTCGAGCGCTTGATGGATCAGCCGACGTTCTTTGGTACCGGTTGATCCCGTGAGCAGCTTGATGCTGACGAGATCATCGCCGACAAGCTGTTTGAGTCCGTGGTAATGCTGTGTGGCCAAGATCTCGGTCGGTGCCATCATACAGGCCTGAAAGCCGTTGTCGACCGCGAGCAGCATGCTCATCAGGGCAACGACCGTTTTGCCGGAACCCACGTCGCCCTGCACGAGACGGTTCATCTGCGCGCCGGTATTGGTATCGATACGGATTTCTTTAATAACACGTTTCTGCGCCCCCGTCAACGGGAATGGAAGCCGCTCATTGAAAAAAGTGTTGAACTTTTCGCCTACTTTATTGAAGCGCTGTCCCCTGAATTTCTGCGTGTTCAGTTGTTTGTTGTTGAGCAGTTTGAGCTGGATGAAAAACAGTTCTTCAAATTTGATCCTTTTGATCGCCTGATTCAATTCCTTCTGGTTGCTCGGGAAGTGAATGGAGGCTAAAGCCTGCTGGCGGGAAATTAACTGATGTTTTGCTAGTATTTCCTGGGGAATCGTTTCATCGATGCTCCGAAATACGGTCTCCAAAGCCGTCTGTTGCAAGCGTTGGATGCCCTTGGTGTCCAGATTGAATTTTTTGAGTTTCTCGGTGGAGGAATAGACGGGTTGTAAGCTCATGTTGCCCGCCTGCTTGACCTGTGGATTGTACAGGTCCATTTCGGGATGGGTAATGGACAGCTGTCCATTAAATTCGCTGGGCTTGCCATAAATGATATAGGCCGAACCTACTTTCAATGACTTTTGGAGCCAAGGAATGGACTGGAACCAGACGAGTTCCATCGAGCCGGTTTCATCCTTGAATGAGCCGACAAGGCGCTTGGTCCTTTTTTCGCCCACGAGCTGTAAGGAAACCAGCCGCCCCAAGACCTGTGCTGCCATCATATCGGGGTGCAGCTTCCGTATCTTGTGGAATTCTGTACGGTCGATATAGCGGAAGGGGTATTGGGTCAACAGATCACCAATGGTAAATACCTGTAACTCTTTTTTGAGCACATCTGCCTTTTGGGGACCTACACCTTTGAGGTATTCTATTGGGGTAATTAAACTTAATTCAGCCATTCTTCTCGAATGGCTAAAATACGAAAAATTTAATTTTTTAGGATTTATATACTTCTACAAATGGCCTACCATCCCAGCATTGAACTGATTTTTTCCGCTTTGTGCCGCGGGTCTGGCATGTTGTTTTTTACGCTCAATGGATTTAGATTCATAAAGTTTTCTGTTTTGAATCAGTTTATTCGTACTTAATCGTGGCCTTTCCTTCCTTGCAGATGACATCAAGCGGTTTTCGATAAGTAGTGCAATTGATCCTTGGAGCCATCATGGGCTGGTATATTTCCATCAGCTTATTATAATCATTGATCATGTTCTGTAAGGTCGTTTTATCAACGGAACGGTGGTAGGGGATATGATTGGTGCCACATACGGTCTGGATGTCTATTATTTTCCAATCGTTTGGATCAGTACATTCTTTTGGGTTTGCCAGCGCTATAATTTTACTGTGTTTTTCATTCGAGAGCGTTTCCAGTTCTTTTTCAGTTTTTTCTTTATAGGGATTTTCGAGATGGGATTCGGATTTACAGACGACAAATAACATGCTACATGCAAGCAAAGAGGTGAAACCTAAGATTGACAAATTTTTCATAATTGCGTGTTTGGTTTAGTCAGAGAACGGACAATTTTAAGCGAATGCTACATCGCGATTTTGAAATTTCTCTATGGTGAGATTTTTTATAACTACAGCTTATGTTGCTATGTAGAATAGGTAACATAAACAGGATCTACTGCATGTTAAATGTTTTCTGAATGATATCGCAAGAACAAAAAAGCGGCTTAACGTTGTCGTTAAGCCGCCTTAATATAGCGAAAAAATCAGTTTTAGAAATTTCCTTTTGCTACATCCCACCAAAGTCTGGTGCCGCCATTGTCAGGGCCACCTAACAGAGAAATTGCGGTTTGCACTTCGGCTGCGTTTGTATTATATTCATTCTGAGGGAACGGCAAACGACGTATCTGTATTTTGGTGTCAATCAGTCCACCGCTGTTGTTTACTACAACAGGAAATAAGCGTGGGTAGCCTGTACGACGGAATTCACTCCATGCTTCTTGTCCTTCAGGGAAGATAGCCAGCCATTTTTGTGTAATAATGCGTTCTAATTTTTCTTCGTTAGATGCACTTTCATTCCATTTGATGGTTATGGTACTTGGTGATTTGGCATTGTTTTCTGCATTGAAAGGATCCTCGTAAGCTGCTGCTTTACTTGTGTTGTCATTGAGGTAAGTGCTTAGACCCGATGTTACACCCCATTGAGTGAAAGATGTCTCTACACCTTTTTCATACAGTGATTGGGCTGTTCCGCCTGCATTGTTCCAACCTCTCAATGCTGCTTCCGCACGAAGAAAGTAAACCTCTGCGGCGGTCATCAATATAGGAGCTGTTGTTGCAACAAAAGTTGGTGTTGTACCTTCGGTATTCAAAGCCGATAGCTTTTGGTATTTATCCTTTTCGATACCTTCAGCACCTGTACGAATTCCGATGTATTTACCAGCGAAAGCTGTTGTCGTTGCATCTTTAGCCACGGGAGCCATATATTTAGAGATACGTGGGTCATTCAATCCGGTCATATAAGACGAAAGTGTCGCATTGATACGTGTATCGGCCCAGTTTTTGGAAATAAACCAAAGCGGATTGCTATAGGTTCCATCTGCTGGAACTGTGATCTTGAAGTTGTCGCTATTACTCTCCATTACACCTCCGTTTGCAGGATCCAACGCTTTTTCAGCTTGTGTTTTTGCTAATGCTGCATCAACTTTTACCAAGCGCATTGCCAAACGTAGACGCAATGAATTGGCAATTTTTAACCAATTTTTAAAACGGACCTGATTATCGGAATTAGGAAATACAAGATCGATCTGGTCAATTTTAGCAGCCATTGGACTATCCGCTTTGTACGATTTTAATGCTATTACAGCCTCATCGAGCTCTTTGAAGAAAGCTGCATATACATCGGATTGTTTGTCGTATGGTACAGTGTTGGAGGTACCTACTTTACTATAAGGAATAGGGCCATAGATATCTGTAACACGGCTGGCAGCTGCTACTTTGATGACCAATGTCGAACCCCATAATGCTGGATATGTTTCTGCAAGTCCATTGCCTTTTAACTTTTCAATGGATTTGATAACGTTAAGATATAATACCTGGAAAGGTTCGCCATTCCATCCATTAACCATCGCATAATTCAGGTTGTTCTGACCACTATTAAAAGGTGTAGGGGACATGAAAAAGCCTGAGAAAACATCTGCATTTAGGTTTTGTTGGACCTGATAAGAGTTCGGGTCTCCGGCGCCTGAAAAGTTATAGATTGACATCTGGGCATTTTTTAGAAAAAGCACAAGATCTTGTCCATCACCTTTTAGATCTTCATCGGTCAATCCAATATTGTTCTTGTTGTAATCTTCAAAATTCTTTGTGCAACTGCTCATTATTCCGCCAAGGAGTAAAATTGCAAGTGAGAATTTGGATATATGTTTGCTATTAAATTTCATTGTTGATCGTTTAGAAAGTTGCATTTAATGTAAGTCCGTAGTTACGGGTTGCAGGCATCATAAAGATATCTACACCGCTTAACGCATTTCCTGTTGACATGGTTACTTCTGGGTCGAAAGGAGCTTTTTTCGAAATGTAGAATAGGTTTCTTCCCACAGCATTTACACGCAGTTTTTTGAAGAAGCTATCTTTGATGTTGAAGTCATAACCGAAAGTCAATTCTCGTAATCTCACAACCGTTCCATCATAAATATATTGGCTGCTGACTGGACCTATACCGCCAGTTGAGGTATACCATTTCTCCGCATCCACGACAGAAACAGGGGTTCCATTTGGTGTGACACCGTTTACAGAAACACCTCCATTTGCACGGGCCGCTCCACTTGCTTCAGATACTCCGTAGCCATCCATCACAGACTGTGTAATTGACATGACATCATAATTAAACTTTCCGTCAATCAAGAAGCTTAAATTGAAATTTTTGTAATTGAAACTGTTATTCCAGCCCATTTGCCAAATTGGATTTGAATTCCCTAATTTAGTATATGCGCTTGTTTTCTGAGGGATGCCGTCTTCTGAAATAATAATTCTCCCTTGGTCATCACGAACAAAATCCTGTCCATAGATATCGCCAAAAGAGCCTCCTACTTCAAGTTTGGAAGCAAAGTTGTTTTGGTTTTCCCCGGTTAAACTAAACTCAGGAACAGCATCAGCTAGTTTTTTTATCTTGTTTTTATTGTAGGTGAAGTTGATACTTGTTGTCCATTTGAAATCATCATTTCTAATTGCATCTAATGATACCAATGCTTCAACTCCTTGGTTTTGGATGTCACCAGCATTAATAGCATATTGTTTGTTTAATGATGCCTGGCTTGCTGCGACTTTAAAGAATTGGTTTGTTGTGTTTGTTTTGTAGTAAGTTACATCAACATTCAAACGGTTGTTCCACATGCGCCATTCTGTCCCGATTTCAAAAGATTTCGTTTTTTCAGGTTTTAATGTTTTTAAGAAGGCAATATCGTTCACTGTCAATACAGCGTATGGATTCACAGTATTTGTTAATAAGCTTGTGTAAGGAGGTAAGTCATTACCCACTACCGCATACGAGCCACGGACCTTGGCCATATTGACAAATTCAGGTAAGTTTAACTTGTCGTTCAATACGATGCCCAATCCTGCAGATGGATAGAAGAAAGATTTGGTTCCTGTGAATGCTAATGTACTCGACCAGTCATTTCTAGCGGTCAGGTCTAAATAGATCCAGTTGTCATAAGCTAAGTTTGCAGATGCAAATACCGATTGCAGCTGTCTCCGGTTAGCGGATAATGTCGAAGTGACAGGTGTTGTTGTATTTTGAATAAAGAATTGATTCGGGATTTTTAATCCATCAATACCTGTATTAAAATCTACACCTTCGGTTTTCCAGTCAGTTATGCTTGTTCCGACCAATCCAGTGATCTGAAATTTATCGCTGACATTAAAGTTCATATTGGCTACGACATCACCGTATTGCTGTGTAATGGTGGTATTTGTATAATTATAGTTACCATTTGCTTTTCCTAAAGGATTTGGCGTGCTCGCATAAACTTTGCGGTCCCAAACCTCTGAAGTGCGATCGACACTTCCTCTAGCCTGAATGCTAATCCATGGGGCTACCTTATATTTTGCACTACCATTTAAAAGCAAACGGTTTCGAGTTGAGCGTGTCGGGTTCCTATTGACGATCCACCATGGATTTTGTTGTGTTGTAGGACTATCACTTAGGCTGAACCAGTTTTGTTCATTAAGGTTGCGGCTTGTATTGAACGTTTCGTAATTTTCGTAATCTGCGATATTTAGGCTTCGAGGTAATAGGTAGGTTCCAACCAATGGGTTATAATAAAAACCCGAAGTAGGCGCATTATCCAATTTTTGGGTAATGTAGTTGGCGCTTCCTTCAACGGTCAATTTATCATCGAAGAATGTAGCACTCTCCTTGAGGTTGAAATTGTGACGCATCAGGTCATTTTCTGGAAGTATACCTTTAGCGAGGGTGTTGGCATAAGAAAAGTAAGTCTGATTTTTTTCGTTACCTCCGGATAATGTCAATGAATTGGTGAAGTTGCTACCTGTGCGGAAAAATTCACCTACATTGTCGTAGTTGGCACCATTGGTTTTGTCTCCCCAGCTAAATACACTGGTATTACTGTTCTTGCCGCCTGAACCTTGACCATATTGGCTTTGGAATTTAGGCGTGGATACCGCTTGTTCTATCTGTGCACTTGATGAAAAATTAATCGTTGTGCGGCCTTGTTTACCTGATTTTGTTGTCACTAAGATAACGCCATTAGCTGCTTGGCTACCGTATAGTGCCGCTGCAGATGCTCCTTTTAATACAGAGATGTTTTCGATATCTTCTGGGTTGATCAATGAAATAGGGTCGCCACCATCACGCTGTCCGCCGAAGACGTTGTCTGGCTGGCTTGCCAATGTCTGGTTGTTGATCGGGACACCATCGACAACATAAAGTACCTGGTTGTTACCGGAAGCCGATTTATTACCACGTAAAATGACTTTCGCGGAACCACCTGGCCCTGATGAGCTGGAAGCGATATTGACCCCTGCTACCTTACCGTTCAGGTTGTTGGCTAAATTGGTACTTTTTACCTTGTTCAGTTCATCCCCGTTGACCTGTTGGGTGGAGTAAGTCAATGATTTCTGTGCACGGCTGATACCAAGAGCGGTGACAACAACACTTTCTAACTGTTGCGTCTGCTCATCCATGCTTACTGTAATTGTGGTTTCGCCCGGTCCGAGTGTAACGGTTTTATTTTCGTAACCGATGGTGCTGATATTCAGAACACGATTTTTATCGTCTACATTGATCTGGAATGCACCTTTGCTGTCTGTAGAACTAGCTGTTGATGTGCCTAGTACTTTGATCGTAGCACCCACAAGTGGAGCTTTTGATTTAGCGTCAACAACCGTCCCTTTCACTTGGCTGCTTTGCGCATGAAGTAAAGATGCCGAAAAGAGCATTGTCGGAACAATACTCAACATCCTTAGTGTAGTGTATAATTTGTTATTCATATAGTATATGTGTTATATTCAGTTTTATATACATATTTTTCATAACAGTAGATTTTTTCCACGGTAATGGGCTAATTCCATTTAGCATGTCGGTTAGGAAAAATGTATTGAATATGAATGGAAAGCAAAATCAGTGATTATTGTATGCTATTCAATACTGAAGTGATGGAGCAAAAAGGGGGTGTGATTCCCCTTAAATTGAGCACTAATTTACTACTGTTGATGAAAAATCAAAAATTTTGGTAAACAAAGTTGATACAAATGCGAAGAGGTGTTTTGTAAGTTATTGTATGTGAGATTAATGTGTTTTGTCATTTTTTGTTTCTTGCTGGAAATGTATCTTCCTTTCAAAGGAAAAGTGAATAATCTAGCTTATTACCTTTGCAGTTAATGGTGATAAGCCAGATTATTTATAAAGATTTAATTCCAGGTGTAGTTGACCTTTGGTTACAATGACTTTAATTTTTCCTGGTCTGGCGGAAATTGATACTATTGAAAAGGACGATTGCCATCAATATAATTCCATAAGCCAGATATTTGATGAAGGGAACAGGCTCCTGAAAATAGGTCGCTGCCAAGGTGAAAGCAATGATTGGATTGATGTATAGCAATACACCTGTGGTGGTAGAGGAAATACCAATCAAGGCGTACATACTCAGAAATAGTGGAATAATGGTAAATATAACTGCAATCAGTATGATTGTACCCCAAAAGACAGGATCTGTGGGAATCTCATGATGATTATAGACCAGTCTGGGAATGACAAATAACGCGCAGATGCTCAATTGGATAACCAACTGATTAAGTTTGTTAAATCCAGTAGACACGCGCTGTACAATAAGATAGAAGGCATAACAGGTGGCGATGGTCGCTGCCCATAGCACATCATGTAGTGATCCTTTAGCTAATAGGCATACACTGCCAAAGGCAATGAGGAGAGCCACCTTCTGAATTGGACGTAGCTCTTCTTTTAAGATGAAATAGGCTGCTGCCGCTGTAATCAGCGGGCAAGTTAGATAGGCCAGAGCTGCGGACTGGATACTGATGTGGTTGACGGCATAAATATAGGTGAACCAGTTGCCGAAGATCAACAGGCAAGCAAGGACAGTAAGGCTGGTCTGCCGAATTTTTCCTTTTTTTGAAAGCTCCCTGAACTTCTGAATATCCAAGCGTAACGTCTTCCGTTGGAAAAGCAGAAGATAGAGCCAAAGTGCGGCCAAGGCCGTTACGATCCTAAAATATAGAATGTCCTCGGCAGGATATTCCCGTATCCACCGAACGGGAATGGACATGAATCCCCAAATGAAGGGAGCCAAAAAAGCCGCGAAAAGATATTTTCCGCGGCTTACAGTTTCGTTGTTATTTTCCACGGATTAATCTTTCCAGGCAATTACCGAAATCTCGACATTGACATTCTTCGGTAATGTCTTCACTGCCACGCACTCACGTGCAGGTTGGGCTTCCTTGAAATATTCTGCATAAACGTCATTAACAAGGCTAAAGTTGCCCATGTCGCTTAAAAAGATGGAGGCCTTGACGACATCCTGAAATGTATAACCAGCATGTGTTAAAATGGCTTCGACATTTTTCAATACCTGATGCGCTTCATCTTTTACGCCCGATGAGATCAGCTCCATTGTTTCAGGAACAAGTGGAATCTGTCCGGAAACATAAAGGGTATTACCTGCCTTAATCGCTTGGTTGTAGGGGCCTATTGCTGCAGGAGCTTTGTCTGTATTGAAGATCTCTTTTTTTGACATGGTTGCTAGTTTAGGATGAAAAAAATATTTTATAGATCAACCCCAATAAAAAGACAATAATGGCCGTTGCATTAATGATATGCATGGCTTTAATGCTGCCATTTGTGGGGCGATCGGCATTGCGCTTTCTGAAAAAGTACATGGAACTAAGTTACGACAGTAAATTAAAAAGTTAAAATTAAAAAAGTAAAAATTTTGGGATAGCGCAAAGACAAATCCTAACTTTAGCTGGAGAAGGGTAAAGGCAAATTTTTACCAGGAAGAATTGCAGGGCGTGAAGGTCTGTATGGCGTATGAATATATGCTATGGTGACAGCGCTAGGATCTAAACGCTAAAAGCGGATAACATGTAACAATTATTTTAATGAAAAAAATGGCATTGACTGGCGGTAAGATCTATACCGGCACAGAAATTATAGAGCACAGAGCATTGCTCCTGGATGAAGGAAAAATTGTAGGCATCGTCAATGAGCAGGATCTCCCAGAAGGATATCAACTGCTTGATGTCAAAGGAACCAATATTTGCGCGGGCTTGGTCGACCTGCAATTGTATGGTGATGGTTCGGATTTGTATTCTGCCGAACTTACCTTGGACTCTTTGGAACGGATCTCCAACGGGCTGATTGATAAAGGGACGACTTCCTATATGATGACTTTGGCAACAAATACAATTGCGGTATTCAAAGAGGCTATTCGTATCGCTGAGGACTATCATCATGATGCCTTTTTAGGCCTGCATCTGGAAGGGCCCTTTCTGAATGCAAAAAAAAGGGGAGCTCATCCCGAAGAACTGATCATAGCGCCAACGAAGGAAAGGATCGAAGAGCTGTTGCAGGGAAATAATGTTGTCAGGATGATGACGATTGCACCTGAATGTTTTTCGGACGAGGTGCTGACGTATTTGCAAGGTTATCAGTTGCTGCTCAGCGCTGGGCATAGCAATGCTACTTTTGAGGAAGGAACACATGGTTACGATTCGGGAATTCCGACGAGTACCCATCTGTTCAATGCCATGTCGCCGTTACACCATCGTGAAGTAGGTTTGGTCGGTGCTATTTTTAATCACAAGAGTGCCTGCGCGAGCATTATTGTCGATGGACATCATGTCAGCTTTGAAGCTGTAAAAATCGCCAAACGACAAATGGGCGAGCGTTTATTTATGATTACGGATGCCGTGGCGGCATGCAGTAAGGGGATCTATCAGCATGTATTGAACGATGGCTATTACGCCTTGCCGGACGGAACAATTTCGGGTGCGGCAATTTCCCTGTTTGAAGGAATCAGAAACTGTGTGGAACAGGTTGGAATTCCCCTGGATGAGGCGATCCGGATGGCTACGACTTATCCGGCTAAGCTATTGCAGCGAAGGGATGTCGGGAATTTAAATGCTGGGAGCATGGCCAATGTCATCGTATTTACGGATGACCTCAGGCTGGAACATGTTATCTTTAAAGGGGAGCTACGTTATTGATCTCCGGATTGCAAGAGTTTCCAGCTAGCATGAGTTTATAAATTGGATTAGATTGCTTGGTTGTCTGATAATGAAATATATACAGCTTCTTT
This sequence comes from Sphingobacterium sp. DR205, assembly GCF_011064245.1. Lineage (NCBI taxonomy): Bacteria > Pseudomonadati > Bacteroidota > Sphingobacteriia > Sphingobacteriales > Sphingobacteriaceae > Sphingobacterium > Sphingobacterium sp. DR205. The sequence goes on along the minus strand of NZ_CP049333.1, from coordinate 6,816,771 downwards.
TCATCCGATAGAAATATCTTTTTAAAGCGGATGGGTGACTGCTAAATTTCTTTTCTATTGAAATTTAGCTTAGTTTTGGGGGTTAGTTTGAAAAAAAACATAATATTCTATAGCTTGATGAAACGTTCCTTATTATTTTTAACTACGGCACTCTTTCTTTTGTCTTCTTGTTCTTCCAAGAAAAATAAAAAGCAAGAACCTGTAAACACAAATACCAATGTTGAAATTGTAAAAAAAGATCCCCCTTCAGTTCCGAAGCGAGAGCGGATGAAAAATACGATAGAGACAAAAGAACAGCCTGCGGTTGAAAAAAAGAAGGATATCGTTGTTGATCTTCCTCTTGTGCCCCGTGAGTTTCGTGCGGCCTGGGTTGCTTCTGTAGCCAACATCAACTGGCCGAGCAAAAATAATCTCAGTACTGCCGAACAGCAGCAAGAAGCGATTGGTATCCTCGACTTTTTGAAGACTAATAATTTCAATGCAGTTATCTTTCAGGTGCGTCCTTCTGCAGATGCTTTTTATAAGAGCGATCTCGAGCCATGGTCGTATTTTTTGACGGGAACGGAGGGGCAAGCACCGTCACCCTATTATGATCCACTTGAATTTTGGGTTGAACAGGCGCACAAAAGGGGAATTGAACTTCATGTTTGGTTGAACCCTTATCGTGCTCATCATACTGCTGGTGGGGCTGTAACATCGGCTTCGATGGCGCGTAAAATGCCAGAGTCTGTTGTGAAGTTAAAACAGGGCTATTACTGGTTTGATCCATCTAAACAATCGACGCAAGAACATGCAGCACGTGTTGTGATGGATATCGTTAAGCGTTATGATATTGACGGGGTGCATTTCGACGATTATTTTTATCCCTATGCCGAATATAATGGTGGACAAGATTTTCCGGATTCGGACAGCTATAATGAGTTTAAACGTAATGGCGGTACCTTGTCACGTGGTGATTTTAGAAGAAACAGTGTAAACACGTTTATTGAGCGGATCTACAAGGATATAAAAAGGGAAAAAAACTTCGTGAAATTTGGTATTAGTCCTTTTGGAATTTGGAAGCCGGGATATCCTGCCGGAATTCAGGGATCGAGTCAATACGATATGTTATATGCAGATGCTAAATTGTGGTTGAATAAAGGCTGGATAGATTATTTTGCGCCACAGCTCTATTGGCCTATCCAACCGGCGAAGCAGAGCTATACGGCTTTATTAAAATGGTGGGAAAGTGAGAATACAATGGGGCGGCATCTCTGGCCGGGTATTAATACAGTCGGAAGACGTGGCCCTGAATATGTGCAGGAGATTGTGAATCAGGTTGCCGCAGCACGTAATATTTTGCCGGATAACCGCAATGGCGTCATCCATTGGAGTTTGGCCGGACTGATCAAAAATCCAGCAATGACGCAGGCGCTGGTGGAAGGGCCTTATCAATCTAAAGCTTTGGTTCCGCCGAGTCCATGGCTCAATGCAAACCCTTTGTTGAAGCCGACGTTGCTACTGACGCCACAAGGAAATAATATGTTCTTAAAATGGCAACATCAGCAAATTGACCAAGTTGCGAAATGGGTATTATACCTGAATTATGGCGGCGAATGGAAATATGAGATCTTGGAACCTGGAGTAACGACGAAAGATGTGCCGACGGCATTGAATAATAAAAAATTGCAGTATGTTGCGGTAAAGGCTATTGATCGGTTGAGCAATGAAAGCCCCTATATAGCTGAAAAAATTAAATAAAGAGTTTTTGTACTATTTGGAGAAGGGGTATCTGACATTTCGGATATCCCTTTGCTTTTTTTATATCTTACCGGATCATCTTATTCGTATGACATGTGCTTCTATACCGAATGACAGAACGTATTTGTCTTTTTTAGATCACAAATGTTGGTATTTGTTGAAACACAGTGATTTTGTTTTGATTTTTGGCCTGTCCAAAGTAAATTTAGGGATATGGAAGAGATTTATAAAACCGTTAGTGAATCGGTGATCCGAATTTCACAGTTGATGTTGCCGTCCAACGCTAATTTCGGCGGAAAGATTCATGGCGGATATATTTTGTCGTTGATGGATCAAATAGCCTTTGCGGTAGCGTCTAAGTTTTCGGCACATTATTGCGTCACAGCCTCTGTTGGCAAGGTTGATTTTTTGAAACCGATAGAGGTAGGAGAGCTGGTCACGTTAATTGCATCCGTTAATTACGTTGGCAATTCATCGATGGAAGTGGGAATCCGTGTGGAGGCCATGAATATTCAAACGGGTGAAACGAAGCATTGTAACTCCTCTTATTTTACCATGGTCGCTAAAGATGAAACGGGTAAACCTGCCCGTGTGCCCCGGTTGATCCTGGAGACGGAAAAGGATGTGTTTCGATTTTATCGCTGTGTGGTCAAGATGGAAGTGGACAAAGAGCGTGATCGTGCGATTCATGACCTCGAAACGGATTCAGCCGAGCAACAAGCTTATATTAAAAAACATTATGATGTGAAGATTAACTTGGCTTCTTAGGTTTCCATCTTCTGCCATTCGAAGGTGCCAAGATATTTACTGTCTGTACATTCATTGCTTCCATTGGTTTTATAGAAATATACATAGATGTGGTATGTTCCGATATGTTGGGTTTCGCTTAACTCGACAGATTGCGACTTATGCTTGAGGATGTTGCGGCTTTCATTTGCAAAGACATTGCTTATTAGCATCTCCTCAGCATTATACAAAACGATCTGGCAACTACTTGAGTCCTGCTGGTACTGTGTAGCAATACTTGTATCGTATTCCCATGAGAGTGTAAATGTACCGTTCTTCCTATCAAGGTCAAACATGAAGGATGTAATGGGATTTGGAGACCCTTTACTTATGCGAAAATCCTCATAATTGATCCTATAACCATTTGCTGTTTTTTCTGTGCCATTGTTAAGGTTATAGGACATCGCATTACTATGTGCCTTTTTATTTGGATTATAATTTTTAAATCCGATCCTTATAAAGGGGAGTATCGGTGAAATGAATTTTTGAATAATGGAAAATCGCGAACGTGCCACAATCTGCTCAGAAGTGGGTTTTTTGCTAGTTTTCTTTGGTAAACCTCTTGCGTAAGTTGTGTTCCCATTGGTAACGAAGACAACTGAACCAGCTTTACCCGAAAGCGTGCCGTTCGCTCCATTTTTAATAATTGCCATAATTTAAATTTACTGTGTTTATTTCTGCTTAAGGTACAAAATAAATACATGTTTATCAATACTATAACTTCTACAATAATACAAATCTTGCAGGGATATATAACGGAGATTACACAAGACTTAAACGGTTATAACCGTTTGAGCACCGAATAATAACCGTATTAGTACCGAATAAGCACCGTATAATTGTAGAAATTATTTAGCTCTTTATATTAAATAATAAGTGCTTTATGTATTAGTGTGGCTTTTTTGTTTGTGAAGTTTGCTGTTTCATTAGGTTTTACTTGATATATGCATTCAATATGCGATTTAAATGGGATTTAAGCGAAGTCAGATTAGATGAAAATGCTGTTTAACTCTGATTCTGCTTTAAATTTTGCTGATACATGCGTTTTTGTATTGCTTATGCGATCTGTTTTTGGGTTAATTCATGTCGAATCGTGCGTTAATATTTTTATTTTTATTTCTTTTTCAAATAATTACGCATAAACTTGCATAAATACTTCTCTTTTTATAGTATTGTAATATAATTGGTGTAGACCTCGGGTTGGAATCTCCCGTTATGATCAGTTATTAACAACTAACTAAATACCATGAATAAAAAATTACTCTTAATCTGCTCAGGAGTGATGCTATCTACCAGTTTATGGGCACAGACCAAAACAGTTACTGGTAAAGTGACGAATGCCTCAGATGGTGGATCGATGGCAAATGTTACGGTAAGCATCAAAGGTAAACCTGTCAGTACACAAACTAATCCAGATGGAAGTTTCACAATTAAAGCCGAGCCCGGAGATATTTTAATTTTTAGGGCTGTTGGTTCCAAAGAAAAACAGCAACTCGTCGGCTCGGATGCTACAATCAATATTTCTCTTGCTGGTAGCGAGGAAGCTCTTGAGGAGGTAGTTGTGACAGCGATGGGGATTAAAAAAGAGAAGAAAGCCTTAGGTTATGCTGTTCAGGATATCAAGTCTGATGAATTGATGAAGAATAAGACTGCCAATGTGGTTAACTCATTAGCGGGCAAGATAGCCGGTGTCAACGTAACGCAGGCTTCGGGCTCTGCGGGGGCTGGAGCACAAATTATCTTACGCGGGGGGACATCTTTGGAGCGGGATAATCAACCTCTGTTTGTTGTAGATGGGGTAATCTATGATAACTCTACAGTTATCGGAGGAAATAGTGCATTCGATGGGGCACAAGCTACAGCAACTTCCAATAGTAACCGTGTGATGGATATTAATCCAGAAGATATTGATAATGTCTCGGTATTGAAAGGACCTGCGGCGGCGGCATTATATGGGTCGCGGGCGGCTGCAGGAGCCATTATTATTACTACAAAAAAAGGGCAGGAAGGTCGTACTGAAATCGGTTTTTCAAGTAGATTTTCAAATAATTGGGTGAATAGGTTGCCGGAACAGCAAGGAAAATATAAACGTGGCTATTACAATAGTGCAGGCGTATTGGATGATTATACAACACAATCCTGGGGTGAAAAGTTTGGAAGTAATGATGTTGTCTATAATAATATAAAAGATTTCTTTCAGCATTCCACTGTATTTGACAATACAGTCAATTTATCGGGAGGAAATAAAAATGGTTCGTTCTATTTGTCTGGTTCCCGGTTCGATCAAAAGGGCATAGTGCCAAATACGAGCTTTGATAAAACCACGTTCCGTTTTAATGGCGACCAAAAATTTGGGAAATTGACGGTAGGTGCCAATGTCGGCTATTCGTTGGCTAATACAGATAAAACCCTGACTTCTGCCGGTCTATGGGGATCAGGCGGTACAGGTGCCATGGAGTCTCTCTACAGCTGGTCGCGAAGCGACAATATGAAAAAATACCTCAACGATGATGGGACAAAATATCGGATGTTTGAAGGGCGTCAGCCTTTGGAAGACGATATTGAGAACCCTTATTGGACAATCAACGAAAATATACTAGGAGATAATACCGAGCGTATTACCGGAAGCATCAATGCTACAATGCCTATTTTTGACTGGTGGAACCTGACCTATCGTGTGGGGATGGACAGTTACCTTACAAAAAACTCAACGATTATCGGTGAGGGAGGTGCGATCAAAAAACCATGGCAACAGGGGATGATGTCGGAAAGTGATTTTAAATACAACTATTGGTCCTCCAATATCATGTCCAATTTTAATAAAAAAGTAGGCGATTTTGATTTAGGGGCTTTAATCGGATTTTTCTCTGAACAAACAAAGACGACGACAAATCGTCGTATGGGATACCATTTTGAGGTTGATAATTTTTATAGCTTTGAAAATATTGCGGCCGCTAATAAGCAATTTTCGGTAAACAATACAAAAAAGCGTCTTTTTGGTTTGTATGGTGAGCTAAGGGCTTCATATAAAAACATGTTGTTCTTGAATGTAACCGGAAGAAATGACTGGACTTCGACACTACCTGTAGACAATAGATCTTATTTTTATCCATCTATTGGAGGTAGTTTCGTGTTTACTGAGTTGATGAAGGATAATCGTCCTGATTGGTTGGACTTTGGTAAATTACGAGCCTCATGGGCCCGCGTGGGAAAAGATGCTAACCCCTATGTGACAAACACTTATCTTTGGCGGCCAGTTGAATATTTAGGAGGAATAGTTGGAGCGGGAAATAATTGGCAGAAAGGCAATCCATTTTTAAAACCTGAAACAACAGGTTCGTTTGAAGTAGGTGCTGAATTGCGCTTCTTTAAAGGGCGATTGGGTGTGGATTATGCCTATTATACCAACAACTCCTATAACCAGATCTTATCTCCTCGTTTGGGACAGTCAACAGGTTATATTTTTATTTCACTCAATGGCGGTGATATATATAATAAGGGAATGGAATTGTCTTTGACAGGTAAGCCAATTGTTAAGAACGATTTTGTGTGGGAATCGACCTTGAATATGTCCAGAAATAAAGGAACTGTAGATAATCTGTTGGCAGGTGTAAATATTTTGTATGTGACAGATGTTCAGGTTGGTAATGCGAAAGCAGCATCTTTTAACGGCGGAAATTTTATGGCGATTTCGGGCTCAAAATGGACACGCACTCCAGATGGGAAAGTCGTTTTGGATGCCAATACAGGTATGCCGACGAGTGATAACCAAACGACTTATGATATTGGAAATCGTGAGCCTAAGTTGACCGGCGGATTTAATAATAGTTTGACCTATAAAAACTTTAACCTTTCCTTCTTATTTGATTTTCGTATAGGTGGAGATATTTACAACGGTACAGATTATGCGATGACAATTAATGGTATGAGTAAGCGCACGGAGGATCGGGATAAGTTGATATTATCTGGGGCTATCCGTAATGGTGGAACCAATGAGTCTCCAGTTTTTGAAGATAAAACGTTTACGTTTATGGCAGATCAAATGTATGATATTAAAGGTGTGCCAACGAGCGGTAGAAAAATTATCCAAGATTATTGGAGTGATTTTTATGCTCGCGAGAGTGCTAACTTTATGGTGAATACTAACTGGTTGAGATTGCGCAATATTTCAGTCGCCTATAATTTTTCGGATGGTGTTTTGAAAAATGCTGGTATTTCAAAAGTAGTTAAAGGCTTAACAGCTACATTAACAGGTACAAACCTTTGGTTATTGACAAATTATAAGGGGCTTGATCCTGAAGCGTCGGCAGCGGGATCTGGTGTGGCAGGTTCCAGTTCGGTCGGCATAGATTACAATGGTGTACCAAGTACAGCAGGTGTTATGTTTGGTTTAAATTTTAGATTTTAAGATAGAAAAGTTATGAATAGCTATAAAAAAATACTTTCGTTTCTGTTTGTTCTCACTTTGTTTTCTTCATGTAGTAAAGGTTGGTTAGATATCAATGTTGACCCCAATACACCGTCGAGTACAGTGGCTTCAGTGCAAAGTCGATTAGCTTGGATACAGCATTATTACTTATATGCGCAAGGAACGGCGGGTACACGAGCAGGATTTGTGACCCAGCAACTGACGTTTGTCAATAGCACGAATTCAAATAGTCTGGTTGCCGGGTGGAACCCCGCAGCAGGCATGTCGACAACGCCGTATCAGTTTTTCTTTGTTGGTGCAGGGGCTAATTTTAAAGACCTGGAAGATAAAGCTACTGCAGAAAGTGCTTACCATTATCTAGGTGCACTGCATGCTATTAAAGCAATGGGGTTTATGCTCATGGCGGACTGGTATGGAGAAATGCCTTATACCGAAGCCTTAAGTACCATTATTACGCCAAAATTTGATAACGGCAAGGTAATCTTTGAAGGTTGCTTGGCAGATATTGACAAAGCTATTGAATATTTTAGTATGGCTCAGCCGAATACGGCGGCTCCGTTGTCTGCAGGTGATAGTTGGAATGGAGGGGATGTTAATAAATGGTTGAAAATGTGCTATGGGCTGAAAGCACGATGGTTAAATAACCTTTCAAAAAAGAGTGCTTTATACAAACCAGATGAGATCTTGGCAGCATTAAATAAGGCTCCATTAGCAATCGGCGAAAGTACCGTAGTTTCCCATATGGACGATGCTACGGATAATATTGGCGATATTCTGTTTGCGGATCCCGTAAAAACATCCATTGTGTTCAATAATGCAGGTATGAATATGAATACTTTACTAACAAAATGGTATGTCGATCTGTTGACTAACTTTGATAATAAAGGTATTGAAGACCCACGTGCAGATAAGTTAATTCCTTGGGCGGAATTTGGTTATCCTAAGGAGCTTGTTCGGTCAAAAGGGGTTGATATGTTGTCAAAAATCCGTATGGAATCAGGGCCTATAACACCTTCTTTTAACGAGAAAGATGAGGAAATCGAAAGTAATGGACGCAAAGTGGCGCCGCATTCTTGGTACATAAATACAGCGAACACTGCGCGTTGGGGAGATACCGTTTATGTTTCAATTAAAAGCAGCTCTAAAGGATATGATAGCGATAAGTCTGATATTGCGAGATGGAAGGATTCGCCGGAAGAGGGAGGCGGGACGATCGCAGCTTCCGGAACTTTTTATTCTCGTCCAGATGCACCGACTCATTTAGTTGCTTATCCAGAAATGTGTTTTATAAAAGCGGAGGTTTTGTTCAATAAAGGAGACAAAGCTGGTGCTTTTAACGCGTATAAAGATGGAATTAGAGCACATATAGATTTAATGAATGCCAAATTAAACACTTACGGAAATGTTAATGTGAGTAAATCCCCGATGGGCCAAACTAAAATTGATAATTTCCTTAATAAAGGTATTGGCACTGCTGGAGATATCACACTGGCAAAAATTATGATGCAGAAATTTATTGCCCTATCATTCTCACAACAGAATTGGAACGATATGCGTCGTTATGATTTCAGTAATTCCGTGTATCCGGGTTGGGCTGTGCCTTACGAATATACAGTAACCGCCGCCGCTCAGACGAAAATACCAATCGGAAAACAGTTTAGAAGAGTGCGTCAGGTTTCTCACGAAATCAATTATAATTCAGATAATCTGAAAGCTTCTCATCCAAATGCGCTAAATGACGATATATGGTCATTCCCGGTTTGGTGGGATATCAAAGAATAGATTAAATTTGAAAGCCGCAACTGCGGCTTTCTTCATATAATATTTTTCGTAATGCAATACTTAATAAAATTTTTCTTTGTCGTACTTCCATTTTCGCTTTTCGCTCAATCGCCCAAAATAGTTCAAAAGCCGATCACGTGGAATCAGGAGCGGATACAGTTATCCCTGGATTATTTGAAAAATAGGCATGGTTTAAACCAGTCTGCACCGACAATACAGCCAAAAATGGTTGTTGTTCACTGGACTGCAAACAATAGTGTGAAAGCAACATTCAACACGTTCAATCCGGTGAAACTGCCGGGAAGACCAGAACTGACAAAAGCCAGTGCCCTAAATGTCTCTTCCCAATATGTCATTGACCGTGATGGAACGATCTATCAATTTTTGCCCGACACAATTTTTGCCCGACATACTATTGGACTCAACTACTGTGCGATCGGTATCGAGAATATAGGTAGCCGTCAGAACCCCTTGACGGATGCCCAATTAAAAGCAAATGAAGAACTTATTCGTTACCTCAGTAAGATGTATCCCATTGAATATGTGATCGGTCATCATGAGTACCAGCGTTTTAAAAAGACTTCCTGGTGGAAAGAAACTGATCCAAAATATATCACTGGAAAAGATGATCCGGGGGATAAGTTTATGCAGCGATTGAGAAAACATCTTGCTAACCTGAAATTAAACCCTCTGCCTTAATTTGACTTTCTCTTATAAAATCGGATTTTATAAGCTGTTTGCTTTTTTGCGCAAACAGTGAAAGCGTGTGCTTAATGTGACAGCTTTATAATATACTTTGCATTTTTGCCGTGTTATGCTGTATTGTTAAAGAGTTGTTAAATATAAATCTTGCTATTTTTTTCTGTTGTTTTATATATAGATAATTAAATAATGTATTGTATTTAATTATCTATATATGAGGTTTTTGTATCTTTAAGATTGATTTTTTTTGCTTTCCAAGTTGCGGATTTAACACTCCTTTTTTTTATTATTTGTAAGTGTTCACTTACTTTCTTTTGCGTTTTTATAAGGAATTTTGTTTTAAAAACGAAAACTTCTACTTACTTTTATCCTGATTTTCAATTATTCATGCATAAAACTGCATTTATGTATGAGCAAATAGTCTATTTATGATGAAATATACCTTACTAATGTTAACCTGTGTGGTCTCTCTTCTTTCTCTAGCCTCTTGTGGTCAAACACGAAGATCTGTTCAGGTGGGCGATAAGAATGCGATTGGCACTGTGAACGATATTGCTGGTGTTGCTGTTACTCCCGGAGCTGATCAATTATCGTCTTATTTACCGCAGCTAAAAGGTAAGAAAGTTGGTATTATGGGGAATCAAACTTCCATCGTGGGGGTGGATAAAAGACACTTAGTGGATGTTCTGCTTGAAAATAAAGTGGATCTGAAGTTTGCCTTTGCTCCAGAGCATGGTTTTCGTGGTAATGTTGAACGTGGAGAGAAATTTGGTAATGATGTGGATCAAAAAACTGGATTGCCTTTGTTTACCCTGTATGGAGGAAATAAAAAACAAGATTCAATTGTCAATTCCATTGATGTGATGATTTTTGATTTACAAGATGTCGGTGCACGTTTCTATACGTATATTACTTCCTTGCACCGTGTTATGGAGTTATGCGCAAAGCACAATAAGAAGTTGATTGTGCTGGATCGTCCCAATCCAAACGGTGATCAGGTAGATGGTCCTGTGCGGCACGACGATAAATTCAAGTCTGATGTTTCCTGGCATAAAATCGCAATGATCCATGGGTTAACGATCGGTGAACTCGCGCAGATGATCAATGGGGAAAAATGGTTGGAGAATGGGCGACAGGCTGACCTAGAGATCATAAAAGCTCAAAACTGGGATCATAAAAAGATGTACGATCTGCCTGTAATTCCATCGCCAAGCCTGCCTAATCAGCTTTCCGTGCGTCTGTATCTGTCTTTATGCTTGTTTGAAGGTACGGATATCTCGGTAGGCCGCGGTACCGACTGGCCCTTCCAGATACTGGGCTATACAAATCCAGTCTATGGTTCTTTTACGTTTACTCCGGGTGAGCGTCATGGCATGTCAAAACATGTGGAAGGAAAAGGTGCGACAAACTATGGTATAGATCTGCGTGATCTGAATCCGGACAGCCAAAAATTTACACTAAAATACCTTTTGGACTTCTATCAGAAAACACCGGACAAATCCACGTTTTTTGCGAGGCCTGAGTTTTTTGACAAGCTGGCTGGTACAGACCAGCTGCGCAAGCAGATTATTGCGGGCGAGTCTGAGATCCAGATCCGGGAATCTTGGGCTGCTGACTTAAAGGTTTACAAACAGATGCGCAAAAAGTATCTGCTGTACGCTGATTTTGAATGAGGTACGGCAAACAATGCTAACGAATAACTAACAATACTAACTAGAATCATTTATTTTTAAAACTCTATAATCAATGAGAAAATTTGTAATATTTTCTGTTGCTCTTGGATTGAGTTTTCCTTCTGAATCCTATTCTTTCGTAAAGAAAGAGGGCGCTTTGAGCAGTGCTAACTTGACGGGCGCCCTACTTCGCTCTTCATCGAAGACTTCGGTTCAAAATACGGTGCAAGGTACTGTAACGGATGGAAAAGGCCCAGTCTCAGAAGTAAGCGTTTCTGTCATTGGCGGAAGTGTGTCTACTAAAACCGATGCGCAGGGGCATTTTAAGATTACAGCTGCCGTGGGAAGCAAATTGCGTTTTTCATCCATTGGGTATGTTGCGCAAGATGTCACCGTTACTTCGAATACACTTAATGTGACATTGGTTGATGATAACCAATCGTTGGAAGAGGTGGTTGTGGTAGGTTATGGTACCCAAAAGAAAGGGAATTTGACGGGGGCGGTTGCTTCTATTAATATTAAAGAGACGATGCAGGGACGGCCAATTGCTGATGCTGGTCGGGCCATGCAAGGGAGTACACCGGGCTTGAGTGTTACTATACCTAATGGTGAGGTCGGGTCTGATCCGACAATTAAAATTCGCGGGCAAATAGGGTCCATCAATGGATCCAGTAATCCATTGATATTATTGGATAACGTTGAAATCCCAAGTATTAATGTTGTTAATCCCGATGATATTGAGTCTATAACTGTTTTAAAAGATGCTGCTGCTTCTTCCATTTATGGTGCTAAGGCTGCATTTGGTGTTGTTCTGATTACAACGAAACAGGGAGCTAAAACCGAAAGCAATACAATCAGTTATTCCAATAATTTCTCTTTTCAGAACCCATTCAAGAAATATGAAATGGGGACGGTGGATGCTTTGAGGTATTCATTGGATGCTGGAAAGCGAGAGGGAAACAATTTTGTTGGTGCTTTCTATAAAATCAATGAAGAGAGCTATAAAAGAGCTGTTGAATGGCAGGATAAGTATGGTGGTTCTATTGGTAAAAATGATCCGACTTTGTATGGGCGTGACTGGTATTTTGATCCTGCTACAGGATATAAATACGGTGTCCGGACTTACGATCCATTTGACTATATGATTCGTGAATGGGCTCCGACACAACAACATAATCTGTCCCTGTCAGGGAAGACTGGCAAAACGGGTTATAACGTGGGGTTGGGAATGCTCGATCAGTCCGGCATGTTAAAAACAAATACAGATCAATTCTCGCGTTACAATGCATCAGTAAGAGTTACAAGTGAACTCAATAAGTATATTACGGCACGTGCAGGTGCGATTTATTCGCGGACAAATAAACAATATCCATATGCGACAAATTCAACTACGGCTGACCCGTGGCTTTATATGTACCGATGGAGTTCGTTGTATCCATACGGAAATGATGGTGACGGTGATCCGATTCGTAGTCCGGCCTATGAGACCGGAGCGGCAAATGTAGCGAGTCAGGTTAAGAACTACATGAACTTTAATGCGGGTGCTACCGTAAACTTTATGGAAAATTGGAAGCTTGATTTTGATTATACGTTGTCAAATCAGGAAATGCTCTGGAACCAGCCGGGAACCCGTTTTACAGCTGGTAATTCATGGGGTGCTCCAGTGAAAAAGTTGGATGCTTCAGGTAATCAGATGTATGTGGATGGCGCAGGTAATTATGTGGATGCTTCGGCTGCAGGGGCTGTACCAGCGTATGATTTAGATTATTTTACATATACAGCATCGGGCTCTAATCCGGATCATTACCGCAGGGACAATTCGAATATTTTACGTCATACAATCAATGCATTTACGACGTATAATTTAAATCTTGAAGGCGGTCATGATTTTAAATTTATGTTGGGGCTGAACCGTATTGCAGAGAAAACAGAAAATTCTTGGACCCAAGTTACTAAATTACTCGATATTAAGAATCCGCAATTGACATTTGGTTCTGGAACTGTGACTGGCTCGGGGGCAAAATTTTGGGAATCACAGATCGGTTTCTTTGGTCGTGTTAATTATGCTTATAAGGATAAGTATCTTTTTGAGGCGAATTTACGTAGAGATGGATCTTCTAAATTTCCGACGAATTTAAGATGGAAGTGGTATCCGTCGGTGTCCGCCGGTTGGGTAGTTTCACAAGAGTCTTTTATGGACTGGTCCAGCGATTTTATGAACCAATTGAAAATCCGCGGTTCTTGGGGTAGCATTGGAGATCAATCTGTTTCCAATGCGTTATACACGAGTTTTATGGAAAACTCGCAATCTACATGGATAGGCAATGCGGGTGATAGGAGCTGGTTTGTCGGAACGCCGGCGGCGGTTTTATCTGCTATAGGTTGGCAAGATATTGCGACATTAGATGTTGGTTTTGATGCGCGTTTCTTTAAAAATAAACTGGGTTTTGTGTTTGATTGGTATCAGCGGGATACAAAGAACATGATTGTGCCAATGGAGGGCGTAGCGCCAACATTTGGTTCTAAAGCCCCGATGGGTAATTTTGGAGCATTGCGCACTCGTGGATGGGAGTTTGCTGTCGATTATAATCATCGATTTGAGAATGGCTTAGGTATCAACTTGCGAGCTAATATTTCTGATGCGAAGTCTGTTATCACGGAATATGGAACAACAACGATTGTTACTGAAAACTATAGTGGTAAGACTTATGGCGAGATTTGGGGATATGAAACAGATCGTTTATATCAAAATAGCGATTTCGTCTATAATGGAAATGAGTTAGTTACCGCGGTTATAGATGGTAAGACAATGAATAAGTTGTCGGATCCGAATGGAGCTTACCAAAGCTGGGTGCAAAATTCCGCTACATTCCGTTTTGGCCCAGGTGATGTTAAATTCAAGGACCTGAACGGAGACGGTAAGATCGATAATGGCAAGAAAACATTGGCGGACCATGGTGATTTGAAAGTGATCGGTAATTCAACGCCACGATATGAATATGGCTTCCGTTTGGGAGCTGATTTTAAAGGGTTTGATGTTTCGGCATTCTTTCAGGGTGTAGGTAGTAGACAGGTATGGGGGACAGGTTTCTTAGCTCAAGCGGGCTTTAATTCTTCAGATGGAGCTATGCCTGCGGTAATGTCTTCAAACTACTGGACTAAAGATCGTACAGATGCATTTTATCCGGCTCCTTTTAATAATGCTGGAACAAACGATATCAACAATATGCAGGTTCAAAGCCGTTATTTGCTAGATATGTCTTATCTGCGGGTGAAGAATCTGACGCTCGGTTATACGGTTCCGGCAGGTACATTAAAACGAATCGGTATCAGTAACCTGAGAGTTTACACTGCGTTGGAAAATTTCTTTACCTGGGATAAGTTGAAGGGGTTACCAATCGACCCGGAGGTTGTGGACGGTGTAAATATGTTTGTTGATGTGTTAAAAAATAATTACAACGGCGGTCGCACGGGGGTTGGAACGCCAACTTTTAAATCAGCATCTGTGGGTGTTCAATTAACATTCTAATTGAAATTATCATGAAAATAAAAGCAAAATTTTTATATATATTATTAGGGGTTTCCATGGGGTTGACAGGCTGTAACAGCTTGTTGGACCGCCCGGCCCTGGATAAAATTACAGACGGACAAGGTCTTTACTGGAGGGATGAAAATGATCTCAGGCTGTTTGCGAATGGATTTTATACGCAGTATTTCAATGGTTATAATAGTTCCTATACAACGGATTACACACCTGTTAGGGGGTATACCTTTTCTGATGATTTGACTTTTAGTGGTCAGCAGACTAGTTTTGAAAACTCTATTCCAGATTCGAGATATTCTGTTGCTGAAGCTGGAGATTGGTTGAGTGGTTATGCAGGGCCAACCTGGAATTTTTCCTGGGTACGTAAGTCTAATATTTTCTTGGACCGTCTAGAGAATATCGCTAAGCCTAATTTAACACCAGAACAGTACAATCATTGGACTGCCGTGGCTCGTTTTTTCAAAGGATTTGAATATGCGCGCTTGGTTTCTGTGTTTGGTGATGTGCCTTATTTTGAGAAAGAAATACCTGCGGCTGATTTCGATACGCAGTACAAAGATCGTATGAATCGTGGTGAAGTGATGGATCACGTGTATGATGACTTTGTATTTGTGCTGCAAAATATGCGTAATGATGACGGGGTGAATGTCTTGAATAAATACGTGGCGGCTTCTTTTATTTCACGCCTGATGTTATTTGAAGGATCTTGGCAAAAATATCATGGTCTGGATCAGGCTAAAGCAAAAAAATACTTGGAGTTAGCGCAAAATGCTGCTGAGGTTGTGATGAGTTCCGGTAAATTTTCCTTTGGCTCGGACTTTAAAAGTTTGTTTTCTTCGCAGGACCTAAATAGTAACAAGGAGGTTATTCTTTATCGTAAGTATGACGCTTCTGTAAATGTGTTTCACGCAATCGGTTCTTATCAAAATGGTATAGAAGCACAGGCATCAGCTCCGAATTTGAATCTGATCAAGGAATTTATTTGTGTTGATGGCAAGCCATTCGCTTCATCTACCGTTGAAAATGCCTCAGATTTCTCACTGGCAAATTTAGCAAAAACACGCGATCCTCGATTTGAGGCTTCATTTGATACTGATCTAAACTCGAAAGCCTCTACTTTTGTTTATGGCACTAAGTATGTTGCGCGAAATGGCTATAAAATTCCAAGTGCCAATCCGGATTATTCCAAATGGAATTCCAATACAAATACTTCTGATGCTCCTGTTATCCGTTATGCGGAAGTCGTGTTGAACTGGTTGGAAGCGAAGCAGATTTTGGCTGAGTTCTTCGGTGGCGCTGCTGTGAGCCAATCGGATATAGATAAGTCAATTAATGCGATCCGTAACAGGCCTCTGGATGAAACAGCGGTAGCGAGAGGGGTGAAGAAAACAGCAGCTCTCCAATTGGGGGCTATTGCAAGTGATCCTTTGCGTGATGGAGATGTGTCACCTCTGATGTGGGAGATTCGTCGTGAGCGTCGCATGGAGTTTGTCTTTGAGTATTCGCGCTTAATGGATCTTAGAAGATGGAAGAAACTGAATTATATGGATTTTTCCAAAAATACGGATTACTTTACCGGTATCTGGGTCGATGTAGCAAAACAGGCTCCGGATTTTTTGAAGGCTAACTATGTTAATGTGACTAAAGTTAGAAAGGCGGATGGTACTGTCGTGACCTTCAATGGTTCAAATGCCGCTGAAATGGTCGGATTTATTGTGGTTCAAAATGCTTCAAACAGAAATGCGATTATGGATAAGAATTATTTGGCACCTGTTGGTCAGGCACAGATGGTCGAATATGAGCAACGCGGTTATAAATTGACCCAAACGAAAGGTTGGTAATTCGATTCTTAGTAGTATTAAGCCTTGTCTATTTCTTAGACAAGGCTTTTTTGTAAATCCATCGAATATGAATAAGTGATATTTTTTAATCAAAAAAACATCGTGCATAAAAACGCATTTTTGTTTGATATTTATGCATAAAAACGCTATTTTTAAGAAAACTTAATCCATGAAACCAAAGTTTACCGCTGTTATTATTGCATTATTATGCATTTTCAACGTCTCCTTTGCGCAATCCTTTAAATTTGCTCATGTTACGGATACCCACGTCGGTGGTGCAACAGGAGCGGAAGATCTGCGACGTACTGTAAAGGATCTTAATACATTGAAAGACATTGATTTTGTTATTCTCTCCGGAGATATCACCGAATTTGGTGCTGATCAAGAACTTAAACTAGCAAAACGGATTTTGGATAGCTTGCAACTGCCCTGGTATGTAATCCCGGGCAATCATGATGGCAACTGGTCCGAAAATGGCGCCAATACTTTTCGTACGGTCTTTGGTGGGGAGACTTTTTTCTTCAAACACAAAGGCTATGAATTTATTGGGACTAATTCGGGGCCAAATATGCGGATGAGTCCCGGTCAGATCCCGCGTGAAAATTTGGTGTGGATGGATTCTATCTTTGCTGCGAACCCGGACCGACAAACACCATTAATTTATATTAACCATTATCCACAGGATTCCTCGCTGAATAATTGGTTTGATGCATTAAAACGTGTCAAGACACGAAATGTTCAATTGGCGTTCTGTGGGCATGGGCATGCGAATAAGGCTTACGACTGGGAGGGTATTCCTGGCGTGATGGGAAGATCAAATCTACGGGCAAATAAACCTGTCGGCGGCTATAATATTGTTACTATAGGTGATGGTAAGGCTATTTATCAGGAGCGTAATCCAGGTGTAGGGACGCAAGAAAAACCTTGGCTGGAGGTACCTTTATTCGATCATCATTATGATAAAGAAACGGCTGTTTATCCAAGGCCAAGTTATGCTGTCAATGAGAAATATGCGGGTGCTGTTCGTGTAAACTGGACGTTCGAAGATGCAAGCGACATAGGTGCTGGACTGACCATTGATAAAAACAAAGTAATTACTTCAAATACTGCTGGGGATATTTTTGCGCTGGATCTTAGATCTGGTAAAAAACTTTGGTCTTACAGGACTGGAGGAAAGGTTTATTCCACCCCCGGCGTATGGAAGGGTATTGTTGTAGCCGGTTCTTCGGATCATTTTATTTATGCTGTCGATGCAGAAAATGGAAAACTCCTCTGGAGGGTGCAAACAGATAAAGCTGTCTTGGGGTCACCCTTAATTCAGGATGGTGTTGCTTTTATTGGAGGCTCAGATGGTAAATTTAGGGCCTTGGATGTAAAGACTGGGGAGTTAAAATGGAGTTTTGATGAGGTCAAGGGTTTTGTGTCTACTTTGCCAACGTATTATTTGGGTAATGTGATCTTTGGCTCCTGGGGGAATGGGTTTTATGCATTGAATGCAAAAACTGGAACATTATCCTGGGAATGGAATAACGGACACGCGAATCGGATGTTTTCAGCTGCTGCCTGTAATCCTGTCGGGGTGAATAACCGTGTTTTTGTCGTTGCGCCTGATCGCTTTATGACTGCTTTGGATGCAAAGAACGGTGCTGTTATCTGGCGCGAAAAGAAAGATACCATCCGTGTGCGGGAGTCTATGGGATTAGCGGTGAATAAAAAGCAGGTGTACGTAAAGACAATGGACGGCGACCTGTTGGGGATTTCTTCTTCAGATGATAAAATGGACGTAATTTGGAAAGCAAAACTAAAATTGCCTTATGAATTGACGCCTTCGGCAATTAAAACAAACCGTAAATTGGTGTTTGTGCCGAGTCATTCGGGTTTGCTTTCGGCTGTAGATGCAAAAACAGGCGCGGTTAGCTGGCAATATAAAATTTCCAATGGCATGGTCAATCCTGTTGCCATACATGGTAATAATGAGGTTGTTGCGAGTACGATGGATGGGAAAATAGTTTCTTTGCGATTCTAAACAACCGTTTGAGTTGATTTTATTAAAAATAAATGCCTTATTATGATAAAAGAATGTCTAAACTTCTTAAATTTACGTCAAGCTTTTTTGCTTGTTTTTGCATGTTTTGTTTGTAACTTTGCGGAAGCACAGCAAAATGCTTGGATTCGAATAAACCAATTAGGCTATACTCCGACAGGAAAAAAGGTCGCGGTATGGGGCGGGAAATCAATCAGGCAGCTTCGTTCTTTTGAAGTTAAAAATGCACAGACAGGTAAAACGGTATATATTCATCCAGTAGGGAAGGATTTTGGTGCCTATGGCCCTTTTGTTCAGAGTTTTCGATTTGATTTCTCGGCCATGCAGGATACCGGACGCTTTTTCATCCAGGTCGGGGAGGTTAAATCTCCTGACTTTAGAGTTGCGCCTGATGTTTATAGGGGGGCGGCAGATTTTGTGTTGCGCTACATGCGTCAACAACGGACATTGTTCAATCCTTTTTTGAAGGATAGCTGTCATACGCACGATGGTTTTACGCTGTATGCAGGTAAAGTGGGGATTGCAGACAGTACACATATCGATGCTGGTGGAGGATGGCATGACGCGTCTGATTATTTGCAGTATGCAACTACCTCGGCCAATGCGACATTTCATCTGCTGGCAGCCTATCGTGACTTTCCACAGGTATTTGCTGATCAAAAGCAGGCCAATGGTTTAGATGGAAAGAATGGTCGTGCTGATGTGCTGGATGAAGCAAAATGGGGACTGGACTGGTTGTTGAAGATGCATCCAAAGGCGAATCAGATGTACAATCAGATCGCGGATGACAGGGATCATGCCAGTATGCGTATGCCCAAGGAAGATCCGTATTATGGGCGGGGAGTTGAACGCCCGGTGTATTTTGTAGATGGCGAGCCACAACAACGGGGCAAATTTATGAATAACACCACGGGGACAAGTTCTACTGCAGGAAAGTTTAGCAGTGCTTTCCGTTTGGGATCTGTGCTTTTTGGCATACAGGATAAAAAATATGCAAAATTGCTGTCGCGGAAAGCGGAGACAGCTTATGCGTATGCAAATATAAAACCCGGGGTGACACAGACGGTTTCGGTCAAATCACCCTATATCTATGCGGAAGACAATTGGGTGGATGATATGCAGCTGGCGGCAGCAATGGGATTTTCGGCAACAAAGAAAAACAAGTTTGCCGAGGAGGCCATGCAGTATGCCAGAAAGGAAAAAATAACACCCTGGATGATAACAGATACAGCTGCACATTATCAGTGGTATCCTTTTATCAACTTGGGACATTATGAATTGGCAAAAAAATTAAAAGGACAGGATCGCGAGGAGATTGTTTCATATTATAGGCAAGGTATTGAAGAGGTTAATAAACGTGCGGAGCAAAATGCATTTTTGAGAGGGGTTCCTTTTATCTGGTGCAGTAACAATCTAACTGTTTCGTTCGCCATGCAATGCCTTTGGTATAAAGAGCTGACAGGAGATAATCAGTTTGATGAACTGGAACAGGCAAACTTTGACTGGCTCTTTGGTGCGAATCCATGGGGGACAAGCATGGTCTACGGTCTTCCCTCCCGGGGTGATACTCCGGTTGATCCGCATTCTGCTTTTACCTATCTGGGTAAGCACCCGATTGACGGTGGACTGGTGGATGGCCCGATCATGGCATCTACTTATCGGAACCTGATCGGTATAAAGCTGAATAATCCCGATAGTTATGCTGAATTTCAGAGTGACCTTGCCGTCTATCATGACGATTATGGTGACTACAGCACCAATGAGCCTACCATGGATGGGACGGCTTCGTTGATCTACTTGCTGGCAGCTAAAGAAGGAAAGGCATTGGAGGAGCCTGTGGGAAAAAAGTAAGCAGGGATGTCTTCGGGGCTATAGTCCGCGGCGATTCTACAGTGAAAAAAGTGGCTTTACTTTTTACGGGTCACGATTTATCTGAGGGGACAGATGCGGTTTTGAATAGTTTAAAGCATCATCATGTGAAAGGGAATTTTTTTCTTACGGGGGACTACCTGCGGAATGCAGGTTTCAAACCTGATGTTCGAAGGATGTTAAAAGACGGACATGTGGTGTCTGGGCATTCCGATAAGCATCTCCTGATCAGTGACTGGGGAAGCCGTGATGAATTGCTGGTCAGCCGGGATTCATTCCTGCGGGATCTGAAGACCAATGTGGGGGAGCTGGCACTTTCGGGGATTGATACCTGTCAACTGCGTCATTATATTCCTTCTTATGAATGGTATAATAGTCAGACGGTAGCATGGGCAAAGGAAATAGGGCTGTCTTCAATCAACTACACGCCCGGAATACGGACTGCCGCAGATTATACCTATCCAGAAATGGGTGAACGTTATCTGTCTTCCATTGCGATTTTGGAGGGACTTTGGTCGTATGAAGAGAAGTTCGGCCTGAATGGTTTTATGATTTTGGTCCATATGGGGACGGATGAAAGACGGAAAGATAAATTGTATCATCATTTGGATGATATGATCAATATATTAAAAAAGAAAGGTTATCAAATAGTGGATATACCCGGTTTATTGAATTAAGAAATACAATATATATTAAGAATGGTTAATACAACGGAGAAAGATTCGAATTATCAGGATTTGGACAAGATGTCTGTACATGAATTATTGACTAATATCAATAACGAGGATAAATCTGTGCCGCTAGCTGTTGAAAGGTCTATTCCTCAGATCGAAGCATTGGTTAAGGTTACTGTGGAGAAAATGAAGGCTGGTGGTCGGACTTTTTATATTGGAGCTGGTACAAGTGGTCGACTGGGAGTCTTAGATGCATCTGAATTGCCTCCGACTTATGGTGTGCCATTTGAGTGGATTATCGGGTTAATTGCAGGCGGGGATACTGCGATCCGCAAAGCCGTGGAATTTGCGGAAGATGATCTGGAACAGGCTTGGAAGGATATGGAAGCATATGATATAGACGAAAATGATGTCGTTATCGGTATTGCTGCGTCGGGTACCACACCTTATGTCATCGGTGGTCTGAAGACCGCAAACGAGAGGGGGCTGGTAACTGGATGTATTGTCTGTAACGGTGGTTCTCCGATTGCTGAAATTGCACAGTATCCTGTTGAGGTTATTGTGGGACCTGAATTTGTGACGGGTTCTACCCGTATGAAATCTGGTACCGCACAAAAGCTTGTATTAAATATGTTTAGCACGGCGGTCATGATTCAGCTTGGGCGTGTGAAGGGAAATAAAATGGTCGATATGCAACTATCAAACCATAAATTGGTCGGTCGTGGCGTACGGATCATCATGGATCAGACAGGAGCTACAGAAGAAGATGCGGCGGTTTTGCTGGAACAATTTGGCAATGTAAGGCAAGCGATCGAAGCTTATCAGGCGACACATTAAAATCATCAGCTATCAAATCACCTATTAAAAACAAACTATGTCACCAGTTATATTATTATCCTTTATTGTGATCTATTTTGCGGTCTTACTCGCAGTAGCGCACTTCACCTCAAAAGGATCTTCGGATAATTCCACCTTTTTTGTTGCCAACCGAAATTCGAAATGGTATATGGTGGCCTTTGGGATGATCGGTACCGCACTCTCCGGGGTGACCTTTATCTCGGTTCCGGGTGCTGTGGGGGCATCTGAATTCAGCTATTTTCAATTTGTTCTTGGAAATGCAGTTGGCTTCGTCATTATCGCTTATGTATTGCTTCCGTTGTACTATAGAATGAACCTGACCTCCATCTACACCTATCTGGAAGAACGTTTTGGACATACGACTTATAAAACCGGCGCGGCGATCTTCTTGGTTTCCCGTACCATCGGTTCGGCCTTTCGCTTATACCTGGTCGCAATTGTCTTGCAACACTTTATTTTTGATGCCTGGAATGTGCCTTTCGCGATTACAGTAGTGATCTGTCTGGTGCTTATCTGGCTATATACCAATAAGGGGGGCTTAAAGACGATTATTGTCACAGATACCCTACAGACTACCTTTTTAGTGACTGCCGTTATTCTGTCGATCTATTTTATGGCTAAGGGATTGGACTTCGGGATCGTAGATACATTCGAAGCGGTTAAAGAAAGCAGCTATTCCAAAATCTTCTTCTGGGATGATTTTGTGGGCAGTAAGGCCAATTTTTGGAAGCAATTCCTGGGCGGAATTTTTGTTACCATCGCCATGACAGGGCTTGATCAGGATCTGATGCAAAAGAATCTGTCAATGGGAACGATCAAAGAAGCGCAGAAGAATATGATTACATTCACAAGTGTATTTGTGGTGATCAATATTTTCTTTTTGGCTGTGGGCGCTTTATTATATATCTACGCCGCAAAAAATGGTATTGATGTCTCGCAATTAGCGACCCGTGATTACCTGTACCCGGAGATTGCGTTGAATCATCTTGCTATCGTTCCGGCGATCATCTTTATGATGGGACTGACAGCGGCAACTTTTGCAACAACCGATAGCGCGCTTACGGCGTTGACAACATCGTTCTGTGTGGATTTTCTGAACTTCAATAAAAAGGAAAATCCAAATGATCCTGCTCTTGTCAAACAGCGTAATTATGTCCACTTTGCTTTTTCGATTGTTATGTTGCTTGTTATTCTCGTATTTAAGCTTATCAATGATGATTCTGTAGTAAATGCAATATTTACTGCGGCAAGCTACACCTATGGGCCACTATTGGGGCTGTTTGTTTTCGGAATCTTCACAAAATCTGCTGTGCGGGATAAGGCGGTGCCTTATATCTGTGTGCTTTCGCCTACGGTATTGTATTTATTGAAAACTTATGTGATTGAAGTATATACACCTTATGTGATCGGGCTCGACTTGATTATCATCAATGGTTTTATCACTTTCTTGATGCTTTTGATCAGCTCTCCAGGTAAAGCGGACGAAAAGGCGCTTTCTCATAACTAAGCTGCTATATTTGATTTGTGCGTACAAAAAAATTAAGTTAAGTTTGAGATACTTAGTTTTTTTGTACGTATGTATCATAGCATAAATGAAACGACGGAGTTTATCCGTAGAAAAATTGGAGATTTTACTCCAGAATTCGGTATCATCCTTGGTACTGGTTTGGGTAAATTGGTTGATGAGATTGAAGTCGAGTATCAGCTGATGTATTCCAATATCCCTAACTTTCCCATCTCTACAGTCGAATTTCACTCCGGTAAATTGATTTTTGGAAAATTGAATGGTAGAAATGTGGTTGCCATGCAAGGAAGACTTCATTATTATGAAGGTTATGATATGCAGCAGATTACTTTTCCCATCCGGATCATGAAAGTGCTGGGTGTCAAAAAGCTCTTTGTGTCAAACGCTGCCGGATCGCTGAATCCGGAGGTCAGAAATGGAGATCTGGGTATTATTGAGGACCATATCAATCTGTTGCCCGATAATCCATTGCGTGGGCAGAACCTAGGTGAATTCGGACCTCGTTTTCCGGATATGAGCGAACCTTATAACCGTGCGATGATTGAACAGGCGCTTGAAATCGCGTCAAAGCACGGAATTACGGCACGAAAGGTTGTGTATGTCTCCTCGCAGGGACCAAATCTGGAAACAAAAGCTGAATACCGTTTCATGCGAATTATTGGGGGGGATGTAGTCGGTATGAGTACAGTACCAGAGGTAATTGTTGCCAATCATATGGCTCTTCCGGTGTTCGCGATTTCTGTTGTTACGGATGAGGGCTTTCACGATGTGTTAAAACCTGTCTCTTTGCAGGAAATCGTCGCTGTTGCAGAGAAAGCGGAACCTAAGATGACATTAATTTTGAAAGAATTGATAGCTTTGCAGTAAATTTAGACTATATACAATTTTAGATGAAGTTGATCGTACGCGTATTAGCCGCACTGTGTGTCTTACTTGTTTGTTCCATGGATGTTATTGCGCAAAGCAAGGAGGAGTGGAGCAGCGCATTGGATTCGGCGAGAGCCAAAGAAGATGGGAAAAAAGATTCGGTTATCCTGTCAGCAAAATATATTCGTTATGCGACATTGGATATGCTGAAAAAAGGAACTTATACAAGGCAAATAGATACTTCACACCGTAATTATCAATATTATAATCCCCAAAATACGCCCTGGAATCCCAGTATTAATCTAGGGTCTTATGGTCTTGCCACACGCGACTTATTATTTCAGCCCAAAAAGACAATCGGATTTCAGTCTGGATTCACGGCCTTGGAGCGTTATCTATTGAACCCGGATTCTGTTCAATATTTTAGGGCAAGGGCTCGCTATTCTGAACTGTCGGCTGTGGGATTCTTTTTCAATGATCAGGTCTTTCGGGCCCGGGTGGCGCAAAATATCAATTCGCAATGGAATATGAATGTTGATTTCCATTCAACGAAAACAGATGGATTTTATCTAGGTCAGAGCTATGCTGATTTGAAAGCATCTATTGCCTCTTGGTATGAGTCGAAAAATAACCGGTATAATCTCTTAATTAATGCTGTATTCAATCGTTTGGATGCAATGGAAAATGGATCTATCATCGAAGATCGGCCATTTGCTCCTGAAAATAGACAGGCTCCGGATCGGTTTATTCCTAAGTTTTATGACGCAGGTAGAACCGGGATACCACGATCAAAATGGTGGGATAATTCGCTGTTCCTGCGGCAGTCGCTCTATGTTGGTCGTATTGATACAGTAGATAAGGGGAAGCCTACCCAGCAGATTTATCCGACAAACAGTATGGCGCACAATACAAGGATCCGGAAGCAGACATATAACTTCTTTAAAAATATGAATGACCAAAATGCTGCGTTACCTTACAATAATCAGGCGTTAAGCTTGAATAATGATAAAACAGGCATTACTAACGTTTCAAATGAGTTTGAGTATAACTTTTTTCTTCGGGGCAAATCGATTTTTAAAAATGAAGCTAAGCTAAATCTGGCTTTCCAGCATGATATGAATTGGGTAGAGCAAAGTCAGGTAGACTCCCTGCGTTACTATACCAATCAGGCCGCTTACCCTGAGCCATTGAAAAAATTGCCGGATAGTACAACATTCGATCGTTTCTATCAGAATGGAATCGTTAAGGGGGAACTGGGCTACAAATTTTCGGATCGACTGGATTTTAGCCTGAAGGCCAATCAAATTGTTTTCGGACATAATATTGGTGATTTTCTCTATGAAGCAAAGGCGGATATTTCCATGGGAGATAAAATCGGAAAGGTGACGCTTTCGGCTTATTCACAAAATAAATCACCCGAGATGGTCTTCGAAAACCTGAATTATACCTATGCAAAATGGAATGATCTGGATCTAAAAAAGACTAAAATTCAGAATGTGGCCTTTCAATACCGCAACCCGACATTGGGGTTCAATGGAAAGGTCGAATATTTTCGGATGAATAATTATACTTATTTTGAGGAATTATCGAATCCACAGAATGACCGGAAGAAAGATAAGTGGATCAATCCTGCGCAATTGGATAACGCTAATTTGCTGAAGGTAAGTGTGGGGCAGAAGTTTAAGCTTAATCATTTTACACTGGATAATCTGGTGGTTTATCAAAAGACGGATCAGCAGAATATATTGGCGGTTCCCGAACTTTATACTTGGCACAGTCTTTACTACAGTAATCTCTTTTATAAAGTGATTGACTATAGTATTGGTATTGATGCTAAATTTAATACACCTTATGCCAATCCGAATTATTCGATAGGGACGGGACAGTTTTATAACGCTTATCAGCAGATCGAATTTTCGACTTATCCGATTATGGACTTATGGATCACGGCAAATATACAGCGGGTCAATATGTTTTTAAGTTATAATTTCCTAAACCAGAATTTTTATCCGAATGGCTATTATACTGTTAGACGTTATCCGATGAATACAGCAAACTTTAGATTTGGTATTTCGTGGAAGTTTTATGATTAATTTCTGTGAAAATTATATGGGTGTTTCTTAGCTTGTTGCGGTTTTTGATGTAGAAAATCTTCGAAAATAATTTTGAGAATAGAATTTTTAAGCTATATTTGCACACGCAATTAGGGAACGGCGTTCTTTAAAAAAGTATGGAGGCTTAGCTCAGCTGGTTCAGAGCATCTGCCTTACAAGCAGAGGGTCACTGGTTCGAATCCAGTAGCCTCCACCATACAAAGACGGAGAATTAGCTCAGCTGGTTCAGAGCATCTGCCTTACAAGCAGAGGGTCACTGGTTCGAATCCAGTATTCTCCACCAATCCAAAGCGGAGGCTTAGCTCAGCTGGTTCAGAGCATCTGCCTTACAAGCAGAGGGTCACTGGTTCGAATCCAGTAGCCTCCACAAAGCATCATCAAATGGTGCTTTTTTTTCGTTAGGGGATTTAGCTCAGCTGGTTTAGAGCACTACCTCGACAAGGTAGGGGTCACTGGTTCGAACCCAGTAATCCCCACAATAAAAAAAGCGTTCTTATGAACGCTTTTTTTATGCAATCTAAGGGATATTTTAAATGTCCATGTAAATGTCCTTTATTTTTTTAACACGTTGTCAGTTTCCTTTAACAACTGTTAATTGCTGGCTGGATTTGCCCGTTTCTTACCCAGCTTAAAGCCATACCCTGTTGTCCATTCGATAAAATCTGCTTTACCGCCATGTGCTTTAATGGAAACTCCAGCAAAGAAATCTTTGTACACTTTATAGCGTACACCTGCCCTTAGATAGACAGGTGTGCTTTCACCATTGAATTTATTACGGTGTAAATATACACCGACATTTCCATTGATATATAGTCTGGAATTTAACACATGGTCAATGTAGAACGCAGGGCCATAGGAAAACAATGCTCCAAAGCTCCTTGCTTTGTCACCGGCGACTTTCTCGTCGTTTCCGCTTGCTGAATAAAAAGCATCCATTCCAGCGCCAAGACGCCATTTGTATCCCAAATGCCTGCTATAATAAGCTCCCAAGGTTGATTTAAAATATTGACTGTCATGCTCCCGATCGATCTGTTTGAATCCAAAAGCGTAATTGAAATGTAGTTCTTCTGTTTCTTCCATTTTTGGAACGTTAGTTTTTCTGTAGTCGAAAGGCCTGCTTGTTGGTGTATACGAAACAGAAAGACTTAAAGGGAGCAGGTTTATGCCTGTATTCGGCAGTGCTAGGGCGCCATTGCTGAAATGATGGAACGCAATACCTGCACCAACTTGGAATTTTTGACTTAGACGGTAATTGGCCTGAAGTCCTAAGTCAATAAATACATTGTTTTTACTTCCTATTAATAGATTGAAAGGGTTGTCCTCTTCATTATATGGATTGAACCGTCCGGAGAGGCCTAGTGCGATCCGATAGTTGAAGTTCCACTTGCTATTGACTTTCGGTTTTATAGGGATCGCGACAAAGCCATAGAATGCGAAAGGCCGGCCAAGATGTTCCTGGCCAAAAGTACTGCTATAAATTCCTACCCCATAAATGGGGTAATTGTATATCTCGTTGTAAATGCTCTTCAATGAATCTTGGAACTGTGTCTGGAAGCCAACCCGAAAGTTAAGTCCACTATAGTAAGAATCTGCAAGGGTCTCTTTGGAGCGTTCATTGAATTTGAGTTCACCACCACTCTCGTGTTCAAGCTGAAATATTAGTCTAGTTTTTGCCGGTGTACGGCTATTTAATGTGTCTTTCTGATTTTCTATTCTGGGGGTGACCTGCGCATTTGTACGAAAGGAAAGAAGCGCGAAGATCACAAAAACAAGTATGCTTGATCTCATGAATTAAAACGTTAGCGTTTTTTAAAATTTTTGCAAAAGTAAGAATGATAAATCATTGTAGCAATTTTCCTTTAACAGTTGGTTAAATTACGAGGCATAAATTGACGCTTCTCAGCGACAAAGAAACATGTACAACAACAGCGGAGCGTAATAATTGTTTTTATATGTTCGTGATTATATTGCATATCCACAGCAATTTATCTAAGTTTGAGTTGAAAAGAAAAAGGAAATATGATTAAAAATCTATTTAAAATTACCGCTGTAACGTTTGCTCTAACAACAGCGGCGGGAGCTCTGTTTGCCCAAAATGCCAAATTTGAATGGAAAGAAGCTTCTGAGGGTGGGTACGCCTACAAGTATGTGACCAATGACCCCACTCATTCAAGATTCTATAAACTTAAAAATGGCCTAACCGTTATTCTAAGTCCGACTAAAAAGGAACCACGTATCCAGACCTACATCGCTACAAAAGCAGGAAGTAAAACCGATCCGAAGGACCATACTGGTTTGGCGCATTATCTGGAGCACATGCTCTTCAAGGGGACGGATAAATTTGGATCCAAAGATTGGGCGAAAGAAAAGCCTTTATTGGATCAGATTGACGAACTCTATGAAAAGTACAACGGTACGACTGATGAGACACAGCGGAAAGCAATATACAAGGAAATTGACCGTGTGTCCGGTGAAGCTGCAAAGTATGCAATCGCAAATGAGTACGATAAGCTGATGGCATCCATGGGGGCCGAAGGAACTAATGCGTTTACCTCATTTGAACAGACGGTATACCAGGAGCAGATTCCAAGTAATGTAATGGATAAATATCTTGCTGTACAGGCTGAACGTTTTAGAAACCCGATACTGCGTCTGTTCCATACGGAGCTCGAGGCAGTATATGAAGAGAAAAATATCGGATTGGATAAAGATAGCCGAAAGGCTGTTGAGGCTATGTTTGAAGCCGCATTCCCAAATAATAACTACGGAAAGCAGACTACCATCGGTACTGTGGAGCATCTGAAAAACCCCTCATTAAAAGCAATCCGTGAATATTTTAATACCTATTATGTGCCCAATAATATGGGGGTGATCATGTCCGGTGATTTTGAGCCTACAGAGGTCGTCAAAAAGGTCGATAAGAGTTTTGCTTTTATGCAGCCAAAAGAAATACCGCCATATACTTTTGATCCTGAGAAACCTATTTTAAGCCCGATTGTTCGCGAGGTCAAAGGGCCGGATGCGGAATTTATGTTTATGGGATTCCGTTTCCCCGGGGCGGCGACCAAGGATGCACAGCTATTAAATCTGATGAGTCAGATTCTGACGAACGGTTCCGCCGGTCTGATCGATCTGGATTTGGTAAAGAACCAGAAATTATTGGGCGCGGGAGCCTTTCCTTATGTATTAAAAGATTATTCCTTATTGATCCTTCAGGGGAATCCAAGTCAGGGACAGCGCCTGGAGGAGGTGCAGCAGTTATTGCTTAAAGAACTGGACAAATTGCGAAAAGGTGAGTTTTCGGATGACCTGATAGGTGCGATTGTCAATAATGCGAAAAAAGATGAGATCAAACAGCATGAAAGTTACGGTGAACGTGCTGAAGCTTTGATGGATGCTTTCACATCAGGTCAGGACTGGGCGTCGGTAGTTAGTTATTCTGACGGACTAAATAAGATTACAAAACAGGATATCGTCGATTTTGCCAATAAATATCTAAACGATAATAATTATGTTGTTGTTTATAAACGCAAAGGGGTAGACAATAATGTCGTTAAGGTTGTGAAGCCGGAAATTACACCAGTCACTGTCAATCGTGACGATCAATCTGATTTTCTGAAGGCAGTGGAAGCAATGCCTGAGGATAAAATCCAGCCGGTATGGGTAGACTATAATAAAGATGTTCAGAAAGCTACCGCAAATGACTTGCCTGTGCTTGCGGTGAAGAATAATGATAACGAACTATTCTCGCTGTCCTATCGTTTTGATGTAGGTAAATGGAATAATAAATTACTTTCGCTGGCAGCAGGTTACCTGGAGTTTTTGGGTACAAAAGATAAATCCAGTGAGCAATTCAGTAAGGATTTTTATCAATTGGCGTCTGATTTTTCAGTGTCTGCCGGAAACGAGGAGACATTGGTTTCAATTTCGGGTTTAAACTCGAATTTTATCGCTACACAATCTTTAATTCAGGACTTATTGCGCAATTGTGTTTCTGATCAGGAAGCTTTCAAAATGTATATTACGCGTCTTAAGAAGTCCAGAGCCAATGCAAAGGAAAATAAAGGGGCTATCATGGAGGGGTTAAAATCGTATGCAAAATACGGAGCCAAAAATCCGTTCAATAATGTGTTTACAGATGCGGAACTGGATGCGTTGAAGGCGGAAGATTTGGTGAACGCACTGCATGATCTGGCCAATATGAAGCACACCATGCTTTATTTCGGGCCGTTGAGCGCCAGTGAATTTGTAGCAAAGGCAAAACCATTGAAACAGGGCACGGGTGACTACGTGAAGGGTGCAAAAGGTTTGGTGTTTACTGAGCTGCCAACGACTAAAAATCAGGTGCTATTTGCCGATTTTGATATGAAGCAAGCCGAAGTATTCTGGTATAGAACATCCGGCCAGTATTCGAACCCATTAACACCAACAGTGTCGTTGTTCAATAATTATTTTGGAGGTGGCATGGGAAGTATTGTCTTTCAGACCATTCGTGAATCAAAAGCGCTGGCCTATTCTACTTCCGCATTCTATGGACAGCCCTATAAAAAAGAAAATCATTATACAGTAGGTGCTTATGTAGGGACACAGGCCGATAAATTCAATGAAGCGATCAAAGGTATGAATGAATTATTGGATGTGCTGCCTGAAAGTGCGAAAGGGCTGGATATTGCTAAAGTGAGTTTACAGAAGTCCATCGCCAGTGAGCGGGTGCTGAACGCATCTATTTTAAGTAGCTATCTGGCGGCTCAACGCTTGGGTAATACAACTGATATCCGTAAAGCTGTCTATGAACAGGCGCCTAAGCTGACTTACGGCGACTTAAGTATGTTCCACAAGAATGAAATGAGCCAAAAACCTTACGTATACTGTATTGTAGCGAAAGAAGATAGCCTTAAATCGGAAGATCTTGCCAAATTGGGCGAAGTAAAAAAACTTGACTTAAAAGAATTGTTTGGGTATTAGTTTTTTTAGGTATTCCTATTTTAGATAGGGGATTTGAAGCCTTCGCTGTGTCGAAGGCTTCTTTTTTTGCGATTCGGTTACCTGTATATTCTTGTCTTGGCAGATGATCCGAATTGTTGCATGTAAGATATATGAAAAGCTCCAATGTGCCTGTTGGGGTACTCTCCACGGCGAATACCTGCAATGATGGATTAAAACCGTATAATTTCCTCAATCTGTTCGTTGATAAACTGGAGTGTGTCTTCTTTAAATAATTCCCCGTTTTCGTTCAGTTCCTGCTGCACATTGGGGAGGAATATCTTGAGCGGGAGGACATGCATTCTGAGGTAGTGACATATTCCGGTGAGATGATCTATCCCGCGTAGGTTGCCATATCTTCCGGAAGATAATCCTACCAACGCAACTTTTTTGTGGTAAAAACTGATCGGGAAAGTGCAGCAGTCAATAAAAAGTTTGAGCGCACCGGGGATGCTTCCGTTGTATTCAGGGGCGACAAAAATAAACATATCGGCTTGGCTGACCTTTTGCTGGATCGGTTCAAAAGCGGAACTTCTTTTTCCGTAAAGGTCTGTTTCTAAAATATTTGCAGGGAGATCTGATAGCGAAAGGATCTCGTTTTCAACGGATTTACGATGAAGTAGCCGTTGGTAGCATTTTGCTATTTTTAACGTCTTACTATGAGGACGGTTTGTTCCGGATATTATTAAAATCATTGTGTTGTTGATACTTATAAAAAGCACTATTTCAAAGTGGATACATATCTTGATTTTTTGTATCTTAGCATCCTGAGGATATGTGCTTTTGATCAATCAAAAGTACGAAATATGCTGAATTTGTTAGGCTAATTTAAATTTAGCGTAAATATTTGGACAAATTGATCTTCAGGAAAGTGAAATGTAGTGTAAAATGACATTTTAATAAAGAAAGGTTTTCATTCAAGATGGGAAAAGTAATCGCAATCGCAAACCAAAAGGGTGGGGTCGGAAAAACCACAACGTCAATTAACTTGGCGGCTAGTTTGGCGGTTTTAGAATATAAAACATTGTTGGTGGATGCGGATCCTCAAGCAAACTCTACTTCTGGGATTGGTTTTGACCCTCGTACGATCAATGAAAGTATATATGAATGTTTGGTCAATGATCTGAACCCAAGAGACGCTATTCAGTCTACTGAAACGCCTAATCTTGATCTTTTACCGGCTCATATTGACCTGGTAGGTGCGGAGATTGAAATGATCAATATGCACGAGCGGGAGTACAAGATGAAAAAGATCTTGGATCAGGTAAAAAATGATTATGATTTTGTTATCATTGACTGTTCACCTTCATTGGGATTAATTACCATTAATGCCCTGTCAGCATCCGATTCAGTAATCATACCGGTTCAATGTGAGTATTTTGCATTGGAGGGGCTGGGAAAATTGCTGAACACAATTAAAATTGTTCAGAACCGTTTAAATACTAGTTTGGAGATTGAGGGTATTTTATTGACGATGTATGATGTGCGTTTAAGGCTTTCCAATCAAGTTGTTGAAGAAGTGAAAACACATTTTACGGATTTAGTTTTTGATACCATCATTCAACGTAATACCCGTTTAAGTGAAGCTCCTAGTTTCGGTATTTCTGTTATCATGCACGACGCTTCCTGTAAAGGTGCGATCAACTATTTGAATCTGGCGCGTGAAATATTGCAGAAAAACGGGCATTTTAATGAAATGAATACAACAGTAACCGCATAATATGGCAGCACATCAGCGTAAAACAGGACTGGGAAGAGGTTTAGGTGCGCTATTAAACGATAGTGTAGAAGCTCCTGCTAAAAATAATCAGCAAGTAGAGGAGGCTCCTCTAGTGACGCCCTCTACAGCAAATACAACAAAAGAAAATGGCAGTATCAGCCACGTCCGGGTAGAGGAGATATCGGTGAACCCGTTTCAACCTCGTACGGAATTTGACCCGGTCGCGTTACAGGAATTAGCTGAATCCATTACCTTACAAGGGTTAATCCAGCCGATTACCGTACGAAAGATTTCGGACGGAAACTACCAGTTGATCTCTGGGGAACGGCGTCTTCGGGCTTCAAGACTGGCGGGCATAACTGAGATTCCTGCCTATATCCGTACGGCCAATGATCAGCAGATGTTGGAAATGGCTTTGATCGAGAACATCCAACGTGAAAACTTAAATGCTATCGAAGTGGCTTTAAGCTTCCAGCGCATGATCGAGGAATGTAATTTGAAGCAGGAGGAATTGGGCGAGCGTGTCAGCAAAAACCGCTCGACAGTAACGAATTATTTGCGCTTATTAAAACTTCCACCGGTCATTCAAGCTGCCATACGTGATGGCGCTCTGACTATGGGGCATGCACGCGCGTTGATCAATATTGCAGAAGTAGATAAGCAGCTCTATATCTTTAAATTGATCATCGACCAAGGTCTTTCGGTTAGAAAAGCTGAAGAGCTGGTACGTGAGCTTCAAAAAGGGGGCAAGAAAAAAGCGGGTAAGGACAAAACTCCAATGTCCTTTCAGTTACAGAAAATTGAAGATGATCTGGCTTCGAAATTTTCGTCAAGAGTCAAATTGAATTTAAAGAGCACCAAAGGCAAGGGGGCTATTGAGATTCCTTTTGAATCCGAGGACGACCTGAGCCGTATTCTTGAACTTTTAGATTGGTAATATGACCAAGTTAATAAGTTTGTTCTTTGCCTTATTTGCTGTACTCATCGTGCATGGACAGACTGTCGATACAATTTCCAAAAAACCGGTTCAAACGCTCAAAACAGAAAGTTTGAAACCAAAGTCAGCGCAGGATACAGTAAAAAAGGAATCCCGAAAAGAACGTAAAAAACGTGAAAAGGAGGAAGCCAAAGCGAAGGAGAAGGTCGTATTTAAAGATTCTACGCGTTTAGCGATTGAAGCAAAGAATAAACAGGCCTGGAAGCGTTCTTTGGTACTTCCCGGTTGGGGGCAGTATACTAATGGTGGTGTATGGTGGATAAAAGTTCCTGCGATCTATGGCGGATTGGCGACTACAGTGCTCGTCTTCGATTTTAATAATAGATATTACAAAGAACTTCTGGGGGTGCTAAAAGCGAGGGAAGACGGATCGCCGGAGGATCCCTTTTATCAGGAACGCCCAACAGAAACAATTATTCGTGCAAAGGATAATGCAAGGCGAGACCGGGATCTGATGGTATTACTTACTCTCGGTGTGTATGGATTGAACGTCGCCGAAGCTTATATCGATTCGATGCTAAAATATCGCTGGAGCATCGGCGATGATAAGCCCAAAAAGACGGCTTTTTCCATTGGACCTACATTAATGGATGCGAGTCTTGCATCTGGTTCGTTTACTTTTAAACCTACTGTTGGATTAAAGTTGTCCATGAAATTCAATTAAAACTTCGGGCCACAGTCCGTATGAAGTGCCGTTGGATGGCAATTTAAAGTCTTTATTGGTCTTTGAATAGGGACACTTTTAATAAAAAATCGTTGTTAACCACGGTTTTGTGTCTGTTTTTCACTGGAATTTTTTAATTTTAAAAATAAACTATACTTTATTTTCTAGATATATGAACATCATTCTCTTGGGATATGGCAAAATGGGGCAGATTATCGAAAGGTATGCACTGAAAAGAGGCCATCAGATTTTTTTAGTTGTGGATGAAAATAATCGTCCCAGCCTGACAGTTG
This sequence comes from Sphingobacterium sp. DR205, assembly GCF_011064245.1. NCBI lineage: Bacteria > Pseudomonadati > Bacteroidota > Sphingobacteriia > Sphingobacteriales > Sphingobacteriaceae > Sphingobacterium > Sphingobacterium sp. DR205. The sequence goes on along the minus strand of NZ_CP049333.1, from coordinate 6,781,666 downwards.
ATGATATTAAGGGAGCTGATGTAGCGATCGACTTTAGTGTGCCATCTGCTGCTCTGGATAATATGAATCTTTGTCTGGAAGCTGGTGTGCCGATTGTCGTAGGGACAACGGGCTGGTACGATCAACTGGAAAGTGTCAGAGAAAAATGTTTGGACTTAGATGGAACTATTTTATATGGTTCAAATTTTTCGATCGGCGTGAATGTATTTTTCCATATTAACCGTATGTTGGCACAGGCTTTACAGCCTTATAAACAATATGATGTTCAGGTTGAAGAAATTCACCATATCCACAAATTGGATGCACCGAGTGGTACAGCGATAACCATAGCAGAAGGTATCTTGGACCACAGTGATGTGAAGACAAACTGGGTCAACACCGTTGTGGGGGAGCAGGATGAAATTATTCCTAAACCACAAGAACTTCTCATAGAGAGCCATCGCATTGAAGAAGTCCCGGGTACACATACCGTATTGTACAGTTCCGAAGTAGATCAAATAGAATTTAAGCACACTGCACATAGCCGTGACGGCTTTGCTTTGGGAGCAGTAGTTGCTGCTGAGTGGCTGAACGGTAAAAAGGGATTTTATCAAGTGACGGAAATTTTCGATTTTAATAAATAGTACTAATTAATAGATTATGTGGTTAATTATCTTTGCGGTTTTAACGGCAATAGCAGGACATGGATTGTGGCAATTGTTTGTTAAAGCTGGCAGAAAAGGCTGGGAAGCAATCGTACCTTTTTATAGTCAATATATTCAAGCCAAATTAACGGGGCGCCCAACCTGGTGGGTGATCTTATTGCTGATTCCGATTGTTAATATTTTTGTTTTCTATAACCTGTACCTCGACTTTATCCATTGTTTTGGCAAGCGTCGTTTTTGGGAAAATGCGGCAGCTGTTTTGGTGCCGTTTATTGTACTGCCAATGTGGGCAAAAGATAATAACGTACGTTTTCTAAATGGCTTGTATGCGAAAAATCTGAAGACCGCCGCACAGGAAGGTGTTGAATTGACTGAGGAAAAGCGCGCAGAAATTGAGCAGGAGTCCTATAGGGAATACAAGATTAAATATCCGTATAAAAAATCTATGGTACGTGAATGGGCTGACGCCATTGTGTTTGCAACTGTTGCCGCATCGCTTATTCGTGGATTTTTAATTGAAGCTTACATGATCCCTACCGGATCAATGGAACGTACTTTATTGATCGGTGATTTTCTATTTGTGAGTAAATTGAACTACGGACCTCGTGTACCTAATACGCCAATAGCATTTCCTTTTGCGCATCATACCATGCCAATAACTGGCGGTAAAGCCTACTCTGAGCTTATCGAGCTGCCTTACAAACGTCTGCCGGGTTTTCAAAAGATCGAACGAAATGATGTTGTTGTCTTTAATTTCCCTGCAGGGGACACAGTGGCCTTGGAAAATCAGAATGCCAGTTACTATGACCTGGTAAGGGCATATGGCTGGCAAACAGTTAATGCGCAATTCACCGTTCAGGCCCGCCCAATAGATAAACGTGAAAATTATATCAAACGTTGTGTGGGTTTGCCGGGAGATAAGATCTCAATGAAGGATGCAAAGCTCTTTGTCAATGACCAACCTGGATTTGATCCGCCTGAAAGTCAATTGGATTATCTGGTGCTGACCGACGGAACTCCATTGAACATGGATCGTCTACGGGAATTGAGAATAGAGGCCGTAGGCTCGGATCAACAGCCCGGGGTTTATCAACTGTTTATGACAAAGGACGAGCTGGCGTTGGTGAAATCCTGGTCAAATGTAAAAGAAATCAGAAGAAGTCCAGTTGGGGAAGGTGCCTATCCATATGATCCTCAGTATAAGTGGGATTTTGATAACTTCGGTCCAATACTCATTCCTAAAAAAGGCTGGACGGTTGCACTGAACGCGCAAACACTACCAATTTATGAACGTGCAATTCACGTTTATGAAAATAATAAATTGGAGAAACGGGCTGACGGGATTTATATCAATGATGTCAAAGCGGATAGCTACACTTTTAAAATGGATTATTTCTGGATGATGGGGGATAACCGCCACAATTCTCTGGATTCAAGAGGATGGGGCTTTGTTCCTGAAGACCATATCGTGGGTAAGGCATTATTCACCTGGATGAGCTGGGATGAAATCGGTTCGGGCTTTTCTAAGATTCGCTGGAACCGTATATTTAAGGGAATTCATTAATCCTTTCATAAGAAGTTTATCTTCTTTTGATGGTGGATTTAAAACAAATAGAAAAAGGCTTTCTTCCTGCAAGAAAGCCTTTTTCTATTTGTTTTTTCCTTATTCTGGAACGCCTCTTTAGTCTTGTTTTTTGCGAGGAGATGCAACTGTGGCTTACGGTACCCGGCTGTTTGGACAAAATCCTGGCGCTGACCGGCACGCTTCCTCCAGTAGAGATGTACTTATTCATCAGGTACCTTTAGCGACATGTACTTTAGCTGTGCTTAAACAGTGTAGCCAGCCTTCCTCGTATCGTTTATTTTAAGCAGGCCAGATAGCGTTTGATTGTTTCTTCAAGTCCGAGGTATAGCGCGTCTGAAATTAAGGCATGGCCAATGCTGACTTCCAGTAACTCGGGTATATGCTGATTAAAATACTGGAGGTTGTTTAAATCCAGGTCATGACCGGCATTCAGACCTAATCCAACTTTACGTGCTTTCAGTGCAGCTCTGAAATAGGGGCTGATGGCGGCATCTTTATCAAAACCATATTCGCTGGCGAAGCCTTCTGTGTATAATTCGATACGATCCGTACCTGTTTCAGCTGCTGCCTCGACCATCTCCTCAACTGGGTCCACAAAGATAGAAACACGTATACCGGCATCTTTGAACAATTGGCACATATCCTTTAAGTAGGCTTTGTTTTTGATCGTATCCCAACCATGATTGGAGGTCAACTGTCCTTCAGCATCCGGCACCAAGGTGACTTGTGCGGGCTTATTGGCGAGGACAAGATCAATGAATTTCTGTTCCTGGCAATTGCCTTCGATATTGAGTTCAGTCTGAATTTCAGCTTTTAAGTCAAATACATCCTGATAGCGGATATGCCTTTCGTCCGGTCTTGGGTGGATAGTGATGCCCTGCGCTCCAAAACGTTCGCAGGCTAATGCAGCAGCCACAAGATTAGGATTATTGCCTCCTCTTGAATTTCTGAGTGTTGCGATTTTATTGATATTTACTGAAAGTCTAGTCATTTTTACTATATGTTATAGGGTAAAAATACGAATAATATCTATTTTTTTTTAACTTGCATATATGGATGGAATCGATTATAGCTTGTTTAGTGGCTTTCGCCTATTGGACGTTATCGATATTATATTGGTGGCGATTATTATCTACTATATCTATAGTCTGATTCGGGGTACCATTGCGGTGAATATTTTGATCGGGGTGGCCTTATTTTATGGGGTTTATATTGTCGTCAAACAGATGCACATGCGTCTATTGACCGAGATATTCGGGGGATTTATATCTGTAGGTTCCATTGCGCTTATCGTGGTATTCCAGCAGGAAATCAGGCGCTTTTTGCTCCATGTGGGCAAGAATATATCGATGAAACGAAAGAAGGTTTTCTGGTCTTTTTTAGGAAATAAAAAAGCTATACAGAAGGATCTGACCGAGGATTTAAGGCCGGTTGTGGAGGCTTGTAGAAGCATGTCGCGTACACGCACTGGGGCGCTATTGGTTTTCTCAAAATATTTTGATGAGGAATATTACCAGAGCAGCGGCGAATATATTGACGCTCATATTTCGAAACGATTAATCGAGAGCATCTTCCATAAAAATAGCCCCTTGCATGATGGCGCAGTAGTGATTGTCGATTTTAAAATTATGACGGCTTCCTGTGTATTGCCACTTTCGGATAGTGAGGATTTACCGCTACAATTTGGGTTGCGGCATCGTGCGGCGATCGGGGTGACAGAAATTTCCGACGCCATAGCGGTCATTGTCTCCGAAGAAACCGGAGAGATATCTTTTGCAAAGGACGGCAATGTGAATATGAATGTTTCGCCTGAGGAATTGGAACAACTGCTGAAAGATGAGTTATAAAAATGAAGTTGGCCAAGAGTAAAGCGAACTTGCTGCCGATTGAATAAAGGGAGAGGCTGGGGGACACGAATGAAATTAACAAAAAGCGGGGGTATCCAATCTTTTGGATACCCCCGCTTTGCTTCTGGTTATCACTGCTTTATTTTTTTGCCGCATTGATAATCTGCGTATTCAATTTGATGTATTCGCTATTTTTACCCTCCGTAGCGACTTCAACTCCTTTCGTAGCCGTTTCTATGGCACCTTTCTTATCGCCGGCTTTGAGCTGCGCTTTCGCCTTCCAGTACAATACATGGGCTGCTTTAGGCTGTGCTTTCGCGGCTTCGTCAAACCAAGCTAATGCTTTCTTCTCGTCTATATTATTGTTGAAATAATACTGGGCAGCAGCGAAATAAGGTTTTTTCTCACCTTTCATTGCTTCCTCTATGGAGGCGATGATTTTTGCCTGTTGATTGACTTTAAGCGCTACTTTTATTGCTGTTTTCTCCCATGCAAGACTTAATATGGCATCTGTTGGTGTGACATTGTCGAAAGAGATCGTAAATGTTTCAACCGGACTACTTAAATTCTGTGGCTTAACATTGAAACGAAGTGCATCTTCGGCCTGATTATAAGTGTAGGCACCCCATTGTTTGATATTCTTGCTGATAATTACAGTCCACTCGTTCTTGTTAGGGATGGTGAATAATGCATAGGTTCCTGCAGCGAGTTTATTTCCGTTGATTGTAACATCACCTTCGAAGGTCAAGGTTGTATTGGTATTGGCACCCGTACGCCATACCTCATTGTAAGGTACAAGGTCACCAAAGATCTTACGGCCGTTCATGCTCGGACGGCTGTAGTTGAGGGTTACATTTTCAATCCCTAATCCCTGTGTAACTGTTTGGGCACTACTTGCTGCCGGAAATTTTAACTGGGCATAGGATTCATTGGCAGTAAACATTAAAGCTGCTGCAAATGCAATGGCAAAGAATTTCTTTTTCATTTGTTCGATAATTTCTTTTTGGGCCAATTAGCCCGGTGATTTATGAATATAGAATTTTGCTAATTAATGGCTAATGCTTTTCTAATTCATATAAAGCATGTCGCATAATCTGTAATCGAGTAAATCCGTGCTGCAACTGAACTTGGATTTATCTTTTAAAAATAGGAAGAATTTCACAAAAAAGGGCATCTATTTTTAGATGCCCTTTTTTGTGAAATTCTTAGGTACTTTTCTTACGCTTTTTTTCCAATTTTATGACCTGCTATTGAAAAGTACATGATATATAAATATCCGGGAATCATGGCATAAAGGAATGCATGTTGAAAATCAATATGCAAGTGATCTTTTAAATAACCATAGACTAATGGCCAAATCGCACCACCTGCGATTCCCATGATCATAATGGCCGATCCGGTTTTTGTGAATTTTCCTAGCCCTTTGATTCCTAATGGGAAAATTGCAGGCCACATTAAGGAGTTTGCAATTCCTAATAAAGCAACAAAAACGAATGATGTGGTTCCGGTTGTAAAAACAGATATAAGCGTAAATGTAATTCCTATAATGGTACAGATTCGTAGTGCCATTTGTTGAGATACATATTTAGGAATCGAGATGATACCGATAATGTACCCGATCAGCATACACGAAAGTGTAAAAGCTGTGGCGTATGTTGTAAAGAACGGATCTACTTTTAGCTCCCGTGCGTAGACACCAATGATATCCCCTGCCATTACTTCAACCGCAACACAAAAGAAAATGGCCAGTGCTCCTAAGAAGAGGTGTGGGAATTGAAAGATCGACGTTTTTTTCGCTATGACATTGCCATTTTCTTCTCCACTTTCTTCTTCTGCATCAACGTCGACTTCTGGAAGATGTGTGAATTTTAAGAAAATTGCGAATGCAACAAAGATTACAGCCAGGGAGATGTAAGGCGTGTGAACGCGTTGGAGGAGGTCATCTAAAATGGCATTTTTTTGCACTAGATCTACTGTAGCTTCTAATTTAGCCGTTACATTTTGTGCGTCTTTCAAAAAGAGTGTTCCAAATAATATCGGTACAATAATTCCTGCGGATTTATTAAAGAAGCCTGCTATCGAGATCCGTTGTGCAGCACTATCTATTGGGCCAATAATACTCAAATAAGGATTAACAGCAGTTTGAAGTAGGGCCATGCCCGATCCCTGAATAAATATTCCCGTTAAAAATAATCCATAACTTCTGCTATCGGCCGCAGGGATGAAAATCAAGGATCCCAAACCTAATATAACAAGACTGACTACCAAGCCATTTTGGAAGCCTATTTTTTTTATAATAACTGAACTTGGAAGTGCCAGAAAAAAATAAGCAATATAGGATGCGAAGGTTACAAAAAATGCCTGTAAATCTGTTTCTAAATTACAAGCAATCTTTAAGAACGGAATTAACGTTCCGTTTGCCCAGGTAATAAAACCGAGGATAAAAAATAATCCACAGCAAATGGCCATAGGGCGAAAAGCTGTTTTACCAACGTTAGGATTAGTGGTCATGTTTTATTTTATATATTTAGTTAAGTTATCGTTCACGGATTTGTCAATCAGTACAAAATAGCTTTAGGCAAACGATTGCATGCTATTTTTGTTGATTTTTAAAATATCCATCTTACAAGACTACTTAATTTTCTTGAATATCGGAAATAAATAAAGCGGGATTTTGATAATTATTTGGCAAAAAAAAGAAGAATAAATTGTTAAAATTATTCTTCTTTGCTTGTTAATATTGTTGATTTCGAATTACATGGTGCTAATAAATCGAGTTAGCAAACTCGGTCTTATTTGGGCACGATAGCTACTGTAAGTCTTGAGATACAATTCAGCTTATCGAAGCGATCATACATTTTTATCTCCCAGATATGTGTCGATCGACCAATGTGAATTGGGCTGCATTTTGCCGTAATGATTCCGCTGCTTACCGGCCGGATGTGATTTGCATTGACTTCGAGCCCTACACCGCGATATTTATCTGGGTCGACGACTAAATTAGATGCAATGCTGCCTAACGATTCTGCGAGTACCACCGATGCACCACCATGTAGGATACCATGAGGTTGTTTCACATTATCTGTGACGGGCATGGTTGCCGTAATGCTGTTGTCATCAATTTCGGTAGCGCTGATTTCCAATAAACCGGATAGGTATTTATTGAAAAAGACATTTATTTCCTCAATGTTGTAAGGCTGAAACCAAATTTTTGACATCATCTGAGTTTAAATAACGTTCCTGAATTATAATGCGGTGATGGTTAAGATGTCCAGCAATCACATATAACAATGCTTTGACACTGGTCAGTCGCTCTGAGGCCATGCCTTTGCGTTCTAACTCAGCATCGTTGAAACTGTTGAACAGCATGAGGTTGGCCTTACGCAGATAAGTAAACTCTTTGCTTAGGCTTTCCAACGTACGGTCATTGTAACGGGAGTGTTGAATAAAGTAGTCCTGATCATAACCGGCCAGCTCTTTCAGATCGTTGCGTGAAAATCGCAAGGCACGGTAAGCCATGATGCGCTCATTGTCAATAACATGACCGACTACTTCTTTAATTGTCCATTTGTCTTCGGCATATTTGAAATTACCTCTTTCTTCTGGAATGGTATCCAGAAATGCCGGAAAAGAGAGCGTTTGTTCTTCCAATACATCTAATACATTATCGACTACAGTCTCAATATAAGGAGCATATACTGCCGGATATTCGTCAGATTTGAGTGGCTTCATATTTTAAGTTGCTTTTTAAGATTATTCGAAAAGTTGTTCCTTTACCTATTTCAGATTCTTTAACAAAGATTTGTCCTTGATGATACCGCACCATTCGTTTGGTTAAGCTAAGGCCAAGTCCCCAACCTCTTTTACGTGTTGTAAAACCCGGCTGGAAGACAGATTCAAAATTTGATCTTGGAATTCCTTTGCCCGTATCACTAATGTCTATAAAAATTTCTTCTTTCGCAATATTTTCTGAAATATTAACAGTTATCTTTCCTTCTGTGCCAATTGCATTTACGCCGTTTTTCAATAAATTTTCGATAATCCAGTCAAAAAGTGGAATATTAAGTTTGGCTTCTACATGGGGATCTCCCGTTAATTCGAATGTAATTTTATTACTGGTCCGTATCCGGAAATAATCCACGTAATTTTTGATGACCTCATAGAGGTTGTGATTGGTCAGCACAGGTGTTGAACCTATTTTTGAAAAACGATCGGCGACAATTTCCAATCGTTTAATATCATTTTCCATTTCATTCAGTGTATCGTCTTCCTCAGCATCAAATTTGATGCGAATCAGCTCCAGCCAGCCCATTAATGAAGATATGGGGGTTCCCAATTGATGGGCGGCTTCTTTTGTTAGCCCTACCCAGACAAGGTTCTGCTCGGATTTTCGAATGGAATTGAAAACGGTATAAGCAATAATCAGGAAGAGGGCAATAAGTGATAACTGAACATAGGGGAATACACGCAATTGCTGTAAAAACCAAGAGTCTTTATAGTAAACATGCCATTTTTGACCATTTTCCAATTCCAAAGTAATGGGCGGATGACTCTTTTTCATAAAGGCAAGCTGTTTATGGAAATAATTTGGGTCATAATCCAGCTGCTTTGTAACACTGTCATTATGGATTGGCTTGATATTGGTCTTGGTGGAATCCAGATTGCGCCAAAAAATAATATCGTCTTTATCGTCGGTGATGATTGCAGGTAGATTTAAACTATCTCTGACAGCATAGATGAATGTAATGAATTCATCGTCCACATCGGGCATGGTCATGATATTTTTGGTGCTCATTGCCCATACCTCGGCTTTGGAACGTTCGGCGTGTGCGAGATTCCGGACAAGATAATTGGTATAAACCAAGGATGCGATGGCAATGATCGCCGCAAAGATGAGCAAAATAAATTTCCAGCGTTGTTGGCTTATCTGAGAGGGTTTCATGATTCCGTATTTTGTACTCAGCTGCAAATTAATGAATAAATGTCTGTTTTATGCACTTTTATTTTACCTTAGAAGTCATCCTGTTATCCAAATCAAAAATTTTGTGGTAATTTTGCGGCATGAGTTCAGAAAGAAGAGTAAGAGTGCGCTTTGCACCGAGTCCTACTGGTGGTCTCCACCTTGGAGGAGTACGTACAGCTTTGTTTAATTTTCTCTATGCACGTCAGCATCAGGGAGATTTTATTTTACGTGTCGAGGATACAGACCAAACTCGTTTTGTCCCGGGAGCGGAGGAGTATATCAACGAATGTTTAGCTTGGTGTGGCCTGACTCCAGATGAAAGCCCGTTGCAAGGTGGTCAATATGGCCCTTACCGTCAAAGTGAACGAAAACCATCTTACCGCAAATATGCAGAACAGTTGATCGAGAATGGATATGCTTATTACGCATTCGATACAGCTGAGGAATTGGAAGAGCAGCGTAAGCTGCAGCCTAATTTCCGTTATAGCCATGAAAACAGGTTGCAATTGCGTAATTCTTTGAGCTTAAGTGATGCTGAAACACAACGATTACTGGATGCGGGAACACCGCATACCATCCGGATAAAGATCCCTACGGAGGAAACTGTGTCATTCACGGATATGATCCGTGGGAAAGTTGCCTTTGATACCAACCTTGTCGATGATAAGGTATTGCTTAAAGCTGATGGAATGCCTACTTATCATTTAGCCGTGGTTGTGGATGATAAGGCAATGGAGATATCCCATGTCTTCCGTGGTGAAGAATGGTTGCCTTCTGCTCCGATCCATATTCTGTTGTGGGAATATCTGGGATGGGGTGAGCGCATGCCGCAATGGGCGCATCTTCCGCTGATCCTTAAACCTGATGGCAATGGAAAATTAAGTAAACGTGATGGTGACCGTTTGGGGTTCCCTGTTTATGCCATGAACTGGACGGATGCCAAATCTGGTGATACGACAAAGGGGTTCCGTGAAATGGGTTTCTTGCCTGAGGCTTTTGTCAATATGCTTGGTGTATTGGGCTGGAATGACGGTACTGAACAGGAATTATTCTCGTTGGAGGAGCTGATCCAAAAATTCAGCGTCGAGCGCATTAGCAAAGCCGGAGCAAAATTTGATTTTGAGAAAGCAAAATGGTTCAATCACGAATGGATTAAACGTTCTTCGAGCGATTCATTATTACCTCAGATCAAGGAGGTGCTGGCTCATCATCAAATAGAAGCAGAAGAAGGTTATGTAAACCGCGTATTGGCAGCGGTCAAAGAACGTTTAACTTTTGTTGAAGATTTTTGGGGCCAAGCTGCTTTCTTTTTTGTACAGCCTGTTGAATACGATCTGAATTCCGTAAAGCCAAAATGGTCTGCGGAGAAGACAGCATTTTTTGAAAACATCATCCCGTCATTTGAAGGCTTTTCAGATTGGAAAGCAGCTGAGCTGGAGGCATTTTTTAAAGAAGCGATTCAGAACTCAGGAATGAAGATGGGGGAATTGATGATGCCGTTCCGGATTATGCTGGTAGGTGGTAAGTTTGGTCCCGATGTATTTCAAATCGTTGAATTACTCGGTCAGAACGAAGTTATCGAGCGTATAAAGAAGGCTCTTCTAGCGTTTAACGCCTAGTGACTAAAAATATACCGTATAGGAAAGCTGTTGCAAACTCGTTGCAATGGCTTTTTTTATAAATATGGTATTCTCAACCGCATAAACAGTGCCTTGGCGGGGGCAAATAGAAAAATGATTAAGGTGATGGCTCCTCCCAAGATCCCGAGATAGGTAAAGATCTCCATATTACTGATCAGGGATGCTTGCTGGGTAATTGTTGTCTGAAGACTTTTGCTGGCAAGATTCGTTGCCAATTGATCACCGGATGTTCCCAAGTATTTTTCGACCAAAGCGCTCCAATAGGTGACTGTGATCGGATTGCTCGTATTTAAGTGTTGTTCGATCTGGATAAAATGTTTTTGATTTAAGGTGTAAGTGATGTTTTGAATCAGCGCAAAGCCAATATTGGTGCTCCAGAATCTAACGGTCGTGCCCATTAAACCTGCATTGCCCACATGATGTGGAGCAACTCCTGTTAGAATATAGATCACAAGTGGCGTAAAAAGCCAGCCCTGTCCGATTCCCTGGAGAAATAGTGGCAGGCCTATTGCCCAAACAGTGGTATCGGGATAGAACGTAGGGACAAACAAAAAGCAGGATGTGGTCAACACCAGGAAGCCCAGTCCAAAGATGTATTTCGGTGATACATCGCGCAATAAGAGTATTCCTGAGCTACCTACTCCCACTATGGTCCCCAGTACATTAATGTATTGGATGTCAACAACGTAATGCCAGGGCCACCGCCATACATTGGACATGACAGCGTAGACATTATTGAGGCTGCTCCGGATCAGATAAAATAGAAAAAATAGGATAACGCCAAAAATAACGTTCTTATAGCTCAAAATTTCAAAATGAAACAGTGGTCTTCTTACGAGATGTTGTTTGATTACAAAAAGAGCCCCGAAAATTAGGAAAAGTGCGAGGTTAATTGTGATCGTGTTGTGTTCGAACCAATAATATTTACGACCATAAATCAACACATATGCGCCACAGCTTAACGAAATCAGCAGAAAGAGACAGCTGGCCAGATCCAATTGATAAAGTGGGAATTTCCGGCTTAATCTCCTGTTGTTCAAAAGTAGTAAAGCAATCGCGATGACCATCAAATGCCAATAGAGCACAACATGAATCATATCCTCCCAACCATAATCCATAATACTTTCTTTTAAGAGGGATGTTGTTATTGTTCCGCCTGTCAGCATAAAAGTATACAAGAAGAAATAGGCAATGGTGCGGCTTTTGGAATGCCTGATCTGCATCATCAGCAAGGGAAGAAAACAAGCGCCTTCAAGAACACAAAAAATACCCTCGATCACCCGGAGCACCCCAATGAGGAAGGGATCTCTGGTCAGAGAAATGGCCAATAAAATGAGGATGGATACCGTGCAGGTCAGCAGGATATATGTCCTTACCCGAAAGAAGGCAAATAGCCGTTGGAATATCAACAGCGCTACGACAATAGCACCATACATCAACGAAAGAAAATATTGAATATCTTCCATTTCGATCGCCAATGTAGAAGCGGTAAAAGCGGTGTTCGAATGAAACAGGGACATCAGCATGAGATGTGGAAACATGGCCAACATCATCATGGGAAGTTTAATCCATTCGGGAACCCAGCTGTAATATAAAGATTTGTTTGAACTCATGAATAATTAAGATTGGTGGGCCGCATGTACCACAACGTTCATTCCTGCACGTAGTTTTGTCAGATCCTGTTTTGGTGCAAAGACAATTTTGATGGGTATGCGCTGCTCTATTTTAACGAAGTTTCCGGTTGCATTATCCTGGGGTATGACCGAAAATCTGGATCCTGACGCCGGAGAAAAGGAATGAATTTTTCCCTTCAAATGTAATTTCGGAAAAGCGTCCACCTGTATGGTGACTTCGGTTCCTTCGTTTAGGTTCGCTAACTGTGTTTCTCTAAAATTGGCATTAATCCATTTCTCTTCGCTGACGACATTGACTAAAGTCTGTCCCTCTTTAACAAATTAGCCCGGTTGGATCGTTCTTTTTCCAACAAAGCCGTCATAAGGTGCCGTCACTACGGTATAGGACAGGAAGACTTCGGCATTGTTTTTTGCTGCTTTTTTAATATCGATATTGGCCTTGGCAGGTAGTTCGCTAGCTTTTTCTTTGCTTGTATTTAATCGTGCCGAGTTGTATTCTTCCTGAATGGCATTGAGCTGAGCCAAAGAAATGTCATACGCTGCCTTGGCATTATCGTATTGTTGTCTGGTTGCGGCATCTGCTTCATGCAAATTTTTAAATCGCCTGTAATCTTGTTCAGTTTGCCATACACTTACTTTGGCTGCTTCTAATCTTGCTTTTTGGACGGAAATGCTATTGGCGGTGACATTTGCGCTTTTGGCAATTACTTCGGCATTCCGTTGACTACTTCGAAGTTCGGCATTCGCCATATCTACTTTGGTCTGATACTCGCTGGCATCTATGCGTAATAACGTGTCTCCACGATGTACATATTGATTTTCCTCAAACCTGACCTCCTTCACAAAGCCTGATATTCGACTTGCTACTGGCGTTACATATTGATCAACCTGAGCATCGTTTGTCGTTACATGTTGACTTGTAAATAACAGATGTTTGCCCAAAATACCGATTCCGGCAAGGAGCAGGACCGCGGCAAATACAACTAAAACTTTATTAAATCCTTTTGTCCTGTCTTTATTTTCTTCTTTACCCATTCTTGTTTTTATGAATATTTTATTGCTTTTCCATCTACGCTCCAGTAAATCTGCCGGTTGTGGTTTGGATGATTGGCTCCCAATGCTTCGAACGGCAATTTCAGAAAAGGCTGACAAATTGTTGTTGAATCAGGGTCGCCCAGATACGCAGTATAGGCTTGAGCATGGAGGAAAACTTTGCACAAAGATACTGCTGGAGGTAGAGGTTTAGTTTTGTATAGTCGGACGGATATTTGTTCATTTGCGCCATATAGTAAAAAAAGTGTAATTTTAAATTATGGAACAGGAACAACTGGTGGCTATAGATGACGAACGGAACGACTTTTATGTGTGTCATACGCATGTAGATCGGATTGATCCGCGTGAATATATACATCGGAAAGCGCGCTTACTTTATGCTGACGGAGGCATTATACATGTGTTTACTGCGATGAAGCATTGGTATCTGCCGGGCCGGTTTTATATGTGGATACCGGCAAATACGGCCTACCATCTGGAAAGTTCCAGCTCCCGTATTCACCTGTATAGTTTTTACTTTAAAGAGCAGCCGGGAGTTCACCCTGTTCTGTTGGAGCCGAACATATTTCTGAGCAATGATCTAATGCGGGAGATGTTTTTGTTTGCGCAGGATTGGGAAGGCGGGGTCGGTAAAAAAGACAACTATTCAAGGTATTGTCTATTGCGGGCGATGATGGCTATTATTCCGGAGATGAGTCCGCCGATAGATGCTTTCCCTATGCAGCATCCCTATCCTAAGAATGAAAAGCTTCGGCGTATAGCGCGGTATCTAAATACGAATATTGATCAGGCCTTTACAATCGAACAGGTAGCGGCACAGTTTGGCATGAGTAGCCGATCCCTTTCACGGCTGTTTAAGGAAGATATGGGGATTAGCTATATCCGTTTTTTGAGAGCCATACGCATTGCAAAGTCTTTGGAACTGATGGCTGAAAATACCTATTCCATCCTGGAAATTGCGATGCGGATTGGCTACAATGAACTGTCGTCTTTCAGTAATATCTTTACACGTGTTACGGGTATCCGTCCTTCGGTTTATATGTCGAAAATCAACGAATACAAAAATTGATTGGACTGGATTACGCCAAAAGTTCGTGTAGATCTTCCTGAGAAAGTGATTTTATAAAACTTTCTTCAGTTGTAATAAGGGTTTGTGCAATAGATTTCTTCCGGTTCTGTAGCGCCAATATTTTCTCTTCGACGGTGTCTTTGCTGATGAATTTGTAAATAAATACATTTCGTGTCTGTCCAATGCGATGGGAACGGTCTACCGCTTGTTGTTCTACGGCAGGATTCCACCAAGGATCCAATATAAAGACATAGTCTGCTTCGATCAGGTTAAGACCAACACCGCCAGCTTTGATTGATATCAAAAAAAGTTTGGTGTTATTGTTTTTACGGAACTGACTAACAGCTTCGTCGCGGTTTTTAGTTCCGCCATCGAGGTAGGCATAGTTTGTTCCTTTTTTATCAAAATATTGTTTGAAGATATTAAGCTGTTTGACGAATTGGGAAAAAATAAGGACCTTGTTTCCTCGCTGCATCACCATTTCAAGAGTTTCAATGACAGCGTCAAATTTTCCCGAATCACCAACAAAGTCCTCGTCGACCATTCTAGGATGATTGGCTAGCTGGCGAAGCTTTGTCAATCCCTGTAATAAGGCAATCTGGGTTGACTTTGGCTTGTTGTCCAATTGCCCGTCGAGAATGGCATTGCGATATTCGGATTTGACTTTTTCATAAAGTTCGGATTGCTTATCGGTCATTTCACAGTACAGTACCTGTTCTGTTTTGGGGGGCAGTTCTGTTGCGACCTGATCTTTCGTACGCCTCAAGATAAACGGTTTGACAATCGCCTGAAGACGTTGTGCTTTTTCTTCATCCTTTTTCTTTTCAATGGGCTGCACAAACTCTTTTTGAAAGTAGGTGTAACTTCCCAATAAACCGGGATTGGTAAAATGCATTTGTGCCCAAAGATCAGAAACAGAGTTTTCAACAGGAGTCCCGCTTAATGCGAGTTTATTTTTACTCTTCAGACTTTTTATGGCCTTAAATGATTTTGAGGTCGGATTTTTAATATTCTGGCTTTCATCGAGGATTATGTAATTGAAATAAAAGCCACTCAGTATTTCCTCATCGATACGTGCAATGCCATAAGTCGTAATTACCAGGTCATACTTGGCAAATAGTGTGGCATCTTTAATACGGTTATTCCCGGTATGCAAATGGATTTTGAGCTGTGGGGCAAACTGCTGTGCTTCCTTTTGCCAATTGTAAACGAGTGATGTTGGTAACACCAGGAGTGAGGTGTGTACGTCCTGCTGATCTGTAATTTGCTCTTTTTGTTGCTGCAACAGGGCTAAAGTCTGTATGGTTTTCCCCAACCCCATGTCATCTGCGAGACAACCACCGAATTTATACTGTTTTAGAAAGTTAAACCAGTTATAGCCTGCCTTTTGATAGGGCCGAAGATTTCCTTTGAAATGTTTTGGTTCCGGAATATCGGCAATTTCCTCAAACGTCGCGAGATTTTGCAATTTACGGTTGAAGACTAATTTGGTATGTTCGCTAATCTCAAAGAGCAGACCAATATGTACTTTGTTTAATTTAAGTTCATGTCTATCGGCAGAAAACTGAAAGAGATGGTTGTATTGTGCAAACCATTCTTCAGGGATCATGGCGATTTCCCCATTAGGTAGGGTAAATTCTTTGATATTGTTTAGAATATGGTTTCGTAAGTTTATAAAAGGAATTTCGTAGGGGCCGAATTTAGCAATGGCACTGATATCAAACCAGTCATTATCTTCGTCAATGGCGATGTCCAATGAGGTATGTCCGATGAAAAATCTTTTCTGTTCGTTGTTTTGTATGATTTCAAATCCCAAGGCGTTTATTTGTTCCTGATGATTATTTATCCAGTCAAATATTGAAATGCGTTTTCCGGATTGGATAGATGGTGCAAGTAATCCAAGTTGGCGGTCCAGATCTTCCAGCCCCAGGGCTTTTAAATTCTCGTGCTGCTGTTCTTCCCATTGTAAAGAACGTTTGACCCGATGGAAGATATATAAGTCTTTCTCTTCATGATATTCCATCCGGACAGTCACCTTATTTTCCGCTCCCGCAGTAAATGTATGTGGGCCATATCTGAATTGCAGCTGTAATTGCGATGCGCCATCTTCTACATAAATTAAATGCAGCAATGGGACTGCCTGGTGTTGATGCGTTTGTATTTCAAAGCCTTCGGCATAAACATGATAACGTTCAATCAATCCGCAGACAAAAGTTTCAAAATATTTTTTTTCGGTACTTCTCCCCACAGAGATGTATCGCTTATTGAGAAAGGGACTAAGCTTTTTTCCTTCCAGCGCCTGATCAAAATAGTATAAGGTATTATTTAAGAGTAGCCATGCCTGTGCATTGGTCAATACAATGGCATTTTTAAACATAAATTCCAAGCGTTGATTTTCGTACTTTATGGTTGGAAAGTAACGGGTCTCTTCTTCATTACGGCGAAAGTGGAATAGGATAGAGGCAGCTGAGGTTGCCAATTTAATTTCTTGGTCTGCTGGGTAACCGTCTTTGCTCATCATAAAGAGCGGTTTATTTCCAATAGACTCAAAAAATTGGATCATCTTTTCATCAATTTTGGGTCGCAGCAAGTCGTAGAGCTTTTTGTCAAAGACTTTGGAGAAAAAATCTACAGGTCTGATTGCTTTTTTATAATATTTCTTGATGAGGTTTGTCTGTTCGATATCATCGAGCAGTCGGATCAGCTTGTAATCTACCTCATCCAATTCTGCGGCATAAGCATCTACGGTATTGCTAAATATACGTTGGTATCGTAGTGAGTAGGTTCCGTTCGGATTGAGTTTGACCATGTGTGGCTCAATGAGATAGCCAAGATAGGGATGCTCACAAATAGAATAAACGATTTTATATACTGGAAATGACTTTGACTGTTGCATTAAAAATAGCGGACCTTGTAAATAAAGGTATCTAATATACAATAAAATATACCATTAAACGTAATTTGCCGAATGAAATTTAAAAAAATATACATTACGGAAATAGCCTGCAATATTTTAGGTAATAAATTGGCATCGTATCAAGACTATATTGGCCGGCGATAGCAATATGTTTCCAAATACTAGAAATTGCCCTCAAAAACAAATTGAGCAGGGCCTTTGAGAAAAACATTTGTAAAACTATTTCCTTTTTTATGAAAAGAGATATACAATTGTCCACCTAGTACGCGAATAGGAATAACGATCTCGCCTTCTAGGTTCATTTGCAGGGCCACGGCCATTGCCGCAGCGGTAGCACCGGTACCACAGGCGTAAGTTTCATCTTCTACACCACGCTCGAATGTGCGCAGGAAATAACCATTTTCCTCCTTCTCGATAAAATTGACATTGATGCCATCGTTGGCATAAGTAGCGCTGTTGCGAATCGAGTAGCCATCCTGAAAAACATTTTTTTCTTTTAGGTTTGTAACGAAGCTAACGTAATGGGGTGACCCGGTCTGCAGGATGTAGGCATCGCCATCTCGTCCAAACTCATGTACGTCGATCATTTGCAGGTTGACAAGTTCGGCAGAAAGGAAAGCATGGTGTGCGCCGTCTACTGCCAAAAAGTCAGTCTTGTCAGTGATGATGCCTAAATCATGTGCAAAGGCCACGATACAGCGCCCCCCATTGCCGCACATACTTCCTTCTCGACCATCAGCGTTATAGTAGATCATCTCAAAATCGTAATTTTCTTTGTTTTGAAGCAGCATGAGGCCATCCGCGCCTATCCCAAACCTGCGGTCACAGAGGCTCTTCACCAGAACTTCGTCCGTGCGGTTAAATGAATTGTCGCGATTATCGACTAGGATGAAATCATTGCCAGCTCCCTGATATTTTGAAAATCTTATTTTCGATGCCATTCTATTGATTTTAAGTAACAAAAATACGTTTTTTTGTTACAAAAAAGCGGCAGGAAGTTAAGATTTGTTAAAATTATTGCATTTGTCTAGCAATTAACATTTTTTAACGTGTCGGATTTTCCGAAGGCCTTTAAATGGTATTACATTTGAACATATCCGAATAAAATCGGTAATTTTAAGAGCAAAAATTATCAGCTTATATTAAGACATTTTAAAATAAAAATAAGTTTATGAATAAGGTCGGTTTAACGCTATTAACAGCTGTTTTCGGTGGAGCAGTAGCATTAGGTGGTTACAAGCTTATTGAAAATAAGAAACTTGATAGTATGTCTTTTGAGGACAAACAGAAAGTTTATTTTGCCAATAACCCTACAGGAGTCATGTCTTCAACGGGCAATCCTGATTTTACACAAGCATCTGCGGCGGTGGCTCCGGGTGTCGTACATATTAAGACAACTTATAGTCGAAAGGGGTCGCAGCAATCTGAAGGTTCTCCATTCGACATGTTTGAAGAATTCTTCGGTATGCCTCAGGGTGGGGGACGTCGTCAGATGCAGGCACAACCTGTGCAAGCGTCAGGATCAGGAGTCATTATCTCTGACGATGGGTATATTGTTACCAACAATCACGTTGTAGAGGATGCGGATAAGATTGAGGTGGTGCTAACAGACAAGCGCACGTATGAAGCGAAGTTGATCGGTCGCGACCCAAATACGGATATTGCTTTATTAAAAGTAGCAGGAAAAGGTCTTCCTGTTGTAAAGTTGGGTAACTCAGATAATGTAAACGTGGGTGAATGGGTATTGGCCTTTGGTTATCCACTTGGGCTTCAATCAACCGTAACAGCTGGTATTGTCAGTGCAACAGGTCGTGATATTGGTATTTTAAGAGAGGGACAGCAACAACGTGGTAATCCTTTTGGCGGTGCTACTGAACAACCACTTGCAAGCTCTGCTATCGAGTCCTTTATCCAGACTGATGCGGTGATCAATAAGGGGAATAGTGGTGGCGCATTAACTAACGCCTCCGGTGAATTAATCGGTATCAACTCTGCTATTGCATCACCAACAGGGGTTTATGCAGGTTATGGTTTTGCTATTCCTGTCAATTTAGTGAAAAAAATTGTGGATGATTTTGTGGAATTTGGTAATGTAAAACGTGGCTATATTGGTATTAGTTATGTGCCAATAACATCGGAACTGGCCAAAGAAAAAGGGATCTCCGATGTTAATGGATTATATGTGGAGGATGCTGTAGCCGGTGGAGCTGCGGCAGCTGCAGGGATTAAAAAAGGCGATATCTTGACTAAGATCAACGGTAAGACCATCACTGGCTCTCCGGTATTAAGTGAAACTATTGGCCGTCTGCGTCCGGGTGATAAAGTAAATATTACGTACAAACGTGACGGTAAAGAAAAACAGGTTTCGTTGACATTGAAAGGTGAGGAGTCGCTAAAATCGGCTTCAGGTGCAAATGGAAAAGCTTCAAAAAGTGCAACTGAAATCTACAACAAATTGGGTGCAAGCTTTATTCCTGCTTCTGCTGCTAAGAAGAAAGAACTGGGTGTAAACTCCGGTGTTGTGGTGACACAAGTAAACCGCGGCGGTATATTTGATTATTTTGGTGTAGAAAGAGGTTTGGTGATCACTGAGGTCAATGGAAAAGCCGTAAACAGTGTTGATGATATCGAGTCGGCATTGGGAGCAACACAACGCAATATCGTTCGCTTAAAAGGTGTATCTCCACAAGGAGGTGCTGTTCAGTTGAGCTTCCCAGTGGAATATTAAAAATTGAATTAAGAATTGGTTGATTAATATAGTTTAGGTGGTTCTAGCCGTAAGGTTAGGCCACCTTTTTTATTTATTAAAGACCTTATTGGCTAGAGATGAAATCTTAAAAGTCTGTTTGTGCGGTATTGAAATCATGGAAACAGAATTGTAAATGTCCGGTCATCAAAAATCATCCTGAGGTTGAAGTTGCGATAAGAAAATATGATTTCATCAGGATTGTTTCTTTAATAATTTAAGTTTAGTTATTTTGTGCAATAAAATCTGATAGACTGATTTTGTTTGGTATCATAGACAGGGAATGAGGTCTATGATTTATTGTTACATAGTACCTGCTATGGAGATTTAAAGAGTTTTTACAATTAAAATGCGATCTATTCAAATGTCGGGAGCATTCAGCCGGCCGATTTGTCGTATTGCTCTTTATAGTTCATAGCTTTAAAAAAAATATTTCGATGAAAATTTTAATGGTTTGTTTGGGAAATATCTGTCGTTCGCCACTGGCACATGGGATATTGAAGCAAAAAGTAAAAGATAAACAATTAAACTGGATCGTAGAATCCGCAGGCACGGGTGATTGGCATATTGGTGAAGCGCCAGACCGAAGGGCAATTTCGATTGCAAAGAAATATGGGGTCGATATATCCGGCCAACGGGCAAGACATTTTCAGCCGGCGTTTTTCGAAGAATATGACCTTATTTTTGTCATGGACCGTCAGAATTTTGCAGATGTATGTGCACAAGCTGCCAATAAAGGTGACCTGGAGAAAGTGCAATTATTTTTGGCTGATGATATTGTTCCGGATCCGTATTTTGATGATAATTTGTTCGATCCGGTTTTTCAGATGATTGACAAGCGCTGTATGGAGGTGATCGAGAAAATGTCAAAGAAGAAGGAATAATATTGGGTTTGTCATTGCGCTTGCCTTATGGGTAATGACGTTAATGTGTGGTTTTTTGTGTCGGAGACAGGTAGCTTGTAGGCCAAGTTGAAATTGTCTTCGTTTGTTTAAAGGAAAAAAATGAAAGCAGCAGAAGTAAACAAGAAATGGAGCACGCTACAGAGTGAAATCGCGTCTCTATTTGATATGGAAAAACCTGACATCAAGGTATGTTTATTCCTTATCGGTGTACAGGAATTGGGAAAAGGTCCGCAGAGTTTCTCGAAACGGCAGAAAGAGGAACTGATGCATATTGCCACATGCCGTCTGTTCAGTTCGATGGGGTTTTATAATCTCAAAGGATTGGATGAAGAAGGATGGCCGCATTGGGAACTGATAAAACCTATTCCCAACTATACATTATTGGAGCAAGAACTTATCATGAAGTCCTTGATTATTGATTATTTTGAAGAATTAAACGTCATCTAAAGCATGAGATTTTTAAAAGTTTGTTTAGTAGCACTATTTTGCTTTTTACAGGTTATGGCGTTTGCCGCTAAACCTGAGTATAAATATGTCCAGATTATTACGGATAAGGGAACCTGTGTATTGCGATTGTATAATGAAACGCCTCGACATCGGGACAACTTTGTGAAATTGGCAAAAAGTAAATATTATGATGGCACACTGTTCCATCGGGTTATTCAGAACTTTATGATCCAAGGGGGCGATCCGGATTCAAGAAATGCAGTCGGTGGTGCTCAGTTAGGAAATGGAGGACCTGGTTATACGATTCCTGCAGAAATCCAAGATGGATTATTCCATAAAAAAGGTGCTATCGGTGCTGCCCGGGACAATAATCCAGCAAAAGCGTCTTCTGGGTCTCAATTTTATCTTGTTCAGGGCAAGGTGTTCACTCCCGAAGATCTTGACCGCCTAGAGCAGACGCGGATGAACGGAAAGAAGTTTTCTGAAACACAGCGTCAGGCTTATACAACAATCGGTGGTGCTCCGCATCTGGACTGGAACTATACCGTATTCGGTGAATTAGTGAATGGAATAGAAGTGATCGACAAGATTGCGGAAGTAAAAACAGACAAGCATGACCGGCCGGAGGTGGATCAGAAGATGACCATGCATCTGTTGACCAGACGAGAGGCACTTAATCTGGAACGTGAACTGAAAGGTCTAAAACCACAGACTGGATTCTTTACAAAGATTGGTGACCTATTCTCTTCCAAAGATTATTAAATTGTCGTTGATTGAATTATGTACTGCGGAAGAACGCACTGAGTTTTTCCGGGTATTATTGGATCATAACAACCAAAATATAGCGCTGTATTGTAAGTCTCAGACTTATAGATGTAAAGTTTTAAATCTAATATCTCAATACTCATATCTAAACAATGAAAATAGTAACCTATAATGTGAACGGTTTGCGAGCTGCTTTAAAGAAGGATTGGTTAGGCTGGCTGAAAAATGTGGATGCAGATGTCATATGTCTTCAGGAGATTAAAGCTACTCCGGACCAGATTCCAGAAATCGCGCTACTGGAGGAGATGGGGTATGAACATTACTGGTATCCGGCTCAAAAGAAGGGATATAGCGGTGTTGCTCTCTTTACCAAAATTTCTCCAACGCATGTTGAATATGGCTGCGGTCATGAAGACTATGATTTTGAGGGACGTATTATTCGTGCTGATTTTGATAAAGTTTCGGTGATGAGTACTTATTTTCCATCTGGAACAACAGGAGATGTAAGACAGGATTTTAAATATCGTTTTTTGGACGATTTTCAGCTGTATAGTGACAAGCTGTTGTTAGAGCGGCCAAATTTGGTCGTATGCGGAGACTATAACATCTGTCATCGTGCTATTGACATCCATAATCCGAAATCAAATGCAAATTCTTCCGGATTTTTGCCGGAGGAACGCGAATGGATGGAAAATTTCATTAATTCAGGATATATCGACTCTTTTCGTCATTTGAATCCGGATCCGCATAACTATACCTGGTGGAGTTACCGTGCGGGAGCGCGTGCACGAAATCTGGGTTGGCGCATTGATTATAATATGGTCTCAAAACCATTGGGAGCGCAAATCAAAGCTTCGCAGATTTTGGCGAATGCGGTCCATTCGGATCACTGTCCGGTTTTGTTGGAATTGGACGTTTAAATTTGGTAAATCAGGTTTAAATAGAATCGTATGTGTATTAAGCAGCAGCTGTGCTGGACAGCTGCTGCTTAATACAGTGCTTAAACCTGACTGTGGATAATGGAAAGTTGCTGCGCAACTTTCTCTGCAATTGTTAAAAAGGATTTTGTCACGGGGTCTTCCTGATCTGTTGCAATCGGGAAACCGTTGTCGCCTGCATCGGAAATGCCTTTAAGCAATGGTATCTCACCAAGGAAGGGGACCTTATATTCTTCGGCCAGGCGTTTTCCTCCGTCTTTACCAAAAATATAATATTTATTTTCCGGTAGTTCTGCAGGGGTAAAATATGCCATATTTTCCACAACTCCCAAGAGCGGAATATTGATACTGTCCATCAAGAACATCCCGATGCCTTTGACTGCATCGGCGAGTGCTACATGCTGTGGTGTCGTGACAATGACTGCTCCTGCAATTGGGAAGGTTTGTGATACCGTGATATGGATATCACCGGTCCCCGGAGGCATATCAACCACAAGGTAATCCAACTCTCCCCAATTAGCATCGTTAAATAGCTGTTTGATGGCTGAAGTGGTCATTGGACCACGCCATGGAATAGGTTGGTTGGGATCGGTAAAGAAACCGATGGAAAGTAATTTTAAACCAAACTTTTCAAGAGGTTCAATTTTAACCTGACCGTCAGGCATTTCAACAGATCCCGGTTTCGCACCCTCCAGTCCAAACATAATCGGAAGCGAAGGACCATAGATATCGGCGTCCAATAGGCCCGTTTTTGCACCCTTGGCGTGAAGCGCCAAGGCTAGGTTGGCTGCAACTGTCGATTTCCCGACACCGCCCTTGCCCGACGAGACCAGAATGATATTTTTAATCCCTGAAACCTGCGCTCCCTGTTTACCGATCACATTGGAAGTCATGTTTATCTGTACTTCAAGATTTTTATCAATAAAATGTGCTATAGCATTGCGGCAAGCATGTTCAATATGGTCTTTTAGTGGACAGGCGGGGGTAGTCAATATGACATCGAAGGCAATTTTTTGGTCTTCGATCTGAATATTTTGAATCATATTCAATGTGACAAGATCCTTTTTTAGATCAGGCTCTTCAACATAGGATAATGCATTTAATATTTGTTCTTTGGTAACCATCTATTATTCATTTGAAATCATGGAATACAAAACTACTCATTGCCGATCAATTTCATGTCATCTGTTTGTTTTTAATGGAGTTCAATTAGGTCACAGCCCCTAATGAATGACTCTGCCGCCTTAATGAAAATTGAAGCGAAGTCAAGCCGACTGGACAGCGTGTTTACATTTTGGCTTTGCTAGCAAGGTTTTCTTTATTTTAGGAATTGGACCGACAATTCAGCGCTCAGTTTGACTAGCTTTAATAACGAGACATACCCACGCGGGTTTCGGTGTAATTATAATTGTATATAAAGGCAAATTTATCTAAGTTTGACTATTGATATGCATGGATTTGCATGAAATTTTAATTATGTCCGATCGATTTATAACATCTCTGAAGTCGCGCAAGTGGCGATGGCTTTATATTACTTTGGCTGTTTTCTTGATTTTGGTAATTGCGGTAAGTGTGTATGCTTACCAAAAGAGAGATGGGATGCTCATGGGGGTGATCAATAAAGCAAAAGCGAAACTGCTGGAAAAGTATGACATGGATTTGAAAATCCAGTATTATGCTTTTCAGGGGATTAATGCGGTGCAGTTTAAAAATATACAGTTGCTGCCTAAAAATAGAGCGCCTCTGGCGCAAATTAATGACCTGACCGTATCCGTTAAATTGTGGCCTCTTTTATTCGGTGATGTGAAGCTCGGGGAGGTTATTATGGATAATGCCACCGTATCATTGGTCAAGAAAGATTCGATCAGTAATTATGATTTTTTGTTTAAGAAACAAAAGAAGGATACCATTGAGAATGATAACCCAAAGCAGAACTTGGCCGCATTGGCGGATCGTCTGCTCAAAAATGTATTCTTTAAGATTCCGAATGATCTCGATCTCAAAAATTTTGAGCTTTCCTACAAAGACGACAGTACTTCACAGCGTATTGTTATTCCTTCAGCCGTTATCGATGGTGGTGACATGGAATCCAAATTCTTGTTGAACGATCATGAGGCAGCCTGGAACCTAACAGGGACGATAGATTCGGACAATCAGGAATGTGACCTACGTCTTTTTTCGGATAAGAAGGAAGTTAACCTTCCTTTATTACAGCGTAAATTTGGTCTGGCGGTTAGCTTTGATGAGATATCCTTTCGATTGGACAAAGCTAATCGACGAAATAAGGAACTGTTGGAATTGCATGGACAGTGGGGATTTAAAAACCTGAAAGTAAATCATTGGCGTATTTCCAGTAAAGACGTTATTTTTCCTGAAGCGACCATGCAGGGGGCGCTCAACATAGGAGCCTCTTCTATTGAGGTGAGTAAAGAAAGTACCGTACAGGTAAAAGATTTTGTTTTTTCTCCTTATTTAAAATATATACATAGGCCTGAAAAAGAAATTTTTCTAGCTATTCACACGGATAAAATCAAAGCGCAGGATTTTTTTGATGCCATGCCCGTTGGGTTATTTCCGGGGCTTGATGGAATTCAGGTTGAGGGACATATTCAATATGACCTAAATTTTGCTTTGGAATTAAAAAGACCCGATAAGCTCCTTTTTTCTTCCAAAATGGACGACCGCGATCTGCAGGTCGTGAAATGGGGTGAAGCTAATATTGGAATGCTAAATACCCCTTTTACCTATACGGCCTATGAAGATGGAAAACCCATGCGTGAGATTGTGGTCGGCCCGCAAAACCCAAATTTTACGCCATTGGATCAAATTTCCCGTTATATGCAGATCAGTCTGATCAATACCGAAGATCCATTTTTCTTTAAACATAAAGGATTTGAGGAGAAGGCTTTCAAGCTCTCTATTGTCACAAATATTAAAGAGAAAGGCTTTAAACGTGGCGCAAGCACCATATCCATGCAATTGGTCAAAAATGTGTTTCTAAACCGGAATAAGACCGTCGTTCGAAAATTGGAGGAAATTTTGTTGGTTTGGCTGATGGAACGTTCGCAGCAGGTAAGTAAAAAACGGATGTACGAGGTTTATCTCAACGTGATCGAGTGGGGGAATAACGTATATGGGATTACTGAAGCTGCTCGCTACTATTTTGGAAAAACACCGGCGCAACTCGGGCTTGGGGAAAGTATATTTTTGTCCAGTATCGTGCCACGTCCGAAGAAAGGGCTCAACTTCTTTGACTGGACAGGGCATCTGAAAGGAAATATGTTGCGTTATTTTAACATTTATGGTCATATTATGACTAAGACTGGGCAGATAGGTGTTGATTCGACAACATCGGCCTATGGATTCTATGAGGTCGTGTTGCAACCACATCTGCGTGCTGCCAGACCTGCTGTTGTAGATTCGATAGATACATTGGATATGGGCGATGATCCGCTGCTGTTCGATGACCTGGGCAACGGGGCAGCAGTTGATAATCTGGAAGGCATTTCCCTCCCTAAAACGATAAAAAAGATGTCTCATCCTGAAAAGCAGGACGAGGAAACGGCCGAGCCGGAAAAACATAAAAGATCTATTTTCGATAAGATCCTGGGCCGAAACAAAGAGGAAAAGGAAAAAACGGAGACGGAGACGACCAAAGATCCCAAAAAAGAACAGAAGTAGCTGACTGAAAAGTTTGTGGTTGGTTGCCTTACTCTTAAGAAAGATTTTGATATATTGACATCAGGTGTGGACGCTAAAAATCAGCTGGTATAAAACTTCGGAAACTCCATCTCGGAGATGGAAATATTATCGATAAAAATAATTTAGTGGAATGAAAAAAATAGAAATTGACGGATTGCTTTTTGAACCGCTTTTTGAAGAAGAACAGATTCAGAAAAGGGTTCGTTTGATGGGGATAGACATCAGTCTACGATATGAGCATAAGCAGCCTGTTTTTATAGGCGTTTTGAACGGTTGTTTTATGTTTATGGCAGATCTGCTCAAACAGATAGAAGTTCCCTGTGAGATGTCTTTTATTAAATTAGCCTCCTATATCGGTACAGGCCAATCTGAGTTGAATGAGTTATTGGGACTGGGTATTGATCTAGAAGGGCGTGATGTCATTATTGTGGAAGATATCGTCGACTCCGGACATTCGTTAAAGCATACGCTAGATGCTGTGAAGCGGTTAAATCCGGCCAGTGTCATTGCTTGTGCACTTTTGGTAAAGCCTGAAGCGTTACAATACCATTTTGAAGAGCTGACCTACGTTGGTTTTGAGATTAGCAAGGAGTTTGTTGTGGGGTATGGGATGGATTTTAACGGTCTTTGCCGCAACTTACCAGATATCTATAAGAATGTTCCGGTTTAGATTTTAGGATTAAGATATTGTGATGAGAGATCTGAGTCGGGAGTTTTTGATTTGCTAGGATCGATTTCGCTGTTGAAAATAGATCAAGGAACGATAGAAATATCCTTCCGCAAAGGTCGTTTTTCTTTTATCTTTTTTTCCTTGATCTATAATGCGGTTTAATATTTAAACGAGCAGCTTTCAATATGGTCATTGACCATGCCTACCGCCTGCATATAAGCATAGCAAATGGTGGAACCAAAAAACTTGAAACCTCTTTTTTTCATGTCTTTTGCTATTTTATCGGAAATCACAGTCGTCGCCGGCACCTGTTGTAGACTAGGCCAGTGATTGACTAGGGGTTGCTGTTCGGGTAAAAATGTGTATAGATAATTGTAAAAGCTACCATATTCAATCTGGATTTTTTCGAACAGTTGCGCGTTGGTAATGGTCGACTCAATTTTATTTCGATGTTTAATAATACCGGAGTCTTTTAAGAGTGCCTCGACATGAGCTGCCGTAAAATCGGCGACTTTATTGACATCAAAATTAGCAAAGGCTTCTTGATAAGCCGATCTCCGACGGAGGATCGTAATCCAGCTCAAACCGGCCTGTGCTGATTCGAGTACCAAAAATTCGAAAAGGGTCTTATCATCTTTTACCTGTCGCCCCCATTCTTTATCGTGATAGGCCACATATTGTTCGTCAGATCCGCACCATTGACAGCGTATTATTTCTTTTGGCATGTTCTATAAAGATTTTTTGAATGCAATATAACTTTTTATCCTAACTTTACGACCATAAAAGAGTTTCGAATCTAAGCGGTCCATGATTTCTGAATGGCCGATAAGGGACAATTTATTTTAATGAAAGTTAACGTCTTTAGATATTATATTGTATTTGTAATCCTCTTTGTGTTTTCGGCTGTACAGTTGAGTGCGCAGCGACGGATATCTCGACAGGCTGTTCGAGAAAGTATTTCTCTGCCTGATAGTATACTGATGCTAAGAGATTCAGTGGCGTCGTCAAACCAGGAGATGCTGGCGTCTTTGAATCCGGCACTTCAAAAGCAATATCGGATTGTTACGGTGGAGGCGGAAGGGCTGGTTATTCACAACATGTATGACTATAATGTAAAACAATATTTTAAAGGAGAGAAAGGCGGTAATGCCCTGGAACGGCAATATGGAACACCTAAGCCGCATCGGGATAACTGGATATTATTTACTGCGCTCTTTTTGATATTTGGCGTTGGGTTAATCCGTGTATTTTTTCCTTCCGATATAAAATTGGTATTTCAGGGTTATTTTGATGACAGGGTATTGCTGTCCGTTAGTAAAGAGGATACGATCCTGACTTCATGGCCGTTTATTTTCCTATTTGTATTATTCTCGGGAGCGATAGCTTTGTTTGTCAGTCTATTTTATGCTTACGAACTGAACCGCTTCGATTTTATTACCTTTCCTAATTATATGAAGACCGTTTGTATGGTGGGCGGCCTGTTTGCTTTTAAAATTGGATTTATCCGATTCTTGTCTTTTGTTTTTGAAATCAGAAAACTTGTCAAAGAATATGTGACCGTATTATATCTGATTTATTTTAATACGCTTTTCCTGATGCTTCCGGTGCTATTGATATTGAGTCTTGCCCCTTTATCCTCCGTCGGCATAGTCTTGCATATGGCGATTATTGGAGCCATCTTGCTGTTCCTATATAGATTTCTCAAAACAGCGGCTCATATTATGTCGATGTATAAATTTTCAATTTCCTATTTAATTTTGTACCTTTGTTGCCTAGAAATAGCACCAATATTAATACTGTTAAGATTATTGAGCTAAAACTGGTTAATATGCAAACTTCAGACGTAGAAAGAGCAAAGAAGGTAAAAAGTGTACTGGTGACTTTACCAAAGCCTGAAAACGATAAGTCCCCTTATTATGATTTAGCAAAGAAATACGGGTTAAAATTAGACTTTCGAGGTTTTATACACGTAGAGGGAGTTCCCGCCAAAGATGTGCGTAGGGATAAAGTAAATTTGGCAGATTATACTGCGGTAATATTTACGAGTAGAAATGCTGTAGATCATTATTTTAGGATATGTGAAGAGATGCGGTTTGAAGTGTCTGCAGAAATGAAATATTTCTGTATTTCAGAAACAATCGCCCTCTATCTTCAAAAATATATTCAGTATAGGAAACGCAAAATATTCTTCGGTAAACAGACGGCTAAAGATTTGGAAGAGGTGCTGAAAAAGCATAAAGCAGAAAATTTTCTGTTCCCTTGTTCAGATGTTGCCAATGAAGAAACAAGCAACTGGTTGCAGCAGAACGGTTACAAATTTACACCTGCAGTTCTGTTTAGAACAGTGGTAAGTGACTTGAGTGATCTTAAAGATGTATTTTACGATGTAATCGTGTTCTTTAGTCCTTCCAGTGTACAGTCTTTATATGACAACTTTCCAGACTTTAAGCAAAACAATACGCGTATAGCTGCGTTTGGAGCTTCTACACAACAGGCCCTTTTGGAGCATGGATTGATATTGGATATTCCTGCGCCCACACCAAAGGCACCTAGCATGACAATGGCCGTAGAAGAATATATCAAAAAAGTGAATAAATAATACCTATCTTAGGTCAATAATATAAAGGGTTTTTTCAAAACCCTTTTTTTGTTGAATCCGGAACCTGCAAGGTAAATGATACTTGGATAGCAGTTGTCCACATACTATGATCACAATAAACATATTCGTTTCGTTTTCACACCGTTGATAAGAAAACCTGACGAAAGTATGATCGGGACATACGGTTTGTAGATAATTGGGAGAGGTGAAAGATGGTACCTCCGATTTGTTAAAATGATTTTTTTAATAGATAAAGGGACGGATTGTTATAAGGGAAAAATGTATTAAAAGTGACAGATGTCATTGAGATTTTAAATATATTTCCATTAAATTGTATTTGGGTTATTTGTTCCGATTAAAAATAAAGTGTATGCGTTATTTTTAAAATTTGATAGAAATATTTTTTTTATGTTTGTAATTAAGCAAAATTAGTCAGTCGTGAAGTTAAAGCAAGTTGATAAAATTTCGGGCATTCGATCAGAGGACTTTTTAAAAAAATATCTGAAACCTGGGTTTCCGGTGGTTATAAAAGATTTTATTAGTGCTGATAGTCCTGCATGGAAGAAATGGAGTTATGATTACTTTAAGGAAATAGCCGGTGATATTAAGATTGATGTCTATGGAAAAGAAGAAGATTCAATGGATCGTGCTGCCAGTGCTCCTGTGGGGCAAATGACATTTGCGGAATATTTGGATCTTATTACTAAAGAACCTACCGAGTTACGATTGTTTCTGTTCAATCTGCTCAAGATACGTCCCGAACTAAAGCAGGATGTTATCTATAATGATGTAACAGGTGGAAAAGTATTGCAGTGGCTGCCCTTTATGTTTTTCGGAGGTGAAGGTTCAAGTACACGGAATCATTTTGATATCGATATGTCCCATGTGTTCATATCACAGTTTCAGGGACTTAAACGTATTTGGCTTTTTCCGAATGATCAATCCGATCTGATGTATAAGCTTCCGTATAACTTCCATAGTATTGCTAATCCAAAGTACAGCAATGTGGAAGAATTTCCGGGGATAGAATATCTGGAGGGCTATGAAGCGGTGATCCACCCAGGAGAAACGCTCTATATGCCTGCAGGCTGGTGGCACTACATACAATATGAGACAGAAGGTTATTCTATTTCAGTAAGGGCATTGGCAAATTCGATCAGTGAGAAATTAAAAGGAGCACGTAACCTTTTTATCACCAGACATTTTGATAATACCATGCGTAAGATCTTTAAAGATCATTGGTTTCATTATAAAATAAATACCGCCAAACGGCGAGCCAATAATGCGATAAAAAAAAATAAACGCTAAAAATAAGGGGACATTCATGAATGTCCCCTTATTTTTTTAAGTGATCGAGCTAAGAGGCTGAAGACGATTTCTATACTGACTCTTCATTTTCCGTCCATTTACTGGCTTCTCTATAAAACAAGGTGTAGGGGTCGCTGGGATAGATAACAGTGTCCGGATTATGTCTAAATGAAATTTCGGGATTGAAAATTTCTTGGAGTATGTCTCTTAGAAATTTGACAAAATTATCTTTTTGGAACGCCAAAAAATCCGCGGTCAATATGCCTTCTTTTCCATTGAATAAAGTTCCTTCCTCACGCATTTTTCGGGCGACATACAGGTGTGGTTCCAATTGCTTTCGTCCTGTTTTTTGTTCAAATACATAAGCATAGAAAAGCGTTTGTATCAATGCTTTATTTTCCGTATTGGGGGCAAAAACCTGATCCATTTCTTTAAAAATAACGGAATCACCTCCTGTTTTGTAATCGACAATCCGGCTGATGATCCGATCGTCATGCGTGATGACTTCGTCAACACGGTCAATGATACCGTATAAAGTAACCTGTTCCTCTTTGCCATTGACTTCAATAGTGAATGGAAGGGTGTAGTCGGTGTCGTTTTCCAGTTCTATAATCCGAAAAGCTTTGTAGTTGGCTATATCGTATTCAAGGTACATCTTGACATATTCACAGGCAATCTTTAGCATGATGCGCTGTAAACTGTTTAAACCATCTATAGATTTTAATTCCAACTGATATTGTATGCCTATTTCCCGAATAACAAAAGATTCGATCTGATTGAGCTGTTGCTGCAGGATTTGGGTCGGCGTAAAGTCTTTCTGGCTCTTGAAAGGCAAGAATATTTTCTCCATGACATTATGGATGACAGTTCCCAATTTGTTCATCTCAAACTCCTGTGAAATAGAAGGCGGTTCTTTGATATTCGCAATATGCTTGAGGAAAAACTGCAATGGCGATTGCAAATAAGTTGTTAATGCGGTCGCTGATATTCGCTTCTGATCGACAATAAAGTCTTGATACATCTTTGTCCAGACTTCGCCCTTCTTTTCGATGACAATCTCCGCCGTTTTATCGGCGAACTGGATCGTCTGTTGCTGAACTTTTCGTTCAAAATTAAACTTGCTTTCAAATTCCAACTGTTTGATAAATCGGCTTTCCTCTCCTGTTGAGCTTTCGTCTACCAATCCGTTATAAAAAATATGGATTCCCTCGCTATATTGAAAGTGTCTGTAAAATAAATAGGCTGACAATGCATCTTGATTTTCCAATATCGGAAGTCCATAAGCTCTTCGCAAGCTATTGGGAATAAACGTTGGAGAATTGGATATTTTGGGCAGGATACCTTCGTTGGCCCCCAGGATGTACACGTTGTCAAAATTTAAACATCGGCTTTCCAAAAGCCCCATAATCTGTATGCCTTCTAGCGGATTTCCCTCTATTGCGGAGTTTATAGGTGATATGGCCTTTTTAATCAAGCCGACCTGGAAGCTGATGCTCAAAGGTGCAACGGTATCAAATCCCAATAGCAGCTGGTTGAGTGTCTTTTTGGTTTCTATCAGCAGGTTATTGTCAATCTGACGGATGCGTTCATATGATGATATACTGTGTAGCAAGTCTTCAACAATGTTGATGAGCGAAGGGATCAATTGGGGAGCATGTTCAATCGGAACGAAAAATTGGGGTAAGGAACTTTTGAAATGTAGCTCTTCCAAGGCAATTTCAAATAATTGCCTATCGGCGATTTCTTTCTGAATTTGCAATTTATCTTCCAAAGAGACTTGTGTCAGGGGATGATTGATAAAGGTCTCAATGGTCTGATAGGAAATCTTGCGTTTTTTTAACTGTGATATTTCTAGATGCACTTCCATCCATAAGTCCAATAGCCCATAGATAGGCGATTGGGTTAGGGGATATCCGGTCGTAATATTGGGATTAACATCGGGTAGGCTTTGGAGCAAAGGGACTAACAGGTTCTCATCGGCCAATAAGATGGCCGAAGTCTTATCTGTACTATTTTGCTTTTCGAGGATATCATAAAGCAATTTTGCCTGACTTATTTTTCCTGTACTCGCATATAGGTTTACTGTTGAGGTTCTGTTACCGATAATATTCGGACTGTCGCCAAGTGCATTGACAAGTCCGGTCTGAAAGATATTTCGACGAATAAATAGGCCAGCTTCTTGCATATTGTCCTCCAGATAGTAGGCATCTGCATCGAAGTAGAACAGCGCTTTTCCTTCTTCTTGCCATTTTCGGAATAACTTAGCCTCTGCTCGATTTAATGCATTGAAACCAACGAATAGGATCTGCTGAAAAGATGATGTAAAGTCCTGATTTGTGGCTCTGCCCTCAACCAGATCACGATAGATCGTAGGATAATTGGTTTGGCCTTCTGCTTTAAGCTTTTCTTTGAATCTAGTGTATAATACCGGAAGTCTTTTCCATAATTGTAAAAAGCGTTCTTGTACACCGCTATGCCCCGCTATGGAAAATGATTGCCAGAACTGACGGATGAACCCCTGCTGCTCTGGCGTAAGATGTTGAAAAGCAATGTCAATTTTGGTGTTGTCATAAAGTTCCATGTAGATCTGGTCGATCGGAACCAGATCATAATCCAGTTGTCCAAAGTCACTCAATATAATCTCCGCAATAGGATAGAATTCTTCTAAAGTCTCCGGTTGTTTTCCCTCTGCGGCCAAAAGGTCATTGTGGATTTTAAAGAGCTGAAAAAATTGTCCGAGAGCGCTGGCCTCTGCATCGTTGGATGATAATTTAAAGAATTCTTGTATGGTGAAAAATTGAGGGGACCAGATGGCCTGTCCATAGACGTCGGCAAGATGTTTTTTGAGGTACGTAATCGGACGTTTATTGTTAAACACGATGGCAATCTCACTCAAATCGTTTCCAAAACGTTGTTGAATATCCGCTGCTACTAATTTTAAAAAGGCTGTCTGCATCGCGATTGTTTATTTTACTTCAATTAATTGATTTGACTTGGCATAATAGAGGTAGGCCCTAACATTATTATAGCCTAGGTTCTCTAAGTTTTTTTTGTAATTGTCGACCTGATATTTATGTCCGATGTAGTCAGTTTGCGTAAACTTAAAATCCAGTACAATTGTTTCTTCTTCGGAGGTGAAGACTTTGTCGGGACGGATGGTTTCCCCTTCAGCAGTAATGATACTGGCTTCATTCCAGATTTTATATTTCCCGGTGAGCCACTGATTGATGGTGGGGTGGTGCCAGATCTGGTTGATTTCCTGCATCAGAAAGGGTTCGTCCTCTTTTGAGAGTATACCTTCTTGAATTAGCTGCCGTACTAATCTGGAGATATCTTTTTCTCGAGAAATTTGGGACATGATCTCGTGGGCCAATATCCCATACTGCGCTGCTTTCTCCAGCATCATAATGTCGTTGATCATACGTGTACTGGACTTTTCTAAGGCCATTTCCAGTTCTTTGGAAATAGGGTAGTGGCTGAGTGAAATGATGTTGTTCCGTTGGATTTGATGATCTTTTTGTTTGATGGTCTGGTCGATCTTAACCGAGGTGCCTTCCAATGGAAATGGAGCGGAAGCTGAATCTAATACTTGATAAAGTATATCACTGATATACTCATCCTTGATATCATAGCCCGTAATTTCCCCCGTCTTCTTATCAACGGACTCTTTAAATAAAGGAGCTGTAATATAGAGATGTTCAATAGCACGTGTTGTCGCGACATAGAAGGTATTGAGCGCGTCCATATAATTGAATAGCATTTCCTCAAAATACTGTTTGAAAAACACAGATTTTCCAACTGTTGCTGTATATTTTATGGGAATTTTTCCCAATTGGGCAAACGGCGTTTCATGGGTATCTATCCAAAAATCCCCATTGATCATTCCGTCCAGATCCCAGGAACAGAACGGAAGCATGACAACATCATAGGCAAGTCCTTTTGATTTATGGATTGTCGTTACCTCAATCGCATTGATTTCTCCATTGGATGGTAGTACTGCGCGATTCCCATCCTCTTCCCAAAATTCCAGGAATTGAATAATGCCACGCTCGCCGTTGGAAGAGAAGCCCGAAATCATATCTTTGAATGCCAGCAGATAAGGCAGATGGATGTTTTGCTCGGTTGTGAAGCCGTAGATTTCGATCAGTTTTTCTATGAGGTGAACCAATGGCTGTTTTTGCCAGGTTTCCCAAGAGTCGATCAGGGGCTGGGGAAGAAAATCTTTCAGCGCGCGGATGTCATTTGAAGCAAATGCTAGCCAAGCATTTTGACTGACTGTATTTTTCTGTATGGTCTGATAGAGATAGACCATTTTTGCTTTGTGTATGCTGTGTTTGTCCGAATTGTAGACGAGTGCTTTTAATGTTTCTATCAGCAAAAGCACAGCATCGTTGCCGGCCAGCACCAGCGCGTCGCCGGAGATGACCTCAAAGGTAAGATTTTGCTCTTTTTTGAAATCCATCAATTTTTGGATGACCAATTTGGCCTGCGCATTACTGCGGACAAGGATACCAATTTGTTTGGCATGATATCGCCCAGTAATAAACCATTCTTCTATTTTTTTACATAAAAACAGAAGTGATTCCTCAACGACCTGATTTCTTCTATAGCGACCATCTGACACAGGGATGTATGCTATTTCAATGGAGCCCAACTTGTCGAGGCTCCCCTTTTTGTGTGCGGGGATTTCCTGCTGACTGTTTTCGTAGGCTTTGATAAGCATGCTATCGTTGCCTGAGGCAGCCCACCAACGTTTCCCATCTTCGTCTAAGTTTTCATCGACCTTTTTATTAAGAACCTCTTGCAAATGTTGAGGAATACTGCTAAAAAGATAATTGTTTAGCTGGATGATATTTGGAAGACTCCGAAAATTGGTGTCAAGGCTTCCGTTTTCAATAAAAGTGGTTTTGACGCTTTCATCAAGGTGAAATGCATGACCAATTTGTTGTTCGACCTGATGGAGCAATATACGCCAATCTCCGTTCCGCCAACGGTATATACTCTGTTTGACATCGCCAACAATCAGATGTTCACTCAGGGTACCATTTGCATCTGCAAGTGCATTGATCAGTAGTGGGCTATAGTTTTTCCATTGGATACGAGAGGTGTCCTGAAATTCGTCAAATAAAAAATAATTGAAGCGATTGCCTATTTTTTCCCAGATAAATGTCGGGTCGCTGTTCTCATCGATCCCGAGTTTATTTAACAGGATCTGTGAATCTGAGATTAACTGTGCGCCGTTTTCCTTGCGCCACTGGGTGAGCAGGTCGCTCATTTCTTTGAGCAGGCGCAAGTAATAGAGATTGTTCTGTACTGCTTGGTAGGCAATATAAGCCGGTAGATTCTCCTGTAGTGTCTGAAAAGATTTTAAGATGGGAGCAAGTGCTGACAGAAGATCATGGCGTATATTTTTGTCACTAGCTGTAAATGCATCTTCGTTGTCTATTAGCTGTACGTATTTGTCCAATATCTTGGCAATTTCGGAAGAACTTAACTTGTCTGTCTTTTTACTGGTCTTGCTCGCCGAAATAATCTTGTTGCGTGATTTTCCCTTGAGTTCATTTTCACTGATGTTGAATCTTTTGAAGGTTTCACTGAAAGCTTCAATGGTCAGCGAAAGTGCTTCTGTGAAGGAATTTATTTTTTGTTCGATTTCCTGGTTCAGGAGATTGAAAATTTCTCTCGGATTGGCTGAATTAATATAGCTGTCAAACTCCTGGAAATTTTCAGAGAAAATAAGGTTGGCCAGCCCCATCAATTGTTGTCGATAGTTCCAGTTCTCATTTTTGGCTATTTTTTTCTCCGCATAGGCGATGATCCAATCGAGTAGGTCAGGACGTTCATCCAGTAGCTGATTGAGCATGACTGTCAACTCATTTTTGACTTTATTGACATTCATCTCGATCTTATAGGCCGCATCGAGATTAAGCTCATAAGTGAATGCACGGATGACTTTTTGGGAAAAACCATCTATTGTACTTATTGTAAAATGGCTATAGTCGTGTAAGATCTGGCGGTAGACGCGATGAGATTTCTCCTGGATTAGATAGGGGGTCCAATCGGGGTGCTGCTGTAGTAATAATTTTCTAAAATCTTCGATTTTAGGACCGGAGTCTCCGATAGCCAGGCCATGGAGTACAGTGAGTATACGCTCTTTCATTTCTGCGGTGGCCTTGTTGGTAAATGTCACAGCCAGTATCTCTTTGTAGCTATTTTCATTGGATAACAGTAAAGTGAGATAATGCAGGGTCAGGCTGAAGGTTTTTCCGGAACCGGCCGAAGCTTTAAGTATTTTTAATGGCGCAACAGATTTCATGGAATGAAGGTAGAAAGTAAAATGTGAATTGGCAAATGCTTTGGAGAAAAGCAATTTGTTATGTGTATCCGGCTGAAGTATCATTACTCGACTTGAACTTGCCTGATTTGAACAATAAAATTGTCAGTTGATGACGTATTTGCAATACCTTTTTGAAAAGATAGCTTACTATTTGCGAATTGGCTCTAAAGTAGGGTGGTCGGTATATGGATATATCTGGGGAGGAAACTTAGTGCTTTGGTATTCTGAAATTTAGCTGTTTTTGTTTTCGTTTTTCCTTTTTTTATGTTTATCTTTGCATCCCCTCTAGTATGAAGCTCGGGGGATATGTTGAATACATAAAATAAAATTAAGAAATGGCAACTAAAATCAGATTGCAAAGACATGGTAAAAAAGGACGTCCTTTTTACCACGTAGTCGTAGCGGATTCTCGCGCTCCACGTGATGGTAAATTCATCGAACGTATTGGTTCTTACAACCCAAACACAAATCCTGCAACTATCGTTTTGGATTTCGAAAAAGCGTTGGATTGGATGAATAAAGGTGCTCAACCTACTGACACAGCTCGTGCTATCCTTTCTTACAAAGGTGTTCTTTACAAAAAACACTTACAAGGTGGTGTGAAAAAAGGTGCTTTTGATGAAACTGCTGCTGAAGCTAAATTCACTGCTTGGACTGAAGCTAACGAAGCTAGAATCTCTGGTAAAAAAGATGGTTTAGCGCAATCTAAAGCTGATGCTAAAAAAGCTGCTTTAGCTGCTGAGGCGAAGAAAAAAGAAGAAAAAGCTGCTGCTGTAGCTGCTAAAAATGCTCCTGTAGCAGAAGAACCTGCTGCTGAAGAGACTGAAGCTCCTGCATCAGAAGAAACTGAAGGTTAATTCTTTCATAAAGTATTCGAGAAAGCCGACTCAATCTTGAGCCGGCTTTTTTTAATAAACTTGTTTATGGGTTAAGATGTGATGCTGATTGCGCTGGTCCAAAATAGTGAACGGGCCATACCATTATATCTTCATTCAAAAAAATGAAAATTAAACAGATGCTCAATATATAGCGAAGCTGATCAAAATAGCATCTCAATACTAATATCTCAATACGCAATACTACCAAATGACTGTCGATCAAAGTTTTTATATAGGCTATATCAGCAAAACGAGGGGGCTTAAAGGCGAAATACAATTGTTTTTCGAATTTGAAGACTACGAAAGCCTGGATATGGATGTCGTTTTCCTGGAGGTCAACAAAAAGCTTGTGCCCTATTTTATCGATGCTATAAAACTGCAGAAAAATAGTACGGCCTACGTGACATTTGAAGATGTCGATCACATCGATAAGGCACAGGCACTTGTCCGCAAAAAGGTTTATCTGTCCAATGATAAAATGCCAGAACGGGATCCAGATGATTTTAGATATACGGATTTAATTGGATTTTTGGTGATCGACGAAACTCATGGTGAACTGGGAGAAATTACGGATGTACAGGAATTTCCACAGCAATTCGTCGCTACAGTTGATATGAATGGTAAAGAATTGATGTTTCCGCTATCCGATGATTTAATCTTAGGAATAGATGGCGAAGAAGAGATTATTGAAGTTACATTGCCTGAAGGGCTAGTTGATCTCTATAAAGAATAAGAGAGGCGATCTTAGCTTAAATCCGTTGTCCAGATCGGGATTTAAGCGTATTGCTTGATTCGTGTAAATATTAACAAAGCAGGTTCAAATTCGTAAGCGAAGTTTTGAACCTGCTTTTGTTTCATTGGGTTAAGGTCACAAAAGTATTTGATTTTATTGGCGGAATTCACTTGTTGAAATGATCTGGTATATCTTACTTTGGGGGATTTTGAGTATATTGGTACTAAATAATCAATATATTGACCATATTAAATGATCGTTTTGAGACCATTATTGATCCTTATTTTAACGCTATTTTTGTCCTCCTGCGTTTTTCTGGGAAGGGATAAGGAGTTCCCTGACGGAAATTACCAGGTTATCTGCGGTTATACCAATGAGGTTTATTTAAAGGCTAAAGCCGATAATCCGCTAAATGTTGAGCCTGATGCCCGTTGTGATCACCCGCTTTATTATCGTTCCTTTCTTTCCCTTCAGGATAAAGAACATTTTGTCCTCGCCATAGACGATATCCTGTTGTATGGTAAATATGCATTTAACGGGAGTAAGCTT
The DNA here is from genome assembly GCF_011064245.1 of Sphingobacterium sp. DR205. Classification (NCBI taxonomy): domain Bacteria; kingdom Pseudomonadati; phylum Bacteroidota; class Sphingobacteriia; order Sphingobacteriales; family Sphingobacteriaceae; genus Sphingobacterium; species Sphingobacterium sp. DR205. The sequence continues at coordinate 6,741,737 of NZ_CP049333.1, read as the reverse complement.
GAGCTTATAGATGCTACAAAGGGAAAACTATCCTTGGATATTATCCGGATGAAAAAGGATTTTGTGCAGTTGAAAGGTGATTTCTCTGCGTTTAATTCCGCTCATTTGCCAAATACCGAGCGACTGTACATCAATTTCGAATTGGACAAGACACCCATTCGGGAGCAGCCCAGTAAATTTGATAGCGGAATCAATCTTTGGCGTAATATTCCAACAAGAGCTGAGAATGACCAAGAGATAAAGAGCCGTGCATTGAATTTTTTAGATTATTCGATTGCCTATTTTCAGCACATTTCTAATTCTGGCGTTCATAATGATTACAAGATAGACGGAGTTGAGTCGCCGATTACCTATGCCCAAAATGGAATTGTATTAAAGGAATGGAAAGATGTTCCTGTCTCGTGGAAGGAGTTGTTTTACAATGAGGAAAATGCAATGGTCGCCTATAAATATTTGCTAGCTGGATTTAAGTATGGACAAAAGGAGAAGTATAGTGTGACGGGGTTGCTATTAATTACATTTTATTTGAAGAATTTACGTAACTCACTATCAACTTTGGGATAAATTACATCGATAAAGCCGGGAGCAAGACAGCTTTATCGATGTAATTTATAGATTTTCGAAAAATATTTTTGTTGTTTGGTTTTTTAAAACGATATTAGCAACGCTTATAGAGAAAGGCCGAGGGACTAGACCCAGTGAAGCCTTAGCAACCTGTATTGTTCAAGGTGCTAAATTCTACCCTGCTCCATGTGGGAAAGATAAGTTACATGCAGATAGACATATCCTCGACTTGTGCGTTTCGATGTAAGCCAACCCAAACTTAAAACAGTTTTTTAATGAAGATTACCGATCATATCCAGAATGCTAAAGGAAAAACATTGTTTTCTTTTGAGCTATTGCCTCCTGCAAAGGGACAGGGCATCCAAAGTATTTTTAAAACAATGGATGAGCTGATGGAATTTAAACCACCTTTTATAGATGTAACTTATCATCGTGAAGATTACATCTATAAGGAACATGCTAGCGGGTTATTGGAGCGAGTATCCTATCGCAAACGACCGGGAACAGTGGCGATATGTGCTGCTATCATGAATAAGTATAAGGTAGATGCAGTGCCGCATCTGATATGTGGTGGCTTTACCAAAGAGGAAACAGAAAATGCTTTGATTGACCTGAATTTCTTGGGTATCGACAATGTGTTGGTGCTGCGAGGTGATGCGCGTAAAGGAGATGCTGATTTTATTCCAACTGAAGGTGGTCACGCTTTTGCTACGGATCTATTGGAGCAGGTCGCGGATATGAATAAGGGGAAGTATCTCCACGAAGATATTATTACATCTGAAAAAACTGATTTTTGTATCGGAGTTGCCGGATATCCGGAGAAACATTTTGAATCACCTAATTTCAATACGGACTTTAAATACCTGAAACAAAAAGTCGATATGGGGGCGGAATTTATCGTGACGCAGATGTTCTTTAATGTAGAAAAATACAAGGAATTTGTGACCAAATGCCGTGACAACGGAATTCATGTGCCTATTATTCCGGGGCTCAAACCTTTGACGACAAAAAAACAGTTGGTCACATTGCCACGAATTTTCCATTTGGATATTCCGGAGGAATTGAGTGATGCAGTTGCATCATGTAAAACCAATGCCGATGTAAGGCAAGTAGGTGAAGAATGGCTTGTACAACAATGTCAGGAACTGATCAAATTTGGTGCGCCAGTGTTGCATTTTTATACCATGAGTAATCCCGGTCCAACCAAAAAGATTGTTGAAAAATTAGTCTAAAAATATAAATAGAGCGAGGGAAGAGTCCCTCGCTTTTTTATTAAAACTATAGTAGAAATACGTCTATGTCTCTGTGAAACGAATTTCTGTCCATCCGATTGTCGCCTGTCGTGCATAGCGGGCGAAGGTTGGCATCACTTCCCTTTAAAAAACTGTATTTCTCTTTTCATTATAGAAGCAGCATCCTCAGAAAAATATTTTTATTAAATCATGATGTTAAATAGTGTTAATTAACATTTTTAAATCGAGATAACTGTTTAATTTAAAGTACTAAAAGGAATAAAGATTTATACCAGTTGACCTTATGACGTACAATAAATTAAATAATCTATTCGGTTTGACCTGTGGCCTTATTGCCACGCTTGTCTACATTGCTACCGTTGAAAAGACCGTAAGCTGGTGGGACTGTGGTGAATTTATTGCCTGTGCCTACAAACTTGAGGTGGCGCATCAGCCCGGCGCACCTTTATTTTTGCTTATTCAGAATGTTTTTTCCAATCTCGCACTCGGTAACGTCGGAAAGATAGCCTACTGGATGAATATTGGTTCGGCGATCTGTAGTGGTTTGACAGTAGTATTTCTGTTTTGGACAATCACTGCTATAGCCAAGAAAATTTTGAAGAAGCCACAGCAGCCTACTTTCTCCTACTACCTACAGCTTTTCGCTGCAGGGACAGTCGGGGCAATGGCTTTCAGCTTCAGTGATACATTTTGGTATTCCGCTGTGGAATCTGAAGTGTACGCGATGTCCTCGCTTTGTACGGCAGTGGTTTTCTGGGCAATTTTCAAATGGGAAGCGCGGGCAGATCAGCATGGAAGCGACCGCTGGTTGATTTTTATTGCTTTTGTCATGGGACTTTCGATCGGAGTGCACCTATTGAATCTGTTGGCTATTCCAGCCATAGCCATGGTGGTCTATTTTAAAAGGACTTCGCAAATTAATCTGAAAGGTGTTTTAACGGCATTTTTATTAGGCTTGTTGGTTTTGGCAGCAATTCTTTGGGGTGTCATTCAGTGGTTGGTAGGTTTTGCTTCCAAAATAGACCTGTTATTTGTGAATTCACTCGGACTGGGGTTTGGGTCTGGAATTCTGTTCTTGTGCGTACTTATCGGTGGCGTCATTGTATATGGTCTTTTTTATTCGCATAGAAACCGGAAGTATACATTAAACACAGCCTTATTGGTATTTTGTTTTATTCTGTTTGGCTATAGTTCCTATACCATGGTATTGATCCGTGGTATAGCGAATCCATCCCTCAATAATAATGCACCAGATAATGTCTTTTCGTTTTTGGGTTACTTAGGACGGGAACAATACACACGGGAACCTTTGGTGAAAGGACCTTACTACGATTCGAAAGCTGTGGACATAGAAAATAAAACCAGTTATCGGAAAGATGAGTCCAATTACACGGCATTTACCCAGGTGGATAAGTATGATTTTGATCGAGAAACATTTTTTCCCCGTATTTATAGCCAGGATGCAAATCATCAAGCTTACTATAGAAGTTATCTCAAGTTAAAAGACGGTGAAAAGCCGCAATTCTCCGATAACTTTAAGTTTTTCTTTCATTTTCAATTGGGCGAAATGTATGCACGTTATTTCTTATGGAATTTTGCTGGAAGACAGAATGATAAACAGGGTTATGGAACATATACCGATGGGAATTGGCTTTCAGGATTGAAACCATTGGACAATTGGCGTCTTGGCGGACAATATGACCTTTCGGAATCACAGCAAAATGATCCCAGCCGAAATACGTATTTTTTCCTTCCCTTATTATTGGGTATAGCAGGAGCGATTTGGTTATACAAACACAATAAGCCCTACACTTTGGTGTTAACATTGTTATTCGTCTTTACGGGTATAGCGATTGTCGTGTATCTCAACCAGACACCATTACAACCCCGTGAACGTGATTATGCTTATGCGGGATCCTTTTACGCTTTTGCTATTTGGATCGGACTTGGCGCAATAGCATTGGTGCGCTTTTTTAAGCGTTTCCTTCATACCCGTTATGCCTTAGCTACAGGGGTATCTTTTGCACTTTTGGGAGGACCGATTATTCTGGTACATCAGAACTGGGATGATCATAATCGTTCCGAAAAATCCCTGGCGCGGGATGTTGCGCGCAATTACCTTGAAACCTGTGCGCCGAATGCGATTTTGTTTACCTATGGCGATCATGATACCTTTCCGTTATGGTATTTGCAGGAGGTTGAAGGTGTTCGTCCCGACGTAAGAATAGTTGTACTGAGTTACTTAACGGGTGATTGGTACATGCAGCAGGTTAAGAAACCAACTTATCAGGCTGCGGGACTTCCAATAACGATACCTGCAGAAAAAACAAAAAAGGGTATTCGGGATTATATCCCTTTCGTTGATCGACAGTTGAATGCTGCAGTTGACATCCAACAATTATTGCAATTTGTTACTTCTGATAATCCAGATTATAAAGTACAGCTGAATTCGGGAAATCTGGAGAATTATTTTCCGACTAAGAAGGTTAAATTGGCTATTAACAAAGCCGAGATCTTGAAAAAGAATGCCGTACCAGCTTATTTTCACGAGGCGGTCGTTTCAACAATGGAATGGGAAATCCCCGGGGATCACTTAAGTCGATCAGATTTGACTTTGCTTTCCCTTCTTGAAAATAATCATTGGGATCGGCCGATCTATTTTTCAAATATGCTGCCCGGTGATATTAAGCTAGGGCTGGATAAATATCTTGTCAATGAAGGATTTGCTTCAAGGCTGATGCCGGTCGCTGCCACCAGTGAACAGCAAACGAATGCTGAGGAAATACCTGCTTTGGTCAACGTCGAAGCACTATATGATAATATCATGCATAAATATCATTGGGGAAATGTCAAAAATGCAACCTATTTGGATACGGACTCCTTTCGCTTTTCCAGTATGTACGCTCGGGATATTTTTGGAAAGACGGCCCGGTTGCTGTTAGAAAAAGGGCAGGTAAAGCAGGCAGGTAAAGTTGCTAAGAAAGCATATGACCAATTGCCGGATCGTGTATATGCGATGTCGGATGCGATTAACTATGCGGATATCATTGACAGCTTATACCGTTCTGGACAAGGACACCTGGCCGGAAATATCGTAGACAGAAACTTGGACTATGTTTCACAAAATATGGACTATTTACACCAATTGGTATTAGATAAAAAAAATCTAGGCTTTGAATGGAGCGATATGCAGACGGCATTGGACTCAGTAGATCGTTATCGAGATATCTTATTGGCAGCCAAAGATAGCAAACGACTGGCGCGTGTCGAGGGGTTGAGAAAGCAGTATCAGCAATGGTATGGTATTGAGTAGCAATTCAGAGGCACCTTTTGAACGATCAGAAGGTGCCTCATTTTATATAGGGAGTTTAAAGAAATACTAGAACTTCATGCCGAATCCGATCCCCAAAAGAAAGGGGTTGATATCAACTTTCGCCGGTATTGATAAGTTCGGAGCCAAGTTGGACGCATCCACTTGAACATCCGTCTTCAAGAGAATATACTTAGCATCCAAATTCAGAAAATATTTTTCTGAAAGCTTGACATCAATACCGAGTTGTGTGGCAAATCCAAACGCATTATCATACTTTACGTTTTTTACCGTGGGGCCCTCATTTGCACTATAGAAAATTGTATAGTTTATCCCTGCACCTACATAGGGCCTGAGGTCTCCATCCGGAAGAAAATGATATTGCGCTGTCAAGGTCGGAGGCAGGAGCCATACACTACCTAAATCTACGTTTGCGGAGGTGTTACCTCCAATGGCACTTAAGTTGGAGCCAACGGTATTGACCTTGTGTTTGCTTGTTCCTAAAATCAGCTCCGCTGCGATATTTTTGGTAAAGAAATAAGTGAAATCTAGTTCTGGGATAAATTTTGTGTTGATCGCAATGTCGCCACCAATAGTACTGATATTGGCCGATTCGTTGGGCATTACCGCGACTCCTCTAAGACGCATCTGCCAGCGTTGCTCAGGACTGTTCTGTGCCTGTAAATTTAAAGTACCGAGTGTAAGTGCAAGAATTAGTAACTTTTTCATATCGTTAATGGTATTTGTTTGCTGTAAAACTATTTGTTTTAGGGCATTGCGTGAATGACGATAATCAAGTTAAAAACTGAATGAAATAATTTACAGCTTGGCAGAAAAGATGTACCTTTATCATTTGCTGTTCTTCTAAATGTGGACAAGCGGTGTTGTCTGTGTATGTTTAGAAAGAGGGAGGGCAGATTTGGGTGGTAGGTTGTTTTATGATATAAAAAGCAAAGGGTCGGAATTGTTTCCGACCCTTTGCTTTTTATTGTTTGGTTTACTTAACCATTTTTCTTTACTTCTTTTCCCCAGGAATCTTTCAACGTCACTGTACGGTTAAAGACCAGATGTGCTGGAGTCGAATGTGTGTCTAACGTAAAGTAACCTAAACGTATAAATTGATAACCTTTACCAGGAGTGGCGTTCGCTAAGTCCGGCTCGATATAGGCACGTTCTACCACATGTAAACTTGCTGGGTTGATAGATTCTTTGAAATTTTCAGCTGCAGCTGGATTTTCATCATTGAACAACCTGTCGTACAATCTTACTTCGGCTTCCTTTGCATGCGGAACAGAAATCCAATGGATTGTTCCTTTTACTTTTAGTCCGGAAGTATCCTCACCGGATTTAGAATTAGGGACGTAAGTACAATGTACTTCTGTTACCTTTCCATTTTCATCTTTGACGAAATCGTTACAGGTAACGATATAAGCGTGTTTTAGACGAACTGAAAGCCCAGGACCAAGACGGAAGAATTTTTTTGGAGCATCTTCCATAAAATCTTCGCGCTCTATCCATAGTTCTTTGGAGAAAGGTATGATCCTGTGGCCTTCGCCACCTTCAACTTCGGGGTTATTTTCACCGACTAAATCTTCTACTTGACCATCTGGATAGTTTGTGATCACTAATTTAATCGGATCGAGAACAGCCATTCTACGCCAGGCGGTTTTGTTGAGATCCTCACGGATGCAGAATTCCAATAGACTGACGTCAATCATATTTTCACGCTTTTGAACGCCGATCTTATCGCAGAAGTTACGAATACTCGCGGGAGTATATCCTCTTCTTCTCAAGCCAGAGATTGTTGGCATACGGGGATCATCCCAGCTTTCCACAAACTTATCATTGACCAATTGCAATAGTTTACGTTTGCTCATGACTGTATATGTCATGTTTAAGCGTGCAAATTCATATTGCTTGGAAGGAAAAATTTCCAGCTTTTCAATACACCAATCGTAGAGTGGGCGATGCGGAATAAATTCCAATGTACAGATCGAATGCGTGATTTTCTCAATGGAATCCGATTGGCCGTGGGCAAAATCATACATTGGGTAGATGCACCATTGATTTCCCGTCCGATGATGGTGGGCATGTTTGATGCGGTACAACAATGGATCGCGTAGGTGCATATTTGGACTCGCCAAATCTATTTTTGCACGGAGTACTTTCTCACCATCTTTATATTTTCCTGCTCGCATATCTGCGAATAAGTCCAGATTTTCTGTTATGGACCGGTCGCGGTACGGCGTTGGAATACCCGGTTCTGTCGGGGTACCTTTTGCTGCCGCAATTTCTTCCGCAGTGCTATCGTCCACGTAAGCAAGTCCTTTTTTTATAAGTTCTACAGCATAGCCGTAAAGTGTTTCAAAATAATCTGAAGTATATAATTCTTCTGCCCACTGGAATCCTAGCCATTGAATATCTTTTTTGATGCCTTCAACATACTCGGTATCCTCAGTGACAGGATTAGTGTCATCAAAACGTAGATTAGTCTTGCCATTATACTGCTGTGCCAATCCAAAATTTAAACAGATGGATTTGGCGTGACCAATGTGGAGGTAACCATTTGGTTCAGGAGGAAAACGTGTCAATACACGTCCGCCATGTTTTCCTGTACGAAGATCTTCTTCGACAATTTCCTCGATAAAATTTAATGATTTTTCTTCACTCATAATACAAAGTTAATTATTAGAAGCGAGATATTAGCTAGGATATGATAGATATTCAGCTTAGTCTGAGCAGGTAATCAATCGAAAAATACCCGCTATAGTCGCGACTGCTGGCGCAGCGATGATCTGAAATAAAAAAGGGACGAAGATCCGTCCCTTTTTACCGATTTGTTACTATTTGAAAGCGAATACCTTTCCAAGGGATTCATTGCTTGTAAATGTACAACTTTGATCAATCAATTGACCTGTTCCGATATTGATTACCATACCATGCACGGCAAGTGCCTGGCCATTTTTCCATGCATTTTGGATGATGGAAGTAGAACAAAGATTAAAAACCTGTTCTTTGACATTGAGTTCAACTAAACGGTCTACTTTCTTTTCATTCTCTTCGATACCATCAATCTCTTCGCTATGCAAGCGGTATACATCTTTGATGTGGCCAAGCCAGTTATCAATGATACCGTATTGATTGCGGCTTAAAGATGCGGCCACACCACCACAGCCATAGTGTCCAGCTACGATAACATGTTTTACTTTTAACACGTTGACGGCATAATCCAGTACGCTCAATAAACTCATATCTGAGTGGATGACCATATTGGCAATGTTACGGTGTACAAAGACCTCCCCGGGTTTTGTACCAGTCAATTCATTGGCCGGTACACGGCTGTCTGCACAACCAATCCAAAGAATTTCGGGATTTTGACCTTTTGCAAGTTGTTGGAAACGTCCTGTAGTATCATTTTTTACGAAATCCATCCACTCTTTGTTCCCTTTAATAATATTGTCAAATCCTATTTTTAAATCTTTATTTTCCATATTCTCTATTTGCCCAAAGGCGTTTTTTCAATTTTATATTAATACAAATTTCTAAATCTATTGTTTATTTGAAACAACTTTATTTTTTATATACGACCTGTAAAAGCTCGATTTCCTTGCCTTTACTTTTTGCGTTCTGTTCGAAGTCCTTGATGACTTCAATCACGTCCTTGTCGATAAATTTACTGAATGTCCCATCGATACGGATCTTACTTACTGATTTTGGCAAACTATACAGTTTCTGTTGGATAGGGACCTTATTCAGAAATGACACTTCCTCCGCTAATGTGATCACCGCCTTATCTTCTTCGTTGTCTTTTTCGATCTTATACTTAAAGGCATTTTTCATATTTGCCCGTAGGATATAGAATGTAGCCACAACGATTCCGATCCCAACACCCATTAATAGATCTGTCATTACAATAGCTACAATAGTCACGAAAAATGGAATGAATTGATCCAACCCTTTTCGATACATTGAAGAAAATAGACTCGGCTTAGCCAATTTATAGCCTGTGTGCAATAGAATGGCTGCAAGACATGCCAAAGGAATCATATTTAACATAGTCGGAATAGCCAACATGGCAACAAGTAGCCAGATACCATGCATAATGGCTGATTGTCTTGTTTTTCCGCCCGCATTGACATTGGCTGATGAGCGTACAATAACAGAGGTCAATGGCAAACCGCCCAAAAGTCCACTGGTCATATTCCCGATTCCTTGTGCGACTAATTCACGGTTAGTCGGCGTATTACGTTTATAGGGATCAATCTTGTCGACAGCTTCAATGCTCAATAATGTTTCGAGACTGGCGATGATCGCAATGGTAAATGCAGCTATCCAAACATCCTTGTTGACAATCTGTGTGAAATCAGGTAAAGTGAACAGGCCTGTAAATTCAGCAAATGAGCCTACAATTGGAACAAGAACAAACTGTTTGTCAAGTAGCTGAAAGGAAGATCCCTGAAAAAGATAGGCTAAGCCTACGCCAACGATCACAACAACCAATGGTGCCGGTACCTTATTCAATTTAGGAATCGATGGCCAAAAGATTAAGATCGCTAAGGATAGGGCACAGATAATCAATGCGCCAAAATTGATAGCTGAGACAACGGTGTCAAAATATGCTCCTATACCATGTCCATTGTCCAATTCAAAAGCGTGTGTTTCAATTAATCCCAATGCCAAAGGGATTTGTTTCATAATAATGGTAATACCGATAGCGGCCAACATACCAACAATAACGGCGGAAGGGAAATAATTTCCGATCATACCCGCCTTTAGAATACCAAGGATCACCTGGACCACACCTGCGATGACAACCGCAAGGAGGAAGGTTTCATAAGCGCCCAAGCTCTGAATTGCACCTAGAACAATAACTGTGAGACCTGCAGCCGGTCCACTTACACTGAGTGGTGATTTACTGATTGAAGCAACAACGATTCCACCAATTACACCAGTCAATAATCCTGCAAACAATGGCGCACCTGAGGCCATTGCAATTCCCAAACATAATGGAAGTGCCACCAAAAACACCACAACACTAGCAGGGAAATCATATTTTAAGTCTCTTTTCGAAAGTTTCAGAAAAGCCGACGTACGAGTTCCAAACATAAAATTTGTGTTTATCTGTATAATAAATTTTCTCGAAGCAGCCTATTGCTATAGCAATGGGTACCGATTGAAGGGCACTCGATGCTTTTTGCATTGGCATTATCAGGAAAAATCAATAAGAAGCCGCATACTGGGGTTCAGTATGTGGATAATTTGAATACATCCCATAAGGATGTATTTATTAACAGTTAGGAGGCGGCGTTGGAACCGTAGGATGGAAAGCTAAAATGCTTTTCTCGTTTTTTAGGTAATTCTTTTGTTTTCCTTGGTTCTCAACAATGATTGTTTCGAATACAATGGGTTCGTCAGTTTTTGTATTGAAAAATTTTGAGGCAGTCTCAAGCGTGTCTGTGCTTGCGCCATTGTTGTTCTCGATTTCTATTTGTAAAACAATTTGAAGGATCGTGTTTTGGTCTAAACTATTGGAAAAAATAGGCGATATAGAGATGGCCATCTTTGTGAAAAAGATGATCGCACATAAGAATGCTGCCACAAATCTAAATCTCTTATTTAACATTTTTTAGTACCTTTAATGATATTGTTTTACATGGTAAAAATAGCAATTCTATGTTAATTTCAAATTAAAAGTACATAAAAAATGAAATTTGGCACGAAATTGTGACGAAAAGATTATTTTTTGGAAAATTTTCAATAGTGTTATGTATTATAAATATTAAGCCTTTTCTATGGCAAATAAAGAACAATTTATCGAGAAGGTTCAAGCTTCTTATAACCCCAAGGGGGCTTTTATATATTTGGGAGCTGGTATTTTGAATGGTGAAATTTTAGCCGAAGCAAAGGTCAATCTGGCGCTGAAAATGATGAATCGCCATGGACTGATCGCCGGTGCCACAGGAACAGGGAAAACGCGGACGCTCCAGCTGATTGCTGAGCAGTTATCGGATGCCTCCGTGCCTGTATTTATGCTGGATGTAAAAGGCGATCTTTCTGGTCTTGCCGTCCCCGGTGTTACCAATCAAGCTTTATTGGATCGTGGAAATGCGGTAGGGCTACCCTTTGAACCGGCAAGTTTTCCGGTAGAATTGTATTCGCTGTCGGGGCACAAAGGAATTCCGATGCGAATTACGATAGGTGATTTTGGACCGGTCTTGTTGGGCCGGATCCTGGAGCTGAATGAAACACAGACCGGCGTTTTGGCGGCCATGTTTAAGTACGCACAGGATCATCAGATGCCATTGATAGACTTTACCGATACCAAGAAATTGTTAACTTATCTCGCTGACGGTCCCGGAAGCGAAGAGATCAAGAACGATTATGGGAAGATCAGTTCAGCAAGTTCGGGGACTATCTTGCGTAAGATCGTCGCTTTGGAACAACAGGGACTTGCTCATATCTTTGGTGAGAAGGAATTTGATATCAATGACTTATTTCAGAAAGTTGACGGCAAGGGTATTATCAGTTTGCTAAATATTTCTGATGTACAGGATCAGCCAGTGCTTTATTCGACTTTTTTATTGAGCTTGCTCGCCCAGCTGTTTAAGAATATGCCCGAAGTAGGGGACCTGGATAAGCCGAAATTGGTGTTTTTCTTTGATGAGGCGCACCTTCTTTTCAACGGAGCTTCCAAAGCCTTTTTAACGCAAGTTGATCAGATTATTCGTCTTATCCGCTCCAAGGGGATCGGTGTGTTTTTCTGTACACAGTCTCCGACAGATGTTCCGGAATCCGTATTGGCGCAATTGGGAAACCGGGTACAACACGCTTTGCGGGCCTTTACACCCAATGATGCCGAAAATCTAAAAAAAACAGTCAAAACCTATCCTAAATCAGACTTTTACGAGATTGATCAGATTTTGACTTCTTTGGGTACAGGCCAGGCCTTAATTACTGTGCTGAATGATAAGGGGATTCCTACGGAAGTGGTGGCGACTCATCTGGTACCTGCCCGTGCTGTGATGGGCCCCGCAGACGATGCGACAATCAATCAGATTATTAATCAGTCAGACCTGAAGGTAAAATATCAGGAAAGACAGGAAAATCGTTCGGCGGCTGAGATGATCGATGAGAAAATGGAGGTCGTGCAACAGGAGGAACAGCGCGCAGCAGCGGAGAAAGAAGCCGCCAAAGCCGACAGGCCAACATCAAGAAGGCAAACACCGTTGGAAGCCGCGCAGCGTACCGCGACAACGACACTTGCACGAGAAGGGGTCAAGCTTTTGGGTAAATTGGCAACAGGGCTATTGAACGCATTCTTAAAGAAGAAATAACACTAATTTTTTAATAATTTTCGTTCCGATAAGCTATTTTTAACAACTGTTTGGCACTTAGCTACATTTGCTTTTAAGGGCAATTTTAGCTAAGTTTGCGGACGAAAAGAAGTTCTATTAACACAATTTAAATATGAGTAAACCAACCCTTTTGATTTTGGCAGCAGGAATGGCTAGCCGGTATGGTTCTTTAAAACAAGTAGATGGTTTTGGCCCACACGGCGAGACAATTATTGACTATTCAATCTATGATGCCATTCGCGCAGGATTTGGAAAAGTGGTATTCATTATCCGGGAAGAATTTCTGGAGAAGATGAAAGACGTTTTTGATAAAAAATTGGAAGGTAAAATAGAAGTAGACTACGCTTTTCAAGATTTTGATTTAACGAAATTTGGCGTGAATCACGTCATTGAAAGAACGAAACCTTGGGGCACGGCACATGCTGTCATGAGCGCGAAGGATAAGGTGAATGAACCATTCTGTGTGATCAATGCAGACGATTTCTATGGTTCGGATTCTTTCGACAAAATGGCCAAGTTTTTAACGACAGAGGTATCAGATCAACAGATGTCATTGATGGGCTTTCAAGTGGGTAATACAATGTCTGATTACGGGTATGTATCTCGCGGTGTCTGCGAAGTTAGTGCTTCTGGACATATGGAAAGTGTTACCGAGCGTACCAACATCTATTACAAAGGCGAGGGCGATGATCGTAAAATTGTTTATGAGGAAAATGGCGTTGAACACGATTTGGACCCACAGACGCGCGTTTCGATGAACTTTTGGGGCTTTACACCAAAAATATTCGAAGTCGCGCAAGCGATGTTCCCGGCTTTTGTTGAGGAAAACAAAGAGAATTTAAAGGCGGAGTTCTTTATCCCTTCGGTTCCAGATTATATGGTGAAACATAAACTGGCCGATTTTAAAGTGATCCCAACTTCATCAAAATGGTTTGGAGTGACTTATAAAGAAGATAAACCTATCGTGCAGGAATCAATTTCTAAATTGGTTGCGGATGGTGTTTATCCGGAGAAGTTATTTTAAGAGCTAGCAGAAATAGCTTATCTTTCACCTGTATTGGCAACAATGCAGGTTTTTTTGTGCCTAATCGAGCAAATGTTGCGAATGGTAGTCGTGTTGTAGGAAATGGAAACACTGGAGTAGCCAAGATTAGACCCACATGTTGGATTATGATAAAAAAGGGAATTATTTAAATGAAAAAAATAGGTAAGGTGTTAGGATATATTATTTTAGGAATTATAGGATTTTGTGTTTTATATATTGTTGCAGAGTATTGTCTGTCGCGACTCTCCGCTTCATCTAAAGAGATCTCTTCAGATCAGACCATTCAGGTGTTTGTCAAATCCAACGGTGTACATACGGATATTGTGTTGCCGATTGTCATGAAAGAGCTGGATTGGTCCAACGTGTTTCCTTATGCCAATACAGTCGGTAAAAAAACGGACTATCGGTATATGGGTATAGGTTGGGGGGATAAGGGGTTTTATTTGGACACACCAGAATGGAAAGATCTTAAGGCATCCACGGCTTTTGTAGCTGCTTTTGGTCTGGGAGAGTCCGCTATGCATGTAACCTATTATAACACTATCGAAGAAGACGATTTGTGCTTTGGATATAAAATAAACGAAAAGCAATATCGTGCACTGGTGAAGTATATCTATGATTCTTTGGACCTGCGTGAGGGGAAGCCTATCTTGGTCGAGACAGATGCGCAATACGATGATGCAGATGCCTTTTATGAAGCTAAAGGTGCTTATAGCATGTTTTACTCTTGTAATACCTGGACAAACTATGCCTTGAAAAAAGCGGATATGCCAGCGGGGATATGGGCGACATTGGACAAGGGCATATTGAGCCACTATCGTAAATAGCAACCGTCTGTTAAGGTTGATACCTAAAAATAGATGATAAAACTTTTTCTTTTCGAAATGTAAAGCTCGAGGTGGCGGGTTTTACAACAAAAAAAGCTCCGAGCTTATACAGGCTCGGAGCTTTTTATTTATCAGGAGGAGTGATTATTTCACTTCTTCGTAATCTACGTCAGTTACGTCATCACCACCTTGTTGGCTTCCGCCTTGTGCTTGACCAGCATCTCCTTGAGGTTGTTGTGCACCGCCTTGAGAAGCTGCGTACATCTCTTCAGAAGCCGCATTCCAAGCATTTTGCAATTCTTCAGAAGCTGCATCAATATCGGCGAAGTTTTTCGCTTCATATGCCGCTTTTAATTTTGTTAAGCCAGCTTCGATAGGTGCTTTTTTATCTGCTGAAATTTTGTCACCATATTCTTTCAATTGTTTTTCAGTTGAGAAGATCAGGGCGTCAGCTGCATTTACTTTGTCAGCTTCTTCTTTCATTTTTTTATCGGCATCAGCATTTGCTTCAGCTTCTTCTTTCATGCGTTTGATTTCGTCATCAGATAAACCTGAAGATGCTTCAATACGAATGTTTTGCTCTTTACCAGTTGCTTTATCTTTTGCTGACACTTTGATGATACCGTTGGCATCAATGTCAAAAGTAACTTCAATTTGAGGCACTCCACGAGGTGCAGGTGGAATATCATTCAAATGGAAACGACCGATTGTACGGTTTTGGCTTGCCATTGGACGCTCACCCTGTAAGATGTGGATTTCCACAGATGGTTGATTGTCTGAAGCTGTCGAGAATGTTTCCGATTTTTTAGTCGGGATAGTTGTATTTGCTTCGATCAATTTAGTCATCACACCACCCATTGTCTCAATACCCAATGAAAGTGGAGTAACATCCAATAATAATACATCTTTTACTTCACCAGTCAAAACACCACCTTGGATTGCAGCACCTAAAGCAACAACTTCGTCAGGGTTTACACCTTTAGAAGGCTCTTTTCCGAAGAAAGCTTTCACAGCGTCAACAATTGCTGGGATACGCGTAGAACCACCTACTAAGATAATTTCGTCGATATCTGATTTGCTGAAACCAGCATTTTTCAATGCAGACTCGCAAGGCGCAATTGTTCTCTTGATCAAGTCAGCTGCCAAAGCCTCAAATTTAGCACGTGATAATGTACGAACTAAGTGTTTTGGACCAGTTGCATCTGCAGTAATGTATGGTAAGTTGATTTCAGTAGAAGTTGCACTTGATAATTCAATTTTCGCTTTTTCAGCAGCTTCTTTCAAACGTTGCAATGCCATTGGGTCTTTTTTCAAGTCAAAGCCATTGTTTTCATTTTTGAATTCTTCATTCAACCAGTTGATGATCACGTTATCGAAGTCATCACCACCTAAGTGAGTATCACCGTCAGTAGATTTTACTTCAAAGACACCATCACCTAATTCCAATACGGAAACGTCATGTGTACCACCACCACAGTCAAACACAACGATCTTCATGTCTTTGTGCGCTTTATCCAACCCGTAAGCCAAAGCAGCGGCAGTAGGTTCGTTGATGATACGTTTAACCGATAAACCAGCGATTTCACCGGCTTCTTTTGTTGCTTGACGTTGTGCATCGTTGAAGTATGCAGGTACTGTGATGACAGCCTCAGTTACTTCTTGACCTAAGAAGTCTTCAGCAGTTTTCTTCATTTTTTGAAGAATCATTGCAGAGATTTCTTGTGGAGTATATTTACGGTCGTCAATTTCTACGCGTGGTGTATTATTGTCACCTTTAACGATGTTATAAGGTACATGTTCAGCTTCTTTTACTGCCTCATCATATGAAAGTCCCATAAAACGTTTAATAGAATAAATAGTTTTATGCGGATTAGTAATTGCTTGACGTTTAGCTGGATCACCCACTTTACGTTCGCCACCTTCTACGAAAGCTACAATGGAAGGAGTGGTACGCTTACCTTCGTTGTTCGTAATTACTACAGGCTCGTTACCTTCCATTACGGCAACACATGAGTTTGTAGTACCTAAGTCAATTCCTATAATTTTAGACATATCTTGTATTTTAATTTTTTACTTAATAAATTCTATCACTCTATTATCAACCCTTATGCCAATCCGAATGTTTTGTAAAAAAATCACTATTTGTCATCAATTTGTCCTTAGGTACTGCCAAACTGACATTTTCAATAGACAAGTTGCTCCAAGATCCGTTTTTTTGCTGACTCATTTTGCCGGTTGCGTGGCATATATCTGCCAAAGAGCGCCGAAAATTCCTCCAATTTCATCTGCTTTGATTTTTTGTCCCGCCAATCTGTGGGGACCAGATTATTGGTATAAGCGATATTTGTTGCCCAGTATTGGATGTGCATCTCTGGTATGACCAGCCCCAATATCATGCCCGGAAGACCATGGCTCAGGGCAGGACCTGCAGAGACCGGTATTTCCTCGGCATAGTAGGCGATCAGATAAAGGGAGTCTTTTGTAGCCCCATTTACCCTTCGGCAGTTGATGCCGGCGATATTGCGAAATTCCTCGGTAAAGCGCCAGGTGATGCTGTCCAAGGTTTCGGAAAGTAAATATTTCTCATCGATATTCAATTGAATGTCGGCTGTTCCGGCTTTTAAATCCTGGTAAAGTACTTTACCATTTTTATTGGCTCCGCCTCTGAGCATACCGCGTTGGTTTCCGCCTCCTCCGCCTCGTGCCCCCCCTTGATTTCTACCGCCTCTGCCATTTGCAGTAACATTTGGAGCCCGCATTTTGCCTTCTCCATTCTGCTTTTCGGTACTTGTGCTCTCTTCGGGCATAAGCACGGTAGCATTCTCATCAAAGTATAGGTTCATTCGATCCGTATGCGATTCCGGCATCTTATCGAGGTGCTCCATAAAACCCATGCCCCGATCCATCATTTTTGAGCTCATGTCATTGGACATTTGTCGCATGCGGGCTTTTGTATACGTCACCTTGTCAAAACTAATGGTCCCCCTATTGCCAAAATAGGCGTATTGTGCCTGGAGAGATAATCCGGTGAGACAGGATATAATAATGGCCAAATATGTTTTAATCATTGCTTTTTCCTAAATATTTATTAAAATCCCATTTGACACCAACTAAAAAATACTGTGTCAATACCTGTTGGGTGGATTCCGAGTAATTGGTATCACTGCCATTCCGACGTGTATTGTTAAATGTATTGAAGAGGTCAAAGGCTTTCAGGCTGACTGTCAGACTCTCATCCTTCAATACCTTTTTCTCCAGTTCCAGGTTGGTATAAAATTGATTAATAGATTTCTTGTACAGTTTAGTAGGCCCGGTATAGCTATAGTAAATGTTTGTCATGATGTTAAATTTCTTCGGTAGAAAATATTTGATATATCCCGAAGCCCCACCTTCAAAATTAGTTGCGTTATATTGTGTGTTTATAGAATTTTGTTGTGCATTGAGCCCTGCATTCACTGAGAGGTCAAAATCAAATCCTTCTGAATCTTGCTCATTTAAACTCGACCCGAGACCGAAAGAGGTGTTTTTTGAATTGTTCAGGAGAAACTCACCTTGGGATTGGCCGTTTTCAAATTTAGTGTAGCTATAACTATTGTTATATCTGATGTTTGCACTTTTATTGAAGTTAATGCGACGGTTGGCCAATGGTTGCATGTGATTGATGTTCAATCCGCCATTCCAGTTCGATTTGCCGGATAAATTTTCATAGCTACTGATCTGGGCCGAATTCTCCATAACTGTTGTCTTATTGACAATTGGGTTATTGACAAATGAGAAATTTCCGTTCACGTTAATGTTGGTTCCCTTTAATAAGCTGAAAGCATTATAATTTGCCGAGATGTTATTATTGACAGCCCGTTTGAGGTCCGGATTACCGATCTGTTGAAACAAAGGATTTGTTTGAGGTTGCAGTGGCTGTAACTGATCGAACGAAGGAATGATATTCGAGCTCTGGTAGGCCAGTCGGATATTTTTACTGTTTGAAATCCGGTAATTGGCATCAACGTTTAGATTGTTGTCCCAGAAATTCCTTGAAAGGTTTATATCCCGGTCACTATCGCTTAGCTTTTGATTTTTGTAAAATGTTCGGTTGGAGAAATTAACCTCAAATTTATCTTTCCGATAAGACAGATGAACATTGACTCCCTGGTTGGTATTATTGTCGATCTGATTTTTAGAGTATAATGGATCTACCTTATTCGTTAGACTATCTTTTGATTCCTGGAAGCTTGTGTTCTTTGACTGATTGAAGCTGTAGCCTAGCGCCAGATTCATGGCGTCATTGATTCGATTGTTGAAATTTAATGAGGTAGAAAAGTTATTACCATTATTGTTAATCCGTCGATTTTGGTTAATATCCGTCGTATCGCTGCTTTTATAAAGAATAGTCTTGGAATTTACCTTGCTGTAGGATTCAGATTCATTAAAGCTATTCCCGACCATTAGATTCAATGAGCTGCCGGCTTTGAGTCTTTTTCTATAATTCAGGCGAAAATTATTGCTTTGGCTCGAAGTATTTGATTCATTTTTTTCCTTGAAAGAGCTAACTGAATCTCTTGCAGCATCTGTGGTGAAACTTTCTGACTGACTAAAACTGAAATTATTCGACCAGTTTCCGTTGGCTTGAAGTTCTATATTTTGGGTTGAATCTAGTCGCATGGAGAGATTGGATCTGACACCATTGCTTCTTGCACTATTTTCGTTGTAATTTTTGCTGTTTCGTTCTAAAATCGAGTTGTCTGGGAGGATGTTCTTGTTGTAATCTTCCGACTGATTTTTGTTGCTGCTGTTATTGTAATTATAATTGGCATTTACCTTTAATGCTTTTTTGAGAAACTGATTTTCATAGTTCGCCCCCAAGGAGGTGTTTAGCGGTTGGCCCGTAATCTGGTTGTTCATCCGCAAAGAGCCTTCACGGCTATTGGAACTTCCCATGTTATTGTGATTGGCGGTGATGCCAATCCGTTCAGTTTGGTTGAATTTAGCTGCAAATAAGTTTCCGGCGTAGAGCTCTTTTGTTCCGCCTAAAACCTCCGTACTTCCAAAGATACCTTTTCTGGCCTTTTCTTTCAACACGACATTGACTGTCTGAATCCGAACACCGTCATCTATGCCTGAAAGTTCGGCCTCTTCTGATTTTTTCTCATACAATTGCACTTTGTCCACCGCATCGGCGCGGACATTCCGGATGGCAATTTTAGGGTCATAGCCAAAAAACTCTTCGCCATCAATAAAGACTTTCTGTACCGTTTTGCCCTGCGCTGTGATATTCCCGTCACCGGAGACCGTGAAACCTGGCAATCTTCGAAAAAGATCTTCGAGTTTTGCATTTTTCTCGGTTGCGAAACTTGCCGCATCATATTCTATTGTGTCCCCTTTAAGCGTTATGGGTAATCGACGTGTAATAATAACTTCCTCCAGTACATTTCTTTGCGAATTGATTTTAATGTCGCTGAGATCAATGTCCTTATCTTTGATGTCGATGGTGTCGCTATAAAGTTCAAATTTGGGATAAGTAGCCAGAATGATATAACTCCCGGGTTTAATGTTTTTGATCTGAAATTTCCCTTCTTCATTGGCTCTGTTAAAATAACGGAGCACGGAGTCCCTGTTCAATAGGATGACCGAGGCATTAGTTAAAGGCTTATTGTCAGCTTTATCTAAAATTTTCCCCTTGATACTCGTTTGGGAATAAGCGGTGCTGATTATGAAAAATAATAGAAATAATTGAATTAATCTTTTCATTTACTGGTTGTATCTGCCAAAGATAATTTAGTTAATTGTTAATAAGTGTGAAATCTCATCGGGGAATGTAAAATCTTTGGTATACAGAATTTTTGAGAAAGTTGGATCTAAAAATTACCTTTGCACAAAATTGATTTTATGACGTTTGAAAATTATTTGCAACAATTCAAAGATATATTGAATCATCCTGAAAATCACCCGACATATCAGGATGACGAATACTATCAGTACACCAAAATGAACTGGACAAGAATGGGGCGTTGGTTAAAACGTTTTGAGCCAAGCGAGGCGTTTCAGCGGTTTGTCAACACGATTTCGGAAAAACAACAATGGATCATTATTACCGAACCTTGGTGTGGCGATGCTGCGCATTCTGTACCAATGCTTGCTAAGATGGCTGCCCAAAATCCCAATATTACGGTCGATATCCAATTGCGCGACAGTGCACCCTTTTTGATAGATTCGTATCTAACCAATGGGGGGAAGTCTATCCCAATTTTGGTGATTCGAAATCAGGATGGCGTAGATTTGGCGGTCTGGGGTCCGCGACCAAAAGACTGTCAAGATCTATTCTTAAACTTAAAAGAGCAAGGAAAAGATTTCTCGGATATTAAAGAAGAGATTCAAAAATGGTACAATGCCGACAAAGGAACGGCGATCCAAAAAGAAATTCAGACGCTTTTACAAAAATAGAAGATAGGTGTCAATAAAAAGCGATACCGAAATACTTAGTCCAGGGAGAACCACATCTAATAGATGTGATTCTCCTTTTTTATTTTCCGTTGCCTTTCGCTTCCAGTAAGGCAACAATTTTATTAAATCCTTTTTTTCTTGCATGCTCAACTGGGGTTATACCTTCATGGTCGGCGATGTTTTTATCACTATTTGCGTCGAGTAATATTTGGACAATATCCACATATTTTTGACTGCCATCTCCAAGTATGATTGCTTCCAATAATCCAGTCCAACCCAATCTATTGATGTGGTCGACGGGAAAGCCTTTTGTATGGGCAAGTAACCTAACGGTTTCCACATGGCCGCGTTCACAGGCAGGAATAAGTGCAGTGCCGTTATACCGATTGAAGACCTTGAAGTCTGCACCATGATCAAGGTAAAGTTTAACCAGTTCGGTATACCCCGAAGCCCCAGCATATAGGAAGGAGCTATTTAAACTATTGTCCTGAAGGTTGACGTTTGCGCCATGCTCAAGAAGTAACTTTGCCATGGCAAGATCTTTCTTTTCTGTTGCAACTAATAATAACGGCTTGGAATCATTGCCTTTTTGGTTTGCATCGGCGCCAGCTTCCAATAGTTTTTTTGCTATAGTATGCTGTCCCTTGGAAACGGCTTCGACGATGTTGTCCTGAGTCATATTGTCTTGATTTGTATTGTCTATACTTTTACATTGTATCGGGAGTGTCGATATAGATATAATGGTGAGTAGAATTATCCTGATATATAATTTTTTCATCTGCTAGCTGTGTTAATGATCTTTTTTAGTCCGCTTAGATTCTTTACGTAATTTGACCTATTACAAATTTAATCACAAATCTGAGCTGTTGTTTTGTTAAATTTATATTGATTATTGTCAAATTTATACGTAAATAAGAGCATTGATGGTTGCGAATGAGTTAAATCAAACTAAGAAAATATGAATATTGAAGAGTTAAGAGATTATTGCCTTTCCATTGGTCCGGTGGCAGAGGAGACACCGTTTGGTCCAGATACCTTGGTATTTAAGGTGGGCGGCAAGATATTTTTATTGGTGGGGCTGGATCAGATCGACGGGTTACGATTCAATGTGAAATGTGATCCGGAGAAAGCCGTTGAACTCAGAGAACGGTATGATCAGACAGTACTACCCGGTTATCACATGAACAAAAAGCACTGGAACACTGTGATTGCAAATCAGGAATTGAATGACGGTGCATTGGAAGAACTTATTACACATAGCTATAATCTGATTGTTGAGAGCTTGCCTGCTAAAGTCAAACAGGAAATCAAAGACGCTTAACTGCCTGTTGCAGTGTAAAGAATTGGTTGCCTAGAAAGAAAAGGTGATTGAAATGTCTTTTTTTGGAGGTTAGATCGGTAGCTTTGTGCTCATTTCAATGCATTGTCAACAGCATTGGGAATATATTTACACTAATACTATTTTTTATGAAACAAAGACGAATTTACCCTTGGGTAATTTGTTTTATGCTACTTTTTAGTCTGGGGAGTTGCATAAAAGAGGAGGCTCTGAATATGGAAGCTGATATTGTTGGGGTTCGTGCAGAGGAAGATATTTTTCTATTAAATCCGGTAATTACGAATAATCAGGTAACTATTTACCTTCAGCCAGGTATTCACAACCTTGCAAAGTTGGATATGAAGTTTGATTTAACTCCGGGTGCTTCTATTGAACTATTGCAAGATTCTTTGGAAATGCCGGCTGGTGAAAAGGATGTTAATAAAGTCATAATAGATCAATTATTGAAGAGCGGAGTATATTACAAAGTTATTTCACAAGATAAGCAGTTTGCAAAGAATTACCTCATTAAACTTGTTAAAACAGATGGCGGTTTTGTCCCTACAGAATACGGATTTGAAGATGTTTCAATTGACAAAGATGAGAAATATATCATTTTCTTTAATAAAATAGATGGCCAGGACTTTTATAACTGGGGTTCGGGAAATCCAAGTTTCTCACTTACGTTGAGTTTTGGAGGTGGAGTGAAAGAGCCAGAATCCTATCCGACGAAGACCACTACAGATGCTCATTCTGGAGCGAAAGCAGCCTTATTAGAAACAAAACTCACCGGATCTTTTGGCGCAATGTTTAAAAAACCAATCGCAGCAGGGAATCTATTTATAGGATCATTCGATACAGGTCCCGTATTGACAGACCCACTGTCTGCAACGCAATTTGGTCTTCCTTTCAATCAGATTCCTTTGGCTTTAGAAGGGTATTATAAATATGCTCCGGGAGCGAATGTAACAGATGAAAATTTAAAACCTGTTAATATGAAGGATTCATGTGATATTTATGCGGTTTTCTATAATCGAAAAAAATTAATGGCCTCTGAACCAGATCCTAAAAAAAGAGTATCCTATTTGACAGGGCATAATATTTTGAATGACCCGAGCATCATTGCTATCGCCCGACTTGAAAATGGAGGAGCAACGGGAGATAATGGCTTTGTAAAGTTTGTTTTACCGTTTAAATACTCGGGTTCGGTAGTCGAATCTGATGTTACCAATTTGGATTACAGTATTGCTATAGTGATGTCGTCAAGTAAATATGGTGATAATTTTATCGGTGCTGTTGGTAGTAAGTTGATCGTGGATGATCTCAAAATTGTAACGAAGAAATAATGAAAATTAGCATATATATAGTTTTATTAGCCGTAATGGCTTCTATTCCAGTTTTTATTAAAGCTCAGGAAATAGATAGTAGGGATGGTAAATTAGATGTTCAGGTCATGTTGGGTACCAAGATCGGAGGAGCAGCTCCTTTATCCTTGCCGAGAGAAATTCGGAAGATTAAAAGTTACAGCCCCAACGTTCCATTTTTTGTGGGTGCTAAAGCGAATTATCATATTGATTCCAAATGGGGAGTTGCACTAGGCCTTACTTTTGAGGGCAAAGGAATGGATACTAAAGCGGCAGTAAAGGGATATAAAACAACCTTTAATGCCGTTAATGATTCAAAAGATGAATTGAGAGGGTATTACACAGGGGATATAACCACTAAAGTACATAATCTTTATCTTTCTGTACCTATTCAGGCAACCTACCAGCTTTCAAACCGTTGGAATGTCCAAGCTGGCCCATATATTTCTTTTGCTGTAAAAAAGGAGTTCTACGGAGAAGCTTATAATGGCTATCTACGGCATGAACAACCTACTGGTGACAAGATTATTGTCGACAATGCCGATTATGATTTTAAAGAAAGTGTACGTAATATTGATATTGGACTAAGCTTGGGCACTCAATATAAGGTCAATGGTAAATTTTTTGCACTTGCTCAACTTGACTATGGTTTCAATAATATTATGAAGACTGGTTTTGAAAGTATCAGTTTTGGATTACACAATATCTTTATGAACGTAGGAGTCGGTTATAGATTGAAATAATTTATTATAAAAAAAGCAGATCATCCGATCTGCTTTTTTTATAATAACATCCAGCATGAATGGATTTAGCTTGCCTTACATTTTCAAACCGATTTCTCTTAATCTTTCATCTAGATATTCACCTGCGGTATAGTCTTCATAGGCCTTTGGATGAGCTGCGTCAATGCAAGATTCCAATGAGGCCAAGCTCATCGAAGATTTTGGATGTAAAAAGAACGGAATGGAAAAGCGGGAAGTGCCCATTTTTTCACGAGGAGGATTAACAACGCGGTGAGTTGTTGATTTAAGTTTGTTGTTGGTCAAACGCTGCAACATGTCGCCTACGTTAATGACGATATCCTCTCCCTTTGCTTTGATCGGAAACCATTCGCCATCTTTTGTCAAAACTTCCAGTCCATCTGCGCTAGCACCGATTAATAGTGTAATCAGGTTGATATCTTCATGCGCACCTGCACGTACAGCGTCAGGAGCCAATGCATCAGGATCCGTAATTGGGAAATAATGGATCGCACGCAAGATAGAGTTGCCATTGATTACAAATTTCTCAAAATAATTTTCTTCAAGATCTAGGTAAGTCGCGATTGCTTTTAGTAATTCACGCCCTGTGTCTTCTAGTTTTTTATAAACTTCAGCTGTTACGCCATTAAAACGAGGTATTTCTTCCACTTGTGGATTGTCTGGGAAGTCCGCTTTTGAATACTCTTCACCAACGATCGTCTGACCACGTTGCCAGAATTCTTTTAGATCTGGAGTTTTTGCATCTTTCGCTTTTTCTCTTCCCTTAGCCGTGTATCCACGTTGGCCTGCAAGCTCAGGAAATTCATACTTTTCTTTTATCTCTGTTGGTAAACCAAAGAATTCCGGAACGACCTGATATAATTCCTCAATTAATTCTTTTGATAAACCATGATTTGCAATCGTTACAAAGCCCGTTTCGTTAAAAGCCTTGCCAATATCTTGAATAAATTGATTTCGTTGTTCTTGGGTTCCTTGTGTATAATGCAACAAGTCCAAGCGTGGTATGTTTACTAAAGCCATACGGTGTCGATATTTGTTTAGGACAAATTTAACGCAATTAATTTTGAATATTGCACATTGGCTGTTAATAAAAGTTTTGCGTTTTACTTTATTTAACTGGATTTCAGTTGTTAAAAGTTTTCCACATTTCGATTTTGGTCATAAAAAAGCAAGAAAAGTGATTCTAGAAAGATGAGGACAGGGAATTAACAAAATTTGCATTTTCAAGTTTGTTATTCTAATTCTTAACTATTATATTTGTTATGCAAGCATAATAATAAAATCGCTTGTGAATACGCTATGAACCAAAATCAGACAATCGACTATTTTTTAAAAACAGGTTGGCAGACAATCGCCAATAAATATAATCAAATTGCTTCACAGTATGGTTTTACCCAAGCAGCGGGTTATATTTTAATCAATATCCATAAAGAGGGTACGCCTGTTTCTCAGATTGCGAATTTGACCGGGGTCAAAACAACTAGTTTGTCCCGGGTGTTGAATAATTTAGAGTCCTTGGGATTTATCTACCGAGAGACCAGTACAACGGATAAACGCTCTGTCAAAGTATACCTGACAGAGTTAGGGCGCGAGAAGAGAAGGATTGCGAAAGATGTGGTGCGCAATTTTAACCAGTATCTCGCTGAGAATTTTTCGGAAAATGAACGTGATCAATTAATTGCTTCTCTGGCTAAGCTCAATGAGTTGGCAACCAATTATAAGGAAGAAGTAATTGTGTAGAAGTTAAACCAAATGTACGGATGTGCATGATAAATATGTTATGATGAACAGAAATATTAGAAAAGTGGCAGTTCTCGGTTCGGGTGTTATGGGCTCGCGAATTGCTTGTCATTTTGCTAACATTGGTGTCGAAGTCCTGTTGCTGGATATTGTTCCCCGTGAACTGCTGCCTGCAGAACAAGCAAAAGGTCTAACGTTGGAGAGTAAGACCGTTCGGGATCGAATTGTCAATACTTCGTTAGAAACAGCTTTAAAGACAAATCCTTCACCAATTTACAGCAAATCATTTGTAAAACGTATCAAAACAGGCAATTTTGAGGATAACCTCAAAGATATTGCTCAGGCCGACTGGATTATTGAGGTTGTTGTAGAACGCTTAGATATTAAGAAGTCTGTTTTTGATCGTGTCGAACAGTTCCGTAAACCGGGTACATTGATTACTTCCAATACTTCTGGTATTCCTATTCATCTCATGACTGAGGGGCGTAGTGAAGACTTTAAAGATCATTTCTGTGGCACACACTTTTTCAACCCACCACGTTATCTACCTTTGTTGGAAATAATTCCTACACCGCACACAAAGCCAGAAGTTGTTGATTTTGTCCTTCATTTCGGAGATAAGATGTTGGGTAAAACGGTTGTTCTTTGTAAGGATACACCCGCATTTATCGGTAACCGGATCGGTGTTTATTCGATGCTTGCTGTGACTCATCTGGTAGAACCTTTAGGCCTGACAGTTGAGGAAGTGGATAAATATACGGGTCCGGCAATGGGGCATCCAAAATCGGCTACTTTCCGTACCGCGGATGTTGTCGGTCTCGATACCTTGGTTAATGTTGCTAACGGTCTGGCGCAGAATGCGCCTGATGACGAGGCAAAAGGTGTCTTCCAGCTTCCGGCCTTTATCGGTAAGATGGTTGAAAACAAGTGGCTCGGGGAAAAGACAAAAAAGGGATTTTATGAAAAGGTAAAAGCTGCTGATGGTAATTCTGAAATTCTTTCGCTTGATCTTAAAACACTCACATTTGGTTCCCAGCAAAAAGTTAAGTCTTCAACTTTAGAGGCGACCAAGCCAGTTGAAGATATCCGTAAACGGATGAAAGTCTATGAACAAGGAACAGACAAGGCAGCGGAGCTCTTCCGTGCTATGCATTATCCTTTATTTGAATATGTTTCACGCCGTGTTCCTGAAATCACAGATGATTTCTTCCGTATAGATGATGCCATGCGCGCTGGATTTGGCTGGGAATTGGGGCCATTTGAAGTCTGGGATGCTTTGGGGGTTCGCGAGACATTGGCTAAGATCAAGGCCGAAGAGAAGCGTTTGCCCGGTCAAGATGGCGAAGTGGCATCCTGGGTGCATGAAATGTTGGATTCAGGACATGAATCTTTCTATAAAATAGAAAATGGTGTTCGCTATTACTATGATATCGCATCCAAATCCTATAAACCTATTCCTGGAACCGAAGATTTAATTGTATTGGATCATATCCGTGAAAGCAAAACCATCTGGAAAAATACAGGTGTTTCTATTATTGATCTCGGTGATGGAATCATCAATTGCGAGTTCCATACCAAGATGAATACGATCGGTGGTGATGTGATTCAGGGATTGAATAAAGCGATAGATCTTGCTGAAAAAGAATACCGAGGATTAGTTGTTTCCAATGATGGGAAGAATTTTTCTGCAGGAGCGAATATCGGCATGATATTCATGATGGCCGTAGAACAGGATTTTGATGAACTAAATATGGCTGTTCGAGCCTTTCAAAATACATCCATGCGCTTGCGTTATTCATCGATTCCAGTTGTCGTAGCACCGTTTCAGATGACCTTAGGCGGTGGCTGTGAATTTTCAATGCATGCAGATTTTGTGCAGGCTCATGCCGAAACCTACATGGGCTTAGTGGAACTGGGCGTAGGTGTTATCCCAGGTGGTGGCGGAACTAAGGAATTTGCATTGCGTGCTTCCGAAGAATTTAAAGATGACCAGATCGTTCAGAATACATTAAAAGATAAATTCCTGACCATTGGTCAGGCGAAAGTATCAACCTCGGCTTATGAGGCCTACGAATTGGGCTACTTGCAGAAAGATAAATTTGCCATCACGATGAACCGTGCCCGCCTACTTGCCGATGCAAAGGCAAAAGCATTGGAGCTGGCCGATGAAGGATATGTGCAACCGGCACCACGCAACGATATAAAAGTGTTGGGCAATCAAGGTTTAGGTATCGTATATGTAGGTGCATCTTCGATGCGTGAAGGAAATTATATCTCGGACTATGACCGAAAGATCTCGGAAAAATTGGGTTGGGTGATGTGTGGTGGCAATCTGTCATCGCCAACGGAAGTATCTGAACAATATTTGTTGGATCTTGAGCGCAAAACATTCCTCGAACTCTGTGCTGAACGTAAAACACTTGAAAGAATTCAGTATATGTTGACAAAAGGAAAACCTTTACGGAATTAGATTGTAGATGTGAGCTATTAGATTTGAGATAAGAGATTATGCATGCTTTAAAAGAATTGAAAGTTTGGCAAAGAGCAATAGAATTATCCACAGCGGTATATACAGCTGTTGTAGATTTTCCAATGGATGAAAAATATGGGCTTACATCTCAAATTAAACGTTCGGTTGTGTCTATTGCATCTAATATTGCTGAAGGAGCAGGGAGAAATACGAAAAATGAATTTGTTCATTTTCTCGGTATCGCAAATGGATCTTCTTTCGAGTTGCAGACTCAGCTAATTATAGCTCATAACCTGAATTTAATAGATAAGGATAAAGTAGAACAATTGTGTTCTCATATAGATGAGATTCAAAAGATGATTTTTGGATTTCTTAAAAATTTAAAAACTAATATGTGACATTGGAATATCTCAAATCTCATATCTCCGATCTCACATCTTAATACTCAAATAATGGAAGCATACATAGTAGCAGGATTTCGTACAGCAGTAGGTAAAGCGCCTCGAGGAGGGTTTCGCTTTATGCGGGCTGATGATTTAGCATCAGATGTAATTAAACATCTCGTGTCCACTGTGCCGAATTTAAATAAAGAAGATATAGATGATGTCATTGTGGGTAATGCGATGCCTGAGGCGGAGCAGGGGCTTAATATGGCACGTTTTATTTCCCTAATGGGTTTAGATACCGATAAAGTGCCTGGCGTTACCGTTAATAGGTATTGCGCATCTGGATTGGAAACGATCGCCACGGCGGTTGCAAAGATCAAAACCGGTATGGCTGATGTCATTATCGCCGGTGGAGTTGAAGTGATGTCCGGAATGCCTTTCGGAGGCTGGAAAATTGTTCCCAACCCTGTCGTTGCCAAAGAGCATCCCGATTGGTATTGGGGTATGGGGCTCACAGCGGAGGCTGTAGCGAAAGATTATAATGTCTCCCGTGAAGATCAAGATGCCTTTGCACTGAAGTCTAATCAAAAGGCTGTTGCCGCTATTAAAAATGGTCATCTTAAAGATGGTATTGTGCCGATTACAGTCAAAGAGAACTATCTGAAGGACGGTAAGATAGCGACTCGTGAATATGTTGTAGATACCGATGAAGGGCCTCGTGCAGATACCTCCCTGGAAGCTCTGGGTAAGTTGAAGCCTGTATTTGCGGCCAATGGTTCGGTGACAGCAGGAAACTCCTCACAGACATCGGATGGCGCAGCATTTGTGCTGGTGATGTCAGAGGCTAAAGTGAAGGAACTGGGTGTTAAGCCCATTGCCAAGCTGGTCAGTTTTGCTGTTGCAGGCGTACCGCCACGAATTATGGGAATAGGGCCCATCTATGCAATACCTAAAGCTTTGGAACGGGCTGGGCTTAAAAAAGAAGATATCGATTTGTTCGAATTGAATGAAG
This sequence comes from Sphingobacterium sp. DR205, assembly GCF_011064245.1. Lineage (NCBI taxonomy): Bacteria > Pseudomonadati > Bacteroidota > Sphingobacteriia > Sphingobacteriales > Sphingobacteriaceae > Sphingobacterium > Sphingobacterium sp. DR205. The sequence continues at coordinate 6,711,894 of NZ_CP049333.1, read as the reverse complement.
CTTTTGCTTCACAGTCTTTGGCCGTTATTCGTGAACTGGAACTTGATGAAGAAAAGGTCAATGTCAATGGTGGAGCGATAGCATTGGGGCATCCGCTAGGCTGTACAGGAGCGAAGCTGACCGTGCAGGTTTTGCATGAATTGAAACGTCGTGGCAAAAAATATGGTATGGTGACGATGTGTGTGGGAACTGGTCAAGGAGCGGCCGGTATCTTTGAACTATTAGACTAAGTTCGGACACTAAAAATAACAGTATAAACCATTTTATTTGCTAATCTCATAGCAGATAAAAATATTCAAAATATTGTGTAAACCTGGGTGGTCAAAAGACTACTCAAGGGTTGCACCTCAAATCTAAAAAACAATGAGCGAAAATAAAGCAATCAAAGGCGGTGAGTTCGTTATTAGAGAGACTCCCTATACAGCTATTTTTATCCCGGAAGAGTTTGATGAAGAAGCAAAGATGATTCGTCAGACCTGTTTAGACTTTTTAGAGACAGAAGTATTAAATAAACTTGATCGTATTGACGCACAGGAAGAAGGATTGATGCCAAGCCTAATGGATAAAGCTGGTGAGTTAGGTATGCTGGGGGTGTCGATTCCAGAAGAGTATGGTGGCTTTGGCAAAAACTTCAATACGTCGATGCTCGTAGCAGAGGCAGTAGGAGGAGGTTTCTCTTTTGCCGTCGCTTTGTCTGCACATACAGGTATTGGTACCTTGCCAATTCTTTATTATGGTAATGCGGAGCAGAAAACGAAGTATATTCCTAAACTCGCAACTGGCGAATGGAAGGCTTCCTACTGTTTGACAGAACCAAATGCCGGATCAGATGCCAATTCCGGCCGCACCTCCGCAAAACTAAATGCTGAAGGAACTCATTATCTGATCAATGGTCAGAAAATGTGGATTACCAACGGTGGATTTGCAGATATCTTTATTGTATTTGCAAAAATCGATGATGATAAAAACCTGACCGCATTTATTGTTGAAAAAGATTTTGGCGGAATCACCATGAACCCCGAAGAGCATAAATTGGGGATCAAAGGCTCTTCCACGCGTCAGATCTTCTTTAATGATTGCCCTGTGCCTGTTGAAAACATGCTATCCGAGCGGGAGAACGGATTTAAGATTGCCGTAAATATTCTGAATATCGGACGGATCAAGTTGGGGGCTGCGACAAATGGTTCAGCTCGTATGGTGATCAATCATGCTGTTCAATATGCCAATGAACGTGTGCAATTTAACTTGCCGATTTCTAAATTTGGTGCTATTCGATACAAATTGGCAGAGATGGCAACACGTTTGTTTGCTGTGGAATCCGCATCCTATCGCGCCGGTCAAAATATTGATGATGCCTATGACGCATTGATCGCAGGCGGTATGGATGAGGCGAAAGCCAAATTGAAATCCGTGGAACAATTTGCAATTGAGTGTGCCATTATAAAAGTATGGTGTTCCGAGATGCTGGATTATGTGGTGGATGAAGGAGTACAGATCTATGGCGGGATGGGCTATTCAGCCGATGCGCCGATGGAGCGTGCTTATCGCGATTCACGTATCAACAGGATCTTCGAGGGTACCAATGAGGTGAATAGACTGCTTGTTGTTGATATGTTATTAAAACGAGCCATGAAAGGTGAACTGGATCTGATGGGGCCAGCACAGGCCGTGGCAAGTGAACTGCTGGCTATTCCTGATTTCGGGGAAGAAGATGATGCCCCATTCGCGGCGGAGAAGAAAATTATCGCCAACCTCAAAAAAGCAGGTCTGCTCATTGCTGGCGCTGCGGTTCAGAAGCTGATGATGTCACTTTCGAAAGAAGAAGAGATCCTGATGAATATCGCAGATATTATCGGTTACGTATACATTGCAGAATCCGTTCTGTTGCGCGCAGAAAAGCTTGTGCATACCGGTTCTGAAAAGGCCGAGTACGCGACAGATATGGCAAAGATCTATTTGTATGGTGCGATTGACAAAATTAATGCTGCAGGTAAGGAAGCTTTGTATTCCTTTGGCGAAGGCGATGAACTGAATATGATGCTTGTTGGATTACGCAGGTTCACAAAAGCGCAGCCATTCAACATCAAAGATGCACGTCAGCGGATTGCAAAAAAATTAATAGAAGAAAATAAATATTGTTTTTGATTGATAATGATTATTGGTTTTGGTTGTATGGCCGGAGAGAAATCTTCGGCCATTTTTGTGTTACAATAACCAAAAGTATCCGCAATTATAGTAAATTTAGCCTTTTAATACTAACCAATATATGGCATCGTCAAGATCATTTGCATTTACAGAAGACTGGGTAGTCGTCATTTTGGGACTCGCCACCATTTTTTTAGCACTTTCAGGTATTTTTGCGCCCGTCCCTAATTTTTCCTGGAATAATTCTTCCGAATTGGCCGCTACAATTTTTGAGCCGGCCAATCTCAGTAAGATTTTTCAGCAGTTTATCTTCGTCTTTGTGGCAGGTATTCTGGGGGCATTTTTGCTCGGTAAATCCGTCAAACATCTGCTGATCGTATTTCCGGTAGTTTTTATTCTGACCGTATTCGCCTTGATATTGGCAGGTAATTCGACGGTGAAAGAATATAATCTCGAAGCTGTTATTTTTAGTTTGATTATCGGTTTGATCATCAGTAATTGCTTTAAGTTGCCTACTTGGTTTAAAGAAGCCCTGAGCACCGAACTATATGTCAAGATCGGATTGATTTTACTGGGTACTACGGTTATCTTTGGCGATATTCTTAAAGCGGGTTCGCTAGGGCTTATTCAGGCTTTGGCGGTTGTGTTGTCAGTATGGTATTTTGCTTTTTGGCTCTGTAAAAAATTGAAGATAGATAAGGAAATGTCCCTGATGTTGTCTAGTGCGGTGTCCATTTGTGGTGTTTCCGCTGCCATAGCTACTTCCGGCGCGATTAAGGGTGATAGCAAAAAGCTCTCCTATGTGATTTCCCTAGTGTTGATCACTGCAATTCCAATGATGATTTTTATGCCTTATATGGCGGAATGGATGGGCTTGTCCCAAGAGGTTACCGGTGCGTGGTTAGGAGGTAGTATCGATACTACCGGAGCTGTTGTTGCTTCCGGTTCCCTGGTGGGAGAAGAAGCGTTAAAGATCAGCACAATTGTTAAATTTTCACAAAATGTATTGCTAGGACTTGCGGCATTTGCGATCAGTATCTATTGGACCTATGCAAAATCTGTGGATGATGAAACAAAGCGGGATAAACCGACGCTAAAGATTATCTGGGAACGCTTTCCTAAATTTGTGCTTGGATTTGTATTTGCATCACTACTATTTTCATTTGTAATTTCTCCTGAAAAAATTGATACTATCAAGGGAAGTCTGAAAAATTTACAAGGCCTCTGGTTTACCCTGGCATTTACTTCGATCGGTCTGGAGACCAATTTCAAAGATCTTTTTGTGCAGGATAATAAGAAACCCCTTTATGCATTTTTGATTGCGCAGACCTTTAATGTCGTAGTGACTTTGTTGATAGCGTTGATACTGTTTCGATAATTTATAGGTGAAAAATTGAGCCGAATACTTTCGGGATTAAACAATATTTGTGAAAAAGTCCACCAACGTTGGTGGATTTTTTTGTTCTAGCCTTTTTCATTTTCTAGATATAGTAATAGTCACGCCAAATGGCTTCCAAGAAAATAGAAGATGCAATTTTTTCTTACTAAAGTGTTTAGGTTGTCGGATAAGAGATTGTTGGTCGTAAATGAAAAAGCAAAGCTAAATCTAAGGGGAAATCTCATGTACAGGAATAGATCTGAATGTATAAAATCTCTTTTTTACAATGTAAGTATCTGTTAATTAGTATTTAATGGTATTTTTTGAAAAAATATTTATAAAATCTATCAAATTAGTAGTCTTTTAAAAAATATTTATATATTTGTACTGTTATCCTGATTTACAACTTGTCATGAAGGGATCGCTGAAAAATGAATATACTTAATTATGGAAAGAATGAAACAAGATTACTTTTTAAAAACAAGCTTACAAACTGCTTCGTTAGAAGTAGATTTTACTACCGTAGAAAATAGTGAAAAACGAATGTGTTGTTAAAATTTCTCTCTTACACTCTCTTATATTAGAAAAGGGAAGCCGAGGCTTCCCTTTTTAAACAAAGTTTTAACAATGAAACAAGTTCTATTGGCGTTGGCACTTGTTTATTTTCACTATTAAACTGAATAAATTTATGAAAAAAAATGCTATTTTTCGAATTAGCGTGATTTTTAGCTTGCTTTTGGCGGCGTCTTATCAGACTTATGCGCAAGTAGAAAATCCTAAACCAATTATAAATGCTTCATTAACAGGTACTGTCGTTGATGCGGTGACAAAAGAGCCTTTACAAGGTGTAACCGTGCAGCTTGAAGCCGTTACCCATCAGGTGAAGACCGATAGCAAGGGCGTATTCCAGTTTGTTACAGGGCAAAAACTACCTTTTACACTTATTGTATCCATTGTGGGCTATCAGACACGACGTGTTGTTGTAGACCAGTCGCCTACCCTGATCGAACTTACTCCACGATTGGAGGCATTAGACCAAGTGGTCGTGACTGCCCGTAGACGCAAAGAGCAATTGCAGGATGTCCCAATTCCTGTTTCTATCATCCGTGGGGCAGCACTGGAAGACGCCGGGGCTTTTAATGTCAATCGACTAAAAGAACTTGTCCCAACAGTGCAGCTGTACTCTTCCAATGCACGTAATACAACTCTGAACATTCGGGGCCTCGGTTCGACTTACGGCCTGACCAATGATGGGATAGACCCGGGTGTCGGATTCTATCTTGACGGTGTCTATATTGCACGGCCTGCAGCAACTTGGCTGGACTTTATTGATATTGACCAGATCGAGGTATTGCGTGGTCCACAGGGGACACTTTTCGGCAAAAACACGACCGCAGGAGCCTTTAATATTACATCGCGGCTACCTCAATTTACACCTGAGGCTAATGTTGAAGTCAGCTATGGCAATCAGGGCTTTATTCAGGCAAAGACGTCGATCTCTGGACCTCTGGCTAAAAATCTAGCTGCCCGCGCTTCCTTTTCTGGCACACAACGGGATGGGAATCTTTTCAACGTCCACAGCAATCGAAAGATCAACGATATCAATAACCTCGGATTCAGGGGGCAATTATTGTTTACACCAACGGAAAATATCAAACTTGTGCTCTCGGGTGACGTTTCTTCCCAAAAGCCGGATGGTTATGGTTGGGCAGTTGCCGGTGTTGTCAAAACTCAGCGGGCTGATTACCGGCAGTTTGATGCCATTATCAAAGATTTAGGCTATGAGCTGCCTTACAAAAGTGCATTTGAACGTAAGATAGACCTCGATACGCAATCCAAAGCGGACAATAAACTGGGCGGCGTAGCGCTGAATGCTGATATCAAGATTGGTGAAGGTACTTTGACATCAACTTCAGCCTGGCGAAAATGGACCTGGGTGCCACTCAATGACCGGGATTATTTAGGCCTTCCTGTTTACACAGTTTCTGCCGGTAATTCGGTACATAACCAATGGTCGCAGGAATTTAGATATTCGGGCAAAATCAGTGAGAAAGTGAGTGGCGTGGTCGGCTTATTTGGTCTGTGGCAGGACCTTGGTACTGATCCTGTACATACTGAGGAAACGGGTTCCGCATTTTGGCGTTTTCAAAAAAGTTCGACAAGCGCCTTATGGGAAACTCCTGGACTATTTGACAACTTCGGGATCAAGACCGTTTACGGTATCAAAAGTACAAGCTTAGCCGCTTATACACAGATTGATTGGGAGGTGACTTCGAAACTTCATATCTTGCCGGGACTACGCTATAACTACGACAAGAAGAAAGCAAATTACGACAGACAGACTTATGGTGGGCTACAGACATCCGATCCGGCGCTGTTGGCTCTCAAGAACGGGGTCTATACCAACCAGACGTTTGATATAAACGCAGATGCAGATAATTTTTCTGGTCAGCTTTCGGCAAAATACCGTTTCAATCCGAAGATCAATGCTTATACTACTTATTCCATCAGCTATAAACCAATTGGAATCAATGTGGGGGGATTACCGACGGCAAATGGAGCGGTACTGTTGGATCTGGCGGAGGTAAAACCGGAAGCGGTACGCCACAAAGAGCTAGGGGTGAAGACCAATCCAACACGCAACTCGATCCTTAATCTATCCCTTTATCAAACCGATATCAAAGATTATCAAACACAGGTTCAAACACCCGAACCAGGTGTAAATCGCGGTTATTTGGCTAACGCCGAGAAAGTACGTGTCAAAGGCGTGGAATTGGATGGTAACATCAATATCGGGCACTTTCTGCGTTTAAATGGGGCACTGGCATATACCGATGCGAAATATGTGAAATTTACGAATGCACCCGTGCCATTGGAGGAGGTTGGTGGACCTCAGGCTTTCAAGGATATTTCAGGCGGAGTTCTTCCCGGAGTTTCCAAATGGTCCTGGTCTTTAGGTGGGGAAATCAATCAGAGTGGCAAATTGATCGGAATCAATGGCTCCTACTTTTTAGGTGCTGATCTTTTCCATCGTTCTAAGTTTTCCTCAAGTTCATCCCCGTCTCAATACCTGAACATCGATGCTTATACACTGCTGAATGCAAGACTTGGTTTTAGAGGGTCAAATGGTGTTTCGGTTTTTGTGTGGAGCAGGAATCTGACAAATAAAGATTACTATGAGCAGTTGCTCGCTGCTCCGGGTAGTTATGGCCAATATGCTGGTGTCGTAGCCGATCCAAGAACCTATGGCGTAACGCTGCGCTACAATTGGAAACAGGGGAATTAAATAAATCCGTAATTCATAAATATATTTTCATTGACCGTCTCTAATGATTTAGGGACGGTTTTTTTTGTGTCCAAAACAAGGGATAATGTCAATGGAAAATTATTGGCGATAATTCTTGGCTTATGCTTGCATTATTTATGGAAAACCGTATCTTAATTCATCATTAAGGTGAAAGAGTTGCGCATGAACGAAAAAGAGCTATTACAACATTATAAAACAACAGGAGATATATCTGCGCTGGGGAAATTATATTCACCTTACATGTCTTTGCTTTATGGTGTATGCTTCAAGTACTTACAGGATCCCGATCGTAGCCAGGATGCGGTGATGCAGATTTTTGAAGAACTCATTCAGAAGCTGCGCCATTACGAAATTGACAATTTTAAAAGCTGGTTACATGTATACAGTAAGAATTACTGTTTGATGCAATTGCGCAAAGACAAGAGGACGACACAGGTGGATATTGAGGATAATTTGTTTGAGAGCGAGCAGAAACTCAATAGCAGTGAAGAGGCAAAATGGGAAGAACGGGATTTTGAAAGATTAGAAGGTTGCATGCAAACCTTAAATCAGGAACAGAAAGAATGTGTGCGTTTGTTTTATCTGGAACAAAAGTGCTATAAAGATATTGCAGATTTAACAGGGTATGACCTGAATAAAGTCAAGAGTGCTATCCAGAATGGGAAGCGCAATTTGAAGATCTGTATGGAAAGGAAAGAAAATGGAAAATAATTATCAATTATCGCGAATTCATAATTACATCCATGGCCTGATGAGTAAAGAGGAAATGTTTCAACTTGAAAAAGAAGCATTAGAAGATCCTTTTTTACAAGATGCCATTGATGGGTATCGATTGCAAAATGGTGTGGATGCTAGACAGTTAAGTTTGTTACAGCAAAGGCTTAACCGTCGGGTAGAGAATACAATAGCGACCAGACACGCGCAATATTATACCTGGCAGCGTTTGGCTGTAGGTGCGGCCGCGGGAGTTTTGTTTGTTGTATTATTGGCGCTTCTATATTTTAAACATTTCAATGGTAAAGCCGAGCGCACCACGGATGTAACCTTAAGTGAGCCGGAGAACCTAGTGACTATCGAGCCCTTGCTCGATGGCGGCGATGCGACTCCACTGGGAGGCTGGAAAGCATTCGAACACTATTTAAACAATCAACTGAAGGATACAGGGATTGGAGGGACGATTATAGTCAATTTCACGATTGGTCAAGATGGTCTTCCGGCTCAGATTCAGGCGGAGGGGACTCCTGCTCAAGCTCTTGTTGAGGAGACCATAAGGCTTCTTCGGTCGGGTGCTAAATGGCAGGGAACAAAAGGTCGCCTGAAGATTACTTTTCCCCTAAAAGAGATGAAGGATCCCGCCCAATCGAATATCATCAAACCACCACATTGTTTTGGGATAGAAAAATCTTAGTGCAAAAAAAATGAGCCATTTCTCTTGAAGGAAACGGCTCATTTTTTTGAAAATAGTATCCATCCTTAAAATGCATACCTTAACCCCAGCTGAATTTGGTAGGGATTACCGTTCAAATTAGATACACCAACACCTGAGCTCATATTGTAAATATATTGTTGGTTGGCAGCATCGAAACTCTTGATAGCGTAGAGGTTCTGTTTGCCCAAGTTATGTCCTACACCCCAGCTTCTTTTTAAGAGGTTGGCAACATTGAAGATATCTACTGATGCCTCAATACCATGTTTCTTGTATATCTTTACATTTTTGGCCAAATGTAGATCAAATACACCATAGAAGCCGTTAATACCACCGTTCCGCTCGGCTACGCGCCCAAGGTTTCCATTGATATAGTTTTTAATGCTTTGTTCTGCTTTAGGATCATCCAGAATTGCTTGAATTCCATCCTTAATGTATTCTGGTGTACTACTGCTATTCGGGTCATAGACAAACGCAAGATCGTTGGAATTTACAAAATCACCATTGACATTTCCATTTACGGCCAGGGAATAACGTGAACCTGCAATTCCGCTAAAACGCAATCCAAAGGATACTCCCCATAACGATGGCATAGTACCATAGAAAACGACCTTATGGCGGAACTGATTATCCGAATACGCCATTGTACTTAAGTCACGCGGATCATCTTTGACCATTAGAGAGAGAGTCGCGGTATTAGCGACATTGCCATTATACGAGGTGTTGTCCTTTGTATCATTCCAGGTATACGACATCGTTATTTGTCCATCTTTGTAATAACGATAAGTTCCGTCCAATACAACGGTGTACGAATTGTTTTTTCCATCACTGTTCATCTCTAGTACCCGGCCGACCTGCTTGGTCTTACGGCTATTGGTCCAGTTGGCTGCACCATTTGTCGTATTGATGCTCGACGCCGGAACATACACTCCACGGTTACTTTCGGCGGTCAATCTAAAGTAAGGGTCTTCTACCATGTTACGATCTACATACATATAGTTATTGCGTCCCCAAGTTCCATAAGCACTTAAACCGATGCGTAGCGAAGGCGAGAAAAAGTGGTTTATAGAGATGTTGGCTTTATATACAGTCGGCACTTTAACATCCTTACTGTTCATATTGATTGTAACAAGTTTTTCGATCTTTGGATTGTCCAACAGTTCGCGTCCTGGAGCTGTATCGGGGTCCTTGCGATATCCTGCGAAATTTGGCTTAGGAATTAATGTAGGATCCGTGATATCTACGCCAGCAATGCGTGAACCATCAAACAACATATTGTTTAACATTGAATATGGGTTGAGTGCCGACCCAAATATACCAGCTCCAAAACGGATGATATTTTTCTTCTCTTCATTGATATCCCAGTTGAATTGCACACGAGGCTGTATTTGAAATGTGTTAATCCCATTGTCGGTTGAAAGACCTAACTCGTCATAGACCGTTTGGTTGAACGTAGCTTTCTTGAGGTATTTCGTGTTGTCTAGACGTAGGCCGCCGACTACGTCAAGGCCTCTCGCGATCTTAGCTTCCATCTGCCCATAAATACCTATGGCCAAATTGTTGACCAAAGTATTCTCTTTGTCAGTCATATAAACATCACGGGCATAGCGATAAGGAGTTAGGTTATTGAAGTTTTGTAGACCTGTAAAATAGAAACGACCGTTCATTTCACTGCCATAACGAAAATCCATGTTGGTATACATGATATCCGCGCCGAAAGTATATTTGATCTTATCCGTATTGTAGTATACGTTGTTGACCAATTGCAACATATTACCGTTGAACCATTCTGGCGAAAAGCGTTGACCACCGAGTTGGATCGAATTGTTGTATTTATTTGTACCATCTACTGATTGGATAGATTCAACGATAGCGCGGGGAATACTATGTGACTGGTCAAATCCATCAACATTATGTTGTGCCTCGGAGCGTTCGTAAAAATGTTGGATCTTCAGATCATTTGTCAATCTGGAACTAATCGAAGTACGCAAAGAAGCCATAAGGCTATTGTTTATATACTTCCTGTTGGTGTACGATTCAAAAGCGTTGATACCGGTATTGTCCCCTTCTTGTTGGTTATCCAGATCATAAACAAAATTATTGCGAATAGTCAATAAATTTTTTTCATTCAGTTGCCAGTCGATTCGCGCGAAAGCAGCGTCAGTCTTCTTCTTTTTGTCAAAAGAACCAAATAGACGGTCGGCACTAGCGCCATATTTACCTACTGCAATCTCTGTAAACTCATCTAAAGTAGCTTGTGTTACTTTGTAACGGGCAATGTCCTCTGTTGTTTGAATATCAGCGATCTGAAGGGGTCGAGTATCCATTTGCCGGTCCCAGGTGACAAAGAAATGGGCTTTGTCCTTAATGATTGGTCCCCCAAGAGAGAAGCCATATTGGTAGGTGGAGAATTTCTGTTTGCGTGGTGTTCCGTTCAGGTTATACTTGCTCGATAGCCAGCCTGCACGTGCGAAAGTAAAGGCACTTCCAGTGAGGGTATTTGTCCCTGATTTGGTCACAGTCGTAATGCTTCCGCCGCCACTGCGGCCAAAGGTGACGTCATAATCGTTGGTGACCACCTTGAATTCTCGAATAGCCTCCATAGAAATTGAATAGGCACCACCACTATTTCCACCAGCTACTGTGCTTCTGGAGTTCATGCCATCTACCGTAAAATTAGTTGATGAGGCCCGCTGACCCGCAAGATTTGTGCCGCTGCTGACAGGTGATAAGTCAATTAAAGAAGAGAAATTACGTCCATTCACGGGCATCTTTTTGAGATCATTGGCCGTAATGGCTGTAGATGCTCCCAATGTTTTGATCTTGTTTTTTAAATCGGCTGCTGCCCCTTGTACGATTACTTCATCCAATTTATTCTCCGCGGAAGATAAGGTAAAGTCTACATTGAGTTCATCGCCATAGCTCAATTTATAATCGGTTTTCTTTTGTTCAGCGTAGCCAATGTGGACCACTGTAATACTATATGGAGAACCTAAAGGCAATTGCTGAAAGGTATAGACACCGTTTTGGTTAGTCAGTGTCGTTTGTCTAAAACCGGTCGATTCATTTTTTACGGATACCGATGTTCCTTTCACTGGTCCCTTGTCATCAGTGACACGACCAGTGATTGTAGCCTCGGTACCTTGGGCGTAGCTTCGATTTGGAATTTGAACAAATGTAATAAGGGTTAAGAGCATTAACCAAATGATTTTTTTGTGCATGATAATTTCAAGTTTAGTTGATGATGCTTGTCACAAGTATGTTGCGAAATTATCCTTGCAAGATTGCCAAATGATTAACTACCTATTATTAAATATTTAAGAAAAATGAACTTTGGTAATCCATTGACCGTAATTAATTAATCTATAAACAGCGGTTCGCTCGGATTCTTCCAAGCCGCTCGCTGCCGGTTCATGTGCCTTAGACTGATGACGTCCTAAGCAAAATTGTATTTAGTATCAATCTTTCCTTCTTATTTGGACATGATAATGTTAACGATAGAAATCTAAGGGAAACATTTTTTGTTAACTAACTTTCAATCCAACATCAGGTAAACGATGTAGAGCAGAGAGATTTTATTGTCGATGAAAAATACATCTTTGAGGTAGGAGGGAGAGACCAGTCCAATCAACAAATTCAAGGCATAGAAAATGCCTACATCGCAGCAGATGACATTGGGTTTGGTCGTGATGCTAAGTAAAAAAAATCAGAAGCGGCCTAGAGGTATGGCTAGACCGCTCTGTATTTCTATATATTGGGATTTATTCTTCCCAACGAATTTTTTCTTCAATCGGTGTACGTATCGGCTCACGCGCCTCTGACTGGTGATGTCCCAAGTAAAATAGGCCGATACATTTTTGGTTCTCTTCCAGATTAAGGAAACCTCCCAAATGATTAATTAAGCCCGGTGTTGCCCAGTATCCACCAATATTCAACGAATGTGCAGCGAGCCACATATTTTCTACAGCGGCAGCAGTACAAGCCAATTCTTCCCATTCGGGAACTTCACCCGTATAATTGACGATAAGCGCAATGGCAACATTCGATTGTGTTGCTTTTTTGCCCATGGTGATCTCCGTTGCTTCCGTATATTTCTCCGCTGGTGTAACCGATTTATAGATGCGCGATAATTCAGTACCCAAGCGTTGAAGTCCTTCTTTGCGGAAGATGACAAAACGCCAAGGTTGTGTCCGTTTATGTGTTGGAGCAGCATTAGCTGCTTCCAAAATGCTAAGGATATCCTCTTTGCTTACTTCCTCTTCAGTAAAAGAAGCCTGAAATACCGATCTTCTGTAGTGTATTGCTTTTAAAACGTCGTTTTTCATTAAAAATATGTTGATTTTAGAATGTATTTATGCTTTTTCTTCCCATAAAGATACAACATGCAAAATTGTTTTGACCGCTTTTTCCATATCTTGTGCTGATACCCATTCCTGTTTCCCATGAAATGCATGTCCACCCGCAAAGATATTAGGACATGGAAGGCCCATAAACGAAAGCCGTGATCCATCGGTACCACCACGGATACTTCTTCTTTCTGCGACCATACCTGCTCTTGTAATAGCTTCCATGCCAATTTCCATAATTTCTGGATACTGATCAAGGACCTCTTTCATATTGCGGTATTGCTCTTTTACAACAAAGGTATAGCTGCAATTTGGATATTGACTGACGATGGATTTTGCTATTGCTTCCAGTTCATCTTCATGTTTTTTCAGATTAGCTGTTGCATGATCACGGATGATAAATTGAATCTCTGCCTTCTCCACCGATCCACTGATATTCACTGGGTGCACAAAACCGTCCTTTTTATTGGTGCTTTCTGGAGAAAGTCTGTCTTTCGGTAATGCATCGATGATGGCACTTGCGATTTTAATCGCACTTTGCATCTTTCCTTTTGCAAAACCAGGGTGCACGGAGACGCCATGGATCGTTAAAGTTGCTCCATCTGCCGAGAATGTCTCATCCTCGATCGTGCCGGCTTTTTCGCCGTCCATGGTGTAGGCAAAGTCTGCCGCCAGACGTTTTAAATCTGCTTTATCAACCCCACGGCCGATTTCTTCGTCCGGTGTGAATAAAATCTTGATATCACCATGTTTAATCTCCGGGTGTTTCATCAACAGACGGGCAGCATCCATTATTTCAGCGATACCCGCTTTATCGTCTGCCCCCAATAATGTTGTTCCACTGGCGGTAATCACATCGTTTCCGATTTGATTGGCCAGGTCGGGATGTTCTGCATATTTGATTACAATGCTCGTATCGTCAGGAAGTACCAGATCTTGGCCTTGGTAATTGTGGTGTACCAAAGGTTTGACATCTTTGCCCGAGGAATCCGGAGAAGTGTCCATGTGAGAACAGAAACAGATCACTGGAACTTTCTTGGCTGTATTGGAAGGTATAGTTGCATAGATGTAACCATTTTCATCCATAGCGGCATCCGAAATGCCCAATGATAAGAGTTCTTCTACCAATAATTTACCCAAATTTTTCTGTTTTTCCGTAGACGGACATGTCGGAGAATTGACATCTGACTGTGTATCAATCTGTACGTAGCGCTGAAATCTTTCCGAAACTGAAAAGTCACTTATGTTATTAATCTCAAATGTGCTCATTTTTATCGCCCTAATATGATAAGGGTGACCAAATTTACAAATTCTAATGGGCTTCGACCAAAAACAAACAAGACTTGTCAATAAACTGACAAGTCTTGTTTACTAGAGGTAATATTTCGCTAACCTCCTGTATCTCTCTTGGGGCTAATTCTAGATTTAGCTTATTTTTTTTCGTCGGCGTAGCCAAATACTTTCTGCAAGATATTTGTATTTCTGCTTCCGCCGATATTGTTTCTAATTTTTGATTCTTGATCCGCTACCTTAATAAATAAACCATCTATGGCCTTTTGTGTGACATAAGCGGTGAGGTTTGTTTCTACCTTATTGCCTAGCGGCAAGTTATTATAGGCACTGGTCAGCTGTGTCCAATATTGGTCAACATTATTCACGCCCATTGCCGATTTAATGACAGGACTGAACTTGTTTGTCAATTCAGTTGATGTATTTGTTTTGAAAAATGTCGTTGCGGCATCCTGCTTGCTACCCAATAGAATATTGGTTGCATCGGTGATGGTCATTTTAGATAATGCATTCACAAATACGGGGGCGGCTTCTTTTACGGCTCCTTCCGCAGCTCTGTTCATGCTCTGTATAAATTGATCACATAGTTTGCCCATACCCACAGCGCGAAGTGTTTTCTCTACTTTTTGAGCCTCCGCAGGCATTAAAATCTTAACTGCTGCATCACCTAAAAAGCCGTCTTTTTTTGCCAGAGACTCGATACTTAGGTTGAGACCGTTGCTTAAAGCCTGTTTAATACCCAGTGATGCATCCTTACTTGATAAGGAAGCTAAAGTATTCGATTTATTTGAACTTGAAGTCGAAGACCCGCTAGTTGAAGAATTCGTTGTTTTTGTGCTATCGGTTTGACCTTGGCTTGCCTTGTTCAAGGCCTCATTAATCTTTTTAAAGATCTGCGCTTCGCTGTTGTTGGAGTACAAAAGCCCCGAAACAAATAGGGTACAATATAGTAATGGAAATTTCATCATGATATGTTTTGCTGTCAAAATTAAGGATATCGACCGTTAATTTTTGTAAAAGTTTAAATTGTCGACTATTATTTCCATGAGATTGTCCATATCCGTAGTAAATGCGCCACAATCTTAATGCTGCGAAAGCTGCGCATTGTCACGGCAGTCTTTGTTGAAAGGAAAGGGTCTAAAAATAAAACGCCCCCAAAAGGGGCGCTTTTTCTGCTATATAATAAAATTGCTTTTTTTATTTTATAGGACCTATTTCCATGAAAGTGTTGTTACAACAGGGAAGTGGTCAGAAGGGAATTTACTCATGTAAGTATCTGTCAGAATACCGTATTTTTTTACCTGGAAAGGCTTTGTGATAAAAATATGATCAATACGGCCAGATGCCCTAAGACTTTTCCCCCAGCCGTTAAAGGAAGAGTTCGGCTCATATTTAAGTGGAGACAGTTCGTGTACATCGGTGACCACTTTACTATTGGCGAGCGTAAAATAGGCTTCGTCTTTTTCATCCACATTGAAATCACCGGTTAAGATCAAAGGAAGATCCTTTGCAAATTCTTTTGCTTTGGCCAAAATCAATTTCGCACTTTCCGTTCTCGCTGTACGTCCGATATGGTCAAAATGTGTGTTCATAAAAATAAAGCGCTTTTTATTGGCTTTATCTTCAAAAATCCCCCAGGTACAGATTCGAGGTAAGGCTGCATCCCAACCTTTATTCGGATGTTCGGTATCTGTCGCTGAAAGCCAGAACGTACCGCTTTTTATGGCTTTGAACCGATTGGTATTGTAATAAATTGCAGAGTGTTCACCCTCCTGTGCGCCGTCATCACGCCCCACACCGACATAGTCGAATCCCGGAAGCAACGTTTTTAGATCCTGAACCTGATCATGAAAGGCTTCCTGAACACCGAATAAATCAAAACCATGATACTTGATCAAATTCGTCAGGGGCACCTTGCGGTCGGTCCACATATTACCGCTATCTACGGTATTTCGTTGTCTGATGTTGTATGTGGCTGCAATAAAATCCTGTGCATAAGAAATATACGATAGGCATAATGCTGCAGCGAGTATAAAGATTTTTTTCATCTATATTAATTATTTATAAGTGTTAATCTCATCGGCATTCATGAGCTCGCTTTGCTCGGTTATTCAATCCCTAGTGTGATCGAATCAATCGTGATGTTTCATTGGAATAATTATTTTGCAATACCTGAGCTTATCGATGTATGGCTGCATGGTATTCCGATTTTGTCCGTTGTTTAATCCCGAAGTTCATTTATATTTCCCATCTTGGATCTCGTATCAATAAAGCCATAGGCTAAACTTGTTTATATTCGACTTGCAGGAAATAAAACGATCTTCAGTTTGTAATGTTGCTGATGATCTCGGGGATAACCTTTATTTTTTCAATACCTGAAGCAACAATTCGGGTTCATCCGTTGTGATAAAATCGATCTTTTTTCCAATTAGATTGCTCATTTCTTCTTCGGTATTGACGGTCCAGGCATTTACTTTCATACCTAATTGATGTGCGTCCTGTAACCAGCTCGCATTCTTTTTGAAGACCGAAAAATGGTAGTCTAGGCCATTGATTCCTGCAGCATTCACATCAGCAGGTGATTTATCTCCATTTAGGTATTGGATATTTGCTTTTGGAGCGAGCTCATGAATCTTTTGACAAGCCTCGAAACTGAATGCGATATAATCTGTTATTTTCTCTGCTTTCAGATTTTTTACCATTTCAACAGACTTTGTTGCAGCCTCAAGCGTTCGTTCTACACCGAGTTTGTTGGTTTTTAACTCCAGGATCAGACGTAAACCCTTTAACTTTTTTCCTGCTTTGATATATTCTTCCAATGTTGGAATGGATTCCCCATTCGGATGTTTTTTGGCGAGGAGCTCCGCATACGTTGCTGTTGCGATGTCGATACCATAAAAATCATTGTCATGATTGACGACAAGGACGTTGTCTTTCGTAAGGTGGACATCAAACTCAGATCCAAAAAGTTTAAGTTCATGTGCGGCTTTTAAAGAGGCAATGGAATTTTGAGGAAGATGACTGTTTTTCCATACCCCACGATGTGCAATTGCTTTGGTCTGTGCAAATAATGTTGTCGATGAAATGACCATAGCCAACGTCAGACAGCTAAAAATGTGTTTTTTCATATGTGTTAGTTTGAATGCTGATTTTTACAGCATAAAAAAGTGGTACTTTTTATCCTGATTCACAAGATCTAAAATACCACTTTTATATTTAGTTATTGTTAACTGTAATTTATTTTTTACCATTCCATTCTGCCATGAACTCATCCAGGAATTCGAGCATATATCGGTGGCGGTGTTCAGCAATTCTTTTTGCGGCCTGTGTATTCATCTTATCTTTCAACAAGAGTAGTTTTTCGTAGAAGTGATTAACTGTCGGAGCTTCAGAATGTTTGTAAGCTTCCTTGTCTTTATATTCCTGTACGGGGATGTTGGGGTTGTACATTTCCCGGCCTTTATTTCCGCCAAAACTAAATGCACGTGCGATACCGATCGCTCCAATGGCGTCCAAACGGTCGGCATCCTGTACAATTTCCATTTCTTTGGAATGGAAAGAGACCTCACCCAAACTTGCTTTGAAAGACATGTTAAAGATGATCTTTTTGACATGGTCGATAATTTCCGGAGAAATTTCCAGACTTGCCAAAAACTCTCCGGCAACGCGAGGGCCAATTGTTTCGTCACCGTCATGGAATTTGCTGTCAGCGATGTCATGCAGGAGTGCGGCTAATTCGCAGACCATGACATCAGCTTCTTCATCTTCTAAAATTAACTTCGTATTGTTCCATACGCGTTGAATATGCGACCAATCATGGCCTGCTTCCGCAAATTTCAAACGATCTTGCACAAATGCGACTGTGCGTTCAATAATGTTATTCATACAATACTTTTGTTTTTTCGCGAGTACCCTCGTATAATTCGTATTCTAATAATCTACAATCTAATTTACCGTTATAAAATTCTATACGTCTGGACGCACGGAGACCAATTTTCTTTGCTAGATCCGGATTACCTGTAAATATATAGCCTCTATAACCTTTGCACTCCTGTTTCATAAAATCACCCATGCGTTTATAAGTAATTTCCAACTTGGTATGCGTACCTAAACGTTCACCGTATTCTGGATTGAATAAGATGACACCACCTTCTTTAGGAACGTGTGTTTCGGCAAAATCGCATACTTCAAATGAAATTAATTGTTCTACACCTGCCGTGCGGGCATTCATTTTGGAAACGTTGATCGCTTCTTCGGAGATATCCGAAGCAATAATTTGAGGAGCCGCTTTTTTATTGATCTGATCTTTTAACAAGCGACGTTCCTGAAAGAAAACAGTTTCATCATAACCGATGAAATGCATGAACGAGTAATTCATGCGCAGGAGTCCCGGTTTTCTATTGGTAGCGATCAATGCCGCTTCAATGGCCAGTGTCCCGGATCCACACATCGGATTGACAAAAGCGGATACGCCATCCCATTTCGATGCAATAATTGTTGATGCCGCCAGGGCCTCCAGCATGGGAGCTTTTCCCGGAATCTTGCGGTAACCATGTTTGGCAAGTGTCTCGCCTGAGGTATCAAGGAAAATTTCAGCACGGTCATCCTTCCAATAGAGGTGAATGACAGCTTTGTTGTTTTCCGGACCAGAATTCGGGCGCATGCCTTTTTTATCTTTAATACGATCTACAATCGCATCCTTCACTTTCACATTTGCAAATAGAGGCGTACTGATTGTTTCATTGTCCACATTGGAGCTTACCGAGAAGTAGCCATCGAATTGGATCAGTTCTTCCCAGGCAATCGCGCTGAGCTCTTCGTAAAGCTCCGTAGGATTGTTGGCCGAAAACTCCTTTAACGAATATAAAATCTGCGAAGCGGTACGCAAGTTCAGATTGAGCTTGATCGTATCATTTACACTGACTTTCAATTCGACTCCAGTAGGAAATGCTCTGACGATGTCAAAACCTAACTCTTTAACTTCCTGTTGCAAATACGGCGATAAGCGTTTATTGCACGTAATGATAACTTTATTGGGGGTGTTGAAAACTTCCATCATATTTTGTACAAAGTTAATTAAACTCTTCCTCAAAAATTGCTTAATTTTACGCTTTAATATTTATTTTTTTGATTATGGAAATTAGAGGAAAAGTACACGAGATAGGAGCGACACAACAAGTGACAGAATCATTCAAAAAACGTGATATGATTGTAGCTTATGCTGAAAACCCACAATTTGTTGAGTATATCCGTTTTGAATCAACACAAGACAGAACTTCAATTTTTGATAACCTGGCTATTGGCGAAGAGGTAGAGGTATCTTTTAATCTTCGTGGCCGTCCTTGGACAAATAAAGATGGCGTGACGACATATTTCAATTCACTGGTTGCATGGCGAGTAACAAAATTAGGAAATGCTGCACCGGCACCATCTTCTCCGGGTTACGCGGATATGCCCGCTCCTGTAGATTTGTCTGGCTCATCAGATGATGATGATTTACCGTTCTAGTCTAAATAAGACATGCAATAATTCCTGTAGGCACATCACGCTATAAATATAGCATGTTTATGGCATGGATTGTCGTACAGTATATGATATAAATAGGGCTGTCCAACGATGGGCGGTCCTTTTTATTTCACTTTGTCAGGGTATGCTACCATCTCGGGACAACCATGGATATCCGGGCAACCATACCATTCCTATCCGCTTTGTTTTTACTTTTTGGACACCGCTTCATTATTTTAACGGCGATGCATTTTTTAGATTTGGATAAACATTTCTTGGCGCCGAAATTGCTTGTTATCCGGTGTATTTAACTCAAAATAGCAGAAATATGAAATCATCCGTATTATTTATTTGCCTCGCAGCACTTTGTTTGAGCGCCTGCAATCAGACAAAAAAGGAAAATCAACACGTGGTAGCACCAGATTCATCCGATCATATAACGATGACAGCGGATACGACCCATACCTCTCAGAATTCTTTGGATTGGCCGGGCAAGTACGAAGCAACTATTCCTTGTGCTGATTGTGAAGGTATCAAAACAAACATTACCTTAAAGAATGACAACACTTTTTCGATTGTAAGTGAATATATCAATAAGAACAGCAAAGTTGAAGATTCAGGTAAAGTCATGTGGCATGACAATGGTTCGGTTGTACATCTGACCGGCAAAGAAACCAACATGAAGTTAAAGGTGGGTGAAAATAAATTGATCGGGCTGGATCAGGATGGGAAGGAGATCGACGGTCCCAATGCACACCTGTATGTCTATAATAAAGTCGAAGGTGAAAAATAAGCACCGGACCAAATTGAACTAACCGCTGACATATTTCCCAAATGGGATCTTTCGCAGGCAATAAGTCAGCAGGGCACTTGAGAGCAGCGTGAGTATTGCTGCTACCGGAATTTTCCATAGCGTGGCTAAGGGAATGAGCGGATGTATATAGTTCAAGAGTAGGATATGGCTTAAATAAATGCCAAAACTATGGATGTCGATAAATTCCCAGAACGCACGTAACCTTTCTGGGAGTTTTAGACATTGAACAAATACAAATAAAAAGCCTGCACTTAATGCAATATTCGGCGACAGATAATTGTATAGCGTGGGGTCAAATTCTCCCTTTTCAATACTTAAACAATAGGTACCCCAACCTGTAATCAGACAGCAGCCTATAAAGAACAGCATGCCCAACCATTTCAGCTGCCCGAGCTGATGGTTGTAAAGGTAATAACCCAGGACAAGATACCCCGTGTAGCCGTAAAAGAACATGAGGTCAAAGTTTGGTAGGTAGGCATTAAACCATTTATTGCTGAAAAATAATGCAGCAAACCAGAGGCATAAAAAAATCTCAATCTCTCTTTTTGAACAATTCCGGATCATTTTTCGTAGAAAAGGAATGGCCAGATAAAGCCCGATCAGCATGTATAGGTACCATAGGTGTGCATTGCTTCCTGATTTTAAGCGAATTAACACAATGTTAATAACTTGTGGAAAACCCACATATTCGAAATCGATGTACCGGATAAAATAATAGATCAGGTAGACAATGGTCCAAAAGATAAATGGTGGAATAATTTTAAACAGGCGCTTTTTATAGCATGTACTTGTATCTTCATCTCTCTGCAAAAGCAATGCGCCGGAGATGATGACAAAGAGGGGGACGGCAAAACGGGAGAAGCTGTTGATCCAATTGGCATAATTCCAATCGAAAGAATTGAAATCATTGCTGTTTAAATAGCCCGAAGAAGAGTGGATCAGGATAATCAAAAAGATCGCAATGATACGCAATACACTGATGTAACTACTTCGGGCCATTTGAATTTTTTTTAACTGTTAACTTTTATTGTCGTAAACCTTGAGATAAAGCAAAGTCAGTAGAGCGCCAATACTTGCCATACCTACACCCACTAGCGAAGGGGTATTGTAAGCCAGTCCTAGTGTAATGGGAATTCCCCCTAAAAATGCACCGAGTGTATTGCCGAGATTAAATGCTGCTTGTCCGCCTGCTGCAGCCAATGTTGCAGCTTCTTTGGAGGCCCGAATTAACATCAGTTGTGTCGGCGAGCCGATAGTGAAGGATACCAAACCTGTAATAAAGGCCAGTGGATAGGCTGTCCAGCCCAGCGGTGAGATAAAATACACCATCACGAGGCACAGTGCCATAGCGGAAAAACTTGCGATTGCAGCTTTTGTTGGCGAAATGGTATCGGCTAGTTTCCCGCCGATCAGATTGCCAAAAAACATACCAACTCCAATCAATATCATAATCAGTGGCACACGGTCAGCTGGAACTCCGGAAACCTTGGTTGCCAAAGGAGCAATATAGCTGATCCAGGCAAATAATCCACCGGTACCGATTGCGATAATCGCCATGAGCAACCAGGCGATTTTTTTGTTGAAAAAATTCAGCTGATTGAAGATATTATTTCCTTTAGAAGCCTCAATTTTCGGCATCCAGGCATATATTGCCGCGAAAGTAATCAGGCCCAGTATACTGATAATGCCATAAGTCAGGCGCCAGGAATAGTGATGACCAAGATAGGTACCCAAAGGTACCCCCGCCAGATTGGCGATTGTCATACCTGTAAACATGATTGAGATGGCCTGGGCTTCTTTTCCTTTTGGAGCGAGTTTTGCGGCCACAACAGACCCAACACCAAAAAATGCACCATGTGGGAGTCCAGCCATAAAACGCGAGAGACTGATCAGAAACTGTCCCGGCGCTATACTGAATAAGCCATTGAAAATAAAAAAGAGGAGCATTAAAAAGAGTAAGACCTTTTTGGGAGGATATTTACCCGTAAATAAGACCAATGTCGGGGCGCCCACAACCACGCCTAGCGCATATAGGGCAATAAGGTGGGCCGCAGTAGGGATTTCGATCTGCAAATCCTTAGCAATATCGGGCAAGATTCCCATCATCGTGAATTCCGTCATTCCGATGGCAAGTCCTCCAAAAGCTAAGGCAATTATTCCTTTGTTCATATGGATGGTTGGAAGTTGATAGGCAAAAGTAAAAATAAAAAACCGGTTATTACATGTTGATTTTTCTATCGATGTAATAGTCCCTTGAGACGAGTCGATCAAGATAAGGTAGAAGTAGGCCTGCCAAAGGCTTGCATAGAGAACAAAGTCTAAATCCTAATGTCTCAATACTAATATCTCTTCTTAGGTATACAGGTGATATCTTTGGTCTTTCTGAGCACAATAGGACGTTGGTCAAACCGGCTTTCCAGTACCACAGAATCAGCAGAATGATAGACTACTTTAAAACGAGGGATATATTGCCCCGAAAGATAGCAACCTGAAATCTTCTGCTTGCCATTTTCTTTGGTATAAATACCGTCTACAATAATCGAGTCACCGCGCAGGACATAAATCCCTTTGGCGTGTTCCGTCCAAGCACCATTTTTATAACAGCTATCCGGGATCGTTTGTACCTTATTGTTTACGTGCATTGTCGCGTAAACGGAATCACAGGTAAATTTAAACTCGGCCAATGTATATTGCAGCATCTGACCTTGCCCCGGAATACTGTCCTGTATCCACTCGCCCTGTAAAAACGAAGCCCCTTCACCCTGCATATCCGAATTGAATTTGCACGCAGTAAAAAAGAAAAACATACCTATGGCAAGAGCCAATAGGTATGTTTTTGATGATATATTTTTTATTGAAATTATTGCCACAGCTTATTTTAAACTTCCAACCATTTCTTCAGGTTTCACCCAAGCGTCAAAATCTTCTGGAGTCACATACCCCAAGCGTACTGCCTCTTCTTTAAGGGTAGTACCGTTTTTATGCGCTGTTTGTGCAATTTCAGCCGCTTTGTAATAACCAATTTTCGTGTTTAATGCAGTTACCAACATCAATGAGTTGTCAACCAATTCCTTGATGCGTTTGTAGTTAGGCTCGATACCTGCAGCACAGTGCTCTTCAAAAGAAACGCAGGCGTCACCCAATAAACGTGCAGACTGTAAGAAGTTTGCTGCCATTAATGGTTTGAACACGTTCAATTCATAATGTCCCTGTGTACCGCCAATGGTGATGGCAACATCGTTACCCATTACTTGTGCAGCCACCATTGTTAAGGCTTCACATTGTGTAGGGTTCACCTTGCCCGGCATGATAGATGATCCCGGTTCATTCTCTGGAATAAGGATCTCACCGATACCTGAGCGTGGGCCTGAAGCCAACATCCGGATATCATTTGCAATTTTATTCAATGAAACGGCCAATTGTTTCAATGCACCATGTGTTTCGACAATAGCGTCATGTGCGGCCAAAGCTTCAAATTTGTTTTCAGCAGTGACAAATGGAAGACCTGTAAATTCAGCGATGTATTTCGCAACAACCACATCATAACCATTTGGTGTGTTTAAGCCAGTACCTACCGCAGTACCACCTAATGCCAATTCGGATAAGTGGGAAAGTGTATTTCTTAAAGCTTTTAAACCATGGTTTAATTGCGCTACATAACCAGAAATCTCCTGACCCAATGTCAATGGCGTCGCATCCATTAAGTGTGTACGACCAATTTTAACCACATTTTTGAACTCTTCAGCTTTTTTGGCCAATGTATCACGCAGTTTTTCCACACCCGGTATAGTTACTTCGGCAACAGCTTTATAAGCCGCAATATGCATTCCGGTAGGAAAAGTATCATTTGATGACTGTGATTTATTGACGTCATCATTTGCTTTCAATACAGGTTCTCCTTCACCAATCTTATATCCAGCTAATACTTGAGCACGGTTTGCCACAACTTCGTTTACATTCATGTTGGATTGTGTGCCCGAACCAGTTTGCCAGATCACCAATGGGAATTGGTCGTCTAGTTTACCTGCAAGGATCTCATCACATACAGCTGCAATGGCGTCACGTTTTTCAACAGGTAAAACACCCAATTCGTGGTTTGCATAGGCCGCTGCTTTTTTCAGGTAAGCAAAGCCTGCAACGATCTCATGTGGCATAGAAGCTGCCGGTCCGATTTTGAAGTTGTTGCGTGAACGTTCCGTTTGTGCACCCCAGTATTTATCTGCAGGTACCTGAACTTCACCCATCGTATCTTTTTCAATTCTGAATGACATATTGTTTTGTATAAGTAAAACGTAAAAATTAATCGGTATGCGTGCATGGCACACAACACATCGATCACAAAGTTAACGGATAATACAGTAAAAAGTAAAAATTAAAAGGTAAAAATCAAAAATAGAAACAATTAGTAAGCCATCGACTTGTAAAACCAAAATCTAAATACGCATTACCAAATACTAAATACTCAAAAACCAAGGCGTTTTGTCAGGGATTCATTCACATGATGAAATACTTGCTTTGGTTTTAATGTACGCCAGGATAGTTCATTGAGTACTCCTCCAAAATTGATGTAATAGTCGATATTCTGCTGTTGAAACTCTTGGACGACATGATCACGGAAGCCCACACCCGCAATCCAGCCATCGTCAATATCCTGGAACCACTCCTCATAATACGAGTCATCTGAAGAATGGAAATTCAGCACATTCTCACCGACAAGAATAAAATATTTTATCCCCTGACTGATCATAACATCGATAAGTTCCCTTTTCAGTAACATAATGTCATTGTATATGGCATCATTCCACTCGCCGATCAATTCGATAATGCAATAGTATTTTTCATAATCGACAAATAATACCTTCAGATAGAGTGTGAGCGACCCGAATTCATCCCATTGGGGATGTAGCAAAAAGTTGTAAATCTGTTTGTCGAAATCGAATTCACTGTAGACAGTACCATAGAATGGTGATTGTTCGTCTTCTGCGGCGATGTAATAGTCACGCCAATTATAATAAGGTTCGATTTCGTGCATATTTTAAATTCCTTTCCAAGTCCAAACTAAGATAAATTTAAGCTTATTTGCAAGTTTCAAGCATGCTATTTCGTGTTTTCTGACAATGCAGACAGCACTAATTTTTAATGATGAACAGCCAACGACAATTTTTTGTTTTTAATGTAAAATTATGTGGCTGTATACGGGTAAAACCGAATAAACTTGTTACTTTTGGGGGTAATTTCATGAACACACAAACACAGTTTATCTGTTTATAAACACTGGATTTTTCCTATGCAAAAGAGTATTAAGCGAAATATTTTTGTAGCTGCTACATATGCTGCAGTATTGCTTCTCGGCTTGCTGTTGGGACAAAATTATGCCGAAGAACAGGGAAGTAACCAGAAAAGAACTTTTTCCAGTTTAAGTTCCAATGGCAATTCAGACAAATTACAATACCTGATCCAGCTAATCTCAGAGAACTACGTAGACAATATTAGTGTAGACACGGTACAAGATGAAGCGATTGAACATGTCGTTTCCCGCCTTGATCCTTTTTCCTCCTTTTTACGCCCCAATCAAGTCCTTGCCAAACAGGAAACCCTTGAAGGTTCCTTCGATGGGATAGGTGTAGAGTATTTTCGTTTGAAGGATACGCTACTTGTGGTGGGGATGGTCTCTGCTGGGCCTGCTGAAAAAAGTGGGATGCGGATTGGTGATCGTATTCTAAAAATTGGGAATAAAGATGTTGCCGGAAAAAAGGTGCCGGAAGCGGAAATCGAAAAATTGATCCGTGGAAAGAAGGGGACTGCCGTATTTATTTCGATTCAACGGGATGGACAGACGCTCGTTAATCCGCTGAAAGTCATTCGTGATCAGGTAAACGTTACCAGCTTGGATGCGTCTTATATGATCGCGCCTAAGACTGCCTATATCAAGATCCGTCGCTTTGGACATAAGACCGCAGATGAATTCAAGCAATCGCTGATTGATATGCGTAAAAGCGGTGCTCAGGACCTAATCTTGGACCTAAGGAATAACGGTGGCGGATTTGTGCATACGGCCATAGATTTAGCTGGACAGTTTTTCAAAGAAAAGAGGCTATTGATGTATACCGAAGGGGCCAATGAACAACGTCAGGACTATTACTCAGAGAAACCGGGTGAGTTTGGTGACGGACGTGTTGTCATATTGATCAACGAAAGCACAGCATCAGCGAGTGAGATTCTGAGTGGTGCCTTACAGGATTTGGATCGGGCCACTGTCGTCGGAAGACGATCCTATGGAAAAGGCCTTGTACAAGAACAGTTTGATTTCTCCGATGGGTCGGCGGTTAATCTGACTGTGGCGCGTTATTATACGCCGCTTGGCAGGTGTATTCAACGTAAATATAGCCGCGCTAATTTTGATGCCGCAAAATACATGACCGGATTTGATCTCTGGACATTGGATACGGAATTTCGTCAGAAGGAGATGTTTACAACCAGCAAAGGAAAATTGGTTTTTGGCGGTGGGGGGATTTTACCTGATGTGAATATCCCGATTGACACCAATGAAACAAGTGCTAAGTATCGCGAAATCTTTCATTCCAATGCAATTGAGGAATTTGTGTACGATCGTTTTACAAAACATCTGCCGGCATATTCTATCGAAAACTTTATCAGTGGTTACCATTTGCCGGCTACAGAATTTAATTTATTTATCGCCTTTCTGAATGCGCAAAAAAGGATTTCAGTTAACGCAAGTGAAGCAAAAAGTCTACATGATCTGATCCAGTCGGATATAGAAGCTTTGGTCGGACGATATTATTTTGGTAGGGAAGCCTATTACAAAATAAAAAATAGAAGGGATAAATTTATAGAAATAGGTCTTAAATCGCTAGGCTATCAGCTGCCTAAGGCTTAAGCCGTAGATCCGACCATACCGGATAATGATCAGATAGCTTTTGTTTGACGACCTGATAATTCATGACCTCAAATTTAGGGCTGGCAAAGATATAGTCAATCTGAAAAATCGGCAAAAGCGAATGATGTGTTACGCCCCATCCATTTCCTTTTTCTTTAAAGGCGTTATACATGCCGCCTCCAATCAAATTTACAGAATAACTCATCGGTGTATCGTTAAAATCACCAACAGCGATGTAAGGATATTGACAGTCATTCATGTGTTTTTTTAAGGAATGTGCCTGTTCACTGCGGAGCTCAAAGGCATTTTTTAATTTTCTGCTCAGTCGACGGGTTGCTGTATTGTCGTTCTCATTCTTGTTGGACAGGTTTTGGATAAACTCCTTGTCCTCATTCTGAAGAGCAAAAGAACGTAGATGGATATTGTAGATGCGGATTAGCGTATCCTGTTTTTTGATGTCCACATAACAGATTCGATTGATACCGTAATCATTGTCACGGATCGTCCCGGAATCATAGATGGGAAATCGGGACAAAACAGCCATGCCGTAGGCTTCATAGTCATTTTTGGAACTAGGCTCAAAGAAGAAATAGTCGTAACCCAGTTTGTCCTTGAATTCCTCCGAAAATACATGTTTTCCTTTGATTTTACTGATGTATTCCTGAAAGCAGATGACATCCGGTGAGATGCTATCAATGATACGCACGACGTCAGCCTTAAAGCTTTTTTTTTCATCATTGACCTTTTTGAACAGATGCGCATTGAAGGTCATGATGCGGAGCGTCCTTGTCTCGGGAGGCACTGGCAGATTTTCTTTGCGGATGTTCCAATGTTTGGTTAGAAATGGCCAGCCGATTAAAATTGCGAACAGCGAATAAAGCGCAATTTTTCGTTTGCGAAGCAGCCAGTAACAGATAAAACCAATATTAACGAGCAGAATGGGGAGATAACCTAACCCCAGAAATGCGATGGGCCAAAAAGATTTCGGATTGATGAAAGTCGCTGAATAACTCATGAGCAAAGCAATGATCGCAAGCATATTCGCCAGAAACATTGTTTTGCTTATAAATCCCAGTTTTCTTCTTAAAAAAGTCCTTCTATCCATCAACCTTGTCGCCACTATTGCTTGCTCGAAAGAGCGTTTCTTTTTCATGGTGTGTCAGACTTTCGTAACCAGATACTGAAATCTTATCCAAGATGGCATCAATTTCATCCTGATTGGGTAAGTCATAACGGTGTTTCCGATTTGTCGGTATATTATTGCCTACAACAACTTTCATTTTTGCAGGTCTTTTTTGTTTTTTCTGAAAAAGTGTAGACCAGTCCATTCCTGATCTGAGGGCATAGGTAAAAGCCATACCAAATAGTACAACCGCAAAATATGAGATCGCTGCAGGTCTATTGCCAAGGGTAAAAAATAAAAATTCCAGTGCAAAATAGACAATGGCTACTATTTTTAATTTAACCGTACCAAAAAGCAACAGCCGTAATTCGTAGTTTGGCACCAAGGTGACAATTGCCGCAAGGACAGCCGCCAACGGATGGGCTCCGCCCATTAAATGCAAGCTTGTGGGTGGCGGTATCAGCGTGCCAAAGCCAACATATAGGGAGCTGCTAAGGAGCCAAGATGCGATGTAAACAAAGAAAAATTGTCTGTTGTTTAAAAAGGTAAAGAATATCTGACCAACCCAATATAACCAAAGGCTGTCAAAAATCAAGGTTAAAAGCTGAACGTAGACAAAATTGGATGAGATGAGGGACCAGGGTTGTGCTAAGAAGCTCGAAAAATTGCTGGGTAAACTCAACTGTTGTACAATCGGCTGTAAAAAGCTTTGTGAGATAAGTTTCAGCTCAAAAAGAAGGTCCAGAAAATAGATGAGGACAAATAAACAAACCTGTATGCTGATCACAACCGGAATCGGCGAACCAGTCTTATACGTTTGTCTCCAAAAATCTTTTAAACCAATGTTATTCATGACACACGCTATTAATAGATTCCCTTTCTAACCTTCCAAAATTTGAGCAGCAAATAACCGAACAATGCCCCGCCGACGTGAGCCAGATGGGCTACTGAATCTCCCGGTCTGGACAAGCTCATATAGATTTCGATCAAGATAAAGCCACCGATCATATATTTTGCTTTAACTGGTACAGGAATAAACAAAAATTGAAGCGGTATGTTTGGAAAAAGGTAAGCAAAAGCCAATAGGACGCCATAGATCGCTCCAGAGGCTCCTAGCATAGGTATGACATATGATAATGCTTCGTTACTGCCTGTATTTGCCAGGGAAATGATTTCATTTCCGCTCATGCCGTGCAATGGAGCGAAAGAACCCGTAGCATGATACAGTTGTATACCATTCACCGCTGTATAGAGAAACCAGGCGCCAATTCCCGAGATCATATAGAAATTTAAGAAGCGTTTCGGACCGAGCACTTGTTCAATCATAGGACCAAACATGACAAGGGAGAACATATTGAAGAAAATATGTGTAATGTTGTTTTTGTCATGCATAAACATATGTGTGATCACCTGCCATATTTTGAAATAAGGCGAATCCGGATAATATACGGCAAGATAATCATATGCTATAGGTACAAGTTGCGATCCAATATAAAATATAATATTGACGATCAGTAAATTCTTGATAACGGGTGTCAATTGTTGAAACATATAGTTTTATCTTCTAGTTTTTACCAAATTTTTCTGCCAATTCCTGTAAGGTAAATGTTACGATCACGGGGTTGCCATAGATGGAGATATTCGGTGATTGGCAGGCAAAGAGCTTATCAACCAGCTCGGCCATGGCCGTGTTATCAAGCTGTGTGCCCGGTTTGATCGCTGCATTACGGGCAAGACTTTTCGCCAGATTCTCCCTTTTTGACAGCTTGTACTCGGATTGATTATTCTTATAATCTTCCAATATCTTTTCAATCATTTTTATCTCATCAAAACCTGTTCCCAAGTCTGCTGGAATTCCGTCAATAATATAGGAATTTTTTCCAAATTCACGAATCTGAAATCCCAAACCATTGATGTCGTCCAATAAATCTTTCATCAATTCATTATCCGAAGGATTGAGGTCTATCGTCTGCGGGAATAGACTTTGCTGACTTAGGCCCTTATGCTGATCGAGTTGTGCCAGAAACTGCTCAAATAAAATGCGTTCGTGCGCAGCCTGTTGATCAATAAGGATAAATCCAGAATGAATCTGTGAAACAATATACTTGTTGTGCAGCTGAAAAAACAATTTGGAGGAAGTTTTATCTTCCATCTG
Organism: Sphingobacterium sp. DR205; assembly: GCF_011064245.1. Taxonomy (NCBI): domain Bacteria; kingdom Pseudomonadati; phylum Bacteroidota; class Sphingobacteriia; order Sphingobacteriales; family Sphingobacteriaceae; genus Sphingobacterium; species Sphingobacterium sp. DR205. The sequence goes on along the minus strand of NZ_CP049333.1, from coordinate 6,681,507 downwards.
GATAGCCTGTGGGCGATCCGTCTCCTGGTCTGCATCCGTATGCAGGGGGAGCTGTACAGACTCTTCCTTTTCCACGATTTCGTATAATGAATCCCAATTGCTTGGTATTCCCCCGGTTTTTTTGGCAAAGCCTTCGGCATAGCTATCCGATCTGGAATAGGATGATTTGGATTTGTCCGTATCAAAAGGGTTGAAGTCCGGATTGAAGGTGACTGTCGGAATAATAATCTCATCCAATGATTTCTTTGTGATCAGATTAGTGAAGCTGGTCTCTTGTTCGAAATCCAAAGAAGGCATGATATTATAGCGCCCCAATGATCTTTTCACTGCTGAGCGGATGATCGCATAGATCGCTTTATCATCCTCGTATTTGATTTCAGTCTTTGTTGGATGTACATTGATATCAATACGGGCGGGATCTATATCAATAAACAGTACATAAAACGGGAAGGTCTCCGCTTGCATGATATCCTCGTACGCATTCATCACTGCATGGTGCAGGTAAGGATCGCGAACAAAGCGTTTATTGACAAAGAAAAACTGTTCACCACGTGTTTTCTTCGCAAATTCAGGTTTACCGACAAAGCCTTCTACCTTAATAATGGAAGTGTCCTCTTCTACAGGGACAAGGCGTTGGTTGTAATTGTTTCCGAAGATATGGACAATCCGTTGTTTCAGTGTTTCGGCAGGTAAGTGATAGATTTCATTCCCATCACTATGCAGGGAAAGGAAAATCTGCGGATTGGACAAAGCTATACGTTGAAATTCGTCAATGATATGACGCATTTCAACGGAGTTACTCTTTAAGAAGTTCCTGCGGGCAGGAATGTTGTAAAAGAGATTTTTAACTAAAATATTTGTTCCAGCAGCGACAGCTTCTGGATATTGGTTGATAACTTTTGATCCTTCTATTTCGACGACAGTACCAAGTTCATCTTCGATACGACGTGTTTTTAGTTCGACTTGTGCGATCGCGGCGATGGAAGCCATTGCTTCTCCACGGAAGCCCATGGTACGGATAGCAAATAAATCTTCCGCTTTGCGGATCTTTGAGGTTGCATGACGTTCAAAGCAAAGACGGGCATCCGTTACGCTCATTCCACAACCATTGTCAATGACTTGGATCAACGACTTGCCTGCATCTTTAACAATAAGTTTTATTTTGTCAGCTCCAGCATCAATGGCATTCTCAATCAATTCTTTTATGGCAGACGCTGGTCGCTGCACCACTTCTCCCGCCGCAATCTGATTGGCAACATTATCTGGAAGTAATTGAATAATATCCGACATATAATACAAAGTTACGAAAAACCTTTATGAAATCTGCTGCTTAGCTCGTGTACCAAATGCAATGAGGAACAGGCTCAACCAGCCGTTCTTTAAAATCCTGTTAGGATACCATTCCGAAGCACAACATAGACCCGGACCGCATGAATGCATGAGATCAAAAAATACACATTCTCAAAAATTAGTATCTATTGCATTTCTAATTTTAAGAAACGTGCGGTTTCGCTTTTCTTGTTTTTAATTAAATTTTCTGGGGTTCCCTCAAATAATACCTGACCACCCTCTTTTCCGCCTTCAGGACCGATATCAATCACCCAGTCAGCCGATTTCACAACATCCAGGTTGTGCTCGATAATCAACACGGTATTTCCCCGGTCTACCAATCGGTTGATTACGCCCATAAGCACGTTAACGTCCTCAAAATGAAGTCCTGTGGTAGGCTCGTCAAGAATGTAAAATGTATTTCCCGTATCTTTCTTGGAAAGTTCCGTGGCAAGCTTCACCCGTTGAGCCTCTCCGCCGGACAAGGTTGTAGAAGACTGGCCTAAGGTAATATAACCTAAACCGACATCTTGTAAGGTTTTGATTTTTCTGTAAATACTCGGTACGTTTTCAAAGAAATCGACCGCATCATTGATGCTCATGTCGAGTACATCTGAAATAGATTTACCCTTGTATCTTACCTCCAAAGTTTCTCGGTTATAACGCTTTCCGTGGCATGTTTCACAAGGAACCTGTACATCGGGCAGGAAGTTCATTTCAATGACTTTCAAGCCAGCACCCTGACAGGTTTCACAACGGCCACCTTTGACATTGAACGAAAAACGACCCGGTTTATAGCCCCTGATTTTTGCTTCGGGAAGTTGAACGAACAAGGTGCGTATATCGGAGAATACACCAGTATACGTCGAAGGGTTGGAACGTGGTGTACGACCTATCGGGCTCTGATCAATTTCAATAACTTTATCAATATGCTCCAGGCCTTCAATCTTTTTGAATGGAAGTGGGGTTGCTTTAGCCCGGAAGAAATGTTTATTCAGGATCGGGTAGAGCGTACCGGTGATTAAGCTGGACTTACCGGATCCCGAAACCCCCGATACAACGATCAATTTGCCGAGTGGAAATGTTACGGTCAGGTTCTTGAGATTATGCCCTGTAGCGCCATGAATCGACAGTGTTTTGTGATTGCCTTCACGACGTGTTTCGGGAATTTTAACTTCTTTTTTCCCATTGAGATAAGCTGCGGTCAGGGAGTCTGATTTTAAGATCTCCTTGGGCTGACCTTCCGCAACAACAGTGCCGCCATGGACACCCGCCGCCGGCCCCATGTCAATCACATAGTCTGCATGAAGGATCATGTCCTTATCATGCTCAACCACTAAGACCGAATTGCCAATATCACGCAAGTTTTTAAGTGCGTTGATAAGACGTTCATTGTCCCGCTGGTGTAGTCCGATACTCGGTTCATCCAAAATATAAAGCACATTGACCAGCTGTGAGCCGATCTGGGTCGCTAAACGGATCCGTTGTGCTTCGCCGCCGGATAATGTTTTTGCCGTACGATCCAGTGTCAGATAGTTTAACCCTACATCCAATAGAAAGCCCAGACGAGCCCTTATTTCTTTGAGTATTTCCGTCGCAATGACCAGCTGGCGTTCATCCAGCTTGCTTTCCACCTGATCGAACCATTCTTTTAATGCCGAGATATCTAATGTCGATAGTTCATGGATATTCTTGTCCGCGATCTTAAAATGCAATGATTCTTTCTTTAACCGCGCTCCTTCACAAGTTGGGCAGGTAACTTTGGTTCTGAAATCATCCAGCGAAGGCGCTTCATCCGAAGATTTACCGGAAAATTCCTCCAGCATTTTGAAGATCCCCTCAAATTCAACACGATACTCACGGGATCCGTAGCTCCCATAGGACACGGTGACAACAATAGGTTCTTCTTTATTGCCAAACAAAAGCTGGTCGATCTGCTCATCATTAAGTTTCTCCAACGGAGTTGTGACGGCAAAATCCAATTTTTTGGCTACGGCTTTAAGCACTTCAAACGTCCAGTTCTCCCGGGTGGGGCCCAACGGCGCCAGGCCTCCTTTCTGAATGCTGAGTTTCTTGTCGGGAATGACCGCATTTTTATCAATCTCGAAAATATAGCCTAATCCATCACATGTCGGACAGGCACCATAGGGTGAATTAAATGAGAATGTATTTGGCTGCGGTTCATCGTAGGAGATGCCGGATTCGGCATCCATCAGGTAACGGCTATAAAATTGCTCCTGATTGTCTTTGGTAGACACTTTGATAATGCCTTTCGCCGTTTTCATCGCTTGCATCACCGAGGTCTGCAAGCGCTTCTTATCTTCACGTTCTATTTTCAAACGGTCAACGACAATTTCAATATCGTGAATCTTATAGCGGTCCACTTGCATTTTGGGAATCAAATCCAATATTTCGCCATCCACACGCACTTTGACATACCCCTGTTTGCGAATTTGCTCAAAAAGCTCACGGTAATGACCTTTACGTCCCTTCACGACAGGAGCGAGGATATTGAGGGCTTGGCCTTCAAACTCATCCAGAATACGTTCGATCACCTGATCGTCAGACATACGCTCCATCTTTTTACCAGTGACATAGGAGAATGCTTCCCCGGCACGGGCAAACAAAAGGCGCATAAAATCGTATACTTCTGTAATTGTTCCGACAGTTGACCTTGGATTTTTGCTCGTTGTTTTTTGTTCAATGGAAATCACCGGACTCAAACCTGATATCTTGTCGACATCCGGACGTTCCATGCCGCCCAAAAATTGCCGGCTATAGGCACTAAAAGTTTCCATGTACCGACGTTGGCCCTCTGCATAGATGGTGTCAAAAGCCAAGGAAGATTTACCACTACCGCTTAAGCCAGTGATAACGACCAATTCATTTCTCGGAAAAGAAACATCTATATTTTTTAGATTGTGCGCACGCGCTCCAAATACCTGAACTTCACTCTGTTCGCCCAAATCCGGGCTTCTTTTTATTGCCATGAAAACTCCTTAAAACCCGTGTGAAAGGGATAAAATGCAAAACATGCAAAATTACAGATTTTTAAAGGAATTATGCGAGCATATCTGACTTTTGGAATAAAATGTGATATACATGTGATTTGGATATCCTGCGACAACCCGAGGATTTAAGAAAGTTACGAAGGTAATTGTTATCTTGGGGTCGGCTAAGGTGGCTATGGCAACTTGTAAGCCCTAATTTTGTACAGGACCTAAAAAATAAAAATAAAACAGGAAGATACTTCGGTAAGTCGAAAATTTGCCGGATTAAAATCTTTGTTACTTATTCTTTGTTCTACAATATCAATACAATAACAATGCGAAAATACGACGTCAGCAAACAGGAAAAGCAATCCATCGAAGATATTGTCCAATTTTGGAAGAAGGAAAATTTATTGGATGAACAAAAGGCCAATGAACTGATGGACAGCCTCGACGTCAAAAGTTTCGATTGGGGACAGTTGGCCCGTTACGCCTTTTGGATTGCGCTGGCCTCCCTGGTATTTGCTGTTTTTTCGTTGTTTACAGATGCTTCTTTCCTTGCTTTCGTCGATACCCTTTATGAAGCACCCAATATTTTATTCTGCTTCTTTTTTGCGGCGGTCGCTGTCCTGTTTTACACGCTCGGCTTTCGCTACAAAAAACGTTATCCCTATAAGAACCTGTCCACGGAGACCATGATGCTGATCGGCGTATTCGGAACGGCAGCCTGCATTGGTTTTATGGGGAAGGTATTGGATAAGGATACCATGCATTATTCGCTCTTGTTTCTATTGTCCGTCGCAATCTACGGAATTCTCGCCGTAAAGCTCGATAGCAAGCTGATCTGGACCTTTATGCTATTGGCACTCGGTGTTTGGTTTGCCACCGAGACAGCTTACCATAGCAACTGGGGCTTTAAATTCTGGGGAATGAATTATCCCCTACGTTTTACGATTTTCGGTGCTATAATCACGGCGGCAGCTGTTTGGCTACAGCCACGATTTGAACGTTTACAGATATTTCAACCGGTCAGTTATATCATTGGGTTGATTTATCTTATGGTTTCTTTGTGGACACTATCTATCTTTGGCAACTATTCGGACTTTTATGAATGGACCACCGTACGCCAGTATCACATGTTTTATTGGGGGATTTTATCCACTGCGGTCTCGGCGTTTCTTGTAATTTATGGGTTAAAAGCGAAGGATAATGTTACCCGCGAGGTTGGTTTTGTGTTTTTGGTATTGAATATTTATACCCGCTATGTGGAATATCTGTGGGATAATATCAATAGAGCCGTGTTTTTCTTGATCCTCGCAGTTTCTTTCTGGTTTGTCGGCCGTTGGGCAGAGAAACTATGGAACAGACGAAAAGAAGAATTAGGAGGATAAATCCGATGGAATGCCTTGGGGTAAAACATCGAAGACCTAAGCCGCATGTGCAGAACAGGGGATGATCGGCTTTGAGGCAACCTGCATATCAAAAATGAACGGTAAATCCTACGCCTCGATTTGAACTGATGCTCAGATTCGGGTCATGACTCAGGTGTTTTCGTATGCGGGTGATAAAAACGTCCATGCTTCTGCCGGTAAAAAAATCAGCGCTTCCCCATACCTTTTCAAGGATATCTTCGCGTGTCACGAGCTGACCGTTGTGTTGGCAAAGGAACAAAAGTAATTGTGCTTCCCGCTCGGTGAGCCTATATTGTTCCAAAGCATGACTCAGCAACAGTTGGTCGGGGAAAAATAGGTACGAACCAATTGGAATGGAACTCGGGGACACATTTTTTTGATTGCGCTTTAGTATATTTTGTATACGAAGTAACAATTCTTCGGGATCACAAGGCTTGGTAATATAATCGTCAGCACCGATTTTTAAACCAGTCAACTTATCGATCTTCTGCTCTTTGGCCGTTAAAAAGATAAAAGGAAGTGACGGGAAAAGTGTATTGATTTCTTTTGCCAGCGCAAAGCCGCTCACTTGGGGCAGCATCACATCCAGAATAATTAAATCATATCCCACAAGCTGCTGAAAGTCTGCCGTGAGCTCATTTGGCTGTGAAATCCATTCCACCTGAAAGTCCGAAAGCTCCAGATATTGTCTCAGCATAAATCCAAAATCCGGATCATCTTCTACCAACAATAGTTTATTCTTCATTTCTTTGTTTCATCTAACGGATATCTGGCCCTTATTTCCTGATCCATTATAAAGTTAATAATACGATTTTTATTCAAGTGCTGCTTCGCGGCACTTCGTGTGGTAACCTCTGCCGCTGATTGGCAATGTAGGCCAATGAAGTGAAAAATTAGCGCGGCAATAGCACCACAAAAGTTGTTCCTTGTTGCAATTTACTTATCACGCTAATCTTCCCCGCATATTTTTTGACAATGTTCCTAACCAAAAATAGACCAATTCCTAAGCCCTTTGTATCATGAATATTGTCTTTCTGGATACGGTAAAACTTTTCAAAAATATAGGGTAACTCGCTTTCTTCCATGCCCTGTCCGTTGTCTTTGACCTGAATGGATAGATAGTCTTTTTGTTCCTCAAAACGGATATTTAGTTGGGTGGCACCATATTTAACCGCATTATTCATCAGGTTTGAAAATAATGTCGCTGTATCTATTAGGTTAAGGCAAATTGGCAAGTTGAGGCTTGGTTCCACAATGAGTTTGACCGTTGGGTTACACAGCTGAAAATCACTAAAAATTGCCTGTAGTTCTTTCGCTGTTGTTGGGGATAAACTTGTTGCATTTTGACTTTCGTTCAATGGATCCAATGTTTGTTCCAAACGGCTCACTTGACGTTCAATGACGGCAACAATTGTATTATCGGGAGATTTTTGGAGGGTTCTGGCCGCTATTTTTAAGGTAGCAATCGGTGTTTTTAGCTCGTGCGAAATATTATCTACGACATCGTGCAACACCGCAATCTGTTTTTTTTGTTTCCTGAGGTTGTTAATTGTTCGGTAAAATAACCAGATAAAAGCCGCCAGGATCAATAAGGTGCTTAACAGCAGTGAGGTGAGCTCCTTAAATAGAATCCAGTTGAGATTGACCACCTCAAAAAAAGTCTTGCGCGGAACAGAAAAAACATATAGAATCTCCCTGCTTTGGATACTATCCTGAGTCCTGTTCGTTTCAGTTTTTTCCGTAAGCCATTTACTGCTGGATAATTCTGTAGGGTTATGGAAGGTACCCTTTGTGGTATACACGGTGATGGGGCCATCAACCAATGGGGTTGCCGCATCTTTATAATAAATACCTAATATTTCCTGCCGGAGGATGACATGCATGCCCAGTGGCCGGAATATACTGTCGACATATTTTGTTAACTCCGCGGATGTCTTCTGCGCGTGTGTTTTATATAAATTTTTTAAACCTTCTGCCGTGATCTCCTTTTTAACCAGTTTAATGTAATAATCACGGGCGATATCCTTGCTTAATAAGTTGTTGTCAAAAATAGAATCGGAGTCTTCTAATCTGTCCAGATTCTTTTTGATATCAGCGAATATTTCACGTTGTTTGAGCCGGTAGGTATTGTACAATTGATAACCTTGTATGCCAATGAGGATGGCAAAAAATAGGATGAAAAGGATAATATAATTTTTAGGTTTCAATTCCATATACAAATATAGCCGCTCCTAACGAAGATCATAGACCTTAACGCAGCATTAACTCTTCATTAACCATATTTAGCTGTGTTAATGAACAATTTTGGGACATTAAATACCGAAATATGAAATGCTTATTATTTTTGCTTGCAGCACCATTGTTCGTGACGGCACAGACTAAACAGGTCGGGGGACAGATCCGGAATGGTAACAAGGAGGCGCTGGCTGATGCCTCCATTGTTTTGTTGGACAGTACCTATCAACAGATCAGCGAAACAAAAACAGATCGTGCCGGGAAATTTGAAGTGTCATTGATGCAGCATAGCAAATACTATCTTAAAGCCTCGCATTTGAACTTTGGATCCCTTGAAATATTTTTTTACAGCGACACCATAAAGAGTCCCCTGATAGTGACACTTTTGCCAAAGGCGAAAGAACTTGCGGAAGTGAATGTGGTGGGTCGGCAACCGCGATTGATCCGTAAATTGGACCGTCTGGAATTTAATGTTCAAAATAGTAATCTCTCCGCACTTAACACCTGGGATATTCTCAAACGGACGCCTTTGGTAATGACCAACGGTTCGGACCTCCTGGTGCGGGGAAGCAAAAAGATCGCGGTGCTTATTAATGACCGTAAGGTGATGCTGAGCGGTGACGAACTGAAAACTTATTTGGAGAACACAGCCGGTAATGATGTACAATCCATCGAGGTGATTACCAATCCACCGGCAAAATATGAAGCGGATGGAAGCACGGTCATTAACATCAAGCTGTCCAAATCTACCTTATATGGTTATCGGGGTACCCTGCTGGCTCTGGCCGAAAAGAGTACGACCTGGAAACAGTTGTTTGGACTGACGCAGTATTATAAAAACGAAAAGTTCAATCTACGAGGGACATACAATTTTGGTCGCGGTACCTATGCCCGTTATGAAACAAACTATGTGTATTATCCCAAGGAACAGACCTCTTGGGAAGGGACAATGGACCGTTTCGATACCAATAATAGCCAAAATAGCTATGTGCTTTCGATGGACTATACGCCAGACTCAACATGGTCGGTCAATGCAGGCTTAAACGGTTATTATGGGCCAAGATCCTATGGTGTTTATGAAGTGCCCATGATAATCTATAACAAGGACCGGGTGCAGGAGTCCAGTTATTTTACAACAAATGACCATGAACGTTCCAACAAGACCAATAACCTCTATCTACAAGTGACGAAGAAACTCAGCCCTAAGTGGAGCATTAATTGGTCATCTTACTTTACGTCCAGCCATGCCAGCAATGATCAGGATGTCTTGACGGCATTGAATTTTAAAGGAGAAAAGCCGTCTAGCACACGTTTTATTAGTAATAATGACAGCAAAAATCGCCTTTTTTCCTCGCAAGTAGACGTTACAGGAAAGATAGGGGGACTGGAAGTAGAATTTGGTGGAAAGTTTAGTGCCGTAAAGACAACAAGTGACCTGCTATTTTCAGACGATGAATCTGGTACACTACAGCACCGACCGGACAAGAGCAGCCTGTTTGATTACAAAGAACGCAATGCGGCTTTATATACATCGTTTAACTATACCTGGAAGAAATGGAGCTGGAAAGCGGGATTAAGAGGGGAGTATACTGATTTGGAAGGCATTGTCTCAGAGCCCAAGGATATCAACAAGAAGGATTATATTGTGCTATTCCCGACGTTCTATATGCAATATGCATGGTCAGACCAACAGCAATTTGGGTTTTCCTATGGTAAGCGCATCAGCCGTCCCGCTTACTCCTGGCTCAATCCGGCGAAATCTTATTATAATCTGTTTTCCTATTTTCAGGGCGACCCACGTTTAAGGGCTACCATTGTACATAACCTCAACCTGACCTGGACAAAGAACAGCTGGAATGTGGATCTATTTTACCGGTTCGAGAAATGGCCTAATATGGAAATCGCCTTGCAGGATAACGTCAATCATCAACTGATCTTTCAATATACCAATATTAAGAAAGGGCAGGGGGCGGGGATAGATCTGGGCAAGAGTGTTCAGCTAACCTCCCGCTGGGGATTAAATCTTCAACTGGAAGGCATGTACAATGAGAATTATTTTATGGGATCTGATGCTCTGCTCCACAAGAATGACGTTTACATCGGTAATGGCAATATAAGTTCAAGCTATGTGCTGGACAAAAATGCCGGCTGGAATGTAGAACTTGGAAACAGTTTTACTTCACCGACTATTCAGGGGCCATTTCGGATTACAGGTTATTCCAGCACTTACTTGACCACCAACCGTAAATTTTTTAACAAAAAACTGGAAGTCAATCTGGCTTTTATGGATATTTTCAGGACTGAAAAAATGAGGATCTCGTCAAAGTATGCTGATCAGGATAATTATTTTGACGATTACCAAGATACAAGAAAGGTCAATGTGACGCTGCGGTATCACTTTGGAAATCAAAAAATCAAGAGCAGCAATCAGCCGACCAAGACCGAAGAGCAAAAAAGACTTTAGCCCATAAAAAATGCCTACACTTACATCCACAGATGGAATTAAAATCTGTAGCTGTCAGCGTAGGCACTATAAAAATATTAGTTTATTTTTAGCGAATATGTGATATTGATACCACCCGCAGCAAGCATATCATGTACTGAACAATATTTTTTCACGGCTAATTCCGCAGCTTTTGTTGCTTTGACTTCGTCGATGTCCCCTTTAAGGAAAAAGTTGATATGAATATCCGTAAACACCTGTGGAACCTCTTCGCGACGCTTTCCTTCTACTTCCACCTGGATATCGTCAATTTGCTGACGTTGTTTGACCAAGATACTATGTAGGTCGAAAACGCTACAGGAACCCAATGCCATCAATACCAGCTCCATGGGGCGAACACCTTTTCCTTCACCACCAATTGCTTCAGAGCCATCGATGTTCACTTTGACGGAAGATAATTCACTGCTGGCTTCGAAATGCACAGCTTGATTGACACGGTTTAATTTGATTTTCATAAGAATAATTATTTACGCGTATAGCACTTGTTTTTTTGCATTCATTCCATAGCAGCTTCTGCTGTCAAACCCCTCTTATAAAAGATTTATCGGATGCAACCTTCGAAGCGGATGAACATTAAACAAACATAAACATTTCTTGAACGTTGATGAATGACTTTGTTAAACAAAAATACGCATTGTTTCACAAAAAAAGGTCATCTGAATGTTCAATTCAAATGACCTTTTTTAGCCCTTTTTAGTTCATGTATAGCACTAAGGCAAGGCAACACCGCCATACTGGCTGACATTTACTTTTCCTAATTTGGTGCTATATTTTGCATTGATGGCGTCAACAAAAACATTGGCCATAATGGCATAGCCCATAGGCGTTAAGTGAACACCATCCAACGAGAATATATTACCGGTGATGTATTTATTGCTGATGGCGATACCGTTAATCTGATAGCCCGATTTTACCTTGTTCAGGAAACTATAGATATCGGCCACCGCAAGTTTTTTACTGTCAGCAACCTGTTTAATAATCGCGTTTAGCGCAACAATACGATCTTGGACCATTTTTGCCTCAGCCTCATCTAAGACAAAATTGTCACCAACAGGATTTTGTAGATATAGACCATAGGGGTACGGATTGACAATACCAGTTGCTGGGTCTTTAAGATCTTGTCGGCCCAGTAAACCCGCAGATGAAAACGGTAAGATAAACATGTCTTTATCCGTTGCTGCCCGAGGGGTAGTCTTTGTTTTGATATAGATATTCTCGAAAGGTGGCAATTTGGGGTCTTTTGCCGCTAATGCTGCATTAGCCCCGGCCAATAAGGCTTGACGGGTTACTGTCGTAAAATAAGGGACGGCAGTGACATCAGGAATGGTAGCGACAACCCCTTTTTGTTCTTTGTTGGTCAATTTAGTGATAAAGCTGGTATAACGCCCCGTAAAGTCCTGTTCGGAAATCAATGCGTTTGTAGCATCAGTGTGGACAGCACCGTTTGTGGCATAGCCCAGCACATCGTTATTTCCTAAGGAGAAGGAGAAAAATGTATGGTCTTTCGTGGTTGCGAAATCTACATAAGTTGTGGTAGCTGGCGCATTGTCTGGTAGCAATCGCTCAAAATAAGGATTCCCTTTTGTGGTACCTATTCCTGGCGCAAATGCCATATCCAAACGCATTCCCGGTACACCCAGATTATTGATGGGACCAGTGTACTTGATGTAAAGCGGCTTTTTGTCTTCGGTCTGCCCCCGGATAGCGAGGTGGTCAGTTACGGTGCCTAATTCTGGTTGACCGTTGACCAGCGCTTTTAAATATAAAAATCCGCTGCCATTATAGTTTTCCGCAGGAAAATAAGGCTGCAAAAATTCTCCGCCGCCCACCTTTTTCATCTCTTGCGCAAGCATATTCGGGAAAGATTGTTCCTGCCCCTTAAGACTAAGTCCACTATTGGCATAACCGGAAGTCAGGGAATTACCGACAGCAATATATTTGCTGAAATCCACATTTTCAGGATTTCCACCTTTGGTATCGAGGTCGATAGATGGCTTACAGGACGCAGCCAATGCCAGCGCCACAAAACCAATATAAAGCTTAATATTTTTTTGAAATCTTTTCATAATCTATTACCATTTATAGGTGAATGAAATTGAAGGGGCGTGAATATTTGTCTTGTAAGCGCCCTCGATTTGTGTGACGGGGCTTGTGACAGTGCGCTCTTTCAATTTTTGTAAAACATAAGCTGCGTGAAGGCTGAATTTGTCGTTGATGGCGTAAGACAAGCCCAGCGCACCCATGAGCCGGTCGTTGTCCGGAGTCTCTGCATATACATAGTCTTTATCAACCGGTGTTTTTACATATCCCACTCCGGCACGTACAGCTAACTTTTCGTTGGCTTTGTAATTCACCCCAACTTTTCCTGAAAATGCATTCTTATAATTTTTTATTTGCTCTGTATCCTGTAGCAGTGGGGTATTATCTGCATAATCAAAGACTAGCTTTTTATAGATATTGTATTGGATAAAAGTTCCGTCGGCAACAATATCCACTTTGTCACTCACCGGAACCGAGAGGCCGAGGTTAAGTGATGCTGGCAAAGGAAGTTCTGCGCTGAATTTGGTATCGGAAAACGAGGCTGCAACAGCATCAGGCACCGTAAATTCGGCATCACCCTTTTTCAGCTTTGTAACGACTTTTGACCGGTAAGATAAAGAGATCGCGACATTGTTGTCAAAGTTGTAATGCGCGCCGACGTTGTAACCTATACCCGTACCTGTACCCGTTAATTTGGCATGTGCAGAGGATCCGTCAGGTAAAAACAAAGGTAGTGACCTAGCGAGATCGACCATGCCAATGTTGTAAACAAAACCAGCACCTACGCTTAAGTTATCCGTCAATTTATAACTGATAGTGGGCTGGATGTAAATCGCACGCAATTTTAGATGGTTGAGTTCGTATTTTCCAGGCCAACTGTCTCCCCAGTCCACTGCTCCGCCATAAGGCGTATAGACACCCAGTCCAGCCTTCCAACGGGCATTGTCTGGCCCAAATGTTGCAAAAACAGAAAAAGGAGGAGTCACTTGCGAGCGCGTGTTATACACTTGATTGCTTCCTGATTCTTTGAAGGCTGATCGATACATTACCGCGGATATGCCTGCAGAAACTGCATTGTGGTCCATTTTTGCCAAACCTCCCGGGTTGTAGAATATACTTGTTTCGTCTGTGAACAGTGCAGATCCGGCACCAGCCATGCCTAATGCCCGTACGCCCTGTGTATTCACTTGAGACCCTTGTGCAAAGAGCAGTGATGGTGATGCACAAAGTATTGAGAATAATAATTTCTTCATACTAGTGTTTATTGTTGGTTAACGTTCCTCTTTAAAATACAATGCTAACATAGTAAATGTTTGGCTAATATTAATAAATGTTGTGTAATATTTTTTTTGCTCGTACCTTTAAGTGCAAGGAAACTAAAATTAAACAATCATATTTTATGGCTACAATCACTTTTAAGGGCAACCCAGTGAACACTAAAGGCAACTTACCACAAGTCGGTGAGCAGGCGCCTGATTTTAAATTAACTGCAGGCGATCTTTCCGATAAATCTTTAGCAGACTTTAAGGGAAAAAAAATTGTGTTAAATATTTTTCCAAGTGTAGACACCGGAACCTGTGCAGCTTCTGTACGTGCATTTAATAAAGAAGCATCGCAATTGGACAATACGGTTGTACTGTGTATCTCGAAAGATCTACCGTTTGCACAGGGGCGTTTTTGTGCCGCTGAAGGCTTGAACAATGTGGTGACATTATCCGAATATAAAGATTCGAATTTCTCTGATGCTTATCAATTGGCAATTGCTGATGGACCTTTAGCAGGCCTATTGAGCCGTGTCGTGATTACCTTGGATGAGAATGGAAAAGTATTGTATGAAGAACAAGTAGCGGAAATCGCAGACGAACCGAACTATGCGGCTGCTATTGCTTCATTGAACTAACTGGAAGGATAGGGGATGTTAAGAACAAATCTCATATCTCAGTACTAAAAACCAAATAATCGATAAAAAGCGTGCCTCAGCACGCTTTTTATCGATTATTTGGTTTTCTCTAAAGCCTGTAAGATATCGTTGATAATATCTTCCTGATCCTCCAAGCCAACAGACAAACGGATGCTGCCTGGTTGTATGCCCAGATTTAAACGCTCGTCTTCTGATAATTTGGAATGCGTCGTAGATGCCGGGTGCGTAGCGATTGACCGCGAGTCACCTAAGTTGGATGTATATAAAATCATTTCCAGCTGGTCAACAAAAGCTTTCGCACGCTCAAAACCACCTTTAACAACCAGGGTAACTATACCACCACCGGCTTTCATCTGCTTCTTAGCTAGCTCATATTGTGGATGGCTTGGTAGAAAAGGATATTTTACATCTTCAATCTCCGGATGATTTTCTAGCGCTTGCGCGAGTGCGAGTGCATTGGAACAATGGCGATCCATACGGATCCCTAGGGTGTCTAGACTTTTGGAAATAATCCACGCATTAAATGGTGACAATGCGGGGCCTGTATGACGGATAAAGAACATCAATTTGTCTATCAATTCCTGTTTTCCGACCACAATCCCCCCCAGAACACGTCCCTGTCCATCCATATATTTTGTTGCTGAATGGATAACCAGGTCAAATCCATACTGAATCGGTTTCTGAAGATAAGGCGTCGCAAAACAGTTGTCGATCGAAAGGATGATGTTTGGATATTTTTCTTTGAATTTGCCCAACCATTCCAGATCAACCAATTCCAACCCGGGGTTGGATGGTGATTCCAAAAATATAATTTTCGTATTTGGCTGTATGGCCTTTTCCCATTCCTCCGGATTAGCCGCGTCTACATAAGTTGTGGTAACACCCCAGCGCGGAAAAAGTTCGGTAAATAACTGATGGGTAGAACCAAATATCGCGCGTGAAGAAACAATATGGTCTCCACTTTCGATAATTGCAGCAAAGGATGCAAATACTGCAGCCATACCAGATGCGAAGGATAAGCCTGCTTCGGCACCTTCCATAATACAGACCTTGTTGATGAACTCGGAAGTATTCGGGTTTGCATAGCGAGAATAAATCATTGCATCCTCTTCTCCAGCAAAGACCGCCCGACCTTGTTCAGCGCTGTCGAAGATAAAACTTGATGTGAGGTATAAAGGAGTCGAATGTTCGCGAAGTGCTGAACGATCGACCTGTTCACGTATGATTTTAGATTGATCTTTTTTCATGATGTGTAAAGTTACGAGATGAAATTTTTATATTCGTATAATTACCAATGAAATGACCCATTTTATGAAAAAAATCTGGCTATTTTTTTTCTCAGGAATTCTATTCCTTTCTTTTTCCTGCTCAAAAGACGAAAAATTACTCTCTGATCAGGAACTCAAAGAAATACCTGTGTTCTTGTTGAGCCCCGATTTTCTATCTAACTATAATTTTTATCCGCTTGATAATAAGCTAAAACTGGCGTACAAAGACCACCAACTTTCTCGAATTACCGGTGGCTTTTTGCCTATTCCCGGAGCAAGTGGGACGCGTAACGATTTTACAGATATTATCTATTGGATTATTAGTATTTCTGGGGATCGGGTTAAATTGGAAAAAAAGAGTTCCAGTAAGGAAGTCACATTTGATGAAAAACATGAGTTACGCTATAACAAGAAGTTGATCAGTGAAAGAAGAATAATCCGAGGAGATCAACCAATTAGCATATATAAATATGAATACGAGAACGACCTATTGAAAAAAGAATATTACTATTTAGGTGATCAATTGCCACTTGAGAAAACGTTCTATTTTAATGCGAGCAAAAATTTAGATAGCATTGTGTATAAATACCCCTATAGTGCTTCTAAAATAATTGACATATTTACTAATTATGATCAGAAACCAAATAAATTAAGGGGCCTTTTGGTGTTAGAAGAATTTTTGCCAAGAGCGCTCTCGGTAAACAATTATATGGAAATGAATAGAGTCTATGTTGATGAGGAAGGGGTTCGGAGCCCATCTGGGGAAAGAAGATGGGATGCTAAGCTTTTCCCTTAAAGATGAACTCCAAACAAAAAAGCCGGACATTATACCGGCTCTTTCATTAAATGAAGTATTTCCTTATTTCTTTACAAATTGCATCACAACAATATCGCCGGAGATAAATGTCAATTCATTATCTCTGACATCGAAATTTGTTGTGGATTTTAAACCATTCATAAATTCGTTATAAGCGGCATTCTCACAGTGCATCATAGTAGAAATCAATTTATCACCGATTTTAATGGAATTGCCTTTCTCACTTTCATAAGTACCACCGATGCCGTTACAGCCGTTGTTACCTTCTACTTTGTGGTCTTTGGTCGTGAATGTCAATGTCGGGACTTTGTCTTTGAAGAGGTCTTTGAGTCCTTTTCCTGCTGTTTCGGGTGTCGTAAGTGACTTAAGTTCCCAAGTTCCCTCCAGCGATGCATTATCCACCACACTTGGTTTTTGAACCGTGGTCGCGGTATCGCTGTTTCCCGTTGCTTCAGATTTTTTTCCTGTTGTGTTGCATGCAACAGTTGAAAACGCCAATGCAACTGTTAAAATCATTAAATTTACTTTCATAATCATTTTTAATAATATATAAACATTCCTTTTCTGCCCTAGAGTGTGTAATTATCATGCCAATCTTGTCCCAATGGCATCCAACCACCTGCCGTAGTACAGCTAACTTCTTTATCCTCTATAAAATAACAGATCGGTATTTTTTGTTTGCACTTCAAGGCTGAAATAAGCTCAGTTTGATGGAATCACACTAAAAAAAGCACAACGATAACACTGCAAGAGATTATTTTGCTCTTTTAAGGCAATGTTTTATATCAATCGATTGATATGATTCAATAAGGCCAATTTTCTGTCCCAGCATGCTTTTGGGGTGTTTTTTGTCCGCTTTGAGTACGCAAATGTTACACGGATAATTTTATGAAACTTCTTATATTAGGACTTTACAACCTAATTTTCGAGTACTTATAATAAAGAATATGTTCACAATCTTGTTATCCTCCATCTTACTTTCCGGCGGTCATGTCGCCAAACCGGATACCTTAAAACCTTATGGGGCTTTACCGACCGAACGCCAATTAAAATGGCAGGAGATGGAAACCTACTGCTTAATCCATTATACCCCGACAACTTTTCAAAATAAAGAATGGGGCTATGGTGATGCACAGCCGGCTTTATTTAATCCTTCGGCATTTAATGCAAATCAGATTGCCAAAGCTGCAGCAGATGGTGGTTTTAAAGGTTTGATCAGCGTCGCAAAACACCATGACGGATTTTGTTTATGGCCCACAAAAACGACCTCCTATAGTATTGCCTCCTCGCCATGGAAGAATGGGAAGGGCGATATGGTAAAAGAATTTATGGAAGCGACACATCGCAATGGAATGAAATTCGGTGTGTACCTGTCAGCTTGGGACCGTCATGATGAACATTATGGTACACCGGCTTATGCAGATGCCTACAGGCAGCAGCTGACCGAATTGATGAGCAATTACGGTCCCTTGTTTACTTCCTGGCATGACGGTGCAAATGGCGGCGATGGTTACTACGGTGGACATGAAGGGAAACGGATCATTGACCGCACAACCTATTATGAATGGCATGAAAAGACCTGGCCAATTGTGCGCAAGCTTCAGCCCAATGCGGTGATATTCTCTGATATCGGTCCTGATATGCGCTGGGTCGGTAATGAACATGGCTTTGCCGCCGAAACTTCATGGGCGACCTTTACGCCCATAGGACTCAATGGAAAGGTCGCGGTACCCGGTGCGACCGAATCGCATAATGCGGAATCGGGTGACCGGAATGGAAAATATTGGATCCCCGCAGAATGTGACGTGCCCCAACGTCCGGGATGGTTTTATCACGAGGAACAGAATAGCCGTGTAAAAACACCCAATCAACTGTTTGAAATCTATCTGAAATCCGTTGGTCGAGGTGCCAGTATGAATCTTGGTCTAGCACCAATGCCTTCAGGTACACTTCATGAAAATGATGTGAAATCCCTAAAGGCTTTTGGTAAAAAAATTAAAGAAACTTTCCATACCAATCTAGCAAAAGGTGCAACCATCACAGCCTCAAATACGCGTAATGGTGATTCCAAAACATATGCGACATCGTTGATTACCGATAATGACCGCTATAGCTATTGGGCAACAGACGATGCGAAAACATCCGCGATGCTTGAAATCAAACTAAAGTCGGCTGCGACATTTGATCTTATCCAATTGCGTGAAAACATCAAACTGGGCCAACGGATCGACAGTGTTGCTATTGAACAATGGGCGGATAATGCATGGAAACCATTGGCCAGAGCGACTAGTATTGGTGCGAATCGCTTGATAAAGCTTGAGCAACCAACCACGGCGACGCGCCTACGCTTACATATCTATGCTCCCGTAGCAATTACCTTGAGTGATTTTGGCTTATTTAAGGAATATAACGAAGCTTTCGCTTTTGATACAAAAGAGCTTAAAAAGCAAACGAACTTTAAATTGCAGACAGGGACGGCGACCGATAAAGCCTATATTACCGATGGCAACCCAAATACCTTTGCAAACGTAGGCAATCAAGGAGTCTTGGTCATTGAAACGAATGGTGCGACCTCGGGTATCGGTTTCCTTCCACGTCAGGATAAAAAAACTGGCGGCATTCCGACAAAGTATATCATTTCTACCAGTACGGATGGCAAAAAGTGGACAAGCATTAAGGAAGGCGAATTCTCCAATATCAAAGCAAATCCAATTTTGCAACAGGTATTTTTTGAAACACACAGCAATACCAAGTTTATCAAATTTGAACCAAAGCAATTTATTGAAGGTAATGAGCTGACAATTGCGGAGCTTGAACTATATGCGAAATAGAATTTTAATGCTTCTCGTGGTCTGCATCTCGCAGACCACGCTTTCGTTTGCACAGCAAAATCCACTCGGTCTTTGGTATAGTAAACCGGCCAAAATATGGGAAGAGACGCTGCCCCTGGGCAATGGGCTGATCGGGATGATGCCTGATGGCAATCCAACGACGGAAAAAATTGTGCTGAATGAGATCAGTATGTGGTCCGGGAGCCCGGAGGACCCCAATAACTATGATGCACATAAAAATGTCAGTGCCATTCAGGCGCTATTGAAGGCCAGTAAAAATGACGAAGCTGAAAAACTGGTCAACGAAACCTTTGTCACCAAAGGCAAGGGCTCAGGTTTTGGAAATGGCGCCAATGTCCCTTATGGTTGTTACCAGTTGCTGGGGGATCTGCTTTTGCATTATCAATTGCCATCTGCTACTATTACCGATTACACACGATCATTGGATCTGACCACTGCGACGGCACAGACTTCTTTTCGTGCCGGAAAGACAAAAATTCAGCGAACTTACTATACCTCCTTTGACAAGAATGTCGGTGTTATTCAATTACATCAAAACAGCAGTGCGAGGCAGACCGTAGGTATTGCTTTCGCGCGGAAGGAAAATATAGACCGTTACAGCCTGTTGAACGATGGAATTTTGGTTGAAGGATCATTGCCGGATGGTAAAGGGAACAAAAACCTCAAATTTGCCGGCCTGCTGAAAGTGCAGGGTAAAAATCTGAAGGTCAGTAAAAAAGATCAGGTGCTGGAAGTTTCTGCGGAGGGTAATCTCTCTATTTATGTCACAGCAAGTACCTCTTATTATGGGCAAGATCCAAACGTTACCGTCCAGACGAACCTTGCTGCCTTGCAGTTATCCAATGCGGATAAAATGTACCGTAATCATGTGAATGCCTACCAAAAGATTTTTAACAGGGTTGAACTAAATCTCTTTGGGAATAAATCAAATACGCGTGTTCCGACCAATGAAAGAATCGCGAATTTTTATAAAGATCCAACGCAGGATCCGGATTTAGCGGCCATTTATTATCAGTATGGCCGTTATTTGAATATTTCGAGTTCGGCACCGAAAATTTCAAACTCCCTTCCGCCAAATTTGCAAGGGTTATGGGCTCATCAGATCCAGACGCCCTGGAATGGTGATTATCATCTGAATATCAATGCGCAGATGAATCACTGGGGTGTGGAGGTGAACAATCTCAGTGAATACCATCAGCCTTTTATTGAGTTGATCAAGCGGATAGCGAAAACAGGTGAGCAAACCGCGAAAGCTTATTATAATGCCCCCGGATGGGTCGTGTATATGATGACCAATGTTTGGGGCTACTCTGCTCCGGGCGAACAGGCTTCCTGGGGAGCAAGTACAGCGTCAGGATGGTTATGCAACCACCTCTGGGAGCACTATCTTTTTACCGGCGACCAAGGTTATCTGAAGGAGATCTACCCGATACTCAAAGGGGCTGCACAATTTTACGATCATACCTTAGTCCAGGATCCAAAAACAGGATGGTGGGTAACCTCGCCATCTGTATCACCGGAAAATGCGTTTCGGATGTCCAATGGAAAGGTGGCTGCGGTAGTGATGGGCCCGACAATAGACAACCAGATCGTGCGTGAACTATACCAGGCAGTGATTCAGGCAGATTCAATTCTGGCAATCAAAGATAGCTTTGCCACCAGTTTGAAAGGAAAACTACAAGCGATTCCCCCGCCGGTAGTGATCAGTCAATCCGGGCGTGTGATGGAATGGCTCGAAGACTATCAGGAGGTTGAGCCTAAACACCGCCATGTCTCCCATCTCTATGGCTTGTACCCTGCGGCATTTATTTCTCCTCAGACGACACCGGCTTGGGCTGAAGCTGCGCGCAAGACACTTGCCGTAAGAGGAGATGAAGGGACAGGATGGTCCAGAGCCTGGAAAATCTTGTTCTGGGCAAGATTACAAGATGGCGATCATGCTCTGGAAATTCTTCGCCAGTTGCTCAAACCTGCTTTTGCCAATGAAACAACATATCAGGGTGTCGGAGCGGGAACCTACCCTAACTTATTCTGTGCCCACCCACCATTTCAGATTGATGGCAATTTTGGTGGTGCTGCCGGGATCGCGGAGATGCTGATACAAAGCCACAATGGCTACATACATCTGCTACCGGCTCTGCCTAAAGCTTGGTCTAAGGGACAGGTCAAAGGACTGAAGGCCAGAGGAAATTATACGGTTGATATGAGCTGGGAAAATGGAAAAATTATCGCGCTTAAAATAAAAGGAAAAAAAGGAAATGTTCGCATATTTGAAAACGGAACCTACAAGGATTATAAAGTCCGCTAGTTATTTTTGCTTTCTATTTATTTTTCTGGGAGCAGCTGCTTGTTCCCAGAAGACAGATAAAGCCAAGAAAGAAGAGCTGTTGAAGACGTTCGCGTACAAAATAACTGGGCAAACAAGTGCTACGGAGGGGAGCTCAGTGACCCTCATCGATCCTGAAAATAAAATGCAACAGTTTACAAAAACAAGTGTAACGAACGGGCAATTTGTCTTAGAAGGTGAATTGGCAATGACTGGTTTTTATGCAATTCAGATCAATGGTGGAGAGCCTTACATCCTGTTTTTGGAAGGTGGAAGTGACTATGAACTGAAAGAAAATAAAGGCGACATTACCTTGACTACAACCTCCGGTAATGCAACGGATTTTGTTCAGTTTACGGAACGCTATCGCCAGCGTGAAAAAGAAGAAAAATTGAAGGAGGAAAATAAGATCGCCAGAATAGGTGGATTAAATGGGCAGCTCTCCGCGATGGCTCTCCGCAATGATGGATCTTACGAGAAAACTATTGACGAAATACAGCGATTGTCAGCTCGTAAACCTTACAATCTTCGCAGTTTATATGCTGATTTTATCCTTGATAGTACACATCAATCGTCTTTAGTTCTCCCTTACTTTTTCAAATATGTTTCCATCGATGCGGATAACTTCAAAAAATTTGATACTGCACTACAACGTTTCGATGCGACTCTGCAAAAACATCCTTATTATAAATTTGCGCGTGAGAAAGTAGATCGGGTGAAAGATTTTTACGAGAATATGCCCGTCTTTCCACCCATCACACCAATGAATGTTCAACGGGATTCGCTAAAAATCAGTGAATTTTCAAATGCCAAGATGTTGATCGCCGCGTTCTGGAAAGCAGCCAGTAAATATAGTGTTTCTGATGTTACTGAACTACGCAAAAAAGAAACGCAGTTAAAGGCAATGGGAGTGCGGGTTATTTACTTTTCTTTGGATGCTGATCAAGATGCCTGGATCAAAACCAGCAACTCCCTCGCTTTGGGGCCTCATAGCTATTATTTAAATACAAATGATCGGGCAACAATGGAAAATGACTTTGGTATAGACCGTTCGCCAAGTTATTTATGGATCAATCCACAGACCTTCAAAATCTTGTCACTCACTGGTGAAGATCCGACTTTACCGAAGTTCATTGCTAAGGTTGAGGAGTTTTTGGTTAAAAATTAACGATTATTGTCTTAAAAAATGGTATATTTGAATTAACGGTTTAATATTTGTTATTTCAATAGACGATGAAAGTTGTTCAATTTACGGTTCCGGTGGTCTATCAAGGATCTATTTGTGTGCAGGAAGATATCTTACCCTCCTTCTATAGTAATTACCATCGGCATAAAGAGATCCAACTGACCTATATCTTAAAAGGGCGGGGGACCTTTATGATCGGCAACTTTACCCACAGTTTTGAAGAGGATGAAATCTATATCGTTGATGCAGATGAACCGCACATGTTTAAAACTGGAGAGGATATCAAGGATGGCATTCATGCGATTCATATTTTCTTCGATTATGAACATTTTAAATCTTTTCTGGATTTCCCTGAATTTGACGATGTCAAATATTTTTTGGAACATATCAATGTCAGTAAGAAATTGGATGCCGAACATGCTGTCGCACTAAAAGATAAATTTGTCCAGATCAATACAAGTGCCGGAATAGATCGCTTATTATCCTTTGTCAAGCTGATTAATTTTTTGAGTAAAAAGGTCGATCAATGGACCTCCTTATATACAGGTATCCCCCAGAAGAAATTTTCGGATGCGGAAGGCTTGCGCATCAACGAAATATTTCAATATACCTTTCAGCATTTTGGCGATAAAATCTCCCTTGAAGATATAGCAGCAGTAGCTCACATGACTCCCCACGCATTTTGTAAGTATTTTAAAAAACACACGCGCAAGACGTATGTGACCTTCCTGAATGAGATCCGAATTGAACGAGCCTGTAAGATGCTGATTGACGAATCGTCTGAAAGCGTTTCCAATATTGCATTTAAAACAGGGTTCAACAATGTGGTCAATTTTAACAGGGTGTTTAAAAAGATTACAAAACATTCACCAAGTGAATATGTGCAGGAACATCGGATGCGGGATTAAGCCATCCTTGGTACACTAAAAATATTGTTGGAAAGAGGTGTCTCGTATGACGTTACAGATCCCGTCAGTGGACAATATCGGAGAAGCACTCGGCAATAAAATGTAACGATTAGGGATACGAAAACCTTAAATTTGGAGTCTAACGATTGTTACTCCGATGAATAAAAACTTAATTTTTATCCTGTTTGCGTTATTAGGCTATCTGATCCCGGCAACAGCCCAATCTCAAAATTTCAAGATTGACACCTTACAATACCAAGGAACAGCAAACAATATCGTGAACTTGGTTATTTTGGGCGACGGCTACACAAAAGATCAACTAGAGGATTATGCGGCAGATTCCAAGCAGTTCACAAATTATTTTTTTTCAATAGAACCTTTTAAACAATACAGCAGTTTCTTTAATGTATTTGCTATTCGGACGATATCCGAAGAATCCGGTGCTACACATGATTGCAAAGCAAGTGACTGCGTACAAGGGGATACCGATCTTGGTAAATTTCCAAAACGCTATAATAAATTCGCCAGAGATCATGCTGTGCCAGTCACGCATCCCAAAACAATTTTCGGCAGCAGCTTTGACAACGGTGGACTGCACCGTCTCGTGGTGCCTCAAAAAAATGAGCGTATTGAAGAAGTGTTAAAAACACATATCCCCAATTATACACAAGTTGTAGTATTGGTCAATTCACCATTTTATGGCGGATCGGGAGGGAAGTGGGCCACCTCAACGGTCAACTTTAAAAGCAATGATATCGCTGTCCACGAGATCGGGCATTCGTTTGCTCAGCTGGCTGATGAATATTGGGCAGGAAATCAATATGCCATCGAATCTGTCAATCGTTCCCAAACGGCTGATGTAAATGCCGTTCCCTGGAAATATTGGCTTGGAAAAGACGGCGTAGGTATCTATTCTTATGGCGGGAAAGGATCTCCGTCAACTTGGTTCAGACCGCATGAATACTGCAAAATGCAATACCTTTTGGCGCCGTTTTGTCCCGTTTGTCAAGAACAGTTCGTGGCTTCAATAAAGCGAAAATCGAGTCCCTTTATTGCTGTAAAACCAATATTAAATAATGTGCTGACCTTAGACAGTGTGCAGAAATTTACTTTGCGCTTAGCAAAACCTTCACCGAATACATTTAAGCTGATATGGTCTCTAAATAATGAAACCATTGCCCAAAATATAGATTCGATCTACCTGGATCCTGGAATGCTGCATAGCGGCGCAAATGAACTGAAAGTAATTATTCAGGATACGACAGATCTGCTTCGGAACCCGAGCTATCTGAACTATAGAGATTCTATTGTATGGAAACTTAATCAGCTTCAATCCAATGCGCTTGCCAAACCCACCAATCGCTGGGCGGATACATTGGAAACCTGTTTTGGGGGCGATCAGGTACTTACGGTCAAAATGCCCGTCGCAGGACTTGAATATCGCTGGTATGAGACAGCGAGCGGTATACCTATCGGAACCGGAACAAATGTCTTTATCCGAAATCTTTCGCAGTCAAAAAAATATCATGTTGTCGCACATTGGAAAGACAAAACTTCACAACAATCGGAAATCCTATTGAAAACATTGGCCAAAGTAGAAAAACCCAAGGACATCCGTATCAGGATTGACAAAAAGAAAAATAAGGTGCAGTTGACCGTACAGGAAAAACCGGATACACGTTATAACTATATCTGGTTGAATGCAGATGGTAGCCCGATTTACGAATGGGATGCGTTCAATGGGGAATATGTGCGCCCAACGGGTGCAAATAATAAACTTGTTCTCGATCGCTCCATGACTGTCCGAAAAGTTTATGTCCAAAAAGTAGATAAAGAGACGACCTGCAAGAGTGATCGAACGGAAGTAATTTTTTAGTTACAGTATTGATGGCTAATGATTTATAAGTTAATTTTAATCTGCCGGTTAGTTAACTTATAAATCATTCATAATTATGAAAACGAAAACCCAGTCTACATGGGGAATTTTTTCGTGCCTATTCATCGTGATGCTAGCCGTAACGTCCTCCTGTAAGAAAAATGCAAAACTTCCTCCTGAAGAAAGCAATGAAAAAACACATGCAGTAACATTCAAAATCAAAGATTTTGAAACGATTGTAAGCCCCTTGAAAGCGCAATCGCCCAAATCCAAAAGTGCGTCGACCACCGGAAGCGGCGCAGAAAATCAACTCCTCTACCATTGGAATTTTGATAATGGAAACGCTGACCCAACTATAGCGCTTGAGGACGCAGCTGTCATCGATTACAATAATGGTAAAACCGACTATAGCTATGTCGCCGGTTGGCCAACGTCCGGAAAAAGCATTAGCTTCAAAGGAGCCACGGAGATTCTGATCAAGATACCAGCGTCGGGCATTGCTACTTTGGCCAACCTGACTTTTGATGCCAATAGTTCGGGCACTGGACCCCGAGCTTTAGTATTGAGCTATTCGACCAATCAAGGTGCTACATTTACCAACTTAGCCGATACAATTCATTACCCGTCAAATCTTACTATTTCAGGGAAGCTAGCAGTGGAGCAATCGCTCCATTCGATTACGCTAACGGCAGCCAAGGAATGTTGGTTAAAATTAACGCTATTTGCGGGAAATAGAAACGGTGGAAGTAACTACAACGAAAGTACGGGGACTTTTAAAATGGACAATGTCAAAATTATGGGAACGACCGATCAATCTGTTTTGCCTGATAAATTGTACTACCACATCTTTGACGCCAATACCAAACTGCTGGTGAAGGCGGGGACACTCAATGCAAAAGAAAAGTTTAATGTCGCTTTGCCCAAAGGAACTTATTACCTGAGCCTGCTATCTAAAAATTCAGCTACGCCACTAATAATTCCGGCTTCGGTGACGGATCTTAGGAGCCTTTCGGTTTCAAATACTTTCAGTGAGCAGTCCGCTGCGGTATTTGCGGTGCGGGATACTTTTGATGTACGGGAATCCCTTGAGAGGGTATTGACCATGGGCCGGATCTATAGTGAAGTTAAATTTGAATGTACAGATACCGAGGGGCTAGATCTTGTTGACAGTATTCAAATTAAACAACAGCATAATGCTTTCCTATATTATCCTTTCGCAACGGTGGTGGATGAAAAATCAGATAATACCATGCTGAGCGTCATTCCTAATTTTGCTAATAATTCAAAAACCTTTGTATTTAATCAGTTTATGGGCGATGTTCCAGAAAATAAGATGGTTAAGTACGAGTTGCGTATTTTCAGAAAGGGGGAACTTGCGCGTACATTTGAACTGAGCAGTGAGATTCGGAATAACGTACAGCTTCTATTCAAAGGAAAACTACTCGATGGAATAAGTGAGAATCCAGGTTTTCAGGTGATTAAAAATGAAAAGTGGCGTGATAATGTCGTGGTAGAATACTGATCTTAAAAATCAAACCAATAAGCCAATTGAATAGATAAAAAAAATAGGTGTGTCCGATCTTGTTGGGCACACCTATTTTTTTGTTGTTCCCCA
The DNA here is from genome assembly GCF_011064245.1 of Sphingobacterium sp. DR205. NCBI lineage: Bacteria > Pseudomonadati > Bacteroidota > Sphingobacteriia > Sphingobacteriales > Sphingobacteriaceae > Sphingobacterium > Sphingobacterium sp. DR205. The sequence goes on along the minus strand of NZ_CP049333.1, from coordinate 6,654,229 downwards.
TGTTGTCTCTTATCAAAATTCAACTCAGGGATTTTGCTGTTTGCCTTTTGGACAGCTTTTTTTCTGTCTCGGGGCAAATTAAATTTATAGCAGTTTTTTTAGCAAGGTATTCCAGCCCGCTAAATCATTTAAGATCCGTTCAAGATCGGCGATCGCTACGCGTTCCTGTTCCATGGTATCGCGGTGGCGGATCGTAACGGTATTGTCTTCCAAAGAATCGTAATCAACAGTAATACAGATTGGTGTTCCGATTGCATCCTGGCGGCGGTAGCGTTTTCCGATTGCATCTTTTTCGTCGTATTGAACATTGTAATCCAATTTCAACGTATTTAAGATCTCGCGTGCTTTCTCCGGCAAGCCGTCTTTTTTGGTCAATGGTAAGATCGCTGCTTTCACTGGTGCCAATGCTGGCGGGAATTTTAATACCACACGAGCATCTTGTTTTTCTGCTGTAGAAAGATCCTCTGTTACCAAAGAATTACATAAAACAGTCAGGAACAGACGATCCAATCCGATGGAAGTTTCGATGACATAAGGAATGTAATTTTGATTGATCTCCGGATCAAAATATTGCATTTTCTTTTTGGAATATTCCTGATGCTGTTTCAGGTCAAAATCCGTACGGGAGTGAATACCCTCCACTTCTTTAAATCCAAAAGGGAAGTTAAACTCGATATCCACAGCGGCATTGGCATAATGTGCCAATTTATCGTGGTCATGGTAACGGTAGTTAGCAGGATCAAATCCTAACGCTAAATGCCATTTTAGACGTGTCTCTTTCCATTTGTTGTACCATTCCAATTCGGTACCCGGGCGGCAGAAGAATTGCATCTCCATTTGTTCAAACTCACGCATACGCATGATAAACTGGCGCGCGATGACTTCATTGCGGAAAGCTTTTCCGATCTGGGCAATACCAAAAGGAATTTTCATACGACCCGTCTTCTGAACGTTCAGGAAGTTAACAAAAATACCTTGTGCAGTTTCCGGACGAAGATAAACCTGATCCGCTCCATCTGCCATGGCACCCATTTGTGTGGCAAACATCAAATTGAATTGACGCACTTCAGTCCAATTTTTGGTGCCTGAAACCGGACAAACGATATTGTGTTCTTCAATGATTGATTTTAATCCAGCAAGATCATCAGCGTTTAATGCCGTATTCAACGCTTCCAAAAGTGCTGCTGCTTCTGCCGTTTTTCCATCTGCTTCATAACGTGCGATCTTATCTTCGATCAATTGGTCAGCACGGTAACGCTTTTTTGAATCTTTATTATCGATCATAGGGTCATTGAACCCATCCACGTGACCAGATGCTTTCCAGGTTGTCGGGTGCATGAAAATTGCGGCATCGATACCGACAATATTTTCGTGCAATTGAACCATAGATTTCCACCAATAAGTCTTTAGGTTGTTTTTAAGTTCAGAACCTAATTGACCGTAATCGTAGACGGCACTTAATCCGTCATATATTTCGCTCGATTGGAATACAAAACCGTATTCCTTCGCGTGTGATACTACACTTTTGAAAAAATCGTCTGTCTGTTTGCTCATAAGTGGCAAATATAGATATTAGTATTTAGATTTTAGATATAAGATTCTAGATATGAGATATTAGATCCAGATTGCCATCCAAATGAAATTGACATCATAAAATGGCATTCGAACCCCGACATCAATATAGGCCATTAAATGCTCAGATCGCGTATCTGTTGGGATGCATTCTTGTTGTCCACTTTTTTGATGATGTGCTGAATGATACCCTGCTCATCGATCACAAAGGTCGTCCGTGCCGTACCCATATATTTTTTTCCGTACATGTTTTTTTCTACCCATACACCATATGCCTCAACAAGGCTTTTGTCTTCATCTACAAGAAGTTGAAACGGCAGTTCGTGTTTTGTGATAAACTTTTTATGAGAAGCCTCATCATCCACACTTACACCGATAATTTCAAAGCCCTCTTTTTTCAACGATTGATAGTTATCCCTAAAATTGCAGGCCTCGGTTGTACATCCGGGCGTATTGTCTTTAGGGTAAAAGTAGAGAATTACTTTTTTTCCTTTAAAATCCGAGAGATGGACCGTTTCACCATTTTGATTTTTTGCACTGAAATCCGGTGCTTGTTGTCCTATTTCTAGTGTTGCCATATATATAATCTATTTAGTCCATTAAGATACGATATTATCCGATAAAAATCCATCATGCGCGCTAGACTTGATCACAAAAACATCCGGGAATAAAAGCCCATGACGGAGACAGCTCCCCGCAGGAGTTAAACTATCTGCTGAATGAGGCTTCGTATGTTTTTAAATTTCCTTTATTGTCTTTCACTTCCAGTTTGAAGCTGTGCATGCCACTGCCGAGACGGGATTCGAAGTCATGCCACAGGTGTCTTGTTTTGGGGTCATATTTCATTAAAGCCCACTTCCCGTCTATATAAGCATCGAAGGTATCTATTCCCGAGAGATTATCGCTGATGGTAAAATCTATGGAGCGTTGACTGGATACATTCTTGCCGTCGGTCAGGTTACGCGCAGTGATATTAGGGGCAATCGTATCCACGGCAACATAGAACCCACCAAATTCACGCACATTGGCGACAACCCAGCCATTTTCATATTTACCACCTTGCGCTCCGCCGTCCGTGGAGACGATCAGTGCCTTACCATATAGACCTTCCGGTAAGCTATAGTCCGGCTTGATCATCAGTTTGTAATAACCAAATACCGGTGTATAGCTATTGTGGATGTAATGCGTTGCCGAATAACCCTTAGCTGGTTTGGTACCTTGGGAATAATTAAAATAAAGGTCATTGTAAAGAATATTTTTCCCCATATAGACGCGTGCATTTTCAGCCTCATATTTGTTTTCATCGGCATAATGGAACATTTTTAGCCCTTCAGCCGGCTTGCGGCTGATCGCTAAAGACGGGTTGTTCTGTACTTTAAAATTGAGTTCGCTTTTATTGCCCTGCACATCCTTGACTACATATTTTATGTCATGGACTTCATTGTCCTTCAACTCGATCATACCCAAGTTGTCCAGGTGTTTATAGATTGTAATAGGATTATTGGGATCTTTGAAGCTTTTCTGTACGCGGACGCCCGATTTCTTGAGGTAAGGGTAGTCGATATAAGATTGAATCGCCCGGGTCTGGTCAAACGGGATGGCTTCGAATAGTATGGTACTGATATTTTTGTTGTCAAGAAATAGTTCGATCGAATAAACACCGTACGTAAAAGAAATACCGCCGCGTCTGTCTACGGTATTGATGCCTAGTCCAAAGTTGCCATTGACTGGAATAGGGGAGCCAGATGCTAAACTATAATTGCCGTCACCAACTGATCGGATAGTCTGATGTCGACGGGGTGTGTTTTCATCAAAAATTTCGCGGCCGAGATCATAAACAGTTATACCACGGATTAATGGTTTGACACCATCGGGAAACAACAGTCCAAATAATTGTGGATTTAGGGGCAGCTGCGCCTTGGTATCCCGTATTTCAAAATGTAGGTGCGGCCCTGCTGAACCGCCTGTGTTTCCGGAATTGGCGATAAATTCACCCTTTTTGACAGGGACTTGGTCTGGTTTTAGAAATACATCGACATCAAAGCGTTTTTGTTTGTACTGCTCATCTTTTATAATGTTGGCAAGAACTGAATTAAAGCTTTCCAGATGCATATATACCGAAGTATACCCATTTGGATGATCAATATAAACATAGTTGCCACCACCGCCAATTTGTACCCGTACACGTGAAACAAAACCTTCTGCCGCCGCATGGACGGGGATATTGATGCGTTGTTGCGTTCGGTAGTCATCTCCACCATGGAAGTGTGTTGCCCGTAACTCCCCAAATGACCCCGAAGCCTGGGGAGCAATATCCATCGGTCGCACAAAATAGTTTTGTGGATAATTGCGGCTTTTGATAATATCCTGGGCCTGGACAATACTAGCGGACAAAGTCAATACGCCTAATAAATATGCCGTTTTTTTTATCATCTCTACTTCCTCTATTTGATCTTGCAGCTAAACATTTTTTGTTCTCCGATATATCCTTCCAACAGATCCCCTATTGCTACAGGGCCAACACCAACAGGTGTGCCTGTATAAATCAGGTCACCTTTGCGGAGCGTGATAAACTTTGATGTATAAACAATCAGCTCTTCATAGGAAAAAATCATGTCCCTGGTGTTACCCTGTTGCACCGTTTGTCCATTTTGTTGCAGAGAGAAATCAATCGCATAGACATCCGCTAAATCTTCCTTTGGGATCATGTTGCTAATCACAGCGGAGTGGTCAAAGGCCTTTGCCAATTCCCAGGGAAGGCTGTTTGCTTTAAGTTCCTGCTGTACATCTCTTGCGGTGAAGTCGATTCCAAGGCCAATGGCATCGTAATAAGTTGACGCAAATTTTGGCGTGACATGTTTACCTTCTTTGCAAACGCGGAGCACCACCTCAGTTTCGAACTGGATGTTTTGGGAAAATTCGGGGTAATAAAAATCTTTGTTGTCCTTTAAGACCGCGGTGTCGGGTTTTAAAAATATGATGGGATTTTCAGGGACTGGATTATTGAGCTCTTTCGCGTGGTCGATGTAATTTCGGCCGATGGCAATTATTTTCATTGTGTAAGTCTTTTAATGCGATGAAGCTTTCAGATTTTTTGCGCTATATTATGATGGCAACTATTCATCGTTTACTTTTTAGTCATTGATGAATTTATCATACTCACGCCGAATAAATCATCAAGATTTCATGCCTGTCTATTTTCTGAATGATATCGGAACATTTCTCAAGAGAACGACGAATTTATGGGCATGATATGCCCGCTCGGTTGCTTGAAAAAACAAACTTAACAAATGTCCTAAGCTTATCCAAAAATGATCGACAGCAACTGGAGATATCATGCATATAGTCTTATTTATTTATATAGGTTTTAGTTAGGGTTTGTTTAGGTTTTAGTTAGGTTTAGTTTAGGTATTAGCTAACTAAAACCTAAACTAAACCTAAGCCAATATTAACTTAAATCTAAACTAATGAAAACCTTATTACGAATTATTTGTTGAGCTGGAAATAGAGAAATTATAATTAAACCAAAAACTTAACAAATGGCAATATTAGAGGATGGTCCCAATGGTGGTTTTCGGGGCAAAGTAGGATCGGTATATGGATATAATCTCAAAGGACAATGGATTATTCGAGGGGCGAGGAGGAAAAGTAATAAACCTCCGACTGAGGCACAGCGTTTACATCGCCAAAAAATGAAAGCTGTCGGACAGTTTTGTGCGGAAAACAAGGCTGTTTTTGATTTTGGCTATGAGCTAAAAAAAGAAAAAGGGTCTAAATATGGTGCATTTCAGCTTGCGCAAAAACATGTTTTCAATGATGTGCTAGCTTTTGATGCTGCTTATAATCCTGTCGTGTCTTTTGAAAACTTGAACGTATTTGTGGGGGATCTAACACCGCCTGAGGGTGCTAAGGTAAGTGTGAATGACGGACGTATATGTTTGGAATGGACACCAAACCCAACGTATGATGACGAAATTTATAAGTTAAATCTAGCATGCGTTAGCTTAAAAGATTTTTGTTCATTAAAATTAGCAATTGCATCCGCTAGGGATGGTCAATGTGTTGTGGATATACCGGTTGAATTAAATCAGAAAGCTGAATATCATGTCTACATCGGCTATTGGGACACTTATAGAGGTGCATTTTCAAATTCGGCCTATTGTGGCATCATTTAATAGGATTTTTCAGCCTACTTGTGTATCTTTAACACTATGAATAAACTACAATCCGTTTTGTTTGATCTGGACGGTACCCTAATTGATTCGGAATATTTCTACTTTAAAAATTGGGCACCTATCTTAAAACAAGAATTTGATCTGCAGATAACTTATGACGATTGGATTCGCGATTTTGCCGGGCACACCTTGGCGCATAACGTGAAACGCCTGGTTGAAGATTATGGATATGATACAACTGAGGAGCATATGTGGAAGAGGACACGTGCCGCTTATGCAGACTCTAATATGAGCGATATCGAGTTAATGCCTTTTGCAAAGGATATTCTGGTCTACCTAAAGGCAAATAACATTCGGATCGGATTGGTGACCTCAAGCTATCGCAGTACGGTGGATACCGTTTTGGGAAAACATAAACTGCTGGATTACTTTGAGTTTTTTGTGACAAGGGAATGCGTGGAGTCTCCGAAGCCGAATCCCGAGCCTTATCGTTTGGCGTTGACGAAATTGGGCTTAGCGGGAGACTCTTGTGTTGCGATCGAAGATACCATAACAGGAAGTAGATCTGCTTTAGATGCCGGCTTGCAGTTGATTGCGGTAACAAAACAAGAAGTGGAACGTGCTAGACTAACAGATGTTGATAACATTGTGGAAAACTTGCAGCAGGCAAAACAGTTGTTATCTGACTGGATTTAAAGGGAGTCGTATAATTTAATCGTTTTAGCATTTGTAATTTTATTCGGATATACGTAATATTACCGAATTGTAAAGGGAACACTGATTATGAACCGTAGAACCGCAATAAAGCAATTTTTCATTATCGCAGGCGGACTGACAATTTTGTCATCCTGTCTAAATGATGGTGGTGCATCGATTGTATTGAATAAGCTGAAATTATCAGCAGAGGATGAGCAATTTTTAGGAGATCTTGTGGATGTGCTTATCCCAAAATCGGATACACCGGGGGGAAAGGAACTCAACCTGCACCTGTTTGTGATTAAGATGGTGGATGATTGTGAATCGCCGGAAAATCAGGAGAAATTTGTCTCTGGTTTTAATAAACTAAGAAAGCAACTTAATCTGGCCAATGCTAAGGAAACAGAAAATTCCTTGGCCAACCTGAAAGATAAAACGGATGAAAAGATCTTTTTTGAGATTTTTAAATCGCGTGCGATCCAAGGTTATATGAATTCAGAATATGTGATGAAGAATAAGGTGATTTATAAGCTTATTCCGGGGCCGTACAACGGAGCGGTAAAAATTAATGGATAAATCCAACATGGCGAATCTAAATATTGACAGTGAAAAAAATAGAACTTATGATGCGATAGTGATAGGTTCGGGAATTAGTGGGGGTTGGTCCGCAAAAGAATTGTGCGAGAAGGGACTAAAGACCCTGGTATTGGAGCGTGGGCGTGATGTGCAACATATTAAGGATTATCCGACCACGAATATGATGCCCTGGGAGTTTGAACATCGGAATGAAATGCCCTATCAAATGAAAGCGGAAAATCCGATTGTCAGCAAATGCTATGCTTTTCATGAAGACGCAGCGCATTTCTTTGTAAAAGACAAAGAGCATCCTTATATACAGGAAAAACCTTTTGACTGGATCAGAGGATATCAGGTGGGTGGAAAATCTTTGCTATGGGCGAGACAGACACAACGTTGGTCAGACTTTGACTTCGAAGGTCCGGCACGTGATGGTTTTGCAGTAGATTGGCCTATTCGCTATGCGGATTTAGCCCCATGGTATGCCTATGTAGAGAAATTTGCAGGTATTGCTGGGGACCATGATGGACTTCCGGAGTTACCTGACGGTGAATTCCTGCCGGGATATCCATTGAATATTGTTGAAAAATATTTCAAGGAAAGGGTGCAAAAGAAGTTCCCGGAACGCAAGGTGATCTCGGCACGCTGTGCACACCTTTCTAAACCCAACCAGATTCATATTGAGCAAGGCCGTGTACAATGCCAAAATCGGGTGCTGTGCCAAAGAGGATGTCCTTTTGGAGGATATTTCAGTTCGAATGCAACGACAATTCCTTGGGCCGCTAAAACCGGAAATATGACCCTTCGTCCACATTCGGTGGTTCATTCTATCTTATATGATGAACAAAAAGGAAAAGCCGTAGGTGTTCGTGTCATCGATACAGATTCCAAAGAGGAAATCGACTTTTATGCAAAATTGATTTTTGTCAATGCAGCTGCGATCAATACTAATCTGATCTTATTGAATTCCAAGTCAAACCGTTTTCCGAATGGTTTGGGAAATGACAGTGGTGTATTGGGGAAATATGTCGCTTTCCATAATTATAGTGCACGTATTTATGCAGAATACGAAGGTCTACTGGATTTTACCGCAGAAGGCAGAAATCCTGCCGGCGGTGGATATATCCCTCGTTTTCGTAATCTGCATAAGCAGGAGACAGACTTCTTGCGGGGCTATGCAGCAGGGTTCGGCGCATCCCGCAGTAAAGAATCAGACCGTTCGGGCATAGGCTTAGGACTTAAAGAGAATCTGTTAAATCCGAAGCTTGGGATCTGGCAGGTGGGTTCCCATATGATGGGCGAGACTATACCAAAAGAGTCGGGTATGGTGTCCCTGGATGGCAGTAAAAAAGATGATTGGGGAATCCCATTGTTAAAGATTGCGGTCGATTATGATGAGAACGATGAAAAAATGAAAAAGGATTACATCGCGGTCATGACGGAGATGTTTACCGATGCTGGTTTTACGAACATCCGTCCGGATACACATTGGCAGGCGCCCGGGCTAGACATTCATGAGATGGGCGGCGCACGTATGGGACACGATCCGAAAACATCTGTATTGAACAAATGGAATCAGATGCATGCGGTGAAAAATGTCTTCGTTACAGATGGCGCCTGCATGACTTCGACATCAACACAAAATCCTTCATTGACCTATATGGCTTTTTCAGCGCGTTCAGTTGATTATGCAATCAGCGAAATGAAGAAAGGAAACATATAATTTTAACGGAGAAAGATTTTGCAAATAAATCTTTCTCCGTTTGAATTTTTAATACTATCTTACAACCTAAACTAAAATTTTAAAACGCAAAAACATAATCAAGAAAGAAAAGAAATAACATAAACCAAACGAATAAATCAAACTAACATACCAATTTTTTTTGCAAGAAAAGCAAAAGCGATTTAGCATTTCTTGTACGTATAGGTGCTTGATAAAATGGACTATAACCGACGTTTTTAAGGACGATACTGTTAAATTGGAAGAATTCATAAGGGAAGGGTTAAGACCTAAAACCTTTTATTATAATCGATTACAGGGAAAACTAAATTAAACTAGACGTTTAGAGCATTTTTGCTAAAACGTTTTTATAAACCAAATCACTATTAATATGAGCACAGTTGACGTAAAATCATTTGTGCAGCTTGGGAAAAAATCAAAATTATTTTTCTCATTGGCTGTCATTGCTGGTACATTTCAACAAGTCAATGCTGCTGTAGTAACTTCAGCGAATCACGAAGGTAAAGCCTTGGTAAAAGAAGTTCATAAGCTGCAACAGCAATTGAAAGGAAAAGTACTGGATGCTACCGGAAAACCTCTTGTAGGAGCATCTGTAGCAGTTAAGGGGACCTCAAATGGTGCCCAATCGGATGCACAGGGAAATTTCTCTGTGGAAGCTAAATCCGGTGATGTGTTGGTAGTCTCTTCTGTCGGTTATAAATCGAAAGAGGTGACTGTCGCAGGTACGACCATCACCGTGCAATTGGAAGAAGATCAGAGCCAATTGGAAGAAGTCGTTGTTGTCGGTTACGGTACGATGCGCAAATCAGATGTAACCGGTTCCATTGCGATGGTAAAAGGTTCGGATATGATGAAAGACCAAAGCTTTAGTGCTCTGGATGCTTTACGGGGTAAGGCATCAGGAGTAAACATTTTCTCCAATTCCAGTCAGCCGGGTGCTAACGCGAATAGGGTCGTTATCCGTGGTGTTGCGACAATCAACTCCTCTTCAAACCCGCTATATGTGGTGGATGGTGTTGTGATGGAAGATTTTAATTTATTGAACCCAAATGATATCGAAAACATTGAGGTTTTAAAAGATGCTTCTTCTGCAGCGATTTATGGTGCGCGGGGTGCAAATGGTGTGATTTTGGTAACCACAAAACGTGGTAACAAAGATGGGTCTAGAACAATCAGTTACCAGGGATCGGCAGGGGTAAGTTCTGCGCAACGCTATATGGATCTACTGAATGCACAGGAATGGGTAGATGCCTTTATGATTGGATTGGAAAACGAAAATAAATATCAAAGTGAAGTACTGAAAAGCAAGAATGATAAATGGACACCTTGGTCTTTAAATAAAAAAGATTGGTTCAATGATCCAGATTACTTTGACGCAAACGGCAACCCCTTATATGATACAGATTGGCAACGCGAGGCCACACGGACGGCTATTTCACATAATCATCAATTGAATGTACAACAGGGGGATGAAAAGTCATCCGTTGGCGCATTTTTGAATTATACGGATCAACAGGGAATTATGAACAATACCTGGAATAAACGGATAAATGCAAAAATGGCTTATGATGCAAAACCAACATCTTGGCTCTCTACGGCAATCAACTTGACGGTCAATCATACCTGGGGACGTTATACTCCTGAAGATGGTGGCGGACAAGAAGCTCGCCGTACGATGATCGAGATGATTCCTTGGTATCCGGTTTATGATAAGAATGGTCTTTATACGAATTCATCTTCATCTACCGTAGCTGAACAGCTGAGTTTTGAAGGGATGGCAAATCCGGTTTCCATTCTGGATTTGCAAAAACGCTTGCGTTATAATACGCAGATTTTTGGAAATGCGGCATTGACATTTCATCTGGCCGATGGGTTGGACCTGAAAACACAATTAGGGATTGATCACCATAGGAAAGATTATAAGGGATACTCTTCAAAGCTCTTGAATAATATTTCCAGACCGAATGGATGGGCGGAACGCACGCATACAAATACCTTGTATTGGCAGGAAGAGACGTATTTAACCTATAATAAGCAATTCGATAAACACCGAATCAATGCGATGGCGGGTTTGTCTTGGCAAAAGAAGACGTATGACTTTGATAAAATGCGGACGGAAGGCCTTCCGGATGATTTCTATGAGTATAATAGAATGAATTTAGGTGTTACACCAGCTACGCCCGAATCTTTTTACAATGATTGGGCGATGAATTCGTACTTCTTGAGGGCAGCCTATTCCTATGACAATCGTTATTCTGCCACAGTAACCAGTCGTTATGATGGTTCATCCAAATTTGGTAGGAACAATAAATATGCATTTTTTCCGTCATTAGGACTCGCCTGGAATGTTTCCAATGAGGAGTTTTTAAAGGGTAATCAGACCATTAGTAACCTGAAATTACATACCAGCTATGGATTGACCGGTAACTCTGAGATTGATCCTTATAGGTCGTTGGCGATCGTAGATGCGGGAACAATCTTATTGAATAATGGACGGGTTCCCTGGTCTTATGTCAGCACGATTGAAAATGAAGATCTAAAGTGGGAAAAAACAGCGCAATTTGATGTTGGGGTAGAGTTGGGCTTACTTCAAAATCGCCTAAATTTCGATGTTTCTTATTATCGTCGAAAAACAACAGACCTCCTGTTGGAGACTCCGCTACCAAGAGCGACCGGTTTTAAATCCGTCATGAAAAATATCGGTTCCGTTCAAAATCAAGGCTTGGATATGATGATTACTGGTACGATTTTGACCAATGAGAATTTTGAATGGAAAGCATCACTGAACGCCAACTATAACAAAAATAAAGTATTGACTTTAGGTGAGAACAATGCGGATATTCTAAAGAACGATTGGGTTGGTGGGGCGAATAGTGTGATCCGTGTTGGTGAAAACTTAAATAGCTTCTACGGCTATAGAAGGTTGGGTGTGTATACACAGGCAGATGTCGATGCAGGAAATGCGGAAGTAAAAGACATAGGTCGTGCAAAACGTACAACCGAGAAAGAAATTATCGGAAAAGGGCTGCCAGATTGGACCGGTAGTTTTGTGAATAACTTACGTTATAAAAATTTCGACTTTACGTTGGATCTCCAATTTGTTAAGGGGGTAGATGTCATGCAACAGTTCTTCCACTCAACTTACGATCGTTTTGGCATCACCAATGGTCTGAAGGAAATTTTGACCGATGCGTATAATGGATCGAATCCGAATACGATGCAGCAAGCGATCTATTTGACCAATGGGGGGCATGCTGGCCAGGATACCAACGTGGACGATTCTTGGGTTGCGGACGGTTCTTATGTGCGCGTAAATTTGATCCAATTTGGCTATACATTTAATGCGGATGTATTAAAGCGGATGGGCTTGTCTAGACTACGGATCTATGCGAATGCGAATAATCCATTTTTATTTACGTCAAAAGATTTTAAAGGTTATGACCCCGAAAGTACTTCTCAGTATGATCCAGAAATGACTTCTCAATTTACTGCTCAAGGGAATGGAAAATTTGGACAAAACATGACCTTTTTCTCCTATCCTAGAGCGAAAACATTCTCTTTGGGTGTTAATGTTACATTTTAATGCTTAGAATTTAAAAAGATGAAGACTAAATTATTTTTGTTGTTATTGGCCGGAATGGCGTTAACAACATCCTGTAATAAATTTTTAGAAGAAAATCCTCGCTCAAACCTGTCATTAATAAGTTATTATGAGAATGAAGGACAGGCTGAAGCAACTGTAAATGCGCTTTATCGTCGGGGTTCACCACTACGTTATTCTACAACGGGTTCTTATTTGGGATCTACCGCTTCCATTAATACCATTCTGACCGGATATTTTACGAATAGTTATGAAGGGCAGGAGCGTGTCACCTTGTTTGCCCGTGAATTGACACGGCAGCAAAATGCCAACGTGATATCTCCAACGATGAATACCATCTGGGATGAGGCTTATGAGGCCATCAATATTGCCAATGCTGGTGTAAAATATATCCCGCAAATAAGCATGGTCAATGAGACTAAGAAAAATACATTATTGGCGGAGGCGAAATTCTTTAGAGCCTACAACTACTTTTATCTTGTCAAAACATTTGGTGCACTCCCTTTATATACACTCCCAAATGAGAAACTTACTGATCCACTTTATCTGGAACGTACCGATGCTGCAAAAGTCTATGAATTGATTGAGGCGGACCTAAAAAGTGCCGTAGAAATATTGCCGGCCAAGACATTTGCAAACAATGGTCATCGCATTACAAAATATGTAGCAGCAATGCTTTTGGCTGATGTTTATTTGCAGCAAGGTAAATTTGCTGATGCGGCAACAGCAGCCAAAATTGTGGTGAATTCACCGCATAAGATGACCCAAAATATTGACCTTGAACAGAATAGTGCGTATAACTTGCTGCGTAAAACCGATGACTTGGATGAAGTCATTTATGCGCAAGAATTTGATGACCTTGTTACTAATAGCGGAGCAAGGACTGCCACCGCTTTTAGTTCGTCAGCAGTTTCGGTGTTTACCACTTATTCTATATTTGAGCGAGTTTTTGGCCCGACCAAACAATTTTTGAATGTATATGATAAAAAAGACCTGAGGATCAAACCCAATCAGTTCTACCACTGGTCGTATACTAATCCGATTAATGGTAAAAAATGGACATCAGAGGATGCCGGGATATGGTATTATGTGGATGAGCAAGCTTTGCTGACAACAGGAAGAGGTACAAAAGACTGGAATTTTTATCGTTATCCGGAAGCATTGTTAACTGCCGCTGAAAGTATCGCTAAATCTACGGGCGTAAGTGCAGAAGCAGCGGGTTATCTGGCGCAGGTAAAAGCTCGTGCGAATACAGAGGGAAAATCTGTTGCTGCTTTCACGGCAGAACTACAAGGATTGTCAGCAGAAAATTTTGTCAAAGAGTGCTGGAAAGAACGTCTTCGTGAATTTCCTTTGGAGTACAAGATGTGGGATGATATTGTACGGACAAAGATGTTCCCTGTGATCTCTACAACCGAAGCAGGAAAAGTGGACTTTGTTCCATTAATCGGAGCGAAGAACGCATCTGGAGCCGTATTTAAGGAATCCGATTTATTATGGCCAATTTCTCCTGATGAAATTCAGCGTAACAATAAATTGACCCAGAATCCGGGGTATCAATAGGCACATATACCAAAAGAATGGCCATCCTCGCGATGGCCTTCTTTTTTAAGCTGCAGCATCAATGTCCACTTCAGGCCAAATTTGGGTGATAGGATTCAAATAAGATGGTAGCCCGTGAACATTATTTTACAAAGCCGCTGGTAGAATTACTAGCGGCTTTTTATGTGTTTTAAATTTAATGTAACATCTTGGTTAGGTATATTAAATAATGTTTACTTAACATAATGATTAGAATAAAGTTTCTATTTTTGAGTTATCAAGTCTTTGAAAGTACAACAATTATGAAACCATCATGATTTATTCAGACCGAGTGAAACGAGTTCATGAATACAATTAAAAAACAAGTCAATTATGAATGAATAATCACAAAAGAGCATGAATAAATCTGATAGCTTCATCACAATTAAAAAACGAATTTATACAGATGAAAATTAGAAATTTATTATTGCCATTACTATTGCTAGGTTTATCTACCAGTGCAGTGACGGCACAGAGCAAAAAGATCAAGCATGTGGTTTTGGTAGGATTCGATGGGTTTGGAGCCTATGCCCTTCCAAAAGCGGAGATGCCAAATCTCAAAAAGATGATGCAGGAGGGAACTTATAGTACCCATGTACGTACCGTGCTCCCTTCGTCTAGTGCGGTAAACTGGGCGTCCATGTTGATGGGGGCCGGACCGACAACGCATGGTTATACGGAATGGGATAGTAAAACACCTGAAATCCCCTCAACTGTCAGAACTGAAAATGGGATGTTTCCTTCTTTATTTAATGCGGTGGCACAGAAGAATCCCAAAGCGCAATTTGCTGTGGTTCACAGTTGGCCGGGAATAGGGTATCTGATTGATAATAAAGTCGTGCAAAAGATTATTAATACCAAGGATGATGACGAAGCAGCATTGAATACGACTGTGGATATTATCAAAAAAGAAAAACCGACAGTCACTTTTGTGCATTTCGACCAGCCCGATGGTGTCGGTCATAATATAGGCCACGATACCCCCGAGTATTACGCCGAACTAAAGCAGGTTGACCGACGGATCGGAACATTGCAGCAGGCCGTCAAGGATGCGGGCATTGCAGATGAAACTATCTTTGTTGTCGCCGCAGATCATGGGGGTACGGGTAAAGGACATGGTGGCAAATCCTTGGCAGAAGTTGAGATTCCATGGGTAATGACCGGGCCGGGAGTGCCCAAAGGTAAGGAGATCAAAGGGACAGTGATGATTTATGATATCGCACCCACATTAACCTGGTTGCTTGGCGCTCCGCTTGATGCTGCTTGGCGCGGTCAGGCCATTAAAGCTTTTCAGCAATAATAGAATACGTTCACCCCAATAAAAAATCCCTGGAAGTTTTAACTCCCGGGGATTTTTTATTAGATCTATTGAAAATCCTTATATATCTACGAGGACATCCATTTTGAAGTCATCATCTTTCAGATGGACAATCTCAGTGGCTTTTTCGTAGTTTGTTGATTTCTTGGAGAAGAAGTCATGTTGTGTCGTTTCTGTATTCAAGCCATTCAATACAATTGGGTTGACTTGTTTCACCTCAAAGATCGGATCAAAACCTAAGTTCATCAATGCCTTGTTTGCATTATAACGAACATATTCTTTAACCTCAGCGGTCAAACCTACTTCAGTATAGATCTCTTCGGTATATTTCAGCTCGTTTTCATATAGGTTATAAAGTAAAGCCAAGAAACGTGCTTTTACCTGATCTTGATTCTTTAATTTTTTGAATTGATCTTGGGCCATCAATCCGACGAAAACACCGTGAATAGATTCGTCAGCGATGATTTTCTTAATAATATCTGCAGAAGCAACCATTTCACCTTGACCACATAACCATAAAGGTAGGAAGAAGCCAGAGTAGAATAAGAAGGATTCCAACAATACAGAAGCAGCCATAGCCATATAGATCTCTTCATCAGAGGCATCTTCTTTATCGATAGCACGGTAATAACCATCGATCATTTGTGCTTTATATTGCAGGTATTTATTCTGTTGAACCCACTCGAAGATATCATTGATTTCAGCTGTCGTTGAAACCGTTGTGAAAATAGTGGAATAGGATTTTGCGTGAATGGCTTCCATCATACACATATAGGACAATACAGCTTTATTTTGTAAAGTATCTATGTGGTCGATAATTTTTGGCATACCCGTATGACTCTGCAAGGTATCTAACAGGGTCAAACCACCTAATGCTTTTTTATAGGCATCTTTCATTTCCGGGCTGATACGTTTCCAACTATCGATATCTTTTGATGGAATGTATTCGGTGTCAATCCAGAATTGACGGATATTTTGTTCCCAGAACATCAATACATAATCGTTCTCAGGGGTATTCCAATTGACAGCTTTATATGTTTTACTCATTTTTATTTTAAAGTATTAGGCATTTATTATCATGTACTTGAATTTCTGCTTGGTAGATTAAGCCAAAAGTTGCCGATAACTTGGCAACTTTTGACCTATTCACATTATATATCCAAATACTAAAATCTCAAGATTAGGCTGAACAAGAGACACATTCGTCAATGGTCGATTTTCTTGTTCGTGTGTAATAAAGGGATTTCAATCCCAATTTATGTGCATAGATATAATATCTAGACAAATCTCTTGTGGAGTCTTTCGAATTGGTATGCAAGATTGTAGATACCCCTTGGTCGATATGACGTTGGATGACCGAAATCAATTTCAATACTTTGAACTGATCCATATCGTAAGCCGATTTGAAATAGAAATAATTATCATTTGTCAAATATGGCATTGGATAATAGGTTGTACTGTCCCCATATTCGCGCACTTCAATAATGTCGACAATTGGCATAACCGATGCTGTTGCATTCATGATATAGGACGTAGATTGATTTGGAGCAATCGCCAAACGGTACGCATGGTAGATACCATGTTCTTTGATTTTTGCTTTTAATTCTAACCAATCTTCAACAGTTGGAACATGGATACCTTCGAACAATTCTTGTACCTTAGCTGTTTTTGGAAGGTAATCACGGTTCACGTAATTATTGAAATAAGTGCCGTCTGCATAGGCTGATTTCTCAAATCCAACAAATGTTTTTCCGCGTTCTTTTGCAATTTCCATGGATGCCTCCAATGAATAGTAGTTCATCATCATGAAGAATGTATTCGCAAAATCCAGTGCTTCATTAGATTCATACATAATAAAGCTTTTTGCCAAGTATCCATGTAGATTCATCGCTCCAAGTCCTACAGAATGCAGTTCACGATTTGCTTTTGCAATGGAAGGAACCATATCGATGTTAGTGACATCTGTGACAACTGTTAAAGCTCGCATAGCTGTCTTAACCGTTTCTTTGATACGTTTGTTGTCCATCACCGTAGCGATATTCAACGACCCAAGGTTACAGGAGATACCATAACGGATCGTATCTTGTTTGCCGTAGATCTCGATATCGGATACTTGTGATACTTGCATAATCTCTGTACACAGGTTCGAGAATTTCACCTGACCGATCTCATTCAAAGCGTGTACACGGTTGGTGTTTTCTTTGAAGAAGATATACGGGTAACCGGATTCTTTTTGCGTTTGCGCGATCTTAACTAACAGGTGGCGTGCGTTGATTTTTTTCTTTTTGACATTTGGATTGGTGATCAATTCATCGTACATCTTGTCCATATCCATTTCATCCAAGAATTGTCCATACTCTTGCATCACCGTATGTGGGTAGATCAAATAGCATGGTTCGTCTTTCTCCGCTAGTTCCATGAACTTGTCCGGAACGATGATACCGATTGAAAGTGATTTGATACGTACTTTTTCGTCCACATTGATCTTTTTACAATCAAGGAATTCTTCAATATCCGAGTGGAAAATATTCAGGTATACAGCCCCGGCACCGGGACGTTGTCCCAATTGATTCGCATAGGAGAACGTATCCTCCATGATTTTCATGATCGGAAGTACCCCTCCGGCACGACCTTCAACACCTTTGATAGCCTCGCCACGTGCACGGATTTTGGAGATATTGAATGATACGCCCCCTCCGATAGAGGATAATTTCATGGCTGAATCAACCGCATAACCAATACCGTTCAGGTTGTCACCAATTTCATCCAAGAAACAGGATACCAATTCTCCAGAGCGTTTTTTACCCGCATTCAAGAATGTTGGTGTTGCAGGTTGGTATTCTTGGTTGATCATGATCTCCGCATATTCAATCGCTTTTTTTACACCTTCTTCGCGCGCTAGGAACAGGGATACCGCAACAACGCGGTCCTCGTAGCGCTCTAGGAATTTTTCACCGGAGTCATCACGAAGTGCATAGCTCTGGAAAAATTTGAAGGCTGCCATAAAGGATTCGAAACGGAATTTTTTGGCGTACACATAGTTGAATACTTCTTCAATTTCTTCAAATGTAAACCATTGATAAAAATCAATATAATAATTGTTTTCTATCAAATAGTCTATTTTTTCTTTCAATGTATAAAAGAACACCGTGTTCTTATTTACATATTCCAGGAAATATGCACGAACAGCTTCCTTATCTTTATGTAAGCTGAATTCGTCATCATGCTTAATCATGATTTCATTATTAAGCAATATCCAGTTTTTTGCTACTTCGTTTGCTACCATCGCAAAAGTTCTTTAAGATGTCAATAAATTGGTTTATATCTTCCATTGTTCCGGACAATTCAAATTTGAATGCCAGTGGAATGTCGAAATCCTGTGAAATACGATCCGCTGCCAAACCGAAATTTGGACCCCAGTTGCGGTTGCCACTGGAGGTTACAGAATAAATATTTTTAGCTTCTCGTTTCATGAATTCTTTTGTGTTTTCGGGCACTTGTCCAAAATTCGTGGTAAATGTGACCAAATGGCCGGGATGATTTACCTGAAGGTCAGCGCTAATTTTATGGATCTGCCAGCCAGTGATCTGTGCGACTTTGTCCATAAAACGCTGTACGTTACCCGTTCTGGAATCGTAATAAATGTGTATCATGTTGTCGTGTTTGTTTTAATGATACCTCGATTTATTAAAGTGCAATGGCTGCCAATTCTTCTGGTTTAAAGCCAATGATACGGTGTTGAATTTCTTCATCTTCCAATACGATTACCGTTGGAACCGTACGGATTTTGAATTTTGCGGCCAAGTCAGGTTCATCAAAAGGATTAACTGTTTCATATTGGATACCTTTTTGATCCAAATAAGCCGATACTTGCGCACAAGGAGCACAATCGTTTTTCTCAAATTTGATAATTCTTGCCATGTTTGTATGTTTATTTTTTTAATCCAATCTTCGTAGAAAAAGAAAGGTCGTTACTTCGTTGAATTGCCAATTCTTTCATTAGCTTAACAAATATCACATATTTTCTTGCGAAGCGGTAGTTTGACTTTTCCACATTTTGGGCAAAAGTTTGTCACAGGATGCGTTTGTCGCTAGTTGTCTTTATTAATAAACTGATAATCTTATGTTTATAAATGTGGATAACTTTAAATTATGAAATTTTGCCTGTTTTTTTTGAAACAATTTAAGTTTAATTTTAGTGTCATAAAACGACTACAATACTTGATTTTTTTGCATAAATTTATTACTTTTTATTGCCCTAATTTGCAAAATAAATTTATGAAGAAGCTATGCTATGGTCTCTTGCTATTATTGTCTCTAAAAACACAAGCGCAAGAGAATATTACCTTTCAAAAACCGACTTCCGAAATTTTGGCCCTGGCCGATTTTGTCCGCCCGCCTCAAATAAAAATGTCAAGTGACAACAAATGGCTTTTATTCACTTATCGGTCAACCTATAAGAGCCTGGAGGAACTGGGGCAGGAAGAAATGAAATTGGCCGGACTACGGATCAATCCACGCACAAATATGGAAAGTTCGACAGTCTTTTACAATAAGATCGGTTTGAAGAAAATCGGACAACAGGTAGAAGATACAGATTTTGTTGGGATGCCGAACACGCCCTCCTTGTCCAATTTTGTATTCTCCCCGGACAATAGCCATTTGGCATTTACCAATACAAACGATAATGGGACGGCTTTGTTTGTTCTGGATTTGACAACGAAAACAGTAAAACAATTGACCGCCTACAATTTAAATGCGACGTTGGATGCACCTTTTCAATGGCTTGGTAATTCAAAGAGATTAATCATTACGGCGTTGCCAAAAGAAAAAAAACCATTGCTGGATCCGTCCAGAGATCTGCCCACTGGACCGGTTGTATCAACAAGTGACGGAAAGGTATCGCAATTGAGAACCTATCAGGATCTATTGAAAAACCCACAGGACGAACAGAATTTTGAAACCTTGGTACAGTCCAATTTACAGTTTGTGGATCTGGACGGAACAATTTCCAATTTTAAGGACAAAGGTATCTACACAGGGGTTTCCTTTTCGCCTAACGGTGCCTATGTGATGATAACAACAATAGCAAAGCCTTATTCTTATGTGGTGCCAGCCTCACGTTTTCCGCAACAGACACGGATCTATGATCTATCCGGAAAAGAGATTGCACTGGTTAACGAGGTACCTTTAACGGAGGTTATGCCCAAAGGGTTTTCTTCGACACGTCCAGGAAGACGGTCTTTGCAATGGCGAGACGATCGGCCGGCAACCTTAGCTTATGTTGAAGCCCTGGATGGTGGCGATGCCAACAAAGCGGCAGAATTTCGTGATGCCCTTTATACATTGGATTACCCTTATCAAGGCGATGGAAAGCTAATTTTCAAAATGAAGGACCGCTATGCCGGAGTTGTGTGGGGTAATGATAAGTATGCCTTGGTCCATTCGCAATGGTATGATACGCGTAATGCCAAGACTTTTGTTGTCAATCCTTCGACCGGTGAATCCAAATTGCTGCATGACAGAAATAGTCAGGATGTCTATAACGATCCGGGAACTGTATATCAACAGAAAAATGCGCTCGGAAACTACAGCATGTATATCGATAAAGACAAAGTCTTATTTGTAGGAAAAGGCTTTACCAAAGAAGGTGAGTTCCCATTTGTTGAAGAGTTGGACCTACAAACGTTAAAGAAAAAACGATTGTATACAGCTGCCGCATCTGAGTTACAGGAACGGATCGGAGAGATTATAAATCCAAAAACGGGTGAGTTACTGATTTCACTTCAATCCGCATCAGTCTATCCGAATTATTACCTAAAAAATATAAAATCGGGTAAACAGGTTGCATTGACAACATTAGAAAACCCATTTAAATCACTTGAAAAAGTTCATAAAGAAATCTTAAACTATAAACGTAAGGATGGTGTAGAGCTTTCGGGGACGTTATATCTACCAGCTGGCTATGACCTGAATAAAAAGGAAAAATTACCCCTGTTGATGTGGGCGTATCCGAGGGAATATAAAGACAAAAATACAGCAGGGCAAAGTACGGCGAATCCGAAGGAATTTACCTTTCCAAGTTATGGCTCATTTATCTATTGGGTATCCAAAGGCTATGCTGTACTGGATAATGCGGCCTTCCCGATTGTAGGTGAAGGGAAGAAAGAACCTAATGACAGCTTTATCGAACAGTTAGTCGCCAATGCCGAGGCTGCAATTAATGCCGTAGACAAACTGGGCTATATTGACCGCAAAAAGGTTGCGGTGGGCGGACATTCGTACGGGGCTTTTATGACGGCGCACTTATTGTCCAATTCAAAACTATTCGCTGCAGGAATTGCCCGTTCAGGGGCTTATAACAGGACATTAACGCCATTTGGTTTCCAAAGTGAACAACGTAACTTTTGGGATGATCCAAAGTTGTATATGACCATGTCCCCATTTGTCAGTGCAGACCGGATGAAGACGCCTTTACTGCTTGTCCACGGCGGAGCCGATAATAACCCGGGAACATTTACGCTACAGACAGAACGTTATTTTCAGGCCTTAAAGAATTTGGGCGCGCCTGTGCGGATGGTGATTTTGCCGCGCGAGGCCCATGGCTACGTCGCGAAGGAGAATATCTTTCACCTCCTATGGGAACAGGATCAATTCCTGGAAAAATACTTAAAGAATTAATTGTTGTGTTTGAATGAAAAAATAGGCTGCATTTTAGACAGCCTATTTTTTTGACTATCCTATAAGAAGAATAAAGTCTCATCAGGTACTTTTCCACTGTACAAAATGAAGACCGACCCCTGGAGTGACGGGGAGGCAGCAGCTCAAATTAACGGACTGTCGCTGAGTTGACATGTTTTTTGAGAAGAAGGTGGCATTGGTTATCCGTATAATTTTAGTTAAGTTTGGGTAATTTACCAAAGGGAAAAAAGAACTGATTATGAGACCTGATATATTTCGAGAGAAATCACCATTGTCCGCTGATGACTGCTTTGTGGTCTTTGACAGGCGAAAATCTTCTTTCACTTTTCCGGTACATATCCATCCCGAGTACGAACTCAATTATGTGGAGGGTGCTTCCGGTGCACAACGTATCATCGGTAATTCCGTAGAAACGATCGGTGAACAGGATCTGGTACTAATTGCAAGCCCTGAGCTTGAACATGCCTGGAAAGATGGCGAATGCCAATCGAGCGATATTCATGAAATCACCATACAATTTCATCCCTCTCTCATCGAACAATATCTGGATAAGAAGCAATTTGCAAGTATACAACAACTTTTGTCAAAAGCATCTCGCGGGGTTGTATTTGGAAAAGATACTGTCGATCGCGTGCTTCCTTTGCTCCGTATATTGACATTAGAGCGCGATGGCTTCTATTC
Organism: Sphingobacterium sp. DR205; assembly: GCF_011064245.1. NCBI lineage: Bacteria > Pseudomonadati > Bacteroidota > Sphingobacteriia > Sphingobacteriales > Sphingobacteriaceae > Sphingobacterium > Sphingobacterium sp. DR205. The sequence goes on along the minus strand of NZ_CP049333.1, from coordinate 6,631,586 downwards.
GGTGATGAAGCTGTTTGTCTTGCTCTATGAACTCTCCAAGGGCGAGGATATCCGTGTATTATCCACCGCAACAAATACTGTTTTGAGCAATAGCGAACTGCTTATGGGGCGTCTGCAGGAATATGTCGTTGCCAATATCAACAAAGAATTGAGCCTGCCTATGGTGGCGGCGATTATGAACATGAGCAAATCGACCTTCTCTCGCTTTTTGAAATCGGCTACAACATTGAATTTTACAGATTACCTGCTTGACTTTCGGATCAATACGGCTGTAAGGCTGTTAAAAGAGGAGACTCCAATTGCCGATATCGTCGAGCAATGTGGTTTTAATAGTGTTTCTTATTTCTACCGTGTATTCAAAAAGAAAAAAGGGATAACACCCATTGAATACCGAAATAGCTTGCGGAAGCAGCAAATGATTATCTAGCAACCTGGCTGCTTAATCTTCTCCTATACGCAGATTCCGGGTACATTCTTTCATACTTACGACAGCAATGGCTGCGTACCGGAAATTGTCGGATAGTAACCATACTGTTTGACAAACGATCGCACAGCATTGTCCAATGCTGTGAAATAATTCAATAAAAATGAACTTAGAGTTCAATGAATTGCTGTTAGCTTTATTGTAATATATTGTTTTACAGTGTTTTGATCTTTGTTTTAAGCTGGTGTATATTTTCATTAACCTCTTTTATATTTTGGAATGCGCAATCGTTTGTGTTTGTATTTCTTGAGATGCCTTGATCGGAAATATGAATTAAAAGTACAATACAAATGACCTGATCTTGCTATTCCTGACTTCTCCTTTTCTCTAATTTCGTCCTGTAGACCAATAATAGCATACCAATTAAGTATAAACTTATTATATACAATCTATCTATTTATTTATTGTAAACCTTAAATACACAAAATATGAAAAAAACAGCTTTACTGCTTTTATTTTCGGCTTATGGCACGTTTGCTTGGGCGCAACAATCCCAAAAAGTACGGGGAAAAGTCCTTGATGCAGATAATAGGCCAGTGGCGGGGGCCACTGTAAACATCAAAGGTAGCACCGGGGGGACAAAAACTGATGCTGATGGTTCGTTCGTGCTTGATGTTGAGAAAGGGAAGACCTTAAAAATTACCTATGTAGGGATGAAGGAACAGGAGGTTCTTGTTAATGAAGCATCGACATATCGTATTATACTTCAGTCGGGCACCGACTTGGACGAAGTTGTTGTTATCGGGTATGGTACGGTAAAAAGAGGTGATTTAACAGGTGCTGTAGCATCTGTTACAGGAAAGGACCTGCAGTCTAATCTAGCAAAGAGTGCTGCTGGTGCATTGCAGGGGCGTGTTGCCGGGGTAACGGTATCTAGCGCTAGTGGAACGCCGGGTGCAGGTATGAGCATTAATGTCCGTGGGCTAAGTTCTATGGGGAATAATGCGCCTCTTTACGTCATTGACGGGGTATTTGGTGATATCAATATGGTTGACCCGAATGATATTGCATCGCTCGAAGTACTGAAAGATGCTTCTGCAGCGGCAATTTATGGATCCCGGGCGGCCAATGGTGTCGTTATCATTACTACAAAAGGTGGTAGAAAAGCAACCCCAGCTACCTTAAGCTTAAATGCATACACAGGTATTCAAAGCCTTCCGAAAAAAATGGATTTGATGGATGGCCCACAATGGAAGCAGTTTCAGCATGACAACGGGTATCTACCAACAGAAGCACAAAATCTAAATACAAATACGAATTGGCAGGACGAGGTGTTTCATACAGCCCCAGTTAATAAGGTCAATCTCGATATTTCGGGTGGGGGAGAACAGTCTACCTATAGCGTGTCCGGAGGTTATTTAAATCAGCAAGGTATCTTGAAGACTACCGGTTATAAAGCTTTCAATCTGCGTACAAAAAATACCTTTAGTTTTTTTAACAACCACTTACGGGTAGGAAATACCTTTTTGATAAAATCAGGTGACCGAAAATTTTCAGACCTGACTATCACAGATATTTTACGGCAAAATGCCCTGGTACCTATTTATGATGCCAATTTAGTTGGTGGATATGCTACGTATGCGCCGTGGATGAAGAACTTGGACAATCCGGTGGGGATTTTGAACTTATTTAACCGACATGTATATCAGACGGATCTTATGCTCAATGGATATGCCGAAGTGGATTTGTTTATTAAGGGGCTAAAATATAAATTAAATGTCGGGGTCAACAAGACAACTGGCAGGAATTATAATAAAGGAGATGCCTATACCTATGGTACCGATGTGCGTAAATCTTTTCTCAATGAAAGCGCATTTTTTAACAATCAATGGTTAGTTGAAAATACATTGCATTATGATAACACGTTTGACAAACACACTATTTCATTATTAGCGGGTTATTCCGCGCAGGAAAATACCAATCGAGGTTTTGGTGCGGGACGGAATAATCTGCCATTGGGAACTGATGCTATTGATGCTGCTTCTCCGACAGAACAAACGACTTCGGGTAGTCTAAATGAAGCGGCATTGATCTCCCAGTTTGGACGCTTAATATATAGTTATGATAGTCGTTACCTACTTACAGCGACAATACGTCGCGATGGTTCTTCCAAATTCGCCGATGGAGCACGATATGGGGTATTCCCGTCTATCGCTTTGGGCTGGAATGTGATGAATGAGAAATTTTTCGAAACAGCAAAAGCTACAGTCAATGAATTTAAACTCCGTGCCAGTTATGGTCGACTGGGTAATCAGGAAATTGCAAATTACACCACACAAAGGATAACTACTTATGGTATCAATTATTTGCAAGGTGGTACCTGGTGGCAGGGGGCAAGTACTGGTATCAACTGGGTTTCGCCGCGAAACCTGACTTGGGAAGAAACAGCGACAAGCAATATTGGGTTGGATTTGGCATTTATGCAAAAAAAATTGAACATCAGTGCTGATTATTACGTGCGTGAAACCAAGGATATTCTTTTAGGGATCAATCAACCTCCTTCGGCCGGGCTTAAGGGAACTCCGGTGATGAATGCGGGAACAATTAGCAATAAGGGTTTTGAATTATTAGCGACATACAAGAATTCTGTTGGAGCATTGAACTATAACATTGGTGTGAATGCTTCCACGGTGAAAAATAAAGTGAAAGCCGTTACAATAGGTAACGTTCAGGAATTTGGTGGCTATAATCCGCAGGGTGAGGGTACAATTACCTGGGCTAAAGTTGGTTATCCAATTGGGGGTTTCTGGGTGATCCAAACCGATGGACTTTTCCAGTCAGATGCAGAAGCACAAGGCTATAAATCGGCAGATGGTAAAGTAATTCAGCCAAATGCCGCTGCGGGGGATATCAAATTTGTAGATTATAACAAAGATGGTCGTATTGACAATAATGACCGTCAGTATGTTGGTAGCCCTTTCCCAAGTCTTGCTTATGGTATTCGCGGAGGTCTGGACTATAAAGGATTCGATATGGCTGTCTTCTTTGATGGTATGTATGGCAATAAGATTTATAACTATACCCGGGCACGCATGGAACAAACCAATGAAGTGAATAATCATTCTGCCCGTTTACTAGATTCATGGACGCCAAGCAAACCAGATACTGATATTCCGCGGTACACACGGGAGGATCCAAATGATAATAAGCGTCGGGTGAGTGACCGTTGGATTGAGAGCGGAGCTTTCTTCCGTTTAAAAACTATTGAAGTTGGGTATACACTACCCGCGGAATGGCTAAGTAAGGCCACTTTGAAAAACGCACGCGTATTTCTGGCTGGGGATAATCTGTTTACGGTGACAAAATATAAAGGCTATACCCCGGATCTAGGTCAAAGCAACGGTGATAATGGAACGCCATCGGGTGTATTAACAGCTGGAACGGATCATGGTCGTTTCCCATTGGCACGGACCATTATGTTTGGTGTTCAGGCTAACTTTTAATGGATAATCGATCTGTTATATAAATAAATATTATGTTTTAAATACGATATAGATGAACTTTTCAATAAAAAAATATACAGTTATAGCAGCATCCTTATTGTTCTTAGGAGGCTGTAAGTCAGATTTTTTGGATCGAACCAATCCTAATTTACCTGTTGAGGAGACTTATTGGGCGATTGAATCCGATGCGCAGTCTGCGATGGCTACGATTTATTCACCAATTCGTTCACAGATGTCAGGTTACTACGGAGCATACGGTGGTTATCAAACGATGAACAGAGCGGATGATATGTGGTTTCTCAGTGGTGAGGAAGCATTTACCTGGGAATATGTCAACTTCCTCAATTCTGCGGGTACCCCTGAAAGTGATTTTGGTAGCTTGTATAGCGGAATAAATAGAGCAAATGTGTTTTTAAAAAATATACCGCGTGTTTCAATGGATGAAAGCCGAAAAAAAGAGCTGGTCGGAGAAGCTAGCTTTTTAAGGGGAATGTATTATTTTCTGCTTGCAGCTAATTATGGTGATGTGCCTTTAAGAGTATTGCCGACAGACGATGATCCAGATGGTGCGAGCAAACCTGCGTCACCTGAAGCCGAAATATGGAAACAAGTCGTTGCAGATTTTAAAATAGCGAAGGACAATCTACCAATAACACGATCTGTAGCCGAGGCTGGCCGGGTTACGAAAGGGGCTGCGATCGCCTATTTGGGAAAGGCATTGGTATATACCAAACAATATGCCGAGGCCGAAACAGAATTGAAGGCCTTATTGACTGCACCCTATGCTTATGATCTGACGACTAATTTTGAAGATAATTTCAAGGAAACAACTAAGCTGAATAAGGAGTCAGTTTGGGAAATAGTTTATGACAGTAAGTTCGGTGGGGATGGAAATTGGGGGGTAGACTGTGCTTCTTGTGCGATGGGGTTTGTGCTGCCTAACTTTGCTGGGCCAGATGGTACAGGTGCCTGGTTTAAATTAATGCCCGGGGCAGCTGTTGTTCGTGATTTTATTTCAGAAGAACGTCCAGCAGGTTCAGATACGCGCTTTGATAAACGAATGTACACAAGTTTCTTCTGGAAATATTCAGATTATGAGACAGGCCTTACTGATGGTGCCTGGTTTGGCAATCAGTCTTTTGACCTTATGTGGAGTAATGCTGGACCGAAGCGGCAACGTGGGGAGCCTACTTACCCAACAATTGATGGTAAAACCGGTCGTTTCCTAATTAAGAAATATACCAATTTTTATAGAAATATTGCTGGAGCAAATAGTATGTACGATGCTGCGAACCGGAATAATAACCTTCGTGTATTTCGGTTTGCTGAGGTCTTATTGCTGCATGCTGAAGCCTGTGCTAAAAATGGAAATATCGCTGGAGCCGCATCTAGCTTGAAGCGCGTTCGTGATCGCGCAGGTTTAGCAAATAAAACCTGGGCCAATGCCGATGAGTTGATGAAAGAAATAATAAAACAGAATGAATTGGAATTTTTCTTTGAGGGACATCGCTTTTTTGATCTAAAACGTTGGTATACACCAACACAAATGAAGCAGATTTTTGTTGATAATAAAAAGCAAGGCGCGAATAATTTCCAGCCCAAACATTATTATCTTCCTATTCCTGAAGGTGAAATCAATACAAATTCAAAAATTCAGCAACATCCATTGTGGCGATAAACGCGGAAAATGCTTACGGTTTTAGTTCATCTGAAACTGTAAGCATTTCAGCTTAAATTTTGCCCCCAACCGTAAACCTAAATCTCCGCCAACAGCGGAATTTTCGCTGTTGAAATATAATAGAAGTTCCATTTTTATAACATATGGGTATGATAACAACAAGAATAGCTAGGACCTTTGCAATTTTGGCTTTATATACCACAACCTTGCTTATACTGTTTGTTTCGTGTAAGAAAGATCGGGAGACATCGGAAGCATCAACGGCAAAGCTATCCCTAAATGCAAAAGTTGAGGCTGGTGAATTGCTCCTCAACATCGAGGAGAAAGCAGAAGAGTATGTTTTCAATTTTGAAAAGAGCCGTGTCCATATTCCACTACAGGAGGTTTCTGACATTAAAGCTGAGCTCGAACACTGGCGTACCAATCTAACCTTCAGAGATGGGGATAAATTAATCGTTCCGACCAAAGGTACTGCGCTTGATTATATTGTCGAAAAAATTAAGCTCAATCCTTCGGGCTGCAATCCACTTGCGGCTTTGGTTGATGTTTGGCTACCTACTTACGGTCGTGTAGAAGTAACTGTGCAGGGCAAAAATGGTTCCGCAGGAACAATTACACATTTGTGCCATACCGATATTCCGCGACAAAGCGTGCCTGTGCTGGGTTTATATCCTGATCACGACAATATTGTCGATTTGATTTTTACCGATCGGGAAGGAAATGAAAGAGGGAAAACGACCATACATATCCAGACTGCGGCATTGAATATGCAGGACTTTCCAAGGTGGAAAATAGTAAAAGCCCAAGCCGGTAAAATGGAGCCGGGCGTCAATCTGGTGCATTATCCAGGGCGAAGCGAAGCTGATGTTTCACTTCCATATATGGTTGATCAGGAGGGTGAATTGCGTTGGCTTCTACAGTTTAAATCATCACCTGAACTGCAACGGCTCTCTTATTCCATTGGCCTCAAGCGTACTAAAAGCGGAACTTTTATTGCAGGTGACCAATCCCAGCAAAGGGTAGTGGAAATTGATATGTTCGGTAATTTGAAGCGTGAATGGGATCTCGCTAAATTAGGATTCGGATTTCACCATGAAATTACAGAGGCTGCCAATGGCAATTTTTTAATAACAGTCACAAAAACAGCCGCGCGTTTAGTTAATGGTGAACCGCGTGTGAATGATCATATCATCGAACTGAATCCCCAAACAGGGAGTTTGGTCATGGAATGGGATCTGGCCAAACAACTGGATACAGCTCGCTATGTAAAACCTGATGGTATTACACCGCCTGCATTTTCACAGACGCCCAATAATTGGGCCCACAATAATTCTATTGCCGAAATCGGAAATGACTTATTGGCGACTTTAAGATACCAGGGAATCCTACGTTTTAACCATTCTGGGCAACCACAATGGATGATATCTCCACATAAGTTTTGGGGAGCTAAATATCAATCCTTGCTTTTAAAACCTATTGCAGAAGATGGGACACGCATTACTGACCCTGCTGTTATCAATGGGGATGCCAGCACCGCAGGATTTGACTGGCCTTGGGGCCCTCATACTCCGGTCGCACTTGCGGAAGATCGTATTTTGGTCTTCGATAATGGCTATAACCGGAATTGGATTCCCAATTTTGGGAGCGGTGCAAATAATTATAGCCGGGTTGTTGAGTATAAAATTGACGCAACTAAAAGAACAGTGCAACAACTTTGGTCTTATGGAAAGGAAAGGGGAGTCGAGGCTTTTTCTCAGGCTTTGTCCGGTGTGCAATACCTCCCACAGACAGGTAATATGCTATTCTTTCCGGGTATGGGCGTCAAAACAAGTACCGGAACGGGAGGACGTGTGATTGAGATCAACCCTAAAACGAAAGAGGTTGTATTTGAGCTGGAGATCACCGCCGGTAGTGGTACGGCATTTCACCGCGTAACACGTATACCACTTTATCCCGCGAATTTATAAATAAACTTTTTGAACTTACGTAATTTTATGTCCGAATCCTTTGAACGTCAACAAACTTATATTGTCGAAACGCAACGCTTATTATTGGAAAAAACGAATGTCGGACTGTCAGATACGGGAAAGATTGTCACCCGTTATTTAAATCCTGTCGTCACCAAAGAACATATTCCACTCAGCTGGCGCTACGATTTCAATCCATTGACGAACCCTCATTTTTTGGAGCGAATTGCATTCAACTCAACGATGAATGCTGGTGCACTGCATTGGAAAGGTAAGTACCTGCTATTCGTCCGTGTGGAAGGTGTTGACCGGAAGTCTATTTTTGCGATCGCTGAAAGTGATAATGGTGTTGACAATTTTCATTTTTGGGAGCACCCGCTGTTGTTGCCTGATTTGGACGAAGCGGAAACAAACGTCTATGATTTGAGGCTTACAGCTCATGAGGATGGCTGGGTATACGGTATTTTTTGTAGTGAGCAGCATGCTGCTGATGCTGCCCCAGGTGATCTTTCAAGTGCGGTTGCTTCGGCAGGAATCATCAGGTCGAAAGATCTGATTCATTGGGATCGTCTGCCCAATCTAAAGGCAAATAGCCAGCAACGTAATGTGGTACTGCATCCCGAGTTTGTGGAAGGCAAGTACGCATTTTATACACGCCCTCAGGATGATTTTATTCTGGCAAAAAGTGGCGGCGGTATCGGGTGGGCACTCGTGGACGATATTAGCAATGCCGTAATCAGCCAGGAAAAGATTATTAATAAGCGTTTTTACCATACCATCAAAGAACTCAAAAATGGGGAGGGACCAGCGCCGCTAAAGACGGATCGAGGCTGGCTGCATCTCGCGCACGGGGTAAGGGGGACTGCAGCCGGATTACGCTATGTGTTATACCTTTATCTCACGAGCCTGGAGGATCCGAGTGAATTAGTAGCGGAACCAGCGGGTTATCTGATGGCTCCCGAGGGAGAGGAAAGGGTAGGCGATGTTTCCAATGTGTTGTTTTCTAATGGTTGGATTATGGACGCGGATGGTACCGTGTATATTTATTATGCTTCTAGCGATACGCGGATACATGTCGCGGTTTCTTCGGTGGCCAAACTGCTGGATTATTGCCTGAATACTGCGGAGGACGGGCTACGCTCTGCGGAATCATTGCGCAAAGTGATTCATCTGATCGATCATAATGCCGCCTACGTGGGTAATAAAAGCAATGGAACGATCGGTCGCCTGACAAAATAGGTGTAGATAAACTGGGCTAGAGGGCATACTTGATCGGGTATCGAGCTCAATCGCCCGGTATAAAAGAAATCTTGTGGATTTATGAAAGTTATGGCTGTGTGAAATGCTGTAAAAAAAATGTACGTTGAACAAACTCGTGATATGTTAAAGAAAGATAATATTAAAATTCTGACTCTGATTGGTCTTCTGTGTCTGACCTCCTTTTTGTACGCGCAAGAACGGGCGACGTTGAAAATTATCTCCTATAATATCTGGAATGGTTTTGAAAAGCAGCAGGATCGCAAGGATAAATTTACTGCGTGGATGAAGAAGGAGCAACCTGATGTTGTGGCATTGCAGGAACTGGTGGACTTTAAGCGGGCCGACTTGCTGCAATTGGCAAAGACATACAGCCACAGCTACGTTGTTTTATTAAAAGAGAAAGGTTACCCCGTTGGTATTTCCTCGCGTTATCCGATTACGCTGATCAAAGCGCAGGTAGATAGTTTTTGGCATGGAATGCTGCATGTGAAGATCGAAAACTTAGATTTTATTGTAACCCATCTAAGCCCTTTTTCCTGGCAATATCGGCTGGGGGAAGCAAAACAAATCACAGAATATGTAAAGAATAATCACCTGGACAGCTGTATTATTCTGGGGGATTTGAATGCCTACTCCCCATTGGATGCCAGTTGGTTGGAGCCGAAGTCTGTCTTGAAGGCAAATTTGGGAAAATGGGATCAGGAGCATCCCCAATATGGCAACATGAGAGGGGGGCGATTTGATTATAGTGTTCTATCGACTTTTTTGGCCATGGGTTTTGAAGATTGTATCGGACGATCTATATTTCCCGAAATCAAACGTGCCAGCTATCCTTCAGCTACGCTTTACAATTGGAAATGGGGAGACCCAAGGTTAGCAGCGGTTTCAGAACGACTTGATTATATTTTGCTGTCTGAACCTTTAGCATCTCATGCGAAGCAGGTGGAGGTACATAATGGTCCTGCACTTGAGGGGATATCCGATCACTATCCGGTGTCGGTCGTGATTGATCAATTGGAGAAATAGAAATATAATTGTAGATTGCGGATGACCACGAAAAGAATATTCATGGAAATTTCCGTAATAGATATAGTTATCATCGTCAGTTATTTGCTGGCGATGATTGTCATCGGTTTGATCCTTAAAAAGCGAGCCGCCAAGAATCTTGATTCGTATTTTTTAGGTGGAAAAACGCTTCCCTATTACATGCTCGGCATTTCTGATGCATCGGGCATGTTCGACATCTCGGGAACCATGTGGATGGTCTATCTTGCTTTTGTATATGGCTTAAAAAGCATGTGGATCCCTTGGTTATGGCCTGTTTTTAATCAGATTTTTTTGATGGTCTATCTGTCGGTCTGGCTGCGGCGGTCCAATGTCCTGACCGGAGCAGAATGGATCCGTACACGTTTTGGTCATGGTCGGGGAGCTGATGGAGCTTATACCATCGTTATTCTATATGCCATTGTTGCGGTAATGGGTTTTTTATGTTATGGCTTTATTGGTATAGGGAAATTCATGGAAGTTTTTTTTCCGTGGGAACAGGTATCCCGCTTTATTCCCTTAACGATTGACCCGGCAATGGCTCCGCAACTGTATGGTATTTTCTTTACAGCGATAACAACATTTTATGTTATGCTTGGTGGGATGCATAGTATTGTGTGGGCGGATATGGTCAAGTTTGGCATTATGATTATTTCGGGAATTGCCATCGCGGTTATCGCCATGCAGCAGGTTAGCCCCGAGCTATTGGTGGCAAACACACCAGAAGGCTGGGACTCTCCCTTCTTCGGTTGGCACTTGGATTTGGACTGGCGTACTTTACTTCCCTCCATCATGGATCGGATCGCCGATGATCAATACAGTCTTTTTACGGTATTTGTGATGATGATGCTATTTAAAGGCATATTTATGAGCATGGCAGGACCGGCGGCCAACTATGACATGCAGAAGATATTAGCCTGTAGAACCCCTAGAGAGGCCGCTTTAATGAGTGGTTCGGTGTCGGTAATCTTACTTATTCCGCGTTATCTGATGATCATGGGCTTCACAGTGTTAGCACTTGTGTTTTTTAGGGATGAATTTGCACAGATGGGCAATCAGATGGATTTTGAGATCATCTTGCCCAAAGCAATCAGCCGCTTCGGCACAGTTGGGCTGACTGGACTATTGCTGGCGGGGCTATTGGCCGCATTTATGTCTTCTTTCGCTTCAACAGTCAATGCCGCACAGGCTTATCTGGTAAATGATGTACTGCTGAAGTTTATGTACCGGTCTGCTTCACCAAAGAAGCAGATCCGTTTGAGTTATGTAGTTTCTATTGCGGTGGTCGTTTGTAGTACCATTATTGGCTTATATGTGCAGAATATCAATTCGGTATTACAATGGATTGTCTCCGCGTTATATGGTGGTTATATTGCGGCAAATGTATTGAAATGGCACTGGTGGCGTTTTAATGGTGCCGGATTTTTCTGGGGAATGCTAGCGGGTATATTTGGGGCAGTGATACTCCCGCTGTTTTTTCCGGATACCCTTCCGCTCTATTTTTTTCCTTTGCTTTTTGTCCTATCGCTGTTGGGCTGTTTTGCAGGTACATGGTTGTCCCGGCCTACCGAGGAGGAAGTGCTTGTTGATTTTTATGTACGTATACGGCCTTGGGGATTTTGGGGACCCATTCATCAGAAAGCACTGGAAAAATACCCGGATCTCAAGAAGAACGATCATTTTAAGCGGGATATGGCCAATGTGACCGTTGGTATTGTATGGCAATGCTGCCTGACCTTGGTTCCTATGTATATTGTGATCAAACAGGGACAGGGTTTATTGACAACAGTCTTGCTATTGGGTATTACTACACTTATACTTAAAAAGAACTGGTATGATAAAATGACCCGAGAGGAGGAAGAGTATAATGCCTTTATGTTAAAGTACGGGTTAAATAAAACAGATAAGACCGTTACCGAAGAAACGACTATTGATTAACCCCACCAACTGCTTTCCGACAAGACAAAAATAGGCTACCCGTCGTAGGTCGACGAGTGTCCTATTTTGTAAATGGACTGATTGGATCAGCTAGTTACTTGCTTTGACCAGAAAAGGGACGACATAATCTCCCCATTCCAAGGATATATTTCCTTCCGGAGTCGCATTGATTTTAAACTGTTCCTGATTGTTATCAGACATTCCGTTGCTGACCGAAACACGTAGGGCATCGTCTTTGGCGTCATATTTTGTTCCCCATTGGTCCCATACTTTGCTGAACATAAGGGTTGTTTCGTGTTCTCCGGGGATACTATAGAGACCATATTTTCCCGCCGCCAGTTTTTTGCCTTCGACCAGTACATCTTTATTGAATTCGATGGTGGTCGCTTCATTGGCACCTGTACGCCAGACTTTTCCTACGGGAGCGATATCAACACCAAGCTTACGGCCTTTGAGTGAAGGACGACTATAATTGATGTCGATCGTAACCCCATCAGTTGTGGTTACCTTGGTGTTGTCTGGAGGACTCGGGCGTTTGCTTTTGTCTGTCTGGGCGAAGCTAAGTTGACCGATTAAGGTCAAAATTGTTAAAATTAGTACTCTCATATGTGCTTATTTTTTGATTAAACACTTAAATATAAGATTTTTATGTGATGAAAATTTTCTGTTTTTTTAGAACTTGACGAAATCGTGACTGGGAGGCATCAGGCTATATGAATTATAAAATGAGCGTGTATAAAAATAAAAGCCAGCGTTTTAATCACTGGCTTTTATTTTTATACCAAATATTCGAACAATGTTTGGTCTTTGTTGATTTCAATGACATCAAACTTATACTCTTTCATTCTTGCGATCAGTGTTTCGTAATCTTCAGGTTTGTTGAGCTCAATGCCAACTAAGGCCGGACCTCTTTCCCGTTCTGTTTTTTTGATAAACTCAAAACGGGTAATATCATCTTTCGGGCCCAACACTTCAGAAACGAAGAGTTTTAATGCGCCCGGGCGCTGTGGGAAACGGACAATAAAATAATGTTTGTAGCCTTCATAAAGTAACGAGAGTTCTTTGATCTCGCTCATGCGGTCGATATCATTGTTTCCGCCCGATATAATGCAAACGACCTTCTTACCTTTTATTTCTTCCTTGTGAAATTCCAAAGCTGCAACAGAAAGTGCACCTGCTGGTTCGACCACGATGGCGTCTTTATTATATAGTTCCAAGATGCAAGTACAGATTTTTCCCTCTGGAATGGAGCGTGTATCATCTAGTAATTGTTTGGCAATCTCAAATGTGGTCGCGCCAATTTTCTTTACAGCTGCGCCATCAACAAATTTGTTAATGTGTTCCAATTCAATCGGTGCTCCGTTTTCCAGTGCGGCCTGCATGGACGGTGCTCCTTCCGGTTCGACTCCATAACACTTGATTGCTTTATTTTTGCTTTTCAGGTAGTAACTTGCTCCTGCCGCAAGCCCGCCACCACCGATCGGAATAAAGATGGCATCCATATCAGGAAGATCCTGTAAAGCTTCGACGGCCACGGTGCCTTGTCCTTCCACAACCTTGAGATCATCAAATGGAGGAATAAAGGTCATGCCATGCTCTTCCGTGTAAGCCAGTGCCGCTTTTTGGCAATCGTCAAACGTATCTCCGGTCAATACAATTTCAACATTGCCATTGCCCCACATTTCAGTTTGGGAGATTTTCTGGCGCGGTGTTGGACCGGGCATAAAGATAACCCCTTTAATGTCCAGTTTTTTGCATGAAAAGGCGACACCCTGAGCATGATTACCAGCACTCGCACAGACGACGCCCCGTTGGCGCTCTTCCGCTGTCAGGGAAATAATCTTGTTGTAGGCACCACGCAGTTTATAGGAACGGACGACCTGTAAATCTTCCCGTTTGAGATAGACTTCTGCGCCATATTTTTCAGATAAATGGCGGTTATATTGTAAAGGCGTACGATTGACCACCGATTTGATGCGCTCAAGTGTAGCTTCGGAATCGATGTTTAAGGTTGATAGATCCATTTTTTTAATAGGGTGATTAAGGTTGTCTTTTGATAAAAAAAGGCTGCAGATGCAGCCTTCCATTTTCTATATCTTTTCTTGGATGAGGCTTTTTAAGTCATCATCACAAATATTTTTCTTTGCGTCGGCCAACACCAAAAAGCGTTGATAGCAATCTGCTAGATCATCTTTTTCAAGATGGAAACCAAGGCGCTCCAAATGGTGTTTAAGTGCATGTCTTCCTGAACGGGCCGTCAAGATGATATCTGCTTCATCAAGGCCTACATCTTCAGGTCTGATGATTTCGTAATTTTCGCGGTGCTTTAAGAAGCCATCTTGATGGATGCCTGAACTATGGGCAAAGGCATTCCGGCCAACAATCGCTTTATTGGGTTGCACGGGCATGTTCATCATATCGCTCACTTTACGGGATAGATAGGTAAACATACGGCTATCGATATTCGAAGTTAGGCTTCCGAAAGCTTGGTTATGCACTTTAAGAATCATCGCAACTTCTTCCAATGACGTATTACCGGCACGTTCGCCGATACCATTGATGGTACATTCTACCTGACGGGCACCGTTTTGTATCGCGGCGATGGAGTTGGCCGTAGCAAGCCCCAGATCATTGTGACAGTGTGCAGAAATAATGGCTTGATCGATATTACGTACATTTTCCTTAAGATACTTGATTTTTGAACCATATTGGTCCGGTAAACAGTACCCGTTGGTATCGGGAATATTGACAACTGTTGCACCGGCAGCAATAACTGATTCAATCATTTTAGCCAAAAACTCCAAGTCAGCACGACCGGCATCTTCAGCGTAAAACTCGACATCTTCCACATAAGATTTAGCATGTTTTACAGCTGCAACGGCACGTTCTAAAATTTCTTCTCTTGTACTGTTGAATTTATATTTGATGTGCATGTCCGAAGAACCAATTCCGGTATGAATACGTGGACGTTTGGCATATTTCAATGCTTCCGCAGCTACGTCGATATCGTTTTGATTGGCACGGGTCAATGCACATATAATAACATCATTCACCGCCTTGGACAACTCTACGACAGATTGGAAATCTCCGGGACTGGAAACAGGAAAACCGGCTTCGATAATATCAACACCCAGTTTTTCTAAGTCCTTTGCGATCTCAATTTTCTCTGGAGTAGTTAATTGGCATCCCGGTACCTGTTCGCCATCACGCAATGTGGTGTCGAAGATGTAAAGATGATTAGGATCGTGTAACATAATTTCTTAATTCAAAAGATTTATAACTAAAGAAGTATGGGGCAAAGAGTGTGAGTGCATCGACCTTTTTTGGTTTGTTGCACCAAAATCTCATTACTCCATACGTATATCTCATTACTATTTAATAAACTCCAATACTTTCTCGCCCATTTCCTGGGTACCCAAGACTTTAGAAGCTTCTGTATTGGCATTCGCAATATCACCGGTTCTCCAGCCTGCTTTGAGCGTTTGGGCAACCGCATTAGTAACTGCTTTTGCTTCTTCCTGTAGACCGAAGCTGATGTCGAGCATTAAAGCAGCGGATAAAATTGAAGCAAGTGGATTCGCTTTATTCTGGCCAGCAATATCATGTGCCGAGCCATGGATAGGCTCGAAGAAACCTGTGCCATCACCAACAGAAGCTGAGGCCAACATACCCATTGAACCCGCAATCTGAGATGCTTCATCAGTCAAAATATCACCAAAAAGATTCGCTGTTAATACCACGTCAAATTTCTTTGGATTCTTGACCAATTGCATTGCTGCATTGTCAATAAACATGTGTTCAGTTTCAACATCTGGATATTCTTTTGCAATTTCTTGTACCACCTCTCTCCATAAGCGGGAAGTTTCCAATACATTAGCTTTATCGACCGAGCATAATCTTTTGTTACGCGTACGGGCGGCATCATAAGCTTTACGTGCGATACGCTCTACTTCATAACGGTGATAGTTCATCAAATCCGAAGCGAAGGTATTGTCCTCATTACGGTTTTTCTCACCGAAATACACATCACCCGTCAACTCACGGAAAAAAAGAATATCTGTTCCTTGGAGAATTTCAGGTTTTAAACTTGATGCATCCAATAGTTCATCAAATAAAAGGATAGGACGCAGATTGGCATATAACCCCAATTCTTTCCGGATTTTCAACAAACCCTGTTCTGGTCTAACCTTGGCTGAAGGATCATTATCGTACTTGATATGTCCGATCGCGCCAAAAAGGATGGCATCTGATGCTTTGGCTTTTGCTAACGTCTCGTCAGGAAGCGGATTGCCGGTAGCTTCAATAGCCGTATGGCCCATGATTGCTTCATCAAAACTGAATTCATGACCATAATTTTCACCGATCTTTTCTAAAACTTTTTTACCCCATGTGGTTACTTCTTGGCCGATGCCGTCTCCAGGTATGATTAAAATATTTTTTTTCATTGTTTTTATTCGTATTGAGATATGAGTCTTGAGATGCTATTTTTATAAAATTTGAATATCCATCCGCTCATGTCCATTGTCTAATATCTGTTATCTTTCGTCTAAATATCTATTGTCAATTGTCGTTTTCCACAATTTTTATGTTGATAAAGTCTCTTTTTTGTGGATAACTCGTTCTACGGACTTAATTTCACCCTTTTCCAGTACCATCCTGTTGTCTATACAGGTCGGTAATTGGGATTGGAAATGACCGACATAAATAAGGGTCTGCCCATTCTTGCTCAGGTCATCAATCACATCATTAAAATATTGTGATTGTTCCTTATCCAATCCTTGGCAAGGTTCATCTAATATAAGCAATTCAGGATGTTTTACAATGGTGCGCGCCAGCAATGCCAATCGCTGTTGGCCTAAAGGTAAAGATCCTAATGTTTTATGTTTCACGTCTTTGAGGTCAAAAAAATGGAGTACCTGATCAAGCTTCTGCTGTTGTTCATAGCCCAATTTTTGATACAGGCTCATTGAATCGAAGAATCCCGAAGCAATGGTCTGGCCTACATTGGCATTCATATCGTAGTACCAATGTAATTCGGGAGAAATAATCCCCAGGTGCGCTTTGATTTCCCATATACTTTCTCCTGATCCTCTCTTTTTACCAAAAAGATGGATGTCATTTGCGTAAGCTTGGGGGTGATCACCGTTGATCAGACTTAATAAAGTCGATTTTCCCGATCCATTATGTCCTTGCAGCAGCCATTTTTCTCCTGCTTTTACTTCCCAATCAATGTTTTTCAAGACCTGCTTTTCACCGTATGAAATGTTGATCTGCCGCATCTTGACCATCGTTGGGTCGGAGATTTTGGGTGACTGCAGTAAGAAATAGGGTAATTCCTTGCGTTTCCGTGGTATGCCCCGTGAAATTTCACCGCTATGTTGACGGAGAACAATTTTTCCATTCTGGATTTCGGCAAAACGATTAATACAATCCGGTTGTTCGTCATCATTGCTGATCAGTAGGAGGGATACGCCCTTGTCCGCAAGCTGATCGAAGATCTGGTTCAGGTCTTTTCGGGATTGTACATCAAGTCCGGTATAAGGCTGGTCGATAACCAAGACCTGCGGCTGAAGCCAAAGTGCTTTGACCAATTGTAAGCGTTTATGCTCGCCGCTGGAAAGTTCGATCAATTGTTGGTCTTTGAAATTTTCAAATCCAAATATGGTAAGGTAAGGTGCCACATCTTCGAAGGCCAGCTGTTCTTCCTTCGCAAAATGTTTCAATTCAGCAAAAACCGTTAAGGTATCGTTTTTTGCAAACTTGTTATAACGTTGTTGGTAATAGAAGTTGCGATCACCTTCAAGATTGGTAAACTGAAACCAATTGGATACGTAATGCACAACTGGAGGAAGGGAACTATTGTTATCCAGATGAAAGGATATGGTGCCCTCATATTTTAATTGCCCTGCAATTGCTTTTGCAAGCGTTGTTTTTCCTGTGCCACTGGGACCACCTAAGATCCACTGTTCTCCAGGAAAAATTTGCCAATTTAAATCTTGCAGTACGGAATCTTTACCGTGCTGAATCGTTAAATTGGCAATATGGACGACTGGGTCTACCATTTTTTGGTTGTTTCAAATGATTCAATTAAATCTTTTTGATTAAGGATAAAATCGATGTCATCGTATCCATTGATCAAGCATGATTTTTTGTATGGATTGATTTCAAATTCAAATTGATCACCGGTCTCGGTTAACATAACCGTTTGTTTTTCGAGATCAACGATAATTTGGGTATTTGGGTTTTGGTGGACCAATTCGAAGATTTTCTCTAAAAATTCTTCGGGAACCTGAATAGGCAGTACGCCATTATTAAGCGCATTACCTTTAAATATATCCGCAAAAAACGAACTGATAACGACATCAAAACCATAGTCCTGGATTGCCCAGGCTGCGTGTTCACGACTGGAACCGCAGCCGAAGTTTTTGCCGGCAACCAATATTTTCCCTGAATAGATTGGATTGTTCAATACGAAATCTGCTTTTGGCTGATTATCGCTATCAAAGCGCCAGTCGCGGAATAAATTATTGCCAAATCCTTCACGTGTGGTCGCTTTTAGAAAACGCGCTGGTATGATCTGATCGGTATCAATATTTTCGATCGGTAGTGGAACTACCTGTGAAGTTAAAGTTTCAAATTTTTTCATGATAAAAATTTAGTAAGTCAGAATTAAAAAAATGGAGTTAGTTATATTAACTCCCTTACATCTGTTACTTTACCCGTTACTGCTGCTGCTGCTGCTGTCAGTGGAGATACCAGCATGGTGCGTGCATTAGGCCCCTGACGTCCTTCGAAGTTTCTATTTGAAGTTGAAACGCAATATTTACCCGCAGGAATTTTGTCTTCGTTCATGCCTAAACATGCGGAACATCCCGGTTCGCGTAATTGGAATCCCGCGGCTTCAAATATTTTATCCAAGCCTTCTTCTTTGGCTTGTTTTTCTACCTGTTTTGATCCGGGAACAATCCATACTTCGACGTCCTGTGCCTTTTGTTTTCCTTTAACGAATGAGGCGACCTCACGTAAATCTTCGATACGGGAGTTGGTACAGCTTCCGATGAAAACGTAATCCACACGGTTACCTAAGACCGTGGAATCATCTTTAAAGCCCATGTAGTCCAGTGCTTTTTGATAGGATGGTCTTTCTGATTCCGGTTGTGCATTAGTTGCCGGGATATGCTCGGCGATACCCATACCCATGCCCGGGTTTGTACCATAGGTAATCATAGGAGCGATGTCAGCTGCGTCAAATGACAATACTTTATCAAAAATGGCATCTTCATCGGAATATAATGTTTTCCAATACGCTAAGGCTTGGTCCCATTCTTCTCCTTTTGGTGCGAATTCGCGGCCTTCTACATAATCAAATGTGATTTGATCCGGTGCAATAAGCCCTCCGCGTGCCCCCATTTCGATACTCATATTACAGATGGTCATACGCGCTTCCATGCTCAAAGAGCGGATGGCTGAACCAGCATATTCGATAAAATATCCTGTACCACCTGCGGCAGAAATCTTGGCGATAATATAGAGGATAATATCTTTTGCGCCAACCCCCTTTTGTAAAGTACCATTGACTTCAATTTTCATGGTTTTAGGCTTGGACTGCAATAAACATTGTGTCGCAAAGACCTGTTCAACCTGAGAGGTTCCGATACCAAAAGCAATAGCTCCAAAGGCTCCATGCGTTGATGTATGGCTATCCCCACAGACCATTGTTTTACCCGGTAGTGTGATACCCAACTCAGGACCAATCACGTGTACGATTCCTTGGTAAGGATGTCCCAAACCATATAATTCAATGCCAAATTCAGCACAATTTTTGGTTAGCATATCAACTTGATATCGCGATAGCTCTTCTTTGATCGGCAAATGTTGGTTGAGTGTCGGTACGTTATGGTCGGCAGTTGCTACCGTTTGCTTTGGACGAAAAACTGGGATTCCTCTTTTGCGTAGGCCATCAAAAGCTTGCGGTGAAGTAACTTCATGAATCAAGTGGGTATCGATATATATAATATCCGGAAACCCTTCTTCACGCTTGACGACGTGAGCATCCCAAATCTTTTCTACTAATGTTTTTGACATTTTTTAATCTCTCTTATGTTATTTTTATTTTAATCAGGGTGATATTGTAAATGTCTCAATATCACCCTGATTTCAATAGACTAAATTACGAAATATTCATGATTTTAGCGCATATCTGTAGATTGAATTCACCCAGACATGCTATGCTTTAAAAAAACAAATAATTCGTATAAATATTTAAACGGTTTTGATTGCTTTCATTGCAGTCATCGCCTTACGCAATTTACGTCCAACGATTTCCACAGGATGGTCACGCAAAATTTCATTGATGACAACCAACTGTGCGTTATCAACAGCAGCATCTTTACCTTCGTTGAAGTTTTTACCTACTAGGTCGGTATCAACAGTTTTCATGAAATCAGCCAATAAAGGTTTACAAGCCTGATCAAATAGGTAACAACCATATTCCGCTGTATCAGAAATAACACGGTTCATTTCGAACAATTTCTTACGGGCGATTGTGTTGGCAATCAATGGGGTTTCGTGCAATGATTCGTAGTAAGCTGATTCCGGTTTGATACCTGCTTCAACCATTGTTTCGAAAGCCAATTCAACGCCTGCGCGGATGAAAGCAACCATTAGCGTATAGTTATCGAAATACTCTTGCTCGTTGATTTTAACATCGCCAGCAGGTGTTTTCTCAAATGCAGTCTCACCTGTTTCAGCTCTCCATTTCAATAAGTTGGCATCACCGTTTGCCCAATCTTCCATCATGGTCTTGCTAAAGTGACCGGACATGATATCGTCTTGGTGTTTTTGGAACAATGGACGCATGATATCTTTTAATTCTTCGGAGATCTCAAAAGCTTTCACTTTTGCAGGGTTGCTCAAACGATCCATCATACCGCTTACACCACCATGTTTTAACGCTTCAGTGATCACTTCTACTCCGTATTGTACTAATTTGGATGCATAACCGGCCTCAATTCCTTTTTCGATCATTTTGTCGAAAGACAAGATCGAACCTGTTTGTAACAAACCACAAAGGATTGTTTGCTCACCCATTAAATCTGATTTTACCTCGGCTACAAATGAAGATTTCAATACACCGGCTTTGTGGCCACCTGTTCCTACACAGTATGCTTTTGCTTCAGCCCAACCTTTTCCTTGTGGATCATTCTCTGGGTGAACAGCGATCAAAGTAGGGACACCGAAACCACGAAGGTATTCTGCGCGAACTTCAGAACCCGGACATTTTGGAGCAACCATGATAACGGTGATATCTTTACGGATTTGCATACCTTCTTCAACAATGTTGAAACCGTGTGAATAAGATAATGTTGCACCTTCTTTCATCAAAGGCATGACCGCGTTGATCACTGAAGTATGTTGTTTATCAGGAGTCAAGTTAATGACCAAATCTGCTGTTGGGATTAATTCTTCGTAAGTTCCTACGTTAAAATTGTTGTCCGTAGCATTTTTCCAAGAATCTCTTTTTTGTTCAATAGCTTCTTTACGTAAAGCATAAGAAACGTCCAGTCCGCTATCTCTTAAGTTTAAACCTTGGTTCAAGCCTTGTGCACCGCATCCTACGATTACGATTTTTTTACCTTTTAAAGCATTTACTCCATCCGTAAATTCGGTGTTGTCCATGAATTCAGCGTGACTTAATTGTTCTAACTGCTCTCTAAGCGGTAAGGTGTTGAAATAATTTGCCATTGTTTTGATTTAGTATTGAGTAATGAGATATGAGAATTGAGATTTTGGTTTTTCTAGCTTATGGCTTACCAGCTTTCTTTCTTCTCTTTTTATTTTTTAATTTCTATTTTTTTAATTTATAAACATCTGCGTTGTGCCAAAGCATAACCATAATGAACATTATCATGTCCTGAGGTCAAAGCGATAACATCTTCGACCGTATCCATTGGATAACCATAGGTTGCTGTTGAAAACGAGGTAATCGATCCAAAAAGGCCATTTTCATAGTCTTTGGCGATCTGTTCAATGCTTTGGATAGCGATTGCCTTTAGTTCATCAATCTCAGCCTGCTCAACAAAACGTGTGGGCTTAGTATCTTTTCTATAATCTTCATTGTATTTTACCCAAGCGGTATCCGCTTTGATACCGGTACGAACATAGACCAAAGTCTGTGTACTTACAACGATATGTCCAAAATTCCAGATAATATTGTTGTTAAATCCAGCAGGGATTTTGTTGAGTTGTTCTATGGAAAGGCTATCCACTAATTCAATGAATTTTTGGCGGGCCTGTAAGATAAATTTAAATGTTTCTTGCATCTGATTACATGGTAAATACATCATCCCGTTTGTCGAGATATTCATTTTCAACGATTTCTATCGACGGTTCCTGTGCTTCAAACTGCACCAATTTGGAGTGGAAGCCAGCACTATCTTTAATGATGGCAATACGGGCGCCACGTACAAATTCAATTAACCCGTATTTTGTCAATTCCTCGGTGAGCTTATCAATTTCTTCACGGTGACCTGCGGTTTCGAACACGATGTAATCGTTGCGGATCACAACCACATTGGCTCCATATTGACGTAGTAAACGCTCAACATATACTTTTTCATTGACAACGTCTGCAGGTACTTTATATAAGGCCTGTTCTTGCCAGATCACTTCGTCATTGGTATTATAGTAGGCTTTAAGGATATCTATCTGCTTTTCCAACTGACGACAAAGCTTGCGCAACACATCTTCCGCTTCTGTAATGACAATGGTGAAACGATGTATACCTTCTACTTCAGAAGGCGATGTGTTTAAACTTTCGATATTGATTTTTCTTCTTGAAAAAATCGTTGAGATCCTTCCGATAAGGCCGATAGAATTCTCTGTGTATAGGGTAATGGTATATTCTTGTTTTTCCATTTTGACTTTTTACTTTAATCGAATCTCCGATACGGATGTTCCTTGTGCAACCATCGGGAATACATTGTTTTCCTTTCCTACCATAACTTCCAATAGATAAGCACCATCGTGGTCAAGCATGGTCTGAAGGGCATTGCGGAGATCTTTCCGTTCCGAAATTTTCTGTCCATCGATATAATAACCTTTGGCAACTGCAACAAAGTCAGGACTGGTGATATTCACAAATGAATAGCGTTTGTCATGGAACAGTTGCTGCCATTGACGTACCATACCCAAGAACTCGTTGTTCAAGATCATGATTTTCACCTTCGCGCCAAATTGCATGATAGTTCCCAGTTCCTGAATGGTCATTTGGATACCACCGTCACCGATGATGGCTACGACAGTTTTCTCAGGGGCGCCATACCAGGCACCAATCGCTGCAGGAAGGCCAAAGCCCATGGTTCCCAATCCGCCTGATGTTACGTTTGATTTGCTCTTGTTAAATTTTGCATAGCGACATGTGACCATCTGATGTTGACCAACGTCTGTGGTTATGATTGCATCTCCACCGGTTAATTCATTCAACACATTGATCACCTCGCCCATGGTCATGATATCCGTTTTTGGATGCAATTCATCTGTGATGACTTCTTTGATTTCCTCTTTTTCGAGTTCACGGAATTGGGCCAACCAAGCGGAATGATCCACGGCTTTAACCAGTTCAGTCAACATTGGAAGAGATTCTTTGCAGTCTCCCCACACGGGAACGGTTGTTTGTACATTTTTATCAATCTCGGCCGGGTCGATATCCAGATGGATCACTTTTGCCTGCTTGGCATATTTGTCCAATCGGCCAGTGACGCGGTCATCGAAACGCATACCGATAGCAATTAAAACATCACATTCGTTGGTCATGACGTTTGGTGCATAGTTACCGTGCATCCCCAACATACCGACATGAAGTTTGTGGTCTGTAGGAAGCGCGCTCAATCCCATGACAGTAGCGGCGGAAGGAATGCCTGTTTTTTCGATAAAAGCTTTGAACTCTTCTTCTGCCTTTCCTAGGATAATCCCCTGGCCAAAAAGTACAAATGGTTTTTTTGCATTATTGATCAACTCAGCAGCTTGTTCGATATACTCCTTACGAACCTGCGGAGCAGGTCTATAACTACGCACATGATTGCATTTTTCGTAACCGAAGTAATCGAACAGTTGAATTTGTGCATTCTTGGTGATATCGATCAATACGGGGCCCGGACGACCGGTGCTGGCAATATAAAATGCTTTAGCGAGTGCGGCTGGAATTTCAGTAGCGTCAGTGACTTGATAGTTCCACTTGGTGACCGGTGCGGTGATATTGATGACATCCGTTTCCTGAAATGCATCCGTTCCCAATAGTGAAGCAAATACCTGGCCTGTAATACAGACGATCGGGTTACTGTCGATCATGGCATCTGCCAGTCCGGTAACCAGGTTTGTTGCTCCGGGACCACTCGTCGCGAAGACGACACCTGTACGACCGGAAGTTCTTGCATAACCTTGGGCCGCATGTATTCCTCCTTGCTCATGGCGCACCAAGATATGTTTCAAACGATCCGTATAATCATAAAGGGCATCATAAATGGGCATGATCGCGCCACCCGGATAGCCAAATACGGTATCAACTCCTTCGCTCAATAAGGCCTCCATAACAGCTTTCGATCCCGAAATTTGTGTCGGAGTTTCCTGCTTGGCAGCAGCCTTA
Source organism: Sphingobacterium sp. DR205 (assembly GCF_011064245.1). Taxonomy (NCBI): domain Bacteria; kingdom Pseudomonadati; phylum Bacteroidota; class Sphingobacteriia; order Sphingobacteriales; family Sphingobacteriaceae; genus Sphingobacterium; species Sphingobacterium sp. DR205. Next base: position 6,607,129 of record NZ_CP049333.1, on the reverse strand, counting down.
TTTTCTGTTATTTCCAGTGTACTCATTACGTTGATTTTTTAGTTTTGTTGATTATTCAGTCTTTTTTAGTCTTTAGATATTAGATCTGGAGAGATTAGATCGAAGACTTTGTTTGTTTAAATCTCCAGCACCAAGTGTCTCCATTTTTTTTGATTTCTACAGATCAGTTACACAACCTTCTGAAGCGTCGGCTACGGTCTTAACATATTTATATAACACGCCTTTACTGACTTTCAAAGCCGGTTGTACCCATGCTGCACGACGTTGTGCAATCTCCTCATCGGAAAGGTTCACATTGATCGTATTGTTGACAGCATCAATCTCGATGATATCGTCATCATGCACTAAGCCAATTAACCCGCCTTTGTAAGATTCAGGTGTAATGTGGCCTACAACGAAACCGTGTGTACCGCCAGAGAAACGCCCATCTGTAATGAGTGCCACTGATTTACCTAAGCCGGCACCGATAATTAATGAGGTCGGTTTGAGCATTTCCGGCATACCTGGAGCACCTACTGGGCCTTCATTTTTAATAACCACAACATCTCCGGGCTTAATTCTGCCTGAGGCAATTCCTGCTACTAAGTCATGTTCGCCATCGAATACACGTGCGGGACCTGTGAATTTTTCGCCTTCTTTGCCTGATATCTTTGCTACGGAACCTTTTTCAGCCAGATTTCCGTAAAGGATCTGTAAGTGTCCTGTTGCTTTGATTGGGTTGCTCAATGGTTTGATAATAGGCTGGTCATATTCCATAATGGATTTGACATCCGCTAAGTTTTCAGCAACAGTTTTTCCAGTTACGGTGATACAATCACCATGTAATAAACCTTCGTCCAAAAGGTATTTCATCACAGCGGGAGTTCCACCATATTGTTGAAGATCTTGCATCAAGTATTTGCCAGAAGGTTTAAAGTCTGCCAATACAGGTGTTTCGTCACTCATGCGCTGGAAGTCATCTTGTGAGATATCAACGCCTACAGCCTTACCGATCGCAATAAAGTGAAGCACGGCATTGGTACTACCTCCTAAGATCACGATGGTACGTAATGCATTTTCGAATGCTTTGCGCGTCATGATATCGGAAGGTTTGATATCTTTTTCAAGTAGGGTACGGATATGTTTACCAGCTTCTAGACATTCATTTTTCTTTTCAGCTGAGATTGCCGGATTAGAGGAAGAGTACGGTAAGCTCATTCCCAACGCTTCAATTGCTGAAGCCATCGTATTTGCTGTATACATGCCGCCACAAGCACCGGCGCCAGGGCAGGTATGTTTGATAATACCTTCGTAATCTTCATCGGAGAGATTGCCGCAGATACGTTGTCCTAAGGCTTCAAAAGCAGAAACGATATTGAGTTCCTCTCCTTTGTAATGTCCGGGTGCAATTGTACCGCCATAGACCATGAGCGAGGGGCGATCCAAACGTGCCATCGCCATGATGGCGCCGGGCATATTTTTATCACATCCGGGAATAGAGATTAGACCATCGTAATATTGACCGCCACAGATCGTTTCAATGCTGTCAGCGATTACATCACGACTTACCAAGGAGTAACGCATACCATCCGTACCGTTGCTCATGCCGTCACTGACACCAATGGTACCAAAGGTCAGACCCACTAAGTCATTGTTCCAAACACCTTTTTTGACGATCTGTGCCAAATCATTGAGGTGCATATTACACGTATTACCATCGTATCCCATGCTGGCAATACCGACCTGCGCCTTGTCCATATCGGCATCTGTCAGGCCGATACCGTAAAGCATTGCTTTAGCAGCAGGTTGCGTTTCGTCTTGTGTAAATGTACGGCTGTATTTGTTCATTGCATTTTCGCCGTTAGATGATGACTTCATAATTTTCGTTCTCTAATACTAAATTTTTATATCTTCTTTGGATCGACGCACCTATGCTGTGTTCCCACTCTTCTTGATAGATGACATCGTCGACTTGTTTGATTCCGATAATTTCAGCAGCTGTACCGCATAAGAATGCACTATCAGCTGTATAGATATCTTCTACTGTCAATTGTTTTTCAACGACTTCGAAATTCAGTTTTTTACAGATGTTTTTAACGGTCTGCCGTGTAATGCCGGGAAAAATGTTTTTCGCTGGCGGTGTATAAATTTTGAAATCTTTCTCAATAAAAATATTCTCGCTGGAAGCTTGGGCAACGAAGCCTTCATGATCAAGCATAAGTGCCTCATCAAAACCCCTGTTGATGGCTTCTGTCGTCGCTAGAATAGAGTTTACATATTGACCTGATATTTTCGAGTCCGTTTTAAAAGATTTTGGATTAGGTCTTTTAATATCAGAGATGCATACACGTAACAGATTTTGACCAAGATAAGGTCCCCATTCCCAGGCGGCAATCATCAGATTAGCCTCCGTGGAAGAAGTCAGGTGCATATTCGAGCCGGTGAGTACCAATGGACGGATGTAGGCCTCCCGTAAGTTGTTGATAGCCAAAAGCTCATAACATTTATCAATTAGCTCCCTGTTACTCCATCGATAAGGGATATTCACCGCTTCGCAGGATTTCTTCAATCGGTCAAAATGTTTGTCCGCTTTAAAGATGCGCGGACCATTGTGGGTGTTGTACGCGCGTAAACCATCGAATACAGCGTAGCCATAGTGAAGCGATTGTGCAAAGGGATTCAATGCAGCCTCGGAGGCTTTTACAAAGGCTCCATCCAAATAAATCAATGTGTTCTTGTCGTAGTATTTCATAACCCAAAATTTACCTATATAAATAATTTCCCTTTTTGGTTTTTGCTGGTAAATCATGCTATCTCAGGCCGCTGTAAAAACCTTCGATTTTCATTTCCTCAAGGTAGCAGGAATTACAATAATTGGCAATAGGTAAAGTGCTAATTTTCTATTTAGAATAAAATTTTAAAATTTTATATTTTTAAAAATTTTAAACTGCATTTTAAGCTATTGATCGGTTTTTAATTTTGTTAGTCGTATACCGTATTTAAAATTGGTCTACCTGGTCAAAAAATTATTTTTTGTTACAAAGGGCAAATTTCTTCCTAAAATGAAGAAATTGTCAAAAAAACTTTAAAAAAAAAGCTTCCGATATTTCTATCGGAAGCTCTTCAATATTTTAAAACCAATTGATTTAATCTCCGATAATTCCTTCAGCAAGCACGGTAATGACATTGTCTTTTGCTTCCACAACACCACCTTTAATGAACACTTCTTGTCCACCTTTACCTTGTTGAATAATTACTTTTCCATCTTCCAAAGTAGAAACAATTGCCGCGTGGTCTTTCAAAATTTGAAAAGAGCCCGCAGAGCCAGGGACCGTAACAGATGTTACTTCGCCTTCGTATACTAATTTGTCGGGAGTGATAATTGTTAATTTCATTATTCTTAGATATAATCTAAATTAAACTGCTTCTGCTAATAATTTCTTACCTTTTTCGATAGCATCATCAATGTTACCTACCAAGTTGAAGGCAGCTTCTGGATATTCATCAACCTCACCATCAATGATCATGTTAAATCCTTTGATGGTATCTTTGATGTCTACCAATACACCTTTTAAACCTGTAAATTGTTCTGCTACGTGGAAAGGTTGTGATAAGAAACGTTGTACACGACGTGCACGGTGAACGGTTAGCTTATCTTCTTCGGATAACTCGTCCATACCTAAGATGGCGATGATATCTTGCAATTCTTTGTAACGTTGAAGAATTTCTTTCACACGTTGTGCGGTATCGTAATGTTCAGCACCTAAAACAGCAGGAGAAAGGATACGTGATGTAGAATCCAATGGATCCACAGCAGGATAGATACCTAACTCAGCAATTTTACGGGACAATACTGTAGTTGCATCCAAGTGAGCAAATGTTGTCGCAGGAGCAGGGTCAGTTAAGTCATCGGCAGGTACATATACCGCTTGTACTGAAGTAATAGATCCGTTTTTAGTTGAAGTGATACGCTCCTGCATTAAACCCATTTCTGTAGCTAATGTCGGTTGGTAACCTACAGCTGAAGGCATACGGCCTAACAACGCGGATACTTCAGAACCTGCTTGTGTAAAACGGAAGATGTTATCGATAAAGAATAGGACGTCACGACCTTGACCTTCGCCATCACCATCACGGAAATATTCCGCAACAGTCAAACCTGACAAAGCAACACGTGCACGTGCACCGGGAGGCTCATTCATCTGACCGAATACGAAAGTACATTTAGAGTCTTTCATTAATTCATGGTCAACAGTATCCAAAGGCCATTCACCTTTCTCCATGCCTTCCATAAAATGCTCGCCGTATTTGATGATACCAGATTCCAACATCTCACGCAATAAGTCATTACCTTCACGTGTACGTTCACCTACACCGGCAAATACGGAAAGACCACCGTGACCTTTAGCGATGTTGTTGATTAATTCTTGGATTAATACAGTTTTACCTACACCGGCACCACCGAATAAACCAATTTTACCACCTTTAGCATATGGCTCTAAAAGGTCAATAACTTTGATACCAGTAAAAAGTACTTCGGATTCAGTGGATAGATCTTCGAATTTAGGAGGGACGTTGTGGATAGGACGACCATTCTCTTTACTCAAATTTTGGATACCATCAATGGCATCACCAACTACATTGAATACACGACCTTTGATTTCTTCACCAACAGGCATTTTGATAGGAGCACCAGTATCGACAACTTCCATTCCGCGAACCAAACCTTCAGTTGCGTCCATGGCAATTGTACGTACACGATCCTGACCTAAGTGTTGTTGAACTTCCAATACAACACGTTGTCCATTTTCTTTTTGAATGTACAATGCATCGTAAATTTTAGGTAGATTTTCACTGTCGGCGAAGTTGACGTCAACAACTGGGCCGATAATCTGCGCTATTTTACCAATCTTGGGCATATTATAGGGACTAAATATTTATTAATCAATTTTATATAAGAGACATAAAAGGCCTCTTTTTTGGTCAGCAAAAATAAGGTTATTCGTTTTTAAAAACAAATAGAATTTGTAATTAAATTATATTTTCATTAATGTAGGTCAAAATGTTATCTCTTGTAATTCTGTGAGTTTCGACTCTTGTTGTTGCAAATATACTATTTCGGCGTATTGGCGACACTATTTTTTTGAATTGCTGCTCCTTTCCGACGTTCGTACGATGAGGCTCAGCGTGTATATAAATGTGATCGACCTGAAGCGGGGTCTTCATGAGGAGCCGCTTCAGGTCGATGAGAATTCTGTATAATATCGTTTTATGAAGACCTGACTAGATCTTTTTATTTAATTCATCTTGCAATTGACGTTTCAGTAATTGTTCTTTTTCCATGGCTTTTTTACGGAATGTCGCAAATTCCTCTTGTGATTGTTCTGCTGTCTTTTGAAATTCTACTGTATCGACTTTCGCTTTTCTATAGGAAATTAAAAAGATGAAAGTCGCTACAGCCAAGACGGCGATGATGGTCCAGACGACCGTACTGTATAAGCTCTTGGATGTATTGATACCCAAGAATGAAAAGCTATCTGTCTTTTGTTGCTCCTGTGCGAGTTGATCCTTTAATGTCTGAATAGAATCTTGCAAATTTTTGGTGTTTGATGAATAATTGCTGGATGAGGATTTTAGGGAATTGATTTCCTTATGCAGCTTTGCAACAGTATCAACAACATTTCTTTTGACGATATCAAGGTTGGTTTTGCGCACCATCTTGAAGTCATAATTGTTTTTCGATATATAATTTAAGTGATCAAATTGATTTGCCAAGCTCCCTTTTTTTAGTCCATCCGGGCTGTATTTGTAAGCGTTATTGGCCTGCTGGGTGGCGGTAACCGGCGCTGCTGCAGGAGTTTGAGCCTGTAATAAAGTGTACGATGAAATAAATAAAATCGTAAAGAATACAAATGCTAATCTCAATTTGCTCATGTTGTCTATCGTTATTATAATAAGTTTAATCAGAATATTCCAGCTGCAAAGCTAGCATATGCCTGTGATAAATATAAGGAATTATTGAAAAAACGAAAATTGAAAGTGAAATATATTCCGATTATAGTCTATCCTTTTGGTAGGTATCTTTATGTTTCGAGGCCCCAGCTAGGCAGATAACGGAGAAATGACATAATTTTCTCTTTATAGATTGCTGTATTTAGCTTAAAATAATATGCCCCTTTTTTGGAATTTTCTTTGTCTTTTTCCTGTAGTTTGATGATTAAGCCCGATGAGAGTAGTTTCCGACTAAAGTTACGCTTGTCAAGCTCGATATTATAGACACCTTCATATAAGGCTGCGATTTGTGGAATCGTGAATTTTTCCGGTAGCAGTTCGAATAGAATAGGATATAGCGCTGCTTTCATACGTAGGCGGTGTTGTGCCGATGATATCATTTGTTCGTGATCGAATATCAGTGTAGGATGCTGTTGTAATGGAAACCATTTTGCTTCGTAATCGTCGCTTAAGATATGCTTATATTGTTGGGTGTCGATCAATGCAAAATAGCAGATACTTATCACTCGGTCATTGGGTTCGCGTTTGGGCTCGCCGAAGACACTGCATTGCTCCATATAGACATTTTCGAGACCTGTTAATTTTTTCAACACCCGGCTGGCAGATTCTTCTGGACTTTCGTTGGGTTGAACAAAACCACCCATCAAACTCCATTTATTTCTTTCAGGTTCAAAATCACGCTTGATCAACAATACTTCTAGGGATTCCCCATTGAAGCCAAATATAATACAGTCTACAGCTAAAAGAATCCCTGAATCTTTTTTATAATATTCCATTGTCTATTGTTTTTTATCTCTTTTTTTGATTTCCTCCCGTTTTCATGATCAAAACTATAAAGTGACTAGCTAAAAATAAGTACAATACTTGGTCGGTAACTGATTGAAAAATGTTTCAATATAACATATACAGGCATTTGGGCTCATCATGATTAACGGGATGAAGTTAATTCATTTTTTTAAATATGAAAATTTTCTTTCAAATTCAAAAAAATAAATGTTTATTTGACACTAATTATTTTTGAATGCTTATCTTCGATTGAGGGCACTGAAAAAAATAATGCTAGAAACAATTATAAGTTATAAACCAAATTCAGCAAAAATGAATGAATCATATGTCATCGGGATAGATTACGGAAGCGATTCTGTCCGTTCTGTATTGGTCGATGCGATTAATGGAGAAGAAATATCATCTTCAGTATTTTATTATCCACGATGGAAAAGAGGGGAATACTGCGATGCTGCATCGAGTCAGTTTAGACAACATCCCTTAGATTACATCGAAGGTCTGGAGGCGACAGTAAGGGATTGTTTACAAAAATCGGGAATAGCGAATATTGGACAGGCCGTAAGAGCAATTTCGGTAGATACCACCGGTTCAACCCCCATTGCTGTCAATGAGCAAGGGGTTCCTTTGGCTTTGCTGGATGAATTTAAGGATAATCCCAATGCGATGTTTGTCCTGTGGAAGGATCATACCGCCGTTAAGGAAGCCAAGGAAATCAATGATTATAACGAAACAAGTGCGGTTGATTATTTGAAATACGTTGGTGGTGTTTATTCTTCGGAATGGTTTTGGGCTAAGTTACTTCATATTTTTAGAGTTGACGAGCAAGTTCGTAAAGCGACATTTAGCTGGGTTGAACATTGTGATTATATTCCTTTCTTATTGACGGGAGGCACGCATGCATCTGCGATTAAGCGAGGTGTATGTTCTGCCGGCCATAAGTCGCTTTGGGCGGAAGCATTCGGTGGCCTGCCTCCAAATGCTTTCTTTACGGATATTGACCCGCTATTGGATGGTGTTGTGGATCGTTTATTTTCAGAAACTTATACGGCAGATAAACCTGCAGGGAATCTCTCAGCCGAATGGGCCGAACGTTTGGGGCTTTCGACATCGGTAATAATTGGTATCGGTGCCTTTGATTGTCACATGGGGGCTGTAGGTGGACAGATCGAACCTTATTATCTCAGTAAAGTCATGGGTACATCGACTTGTGATATGCTTGTTGCACCAAAAGAAGAGGTTCAGGATACACTTGTGAAGGGAATCTGCGGTCAGGTGGATGGTTCGATCATTCCCGGAATGATCGGTATGGAAGCTGGGCAATCCGCCTTTGGCGATGCTTATGCTTGGTTAAAACAGGTCTTGTTATGGCCTGCGAAACAGGCGTTACAAGATGTAGAAGGTCTGAATGATGTCGTTCGTGAGCAAGTTGTGAATGGTTTGGAAGAGAAGTTGCTGGTCAGTTTGAGTAAAAAGGCTGCGGAGTTGTCAGTAACCGCAACTTCGGAGTTGGCGATAGATTGGTTGAATGGTCGAAGAACACCCGACGCGGATCAATCATTGAAAGGTGCAATTACAGGATTGCATTTAGGAACCGATGCGCCACGGATATTTAGAGCTATTGTTGAAGCAACCTGTTTCGGCGCAAAAGCCATTGCGGATCGTTTTGTTGATCAGGGAATTCCTGTTAAAGGACTGATCGGTCTCGGTGGCGTTGCCAAAAAATCCCCTTTTATTATGCAGATGATGGCTAATGTCATGAACATGCCAATTCGTATACATAAGAGTGAGCAGACTTGTGCTATTGGTGCGGCCATGTTCGCGGCGACTGCGGCGGGGCTGTATGACCATGTTGAGGATGCCATGAAAACCATGGGGCAAGGTTTCGAATGTACCTATGTACCCGAAGAGAAGTGGGTGCCAATCTATGCTGAACGTTATGAACGCTACAAGGCACTCGGAGCTTTCATGGAAGGGAAAGAATCGTTAGCCATTACTGTTTAATCGTTGAATATTTATTATGTATAATTCAATTAAAGAAGAAGCATACCGTTGCAATATGCAACTGCCCCAATTGGGCCTTGTACTTTTCACATTTGGAAATGTCAGTGTTGTGGATCGGAAGCATGAAGTTTTTGCCATTAAACCTAGTGGGGTACCTTATGAGGAGCTTTCTCCTGAGCAAATGGTCATTGTTGATTTTGACGGTAATGTGGTTGAAGGAGATCTTAGACCTTCATCGGATACAAAAACGCATGCTGTTTTATATAAACACTGGAAAGAAATTGGCGGTATTACACATACGCATTCAACTTATGCAACAGCATGGGCACAAAGTCAACGCGATATTCCGATTTTCGGAACGACACATGCCGATCATTTAACGACAGATATTCCCTGTGCTCCGCCAATGAGTGATGAGATGATCGCCGGAAACTACGAGCATGAAACGGGTTTTCAGATTATCAATCACTTTACCGAAAATAAGCTTGATTATAAAGAAGTGGAAATGATTCTAGTTGGCAACCATGCGCCTTTTGCCTGGGGTAAAAATGGAATGAAGTCTGTTTATAATAGCGCGGTATTGGAACAAGTTGCCAAGATGGCTTTGTTGACAGAACAGATCAACCCCAATGCGCCGAGGTTAAAGTCCGCTTTAATCAAAAAACATTATGAACGGAAACATGGAACCAATGCCTACTATGGTCAATAATTCGCGATAATAAAAAAACAATAGCAAAAAACTACTATTTAAAAATGAATATTAATTTAAAAGAACTTGAGGTCTGGTTTATCGTTGGAAGCCAAGATCTATATGGAGAAGAGACCTTACGCCAAGTTGCACTGCATGCCGAGGAAATCGCAAACTATTTAAATGCACAGACTGTGATTCCTGTGGCAGTGAAATATAAACCGATCGTCAAAAATACAGATGAAATTTACGCAACGTTAACAGCTGCCAATAGCGAAAAAAATTGTATCGGTGTCATTACATGGATGCATACATTCTCGCCTGCTAAAATGTGGATCAGAGGGTTAAAAGCTTTACAAAAACCATTATTGCATCTACATACCCAGTATAATCAGGATATCCCTTGGAGCAGTATTGACATGGATTTTATGAACCTCAACCAAAGCGCACATGGCGACCGTGAATTTGGCCATATTGTAAGCCGATTGAAAATAGGCCGTAAAGTGGTGACCGGACATTGGCAAGACCCTGAAGTATTGGAGCGTATTAATGTATGGTCGCGTGCCGCAGCAGGCTGGAATGACTGGCAAGGTGCCAAATTTGCGCGGTTTGGCGACAATATGCGTTATGTAGCTGTTACGGATGGCGACAAGGTGGAAGCGGAATCTCAATTTGGTTTTTCTGTAAATACCTATGCGATTGGTGATTTGGTTCAGATTATTAACGCGAGCACTAATGAAGAAATAGACGCTTTATTGGCCGAGTACGAAGCTACGTATGAATTGGCAGAAAACGTAAAGGTCGGTGGTGAATTTCATGACAATCTGATTGAAGCTGCTAAAATTGAAATCGGCTTACGTAAATTCTTAGCGCAAGGCGATTTTAAAGGTTTTACGGATACTTTTGAGGACCTGCATGGTATGGTGCAGCTTCCGGGTTTGGCAGTACAGCGCTTAATGGCCGAAGGGTACGGTTTTGCCGGTGAGGGAGACTGGAAAACGCCGGCCTTGGTCAGAGCATGTAAAGTCATGGGAGCTGGTCTGGCAGGAACGACAGCATTTATGGAAGACTATACCTATCATTTTGATCCGCAAAATGCCATGGTTTTGGGTTCACACATGTTGGAAGTCGATCCAGCCTTGGCTACCGACAAGCCACGAATCGAGGTACATCCATTGGGAATAGGTGGCAAAGCGGATCCAGCTCGTCTCGTCTTTAACGGCCAGAGTGGAGATGCACTCAATGCTTCGTTGGTTGATATGGGTACACGTTTTCGATTGATCGTCAATAAGGTTGAAGGGGTTTCTGTCGAAGAAGAATTACCAAAACTTCCAGTTGCGCGGGTATTATGGAAACCACTTCCAGATATGAAAACAGGTTGTAGTGCCTGGATCGTTGCTGGCGGCGCTCACCATACCGCCTACAGCTTGAGTTTGACACCTGAATATCTTGAAGATTTTGCGCGCATAGCAGGGTTAGAATATGTGTTGATTGATGAGGAAACTACGGTTGCAAAACTCGAAGATCAATTGAAGTGGAATGAACTTTATTATTTACTGAGTAAGTAATAGTTTGTAAGCCATTTATGTACCCAATCTTCGGGACATAAATGGCTTATTTGATAAATAACCAATTTGGAAAATATGGAAAAATTTGCAACGGTAGATTACGTTATCTTCGTAATTTACTTCTTTATCGTGGCAGGCTATGGCTACTGGATTTATCGCAAGAAGACAAATAGTCTAAGCAGCAGCAAGGATTATTTTTTGGCGGAAGGGTCACTGACTTGGTGGGCGATCGGCTCCTCATTGATTGCATCCAATATTTCTGCGGAGCAGTTTATAGGAATGAGCGGTAATGGGTTTGAAGTTGGAATAGCTGTAGCAGCGTACGAACTTATTGCTGCGGTGGCGCTTATCATTGTTGCGGTTTGGTTTATCCCGGTGTATCTAAAAAATAAGATTTTCACCATGCCACAATTTTTAAATAACCGATACAACGAAACAACAAGCCTTATCATGGCTATTTTTTGGCTGTTTTTGTATGTGTTTGTCAACCTGACATCGATTCTATATTTAGGAGCCATTGCCATTTCTAGTATGGCAGGCGGTGGAGATAGCTTCCATACGATCACGGTGGCTTTGGCTGTGTTTGCTGTGATTATCACATTGGGAGGAATGCGTGTGATCGGTTTTACAGATGTTATCCAGGTTGTGGTACTGATTATTGGCGGTATAGCGACAACCTATGTGGCATTGACTTTAGTCAGTGAACATTTTGGTTTGGGACAGGATGCTTTGGCTGGATTCAATAAGCTGATGGAAGATTCGCCGGAGCACTTTAATTTGTTTGTTTCCAAACCTGGGCCAGGGGCCAGTCAGGAAGATATTAATAAATATCTGATGTTGCCAGGAATAGGGATGTATCTTGCAGGAATCTGGATTGTTAACCTAAATTATTGGGGCTGTAATCAATATATCACGCAGCGGGCTTTAGGAGCTGATTTAAAAACAGCGCGAACTGGAATTCTTTTTGCCGGTTTTCTTAAATTGTTTATGCCAATTATCGTGATGCTGCCGGGGATTGCTGCTTATGTGTTATATAAAAATGGAGCCTTGCAACAGGAAATGGCTCCGGGAGGTGTATTTCATGCCGATAATGCTTATTCGGCGATATTGGGTTATCTGCCAAATGGTATGAAGGGGCTTGCGCTGGCAGCACTTACAGCTGCTATTGTGGCGGGATTGGCCGGAAAGGCCAACAGTATTGCAACAATCTTTACATTGGATATTTTTAAAAAATATATCAATAAAGAGGCGAGCGAAGCAAAAATGGTATGGGTTGGCAAGATAACTATTGTTATCTCTATTTTGCTTTCCGTATTGTTTACCTGGAATGATGCTTTGGGCATCGGTGGCGCCGGCGGGTTTACTTTTATCCAGAAATATACTGGATTTATCAGCCCGGGTGTTTTTGCGATGTTTTTATTGGGCATGTTTTGGAAAAGAACGACGGGGGCAGCTGCTATTACAGGGCTTGTCACGGGCTTTGCTTTGTCCGTATTTTTTAACGAGTTTGCAACAAAAGTTTTCGGACCGGAAACATGGATCTATACAGCTTATCCAAATAAAGCGGGGGTTTATGAGATTCCATTCCAGATCTGTATGGGACTGGCATTTGTTTTTACCATGATAGCCATGATAGGTGTAAGCTTATTTGGGCCAAAAATTAATCCAAAAGCTTTTGTCTTGGATAAATCGATGTTCAAGGTTGAGCCATCCGTATTGGCATTAATTGTTGTAACCTTATTGTTGGTGACAGCCATTTATGTTCGGTTTTGGTAAAATGGCGACTTTTGAATACTAGAAATTATTATGAACCCTTCCTAATGTAACTAGGAAACTCCATCTTGGTTGATGGAATAAAAACTTAAATACAGATGAATAAGAAAATTATTATTGGTTTGTTGACTTGTGCTTCTTTAGCGTATGGATGTCAGTCCTCTTCGACTCAAAATAAGCAAGCGGCAACTTCGGCTGATTCTACGTCGAGCCAGGCCTTCGATGGTCAGATTGATGGTAAAGAGGTTAAATTGTTTCAACTAAAGAACGATAAAATAGCTGTCACACTCACGAATTATGGCGCGCGATTGGTGACATTAAAAGTTCCAAATAAGGACGGTGGTGTTACGGATGTAATTTTGGGTTATGATTCAGCGAAGGAATACAAGGAAAACTATAATAATTTTTACGGAGCAATTGTGGGACGCTATGGTAACCGCATCGGTAAAGCTTCTTTCACACTGAATGGGGAGTCTTATTCCCTAGAAAAAAATGATGGTGAGAATTCGCTTCATGGCGGTACGAATGGTGTATACAACAAAGTGTGGGATGTGATCAATCGTACGGCTACCTCGATAACACTGGCGTATACCTCACCGGATAAAGAGGCCGGTTATCCCGGAACAGTCAAAATGGAGGTTACTTACACGCTCGAAGAAAATGGTGGGTTGGCCATTGATTATCTAGCAACGACGGACAAAGAAACGGTTTTAAATCTGACGAATCATGCCTATTTTAATCTCAATGGTGCAGGCGATTCTTCTATTTTAGACCATGAACTTCAAATTGATGCAAAGGCGATAACGGAGGTTGATCATACGTTAATTCCGACAGGAAAGAGTTTGCCTGTTGCAGGTACAGCATTTGATTTTACAAAACCACAGCGTGTCGGTGCCCATATTGAAGATGAAAATGCACAATTGAAGATCGGAAAAGGCTATGATCATAATTTTGAACTTAACAAGAAGGATGGTTTCCAGAAAGTAGCTGCGGTATATGCTTCGAAAACGGGAATTGAAATGCAGGTCTACACAACAGAGCCGGGTCTGCAATTTTACAGCGGTAATTTTATGAAGGATTCAGATCCAAAAGGAAAAGAAGGAAAGGTTTATCCATTCCGTTCGGCATTCTGTCTGGAAACACAACATTTTCCGGATGCACCGAACCATCCCAATTTTGCATCAACGGTATTGAAACCCGGAGAAAAATATAGTTCAAAAACAACTTACCGATTCAATGTTAAATAAGGAAGTTTAGATCATGAAGCTAAGATTAAAATTAGGCGTTGCTTTTACACTGATCAATGGGCTGTTGTATGGGCAAAGTAGCGTGAAATTAGAGCCCATACAGGGAGAAGTTACGATAGATAGGCATATCTATGGTCATTTTGCGGAACATTTGGGTCGGTGTATTTATGATGGTTTTTATGTGGGAGAGAAAAACGATTCCATTCCGCACGCCAATGGGGTACGAAAGGATGTGATTGAAGCGCTCAAGAATTTGAACATTCCAAATTTACGCTGGCCGGGGGGATGTTTTGCGGATACCTATCATTGGAAAGACGGGGTCGGACCCAAAGCACAGCGCCCTGCTATTGTCAATAATTGGTGGGGTGGAGTGACAGAGGATAATTCCTTTGGTACACACGATTTTCTCAATATGTGTGAATTACTTGGTGCAGAACCTTATCTGGCGGGTAATGTGGGGAGCGGTGAGGTGCAGGAGCTTGCCGATTGGGTCCAATATGTGAATTTTAAGGGGGAAAGCCCCATGTCGGATTGGCGACGAAAAAATGGTCGGCAGGAACCTTGGAAGGTAAAGTTTTGGGGCGTGGGAAATGAAGCCTGGGGCTGTGGTGGAAACATGACCGCTGATTACTACACGGATATATACCGTAAATACGCCACGTTTATGTCGGACTGGACAAATGGAAGTGGCTTATATCGAATTGCTTCTGGAGCCAATAGTGCAGACTACAACTGGACCGAGACCCTAATGAAGAAAATACCGAGTAGCTTAATGAAGGGTATGGGCCTGCACCATTATGCCGTGATTAACTGGGACAAGAAAGGTTCAGCGACCAAGTATTCCGAAGAACAATATTTTAGGACGATGAAGTCGGCTTGGTTCATGAATGAACTGGTGGAAAAGAATATTGCCATTATGGACAAGTATGATCCAAAAGGAAAAGTAGACCTGATCGTTGATGAGTGGGGCGGCTGGTATGAGGTTGAGCCAGGTACCAATCCCGGCTTCCTTTATCAGCAGAATACGATGCGTGATGCCATGATTGCGGGGATGACCTTGAATATTTTCAATAATCATGCCCGCCGTGTTAAAATGGCCAATCTCGCACAAGCCGTAAATGTATTACAGGCTGTTATTTTGACAGAGGGTAAGAATATGATCCTAACACCGACTTATCATGTGATGGAAATGTATAAAGTGCATCAGGATGCGAAATTAATCCCGATTTCTCTTCAATCAACAGATTTTGAATTTAATAACGAAAAGATTCCGGCAGTGTCTGTTTCTGCATCACAAGACAAACAAGGGCGTACACATATTTCTTTAGTGAATATAGATCCAAAAAGGAAAAATAAAGTACACGTGGACCTTGGCTCGGTCAAAGCGGCAAAAGTCACAGGTCGGATACTTACTGCAGCGAATCTACGGGATTACAATTCATTTAAAAAGCCTACGGTCATTACACCGGTGGTCTATAAGGACGCAAAAATTGTAAATGGAACTATTGAGGTTGATATTCCTGCGTTTTCTGTTATTGTACTGGAGTTGATGTAGCATTTTGTAAAGGCCTGATAAATGAAGGATTGATCCGTATATAACCGAGTGGAACGAGTTCATTTACCATTAAAGACAATAGAAAAGATAAATAATTCTAATAGATGAAGAAAATTGCGTCAATGATGCTATTGCTGGCGAGTTTAAGCTCTTCGGCAGTGGCGCAGTCCCCAATTGAACTGAATATACAGTTGGACAAACCTACGGGCAAAATATCGCCGCACATGTGGGGTGTCTTTTTTGAAGATATTAATTTGGGCGCCGATGGAGGGATTTATGCCGAATTGGTGAAAAATAGATCGTTTGAATTTGATCAGCCATGGATGGCCTGGAAGAAGCTGGAAAATGGACCTGAAGGTACTTATTTACTATTAAACGACAGTAAGCGCAAAGGGAATAAACGTTATCTAAGACTAAATAATACGACCAATTTGAAATTGGGACTGCAAAATGAAGGTTTTAGAGGTATGGGCGTCAAATCAGGCGCTGCTTACGAATTTTCTCTGCAGTATCAGGGTGCTGCGACTGGGATGAAAATCCATGTCGAAGTTTTAAACGAACAGAATAAAGTAATTGGTGAAGCTGAATTTCCATTAAATGCGGCTACATCATGGTCCGAAGCCGCTGTTAAATTTTCAGTGTCGGAAACGACAGCTAAGGCTAAATTAAATGTTTGGTTTACAGGATCAGGTACTTTAGATGTTGATATGCTGTCGTTATTCCCAGTAGATACATGGAAAGGAAGGCCAAAGGGCTTGCGTAAAGATATGGTTCAGATGCTCGCAGACATGAAACCTGGTTTTATCCGTTTTCCGGGCGGCTGTATTGTGGAAGGTAAAGATCTTGCCAATAGATTCCAATGGAAGAAAACGGTTGGCCCAATTACCGAAAGGGAGTTGATCATCAACCGTTGGAACACCGAATTTAAACATCGTTTGACGCCAGATTATTTTCAGACGTTTGGCTTAGGATTTTTTGAGTATTTCTTATTGGCAGAAGATATCGGTGCAACGCCGGTTCCCATCCTCAATTGTGGAATGGCATGCCAGTTTAATACCGGTGAAGTCGTGCCTTTAGAAGAGTTAGATGATTATGTTCAGGACGCGTTGGATCTGATCGAATTTGCCAATGGCTCTATAGATACGAAATGGGGCAAATTGCGTGCTGAAATGGGACATCCCGAACCCTTCCATCTCAAGATGTTGGGGGTTGGAAACGAAAATTGGGGACCCCAATATATCGAACGGTTGGCTGTTTTCAAGAAAGCGTTGAACGAAAAGCATCCCGAAATTTCACTTATCGCCAGCTCAGGGACTGATCCCGAGGGAGACCGGTTTGATTTCCTTAATGAAAAACTTCGCGCGATGAATATAAATATCATAGATGAACATTATTACCGTCCACCATCCTGGTTTCTTTCGAGTGCAAGCCGCTATGACAATTATGAACGAAATGGAGTAAAGATTTTCGCGGGTGAGTACGCTTCACATACAACACGGCCAAACGGCCCGGGGAAAAGTACCTGGGAGGCCGCACTCTCTGAAGCGGCTTTTATGACTGGGCTGGAGCGAAATGGCGATGTTGTCGAGATGGCGTCTTATGCACCTTTATTTGGCCATGTAGATGGATGGCAATGGTCACCTGACTTAATTTGGGTTGACAATTTGAAGGTATACGGAACGCCTAGCTACCAAGTGCAAAAATTGTATGCCACCAATAAAGGGACGTCTATTATTCCGATCAAACGTGAGGGCAAACCCGTTGCCGGACGAGATAGCCTATATGCCTCTGCCGTCTATGACGATTTTTCGCAGCAGTTGGTTTTGAAAGTGGTCAATTACAACAGTAAGCCTATAAAGGTGAGTCTAGATGTAGTTTCGAAAAAAAAGCTGCTGGCGACGGCTCAAAAAATCACGTTGGCAAATGCCGACCTCAATGTGAGTAACAGTTTGGACGAGCCATTAAATATTCGTCCAAAGGAAGATACCGTGATTTATAAGGGAAAGAAGCTCGTAGAAACATTTGAGCCTTATTCATTTACCCTGATTAAAATGTCCACGAAATAGGATGATTATTTGCAGGCACTTTATTATGAATAAAAAAAAGTTGATGTCCATCATTGGGGCTGTTTGTTCAATCATTGGATCCTTATCCGGCGTATTTGCTCAGGAATACAAATTTGGTCCATCGGAAAAAGATTTTGCGGCTTACTTATTTACCTATTTTAAAGGAAATGCCGTTGCAGACGAGGCTGTTTGTTTTGCGATCAGTACCGATAGCTACACGTTTAGAACGCTGAACAATAATCAGCCGATATTGGATTCTAAGATCATCAGTAGTACAGGTGGGGTCAGGGATCCTCATATTCTACGTGCGCAAGATGGAAAATCATTTTATATGGTATTAACGGATATGATTTCCTCAAAAGGGTGGGATTCTAACCGCGGCATGGTTCTGTTAAAGTCTACGGATCTGATCCATTGGGATCATCACGCTATTAACATACAGGAACGTTATCAGGGACAGAAAGACTTAAAAAGAGTCTGGGCACCGCAGACTATATTTGATCCGGGCGCAAATAAATATATGGTTTACTGGTCCATGAAATACGGAGATCAACCCGATGTGATTTATTATGCCTATGCCAACCCCGATTTTACAGATTTGGAAGGCGAACCTAGGGTGTTGTTCTTGCCAAAAAATGGTCAATCCTGTATTGATGGGGATATTATTGTTAAAAATGGATTATTTCATTTGTTTTATAAAACGGAGGGCGATGGAAAAGGTATAAAACAAGCCATTACAGATTCCTTGACCTCAGGAAAATGGGTGGAACAGCCGGGTTACAAACAGGCTACCTCAGAAGATGTGGAAGGGTCGGGTATTTTTAGGCGCAATCAATCTGATACTTATGTTCTCATGTATGATGTTTATAAAAAAGGGAAATATCAGTTTTGCGAATCGCATGATCTAGATCATTTTAAAGTGATAGATCAACAGATTGATATGGATTTTCATCCGCGACATGGCACAGTTTTGCCTATTTCAAAAAATGAATTAAACAGATTGGTGCAACATTGGGGTAAGCCCGAAGATATTGCTTTAAATAAGGCGAAGAACCCTGTATTAGAAGGCTTTTACGCAGATCCGGATGTATTGTATTCCAATAAGACAAAGAAATATTATATCTATCCAACGAGCGATGGTTTTGACGGTTGGGGTGGATATTACTTCAAAACTTTTTCCTCTACGAACCTCAAGGAATGGAAAGATGAGGGTGTGATATTAGATTTAAAAAAAGATGTTCCTTGGGGTACGCACCATGCCTGGGCACCGACAATTATAGAAAAGAAAGTTAAAGGCGGGTATAAGTATTATTTTTATTTTACAGCAGCCCAGAAAATCGGTGTTGCCGTAGCTGACTCGCCGACAGGACCATTTAAAGATTCAGGTAAACCGCTGATAGATTTTAAGCCGAATGGTGTGAAAGGTGGCCAAGAAATCGATCCCGCGGTTTTTACTGATCCCAAAACAGGTAAAAGTTATCTGTATTGGGGGAATGGACATCTTGCTGTGGCCGAGCTCAATAAGGATATGATCACGATCAAGGAAAATTCGATTAAATTAATAACACCGGATCGCACCTTTCGCGAAGGTACTTATGTTTTCTTCCGAAAGGGAACTTATTACTTTTTATGGTCTGAAAACGATACCCGTAGTGAAAATTATCGGGTTCGATACGGTACTTCAACATCTCCTTTGGGACCAATTCAAGTTCCTGATGATAACCTCATTTTGCAGAAAGATGCGGGGCTCGGAATTTTTGGTACTGGGCACAACTCCATACTACAGGTACCGGGAAAAGATGAGTGGCATATTATTTATCATCGATTTAATTACCCTAATGGAATTACAATGGGGGATGCTGCCGGTTATCACCGGGAGGTTTGTATGGATGAATTGCACTTCGATGCAGATGGAAAGATCCTACCTGTGATTCCCAGTCATTAACAATGTACTAACCAAAAAGGTTATTGGTGAATTTCACTTTGATGCCCAATTGGAAGTTATTGATCGTTTTAAAAATTTCTTTAATGGTTGCTTTTTCAATATTTGTCAGACTGTCCATCGGCACATAATTGTTTGGACTTAGTTTGGCTATTCGAATTTGATTCGCTTGGTTTTTCAGGCGAATCGACATCAGATAGTAGTAAGATTGATGCAATTCCACATATTGTTCCTGCGTAAAAACACCTAAATCAAGTAGTTGTTTGAGCCTACCACCGGTGTTTTCTTCATAAATACGGTTTTTCAGGGCATAAACACGAACCAAGTCTACAATAGGTGTCATCGCTTTTTTTATGTTGAAGACTTCCGATGAACCGATGGTTTGTGTTTTGATTGCTTTAAAAAATGTTAATGGCGGCTCATATTGTAAGGCATTTTTGGCGATAAATGCAAAAAATCGATCATTAGGGCGCTGTAACTCGATATTGAGAAATTCTTTAAGCTGATCAATTATCTCTTGGTCGCCGTATAATCGTCGGCAGTCAAAAAATGTTGAAAATTTAATGGCATTTTCCGGAATACTTTCTTCAATCCATTTTTTGTAGTTGTTTTTCCAATGGGAAAGGGAGTGTGTCCATTCGGGATTGCTAGCCATATAACCACCTGTGCAGTAGCTAAAACCTATTGTATTCAAATGATCGGATACTTGAGAGGCGAAACGGAGAAAATAATCACGTACCAGTTCACGCTGTTCGTTGGCTTTATCTTCATAGATAATTGCGTTGTCCTGGTCCGTCATCAACGTTTGTTCTTTTCTACCTTCACTGCCCGTAACCATGAAAACAAATTTTGCCGGAGGCTCACCTATTTCCCCTATTACTTTTTCGATTACTTTGAGCGCAATACTATCTGCTACCGTCGTGATCACCTGATTGGCAATTTCAGCATTTACACCTCTACCAAGCAGTTGGTGGATAATTTCCGGAACATTGTTCCACTTCTCACCCAATTCTTCCAGCGTCTCTGCTAGTTTTACCGATTGAATGAATACAAGTGGCGATTGCCCTTGTTCGCTCAACAGGCGATTACGACTTAGGAACCCAACATAGTTTCCTTCTTTTTCCACAAGCAGGTACCTTGATTTTGTACGGAACATTTTTAATACAGCCTCATAAAGATAAGACTGATCAGAAATACTAACAATAGGATTGTCCATGACTTCCACAATCGGATGGTCGACCGGTATTTGTCGAGCAACTACGTTATCCCGCAAAGTCATATCGGTCACATAACCAATAATGCTATCGTCTTCTTTGATAAATAAGCAACTTACCTTTTGGTTTGCCATTGTCTTTGCAACCTCATAGATGGGCGTTTCAGGGGTAGAGGCAACAATATCTTTGTAGATGATGTGTTCGATCTTTCTTGAGTATAATTGATCTGCTGCAAAATAGCTTTCTTCGAAAGAAGCTGGAGATTTGACAAAATGAGAAAATTCTTCATCCAGCATTCTCCTACCAAAAGAATTGGTAAAAAAATGGAAAAACTCTTCATTTGCGTTACAAAGCTCAATAAAGTTTTTCCGGGGCAATCGATAAATGACGGTGCCTTTCTTGGCAATTACAGATTTTAATGCTTTTGTTCGATTCAAAAGGACGGATATTCCGCCAAAACAATAAGGTCTGTGGTGAATTTCCGTCAATCTTTTGTTGTCTAAGTCATCCAAGAAGAACGTTTCGTATTCACCTTCAAAAATTAAGTCGACTCCATCCATGTCGGTAATGTTCTGTCGATAGACAAGTGTGTCTTTGGAGAAGCGGTATTCATTGAATATATCTACAATACTCAGCTGTAGGGAATCGGGCAGTGCCTGAAAAGGGGGGGTAGATTTCAGTATGGAAAGAATAACCTCGGGATTTTTCATGAGAACAGCATTAGGATATGTTATCAAACTCTGTTTGTTGGTTTAGGATATCTTGATGGGTCAGGTCTTTTCGTTGAATCATTTCAAAATAACATTTTGCCGTGATCTCAGCATCTTTTTCTGCATCGTGCATATGTTCTGGCGGAGCCGAAAAAAGGGATTCATGTAATAACGAAAGCGGAAGATGGACCATGTTGGGGTTTCTTACGTATCTTTTGCTATGTAACAGTGTGCAAAAATAATCTACGTCACCAAATGGGAGAACCAAGTTCGACCGGTAGAATTCTGCTGATAATACTTGGAGATCAAAGGAAAGAAAATGTCCCACAATTTGCGGTTTATATTTTTTAATGTCATGACTTAGCTTGCGCAGCACATCTTTTTTCTTCTCACCATATTTCATTAAAAAGGGGGGTGTCAACCCATGTATTTGTTCTGATGCCGGACTGATCGGAATAAGTGGTTCATAGATATATTTGTTCGTACGTTTTATTTCATTTTGGTTTTCGTCAAAAATGATCCAAGCCAATTGCAGTACATATGGCCAATTGTCGCTTTCTGTGTAACTTTTGCTCCATTTTTTTGGCAATCCAGATGTTTCCGTGTCTAAGAATAAAAGATATTTTTTCAAGGAATCGTTGATTATATACTAAAAATAGTAAAAATAATCTAGTTGATGCGGATTAAATCTCTATCTGTAAAAAATTTACTTTGTAAAAAACGAGATACTTATTCTAATATTTGGAATTTTATATGTAAAATTGACATTTATTAGTGAATTGC
The DNA here is from genome assembly GCF_011064245.1 of Sphingobacterium sp. DR205. Lineage (NCBI taxonomy): Bacteria > Pseudomonadati > Bacteroidota > Sphingobacteriia > Sphingobacteriales > Sphingobacteriaceae > Sphingobacterium > Sphingobacterium sp. DR205. The sequence continues at coordinate 6,584,805 of NZ_CP049333.1, read as the reverse complement.
AAAATAACCAATTATGTACAGAAGACTATTATGCGTTTTACTTTGTATCTGTTCTCTCATTGTAGAGCTTCACGCAGGAAACAAACAAAAAAATATTGTTTATACGATGGCCGGAATCGTAAATCAAGAGCGATTTCAATACGCCATTGACCTGCTACAAAAAGAACTGTTCAACTCGATTGTCACAAACCCTGTACAGGTTGAGGTGAGTACGTTAGCACAAAAAAAGCCTTTACCAGACTCTATTAAAGCTAAATTGATCGAGAAAGAACATTTTGTTTTATATCGGAAAGCAGGAAAAGGAGTAATTGAACTTATCGGAGCAGACGAGTCAGGGGTATTGTACGGTTGTATGGAATTACTTGCTAATAAAACCTGGCATGGAAACCAGCCCTTTTTTATACAAGATGGACCCAAGATGGTGATGCGAGGGACGAGCATCGGGCTTCAGAAAACGACCTATCTACCGGGGCATGATATTTATGAATACCCTTATACACCAGAGTCCTTTCCTTGGTTTTACGATCAGCAATTGTGGCTGAATTATTTGGATATGATGGCTGAAAATAGATATAATGCACTTTACCTTTGGAATGGGCATCCTTTTTCCTCCTTAGTCAAATTAAAAGATTATCCTTATGCGCTTGAGGTTGATGAGTCTACTTTTCAGAAAAATCAAGATATCTATACTTTTTTGACCAAAGAAGCTAATAAAAGAGGGATCTGGATTATTCAAATGTTTTATAATATTATCCTACCAAAGCCTTTCGCCGATCGCCATGGTTTAAAGACACAGGAGCGAAATCGAATTATTACACCTTTAATTTCAGATTATACACGTAAAAGCATCGCTGCTTTTGTAGCCAAATATCCGAATGTAGGGCTCTTGATTACTTTGGGTGAAGCAATGGAAGGGGTGGGGCAGGACGATATCAACTGGTTTACAAAAACGATTATTCCGGGTGTGAAAGATGGTTTACAGTTGTCTCGGACAGCCGGTGAACCACCTATCATCCTAAGGGCCCATGATACGGATGCGCCTGCTGTTATGCAAGCATCACTGCCGATATATAAGAATTTGTACACGATGGCTAAATATAATGGAGAGGCATTGACGACCTATACACCTCGGGGAAAATGGGCAGAATTACATCGTTCATTAGGTGATATTGGTACGGTACATATTCAAAATGTGCATATATTGGCCAATTTGGAACCTTTCCGTTATGGCTCGCCTGATTTTATCCAGAAATCGGTTAAAGCTATGCACGAAGTCCACTATTCAAATGGCATCCATATATATCCACAGGCTTCGTATTGGGATTGGCCCTACTCAGCGGATAAAGTTGACAATAGATTATTACAGGTCGATCGGGATTGGATGTGGTACAAAGCTTGGGCTAGATACGCTTGGGACGAAAATCGAGATTTATTAAATGAGAAATCCTATTGGTCAAAGGAACTTGTGCACTATTACGGTATTCCTGAGAAGGATGCGCAAAAGTTATTATCGGCCATTGAAGAAATAGGTGAGATATCGCCTAAAATCCTGCGGCGATTTGGTATTACAGACGGTAACAGACAGACCTCTTCTTTGGGAATGCTGATGACACAACTGATAAATCCTTATCGTTATGGATTGTTTACAATGCTTTATGAATCTGAGGCGCCAGAAGGAGAGATGATTGTTGAATATGTAGAGAAGGACTATCGTCATGAAGGCCATATTGGAGAAACACCTGACCAGGTGGCAAGAGAAATTGTGCAACATGGAGCGCGCGCAGCGGCTCTTATCAAAACATTGGGAATGCCCACCAAAAATGTAGCAGAATTTGATCGATGGCTTAATGATATCCGAATCCATCAACTGTTGGCTAATCATTATAGCTATAAGGTGAAGGCTGCCATTCAACTTCTGCGCTATAAATATATACGTGATCTAAGTGCTCTTCGAAAAGCTTTACCGGATCTGGAGCGAAGTGTCGAAGAATACCGTAAGCTAACAGCGATAACTGATAAGACCTATTTATATGCAAACAGCATGCAAACCAAACAACGTAAAATACCAATGCGGGGAGCGGATGCAACCTTTATTCATTGGAAGGAAATGCTGCCTGTCTTTGAAACTGAATTGAATAACTTTAAACAAGCGATAGATTCTTTATCAAAGATGAGCGATACCCCTACGCAAATAAAAGTTGGAGTAAAATCTCAGCAGGTCACGTTTCTGGATAATCAACAATTGATTCCATTGAAAAAGGGCGCGAAATTGTATGCGGATCAGGAATTGGTCGTGACACATTTAGCAAATGAATTAGAAGGGGTTCAAGCGATACAGATTGATGCGGCTAATCAAAAATTAGTCGGTACACATCTCCGGTTCAAAAGTGAAAAACCAGTCAAGATATTAGTTGGCTATTTCAATAGCACCGACAAAGTTTTTGCCCCCAAACCTGTTTTGGAAATCGATGCGAGCGCCAATGATTTTGGACAGGCAGAGGCAAAAGTGCGTAATGCGATTCGAATTCAGTACATGCCTATGGTAGATATTCATACTTACTCCTTTCCTGCGGGAACGAACGAACTGAAAATTCCGAAGGGAGAAGTGCTGATTTTAGGCGTTGTGGACGATAGGGAGCTCCCACATCCGTATAATGCCGATGTGGATAATCAAGGGGATGACCTCGACGATTTATTTGGCTATTATCACGGTACAAAACTGTAGTATAACGAGGCTCAGGATAGTACAGGATAAACAACTTAAACGAAGTAGGTATTTTACGAAAAACACAATAAATTGATTTCAACTTTTTGATATTAAATAAGTAATGAAAATTAAAACGTCTATTCTTGCGCTTCTTTTCTTTGGACTCTCCTATGTAAAGGCGCAGGAAAAATTAGTGGAGAAGGTCCGATCCTATGTTCGGGAATTTAATAGTAATGACAATGAAGCAGTGGTCAACAAGATTCCAAATAAGGATGCTTACGATTGGCTGGTGACGAATGTCCCCTTGCTGGATTGTCCTGATAAGGAGGTTGAGCAGACTTATTATTTTAGGTGGTGGTCCTATCGCAAACATATAAAGTCAAGTCCAGAAGGTACTTTGGTAACAGAATTTATTGAACCGGTAAAGCATGCTGGAAAATACAATTCAATTAGTTGTGCACTTGGTCACCATTTGTATGAAGGGAGATGGATTCGCGACAATGCGTTTTTAAAAGAATACATTGATTTTTGGCTTTATCATGCTGATAAAGGTCAATCCAAGCGGAGATTCCATCAGTTCAGTTCCTGGCTGCCTGATGCATTATTGGCCTATTGCAAAGTCAATCCTGACAATCACTATTTAGAGGCCCGATTGATGGACTTGGATCAAGATTTTGAAAAATGGGAAAAAGAAAGAAAGGCTAATAATGGTCTTTTCTGGCAATACGATGTCCAGGATGGGATGGAAGAATCTGTTTCCGGTGGACGGAAAGTGCATAATATGCGCCCATCTATTAACAGCTACATGTATGGGAATGCTGTTGCGATTGCAGCAATTGCCAAATTGGTGTCGAATAAGGGATTAGAGAAGAAATATCGTTCATATGCACAGTCTTTGCGTCAATTGGTATTAGATTCACTCTGGGACAAGGAGGATCAATTCTTTAAAACAAAGCTGGAAAAGGGACCGCTACATTCCACACGTGAAGCAATTGGTTTTATCCCATGGTACTTTCATTTACCGCCCGATAAAGCAATGTATGGACAGGCATGGCTTCAATTGCCCGATACGGCGGGATTTAATGCCCCTTGGGGAACAACGACTGCCGAGCGACGTGAACCAACTTTTAGAACGCGTGGGACAGGGCATAGTTGTGAATGGGATGGTGCGATTTGGCCTTTCACAAGTTCGCAGACGATCCGTGGAATGGCTAATTACTTAAGCGATTACAAACGGAATAAGGCGATAAATGCGAATGATTTATACGAGCAGATTCATAAATATGCCAAATCACATGTGATGAACGGTAAGCCTTATATTGGTGAATACCAAGATGAGCGGACAGGAGCATGGTTAAAAGGCGATAATCCGAGAAGTAAGTTTTACAACCACTCTACATTTGCGGATATCATTATTCAGGACTTAATTGGCGTAAAGCCACAAACCAACAATAGATTGGAAATAAGGCCATTGATTACCAAAGACAGATGGGACTATTTTGCGCTGACTCAGTTAACTTACCACAATAAGAACATTGCGATTTATTGGGATGCTACCGGCGAAAAATATAACAAAGGAAAAGGATTTACTGTGTATGTGGATGGAACAAAGTCCTTCCACCAGATGGATTTAAAAAATTGTAAGATTAACTTAAATTAATATGATCAGAAAAAACTATCATCGTGGATTAATAACAGTTTTCTTTTGTTTATCCATGTTGGGTCTACAGGCACAAACTTGGCTAAATGTCATGGACTTTGGTGCGCGGAAAGACAGTACTGGCAGCAATACATTGGCTATCAAAAAGGCTATTGCAGCAGCAGCAAATAAAGGCGGAGGAACCATCTATTTCCCGGCAGGAAAATATATAACAGGTCCAATTCACCTGAAAAGTAATATCACCATTTATATTGATGCTGGCGCTGAATTGCATTTTAGTGATAATTTTGATGATTATTTACCGATGGTGGAATCGCGATGGGAAGGAACTGCAGTAACCAATTTTTCACCATTATTCTATGGCAATAACCTAGAAAACATTAGTATTCAGGGGCGTGGTACTATCGACGGACATGGTAAAAAGTGGTGGGGCTATTCCGAGGTTGAGGTTAAAAAACAAACCGAAGACAGTAAATGGCAAAAAGAGTTTAAACGCCTCAATAAGGATGTACTGGCTCCAGATCTTCCGGGATGGATCGAGAGAGGTTTTCTACGTCCGCCGTTTATACAATTCTTAAATTGTAAAAATGTACAGATCAAGGATATTAAAATTCAAAATTCACCATTTTGGACAATTAATCCCCAATATTGTGATAATGTCACAGTGGATGGTGTGACAATAGATAATCCTCCATCTCCTAACACGGATGGTATTAATCCAGAATCTTGCTCCAATGTTCGCATCGCTAATTGCCATATTAGCGTGGGGGATGATTGCATTACGATAAAATCAGGAAAGGATCGTTCGGGACGAAAAATTAACATTCCAGCCGAAAATTATACGATTACAAATTGTACAATGCTTCGTGGTCATGGCGGCGTTGTGATTGGAAGTGAAATGTCCGGCGGTGTTAAAAACATTGTTATTTCCAATTGCATTTTTGATGGTACTGATCGTGGTATACGGCTTAAGACTGCTCGGGGCAGAGGAGGTATCGTTGAAAATATTCAAGTGTCCAATATTGTCATGCGCAACATTAGAGATCAAGCCGTTGTGATGGATATGCAATATGCTAAAACTGAGATCGAGCCTGTCGGCGAACGCACACCTAAGTTCAGGAACATCTTTATTAACAATCTATCAGGGACAACCAATCGTGTTGGATATATGCGGGGGTTGGAGGAGATGCCAATTGAGAATGTTGTATTTTCAGATATTAATATGCAGGGGAACACAGGTTTTTCGGCTCTTAACGTAAATGGCTTGACATTAAACAATGTAAACTTGGCCATCAAACAAGGAGCTTTGTTGACTGCCAACAACAGTAAGGAACTGCATATTTTGAATGTGAGAAATACGACACCTGCAGTGGAGAAATCACTAATCGAACTGGAAAACTGTAAATCGGCGAATGTGCAAAGCTGTTTCCCTTCAGCAGGAACAGGATTGTTTCTGGATTTAGTTGGTCCCGCAAATGAAGAAATTTACGTACAGGGCAATAATCTGGCTCGCGTAAAGCAAATCCTCCGTGGAACTTATAAAAGTGGTCAGTTAACATCAAATATAAACCCTTCAGACAATAAATAATGCGTTTACAACTGTATATCTTATGGTGTTTATTATCGATATGCTCTTTGCGCTCAGCTTTTGCGCAGTCGCGCGTATGGTTTGATCATCCTGCTACACAATGGGAAGAGGCTTTGCCTATAGGGAATGGCCACCTGGGAGCCATGATTTATGGTGGTATTAGCAATGAGGAGATACAGTTTAATGAAGAGACTTTGTGGACCGACGGCCCACGGAATTATAATAAAAAAGGAGCATCAAAGTATCTTCAAAAGATCCGCGAATTACTGGATCAAGGTCGCCAGAAAGAAGCAGAATCTTTGGCGATGCAGGAGTTTATGGGAGTTAAAAGTGAATCCGAAGACCCTACCGCTTGGTTAAACAAGATTGACAAAATCCGAAAACAGGAACATGGTCCTTTTGAATTCGCTTTTGATGATAGTAAATGGCTACTTATTACCGTTCCTCATTATGAGGGTTGGGAAATAGAGGGGCTCGAGGGCCTAGACGGAGCAGTCTGGTTTCGTTATGAATTTAACCTGTCAAAAAATGATCTAGCTGAGCACTGGTCGTTGGATTTAAATAAAATACGAACCAATGATTATACCTATATCAATGGTGAGCTCGTCGGCCAATCTGCGGGGGATGAAACCAGGAGACACTATCAAATTCCTATGGGATTATTGCGTGAAGGGCGGAATAGTATCGCTATTCAGGTAATCAATCTGGAAGGTAAGGGCGGTGTGGCAGGATATAAAGATCCCAAACAAGCTATCGGTTTAAAAAGTAACACCGGTAGATTTGTCTCGTTGAAGGGAAAGTGGAGATACCATATTCAAGATCAAAACAGTCCGAAAATAGGAAGTTATCAAGCATCTTATCAACCTTTCGGTTCGTTGAAACTGCAGTTTGATCACGATGTTGCTGAAAACTACAGCCGGATACTCGATTTGGATAAAGGCGAAGTCCGGGTCAATTACGCTTTCAACGGGGTGAATTATAGGAGGACCTATTTTGCGAGTCATCCCAATAATTTTATTGCTGTACGCTTGCAGGCTGATCAGAAAAATAAAGTTACTTTTCGACTCGCAATGAATACCAAACATCAGCGCGCTAAACTTCATCACATGGACGGCACATCAATCCGTTTGGAAGTGTGGGTGAAAAATGGGGCAATGCGCGGGACGGCTTTCCTGCAACTCAAATTGAAAGGTGGTGCAGTATCTTATGAAGGTGACGAACTTGTGGTACAACAGGCTGATGAAGCGCAGATTTATCTGATTGCCGCGACAAATTTTAAATCTTATCGGGAATTGAACGAGCAGTATGCTGCTACTGCTTTAGAACGATTCAAGAACTTATGTACGCTTGATCTAGATAAATTGTATCAAGTCCATCAAAAAGATTACCAACGATTGTATCATCGCTTTTCAATAGATCTTGGTGTCAGCAACCAACTTGACACAATTCCAACTGATCGAAGATTGCAGCGGGCGGCTGGACATGCTGACCCTGGGCTTGTAGCACTTTATATGCAATTTGCCCGATATTTACAGATCGCAGCGTCTCGCGAAGGTAGTCAGCCGATGAATCTCCAAGGTATTTGGAATCCATTTTTAGAACCGTCATGGGGCAGTAAATATACCACCAATATCAATTTGGAAATGAATTATTGGCCGACAGAAGCATTGAATCTTTCTGAGTTGCAGCAACCCTTATTTCAGATGATCCAGGATCTTCGTCTAGCTGGTGGGCAAACGGCTAAGGAATATTATGCTGCTCGAGGCTGGGTGTTGCATCATAATACAGACATATGGCGTGGAACAGCTCCCATCAATAACTCCAATCATGGGATATGGCCCACAGGTGGGGCTTGGCTGGTGCGACATCTTTGGGAGCATTATCAATATACACAAGATCTACGCTTTTTACAGCAATATTATCCTATCATCAAGGACGCGACCTTATTTTTTAAAGATTTTTTAGTCAAAGACAAAACAACAGGATGGTGGGTTAGTTCGCCTTCAAACTCTCCAGAAAATGGAGGTTTGGTTAAAGGACCTACAATGGATCATCAGATTATCCGTTCGTTGTTTGCTATTTTTGATCAAAGTTCCAAGTTATTGGGTAAAGATGTTCAATTGCGGGATTCAATTATGGAGATGCGAGATCAAATAGCACCAAACCAAATTGGGCAACATGGACAGCTCCAAGAATGGTTGACGGATTTGGATGATCCAGAAAATAAACATCGTCATGTATCCCACTTATGGGGGTTATTTCCAGGAGATGAAATCAATACGACGCATACACCACAATTGGTTGAAGCTGCAAAACGGTCGCTGTTACTACGTGGTGATGAGGGAACGGGTTGGAGCCTGGCCTGGAAAATTAATTTTTGGGCTAGATTAAAAGATGCTCAGCATGCTTATCACATGGTAAAAATGCTATTGCGGCCAGCGGGTAAAGGAGGCGGTTCCTATCCAAATCTATTCGATGCTCATCCACCATTTCAAATCGATGGTAATTTCGGTGGAGCCTCAGGGATTATGGAGATGTTGCTTCAGAGCCATATCAACGGGATTGAATTATTACCAGCATTGCCAGTGGAAATGAGCACAGGGAAAGTAAAGGGACTCAGAACGCGTGGAGCTTTTCAGGTTGATATGGAATGGAAAGACAATCAGTTATTGGAGGTGACTGTAGAATCGCTTTCTGGAGGAGAACTCCATTTGCGTTATGCTAGTCGCGAAGTAAAAATCAAAACAAAGAAGGGTAAATCGTATGCCTTCGATCAAGAATTGAAGTTAAAGAAATAATGATGACCAGATTGATGCTGTTGAGTAGGCTGTTTTGCTGTGCCTGTATGTTATTATTCGGAATGTTTTCCTATGGTCAAAAAATCCGTAAAACGATTGCTCTGGATACTGACTGGTTGACGATAATGGACCAAAAAGATTCTGCTAGGTATCGTGGATTTCACCGTTTGTCTTTTAAGACAGATAAAGATTGGCGGAAAGTAAATGTCCCACATAATTGGGATAGCTACGAAGGATATCGCAGATTGCTGCATGGCAATTTACACGGTTACTCATGGTATCGAAAAACTTTTTCTCTTAAACAGCAAAGGAATAAAAATAGGTTCTATTTATTTTTTGAGGGGGTAGGATCCTATGCAACAGTTTGGTTAAACGGCATACAGGTAGGATATCATGCTGGGGGAAGAACCACATTTACACTTGATGTCACTGATGCGATCAAATTGGATGGGAGTCCCAATCTTTTGGCCGTTCGGGCAGATCATCCGGCACATATTATGGATCTTCCTTGGGTGGATGGAGGATGTTCGACAGAACGGGGATTTTCTGAAGGATCGCAGCCTATGGGAATTTTTCGTCCAGTGAGTCTATTGATCAAAAATGAAGTGTCTATTACGCCTTTTGGTGAACATTATTGGAATGATGAAACTATTGATCATAAGAAGGCGGTTGTACACCAAGTCGTGGAAGTGAGTAATAAAAGCCAAGTTAATAAAGATTTGGAGCTTATAACGGAGGTTTTGGACCAAAAGGGAAAATTAATTGTTCGATCTACATCGAAAGACCAGATTAAAGGAAATGCTATAAAGGAAATTAGACTGAAAGATCTTGTTTTTACAAATCCACAATTATGGTCTGTGGCCTCACCCTATTTATATCGCATAAAAATAACGTTAAAAATAGGTCGACAGATCATAGACGAGATAGAAACACCTTACGGAATTCGCACTGTTCGCTGGTCAAAAGGGTTAAAACCATCCGGTGATCCACGTCTTTTAGTTAATGGAGCGCCAGTATTTATAAATGGTATCGCGGAATATGAGCATAAATTAGGGCAGTCACACGCCTTCGAAAAGGAAGAGATCGATTCCCGTATTAAGCAGATCAGAGCACTCGGGTTCAACTCCTTTCGTGATGCGCATCAACCCCATAACCTGCGTTATCAACAGGCATGGGATCAACATGGTATTTTGTTATGGACACAGCTTGCGGCACACATCTGGTTTGATACGCCTGCATTTCGGGAGAACTTCAAGAGATTGCTGACAGAATGGGTGCGTGAACGTCGAAATAGTCCATCAGTAATTTTATGGGGACTTGAAAATGAAAGTACGCTTCCGGAAGATTTTGCACGTGAATGTACTGCGTTGATTCGCAAATTAGATCCAACAGCATCTATACAACGTTTAGTAACCACATGTAATGGCGGTAGTGGGACCGATTGGGACGTACCGCAAAATTGGACAGGTACTTATGGGGGGGATCAAAAAACCTATGGTGACGATCTAAAAAAGCAACAGCTCGTGGGGGAATATGGTGCTTGGCGCAGTCTGGGGATGCATGCCGAACCGCCCTATCTACCCAACGAAAATAATTACAATGAAGAACGTTTTGCTGATATTTTACAGACCAAGGTACGTTTGGCAGAGTCTGTGAAAGATAGCGCTGTTGGCCATTATCTATGGCTTTGGAACTCACATGATAATCCTGGCCGTATCCAGGGGGGAGAAGGAAATCGAGAGATTGATCGGATTGGGCCGGTTAATTATAAAGGGTTGTTGACACCCTGGGGGGAGCCCACAGATGCGTATTATATGTATCTATCGCATTATGGTAAGAAAGAGCAACCTATGCTGTATATCGCCATGCATTCTTGGCCGAATCGTTGGTTGACCCCTGGGATAAAAGACAATATTCGTATTTTTTCGAATTGTGATGAAGTCGAACTTTTCAACGATCTCGGTTCATTATCGCTTGGAAAAAAACAACATCCCGGATTTGGTCGGCATTTTGAATTTAACGGTGTTGATGTGAGATATAATGTCTTGTACGCCGAAGGAAGAATAGGAGGAGAAGTTGTTAGCCGTGATACCATTATACTACAGAACTTTCCTGAAAGTCCACATTTTGGTGACTTGTATAAGACTCCATCAGAGATTCTAAAACCAGATCCAGGATATCACTATCTCTATCGCGTGAATTGCGGCGGCGATAATTATACAGATGAATATGGGGGAAACTGGACAGCTGACCAACCTTATCGATCCGAACTGGGCTGGGGCAGTAAATCCTGGGCAGATCATTTTGAAGGGATGAACACTAATTTTGCCAGCCAACGAATAATTTTTGATCCAATTAAAGGAACTAAAGACTGGCCGCTTTTTCAGACCTTTCGCTATGGGCTTGATAAGTTGGGCTATCAGTTTGACGTACCCAATGGAGATTATTTCGTCGAATTATATTTTGCCGAACCCTGGTACGGAAAATTTTCACCCGGAAAAGGAGATCGTATTTTTGATATCGCCATTAATGGTCAAGTTGTGGAAGATCAGTTTGATATTTATAAAAACGCTGGATTCCAGCAGGCCTTAAAAAAAAGCTATCCTATTAAAGTCATGAATGGAAAGATTGTGATTAATTTTCCACGTATTTATGCTGGTCAGGCGGTGATCCAGGCCATTGCTATTGCATCAAAAGAAAACAGGACAATCTTATCGCTTGATCAAAAGCATTATAATCTTGAATTAGGGAATCAAGATATTAAGCTCCACAGCTGGTTGGATATAGGTAGTGTATTGAAAAAGGAAGGGAATAAGGTAACATCGTTTTTTTCATTGCCATCATTCTTGTTTGGCTCAGAATATTTCGAGTTGGATAGTAATCGAGCCTATCGTCTACGCTTTAAAGAGCCTACCAATGTTTTCTTATTGGGGGGTAATCAGCCTGATGATTTTGAACAGACCAAAGACAGTGTGCAATTGAATACAGGGAAATATCTGGCGGTATTCCGTAAGGTATTGCAGGCAGGCGAGGAGCTTTCCATAACGGCCAAGACGCAAGGGGAAATTCTGGTCTTTCAGCAGCAAAGCGGTCTTCTGCCAGTTTATGACTTGAAAGAGGTGAAAAACTATAAGGCCTATCAAAGTAGCTGGCGCGACGGTGTTTCCGAAATCGAGCTTGCAGGACAAAAGCGTTTGGTATTCAACAATCAAGGAGGTTATATCGGTTGGCAGTTTCAGGTTGGAGCGGCAGATGTGTATGCGTTATCGATTAAGTATCATAATCCATTTAAAGAAGCACGTCGTGGTTATTATGAAATTTTGGACAAAGATAAGCATGTGCTAGTGCCTAAAGCTCCAATACAATTGGAACCTACACGTGTAGGCAAATGGAATTATATCAATACTGATACAAAGACAATGATTAATGCGGGTACCTATTTTGTTAAACTATACTCTTCTGATTTAGAGGGTGTTATTGTTGATAATTTAGAGGTTAAATAGCCTAGCTGCCAGCATAGTACATGACGGTTGTCAATAAAATTTTCAGTTATATTGAAGACTCAAAAATTCTTTAATGTCATTTTGAAGTTTATTTGAGCGTTTATAGAAGAAAATAAAGGTAAGGGACTTTATTTAATGTTTAATAATAACCAAAAAGGGATAAACTATTTCATGCCTATGAAACGTTTTGCATTACTCATGTTTTTATTTTTAAGTGTATCTATGACATTTAGTCAAACAGAAGACGCTTATTGGAAAACCATTACAGATCGATCCGAAAAAATTGTAGCTAAATTGGCGTTACAGGATCAAGCCAAACAAGAAAAAGCCGTTCACATTATTCGTGATCAGTATTATCTTTTAAATGCTTGTTATTCACTTCGGGATTTAAAAATTAAGGAGAATACGGATAAGAGCCTAAAAGAGCAGATCACGCAGGAGACGCTACAGGAAACTACCAATTTAAATCAAGCGTTTGTGAAACGGCTAAAGGAGGTTTTAACAGACCCAGAAGTTGAGGCCGTTAAAAACGGTATGACCTATAATGTCTATCCGAATACTGTGAAAGCTTACCAGGATATGATTCCTCGACTCACAAAAGACGAAGTGCATATGATCGACAGCTTGCTTTATGAAGCACGGGATTTTGCGATGCAGGCTGAATCTTCGGAAAAAAAACACGCTTGGTTTGGTAAATACAAAGGCAAAATCAATAACTATTTAGCGTCTCATGGCTATAACCTAAAGGAAGAAGGCGATAAGTGGGCTGCGAGATTAAAAAAATAACCCAGTAAATAAACTAATACCCAAATTATGAATCAGCTCATATTCCCGAGTAAATCCTCTAAAAGGTTGGCACAACTGCTGGCTATTGGAATAATGACTGGCGGGATCATTCCGTCATACTCCTATGGAGTAAATCTAAGTGAATACAATTTAAACTTTTTTAAGAATATAACAGGAAAGGTTGTTGATCAAAATGGAAAACCGCTTGCCGGAGTAACGATATCCATTAAGGGATCAAAGACCGCGACTTCAACAGATGCAGATGGTACATTTAGACTGAACTTGCCTGTTGGAAACGAGATTTTGGTGCTCAATTTTGTTGGTTATAAAAGACTTGAAATTCCAGTTGGAAACCAAAGTGTATTGAATATACGCATGGAAGCCGATAGTCAGGAACTCGAAGAGGTTGTTGCTGTTGGTTACACCACGCAGAAAAAAGCGCATTTAACGGGCTCTGTCGTAGCGATTAAAGCGGAGGAAATCGAAGATTTACCCTCGACGAATGTGGGTGCAACATTGGCGGGCCGGGTTGCAGGACTTAGTGTTAGCGGAGGAACGAGTCGTCCGGGATCAAAAGCTACGTTAACAATCAGAAAACCAATGGGGCCGAGTAAGGATGGTGGTACCACAGACCCGCTATATGTTATCGATGGTGTGGTGCAGGTGGATGGCCAAAATCAACCTGATGCAACCTTGTTTAGTAATTTGGATGCTTCGGAGATTGAAAGTATTTCTTTTTTGAAAGATGGTGCGGCTGCCGTATACGGTGTTCGAGGGGCTAATGGTGTGGTGTTGGTGACGACAAAAAAAGGAAAAGTAGGTACGCCGAAGATCAGTTACAATGGTTCGTATGCAATAAATGATGCAACTTATCGGACGAAAGTGTTGGATGCTTACCAGTTTGGGAATTATTTTAATATTTTGAACGGCCCGAATGGGAATTATAATGCGGTTACGGATCCTACAAAGCCCGAGCATAAGAATTACTTTTTTTCTCAAGATGAATTGGATTATTTTAAAGGCCACTCCTACAATTGGTTGGATGATGCTTGGAAAGCAAGTTATCTGACGCGGCATTCCGTGAATATTTCGGGCGGGGCAGATAAAGCGACCTATTTTGCCAATGTGGCCTATAACAAGCAAAACGGTAATTTAGGGACCTTGGATTATGATCGTTGGAATTTCCGGGCCGGTAGTGATATCCGGGTGGCTAGTAATTTTAAAGTAGGTATACAGGTGTCTGGAAATACGGGTAATCAGCAGAAGACCTTTAACAAGATTGGTGGTGAAAACGATGATAATGATTATCGTAATCTCCTGTTAGCCTCACCTTATATACCAGCTTATATCAATGGTCTGCCTGTGCGTTTACCAGGAACTGTTGGTGCTAGTGATTTATCGTCCTATCATTATTTTGAGTTGCAAAAGTTAGCCAATTTGGCGACAACAGATTCACGTCAATTTAGTATCAACTTGAATGGTGAATACCAAGCACCTTGGTTAAAAGGCTTAACGTTAAGAGGATCTTATAACAAAAATTATAAGAATGACCGGGGCACGCAAATTGGTACCAAATATCAAACTTATACATTCGATCAGCGAAGTGGACAATATGGTCATATTTATGATGATAACGTCAGTGGTGCGAAGGCTGCAAGCTATAGTAATGGTAATCGGGTTTATTTTTCGAATGCGGCAGGCAATAATTATCAAGCCAACTTTACAGCGACATATGATAAACAATGGAAACAACATAATTTCTCCGGTTTATTTTCGGTAGAAAAAGCTGAAGCGAATTCTTCGCAAGAAGACGTCTGGAAAGATAGCCCGCTTTCCAATACCAACGGGCAGTTCGGAACAGCCTTCGGGGCTGTTGATGGGCGTACCGCAGCGTATGAGTCGGGCACCCTTGGATATGTCGGCCGTTTAAATTATCGTTATAGTGATAAATACCTTGCCGAAGTGCTATTTCGTTCGGATGCGTCCACAAAATTTGCCCCCGAACATTATTGGGGGAAATTTTATAATATTTCTGTGGGTTGGGTAATCAGCGAAGAAGACTTCTTTCATGTCAAAGCTATTGATTATTTGAAATTACGTGTATCACATGGTAAGCTGGGTAATGATCAAACTAAGGCTTGGGGTTGGTTACAACGTTATACTTATCAACAGGGAAAAGGGGCTGTATTTGGGGACAACAATAACAATGTCGATGCAAGTACTGGGCTGAGAATGGAGAAATCCCCTAATCGGGATGCGACTTGGGCAGATGAATACAAAAACAATATTGGTATCGATGCTCGATTCTTGAATAACCGATTGTCAGCTACGATTGATGGTTACTATAATAAGGGTGTAAATTTGTTGGTCGAACGTACAGCTAATATTCCGGTTACTGTCGGTGGAACGGTCGCAGCCGAAAACTATGGTAAGAAAAACACCTTTGGTCTCGACTTTGATTTGGGATGGCGAGATAAAGTGAACGAGGTTAGCTATGGTGTCAGTGCACGCTTATCTTGGTGGAATGACAAAGTGATTCAAGACAATTTTAATGATGTTGATATTTTAAAACCATGGATAGCACATCCTAATGGACCTTCGGACAATGGTGCCTGGGGGTACGATTATTTGGGTATGTTCAAGACACAAGAGGATATTGAGCGCTATGTAAATCAATACAATATTACCCAAGTTTTTGATCAACCTGTTAATCGGTTGAGGCCGGGTATGTTATACTATCGCGATGTTCGCGGCCCCATACAAGCCGACGGAACTTTTGCAGCACCTGATGGCATCATCGATCAAAATGATCAGATTCAATTGGCAAAGAATGCAACAAATCATTATTCTCTTGGTATGACGTTAAGGGTTGGTTACAAAGGGTTTAGTGTAGAATCGGTAATCACAGGCTCCTTTGGCGGTTACAACGAAATTACCGAACGTAAGCCGTTGAATACTGACATTTCTAGGGTATATCAAAATGTACCGGCAATATGGGGAAATATTTATGATCCTGAGTTAAATCCGACAGGAACGATGCCCAATCCGTTTTGGGCTTCTATTTATGACGTAAGGTCAAGTTTCTGGACTGTTCCGGCTTTTCAGTTGCGTATGAGTAGCCTTAATGTCGGATACAAGTTTCCTGAAAAGCTGGTTAAATATCTAAAAGTATCAAATATGAGAGCATATATCAGTGCAGTGAATCCTTTTATACTGTACAATCCATTCAGTTATAAAGACGGAAATGGTGCCGCTTGGGATGTTTATCCAAATTTGAAAACTTATTCTTTTGGTCTTAACGTGACTTTATAATTTGAGAAATGAAAAAATTAACAATTTTAAATATAGGGCTTCTGTGTTTGCTTTTGACCAATCAAGCCTGTAAAGATAATTTTCTGGAAGAAAAGACGGATTTTGGAGCTGTAGGTGAAGATCAGGTGTTTAAAGATCCAATCTTGGCTGGAGCCTATGTAGATTATGTATATGGTTTATTCTTGCCGCCAAATAATGCACAATCATTTGTCGCAACGCAGGATGCCGCTGAGAATGGAGGGTACACAAATACCTTTACACAAACGACGGATGAACTGGCAGGCGAGACAGCTTTTAATAAGACATGGAATGTCATTTCTTATGTCAATGACAATGCCAACAAGTACTTTGGTCAGCGGATGACGGCAAGTGTTGCCAACAATGTGTGGACCAGGATGAAAGAGATCAATGTTTTTTTAGAAAAAATTGATCAGGGGGGGATTGATGAGGCAATGCGCAATCAGATGAAAGGGCAAATGTACTTTTGGCGTGCCTTTCAATATTTTCAATTGGTGCGTATGTACGGTGGAGTGCCTTTGGTTCTTGGATCGCAAACTCCAACAGTTGTAAATAATGATGCTAACTCCGTTCCTCGAAGCACAACGTCAGAGTGTATTGAACAAATCGTGAGAGATTTGGATATGGCGAAGAGTTTATTACCTGGTAAATGGAATGCTGCAAATTGGGGCCGCATTACCAGTGGTGCAGCCGCAGCGTTAAAAGGACGCGTGCTCTTGACATATGCCAGCCCGCAATTTAATCCAAATGACTCACGCGATCGTTGGGAAGCAGCATACACTGCAAATGTAGAAGCCAAAACTTTATTGGAGCAAAATGGTTTTGGATTATTCCAGACAGGTGGTTCAACAGATGGAAAAGCTTGGGCCAATATGTTTATGCAAGAAGGTACAGCAAACACAGAAGCCGTTATCGTATATGGATTTAACACTGGTACAGCAACAGCTAATGGTGTTAAAAACAATGGTTGGGAACAGGTGATTCGACCTCGAGCAATTTCTGGCTCAGGTTCGATTGCTCCGACTAAGCAAATTTTAGATGCTTTTCCGATGTTAGACGGTAAAAATATTGATGACCCGACATCAAAATATACCTATGATGCGAAGAAATTTTATAAAAACCGGGATCCACGCTTTGACAAGACTTTTGTTTATAATGGAGCGCTATTCCCTTATGCCGATGGACCGAACTATCGTCAATGGACCTATTATTGGAAAAATGAGAACGGTACTGCTTATTTATCTACTGAAGGATCGGGATTGAATGCCAGTGGTCTTTATTTAAGGAAAGGTTCTAACCCGAGTGCAAACAATAGGTCTAATGGAGGATCTGGTTTTCAACAAAGCGGTACAGACTTTATTGAATTACGTTTTGCAGAGGTAGTTTTGAATTTGGCGGAATCTGCTATCGGTTCGGATAAATTAGCCGAAGGATTGGAAGGAATCAAGGAAATTCGTAAACGTGCAGGACTTGAAGTTGGCGATGGATCATATGGTTTAGCCTCTGTTGCAGGAAATCGTGATAAATTATTTGGAGCAGTGATCAATGAAAGAAAACTAGAGTTTGCTTATGAGGGTAAGCGTTTTTACGATCTTAGACGCTGGAAGTTATTTGAAAAAGATTCGCCAACAGCTAAACGTATTGGCGTAAAACCATTGAATGGGACGAGAAGAACAGGTATATTGATTACATTTAAAAATAAAGATGCTGAATATAAAGGGGATAAAGACCCTTTGTTGAGAGATAAGAATGGTAATTTGGTTGTTATAGAGCGCGAACCCGCCACTTATCCAGGAGATATCAAAAACCAAGATGAATACCTCGATTACCTTTACGATAATTATTTCACCATCACAGAAAAAGATGATTTGGATCCAATTAAGAACAACTGGGTTTTCACATGGTACCCGCAATACTATTTCTTCGGATTAAATCAAACAATCTTGTCTACTTCACCTTATTTACAACAAACGACAGGTTGGGATAGCATGAATGGAGCAGGAACTTTTGACCCTTTGAAATAGGTTCCTTTTGCTTAAAATATTAAGGCAATGTATGTGAATTGTGACATACATTGCTTTTAATAAATGTACAATTGACATATATTTGAAATAGAAATTATAAATCCTACTAACTAGATAAACATGTTACATAAAATAACGCTGACAGCATTGTTGAGTCTCATTACGTCAATCGCATTTTGTCAGTATCCCAAAATTCCAGAAGATGTCAAGAAGAATACAGATGAGCTGATGCGTAAAGCGACCAAACAATCGGATGAAGCTTGGCAAAAAGCCCTACCTGTCATAGAAGAATATGCGAAACAGGGTAAACCTTATATTCCATGGGCAGGCCGACCTGATGATCTCCCACAAGCTAAGATTTTGGCTTTCCCAGAAGCTGAAGGTGGCGGTAAATTTACTTTTGGTGGTCGCGGTGGGAATGTGTATGTGGTTACAAGCTTGGAAGACAATGGCCCCGGGTCATTGCGCGAAGCTTGCGAAAAAGGTGGGCCTCGTATTATTGTGTTTAACGTCTCCGGTATCATCCGCCTGAAAACACCTTTAATTATCCGCGCTCCTTATATTACCATTGCAGGGCAGTCCGCTCCGGGCGATGGTGTCTGCGTGGCCGGTGAATCTGTTTGGATCAACACACACGATGTCTTGATCCGTCATATGCGTTTTAGACGCGGTGAAACTTATGTCGGCCGTCGAGATGATGCGATCGGTGGTAATCCTGTAGGAAATATTATGATAGACCATGTTTCGGCAAGCTGGGGTTTGGATGAAAATATGTCCATGTACCGTCATATGTATAATGATAGTACCGGAAAGGCAGAGGAGAAACGCGGTACTGTAAACATTACTATTCAAAATTCTATTTTTTCTGAAGCATTAGATACATGGAACCACGCGTTCGGAAGTACTTTAGGTGGAGAAAATTGTACGTTTATGCGTAACCTCTGGGCAAATAATGCAGCCCGTAATCCATCTATTGGTTGGAATGGTTTGTTCAACTTTTACAACAACGTGGTTTACAATTGGGTGCATCGTTCAATTGACGGTGGCGATTACCAAGCTACATACAATATTGTCAACAATTATTTTAAACCAGGCCCTGCGACTCCGTTGAGTCAGCCTGTAAGTTACCGCATCTTAAAACCGGAATCAGGAAGAAGTAAATTGCCTTATGTTGTATTTGGTCGTGCTCATGTAAAAGGTAATATCGTTGAAGGTAATGCAAAAGTAACATCAAATAACTGGGATGGGGGTATACAGTTGGAAAATAAAAAAGGGGATGCGATGACCTATGAGGAAGCACAACCATACTTTGCGGCGATGAATGCTAAAGAAGAATTTCCACATGCTCATTTTCCAGTGATGACTGCTCAGGAAACTTATGGTTTTGTTCTTGATCATGCAGGAGCAACCTTGCCTAAAAGAGATCCTGTGGATACACGCGTTATTGCAGATGTGAAAAATGGTAAGCCAGTCAAACTTTTGAGCAACGTGAAATTACCTGAAAAGGATTTCGAACACAGAAGATTGCCAAAAGATTCGTATAAGATTGGCATTATTACCGATATCTCTCAAGTAGGTGGATATCCAGTTTATCAGGGTAAACCATATAAAGATGCTGACAACGATGGTATTCCTGATGATGTAGAAAAACAAATGGGACTAAACCCGAATGACCCGAGTGATTCGGCAAAAATTACAGCGTCAGGTTACGCAAACATTGAACTCTACCTAAATAAATTGGCTGCTAAATAAATCCGTGGAATACCCCTGTTTAGACGACAAATACAGCATCAAATAAGCTGGGGTATTTCATATAATCGAAAGAAATAAATTGAGCTTGTGGGCTTAAGTTAATCATCTGCATATGAAATCGTTATTTAATCGAAATACCGTGTTACTATTGGGCCTAATAAGCCCAATAGCTGCATTGGCGCAATATCCAGTTATTCCGGATTCTTTGAAGAAATTGGCTGCTGAGCGGGAAAATACGGAAAACATACGTTTAGAAAAGGTTTGGGAAAAAGCACAAGAGGCCATGAAGGCCGAAGGTAAGCCCTATATTCCTTGGGCAGCAAAACCTAGTGACTTGCCTCAGGCAAAAATAAAAGCATTCCCCGGTGCTGAAGGCGGCGGTGCTTTTACTGCTGGAGGTCGAGGCGGAAAAGTTTTTGTCGTGACGAGTCTTGCGGACAGTGGTCCAGGAACGTTGAGAGAAGCCTGTGAAGCCGGTGGCGCACGTATTGTCGTATTTAATGTTGCCGGTATTATTCAACTTGAAAAACCGATTGTCGTTAAGGCTCCCTATATCACGATTGCTGGACAGACAGCCCCTGGAGATGGGATATGTGTGGCCGGAGAATCTTTTCTAATTGATACGCACGACGTTATTTTACGCTTTTTACGTTTACGTCGTGGGCAAACCGATGTAACGCGCCGTGATGATGCTGTAGGAGGAAATGTAGTGGGCAATATTATGATTGACCACGTATCTGCAAGCTGGGGCTTGGATGAAAATATGTCGATCTATCGGCATGTATACGATCGGGAAGGTAAGAACCTCAAATTACCTACAGTAAATATTACGATCCAAAATTCCATATTTTCGGAATGCCTGGATGCCTATAACCATGCTTTCGGAAGTACAATAGGTGGTTTGAATAGCACCTTTATGCGTAATCTCTGGGCTTCAAATATCAGCCGGAATCCTTCCATAGGGATGTATGGCGACTTTGGATTTGTCAATAATGTTATTTGGAATTGGTGGAATAGAAGTGCTGATGGTGGTGATAATAGGTCGTTATTTAATTTTATCAATAACTACTATAAACCTGGTCCCATTACACCAAAAGATAAGCCGATTGCATACCGGATTTTAAAACCGGAATCTGGAAGAGATAAGGCGTTTAAGGATCAATATGGAAAAGTGTATGCGCATGGAAATGTGGTAGAGGGTTTCCCAAAAGTTACTAAAGACAATTGGGCTGGAGGGATTCAGATTGAAGATCTACCGAATGTAGGCGAACGCGAAAAAGAAATTCGGGTGGATAAAGCTTTTCCAATGGCACCCGTTACAACACTATCCGCACAAGATGCTTACAACTATGTCCTTGAAAATGTAGGCGCATTTTTGCCAAAGCAAGATGCAGTGGATACACGGATTATAAAGCAAGTTGCTGAGAATAAAGTTTACTACAATCAAGATAAGACGCAGCATGGATTTGTATCGCCTTATGTGAAACGACGTTTGCCAGCGGATTCCTACAAGCAGGGGATTATATCTGATATCGCACAGGTAGGCGGCTATCCGGTTTATCAGGGAGTACCTTACCAAGACGCAGACAATGATGGTATTCCGGATGATGTGGAGAAAAATATGGGATTGAATCCCAATGATCCAAGCGATTCAAGAAAAATAGCGAAAAACGGCTACGCCAATATTGAGAACTATTTAAATGGGGTTGTAGCATTAGATGCTGTCGTGCCCAAAAAATAAGAAATAACCATGAGAAAAAGAATGCTGTTCTTTTCTTGTCTCGGACTATATGCCTTTATCTGTACTGCACATGCACAACAAATGAAGGCATATACTCCTTTGGTATGGGATGAGGCAAAGTTTGTTTATCATAAGGATTCACTTGGAAACCAAATTCCTGACTTTTCCTATGCAGGATACAAAGGGGGCAACGAAGCTATTCCTACAGGACAGATTGCTGTCGTTGTTCCTGTAAGATCAGGCGATGCGACAGCGCGTATACAAGCTGCTATCGACTATGTTTCATCTTTGCCTTTAGGTAAAGATGGGCTGCGCGGTGCAGTTCTCTTACAAGCCGGAACCTATGCTGTTTCTGGTTCCCTTAAATTAAGTGCCTCAGGTGTTATTCTGCGTGGTAGTGGCTTCAAAACAAATGGAACCGTCATCGTTGGTGAGGGAACAACAAGAGAAACACTCATCCGTATTCTTGGAAAAGACGATATCACATTTGCGAAAAAGACAAATGTAACAAGTTCTTACGTCCCTGTCAACGCGCGGGTATTGGATATTGATCATGCCGCTTCCTATAAAGCTGGAGATAAAATTAGGATTACAAGACCTTCCACGCAAGATTGGATTAATCAGCTTGGTACCGATCATTTTGGTGGTGGTATTACTTCCTTAGGTTGGAAGCCCGGGCAACGCGATGTTACATGGGATAGAACGATCGTCGCTGTGAAAGGTAATCGTATCGAGATTGATGCGCCAATCACAACAGCATTGGATAGACGCTATGGCCAAGCGACTGTTGAGCAATATACTTGGAAAGGAAGAATCGAAAATGTTGGTATCGAAAATATTGCACTTAAATCTGCTTTCGATGCGAATAACCCGAAAGACGAAGACCATCGCTGGATGGCAATTACGATTGAAAATGCAGAAAACGTTTGGGTTCGCCGCATGCAGTTCCAGCATTTTGCAGGATCAGCTGTCTACGCTTTGGCAAGTACTAAAAAATTAACCGTTGAAGATTGTATTTCTTTGGATCCAGTTTCGGAAATCGGCGGGCAAAGAAGATATACCTTTTTTACAAAGGGGCAGCAGACACTGTTTCAACGACTCTATTCCGAACATGGTTACCATGATTTCGCAGTAGGCTACCTGGCAGCAGGACCAAATGCTTTTGTTCAATGCCAAGCTGTAGAACCATTTAGTTTTAGTGGTAGTATAGACAGTTGGGCGTCTGGAATTTTATTTGATAATGCGGATATAGATGCACAGGCCCTTAGCTACAAAAACCGAGGTCAGGACGGCCAAGGCGCGGGCTGGTCAGCGGCAAATAGCGTGTTTTGGCAATCTACAGCGGGGCTTGTTGAGTGTTACCAACCGCCAACGGCGCAGAACTGGGCCTTTGGCATTTGGTCCCAGTTTCAGGGAGACGGCTATTGGGAGCAATCTAACGAATACATCAAGCCCAAAAGCTTGTATTATGCACAGCTACGGGAAAGAATTGGCCTAGCGGCTGATGAACGCGCAGTACTGTTGCCCCTTCTGACCGAAGCATCCAGTAGCCCTCCTGTCAGTGTTGCCATGGAGCTGACACGTCAGTCTGAAAATCCAATGACGAGGCTGGTTGACTTTATTGCAGAAGCCGGTAATCGTTATCCCTTAAATACGACCGCAAATGTAAAGACCATCGATCAAATTGGCTATAAAGAGACTACCCCAGCAAAAAAACAAGCAGATATGCGTGTCGTAAACGGTTGGTTGGTACGTGGTGATGAAGTACTCGTAGGGGCCAAATCGGATGTCCCATGGTGGAGTGGTAGCGCTCGGCCATATGGTGCTGAGAAAGCAAAACCACATATCACTCGCTATGTTCCTGGCGAGGCTGGCAGGGGATTGACGGACGATCTTGAGGAGATGACGGATTCATTAAAAAAAGATAATATTATCGCCATTGATCACAATTACGGACTTTGGTATGATCGGAGACGCGATGATCACGAGCGTATCCGACGGATCAATGGGGAGGTTTGGCCACCGTTTTATGAATTGCCCTTTGCGCGCAGCGGCCAGAGCTTAGCGTATGACGGCTTGTCGAAATATGATTTGACAAAGTATAACAAATTTTATTGGGGGCGCTTGAAACAATATGCAGATTTAGCCGACCAAAAAGGTTTAGTCTTGATTCACCAAAATTATTTCCAACATAATATTATCGAAGCCGGTGCGCATTATGCGGACTTCCCATGGCGGACTGCCAATAATATTAACAATGTGGGATTTCCGGAACCCGTTCCATATGCCGGAAACAAGCGTATTTTCATGGCGGAGCAGTTCTATGATATCAGTAATCCTGTTCGTCGGGCATTACACCGCGCATACATCCGTCAATGTTTAAATAACTTTAAAGACAACTCGGGAGTCATTCAGATGATCAGTGCCGAATATACTGGACCTTTGTATTTCGTTCAGTTTTGGATCGATGTGATTAAAGAATGGAAGGCTGAGACGGGTAAAAATCCAATTATTGGTTTGAGTGCAACGAAAGATGTGCAAGATGCCATTTTATCGGACACCGAACGTGCCAAAGAAATCCAAGTCATTGATATCCGCTACTGGCATTACCAAGCCGATGGAAAGACCTATGCGCCCCAAGGAGGACAAAATCTGGCACCACGTCAGCATGCACGATTGTTGAAACCAAAGAAAACGTCGATGGAGGCTGTTTATAAAGCGGTATCCGAGTACCGGACAAGATATCCAGACAAGGCAGTGTTATACTTTGCGGACAACTATCCAACGATGGCTTGGGCCACTTTTATGGCCGGAGGGTCTATGGCCAACTTACCTAAAATAGGGAACAATGATTTCTACCGTGCGGCATCGACTATGAAAGCTGTACAAGTCAACAGCGGTACGTGGCAATTAAAGAGCACGCAGGGATTGATTATTTATAGCGAGCAAGCTATAGGTGAAAACATTGACTTATCCGATTATAAAGGACGTTTTGAAATGACACATATTAATCCGAAAAGCGGAGCGATTACCAAAACCGAGCAGATCAATTTGGGCAAGCACATTAATTTAAGCAATTATATAAAAGGGCCGGAAATTATTTGGCTAAATAAGAAATAACAACATGTCTATACGTAAGAAACTTATATTATTTACAGTTGCAGGAGCACTGTTTTCATGTACTTCCAATAAAGAGTCAAAGCACACTACATTATTGAAGATATCTGAAAATGGCAGATACATGATAACCAAAGATGGACAGCCCTTCTTTTGGTTAGGTGATACAGGTTGGTTATTGTTTAATAAACTCAACCGATCCGAAGCCGATCAATACCTTGAAGATCGAAAACAAAAGGGCTTCAATGTCATTCAGGCGATGGTCTTGCATACCGTTCCTTCTGTAAATGTTTATGGAGATTCTTCGGTTGTCAATAAAGATATTTCCAGACCGCTGGTGACCGAAGGGAACAATCCTGATAAGGCAACGGAATACGATTATTGGGATCATGTGGATTATATCATTGACAAGGCTGCTGAAAAAGGACTCTATGTAGCTTTGGTGCCAGTTTGGGGATCACCGGTGAAGGATGGAAAAGTATCAGCTGAGCAAGCGGAAAAATACGCCACGTTTCTTGCGGAAAGGTGGAAAGATCGTCCGAATATCATTTGGTTAAATGGGGGTGATATTAAGGGATCAGATAAGATGGAAGTGTGGGAGAAAATCGGCCAAACAATAAAAGCCATCGATCATAACCATTTAATGACTTTTCATCCTAGAGGACGAACGGCTTCTTCGGATTGGTTCCACGATAGACCCTGGCTGGATTTCAATATGGTGCAATCTGGACACCGTACCTACGCTCAGGACACTTCCGCGAATGAACAGAAACATTATGGCGAGGATAACTGGAAGTTTATGGCAGCCGACTGGGATATGAAGCCCGTTAAGCCGACGATCGACGGAGAACCCTCTTATGAAGGTATCCCACAGGGATTACACGATATCACCCAACCGCGCTGGAAAGATGCTGACGTCAGAAGATACGGTTATTGGTCTGTATTTGCAGGCGCATTTGGGTATACCTACGGACAGAACTCGGTCATGCAGATGCATGGAAAGCAAGACTCCACTTCGGCCTATGGTTCGGATGAAGTATGGAGTTCGGCAATCAATGCACCTGGTGCTGCTCAAATGAAGTACTTAAAAGAACTTATGCTTTCTAGGGACAATTACTTTGATCGTGTTCCAGATCAGTCTTTAATTGCGGATAATGGTGAGAAATACAATCGTTTAGTAGCGACAAGAACAAATGGCTATGCATTTATCTACAATTACAACGGTAGAGAAATGAAAATTAATATGGGAAAAATCAAAGGGGACAAGGTAAAAGCGTCTTGGTTTGACCCTCGAAATGGATCGACCAAGGTGATTGGGGAGTTTGAAAACAAAGGTGTACAAACTTTTGTGCCTGAGGGAGGACAAAAGGACGGAAATGACTGGGTATTGATCTTAGATAGCATTTAATGAGGAATTTGGTCAAATTGTTTATTTTATTTAGTGTGGCATCGCTCTTGGCTTCATGTCAACGGGATGTTTACCTATTTACCTCATTCCACGAACCTGCCAATGAAGGTTTGCGCTATCTGTATAGCAAAGACGGATACCATTGGAATGCGATTAATGGGGTGTATTTAAAGCCGGAATTAGGAAAACAGAAAATCATGCGCGATCCGTCGATGATCCGGGATAAACGAGGTATTTATCATCTGGTATGGACCATTGGCTGGCAGGGAAATGAGGGGATTGGTTATGCCCGTTCAAAAGATTTGATCCATTGGGAAAATAAACAGATCGTTCCAGTGATGCAACAAGAAGCAACCACCGTCAATGTTTGGGCGCCAGAATTATTTTATGATGATGTAGAGGACCGATTTATAATTATTTGGGCCTCCACGATCCCTTATCGTTTTGCGAAAGGCGTAGAAGAGGAAAAGAATAATCATCGGATGTACTATACAACAACCAAGGATTTTAAATCTTTTACAGCCACGAAATTATTTAGCGATCCCGGATTTAGTATCATTGATGCGGTCATTGTCAAGAAAGCACAGAAAGATTATGTATTGGTACTAAAAGATAACACGCGGCCCAACAGAAATCTAAAAGTTGCCTTTGCAGGTAATCCGCTGGGACCATTTCAACAGGTTTCTGAGCCTTTCTCTCCGTATTTAAGTGAGGGGCCAGCAGTGCTTAAAGTAAAAGATCAGTGGTTGATCTATTTCGATTCCTATGGAAGTAAAAGCTATGAGGCTGTGTCCACCAAAGATTTCAAGGTCTTCGAAAAGATCAACGACAAGATTTCCGTTCCAGAAGGGCATAAACATGGAACGATCTTCAAAGCGTCCAATAAAGATTTAAAAAATTTGCTTCGGGATGAAGCCAAAAAGAAATAGTATGAGTATCAAATCAGTATTAGTGAGTCTATCGCTGGCTTCTATTATTCACCAGGCGGTGGCACAACAAGATACGGTAAAGTATATAGGAAAGACATTATCCAATGTAGATTATCACCACGGACAGCTGACACCTGCAGTGGGTACGCACAATATTCAGGTATTTAGAGCAAATAGAGAGTTTCCTGAATTAGCAGGCGGACACAATTTTACGTATAACCATCAGCCCTTTTTGGCGTATTGGAATAATACTTATTATTTACAGTTTCTGAGCAATCCTGTGGGTGAGCATATCGCGGAAGGAAAGACCTTGCTGCTGACGTCAAAAGATGGCCGCAATTGGTCTAATCCAACGGATTTATTCCCGACTTATCTGGTTCCGGAAGGTTTTACCAAGCCGGGACGTACCGATAAGGCTGGGAAAAATTTATATGCAATCATGCATCAGCGTATGGGCTTTTATCATGCAAAGAATGATAAACTGCTGACGCTCGCATATTACGGTGTAGCCCTGGATGCAAAGGACGATCCAAATGATGGAAATGGTCTTGGACGTGTCGTCCGGGAGATTCACAAAGATGGTAGCTTTGGGCCAATCTATTTTATCCACTTCAATGCTTCTTTTAATGAGAAGACCGCAAAATATCCGTTTTATAAGAAGAGTAAGGATAAAGCATTTATACAAGCTTGTGACGAGTTGCTAGGCACGCCACTCATGATGCAACAATGGGTAGAGGAGTCCGATCGAAACGATCCGTTAATTCCCTTGCAACGTCCGGTAAAAGCTTTTTCGTTCTATCGCCTCAATGATGGAAGAGTCGTCGGTTTATGGAAGCATGCGTTGACATCGATGAGCAAGGACAATGGCAAGACATGGCAATATTCACCGTTGCGCGCGCCGGGTTTCGTGAACAGCAATGCAAAGATCTGGGGACAAAAAACATCTGATGGACGTTATGCAACGGTGTATAATCCTTCCGAATTCAGATGGCCTTTGGCCGTATCGACCAGCAATGATGGCTTGAACTATACCGATTTATTATTGGTCAATGGTGAGGTCACCACCATGCGCTATGGCGGTAATTATAAGTCTTATGGACCGCAATATGTCCGTGGTATCGTCGAAGGCAATGGTGTTGTTCCCGATCGTAACATGTGGTTGACGTACAGTATGAACAAAGAAGATATTTGGACTGCTGTTGTGCCTGTTCCTATCAAATCTACCGTAGATGAGGCCGTGAACGATGATTTTGCGAAAAATGCTGTGCAAGCCTATAACAACTGGAATATTTATAGTCCATTGTGGGCAAGTGCCAAGGTTGAAGAAAAAGCGTTGGTCTTGCGCGATAAAGATCCTTTTGACTATGCGAAGGCAGATCGTGTAATTCAATCGGCCCAAAAAGGGACCATCGAATTTACAGTGAGGCCACAGCAAAATGATCATGGTACTCTACAGATCGAGTTGGTCAACGATATAGGCTTAGCTGCCGCTAGAATTATCATTGACAAAGATGGTATTATCAAAAATAAGGCAGGTTATCGAAATGCTTCGCTGACAAAATATGCAGCGGGAAAGACCTATCACTTTGTGTTAACTTTCGACGTGAGCACCCGCTCTTATCAAGTTGCCATCAATGGCGAGGATAAAGGCACGAAGCTATTTTTCCAACCCGTAAGCAACGTCAATAAAATCTCTTTCCGAACAGGCGATGTCAGAAGATTTCCAAATGCGGATACAGAAACAGACCAGGACTTTGATGTTGAAAATGCAGGTGCTTCGGTAAAAGAAGCTATTTATCAGATTACTTCGCTGAAAGCGGAAAAGTTGAAATAAATGAGACGGTTTATTGTACATATTGCTTTATTGGTAGCCAGTTTCTCGGCAAAGGCAGATGTCATATTGCCCAATATTTTTGCCAATCACATGGTCTTGCAACGCAACCAGCCGGTCGCCATTTTTGGTTCCGCAAATCCCGGTGAGCAGGTAAGTGTAGCCTTTCAAAATCAGTTGAAGACGACAGAAGCTGATCAAAATGGGCATTGGAAAGTTGAACTAAAAGCCATGCCGGCTAATGCGGTTGCACAGACCTTGACCATCAGGGGAAACAATACGATCGAACTTAAAGATGTTTTGGTCGGTGAAGTTTGGCTGTGCTCGGGCCAATCGAATATGGAATACCAAATGCGTAAAATTGTGAAGGTAAAAACTCCGCTGAAGGGTGATTATTTTCCTAAAAACGAAGTTTCTGAAGCAAACAATCCCAATATCCGATTATTTTTGGTCCGCCGGAAATTTCTGGCCAAGCCGGATGGCCAATATGAGGGCTGGGCTGTAGCACGGGATTCGGCACTGCGTCAATTTTCTGCACCGGCCTATTTCTTTGGGAAAACACTACAGCAAGAATTAGGTGTTCCTGTAGGCATTATTTCATCAGCTGTGAGCGGCAGTAGAATCGAGCCTTGGTTTTCCGAAGAATATTGGACAAGTTCTCCTTATCTGAAAGATAAAAAGAAAGAAGGCGATCCCGGTAAATTCTTTCATACGATGATTGCACCATTAGCACCTTACACCTTAAAAGGATTTGTTTGGTACCAAGGTGAATCCAATACCTTTCTAAAAGAGAATATTAGTTATAGTTATAAAATGAAGGCGCTGATCGAAAATTGGCGGACACTTTGGGGAAACCCCAAATTACCGTTTTATTTTACCGAGATCGCACCTTTCTATTATTCCCTGGACGAAAAAGGTCATGTCCGTATGCCGAGAACAGTGTTGCCGGAATTTCGGGAAGCCCAAGATCTGGTTTTGCAATTGCCGCATACAGCACGCATTATTACGACAGATTTGGTCGATGACCCACACGATCTCCACCCAAGTTATAAATGGGAAATCGGTCGTCGTCATGCCCTTAAGGCGTTAAAATACGTCTATCATAGAAATATTGTAGCCGATGGCCCTGAACTAGAGGCTGTAAAATACCAAGGTAAACAAGCAACGGTAAAATTGAAACATGCGAAAGGCTTAAAGACTATCGATGGCAACCCCTTAACATCGTTTGAAGTTGCGGATGAGGATGGCATATTTTATCCAGCACAGGCTGCTATCAACGGACAGGCAGTCGTACTTGAAAGTGACCAGGTACAACAGATTCGTCAGGTACGTTTTGGTTGGGACGAAGCTGCCCAGCCCAACCTGGTGAATACCGCTGACCTGCCGGCCGCACCTTTTAGAACAAATAATCCATTACAACATATTAAATTGAAATAGTCTTTAGCGATCATGAACTTGAAAACAAAAATAGCGTTATCCTTACTTTTTTTTGGCACTATGGGATTGCAGGTATCTGCCCAAAAAACAGCGAGCCAATACCTCTCTGGAAAAGGAAAGGATGATGGTGTATTATGGGACTTTTATGTGAGCGAAGGCATGAATGCCGGGAAATGGACGAAAATACCAGTTCCCTCCAATTGGGAACAGCAGGGCTTCGGAAAATATAATTACGGTTTCAATAAAGAGGCTGATAAAGGCAAAGAGGTAGGTCACTATAAATATACATTTAAAGTATCCGATGCTTGGCAGGATAGGCAGGTGCGTATTGTCTTTGAAGGATCTATGACTGATACCGAAGTCAAGATCAATGGCAAGCTAGCCGGCGCTATCCATCAGGGATCATATTATGTTTTCAAATACGATATTACGAAACTGTTGAAGTTTGGCGAAGAAAATCTATTGGAAGTCCATGTTGCTAAGCATTCGGCAAACAAGTCGGTGAATGCGGCGGAACGGGAAGGTGACTTCTGGATTTTTGGTGGGATTTTTAGACCGGTCTATCTAGAGGCCCTACCACAGCATCATATTGAACGTGTTTCGTTGGATGCAGAGGCTGACGGTACATTCCGGGCTAAATTTGCCACGGTGGGAGAAGCCGATGAAATTGCCGTTCAACTGCTTGATGCAAAAGGAAAGAAATTTGGAAAACAGCTGAAAGCAAAGCTGTCAGACAAAAACAATTGGCTCGAGGGACAATTTTCAGCTCCGCAATTATGGTCTGCTGAATTTCCAAACTTATATACAGCGCAATTTACCTTATCGAAAAATGGTAAGGTACAGCACCAGCTGGAGCAAAAATTTGGTTTTCGAACCATAGAAGTGAAAGAACGTGATGGTGTTTATGTCAATGGCGTAAAGGTTCGATTTAAAGGTGTCAATCGACATGCTTTCGTTCCAGAATCCGGACGGACGACGAGTAAGGAAGTTAGCATTGCCGATGTGAAGCTCATGAAAGAAATGAATATGAACGCTGTTCGAATGGCCCATTATCCACCAGACAATCATTTTTTGGCTGTCTGTGATTCATTGGGTTTATATGTCATGAACGAGTTAGCGGGTTGGCACGGGCATTACGATAAGGAAGTCGGTACCAAATTATTGCGGGAGATGATGGTCGTATCCGAAAATAATCCGTCCGTTGTTTTTTGGGCAAATGGGAATGAAGGTGGGCATAATCCGGATTTTGACCCCATCTTCGCAGAAGAGGATATCCAAAAACGTGCTGTGATTTATCCTTGGGCCGTACATGACGGTTTTGAAACAACCCATTACCGGGAATATAACTATGGTATTGGTACCTATGATCATGGGCATAATATCATTATGCCGACGGAGTTCTTGCATGGCATGTACGATGGTGGGCATGGTGCCGGATTGGAGGATTATTGGAAAGCGATGCTTGCCAATCCCCTTGCTGCGGGTGGATTCTTGTGGGATTTTCGTGATCAGGGCATCGTCAGGACGGATAAAGGTGGTATCATAGATACTGACGGAAATCGTGGCCCAGATGGTATAATTGGTCCACACGGCGAAAAGGAAGGAAGCTTCTTTACCATTAAAGAAGTATGGAGTCCTATCTTCTTTGAAAAACGAGAAATGACTGAGGGATTTGATGGTTCGTTCCATATTGAAAATAGATATTCTTTTACCAATATTAATCAGTGTACATTTTCGTACGAACTCAAAAAGTTGGGCGGTTATGAAGAAGTGAAAGCAACAAAAAGCGGAACGATTGTCGCACCCAATATCCGCCCTGGAGATAAAGGGATCTTAAAAGTTGATTTCCCTACAGGTTGGGAGGACTTCGATGTTTTATATATTACCGCAAAAGATGTGCATCAACAGGAACTCTTTACTTGGAGCTTTCCGATTACATTGCCGAATCAGGTGGCAAGTAGTCTCCTGAAACCAAATGGAACAGGGGAGATTGCCGTACAGGAGACCGCGAAAGCCTATCTGGTGAAAGCGAATGGCATTAGCTATCAGATCAATAAGACGAGCGGATTGCTGGAGCAGGTTCAAAATGCCAAAGGAATTATTCCTTTCAAAAACGGACCGATTTTACAGGAAGCGACGACAAATTATAAAAATTTCAAATTGAGCCGTGAACATGGAAAGGTGATTATTGCATCTACCTTCGATAAAAAAGATAGTTATAATACCTTACGTTGGGAAATCCTTGCTTCGGGACAGTTGAAAATGCATGTTCAATATTTTCCTGAAAGTTATTTTACACGTTTTGTGGGGGTGAATTTCGATTTTCCAGAAGATCAAATCGAAGGTGTTGAATATCGGGGAATGGGCCCTTATCGGGTTTGGAAAAACCGGATGAAAGGGAATCAGTTTGGCGTGTGGAAAAAGAAGTACAATAACACCGCAACGGGCGAATCGCCATTCGAATATCCCGAATTTAAAGGGTACCATGCCAATATGTATTGGACTAAATTTATCGGAAAAGATCAAAGTTTCAGCGTGTTTACCGATCGAGAGGATGTGTTTTTGCGTTTATATACGCCAAAAGAACAGCAAGATACCGAATGGAAAAACATGGAACCCACTTTTCCGAAAGGTGATATTTCCTTTATGAATGGTATTTCTGCCATCGGCACGAAAACACAAAAACCAGAAACGACCGGACCTATGGGCATGAAGCACGTATACTATGATTTTGAGAAGGAACCGAGCCGGGCATTGCATATGG
The DNA here is from genome assembly GCF_011064245.1 of Sphingobacterium sp. DR205. NCBI lineage: Bacteria > Pseudomonadati > Bacteroidota > Sphingobacteriia > Sphingobacteriales > Sphingobacteriaceae > Sphingobacterium > Sphingobacterium sp. DR205. The sequence continues at coordinate 6,551,430 of NZ_CP049333.1, read as the reverse complement.
TACTCTATTTTGATTTTGAAAACTAATGAAAGCAAACATCGTCATATTCATTGTATCGGTTTTCTTATCGACTTTGTGGTATCAGGCTACAGCGCAGATCACTGTTTTAAACCTGCGGACTGAATTACGTTCGAATCCGATCGGTATAGATGCTGCCGCACCAAGACTGAGCTGGCAATTGCAGGGCAGCGAGCGGTCTATCCGGCAAGAAGCCTATCAGGTTTTGGTTGCTTCTTCGCAAGAAAAACTGGACCAAAATATCGGCGATTTCTGGGATTCGGGGAAACAGCTTTCGAATAATTCCACGCATGTAATTTATGCAGGCAGAGCCCTACACAGCAGAGCAGCAGTTTTCTGGAAAGTAAAAGTGTACACGAATAAGGGCGAGAGCAGCTGGTCTGAACCAGCTGGTTGGACCATGGGACTACTACATTACAAGGATTGGACAGGACGCTGGATTGGTTTTGATCAGTATTTCCCATCAGACAATGAACAGACCGGACAATTGGCTGCCCGTTATTTCAGAAAGGAATTTACAACAACCAAGCAGATTAAGCAGGCTACAGCCTATGTGATGGGGCTCGGACTTTATGAGTTATATATTGACGGCAAGAAGATAGGGGATCAAGTACTGGCTCCAGTGCCTACAGATTATACCAAGAACATTAAGTATAATGTTTTGGATGTAACAAAATCACTTTCGCAGGGTAAACATGCGCTTGGTGTCATTTTGGGAAATGGACGGTTTTATGCCATGCGTCAAGCAAAACCTTATAAAGTAAAAACCTTTGGATTCCCCAAATTGCAGATGCAACTTATGCTGACTTATACGGATGGTTCAACAGAGGTCATTAAGACCGATGATTCGTGGAAAGGAACGACCGAAGGACCAATAACGGCAAATAACGAATATGACGGTGAGAATTATGATGCCAGAAAAGAACTAACGGGTTGGGCAAATCCAGATTTTAATGATAAAACATGGTTAAAGGCTGCTTTTGTGCAAGAGCCGGGTGGAAATTACGAAGCGCAGTCGGAGGGTATGAAGGTGATGCAAGATATCGCACCGGTTTCGATCGTCAAAAAATCCGAAGGAAAATACATTCTTGATTTCGGACAAAATTTCTCGGGTTGGGTAAAGATGATGGTGACCGGTACGCGTGGAACAGCAGTGGCACTTCGTTTTGCAGAATCGCTGACCGAAGACGGCGAATTATTCACAACCAATTTGCGCGATGCCAAAGCAACGGATCATTATATATTAAAAGGTGGTGGAAAGGAAACCTGGGAACCGCGGTTTACCTATCATGGATTTCGTTATGTGGAAGTCAGCGGTTATCCGGGGGTAGCGTCAAAAAGTAATTTTGTTGGCCGTTTTGTCTACGACGATATACCTAATGCAGGAACCTTTGTGTCTTCCAATGCACTTATCAATCGGATTCATCAGAACGCATGGTGGGGGATTGCTTCAAACTACAAAGGTATACCAGTGGATTGTCCACAACGAAACGAGCGCCAGCCCTGGTTGGGTGATCGTCCAGTCAGCGCATACGGTGAGAACTTCCTTTTTGATAACGCCAATTTTTATAATAAATGGCTCGAAGATATTCGGCTGTCCCAAAAGGAGGATGGAGCATTACCGGATGTTGCACCAGCGTTCTGGCGTTACTATAGTGATAATGTCAGCTGGCCGGGAACCTATCTGCTTATCGCCGATATGCTCTATCAGCAGACAGGTGACCTGCGCATTTTGGAAAAACATTATCCAGCCATGAAAAAATGGATGGATTATATGCAAACGCGCTATTCAGGCTCGGGCGGTATCATTACCAAAGATAGTTACGGAGATTGGTGTTTCCCACCGGTAACCATTGAAGCCGGAAGAGGAAAGATTGCCGATAAAAAATACCCAAGTACATTGATCGCAACATCTTATTACTATCATTTGTTGCAGACCATCGCCCGCTTTAGTGTTCTCGTCAGCAACGATCGAGATCAAGCTGATTTTTTGGACCGTGCAGCGAAGATGAAAATCGCATTTAATGCCGCGTTCTATAACGATGCAGGTTATTATGGCAGTAATTCATTGACCGATAATCTACTGCCAATGTCTTTTGGCTTAGTCGAAGATGCGAATAGAGAAAAGCTGAGTAATCGGATCGTTGAGATTGTCGAAAAAGAAAATCGGGGGCATCTGAGTACAGGACTTATCGGAACACAATGGATTATGCGTACGCTAACCGAAATCGGTCGTGCAGATCTTGCCTATAAAATTGCAACAAAAAAGACCTATCCTTCTTGGGGTTATATGGTCGAAAATGGGGCAACAACAATTTGGGAGTTGTGGAATGGTAATACAGCCCATCCCAAGATGAATTCACAAAATCATGTGATGATGTTGGGCGACCTCTTGGTATGGCTCTATGAGGATCTGGCGGGCATCAAATCAAAAGAGCGCGCTTTTCAGACTGTTATCATGAAACCGCAGGTCGTAGCAGGGTTGGATCATGTGGATGCAAGCTACAAAAGTGTTTATGGAATCATTCAATCGAATTGGAGCAAAAGCAAATCTGCTTTCGAATGGAAGATTTCTATTCCGGCCAATACCAAAGCAGAGATTTATCTGCCAACGACAGAGCTGTCCGCGATCCTGGAAAATAATCAAAAATTAAAAAACAATACAGATATTCAGATTCTACGACAGGAAAAATCAGGTACTTGGTTAACTATAGGATCAGGAGATTATCAGTTTAGAATTAAATAGACTTAAGCGGATAAATAAAAAAAAATAGAAAGCGCATGTGTGTCGGCAGCAATTGAAAGTCCAATAAAAATGCACATGTATAAAATACTGTTACACTGATGAAGATAAAAATTAAATTGGCAACAGCCTTATTGTTTTTATGCACCTTGAATTCTTATGGGCAAAATCCAACGTTAAAAGAATGGCAAAAAGGAGTAAATAAAGACGAGTTTATTTATGATACAGCATCTTTCCCTTCCTGTCATTCCGCTACAATGGCAGAGACGGATAAAGGTCTGGTATATGCCTTTTTTGGCGGAACAAAAGAACGCCATCCCGATGTGGAGATCTATGTGAGTAGACTTGAAAACGGCAACTGGTTAGCGCCAGTGTCGGCAGCGGATGGTGTACAGCCAGATGGCAAACGCTTACCGACCTGGAATCCTGTTTTATACCAAGTGCCCGGGGGAGAGCTCTTGTTATTCTACAAAATTGGACCCAAGCCATCGGAATGGTGGGGGATGCTCAAACGGTCCAACGATGGCGGAAAGACTTGGTCTGCTGCCGAAAGATTGCCCGATGGCTTTATTGGACCGGTGAAAAACAAACCTGTTCTTTTACAAAATGGCACCTTGCTGAGTCCTTCAAGCACCGAAGGAAATGGTTGGAACGTACATTTTGAGGCGAGTTCGGATTTTGGTAAGACATGGCGCAAAATAGGTCCAATCGCCCGTGGTGCAGATAATCTGGATGCGATACAACCGAGCATACTGGACCACGGAAATGGTCGGTTGCAAATATTGGCGCGCACACGCAACCGTGCGGTCGTAACATCTTGGTCTAAGGACTGGGGCGAACATTGGACCCCATTGGAAAAAACGACGCTTCCAAATAATAATTCGGGTACAGATGCCGTAACGTTAAAAGACGGACGGCATGTATTGGTTTATAATCATGTACTTCCAGAAGGTAATCTAGCCAAGGGCGCGCGCACCCCATTAAATGTTGCTTTTTCCAAAGATGGCAAGCAGTGGCAGGCCGCACTTATACTTGAGGATTCGCCAATCAGTCAGTACTCTTATCCCGCAGTGATTCAAACCAAAGATGGGCTATTGCATTTTGGCTACACCTGGCGTAGAAAGAAAATGAAACATGTCGTCGTAGATCCGAAGAAAGTGAAGTTAATCCCGATTGAGGATGGCATCTGGCCAACAAAAAAAGGATATAAAAAACCAGATCCCAATGCATATGTCAAAGAAGAAGATTAAGCTCGTTTGTGTAGTATGTCTGTTTTTTGTTTCGCTTGTTGTCAAGGGGCAGGACAGCTTACTCAATTATGAGCATAAATTTAAGCAACCCCTGGAAACAGTGCTTGTCATGATGCAGGAACGGTATCAGGTCAAGATCAAATATGATCCACGCAATGTCAAAAACATTATGGTGGACTATGCTCCCTGGAAGTTTAGGGCGGATCTTGCGGGGACAGAAATCAATTTGCTGTATCCTTTGGGTTTTAAGTTGCAAGAGGAAGCAAAACCCAATACGTATAAATTAAAATCATACGAATATAACCGCTGGAAACCGCAGGAAGGCTGGGATTTTCTGACCTTATTATCCAAAAAATATACCGATCAGGCAAGTTGGGAAAAGAGAAAAGATCAATTGCGTGCTGCGGTAAGACAAGCGATGTATTGGGATAAACTGCAAAGTATACCGGATCAACCGATTCGCCTGGGCAAGACACGTCGCTATGCCGACTACCAAGTTCAGAACTTTGCCTTAGAAATTATACCGGGAGTCTATATCAATGGCAGTATCTATTCGCCGCTCAAGCAAAAGAAAAATATACCTGTGGTGTTATCTCCTGATGGGCATTGGCCACAGCAGCGGTACCGTTCGGATGCGCAGAAGAGATTTATCACCTTAGCCCGACTGGGCTGTATGGCTATAAGCTATGACCTATTTGCCTGGGGGGAGTCTTTATTGCAATTCGCTGGTCCAGATCATCGCAGCAGCGAAGCCATGTTGATGCAGACCTGGGGCGCTGAACGTATTTTAGATTACGTAACCAGCTTGCCACAGGTAGATCAAAAGCGAATAGGAATCAGTGGTGGATCGGGTGGGGGTAGCCACAGTATTTTAATGGCTGCTTTAGACGATCGCTTCACTTTGGTCGCTCCTGTCGTGGCGATGTCTTCCTACTTCTTTGGTGGTTGCCCTTGTGAAAGTGGACTACCCGTGCATTTTGTCTGTGGTGGAACCAATAATGTCGAACTGACTGCAATGGCTGCGCCCAAACCACAACTGATCATTTCCGATGGACAGGATTGGACGAAGGAAACTGACGTGCATGATTTTCCTTATCTGAAACATATCTATGGTTATTATGGACAGCAAAATCAGGTGCAACACGCACATTTTCCCGAAGAAGGCCATGATTTTGGCTATAACAAAAGGCAGGCATTGTACAAATTTCTGATAGATCATTTCCATTTAGATCAGGCTAAAGCTGCCGATATTATTGCAGAGACTTCAGTTCAGATCGAACCGGAGGAGTTATTATACAGCTTTGGAAAGAAAGGTGAAAACTTACCAAAGAACGCGATTCATGGGATGGGACAATTGAAAGCATTATTAAAATCATACCAAATTGAACTATGATGAACCGAAAAAAATTTATACTGGATACCTTGGCGTTAGTTGGCGTTGCAGCCTTACCTTCTGCTGTTTTTGCTACTCCTAAGCGACGCTATCATGTCGCCGTAATTGATCTGATGATCTTAAAACGGCAAAAACTAAGTGCATTCGACCTGGCGAAAGAAATAGGAGCGGATGGGTTAGAAGTTGATATGGGCGGATTGGGCAACAGGGTAACTTTTGACAGTAAGTTAGGCGATCCCGCTGAGCGGAAAGCCTTTCTCGACAAGGCGAAGGAAACTGGAATAACGATCTGTTCGTTAGCTATGACTGGTTTCTATGCACAGTCTTTTGCCACGCGACCGACTTATCAGCAGATGGTAGGGGATTGTTTGGACACTTGTCAGAAAATGGGGGTTAAAGTGGCTTTTTTGCCTTTGGGCGTAACGTGCGATTTGGTTAAGTATCCTGAGTTACGACCTGCTATCGTGGAGCGTCTTCGTGTGGTTGGCGAGATGGCAAAAAAGGCCGGTGTGGTGATCGGAATTGAAACAGCATTGGACGCGAAAGGCGAAGTCGGTCTTTTAAAAGAAGTCGGTTCCAAACATATCCAAATCTATTTTAATTTTTCCAATCCGTTGAAAGAAGGACGTGATCTGATTCAGGAGCTTACTATTTTAGGGAAGAAGCGGATCTGTCAGATACATTGTACGGATGAGGACGGTGTCTGGCTCGAAAATAATAAACGACTGAATATGCCCTTGGTAAAACAAACCTTAGATCGCATGGGCTGGCACGGTTGGCTCGTGATCGAGCGGTCGCGTGACGCAAACCTACCACCACGTGCTGTTAAAGAAAACTTTGGTGCAAATACACGTTATGTAAAACAACTGTTTCAATGAACATAAACTGGATAATATCACTTGTGGCGGTCATACTGGGAATGCAGGGATGCCGCAGTATTCCAGTTGAAAAGCAGTTGGATAAGGCCTTGCTGCGTGCGGATCAGGTAGGGGCTGGACAGATGCCCGCTGAGCCAGAAAAGGTGCAATCCCCTTTTACGGCATGGAATGTCCAGCGGCCAACATTTCCGATGCGACAAGATACGGTATGGCCGAATGACGATATTCAGGGTAAGCTCGATCATCTTGCAGCTCAGGGAGGGGGTACGTTAGTACTGAAAGGACACCACCATACAGTACGGATTACGCTAAAGTCCGATATTAATCTAAAATTGGATGAAGGTTCCGTTTTGGAATTTAAGAATGAAATTAACGATTTTCTGCCTGTAGTGTTTACACGAAATGAAGGTGTAGAATTGTATAGCTTGGGAGCCTGTATTTATGCCAATGGGGCAGATAACATTGCCATCACGGGATCAGGTAGAATTATTGGTCCCAGTGAAGGCAGCGTTCGGAGTAAAACCATGACGCACGATGTCATTGAAAGGATTGTGGACAGTAATACGCCTGTTGAGCAGCGAATCTATGATGGTAAAACAGCAGATTTTATCTTTCCACCCGCACTTATTGCTCCTATTAACTGCAAAAAAGTCTGGATTGAGGGCGTATCACTGGAGCGTACCGCTTTTTGGAATATCGTTCCCACGTACTGTGAGGATGTCGTGATCCGTGGGGTACGTATACAATCAATCGGCATACCACGTGGGGATGGTATTGATATTGAATCGTCTAAGCGTGTGCTCGTAGAGTACTGCACCTTAAATACTGGAGACGACTGTATTGCTGTAAAAGCGGGACGTGGATATGATGGATTGCGTGTGAATCGACCTTCGGAGGATATTGTAGTCCGTTACTGTTTTTCGGAAAAAGGTCATGGTGGATTTACGATCGGTAGCGAAACTGCGGGCATGGCCCAAAACGTGTACGTACATGATTGTGTGTTTGGTAAAACCAATGTCGGTATCCGTTTTAAGACCAGAAGACCACGGGGCGGAGGTGGATCTGATATTCGCTTTGAACGTATTCGGATGCAGGATGTTGAGTCGGCTTTACGCTGGGATATGCTTGGACAGGCTCAACATGTGGGCAATCAGGCTAGCCGTGATTTCGAAGTTCAGAAGAACGCTCTGACACCACGTTTCTCGAATATCCAAATAAAGGATATATATATTGATGCGGCTAAGAATTGTATTAAGATCGAAGGTATTCCGGAATCTGTTTTGGAAAACGTATCTATTGATCGTGTTTTTGGACGCGGGGATCGGTATCTGTCGATTAAAGATGCTAAAAATATCAAGATTAAAAATAGTGTTTTTGTGTGTAAGGATACTAGCGTTTTGACAATCAATGTTTCTCAGCTGATACAGGATCGTGTACGAGTGATGACTGAAGCTCCTTAATAGTTGGTTATGAATACAGTCGGGGAAAAAAGAAAAAAAATGAAGAATATCGTAAAACAGGGAATCGTTTTAGGAAGCATTTTCCTGTTATTGCTTGCTATGCCCCTAGTTGGTAAGGCCAAGTTATCAGTAACTCGTGTTTTGATAGAAGGACGCGAAAACCCATTGGGTATAAATACATTAAAACCTTCATTTAGCTGGCAATTGCACAGCGATAAATTTGATGTGAAACAACTGGCTTATCGTATCCAGATCAGTAAAAGCGCTCGTTTTGCAAAGCAGGACATGCTTTGGGATTCCGAATGGGTAGCGGCAGAACAATCCCTAAATTTGTTATACCAGGGAACCCCTCTAGCTACAGGTACAAGTTATTACATCAGGATACACGTTCGTGATAATAAAAACGAGACAGCCACAAGCGCGGTACAACGATTTCATACGGGATTGTTGAACGCAGAAGATTGGGGGAATGCCCGATGGATTGCAAAAGATATATTACCGGATTCGTTGGTCAACCCGTTACCTCTAAGTTCCAGCAAGCTTCGTTTGGACAAAAGTTATGACCTTCCGGTTTTCCGGAAATCAGTTCAGGTGAAAAAGAAGATCAGTTCTTCGATCGCTTATGTGGCAGGCCTGGGACATTACGAGTTGCTATTGAATGGCAAGCGAGTGGATGATGCGGTGCTACAGCCGGGCTGGACGAAATATGACAAAGAAGCCTATTATGTGGTTTACGATCTTACCCAAGCTTGGCAACAAGGAAAGAATACGATTGCTGCCCTATTAGGAAATGGGTTTTATTATATCCCACCAATTAAAGGCAGATTCCAAAAACATAAAGTTGCTTTTGGCCTACCAAAGCTCAAACTTAAGATCGTCAATACCTACACGGACGGGACGCAAGAAATCATCGTTAGTGATGCAGGCTGGAAAACACATCGGTCACCAATTACTTTTTCCAGCATGTATGGGGGCGAGGATTACGATGCACGGATTTTGCCTGATGATTGGTCAGCTCCAGTTTACGATGATACGAACTGGCAGCAAGCCCTCATTACGGATGGACCGAAGCTAAGGGCGCAGGATATCGATCCGGTAAAAATTATGCAACGTTTCGAACCTGTTGGATTGCAGCAAACTGATGGCGGAAAACGGATCACCTATGATTTTGGACAGAATGCCTCGGGCATAGTCACCTTACAAATGACCGGGCAAGCTGGAGATACTGTACGAGTGTATCCGGCCGAATTGCTGACTGCGGATGGACGCCTTAGTCAAAAGCATTCAGGAAGCCCTTATTATTACCAATATATTTTTGCAAAAGATGGGACTGTGTCCTGGCAGCCACGTTTTACGTATTATGGATTTCGTTATGCTGAAGTTCAGTTACATCCTGCCGGTAGCAAAGCGGTTCGGATGGATGCGATACAGTTGGCCCATATCCGGAATAGTACAGCGCAGGTGGGAAGCTTTGAAAGCTCCGATACACTATTTAATCAGATCCATGAATTGATCAATTGGGCTATCAAGAGTAATATGGTCAGTGTCTTTACGGATTGTCCACACCGCGAAAAATTGGGCTGGCTGGAGCAGCTACATTTGATGGGGCCATCGGTACAATTTAACTTTGACGCTGAGCGCCTGTTTGCCAAGTCGCTGCGGGATATGCGACAATCTCAGACAAACGATGGTCTAGTTCCTGAAATAGCGCCCGAATATGTGCAGTTTGACTGGGGCGGTGATATGTTCAGGGATTCACCCGAGTGGGGAAGCAGCTCGATTATCCTAGCTTGGTATGCCTATCGCTGGTATGGAAACAAGGCTTTTCTTGCCGATAATTATGCCATGATGACCCGTTATATCGATTATTTGGGCACAAAGACGAAGGGTCATATTTTGACACAGGGTTTGGGTGACTGGTATGATTTGGGACCAGAGCGTCCCGGTGTTTCCCAGCTGACTACTCCCGGGATTACGGCTACGGCAATCTATTACTATGACTTGAAGCTCATGGTAGACATTGCTACGCTACTTGGAAAAAAAGAAGATGCCGAAAAATTTAAGACATTACAGCAGGCCGTATTCAATGCGTTCAATCAGCAATTCTATCGACCTCAGGAACATAGCTATGGCTCTGGTAGTCAGACGGCGCTAGCCATGCCACTTTATGTTGGACTGGTACCTCAGGGGGCCGGACAGGCAGTTTTTGAAAAACTAACAACAACGGTTTGCCAAAATGATACGGCCTTGACGGCCGGAGATATCGGTCATCGTTACCTGTTACAGGTGTTGCAGTCCAACAACCGCGATGATCTGATCTATGCCATGCACCATCGTGATGACCGGCCCGGGTATGGTTATCAGCTGCGGAAAGGTGCCACGGCACTGACCGAGTCCTGGGCGGGGCTCCCGAATGTCTCCAATAATCATTTTATGCTCGGACACCTGATGGAGTGGTTTCATACCGGCCTGGGTGGGATACAGCAAGATACAGGATCAATCGCATTTAAGCATTTTCGGATCGAACCCAAAATGCTGGACGTGCTGAAAGACTGTGAAATAAGTTTTAGGAGTCCTTATGGGAAAATTTATTTTAACCGAAAACAATCAAAAGAAAATTATCAACTGGAGGTTCCTGTCAATAGTCGCTGTACCTTGGTATTGCCTAAAGGAGTCTATCGGGTGAATGGGAAACAGCTGGATCCAAATGCAATGGTTTTGACAACGGATCATGTCGAGTTGCAATTAGGCTCCGGAAATTATACCATTACAAAGTAAAACAATGAAGTATCCGTATTTAAAAGTAGAAAGGCTGATGGCCATTCGGCAACATTAAGGCTTTAAGGCAAATAAAAAAGAATAATTATTACAGATGAAACCGTTGAAAAGAATCATGCTATTGCTATCCTTTGCATTGCTGGGGTGGAAATCGTGGGTACACGCCCAAAATATTTCCAGTACGGAAATGGCAAAAATTTATGAAGAAGTAAAGACCCCCTATAAGTATGGACTTGTTTTAGCACCCGCGCATAAAGGCGAATTGATGGATTGTCCGACCATCTATAAGGAGGGGAAATATTGGTATATGACCTATATTGTGTTTGATGGAAGTGGTTATGAGACCTGGCTGGCACAAAGCCCCGATCTCTTGAACTGGAAAACCTTGGGGAAACAGCTATCAGTCGCACCAGATGGCAGCTGGGATGCCAAGCAGCGAGCAGGATACAATGCCTTGGTAGATACAAAATGGGCTGGAAAATATAAACTCAATACGTACGCTGGGAAATATTGGATGTCCTATTTCGGCGGTTCTACCGCAGGCTATGAGCCTGAACCTTTGTCGATTGGGATGGCTTATACCAGTAAAAAGCCTACGAAGCCCGTCCAGTGGAAACAGCTGCCCAATCCGGTCCTAAAAAGTACTGATCCAGATGTTTCCTGGTGGGAAAATCGCCATAAGTTATTTAAAAGCTATGTTATCGAAGATCCTGATAAACATACAGGCCATCGTTTTGTGATGTATTACAATGCCGTGGGCGATTCCTTGGTAAATAACAAGGCGACCCGTTGGTATGAGCGGATTGGTATGGCCGTATCTGACGATATGAAAACTTGGAAGCGCTTTCAAAAGGATCCTGTGGTCCACCATCCGATGGGCATCACGGGTGATCCCATGATCCAACGTATTGATGATGCCTGGGTGATGTTCTATTTCGGTGCATTTTGGAAGGATCGTAAGGGCGCATTTAACCGTTTCGCTGCATCTAAGGATCTGATCCATTGGACTGACTGGGAAGGTGCCAACCTAATCGAATCAAGTGAAAGTTTTGATCAGCAGTATGCCCACAAGTCTTTTGTGTTGAAAACGGAGGGGGTTGTTTATCATTTTTATTGTGCAGTGGACAGCAAAGGTAACCGTGGTATTGCCGTGGCAACTTCTAAGGATCTGGGCAAGAGTCAGGTTAGTTTTTAAACCGAAGGCAGGATGCATGCCTCAACATTGATTAATGAATAAAGAAACAAGCACAATAACATCATTGATGACAATGGTAACAGTGCTTATAAATCATCATTTAATATGAAGTTACATTATTTTTTTTCTATTCTCTTTCTGTTGCAGCTACAACTTGTATCTGGGCAGGGGCGTGCCAAAATCCGCTTTAATGAAAACTGGCATTTCACGTTGCAGGATCACCTCGGTTTTCGCTTGAACGACGGAGATGCTCCAGCTTGGGAATCGGTGGAATTACCCCATGACTGGAGTATCAAAGCTGATTTTTCCGCTAGCTACCCAGCAGGTAATGCCGGAGGAGCATTGCCTGGCGGAATTGGCTGGTATAGTAAGGAGTTTAAGCTACCGACCGCAGATCAGGGTAAATCCATACAGCTTCACTTTGGCGGAATTTACCGTTATGCGGAGATATGGATCAATGGCGTCTATTTGGGTAAAAAGCCTAATGGCTACCTTTCTTTTACACTGGATCTGACTCCGCATCTTAAATTTGGAAATCAGCCCAACCGGATTGCTGTCCGCGTGGATAATAGTAAACAGCCAAATTCCAGGTGGTATTCAGGTTCTGGAATCTACCGTGATGTTTACCTGATCAAGACCGGTGTAGTACAACTCGATGAACAGGAAACTTTTATCACCACGCCTGAGACACATGGTGAATTGGGGCAGTTGAAAGTACTTTCTAAATTGAAGAAGTTGGCGCGACCTAAAGGCGTTGCAGGGAATAAATATCAAATTACAGTATGGGATCCCAAAGGAAATATACTGTTGAAAAAAACAGGGGTTGAGAAAGATGGATATATTGATGCATCACTTCAAGTGGAAAAACCACAGTTGTGGGGGCCAAAGTCGCCAAATTTATATCGTGTAGAACTCGCTCTTTTAACTAAAAATAATACAGTTGAAGATCAAATCGAAAAGCGAATCGGATTCAGAACAATTCGGTTTGATGCAAAAACAGGTTTTTACTTAAATGGCGAAGCTTTGAAGATTTATGGAGTATGCATGCATCACGATTTGGGCGCTTTGGGGGCCGCTTTCAATAAGTCTGCTGCAAAAAGGCAGCTTGTCATGATGAAAGAAATGGGCGCAAATGCCATTCGTACTGCGCATAATCCACCGGCAGAAGAGTTACTTGATCTCTGCGACGAAATGGGGATTTTGGTTTATAATGAAGCATTTGACATGTGGAAAAAGCGAAAAAATAAGTTCGACTACCACATTGACTTTCCTACGGAACACCTCAAGGATATTGAAGCATGGGTGCGTCGAGATCGCAATCATGCTTCGGTTATCCTATGGAGCATCGGAAATGAAATCCGAGAACAATTTGACTCCACGGGTATTGCCTTAACGCAAGAAATGGCCAAATTGGTAAAATCTCTGGATCCAACACGTCCCGTTACTGCTGCATTGACCGAAAATAATTATGTAAAGAACTTTATTGCACAGGCAGAGGCTTTGGATGTACTGGGCTTCAACTACAAACATGAAGATTATGATAAATTACCTGTAGAATTCAAAAATATACCGCTGTTGGCATCAGAAACTGTTTCTGCCTTACAGACTAGAGGGGTGTATGACAAATTGCAAGATACGATTCAGCTGTGGCCAGCATCATCAAAGGACAAATATGTCGTCAATGGTAATCCTGATTTTACGGTTTCGGCCTATGATAATGTTGCTGCCTATTGGGGTACAAGCCATGAGAAAGCCTGGCTAGCGGTTAAGAACCGTCCTTTTTTGGCGGGAACATTTGTCTGGACCGGCTTCGATTATCTTGGGGAGCCTGTTCCTTACCCTTATCCTGCAAGAAGCTCTTATTATGGTATTGTTGATCTTGCCGGTATTCCCAAAGATGTGTATTATATGTACAAGTCTGAATGGACAAACCAGGATGTCCTTCATCTTTTACCGCATTGGAATTGGAAAGCTGGCGACAGTGTAGATGTATGGGCCTATTATAATAAGGCTGATGATGTCGAATTATTTCTCAATGGCAAGAGTCTGGGAACTTCAGCTAAAACCGGAGATCGTCTGCACGCCAGCTGGAAGGTGCCTTTTGAAAAGGGGGAATTGAAAGTCGTTAAAAAACGAGATGGTAAAGTTGTTCAGGAAACAAGTATGCGTACAGCGGGAGAAGCTAATAGGGTAAAAGTCTCCTTAGAACATGAAAAATATGTCACAGGGGAATCCCGTGATCTATACTTTGTCACAGCAGAACTGGTGGATCAGGAAGGAAACTCCGTCTTGCTAAATGATCAGGAAATTGAGTTCATTGTAAAGGGGGATGCGAAAGTTCTGGGAACCGACAATGGATTTCAGGCCGATCTAAGGGGATTGCATCGTCCCAACAGAAAAACATTTAAAGGGAAAGCATTAGGAATTATTCAAAAAATAGCTGATACGCCTTGCACCGTAATTATCCGTTCGGCTTTGGGAGACCAACAAATTATGATCTAAGTACGGAAAGATATTTTTCACGAATGAACAGCTAAATAGACAGTAAAATAATAACCATATTGAACAAATTAAATCTAATAACTCAACTATGAACAAAAACAAGATTAATCTCGGAAAAATGACATTGGGGGCAACTGCTTCCGGTTCAAAGTATCCGATGTTAATGCTCTTTTGCAGCAGTTTTATACTCGGAAGTCCATTGATTTCCAATGCTGCGTTACATGCCACTTCGCTTTATAAAGTCACGGTAAATCAGGAAAAAGAAATAAAAGGTAGAGTTACGGATGAGCAGGGAAATCCTATTGTTGGCGCTACTGTAGCAGTGGTCAACTCGACGCAGTCTACCTCTTCCAACGCGACGGGAGAATTTACACTTAAAATAACAGGGGAAAGTGGCACCATCAAAATCACTTCGGTGGGCTATTCGGAAAGTTTATTAACAGTAAGAGTTGGGAATAGTGCCAATGTTGTATTAAGAAAAGATGATCAAGCACTGGAGGAAATCGTGGTCATCGGTTATGGTACGGCCAAACGTCGGGATCTAACCGGCGCCGTAGCTTCCGTTAAATCCGAAGAGATTATGATGACGCCAACGGCCAATGTGATGGACGCCCTTCAGGGAAAGGTCTCCGGTCTAGATATCACTAAATCATCCGGACGTGCAGGAGCCAATGTCGGGGCGAGCCTACGGGGAAACAGGTCTTTCAGTGGTGATAATAACCCGCTCTATATTATTGATGGTATTCCAGGGGATTTTACGAGTCTAAATCCCAGCGATATCGAATCCATAGACATTCTGAAAGATGCCTCATCTACGGCAATCTATGGTTCAGCAGGTTCAAATGGTGTAATTATTATTACGACAAAACAGGGCAAAGCCGGTAAAGCGATTGTGAATTTTGATTCCTATTTTGGCTATAATGGATTCCCCAAATATCCCCATGGATTGCTGGGAGACGATTATATGAAACTGAAAAGGGAAGCCTATCGGGGTGAGCATGGTAACTATCCGGAATTTGCCAATAATATTTTTAAAAATCCTGCACAGTTGGAGGCTTATGAAAATGACAAATGGGTAGACTGGATGGACCTGGTCTTAAAAGACGGAATCCAGCAGAACTATAGCTTTTCAGTGAACGGGGGGAATGAAAAAACAAAAGCTTTTTTGTCCCTCAACTATAACGATGAAGAAGGCCTTATCAAAAATGATAATAGTAAAAAGTACGCAGTAAGAGCAAATATAGATCATAAACTCTCTGACTTGTTTAAAGTAGGTACGAATTTACAGTATACGTATAAGGATAATAACCAGGCTGCACAAAATGTATTCGGTAACAGTTTGACCTTTTTGCCTTTAGGTGATGCTTTTGATGCCGACGGTAATATCAATCATATTCCAGTGGACGGAGTCACCAATCCTTTATCCGATCAGATCAAGGATCAGTATAAAAATAATATCCTGAACAATTATTTTGCGGGCAATGCCTATCTTGATTTTACGCCGGTCAAAGGATTTTCCTTTCGTTCAATTTTTGGTGCGACGATTGGCTCTCAACGGACGGGAAGATATTTTGGCTCGCAGTCAATTGCAAATCCCGAGGCTGGATTCAAATTGCCTGCAGCTGTTATCATCAATGACAGAAATTACAACTACCGTTGGGAAAATATCCTGAATTATGAATTTAACCTACGTGAAGATCATCATTTTGCGCTGACTGGGGTCACATCATGGTCAAAAAACCAAGCGGAACAGGCCTATGCGGGCGGATCGGGATTCGACCTCGACTCCTATTCTTTCCACAACCTGAGTGCGGCCACAACGTCTGTAATCCGCTCTTCTTATATAGGTTCACAGTCAATGTCTTATGTAGGCCGGATCAACTATAACTATCAAGGGCGGTACTTGCTATCCATTTCCAGCCGTTGGGATGGTGTTTCTCGATTATCCGAAGGCAACAAATGGGATGTATTTCCAGCAGGAGCTTTTGCCTGGCGTCTGAGCGACGAGCAGTTCTTTGCGCCATTGAAAAGCAAAATATCGGAGTTAAAGCTACGCGCGGGTTATGGTATCACTGGTAATTCTGGTGGTGTGGGGGCGTACGGTACGCAAGCAGGGGGATATAATGCACCTAAGCCGGTAGGTTTTGGTGAAAGTACGCTCGGCCCGGCCTTTATTCTGAATCAACAACTGGCGAATAGGGACCTGGGCTGGGAGAAGTCGTATACGACAAATATTGGTCTCGATGCGCAATTTTTGAACCAGCGAGCCAACCTGACCATTGATTGGTATAATACTGAAACGAAGGATCTACTCTTTCTAAGAGATATGCCAGCTTCATTGGGCGGCTCCTGGGGTGCCCCTTTCAAGATGTGGCAGAATATTGGTGCAACAAACAATAGGGGTTTTGAACTCGCATTAAATACAAAAAATATTCAGGGAGATCGTTTTATCTGGAATTCAACATTGACTTTTGCGGCGAATAAAGAACGTGTGACCTCACTACCGGGGGGGAAAGACCTGATTTCAAATAACCTATTTCTAAATCAGCCGATCAAAACGTTTTTTGATTATCAATACCTCGGTATCTGGCAGGAAAGTGAAGCGGAGCAGGCAGCCTTATTCAATTCTAAACCGGGTGATATCAAGTTAGCCACCGATGGTACGGTCAATGAAGATGGTACGCATGCCTATGGAGCCAAAGATAAACGTATTCTTGGATCTGCGGTTCCGAAATGGACTGGTGGATTTCAGAATAACTTCAAGTATCAAAACTGGGACCTTTCGGTCTTTTTAACGGCAAGATGGGGACAGATGCTGTCCAATAACTTGATCACACGTTACGATCCGACAACAGGTGTCGGAAATAGTCCCGACGATATAGATTATTGGACGCCAGAAAATCCAGGCGCTTATTTGCCAAGACCAGGATTACATTCCTCGACCAGTGGTTATATCGGGTTTGATGCGTTGAAATACGTGGATGGATCCTATTTTAAGATTCGAAATATCACCTTGGGCTATAGTTTGCCGAAATCATTTATTAAGCGGCTTTCTATGGAACGTTTCCGTTTTTATGCAACCGCTAACAATCCGTTCATCTTTACGAAAAGCAACTTGTTAAAGTATCAGGATCCCGAATCCAACGGTTCGGATAATTTTCCGTTAACCAAGCAGTTTGTTGTCGGATTGAATGTTACTTTTTAATGCCAATATGTTATGAAAATCAACTATTTTAATATACTGTTATGTGCTGGTCTTTTTCTAAATTCCTGTGGTCTTGATGAATATAATCCCTCAGGGGTCACTGTGGATAAAGTCGCAGAAAATAAGGCCGGTTTCGATAAACTAATCAATAGCTGTTATTTTGATTTGCCACGTTATTTCTATGGGCGAAACTTCTTACTTGTTACCGAAGGAGGAACAGATTTATGGACTTCCGATCTCAATTCAAATAACAACCAAAATTATTTAAAATATGCCTCCAATGCTTCGATGGACATTAACATGGCTAAGGATTACTGGAATGGTGCTTATGATGCTATCAATTACTGCAACATCGTCATCGGTAGAGTGGATCAGGTCAAAGATTTTTCCAGTGAGCAGGAAAAACTGGAAAAAGTTGCCCAAGCTTATTTTTTAAGAGGATTGTATTATTTCCATTTGGTCGAACAGTTTGGTCCTTGTCCGCTCAATCTCACGGAGACAACTACAGCCAATACTGCCGCCATACGTACACCTGTGTTGGAAATTTATGAAAAATGTATCCTGCCCGATCTGAGATTTGCGGCAGAGCACTTGCCTGTAGGGCCTACAGAAGCCGGGCGACCAAGTCAGAAAGCTGCATTGGGTCTATTGGCCAAGGTTTGTTTGCAGACAAAAGAATATAATACCAATCAATATCTAGAGGAAGCATTGCAGACGGCAAAAAAATTGATTGATAATCAGGCAGCCTATAATGTACGCCTGTATGCCTCCTTTATAGATAATTTTAATGCGGTAAATAACAAAAAAAACGCCGAAGCGCTTTACCAGATTCCTTATTCTCAGGAGTATGGATCCACCAACGTATACGATCACAACAATGATTTTAAACGGTTCTATTGTACGCCTACGACCTTTGGAGCGATACAGTCCGCCGGATTTCAAACCGAAATTGGCCGATGGTCCGGAGGAACATTTATGCCGACTAAATACCTGCTTGATGTATTTAAAAATGATGATAATACCTTAGATCCAAGATATGCAATTTCTTTCCAGACGCAGTGGCTTTCCAATGCTGATTACAATTGGAGCAGGGATGCCATTGTGCAGTTCGATCGTGATGCAAATGCTGTTGCTGTAGGAACTAACCTCCCGAAAGGAGCCTTAGCGCTCAAAGTTTCCCGTGAGGGAGAGACTGGTTATGCGGAAGAAAAAAAGATGCAATTTCAACAACATTACATTTGGCTTGACCTGGAAGATGTATATGGTGCTGATAACAAGGTGAAAATGAAATATACAAGGACTAATCAGCAACCTGGGCAGGTGGACAACCCGTTTATTGGTTTCTATCCATCCTTGGTGAAATTTAATTCAGGCTCGTTAATCAGTCCTAAGGCAAACAGCTTTACCAGCGATGCTTATGCTACTGTTATGCGTTTGGGAGAAGTATACCTCATTGCCGCCGAAGCCTCCTTTCACTTAAATGGTGCAAATGGAACAGCCGCTAACTACATCAATGTATTACGCGACCGGGTAGGGGCGAAGCAGATTACTGCTGGAGATATCACTGCCCAGTTTATACTTGATGAGCGTGCTCGTGAACTGTGCGGCGAGTATACACGTTGGTATGACTTGAAACGCATGGGCAAATTGAACCGGTCTTATTTGATGGCGGTCAATCCTGATGTCGGACAATATTTTAAGGATGGTGTACACGGCCTTCGGCCAATTCCGCAAGGGCAGATGGACGCCATTAGTAACCCCGGTGAATTTCTTCAGAACAATGGCTATTAATAGCATTGTTATAAGGCTATAAGCCAAGCAGAAACGAAGTATTATGATATTTTAAAATTATTTAAAGATGAAGCAGACAATTCTCATATGGGTTCTTATAGTTTTTTCGCTAGCTGCATTCTCAGCTCAGCGAGGCGAGATCTATGTGGGTAAACAAAGCAACAAGGAACAACGGGATGGCACCCAGGGAGCTCCATTTTCATGTTTGGAGGATGCCCTGCGTGAGGCTAGGGAATGGCGACGATTAAACGATCCGCGCACGTTGCATGGCATTACCATCTGGATTCAGGATGGTATTTATCGACCCACACAGACGATCTTCGTCCGTCCGGAAGATAGCGGAACAGCCGAAAGTCCGACATGGATAAAAGCGGTAGGCAACGAAGCCATATTTTCGGGCGGGATTTCTGTTACAGACTGGCGGCAAGTAAAAAGTGAAAAGAGATTGGATCCTACTATTGCTAAGCATATCGTGGTGGCAGATGCCCCTCAGTCCGGAGGAAAGTATTTCCCTTTCCGTCAATTGTGGGTTGGTTCACGTAAAGCAATCCGTGCCGAAAGTCACGATGATGCCCACTTGCCCCGGATCATCAATTGGGATTTTCAAAAACAAGCGGCCGTCATTCCGAACGTGTTGCCGAAAAGGTTTGCCTATAAGGCCGGTATGGAGTTTTTCATCCATCAGTGGTGGGCAATAGCGCAGCTCCGGGTTCGTGAGACGGTAGTTACAAAAGATAGTACTACACTATTTTTTCATGAACCGGAAGGCAAAATCCAAAATGAACATCCCTGGCCTAAGCCTTGGTTGTCCAAAGAACATGGCAACTCGGCATTTCGTCTTGTCAATGCCCTTGAATTTTTGGACCAGCCCGGAGAATGGTTTTTGGATGAAGAACAGCATAAAGTTTATTATTACAAAAGACCAGATGAAAATATAAACCGTCTACAGGTGGTTGCTCCTTATCTGGAAACCATACTGACCATGCAAGGGACTCTGGAGTCACCAGTACAGCATGTCCATGTCGAGGGCATACAATTTCAGCACAGTTCCTGGTTAAGGCCACATTTTTATGGACATGTTGCCTTGCAGGCGGGTATGTACTTTTTAGATGCCTATAAGCTCACTAAACCCGGAACAGCTGATAAAGCGGGATTGGAGAATCAGGCCTGGCTGGGCCGGCCACAAGCGGCAGTCATACTTAGCCATACGGCCTTTACCAATATTTCAGCTTGCCGGTTTTCCCATTTGGCTGCAACAGGCATTGACTATCGGCAGGGCAACCTGAAGGATAGTCTAATTGGAAATCTATTTCAGGAGATCGGCGGATCGGGTGTACTGCTCGGTCAGTTTTCAGATGAGGAGGTTGAAGCACATCTGCCTTTTCAGCCCAGCGACGAGCGTATCTTGACAGATGGTGTTGTGGTCAGCAATAATCTAATCCAAGATATTGGGAATGAGGATTGGGGAACAGTAGGGATTGGCGCTGGTTTTGTCCGCAATGTAGCTATTACAAATAATGAATTGCTTGATCTTCCGTACACAGGCATTAGCTTGGGCTGGGGCTGGACACCGACAGTCAATGCTATGCGTAATAATCGTGTTTTCAAAAATAAGATCACACGTTATGGCAAATACATGTATGATGTAGCCGGTATTTACACCTTATCGGCTCAGCCCGGAACAAAAATTCAGGAAAATTATATCGACAGTATCTATGTGTCGCCTTATGCGCATATTCCTGAACATTGGTTTTATCTCTATACCGATGAAGGCTCAGCCTATATGAATGTTAGCAACAACTGGTTCCCATCCAATAAAATATTGCGAAATGCCAATGGTCCGAGCGTTGAGTGGATAAAGAATGGGCCCGAGGCGGATGCCAGGGTCAAAGAAGAAGCTGGTATCGGTCCACGTTATGCCTATTTATTGTCTGAAAAACGATCAATACCCAAAAATGTAGCTTTCAATACATATACTCCTTTTACCAAACCTGTATTTTTCCAGATCCATGATGTAAAAAAGCAGCTTGAACTGACTGAAATCAAAGATTTTTTTGCTAAACAAGGAGCCGATAGCAGCCAGGTATATCGCTGGAAGGATTACATCTTACTGATGACAGATGATGAGATCGGTAAGAAAATATCGAGTGCTTGGGTAGCCAATTATCCGGCAATTTCTTATAAGTTGTTCAATGATCTATTTTATACGTTCGATCGGAGCAACTGTGGAGCCGAGAAAGTGAAAGATATCGATTTTGTTTTACTTACTGCACAACTGGTGGACGATAAATCGAAACAGGAGGCTTATTTCGAAGCCCATAAAAATCAAACTAAAGAATGGCCCGAAGTTGCAGCAGGGTTCTGCAAAGCCGGCTTTGACGAGGTATTGGTCTACCGTAATGGAAGACAGCTTATGTTATATATTTCTTTTCCAAAAGGGCGGGATTTTAAAACAATCGATCAGCTGACGACCAGGGACAATCCACGGGTTATGGAGTGGAACAAACTTATGGGAACCTATCAGGAAGGTATTCCCGGAACGGGAGTGAATGAAACATGGATTTTTTATAAACAATAAAATGGAAAATATACAGCAGTTAAAATTAGGGATTTTAGGGCTCGGAGAAGGCCGGAGTACGATGTCTGCAGCCTTGCAAAGCCCTCACATCGAGTTGGTCAAAGTCTGTGATCTCAATGAGGAACTGGGACGTAAGCGGATGAAGGAATTTGATTTTCATAATTATACCAATGACTATCAGGTTATGCTCAATGACAATAGTATTGAAGCCATCGCAATTTACACACCAGATCATCTTCACGCAAAACATATACAGCTGGCTTTGGAACATGACAAGCATATCATCTGTACCAAGCCATTTATTGATAATCTGGCCGATGCCAATGCTTTATTGGAACTCGCAGCTCGGAAAAATAAGCGTGTATTTGTCGGTCAGAGTTCACGTTTTTTTGAACCAGTGAAGAAACAAAGAGAAGATTTTGAAGCCGGGCTGATCGGTGAGTTGATTACCATCGAAGGCTATTATCATGCTGATCACCGCTGGTTTCTGGAGAAGCCTTGGTCTTTACAATCTTCCTTCAAATGGCTTTACGGTGGGCTGAGTCACCCGGTTGATTTTATCCGCTGGTATCTTCCGAATATTGAAGAGGTGATGGGATATGGCATGCTGAGCGCCAACGGAAAAAAAGGAGGGCTTCAAAATCCAGACACCATGCATTTTATTTTCAAAGCCGAAGATGGCCGTGTAGCCCGAGTAAGTGGTGCGTATACTGGGCCTGTGCAGCCTGTCACACGGGATAGTGAGATGAGCTGCATTTTACGGGGAACTGAAGGTGCTAGTCAGGCGGATTATATGGATCTCCGGTATGCAATTACAGATAAAACGGGCGAAGAACGCATGCTGACTTGGGAGCATAAACTAAAGCATTACTTCCGTTTTGAAGGAAAAAGTCATCATGCCGGTGAATATCAAAATTACCTGGAGCACTTCGCAAAGGCCATCCGTACTGGAGAAGAAGCATTTCCTGACATGAAAGAGGGTATAGGTACCATTGCTTTACTGCAAGCGATGGATGAATCTTTAACAACCGGAAAACCCGTTCGCCCGAAAGAATTATTGGCGAGGTTTGGAGTTGACTTGAATTTGGGAAGATGAACTCGATTTTAGACAAATTAACTATTTATGACTACTGCATTGTTGTCGTCTATTTGGTGGCGCTGCTGGCAATAGGCATTATATCGTCACGTAAAAAGACTGAAGGAGCGGAACACTTCTTAGCCGGGAAATCCCTAAACTGGTACAGTATTGGATTCAATATGTGGGCGACAAATGTCGGACCATCCATGTTGCTGGCCTTTGCGACAGTCGGCTATACGACCGGTATTGTTGCCGTCAATTTCGACTGGTATGCGTTTATTTATTTATTCTTATTGGCCGTGCTGTTTGCCCCTCGTTATATTGCGACAGGTGTGCGTACCCTACCCGAATTTATGGGCAAGCGGTTCGGTCCAAATACGCAAACTATTCTGGCTTGGTATTCATTGGTAAAAATGCTCATTTCATGGTTGTCGTTGGGACTGTTTGCTGGTGGATTTTTAGTACGTCAGATTTTGGGAATTCAGATGTGGCAGTCGGTTACTGTACTCGTTGCCCTGGCGGGTTTGTTTGCTTATACTGGAGGATTAAGAACAGTCGCTAAGATCAATATCTTCCAGATGATTTTGCTCATCGCCGTGTCGGCCTTTTTGACCTTTCTGGGACTTTCCAAAATCGGTGGCATAAGTTCTTTAATGCAACAGACCCCCGACAATTATTGGTCGTTGATCAGACCGGCAAGTGATCCCGATTATCCCTGGTATGCCATTGCATTGGGATACCCCGTGGCCGCCATCGCTTTTTTCTGTACGGATCAAGCCATGGTACAATCAGTTTTGGGGGCAAAGAATCTCGAACAGGGGCAACTGGGAATTAATTTTATCGCTTGGCTCAAGATACTTTCCTTGCCGCTGTTTATCCTGACCGGTATCATCTGTTCGGTTTTATTTCCGGGACTTAAAGACCCGTCACTTGCTTACATGACCATGGTGACCAAC
The DNA here is from genome assembly GCF_011064245.1 of Sphingobacterium sp. DR205. NCBI lineage: Bacteria > Pseudomonadati > Bacteroidota > Sphingobacteriia > Sphingobacteriales > Sphingobacteriaceae > Sphingobacterium > Sphingobacterium sp. DR205. The sequence continues at coordinate 6,527,605 of NZ_CP049333.1, read as the reverse complement.
CTGTTTCCTACTGGTCTGAATGGATTGGTAATTGTGGTGTTAATTGCTGTATTAGTTGGTACCATTGGTTCCTCGCTCAATTCTTTGAGTACCGTTTTCACCATGGACATATACTTAAAGCATATCCGGCCGGATGCGACCAATAAGCAAATAACCCAAATAGGGCGTTATACGGTCATCATAGGCTGTCTAGCTTCAGTTTTCGTCGCGCTGGCGATTGATCAGATTAAAGGACTCAATCTTTTCGATGTATTTCAGTCTATTCTTGGATTTATTGCGCCACCTTTAGCTGTTGCTTTTCTAATGGCCGTGTTGTGGAAAAGAACCAATCGAGCAGCAATCAATACGATTTTAACTTTTGGCGCAGTACTGAGCCTGGCGACAGGTGTATGTTATCTCTGGATTTTTCCAAAAGATGTTTACTCGTTTTGGCCGCATTATCTGATGCTATCCTTTGGTTTGTTTACCGCCCTACTGCTTATCGGCATTGCCGTCAGTCTGTTGGTACCCAAATCCAGGTATGAACTGGAACATAAGGATAGCTTCCAGATTAAAATCGAGAAGCCGACTGTCCGGGTAAAGGCTGCCTGGATAGCCCTTTTTATTGTGATGATTGCCTTATATATGTTCTTTAAATAGCTTTGGTCAAGTTAATCCGAGATTGGATTCAATTTGTGATCGGCATTTTTTTAAGCTATCAACGATAGCTTCGGTCGGCATATTCTGACCCGTTTGACGTCGGACCAGCTTTGAAACCGTGAGGCAGGCGATGATGCCTGTTTCGCTGGTTCCGATGGGAACAGAAATATCGATGATGCCCTCCGCATATGCGCTTGGCATTTCATAAAAGCCTTTGCGTTTGATATCGGCTAGGTCGCTGTCAAATTGCTGACGTTCAGCTTTCTTTAAGCTGCAGTAATACGGATCGGCTTCTAAAATGGATTTTCTTTTTTCAGTTTCGGAAAAACTTAAAAGGAGCTTGCCTGAAGCCGTTTGTGAAGTACTGTACAATTTGCCTTCTTCAACAACGATGCTGATGGGCGAGGAACCTCTGGCGTAAGCGATGACCATCACCTGATTGTCGTAGATAACACAGAGGTGACAGGGATCTTTGATTTCGTTGGACGTATCCTGCATCGGTAGTAACGAGGTTGCCCGTAATTTCTCTACAAAGGAATGGCGGTGCGAAAGATAGTATAATTTCAGTGAAAGCGAATATTTGGATGAAATTGGGTCACGATGAATGTAACCGTTGGACTCCAGTGATGCAAGCATGCGATAGATTTCATTGGGACTTCGATGCAAGCCCAAAGCGATCTCAGATTGGGATTGCGCTGTTGCTTGTAAGGCCAGAAATTCAAGGATCTGCAATCCCTTTTCGAGCGCTGGCGCTTTATATTTATCGGAGCTATTTGATGTCATAAAATGTTTTGCTTACAAATGATCGGGCTAAAGATAGAAAAAGTATTTGAAGAGACGTTTTTAGCTATTCGAAAAAAGAGCTTAAATTTTTATATTCAAATATTGTATTTATATTTGAATATTATAGGCCGCTTTTTCTTTGTGAAAAAGCATTAGAAGGGAAAAAGATTATAAACACATTTAATACCAACATTAGATTATAGTACTGCGTTGCCTAGGCAATATTATCGTGCCTGGAAGGGCAAGAAGAATAGGGAAAATAGTTACAACTGCAATGTCATGTTTTGCTGTTTTTGGAGATCGGAATAATTTTAAGGTTGGTAATCAAATAGTAAAAATGGTTGATAAGTCTCTCCGCAAGACTACATAAAATAATACATGAATACAATGACAGAGAAAATCCGGTTAAAGGGGATTACCTGGGGGCATACCAGAGGTTTTGTACCGATGGTTGCAACGGCACAACGTTATGAAGAATTACATCCCGAAGTAGAGATTGTCTGGACAAAACGGACTTTGCAGGAATTTGCTGATAAGTCGGTGACGGATTTAGCCAAGGAGTATGATCTATTGGTCATAGATCACCCTTGGACTGGACATGCAGCTGCGAAAGGGATGCTTGCTCCATTTGATGATTACCTATCTGCAGATTTTTTGGCCGACCAGCGTGCTAATAGTGTCGGGAAATCCCATGAAAGCTATAACTTTCTCGGCAAGCAATGGGCATTGGCTACGGATGCTGCAACACCGGTGGCTGCAAGCCGTCCAGATATTTTACAGTCTCTAGGTATAGCGCTCCCCCGTACCTTCGAAGACGTTTTGGCTTTAGCTAAAGTGGGGCGGGTTGGATTTTCACTATTGCCGATTGATTCTTTGATGCACTTTTATGGTCTTTGTTGCTCTTTGGGAGAAGAGCCTTGCCAACAGGACGAAAAAGTAATCAGCGATGCGGCCGGGGTGCAAGTGCTAAAAATATTCAAATCACTTGCGGATGAACTGGATGCTGGATTTTATGATAAAAATCCATTTAAGGTGTTTGAAGAAATGACTCAGCGTGATGAAATTGCTTACTGTCCATTTGCCTATGGTTATTCGAATTACGCTCGGGCAGGTTATGCACGTAAGGTGTTGCATTTTCATGATTTAGTGTCATTAAATGGTACGCCTATGATTAGCACACTTGGTGGAGCGGGACTGGCAGTATCCTCACAGGGCAAGCATATAGATGTGGCCATGGATTATGCGCGATTTGTCGCGACACCGGAAGTTCAGGAAACGCTATATGTCGAAAATGGTGGCCAGCCAGGACATCTATGTGCTTGGAAAAATGAGCAGGTAAATGCCGTTACAACCAATTATTTCAGCAGTACACTACCCACTTTGGAGCGTGCTTATTTGCGCCCGCGTTATGACGGACATCTTTATTTTCAAGATCATGCTGGTGATATTGTAGTTAAATACCTCAGAGAAGGCGGTGACGAACATGCAGTATTGGAAAAAATGAATGTGATGTACAGAGAATCATTAGTGAACAAAGAAGACAATGGATAATAAACCACTGGAAGGACTTTTGGTCCTTGAGTTTTCACAATTTATGGCTGGACCAACCGCTGGCCTGCGTTTGGCGGATCTCGGTGCACGAGTCATTAAAATCGAGCGTCCTGGTGCCGGCGAAGGAGGGCGGCAGATTGCGATTAAAAATATTTTTGTAGATGAGAGTAGCCTAGTCTTTCATACCATCAACAGAAATAAAGAATCGTATGCAGCCAATTTGAAAGATGAAAACGACCTGGAAAATATTAGGAAATTAATCCGCCAGGCAGATGTGATGACACATAACTTCCGCCCCGGTGTCATGGAAAAGATCGGTTTGGATTACGAGCGCGTGCAGAAAATTAATCCAAAAATGATCTATGCCACGGTGACTGGTTACGGCAATGAAGGACCATGGGCTAAAAAGCCAGGGCAGGATTTACTCGTGCAATCGCTGTCGGGACTTTCTTGGTTATCGGGCTGTGCGCAGGATGGGCCGGTCCCTTTTGGATTGGCCGTGGTGGATATGTACTGTGCTACACATCTGACACAAGGTATATTGGCGGCATTGTTGAAACGCGCCCGTACCCAACAGGGAGCTCTTGTTGAAGTCAGTTTGCTAGAATCTGTGTTGGATATGCAGTTTGAAATGCTGACCACACATGTCAACGATGGCCGCAAGTTGCCTCAACGATCGACGATTAGAGGAGCTGGTCATGCCTATTTAAGTGCGCCTTATGGGCTCTACAAAACCCTAGATGGCTATCTAGCTTTGGCCATGGGCAATGTAGCACATATTGCAGAAACTATAGGTTTATCGCGCGAGCCCTATCAAGATGCTTCAACTTGGTTTTCACGACGTGACGAAATACTTCAAGAATTTGCTAGGGTATTGTGTCAAAAGACAACGTGTGAGTGGATATCCCGTTTGGAAACCGAAGGGATTTGGTGTGGCGTGGTAAACGATTATCATCGTTTCTTCGAGGAACAAGGTTTTAAGGAATCGGGGATGTTGCAGGAACTCACTTTACAAGATGGCACCCAACTGACTACCACCCGTAGCGTCTACCAGATCGATGGAAAGCGTTTATATGCGGATAAACCTGCACCCAAAGTGGGCCAGCATACGGCATCAATTGTTCATGATTATTTAGAAAATTAATATGTTACCACTAGCAGGTTATACCGTAATCGACTTTAGTCAATTTTTATCCGGCCCATTAGCGAGTTTACGGCTGGCTGACTTAGGCGCGCGGGTTATAAAAATAGAAAAACCAGAAACAGGTGATATTTGCAGGCAACTATATACTTCTGACACGATACTGAACGGTACTTCAACGGTGTTTCATGCCATTAATCGGAATAAAGAAAGTATCGTATTGGATTTGAAAAGCGAATCCGACAAACAGATTATACATGATTTAATTGCGCGGGCAGATGTGGTGTTGCATAATTTTCGTCCAGGTGTCATGGAACGTTTGGGCTTTGACTATGCAGGTGTCCGAGAGATCAATCCGACGGTGATTTATGGAGAGATCTCGGGATATGGAAAAGAAGGACCCTGGGTGAAGCGGCCTGGTCAGGATTTATTATTGCAATCGCTTACCGGGATGACTTGGTTGAGTGGCGATGCAAATAATGGTCCAGTAGCCATGGGACTTTCCGTTGTGGACATGTTTGCCGGATCCAATCTATGTAGTGCCGTATTGGCCTGCCTGTACCGTCGAGCGATGCAAGGGATAGGAGCGCATGTTCATGTCAGCATGTTGGATTCTGCTGTGGATATACAGTTTGAGGCCGTCACAACCTATTTTCGTGATGGCAAATTGTTGCCACAACGTAGCGAAGTGAGCAATGCACATGCATATTTGGCAGCACCTTATGGGGTGTATCGTACACAGGATGGTTTTCTGGCCCTTGCGATGGGTTCTATTCCTTTTCTTAGTAAACTGTTGAATTGTAAGGAGTTAGAAGTTTTTGCTGACGGGGAGCAAGCTTTTCGGGAGAGAGATACCATTAAGGCCATTTTAGCCGAGCACCTGACGACAGCAGGTACTGGACATTGGCTGGAGATACTGGAAGCAGCGGATATCTGGTGCGCCGATGTCTTGGATTGGCGTCGTCTGACCGAACATAATGCTTTTAAAATATTAGACATGCTACAGCAAGTAACGATGGGCGATGGCTTCCGTTATGAGACCACCCGTTGTCCTATTCGCATCGATGGCGAGCGGTTGACCGCCACAAAAGGTTCGCCCAAACTTGGTGAGCACACAGCTAAAATATTGGAGGAACTGTATGGATAAGTTACGTTTTGCTGTCCGGAAATTTGAACCCTTTGAGCGTGCCATGGAGAAATGTTGGGCAGCTTATCAGGAGGTATATCCATCGGATGTGGAGATGGAGTTTGTTCCGCTGGATTTAGAGGAATTAACAGCAGCTTTCTTTGAAAAGAAAGGCCTTAATAATGGCGATTGGGATATCATTCACATCAATACCGATTGGGTTGCACGTGCCTATGAAACCGAGGGTTTGTCGGCACTGGATAGTATGATCGTGCAAAATCCACCGGAAGACCTGAAAGGGGCTTGGCCAGAAAGCTTACAAGTTCTACAACGTTTTGACGAGCAAATATTTGGCTTGCCTTTTCATGATGGTCCCGAATGCCTAGTCTTTCGAAGAGATTTATTTGAAGATTCGCAGGAACAGACGCGTTTTCAGGTACGCTACGGAAAACCTTTGGCAATTCCAAAAACCTGGGCTGATTTTTTGACTGTTGCAGCATTTTTTACGCGGCCTGAAGATAACCTGTACGGAACCGTATTTGCCGGTTATCCGGATGGACACAATGCGGTATTCGATTTCTGTATTCAACTTTGGTCCCGTGGAGGCGATTTGCAGCAAGGAGAGATACCTGTTAAGCTGGATCAGCCATTGGCTGTAGAAGCATTGGATTTTTATAGAGGGTTATTTAAAGAGAGTAGGGGATTGCACCCCGAATCGGTCAATTATGAATCTGTGCAGGCGGGCGCCGCCTTTGCGCGGGGTGAAGTCGCTATGATGGTCAATTGGTTTGGTTTTGCATCCTGGGCACAGATTGATACCGCCTCGGCCGTAAAAGGTAAGGTGGATGTAGCAGCTATTCCTTCAGCAGAAGGAGGAATGTCTCCCTCATTAAATGTGTATTGGTTGTATGCAATTCCAGAAGGTAGTTGTCATAAGCAGTTGGCTTATGACTTTATACGTTTTGCAGTCGGACGCCAACAAGATAAGCTCCTCACTGTCGAAGGAGGAGTAGGCTGTCGTTACTCCACTTGGTATGATTCCGAAATCAATCAGATGATACCCTTTTATAATAAATTGGCTGAATTGCACGATACTGCACGTACATTACCGCGCTTGGCCAACTGGCCGCAGATTGCACATATCATCGACGATACTGTAATAGCTGCGATTAAGACTGATGAAAGTAGTCTTTCTTTATTAACAAAAGCACAGGAAAAAATAAATGCATGGTTATGATAGATATCCCTTATAAAACGATTTTACCCCAGACTGCTCTGCCGATTATTATTATAGGCGCAGGTGGTATAGTGAAAGATGCGCATCTCCCGGCTTATCGTAAAGCAGGCTTTCATGTGCATGGTATTGTCAATCGTACAAAGGCGAAAGCAGAAGCGTTGGCAGTAGAATTTGGTATTCCACATGTTTACGATACGGTGGAAGATGCCGTCGCACAGGCTCCCGAAAATGCGGTTTATGATGTAACCATTATGCCCAATAAATTTATCGAAACCTTGGAGGCATTACCTCATGGCGCGGCTGTATTGATTCAGAAGCCAATGGGTGATTATTATGCAGATAGTCAGGCGATATTAGAAGTCTGTCAACGTAAGGGCTTGGTTGCTGCGATCAACTGTCAGCTTCGTCAGGCACCCTTTGTCAATGCCGCACGCTGGTTGATCGACCAAGGCCATATTGGTGAACTGTATGATATGGAAGTACGGGTATCGGTACATACACCTTGGCAGCTTTTTCCGCATGTGATGGTACACCCACGCTTAGAAATTCTGTATCACAGTGTTCATTATATAGATTTGATCCGCTCATTTTTAGGCGATCCACAGTCGGTGTATGCAAAAACATTGAAACACCCAGCCAAAGCCTTATCATCCAGCAGGACGACCTTGCTATTTGATTATGGAGACACACTACACGCTGTTGTAAATACCAATCATGACCATGAATTTGGGCCAAAACATGAGGAAAGTTATATCAAATGGGAAGGTACCAAGGGGGCTATCAAAGCGACGATGGGTTTGCTGATGGATTATCCGCATGGGGTATCCGATGTATTTGAATATTGTATTAAGCCAACAGATGGCAGCCAACCGGAATGGGTGGCTTACCCGATCGAGGGAACTTGGTTTCCTGATGCTTTCATCGGCAGTATGGGTAGCCTGATGCGTTTTAAACTGGGTGAAATAGCGGTATTACCAGCTGCGGTTGAAGATGTAATCCATACCATGGCCGTCGTAGAGGCTGCTTATCAAAGCAGTGCCCAAGGGGGGCAACCGATAGCAAAAGGATAAAGAAACAAAGCCTTAAAACCAATAATAAATTAAATTATGCATTTCGAATCTATTTTTTTTGAAGATTATATATTAAACGATAAACGGACAACATTGGGCCGCACGATTACCGAAACAGATTTTGTTGTTCATGCCGGACATACAGGCGATTTCTTCCCCCATCACCTCGATGCGGAATGGTGCAAGACCCAACCCTTTGGACAACGTATTGCGCACGGAACAATGATCTTTGCGATTGGTATCGGACTGACGGCCTCAGTCATTAACCCGGAAGCATTTTCCAAAGGCTACGATCGCCTTCGTTTTGTCAAGCCCGTATTTATTGGCGATACCATCCACGCTGAGGTGACTATTTCGGAAAAATCCGATGCAAAAAAGCCTGAGTTCGGTACCGTAGTTGAGCATGTTGAAATTATCAATCAACATGGTGTGGTGGTGTTGGTCGCAGACCATATCCTATTGGCAAAACGCAAGGAAGCTTCAATTTAACCTATCATCACATGGAAATTGGTACAAAAAAACCGATCAAGTTAACCGGGGCAGCTTCTACTAAGGGGTATCTGCTTCCGTTTATTCTGATCGTCAGTCTGTTTTTTTTATGGGGTATGGCCCATAATTTAAATGGCGTTCTGATCCCGCATTTGAAAAAAGCCTGTCAGTTGAATAATAGCCAGTCAGCACTGGTTGATACTTCAGTTTTCTTCGCTTATTTCATTATGGCACTGCCGGCGGGTTATGTTTTGCGCAAATGGGGGTATAAACTGTCTATTATTATTGGGCTGGTTACTTTCTCCCTAGGTGCATTTCTATTTATCCCCGCGGCAGATCACCGTATGTATGAGCTCTTCTTGCTGGCATTATTTATTATTGGTTGTGGACTAGCCTTATTGGAAACAGCGGCTAATCCTTATGCTGCAGTTTTGGGTAAGCCCGAAGCAGCAACACATCGGCTTAATTTGGCGGCCTCCTTTAATGGATTGGCGGCAATGGTCGCTCCGGTTGTAGGTACCACCTTTATTTTGTCGGGGACGAGCTATTCAGAAACGGAACTGGCGGCTATGACGGAGAGCAATCGGTTAACGTACCTGCTTCATGAAGCATCTTCCGTAAAAATGCCTTATTTAACCTTGGGCTTGATCTTGCTGGGGGTGGCACTGATTTTTTTATTTGTAAAACTCCCCGAAATTCAGGGTGAAAAGACGGAGGGAAACGCCGGGCAAAAAAGGGGCTTATTTGCTGTACTTCGACATAGACATTTGAGCTTTTCGGTGATTGCACAATTTTTTTATGTCGGAGCTCAGGTCTGTGTGACCAGTTTTTTTATTCGTATGGCGCAACAGGGGGCTGGTGTCGATGAGAAGACTGCGGGGTATTTCCTTGGCATATATGGTCTGCTCTTTATGGGCGGACGTTTCGTTGGAACGCTATTGTTACGTTATACCACGGCCCAGCGTTTGTTGGCCATTTATGCTGTTTGCTGCGCAGTATTGGCAGGGGTAGCCATTTCGGGAACAGGTATGGTCATTTTGTATGCACTTGGTGGATTAGGTTTCTTTATGTCAATTATGTTCCCGACGATTTTCTCTCTTGGTATTGCAGGTCTCGGCAACGAAACGAAACAAGCTTCTTCTTGGTTGATCATGTCCATTGTCGGCGGAGCGTTGTTCCCATTTCTGAACGGGATTATTATCGATTCCGCACATGACAATACCCAGCTAGGCTATAGTGTACCCTTCATCTGCTATCTTGTTATTTTATGGTTTGCACTGAAAGGATATAAACCGGCAAAAGCCTAAGTTGTGTCTCACCGTGTATTTTAGTGAGCAATTGAAAAAAATATAGCGCGTGTTTTACTAGTGAAAAACACGTATATCGCCGAAGTTAACGTTGGTTTCGGTGTTAGTGAATTGATTAACAATGATTCGAATATGAATAAAATTATTTTAATTGTAGGTTGTTTAATTGCAGCAACGACAGCATTTGCACAACAGGCAAGTACCTGGATCTGGTATCCGGGAGATTATGAAGTCTGGTTAAGCAACGATATGCAAAATCGCCGGACGGAAAGAGGTACATTTTTTCCGCCTTTTTGGAAAATGGACAGTCACTATGTGCTTGTCGAGTTCAGTAAAGAATTTGATTTGCCTGCTGATGAAGAAATCAGCATTTATGCCGAAGGCAAGTATAATGTCAAGATCAACGGAAAAATGCTTCCAGGGGCACCTGCTAAAGTGAAGCTTCAAAAGGGAAAGCAAAAAATCAATATTAAAGTTTACAATCAAGGAAATGTTCCCGCGCTGTATGTTGCAGGGAAAAATGTAACAACAGATAGCGATTGGAACGCAACGTATGAAGATAAGGAATGGATTGATGAGACAGGTAAAGCGTCTGATCAATCCGGGACAACCTATGTCAAAGCTGGTAAATGGAACTTTAACGGACCAACAGCTCGACCATCCAAGTTTAAATTGCCTGTGAAACCACAACAGGCACTTTCGCAAGAAAAACAAGGCAAAGGTATCTTGGTCGATTTCGGAAAAAATACATTTGGTTTTCTTACCCTGCATAAGCTGGTGGGGACAGGTCGCCTGAACATCTATTATGGCGAATCCCGAGAGGAAGCACTTTCGACGAAAACCAGTGAGACTATCGATTTACTTGAGATACACAACCAACAACCACAGGACAGTACACTCGATCTATCAAAAGCCTTCCGCTTTGTTTACTTAGAACCCGAAGGAACAGTCAAGTTCGATCAGGTATCCATGCAATACGAATACCTACCAGTTGCAGATCGCGGATTCTTTCGTAGTTCAGATAATGAATTAAACAAGATATGGGATGTAGCCAAATATACCATGGAATTAACCACACGTGAGTTTTTCATTGACGGTATCAAGCGTGATCGGTGGATCTGGAGCGGTGATGCCTATCAATCTTATGCGATGAATTACTATTTGGGATTTGATTCCGAGTCCGTCAAAAGAACCATTTTAGCGTTACGGGGTAAGGAGCCTACGATCAGCCACATCAACACCATTATGGATTATACTTTCTATTGGTTTTTGAGTATCGCAGATTATTACCGTTATACCGGTGATAAGGAATTTATAGCAGGCATCTATCCACGTATGAAAAGTCTGATGCAGTTTTGTTTGGATAGAAGAAATAGCGATGGTTTGATGAAAGGTTTAGCTGGCGATTGGGTATTTATTGACTGGGCCGAAGGTCTAAGCAAGCAAGGGGAAGTGAGCTTTGAACAATTATTGCTGTGCCGTAGTCTCGAGACCATGGCGATGTGTGCCGATTTGGTTGGCGAGCCGAAAGACAACCAACACTATCAACAAGAAGCTCAACAACTCAAAGATAAGCTCTTTGCCTATTATTGGAACGATCAGAAAAAAGCCTTTGCACATAGTCGTATTGATGGTAAGCAAACCGATAACGTGACACGCTACAGCAATATGTTTGCGATTTTCTTTAATTATCTGAACGAACAGCAGCAGGCTGGCGTGAAAGCAAATGTCTTGTTAAATGATCAAGTACAACAGATTACCACACCTTATATGCGTTACTACGAACTTGAAGCTTTGTGTGAACTTGGTGAAAAGGACTATGTGATGAAAGAAATGAAAGACTATTGGGGCGGTATGCTAAAACTTGGAGCGACGACCTTCTGGGAAGAATTTAATCCAGCAAAAAAAGGAGCAGAGCATTATGCCATGTATGGAAGGGATTTTGGCAAAAGCCTTTGTCACTCTTGGGGAGCAAGTCCGATCTATTTGCTGGGCAAGTATTATCTCGGTGTACAACCAACAGAGGCGGGTTATTCGAAGTACGAAATCAAGCCCTATTTGGCGTCCTTAGCATGGATGGAGGGAAAAATACCTACACCAGAGGGTGAGATTGAACTGTATGTATCAAAAAACAAAATCAAGGTAAAATCACCTGTTGGATCGGGGACATTAAAACTGCGGAGCAAGGTTGTTCCACATGTGAAACAAGGTCAAGTAAAACATATCTCAGGAAACGACTATGAGCTCGTTTTGGAAAAAGGAATCGCATATGAAGTGGATTATAAATATTAAATCAGCTACAGGAACTGCAGCGTTTCAATGGAGTGCTGCCTTGCTATTGTTGCTGACTGCAGCTTCGCTACAAGCACAGACAGTTGACGGAAAACCGGCAGTCATTCCCCCTGTACCGAATGGACAAATTGCTGCTCCTTGGGAAAATCCGATGATTACCGCCATCAATCGGGATCCCTCACGAGCGACGGGCTATTCCTATGAGACAGTGGAAGAAGCTTTGAAGAATGATCGGCAGAGCAATAAACGAATGCTCTTTTTAAATGGCAAATGGGATTTTAAATTTGCCTTTAAACCGGCTGAAGCACCTCAAGATTTTCATTTATCCGAAGTCAAAGGCTGGGATAAAATTCAGGTTCCTTCTAATTGGGAGATGAAGGGCTATGATATTCCCATTTACCGTTCAGCAGTGTATCCATTTAGCCCAATTGATCCACCGCGCATTCCCAAAGATTACAATGGTGTAGGGTCTTATCAAAAAACATTCGAATTGCCCGAATCCTGGGATGGAATGAACATCACCTTACATTTCGGCGGGGTTATTTCAGCCTATCAGTTGTGGATTAATGACAAGTACGTAGGTTATGCGGAAGACTCCTGCTTACCGTCCGAATTCAATGCGACACCTTACCTTAAAAAAGGTAAAAATCGTATATCCGTTCAGGTGCTGCGTTGGAGCGATGCTTCCTATCTAGAAGATCAGGATCATTGGCGCATGAGCGGCATTCACCGCGAGGTGTTTTTGATGGCTGAACCGAAGGTTCGTATTGCCGATTTTCACTGGCAGGCCACTCTAGATGCCAATTACGAAGATGCTAAATTTTCGTTGCGTCCAAAAATTGATAATTTTTCGGGTGACAGCATCAGCGGTTTTACGCTCAAAGCACAACTTTATGATAGCAATAATACAGCTATTCTCGACAAACCATTGGAAAAAGGGGCTTCAGCCATTTTTGACGAGATCTATCCGAGATTGGACAATGTGAAGTTTGGTCTATTGGAAACGACGATCAAAAATCCAAAGAAATGGTCCCCAGAAGAGCCTAATCTATACCGCTTGGTACTGACGCTGTATGATAAGAAAAATCGCTTGCTTGAAGCGAAGACTTGCCAAGTCGGGTTTCGGAGTATCGCTTTTTCTCCAAAAGACAGCAAACTTTTGATCAATGGAAAAACCACCTACTTATATGGAGTCAACCGGCATGATCACCATCCCGAACGCGGGAAGGCACTGACACGGGAAGATATGGAAGCCGACATTCGTCAGATCAAACAATTTAATTTTAATGCAATTCGTACCTCACATTATCCCAATGATCCGTATATCTATGAGCTCTGTGACCGCTATGGTATTATGGTGATGGATGAGGCAAATATGGAGACCCATGGTCTAGGTGGAAAGTTGATGAACGATCCAGCTTGGCTGGCGGCGCTCAACGAACGTGTGACACGGATGGTGGAACGGGACAAGAATCATCCTTCCATTATCATCTGGTCGCTGGGCAATGAATCGGGGAGAGGACCGAATACGGCCGCTATGGCTGCTTGGATACATGATTTTGATATTACACGTCCTGTACATTACGAGCCGGCCATGGGAAGTCATCAGTTACCGGGCTATATTGATCCTTCGGATCCACGTTATCCAAAATCCAACGATCACTCGCACCGGATTCAGAATATAAAGGACCAATATTATGTGGATATGGTATCGCGATTCTATCCCGGTATTTTCACCCCCTCATTACTCTTAAATCAGGACAATGGCGATCATCGTCCGATCCTCTTTGTTGAATATACCCATTCCATGGGCAATTCGACTGGTAATATTCGTGATTTTTGGGATATCTTTCGCGCCCATCCACGTTTGATCGGTGGTTTTATCTGGGATTATAAAGATCAGGCATTGATCCGTAAGGATTCCGTTTATGGTAAAGTATTGGCCTATGGTGGTGATTTTGGCGAAAAAGTACACAATGGCGCTTTTAGTTTGAATGGTATCACCGATGCCTGGGGGCGACCAAAAGCGGCGATGTATGAGAATAAACGAATCTATCAGCCTGCAGAGATCACTTTAGTTGATTCAGCAAAAAGTACGGTACAAATCAAAAATAGATCAGCGGTGCTCAACCTAAATCATTATAATGCTGTCTTATTATTCCGCAAAAATGGTCTGCTGGTCAAGGAAGTGCCTATATCCGCGATTGATTTGGCGGCAGGCGATTCTACACAGTTAAGCTTCACATCCTCTTTGCCATTCAAACGCTTGGCAGATCAGGAATATCAGCTTGATATCCAATTCCGTCTACGGGAAGCGACAGCATGGGCGCCGGCAGGATTTGTCGTGTCTTCATCACAGGTCCGATTGCAGGAGCAATCTAATGCCCTGCGACCTTTATCATACAAAGGAAGTAAATTGGTCAAGACAGAAACTGCCGATAAGTATCAGATCGCGGGTAATGCATTTCAGGTTATCTTTGATAAATCGACAGGAAGTTTAACTGCGTTTAATTACAAAGGGCAAGAAATTATCAAAGATGCCATTCGACCCAGCTTTACACGACCAAGTACGGATAATGACCGCCGGGGCTGGAAACCGGAGAAAAAACTAAAATACTGGTATGGCACACCAAAATTAGTGTCGGTAACCGCTCAAGAAAAAGGTCAAGATTATGAAGTACAGACATTGTATGTTCTTCCGGGTGATTCTGCACAGGTAAAATTGATCTATACGGTTAAAAATCCAGGTATTGTATCGGTAAATTACCAGCTGAAGGTGAAGGCTGGATTACCTAATATTCCGAAAGTAGGACTTCAAATGGGGATCAATCCCACATTTGAAGACATCCAATATTATGGCCTAGGTCCAATGGAAAACTACCCTGATCGTGCCTATGGGTTTGATCTCGGTGTTTATCACATGAACATCGATCAATTTATGGAGCATTATCTTTATCCACAGGAAAACGGAAATCGGATGGATGTTCGTTGGATGCACCTTCAAAATAAAAATACAGGTGTTTTGGTTGTCGGCGAGCAGCCGCTGTATATGAGTGCCTGGCCTTATTCACAAAAAGCAATCGTCGAAGCAAAACACTGGTTTAAATTGAAGAAAGAAGATAGGATTACTTTAAATGTCGACTTAAAACAGATGGGTATTGGCGGAAATGATACCTGGACAGATGTATCGCAACCATTGGGAAAATATCAAATTCCGGCAAAAGACTACAATTATTCCTTTTATTTGATTCCGACATATTTGAAACAATCGATCGAGGATTTTGTAAAATCTAATTAAATAAATGAAGATTAGCAGGAAGATATCCAGTAAGTAAAGTTAAACCCTGTAGGCGTCGACTAGTTGAAATGACGCGATAAGGGAGATAAATTCAAAATTGAAAGAAATAAGCTGTCCAACCTTTTGGATAGCTTTAAAGAACAAGATAAGATATGACGAGGATTAAGTTGCTATTAGGGACAAGTCTTCTTTTTGGCTGTTTGAGCGGTAATGCACAGATTAAAGGTATTCCAACGGCATTAGTTCCTTTGGATCAACATTCATTTGAACAGGCAAAACCTTGGGTATTTTGGTACTTTATGCATGCCAGCTATTCCAAGGAAGGGATTACTGCGGATCTGAAAGCGATGGCAGAAAATAAGATCGCAGGAGCCTATCTAGCGCCGATCAAGGGCAAAACCAATCCGCCTCTTTTCGATCCGCCGACAGAGACGTTGACACCAGCATGGTGGGATATGTTCAAATATATCGTCCGTGAAGCAAAAAAATACGGAGTAAAAATAGCTTTATTGCCCAATGATGGATTTGCAACCGCAGGGGGACCATGGATCAGTCCCGAGAAGTCGATGCAGAAAGTCGTGCATGCCGATACCGTAATCGATAGCAAGGGGGAGCGGCTGCGTAATGTTCAATTGCCACAACCACAAACCCAACAAGGCTATTACGAGGATATTGCCTTATTTGCGATACCACTGACACATTCGCCGCGAAAAAGCTTTACGGAGAAGGTCCACGTATCCAATAGCTATGGCGAAGATCTAAAACGATTGGCTGAAAGAGGGAATAAACAAAATTTTGCAACAGCTGCGTCCGGTTGGATACAGTATGCATTTGATCAGCCCTTCCCTTGCAATTCATTGAAAATTGAATGGACAGCATCCAACTACCAAGCGAACCGTTTGCAAGTTTGGGCTAGCGATGATGGCCTAAATTTTCGGAAGATTACACAATTAGAATCCCCCAGAATGGGCTGGTTGGACTGGGACAATGGCGTCACCCACCTGATTCCGTATACCAAAGCGAAATATTTTCGTTTTGTCTACGATCCTGTCGGTAGTGAACCCGGAGCCGAAGACCTTGATTCCGGTAAATGGAAACCTTCGCTAAAATTAAACGGCATCAGTCTTTTTGAAGAAGCGCAGGTCAATCAGATCGAAGGAAAGACAGGGGAAATCTGGCGTGTAGGAAAAAACTCTGAACCAAGCGCCGTAGCCAAAGACGCTATTGTCGGACAGCAACAGCTTATCCGTCTACCGAACCCCGACAGGGCAGGTCGTGTTGACCTCACATTGCCGGCAGGAAAATGGAAAATATTGCGTGTTGGGCATACCTCTACAGGACATAAAAACGAGACTGCAGGTGCTGGTAAAGGCTTAGAGTGTGATAAACTCGATGCGGCTACTGTCGCTTTTCAATTTGACCAGTGGTTTGGGGCAGCTAAAAAGCATGTAGATCCGCAGTTATCTAAAGAAGTCCTCACGGTATTTCATATTGATTCTTGGGAATGTGGCAGTCAAAACTGGACCCGAAGTTTTCCAAACGAGTTTTTGAAACGTCGAGGTTATGACTTGACCGACTATCTTCCTGTTTTGGCGGGTTGTTTTGTCAATAGTGTAGAAGATTCCGAAGCCTTTTTGCAAGATTACAGACAGACCATCAGTGAGCTGTTGCAGGAGAATGGTTATGCAACATTACGCCGGAAAGCGGATGAATATGGTGTCGAATTTACAGCTGAAGCCACGGCTCCTGTGATGGTCGGTGACGGGCTAGCCCATTTTGCTTCTACCGATCGTCCGATGGGCGAATTTTGGTTTAGAAGCCCTTCACACGACAAACCTGCGGATATTTTGGATGCCATTTCAGGCAGCCATATTTATGGCAAACAGGTGACTATGTCCGAAGCCTTTACCCAGATTCGGGCCCAATGGGACGAACATCCACGACTCCTAAAAAGTCTTCAGGATAGAAATTATGCCTTGGGAATCAACAACCTAGTCTACCATGTGTATGTGCATAATCCCTGGATGGACCGCAAACCTGGTATGACCATGGATGGTATTGGTACCTATTTTCAGCGCGATCAAACCTGGTGGAAACCCGGTAAAGAATGGGTGAATTATGCAATCCGGGCACAGCAGCTTTTACAACACGGGGTACCCGTACGTGATGTAGCTGTGTTTATTGGTGAAGAGATTCCTAGAAGATCTGTACTCCCAAGTACTTTAGTCGATGTGCTGCCTGGTATTATCGGTGATGCGCGTGTACATCGGGCAGATTCGCTGTTGGCCAATGTCGGCTTACCTCTGCAGAAAGTTGCGGGGGTGACCACTGGAGCTAATATGTATAGACCCGAAGATTGGGTCGATCCGCTACGAGGCTATGCTTACGATTCCTTCAATCCCGATGCGCTTTGGAACCAGACGAGGGTGCAGGACGGTAAGGTGGTTTTTGCGAATCATATTGCTTACTCTTTACTTGTGATGCCTGGAGAAACAGCATTAAATCCGAATGGTAGCCAATATTCCCTTCGTACCTTAGATCGCATCAAGAGTCTTGTCAATCGAGGGGCTACGGTGCTTTTTCAAGATATACCAAAGACCTGGCGGGGCAAATTGACGGATGAAAAAGTACAACAGTATCGCAGTTTGCTTGAAGAATTATTTAGCAACCTCGCGCCATTCACAAATACAACGTTAAAAGTTAAACAACTGGGCAAAGGACGGGTGCTTGTTGGACATTATCAAGCGAAGGATTTTAGTCCACTAAATATTGCTCCGGATGTGCTGATCAATGAAGGAGACAATCCGCATATCTCCTGGAACCATCGCCGTTTCGATGGTGGTCATTTGTTTTTTGTAGCCAATCAAGATAGCTTACCGCAAAAGGCAACGTTATCTTTACGGACAAAAGACAGCTATGCCTACCGTTATGATCCTGTGAGCGACAAACTAGCGGTTCTACCATTTAAAGTGATCAAGGATAGGACAATTGTTGACTTGTCATTTGAAGCCTATCAATCCGGCTTTGTTTTGACCACTGATAAAAAGATCGATGTACCAACCTATCAGTTATCCGGGAAAACAGCCTTGATAGAACCTTGGTCATTTACTGCTGATGGGCTGCACAACAAACAAACGCTTAAGCAGCAGGAACCTCAGTTTTGGACAAGCGGTACAGACAATGAAACTAAATACCATGCTGGCTCTGGAAGCTATGAGACAACGTTACGTGTTCAAGAGATTGGTAAAAAACAGCGTGCTTATTTGGAATTTTCAGCGATCGAATCCATGGCTGAAATTTTCATCAATGAACAGTATGCTGGTGTTGTCTGGACCAAACCTTATCAGATCGATGTAACTGATTTTATCCGGCAAGGTGATAACAAGATCAAGGTGAAAGTGTACAACACCTGGGGCAATCGCTTGCTGTACGAAAAAGAAAACCCCGCTGCAGAAAAGAAAATAAAAACGACGGCATCGGACAAGTTTCTGAAAGGCTTGCTGCCTTCGGGCTTGCAGGGGAAAGTTGAATTACTATGGCTAGATGCAAAATAAAGAAATCATGAATACGAAGCGCAAACTAATGATCCTGGGTCTCTTCTTCGCGACGGCCTGTAAGGTCCAGGCCCAGGAAAAGTCTATTACAAATACCGGTGCAAGCCCTTATGCCGTCCAACAAGCGGTCGATATGGGGGATGTGCAATGGACCAAAGGTTTTTGGGCCGATCGTACAAAGTCATGCTATGAGCAGATGGTGCCACAACTCTGGCACGTTTATACAGATGCTTCCATCAGTCACGCCTATCGGAATTTCGAAATTGCGGCAGGTTTGGAGAAAGGAGAGCATAGCGGACCATCCTTTCATGACGGCGATTTTTACAAAACATTGGAAGCTGTCTGCGCAATTTATGCACAGACAAAGGATAAAAAGCTACTTCACATGCTGGATGAAGTTATTCCCGTTATCCGCAAAGCGCAACGTGCCGATGGGTATATTTATACCAAAGCGACAATTGACCAGCAGCGGTCGGGACAAAATATTGAGTTTCAAGATCGGTTGAGTTTTGAATCCTATAATATCGGGCATTTGATGACTGCAGGATGTATACATTATCGGGCGACCGGACAACGCGAGTTGTTGGATATCGCAATCAAAGCAGCTGACTACCTGTATGGATTTTATAAAAAATCCAATCCGACCTTGGCCCGAAACGCAATCTGTCCCTCTCATTATATGGGTACTGTAGAACTTTATCGGACGACCAAAGACCAAAAATACCTTGAACTTGCCAAGCACTTGATCGATATTAAAGGTGAGATTGAGGATGGTACTGACGACAATCAGGACCGTATCCCATTCCGCAAGCAGCATAAAGCCACGGGACATGCCGTACGGGCAAGCTACCTCTATGCAGGAGTTGCCGACTTATGTGCCGAGATTGCAGATACCACATTGAGCAACCGCCTTTTTGAAATTTGGGCTGACGTCACTAAGCATAAGATGTACATTACTGGTGGTCTGGGATCGCTGTATGATGGTACCTCACCTGACGGAACTTCCTATAATCCCAGTGAGGTACAGAAAATCCATCAGGCATTTGGGCGGGATTATCAATTACCCAACTTAACTGCGCACAATGAAAGCTGTGCAAATATTGGCAATATGTTGTGGAATTGGCGCATGGCTAATTTCACGGGCGATGCAAAATACATCGATGTATTGGAACTGGCGCTCTATAATAGTGTACTGTCAGGGATTAGTTTAGATGGCGACAAATTTTTGTATACCAATCCATTGAGTTATTCATCCGATCTTCCATTCCAGCAGCGCTGGTCTAAAAAGCGGGTTCCTTATATCTCATTATCTAATTGCTGTCCACCCAATATCGTTCGTACTATTGCAGAAGTAGCCAACTATGCTTACGGACTATCCACAGATGCTGTTGCGGTCAACCTGTATGGCGGAAATGAATTGAATACAACATACCAAGGCAAACATATCAACATTGTACAAGAATCCAGCTACCCATGGGAAGGAGCCGCCATCTTCACCTTAAAAGAGTTTCCTTCCGATTATACTTTGAAACTACGGGTACCGGGTTGGGCTGGAAAGGCAGAAATATGGAAAAATAAGGTAAAAGTAGAAGTACCGATCAAGAAAGGCTATGCCCTTTTAGCAGGACCGCTGAAAAAAGGGGACCGCATTGAAATTAGGTTGCCCATGGATGTTTCTTTGATGGAGTCAAATCCATTGGTTGAAGAAACGCGTAACCAGGTTGCGGTCATGCGGGGGCCTGTGGTTTACTGTCTGGAAAAGCAGGATGTAGCTGCGGATGTCAATATCTTTGATCTGAAAATGAAACATGGCGAACAGTTCGCGCTGAGAAATGAAAATATCTTGGGACAGGATATTGTCTTGTTGGAAGGAAAAGCCTATCGTACAGATAGCACGAAATGGAATTCACTATACCGTAAAACTTCCGATGGAAAGCCTGAAACTATCCCTGTGCGTTTAGTACCCTATTTTGCTTGGGGAAACCGTACATTTGGTGATATGAGCGTTTGGATGCCAGTTTTTTAAAGCGATAAATTTATGACGATGAAAACTTGTTTTTTTGCGATCGTGTTACTGTTGGCCCAATTGAGTAGCCAGGCGAAAGTACATTTATCGGCTCTCTTTACCGATGGGATGGTGCTGCAGCAACAAAGTAAAGTCCCTGTCTGGGGCTGGGCAGACCCCCAGGCAACAGTAACCTTACAGACCTCCTGGAATGGGCAGAAATATCAAGCGAAAGTGGACAAGCTTGGCCAATGGAAAATTGTAGTGCAAACACCAGCAGCAGGCGGAGCTTATCAGATCAAGGTCTCAGAAAAAAATGTGATTGAACTGCACGATATTCTAATTGGCGAAGTTTGGTTATGTTCAGGTCAGTCGAATATGGAAATGCCTTTGAAAGGCTATCCTGGGCAACCCATCCTCGGCAGTACAGAAGCAATGATGAATTCCAAAGACGATCAATTGCGTATCTATACCGTTCCCCGCAATCCTTTGTTGCAGCCTGCATCGGATAGCAAACCAAGTGTTTGGAAAAAAGCAGAGCCACAGTCTGTTGTCAGTTTTAGTGCAACAGCCTACTATTTCGGTCGACAATTGCGCAAAACCTTGGGTGTGCCAGTAGGTTTGATTCATAGCAGCTATGGCGGTTCAAACATCGAAGCCTGGATGAAGGCATCTTGGCTGGCGGATCAGAAAGATATAGAGATCCCAAAAGAAGAGGAAGGCTTGAAAGATAAAAACCGCGTGCCGACCATGTTATATAATGGTATGATTCATCCCATTGCCGGTTACGGCATTCGTGGTATCATTTGGTACCAAGGTGAGTCCAACTACGAACGTCCGGATCAGTATGGAGTGTTGTTTCCCCGGATGGTCGAAAAGTACCGTGCGCTATGGGGAAATTATGAACTTCCTTTTTATTTTACGCAAATTGCACCATTTGATTACGCTTCATTACCGCCTTATCATGTAGGTGATAAATACAATTCGGCTTATCTGCGCGATGCACAGCGTAAATCATTGGATAAAATCCCGCATTCCGCTATGGCGGTTACCCTAGATTTGGGTGAACAAAATTGCATCCATCCATCACATAAACAGCAAAGTGGCGAGCGACTGGCCTATCTAGCTCTGCACGATAGCTACGGTTTTGCTTCACTAAATCTCAAAAGTCCTGTTTATGAAAAGTTGGAAATTAAAGGCAGTACCGCAGTACTCTCTTTTAAGGATGCACCGCTGGGGCTGACTTCATATGGTAAAGAAATAAAGACTTTTGAGATTGCGGGTAAAGATCAAGTTTTTTATCCTGCGGATGCTGTTTTGAAAGGAAAGACCATTGTTGTAGCGTCGCTCAAAGTTGAGGAGCCGGTGGCTGTTCGTTATGCATTTAAAGATTTCGTTGTCGGAGATGTGTTCGGGGCCAATGGCCTGCCCTTAAGTTCTTTCCGTACAGACGATTGGTAAACAGAAATGATGATTGAAAAACGTATTATAGGCATTCTAGTTTTAATAGTTGTTTTGTTAAGCCCAATTGAGGCTCAAGAGTTCAATTGGAAGGATTACAATGTATCTTGGACCACACAGAGCAAAAATTCATCTGAATCCATGCCTGTAGGTGGTGGAGATATTGGATTGAACGTTTGGGTGGAAAACGGTGAATTATTTTTGTATCTGGGAAAAACAGGCGCATTTGACGAGAACAATACCTTGTTGAAGCTCGGCCGCATCCGCCTCCATCTATATCCTAACCCCTTTGCAGACGGAAAATTCCAGCAGGAATTGCAGTTGGATAAAGGTCATATTGTCCTGAGGGGCGAAAGCAAAGGCGTCAAGGCCGAAGTACTGGTTTGGGTAGATGTGTTTAATCCCAATGTACATCTCGAAGTAAGTGCCAATCGGAAGATCAAGGTGGAAGCAGCTTACGAGAGCTGGCGTTTTCAGGATCTGTTTCCTAAGAAGAAGGAAAATAATGCGAATTCTTGGAAGTGGGCACCGCCAAAACCAGTGGTGACGCATAAAGATCAGGTTGTGGCAGAAGCAAACAATATTATTTTCTATCATCAAAATCAAGCGACTACCGCGTTTGACCTTGTCGTCGATCAACAAGGCCTGACAACCATCAAAGATTCGTTATACAACCCATTGAAAAACCGAATTTCAGGCGGTCTTTTAAAAGGTGAGGATTTTGAATACGTCGGCCAGCGTGCAGGGACGTATATGAATACCCCATACCAATCTTGGATACTCAAAAGTAAAGCGGCAAAGACCAATCATGCGCTTCAAGTGACGTTGCATGTAGGGCAACAAGCAGACTTGCAACACTGGAAAACAGCACTGGAGGATCTGGCTACGCCCAAACCTAGCTTTGTATCGCTAAAACGAGCGACAGAATCCTGGTGGAAATCCTTTTGGGATAGAAGTCATATCGTCATCCAGCCAGGCTTAAAAGACCCTAATAATGAAGCTTGGCAAGTTGGCAGAAACTATCAGTTGTTTCGATTTATGCTGGCTTGTAACGCTTATGGGGACTATCCAACAAAATTTAACGGGGGGTTATTCACCTATGATCCTGTCACAATTGATAGTACATTTACGTTCACACCGGATTTTCGTAATTGGGGTGGAGGTACCCACACGGCACAAAATCAGCGCTTGGTCTATTGGCCATTATTGAAGAGCGGCGATTTTGATCTAATGCCGGCACAATTTAAGTTTTACCAACGCCTTTTGGGGAACGCCGAATGGCGATCCAAATTTTATTGGGGTCATTCCGGTGCAAGCTTTACGGAGCAGATTGAAAATTTTGGTTTACCCAATCCAGCAGAATACAATTGGAAACGGCCAAAAGATTTCGATAAGGGCCTAGAATACAATGCTTGGCTGGAATACGAATGGGATACTGTGCTGGAGTTCTGCATGATGATACTAGAAACCGAACGTTATA
The DNA here is from genome assembly GCF_011064245.1 of Sphingobacterium sp. DR205. Taxonomy (NCBI): domain Bacteria; kingdom Pseudomonadati; phylum Bacteroidota; class Sphingobacteriia; order Sphingobacteriales; family Sphingobacteriaceae; genus Sphingobacterium; species Sphingobacterium sp. DR205. The sequence continues at coordinate 6,504,172 of NZ_CP049333.1, read as the reverse complement.
ATAAGTCCGATATTCAGACTTATATCCCGCTGATAGAAAGTTGTCTACGTTTTTTTGATGAGCATTATCAATACCGGGCACGGCAACGAGGTAGCAAGGTATTGGATGATGCAGGTCACCTTGTCCTGTATCCGGGCTCCTCCGCGGAGACCTATAAAATGGCCTATAATTCGGCTAGCACGATTGCAGCGTTACAGGAGGTAACAAAAGGATTGCTGGCATTGCCAGAGGGGTATATCAACGCTGAGTCGCGTAGTTATTTTCAGGGGTTTTTAACCAGAATCCCACCTTTGCCACGGCGTGAACTCGGGGGCAAAAAGATGTTGGCGCCAGCACAGCTATGGGCCCGGATCAACAATACCGAATCCCCGCAGCTCTATCCCGTCTATCCTTGGGGAATTTATGGTATTGGTAAACCAAATATGGATATTGCAGTCAATACCTACACTGATGATCCCGATGTGCTTAAATTCAAAAGTCATATTGGCTGGAAGCAACATAATATTTTTGCTGCACGTCTCGGATTGGTCGACGAAGCAAAGCAATTGACTCTCCTGAAACTCAAAAATGCGGAACGGCGATTTCCAACTTTTTGGGGGCCGGGCTTCGACTGGGTTCCGGATCATAACTGGGGTGGTTCAGGTATGATCGGCTTACAGGAAATGCTTTTGCAGGTAGTGGATGATAAAATTTACCTTTTTCCAGCTTGGCCCAAAGAATGGGATGTAGATTTTAAGCTGCATGCTCCCGGGCAGACCACCGTCGAAGGCAGGTTAAAGGATGGTAAATTATTGGATCTAAAAGTTTTTCCAAAAGAACGGGAAGCAGCTATTATCAACCTCTTAAAATAAGCTACTAGTGGATCGCTAACGGTATATTATCGCTTATGAATTGACTTAAGCGTAGCTAGCCAGAGCAAAAGTATATACTTTTGAATGCTTGAATACTAAATAGCTAAAAATACAAGTCTAAATAAACTGGGCTGTCCATTTTGGAGTAGCCCAGTTTGTGTTTTTGACCCTTTATGGAAAGAAGGTCATAACAGTGCATAACAGTTCTAAAAAACCAATGAATTAACTTAGTTGCTAAGAACCTAAATAACGTTTATATGAATGCAGTTTTCGGAGTTATATTTCATTTCATAGGCGGATTCGCCTCGGGAAGTTTTTATGTGCCGTACAAGAAAGTAAAAGGATGGTCCTGGGAGTCCATGTGGATTTTAGGGGGGCTTTTTTCGTGGATCATTGTGCCGCCTATAGCGGCGATGTTAACGATACCCAATTTTGCTGAAATTATTAAAAGTACTGATAACGCCATATTAGGTTATACTTTTTTGTTCGGTTTGCTTTGGGGAATTGGTGGATTAACCTACGGTCTTGGTGTGCGCTATCTCGGTGTTTCGTTAGGTAGCAGCATTATTTTAGGGCTTAGCATGGTCTTTGGTTCTTTGATGCCCAGCATCTATTATTTTTTCAATAAGGCCGAGGGCAAACATGGCATAGATTATTTTTTTACTACCCAATCTGGTATCTGTATCCTTCTTGGACTTTTAGTCTGTGTGCTTGGTGTCTATCTATGTGGTAAAGCTGGTGTTTCAAAAGAAAAACACTTATCCACATTATCCTCAGAAAGCAAGTCCGATTATAATTTTGGTTTAGGGATCGTTGTGGCTATTGTTTCAGGAATATTGAGTGCTTGTTTCAATTTCGGTATTGAAGCAGGAAAGCCCATGGCTGATGTGGCAAATATATTGTGGAAGTCTACTAATCCAAATCAAGGTGAATTTCTTTACCAGAATAATGTCACTTACATTGTGATTTTATGGGGTGGTTTTACGACTAATTTCCTATGGTGTCTTTACCTTTTGATCAAGAACAAAACGTTTTCGGACTATACGAAATCTGATGCACCTAAAGGCAAAAATTTCCTTTTATGTGCTTTAGCAGGAACGACTTGGTATTTACAGTTTTTCTTTTACGGTATGGGCGAAAGCCGCTTGGGTAATGGAGCTAGTTCTTGGATATTGCATATGGCGTTTATCATTTTGATATCAAATGCTTGGGGTGTGGTACTCAAAGAATGGAAAGGTGTAGATCGGCCTACCTATCGTTCCATAATAGCTGGTATCCTGACAATTATCATTTCGATTTGTATCGTAGGGTTCGCGAAAACATTAGAAAATTAATATTAAAACAAAATATAGAAGAAGTGAAAACGTACAAACATGTCAATTATTTATGGGACGATCAGAAAGCTCAAGCACTTCGTGGTGATGAGGTAGCTTTGTTGTTATATCGTTCAAATATTCTAGGTGCAGATTTAAGAATCACAAATTATGGCGGTGGTAATACGTCTTGTAAAGTTGTGGAAAAAGATCCGTTGACGGGCGAAGAAGTTGATGTGATGTGGATTAAAGGATCTGGTGGAGACATTGGAACGTTAAAAAAGTCAGGTCTTGCGGCGCTTTATTTACAACGTCTTCGCAATTTGGAGAATGTCTATCGTGGTCTTGAACATGAAGATGAAATGGTTGAGTTATTTAACCATTGTATCTATGATTTAGCGTCAAAAGCACCTTCTATAGATACGCCTTTACATGGATTCTTACCATTTAAACATATTGATCATTTACATCCCGATGCTGCGATTGCGATTGCTGCGGCCAAAGATGGTAAAAAAATTACGCAGGAATTGTTCGGCGGAACTATTGGCTGGGTAGATTGGCAACGTCCGGGATTCGATCTTGGGCTGCAATTGCGTGCCTGCTTGGAAGCAAATCCAGGTATCCGTGGTATCATGCTGGGCTCACATGGCTTGTTTACTTGGGGCGATACAGCATACGAATGTTATATCAATTCCTTGGATGTAATCGAAGCTTGCGCGGAATATCTTGAGCAGAACTATGGTAAAAAAGCACCTGTATTTGGTGGACAGCAAGTAACTAGCCTGAGCAAGGAGGAAAGAACGTCACAGGCCGCCAAACTCGCTCCTGTTTTACGAGGTTTCTGTTCAAGTGAACGTCACATGATCGGACACTTCACGGATGATGAGCGTGTATTGGAATTTATCAATTCACATGATTTAGAACGTTTGGCCCCGCTTGGTACCAGCTGCCCGGACCACTTCTTAAGAACCAAAATTCAACCGTTGGTGTTGAATCTGGATAAATCAGAAGATTTGGACAACGTGGAGGAGCTAAAAGCGAAATTGACGCCATTGTTTGAAGCATACCGTGAAATGTATGCACAATATTACGAAAACTGCAAACATGAAAACAGCCCAGCCGTACGTGATAAAAATCCGGTCATTGTTTTGTATCCGGGTGTTGGTATGTTTGCTTTTGCCAAAGACAAACAAACGGCACGTGTAGCGGCAGAATTTTATACCAATGCGATCAACGTAATGAAAGGGGCCGAAGCCGTAAGTGAATACACTGCTTTGCCTCGTCAGGAAGCGTTTGATATTGAATATTGGTTACTGGAAGAAGCGAAGCTTCAACGTATGCCAAAGCCAAAAGCTTTGTCTGGAAAAATTGCCTTGGTCACTGGAAGCGGTGGCGGTATCGGAAAAGCAATTGCCAAAAAGATGGCTCAAGAAGGTGCTGTTATTGTCTTAAATGATATCAATACAGAACGTTTGGAGTCGAGTAAAGCAGAATTTGTAGCCGAATTTGGAAAAGATGCAGTCATCGCTACGATCCTTGATGTAACCAGTGCGGAATCTATTAAGGACGCCTTAAAAGATGCTGCTTTAGCATTTGGTGGTATCGATATTGTCGTCAACAATGCGGGATTATCGATTTCCAAGACAATCGAAGATCATACAGAGAAAGATTGGGATTTATTGTACAATGTATTGGTAAAAGGCCAATTCTTAGTTACTCAAGGAGCGACCTCACTCTTAAAAGGCCAGGCAATCGGTGGCGATATCATCAACATCGTCAGTAAAAATGCCTTGGTTAGTGGTCCCAATAATACAGGATACGGGAGTGCAAAAGCTGCGCAATTGCATTTAAGTCGTTTATGTGCAGCAGAATTAGGGCCTGCAGGAGTACGTGTGAACGTTGTGAATCCAGATGCGGTTATTTCAGACAGCAATATCTGGGCAGGTGGATGGGCTGAAGGTCGCGCTAAGGCTTATGGCATCACGGTTGCCGAATTACCAGCTTACTATGCAAAACGCACGCTTTTGAATCAGATCATCCTTCCAGAAGACATTGCAAATGCATGTTTTGCTTTTGTCGGCGGATTATTGAATAAATCTACTGGAAATGTTCTGAACGTTGACGGAGGTGTTGCTATGGCGTTTGTACGCTAATTTTTATATCTTAGGTGTCGCGTTCAGAAAGGGAAAAGATGTGCGCGACACCTAACATTTTTACACGATAACCATTATATCATGATTTTAGATAAGAAAATTATAGATCAGCACAATAACCAATTAAAAGATAAGCATAAAAGAGCATTTGACTATGTGTCGGGAGATATTGCACAGGTAGATGAAATCCTGGATAAACTTCAAAAGTTTCAAATTGCCATACCAAGCTGGGCATTAGGTACAGGTGGAACTCGTTTTGGCCGTTTTTCCGGTGCTGGTGAACCGGGTACTTTAGAGCAAAAGCTTGAGGATGTTGGGTTGTTGCATGCACTTAACAGATCAAGTGGAGCAATTTCATTGCACATTCCTTGGGACATCCCTTCAGATGCAGAAAAAATTAAAGCTTTGGCATCTTCATTAGACATTGGATTTGATGCAGTAAACTCTAATACTTTTCAAGATCAGGCAGGCCAGGAGCATAGTTATAAGTTTGGCTCCCTACACCATGTCGATCCAAAAGTTCGTCAGCAAGCTGTAGATCATAATATTGAAGTAATCAACTATGGCAAAGCAGTTGGTTCTAAAGCGTTGACAGTTTGGCTGGCTGATGGTTCTTCTTTTCCTGGGCAGTTAAATTTTAGAGAGGCTTTTCAAAATACATTGTCTAGTTTAAGTGAGATTTACAAACACTTACCAGAAGATTGGAAACTTTTTGTAGAGTACAAAGCATTTGAACCGTATTTTTATTCCATGACAATTGGTGATTGGGGCCAATCCCTTTTGTTGGCCAACAAATTAGGGCCGAAAGCATATACATTGGTTGATTTGGGACACCATCTGCCAAATGCAAACATTGAACAAATTGTTTCTTTATTATTGATGGAAGGAAAATTGGGCGGATTCCATTTCAATGATAGCAAGTATGCTGACGATGACCTGACTGCGGGTAGTATCAAACCTTATCAACTATTTTTGATCTTTAATGAATTGATCGATGGTATGGATGTGAAAGGTATTGACCATGCGAGCGGACTGGGGTGGATGATTGATGCTTCGCATAATCTGAAAGACCCATTGGTAGACCTTCTACAGTCAGTTGAAGCAATTAAGATTGCTTATGCTCAGGCTTTGTTGGTGGATCGTAAAGCATTGAAACAGGCACAACAGGCAAATGATATCGTGAAAGCACAAGAAATTTTACAGGATGCATTCCGTACCGACGTCAGACCGCTTGTTGCAGAAGCAAGACTAAGAAGTGGAGCAGCTTTAAATCCTGTTCAGTTATTCAATGAAGGAAATTTACGCAGTAAACTTATCGAGGAACGGGGAGTAAATTCTGTAGCTACAGGTTTGTAATTAGGGAAAAAAAGAATGAAGGGGAAACCAATACCAGTAGTCGCGATATTCGACGTTGGGAAGACGAACAAGAAATTATTTCTCTTTAACGAGCAGTACCAAATCGTATTTGAACGGTCGGCTCGTTTTTTGGAAACTGTAGATGAAGATGGCGATCATTGCGAGAATTTGGAGAGTTTACGTCTGTCAGTTTTTGATTCGTTGCATGAGGTGTTTCGAAAAGGCGAGTTTGAAATCAAAGCAATTAATTTTACCTCATATGGAGCAAGTTTTGTCTACATTGATAAAGATGGCAGGCCTTTGACGCCATTATATAATTATTTAAAAGAATACCCTAAAAAATTGTTGGAATCTTTTTATGCACAATACGGTGGAAAGGATAAATTCGCATTAGAAACCTCCTCTCCAAGCCTGGGGAGTCTGAATTCAGGACTACAGGTTTACCGCTTGTCAAAACTTAAACCAGCTATATTTAAGGAAGTGAAGTGGGCGCTACACCTTCCACAATACTTGAGTTATCTGATCTCGGGGCAAGCTTATTCGGATATGACAAGTATTGGTTGTCATACAGCGCTATGGGATTTTAGTAAGAATAATTATCATAGGTGGGTAGAAGATACAGGCATTATTGATAAAATGGCTCCGATCGTTCAGGGAGATCGTCTTTACAGAGCGACATTTCCGGGCAGTGGTTATCTCGTAGGTAGCGGTTTGCACGACAGTTCGTCTGCATTGATCCCCTATTTACTGAATTTTCACGAACCTTTTATATTGATTTCGACAGGAACCTGGTGTATTTCTTTCAATCCGTTCAATATTGATCCGCTCACCAAAGAAGAACTTCACAGTGACTGTCTTTTGTATATGACCTATACGGGGAAACCTGTGAAAGCATCACGACTATTTGCAGGATATGAACATGAGGAGCAAATAAAACGTATAGCTAAAGCATTCCAGATTTCTACAGGCAAATTTAAGCAGATCGATTTGGATTGGACCATAATAGAGAAATATCAAGCTTTGGATATTTCGGATGAACTGTCTGCCTTTTCCACAATTGATCTGAGTCATTTTAGCGATTATATCGAAGCTTATCATGTGCTAATGATGCATTTGGTCAAGGCTCAAGTAAAGGCGACTACGCTTGTCATGAATCAAACCGGAGTACAGCGAATATTTGTGGATGGAGGTTTTAGTCGTAATCACATATATATGGGACTACTGGCTCAAGCCTTTCCAAATAGTGAAGTGTTTGGAGCCTCTATGGCCCAAGCAACAGCACTTGGTGCTGCTTTAGTGATTCATGATCATTGGAATAGCCGGGAGATTCCAAATGATATTATAGAGCTAAGGTATTTTAGAACCAAACAGCAAACACATTAGTGCGATGTTATAGTTGAATAGGATTTAGTTTTTTTATTAGTTATCGTGGGAGGTCAGGCAACTTGTTGTCTGGCCTTTTTTTAATGAGCTATGAGTCGTTGGGAATTGTAAAAATAAAAGGCTTCCAAACGGGAGTAAGGAAACCTTTTATTAAAAACCTAAAATTATGAATAATTATACCAATTATTATATGATGATCAAAGGTGCTAATAATAATTCAATTAGCTGTCCTGAACTGTCGACAGATGCGTGAAATGATGGGTACAGGTAAGCGCAGGGTAGTGGAGTGGAAATGGAAAACTATATTTGAGCGTCCTTAATTTGTAAACCTAAAGATGAAGAGATTAATCTTAGTGATCGGATTTTTTTTCCAGTTGTGGAGTCCTGTTTTGTTTGCCGAACAGATAGTAAGGGAATTTAGCTTTGGGAAAGCTAAAGGCAGTACTGCAATTTCGTTGGAGAAAGCGCAGCCTTATCTGGAGGCTCAGGGGTATGGATTCGAGTTTTCGACAGAAAAGAATGTCGTTATCGATCACAAAAATAAAATGCTATTAAGCAAAAAACCATTTTACTTCTCTGTGAAAGTTCCGGAAGGGAATTATAAGATTACGATTAGATATCAAGGTTTACAGAACAAATCTTATATGAGTACAATACGGTCTGAATCCCGGAGGTTGCAAATTGAAAATCAAGTGGTGCTCCCTAATAAAGTGTTAGATAGGACCATTATCGTACACATTAAAAATCCGAAGATTGCTTCTGGTGGAATTGTAGCATTGAAGAAGCCACGTGAACTCCAGAAATTGGACTGGGATGAAAAGCTGACTTTAGAGTTTCAACAAACAAATTATATATCAAGCCTCCGTATAGAATCGATTAATGCTATTCCTACAGTATTCTTGGCAGGTAATTCTACTGTGGTGAATCAAGAGGATGAACCTTGGGCTTCGTGGGGACAAATGATTCCACTTTTTTTTGATGCGGAAATTGCGATAGCCAATCATGCTGAATCGGGATTGGCCTTAAGTTCATTTCTTTCCTCAAAAAGATTGGACAAAATTCTTTCTATTGCTAAGCCCGGCGATTATTTATTTATCGAATTTGGGCACAATGACCAAAAGGAAAAAGGAGAGCATGCCGGTGCTTATAAAGGATACAGCGACCGATTACGCTACTTTGTTCGTGAATTTCGGGCGAAAGGTGGTATTCCCGTTATCTTGACTTCAACAGCAAGACGCTCATTTGATGAACAGGGACATTTGGTACACACTTTAGGAGACTTTCCAGATGCGGCACGAAAGGTCACAGCCGAGCTCCAGGTACCTATGATAGACCTCAATAAGAAAACGAGTATGTTTTATGAAGCATTGGGTGTTGAGGGATCAAAAAGGGCATTTGTCCATTATCCGGCCCATACTTTCCCAAATCAACAGCATGATTTAGCTGATAATACCCATTTTAACCCCTATGGGGCTTATGAAATTGCAAAAATGGTGTTAACAGGAATTAAAGAGAATCAGTTGCCGATTATGGAACATATCGTCGATTTTCAAGGCTTTGATCCGCAGCAACCAGATGATTTTAACACTTGGTATTGGCCACCAAGTTTGATTAATAGCGTTGTAAAACCAGATGGCAATTAGTTTTGTATTGATATAATGACAAGGTCGGACAATATTTGTTCGGCCTTTTTTATGCGCTATTTGCTTCTTCTTGTATAGCATTCTTGCTAGAATCAATTTACATTTGAGTTGGATAGTTCATTTTTCCTAAAAAACTCATCTCACATAGAAGATCGGGGGCATCCCGTCTTCAAAAAAAATAGAGCAGAAAATTATTGAACATGATACCACAGGATAGTCAACACCATAATATTTAATATCATTGTACCATATATACCGCTTGTGAGAGGCAATCAACAACAACCGACCCCATGCCAAACTCAATAAAAAACCTAGTGGTAGATGATTAAAAAAATACATCGTAATATGTCAGTGACGATTATTTCTTTTAATTGTGAGGTTTGTATTTTATAAATGTAATTTATACATTTATAGATATTTCTGATTAATTATAACCAATGAGAACTGATAACTTCAAATTAAGAGCCTATAATTTGTTTCTTACAAAATCGCTCTGCTTCTTTTGTTTATTCTGGATTTCCAATGTCAATGCTAATGTGCATAGGATGAAGGCGTCTGAACCGGATTCAGCCTATTTTTTTGCTTATGCAAAAGAAAAGAATGCTGGCAGAGACGGGCTATTATATGCCTGGAGTCTGGATGGTAAAAAATGGAATTCAATTGGGACAGATTTGGCTTTTGTGAAATCTGATTATGGTCGTTGGGGATCAGAAAAACGAATGATTAATCCGGTATTATTACCACGAAAAGGAGGAGGATGGACCTGTGTATGGCAATTAACCCCTGAAAATAATGGTCCGTATGCACATACTTATACAAATGATTTTTTCAATTGGGGTAGGCAAGACTATTATGTTGCATTAAACGATTTGGATAAATCAACGGCGTCTCTTGTAAAAAACAGTTTGTTGGCTCGCGAACAAATTTCACTTCTTGGAGATCGTTTACATGGGACGAAGTTGAAAGTTTCATGGTCTGTTATTAAAGAATTAATTAAACATTATGATCTTGCTTTGCTTAAGCAAAAGCAATGGTCCGAAAGAAGTATTGATGATGCCACCCGTTTCCCTGGCCTAAAGCGATTGGATATTAAATTGACGCCGAAAACAGAACAAACCAAGCCTATTAGTGACATGTTGGTGGGTGTATTTTTCGAGGATATTAATTACGCGGCAGACGGAGGTCTTTATGCAGAATTGATTCAAAATCGGGATTTTGAATATAAATTGAGCGATAAGCAAGGGCAGGACAAAAATTGGAACGAAAAAACAGCTTGGTCCATTGATGGGGCAGGACAATTCAGTATTGACAGTCTAAACCCCATTCATCCCAATAATAAACATTATGCTAGGCTGCGGGGGGCAGGCACATTAAGAAATATAGGGTACGATGGAATTGCCCTGGATAAAAACGAACGCTATGATCTTTCATTTTTTGCAAGAGGTACGTCCGGTAAAGGGCGCCAACTAAAAATTCGGATGAGCACGAAAGATGGAAAGATCCTGGATGAGAAATCTTTAACTGTTGACAGCAAAAACTGGAAGAAATATCAATTGACATTGACCCCTAATTCAACCTGTAAGGATGCTGTGTTGGAGCTTGTATTTACAGATCTACAACAATTGGATCTGGACCTGATTTCTTTATTTCCTCAGCATACATATAAAGGACGTAAAAATGGATTACGAAAGGATTTAGCGGAAGCAATTGCAGCGTTAAATCCTCGTTTTGTCCGTTTCCCGGGAGGCTGTTTGGCACATGGAGATGGAATCGAAAACATCTATCATTGGTCCAGTACAGTAGGGCCATTGGAAAGCCGCGTGCCGCAGCGGAATATGTGGGGATATCACCAGACTGTAGGGTTGGGCTATTACGAATATTTCCAATTTTGTGAAGATATCGGGGCGCATGCTGTTCCGGTAGTCGCAGCTGGTGTGCCTTGTCAAAATTCGGGATCACATGGACATCCGCTAGGTGGCCAGCAGTGCGGTATCCCAATAGAAGATATGGATGATTATATCCAGGAAGTATTAAATCTGATTGAATGGGCCAATGGTGATAAAAATAGCACATGGGGAAAAGTACGTGCGGCAGCGGGGCACCCCGAACCATTTCATCTAAAATATATTGGTGTAGGTAATGAAGACCTAATATCCAATGTATTTGAAGAGCGTTTTACCATGATTTACAATGCTATTCGCGAAAAATATCCGGATATACAAGTTATCGGGACAGCAGGTCCTTTTTTCGAGGGAACAGATTATGTTGAAGGTTGGAAAATTTCCAATAAATTAAACGTGCCCATTATGGACGAACATTATTATCAGACACCAGGATGGTTTATTCATAATCAAGACTTTTATGACAAATATGACCGGAGTAAATCGCAAGTGTATTTAGGAGAATATGCGGCGCATATTCATGGGCGGGCGAGTACCTTGGAAGTGGCACTGGCGGAGGCAGCCTATCTAACAGCGTTGGAAAGAAATGGCGATATCGTTAAGATGGCTTCTTACGCGCCGCTGCTAGCCAAAGAGGACTATACCCAATGGCGCCCCGATCTTATTTATTTCTCTAATACCGATGTGACATTGACACCTTCCTACTATGTACAGCAATTATTTGGTCGTAATAACGGAACCGAATATGTTCCAGTAGAAGCAAGTTATTCTAATACTGTCATGGATGTACAAAAGCGTGTGGCATTTTCTATTGTCAGAGATCCGAAAGATCAATCGCTCGTTTTAAAAATGGTCAACATTTTACCTGTTACGGTTAATATACAATTGGATCTGAACAAGCTTAATTTAAAAGCTGAAACAGCGGTTGTTTCACAGTTAACTGGAAAATTGGATAGTAAAACTGCTAAACCTGAAGAGCGGACTGAAACAGTTGAAAAGCTTAAGCATCAACAATTGCCACCCTATTCGTTGACCATCATACGAATTGAGTCCGCAGCGAAATAGCTTGTTAAAATATGATAAACCGTCTCAAATGAAGAAATTTTTATTGATCTTGATTCATTTTTGTTTGGCAATAGCACCCTTGTTTGCCAGCGAAGCATTCCATCTGATCAAAAATAATCAGGCAGCTAATATCTATTACGGTGGCGGAAATCCTGTTATTGAAACTGCATTGGAACTCCTGGGGGCAGATGCGCAACAAGTCAGCCAATCTGCATTTAATCGAATAGCACATCCCGATCCCGGAGCGATTATCGTTGGTCAATTAAATGATCCAGTAATCGGCAAATTAATAAAAGATCATCACATTTCTCTTTCTGATATATCCGACAAATGGGAGGCTTTTTATTTAAAAGTCATTCAAATTGAAAAAGTGCCGACACTGTTAGTGGTAGGCTCTGATGCTAGAGGGACGGCATACGGTGTTATGGAAATTTCTAGAAAATTGGGTGTTTCTCCATGGTCTTGGTGGGCAGACGTAACCCCCCGCAAAAGATCTAACGTTTCACTATCGCCCAACTTTGAAGACAAACAATCTCCCTCGGTACAATTCAGGGGTATATTTCTGAATGACGAGGATTGGGGGTTGACACCTTGGAGCAGCAAAACCTATGAACCCGAAGCAAAATTGGATGTAGGAATTGATCTGACGAAAACAAAAAAAATGTCTACGATCGGGCCTAAAACTTATGCCCGTATTTTTGAATTATTGTTACGCCTTCGAGCCAATTCAATCTGGCCGGCGATGCATGAGGTTACAGTTCCTTTTTATTTTGTTCAAGGAAATCGGGAAATGGCCGAAAAATATGGAATATATATCGGCTCATCGCATTGTGAACCACTCGCTCGAAATAGTGCTACAGAATGGGATATCGTAGGCAAAGGGCCCTATAACTATTTAACAAATAAAACGGAAATTGTCGAGTATTGGTCAAATCGACTGAAAACACTTGGTCAATCTCATAACATATTTACACTTGGTATGCGGGGGAAACACGATGGAGCAATGGAGGGTGTTAAAACAATTGCAGCTTATAAAAATGCATTCAATGAGGTTCTCCAGGATCAAACGGATCTGTTGAGAAAATATATCAATGCAGATCCGGCGCAGATTCCTCAAGTCGTTATACCCTATAAAGAGGTATTGGATGTTTACCGAGCTGGTATAGACGTTCCTGACTATACCACGTTGATGTGGTGTGATGATAATTATGGTTACATTACGCATTTCCCAGATGAAAAAGAGAAGAAAAGAAAAGGTGGGAATGGGCTCTATTATCATATATCGTATTGGGGAAGACCGCATGACTACCTCTGGCTATCGACCATGAGTCCGGCATTGATCTATCAGCAATTGAGTACCGCATTTCGGCACGATATGAGGAAAATGTGGATTGTCAATGTTGGGGATATTAAGCCTGCTGAATATCAGATTGAGCTATTGATGGACATGGCCTGGAATATAGAACAGGTACAAAAAATGGGCATCAACCAGCACATGAATCATTTTCTGCAAAGGGAATTCGGAAATCGTTTGGCGAAGAAAATAGTACCGTTAATGCAGGAACACTATCGGTTGGCCCATATTCGAAAACCTGAGTTTATGGGAAATACGCGGACAGAGGAGAAAGATCCTGCCTATAAAATTGTTAAAGATCTGCCTTGGTCAGAACAGCAGATTCAGAAGCGATTGGTACAGTATAAACATCTTCAGGACGCTGCCACTGCAATTGATGCCACTGTGCCGCTAGACCGAAAGGATACCTATTTTGAATTGGTCCTTTATCCGGTAGTTGCAGCGGCAAAGATGAACGAGAAGCATCTGTATGCACAATTGGCACGCCATGGCAAAGCTGAGTGGGAAAAAAGCCACGTGGCATATGATAAAATCCTTTCTTTAAGTAAACGATACAATGCATTGAATAATGGTAAGTGGAAAGGTATCATGGATTGTAAACCAAGAGACCTTGCTGTTTTCGATAAACTTATTGAAGAAAAAGCGGTCGCACCGATGGCTGATGATGATCAGCCTGCCAAGCGAATTTCGGGTAAAGATTTAACGGGTTCAATTGGGTATGAAGGCTTAGGTTATCAAGGACAGGCAGCGGCTATCCCATTGGGCGTAGAAGCCAAGTATCGACTTCCGAGATTAAAGAGCGATTCTGTGACCATTGTCGTCCACTTGCTGCCTACTCATCCTGTCTCTTCAGATGATTTGCGTTTTGAGCTGTCTTTGGGAAAAGAAAAATCTTCGCCCATTTCTTACAAAACAATCGGACGAAGTGAAGAATGGAAAGAGAATGTCTTGCGGAATCAGGCTATTCGAAAGATTAAATTTAAAATAACTAATTTACAACAAGATATATTGCGCATAAAAGCACTCGATGAAGGAGTGATAGTCGACGAAATCGCGCTATATCTGGATTAAAGTTTTCTTCTTCTACTATATACTTGTTCATAATGATATTAACATGAAAAAACAATTTCTAGTTACACTCTTCGTTGTATTGACTTGCCTGGTTAAGGCACAATCTCCTGTCTATCTTTTTTCTTATTTCATAGGTAATGGCGCCGATGGGTTACATCTTGCTTACAGCTTGGATGGACTGAAATGGGAACCTTTGAATCAGGGTAAACCTTTCTTAGAACCAACAGTGGGAAAAGATAAACTGATGCGCGATCCCAGTATTTGCCAAGGGCCAGATGGGACGTTTCATCTGGTATGGACTACCGGTTGGTGGGATAAAATTATCGGATACGCCTCTTCTAAAGATCTTATGCATTGGACTGAGCAAAAAGCAATACCAGTCATGGTAGATGAACCTGAGGCTAAAAACGCTTGGGCTCCGGAGCTTTTTTACGACAAAGTAACAAAAGAATACTATATCATTTGGGCTACTACCATTCCCGGAAGACATAAAGAAGTACTGACCAGTGACAGTGAAAAAGGGTTAAACCACCGTATGTATAGCGTGACGACAAAAGATTTTAAACGTTTTTCAAAAACCAAGCTATTTTTTGATCCCGAATTTAGTGTAATTGATGCCGCCATTATACAGCAGGCCAATAGGGAATATATGATGATTTTGAAAAATGAAAATTCTAACCCGCCTGAGAAAAATATTCGGATCACGACAACGAAGAGTTTAGCCAAAGGATTTCCGACTACTGTTTCTAAGCCTATTACAGGTGATTACTGGGCGGAAGGTCCTGCTCCGTTGCAAGTTGGGGAATATATTTATGTATATTTCGATAAATACCGTGACCACAAATATGGAGCTGTACGCAGTAAAGACGGTGTCAACTGGGAAGATGTTTCTGATTTGGTGAGTTTTCCGAAGGGAATTCGTCATGGGACAGCTTTTACGATAAATCAATCCGTTTTATCAAATCTATTAAAAGTAAACTGATAGTTTAGCATGAGATTCCTTGCCTTCGATTGTAGCTTCTTTTTTGTGATAAACAGTGAAGTGCAGGTTGCATATCGATGAATAGATACTTAATTTAAGCTCATGAGTTCGGAATTTATATTGACCAACATACTTACACAAACAAACATTATGAAGAAAATTCTCCTTTCCATACTTTTAGCAGCGCTGGCGCTGAGTACGCAGGCTAAAGTTAAATTACCCCATGTTTTTGGGTCGAATATGGTGCTTCAGCAAGGTAAGTCAGTTGTTATATGGGGGCATGCGGATCCTCAGGAGAAGATTGAGGTCAGTTTAAAGGGTTTGACAAGAAAAACAGTGGCAGATCAAAAAGGTGCATGGAAAGTTACCTTTAAAGCACAAAAGGCAAGTTTCCATGCATTTACGATTGAAGTCAAAGGGGATAATACATTGTTGTTGGAAAATGTTGTTGTTGGTGAAGTGTGGCTATGTTCGGGGCAGTCCAATATGGAGTATACGATGCAATTACGTAAGGGGTATAAGAAGCCTGCTGTTGGAGTTGATCAATCGGAGGAAGAATTGCTGCAGCCTGAAAATCCAAAAATTCGCTTATTCCTTGTTGCCAAAAAGAAAGGGCCGCAGGAGGATGTGGAAACTAATGGATGGGAAATTGCCAGTCCGAGCTCACTTGCACCGTTTTCCGCTCCGGGTTATTTCTTTGGAAAGACATTGCAACAACAGCTGAATGTTCCTGTGGGTTTAATTAGTTCATCCTGGGGCGGCAGTAGAATAGAGCCATGGACACCCTTGGATGCCTATCAAAACTCCAGTCTCTTTAAGCTGGAGACGCAAAATGGTGAAACAAAAATTGAAAATGCTGTTGCTGGGGAGATGTACGAAGCGATGATCCGTCCATTGGCGCCTTTTGCCATGAAAGGCTTCATCTGGTATCAAGGTGAAAGCAATCTGATGTTAGAGGATGCACGTTATTATGCAAAACAAAAATTGCTGATCGACACTTGGCGTCGTGTCTGGCAGGATAAAAATATGCCATTTTACTATGTCCAGATTGCACCTTATTATTATAGTAAAAGGAATGACAAAACAAAACACAATGCAGAGGCATTGCCTTGGTTCTGGGAAATCCAGACAAAATGCATGAATATTAAACATTCGGGAATGGCTGTCGTAACTGATTTGGTTGATGACCTTTCTGATATACACCCCTCCTATAAATGGGAAGTGGGGCGTCGTTTGGCATTGTGGCCCTTGGCATTAGACTATGGCCAAAGAAATACTGTTTTTTCGGGACCGCAATATAAAAGCAAAAAGATAGTCGAAAGTAGCATAATACTGAATTTTAAATATGCTGGTAGCGGATTGCAATGTAAAGGCGATCAATTGACATGGTTTGAGATCGCGGGGCAGGACGGTAAATTTGTACCTGCTGAGGCGAAGATCGATGGTAATCAGGTTGTTGTATCCGCAGCATCGGTAAAATCACCAAAACAGGTCCGCTTTGGCTGGAATGAAATCGCCCAGCCCAATTTCTTTAATAAAGAGGGATTACCTGCATTACCTTTCAGAACGGAGTAGTATATTTTTGTTCTTTTTCTATTGAAGTCTCTACTTTTGAAGCTATCAAGTTGTTACTGAAATGACGAAGTTGTAACTATAGTTGCCATCCAGTAATAGACGGTTGTTATAAAAAAAGGTTTTCAAACGGGGAGAATGAAAACCTTTAAAATAACCAATTAATCCTAAATTTATGATAAAAAATATAATGCTATCTAATAGTTTTCTTTCATTACCACTGAATTACTCACTGCACTAAATCGACGATGAGTCCGATTTGATAATACAAGTTTAGGGATATAGAATTGTTTTGTCATCCTGTGCTGTTCTGCTTGTTTGACTTAATCAAAAATCCTAAAATGAATATAATATGGTCGCTCGAAAGCTATTGACGTTTATATTAAGTTGAAAATTTGTAAATTTGACGACTGGTTAGGTGTTTAAACAGCATACTATCTGCCCTTTTGAAAAGTTTAAAATGGATGTTACCGCAGAAAATAAGCTAATGATTTCGCTTTCCCAGGGAGACGAACACTCTTTTTTTGCTTTATACGAGTGTTACAGCCATGCCCTATTTTCCAATGTTTTCCGAATGGTTAAAGATAGGCAAGTTAGTGAAGAGATTGTGCAAGATGTATTCCTAAAAGTCTGGCAAAAGAGATTTACCATTGATCCGAATCGAAGTTTTAAATCCTGGATTTTTACAATTGCAAAAAATGATGTTATTTCTTGGTATAGAAAATTAGCTAAAGAAACTGCACTGCAGGAAAATTTATATCAACATTTCGAGCACCTCTATGTCATGGAAAAAGAGGGGGATATTCAAGAAAAACAGGCCGCATTATTAGAAAGAGCGCTCAATACCTTAAGTGAGCGCAGAAAAGAAATTTTTATTTTATGTAAAATAGAACAGAAAAGTTATGAGGAGGTCGCTCAGAAATTGAATATTTCCGTATCTACTGTAAGTAATGCCATGGTCAAATCCAATCAACATATTCGCCAATTTGTGCAGGATCACTATGATGAGATTTTAATAATTCTTGTTACGTTCTATTTTTTTTAAAAAAAATACGATAGCAATAGTGTTTTTGCTAATAAGTTGCGTATTAACTTATAGATATGGCAAAAAAAATAGAAAATATTTACAAGAGCTATTTGAATGGAAGTATCAATCGTGTTGATCTCGATACGCTGCTTCTATATTTTGAGAAAGCTGGTGATGATGAATTGAATGCGCTGACTTCCTTTGCTATTGAAGATTTTGAGGCGGATCAAGTCGAAGAATCTTTCGCTGCGCATATCCCTGTTATTAGGCAGCGATTGGAAAATAAACTGAACGAGTTCAAAAAGCAGCCTATCCGTTTAAGATATAGAAAGAGCTGGTGGGCGGCAGCGTCCATTCTGTTTGTGGCGGGATTGGCCACATGGTTTTATGCAAAACAAAGTCCCAAGCATTCCGATGTGATAGCCCCTTCGGAACCTATTTTATATGTTAAAGATAGATCTGGTAAAGAAATAGCCATTTTGCCAAAAACAGACTCGATTTGGACAGTAGGCGATATTGCCTTTTCTCGGATCGACAGTCAAACTGTAAAAGTAATCGCAGTAGGTAAAAATCCAAGTTTGCAAACGATATATACTCCTAATTCGGACTTTAGGTTAGTTTTGGAGGATGGTAGTAAGATTACGATGAACGCTGCATCAACCTTACGGTTTCAGCTCCCTTTTACCCCTGCTAAAAGAGAAGTTTCTTTGGAAGGGGAAGGTTACTTTGAAGTCGCCCATGATGTGCGAAGACCATTTACAGTAAATGCTGGTGCTGCAAAAATCGAAGTATTGGGAACTGTATTTAACGTACGAAATTATGCGAGTGATGGGCGAGTTACCACATCTCTCATGTCTGGACGGATAGCCTTAAGTAAATCGGGGACCTCTGAAAGAATTGTCCTCCGCCCCGGCGAAACAGCTGTAACCGATCAGAAAGGAATACATATCGAAAATTTGGCTCCTAAGCAAGCTGTTGCTTGGACGGTTGGCTACTTTGATTACCGGGATCAGTCACTTCGCGTTATCTTGTCAGATATGTCCAGGTGGTATGGCGTAGATGTCGATACCATTACGCTACCTACTGATCAATCGATCTATATGAAGGTTCGAAAAAATATTCCATTACAGGAAATGTTGAATCTATTGAATGAAGCAAGTGGTCTAAATTTTCAATTGAACAATAAAAAAATCACATTAAAAGCTACTCATAAAAAATAACAACTAAATAGTACATTTACCTTAATCTACCATGTCACACCTAACCGAAAAGCAACCGGTATTTTTACGAAAATACCTGAGTTTGGTTGCTGGAATTGCCTTGATGAGCATGATTGACCCCTATGAATTACATGCGCAACAGGTACAATTGAATTTTAAAAATGCCGATGTCAAAGAGGTGATTACGAGTTTATCGGATCACTACGGCTATGAATTTGTATTTGACGGCAATCTGCTCAAATCGGCGCACCCGATCAGTGTTAATCTGAAACTTTCAAGCGTCGAAGATGCTTTATCCATTTTGTTTAAGGATCAGCCCTTCGGCTATCGTTTGGAAAACAAACGGATTATTCTCTATCGTAAAGCTGTGTCAACCATTAGTCAGCTTGTACGCGGAAAAGTAATAGACAGTTTGGGTAATACCATTCCCGGCGTGTCTATTCATAATTTACAGGATGATAGCCAGACGATGAGTTCCGGAGATGGTGATTTTGAATTGAACGTCGCTAGCTCAGACATTCAATTGTCTTTTAGGCATGTTTCTTTTAATGAAAAGGTCATGCACTTCAGCCCGGAACAAATTGCTCGGCCCGTCCGTGTGATGTTGAGTGCAAAGGAGTCTATGCTCAACGAAATTATGATAACGGGATATCAACGTATCAGCAAAGAACGTAGTCCTGGAGCTTATACCGGTATCAGCAATGATCAATTGAACAAACAGATTAATACCGATTTGACTTCCGCGTTAGAAGGTCAGGTGGCTGGGTTGACCTATATCAAAAATCCAACGCGCTCCGGTGCAGACAGCCCCATACTTCGGGGCATTGGCACCTATTCCAGTCAGGTGACCACCAATCCACTCATTGTTGTCGATGATTTGCCGACGGAGTTCACCTTGAACGATATTAATCCCTATGACGTTGAGTCCGTTACCGTTTTGAAGGATGCGACAGCAGCGTCTATTTACGGTGCCCGTGCGGCTAATGGCGTTATCGTCGTGACCACCAAAAAAGGGAAAGGGCAAGGTGTTTCCGTGAACTTTAATGTGGACCAATTCATCACGCAGAAACCGGATATCTCCAAAATGCACTATGCGCGTACATCGGATTTAATCGATTATGAAATTGATGTATATAAGAAGGAGCTATCCCGTTATGCGAATAGTGAATCGCTATTTAATTACTATGGAAAGCTGGGCAGTGGCAGTCTAAAATATTATTCACCATTGTATGATCTATTTCGAAAGGAATCCATTGGTGCGATTAGTCAGCAAGAACGGGAGGCAACGATCAATTCATGGCGGAGCAACGATTATATTAAGGAGTTTACGGACAATGTCTGGCAGAATGAAACACGTCAACGTTATAACGCGAGCATCTCCCAGAACTCCACTAAGAGCAATACCTTTGTTTCTTTTAATTATGATAAGGGAAAGGGACAGGTGGTCAATGAAAAGAATGAGAAATTCAACTTATATCTAAAGTCGGGCTTTAATTTGACCAAGTGGTTGTCTGCAACAGTAGGACTGAATGGTACGTATACAGTAAATAAAGAAACCGACGGCGTTTACAATAATGTGTTCTTGCAACCACGTTATGCTCGCATCAAAGATGAAGGTGGCAACTTAGTCTATACACCGTACGTTGAATTGCCCAGTTCAGTAGGACCAGGCTCTGCCATTAACGGCGAAACGGCGGAACAAATTGCTGCAAATGGAAATCTAAAAAGTACATCCTTTAATGTGCTTGAGGCATTAGGGGAGGGCATTGAAAGTAATAAAAGTCTAGGCCTTCGTGCTTTTACATCGTTGCGGGCCAATATTTACAAAGGACTTTCTTTTCAGACACAGTTTTCATATGAATTGGGCCAAGCAGCACGTGAAAGCTTCTACGATGAAGATAGCTACATGATGCGTGTTGCATCAAATGCAATGGTCAGTTACAATGATGCGACGGGTATTTATACCAAGAATTTACCTGCTGGAGGACGTTACTATCAATTTGAGAGCAAACGCTATAGTTACACCTTTCGGAATCAGTTTAACTACGATAATACCTTTGGACAATATGGTCAACATCAACTGACAGCATTGGCCGGATTCGAGATGCGACAGTCACATGTACCACGCTCAATTGAACAATTGCTTTTAGGATACAACCCAGTAACATTGACTTCGACAACAATTGATTGGGCAACCTTAAGTAAAACAGGAATAACGAGTTATGTGTATGGGGGAAACAACCGACTATCTGATTTGAATGGTGGGGCGCAAACAGAAACTTTACATCGATATACTTCACTTTATGCCAACGCAGGTTATACATATAATAATAGATTTAACTTGACTGGAAGCATACGGGTAGATCAAGCAGATCTATTTGGTGTAGATCCAAAGTTTAAATATCGCCCTTTATGGTCCGTCGGAGCTGGCTGGAATGTCAGCAACGAAGGCTTTATGAAAAATGAAGACTGGTTGAATTCACTCAAACTGCGGGCTACATATGGTATTACCGGTAACGTGGATCAAGCCAGTTCCAGCTATGGAA
Organism: Sphingobacterium sp. DR205; assembly: GCF_011064245.1. Lineage (NCBI taxonomy): Bacteria > Pseudomonadati > Bacteroidota > Sphingobacteriia > Sphingobacteriales > Sphingobacteriaceae > Sphingobacterium > Sphingobacterium sp. DR205. The sequence goes on along the minus strand of NZ_CP049333.1, from coordinate 6,482,735 downwards.
CTGCAACCTGGAAATCGGATAAACTTTTCCCCTATCTGCAGTATTTGGAACAAAGGTCATTGCCAAACCCCATGTTACGCTGGGAAAAAACAACAACCACCAATTTAGGGATGGATTTTTCGATTTTCGACAACCGCCTTTCGGCTAGTATCGATGCATATAATCGATATAGCTCGGATTTATTGATTAATTCTGTTCTTGATCCTACGGTGGGGGCCAGTTCCCGTGTGATTAACAACGGTGCACTGCGCAATAAAGGGATTGAGTTTAATATCAACGGTGTATGGTTGAAAAAGAAAGATTTTACGGCAAGTACACAGCTGGTATTTTCCTTTAATAAGAATAAGGTGGAGAAAGTGAACGGCTTAACTTCTACAGCCCAATCGTATGTTGGTTCACCAAGTAATTACTTTTTTGAAGGAAGTAGCTATAATTCAATCATGGCTTTTCGCTATGGAGGCATGGTGAATGGCTATCCTTATTTCTTGGATCAAAACGGTGAATCAAATGTTGTCTTTGATGAGAACGGTACACCGACGAGCATCAAAGAAATTACCTCGCCGGAGGCACTGGTAAATATGGGGACCTTGTTTCCTAAGTATACAGGTTCTATCAATCAACGTTTGCGCTATAAAGCATTTGATCTGTCTGCGATGTTCGTTTTTTCGGGCGGACATAAACTGCGTAAAGATGCGATCGACTTAGCAAGTGATAAGCTGACAAACGCGGGCTTGGTCAATCGATGGGCAGAAGGTGCGGATAATGATTATCCAAGATTACTGGTTGATTATCCAGACAAATTACGTACCGATGCGAGCAAACTATCTACCTTATGGCGGAATAGCGATAAGCAGATTGTTTCTGCAGATTACATGAAGCTGCGAAATGTGGCTGTGGGTTATCAATTACCAAAACAATTAGCGCAGAAAGCGGGGATGCAAAACGTCAAATTAACCTTGCAGGTGAATAATTTATGGACCTGGACTGCGGCTGGTGATGATATCGATCCAGAAGCCTATTCGCTCAATAGCGGAACACGCAATTTGCCACTGGCTAAATCATTCCTCATGGGGCTTTCATTAACTTTTTAATCTGAATCTACGATGACTTTTAAAACTTTAGCGGCGGCATTTGTGACTCTAGTGGTCTTTTCCGCCTGCGACAAATACCTCGATATAACACCAAAAGGCTCACAATTGGTGAGCACCGCTCAAGATTATTACGATTTGGTCGCTTATCCCAATAGGGGCTATCCGATTAATAACTTTCAATATTTGGTCGATGACCAGTATATGAAAGAATCCAATGTAATCGGTTTGACGCCTAATATGAATACCATTAACTTTTTGTTCCAAGAACAAGAGGATCGGGTAAGCCGCATTACCGCATCGAGCTTTTACAATCAATGTTATAAATATATTGCACAGTGGAATATGATTATTTCCTTGGTTGATGAAAGTACAGGCGATAGTCAATTAAAGACCCTAGCCAAGGCTGAGGCCAAGATGTTTCGGGCCTTTGATTATTTCCATTTGATCAATGTCTACGCCAAAGCCTATGACGCGAATACCGCTTCTCAGGATGGCGGTGTCTGTATTATGGATAAATATGACCTTGAAGCTAAGCCGGCAAAATCAACGGTACAGCAGGTATACGATTTTATCCAAAAGGATATCGAGGATGCTTTGCCCTATTTGCAGGAGAAACCTACGAATCCCTATCATCCGTCACTGGCCTTTGCTTATGCATTGAAGGCGAAGGTGCATCTTTTCAAAAGAGAAGTTGTTGAAGCGCAAGCTGCTGCAGAAAAAGCCTTGCAGCTTAACGGACAGCTAATTGATCTTGTTCAGTATGAAAAGTTAGGGGGGCCAAGCAAGACACCTATAATCGCTGAAAATAACCCGGAGGTATTAAGCTATATGTATGTGAATGGCTATACGGAGATGAATTTTGGTTATAGCTATATCTTAAGCCCAGAATTGACAAGTATGTTTGACAAGGAAGACAAACGCTTTAGTCTATTTTATACGACCTCAAATGCCAGTTTTCTGGATATTGGTGCTGGAGCAAGTTACTACAACGTGAAATACACTGCTTTTTTCTTCCCCACAGTGGGACTGAAAACACCAGAGATTTACCTTATGCTAGCCGAATGTTATGCCCGTCAGGATCAATTTACAAAGGCTATTGACATGTTGAATACCTTACGTAAAACCCGGATCGAAGGCGATAAAGCAATTCTGGCAGTTCCAACTACCCGAAAAGAAGCGATGAATCTAGTGATAAACGAACGCCGTAAAGAATTGCCAATCGGTTTCCATCGTTTTTTTGATTTGAAACGCTTGAACCTAGAACCTGACTATGCCAAAACACTTGTTCGTGTATTCCCTATTGTCAATAAGACGGTGGAGCAAAAGACCTATACATTGGCCCCAAATTCACGAATGTATATTATTCCATTTCCATTGGATGCCATGAAGTTAAACCCAAACTTACGTTTAAACACGGATGAAACTGTACCGTTTTAATATATGCTATTACATTACACATGAAAAACAAAATTATCTATAGTTTGCTTGCCTTGCTCTTGTTCGGCGGTATGGCTCAAGCCCATCAAAATTTGACTCCGGTAGACACTATAAAATCAAAAAATGATTTGGATGAAGCCTATGAAAAGATTTTAAAGAAGAAAAAAATTGCCCGTTCCGGCGTATTTAATGTCTTTGAGTCTGACAAAAAATGGTATCTAGAAATACCGGACAGTCTGTTGAACCGTTATTTCCTGACGGTAACGCGCTTGGTGTCAGCCCCACAGGGATTCCCAATGTATGGCGGTGAAAAGCTGAATGAACAGACACTTTATTTTGAGAAAGGCCTGGGTGACCGTATACAGTTGCGGGCAGCAATTTATAAACAAGACGCCCCGGAAAACGACGCTATACGGATCGCACTAGTTCAGTCTCAGGAAGATCCAATCATCGCTATTTTAGATATAAAAGGACTTAATCCGGCAAAAAACGGCTATCTTATCGATGTGACAGATCTTTTTCGCAAGGACAATGCGGCGATTTCCTTTGACAGCAAAATAAAAAGTGAAAATAAATTGTCATCACTGGCAGACGACAGATCTTTTATTACTGATATGAAAGTCTTTCCGATCAATTTAGAAGTGAAGACTACAAAGACATATTCATCCACCTCTGGTACACCAGCAGCGAGTTTGACGGGAGCGATGACTTTTACGACCAATACATCCATGGTATTATTGCCAAAAGTGCCGATGAAAAAGCGGATTTTTGATGATCGTGTGGGCTATTTCGCCAATAAATATATTTTATTCACCGATAAAGATCAACGCTCCAAAGCGTTGAATTTTATACAACGCTACAGACTTGAGCCTAAGATCAATGATGTGTCGCGATACTTAAAAGGTGAACTTGTAGAACCACAAAAGCAAATTGTATACTATATAGACCCCGCGACGCCCAAGAAGTGGCGCCCTTATCTCATCGCAGGGATCAATGACTGGAACGTCGCATTTGAACAAGCCGGATTTAAGAATGCAATCGTAGGCAAAGAGTGGCCCGAGCAGGATACGACCATGAGCCTGGAAGATGCGCGTTTTTCCGTCATCCGTTACTTTGCTTCTGAAAAAGCAAATGCTTATGGGCCTCGGATTTCAGATCCTAGAAGCGGTGAGATTATTGAAGCGCATGTCGGTTGGTATCATAATGTCATGAAGCTTGTCCAACAGTGGTTTATGGTACAAGTGGGGCCATTAAACAAAGCTGCTCAAAAAATGCAGCTGGATGACGAAGTGATGGGGCAGTTAATTCGCTTTGTTTCTTCACACGAAGTGGGACATAGTTTGGGGCTACGGCATAATATGGGGGCGAGCAGCCAAACGCCGGTCGAGAAATTGCGCGATAAGAAATGGGTTGAAAAACATGGACATACCGTTTCGATCATGGATTATGCCAGATTCAATTATGTAGCCCAGCCAGAAGATAACGTTGCGCTTGCTGGAATATATCCACGCGTAGGCATGTACGATAAATGGGCCATTCAATGGGGGTATCAATATCTTCCACAGTTTTCGACTGGTGAAGAAGAGCGGGGTTATCTTACAAAACAGGTGACAGATAGTCTGATGGTCAACCCAAAGCTATGGTTCGGTGGGGAAGGAAACAATGAAGATCCGCGTAGTCAGAAGGAAGATCTGGGCGACGATTCTATGTTGGCGAGTACCTATGGCCTCAAAAATTTAAAACGCGTCGTTCCCCAATTGATCGCATGGACAGACGAGCCTTCGGATGATTACAGCAACCTAAAAGATATGCATAAAGCTGTCCGCGGACAATTTAATCGCTATTTATACCATGTGCTAAAAAATATCGGAAGTCAAGAGATTACGAATAAAGTCCGGGGTCAAAAAGGAGCCGTCTACGCGGCTGTTCCCAAAGAAAAGGTAAAAGCAGCAGTACACTATGTAAATGATAATGTATTTGCGCCACCCTTGTGGTTGTATCCTGACAATATACAGTCCCTTATTGGAATAGACGCCAATAAAGAAATCAATGATCAACAAGAGCAGATGCTCAACATGCTGATGAGTCCCGGTTTGCTTTATAATGTTTATATCAAGTCTCTAAGCAACGAAGACCCTTACACCTTGAATGAATATTTGGAAGATGTTGGTCATGGAATATGGACATTGCCCGGTGGTGATCTTCGTATTGATGCCTTCAAACGTGGCCAGCAACGCTTTTTTCTGGAACGGGTAAATCAAGTTGTTAACCCGAAAATCGGACCTGGGTCGGATATTATTACACAGGCACAGCGCAGTGACGTGCAACTGTATGTCAGAAATTATCTGCCAGGTTTGATTGAGCAGATCAATCTGCTTAATGCCAAGCAAACAGATCAACTCAATAAGCAGCATCTGAATTTGATGCTGCAAGAAATTAAACGTATTCAAAATCAAATAAACAAAGACTAAAATGAAAAGTAGATTTAAAAAAATGTATGTGGCATGCGTGATCGGCTTCATGCTGGTTTCTTGCCAATTAAGCCAAGGGCAGGATAATGCACAAGCACAACGAGACAGATTATTTAAGGCCTACATGGAAGTTAAAAAGGATATTACGGATGAGAATTTCGCCGGTGCTAAGGAGAATGTCGTTCAGTTAGAAAAAGAAGTACAGAACTTTCGGCTAAAAGGTCTGCAGCTTGACGATATGATGCGCCTCAAGAAGGTCAGTCAGACCATGAAGGCAGACGCTGCCGGCTTAAAATCTGCGCAGGATATGAAGGCAATGAAGGTTTCATTCTCTGCAATTACGCAATCCCTATTTACCATTATGGAAACGATGAAATGTACAGATGAAGCCGTCTACTTACAATATTGTCCGATGGAAAAAGCTTATTGGTTGAGTTATGACAAAGAGATTGAAAATCCTTACGCAGCTTCCATGCGTAATTGTGGACAATTGGTTAAGGGTATGGCGACAGAAGATTATCCTGAGCCCGTAGCCTGTCATTAAGGATCTTCGAAGAAATTACAACAAATCAGGTAAGTTCAGGACACTTTAGTGTCCTGAACTTTTTATTTTAGGGGCTTGCAAACTCAATGATAAACCTATGCTTAAAATTCGAATAGCCTTCCTTACATTGCTGTGTGTTACGACCGTCCTAATGGCCTCAGCACAGACGCAGAAAGAAATACATTATCTTTCGGGAACAGACAATATTCACACGGTCAATTGGGACTTCTGGGTCACAGGTGGACGTAAAGCAGGGAAATGGGATAAGATTGCAGTGCCGAGTCATTGGGAACAGCAGGGATTTGGGGCTTACAATTATGGTCGGGACTATGTGACCTATGGAAAGAATTTTGTATTTCACGATGAGAAAGGTCTGTATCGGCATCAGTTTACTGTTCCAAAGCATTGGAAAGGGAAGAAAATAAGCTTGGTTTTTGAGGGGGCGATGACGGATACTGAAGTCAAGATCAACGGTCAGTTGGCCGGAGATATCCACCAAGGTGCTTTCTATCGGTTTAAGTACGATGTTACCGACAAGATCACCTTTGGCAAGACTAACATATTAGAAGCCACTGTATCGAAGATGTCTTCCGATAAATCCGTTAACAACGCGGAGCGTCTGGCGGATTATTGGATTTTAGGCGGTATTTATAGACCGGTGTACCTTGAGGCGACGCCACAGGAACATATCAGCTGGACGGCTATTGATGCAAAAGCAGACGGAACTTTTCGAAGCAATGTGCATTTGGAGGGCTTGTCTAAAGCAAATGATCTATTGGTAGAGATCAAAGATTTAAAAGGGAATGTGATCTCAACTCAGAAATTTCCGATTACTTCGAAAGATTCAGTGAAATTGGTCGAAATGAAAGTAGAAAAACCGTTGTTATGGACAGCGGAGACACCAAACCTATATCAAGTTACCTATACCCTAGTAAATGGCAAGAATAAAGGATATCAATATCAGGATCGTTTTGGTTTTAGGACGATCGAAGTTCGCCAGGGAGATGGCATTTATGTCAATGGGGTAAAAGTGAAGATGAAAGGTGTGAATCGTCATGTATGGTGGCCCGAAACCGGACGTTCGGTGAACGCGCAATTGGATCTGAACGATGTGAAATTAATCAAGGAAATGAATATGAATGCGGTGCGCTGTTCGCATTATCCTCCAGATAGGTCGTTTTTGGCTTATTGCGATTCATTGGGCTTATATGTTTTGGATGAATTGGCCGGGTGGCAAAAGGCATACAGTACCGTTGTGGGTAAAAAGCTGGTGCAAGAAATGGTTATCCGCGATGCCAATCATCCTTCCATTATACTTTGGAGCAACGGTAATGAAGGTGGACACAATAAAGAACTCGTAGACGAGTATAGGAAATATGATCTCTCCGCACGAACAGTGATCCATGCACACCATAGACCTGGGAATGCAATCAATGGAATCGACTGCAACCATTATGAAGACTTTTATTCGACCAAAAAAATTCTGGAGGGGCCGAACATTTATATGCCGACCGAATTTCTCCATGCGCAGGATGACGGTGGCGCAGCAGCAGGATTGGCGGATATATGGGAGTTGCACTGGAATGCCAAATTAGGTGCAGGCGGATTTATCTGGGACTTTGCGGATGAGGGTATCGTACGGACAGATTTCAATAATGTGATTGATGTCAACCGGGTAAATGCCCCGGACGGAATCCTTGGACCCCATCGTGAAAAAGAAGGAAGTTTCTATGCCATTCGAGAGATCTATGCACCTGTGCATATTAAAATGAAAAAATTACCTGCTGATTTCAATGGAACTATTCCGGTAGAAAATCGTTTCCACTTTACCGATCTAAAAGCGTGTCAATTTGAGGGTAAACTGATTACTTATCAGCAGCCCTATGCGGATGAATCTGGCATGGATTCGGTGCTAAACCTAAAAGTAAACAGTCCTGTAGTGGCTCCTACGCAAAAGGGGGCTTTGCAATTGAATCTGCCTGGTGACTGGAAGCAGTATGATGCGCTGGTATTGACAGCTACTGATCCACAGGGTGCGGAAATCTATACCTGGACATGGCGGGTAAAATCCAATCAAACATTGACTACTGAAATCCTACCTTTGAAATCTTCTGCGGATGTTGAAGCGAAAGAAGACAGTGTGAATTACATTCTTAAGGCAAATGGAATAACCGCTTTTGTTTCTAAAAAAACAGGATTATTGGTTGATCTGGCCAATGATTATAGCATGAAATTGGCTTTCAATAACGGTCCGGTGCTGATCGATGGTCAGTCAGAGCTAAAGAGCGCTAAACGTTGGCGAGAAGGGAAAAATGAGGTGGTCGAGTTTATGTTTGATGGTAATCTAAGCTTTATCCGTTGGACGATGCGTCCGGATGGTTGGTTGAAACTCGATTATGCCTACAACATGAAAAAAGCAGTACCTTATGCGGGAGTAAGCTTCAACTTTCCTCAAAACTATATTATCGGAGCCAAATGGTTGGGAAATGGTCCTTACCGCGTATGGAAGAATAGGTTGCAAGGAGTTACGCTAAATACATGGGAAAAAATGTACAACGATGGAAAGGCTGGTATTGGGCCATGGACATTTCCTGAATTTAAAGGCTACTTTTCGGATGTCAGTTGGGTACAATTCAATACCGTGCAAGGAAAGTTTTTGGTCGCAACAGATCAAGATGATCTATTTCTTCGGCTGTTCGAATTTTATGGAATTTCAGGTCCCAAAGGATATCCGCAATTGCCTACTGGAGATATTTCCTTTTTGGACGCTATTCCGCCTATTGGAACAAAGTTGGCCCTAGGGATCAATGGTAATGCAGCAGTGAATGGACCTGCAGGAGAGCCGAATCAAATGGATAAAAAAATAGACCGGACACTCTATTTTTACTTTGGTACACCGAAGGGAGAAAAAGAAAATACCCAATTCGTGATGCCTAAAGTAAATGTATTGACCGATTAATGTACTGGTTCATACATAAAAAAGGGCTTTTCTATTTAATAGAAAAGCCCTTTTTTATGTATGAAGATTTATTGTATCAGGTTTATTGAATGATTTCATGGTGCGAATCTCTTTAATGAGGAGAGATTGGAAACCAATTCAGTATGGCCTGTTATTCTTTGTAGGAGAAATCCTTAACATATTGATTTTGGACTGCAGTTGAGGTTATTTTTTTGAGTCGTACATTCTTCAATTGAACCGTCTGAATGGGAAGTTCCGAATTGCCGTTGATTTTTGAAATAAATTGACCCACCTCCGCTTGGATGTTCGAAAGATAGATATTCGATATTGGCGTTAGTTTTTTTACTTTGGTTGGAACCAAGTTGCGCCATTGATAGAGCACATCTGTATCTATCCCAAGGATTCCCTCTTTTACATTTTGGGCTTTGATATTTGAAAAATAAATGTTTTTGACATAGCCGCCCATACGTTCATTGGTTTTGATGAACAGTAAATGCATGAGTTTCTCATTAGGCAATACCGTACAATTATTTACATAGATGTTTTCGATGCCACCCGATAGCTCACTCCCAACGGCCAGTAATTGGTGACCGTCACGGATTTCACAATTGCGGATGACGATATTTTTTGTTGGTGTTTTTAATCGCCAGCCTTCCGGATTCCGGCCCGATTTCAATGCAATAGCATCATCACCTTGGTCAAAAATACAATTCTCAATCAATACATTCTCACTCATTTCTGGGTCGATCCCATCATTGTTATGACCATGAGCATAGATGTCGATCCCACGTACAAGGACATCTTTCGTTAAGTAGAGGTGTAAGGTCCAAAAAGGACTGTTTCGGATTTTGATATCCTCTACCCGAACCTGTTGGCAACGGTTGAATTGAATAAATTGCGGTCTAAGGTTGGATGTATCATTGACCATAAGGCGTTGTTCGACAGGTATCCCTTCTTGCGCCCAATTATAGAGATTTTTGATACTCTCCATATGTGGTTTCGGTCTTGGAAACCATTTCTCCCAAACAGTAAGATCCGCTTTTATGGTTCCCTTGCCAGTAATGGCAACATTTGTCGCTTCGTAAGCATAGATCAGCGGGGAGTAATTATAGCATTCTAATCCTTCCCAACTACTGTGAACAGCAGGCAGATAGTCCTTCGGGTCTCCCGAAAATAATAACGTTGCTCCTGCACTGACATGTAAGTTGACATTACTTTTTAAGTGTATAGCCTTCGTTATCCACTCACCTGGGGGAATAATGACATTCCCTCCAGCTCTTGTCGCCAGATCAATTGTTTGAGCTATTGCAGTGGCCGTACTTTCCTTATCGCCTTGGCGTGCACCAAAATCGCGGATATCGTAGTTTTTACAATGCTCGAAATTGGGAACCTTAAACGTTGGGATTTCAAAAGGAGCCTGAATGTTGATCTCTTCCTGTGCGAGCTTGCCTGTTTGCGCAAAGCTTAAGCCAACAAAGGATATTGATAATAAAATGATTGTAAAGATTGATTTATATGTCATAATTGATCAGTAATGTGCTCTGAAGGAAATACTAGCGTTAATTGCTCCAAAACAATAATTGTTAAAAATAAATAACAATCATAGGAGAACCTAATTTTGCAAAGCAGGACAGTACAAGGTGGTTTGCTGCATAAAAATAGGGACGTACATATACAAAGTATTTTGAAAGGGCACTGATTTAATGTTAGAGACGCTTTCTTGCGGATAAGTTATGGACAAATTCCTACCAACTCCTGACTGCAAGCGAGTTGTTAAAACGACGTCAACATGGTATCTCAACAACTAAAAGGTGGACTCAACGTGGACTTACTATGGACTCAAGGTGATTACAGTCAGGAGTTGGTGATAAGTTAGTAGGGAGTTGGTGATAGGGATTCTATAACAAATATATTACGAAAAGCCTTGAATCCTTGCTAATAGGCTCACTGTCAGGAAAAATGAGCGCTTGCTGACTGTGTATCTAGTTTGTTCAGGATACTACAGGACAGCTCTTCTTAAAAATGTTGATACTTTTAGATTAGCTACTCATTAAGCATATTTTAATGCGCTAATCAATTTTTAAAAGCTTTTCAATACATGAATTTTAATTGTTGGGCTAGGGAAAACATGTTTATAAACTAAATATTATGAAAAAATTCTTTCGATTTTTACAGTTACTAACATCAATTGCGGTTTTGTCAAGTGCGCAGGCGCAGGATAAGTTCCCAGATGGAACAGCAATCTCAAAGTGGTTTGAGACGATAAAATCGACCAACATAGAAACGCTCGGAAAGAAATTTTTGATCACGGATTTTGGTGTAACGACAGATAGCACCGTTGTGCAAACGGCCAAAATCCAGCAAGCAATTGATAAAGCCTATGCCAGTGGTGGGGGAGTGGTCGTTGTACCTAAAGGTATCTATTTGAGTGGGTCATTATTTTTTAAACCAAAGACACATTTGTACTTGGAAGAGGGAGCTGTACTAAAGGGAAGTGATGATATCGCAGATTTTGCATTGGCTGAAACCCGTATGGAGGGGCAAACAGTAAAATACTTTATGGCGCTCGTCAATGCAGATCAGGTGGATGGTTTTACAATTTCAGGCAAGGGTACACTCAATGGAAATGGGTTACGCTACTGGCGGTCTTTTTGGCTTAGACGGCAGTTTAACCCAAAATGTACAAATATGGACGAGATGCGCCCGCGTTTACTCTATGTATCCAATAGCAAAGATGTACAGATTTCGGGTATTCGCTTGATCAATTCACCTTTCTGGACCTCACATTATTACAAATGTGAAAACCTCAAATTGATCGGTTTGCATATTTCAGCGCCAAAGGAGCCTGTTAAAGCGCCTAGTTCTGATGCGATTGACTTGGATGTCTGCCGTAACGTATTGATTAAGGATTGTTATCTTTCCGTCAACGACGACGCGATCGCATTGAAAGGTGGGAAAGGGCCCAAGTCTGATAAGGATCCTAACAACGGCCCGAATTCAAATATCATTATTGAAAATTGTTTTTTTGGATTTTGTCATAGTGCACTGACGTGTGGAAGTGAATCAATTCATAGTTACAATGTGATTTTTAGAAACAACACGCTCGATAAAGCGCGTAAGCTGTTACAGCTTAAGATGCGCCCGGATACACCACAGGAATATGAAAATATTTTGATTGAAAATGTAAAAGGAAATGTCAATAGTATGTTGTTTATCAAACCCTGGACCCAATTTTTTGATTTAAAGGGCGAGAAAGATATCAAAATGTCCTATGCGAGAAATATTGTCTTGCGTAATATTGATCTGGATTGCGACATTGTTTTTGATGTGCTCAATTCGGAGCAATATGTACTGTCGGATTTTACATTTCAAAATATGCATGTCCGTGCGAGCAAAGATCCTATTATTCATAAGGAGTACATTAAAAATTTTATCCTAAACAATGTAACGGTTAATAATAAAAAGCAATAATATGTACCAGCATATTGCTTTGATGTAGACCTTGAATGATGAAAACAAAACTTATTCTTTTGACAGGAGCATTGATCGGTTCTCTTGCCGTTTCAGGCCAACGCAAAATGGAGTTTTTAGATCGCGGAATGGTCGGTGTAAAAACTACGGATAACGCCGTGTTTTTGAGTTGGCGTTTGCTGGGTACCGACGATTTTGACACGGCCTTTGCTATTTATCGGCAGGAAGGAAATGGTATACAGAAAAAATTGAATAACGCACCTTTAACAAAGGGTACCAATTTTTTGGACGATCATGTTGACCTGAGTAAAGATGTAACCTACACCTTGGATATTGTGGCGGGAGGAAAAGAAAAGGAAGTTGCTAAACTTACTTTATCCAAAGATCAAAAAGTACAGCAATACCTGAATATTCCGTTACGCACCCCCAAAGGTTATACGCCAGGAGATGTTTCTGTAGGCGATTTGGACGGAGACGGGACGTATGAACTTATTGTTCATCAAACTGGTGTTGGACATGACAATGCGCACAATGGGATCACTTCAGAACCTATTTTTCAGGCGTATAAATTAGATGGTACCTTTCTATGGGAAATCAATTTGGGTAAAAATATCCGGGAAGGAGCACATTATACTCAATTTATGGTGTACGACCTCGATAGTGATGGCCGTGCCGAGCTGGTCTGTAAAACTGCTGATGGAACTAAAGATGCTTTCGGAAATGTGATTGGCGATGCAAAGGCCGATTGGCGCGATACCATTTCAAGTTCAAGAACTGTAGGCCGCATATTGAAAGGACCTGAATATTTAACCGTATTTGATGGGCTGACGGGTAAGGCGCTAAGTACCGTGGATTATCTACCTGAACGTGGGGATCTGCGTTCGTGGGGAGACACGAATGCCAATCGTAGCGATCGATTTCTAGCTTGCGTAGCATATCTGGACGGCATACATCCGAGTGTCGTGATGACGCGGGGGTATTATGAACGCACAGCCTTGGCGGCATGGGACTTCAAAGATAAAAAATTAGTGAGCCGCTGGGTATTCGACAGCAAAGTTCGTCAAGATCCTTATTCCGGTCAGGGGTATCACAATCTCACGGTTGCTGATGTAGACCAAGACAGTAAAGATGAGATTGTCTTTGGGTCGATGGTTATTGATGATAATGGAAAGGGGCTGTACAGTACAGGGTTGGGGCACGGCGATGCATTGCATGTCAGTGACTTGGATACTGAAAGGCCCGGATTGGAGATTTTTGGGATTCATGAACTGAAAGGGGGACGAAAAGGGACGGGGGTAGCCTTGTTGGATGCCAAAACGGGAGCCATATTGTTTCAAAGTGCAATAGACCAAGATATTCCTCGCGGTGTTGCTGCAAATATTGATCCCGATCATAAAGGGGCGTATCTGTGGTGGCTGGGGTCTAAAGACATGTATGATACCAAGGGAAATATTGTCGGGCGGGCTCCGAGATCGACCAATTTTTTGATCTGGTGGGATGCTGATTTAAGCCGTGAGCTTTTAAACAGCAACTATATTGAAAAATATCAAAATGGGAAAACGGAACGAATCTTTACAGCTATGGGAACATCGTCGATCAATGGCACTAAAAGCACACCCAATCTGAGTGCTGATATTTTTGGCGACTGGCGTGAAGAATTGATCCTGCGTTCAGAAGATAACCAGAATCTGCGTATCTATACAACAACGATCCCAACAGAACAGCGCGTATATACACTCATGCACGATCCGCAGTATCGTCTGAGTATTGCATGGCAGAATGTAGGCTATAATCAACCGCCACATACGGGCTATTACCTTGGCGTAGGAATGGATCGTCCGGTTAAACCGAATATTCAGCTGGTCAAGTTCCCCCACAAGAAATAGAAGGGTTGGAAGTGCACGATTTAAATAGGTAGATTAAAAAGAAATAGATAAGTTAGCACATGAAGCATACAATAAAATGGATAGGAATGGCTTTGACAGCCTTTCTTTTGATATCCTTTGCAAAACAACAGAATAAGCCTACGATTTATCTTATAGGTGATTCGACTGTGAAGAATAGTAATAAGGAGTATTGGGGCTGGGGAACATTGCTTCCTGAACTGTTGGATACTACACGTGTCCGAGTAGATAATCATGCGATGGCAGGGCGTAGCACAAGGACATTCGTCAAAGAGGGAAGGTGGGCAAAAGTTGACTCATTGTTTAAACCTGGTGATTTTTTATTGATTCAGTTTGGCCATAACGAAGGAAGTAAGCCTGATACGAGCAGACAGGGGTATCGCGGTGTACTGCGGGGGATTGGTCAAGACTCTATTGTATTGGATTGGGGAAATGGGAAGAAAGAGACCGTACGTACTTACGGTGAAAACCTACGTCGTTTTGTGATTGAAGCAAAGAAAAAGGGTGTAACACCGATCTTGTTATCCATGATTCCGCGCAACCAATGGGATGATAAAGGTAAAGTGAAGCGGGCTGATAGGGACTTTGGATTGTGGGCAAAGCAGATCGCGGAAGAACAGGGCGTCGCTTTTTTGGATCTGAACAGTATTACTGCAGATAAATATGATCGGCTTGGCCCGGAAGCGGTAAAATCCAGTTATTTTCCTGGGGATCATACCCATACGAATAAGGATGGCGCGCGAGAAAATGCTTTATCGGTTGTCGAAGGATTCCGTAGAATTAAAAGTCAGCTAGTACAATATATTAAATAATAAAGAAGATGAAATTGAAATTGTTGCCATGGGCTGCGGTCCTTTTTGCTGTAATTAGCATGTCCTTTTTGGGACAGCAGCATAAACCCACCTTATTTATTATTGGTGATTCCACAGTGAAAAATGGACAGGGAAACGGTTCAAACGGACAGTGGGGATGGGGAAGTTTTATTGGCCAGTATTTTAAATCGGATAAAATCAACGTCAAGAACCGTGCATTGGGCGGAACGAGTACACGAACATTTTATAACAACCCAAAACTTTGGCAGAAAGTGCTGGATAGCATACAGCCAGGTGATTTTGTTCTCATGCAATTTGGACATAATGATTCGAGTCCCATTGTGGATACGTTGCGGGCTCGTGGAACGATAAAGGGAAATGGTGACGAGTATCAGGAAGTGTATAATCCGTTATTGAAGCAACATGAAGTCGTGTATAGTTATGGTTTCTATTTGCGACGCTTTGTGAAAAATATTCAAGATAAAGGGGCGACAGCAATTATCTGTTCGCCAATTCCGCGAAACGCATGGGCGGGAATGCAGGTCCGTAGATCGGATTATGCCCTATGGGCGAAAGAAGCTGCACAACAGAGTGGCGCATTTTTTATCCCGTTACAGGATCAAGTGATTGCCCAGTATGAAACATTTGGGAAAAAGAAAGTAGAAACGGAATTTTTTGATCCGAAGGATGCGACTCATACGATTAAAGCGGGGGCCTTGCTGAATGCCAAATTAGTCGCCGAACAATTGAAAGCACAGCCCAAAATCGGGCTAAAGAAATTTATGTAGTATGATGAAACCAATATTTACGCTGTGTCTCTTTTTTCTGTTGACACGATTGACACTGCATGCGCAGCAACGGCCAAATATTGTTCTGATCTTGGCAGATGATATGGGCTATTCCGATTTGGGTTGTTTTGGTTCTGAAATTCAAACCCCAAATCTGGACAGAATGGCAAAAGAAGGAATTAAGATGACGAACTTTTACAATGCTTCGCGTTGCTGTCCATCCCGAGCTTCTTTATTGACAGGTTTATATCCACATCAGGCAGGGGTTGGCGATATGATGAATAAGCGTCCTTTTCCAGCTTATCAGGGGTTTCTAAATAGAACTTCAGTGACTTTGGCCGAACTATTAAAAGGCGCAGGCTACGGAACCTATATGGCTGGGAAATGGCATGTGGGGCAGGAAAAAGAAAACTGGCCTTTACAACGTGGATTTCAACGGTATTATGGACTGATTGATGGGGCAAACAGCTATTTTGAAAACCGGCCTTATCGGCCCAACCAAAAGTTGACGATAGCCTTGGACAATGAAGCGATTGTTCCGCCAGCAGATTATTATAGCTCGGATGCCTACACGGATTATGCGATGAATTTTATTGGCGAGCATCTAGACACTAAAAAAGAGAACCCCTTTTTCCTGTACTTAGCTTTTCAGGCTCCACATTGGCCTTTACATGCCAAACCTCAGGATATCGCAAAGTACCGCGGTAAATATATGGAAGGATGGGATGCTGTCCGTGAAAGGCGTTTTGAAAAACAGCAGCAGCTGGGCGTACTGCCACCAACGACCAAATTGTCTCCAATGGATACCGCATTGCGAAAATGGAGCGATTGCAGCTGGGAGGAAAAAGTAAAATGGGATGAGAAGATGGCTGTATACGCGGCGATGGTCGACGAATTGGATCAAAATGTAGGGCGATTGGTTGATTATCTCCAGTCGAAAGGACAATTGGAAAACACTGTTTTTATCTTCCTCTCCGATAATGGCGCGAGCAATGAAACAATAACCAATACTGGATTCACGGCTGATATTAGGGCCGCCAATGAATTTCCAGCCAGCCACCCACGGTCTTTCACAGCCTATGGAATAGAAGGTGCCGCAGTCAGTAATACGCCTTTCAAAAGGTTTAAGCATTGGGAGTTTGAAGGAGGCAATGCAACTAGTTTTATCGCCTATGGACCAAAGTTCCTGCCGCAGGGAAAACAGTTTGATCTACCAGCCCATTTGATCGATATCATGCCCACCTTGGCGCAGTGGTCGGGTGCAAACTACCCAAAGAACTACGCCGGTAACACGATCAAACCGATGGAAGGAATGTCCCTGCTTCCTATTTGGACGGAAGGACAGCGGTCTGCGAATAGGGAGATTTGTTTTGAACACGAGGGCAATAAAGGGGTGCGTAAAGGCCAATGGAAACTTGTTTCCTCTTATCCTGAAAACAAATGGTATTTGTATGATGTCGAAAAAGATAGGAGTGAAACTATAGACTTATCGGCTACTTTTCCAAAAATATACCACGAAATGGTTCAGATCTATGAAAATTGGGCGAAAAGAGTTGGGGTGATACCCTACGAACAACTTGTACAAAAAAAGGGGAACACCCGTTATGAATAAATTAAAAAGCAGACAAAGAATGAAACTATTTAATACGTATACGGCCACTTTAATGATTGCGTTTTTCCTTTCGGCCTGTTCATCGACGAAGAAGATTGTCGAACAGAAACAGGAATTAACCGCAGTAGATGTACTTCAATCCTTGCAACTGACCAATCGCTATTTCATGAATAAATGGACAGACACGGGCAAGCCCATCTATACCAACCGTTGGCGGCCAAGTAATATCTGGACCCGCGCCGTTTATTACGAAGGTCTTATGGCACTGTATCAGATTGATAAAAACAATGACTACTACGATTATGCGGTGGATTGGGGAAATAAACATGAATGGGGTATGCGCAATGGTGTAGAAACTCGAAATGCCGATGACCAAGCCTGTGGGCAAACTTATCTTGATCTCTATGAGATTGAACCGAAACCTGAGCGTATCCAGAAGATTAAAGCGAATATAGATTACATTATCAAATCTGGCAAAGTAGACGATTGGACCTGGATTGACGCGATACAAATGGCCATGCCAATTTATGCCAAATTGGGTGTAATGACCAAGGATCAAACTTACTTTGATTACATGTATAAAATGTATCATCATTCAAAAACGCAAGAAGGTGGTGGCCTGTATAACAAGGCCGACAAACTTTGGTGGCGCGATAAGGATTTTGTACCGCCCTATAAAGAACCAAACGGTGAAGATTGTTATTGGTCACGTGGTAATGGATGGGTCGTGGCGGCTTTGGTCAGGGTACTTTCGTTAATCCCAGAAAATGAAGTACATCGTGCGGAGTATATGGCGGATTATAAAGCCTTGATGGAAGCGCTTGTTCCTATCCAAAGACCGGATGGATTCTGGAATGTCAGTCTGCATGATCCCACTAATTTTGGCGGGCGTGAAACCTCAGGAACGGCACTGTTTGTTTATGGTATGGCCTGGGGTATCAATAATGGTTTGCTGGATGCTAAAATATATCGACCTGTTGTAGAAAAAGCATGGAAAGCAATGACAGCAGAAGCGGTACACCCTTCAGGCTTCTTAGGTTACTTACAAGGAACGGGAAAAGAACCTAAAGACGGTCAGCCTGTCAGTTTTTCCAGTCAACCGGATTTTGAAGATTATGGGTTGGGCTGTTTTCTATTAGGTGGAACAGAGGTCTATAAAATGTTGTCAAAGTAATCCGATTTATTATACCCGGTCCAACATCAGCCATTGAAAATAATTATAAGATGAAAAGGTTATTATTTATTTTTTGTTGCCTTCTGCTTTTATGTGACATTCATGCACAATCGGGGCGCAAGACACTTAGTTTTAACGCCGATTGGCGTTACCACATTGGCGATGTAAGCGATGCTTCTGCTACTGAGTTTGATGACCGCGGATGGAAGCAAGTTGTCTTGCCCCAAGCCTGGAATGAAGATGAAGCTTTTGCAAAAGCGATACATGACCTTTCTGCAAATATTGTTTGGTATCGGAAGAAATTTCGTATTCCTAAGGGCATTACTTCTGATAAGGTATTTTTAGAATTTGAAGGAATCCGTTTTGGCGGAGAGTTTTACCTTAACGGAAAATTTATCGGGCGGCATGAAAATGGTGTTATGGCAGCAGGATTTGACCTATCAGATCTGATTGACCGTGATCGCGAAAATATCTTGGCGATACGCATTGACAATAGCTGGAGCTATCGGGAAAAGGCGACAAACAGTACTTATCAATGGAACGATAAAAACTTTAACGCAAATTATGGTGGCATTCCAAAAAATGTATGGATCCACTTTGCTTCCAAGATCTATCAGACGCTACCCTTGTATTCCAATTTAAAAACTACGGGTGTTTATGTCTATGCGAAGAATATGAACATCCCTAAAAAGACATTGGATCTTTTTGTTTCTTCGGAGGTGAGAAATGAAACCGATAAATCGAGTTTAGTCAACTTTGTTGCCGAAGTACGTAATGCCGATGGGAAGTTGGTGAAAACTTTTTCAAAAAAATTCAATCTCCCAGCCAATCAAACACAACAATTGACCATGAACTCAGCCTTGAATCAGGTTAATTTTTGGAGCTGGGGTTATGGCTATCTCTATACGGTTACGACAAAAATCTTACAGGACAATAAAACCATCGATGCTGTGCAAACGAAAACAGGGTTTCGAAAAACAGCTTTTAAGAATGGAATGGTGTATCTAAATGATCAAGTTTTGATGATGAAGGGCTATGCACAGCGTACAAGTAATGAATGGCCTGCTGTCGGCTTGTCTGTAGCACCTTGGTTAAGTGATTTTAGCAATGGGCTGATGGTCAAGAGCAATGCGAATCTGGTTCGATGGATGCACGTAACCCCTTGGAAACAGGATGTTGAATCCTGTGATCGCGTGGGATTGATGCAAATGCTACCTGCCGGAGATGCCGAAAAAGATACTCAAGGTAGACGTTGGGAGCAGCGGACAGAACTGATGCGTGATGCAATTATCTATTATCGAAACAGTCCCAGTGTTCTGTTTTATGAATGTGGAAACGAGTCTATTTCTGAGGAGCATATGGCGGAGATGAAAGCTATCCGGGATCAATATGATCCAGCTGGCGGACGGGCAATTGGTTCACGTGAAATGTTGGATAGTAAGCTAGCTGAATATGGTGGTGAAATGCTATACATCAATAAAAGTGCCCGTCACCCGATGATTGCAACGGAATACATGCGCGATGAAGCCCTACGTAAATATTGGGACGAATTGAGCTATCCGTTTCACAAGGATGGTGAAGGTCCGCTTTACAAGGGTGTTGACGCCAGTGACTATAACAGAAACCAAGATAGTTATGTCGTGGAGACGGTCCATCGTTGGTGGGAGTATTGGAAAATGCGTCCCGGTACTGGTGATCGCGTAAATTCAGGTGGCGTCAATATTATTTTCTCGGATTCCAATACCCATTTTAGGGGAAAAGAGAACTATAGACGAAGTGGCGAAGTAGATGCCATGCGTATTCCCAAAGATGCTTACTTCGCCCATCAGGTCATGTGGGATGGTTGGATTGATCCAGATTCAAAGGGATTACATCTTGTTGGCCACTGGAACTATGCTCCCGGAACGAAAAAGGATGTATTAGTCGTCTCCGCTGCTGATCGTGTTGAATTATCCGTAAATGGCAAGATCCAAGGTGAAGCAGAAAAACGCTATAATTTCCTATACCGTTTTCCTGCAGTTGACTTTGAGGCCGGTGTATTGACTGTAACATCATTTACGAAAGACGGAAAGTTATTGAACAAAAAAGAGCTAAGGACAGCCGGCGAACCTTATAAAATCCGTTTGACGGCGCAACATGGTAACAATGGCTTATTTGCTGATGGTAACGATATGGTACTGGCGGAAGTTGAAGTGCTCGACAAGAATGGTGTACGTTGCCCGTTGGCATCAAACAGGATTGATTTCAACTTAGATGGGCCGATGGATTGGCGCGGTGGTATCGCACAGGGACCCGATAATTATATTTTGGCCAAATCACTTCCGGTGGAGGCAGGTATAAATCGTGTATTACTTCGTACACAGTACGATAAATCGGGTCGAGTGCTGTTGAAGGCGATGTCTAATGGTCTTTTATCAGATTCAGTCGCCTGGACGGTGCAACCTATCAAAAAGACGGAGAATTATTTTGTAAAAGAATCTGCTGAAAATTTACCTTCCTTTTTAGAGCGGGGGCCAAGCCCAGAAAAACCTACCTTGGTACAGCTGAAAAAAAGCCTTAAAATCCGTGCGGCTACCGCTGGCGCTAATTCAGAGAAGGCAGCACAATCCTACGACGACAATGAACTATCGGATTGGGTCAATGATGGACAGTTGGGCACAGCATGGATAACATACATTTTACAGGAAAAGTCCGACATTGATGAGATCGATCTGAAATTAAATAATTTTAGATCAAGATCCTACCCGCTACAGATTTTCGTAGACGACAAACTTGTTTTTGATGGAAATACGGATATTACTTTAGGCTACTGTACACTTTCGTTTCCGCGTACTAAGGGCGAAAAGGTAACCATAAAACTTAAAAATGCGCCTTTTACTGCAAAGGAAAACAATCAGGTAGAAATGGGCGGTAAAAAGCTTGATGATGGCGTGGCACGTAATGATGCCAATGCCAAAGGCACCTTGAGCATTATCGAAGCCGATATACATCAGGTGTTGGTTAATTAGGATTATACTGTAACACTAAAATAGTTTAATAAATCGAAATGGAGAAAATAGCATTTAAGATGAAATTAAAACCAGGTATGTCTGCGGAGTATCAGCGGAGACATAATGCGATCTGGCCGGAATTAATAACCTTATTGCGCGAAAATGGGGTGTCTGATTACAGTATTTTTTTGGATGAAGAGACGGATACCTTATTTGCTGTTCAGTACCTTGCAGGACACTCATCGCAAGAATTGGGCAAGGAAGCCATAGTTCAGAAGTGGTGGGATTATATGCATGATATCATGGAAGTAAATCCGGATCATTCGCCGGTATCGATAAATTTGAAAAAAGTATTTCACATGGATTAGGCCAATTTTAACATGAAGAAAATCTATATATCGTTAATGCTTGCCTGTAATCTGTTGACTTTCGGTCGAACGATGGCACAGGATTTATGGCCAGCAGTTACCAAAGAAATGAAACCCTGGATGCGTTGGTGGTGGCTCGGTTCAGCAGTGGACAGACCTAACCTCGAACGGGAACTAACCTTATTTGACAAAAGTGGGTTTGGCGGTGTTGAGATAACGCCTATTTATGGTGCTAAAGGTTTTGAATCCAATTATTTGACCTTCCTTTCTCCCCAATGGATGAATATGTTGGGTGTAACAACGGATAAGGCTAAAACCTTGGGGATGGGGGTGGATATTAATTTGGGAACAGGTTGGCCTTTTGGTGGACCTCAAATCAAGGAGAAAGATGCCGCCACGAAATTGATCCTGGATGAATTTGAATTGGAAAAAGGTGAAAAAATTACTTTCCCTTTGAAACCAAAGGACCCCAAACAGCGTTATTTTTTCCTGCAAGCTTTACGCGCATTTAAATCAGATAATAGCGAAATTAACCTGGATGATTACAGTTCACATAGCGATGGAACTTGGGAAGCGCCGACCGACGTACGTTTATTGGCTGTATTCTCAGGAAGAACGGGGCAAAAAGTGAAACGTGCAGCCCCTGGTGGTGAGGGGTATACCTTAGACCACCTGGGCAAAACATCTGTCGCATCTTATTTTAATAGGTTTGCAGAAGTTTTCAATGGAAAACAATTAAATGTCCGCGCATTTTTTAATGATAGCTACGAAGTATATGGCGCGAACTGGACAGATGAATTTTTACAATCGTTCGAACGAATAAAGGGATATAAACTGCAAGATAATCTTTTGGATTTTGCAGGAAAGGGAGGAAATGAAAATAAAACAGCACGTCTAAAATCTGATTATCGTGAAGTTGTAAATGCGTTACTTGCCAACAACTTTTTGATCCCATTTACAGATTTTGCCCATCGCTATCAAGCGATTTCAAAAAATCAAGCGCATGGATCTCCGGGAAACCTCATCGATTTATATGCCGATACAGATATTCCCGAGTGTGAAACCTTTGGATCCAGTAGTTTTGCTATTCCCGGATTAAGACGTGACACTGCCGATATTCGTAATGTAGACCCGGATCCCATGATGGCCAAATTTGCGACATCGGCGACAAATGTATACGGTAAAAAATATACTTCTTCAGAAACATTCACTTGGTTGACGGAACATTTTAAAACTTCCTTGTCACAGACAAAACCTGAAGTCGAACAATTATTCCTGGCGGGCGTGAATCATGTGTTCTATCATGGGACAACTTATTCGCCTAAAAATGTACGCTTTCCGGGATGGTTATTCTATGCGTCGGTTAATTTTGTTCCCCAAAATTCATTCTGGGACCACCTGTCCGGTTTGAATCAATATATTACACGTGTACAGTCCATCCTACAATCCAGTCGTGCAGACAATGAATTGTTGGTGTATTGGCCTATTTATGATATCTGGAACAATGCCAAGGGGATGGATAAAGCGTTGAAGGTCCATGATGTTGACGAGTGGTTGCACCCAACGCAATTTTATAAACAAAGTGTTCAACTACAGAAACGTGGGTATAGCTTTGATTTTGCCACAGATAAAATTCTGGCGGGAACAACTGTAAACGACGGAAAACTAAAGACTTCGAAGGATGCGATCCCGTATCGAGCGATTTATATCCCTGCCTGTCATTATTTTTCCGAAGTGACGCTTCAGAAAATTTTAGAAATGGCGAAGCAAGGAGCAACTGTCATTTTCCAACAATTACCGCAGGAAGTACCTGGGTATAATCAATTGGATGAACGCACTGCGCTATTCAATAAATTAATTACATCGCTTGGTTTTGAAAAAAATAATGCGAACCAGTATACGGCTTTTGGAAAAGGTAAAATCTATCTGACGACGGATGTCAATTCAGCCCTCGAAACAGAACAGATCGCACCCGAACGAATTAACCAAACAGGGTTGAAATTTTCAAGGAGAGTCTCTGGTAAGGATACGTATTATTATTTGGTCAATCACAGCGGGCAGACCGTGGATCGTAGTATGACGCTAAATGCTCAGGCTAAATATTATTCTTTGTTGGATCCGCAGACGGGAAGAGTATTTAAGTTACCATCAAGGGATGGTAAAATACGGGTGCAGATTCCTTCGGGTTATTCTTGGATCATTTTGGCTTCTGAGCAGCAAGCCGTGGAACCATTCCGCTATCAAGATGAATTGAGTCAAGTGACTCAATTGGATCATGATTGGAAAGTGAGCTTTATTTCAGGAGGATCTGTTTTACCGCATGCTAGAAAAATCGGTCGACTGTCATCTTGGACGGAATGGGGCGACAAGGATGCGATCAATTTTTCGGGTACCGCGGCGTATGAGAAAACATTTTCCATCGAAAAGAATCGATCGAAATCTTACCTGTTGAAGCTTGGGCGTGTTGCTGAAAGTGCTCGTGTATTTATTAATGGAAAGGATGCGGGTATTTTATGGTCGATACCATTTCAACAGGATGTCACCAAGTGGTTGGTCAATGGAGAAAATAAAATCCGTATCGAGGTTGCTAACCTAATGGCAAACCGTATTCGTCAGCTGGATCAGCAAAAATTTGCCTGGCGTAATTATCATGAAATAAACTTTGTCAATATCAACTATAAAAACTTTGATGCCAGCGATTGGAAACCAATGGAAAGCGGTCTGATCGGCCCTGTGACTTTGTGGAGTTATTAACGTCGCTCCATTATATTTTCGGAAATCTGTTCGTTAAATGGGGTTATCCAATTTTTGGATAACCCCATTTTTATGCGATCTTTTAAATATCCCCTTATCGCATTATTTCATAGATTCAATTTCCTCCTGCTACTATTCAGGATGGGGCAGGATGGTTAGTAGAAGCTTATGTCATATCTTCGAAATACCAATTGTGAGCTATATAAAATAAAAGAGATATAATCTATCACAAGTATTTATTGCCGTACCGTTTTTAGAGTTGCCAATTATAAACTAGTTACCAGTCAATTTTTTATTGAACCAATATATCTAAATTATGTTATCATCCAGATTTACATTACTATGGATCAGTTTGCTGGCTTTCACGGTTTCCTGCCGAAAAGAGGCCTTTGATGCTTATTATGGCAGACCGGATTGGTTGGCCAGCCCAATTTACCAACAATTGGATTCCATGGGCGATTTTAAAAATTTCCTTAACTGTATTCAGTTGTCAGGCTATCAAAATACACTGGGTACAGCGGGTTCATGGACGGTATTTGCGCCCACGGATCAAGCCTTTGAACAATTTATGAAAGAACAGGGAATCGCAGATATGGCTAAGGTTACGCCTGAGCTTGCCGAGAAAATCGTACGTTCTTCGATGACCTATGACGGCGAACGTATCGAAAAATTAAATGATTTCTTTTCTAAACAGGGTTGGCAACCGGGATTGGCTTTTAGACGCCGTTCTGTCTACTATGATTTTGTAGAGAGCGAAGATCTAGGAAATGGAAAAATCCGCAAATTTGTCTCGACCAACCGTGGTTCAGATAAGTTGTATGTGCCGACGGAAAACAACAATAAGCACTTGACTTATTTCTTTGATGCCTATTTGGCACAGCGCGGATTAGGTAAAGCGGATTATGCTATCTTTTATCCCCATTCTACTTATAGCGGATTAAATATTGGTGCCGCAAATATTGATCCTAAACGTAATAATATAGCTGCAGAAAATGGTTATATCCATGTGGTTGACCGTGTGCTACTTCCAGAAAAAAGCATCGATCAATATTTGTTGGAACACAAGGAATACTCATCATTCAAATCGATTTTGGATTTGTTCGCAACTTATACCTATAATGCAGATCTGACCCGTAAAAATGAAGTGCTAACAGGTCAAAAAGATTCTGTTTTTGTCAAAAGTTATACCGGTGTAGGTCTGGCCCTTAATAGTGAGAACTACACGAAAGAGGATGCTAACGATGCACAGATCAATAATTTTTCGGTTACTATCCCAAATAATGACGCTGTGGATAAATATGTCAAGGGTATGTTGCTCCAATATTATCCGAAAGGATCGACGCTCAAGGATTTGTATGCAACGAATAGTGGTGTCTTGATTGAATTTATTAATTCACATCTCTATAATACCCAATTGTGGCCATCCCAGTTTACAAATCAACAGACCTTTCTTGGTGAAAGTACCAAGTTAACCAAAGCGAATATCAAAGAAACCAAATTATTGAGCAATGGTACATTCTATGGGGTCGATGCTTGTCAGAAGGCAAATGTATTTCAATCCGTATATGGAAGTGTACTGCTAAACCCAAAGTACAGTTTGATGCGACGTGCGATTGAACGTATCGGAATGAATCTGACGCTTAAAATACCGACGCTACGTTACATGCTTGTTTTGGTATCTGACGATAATTTATATAAGATGGGGTTTGACTATGACGCTTATAATACGACGGATCCGATTCGTTATCAGGGTGGAAATGGTACGCCTGAGATGCGGGAGGTTTTAAATGCACATATTATTCCGTTAAATAGTGATCCGATTCCGGACCTAAATGGTACGGGGTTATTGGAGAGTTATGCCGGTGAATATATTAAATATGATCGTATGATGCTATCTTCCAGTGGAACTTTAGATAGTACGGTCACCAAGCAGGCCCTTAAGATTGATTCGACGAGCACGGGGACGGCATTGTCAGGTCCACTCAATGGCGTCTCGGTGTACCTGGACGGGGGACTGACCTCGTCAAATACAAATATTGGTTTCTTTTTACAAAAAATGGGTGCAGATCAAGCTGGTTCACCATACAATGCTTTCTATAATTATTTGATCAAAAGTGCACTTTATTCTGCCAGCGATGGTGTGGTCAGGGGAATTGAGTTGGGACTCAACTACAGTATGCTGATTCCGAACAATATGGCAATTGCTGCAGCTGTCGCTGCAGGCGACTTGCCGGCAGCAGATGCTCCGACCTCCCAAGCTGATATCGATAAGGTGACCCGATTTATTCAGTATCACATTACGCGCAATTCTTTTGCGATTGATGGCAAAAAGACAGGCTATTTTCAGACCTTATGTAAAAATATCGATGGCGACGCCCAGTCGGTACAAGTCGTGCTCAACCAAAAGAATAAGCTGCAAGTAATGGATAACGAAGGCCGTGTTATCGATGCGAATGTAGCTCAAAGTAATCTTTTGGGACAGCGGGTAGTCATTCATTCCATCAGCGGCTACCTTAAACACAGCCTATAACCCAGACCTCCTATGATGATGAAACAAATTAAATTTTTTGTTCTGCTAATCGGCTTTTTTGCAGGATTTCAATCGCGTACGTACGCACAAAATGTGTCACTTTTGATTGGAAAAGTAACGGAGAAGAAAACGAATCGACCAGTGGTTGGTGCCACAGTCGTATTAAAAGACAACGAAAACCGGACAATTGTAGGTACCACAACGGATGTGGAAGGAAACTATAGCCTTCGCGCCAATATGAAAGGTTTAAAAATAATGGTAAGCAGCACGGGGTATAAGTCATCTGTGCCAACCTTGGTTGGTGAGCGAAAATCGATCAACCTACAGATCGAATCAGCGCAACATATGATTGAAGAAGTCACGGTTTCCCGCGGTAAACCTGTAAACGATGGCATGGGGATGGGGATCTCTAAAGCTCGAAATACAGCAGCGATCTCAACAATTAGTATGGATGAGATGTCTGAAATGCAGTCCGCTTCAGTCGACCAAGCCTTACAGGGCCGTTTACCCGGCGTGGATATTACGACTGTATCCGGTGATCCGGGCGCAGGGATGCAAATCCGAATCCGGGGTACCTCCTCCCTTAACGGTGCAACGGATCCCTTGATCGTAGTGGACGGGATGCCCTATGATATCACTGTACCTGATGATTTTGATTTTGCGACTTCCGATGAAAATTCTTACGGACAGCTACTTAATATTGCACCGTCCGATATTCAGGATATCTCGGTATTGAAGGATGCTGCGGCGACAGCAGTATGGGGGTCACGTGGAGCCAACGGTGTATTAGTGATTAATACCAAAAGGGGTACTGTAAGCGCACCTTCCTTCGGATATACGTTTAAAGGGTCGTTTTCAAAACAACCACAGGCAATACCACTGTTAAATGGCGATCAATATACGACCATGTTACAGGAATCATTTTACAATGCAGGACGTGTATTTTCGACAACAGAGAATGCACAACAGTTTCAGTACGATCCAAACGATACCTATATTTACCATAATTACAGCAATAATTCCAATTGGATCGATGCAATTACTCAATTAGGCTATTTTCAGGATCACAACATTCAGGTACGCGGTGGAGGTGAGAAGGCTCGTTACTTGACTTCGATCGGTTATTTTAATCAGGAAGGAACGACGATCGGTACTGGTCTTAATCGCTTATCAGCCCGGATCAATCTTGATTATGTGGTTTCCGAACGAATAAGCTTCCAGTCAGATGTATCCTATAGTCATGTTTCTAACGATAATATTTTTTATAAAAATGTAAGGGATGTGGCCTATCAGAAAATGCCTAACCAAGCTATTTGGGAATACGATGAATATGGAAACCTAACGGGCAACTTATTCAATCCTGCCATTACAGCACAGGGATATTTCAGACCTGCTGAGGTGGATAAAAATGCTTCAGGAACTTATAACCCGCTGTCAATGGTTAAAAATGCGATCAACAAGCAGTTGGGTGACATCCTAAATACCCGATTTAATATTGATTACAAATTGATTCCAAATGTACTGCGGTTTTCCAGTAATCTCGCCCTCAATATCCGCAACAATAAATCAAAAAATTTCTTACCCCAGTTGGCTACTGGAAGGCCTTTTACCGAGGCTTCTGTCAATAGGGCTTCTGATTCAGATTTGGACGAATTTTCACTCAACACGAAGACGAGTCTATTATATACACCACAATTGGGTAAAAAGCATTTGTTTACCGCGAATATGTCTTTCCTGACCTCAGATTACCGGAGTACGATCCAGGGCCTGAGCTCCACCAATACGGCCTCTTCCTATTTGCAGGACCCGACAGTACCTTCTAGGACATTGACCGGAGATGCCAAATCAATCACTACAGAAAGCAGATCTATAGGAGGTTTGATTCAAGCCAACTATATGTTTTTAGAAAAGTATGTGGTAGCCGCCAGTGTGCGTGGTGACGGTAACTCTAGATTTGGTCCAGACAATCGCTATGGTATATTTCCAGCCTTTTCTGCAGCCTGGCAAATCGGTCGGGAAAACTTTTTGAAGGATATTCGGCAGATCAAAGACGTTAAACTGCGGGCGAGTTGGGGCCGTAGCGGGAATGCGCCAAGACGAGATTATAGCTATATCAATGTGTATAAGACCTATGATTATGCCTACTTGGGCGAAAATGGAGTCTATTCCAGCAATCTTGAACTCGCAGATCTGAAATGGGAAACGGTAACACAGCAAAACTTGGGTTTAGATGTGGATATGTTTGACTATCGCCTGACTTTTGGTGCTGAAGTTTACAAAAAGAGAACAACAGATCTGATGATGGATAAAATCCAGATCCCCACGTACAATGGTTTTAGCGAAATCAGTATGAATGTGGGCACCATGGACAATGACGGCTGGGAGGCATCCTTGAATGTAGTACCTGTCCGCAACAAGAAATGGGACGTCAGTTTTAATTTCAATATTGCCCACAATCAAAACGTGATTCGCGAAATCTCACCTTTATACCCGCGGGAAAATGCGAAGTCATCCCTGAAAAACAAAACATTTTTTGCCTATCTGCAAGAAGACAATCCTTTTGGTTCTTTCTATGGTTTCCGCTATCAGGGTGTTTACAAAGATAAAGCATCAACGATCGCAACCGATGCGCAGGGCAACCAGATTGTCAGTCCGGATGGTGATGTGGTGTATATGCGGTTTAACTATCCAACGGTTGATTATGTATTCCAACCGGGAGATGCCATGTATGAAGATATTAACCATGATGGCGTGATCGATCAGAAAGATATTGTGTACTTGGGAAACAGTAACCCAAAATTGACCGGTGGCTTTGGTTTTAATGTAGGCTATAACAAACGACTGAAGTTAAGTGCTTTTTTTAATTATCGGCAAGGGATTGATATGATCAACGGTACACAGATGAATACCACCGATATGACTACTTATAACAATCAAAGTACGGCGGTATTGCGTCGTTGGCGTAAAGAAGGTGATGTGACGGATATTCCAAGGGCGTTGTTTGGTACAGGTTATAATTCCTTGGGATCCAGTCGCTATGTAGAAGATGCCTCCTTTATCCGGTTGCGCACGCTAACCCTGAAATATGATTTCACACAGGAATTCTTGAATCGCCTGAGAATAGGCGCACTGAGTACGTATATAACAGTTGAAAATCTTTTGACCTTTACCAAGTACACTGGACAAGATCCGGATGTGGCCGTGAAATTAAAAGATGCCTTTACGGTATTAAAAGACGATTCCATGACGCCGCCACTAAAGACGGTGACATTAGGTATTACTGCACGTTTTTAATTGAAAGATGATGAGAAAGATAATTATAATGAGCCTCCTTGCACTATCTAGCGTATCGCTCAATTCATGTAATAAATGGCTTGACCTGCAGCCACAGGATGGGATTACTAATGATGAGTTCTGGAAAACTAAGGAAGATGTACATGCTGGCTTAATAGGGATCTATTCATCCCTAAATGGCGGTGGGGTAGAAAGAAGCCTATTCCTTTGGGGAGAATTGCGAGCTGATCTGGTCGGGCTAACCAGTTATGCGAGTGATGATAATCGCTACGTCAAAAATTACAATATTCTGAGCACTAATATGCTCTCTGATTGGAGCGCTATATATTCAGCCATCAATGACTGTAACCTCTTAATCGACAAAGCTCCACTAGCTAAAGCGTCTGATCCTACCTTTACTGATGCGGCATACAATGATGCGATCGGTGAGGCACTCGCTATTCGGAGCTTCCTGTATTTTTATTTGGTACGTACCTTTCGAGATATTCCATTAAAATTAAAAGGTATCGCAAAAGATACGGATATCGTACCGACTACCCAATCCTCTGCTGAAGAGGTTTTGAAACAAATTGAAGCAGATTTGATTAAAGCTCAGGGAATGGTGCCGGAGTATCTCGTCGAGTCTGTTGATTATAATGCGACAAATGCTGGTAGAGTAACTAGGCCTGCGGTAACTGCGATGCTGGCTGATGTATACCTCTGGTTGGAACAATACGATAAAGTGGAAGTGGAGACAGCCAAAATACTAAATACGAACCGATATCGGTTAAATGGCGTAGCTACAGTTTCTATTTTTGATGGTGGAACGGCGGAGACCATCTTTGAGATTAGTCATAAGGGCTCTCAGGTAAATCCCATGTTTGACTTGGTTTTGGCCGATAAGAAACCTTTTATGGCCAATGTAGACCTATTGAATTCCGAAATTTTTCCATCAAATGCGGATGTAGATGCAGACCTATCCGATTCACGTGGTGAAGGGAGCTTATATCTATCCGCAGGCAGTATTGTCAAGTATGGCTTAGAAACACCGAATTATTTTAACTTTCAAATTTATCGAATTTCCGACATTATGTTGATGCGGGCGGAAGCGCTGGCTGAATTGGGTAGAGGAGCAGAAGCTTTGCAATTGATTAATGAGCTGCGGACGAAAAGAAAAGCTATCGCTGCATCTGATGCGCTGGTCGATGAAAATGATACCGAGAGTATTGTATTCTACGTTTTCGATGAAAGAGCTCGTGAGTTGACCTTTGAAGGTAAGCGCTGGTTTGACCTTTTACGGTTGGCAAAAAAGGATAGTTATTCGAACTTAAATGTCTTGGTAGACCTGGTGACTAAAACCGCGGACTCCAATGTGCAGCAATCGGCGATCAGTAAGGTAAGAGACACCGATAGCCACTATCTCCCGATCTTGGAAACCGAGTTATTTAAGGATCAATCGCTAAAACAAAATCCATTTTACTTAAAATAAATTTATGAAATATCCACAGTCACAACATACAAGCACGAATGAAAATAATGTGGATATTCCATATGGACTTAAAAAACAAACCGAGCTTGCGAGCTCATGAAATAATTATTTACATATGAAAAAGCAACTGAATATGTCATTTTGGATAGTTAGTGCATTGGTTGTACTAATTGTCGGTCTGATTCAGGCCTGCCAGAAAGAAAATTACCGCACAACGACAACCGATGAGGTGAATATTACCGGTTATCTCGAGCAACATGCGGATGATTATTCTTTATTGACCGATATTATGTACCGTTCGAAAACAGCGGGTTATCTTGGAGCCTATGGTACCTATACGCTATTTGCGCCAAATAATGCAAGTATCACCGCTTGGATGAAGGATCAAGGTAAGTCGGCCTTAACCGATTTCACCGATGCTGAGTTGTTAGACTTTGTCAAATATCATGTTATTCGAGACACGGTAGGTACACTCCGTTTTTCGGATGGAAAGATCAAGACACCGAGTTTGTTTGGTGAGTATTTATACACGGATGTACTTCGTGGAAATTATCGTATCAATAAATCTGCTCTGGTTACTAAATCGAATATTTTTTGTGGCAATGGTATTATCCATGCGATCGATAAAGTATTGACCCCACCGGTCCAGAGTATTGCTGAAATGGTTGCTGGTAACTCGAGATATAGTATTTTTTCTGCCGCACTAAAAGAAACTGGATTTTATGATACACTGTATTATAAGCGTGGAATGGAAATAGCTGCTAACAAGCGATTTCAAACCCTAATTGTTGAGTCAGACTCAGCATTGAATACTTTAGGGATACACGATATTGCTGATTTAAAGACGAAATATTCCCAGACAGGTAATCCGAAGAACCCCAAGGATAGTTTATGGTTATATGTGGCTTACCATATCAGTAATGATGTTAAGTTTTTGGAAGATGTCGTTGCGGGGGGCAGTCTGTATACTTTGGCGCCTAAAGAAATTATTACTACCAAATTGTTTAGTACCAATGTTTTATTAAATGAGGGAACCTTTAATGGCGTCTTTGAACCAGGATCAGAATTAAATCGATCCTATAGTGATATAATGGCTTCCAATGGTGTGATCCACGAAAGTAAACAGGAAGTCAAGATAAAAGTAAGACCACAAGTACCCGTTTATTTTGATATAGCAACCTCTCCAGAATTACTTTCAGCTATAGGTAGTGCTTATCAGAGTACAGCTAAGCCGTTGGTTGCCAATGGTCAGCCAATAGCGAACTCAATAGGCTTTAATAATCTTACTGTATTGACGATCGGAACCAATGCCTACACGTATTATAAAGCTTTGGAATCTAAGCGTCCTTACGCAAATGGTGATTTATTAAGTTTATCCTTGTGTTTTAATAATGCCAACCGGGCAAAATGGATTGAGTTTAAGACACCTTACTTGGTGAAAGGTCGTTATAAAGTGTGGGTTTGTTATGCGCAACATGGTGATGCGCCCGAGATACAGGCAACTTTCAACCCTGGGAAAGCCGATGAACAGATTTTGCCGAATATTATCGTTTTGAATCAAACTTTGACAGCTTCCGGTGTTAGTGACCTGAGCAATCCAAATGCAGATAACCTCATGCTCTCCCAAGGCTACAAACGTTATATGGCTACTGTGGGGGATTATAACCCAAATAATATCACTGGAGGACTGAAGGCGAAGACAGGCAGTGAGGCTTCGTTGAATGTAGGCCGCTTGGCCGGAATTATTAATGTGGAAACGACTGACCGCCATGTTATTCGATTTGAAGCGGTAAAGGATAAAAAATGTGGTAGTAACACCGTTTACCTGGATATGATCCAATTTATTCCAGCAGATGATCTAGAACAAAATTATCCACGATTCCATCAATTAACAGGCGAACTATTTTATAGACCACAACAATAGGAACAGATTATTATGAAAGATACCTTAAAATATATGGGGGTAGTAGTGGTATTTTTACTGTCACTTGCATCCTGTACAAAAAAATGGGAAGATCATTTCGGGAGTACCAGTGCCCAAAAAACACTGTATGAATTGATTTCCGAAAATTCGGATTTCTCAACCTTTACAGATCTACTGAATAAATCCGGGTATGCAGAATCACTAAAAGCGTCTAAAAATTATACCCTGATTATTCCAACCAATGAGGCCATGGCGGCAGCTAAGGCTGACTATGACTTTACAGACACAGCGGTGGTCAAAAGTTTTGTTGGCTATCATATTATTAATTCGATATACAATGTGAATACTGGTGTTGATACCGTGAAAGCCCTGAATATGCGCAACAAATATGTCGAGTTTACGCATGGTGAATTTGATGGAGTTGTACCTACTCAAAGCAATCTGATCGCCAGCAACGGGATTTATCACGTGGTGGGCCAGCCGCTTAAACCGCTGCAGAATATATTTAATTTATTGAAGTCTAAATTTTTCAGCACTAAACAGGTGGAAGCCATTGCTTCCTTTGATACTGTGCACCTTGACGGCGAGACGATTACTTATCATACCAGCCCAATTTGGATCAGTGAGGTGCGACGGAATATGACCACCGAAAGCCGTAAGTATACTTATTTTGTCGTGGATGACGAGAGTTATGAGGCAGAGTATGCCAAGTTAAAGCCCTATTACACGACAGCTTATGAAGAAGGAAATACAACACGACCAGATAGTACAACTACTTTCTTTACAAAGAAAGCGGTTTTACGGGATTTTATGGTAGAGGGGGATCTGAGCCCCGAAACTCTTGCCGCTGGTGTAGTCTCCATTACAGGGACGGCTTTTCAACTTGATCCAGCAGACATTATCTCACGGACGAAAACCAGTAACGGAGCGGTATATCGGGTTAAACACCTAACCTATAAGCTAAGTGATCAAATCAAACAAATAAAGGTCTTAGGGATTGATCCCCGCGGTTACAAGCAGAATGATAAACGCGGAAATATCTTCTTTCGGGATAAACGTGACATGAATGGTGCCTTGTATCAAGATATTGAGATCTATGATCATAAGGTTACATCGTTTTATGCCAAATACCGCGCCTTGAGCATGACTGTGGGTAAATATAAAGTCTATGGTCGAGCGATTATGGGATTGGCGGGAGATC
This sequence comes from Sphingobacterium sp. DR205, assembly GCF_011064245.1. Taxonomy (NCBI): domain Bacteria; kingdom Pseudomonadati; phylum Bacteroidota; class Sphingobacteriia; order Sphingobacteriales; family Sphingobacteriaceae; genus Sphingobacterium; species Sphingobacterium sp. DR205. The sequence goes on along the minus strand of NZ_CP049333.1, from coordinate 6,447,943 downwards.
CACAGACTGCTGTATTTACGCAGTATGTACATTTTTTTGATCCCAGTATTGTCGCGGTCAACGAGCCAGACTTGTATAAGCGGCCAGTGTTTAACTACCTTGGAAATGCAGACACGCGAATGGCTTTTGAAGTACAGCCTTTAAATCCCAATGAGGTCTATTTAGGGGAAGTAACCCAAGACGTGTATGGCAATATGCAACTATTGGTCATGTGCAATGGCACCGGGCCAATTATCTTGGAATACCTCAGATTTGTACCTATTATCCAATAACCAAATGACAACAAAGATGATTTTTAATAAAGTGAGTAGTAAATTAGGATTAATCTTGTTGCTCACGACATTAGGGGGACAAGCTACTTGGGCGCAAGAACGCGATTCTACGGCAAAAAAATTGACAACGGTCTCGAATCCACAATATAAGGTAATGGGTACGGTATATGACAGTAAAACCAATAAGGCAATTGCTGGAGCGCGGGTGACTTATGGGAAAAATGTGGCTAAATTGACCAATTCCAAAGGCGAATTTTCAATGGACATTCCTGTAAAGAATGCGGTTGTAGAAGTTTCTATGGATGGTTATATCCCAAAAGAGGTTCCGATTCTGAAGGATGGAAAACTACGAGTGACACTGTATCCCTCAGGTTATCGATCACTTTATAAGGCAACGACTACTGTTTTTGGAGATAATGATGTATTAGCTAGTGGCGGTGCTGTAGATAAATTGGAGTTCGATGCTTGGGAAGAAAATTCTGAAACTGTGGGCAGTTACCTGCAGGGGAAAATGGCCGGAGTCAATGTCGTACGCCGCTCAGGAACACCAGGTATGGGCGCTAACGTTAATATTCGTGGATTATCGTCAATTTATACCAACAACCAACCCCTTTATATTGTGGATGGTATAGTCTACAATGCGGAGCATTTGTCACCATCGATTACGACAGGACATCTGAACAATGCTTTGCAACATATCGACGTACGCGATATTCAGAATGTAACCGTATTGAAAGATGCTGTGGCGGCGTCGATTTATGGTGCAAAGGCGGCAAACGGTATTGTGGTAATAAACACGAATCACGCAAGGGAGGTCGCTACGCAGATCGATTTGCAAGCTAATACGGGTTATAATTTTCGGCCGAAAAGCTTGCCGTTGATGGGAGCTTATGCTTATCGCAGTTACCTTAATGATGTGTTGGCGACGAGTAATCATACCGGAAGTGAAATTGCAGAAATGCCCTTTAATAATGATAATCCCAAATTCGCGGATTATGCCGTCTACCACAATGAGACCAACTGGCAGGAAAAAGTACTCAAAAGCAGTATTGATCAAAACTATTATTTGCGGGTAACGGGTGGAGATGATATAGCAAAATATGCGCTTTCGGTTGGATACAATGACGAAAAAGGAGTTATAGACCAAACCTCGCAAACCCGTTACACGGCACGTTTCAATGGCGATATGGTATTAACGAAAAAATTTACGGCGCAAAGTAATATTTCGATTGGTTATGGACAGCAAAATCTCAAAGATCAAGGACTTTCACCCAAGACAAATCCGTTGTTTTTATCGTTGATCAAAGCTCCGATTTTAAATACGAATGAGGTTTCATCAGACGGAACTGTCTCGCCAAACTATGCTGACGCAGATTATTTTGGCTATTCCAATCCAATGCAGATTATTCACAATGGTATCAATAATAAAAAAGCTTACCGTTTACTGGGCTCCCTAGTCTTTAATTACGAATTTAGTAATCGCTTTAAATTAAGTAATTTAACAACTGTGACCTATGATAAAGCGCAAGAGAGCTTTTTTATTCCGAAGAAAGGAGTCGCAAAGGACACGGTCAACAACATTGAAGTATTTAGTCGATTAGGGACACAAGTGGCCCGGTATTATTCCATATCCAACGATTTACGTCTACAGTATAAGCAAGACTTCGGTTATTCAGGTAAACTACAGGCTATCGGTGGTATCCGGTATCACAAACACGATTCAGAACAGGATTATGCGCTCGGATATAATTCGGCTACCGACCAGCTGGTAAGCATTGGTAACTCCACTGCGGTATCACGTACTTACGGTGGTAATATCGGTAAATGGGCGAATATGACAGGTTATGGATTAGCGAACTTCACGTGGAAAGATCGTTATATTTTCAATGGTTCCATTGCCTTGGATGGCTCTTCCCGTTTTGGTGATCAGGTCAGTGAGGGTGTTCGGATCGCAGATAAAACTTATGCGTTATTTCCCGCAGTGGCAGGTGCATGGGTATTATCCAATGAAGATTTCTTGAAAAATAGTAGCAAAGTTAATTTGGCCAAGTTGCGTTTGAGTTATGGTCTGGTCGGTAATGATGATATCGGTAACTATAATGCACGTCAAAATTACGTATCACAAAATTTTTTGGGTGTCCAGGGATTAATTCGGGATGGCGTATCCAATCCCTATTTAAAATGGGAAAAAGTGGAGAAAATCAATGCCGGATTTGACTTGGCTTTATTTCAGGAACGTCTGAACCTGACGGTAGATATCTACCAGAACACAACACGGGATATGTTGGCCTACAATCCAGGTAATACATTATCTGGGGTCAGTTACTATCTATATAATAATGGTTCAATGCGGACCAAGGGTATTGACGTGAGTCTATTTGGTCGGGTAATCGATGGATCGGTCAAATGGGATGCAGGGATCAACTTGGGGCATTACAAAAGTAGGATGCTTAGTATGCCGGAAACGAGCTTCAGTCACTATGCAGGTGCTACCTATATCACCGAAACTGGTGGTGCGCCGAATGCATTTTATGGTTATGAGTTTGAAGGAGTCTACAGTACTGCTGCAGAAGCTTCAGCCGCCGGATTATCAGTTTTAGATGCCGCAGGCAACAAAGTGGCTTTTAAGGCAGGAGATGCAAAATTTAATGATCGAAATGGCGACAAAATTATCGATGATAATGACCGCATGGTGATCGGTGACCCCAATCCCGATCTGGTCGGCGGACTAAGTAATATAGTGAGCTACAAAAACTGGAAATTTGGTGCTTTGTTGACCTTTAGCCTGGGTAATGATATCTACAATTATACCCGTGCGCAACTCGAATCGGGCAGTACCTTTTATAATCAAACGGAGCTTTTGCAGAATAGATGGCGAGCCGAAGGACAAGTTACGGATGTGCCAAAAGCGACATACAACGACCCAATGGGCAACAGCCGTTTTTCTAATCGGTGGATTGAAGACGGTTCATACCTGCGCTTGCGTCAGATTTCGGTTGAATATGGTATCCCAGTCAACAAGAAGATCATCAAATATGTACGTCTGTATGGAACTGCCAATAATTTGTTTACCATCAGTAAGTACCTAGGGTATGATCCCGAATTTGCGCAATCTGCCGATGTCTATCATCAAGGTATTGATGTGACATTGGAACCACTAGTTAGATCTGTCCAATTAGGACTTCGTTTAGGTTTGTAATAAGCTGTAACATGTTGAAAGTATATAAAAAACAATTGATATGGGCGACAATGGCCTGTATGATAACGATCTCTTCCTGTAAGAAAGCCTTGGATTTTTTGCCAGAAGATAAATTAGACAGTTCGAAAACGTTCAATACCTTGGCCGATGCCGATGCCGCGGTATTGGGAATCTATGGGCAGGTAGCGACTTTAGGTGATCGTTATGTCGTTCTGAATGAATTACGGGCTGATCTAATTGATGTCACAACGAATGCAAATCCCTATTTGCAGCAGATTTCAAATCATGAGGCCGGAATAGATAACCCCTATGCCGATCCGACAGCCTTCTATCAGATTATTTTCAATTGTAATGATGCATTGAAAAATTTCAAAATTATGGCGAGCAGCGGTAAATTGAGCAATGCGGATTTCAATCAACGCTATTCGGATATCGCGGTTCTACGGGCATGGCTCTACTTGCAACTGGGGATGCATTTTGGCGATGTGCCTTATGTGAAAACCACGATCGACAATGTGACACAGATTAAAGAATTGGAACATTATCCGAAGACCAATTTTAATAATTTGATTGACTCTCTCATTCAAGATACCAAAGATCTCCCTTATATGGAACCCTATGCTTATCCGACAGGATCGAGCTTGGTATTTACGACAGATGGGGCAAATACCCAACGGATATTTGTTAATAAGCCGCATGTATTAGGTGAACTTTATTTGTGGAAAGGTGACTATTATCAGGCAGCGTACTGGTATAAAAAGATTCTTTCAGCTGAGGATAATAATACGGATATTGAGTATTTGTACAATGGAAATCGGATAGGACCGTACAATTTTACTGTAAACTTTGCCAGAGCACAAGAAGGTTCATCCCTTGTTAACTCCGTGACAGAAGGTTGGCGCAGCATGTTTGCGCTACCCAATACCAATAAAGTTTGGAATTCAGAGTGGAACTGGTCAATACCTTATAGTAATTCGTTTGCGCCAGGGAATCCTTTTATCGAATTGTTTTCCAAAGCTGGCAAATACGAATTGCGCCCTTCTAAAAAGATCATGGATGAATGGAATTCGCAGACAAATGCCAATGGTATACCTTGGGATCCTAGGGGGAAATTATCATACGAAATTGCGGCTGATGGCGAGCCGGTGATCACAAAATTTACCGATAACTCGACCGATGTCTTAAACCTGTTGAATAGAGGTGGACGCTGGAATATCAATCGTGCTGCAGGGGCGCATTTGCGATTTGCAGAAGCGGCTAATCAGGACGGTCAGGGACGATTAGCATATGCATTGGCCAACAGGGGCTTAATTAGAACGTTCTATTACGGTGCATTTACAAGCGCGGGTACTGTGGCAGCAGGTAGTTTCTTTGAGCTGGAGTCACAGATTACCCACCAAGGTTTTGGTTTGGATCGGCAGACCTATCCCAAATCTTCGCCTTATTATTTTGATGCACGTGATAATGCCAGTCTTGCTCGTGGTGTTTGGTACCGAAGTATTGGTGTCAGAGGAAGAGCAACAATGCCGGAATGGACATTCCCCGGTATCGTTTATACCCCTGGTACTGTGAACGGTTATGGTCAAATGATGATGGGCTTTGATGTGCCAAAGCAGGACCTGGAGGATAAACTCATTGAAGAATCGTCTTACGAATTGGCGTTTGAAGGGGAGCGTTGGTCAGACTTAACCCGCATCGCACGACGTCGCAACGATCCAGCATTTTTAGCAGATAAAGTCTACGAAAAACTCCTGAAGGCCAATAACCCGAAGGCGGGAGCTGTGCGTAGTAAATTGATGGATCCCAAAAATTGGTATTTACCCTTTAAAATAAACTAGGTGATGGATACTGGTCGGTTAGTCTTATTGGATTCTGCCTTTCTTTCTGATACTCCCGAAAAGCAAAATGTCGAATCCTCAATTTCTCGAAAGAGTGATGAGACTATTTTGAAAATAGATAATGTGAAGACGGGAATTCAGTATAACGGTTTTTCGAAACGAAGGCTCTGATCTTCTATTCTGAATAAAAGAGAAGAGTTGTGTGTTGCCAACCATGAAAAATAACTATTCCATATCGCCAGCGGTCAAAAGATCAGTTTCGTTACTGCTATTGATCGCTGGCTTTTTGGTGTCAGTAAAGGCACAAGAGACTGGTGATTTTTTTATGCAGGTACAGCAAGCGCAGAAAACGCATTTGCAGGAAAAACTGTACCTGCATCTGGATAAAAATAGTTATGTCGCTGGTGAGACAATCTGGTTTAAGATCTATTGTACGGTTGGTGTGGAAAACCTATTGTCCAACGGAAGTAAGGTTGTTTATGTCGAATTGATAGGCGCCGATCAACGAAAAGCAAAGCTGATCAAAATACCTTTGTATAACGGGCTCGGCGTTGGGGACATTGCCTTACCGGATACGCTGACCGAGGGCAGTTACCGATTGCGGGCATATACCAATTGGATGCGGAATGATGAAGCTATTTATTTCTTTGACCGGACTTTAGCGATTGGTAATGGACGATCGGATCAAGTTTTTACGCAAACCACTTGGGAACCGACTGAACAGGGCGGTCGCTACAAGCTCGAGCTTAGGAACTTTGCGCAGGTGCCGATTATCAATACGGATGTGAATGTGACATTTACGCAACCGAGTATCGTGGTAAAAAAGTCAGGTAGGACAAGTTTTCAGTTCTTTACTTCCAATGAACCGGGAACCTATCGCATTATTGTTGAAGGTTTGGATATGTATGGTAATTTATTTCGGCAGCAAAAAGATATCATAGTAACACAATGATCATGAAGGAAAATAGAAAAGAGATGAAGCAATTGGTTCGAAGTCTTGAATTATATATACCATTAGTAATCGCATTATGTTCGGTAAAGATAGGAAAAGCACAGGAGCTGAAATTTGAGATCGCTAAATATCAAGGAAATCGGCAATGTGCCATCAGCTATACCTTCGATGATGGGCTAAGAGAACATGCGACGATAGTGGTGCCACACCTAAACAAGCTTGGGCTGACGGCCACTTTCTGGATCAATGGATCCAAAGTGAATAGGGATAATGCACATAACTTGGATACGACCCGGGTGACTTGGGCCGACCTGAAAGCAATGGGAGCGGCGGGACATGAGATATCAAATCATGGTTGGGCGCATCGTAATATGGCTAAGCTTTCGGTTTCCGAAGCAGAATACGAACTGTTGAAAAATGACAGTGCGATTTATGAACACCTGGGTGTATGGCCGAAAACATTCTGTTACCCGGGCAATGCCAAGAATGAACAGGCGATAGCTTTGGCCTCCAAAAATAGGGTGGCGACGCGCTTATCACAATTTTCGGTTGGTAGCAAGAGTACGGATGCGAATTTGGATAAACGGGTAGAAAATCTTTTAGCAACTGGCGAGTGGGGGGTGACGATGACGCATGGCATTACCTACGGTTATGACCACTTTCTCGATGCGGGGATCTTATGGCGACATTTGGAAAAGGTCGCTCAGATGAAGGATCGAATCTGGATAGCGCCTTTTGCACAGGTTGCGGCCTATGTCAAGGAAAGGGATAGTACCACCTTGACTATTGAAAAAATCAAAAAAGGTTATCGTATCGTGCCGCATCTGCCACTGAACAGGCACTTATTTCAGGAAGATTTGACCTTGGTGGTTCGCTGTGAATCAAGGAAGAGGCCGATCGTCAAGCAAGGTGACCGGTTGCTGAATGTGAGGGCAGTCAATGGCAATTGGTTGGTTAATTTTTCGCCATGGCAAGAAGTCTATATTGAACTTTAACTGGATTGAAAAGAAACTGAACTTGTTACATTAATAAAAAATAATAATTATAAAAGCTCCATTTATGGGGCTTTTTGGTTTCTGTAACAGACTGGATACATAGGAGCCTGTAAGTTCAGGATAGTTAGTTTAAAGGGATACTATAACTTCCAGTTACCAATATAAATCACAAGTAACAATTTAAACTTCAATCCATGAAAAATATCTTACGATATGGTACCGTAGTAATGGCCCAGTTGGCTTTGACTCAGGTATTATATGCTCAAGAACTGCTGAAGGGAAAAGTTGTTGACGATAAAAGTCAACCTATCAGCGGAGTGACTATCCTTGTCAACGGCAAAGGTAGTGGAACAACGAATCAAAATGGTGAATTTGGTATCGTTGCCAAGCCAGGGGATAAAATTACCTTCAATTCGATAGAATACCTCACTAAAACCCTCAATGTAGCTAACCTATCGTTTTTACAAGTGAACTTGACACCTAAACAAGAATCGCTCGATGAAGTTGTTGTCATTGGCTATGGCACGCAAAAACAGAAAAATCTGACCGCTCCGGTTTCTAAATTTAAAGCTGAAAATTTGGATGAACGCCCGATAGCCCGTGTGGACCAAGCCTTAATTGGACAAATTGCCGGGGTACGGGTCAAACAATCGACGGGTGTCCCTGGCAAAGGTCTCAGTGTGCAAGTCCGTGGTTCGGGGTCGATCTCCGCAGGTACAGAACCGCTATATGTGGTGGACGGTTTTCCTTTGCAAAATGCGAAAACAAATACATCTGGAGGTTATTCCTCCGGGAATCCATTGGATAATATGAATCCAAATGATATTGAATCGGTCGAAGTATTGAAAGATGCCGCGGCCGCGGCAATTTACGGATCGCGTGCAGGGAATGGGGTTGTATTGATTACCACCAAACGTGGACGTACCGGCGAAGCAAAACTAAGTTTAAACTCTTACGTAGGTATTTCGTCGCCTTACCGCAAACTGGATATGCTCAATGGAGAAGAATGGATCGATCGCCAGATTGAAATGATCAATGCCCAATGGGTAGCGTCGGGTACAGGCAGATTGGCCACCCAGAGTAATGAAGAGCGTCGCAAGATCTTAGGGTTACAGGATGGGACCTTTAATACGTCGTATATGTACGACGACCGTTGGCTTCAACCGGGGCACCCAGGGCTATATATGATCGATTGGCAAGATGAGGCTTATCGTAAGGGAATCACACAGAATTATCAAGTCACCGGTTCGGGGGGGACAGAATATGTCAATTATTATGTTTCGGGGAATTATATGAACCAGCAGGGGATTGTGCATGGCTTAAATTATAAAAATTATACAGCGCGTGCCAATGTGGAGGTGAAAGCCAATAAAAAGCTAAGTTTTGGTTTGAATTTAGCACCTTCTTATTCCATTGGTAACGATCCGGATGTCGAGGGAAAAGATAACATCATGCATCAGATTTACTCGATGTCGCCTGTGCAAGATAATCCTGCTGGGACGGTGAATGTACTTGACAATGATAAGTATCCTTGGAGTGTGTCAACTAACGATCCGATCGCTAAATTGAAAAACTATCTGGGCGAAAATAAAATCTCGCGTTTACTCGGAACTATCTATGGACAATATCATATCCTGGATCATTTAACGTTTAAAACAACGGTCAATTTGGATCAAACAGATAGTCGGAGTAATAGGTTTGAACCCTATACGATCGCTGGATCATTAGCAAACAGGCTCACCAATCCAAATCAGGCAACCTATGGCTCTAACAGTGTATACCGTAGACAGACCTTTGTCAATGAAAATACACTGAACTACTCGGTCAATATCGGGAAGCATGATATTACGGCTTTGGTAGGCCAGGCCTATAATTTCGATAAATTAGAAACTTCATCGATTACTTCGAAAGACGGGTATATCAATAGTTCGATTAAAACATTGAATGGCGCTGTCGCTACTGTTGCTTCAACCGGGGCAACACAAAGTATTTTGTTGTCCTATTTCGGTCGTGTCCAATACGCCTTTGATGGAAAGTATCTATTTTCGGCAAGTCTTCGGCGAGACGGCTCTTCTCGCTTCGGGGCCAATACCAAGTGGGGTTTATTCCCCTCCCTTTCATTGGGCTGGCGTCTGTCGGACGAAAATTTTATGAAATCGTTGAGCTTTATCAACGATTTAAAACTGCGGGGTAGTTTTGGTACAGCTGGGAACAATAATATTGACGATTATAAAAGTATTCCCTTGCTGGGCATCTATAACTACGTTGGAAATGATAAGTCGGTCCCGGGGCAAGCGCCAAAAAATATTGCGAATCCTGATCTAAAATGGGAAAAATCGCGTACTTACGATGTTGGATTGGACTTCGGACTTTTTGGCTCTCGAGTTACCGGATCTTTTGATTGGTATACGCGGAAAAGCAGCGACCTTTTGTTGAATGTTCCCGCCATGTATGTAACCGGATTTGGCTCTTACTTAAACAATGCGGGCGAACTAAAAAGCAATGGCTGGGATTTGGAAATTACATCGCATAACATAAAAAAAGCGGATTTCTCATGGTCGACATCGTTTAATATCAGTCATAGTGCCAATAAGGTAACCAAATTGGATGGCGGTCAGACGGATTTATTGATCCCATCTTCTTTCGATATACAGCATAGTCTCTTGCGCGTTGGAGAGCCGCTATATAGTATCTATGTAGTCCAACAGAATGGGATTTTGAGCCAGCAAGACATTGACAATGGAGCTGCATTATTTGGCAATGAGAAAGCTGGAGATCCACGTTATGTCGATGCCAATGGTGACGGTGTGATTGATGCCAATGACCGTGTTATCGTCGGGCACCCCAATCCGGATTATGTTTGGGGTATTACCAATAATTTTAAATACAAAAACTTTGATTTGAGCTTTATGTTCCAAGGGCAAAATGGTGGGCATATTTATTCTTTGTTGGGTAGAGCACTGGGACGTACGGGACAAGGTGCTTCGGACAATGCATTGGGCTTCTATCGGGATAGGTGGCGGTCGGAAGAAGATCCGGGAGAAGGTCGCGTTGGAAAAGCCTATTCAACCTTTGGACGTATTAAAAATACAGATTGGTTGTATTCTTCGGACTATTGGAGACTGCGTAATATAACCTTAGGCTATAATATCAAAGATATGAAGTTGGGCAGCCAATCTAAACTCAGTATGGTTCGCCTGTTTATGACTTTGGAGAACTTTTGGGGGAAAGACAAATATGATGGTGGAGTCAATCCTGAGTCGTCCAACACCAATCTGAGCGGAAGTGATACCTATCCAGAAGCTGGAGATTATGGTGGTTTAGCGATTCCGAAGACAATCACCTTTGGTTTAAACGTAAATTTTTAAAATCATGAAACCATCATGATTTATTCAATCACACAAAGGAATGAATAAATCTGATAGCTTCATCACAATTGAAAAATAAATTTATAAGGATGAAAAAACTAACTATATTTTTGTTGCTATTAGGATTGTTTGGATCCTGTAAAATGGATCTGGATCAACAACCCATTTCAGATGCAACCTCTGAAACTTTTTTTCAGACAACGAATGATTTTGTACAAGGCGTCAACGCCTTATACAATGGCCTCCAAAAGTACCCGGATCGCTTGATGAACCTTTCCGAAACCCGCTCGGACAATCTATATGCCATCTCGGATGGTGGTGTACGCGATTGGGAAGGAATCAACAGTTTTCATAAGACGATTGCGAGTAATCCCTATGTGCAAGAAGCTTGGTATACGAATTACAATGTGATTTTTCGGATAAATAATTTTTTGGAGCAGCTGCAATCCAAAGGTGGGACCGTGATTACAGATGAGGGATTGCGCAATCGGATGGAGGGTGAAGCGAAGTTTTTGCGTGCATTTCTATATTTTGATCTGCTGCGTTACTTCGGCAAAGTGCCCTTGATCGATCATGTTGTATCTGCGCAGGAAGCTAAAACCATTCCACGCAGTAATGTTGAGGATATTTATACCTTAATTCTTAGCGATCTCAACAGAGCAGTAGAGACCTTACCGCTGCCAGGGGGCTATGCCGCGGCGGATCGGGGCCATGCAAATAAGTATGCCGCAAAGATGTTGTTGGGATTGGTTTATATGACGCGGTCTGGACCTACTTTAAGTGTAGAAGGAGCTGGGTTGAACAGTAATGAGTGGGGAAAGGCGATCGAACAATTCAATGACATTATTGCCAGCAACGAATTTCTTCTGTTGGACAAGTATGCCGATATATTCGATTATAATAAAGAACACAACAAGGAGGTTATCTTTAATATTGAATATGCTAGTGGAGCGAATCCGATTGTCGGTTCTACTTTTCCTTGGGTACTAGTACCTGACAATTGGTTCAATTCGCTTGGATTGGGCACGCAAGGTGGGTTGACGATTCGACCAGTATCAAATGATTTTATGAGTACTTATCTCGCCGATGATATGCGGAGATCTTTTTGTATCCAAGAGGGATTTGTATACAATAAAGTCGCCGAAAATAGACCTTTCGTTAAAAAATTTGTTGATGTGACAAAGGTACCAGCGAGCCGAACCGATTGGCCCATCAATTATATTGTATTTCGTTATACGGATCTATTGCTATTAAAAGCGGAATGTGTATTGAACGGCGCAGCTGGTTCAACAACGACGGATGTGGATGCGGTTGTTAATCAAATTCGAAAACGCGCCGGATTGACAGCAGCGCTAACCAATGTAACTAAATCGCAGCTGATGGACGAACGGAGACGCGAGTTTATCGGTGAGGGAACACGCTGGTTTGATCTGATCCGTAGCGGAACAGTCGAATCTGTGATGAAAGCTTGGATCACGAAAGACGATGCAGCAAAACAAATGTCTGCTTTTCAAGTAAATTATGTGTTATACCCCGTGCCACAATCTGAGCTCGACAATAGCCCGGGCTTGTATACCCAGAATCCGGGATATTGAGTGGTACGAATGCTAGTGGTGAAACAAGCAATGCTGTTTTTAAAGATAGGGGCAGTCCCCTAGGCTCGGCATACAGGTGCCGAAGCGCAACCATCACGTAAGGTTCTATGAGAATCTCGGGTTGAAATACTCGGGTTTACTTGACAGTTTAGTGAATATAATAAACGTGAACCTACCTGTTCTGAATTGAATGGGTAGGTTTTTTTATGCAAAATGCAATCGGTTGCAGGATAGCGCAGGATAGGTGGCTTGACTCATTTTATTATCTTACGGCTTGATTCGCGTAAACATTACGGATCTAATTAAACCAAATTGTAAATCAACGGAAGGGAATGTTCAAATGGATAGAAGAGTCTTCTTAAAGTCAAATGCATTTTTATGGATGACAACCTTGCTTCCCTTAGGTACATGGGGTCAAAAAGGTAGGATAGAGTCACCTTATTTCAAATTGAAACCGATTGGTCGTTCATTACAATTACAGAATTATTTTATTTGGTGTTCATCACCGATTTGGGGCGAGGATGGGAAAGTCCATCTTTTTTATTCCCGTTGGCGAAAGGAGAAAGGAATGGGGGGCTGGATCAAAGGTTCTGAAATAGCCCATGCGATCGCCGATTCGCCCTACGAAGCATTCAAACATAAGGATATTGTTCTACAACCTCGAGAAGGTTTTTGGGACAGTACCACTTGCCATAATCCCTTGATAAAAAAAATAGATGATACCTATTATTTATTTTATATGGGAAATTCCAATGGAAAGACAGATACGAAAAGGATAGGTGTAGCAACAGCGAAAAGCTTGGATGGGCCTTGGAAACGGAGTGATCATCCGATTTTATTGCCCGGAGCAGAAGGAGCATGGGATGACCACTGCACCACAAATCCAGCATTTTTAAAAGGGGATGACGGTAAATTTTGGCTTTACTACAAATCTTGGAATACAGCCGAATACCTCCATGATAAAGGTTCTGTCCGGGGAAATCGGAAATATGGGTTGGCCAAAGCAGATCACCCTTTGGGGCCATACCTAAAGGTGTCTGAATCTCCAGTGATTGACTTTTCGGACCGCCCTCATAATGCACAGCTCGAAGATGCTTTCGTTTGGAAACAGGATGGACAGTATTGTTTGATCGCAAGGGATATGGGGTTCTATAATCATGAATATGGCCTAATCTTAGCATCATCAGATGGGCTGCAATGGTCCGAACCGAAAGTAGCTTATTTAAATTTAGCTGAATATGTCCAGGAACCGCCACCACCGGTAAATTTGAAACGGTTTGGTCGGCTGGAGCGGCCCATGATTTTAATGGATAAAATAACAGATAAACCTCGTTTCCTATTTGGAGCAACCCAAGGTGGGGAAGCGGATACTGCTACAACCTTTGTTTTTGAAATATTGTAAAGAATTTGTACGCAGTTAAATAGCACTAATGATAAAAAGGAACTGCAATAATTCTGCTTATTTATTCTGGAAAACAGCAATGCATAATGGATTAAACTTATTCGCTCATAAAACAATTATATACCGATGAAAAAGATTTTTAGTATTCTGCTCGCACTTTTTGCATGCGTCGCAAGTCAAGCACAACAGAAAACCTGGACGAGTGCCCAACAACCGCTAAAGGAAATTGAACAGCTCAAAAAGATCATTGTGGCTCCTAAATTCAAAAATAAAGATTATTCCATCGCTGATTTTGGTGCAATTGGAGATGGCAGAACAAAAAATACCATAGCCTTTAAAAAAGCGATTGAAGCTTGTAATAAGCAGGGGGGAGGACGGGTGGTTGTTCCTAAAGGAGTATACCTGACCGGTGCCATTTATTTGAAAAGTAATGTCAACCTTCATATCAGCGAGGGTGCAACGGTGCTCTTTAGTCGGGATAGTGCTGATTATCCGATGGTCTTCACGCGTTGGGAAGGCATGGAATGTATCAATTTTTCTCCCTTTATCTATGCGTATAAAGAAGAAAATATTGCGATTACAGGAAAAGGATTGCTGGATGGAAATGCTGACAATGATCATTGGTGGTATTGGTGCGGTGCCCGTAAATATGGCTGGCACGAAGGCCGTCCTGGCGAACAAAAACCGGCTCGGGCAATCTTACACCAACAGATGGCTCAGGAGATGGATCCGAATAAAAGGGTATTTGGCGATGGACATTTTCTTCGTCCCAATTTTGTACAGCCTTATCTCTGCAAAAATGTCTGGATTGCTGATGTGAAGCTAATTAATTCGCCCATGTGGAATCTTAATCCTGTCTTATGCGAAAATGTGTTGATCGAGGGCGTGAAAGTGGTAAGCCATGGACCTAATAATGATGGCTGTGACCCTGAAGCAAGTAAAAATGTGTGGATCAGAAATTGTTATTTTGATACGGGTGATGACTGTATTGCTATTAAATCTGGACGAGATGAAGATGGCCGCAATATTGGTCGACCCGCTGAGAATCATATCATCGAAAATTGTGAAATGAAAGATGGGCATGGCGGTGTCGTTATCGGTAGCGAAATTGCAGGCGGAGCCAAAAATATCTACGCACTTAACAATGTGATGGATAGTCCCAATCTGGATCGGGCGCTACGCATAAAAACCAGTTCCAGCCGAGGTGGTATTATTGAAAACGTGTTTTTTTATAACACGGAAGTGGGACAATATAAAGAAGCAGCTGTACGATTCAATATGTTTTATGAAAAACCCGGAAAACACATCCCAACAATCCGTAATATCTGGGTCGAAAATCTTCAGGTCAGAGGTGGTGGAAAATACGCTGTGTTATCAACCGCATATGAGACTTCGCCTGTAACTGATTTTACAATGGTCAATTGTAAGATTAATGGGGTAAAAGAAGCATTTAAAGTGGATTACCTCAAGAATGTCTCTTTAAAGAATGTTATTGTCAATGGAAAAGAGCTAAAGTCTTTTGATTGATATGAAATAATCGCTGTTTAGCATGAAGAATTGCGGCGGATTACGAAGGAGCATGAGCGTCATTAAAACTGCAGAGGACCGCAATAAACGCTTTAATGGGACAATAAACTCATGAACAACAAACTGAGCATAGCGAGCTCATGAAATAATTATTGATATGACACGAAGGAGCTTGATTCTTTTCTGTTTTTTAGCAGGTATTGTATTACAGGAGACAGCTGCCCAATCTAAACATTGGCAACATAATGACCGTGTATTGCATTATACGGAAGATCAAGGAGATTTCCTGCTGGTCAATGGACGATATCGATTTAATCGTGCGCTTTATGGTAATAACTTGGCATCCCGTGTTGAAGCTGGCGATTTACCTGAATTTGCACTCTATATGCCAGGGATGGCAGGAAATCTGCAATTTGTCCTCGGGAATAAACAAATACGTAAAAAATTAATCAATGCCGATCATATTGAGACAAGATATCGGCCCGGAGCCATGTATTATCGTATCAAAGATGCTCTACTGGGGAAGGGCTATATCGATATCGTTGTCATGGCGCAGGCTGATGCTGAAGGAATGATCGTAAAACTACAGGGCATAGACATTGGACCCGAAGTACAGCTCTATGCTGTTTATGGTGGTGCCAGCGGAAAAACCTTTAGCAGAAATGGAGACATAGGAGCAGACCCAGAATCTGGATTTTACCTTCTTCCTGCCTATTGCGAAAATAATCGCTATACACTGGAGAAAAATCGTTTTGAACTAAGTTATCAAAATAAGAAAAATGAACCGCAGTTTATTCAGGGTAGCTTTTCTGGACTATCAACACTGCGGATGTCAGATGCTACTGTTTTGGATGATCTCTCGAATCTAACCAAGGTAAAAAGCACTGGCAGCCCTATCCTCGTGGGGGAATATAATCTGACTAAAAAGCCATGTTATATTCAAATCACCAAGGGTAAGCTTGCGGCTGCAAAATTTTCTGAAAATTCCTTGGTAAAGGCCTTTGAACAAGCAGAGCAAAAAAAGGTTTCCTTGGTCAGTTGTGTTAAAATAAACACGCCGGATCGATACATCAATAATTTAGGGGCGGCGCTCGCGGTAGCTGCCGACGGTATTTGGGAATCGCCTACTTTTTTGCATGGTGCTGTGGCCTGGCGCATGCGCTTGAATGCCTGGCGAGGAGCTTATACCGCAGATGCATTGGGCTGGCATGACCGAGCGAAAGAGCATTTTTCGAGTTACGCCAAATCGCAGGTGATTGAACCTAGTACGGGTCCAGTTGTGATGGATACGGTTCTGCATTTGGCACGGCATCTGGAAAAGATGGGAACATCGATGTTTTCCAGTGGCTATATTTCTAGAAATCCCAATAATAACAAAGTACCGCATCATTACGACATGAATTTGGTCTTTATCGACCAACTATTGTCGCATTTTAATTATACAGGAGATATTGCCTATCTCAAACAAATGTGGCCCACACTGACCCGGCATCTCCATTGGGAAAAACGCAATTTTGATCGGGACAATGATGGCTTATACGATGCCTATTGCGCGATCTGGGCCAGTGATGGATTGCAATATTCCGGTGGGGCCGTTACGCATACTAGCGCTTATATGTACCGGGCCAATCAAATGATGGTCAAACTAGCACAGCTAATAGGGGCAGATGCTACACCCTATCAACAAGAAGCCGATAAGATTAAAAAGGCGCTAAAAGACCGACTTTGGTTGAAAGAAAAGGGATATTTTGCGGAGTTTCAAGATGCGTTGGGAAATAAACTAGTACACGAAAACCCAGGATTATGGACCATTTACCATGCCGCGGACGCCGCTATGCTGGATGATTTTGAAAGCTACCAAAACCTTCAATATGTAACCAATTATTTGCCAAAGATTCCTATTCGTGTCAAAGGACAGGAACAACAAGACCTGTATACATTGCCCACGACGACATGGCAGCCCTATACTTGGTCAATCAATAATGTTGCTTTGGCTGAGAATCTGCAAACGGCACTAGCCTACTGGCAAGCTGGTCGGGCGGAGGATGCCTACCAACTCTGGAAAAGCAACCTCATGGAAAGTATGTACCATGGGATCAGTCCAGCCAATTTTCAGCAGCTCTCGCATTATGATGCATTTCGGGGTGAATTGTACCGTGATTTTGCTGATCCTATTGGTGTTGCATCCCGCACCTTAGTTGAAGGATTATTTGGCGTGCATCCACGTCTATTGGATAAACAGTTGTTTATAAAACCAGGTTTTCCAGCGACATGGGATTTTGCACAGATCGAACTGCCTGAATGGAGTTACGCCTATAAAAAAGAGAAGGCAGCCCTTACATTTCAGATAAAAACGCGTTATGCGATGCCTGTAAAACTTACCTTGGAGGTCCCCATAGATTTTACACAAGTGCGTGCTGTTAAAGTCAATGGAAAGGAGGTCAAATGGTCGCTAAAATCTTCCGCTATTAATAAGCCCTATGTTGTCATTGAATCTGAAGCTGATCGGAATTTCGACGTCGCAATATTAGGTGAAGGTAAACTCGAAAAGATAGATACCAAAAATGTGGAGCATGCATTCACCGAACCATGGTCATTCCCCTTAGGGACGCATACAACTTTATTGGATTGTTATGACCCACAGGGGATGATCCAAAAGCGAGCGGATGACAAATTCTCTTTTGTCCAGCAAGAGCGGATGGGAACGTTTTTTGTGAAGCTTCAGCAGGGAACTATGCAATGGTGGCAAGCGGTCGATATGCGTTTATTACCGCCGTTAAAAGCAACAATTGTGAAAAAACAGGCGAATTATGAGCTAGTCGTGGAAAACCGTTCAGGTCAGCCGCAACACCTAAAGATTGAGCATAGCAATTTTCAGACGACCTTAAACTTAAAACCCCAGGAGACAAAGGAACTTGAACTTTCCAGCACTATCTTTTCTAAGGGAACGAATAGTCTTTACCTGAATGGGGAAAATTATCGTCAAAAGATCGATTATGTGGATTGGACCCTGCATGATAAACCAAGTTTTCAGGAACAAAACTTATCAAGCTATTACAATGCACGTTTAACGGATATCTTTCAACAGCAATATCTTTCGCCAAGGCCCGAAGGGCCAACGTTGCAGCTCCCTTGGCAGGGAATAGGAAATTGGTGCTATCCATTGACGACGGCGAATATCGATGATAGCGGAATCATGAAAAAAGACAAGCAGGGAGATCTAACGTACCTAGGTATTCCGTTTCAGCTAAAAAATGATTCCAAAAATGTCGTCTTTGTCAGTCAGTGGGACAATTATCCGACAAGTGTCAAAATACCTTTAACAGGTCAGGCCAACAAAATGTATCTTCTGGTCGCTGGTTCTACAAATCCCATGCAATCCCAATTTGTAAACGCTAAGATTAAGGTCAATTACAAAGATGGAACTTCCGATACGCTTGATCTGGTTAACCCCATCAACTGGTGGCCGATAGAACAAGACTATCTGGATGATAACTATGCCTTCGAAATCCCGGATGAACGAATTCCTTATCGAATCAGCTTGAAATCAGGAGAGCTTTATAAAGGAGGAAGCTGGCGCCAGTATACCGATATCAAAGGGTATAGTAATCGTGCCATTGAGGGGGGAGCTGCCACCTTATTGGATCTACCCCTAAATGTGAAAAAGACACTGCAATCGATAGAGCTGATAGCCGTGGCAAATGATGCGGTCATTGGTCTGATAAGCCTCACTTTGATGCGGTAGATGAAATCAATACTTATAACTAATTTATACGGATGAAAAAGAAATTTTGCGTTATTTTCATAAGCCTTGCAAGCGTATTTTTTCCGATGTTGATCAAAGCACAACAAGGAACAAAAATTAATCGTCAAAGCGTCGTCAAAAGACATAATGTATTTAACCAAACCATGGATACATTAGCCTCGCTCACGGTAGGGAATGGTACCTTCGCCTACACCGTTGATGCTACGGGTATGCAGACATTCCCTGTATACTATAAAAATGGGGTATCATTAGGAACACAATCTGAATGGGGCTGGGACTCATTTCCCAATACAGAAAATTATACATTCGAAGAAACATTGAAGTCCTATGATTTTAACAATGAAGGACGAGATGCGAAGTATAGTATTCAGTTGAAAGAGCCCGAGCGCAACGTCCGGGCGGTAAATTATTTTAGAGAGAATAAGCATCGTTTGCAGCTGGGCAATGTTGGTTTGGAGCTTTATCTGAAAAATGGGCAACGGGCGACTGTAAATGATATTCAGCAAATCAAGCAGCAGTTAGATCTTTGGACGGGGATTATTACGAGTGAGTTTCGTGTTGAAGGTGAGCCAGTTGTTGTGAAAACAGCATCGCACCAAGGAAGTGATCGGATAGCAGTCCATGTCGTTTCGCCATTGATCGCAGCGCAAAGACTTAAGGTATTTGTACACTATCCTTATCCAAGTGGGAAATTTTTGGATGAAGGTACCAATTATGATCAGGTGAATAAACATAAAACAGCTCTTGTAACGCAATCGGCAAATGTTGCATTGATAAGTCATCAGTTGCAGGGTGCGAGTTACTTTACAAAACTGAATTACTCCCAGGGGACTTTAAAAAATACGGCTTCACATTATTTTGTGTACCAGCCAGCTACCACGCTCGAAGAATTTGATTTTTCGTTTTCATTTGCTGAGAAAAACAGCTTTGATAAGAGGGGGCATAAATATACCGATGCTGCTGGTGAAAGTACAGCATCTTGGAAGAATTTTTGGGAAAGTGGGGCCGCGGTTGATTTTGCAGGTAGCACAGACCCAAGGGCGAATGAATTGGAAAGGCGGGTAGTGCTTTCCCAATATCTGACTAAAGTACAATGTGGAGGAAGTAATCCACCACAAGAGACAGGACTCACCTTTAACAGTTGGTATGGTAAGCCGCACACAGAAATGCATTGGTGGCATGCTGTCCATTTCGCACTCTGGGGGCGCCCCGAGATTATGGAAAAAACACTGGACTATTATTTCCGGACTTTTGAAAAAGCCAGAGAACTAGCGAAAAGGCAAGGCTATCAAGGAGTGCGGTGGATTAAGATGTCTGACAACGAAGGCAATGAAAGCCCTTCATCAGTTGCTGCATTTTTAGTTTGGCAGCAGCCACATATTATCTATATGACAGAATTGGCCTATCGGGATAAAAAGAGTTCTGCTGTCTTAAAGAAATACAAGGATCTGGTTTTCGCAACAGCTGATTTTATGGCTGACTTTGCACATTACGATAAGACCACTGGTCGATATAATGTTGGTAAAGGTGTCATCCCGGCTCAAGAAGTTTTTAAAGCTTCTGAAACAATGAATCCTACTTACGAGGTCGCTTATTGGGATTGGGCACTTCGCGTCGCCCAAGAATGGAAGGAACGTCTGGGGGAACCTAGGGTCGCCAAATGGGATGAAGTTATTGAAAAATTGGCTCCCTTACCAAGTAAGGACAACGTCTACTTAGCCACCGAAACCGCTCCCGATTCGTATACCTACGAGCGTTGGTTGACTGATCATCCTGCAGTATTAGGGGCATTGGGAATGGTGCCCGAATCACCTAAGCTAAATAAAGAGGTGATGAAAAATACATTGGATGTCGTTTTGGAGAAATGGCATTGGGAAAAAACTTGGGGATGGGATTTCCCCATGACGGCTATGAATGCTGCTCGTCTGAATCTTCCTAATAAGGCGCTGGATGCATTATTTATGAATATCCAAACCAATACTTACCTCAAAAATGGGCATAATTATCAGGATGGACGCCTTCGGATCTATTTGCCGGGCAATGGAGGGGTATTGACGACCGTGGCGATGATGCTGGAAGGTTGGGATGCATCCACAGGTGATTTACCAGGCTTTCCGAAAGACGGCTCCTGGGTTATAAAAAAAGAAGGATTTAAAAAGATGCCTTAATAAATGATGAAGAAAATATTATTACTACTGCTTTTGGGCTGTGGAACAGGAGTGACGATCGCCCAGGATTTACCAGCTAAGTCTACGATCGTCCGTGAGTTGCGTTCTGCTAATGACTATTTTATGAAGAAATGGCCAGATCCGGTCAAAACCATTATTACAAATAAGGAAAGGCCAGCCAATATCTGGACTCGCGGTGTGTATTATGAAGGACTTATGGCATTTTATAAAATCGATAATCAAAAACGCTATTATGATTATGCGGTAGAATGGGCCGAAAAGCATCATTGGAAACCTGTCCGCGGTGAAGTGTATACGCGACATGCAGATAATCAAAACTGTGGAATGACCTATATTGATTTATATCGTATTGATCCCAAACCTGAACGTTTGGCAGCGATCAAAGCAAATATAGATGCTGTCATTAACATTGGGCGATATGATGACTGGACTTGGATAGATGCGATCCAAATGGCGATGCCGATCTTTGTCAAACTGGGCGTAACGTTAAACGATACCAAATATTTTGACTATATGTATAAGATGTATAGTCATATTAAATATCAGGAAGGTGGACATGGCCTCTTTAATCCGAAAGATAATCTGTGGTGGCGCGATAAGGATTTTATACCGCCCTATGCCGAACCTAATGGTGAAGACTGTTATTGGGCACGCGGAAATGGCTGGGTCCTCGCAGCTTTGGCTTTGGTGCTTCAGGAACTACCTAAGACAGATGCACATTACATGGAATATCTGGATGATTTCCAAAAATTAGCGGAAGCATTGCTCCCCTTGCAAAGAACTGATGGTTTTTGGAATGTAAGTTTGCATGACCCAAATCATTTTGGCGGAAAAGAAGCTTCAGGTACGGCATTATTTGTGTATGGAATGTCCTGGGGGATAAATAATGGGCATCTATCGAAAACGGACTTTTTGCCAGCAGTAGCAAAAGGTTGGAAGGCAATATCAAAGGAATCATTACAACCAAATGGTTTTTTAGGGTACGTGCAATCCACAGGAAAAGAGCCGAAGGATGGACAACCGGTCACTGTTGACAAAGTACCGGATTTTGAGGATTATGGGCTTGGTTGCCTTCTCTTGGCAGGCACTGAAATATATAAACTTGCGAAAAAATAGACTCATGGCTATCCAACTCTTTGGGTAGCCTTGTTTTTTACAAAAGGTTGGTCTACAAACCAAAGGAAAGACAAAGATACCGTGGTGTCTTTTTGACATACAACAGTACAGTGCAGGATGATGAAACCGGTTGCATTGTGTAATATTGTGTAAACCAATATATAACAATTATAAACCCTAAAGCCAGCACTGGTTGGCTTGAAAATCTCAT
The DNA here is from genome assembly GCF_011064245.1 of Sphingobacterium sp. DR205. Classification (NCBI taxonomy): domain Bacteria; kingdom Pseudomonadati; phylum Bacteroidota; class Sphingobacteriia; order Sphingobacteriales; family Sphingobacteriaceae; genus Sphingobacterium; species Sphingobacterium sp. DR205. The sequence goes on along the minus strand of NZ_CP049333.1, from coordinate 6,425,513 downwards.
CATTATGAAAAGACAGTGTCTATTTTCTTTTGGCGCTTTGGCTATGATTCTTCTTTCTTGTTCCAAAGATGCACTTGTTTCCAGATTGGAATGGATTGAATGGGCTGAAAATAATGCTACAACTGACGGCGGAAGGCTACTCGCTTTTCCTGGGGCAGAAGGCTTTGGCCGTTTTGCTGCCGGGGCTAGGGGAGCAGCAACACCAAGTGTCTATTTTGTAACAAATCTGGATGACAGCGGTCCAGGCTCGTTTCGCGATGCGGTAAGCAAGCCTGGGCGTTTTGTATTGTTCAATGTATCCGGTATCATTAAATTAAAATCTAATCTAGCCGTTGCCGCAAACACCACCATCGCCGGACATACGGCGCCAGGCGATGGTGTGGTCCTATATGGAAGGAAAGTTTCTTTTTCTGGCTCAAATGGGACGATTGCACGCTTCGTTAGGATCAGGCTCGGCGCAAATGCCGGGGCCGGGAAAAGTGATGATGCATCCGGTATTGCCAACGGAAAAAATATCATGCTCGACCATATGTCTTTTACCTGGGGACTGGATGAGGTGTTCTCCATAAACTGGGATAACAAAGGTAACGAGCCAGATAGTATTACCATCCAGAATTCAATCATTGGGCAGGGGCTACATCGCCATAATCACTCTGCCGGCGGCTTGATACAGACCGGAGGGAAAATATCTATCATCAAATCACTTTATCATAGCAACAAGACCAGAAATCCGAAAGTGAAAGGCATTAACGAATTTGTCAATAATGTAGTTTATAACTTTGGCAATGCCAATACAACCTATCCCGATCATGCCATATCTGCAGATGCTTACATTCTTGGTGGTGAATCCTCCGGAGAGTCTAATGTAACCATCTTAAATAATTATTTTGTGGGTGGTCCGTCAACCCCAAAGACAAAAGGAACTCCATTTTCTAGAGGAAACGGCAACTTTAATCTCTATCAGTCGGGTAATTATTTTGACAATAATCAGAACGGTAAGCTGGACGGAGAATTAATTGAAGCTACAACAGCCTGGTACCCAGGGCTAGCTGCAGATAATTTTAAAACAGCCGACTTCTACGAGACTTACCCCACCTTGCAGCCCAAAATGAGCGCTAAAAAAGCGTATGCCTACCTGATTGATCATGTCGGTGCCACCTCGCCCCAAAGAGATCAGGTTGATGCTTTTTTAATTCAGGAATTACAGAGCAAAGGCACACTAGGATTTTATACCTATCGCGAGTCGGATCTTCCTTTGGACAATGGCGGGTTGGGCAGATTTGAATCTGCCGATCTACCGATGGATTCGGATGGAGATGGAATACCCGACGAATGGGAAGTAAAGTTAAAGCTTGACACAAATAATAGTGCTGATGCCTTGCAGTCAAGTAAGCATCCCTTGTTCAAGGGCTATTTAAATATTGAAGCTTATTTGATCCTATTAGCCCAAAAATAAGATAGTTTATCTAGCTATAATCAAACCCCAATTATAAACCAATGCCAGTATAACAAATTGGCGTATTTAAATTTTTTATGAAAAGACTATTCATCTATGTTATTGGTGTCTTTTTAGCTTGTATGTATTCCTGTTCTAAGAAGGAACTTGTATCGCATTATGAGAGACCAGATTGGCTGAAAGGCAACGTGTGGGAGGTTTTGGACAACCGGAAAGAATTCTCCATTTTCTTAAGTGGAGTCGAACGTGCAGGTTTTAAAGAAATATTGAATGGCAAGACAATCGTGTCCGTCTTTGCGCCTAGCGATCCAGTGTTTTTGAACTATCTGAAGGACAGAAACCTGACCTCAATAGAACAGATCCCTATCAACGAATTGAAAAAGATTATCGGTTATCATCTTATTTATTATTCCTATGATAAGAGTCGACTGATGAATTATCAACCACAAGGGAGCCAAAATGTACAACCTGCTTTTGCGGGTCTGTATTATAAGCATCGTACCAGGAGTCAGGATTCTATCAGTGAAGAAATTGATGCAACAGACGGAAAGTTGAAAAAAGTATATCATAAGGACCGGTTTGTGCCCATTCTTTCGACAACACATTTTCAAACGAAAGGAATTGATGCGAAGCAGAATTATGAATATTTTTTCGGATCAGAAAGTTGGACCGGAGAAAATGGTTTCAACGTCTCTAATGCAGGAATTACGGAATATGATATTCCTGCGGATAACGGTTATGTTTATGTGGTCGATCAGGTCATAGCACCATTGCCAACAGTTTATGAACGATTGGCTCATAGCACAACCTATAAGGATTTTTTGTCCGTTTATGATCGTTTTCGAAATTTTACGTATGATGAACAAGCGAGTTTAAATTATGCGACGGCGGGAGATTCCTTATTTTTAGTTAACTATGGAGCACTGCCTGCAATTGCTTCAGAATGGTCTTATAACGGTGAATCAGGTATTCCAGACTATGCTAATCTTGGAGATCTCTCTTATAAAGCTTTTAATGTATTTGCGCCCAACAATCAAGCGTTGTCCGCTTTTTTTAATCAATACTTTAAACCCTATTCCCCTTCGATAAAAGATGTAGACATGTTGCCTTTGGCCATGATGCTACGAAATCATGTGTACACCGGCAATATTGTCTTCCCTTCAGAGATCGGGAAGAATCCGGATATCAAAACAGTAGATGGAATTCCCATCGTTTTCAATACACAATCGGATGTGGGAGATAAAGCAATCGCCTCCAATGGAACATTTTATGGTTTAAATAAAGTCTTAATTCCCGAAGCTTTTAATAGTGTAACGGGACCGGTGATGGTCAATCCGAAATATAAAATTTTTATGTATATGCTGTATAACTCTGGCATGTATAAAACGTTGTCGAGTAGAGATATACGTTACACGCTGCTGATTCCGTCCGATGAAGAAATTCTAAATACACTTTATGGCGATAGCTATATCTTCTGGAATGAAGGTAGTCCTTTGATCTTTGGAGATGAAGAGGTGCAGATTCAAAATAACGATGGCGTTAAAGTAGCCATGTCGCAACGTCAACAGGAACTGTTTGTTTCCGACCATATTGTGTATGATGATATCACCAATTTGGCGGGTACCAAAGTGTACCGGACCCGAAATCCATATAACTATATATTTACGAAAGATGGAAGCATGTATTCGACAGCTACCTATAATAGCAATGAGGCAGTATCCGTGATGCCAATCGCGGGAAATTGGTATAATGGAAAGAGTTTCGAAGCAGCTCAAACTTTGTTGGGAGAAACGCGAACGATCAAGTTTACGTTGATCGGCGCTGAAGCCAGTAGCAACCCCCTAAATAAATACGCAGAATTCTCGAAGTTATTGGCGAAAGCAGGTATGATTGATGCAGGTAGTTCGCTTTCCTTTCTTTTTGGTAATCGCTTTATACTGTTCGCACCAGACAACGCTACCGTTTTGTCAGGTATCGCCGCAGGTCTCATTCCAACAGATAAAACAGCCCTGACGGAATATCTCAAATCCTATTTTGTTTCTATTGCTGACAATTCTCTTGGCGATTATCCTTTTCCGGGTTTTGGCATCCAAGGAACCTGGAATACGACACGAAGAACAGGTTATAACGTTTATCGGCAGCTTACCTTAGTGGATCAGGGGACAAACTTGCGCCTGAAAGATTCGGATGGGACGAGCATTCCGATCGTAGAATATCTGCCACAAGTATTTAATGATGGGGCTGTCTATCATATTAATAAACTTTTAAAGCCATAGGCATGATTTCATTCGCATTGATTTCATTACCATAAACTAAAATTCATGAAGCTAAATATATTTTTAATGATTACCTGCATTGCTTTTGTGCTACCCGTTTTTGGGCAACGGGCAAAAGTCTTGACAGGTAGTGTTCAAAGTGTGCAAAACGCGCCTTTGGCAGGGGCTTCCGTTTATATCGAAAACAAGGATAATCGGAGTCTGATGGGCGCTTCAACAGATAATTTAGGCCAATTCACCATCGCCGTCCCCTCCAGTGAAGGGCTGACTATTGTCGTTGCCTGTATCGGTTACAAAACAACAAAAATACCATTTAAGGGACAAGGCAGTGTGATCATCAAACTCGTTAAAGATGATCGGGTGATGGACGAAGTAGTGATTACGAAAGAGAAAGCCAATACTAAAAACAATATGGGGATCAGCTACCGTAATCAGGTTTCGGCGACGGAACGCTTTGATATGAAGGAATTGGAAGCTTTACCTTTTGCATCTATTGAAAGCGGGTTACAAGGTAGGCTAGCCAACGTTGATATCGTATCCAGTGCAGATCCTGGAGCAAGAAGTTCAATACGTATTAGGGGTACATCTTCATTGAATGGTAATTCCGAACCGTTGATTGTGGTTGATGGAGTTCCCTATCCAACATCCATAGGCAGTGATTTCAACTTCTCTACTGCAAATGACGAGGATTTTGGCGGTTTGGTTAATATTTCTCCTAACGATATTGAGTCAATTGAGGTGCTGAAGGACGCAGCGGCCACTGCTATTTGGGGATCCAAAGGTGCCAATGGTGTCTTACTCTTTACGACTAAAAAAGGGCGGAAAGGTAAAACCCAATTTGCATTGTCCAGCAAATTGGATGTTAAGCGCGAAGCAGAAACCATTCCTATGTTAAATGGAGGGCAGTATGTTGCGATGGTGCAAGACGCCGTTTGGAATTCAGTGAATGACCTCGGATATAGTGCCGCACTACCCTACCTCAACTTACTCTATAATACTAACGAAATCAAATATGATCCGTCATGGATTTATTTTAATGAGTATAATCAAAATACCAATTGGCTTGACCAGGTAACCCAGGTGGGACATTTCGAAGATAATTCGCTTTCGATTAGTGGCGGAGGAGATAAAGCTACCTATAGGCTGTCACTCGGCTTCTTAAATGATGTCGGAACAACCAAAGGGACCAAGCTGAATCGTTATAATTCACTGTTGAGCCTCAATTATAAATTTTCCAATAAATTTAATATCAATGCCGACATGTCCTATTCCATTAGCGATCGGAAGAATTTTTGGACGGGTGAAGATGTAAGTACGCCAAGAGGTATGGCAATGACGAAAATGCCAAATATGAGTCCTTACGTCATCGGGGAGGATGGCCAATATACAGATCAATATTTTACGCCTAGGATAAACTTTCAGGGTTCATTTGGAGATAACCAAATGTTCAATCCGGTAGCCATGGTGAATGAATCAATCAATAATACTGTCGGCGAGCAGGCAAGGGTCGTCTTTCGAGGGATCTATAATATTATTCCAGCGCTTCAATATATTGGTACAGTTGGATTTGATACCAGGTCAACGAAAAATCGAAAATATTTGCCGCAGGCTGTTACCGGAGTTATCTGGACCGATCCGTTCTTCAATAGGGGATCGGATATGCTGTCAGATGAGTTATACCTAAACACCGAGAATAAATTTATATTCAATAAAAAGATAAAAGAGCATAGCATTGTTGCTACGGGTTTATTGCAGACAAATGAAGCACGAAAGTTTAGCTACGCCAGTGAGACATCAGGAAATGCCTCTTCATCATTAAGCGACCCAACTGCGGGTGGAGCAGTCGTAAATATGGGATCAGGCAATTCTAAGACACGAAATATCGGTGCAATTTCCAGTTTACATTACGCCTACAAGGATCGCTATATCGTCAGTGGTACATACCGTTGGGAGGCCAATTCCAGTCTATCCGCACAACATCGCTGGAAAGGATTTCCTTCGATCGGAGCTGCCTGGCATGTGGGTGATGAAGATTTTATAAAAAAACTGGGAATTATTAGTACGGCCAAACTTCGTTTTAGTTGGGGGAAAAGTGGTAATGCCCCTTCGGGCGCTTTCACTTATTTGGGCACGTTTCAGCCGATCACTCCAGGTTATATTGATATGACTGCTGTGGGACCAGTATCCATTCAATTGGATAATCTTAAATGGGAGACGATAACTCAAACTGATTTTGGTGTCGATCTCTCTTTCTTTAAAAATAGACTTCAATTTACGGGTGAGCTATATAATCGGGTTACAACGGACCTCCTACAAAAGGACGTGACATTACCTTCATCCACTGGTTTTGGTAAAATGAGGTATTACAATTCAGGGAAATTAGCCAATAAAGGTTGGGAATTGATTTTCAATGCCGAGGCAATCCGCTCCAAGGATTTTGGTCTCTCTGTTAATCTGAATGTGTCACGTAATAGAAATGAAGTTATTGTACTACCGGATAATATGCAATTTGAGAACTACAACTTCGGAAACGGTAAATACGCCCATAAAATTATTGAAGGAAATCCCGTTGGCTCATTTTATGGCTACCATTATCTCGGTGTTTATCAGAACGAACAAGATACCTATGCAAAAGATTTAGATGGTCAGGTCATTCATGATTTACAGGGACAGCCCGTATTTATGGTAAATGGCAACAGGCGGGTATTTGCCGGCGACGCCAAATACCAGGATATCGACGGGAATGGTGTGATTAATCAATATGACATTGTTTATTTAGGAAATGCAATGCCCTTATTTACAATGGGGGGCGGGATAAACCTGCGTTACAAAGCTTTTGCGCTAAGTACTTTTTTGCACGGTAGATTTGGCCAAAAAGTAGTCAATCAGGTACGGATCAATACGGAGAATATGTATGGTACAGCTAACCAAAGTACTGCAGTACTTGGACGATGGCGCCAGGAGGGAGATGTTACCGATATACCGAGAGCGCTATACGGTGAAGGTTATAATTACCTGGGATCGGACCGCTTTGTAGAAGACGCGTCTTTTGTGAGATTAAAAATGATCTCTTTAAAATATGCGCTTCCTAAAAAAGTAATAGAGCGGTGGGGGTTGACACGGTGTGAAATATTTACCACAGTTCAGGATGTATTTACATGGACCAATTATTCCGGACAAGATCCAGAAGTTTCCCTATCAAGTAATATCTATATGTTAAGCCAGGATAATGCAAGCACGCCCCGTCCAAGACGTTTCGCTTTGGGGGTAAATGTAAATTTTTAAAAAGTAAGCGTATGAAAATAATATATAAAATAATGTTGTTGTGTCTACTCTTGCCAGCAACATCTTGTCAAAAATGGCTTGATCTTAAACCACAGAACGAACAGGTCAGTGATGCTTATTGGACCAATAAGGCTGAAGTCGAAGCCGTATTAGGTGCGGCTTATGTCAAATTGCAAGGCGCTGTTAAAACTATGTTAGTATGGGGTGAAGGTCGGGGAAATACATTGAGCTTAGGCGGCTATGTCGACGTCGATCTCTCACGGTTAAAAAACTTCTCCCTTCTACCGACAAACAGTTATGCAAAATGGGGTGAATTCTATCAAATCATTAATTACGCGAATATGGTGATAAAATATGCGCCTGCTGTGGTAGAAAAAGATCCTTCGTTTAACCAGGCCACGATGGCGTCATTTTTATCTGAAGCTTATTTTCTGAGAGCGCTCAGTTATTTTTATATCGTCAGGAGCTTTGGAGAGGCGCCATTGATCTTAGAACCCTATATGGATGATCAGCAGGCTTACGAATTGCCAAAATCGTCCAAAGCCCAGCTTTTTGAACAAATTATTCAAGATCTAACGGTCGCCGCAACCAATGGCAAGGAGATCTGGCCTACCGTTTGGGAAACCAAAGGGCGCTCGACAAAATGGGCTATACAGGCTTTATTGGCAGACGTCTATCTGTGGTTGGGCAAATACGATGAAGCGATTATTTCATGTAATGCAATATTGCAATCGGGCAAATATGGACTTATACAAGGAACTGTTAATAACAAAAACAACTGGTTCAGTATTTTTAATCCGGGCAATTCCAACGAAGGAATTTTTGAAGTCCAATTTGATTATTCCAAGAACCAAACAAATAAATTGATGGAGATATTCGGGTCAAACTATAATTGGATCATATCCAACTACTGTGTATCTCTTTTTATAGAAAATGCCGAAGATATCCGCGGTGTAGGGGCGTCTTATGAAACAATTAGCTACAAGCTTTGGAAATATTTAGGGGCAGAGGGAAATACAACAATCCCTAGACCCTATAGTGATCAAAACTGGATCATCTACAGGATAGCGGATATTTACCTGATGAAAGCCGAAGCATTAATCATGAAAGGAGAAAGCTACTATCCGCAGGCGGTGGAATTGATAACGGCAATTCGTTCCCGGGCAGCTATATCCAGGCCATTGGAGGCCGGAAGTACTGAATTGGATCTACTGAAAGTCTTAATGGAGGAGCGGGCTCGCGAGTTTGTCGGGGAAGGAAAGCGCTGGTTTGATTTATTACGCGTAGCACAAAGAGATCAATATAAATATAAGGAATATTTGATAGAACAAGTGTTATTGGGTGTATCGGGTGCTTCGACCCCCGTCATTAGATCCTTATTGCTCAATGAAAATGCACACTACTTGCCGATTCATGCCGATGAATTAAAGTATAATAAATTGCTCGTGCAGAACCCGTATTATGAAAACCTAAATTAATGCAAAAATGAAAAAGAATCTTATTCCTCTTTCTAAAATTGTGCTGCTTTTTATTGGATTATTTTCGATCATACTTACCGCGTGTAAGGATGATTTTGAAAATAATACCTATTCGGCCTACGAAGATTTGCCGATGGCTGTATACCTCAAAAATCAACCCGAAAAATATGATTTATGGGTGAAAGTCCTCGAAAAAGCAGATTTATACAATACATTAAATATTAATACCATATATACGCTCTTTGCTCCGGTTAATGAAGGTGTCGAACGATATCTAAAAAAAATGAAGCTGACTTCGGTAGACCAAATGACAAAAGAAGATGCTAATTATTTGGTACGCTATCATCTTATCCCCAATGTTTCAATTGATCTTGGTCAGTTTCAAAGTGGTGCAATATCAGACTTAAATGCTACTGACGATAATCTGTTCGTTGAATTTAAAGAAGGCGGATTGGATCAGATCTATTTGAACGGAGTGTCTAGATTTAATGCTTTTGATGTGAAAGTGATCAATGGTATTATCCATGGTATTGACGATGTTTTAGAACCGTTGACAGCGACTATATTGGATCGCTTGAAGGATGGTAAGCATAGCATATTTTACGGTTTGGCAACTGCGACAGGATATGACGAGCGATTAAATACGGTGTATACCACAGGTACGGATCCGGATGGAAATCCAATTCAACAGCGATTCAGATATACCGCGTTTGCCGTAAGTGACGATGTTTATCTGAAAGAAGGTATCCATACGTTGGCGGAGTTATTAAATAAACTGGGCGCATCGGGTTCGGATCTAAAATCGCCAGAGAATCCTGCCAACCGTTATATGGCTTACCATTTATTAGCGCAACAACGCTCGTTTGCCGACTTAGGAACATTCCCTGCTGGAGCAACGAAAATGAATTTGGAGACAATGGCACAATACGAGTTGATCAAAATTAGTGAAGGTGGGGACGGCTTGGTTATCAATGCGACTGGAGATGCTGGTAGCGCTATTCAGTTCAATGAGATTAATATCCCGTGTAAGAATGGGGTAATCCATGAGGTTGACAGTTGGATGCCAATTTTTGTTCCTGAGCAGGTTAAAGTGGTCTGGGAATTTACAGATTACCCCGATATCGCTGCCAATGTTACACAATACAGAAATCCAAGCTTAGGTGCGCAATACAATAAGACCTTTGTTGCGGCTGATCTAAAGAGCATTCTATGGCAGGCGCAACCAGAGACAAAGTTAAATGTCCTGATTTATCGTAATAACAGGAGTGCGGATGGTGTTTGGTATACTGGAACACTGAATTATGATCATTTACGCGTGGAGTTGGGAGAATCAGGCTGGATTCAGATGCAAAGCCCGACGATTGTAAAAGGAAAATATAAAGTGAAGTTGACATGGCCGAGCACAAAATATGCTTCAAATACAGGTATCTGTGCCTTTGTGTTAGACAACGAAATGATTTATCCGCGATTGGTTATGTCCAATACGAGCTCAGACAAGATCATGTCACAGGATTTAGGAACCGTTGAATTTACTGAAACAACTAACCATACCCTGCGCATATTGTCCCTGGATGGTAGATTGCTGACGTTGGATTATATCCAATTTGAACCGATTAATTGACCGAATTAAATGAGATCTAATTATATACAGATGAAAAATATTGTAGGAATTCTCCTGTTGATGCTGGTTGTGGCAACAGGGTGTAAAAAAAATTGGAATGATCATTATGAGGATCAGGGAACCGTTTCCGATCTAGATTTATTAGCTTATCTGAAAACTCAACCACAATATAGCCTATTCGTCTCTAAGCTGGAAGAATATGGGATTGCAGAAGAGTTGTCACGGGATCAAGAATTAACAATCTGGGCCGTACCTAACGATCAGATGGCGGTCTTGGAAGCATCTACAGAAAATAAAGCTTCAATTCTAAAATATCATATCAATAATCTAAAATATGATATCGGAAAGCTCAAAGATGGTTTAAAACTAATTACGTTAAATGGAAAGTACCTGATGGTTTCCCGTAAGGATGATCAGCTGCACGTTGGTGACGCAGCGCTAACAAAAGCAAATCAATTTTGTAAAAATGGAGTGGTCCATGAAATTGACCAATTGTTAACCCCTGATGTTAGCATCTATGATTATCTCCGTGGACTTGGAAGCGATTATTCTATCATCAGAGATAGTGTTCTTGCGATGAATGATACTATTTTCGATTTGTCAAATAGTATTCCAATTGGTGTTGACCCTACGGGAAATACGCTATACGATTCTGTATTTACCATTACGAATCCAATTTTTGAAAAGGCAAATATTCGCTCGGAATTTGCAAATGTTACGATGTTTTTACCAAGTAATCAGGTTATTAAAAACTGTTTTGACGACTTAAAACGTCTCTATGATCAATTTGGGAAACAATTTTTGAAAGAAGATTCATTAATCGCCTATAGTTGGATCAAAGAGGCAATTTTTTATAATGAAATCATTGATAATTATGGTACGAAGGATCTCACATCGGCATTTAACCGAGCATGGAAGCCAACAGTGCAACTTGTGGATCCTCAATATAAACGGATGAGCAATGGCCGAATTTTTAATGTTACCAAATTAAAGATTCCCAATAATGTTCATATTCGAATGATAAAACAGTTGTTTCATTACTATGAATATGTGCCTGAGCATGAAAAGCCAGATCTATTTACTTTAGCAAATGTGACTGGTATAGAACCAAAAGATCGGGACAAAGTATCTTTTCCGACATTGGGTATTGAGTTAACCTATAGAACATTATTGCTTAGAGGCAATATCTCAGATAATCTACCCGCTTCTATCGATTTTACCCCGATTATGCTGGAGCGGAAACCAGACGGTTCCACAGGATATAAAGTGGTGGAGGTGCCTCCGGGAGAATATAATCTATATATGGGGTTCTTAGCGAAGAATCACCCCTTTGTCAATATCTATGTGGACGGCAAACTTATCGCTAAATCATTGAATGTAGAACCAGCTACGCCATGGAATTACGATCGTGCCACAAATACCGTACCTGGTACGAAATATAATGGCTGGGGCGGATTGGTTGGCCCCCTTGTTATCGAAGGTGATAAAATCCGATCTTTTAAAATAAAAGTTGAATTCGCCGGATTAGGAAAAGGGACTGTAGAAAATATAGAGCTATATCATTGGGCATTGATCCCAACAGTAAATAATTATTAATCAGATGAAATTTACGGATCTCATGTTTAGAAAAAAGAAACTTATTTGGAAACTGTCCATCACCTTGTCATTCTCCATATTCTGTGTGAATAGCTATGCGCAACATAGTATCCAAGGGAAAGTCGTGAATTCATATGATAAAACTCCGATTGAGGGAGCTGTCATTACCATTTTGAATTCTACACATACGACCAAGACAAAGGGGGATGGAACGTTTTCGTTAGATAAAATAATTGAAGAAGCACCGGTAATCCGAGTTTGGAGTCCTGGTTTTTTTGAATCAAGAATTGAGCTGTTAGGACGGAGCCAGATTGAAATAACCTTGGTTTCGGAGGGACGGGAACATTATGAAAATGTAGTTTCAGGATCTTTCTCATCGGCCAATTCAAGGATTTTGACAGCTAATGATTACCCTAAAGGCGCGACTACAGTTGAACAAGTACTCACAGGGCAAATTGCAGGTTTGCGTGTTACCAACAAAAGTGGGATGCCCTCAGAAGGTGGTGCGTTAAATTTTAGAGGAATTCGGTCGTTTGAAGCAAACAATAACCCATTAATTGTGGTCGATGAGGTTCCCTTTTTTCCAGATATGGATAATTCTCCGATTATCGGTGGATATTCGCTGAGTATTTTCGCCCCATTTAATCTTCAGGACATAAAAAGTATTCGGTTTTTAAAAGGAGCTGAAACGGCTCGTTATGGATCGTTGGGATCCAATGGCGTGTTAAAATTGGAAACCTCAGCATCAGATGATATGGAAACGGTCATCGAATACCATGGTAATTTTGGTATCAGCCACCAATTCAGAAGGCTCCCGTTATTGAATGATAGTCAGTATAAAAGTTATCTTGGCGCAGTGGGCATGACCAACTACAATGATATGGGGGAACTTTTAACACAATTTCCTTTCCTGAAAGATGATCCGAATTATTATTATAATTATCTGTACAACAATAAGACAGATTGGCAAGATCAGATTTATAGAAATGCTTTTGTAACAGATCACCATTTAAGGATCAAAGGAGGAGATGCTATCGCAAAATACGATCTCTCACTCGGCGTATTGAATCAGCAGGGTGCATTGGATTATACGAGCAACACACGATACAGCACCCGCTTGAATTCAACCATCGCTTTAGGACAAAAATTCGATTTGAATGCGATGATGGCGTTGACCTATAGTACCGGAAGATTGCAGGAACAGGGTATGCTAAAAACGACTAATCCCATGCTGGCTGCGATGTATAGAGCACCAATTCTTAGTCCTTATACAAAAGATAAAGACAATAACGTATTGAATGATTTGGATGGTGTTCGGCAATTTGGAGTATCCAATCCAATAGCTCTTTTGCAAACTGGCGATTTTACATCGGATATCTACGATGTTTTTGCACAGGCTAATTTACGCTATAGCGCTACAAAAAGTCTCCAATTTAATGCCTTGCTCGGATTCTATACAAATTATAGTAGACAGACAACCTTTGTACCGGGACTGTCCAGCGGAACTATTGTGCCTTTGGAAAATGGCATGGCCTTAAATACTGCGCGGTCTGGTGCAGGCAAATCGTCTAATATCTCATGGAATTTTTATGGAAGTTATTCCAAGCAGTATGGCAAGGATCAATGGGAGGCAGGTGCCGGGGTACAGGGACTTCTGAACAGTCAGGAGTACGATGCTGGTGCGGGGAGGAATACGAGTTCCGATTTTTACCGCACACTGAATTACGTAAGTAACGCTGGCCGTAAATTTTGGGGATATGATGAAGACTGGAATTGGATGAATATGTATGGTTTCCTTAATTACAATTGGCGTAGCTTGTTGAAATTAGATGTCAATCTTAGTGTTGATGGCACTTCAGTTACAGGCTCAAATGTCGGAAGGTTTGGGTTTTTCCCAGCTGCGGACTTATCCATTTTGCTATCTAACATGTCTTTTCTCAAGGAACGTGAATCGCTTAATAAGCTAATTTTGAAATTCGGTTATGCAAAAACCGGAAATAGCCGTTTTTCATCGAAGATTGGACAATCGTATTACAGCAGTCAATTATATCGACAACTTGCTGGAATTGTCGTTGGGAATATTCCCAACAATAAAATTAGATGGGAAGATAATCAAAACCTGCAGGGCAATCTGATCTTTTCCGGATTCAACCAACGTTTAAACGTAAATGCAGGTTATTATTACAACAGAGCTAGCCATCTTTTGAATGCGTTTTCAGTATCGCCGATAGCTGGGATCGATAAGATATTCTTAAATGGCGGACAAATCGACAATCATGGTTTGGAAGTAGACGTGAATTTCGCTTTTGTTGATAAAAAAGACTGGTCCTTTACGCTTGGCGGTAACCTATCCACATTAAACAGCACGGTGAAAAAACTTTTGAGCGTAGACCCCATATTGTTACAGCAGGAAGATGATGTTGTTCGCATTCATCAAGTAGGACAGTCTCCCTTTTCTTTCTATGGCTATCAATCAAATGGAGTTATAGCTAGCGCTAAAGAGGCCGAGCAATTGAATTTATACGATTATAAAAATAGAATGTTTTCTGCAGGAGATATTCAGTTTGAGGATATCAATAATGATGGTATTATAGATGCTGAGGATCGGATGGATTTAGGGAATAGTTTACCCAAATTATTTGGAGGTGCCTATTTTTCATTCCGTTACAAGAAGTTTCAATTGCAGGGCCTGATGAGTTTTACAAAAGGAAATAAAGCTTACAATGCCGTGCGAAGAAGCCTCGAAGACCTGTCCAGTTATAACAATCAATCCATTGCAGCATTGCGCCGTTGGCAAACGGATGGCCAGCAAACGGATGTGCCACAGGCTCAATATGGAGATCCGATGGAGAATGCACGATTTTCCAACCGCTGGATTGAAGATGCTTCTTATATGCGGTTAGAGAACCTGTCGTTGTCTTATAGGTTTGGAAATCATAGACTTAAAATTCTTTCCAATTCGGAATGGTATATCACTGCTGAAAATCTATTTACCTGGAGCAAATACTTAGGTCTAGATCCTGTAACGGCTTATAGCAATAATATGAGCTATACAGGTGCTGACTATGGGAAAATTCCATTACCTCGAACTTTTAAATTAGGTGTCAATATTAAACTCTAGAAAACGTATGAAAAGTTATCATATTCATTATGGCATAGCTGTGCTGTGCTTGTTTTTTACCAGTTGTTCCAAATACTTTGAAGTTAATACCAATGATATTTTGACGGATAAGGAATATGGAAAGGAAACAAACGAATTATATTCGGGATATATGGGCGTTGCCGCAAAAATGCAGGCATTAGCTGATCAAACGGTATTCTTAAGCGAACTGCGTACAGATCTCCTTGAACCCACCGCAAATGCACCGCAAGATTTGTGGGATCTGTATAATTATAGAGAGAAAAAAGGAAATACCTTTGCCAATCCCCGGACTTATTATGATTTGATTGTAAATGCCAATGCTTATTTAGAAAAGATTATGGCATATCGCAAAGCGAATCCAAAGGCGCTGGAAGATGAACATTATAGGGCATTGATTTCTGGAACTATCCGTTTTAAGGTATGGACCTATCTCACGCTAGGAAAACTGTATGGTAAAGTCGCCTATTTTGATGACCCTAAGATTAACCTGGATAATGTTGCCACAATTCCCGTGATCTCCTTGAATGAATTGTTGCCTAAACTAGTTTCATTAATGGAAGCAGGACTAGATGGCGTTGATGGTAAGTATGTTGCGAACTGGGGAAATATTTTGTTCCCCGGTGTCAATACCAATCAACAGGATCTCACATGGAATATGATCTGTCCATCACCAGAACCGTTGTTAATGGAACTCTATCTATGGACAAAACAGTATTCAAAAGTGGTCGATATCGGTATCCGCTTTATTTATGACAATGGAAGTAATAAGTTTAAGGTGAGTAATGACGATTATAACGGCGAATGGGTTCAGGTATTTACACGGGATCCAATCACGCGGACAAGAGTATTAATTAATATTGTTCCTTATGATTTCGAAAGAAATCAGACGAATCGTATGATCCAGTTTTTTTCAAATCTTACACCTTCAGTTTATTATTTAAAACCCACGGAGGTAGCGATGAAGAGATACCAGGAGCAAATTAGGTATGACGGTCATACACTGGGCGACCAATATCGAGGCGAGAATTACACCTATTATTTACAGAATGGAGATTGGGTCATTCGCAAGTTCTCCAGAGATCGGGAAAGTGCATCAGAAATATATAAAAATAACGTGCATATTGTAATATATAGAGATGCTGACGTACATTTTTTTATGATTGAGGCCTTAAATAATTTAGGACTATTTGACCAGGCGGAAGCGTTACTGAACGATGGCGTAGAGTTGTATCTTTCGCGAAATGCGGGCAATTTAAAGTACCCTTTTGATGATGCGGTGATGAATGTTAGCCTCGCCAGAAATTGGGGCATCAGGCGTCGGGTCAATCTTGCCCCCGTTTATCCTGAGGGTGTAAGCAAGGACGACTTGTCAACGGTCGAGAAAATGGATGCTTATAAAAAAGCGTTGGATAAATTGATTGTTAAAGAAACGTTGATGGAAAGTGCTGGTGAAGCAAAGGCATATTTTGCCCTAATGCGGATTGCCGATCGATGGAACGAGCCAGCAATTCTAGCCGATGTAGTTGCGCAAAAATACGCTGCTGGACAAGCGAATCAGATTCATCAATATTTGTTGGACAGAAAAAATTGGTTTGTTCAATATCCCTTAGAGTAAACTTAAATTATATTGTAAATAGTTAATTTATTGATGGTTTAAATAGAGGTGTACCTTTTTTCTTATTAGAGATGCTTCCTAAAGAGGTAAATCGCCGAGTAAATGATTGATTTCCCACTATGGAATCAGTTTTTTGACGGGTGTGTTAACGATTTTTCCGTGTGGAAAAATGAGCATTTCCTCTGTAGATCTTCTGCAAACGTCCGTCGAAATGAAAAAGTCCGGTGACTGTTCTGTTTAGTCGCCGGACTTTTTCATTTTTCCGCCTGTCAAAACGAAGAAGTCCAGTGACTAACTGATTCTTTCATGTGACTCGTTGAACATTCCACGTGACAGAATAGACCAAACGTTGTTCTGAAAGGTATTTTCATGTGGGGGAAACAACATTTTACTGCGCGAAATCGTCGAGTAAGGGCGCGGAATCAAGACAGTTCAGGACGGTTTCTATTTCTTTTCGTCGTACTTTTAGGATTGCCAATTTCTGTATACGTTTAAAATTCATTCTTAAAGTATATCCAAAACGTTCAATGCATATCGATATCTAATTGGTCAATAAATCGGTGTTAAAAATAAAGGATTACATATATGTTATTTAAAAAGATCGTTCTTTTCCTACAGTTGCTAGTCAGTATATTAACTTTGACAGCACAATCGATGTATCAACAATTTGCGGATTCGGAAATGAAACGTTTCCCTGAGGCTTGGCAATTGGATCATGGTAAACGACTATATTTCGGGTATTCCCAAGGTTTAGGTTGTCTTGCCATGCTAAAAGTTGCCGAAAAGACCGGCGATAAAAAATACTTCAACTACGTAGAAAAGTGGGCGGATGCCCTTATCAATGAAAAGGGAGAAATTCATCTATATGAGCTTAGTGCCTATAATGTGGATTTTATCAATTCCGGAAAAATACTCTTTGAACTTTATGAAAAAACTAAGAAAGAAAAATATCGTCTGGCTATTGAAACATTGGTTCACCAACTAAAATATCAGCCTACAACACTCGAAGGTGGCTATTGGCACAAACTAATTTATCCCCACCAGATCTGGTTGGATGGCGTTTATATGACTGGGCCTTTTCTTGCAAAATATGCTAGACTTAGTAAGGAGGACCAATACTATGACAAGGCTATCGATGAGATTTTAATTACAGCTAAACATACATATGACACTAAAACCGGGCTATATTGTCATGGCTGGGACGAAAGTAAAAAGCAAGCTTGGGCAAATCCCCAAACGGGACAATCGCCGAATTTTTGGGGCAGAAGTATTGGCTGGTATTTTATGGCTGTCATTGATGTATTGGATGAATTGCCGTTGGATTATCCCAGAAGAGATAAATTGATTCAATTGGCTCAATCGTTAGCTAATACCCTTGCCAACTATCAAGATGATGAAGGCCTGTGGTGGCAAGTAATTGACCAGCCCAAAAGAAAAGGTAATTATCAGGAAGCGTCGGTCAATAGTATGTTTCTATATGCCTATTCAAAAGGCATCAATAAAAAACACCTTTCCGAAAGCTACATGGCCTTGGTAAACAAATTATATCAGGGTATTCAAAAAAAGCTTTTAAAGCAAGAAAATGGATTGTGGACATTGATGCAGTGTAATGCTGTCGCTGGTCTGGGAGGCAATCCTTACAGGGACGGCAGTTATGATTATTACGTTGGTGAGCGGATTCGTGAAAATGATACAAAAGCAACTGGACCTTTTATTATGGGATGCATAGAAGCGGGCTTCTGAGGCAAATTGTTTTTGGGTGTTTTGTTTAAATATTTATAAACAAATCGTTAATTTTATAAATATTAAAATCTAACAATGACCAGTTCCGTAAATCAGTTTTTAAAGACCTTAGAAATCAGTGATTTTTCTGCTACTCCCAAATATTTGCAATTGGCAAATACGATTATCGATGCTGTTAAAAATGAAACATTGGTCAGAGATGATATGCTTCCTTCTATTAATGAGCTGAGTGCATATTTGGAAATATCACGTGACACTGTCGAAAAAGCGTACCGTTATCTTAAGAAAAATGAGATTATAGCCTCTAACCCCGGGAAGGGATATTATGTGAATAAAACGGATGTCGAATCTAAACTTAAGATAGCGCTCTTTCTGAATAAACTAAGTGCGCATAAAAAAATTGTATATGATTCCTTTGCCAAACAACTGAGTGATTATGCGAATTTAGATTTATTTGTATATAATTCAGACCTATCGTATCTGAATACGCTTTTGGGCAGTTTAACCAAAACGTATGACCATTACGTACTCTTTCCACATTTTAAAGAGGGGAGAGACAAAGCACCGGACATTATCCGTAAGATTCCTGCCGAGAAGCTCATGTTGCTGGGAAAGTTCATTGAAGATGTGCCCGGCGATTTTCCTGCAGTTTATGAAAATTATGAACATGATATTTATTCTGCATTGGAGGAAGCGAATGAAGTGTTGAGTAAGTACAAAAACTTGAAACTGGTATTTCCTGACTATAGTGATTTTCCTAAAGCTATTATCAAGGGATTTTATAAATTTTGTCAGCAATATGCTTTTGAGCACGAATTAGTGTCCGATATCGACGAAGAGAATGTAGAGAAAGGTACTTGCTATATCAATATTATTGAAGACGATCTCGTCAAATTGTTAAATAAGGTTATTCAAAAAAAATTGATCATCGGAAAAGATGTTGGTATCATTTCCTATAATGAGACGCCATTAAAGAAGTTTATTCTCAATGGCATTACGACAATATCGACTGATTTTGAGATGATGGGTAGGATGGCTGCCGAATTGATCATTAATAAATCCAAAGATCGCGTTGAAGTACCGTTTTATTTGAAATTGCGTCCATCGGTTTAATGTTAAGTTATTGGGCTGACCTCAATCCCAATCCGGTGAAGAAGCGAATTGGGCGACGGACGGAACAATAAAAGAGATTTCTAATAAAAAAAAACGAAAGGCTGGTCTATCAAACCAGCCTTTCGTTTTTGGGGAGTCATCTTAAACTCCGCCTATTTTTTTAATGTTTTTACCGGGAACAAATCAATCACTCCGGTCGCCACTTTACTGATGTTATTGATCGCTTTCTCCGGATTGTCTACATCCCCTGAACCCCGCGCCTGCCAGATCACGGTATTTGTTTTGCGGTCGATCGCTTCGATGATCAAGTGGCCATAACGATAGCGTTCTTTTGCAACGGGATAATATCCACCACCGTAATAGTAAGGTGAAAACCAGGGTCTGTACCAGCCCCAAGGACCGCCCCAGCCATAATATCCGCCACCGCCATATACCAGACGGCTTTTGTTATTAACGATCGTGATATAACGGAATAATAGATCGGGATTATCTTTTGAATATCGGAGTCCCTTCGCTTCCAAGGCAGCATTTGCCGCATCCAAAATGTTAGTTTTGGCAATATCATTGTCAAAATAAGACTTTGAAAGCGAGTCTACCGGTGGTAGCCAGGCATATGTCTTGAAAGGGGTAAAATCCATCTTCTCTACCCGAGTGGTATTGTATTGGTAAGATGAACATGATGCCAGCGCAACGCAGAGCACCAAAAATAACAGAATCTTTTTCATCGTAGTAATTTATTTATTAACTGTGATGAATCTATCATGAGCAACTGTTTAGCTGTATACTCATAATGATTTCATGGCCTATATGGAACTTATATTTATTTAAATTGTTTTAAACTTTCTTAACTATTCGCTCTGGCGGCTCTCAAGCTGGCCAAAGCAATTATTATGGCAATTCACTTTTGTACTGTACAGCACCTATTTCAATTTATTTATGTTAGACAAAAAACTATAACTATGGTTTAATGCTAATTGTAAAATTAATACGGATATTTTGCTACCAGTGGAATCTGTCTTCCCACACCAAAAGCTTTGGGGCTGACTCGCAGAATTGGCGGTGCCTGAAAGCGTTTAAATTCAGCATTATTCAGTAATTTACTCACTCTTTCTACTAACGCTTTTTCGAATCCCATCGCTACAACTTCGGAGCCGCTCTTTTCATTTTCAATCAATTCATATAAGATCTTATCCAGCAGGTCGTACTCAGGCAGAGAATCCGAGTCTTTTTGATCGGGACGCAATTCTGCGGAGGGAGCTTTTTCAATGGTGTTGAGCGGAATAATTTCACGCTCCCGATTGATATAACGCGCCAGTTCATAAGCGCTGGATTTATAGACGTCGCCAATGACCGAAATGGAGCCTGCCATATCGCCATACAAGGTGCCGTAACCTACAGCGGCCTCGCTTTTGTTGGAAGTGTTTAATAGGATGTTGCCAAACTTGTTTGAGATAGCCATTAAGATAACAGCACGTGCACGTGCCTGTATATTTTCTTCGGTGGTATCGGGCTTCAAGTTTTCGAAGAGAGGAGCGAGCGTATTTTCGTATGCAGAAGCGATATCTTTAATGGGGACGATATGGTGTTTGCAGCCGGTATTGCTCACCAGATCCATTGCATCTTTGATGGAATGGTCTGAGGAATAGACAGAGGGCATTAAAATGGAAAGCACATTGTCTGCACCGAGCGCTTCACAGGCCAGGGCCGCAACCAGGGCTGAATCTAATCCTCCTGATAAACCTAACACCGCTCTTTTGAATCCTGATTTTTGGAAATAATCGCGTAATCCCAAAATTAATGCGTCATGGATCAAGGCGATCTCCGTTGCAGGATCTTTTATCGTTGCGGTGGTTGAGGTAATATTTCTCTGATGATAGGTGACATATTGTAGGTCTTCTTCAAATCGTTTTAATTCAGCAACCTTTGTTCCGTCCTTGTTGAATGCGAGAGATCTGCCATCGAAAATAATATCCATATGTGCACCCACCTGGTTGACATAGATCAGAGGACGATTGGATTTCTCGACCTGAAGGGAGAGCACTTTAACGCGCTTTTCAAAATGTGTGTACGAGAATGGCGAAGCTGCAATATTGATCAGCAGATCGGGATTCTCTTTTCGCAGTTCGGCCATAGGGTCACCTACATAGGAGTTGCCGCCCTCATCGTCATCCCAGAGATCTTCACATATGGTCAGGGCAATTTTTACACCGTTCAATGTGATGCAGTCAAAACGTTTGTTGGGTTCAAAGTAGCGGTATTCATCAAATACATCGTAATCTGGTAATAAACCTTTTTTTACAATATTTCGAACAGCTCCCTGTTCGATAAATACGGCAGTATTGTAAAGCGCTTTTCCTTCGGGATCGCTGTTTGTGACAGGAGCACCGATAATACAGGCTATGTCTAAGCAGTGGGCTGCAATCTGATGGATAGCTTCGTTGCACTGTTGTTTAAATACCTTACTTCGTAGCAGGTCTTTGGCCGGATAGCCTCCGATAGCGAGCTCTGCAAATATGATAAGATCTGCCGATGCCTCTTTGGCTTGGTTGATTGCTTGAATTATTTTTTTTGTATTTGCTTCAAAATTGCCAATATGGTAATTCAATTGTGCTAAAGCTATTTTCATCCTTGTTTATTTTTCCAATTTATTAGATCGCCATTGCCACATACGAAATCCTGATAAGTTCCTGTTTTTTTACGCACATCATTAAATGTCGTATATATTGACAAAAGCTGCTACACAAATTTATTCCTTTTTATTGAAAGTGTTTTGTTTATTGATATTGTTTTTCTAAAAGAATTCAGGGTTTCATTATCCCGCTTATTTTTCCTTAAAAAGCCATATCATTTTCTGACTCAGGAGACCGGAGTATGGTCTTTCATCAAATCTGGAACAATACTGCTTCAAAATGCGATTAAAAGTATCGCAATACACAAACAAAGTCACTAGCCTGTTACAATTTGCTAAATTGTTTTAACATAATTTTAACAACGTTAAATGCTGTTAAATTTCTTGACATAAAAGGGAATGTATGTTACCTTTGATATATCAAAACAGAAAGATATATACAAAATAATATATAAAGAACTTTTCATAATTTAGGTTAATAATTGGTTAGGTAAAGCTCGGAGTTCCCCACTTCGAGCTTTTTTTGTTTTAACAGTCAATCTATTTAAGTTTAAGCTTTGCAGGATGAGAGTCATTTTCCCAGGAGAGGCTAAATAGCCGTTAAGATAATTGAACGATACTTTTGGATACTTACAAATAAGTAGGGGTATAAATAAAAAAACCTCCTAAAAAAAGCTTTAGGAGGTTTTTTAACATAATAGGAATATTATTTTAGATCTACGACTTCGATAACAAAATCTAAAGGAGAATTGGCTGGTATCGTTCCCACAGCTTGATTTTGGTATCCATATAACGACGGAGCCATAATATGAATTTTTGTCCCTTTTTGTAGTCCTTTTTCGGTCAAACCGCCCAATTTGACGTCACCTACTTTTTTAGGAGCGAATGCGAATGTCCAAGCTGGAATAATGGAGCTAACAAAAGGGTACTGATAGCCTGTATTGGTCAATATTTCAAAAGTAGTTGTTTTATCGGCTTCGGTTTGATCAAAAATACTTCCGCTCAATAACCTACCTGTGTACTTTACAGTTGATTTAAATTTAAGGAACTTAGCATTTAAAGTATCCACTATTTTATATTGGTAATTGCCTTCGCCTTCAGTCAGAATTTCATACCAGATTCCAGTTTCTGAATCATATTGTGCATCTGGAAACTTGTTGTCAACATAATTTTTGAGGGTGACAGAATCAGTTTTGAATTGTGCAGCAGCATCATAAACAGGTGTGTCGTCACTTTTAGCACAGCTAACGGTAAATAAAGCAATAGCTGCGATTCCCAAGAACAGTGGAGATAGTAGTTTTTTCATAGTGTTATTGATGGTTTTTCGAAAAAGACCATTATATTTTCAAAAGGTCTTTAACAAAAGTATATTATTTTTTCATTTTACTGCGCCATTGCCCCAATAATTAACATTTTAATACAGTAATTAACACTCATTAGCTTATCGAAGTGTTTTGCGATGTTGTGATTCCAATTTGTATTTATGCGAGCCACCTAATTTTAATGCACATCAGCTATATTATTTATTTGAGACATAAAAAAACCATTTTCATGCCGAAAATGGTTTTTTTATAAAACAGCGAAATGTTAATTGGTATTTTTGATATCTTTTACATCAATAGTAAAATCTAAAATAGATTTGCCCGGAATTGTGTTGCCTGTTGATTCAGCTTTTTGATCGCTATCTCCATATCCCCAAGGAGAAGGAGTGATTATACGAATCTTAGAACCTTTTTTCATACCAGTTGTGGTTATTCCACCTACAGGGATTTCTTGCTCGCCGAATTTTATTTTTTGAGGTAAGAATGCTCTATGCCATATCATAGGTTTTGAAGCCAGGTTTTTGGTTTCTGTTTTCCCTTCCTCTGTTTTTTCAAATATTGTCCCTTCAGGTTTATATTGCGCACCGACTTGTACATATTTACCAATATATTCGACTGTTACATAGGGGGCTATGATTTGTCCGCCGTTATTAAAAGAATAAGTGTAAGAACTTTGATCTCCTGCTGCCAACACTTGGTATGCAATTCCTAAGGAGTCTATATATTGAACATTTTGCAGCTGATTGTCAGAGACATACTTTTTGATGACGGGATATTGCTCTTCGACTCTTTTTGTATTAATGGAGTCCTGAATTCGTTGTTTTTCTTTCTGCTCTTTTTCCCATGCGTCGTAATCAAAATTATCTTTATTACAAGCTGTAAAAAGAACTCCCAGACACAAAAATGCCATTAAAAATTTCGTGATATTTTTCATAATTTCTTAAAGTGTGTATTAATTATAAGATTCCAAACGCAGGTTCATTTGGTTTCGCTACACAAATATGTTAAATTATTCTAAAAAAACACCTAACTCTTTTGAATTCAGATATTTTTGTTGTATGTTTTTTAAACGAAATTCGCTATCAAATCGAAGGATGCTCGGGAAAACCATTTGTTTTCCCTGCATTAACAGTAGCGCCAAAGGATGGTACTGACCAGTTTTTTTTCTGTTGGATTCAGCCTTCCAGATGCTTTGGTCAAAGCTGATCTCCGCCACGGATTCCGCATCCAGACTGACCGCATAATAATTTTTATTGATCACAGTGACAAGATTCTGCTTGGTGAATATCTCCCGTTCCATCTTCCGGCAATAGCTACACCAGTCGGTATGGATAAAAATAAGGGTTTCCCGCGGTTCGACTGCAAGTAAAGAATCGAGCTGTTCAAAACTGACCCAATTGATCCGCTCCTGCCCAAAATGGAGGAGCGGATAAAATAATGCGATCAATAACATGCTTATTTTCTGGCAATATTTCATTGTTTTTTTATTAGCGTCTATTTCTTCCAATGGCAATTTCTTAATGAAAATGACCAACGCGGAGTCCGAACGTAAAGGTTCTCGGACGTGTTGGCCCATAAATATAATCTGAATCCCGTAAAGCGCCTTTGTCAAAATCCTTTTGAAAAGCGTTGAACATATTCTGGACGCCACCAAAGAATTCAATGCTGAAGTCCTTGTGTACAGGAAGTGTATATCCCAAGCGTAGGTTCAATTCAACAAAATCTCTTGCATTTTTTAAGGTCATGATATCTTGCTGGATATGGGGTACAATCATTTTACCGGTATATACTCCGGTCAAGTCAACTGCAAACCGTTTTGTCGCTTTTAGGTTCGTATTCATATAACCGTAGATATTGGGTGTCCGGACATATTTCTTTGTCCAGATATCATGGGCATCCTCTTTGCCTTCATAGATCAGCTGATCTTTTTTATAACGCGAGCGTTGGATTGTTCCTCCGGTCTGGAAGGAAAGCCAGGATGAAGGGGCAATATTGATTTCAATGTTGGAGCCATACACGCGTGCGCCTTCTCCATTTTGCATCTCCTGAATAATCAACCCATCCTTTTCTGAGGCCATAATGTTGACAAACTGATTGTTGAGATCTGTATAGAAACCTTCGACAAGCAAGCTTGTCTGTACATTTCCAAAGTTTTTATTGTAACTGAATGATCCCGTATAGGCATTGGAATATTCGGTTTTTAAGTTTTCACCAATAAGGACAAAAACCTGGTTGCCGCCAATCGAGGTCACGTGCATGTCTTCATTAAATGCCTGCGGCGCCCTGAAACCACGTGCATATCCACCCCTGAACTGCAGGTCTTTCGTGATATCATAAAGAACAGTTAATCGTGGGCTGAACGTACCAAAGCGTTGATCCGAATTCCGATTTATACCTGCAAGACTGTATTTACCATCTACATACGTGTAATCGTAGCGGGCGCCAATCAGTGTTTTCAATGTGGAAAAGGGTTTCCATTCGTATTGTGTATAAGTACCCAACCCCTTATTCTGCTGGTCAATCGTCCGCTTATAGCCGGGAATCTCATCCTGGGTGTCGTTATAGGAAAACTCTACACCTGCTGTAAATACATCTTTTTCAAAATTGTAGGTGTATTGACTTCCCACAACTAAGGCAATGTCGTTTGTCTTTCCATACGAATTGGATGCAAGGGTACTGTCAGCGCGTGTAGTTCCGCCACCAAGACCGCCATAATAGCTGTCACGTTCGGTTTTCTGAAGGGAACCATAAGCCGACAGCTTGTGTTTGTAATCTTCGGAATAATGATCGTAGGTGATTCCGCCAACAATGGAACTGGTTTGCAATTGCTCTGTGATCTGAGTCAGGTGGGGCGCTTTATCAAGCTGATCTCCACCCCGACGGAATTCATTGACCGTACTGAAATCAATGGTAATTTTATCCAGATCGCTCGGTTTGTAAAACACCTTGGTGCCAAATGTAGTATTTCGAAGCTTAGTGATTTCCGAAAATCCATCCCCATTGGAGTCGTAAGATTCCCTATTGCGGTGCATGCCATAAAATGTTGCGCCGGTTTTTAAGTCCTCTGCCACAAGGGAGGTGTTGAAGTCTACGGTATTGTCCCAGCTTTTGCCGCCGATTAATGAATTGGTGGATTTTACCTGCCAGTCGTTCTCGACAGGATCCTTCGTAATGATATTGATGGTTCCGGCGATGGCATTGGCTCCGAATAGTGCGGAGCCACCACTACGGACAACTTCGATCCGGTCAATCATACTGGTCGGGATCTGATCCAGTCCATAGACACTATTTAATGCCGAAAAAACAGCTCTACTGTTGATTAATATCTGTGAATATGGCCCTTCAAGACCATTGAGCCTAACCTGCGAAAAACCACAATTTTGACAGTTATTTTCCACCCGAACACCGGGTTGATAATTTAATGTCTCTGACATCGCGACAGATTGTGTCGCATTGAATAGTTTTGGACCAATGACATTGACCACAACCGGAGCATCCTTACGTTTGACACCGTAACGCGTAGCCGAAACGACAACCTCGTCGAGATTAAGGTTGTCTTCGTCAAGCTGGATCTGAAGCGGTGATTTTAAGGTGTCCAAACTGATCACTTTTGTCAGTGAGCGATAACCTACAGCGGAAATATTTAAAGTTACTTTGGGCGTAGTCAGGCTATTGAATTTAAAGTGTCCATCAGCATCTGATGTCGTGGCTGATTTGCTGTTCTTTATGGTCAATGTGCCAGAAGCAATGGCTTCACGGTTTTTATTGAATAAATATCCCTCCAAAGGTGATTGTGCGTATATGGTGGATGTGCCGGCTATTAATGTAGCCAGCAGCGTATATTGCTTTAGCATTTTTATAAGATTGAGTATGGTGTACTTCGTTTTGAGATCTTAATCCTAAAAGCTTATAATCTTTTATATTGCATACTTGTTTGCTATAGACAGGGGGGATGCTCATGTTAGCATCTTGCCTGTCAGCTGTATCATATAACATTGACTATATAACCTAGCCCTAAGATGTACAAAGATCTTTGGACTGCAGGTCACTCACCTGCAGCCAATCTACCGTTTACACTTAATCGTCAAATATGAAGAGTAGTTCTTGCACCCAAGTACAAGCCACGATCTTGATCAATTTTTCGATTCCGGAAATAGAGCAGCTGACAAATGCCAGCGGCATTGCCCGATGTTATTTCACAAGGTTGTACGTCAGATTAAAAAAATAAATGTTTTTATGCGAAGCGGGGAGGCCCTCGGAGGTAATAGGGACTGCTTGTGATGCTGGTAATTTCCGGGCAGATCGAACAATAATCCGTTAGCTGAATTTCCTTTGGTATAGGAAGTTCGAGAATAATGAAATCGGTCTGTACGTAATTGTTTTGATAAATGACATTCAGATAATCGATCTGATCGTCTGTTTCTTGAGGTTTTTCTTTCTTTGTAAAATCATAAGGGTGCGTGTGCATCACGATTTCCCCATTTGATTTTACCTCTTTGTGCATAAAAATAACACCCGAAAGAATAATCAGCGACATCAAAGCCAATTGGAATGATGCGATAAGCTGACGCAGATTTCTTGTTATTTTTGATTGCATAAAAAAGCGCTACTTGTTCGAGTAGCGCTTCAAAAATACGATTTTTATTTAGCAGTATATAGTTCTGCTAGATAAAATTATTATTAAGTACTGTAGTAAGTACCTCAATACTATCTAATCAAATGGTTGTTGTCGTCCGGGAATACCAAAGCGGGTTTAAACTGTTTCGCCTCCTCAAAGTCCATTGTTGCATAAGAAATGATAATAACGATATCGCCAACCTGTACCAAACGTGCTGCAGCTCCATTTAAACAGATCGTGCCCGATCCGCGCTGTCCGGGAATCACATATGTTTCCAGGCGGGCCCCATTATTGTTATTTACAATCTGAACTTTCTCGTTAGCGATGATATTTGCAGCATCCATCAAATCTTCATCTATCGTGATACTACCCACGTAATTCAATTCCGCCTGTGTAACTTTCACGCGGTGGATCTTGGATTTCATTACTTCTATTACCATGGCGCAAAGGTAAAATTTTTTTTATTAAGCTAACGTCATATTATCAATAAGACGAACGCCTTCAACCCAGGCTGTTACCAGAGCCACATACTGTTTGCTGGCATCAATCCGCTCAACTTCTTTTAAAGAGTTGCTTTCACAGATCGCAAAATATTCGACTGTTAATCCCTCTGTCTGTGTCAAAATAGTGAGGGCTTTCTTTTTAATTTCTTGTAGGTCAATGTTGTCTGCAAGATGATCTTTCACATATTGTAACGAACGCGAAAGCGCGAGGGCTTTTATTTTTCCTTCTTCGCTCAGGCGCATATTTCGGGAACTCAAGGCTAAACCGTGTTCATCCCTGATTATTGGACAGATCGCCAATTGAATTGGAAGATCTTTGATTTCGATCATACGTTTGATGACCATCACCTGCTGGAAATCTTTTTGACCAAAACAGGCGATATCGGGTTGTACTAATGTAAACAATTTGTAGACCACCTGTGTTACACCCTGAAAATGTCCCGGACGTTTTTCTCCTTCCCAGATTTGATCCAGTTCGCCAAGGTCAATATGCCAATTTTCATCTTTGTCGGGGTACATTTCATCTACACTTGGCATAAATAAAATGTCACAAGCGACGGATTCCAATAGCTTAATGTCATTTTCAATTGGACGCGGATATTTTTCAAGGTCTTTAGGGTCGTTAAACTGTGTAGGGTTGACAAAAATGCTACAAACACGAATATCACTGATGGGTTTCGCATAATTTAATAACGATAAATGTCCTTCATGAAGTGCTCCCATGGTGGGGATTAAGGCTATCTTTTTACCTGCCGAGCGTGCTTTTTGGAGATGTGCTTGGAGGGATGCTTTCGTTTTGAAAATTTCCACTTTGCTGAATAGTTTTTTGTTCGCAAAGTTGCATATTATTTTGGGAATATAAAACGATGATTGATAGTAAATTGCATGGTAAGTATTTTTTTTGTACCTTTGTAGACCGATTTTACTGTTCGAAAATAATAAATAAAAATAACTGGAGATGGCAAAAACGAAGATATTGTTTATTACTCACGAGATGTCGCCTTTCCTCGAATTAACCAAAATTTCTGAAATTACACGTCAACTGCCTCAAGCGATGCAAGAGAAGGGTTTTGAAATCCGGATCTTGATGCCTCGTTTTGGGAATATCAATGAGCGTAGAAATAGATTACATGAGGTGATTCGTCTTTCAGGCTTGAACATTGTTGTGGATAATAATGATAATCCGCTAATTATTAAAGTAGCTTCACTGCCTGCAGCCCGAATGCAGGTGTATTTCTTGGATAACGAGGACTACTTTCAGCGTAAAAAAGTTTTTAGTGATGAGCATGGCGAATTCTTTGCAGACAATAATGAGCGTTCAGTGTTCTTCTGTAAAGGAGCGTTGGAAACTGTTAAGAAATTAGGCTGGTCGCCGGATGTAGTACACTGTCACGGATGGTTCTCTGCTTTGGTACCTGCTTACGTAAAAACAACGTATAAGGACGACCCTACATTTAAGGATGCAAAAGTGATGTATTCTTTGTTTAACGAAGAGTTCAAAGGTACAT
This sequence comes from Sphingobacterium sp. DR205, assembly GCF_011064245.1. Taxonomy (NCBI): domain Bacteria; kingdom Pseudomonadati; phylum Bacteroidota; class Sphingobacteriia; order Sphingobacteriales; family Sphingobacteriaceae; genus Sphingobacterium; species Sphingobacterium sp. DR205. Next base: position 6,395,608 of record NZ_CP049333.1, on the reverse strand, counting down.
TGGGTTCAAAGTATGCTGAAATGGCTCCGGAAGGTGCTTTTAAAGCTGAAGATGCGCAAGTGTATGGTGATGGTAGCTATGAAGCAATCTATAAAGGTGCATTGCATTATACGGATATGGTTGTCGTAGCTGATGGAAATGTCAATACGGAGATTGTTGATTTTGCCAGGTCCAAAGACATTCAGGTTTTTGAGCCTAACGGTGATCAGGACTACGATGCATTTGGCGAAGTGTATGATCAGTTTGCGCCTGAGGAAGTGGAAGCATAGATCCATGTCCTGAAAGCTTGAGTAAAACAAACAGACAATAAGTTATAACAAAGGGCTATTTCCGACGAAATAGCCCTTTGTTATTCGGATTATACCACTATTGACTACCAATAGTTAAAGCGGAAGATCATGTCTGATGCTAAACTCCATTTCAAAATATCAGCTCTAAAATGTTATCTTCGTAGCAATGAAGATATCGTGGACGCAAATTTGGTTTGTGAGGTAAAACGAGCTTATTTATTACGTTGAAAAACGTATTCTCATAATTTAATAGTAATCATGAAAATCAAGGTAGGATTTGGGTTTGATGTCCATCAAATAAAAGCGGGGCATCCATTTATTGTTGGAGGTGTACAGTTGGAGCATCATGCAGGAGCTTTTGGTCACTCAGATGCCGATGTGTTGGTCCACGCCATCTGTGACGCTATTTTGGGCGCCGCAAACTTGGAAGACATCGGTTATCACTTCCCCAACACGGATATGCGGTGGAAAGGGATCAGTAGCTTGTTGCTGTTGAAAGAATGTATGAAATTGATTCAGGCAAAAGGATATCAACTTGGCAATATTGATGCGATGCTTTGCCTTGAAGCACCCAAAATCAAGCCTTATATTCCACAGATGAAGGTCAAACTTGCTGAAGCTACAGGTCTGGATACGGATGATATTTCCATCAAAGCAACCACGAATGAAACAATGGGTTTTATCGGTAGGCAAGAAGGAGTCGTTGCTTATGCCGTCTGTTTGATAGAACGGGTATAGCATCATTATCAACCTGGTAAAAAGGAAACATTTTCATGTTTTCATGCACACTTTTGAATGAATTAGTAATACCTTTGCCATGAATCATTCTTTGGCACATTATCTGATAGAGTGGACATTAAAATCATATTGAAATCTATATGAGAGCAAATAGTGAAATATCCAATTGAAAAAGATAAACACGGATCAGAAAACTGGATATTCCATGTAGCTTAAAAAAAACAAAATGCAGTACATTCATCAATGCTAAAGGAAAAAAAGCATAAATGAATAATGTTTGCACATGAAATTTAGTAAATAGATGAAGCGAGTATCAAAAAAAAATCAACTTACTGAAGGCGATATAAAACGATATACGTTCAATTTTTGGAAGATCATTATCGGTATTGTAGCCTTGGGATTCCTATTTATATTGAGTATACGCCTTGGACTATTTGGAAAATTGCCTTCGTTTAACGACCTGGAAAATCCAAAAAGCAATTTAGCGTCTGAGGTCATTACGGAGGATCATAAAGTATTAGGAACTTATTATGTACAGAATCGGTCGAATGTTAAATACAGCGAACTGTCACCCTATTTGGTCAAAGCATTGGTGTCCACAGAGGACAAGCGCTTCTATGACCATTCTGGGATAGATTATTCCCGTACCTTTACTGTGATCTTCCATACATTGACCGGCAATAAACAGGGGGGGAGTACCATTACGCAACAGCTGGCGCTTAATCTTTTTTCTGATGGCCGCCAAAAGAACTTTTTAAAACGGGTTATCCAAAAATTTCAAGAGTGGGTGACAGCTGTCCGTCTGGAAAGAAATTATACTAAGGATGAGATTATTACCATGTATTTCAATACGGTGGATTTCGGTGCATATAATACATTTGGGATAAAATCTGCAGCGCGAACTTATTTCAATACCACACCAGATAAATTAACTGCTGAACAAGCGGCGCTTTTAGTGGGCATGTTGAAAGGTCCCGGAGCCTATTCACCCGTAAGATATCCTGAAAAGTCAAAAATCCGGCGTAATACCGTATTAAATAATATGGTGGCGGCCAATTTTATTTCTGCCGAAGAAGCATCTAATGCAAAGGAGAAACCACTCGGACTGGAATTGAAAATTGCAAACTACGGGGAAGGGCTGGCGCCTTATTTTAGAGCTGTATTGAAGGATCAGATTAAAAAGGAATTTGCTAATCTTAAGATTGTTAAAGCTGACGGGACACCTTATGACTTAGACCGCGATGGATTAAAGATCTATACGACTATCAATATGTCCATGCAACAGTATGCCGAGGATGCGCAGAAAGAATGGATGAAGCAGCTGCAATCGAAATTTTCGGCGCAGTGGAAAAATAGAGATCCATTCAAAGGCGATAAAGCAAAACTGCTGATCAGTGGAATGAAACGTTCTGATCGTTATCGGATATTACGTGAAGAGGGATTAAATGACGATCAGATCAAAAAAGCCTTCAATGTGAAAGTTGCGATGAATATTTTCACCTGGAAAGGCAGTAAAGATACCATGATGACACCAATGGATTCCATTAAATACAACAAGCTCATGCTTCGGAATGCCATGATGTCCATGGAGCCAAAAACAGGGCATATTAAGGCTTGGGTCGGTGGAATTGATTTTGATCACTTCAAATATGATCAGGTTAAAATGGGAACACGGCAGGTCGGGTCTACAGCGAAGCCATTTACCTATGCAGTAGCTATCGATAACGGTTATTCGCCTTGTTATAGTATTCCGAATTACCAACAAACATATAATGGTTGGACGCCAAGAGGAAATGCACAGGGCGGGAATCCGATTACTTTGGCAAAGGCATTAGCTTATTCACAAAACTTTGCAACAGCTTATCTCGTGCATGAAGTGGGGGCTGCGGAGGTCGCTGCGTTAACCAAACGCATGGGAATAACAAGCGATGTGCCCAATTACCCTTCCATTTCCCTAGGTGCTTACGAAGCATCTGTTTTTGATATGGTTGGTGCTTATTCTGCTTTCGTTAACCAGGGAACCTGGATCGAACCAACAGCCATTTTACGTATCGAAGATAAAAATGGGACGCCTATCTATGATAAGGCGCCGAAAGTAGTGAAAGCACTGAATAGCGAATCCGCTTATATTATTGTTGATATGCTGAAAAAAGTTGTATCTCAGGGTACGGCTCGGCGTATTCAGTGGAAATACAAACTTACCAATCCGATAGGTGGTAAAACAGGTACAACCAATGATAACTCCGATGCATGGTTTATCGGTATTACTCCGGAACTGGTCACAGGTGTCTGGACGGGAGCAGAGGATCGCGGAATCAGTTTTGACCGTATGGAATATGGACAGGGAGCTGCCGCAGCTATGCCAGTCTTTGCCTTCTTTATGCAAAAGGTTTATAAAGATTCAAACCTGAAATATACAAAAGGTGATTTCGAACAGCCACAGGGTGGACTTACCCGTGTTATTGACTGTAACCAGTATTGGGGCGGTGGCGGCTCTGATGTCGAAGACGGATCTACAGATTCAAGCAGCAAGGACGAACCGAAATTAAAGGATGATCGCTTGGGATTTTAATCTGAGTATTGAGAAATTAGAATTGAGTATTGAGATTCTGGTTGCGCAAGCCTGCGGATGACGAGCTGCTTCATTTTCTAATTTTGACTTTTCAGATTTGAGTATGGAGATTTTGTTTACGCCAGCTTGTTTTTCAAAGATTAAAGAATAAGAGCCCGAGTTTGATAGGCCTGTGGCTTAAAGCTGTATCCGTTTTTTACTTTTTAATTTTAAAGTTTTGACATTTGACTATAGAGAAGAATTAAAGAAGATACCTCATCGACCAGGGGTCTATCAATATTTTGATAAACACGATGAATTGATCTATATCGGTAAGGCGAAAGACCTTCGTAACCGAGTAGGTTCATATTTTGTCAATGAAAATCAATTAAACGGTAAGACCCGTGTTTTGGTCCGTAAGATCAACCGTATTTCTTTTACTATAGTAGATACCGAAATTGATGCTTGGTTGCTTGAGAATTCATTAATCAAGAAGCATAAGCCAAAATACAATGTCATGCTCAAGGATGACAAGACCTATCCATGGATTGTCATTAAGAACGAACCCTTTCCCCGTGTTTTTTGGACGAGGCAATTTATTAAGGATGGTTCCCGCTACTACGGACCGTACCCTTCTGTCGGTATGATGCACATCGTACTGGATCTGATCCGTGAACTTTTTCCGCTTCGGACATGTAATCTGGCGCTTACGCAGGAGAATATCCGAAAAGGTAAGTTCAAAATTTGCCTCGAATATCAGATCGGAAACTGTAAAGGGCCCTGTGAAGGATATCAGTCTGAAGAAGACTACGATCAGAACCTGAGTGACATCAAGGATATTCTGAATGGTAAAATTGCCGTGGTCACCAATAGACTAAAAGAAAGCATCGCTTCAGCGGCAGCTTCGCTTGATTTTGAACGGGCACAATTGATTAAAGCCAAACTCGATAAACTGGATAATTATCAGAGCAAATCGACTGTGGTCAATTCTTCAATAACCAACGTGGATGTATTTAGTATTGCCTCGGATGAGGGCTACGCCTTTGTCAATTATCTAAAGGTAATGAATGGCGTCATTATTCAGACGCAGACCCTAGAAATGAAACGTCGTCTGGATGAGAGCGAACAGGAACTACTGTCTCTGGCCATCCCCGAAATACGTGAACGGTTTAAAAGCCTTTCGCGGGAGATTATTGTCCCCTTCGAACTGGATATTGAGGAAAACGAACGGATAAAATTCACAATTCCCAAACTGGGGGAAAAGAAGAAACTCTTGGAGCTTTCCCAAAAAAATGTAGCTTTTTTTAGGAAAGAACGTTTGTTACAATACGAAAAACTGAACCCTGACATTCGTACGGAACGTATTTTAAAGCAGATGCAGAAGGACCTGCGCATGAATGTCCTACCTCAGCATATCGAATGTTTTGACAACTCCAATATTCAGGGGAATTATCCTGTATCGGCTATTGTAGTGTTTAAAGATGCAAAGCCTTCCAAAAAAGACTATCGGCATTTTAATGTGAAAACAGTGGAGGGACCCAATGATTTTGCGACCATGGAGGAGGCTGTTTTTAGACGATACAGAAGGTTATTGGATGAAGATCAATCCTTGCCGCAGTTGATTATTATCGACGGTGGTAAGGGACAATTGGGCGCTGCATTAAAAAGCTTGCGCTTACTGGGAATAGAACGTAAGGTAACTGTCATCGGTATCGCTAAGCGACTTGAAGAATTGTTCTATCCCGGAGATCAATATCCACTCTATTTAGATAAGAAATCGGAAACATTAAGGATCATCCAGCACTTACGTGATGAGGCGCACCGCTTTGGGATCACCTTTCACCGTAATCAACGCAGCCGCAAGACTTTTGTGTCTGAACTGGAAAATGTACCAGGGATCGGAAAAACAACGGTGGAAAAGGTGCTTACCGAATTTAAATCGGTTAAACGTGTGAAAGAAGCTTCGGATGAAGACCTAAAAAAAGTGCTTAATCTGAAACAGATTAAAGCACTCCGTGCATATTTTAATGAAACGAACCTGTCGAGCTAGCGCTGACTTTTCTGATATTGCTGTTTTCTTTGTTCATTTTTGTGATAGTAAAAATGGATAAAGAAAAATAGATTGCATGATACAAAAACTAAAGTAAGTGAGCCAAAGGCTTGTACAACCAGAATCTCAATACTCAATACTATCTACTCAGTACTAATTAATCGTCGTAACCAAAACGTTTGAGGTAATTCTTCTTGCTTCTCCAGTCGGGGATTACCTTCACGAAAAGTTCCAGGAAAGCCTTTCCATCAATAAATTCTTCAATATCCTGGCGGGCATAGGTACCTACTTTTTTGATCATAGCTCCCGCTTTACCGATGATAATGTTTTTTTGTGAATCGCGCTCTACAATAATTTCGGCAGCAATACGCGTAATATTTGCTTCTTCTTTGTAGGAAGTGACGATCACTTCTGTACTGTAAGGAATTTCTTTGTCATACAGTTTGAATACTTTTTCACGTATCATCTCGGAGACAAAGAAACGCATGGATTTGTCCGTCAATTCATCTTTTTCGTAATAGGCCTCGTGGATAGGCAACTTATCTTTGATGTACTGCATGACGGCTGATACATTATGATCCAACTTGGCTGAAATAGCGAAGATTGTGTCAGGATTTAGCTTTTCTTGCCAAAATTCAATTTTGGCCTTTACCTCTTCTTCAGAAGATTTATCTATTTTGTTGATCAGGACGGCTACCGGAGAATTCGTTTTACGTAATTTCTCCAATACGTCATTCTCGTCGTATTTCTCGTGGATATCAGTCACAAATAAAATAATGTCCGCATCAATAAGCGATCCCTGGACAAAGTTCATCATTGATTCCTGTAAAGAATAGTTTGGTTTGATGACTCCCGGTGTGTCGGAAAACACAATTTGATGGTCTTCATCGTTTACAATACCGATAATGCGGTGTCTTGTCGTTTGCGCTTTAGGTGTGATGATAGACATCTTTTCACCTACTAAAGCGTTCATTAGGGTGGACTTACCAGCATTTGGCTTTCCGATGATACTTACGAATCCTGCTTTATGTGACATTTTTCTAAATTTTATTAGGATTACAAAGAAACAAAATATATCTTTGTACTCCAATTCGGAAGGATCATAATCTTGTTTTTTCAAAAGAAAAAAGCAATTTTGTTCAAAAATATATTGCGGGGTGGAGCAGTTGGTAGCTCGTCGGGCTCATAACCCGAAGGTCACTAGTTCGAGTCTGGTCCCCGCTACTAAGAGGAAAGATCCGGTTTGCAATGACCGGTTCTTTTTAAAGAAATCAAAAATACATTGCGGGGTGGAGCAGTTGGTAGCTCGTCGGGCTCATAACCCGAAGGTCACTAGTTCGAGTCTGGTCCCCGCTACTAAAGAAAGAGCCGGTTTGCAATGATCGGTTCTTTTTAAAGAAATTAAAAATACATTGCGGGGTGGAGCAGTTGGTAGCTCGTCGGGCTCATAACCCGAAGGTCACTAGTTCGAGTCTGGTCCCCGCTACTAAAGAGAAGAGCCGGTTTGCAATGACCGGTTCTTTTAAAGACATTAAAAATACATTGCGGGGTGGAGCAGTTGGTAGCTCGTCGGGCTCATAACCCGAAGGTCACTAGTTCGAGTCTGGTCCCCGCTACTAAAGAAAAGAGCCGGTTTGCAATGATCGGTTCTTTTAAAGAAATTAAAAATACATTGCGGGGTGGAGCAGTTGGTAGCTCGTCGGGCTCATAACCCGAAGGTCACTAGTTCGAGTCTGGTCCCCGCTACTAAAAGAGAAAGCCGAGGTGAGAACCTTGGCTTTTCTTGTTTTATGTGCCTATTTTAACCGTTTTAACTTCCTCTCGCCAAAATAGGGGTAATTTTGAACTTTCGCTATTTATTGTATCTCATGATGTTTGAGTATGTGTTGATTTAGCTGAATAAAATCATGATTAAACCATAAAATCTGATAATCGTACATTTTAAGTTGCAATTGAATGTTTATGCAATCGTTTGTTCAATTGGCGCAATCGATTTCGTTCTGTTTGAATTTTGATATACCCCTATCTTCTTCTAGTTTTAGCATTCATGCACCTAAATTTTGATTAGCACGCTAATCAATTTTTAAACTAACTATTAAATATTATGATTTCAAAGATTCTCGACAATCACAAGTTGAGTCTGTTATCATTAGCTTTACTCATAACAAGTACACACAACCCAGCTAATGCTAATGGTCTTAAATTTCCAGACCGTAATGTTCTATTGAACAGTGCTGTTTTTCAGCAAAAAGTAAGTGGAAAAGTACAATCCGCGGATGGTCCCTTAGCGGGAGCAACCATTAGTGTTAAAGGTACCTCACGTTCTACTTCGGCTGGAGCTGATGGTCAATTTAGCATTGAGGCTAAAAATGGAGATGTTTTAGTGATCAATAGCATCGGTTACAAGACACAGGAAGTGACCGTAACAGGTTCCGTGGTCAGTATCAGCATGGAGTCCAATAGCGAAGCATTGGAAGAGGTTGTTATTGTAGGGTACGGAACGCAACAAAAAAAGGAAAGCTTGACTGGGGCACTTCAGGCGGTCAAAGGAAACAAGTTGCGTGACGTGACAACGCCATCCGTGGAAAATATGCTAAACGGCAAAGCCGCTGGTGTATATGTCGCACCAGGAGCGGGAAAACCGGGGTCAAACGGTGGGGTTGTCATCCGTGGGCAGGCAACGATAAGCGGGACCACAAGTCCCTTGTGGGTAATTGATGGCGTAATTGTTGGAAGCAGCCCTGGTGATATCAATCCAGATGACATCGAATCGCTAACAATTCTAAAAGATGCAGCTTCAACTTCGATCTACGGGTCGCAAGGCGCAAATGGCGTAGTGGTAGTAACGACTAAAAATCCATCTGCGTCAAAAACTAGCATTAGTTTTTCCACAAAAATGGGGATCAATCAATTGACCAATGGTAACATGGAAATGATGGATGGTGCTGAACTTTACGATTACTTTGCATCATTTTCGAATCCAGCTGATATCAAATTTCCGCGGTGGAATTCTGACTTGCGAAACAGCAATTTTGACTGGTGGAAATTAGCGACCAAAACTGGATTTGTCCAAAATCATAATTTATCTATTCAGGGCGGAACAGAAAAATTACAGTCCTATTTGTCTTTAGGCTATTATAATGAGGCCGGTGCAGTCAAAGGATATGATTATGACCGCTATAATTTCCGATTGCGTACCAATTATAAGCCATTTAAATGGTTGACCGTTAAACCGTCTATTGTTGGTTCAAAACGTTCAGTTGACGATCGCCAATATGATGTTGGTGCGATGTATTCCAATTTACCCTGGGATAGTCCTTATGATGCAAACGGTAATCTGGTTCCACATCGTAGTAGCTCATGGGTAAATAATACGAGTACCAATTACCTGTATGATCTGCAATGGAATAAGTCCGAAAATACGAATTACGAGTTTATGGGTAATATGGACTTTGATGTTAAGTTGACCGATTGGTTGACATTCTCATCTGTCAATAACTATAGATACATCAGTTATTCAGCAACAGATTATACCGATCCACGCTCAAATAGCGGTGATGGTGTTATAGGACGTGTTTCAGAATATCGTAAAGAGTTTACGCGCCGTTATACCAACCAAATTTTACGTTTCAATAAGACTTGGGATAAGCATAGCTTAAACGGTTTGGTAGCTTATGAATTTAACGACTATAGGGATAAATCGTTGGATGCTGCTGGTACTGGTATTGTCCCAGGTTTTGAAGTGCCTGACGTGACTGCAAAGCCTGAGCGTTTTAAAGGCGGTATTACCGAATGGGCTGTTCAATCTATGTTGTCGAATGCGAATTATGCTTATGATAACAGATATTTGGCTCAGGTGTCGTTTCGTCGGGACGGTGCTTCCAATTTTGGGACAAATGCAAAATATGGAAATTTCTTCTCAATCAGTGGAGGGTGGAACATTAATAAAGAAAGCTGGTTTAACGCGCCGTGGGTAGATAACCTGAAGTTAAGAGCCGCTTACGGTTCGGTGGGTAACCGTCCAAACGATTTGTATCCGCAATATAAGCTTTACTCCGTGAAAATTACGTCAAGTTATGACGGAATCCCTGGAGCATTGATCGACCAACATGCCAATCCTAATTTGACCTGGGAGCGGACATATACAACAGGTGTTGGGGTAGATGCTGCACTTTTCCAGAATAGAGTTCGTATGAGTTTTGATTACTATGATAAGCGAACGGACAATATCCTATATAAGACTCCGATCAGTAGCTTGACAGGGGTTAACAATGTATGGAAGAATATCGGTGAAATGCAAAACCGAGGAATAGAATTGACCATCGGTGGTGATATCATCCGTAATAATGATTGGCATTGGAGCGTGGATCTGAATTTAAGCCATAATGTCAATAAACTAACTAAATTATATACAACAAAAGATGCAAACGGTAATCTGGTATCTAAACCCATCATTGCTGGCGATGATTTGGGAATAGCTGGTTCAGCACAACGTTTGTTTGAACCTGGAAATCCAATTGATACCTATTATTTAAAGGAATGGGCAGGAGTAAATTCTGATAATGGTCTTCCGATGTGGTATAAATATGGAACGGATGCAGATGGAAACGAGACAAGAACGACTACTTCAAATTATTCAGAGGCGACTTTCCGCAAGGCAGGAAAAGGAAATCCAGATCTTTTTGGCGGTTTTAATACCTCACTGAGCTATAAGCAATTTGACTTAAATGCGGTGTTTGGTTTTTCTTTGGGTGGAAAAATCTATAATTATTCACGTCAGGAGTTTGATTCGGATGGGACATATACCGACCGTAATCAAATGAAACTTCAGGACGGATGGACACGCTGGGAAAAACCTGGGGACGTCGCTACTCACCCAATAGCAAGATACGACAATCAAGATAAAGGCAACTCACCTTCCACGCGCTTTTTGGAAAGTAATAATTTCTTAAAGATGAGATCTTTGACGGTAGGGTATAACTTTGACCTAAAGAAATATAATGTTAAAAACTTGCGTGTCTTCTTAGCGGGAGAGAACTTGTTTACGATTACCAATTACTCTGGGGTCGATCCGGAGCTCCCATTGACCGAACCAGACGGAAAAGGAAGTGGAAATAAGATGATTCGGTCAACAGGAACTAGTGTATATCCTTTGGTTCGCAAGTTTATGTTTGGGGCCAGCGTAACGTTTTAATTTTAACATTTAGAAAATCAATCATGAAAAAGATATTAATGGGATTAGTGATAGCAGCGGCGGTATCCTCATGCGATATAGACCGTCTACCTTATAATTCAATGGATGGTGACCAGATTGCCAATAATCCTGATGCTATGATCACCGGGACGTATGCGCAGCTAAAACAATGGTCAGATCCAATGCACCGTCTTGGCGAATACGCCGGTGATAATATGATGATCCGTGGGTCATCTACCGATGCTTTCTATGAATTTATCTCTTTTGCAAGAACACCGAATAACTATCGTTTGCAAAACTTTTGGGATTACGGTTACAAAGCCATCGCGCAATCTTCCAATATTATTAAGCTGTTTGCTGAAGGTGAAAGCGTTGACATGGATAATAAGCTAGGTGAATGTTATTACATCCGCGGGATGATGTATTTTTACCTTTGCAGAGCATTTGGAAAACCGTATTACCAAAATCCCGAAACAAACCTCGGTGTGCCTATCGTAAACGGTACTCCTGACGATGTGATCAACGATCTGAATCTTCCCGATCGTTCTACGGTGAAAGATACCTATGCACAGGCCATCAGCGATCTGAAAAAAGCCGAGTCCTTGATTACGATAAATAAAGGACATTCTTATGCGTCTAAAGAGGCGGCACAGGCGATGTTATCACGGATTTACCTGTATATGAGCGGAACTTATAAAAATCCAAATGCCGAATATGCACGTTTATCGGTAGAATATGCTGATAAAGTGATCAATTCAGGTAAATATAGCTTATTGGGCCGGGCTCAATTCATGAAGTACAATACATTCAAACCAGAGGATAATGCAGAAACAATATTTGTGGTGAAACGCGTTGCTACCGAATTTTCTGGCGACGATCACTACAATGGTATCGGTGGTATGTATTCGAATATCGGCGGAATGGGCTGGGGAGAAATGTATGCTAGTGCAAAATACATTGATCTATTAAATGAGACTGGCCGTAATGACTGGAGACCGGATCGCTATAATATTGTGGATGCGCGTGCCGCATTTATTGAGCCTACTTACTCCAAAGACGATAAGGGGAAATATTCAACTGTATTTAGATTTGTTAAGCAGGATGTTCCGAAGAAAGCTGGTGATCAGTTGACGACAAGTTATATGCAACTGCCTGCGACGGTCAATGGTGGTACAGTCACTGTCCGCGAGGTGAAGAAGGTTGATGATAAGGACGTTGTTAAAGAGTATACGTTAAAAGCAGTCAATGAAACACAACAAACCTATTCCATTACTTATGAGGATGGTAAAACATATACGGGTATGATTGACTACTATATTTCCTTAAACCGCGCTTATCCTCAGTTCTATATCGTGAAATGTTCACGTGAAGGTGAAGAATCGCAATTACACTCACCAGTAATCAGTCGTTTAGGGGAAATTTACTTAAATCGTGCTGAGGCTTATGCAAAATTAGGTAATTATGGTGCTGCATTGAATGACCTGAATACCATAAGAAATCGTTCTATTGTTAATGGAGGTTATACTTCTCTTGATGCAAGTAATGCTTTCAAGTTGATTGACAAAGAGCGGCAGCTAGAATTGGCTTTCCAAGCCGAACGTAGTTATGATGTTTTCCGTAATGGTGAACCGCTGAACAGAACGTATCCAGGCCCGCAGAAGCAATTTGAGGACATTGCCCCAACTGATTTTAGGGTAACATACTTCATTCCTCAGGATGCCATCAACTCTTATCCGGGTAAATTAACACAGAATCCAACGTCTAACTAGACGAATATTCATAATTTAAACCCTATAAATGGCTTTACTTCATGGTAAAGCCATTTTTGTTTTTGTGTCTCCATAATCCCTTTTGAATCCGTATCTTTGTACCCTTAACTATAATTTTAGCATAAAAGTGCCATCTGCTGTGATAGTGGGTGGATCAAATAAAATAAATATGGCAAATATTGTTGCAATTGTTGGTCGTCCAAATGTTGGTAAATCTACCTTATTCAATCGTCTTACCGAAAGTAGAAAAGCGATTGTTGATGACTTTAGCGGAGTGACGCGCGACCGTCATTATGAGACGGCAGAGTGGATCGGAAAGAAATTTACAGTAATCGATACAGGTGGTTTTGTACATGGTTCGGATGATGTCTTTGAAGAGGCAATCCGTGATCAGGTCTATATCGCTATTGAGGAAGCGTCGGTCGTTATATTCATGGTAGATGTTACTACTGGTATTACTGACCTGGATGATGAAATAGCTGATATCCTCAGAAGAAGCTCCAAACCCGTATATGTGGTAGCCAACAAAGTTGACCATGCTAAATTGCATCATGAATCTGCCGAATTTTATGCTTTCGGTTTAGGAGAAGTATTCAATATTTCATCGGCTACAGGTTCTGGTACCGGAGAGTTATTGGATGCTGTCGTATCGCATTTTGAAGAAGAACAGGAGGAAGATGAAGCTCTACCTAAATATACAATTGTTGGTCGTCCAAATGTGGGTAAATCCTCTTTGACAAATGCATTGATCGGTAAAGATCGTAATATCGTAACGCCTATGGCGGGCACAACACGGGATTCTATCCGGATTCATTACAATCAATATGGACATAATTTCCTTTTGATCGATACCGCCGGTCTTCGCCGTAAATCAAAAGTAAACGAAGATATTGAATTCTATTCGGTCATGCGTACCATCAAAGCATTGGAGGATTCTGATGTGACTATTTTGATGTTGGATGCTCAGGATGGCTTGGAAGCGCAAGATGTGAATATCTTTAACTTGGCGGAGAAAAACCGTAAAGGTATCGTAATCGTTGTCAATAAATGGGATTTGATCGAGAAGGACAACAAGACCATGAAAGCCTTTGAAGACCGTATCAGAGAAAAAATAGCACCATTCACGGATGTGCCAATTATCTTTACTTCGGTAACGGAAAAACAACGTGTCCTAAAAGTACTGGAAGTGGCTGATAAGGTTTATGCTAATAAAACCAAAAAGATTCCGACTTCAAAGTTGAACGAAGTGATGCTGGATATTATAGAGAGTTATCCGCCACCATCCTTAAAAGGAAAATATATCAAAATTAAATATGTGACACAATTGCCGGGAAGAACACCAATGTTTGCCTTCTTCTGTAATTTGCCGCAATATATCAAAGATCCATATAAACGCTTTATCGAAAATAAATTGCGTGAGCACTTTGACTTTACAGGTGTACCTATTCAAATATATTTCAGACAAAAATAGATTTCCAAGCAGAGAACAAACATGGACCACAATCTCTTTTTATACAATACGCTTTCGCGAACAAAGGAAAAATTCGAACCGATCCACACCAACCTTGTTGGGATGTATGTCTGTGGACCTACCGTTTACAGCGATGTACACCTAGGTAACTGTCGAACTTTTATTTCTTTTGATTTGATTTTTAGGTATCTACGTCATTTGGGGTATAAAGTACGTTATGTACGTAATATTACAGATGCGGGGCATTTGGAGGGCGATCGTGATGAAGGAGATGATAAATTCGCAAAAAAGGCTAAACTAGAACAGCTGGAACCGATGGAAATCGTACAGAAATATACTATTGGTTTTCATGATGTTTTACGCCTTTTCAATACCTTGCCACCAAGCATTGAACCAACAGCAACAGGTCATATTTCTGAGCAGATCGAAATGATCGAACAGATCATTGACAACGGTTATGCGTATGAAACTGACGGTACCGTATATTTCGACGTCGAAAAATATGTACAGCAGTATGATTATACCGTATTGACCAATCGTAAATTGGAAGATATGCTAAACAACACGCGGGAGCTGAGTGGTCAGGATGAAAAAAAAGGACGTTTGGATTTTGCGCTGTGGATCAAAGCAAAACCCGAAACGATTATGCGCTGGCCGGCACCCTGGAGTGTTGGATTTCCGGGTTGGCATATTGAATGTTCGGCAATGAGCAGAAAGTATTTAGGAGATCAATTTGATATCCACGGCGGTGGAATGGATTTGGCGGCTACGCACCATACGAACGAAATCGCACAATCCGAAGCCTGTAATCATACTGCACCTGCCAAATATTGGATGCATACCAACATGCTGACGGTCAATGGTGCAAGGATGTCCAAATCCGCAGGCAACGGATTTTTACCGGGTGAACTGTTCACCGGCAATCATCCCTTGCTAAATAGAGGTTATTCGCCTATGGCGGTTCGCTTCTTTATGCTGCAGGCACATTATCGAAGCACATTGGATTTCTCCAATGAAGCACTTGATGCTGCGGATAAAGGGTATAAGCGCTTGATGAGCGCCATAGGACTCCTGGATAAACTCAAGGTTTCAAAGGGAGCTGACTCGTTCAATCTGGCGGAGATCCGTCATAAATGTTATGCCGCAATGGATGACGATTTCAATAGCCCGGTGCTGATTGCAGAATTATTTGAGATCGTGCGGATCATTAATTCCATTTATGACGGTAAAGCAAAAGTCTCTGAAGAAGGACTGGAAAAGCTGAAAATTTTCATGAAAGAGTTTGTTGAGGACATTCTTGGACTGCGAAATGATCAAGCTTCGGGGACGGATGATATAGACGATGTCATGAATTTAGTGATCAAATTACGTAACGAGGCGAAAGCAAATAAGGATTTTGTCACTTCGGATCGCATACGTGATGAGCTCAATGCAATTGGTATCCAGCTGAAAGATAGTAAAGAAGGAACACTTTGGAATAAGATTTGATAGATAAAAAAATCGAATTTAAAAAAGAGGAAAAAATGGGATATTTATCGTCGAAAAGTTTAGATACTTTGAAGACTAAAGCATACTTCCTCTAAAAGAAAACCGAGTGTAATGAGTTCATCCAATACAAAAAATGAACGCTGATAAATAATCATTTGCATATGAATTTTTGGAACAGGTTATCCGTTGTTGCATTGATGAGTACAATGGGTACAACATTGTACGCACAGATACCCGAAAAAGTAGGGAGCTTACTACAGGCAGATAAAGATGCTGCAGCATTAGCGAAAGCGTCAACTCCCCATCAGGCATTTTTATCTATTATTGACAAAGAATCCACATTTTATGTTCCTTCGGCGGTAAATGCATACAATTACCTCAATAATAGGCCCAATATTCCAGATGTATTAAACTGGCAGCCTACTTTTGCGCTTGTTGCTAAAAGCTTGGAGTTTGGGGTGACATCTGGTGCCATGGATTTTCAAAAAGTGGGCGCCCGATTGCGCCACGGCGAATACCTGACCGTATGGAAACGCAACAAGAAAGGGAAGTGGTTGGTAGATATCCGTGCCGAAGTGGAGAATAATGGTAAGGATGGTGACTTTGATCTGGAATTTATTGAACCGACGGATTCATGGTATCTCAAGCATCGGTCCAAGGTACGTTTAAACCAGCGTGAAGATATTGTTCTGGAGACCGATAAGTTGATGTCCACTGTCCTTAAAGCGGACAATCCTACAGCTTACAAAGAGTTTTTGAGTGAAGATGTACGGTTTCTGTTTCCATGGACCAGTCCGATGGAAGGAAAGGATAAAATGATGGCCTACCTGAAGAAACAACGAATGACGATCGAAACGGTTCCGGAAGAAGTAAAACGTTCTTATAGCGGAGATTTTGCCTATACAAAAGGAACTGCAACTGTACGACAAAAGGATAAGGTCGTTAAGTATAATTATATCCGGATATGGCAGCTGAGTGAATTGGCAAAGGATGATGTAAAGAAGGCGAACTGGAATATCCTGATCGAGATGATGTTTGAGAAATAGACTTGGAGCTATGCTAGAAAATAAAAAAGACTTGAATGCATATTCAAGTCTTTTTTATTTTGGAGTAGGGAGAAATTCCTTATTTTTTTCTCCATTTTTCTAGTTCTTCACAAGCTCCAAAGTCATCACTGATATCAATGAAAGTATTCTTCGCTTTATCATCAAACCATTTGCTCAGATTACGACGTACTTTATCTTCTTTTGCAGCATCTTTGATCTTGGTGAAATCCTGATCTAAGTTTGCTTTATGCGGCGGGATACGTGTTTTAAGATAGTTAAAACGGTAACCTACCTCTCCTGTTTTATCGGTGAATTGTTCCGGTTTTGAATATTCCCCCGGTTTTAGTGGGTCAATGGCGGTAAATACGGACTTCTCCAATCCATCCATCGGAATTAACGTTGTACGGTTGGATCCTTGTGGATTTAAGACCATACCACCATTAAATTTGCTTTCTTCAGCATCCGAATTGTTAGTCGCAGCATGGTAAAAATCTAATTTCTTGTCGACAACCAATTTATAGATGCTGTCCAATTTGTTTTTGGTTCGTTCCAATGCAGCAGCGCCCGGATTCATTTTCATTAGAATATGGCGTGTATGCACCTCTTCACCGCGCCGTTCCAGTACCTGGATAATGTGAAAACCATATTTTGATTCAACAATAGGTGATATCTCTCCTGGCTTTAATTTAAATGCCATCGCTGAGAACTCTTTGACATAATTGTCACGGGTACCAAAGCCAAGGTCACCACCGTAAGGAGCAGAACCCGGATCCTGTGAATAGAGTCGAGCCATAGTTCCGAAATCCGAGCCATCAACAATCTGCTTGCGGATACCTTCGATCTTCTCGCGTTGTTCTTTTTTCTCTTCGTCTGTCAATTGAGGCAGCATAACAATTTCGCCGATCTCAACTTCTGTATTGAAATAAGGAAGGCTATCTTGATCCAATCCTTCAAAATAACGTTTTACTTCAAGAGGCGTTACATCCACTTTTTGAACGATATTTTGTTGCATCTTATTCGCTTTCAACTGCTCGAAAACGCTTGCGCGCATTTCCTCTTTGTATTGCAGCAAAGAACGGTTCAGGAATTTTTCCAGCCGTTCTTGGCCACCAGCCTGTTGCGACATGTGGCGCAAGCGAGAATTTAAGTTGTCATCCACTTCTGTTTCTGTCACATCGATGGAGTCAATTACTGCCTGTTGGGAAAGAAGCTTCTGAATGATCAATTGCTCAAGAACTCCACATTTAAACTTCTCATTTGGTTTATTCCCTTGAGCAAGCCATTGTGAATATTGCATATCCAAATCAGATTGTAGGATAATTCCCGAACCAACAGTGGCCACTACACGGTCAATAATTTGATTTTGTGCAAAGCTGGCCTGAATTGATACAAACAGCAACAAAAACAATATATATATGTTTTTTTTCATCTAAATAATATATTTCTAAATGCTGATGAAACAATCGTAAACAGTTTTTAACTCCTGTACCGGTCATACAGATCTGTGTTACGATGAAATCATCTAAATCACTAATAATCTCCCGATTCTGTCGTTTAATAGATACTATTTTGAACAACAGCACAAAATTATCAGATTATATGAATTATTCGTATTTTTATTTAACAATATTTTTATAATCCCAATATTTCAAATGGAGATTTTCGACTTGTTAAAATTGATTCGCTAAAAATACGGATTTGCCTATTAGAAAGGGCGGTTTTAACCTAATTTAACAAGTTTATCGACGCTAATGATAAGGTCGAAAAGTATCTTGATTTTTTGCTTCATAGAGCGAACAACGGCGAAATTTTGGTATTTTATTTTTTAATAGATTGTATACATATGAAAAAAGCTTTTATTTATCTGATGACACTTTTACCGCTGGCAAGTTTTGCACAACAGATTCCAATGTTTGTTGGAACCTATACGAACAAAACAGAAAGCAAAGGTATCTATATCTATAATTTCGATACAAAGACCGGTGAGGCTGCCTTAGTCAGCACACAGGAAAGTAAGGATCCGTCCTTTCTGGCACGGAATAACAATTTTATCTACGCGGTCAACGAACTTCCAAACCAAGAGGGCACGATTTCCGCCTATTCATTTAAGGATGGACAATTAACTTTCTTAAATTCACTCCCTACAGGTGGAGAATCACCTTGCTTTGTTGAAGTTCATCCGAAAGGGAATCTGCTCGCTGTTGCAAACTACACCGGTGGATCGGCAGCTCTATTTGATCTCGAGTCAAATGGTGTCTTAAGTAAAAGAAGCCGGCTGGTGCAACATGAAGGGAAAGGTGTTGATCCTGTCCGCCAGGAGAAGCCACACGTCCATTCTACTTTTTTTTCAAGCAAAGGCGACCGCTTATATGTGCAGGATCTGGGATTGGATCAAATCTCGGTATTTCCGGTTAACAAGACTGGGCATGCCTATGGCCTTGCCGAAGCATCAGAAGATTTTTTTACTCCGGCAGGTGGAGGACCGCGTCATATTGTTTTCGATAAAAAGGAAAAATTCCTTTATGCGATATTGGAAATGACCGGACAGATTGCATCTTATAAAAAAGAAGGCAATGATTGGATGTATCAGAGTACCTACGAAATCAACCCCGAGGGATTTAAAGGTCAGAACGGTGGCGCAGATATCAAGATTTCTGCTGATGGGAAATTTATATATGCGACCAACCGCGGTGATGCAAACACAATAGCGACCTTTTCCGTGGAAAAAGACGGGGGATTAAAAAAACTATCCAATACTTCAGTAAAAGGAAAGGGACCGCGGAATTTTAATCTTTCTCCCGATGGAAAATACCTGCTGGTGGCTAATCAGTATACCAATAATATTGTTTTGTTCAGTCGTGATCCCAAGACCGGATTATTGACTGACACGGGTAAGGAAATTAAAGTTCCGGCTCCGGTCTGTATTATTTTTTAGTTTTTCAAGCGGAAGTCAAGGAACAAGATCTATTGAAATCTAACAGACACAATTAAGGGACCAAAATTTTGATCCCTTAATTATGTCGAAGGTATTTTGTTGATGGTTCCGTTTAGCCAAATAATGAAACAGCAAAGTCTAAAAATCTTCTTTTCTGCAATCCAGCTGTCCTTCTTTTTCCAAATCGTTTAAGGTTGTTCCTTTCCAGGTTTTTACACGTTGTATATAGGCAGCCCGTCCGATCATATGAGCGGCAACTGGTGCGGTCAAAATGAGAAAAAATCCAATTGCTATCGCTTTGGTCGTTACGGACACATCCGGGAATGTCATTGCGGCACAGATTAACAAAAGACCAACGCCTAGGGTTGCTGCTTTTACGGTCACTGAAAGCCGTAAATAGAAATCCGGCATCCGTAATATGCCAATTGAAGCGAACAATATGGCCAATGCGCCTATCGTGCTTAAAATTGCTAACGTAATATCAGTCATCATGGTTTTGTTTTTCTAAATAAAATGAAAAGGCTATAGTTCCTAAAAATGCGATCAGGGCCAAGATCATGGCAATATCTAAAAATACTTCCTGCGAAGTCCGTATACTATAGACTGTAATAATTCCAATTCCAATTGTGATAATGAGATCCAGGGCGATGACCCGGTCAAAGATCTGCGGACCTTTGTACAGTCGGATAAACGCAAGTATAACCGATAGCGTTAATATCGGCAGGATAACATAATCGAAGTAAGTAGCTAAAGTCATCGTAAGAGTTCTAAAAGTCTTCGTTCAACATTGTTTTTTAGCGTGGAGACAAATTGCTCCTTGCTCTTCATGTACATCACATGGATAAAAAGTGTTTTCTTATCCTCGCTTACATCCAGAATAAGTGTCCCCGGTGTGAGGGAAATAAAAGTCGAAAGCAAATTGATCTCCAGATCTGTTTTGGCATCCATCGGATACTTGACGATGGCTGGTTTAATAAAAAATTTGGGCGTAATCACATCATAAGCGACCTGAACGTTGGCGACGATCATCTCCCATAGGAAGAAGAGAATAAAACTAACCGTTTTAGGGACACGATAGAAATAACGTTGATCGGCCTCATTCTTATTCATGATCCAAAGAATGGCAAAGCCAAGTAAAAAACCGAACAGGAAATTTGAATAATACATTGATCCCGTTAGTGCCACCCAGATAAAGGAGAGCATGAGATTCATTAAAAACTGTTTTATCATATTAATTCTGTCCTCCCAATACAGCATTTATATAAGGTGAAGTATCCAATAGTTGCGTAGCGATCTGATCCGCGACATGTATAATGGCTTCTGCATTAAATCCGATATATAGTGATGCTGAGGCCAATATAATGACGGGCAGGAGCAGCATGGTTTTTCGATAGCCGATCATTTTGACAAATTTGTCTTCGATGATCTCTGGCTGTGGGGCATCCTTCCAAAAGACCTGAGCCCACATTTTGGCAATTACATAGAGCGTAATAAAACTACCGATGATCAGCGCCCCCGCGAATGCATATTTCTCCAATTGAAAGGCATCTTTAAAAAGATAAATTTTGGGCCAAAATCCGGATAATGGGGGGATACCGACCAAGGAAAACAGCACAATTGCAAAGAGCAAAGAAATTTTGGGGTATTGAGCATATAGCCCGCCCAGCTTGTTCATGTCCATCGTACCCCGGAGTTGCCGAATGACACCCGCCATTAAGAACAAGTTGGTTTTTACCATAATATCGTGAATTAGATAAAAAATAGCACCTAGCAAAGCCCATTTGCTATACAAACCTAAACCACCGATCATAAAACCGATATGGCAGACAATCAGATAGGAAAATAATCTGCGGATATTTGTCTTGATCAAAGCGCCAAAAGCACCGGTTAAAATCGTGAGTATGGCCAATATGACCAACAATTCTTTGGTGAAATGGTTTGGGATAAACAATAAAGAAAATACCCTGAACAAGGCATAAATTCCCACTTTGGTCAACAGGCCACCGAAAGTTGCGGCGACAGCAGAAGGGGGCGTATGATAGGAGGATGGGAGCCAAAAATAAAGTGGAAAAACAGCCGATTTGATCCCAAAACCAATAAGGAAAAAAGTAGCCGTAATTTCGACGAGCGCCTGATTTTGTATTTTGGGTATGCGCAGTGCCAGGTCAGCCATATTAAGGGATCCGGAGATGCCATACAAAATTCCGATTCCTGTCAGGAAGAATGTGGAAGCCAATATATTCATGGCCATGTATTTGACCGCACCTTCCAATTGTGATTTACGGCCGCCGAGTGTCATCAGCACAAATGATGAAATGATGATGACTTCAAACCAAACGTAGAGATTAAAAATATCTCCAGTCAAAAATGCCCCATTTAAGCCCATCATCAGGAAATGAAAAATAGGGAAATAGCCATATAAAATACGTTGTCTTCCGACACCCACACAGGAAAAAATAGAAACGGCAAGTCCTGCAATTGAGGTGAGTACGACCAAGGTGCTACTAAAAAGATCCGCAACAAAGACGATTCCAAAAGGAGCCTTCCAATTGGCGGCATTCATGGTCAGGATTTCGCCGTCATAAACCTTGAAAAAAAGTTTAAATGCAAGAATAAGTGCCAAAAGGCTTCCACCTACACTCAGGAAACGCTGTGCAGTAGATTTTCGCCAGAGTATCAGCTGGACAATAGCAATAAAAAGGTGCACGATAACCGTGGCAATAATCTGGTTGTCTATCATATATCTTCTTCCTCAGGCGTGTTCAAATCATCCAAATCATCCGTGCCCAGTAAAGCGTAAACACGTTTAAGTAATACGATCGCAAACGAAGTCAGTCCAAAACTGATCACGATTGCTGTTAAAATAAGGGCTTGCGGAATCGGATCCGCATAAATATCCGTAAATACCTTTAAGTCGGGGTCAATTATGGGCGGTTTGCCCTTGATGATATTGCCCAGCAAAAAGATCAATATATTGGTACCATTACCCAATAACATAATCCCCAATAGTAATTTTACCATGCTGCGTCGCAAGATGAGGTATATTCCGGCGGCATATAGGATACCGATCAATAAAACGAGAATCAGTTCCATTATTCCTCTTCTGTATTTAAAGCAATTGTAAATAAAATAGTTAATACGACACCGATGACCACAAAGTATACACCGAGATCAAAAAACAAGGCAGTTCCGATCATGCCGATGACGGGAATCTTTTCTTCCAACCACAGTCCGGTCATGACGGGGTAACCAAAAAAAGTGGGTAAAAACATGCTCACCGCAGCGATTCCCAAACCGATGGGAATTAGCGACAAAGGTTTATATTGAATGAGCTTCATGGTGTTTTCAGGGCCAAAAGCAAAACTATGCAGTACAAAAGCAATGGATGCTACCAGGCCCCCGACAAACCCTCCGCCGGGGTAATAATGCCCCCGGAGCAATAGGAATACCGAAAATAATAAAAGTATCGGTAAGAGATACCGCGTTGCGGTCTGTAATATCGTGCTATTCATTTATTCTAGTATTTAGATATTAGTAATAAGTATTGAAATTCTGGTGATACAAACCGATGGATTCTCATAGATAGTCCCTAGTCTCTAATCATCATTACTTCGCTAACTTATCATAAAATATTACTCTTTATCAGATGATTTTAAACGTAATTTCAATAAACTGTAGACTCCCAGTGCTGCAATACTCAACACAACGATTTCAAACATGGTATCGAAGCCTCTAAAGTCCACCAACAGTACATTGACAACATTTTTTCCTTTGGCCAGTACATAGGCATAATCGCCATAAAAGTCACTGATATTGGTCGTTGTCGGTTCATGTAAGACACGTAAGGCGACCATGGAAAGCAAGATGCCAAATATGATGGCGACC
Organism: Sphingobacterium sp. DR205; assembly: GCF_011064245.1. Taxonomy (NCBI): domain Bacteria; kingdom Pseudomonadati; phylum Bacteroidota; class Sphingobacteriia; order Sphingobacteriales; family Sphingobacteriaceae; genus Sphingobacterium; species Sphingobacterium sp. DR205. The sequence continues at coordinate 6,372,191 of NZ_CP049333.1, read as the reverse complement.
ACTGCGTCCCGAATGACGGTCCGACGGTTGGCCAGATTTAAAAAAGAAGGTAATTTAAATAATACCAATACGAAAAGAACCACTGTTAAAGTGTCAATCGTAAATTGCGTCATCGCCAGGTCCGGTGCACTATAAAAGACAAAAATCAAACATATCGCGTAGCCCACGACACTGGTTGCCACAACTGCGGTCAACCTTGATGAGGTTCTGATCGTCAGTACAATAGCGCCGACTAAGATACATACCGTTGTCACCTCATAAAAACTCACCGGAGACAAGGTGTCCCATTTGATATGTAATGGCCCGCCCAGGTAGAGCTGATAGCCAATCAGTAGCTCTGCGAATAGAATGATCTTCAATAGATAGGAGCGCAGGTAACCGTTGTGCATCTTTGCGGTAAAAAAGGCCGAAAATAATTCAATTTCCCGGGCGAATGCATTGAGAATAGATGCTGGAGAGATTTTTTCAAAAGCAGTAATCCAGGCCAGTTTCTTGTGGCTAGGCGTGTTGGAAATAAATACAAGCGTTCCGAACACGATGGTGATGGCACTCAGTAAAAGTATGAGGTTAAAGCCATGCCATATTTTTAGGTGGAATATTTCCTGTTGCGCAAGGATACTGTTTGCCGTTGGACCAGTAATCCAGTTGCCAACGAAACCAGGAAAGCAGCCAAAGATCACGCCCAGTATTGCCAGCAGCAACGGTGGGATCCACATAGATTTATAAGGTAAATGGATATGGTCAAACTGCTCAGGTAATTTGCCCATAAAGGGTTTGATTCCAGCCATAAATCCAGCTGATACCAGCAGTATGTTTGTTGCTACGGCCGCTATTGTCAAGTAAAGGAATAAACTAGGGGTAGCATGTAAAGTAGCCTCATAGATCAGGTCCTTTCCAATAAATCCAAGGGTCAAGGGTACGCCTGCACTGGAGAGAGCCGCAAGGAAGCCCGCAATGGCAACAGGCATCAGCACTTTGCGCAAGCCCCTTAGAACCGTGAGGTCTCTTGTCCCGGTTTCGTGATCTATAATACCCGTAATTAGGAACAGCGCAGCTTTGTATAGGGCGTGAACGAGGATGAAGACACTGGCCGCGATGACTGCTTCCTTAGATCCAAGACCCAGTAAGAAAACCAAGATCCCCAGTGCGGATATCGTCGAATAGGCCAATACGCCCTTAAGATCCGTTCTGAAAAGCGAGTGGAATGCCGCGTAGAGCATGGTAATACCACCGATAATCATCAGCGAATACATCCAGATTGGGTTTCCGCCCAAGATTGGTGAAAAGCGGGCCAGCAAATATATTCCTGCTTTCACCATGGTAGCAGAGTGCAGGTATGCGGATACGGGTGTAGGCGCTTTCATTGCACCCGGCAACCAAAAATGGAAGGGAAACTGTGCCGATTTTGTGATGGCACCGAGCGCAATCAACCCAAAAATAAGCGGGAAAAGCGGATGCTGTTGAATCAAGGTGGCTTTGTTGAAAAGTTCGGTGATATTATATGTGCCGGCGATATTGCCCGTTAATACAAAACCGGCGAGTAGAAAGAAACCGCCAAGACCTGTAATGGATAGTGCGGTGATGGCACTTTTTCTAGAATCCTCCTGATCGTTGTTGAAGCCGATCAGAAAAAACGAACTAATGGACGTTAATTCCCAAAAGATGAAGAGCAAGAGCATATTGTCCGAAAGCACCAGACCCAACATGGCGGACATAAACAAACAGAGGTAGCCAAAAAATCGATCAATATACTGATGTCCTTTAAGATAGGAATTCGCGTAAAAGAATATACACGCTCCGATCCCTGTAATCAACAGGGTGAAAAGTAGCGAAAGTCCATCTAATTTAAAATCCAGGTTGATGCCTAGCGATGGTACCCACGCTGTGGATTGGATAAAATGAGATCCCTGGCCGATGGGTACCACAAATTTTGTAAAATACAGAAATAAGAGTACCGGTAAGAATGCGAGAATAAAACCCCATTTGGTTTTTAGGAATCGACCAAATGGAACAATAAGGCTCGATGTTATTAATCCTGATAGAACAGTAAATAGCATTTAGTCTTTGTTTTAATTTTTACTGGAGTATTTATTTTTCAATAAGAACCTTCGAAATTTTATTGCTGTTGATACTTATCTGGCTATGAAGGTTTTTTATGAAAGTCTACAATATAATAAAAAAAGGCGAAAAATTGGAATTTTTGTGATGTTTCGCTTAGTATAAAGGCAAAAAAAGGCGGTTTTGTTTTGTTGGTAAGAAAAATGATTCAGGGGTGAAAAACAAGCGCGGAGGTGAACATCGTATTTATGTTATCTTCTCGATGTGCAGTGTTTTTTTGTAATATTTGCAATATATGTAATAAACATGTTAATAATTGTTAAAGTAAGATTAAAATTCTATCTTTACGTTAGACTAGTTTGTCGATCTCCATTAATCGCGACTGATCAATTGTTTGTTATACCCGTTTTATCTTATGGGACCTGAAGAAAAGTTATTTAGACAGCATTATAAAAGTTTGTGTCACTTTGCATGGAAATTCGTGGGGGAGTCTTCCGTTGCGGAAGATTTGGTGCAGGAAGCTTTTATTGCATTTTTTAAGGAAAAGCAGCGCATGGATGAATCCGAGAATTTTGTTCGCAATTATTTATACACTGCTGTTCGGTTTTCCTGTTTAAAATATATCCGGCACGAGAAGGTAAAGGAGAAATACTGGTCACAGGTCGGTTTTACGGAAGAGGATGAACACTCTGTTGAATTATCCATGATCCATACGGAGGTTATCAATGAAGTTTATCGCATTATTCAAGAAATGCCGGCTGCCTGTCAGCAAATTTTCAAAATGGGATATTTAGAGGGGTTGTCTAATTTAGAGATTACAGAAAGGCTTCAGATCAGTGTGAATACCGTTAAAACTCAAAAACAGCGCGGTATGAAAATGCTGTTGGACAAGCTACATCCAGAATTTTTGCCCTTTGTTATTTTTTTGTTAAAATAATTTTAAATTCTTGTCACCCCATATTAATCTATAGGGTTTCTAACCTATAGATATGAAAGCTAACTCCAATTACATAGCCAAATTAATCCAGAAATTTCTTCGTGGACAGGAAACTGCTGCGGAACGCGATTCAATTGAGCACTGGCGGAAATCTGATCAAAGGAATGACGATCTAATTAAGGAATTTCGGGATGCAAAAAATATTGAGCAGGACCTGAATTTTTTTGCAGATCTTGACGAAGGAGAGGCTTGGCGAAGAGTAGGTGCTGTTAGGTCTGTTAAAAAGATAAATTATTGGCCATTTATCCGTATTGCAGCTATTTTTGTTTTGCTGTTTGGGGCGGCGCTAGTTTACCTGCGTGATCGGGAGGTCAGCGATCCGAGCAAAGTAGTGACCAATACAACCGTAAAAAAGGATATTCTGCCCGCCCAGCCCGGAGCTTTACTGCTGCTGGCAGATGGGTCAGTAGTGCCATTGGAAAGTTCGGTAAGAAACTTAGACCCAAAAGTTATTATGGCCGAGACTAAAAGCGGGACTGCTGCTGTAGCAGCACCACTGACAAAATCGGCAATTGAATACAATACATTAGTCGTTCCTAAAGGGCATTTCTATAAATTAAATCTGGAGGATGGTACCCAAGTTTGGGTCAACGCAAATTCGCAACTTAAATTTCCTGAAAAATTCGATAAGAATGAGCGCCGGGTAATTTTGGATGGTGAAGCCTATTTTGAGGTTTCACATGATGCTGAGCGACCATTTTATGTCGAGTCCAAGGGGAATGAAGTAAAAGTACTGGGAACACATTTTAATATCAATGCCTATGGTCATAATGTTCGTACCACATTATCTTCGGGCAGAGTTCAAGTAAGTCATTCTGGACATGTGATTGTCCTGGAGCCGGGAGAATACGCGAATCTCGTAGGAGAACAGCTTCGGAAAGGAAAAGCCGATTTGGAGCACGACCTATCTTGGCATAATAATCAGTTTTATTTTAAGAAAGAAACCATTGTTGAGATAACCTCTACATTGTCTAAATGGTACGATATCCAAGTGAAATTTAAGAAAGATGTGGCATTAGATAAAGTGTATACAGGTAATTTTAAGCGTGATGTTAAGCTGTCAGAGGTATTGGAAATGCTGACCTATGTCTGTGACCTGAAATTTGAGCTTCAAGGAAAAGAATTAATAGTAGAAAACAAATAGGAGGAGTACTTATGTAAGAGAAATAATACCTAACCTAAGAGCCTTTACATAAAAATAGAACAGGAATGTTGCAGCATCCCTGTCCAGAAATGATTAAAAAAGGCCTAAAAATTTAAAAAGCGAATTAAGTAAACCCAATTAACCACAAAGAGTAAATGTATGAATAACTTACCATTTGGCAAAACGTGGCGACTGATACCTCATGACCCGCGGTTTAGCAAACCTTTACGTATTATGAAAATTAGTACCTGCCTTCTTTTCGCCTTTGTGACCGGAGTTCAAGCCAATGGCATTGCGCAGAAAGTTACGTTGAAAATGAAAAATGCACGGATTGAAGAAGCACTGAATGCGATCTCCAAGCAGTCCAATCTGCAGTTATTTTATGGGGAAAATATTGATTCCAAAGCGAGGATCAATGTCAATCTGAAAGAGGCTTCCGTTGCTGATGCATTAAATGCCGTTTTGAAAAATAATAATATTGAGTATAAGATTATTGCCAATACGATTTCTGTCAACGGGAAAACGGAAGGTAGTAGGTCAAGTAATATTGTGCAGCAAGGAGTTTCTGGTACAGTAAAAGATAAAGATGGAAATGCGCTGGCCGGGGCAACAGTGACTGTCAAAGGAACCGCTATTACTACGCAGACTGCTCGTGATGGAAGTTTTAGAATAAATGCTGGAGCAGATGCAACGCTGGTAGTCCGCTATGTTGGCTATGGAGCTGTCGAAGTAGGTGTTAAAGGAAGAAATGTAGTCAATATAATATTGTCGTCAGATGAGCGGCAGATTGAAGAGGTTGTTGTGACTGGTATGGGGCAACGTCTAGATAAAAGGTTATTTACCGGTGCTACTTCACAGATTTCAGGTGAAGCAGCGCAAATCGGCGGACAGATAGATCCCAGTCGTGGCTTGGAGGGACGAGTCGCTGGGGTTTCGGTTCAGAACGTTACCGGAACCTTCGGTACGGCACCCAAGATTCGCGTGCGCGGGGCGACCTCTATTTATGGTAGTTCAAAGCCTTTGTGGGTTGTTGATGGAGTTATTATAGAGGATGTTGCCGACGTAAATTCAGATGAGTTGTCATCTGGTGATGCATTAACCCTAATTAGTTCAGCTGTTGCTGGATTGAATGCGCATGATATCGAATCTTTTCAAATATTAAAAGACGGTTCAGCAACGTCAATTTATGGCGCTCGTGCTATGGCTGGTGTAATTGTCATTACAACTAAAAAAGGAGTGGCGGGGCGAAGTTCCCTTAATTACACCGGTGAATATACGACACGTGCTACCCCTCGATACTCAGAATTCAATATCATGAATTCGCAAGAGCAAATGTCCGTTTACGATGATATGTATAATAAAGGCTATATTGGATTTGCCGATCTGCCTGTCGCAAACAACAGTGGTGTTTATGGTGACTTATATAAGCGTATTCAAAGCGGGGAAATTCCTAATGATCTATTTACGGATAGACATAACGTCAATAATTTTTTGAAAGAAGCTGAATATCGGAATACCGATTGGTTTGGGGAGTTATTCCAACCTAGTCTTCAACATAATCATGCTCTCAGCATGTCATCGGGAACAGAGAAATCCCAATATTATTCTTCTTTAAGTGCATTAGTCGATCCGGGATGGACAAAACGGAGTAAAGTAAACCGCTATACGGGTAATCTGAATGCAAACTACAATATTTCTGACAAGCTTAAATTAAACATTATTACAAACGGTTCTTATCGGCAGCAACAAGCTCCCGGTACATTAGGACAGTCGAAGGATGTTGTCTTTGGGCAGGTAAAACGTGATTTTGATATCAATCCTTATGCTTATGCAATGAATACCTCGCGAACCTTGGATCCCAATACATTCTACACTCGAAATTATGCTGCATTTAATATCCTACATGAGTTGGAGAACAATTACATGGATATAAATGTCGCTGATTTACGTTTTCAGGGAGACTTGAAATGGAAAGTGATTCCTGGGTTAGAAGTAGGTGCGTTTGGGTCTGTTCGTTACCAGTCGACAACACAGCATCATTACGTTAAAGATCGGTCAAATCAAGCAATGGCTTATCGGGCAGGTATTTCTGAGCCAGACAATACGACGATTCGTGATAAGAATCCATTTTTATATACCGATCCGGATGATCCCTATGCACGGCCTATTTCTGTGTTGCCTGAGGGGGGAATCTATAATCGAACAGATTACACCATGTTTGAACAGCTCTTCCGTTTTACAGCGCAATACAATAAGACTTTTAAAGAGAACCATCTTCTTAATGTATTTGCAGGATCGGAGCTTACATCATCTCAAAGAGATAACACTTGGTTTAGAGGTTGGGGAATCCAATATGACTTAGGAGAAAGCCCTTTTACAGATTATCGGGTATTTAAACGGGGTCAAGAAGAAAATTCGCCTTATTTCTCGGCGAATCGAAATGGAAAAAACGACCCGACAAATACGCGTTACAAACAGGCCGCTTTTTTTACGAATGTTACCTATTCCTATGCAGGGAAATATATATTGAATGGTACCTTTAGATATGAGGGCGCAAATAAATTAGGGGAAGCAACCTCTGCGAGATGGATGCCGAGCTGGAACCTTTCGGGCGCATGGAATGCGCATGAGGAAAACTTCTTTGAAAACTTGAGGCCAGCTTTTTCACATTTTACTTTAAAAGGTTCTTATAGTTTAACAGGTGATCGAGGACCATCAACTGTCACTAATTCGTATGCTGTTTATCGTTCATACACTCCGTGGAGACCAACAGCAGGAGATGCTGAATCTGGATTAGAAATAGCAGATTTGGCTAACAATGGGTTGACTTATGAGAAAAAGCACGAATTGAATATCGGAACATCCATGGGATTTTTAGATAACCGGGTTAATGTCGAATTTGACTGGTTCAAACGTGATAATTTTGATTTGATCGGTATTATCAATACCCAAGGGTTAGGAGGACAGATTTCAAAATTTGGTAATGTGGCTGATATGAAATCACACGGGGCTGAGTTGAGCCTAACTGGCCATATCTTTCGTGATCAAGCATTTAAATGGATATCAAATTTTACTTATTCAAATGTGAAAACAAAGGTAACCCGTTTAGACACTAGAACTCAAGTGATGGATCTTATAACAGGTACTGGATTTGCGCTAGAAGGAGGCCCCGTTCGTGGACTCTATTCTATCCCATTCGTAAGATTGAATGATGAAGGATTACCGGTTTTTTTAAATACAAATAATCAGGAAACTGTTACTGATTTAAATTTTCAAGAACGGGATAAAATAGGCTTTCTAAAATATGAGGGCCCTACAGATCCTATTCATTCAGGTGGTTTTGGAAATACATTTAGTTATAAGAATTTTAGTTTAAATGTATTTATGACTTATTCATTTGGTAATGTTGTGCGCCTTAATCCAGTATTTTCCAACGAATATTCAGATTTGACGGCATCAACCAAGGAGTTTGCAGACCGTTGGATGGTAGCGGGAGATGAAGCCTTCACGAATATACCTATTATCGCTACTACTGGACAGAACAGGGCATACGCTAATGATTTGAAGTATGCCTATAGTGCATATAATTATTCATCAGTTCGTACAGCGAAAGGTGATTTTATTCGTATGAAAGATGTTTCATTAAGCTACCAATTCCCGAAGGATTTGGTGAAAGCGTGGAATATAAACTCTTTAGGATTACGCTTTAATGCAACCAATTTATTCTTGATTTATGCGGATAAAAAGTTGAATGGACAGGATCCAGAGTTTGTCAATGCTGGAGGTGTCGCTGCTCCTATAGCGAGACAATATACATTGACTTTACGTTTAGGACTGTAATCGAAATTTTAAATCGTAATTGAAATGAAAAGAAATAGAAAATTATATATAGCAATTGCATTGATTTGTGGACTGAGTTTGTTATCCTGCAATAAGTTTTTGGATGAAATGCCTGACAATCGTGCTAAACTTGATACTGAGGCTAAAATTGATAAGTTATTGGTTTCTGCTTATCCAGAGGTAGCTTATTTGATGAGTGCTGAACTTTCATCAGATAATGTCGATGATTATGGATCTACTAATCCCAATAGTCAGCGTTTTATGGAGGAGTTGTTCCATTGGAAAGATGTCACAGACAATCAGGATGAGGGACCTAAAGACGTCTGGGAAGCTTGTTATAAAGCGATCGCTAGTGCAAACGCTTCATTAAAAGCAATAGAAGAAATGGGAAATCCGGCCAGTTTAAATCCACAACGAGGAGAAGCTTTAGCTGTAAGAGCCTATAATCATTTTACACTGGTTAATTTATTTGCACAGCATTATACAAAAGCAAATGCGGTAACAGATTTGGGAGTTACCTATATGACTACGGCGGAGGGAGACTTAGATCCGAAATATAAACGGAATACAGTCCAAGAAGTATATGACCATATTGTAGCTGATCTAGACGAAGCTATTCCGCTAATTGATGATTCTTCGTTTGGATCTACGCCCAAATACCATATGAATTCTAGGGCAGCGAATGCTTTACGCGCTCGAGTCGCCCTATATATGCAAGATTGGGAAAAAGCCGTCAGTTTTGCAAATGCAGCGATTGGTACGAATCCAACGAGTTTACTTCGGAATTATGAAAGGATTGCCGCTGACGCAGTTGGAAGTAGAGGATTTCCAAATGGAGCAATATCCTATACAAAGAGTGAAGAAAAGGCCAATTTAATGGTAGCCACTGCCGCAACGCAACATGGTGTAATATTTGGCCCCTATACCTATGGTTCGAGGTATTCCCATGGTGCATTTTTGGCAAACAATGAAACAACCATGGCGCAAGGGCCTTATGGGAAATTAGGTGCAACTGGTTATGTACTACGTGTTTCTGTTTATGCGGGAACAAATTTAGATAAAGTATTGTTTCCCCGTGTTTCGTATATGTTCGAGTATACAGACCCTGTCGCAGGAATTGGATATGCCCGTGGTGCTTATGTACCATTTACTACAGAAGAAACGATGCTGGTTCGTGCTGAAGCTCTTATTCACCTGAAACGATACGATGATGCTGCGATAGATATGAAACGTTGGGTTGACAATACTTTAGTAAGCCCCCCTGCAAGTTTTACTGTAGCAAGCATCAACACATGGGCAGATAGAATAGATTATTCTTCTGCTCGAGTACCAACTGCAAAGAAAAAATTAGACCCTAAAATGATTCCATTTGAGATTGGTACACAGGAAAATATGCTTCATGCGCTGTTATTTTTACGCCGTGTAGAAACCTTACATATGGGGCTGCGTTGGTTTGATGTTAAACGCTATGGTATTGAAGTGGAAAGACGTGTGTTGAATTCTGGAGGCGAAGTAGCTTCTGTGGAAACGGACACAAAATTAATTGCACGTGACAAAAGGGCGGCTTTGCAAATTCCTGCTGAAGTTATTGCCGCCGGTTACACACCTAATCCAAGATAATTATGAAAATATTAAATAAGATTAATGTATTGTTGTTTTCTTCGGTGCTTTTATTTTCATGCTCTGACGAAAAATTGAACCCGGAAAGTATATTTGTTGATAAGAAGGTTGAAAGCAATGAACTAGATAAGTATATTCAACAAAAATATACGAAGGATTATAATATCGCAATTCTTTACAAATTTGTTGAAAAGGAGTCTGATTTAGATTATAATTTGAGTCCAGCGAGCTATGAGAGCTCTGTCCGCATGACCAAACTATTATATCACCTTGGTATTGAACCCTATGATAAAATTACAGGAAGTAAGGACTTTATCAAAAAATATTTCCCTAAATTACTAAACTATATTGGCTCACCAGCTTATCGAAATAATGGAACGTTTGTGTTAGGTACAGCAGAAGGCGGTGTTAAGATTACGCTTTATCTATTGAACGAATTGAACGCGGAAACGGGGAAAGATGTAGCCTTTCTCAATTATTATTATTTTCACACGATGCATCATGAGTTCGGACACATTTTACACCAAACTAAGGGGTATCCGGCTTCTTTTGAGCAGATTACTGGTGAGCGCTATGTTTCGGATGCTTGGAGTGATATCTATGAAAGTGAAGCAGATGCTACCGCATTGGGATTTGTTTCTCCCTATGCTTCCAAAGAGCCCAACGAAGATTTTGTAGAGACTTATTCCTATTATATTACATTGTCACCAGCACAATGGAACCAACGTATCAGTAGAGGGGGAGAGGAAGGAAAAGCATTGATTGAAGCTAAACTTGATATTGTACGGACTTATTTCCAAAATGTTTGGAATATTGATTTGGATGAGTTGCGTGATGAGATTCTAGCTAGACAAGCAGATCTACCCAATTTTGATCAAACATCTTTAAAATAAAAAATCATGAAATTGAAATATTTATTTTTCTTATTGTTACTCCCTGCTTTGTGGATTAGCTCATGCAAGCGGGATGAAGATAGAATATTTGATGCCAATGCAACAGTCCGTATGACTGAAGCGGTGCAACAAGCATATACAGTTTTACAGGCTAACAAAGCCGGTTGGATGATGAAATTGTACCCGAGTAGTAACCAGGAATTCGGTGGGTATACTATTTTCACTAAATTTATTTCCCAAGAGGAGGTTTCGATTGCTTCTGATCCTTTTTCTGGTTTTAAAACAAGTACCTACTCTGTGAACCCTGAATCGGGCCCGGTACTTTCATTTGACGGATATAATAAGAGTATTCACTGGTTTTCCGAGCCTGGAAAAGATAATGGCGGCATCGGTGCCGACGACAGCGGTATGCGTGGTGATTTTGAATTTATTGTGCTTAAAGCTACAGCAGATTCAGTAGTCTTAAAGGGAAAGAAAAGCGGTAGCCATTTGATCATGTTACCTCTGAAGGGGGATGAGTTTGAGAGCACGTCAGCATCTTATCAGGCGGCTGCAAATAAATTTAAACAATTTGGCGTATTTAATTTAGAAACAAAGAATGGCGAGTCTGCTGTCATGGGGTATAGTCCTAAAATGCGTGTCTTTGGTAATCCGCTCGATCAGGCCGCTAAAGGAATGGCTTTCAGAGTCGTGCCTGGGGGACTTGAATTTTATGAGAAGTACACAATGGACGGTGTAACTTTTGACTTTTTAAAATATATTGAGCCAACAAGTACTTATCCATATGGCTATTATACAGACAATGGAAATACTTTTAAGATTGTTCCCGAAGTGACTCCAATTAATTTATGGTTTAAAACTAATCTATGGTCCATGTCCTATAGTAACGTTGGGCCAATTGGGCAAGTATATTGGAACAATGCAAAAACCAAATTAAAAGCAAATGGTATTACGTTAAACAATATGTATATTGGAAATGCAGGAGTGGAGGTATTATATTATGTTCTACAAAATGGCGCAGTCGAAGGAGCTGTAGGGCATAATATCACCCCGGTTTCTGGAACTGTTGATCAAGTCAGAATAACTTTTACGGGCTCATTATACAATGTTGTGGGTTTTACAGCAGCCTATTGGACAGGAGGATTGAGCGAGTTTACAACACCGTTGAATGGACGTACATTTAAGATTACATCCGATGAGGTAAACGAACCGTCATCAGTATTATTGACTGATGTTGCTGCTCCAACGAACACATTTAAAGTTTTCTTGAAAGACATCAATGATCCATTAAACAATTAAAAAGGGTAAATAAGCCTTCCTGAAGTTAGGGAAGGCTTAAACCAATTAACTTTGTAATTTAACAACACAAAACTAATTATCGTTACACATATCTGTCGGCAGAAAGTGCAAATTGCATATTTAGCAAAAAAAAGTTGCGGAAAGTTCATCGGGACGGTTTCTGGTTAAACTGTTAAAAATGGGATGTAAATCACTCCCGAATGCTTCCCAAATGGATTCTTTGAAAATCCCGAGAAAACCGTAAAATATGTTCCTGTAGGGTAGAAATATAGTTTATGTTAATAGCTCTTCCATCTGTGTATGGAAGAGCTATATTTACTCTTAATATATGAATGATTCAAACTTAAAAATAGTATTAATTGGGTCAATAAGCAGCTTGGTTTATACATTACTTTTAATAATTCATTTTTACTATATTGCTATAATACCTGAAAATATAGAGACTGCCATAGGAGTTATTGTTGAATTGTTTACGATTCCTATATTAATTTTAATAACGATTTGTATTGGAATATCCATTTTTCAATTTTTTGTAAAACAGCAATATAAGCCTATCTTTCTAATAAGCTTACTTTGCAATTTTATTAGTGTATTCTTGTTGTTTTTTAGTGAAAGTTTCTTTAAATGAATACAAAGACTTTGCTTGCTCAAAAGATTGTGAGAACATCGTGTTTAAAAATTAAAAAAGAATTAATTATGGAAAATCATTATAAGTTATTTTTAAGATACTGCCTAGCAATGATTATTATGGTAATTATGGGGGAGGTTATCAACTATTATTTTCAAAAAAAAATTAGTGAGCATACCCTATCTTGGTTTATTGCAGCATTTGTATGGGTAATCCTGGGCGGTTTGATCCTAACATTTGTTGACGGGCGAACTAGAAAGAAAAAGTCAATTAAATAGTTTGCACCTATAAATATGACAAATATCAGTGATACAGATTTTTAGCCTTCGTAATCTGTTTTTATTATTAACCATAAAATTTCTTTCCGTAACCATGTAATAAAGTAGTATTATGAATTGTCATTACTAATAAACGTTTCTAAGCATTCCATAAATTAACATTATTTTAAATTTTATGAAGTATATTGTAAGCATATTATTAACCCTATGCGTAACAAATCTAATCGCACAAGAAAAAGATAATAAAATAAAGCATTTGCCCTTTGAAGTGATTTATTTCGGAGGTGTCCAATTTAACAACGCAAGTAATCTAAACAAAATCTTAATGCAAGAGGGGGCAGGGAAATTACCTGGTTTTGGGTGGAATGCAGGTGCAGGCGTAGCGTACCGTATGAAACAAATGCTAATCGGAGGCAGTTTTAGTTTATCCACAAATAGTAAAAAAGATAATACGCTGAACACTGGGGACATTATCCTATACGTTGCGACCAATGCGGTTCACGCCGGCAATCTAATATTAAGTCCACAGCTTGGGTTTGGTAGCCAATGGTCGACTTTTACAATTCAAAAACACAATCAGTCTGGCTCATTTGATGACTTCCTAACAACGCAATCAAATCAAACGAAAATGGAACATAACTCAGCGATTGTAGATTTCAATATTACACTGAAATCAATGAATAAAAACAGAACAATATTTTATCCCGAATGTAGGGTTGGCTATAAATCCTCCATAACAAAAAATGATTGGAAGCTTATAGGTACGAAAGCCACAGACGTACCTGCAGACCGATTAGGAAGTTTCTATGCACAACTTGCTTGGGGAATTGGTCGATAATAAAAAGAAAAAAGATAATTAATTTGCCGGGACGCAAACACTTCCTCCCTTGTTGTAAACCAGTAAGCAGCCTAAGCAAACACGTAGCCGATCAAGGTAAACACTTGGCGCTGGGATGTAAATCCTTCGATCGTGGAAAAATTCCAATGGATAGAGCAAGTGAAAACGGAAAGGCTTCAAGTAAACAAGTTCATATTCGACAGAGACCGATCAGCAGAAGATGCAAACTACATATTCCACCAAATAGACACAGTTAGTGGCGAATGGTTCGCTTCGGCGAACGAAGTAAACCTTATATACTGTGGAAGAAACACAGTATTGTTCCATCGTTTCGCATACTCGGCTAATGCCATTAGTGCCTTGACGTAAGCAATTGTTTCCAAGGAAGAAGGAATCACATGATTAGCCAAAGTTTCCCGATAGACGGCATCGGGAAACTGTTATATATCCCAAGTAACACATGCTATAGTGGAAGAGAACCAATCCAGCTGCTAAGCAACTGGATGAGCCTAGCAAGTGAACACGTCGGCTCTGTAAGTAATCCTGTAGTCCAACCAAAGGATTACGGTCAGGGATGAAGCGATAACGAAAAGTGCCGAAACAAATGCGTCCTGAGGTATAATTATAATTCAGCTTTTTGTTTAAATAAATGTGCGCGGAATTTTTCTCATATTTTTGTGACAATTCAATCTAAAAAGAATTGTTATTTTCGTTAATACCTAGTTTTCTTCCAATATTTTGTTTTTGATCTCCTCGATGTGGTTTATCTTTCGTTTTATAATAAATATTACTTGCATGATCCCGCAGAAAAAATGGAAAAATATTATTATGAAAAATAAAATATTTTGGACGGTATTCTTGTCTTTTTTTCAGTACTTACTCATTACGGCGATCATATTCGCTGGTTTAAATTACTTTTTAAATGGTAGGATTCCTATCTTTATTATTGCTATCACCTCTTCGTTAATTGGCATATTGGGGCATGGCTTCATTATCTCTTAACATCAGGCAATGTCAAAAAGCACTTCATACTAGTGCTGTCCTTAATTGCCGTCGAAGCATTTATATGTATAGCCTCCTTGTTCTATTTCCTAGATAATAATTCCTCTATATATCGCATCGCTTTACAATCTGTTCTTGCGAGTGTGTTTGTAGTTTACTGCGCATTTAGAGTGTTGCCTGAAAAATCAAGGTATTGATTAATAAAAAATAACTGTTGCCCTCAAACGAACTATTTTACACAGAAGCTTGATTATGCAAAAGGTGGTTTTATCCGCATGACGTAGAAGGCTGAAAAATAGAACTGACGTTATTGTTTCCATCAACGACTTGACTTTATTTGATTTGCCAATAATTTGTACGCATTTTTGTACAGATAAAAGTACTTGTTATGTTAATTGCCAGTGTATCAGATTTCAGAAAAGATATAAAACGCTATTTGGATAAGATTTCCAAAAACTTTGAAACCTCGATTATTAATCGAGGTAAAGACTCGGGTATTGTTGTTATGTCGCTTGAAGAATATAATTCCTTGATGGCAACAGGCCATGAACTATCTTCCCGAACAAATGAACAGCGTCTTGATGCAGCGATTGAAAAGCTTAAAGCGGGAAAATCGTTTGAAAAGCAGTTGCCAGAGGAATAGTTATGAAGTATAGAGCCGTCCCCCCAAGACTGGCTTTTAGGCATCCCCTTAGCTCTTCAATACATACAGCGTAGAGTTGATTACCAACTCACACTGCATTCCTGCAAGATGCCCATTACATTTTGAGGTATACCAACATGGCCATGTTTTCTATTCAACTACTCAGCAAGGAACGCTGTAGGACTAAGACATAGCATAGTAATAAAAGGAAATATAGTCTAAAGCCAAATGTATATTCAGATATAAATATGGGATACGAAATAACTGTGCAAGTATACAACATTGAGTTAAAGTTATATTTTATGTGGCTAAAAGCGGTGAATAGGAGACTTAAATCACACAGCAAAAGGCTCATGCATGGCGGTAGCAATGCTTTCTCTTAAGCTTTAGCGCCTCTTTGTAATTCAAAAATGCTGCAGCCATATCACAGGCTGTTACTGGGCTGAGGCAATCAACTTGGTATACATGGCATCAGCGCTAATGTATACGTCATGAGCATGATATAATAATAACGGGGCCCTGTTGTATAATTTAGCCAGATGAAGTGATATGACGATATTGTAAATTTTTATAATATTATGAGGAATAGGTACTCCTCAAGATTTTCTTGACCCGCCTTTGAAAAGATGATTCATAATGGCAGTCTTTTGCTGTATTGATGTTCTGTGAAAGCCTTTTATCGGAGTGCGTTGAGGGGCAGCGGTAAGTGCTTGTATAGCATTATAAAGGTGAAGGTATCATTCTCTAGTAGCGAACTGCATGACATCAGAAATTTACAATACGCTTTCTGAGGGGATTTTTTGTCTATTTCCTGCCTGGTAGCGATTAGAAGCATTTTGTCGCATCGATTTTTCTTGAACCGACCGAATCATCTCATTCTCCGACTTCCTCATAGTGTTAGTCTAAACGTAATAAAATCGTAGGCTGCGTTGTCTTTCTCTTGAATCAGAAACCATCATGAGCTACAACCGCTTATAAATAGAGCATAATATCTCACTCATGATAGCTTCATTGCCAATAAAGATAAAATCGATGATTTTGCGAAATGGTTATTGGGAGATCACGAGAAGTAATTTAAAGTTTTCCACAGGATGTTAATAACCTTGTGGAAAACGTATAAGGCATCTTATTGAAAAATAAGGTGTGACCGAGACCATATTAAACGTACAAAGTATCAGAGGCCAATTCCGGACAAAACGATCAGCATACTATGTAACGAATTTGTCTGTACACCGATCCTAGTTGGATTTACGATCGTATACTTCCAAATCATTCACCTTATTATCCAAGTTTGAGTTGGCAACAGCGACTCGAAATCGCACCATATTTAAATAGTGTGGCCTATAATTTTCATATTTACCGTCCCAATTGCCCCTTTCACCGACTTTTACCCTATGTTAGTCTAAATGTAATAAAATCGCAGGCTGCGTTGTCTTACTTTTGAATCAGAAACCATCATGAGCTATATCAGATTACAAATAAAATATTGGATCTCTTGCTCATGATAGCTTCATTGCCGATAAGAAAAAAATTAAAGAATGAAACTTAAAGGAAATGTTGCAACATAATCAACATTCCTGCGACTACTAGAAAAGAGACAAAAAAAACTAACACTATAAAGTAGAAAAAATTATGAAAACTTTAATAAAAACATTCGCAGCAGCAGCTTTGATCGCCGTATCAACATGTACAATGGCAGCAGGTAATCCTGGAAAGGTATTGAACCTATCTACAGCGGACCTGGCCATTGATAGCTATGTATCTGTGATGACAGAAGGGATGTCTGGTGGTGTAGAACAATTATTTGCTGCCGATTTCAGCCAAAAGATTCAAGGTGAAAATGCGCGTACAAATAAACGCTCAGAAGTGATTTCCTTTTTGAAAAAACAAAAGGGTGAAAAGTTAAACTGTAGTACCAAAACGGAGATTCTTGAAGAATCCGAAAATTATATGGTGGCTCGCATTACAATGAAATTCGAAACATTTACAAAAACCGACCTCGTGACCTTGATGAATGAATCCGGAAGCTGGAAGATCGCGAGCTCGGTTAACTCATATAAATAGAAACTGTTTAATTAAATTCATATGTTTATTTTAAGCCACGTCGTGATGATGTGGCTTTTTTTGTTTGATTTTACAAATTTTATCTGAAATAATATTTTCGGCTTTAGTGACTGGGTACACCATTTCTATTAGGAAGATCTTCAAGTAATTGCGGTTCTAATCCAAAAGTGTTCTGCGGATTTACAGCATTATAAGAAAAAATATTTTATAATTAATTTTAGTGTCAACGTACTGATATTTAACTTGTTAATAATGTGTCTATTGTGAGTGATAACTGCGCTGTTGGTATTTTTTTCAAAATAAATATCAATAACTGATAACAAATTAGATTTAAGGACGTTTTATTATCTATAAGTATATGTAACAAAGTTGATATAAATAGACTTGTTGGAAAGGTGTGATGTTCAACCTTTTGTTGTATGTATTTCATTTTCGCTTGGAACGTAATTATTTCAATTTAGAGTCTTATTATAAATATTTAACGTATGATGCATCCCCTAAACCACACTCTTCTCTTAGCCTGCGGTTTTATTCTTTTCTGCCACCCAGGGCAGGCTCACACCATCGAAATCAAGTACCCTGCTAATATAGCTTCTTTTGCTAAACCGCCTTCTTTTCTTGCGCTTGATACTATCGGGATTAGTGGTAAAGTCACGGATTCATTGGGAACAGCACTCTCGGGAGTGGTCGTCACCGAAAAGAAAACGGGTAATAGCGGTCTGTCAGATGAAAAAGGAGCGTTCAGACTTTCAGCGGATCCCAATGGTGTATTAGTTTTTATAAAAACTGGATTTGCTATTAAAGAAGTATTTGTAAACAATCAAAAACTGATAGAAGTTGCCTTGTCAGCTGGTACGACGAAGGCTGTAACCGATTCGACAGCACAAAATAAAGATTCTACTGCTACTGTTGCCGCTGGTCGGGATAGTATTACAAATGTCTCCGCTGGCCAGGATAGCACGACAAAAATAGTTGCCAATCAGGATAGTACGACAAGAGCTACAGGTAGCCCGAATAGCGCTGGCGGGCTGTCCGCAGGAAAAACATCAGTGACCGGGACTGTCACGGGACCTAAGGGGCCCCTGCCGGGAGTTACCGTAGCGGTAGTCGGGACAAATGTGTCTGCAAGTACGGATGAAGCCGGTAAATTTCAGATTGCTGCTGGTCCAAAGAATCAACTCAGATTCTCTTCACTTGGTTTTGAAGCGATCACTCAACTCGTTGGAGATCGAAAGGATATACAGGTGGTACTTAGTGGCGAAACTAAGGTACTTGATTCTGTGCAGGTTGTAGCGGTTGGGTATGGTACAATGGACCGCGCTACGTTACCGAGTGCGGTATCGAGTATTGGTGCCAATGAAATCGAAGACGAGGTATTGCCAAGTATTACCCAGGCAATACAAGGTAAGGCAGGGGGAGTTCAGGTGACGCAGAAGTCCGGTTCGCCGGGCGGTGGGATCAGTATTCGGGTAAGAGGTACAACATCGATAAATGCCAGTTCGGACCCACTATACGTTGTCGATGGCATTCCGGTCAACAGCACCACCAATTTTACAGGAGGGTCTACCTTTGATTTTGGAGGTGGTACCCAAGGGATCAATGTGCTATCCTCGATCAACCCTTCGGACGTGCAATCGATCGAAATATTAAAAGATGCGGCATCCTCATCAATCTATGGTTCGAGAGCTGCAAACGGTGTAGTACTAATTAGTACGAAAAAAGGTGTGGCTGGACAAAGTGAGTTCAACTTTAATATGTACGAAGGATTTTCACAGGTACCTAAGGAACGGTATTACGATTTCATGAATACCGAGCAGTATCAGGATTATATGAAAGATTATTACAAAATCTTACAGCAGCAGGATCCTAAAGCAGTCATTCCCGAGCAAATATTTGCCAATCCTAATGTCAATACGAACTGGCAGGATGCCATATTCAGAAATGCAGCAACCAGGAGTTATGAACTTTCATCAAGAGGTGGGAGTGAGAAGACTCAATATTATACTTCTGTCGGCTACATGAAACAGGGCGGTGTACTGTTGGGATCCGACTTCAATCGCATAGGCGGTCGTATAAATCTAGACCACCAGCACAATGAGAAATTGAGATTTTCTACGGCTATCAATCTAACCAGGGCTGTCAACCACCGTGTGCAGGAAGAAAATTCAAAAGAAGGTGCTACCAAAAGTGGTATATTTTCTCCGCCAAACTTAGCGGTGTATGACCCAGCTGGAAACTTTGTCTATGACCAGGTTAGAGCGACACGTGAAAATCCCGTCGCTATGCTAACGCTCCCAACCAATGAAGCGCAGACTTTTCGGGTACTGGCAAATGCCAGCGCGGAATACAATATTGTTCCCGAGCTCTTACTGAAGACAAGCTTTGGTACTGATATCAGCTTTATTGATGAGACCTTCTTTATGCCTCCTGTTGGACTTCGTTCCTATGCTAGCCAAGGCGGTATCGGCGCTCGCCGGAATACCCGCGACCAGCTTTGGATAAATGAGACAACCTTGACCTATGATAAGAAATTCGGTGACCATAGCATCAATGCTTTGGCGGGATTTTCAGTTCAGGAATCCAGGCTTGACTTTGTACATGGACAACGTTCAAATTTTCCGAATAATGATATTCCTTATATCACTGCCGGGGGTGTTATTACCGGTGCAAATTCTTATCCCGAAGAATGGGCGATCGCCTCTGGATTTGCCCGCGCAACATATATTTATAAAGATAAATACATTCTTAATGCAAACGTGCGGTCGGATGGCTCTTCACGCTTTGGAGCTGACAATCGGTGGGCAGTATTTCCATCATTCGCAGGAGCATGGCGACTTACAGAGGAAGATTTCCTAAAGGATTCTAAGGTGATCAATGATTTAAAACTTCGTGCGAGCTGGGGGATTACTGGGAATCAGAACATCGGCAACTATGCCAGTCGTTCACTATATTCTAGTGGCTACAACTACATGGGACTCGCAGGCTTTGTGCCGAATGTGTTGGGCGATCGTAATTTAAAATGGGAAACCACCAATCAATGGAATGTTGGTGTTGATGCCGGGTTCCTGGGAAATAGAATTTCAATATTGGCAGATTACTATTATAAGAAAACAACGGACTTGTTAATCGGACTGCCTATCCTGACCAGCTCAGGCTATCTCAACCGATTTACAAACTCTGGTGATATAGAAAATAAAGGTTTCGAATTTGAACTAACGTCCAAGAATTTGGTAGGTGAATTCAAGTGGACAACTTCGCTGAACATGACTTTTAATAGAAATAAAGTAGTTGCTTTACCTGAGGGATTGACAGAAATGCGTGGCGGGGTAGGTGATCTGAACCGTGCCATAGTGGGACAACCCCTTGGCGTATTCTATGGCTGGCAAGCGACAGGTGTCAATCCACAGACTGGGATGATCGATTACCTCGGTGCGGATGGCTCTGCCGTAACACCGACAGACTACAAAGATCAAAGGATGATCGGCGATCCTAACCCATCGTTCTTTGGTGGTATTACCAATAATTTTGCTTATAAGAATTTTGATCTAAGTATTCAGGGGCAATTCACCTATGGGAATGACATCTTCAATTACAATCTGGCATCGGGACTGGAAGGATTCAACCCGAGTTCCAATCAGTTTGTTGACTTTGTCGATAGATGGAGAGCACCCGGCGATATTACCGACGTTCCGAGGCCGGCACCCGGCGACCTGAGCAACGGGGCCATATCATCAAGATTTGTCGAAGATGGCTCATTCTTTAGAATTAGAAATATCACGTTTGGTTATACATTGCCGTCCAGCATCGCAGAGAAAATTAAAATGAAAAAGCTCCGCTGGTACGCTACGGTACAGAATGCTTTTGTATTCACAAATTATCGAGGTTATGATCCAGAGGTAAGCTCAAGCCACGGTGGTGCCAATACAGGACTGATTTATGGATATGACTACGGTAGTTATCCGCAACCGAGGATATTCACTACTGGTGTTAACGTAACTTTCTAAACTGCGTGAGTAAGGAAGATGAAATTTGCCTTTTAGAGACAAGAGGAATAAATAGGATGAATAGGGCGAACTCATTTAAACAATTTAAAACATACACTCGTAAATAATTTGTACGGATGAAAAGAAATAAAATACTATTAATTTTTTTGGCGACCATGATCGCGTCTTTTGCAATATCATGTTCTAAATTCTTGGATCGCGACCCGCTTGGGCAAATTACCCAAGATAAATTTTTCAATTCCGAAACCAACGCCAATGCCGCTGTTTTGGGAATGTATCGGACGATGATGAATTCATTTTCTTTTGGTCAGTCCATCATCGTTGTTCCGGAATTTTCTGCAGTCCATGTTCGGCATTCTTCCAGTTTTCCGGAATACCAAAATTTCTCGGAACATAAAATACAAGCGATCAATCCTTGGATTGCCAATATGTGGCAAGCTGTATATTCCACGATCAACGCGGCCAACCAAGTGATTGAGGAAGTCCCAAAAATGACCGAGACCATGATAACTGAAGACAAGAAAAAGATGTTTGTTGGTGAAGCTAAATTTATTCGGGCGTTGCACTATTTTTTTCTGGTACGTGCTTTTAATAAGGCCCCACTAAAGCTGACGTATACCAAGGAAGGGGATAATATTGATATTGTCGAATCCGACAAAGCAGCACTTTACACACAGATTGTTAAGGATCTGACGGATGCTATTGCTGCGCTTCCCGAAGAAAATCCAAATACTGGTGATGCTATCAAGGGACGGGCTTCGCATTGGGCGGCGAAAGCGCTGTTGGCAAAGGTCTATCTGTATCAAGCTTCAATTACGAATGATTATAAAAAAGCAGCGGATATGGCGAATGAAGTTCTGACAGCAGGTGGCTTTGGCTTGGTGACGGATTTCAGTACAATTTGGACAACACAAAATACGAACGAAGCTATTTTCGAAATTCAATTTGATGATCAAGCAACCAATCCACTCGCAGCTGTAGCCAATGACAATCCTAGCGTATTATTTTTTGCTAAAGACTCCGCAATCCTCGACTTATATACCGAGCAAGACAAACGAAAGGATTTTACTGTCAAAAAAGGTAGCAATAATAATTATTTCATGGGTAAGTTTCCGAATTTCTCGCCAGCCAGTCAAAATGTAACTGTTATCCGACTTGCAGAGATTTACTTGATCCATGCTGAGGCTAAAGCGCGTGTTGATAATAGTGTGAGCACAGCAGCTTACAACTCGCTAAAAGCGGTACAGACGCGCGCTGGTGTCGCCGTTCCGATCGATACGTATGCTAATCTGGAGGCCTTCGTTACTGCCGTGCAAGAAGAAAAAGAAAAAGAGCTTATGTTTGAAGGCGAGACCTGGTTTGACTTTAGCCGTACGAAATTAGCCCTTAAAAAATATGAAAGTCTGAAAGACGAGAAATTCCTGCTGTATCCTATTCCTTCTGCTCAGATCAGTTTAGGAACCGGCCTTACACAAAATCCGGGATATTGATAGAAAGTGTACTCGGTACTCCCGCTACTGTTTATTTTAAGCCACGTCGAGATGATGTGGCTTTTTGTTGTATCTTTGTAGAGAGATCTGTTTAACTAAAGTGTAAATTATATGTACAGTAACAAGGAACATACCTCACGATCTTTTAGTGAATCTGAAATTGCTTTATTGAGAGCAGGACTTAGTCGCACATATAAAGAACGATTTGAAATGACTACACGTCTTTACAAGATTCAACAAACACTCAAGAAAGCAAAAATTACTCATAAACCTTATAACCATAGATAAAATATGGATATTTTTGATAACGAGATCTTAGAGTTTTGGAAAAATCTAGAAATTTCAAATGTAGCATACATTATGATTGGAGGATACGCAACTAATTTGCATGGCTTTCAGAGATTTACTGGTGATTTAGATCTTTGGATAAAAGATTCTTTAGATAATAGAAGACGGTTGCGGAAAGCATTCAAGTTATCGGATCTTGGAGATATTCCCCAACTGGAAACAATCTCTTTTGTTGCAGGATGGACTGATTTCCATTTAAATAATGGTCTTCGCTTGGACATATTGACAGATATGAAGGGACTCGAAGGTTTTTCGTTTGATGAATGTCTCGAATTGGCTTCCATAGCAGAAATTGAAGATGTGAAAATCCCCTTTTTACATATTAATCAGCTCATAGCTAATAAAAAAGCAGTAAATAGACCCAAAGATCGAATTGATGTACAGGCATTGGAGGAAATTATAAGGCTTCGAGATGAAGAAGGACTGTAAGGTATTGACTTATCAACACTGTTATTAACATTATGTGGAAAACTCAACCGCTTTAATTGCAGCGCTGTTGATTGAACCTAATAATTATTTAACTTGGTAATTTCTAATTTTGGCTAACGATTTGTTAAATTACGCCGATATTAATAATGATAATGAAGTATTATTTACATTTTACGGCGAAATTTATTTGTTTTCTACTGCTCAATTTTTGCTGCTCAAGCCTTTCGGCACAAGTTACCTTTACATCCTATCATAAGAAAGATGGAACTGAAATAAAACAGCGGGACTCAGCCTATTTTTTGAGAATGATTCATGTTGAAACTAAAAATAAGGATAAGGCTTATCGTATTGAAGAATTTTATCTTCACAACGACTCTGTTAAACTTAATGGCGTTAGTAAGAATGCTCTTCCTCCTTATAAATTCGAAGGACGCAAATACGAGTTCCATGAGAATGGAATATTAAAGAGCTTAGAGAATTTTAACGATGGGAATCTTATAGACTCAGCATTTTATTTGTACCCCAATAATAAACTGGAAATGATTACTTTCTATCCAAGTAACCTCGATAAAAAAGGTAAACTGCAAATAGGAAAGCCCATTTATGTCGTGTACTATGATTCTCTTCATAACAAAACATTAGAAAATGGGAATGGTTTTATTCGATTAAATTATGGTTGGAGTAATGAGGAAGGTGAAATGAAGAACAACCTGCGGGAGGGCGAATGGAAAGGACACATGGGAAAGGATAAGTTTATAGAAACGTATACGCATGGTAAACTAGTATCAGGGACTAAAACAAAGGCTAATGGTGAAGTTATTCAGTATGATTCCACCAACTTTATGAGTTATCCCGACTATCCCGGTGGTATTTCAAGATTGATGGGCTTTATTGCAAGCCACTATAATTACACGCGTGAGGCTATTAGTAATAATGTTCATGGCATTGTAGCAATTGAATTTACTATAGACAAAGAGGGGAATCCAAAAGATATGGTAGTCAAAAAAGATTTAGGTTTTGGGACAGGTGAAGAGGGAATCCGTGTTCTAAAAAAAGCTGGTAAATGGAAACCGGGGATACAACGCGGTGAGAAGGTCAACGTGAAATATACAATTCCAATACGCCTAAACCTTTCGAGATAGAATAATGGTAAATAAGATAAGAAAGCCTCCACATGGGAGGCTTTCTTTGTTAAAGATTGTTGCCAATTATTTTTTTAAACCTTCAGCACCTTGGATAATGCCTTCGACCACAGTTGGATCCTGTAATGTCGATGTGTCACCTAGATTGCTAATATCGCCTTCGGCAATCTTGCGTAGAATACGGCGCATAATTTTTCCTGAACGTGTCTTTGGTAGGTCATTGACAAACTGGATGATATCTGGCTTGGCAATGGGGCCAATAATACGTGATACAGTCTCCATAATGTCTTTTTTAGTGGCTTCTGCATCTGTATGGTGATTGGCGATAACATAAGCGTAGATGCCCTGACCTTTGACTGGATGTGGATAGCCGACAATAGCGGATTCCACAACATCAGCATGCATATTGATGGCATTTTCTACCTCCGCAGTACCGATACGGTGACCGGATACATTCAATACATCGTCCACACGGCCCGTGATTTTGTAATATCCTTCTGGGCTACGGTAACAACCATCGCCTGTAAAGTACATGTCTTTGTAAGTGGAGAAGTACGTTTGTCTACAACGATCATGATCTCCCCAAGTCGTCCGTAACATACCCGGCCAAGGGAATTTGATACATAGATTTCCAGTGACATCATTGCCTTCGATTTCTTTTCCATTCTCGTCCATCAACGCGGGTTGTATACCCGGCATTGGGAACATCGCGTAACTTGCTTTTTCTGGTGTCACACCAGCCAATGAGGTTATCAGGTGACCTCCATTCTCCGTTTGCCAATAGGTATCCACGACAGGGCAGTTCTTCTTACCCACCTTCTCGTTAAACCAGTTCCAGGCTTCTTCATTGATAGGTTCGCCCACCGAACCCAATACGCGTAGTGACGAAAGATCGTTTTTATCTACAAACTGATCTCCGAAGGCCATTAACGAACGTAGTGCCGTAGGGGAGGTGTAGATAATATTGACTTTAAATTTATCAACGATATCCCAGTAACGGCTGGCGTCCGGGAATGTTGGGATACCTTCAAACATCAATGAAGTAGCACCTTGTGACAACGGTCCATAGACAATATAACTATGGCCGGTGATCCATCCGATGTCAGCTGTACAGAAAAATACATCGTTGGGCTGATATTGGAAAGTATTCATAAAGGTGTATCCCGTGTAGACCATATAGCCACCGCAGGTATGTACGACACCTTTTGGTTTACCGGTGGATCCTGAAGTATAAAGGATAAATAAAGTGTCCTCGGCATCCATTTCTTCTGCAGGGCAGGCCGGATTCCCTTGGGTCTCAACTTTCTTGATCTCGTCTTCCCACCACACATCACGTCCCTTGATCATGGATACTGGCGTACGTGTACGTGTTAATACAATGACTTTCTCTACAGTATCACATTGCATTAACGCATCATCAACAATATTTTTAAGGCCAATGGTTTTATTACCACGGTAACTGCCATCCGAAGTCACGATCAATTTGCATTCCGCATCCACGATACGATCCGCAATCGAACGCGCGGAGAAACCGCCAAAGACAACTGAATGGATAGCACCGATACGTGCACAGGCCAATACAGCAATAACCAATTCTGGAACCATTGGCAAGTAAATACAGACCCGGTCGCCCTTTTTGATGTTGTTGTTCTTTAATACATTGGCAAATTGCTCGACCTTCTGTAACAATTGTTTATAGGAAAGGATGCGGTGTGCTTCATTCGGGTCATTTGGTTCCCAAATAATCGCTGGTTTATCGCCATTCGCATAAATATGACGGTCCAGGCAGTTTTCTGTAATATTTAATTTTGCACCTTCAAACCATTTGATATTAGGTTCCTCAAAGTTCCAGTTCAGCACCTTGTTCCATTTTCTCTTCCAGAAAAAATGATCCGCTATGCTCGCCCAAAACTCCTCTGGTTGTTCTACACTTCGCTTATATTCACTTTGATATTCTTCAAATGATTTTATTTGTAGGCTCATCGTTATTAGGATTATTATGAATTATTTTAATTTATATTGTTATCGTTGCGAAATCGTTTTTGATCGTTCAATTTCGGTGTACAATTTAGCGGTTTTTGCCCATTTTATCAACAATTTGATGTTTAATATAATGTTAAACTACTTTTCTCTATCAAGATTGTTATATTGCAGCAAGATTAAACAAGCATGTTGTTTCTAAGAAAGATATTCTATATCAGCATTTATACGAATATTTTAATTGCATTGGCCGCCATGGCGCAATGCGCACTGACCTATATCATATTTGAACGACCAATCAATTGGTCTATTGTTTTGGTCGAGGGGACAGCAACATTATTACTCTATAATTTTAGCCTATGGTGGTCTAAGCCGAAGAATCCAAAAGAGTCCAAATTCCCACGTACACGTTGGATATTTAACCATGAATGGGTGATGTGGTTAAATAATGTCATCGCATTGGCTGTTCTTGGTTACTGTTTGTTCCATATTCACCGCTATTCATTTCTGTTTTTGGGCTTTATCGGAATCTTGAGCTTATTGTACGGAATGCCGTTGTTTACGTTCCATGACCGAAAAGTAGGGCTGAGACAGATACCCGGGGCTAAGATCTTCCATATTGCCCTGGTTTGGGTCTGTAGTAGTGTGGTACTTCCCTATGTTGAACTGCTCAATATCGGTGACAGGATAGACCATTGGGTGCTCGTTGCGCTCTGCGTGTTGAAATTTATATTCTTGATTATTTGTACACTACCTTTTGATATCCGTGACATTCAGCAGGATTCTTACTATCATCTGCGTACGCTGCCCAATATGTTGGGGGAGCAGAAAGCGAAAAGACTTACCTATACTTTATTGATATTACATAGCTTTTTAATCCTTGTTGCACCCTATCTGTTATGGATCAAGTTGGGGCTGATCTTAACTAATATACTGATATATGCACTCCTAAAGCTAGCCGTCTTCAAAACGAAAGATCACTACCATTATGCCTATTTATTGGATGGGAGCCTTGTACTCCAATTTTTGATCGTGGCGTTGTTTAGCATTTGGTAGGTAGTCGAACAACTTTCATAACCCGATAATGGATTAAACTTTTTTAATGCGTTTCCTGAAGCTTTAAAAATGCAATAATCTTATCTGCGGCAACTGCTGATAACTTATAATAGCTTTCAAATGTCCAGCCCGCTACGTGTGGGGATAGTATGACATTTTCTCGGCGAATGAGTTCCTGGTACCAGGTCTGTTCAGCAAGTTTGGGGAATTTTTCGACGGGAAGTACATCAAAGGCTGCACCGAGAATATTGCCGCTATCAAGACCAGCTAATACAGCCGGTACTTGTACAATGCCACCTCGGGCACCAAGCAGGAAGAAGATTGGTTTCTTAAATTTGGAGAGATAAACACTGTCAATCATTCCTTTTGTTTCGGCCGTCAGGGGGATATGGAAGCTAATAACATCCGCTTGCGAATAGATATCTTCCATAGTGGCTTCTTCTGCGTACTGGTCCGTATATTCGGTCCGATATTTATCGTAAGCAAGTACGTTCACCTCAAAGCCAGAGAGCTTTTTAGCCATCGCCATACCATTGTGCCCATAACCGACCAAACCAACGGTACGCCCTTTAAGTTCATAGCCTCGGTTGGCCTCACGCAACCATTGGCCGGCCCGCACTTGTTGATCGCTGCGGTTGAGGTTGTTCATCAGGCTTAACAACATGCCGATCATGTGTTCGCCCACCGCATCCCGGTTACCTTCGTTGGCGGGAATTAATGTAATCTGTCGCTGTGTGGCAATTTCATCATCGATATTATCCATTCCAGCCCCTGCCCGGGCGATGAAACGCAAGTTAGGAGCCAGGTCAAAGAAAGCTTTGTCGACCTGAAATTTAGAGCGGATGACCATGCCTGAATAGTTTGCAATGATTTTTTCAGCTTCTTGGCGGTCAATGTCAGGTTGGTAGTCATAGGGAATCCCTGCCTGTTCAAATTTCTCCAACATAATTTCGTGGATATCGTCGACAATCAAAATATTAGCTTTCATGATTACGGTTGATTTGCATAAAGTCTACTGACAGTAACTTGTTTAACTGTTGTTGCTTGAGTCTATTCGGCATGATTTTCATGATGAAATTGCGCATACCGATTAAAAATGGGTTCTCCCATTGAGCGATCTTCCCGATCTGCCAAGAGGTATTGCTGATATAATTAACACGGTCCAACCGTCGCGCTTCAAATCGGGCGAAGGCCTGCTGGACGGAGGCAGCTGTTTTCAGTTCATCCAATAGTACGGCAACATCCTCTATGGCTTGACAGGCACCTTGTCCTAAATTCGGCGTTGTGGCATGACCGGCATCTCCGAGTAAAAGGATATTGTCAAAAGCAAGCTGTTGTAAGGGAGCAATATCTATAATATCATTCCAGATCAGTTCGGTTGCCTGCGTCTCTGATAGAATAGTTGGGATCGGGTCATGGTAATCCTTGAAATTATTTAGCAGATCCGACGGGGTCCAATTCTTTAAAGCAGGATTTTGTTGTGGGCTGTTGATACAAGCGTACCAATAAATGCGGTCGCCTACAAGCGGTGTCATGCCAAATCTACCCTTTGCACCCCATGTTTCGGTGCTTTTTTTGAGCTGGATGCTACTGTTATCTATTGTTGCGCGCCAGCAGGTGTAGCCTGAATAACGGGGGGTGGATGTGGGGATCAGATGCTGACGTAAAAGTGAATGTACGCCATCGGCAACTAATATTGCGTTACCTACTGCTTGGGTACCATCGGTAAAATGAACATGGATCTGTTCACCTAGTTGATCAAAAGACAGCGCACGCTTGCCAAGATGAACTTGACTGTCAGGAATCTTTGATAGAAGAAATTGATGTAGGTCCGCCCGATGTATGGCGAAATTGTCCTGTTTGTATTTTTTGCTGATTGATCTGGTATCCGGTTCGACCAAAATATTCCCTTTTTGATCCAGGACATTGTAGGATTCAAGATAATGTCCGATTTGGCTGATTTCTTCTTTTAGGCCCAGGTGATCTAATGCCTGCATGGCATTGGCAGCAAGGCCAAATCCTGCTCCTATACCTTTAAGTTCGGATACACTTTCATAAACATGGGCTTCAATACCCAGTTGCTGGAGGCCTATTGCTGTGCATAATCCAGCGATTCCGCCACCGATAATGATAAAAGTGTTATCTGCCGGCTTCATATTAAAGGCAGTTTGCAATCTCGTTTGTCAAGCTGACGAAGTCATCTACGGTCAATCGTTCGGCCCGCAGCTCATACAGCGGATTGTCCGACATTTTATCTTTTGGGACAACACCCGAAAGGGAGTTGCGCAAGGTTTTGCGACGTTGATTGAATCCCGCTTTAACGACCCGCCAAAACAGCTTCTCGTCGCAGGCTAATTGTTCACGGTCATTTCGCGTCATGCGAATGACACCTGACAATACTTTTGGTGGTGGATTAAATGCGCCTGCCTTTACGGTAAAGAGATATTCTACTTTGTAGTATGCCTGTAAGAACACGCTCAGGATACCATATTCTTTACTGCCCGCTTTCGCTGTACAGCGCTCAGCGACCTCTTTTTGAAACATGCCTGTCATCTGAACAACACGTTGACGCTCGTCCAGAATTTTGAAGAGGATCTGAGAAGAAATATTATAGGGAAAATTGCCGATGACAGCCATTTTTTCACCGAAATATTGTGAAAAGTCAAGGTTTAGAAAATCGCCATGGATCAATCTTTTG
Source organism: Sphingobacterium sp. DR205 (assembly GCF_011064245.1). NCBI lineage: Bacteria > Pseudomonadati > Bacteroidota > Sphingobacteriia > Sphingobacteriales > Sphingobacteriaceae > Sphingobacterium > Sphingobacterium sp. DR205. The sequence goes on along the minus strand of NZ_CP049333.1, from coordinate 6,341,740 downwards.
CCCAATTGTGGGTATTTGTCATCCAGATAGGCGATCGATTCATCGTCAACATCGATCAGATAGGTCTCATATTCTTCTTTCTGTAATAGAAAATCCGAAAGGACACCCATTCCCGGACCGACTTCGAGTACTTGGCTAAAACCCAATTTAGGATCCAATGCTTCTACAATACGTTGTGCGGCATTCTTATCGTTTAAGAAATGCTGTCCTAAATGTTTTTTTGCTCTAACTGTACTCATGATGCAAAATTAGAAATTTAAAAGCTTTATAAAGTAAAAAGTCAAAAGTAAAAATTCAAAAGGACAGAAAGTTTTTAGGCCAGAGGCTTGTTCGCCCAAAATCTTAATACGCATATCTAACTACTCAATACTAAAAAAAAATCCCTATTTTTGAGTCAAAGCATTTAAAAAAGGATGAGTGATAAACTAAAAATCGGAATTACCGTAGGGGATATTAACGGCATTGGACTTGAAGTAATTATTAAGTCATTGGTAGATCAACGTATGTGCGATTTTTTTACGCCGATTGTTTATGGAAATACAAAAGTGGCCTCTTTTCACCGAAAAGCGATAGGAGTAAACGATTTTAGTTTTAACGTAATCAATGATGCTGAACAGGCCCATTCCAAACGGGCGAATATGATCAATTGCTGGCAGGAAGATGTTAAGATCTCCTTGGGTGAGGAAAATGAAATCGGCGGCAAATATGCTTTTTTGTCACTCGAGCGAGCGATAGATGATTTGAAAGCCGGTAAAATTGATGCATTGGTGACCGCACCAATCAACAAACATAATATTCAACAGGAAGGATTTCAATTTCCTGGACATACCGAATATTTGCAGGCAAAAGTTGAAGCTGACGATGTACTGATGTTTATGGTCTGTGATGAGCTGCGCATTGGTGTGGTGACGGGACATATCCCATTACACGATGTGGCTACGAATATTACGGAAGAGGCAATTTTGAAAAAGCTCGTTCTGATGAACGAATCTTTAAAAAAGGATTTCTGGGTTGAGAAACCGAAAATAGCCGTTTTGGGACTTAACCCACATGCTGGCGATCACGGGATTATCGGGACGGAAGACGACCAGATAATTCGACCAACGGTTGAAAAAGCAAATGAACAGGGGATTTTCTGTTTTGGTCCTTATCCTGCAGATGGTTTCTTTGCAAAGGGTGCTTATGAGAAATTTGATGCCGTACTGGCCATGTACCACGATCAGGGGCTGATTCCTTTCAAACATATCGCCAAGGGGGGCGGTGTAAATTATACTGCTGGATTACCCATTGTGCGTACTTCGCCGGATCATGGTACAGGCTACGATATCGCAGGGAAAAACCTGGCCTCACCGAGCTCATTTGTCGAGGCAATTTTTACTGCGGTCCATATTGTGAAACGTCGCCGGGAACAAGCTGAATTATTGAAGAATCCATTGGCCTTCCGCAAATTGTCCAAAGACCGGGATTAGGCCTGTAATAGTTGCTGATTTTTTTGATCTATAGCGGTTATGTGTCAAGTTAAGCAGATGACGAGAATCATATTGTCATTAAGGGGACTATAATGATCAAAATCTCAATTCTAATAGCTCAATACCTAATACTAAAAAAAAGTATTACTTTTGCAAACTGTTTGGTTTTTTAAACCCACTGTTCTAACTATGTGCGATAATTTACAACATCCAATATTTTCTATCATCAGGGAGCTCGCCGAGCAGACAAACACAACATGTTATGTCATCGGAGGTTATGTGCGCGACTATATTATGCAGCGCCCATTCAAAAATGATGTGGATATTGTTGTGGTGGGAAGTGGTATTGAATTTGCAACTTTACTCGGTGAGAAACTTCATGCTAAAGTTGCGGTCTATAAGAATTTTGGAACCGCGATGTTGGTTTTTGAGGGGCTTAACGTGGAATTTGTGGGGGCAAGGAAGGAATCCTACCGTGCAAATTCCAGAAAACCGATCGTAGAGGATGGGACCTTGAGCGATGATCAGAATCGTCGTGATTTTACCATCAATGCTATGGCATTTTCACTGAATAAGGCCGATTATGGAACCTTGGTGGATCCATTTGATGGTGTACAGGATCTCGAACACCGTGTTATCCGGACACCCCTCGATCCAATTGAAACATTCTCGGATGATCCATTACGTATGATGCGTGCGATCCGTTTCGCAACGCAACTAAATTTTAAGATCGATATTGAGGCTATTAAAGCGATAACGGAGACTAAGGAACGTATCAGGATCATTTCGAAAGAACGGATTATCGACGAAATCAATAAGATTATTCTTTCAGCTAAGCCTTCGGTGGGATTTAAATATCTTTTTGATACCGGCCTGTTGGAATTAATTTTCCCCGCCATGTACAACCTGCATGGTGTTGACATTATTGACGGAAAAGGACATAAGGACAATTTTTACCATACATTGGAGGTTTTGGATAATGTATGTGAACTGTCAGATGACCTCTGGTTACGTTGGGCTGCCATCATGCATGATATTGCCAAGCCGGCGACAAAACGTTTCGATAAGAAATTGGGCTGGACGTTTCATGGACATGAAGACCGTGGCGCACGGATGGTGCCGAAGCTTTTTGCCGAACTGAAATTGCCATTGAATGAAAAGATGAAATTTGTACAGAAACTTGTACAATTGCATCTTCGTCCGATAGTGCTGGCACAGGATATTGTCACCGACTCTGCCGTTCGACGTTTACTATTTGAGGCCGATGATGACATCGATGCCCTGATGATGTTGTGTCATGCGGACGTGACAACGAAGAACGAGTTTAAAAAGAAAAAGTACCGCCAGAATTTTGAACTTGTCAAGCAAAAGCTGAAGGACGTTGAAGAACGTGACAAGATTAGAAATTGGCAGCCACCCATCAGTGGCGAAGATATTATGACACTTTTTGGATTGACACCTGGACGTGTTGTCGGACAGTTGAAAAATCTGATCCGCGAAGCTATTTTGGAAGGTGATATCCCCAATTCCCGGATCGAAGCCTATCACTATTTAGTTCGTAAAGCTGGAGACATGGGCTTGGAGGTCAAGCAAGAAATCCCATTGGAAATTTCCAATTCTTAAAATATAGTATTAATTTTAAACTGCTAAAAAGAAGAATACATAAAAGATGGCAATTTATAGATTTAGAGTTACTTTTGAAGATTATGAAGATGTATATCGCGAAATTGATATGCCTTCCAAAAGTACATTTTTAGACATGCATGAGGAAATCCATAAAACGACAGGCTACGCACCAGATGCTTCTTCCTCTTTCTACGTGAGCAATGATCAGTGGAAAAAAGGAACAGAAATTGCTTTTAAACCCACGCAGCGTAAGAAAGATACGGAAGTTTTGTTGATGGAGAATATTCGCCTGAGCAAGTTTATTGATGATCCACACCAAAAATTTTATTACATCTATAACTTTGACCGTCCTTATGATTTTCAGGTGGAACTGATCAAAATTTTGAAGGAGGAAGCAGGTAAAGAGTATCCGGCTTTGTTCAAGTCGGTCGGTCAGGTACCTAAAACCATGACTGCCGCTAATTTCCCTGTAGCCGATGCTGTTGAGGAGGATGAGTATGTTGAGGAGGATGAAACACAATACGGTGTGGATGACGAAGATGAATTGGATGGCTTTGACAGCGAGGATGAAGATGAAGAGGGAGAAGGCGAGGAGGAACGTGAAGAATCTACTGGCTACGAAGACGAATATTAATAGAAAATGCCTTTGGATGCTTATTTGAGCATCTAAAGCACATATTATGGCAAATAAAAAAACACTGATAGCCATTGTAGGTCCGACTGCTGTTGGAAAAACTGCAATGGCTATTTCATTGGCCCAATACTTTAAGACTGAAATCATTTCTGCCGATTCCCGCCAATTCTATCGGGAGATGAGCATCGGTACGGCAAAGCCGGATGCAAAAGAATTGGCCGCTGCTCCACACCACTTTATAAATTCGCATTCCATTAGTCAGGATTATTCTGCGGGCGATTTTGAGCGGGAAGCATTGCTCAGGCTGAATGAACTTTTCAGGCAGCATGATGTCGTTATTATGGTGGGCGGATCCGGACTATTTGTTCGTGCACTCTGTGAAGGATTGGATGACCTTCCCAAAGCCGGGGAGGAGGTGCGTGAAAGACTCAACAACGAAATGGCGCAATTGGGTATTGAAAAGATGAAGGAACGGTTAAATGCAATTGATCCTGTTTATTATCAAGTCGCCGATGTGGACAATCCACAGCGTGTCGTTCGCGCCCTGGAAGTATTTGAGGCAACAGGCAAACCGATGTCCTTTTACCATAAGAAAGATGTCGATAAAAGACCATTTGATATTTTGACGATAGGGTTAAATATGGAGCGTTCCCAATTGTATGCACGGATCAATCTTCGGGTAGATCGTATGATGGAAACTGGTTTGCTGGAGGAGGTAAAATCGTTGATTCCTTTTAGAAGCAAACCAGCTTTGCTGACGGTAGGGTACGCCGAATTGTTCGACTATCTCGACGGAAATATCTCTTTGGGAGATGCTGTGGACAAAATCAAACAGAATTCAAGACGTTACGCAAAGCGTCAGATTACCTGGTTTAAAAAATATGGTGATACTGTTTGGTTCCAGCCTACTGAGACGGGGGACATCATTGATTTTATACAGGCTAAACTTCATGGCAGCAACAAGGAGAATTAATCAAACCTATTTGCACAAAAAAGGGCAATTGGTGATCACCAACTGCCCTTTTTTGTATGTATTATTCCTTTATTTCACCAAGTAGTTCCAGCCAAATGAATCAGCTACTTTACCGTAGCGCAATTCATTCAGGTAATTTAAGACTTTATTGGAGAATTCGCGGCCTTCCACCGGAGGCAAGTTGTAGTCTTGTCCTTCAAAACCGATACGGCTGATGTGTGTTATCGTTGCTGCTGTTCCAGCGGCAAATGCCTCGGTTACTGTTCCCGATTTGATGCCATCGATAAGCTCCTGAACGGATACTTTTCGCTGTTCGGTTTTATATCCCCATTTATCCGCTAACTCCATAATGGTACGACGGGTTACACCATGTAAGATGGTATCACCATGTGGTGTGATAATGGTATCGCCAATACGGAAAATAAGGTTTGCAGTACCGGCTTCTTCAATATATTTGTGTTCGGCTGCGTCAGTCCACATAATTTGATCGTAGCCTTCATCATTAGCCAATTGGGTTGGGTAAAGCGACAATGCATAATTACCGGCATTTTTCGAGAATCCAACACCGCCTTCGGCTGCACGCGTATAGTAAGTTTCAACTTTTAAGCTAATGGGTTTACTATAGTAAGCACCTACCGGTCCCGTAATAATGATAAATTTGTACGATTTGGATGGATGTACACCCAAAGCGGCTTCCGTACCGAACATAAATGGGCGGATATATAAAGAAGAGCCTTCTTTAGCAGGAACCCAATTCCGGTCAATATCCAATAGCTTGCTCAGTCCATCCATGAAGATTTCCTCAGGGACTTCAGGCATCTGAAGACGGGCTGCTGATTTGTTGAATCTTTCCCAGTTTCTATCCGGACGAAAGATACTCACCGTACCATCTGCAAATTTATAGGCTTTAATACCTTCAAATATCGCTTGACCATAATGTAAAGCAGACATCGAAGGACTGATACTGATGTCTCCGTAAGGGACGATGCTGACATCTTTCCATTCACCATCATCATAGTCTGCGACCAGCATGTGGTCGGATAATATCTTTCCGAATTTTAGATTGTCGAAATCTACTTGCGAGAGTCTTGAATTTTGAGTTGGCTCTACGCGAATTGAATAGTTCTCTGTCGCGTTCATCTTATTTTTTATATTACTTAGGCTAAGTTAGGAAAAATTGAAATATAAACCGCACTTTGTCCGGATAATTTCCCGTTTGGCAAAATGCCTTTTATTTCGGACAGTCATTCTCCAAATGACTACACTTTTTATATAAAAATGAAAGATTTGACTTAGAAATTTTTAGAATCAGTCCATTATTAATTAAATGTATTAATTTTATATTAATTAACAATCAGCTTGCATTTATGGCATAAAGTTTGGCAATAAAGAATGCGGCCATCGATGGGCATCTGGTTCGCTTTACGCTATAAAATCACTTATCATAAAATAAACTTAGTATGGAATTGACTCACAGTCTTAACAAAAGCAATGAAGTAACATCGGGTGAAACTCGCGAATTGTTACAGCGTGATGTTGAAATTCAAAAGAAAGGTATTTCTGTGAATTTTATCCTTGGTTTTTTTGTGTTTTTGTATAAAACCGCAATTAAACCCTAAACAAAGAGATTAGCCAAAAATGTATTGGAAAATTTTGGCTAATCTCCACTAGGACAGACCTCCGGTCAATCTTGTAAAATCTTCAGAAGCGGATCGAGATACTCTCTATTATTGCTCAGCCTTGGAACTTTATTCTGTCCACCTAATTTACCCCTAGACTTCATCCATTTATAAAAAGTGTCTGACGGCGCGTTATGGACAATGGGCGATTGGAGTGCCATATTCTTAAAGCGTTTCGCATCGTAATCCGAATTGATTTCCCGCAACTTTGCATCCAATATTTCACAAAAACGGTTAAAATCATTAGGCTGCTGTTCGAATTCGATAACCCATTCGTGTGCGCCAGCTTCTGCTTCCCGAAAATATACCGGGCCCGCGGTATAATCTTTAATTCGGGCATCTGTCAATTTGCTCGCTTCTGCCAATGCTTGTTCGGCATTGTCTACGATTACTTCTTCACCAAATGTATTGATGTATTGTTTTGTGCGGCCTGATATCTGAAAACGGTAAGGTGAGAGCGATGTAAACTTGATCGTATCACCTATCTTATAACGCCATAGTCCAGCGTTGGTGGATATGATCAGCGCATAGTTCTTGCCGATTTCCACTTGATCCAAGCGTAGCGTTGTTGGATTTTCATCATGCATTCTTTCCACCGGAAGGAATTCATAATAGATCCCATAGTCCAGCATCAGCAGCAGATCTTCGGAATCAGATCTGTCTTGTAAACCAAAATATCCCTCTGAGGCATTGTAGTTTTCCAGATAATACATTTTGTCTGAAGGTATCAGCTTGTGAAATTGCTCGCGGTAAGGCTTGAAACTCACGCCACCGTGACCATAAAATTCCAGATTTGGCCATACCTCCAATAAATTATCCTTGCCCGTGATTTCCAAAATACGCTTGGCCATCACTATATTCCAGGTTGGCACACCTGCTAGACTGGTTACATTTTCCTTAATGGTTATTTGAGCTATCTGTTCAATTTTCTCTTCAAAATTGGGATTTAAGGTCACCTCCATATTCGGGGTCCGCTTGAATTCTGCCCAAAAAGGGAGATTACGGATCAGGATCGAGGATAAGTCCCCATAATAAGAGTCGGGACTGAAGTTGTTGATCTGGGAAGAGCCACCGATGACAACCGATTTTCCCGTGAAAACACGGTTTTCGGGTCTATTGTGGCAGTAGATGGTCAACATGTCCTTACCGCCCTGAAAATGACATTCTTCCAAAGCCTCTTCACTGACGGGGATAAATTTGCTACGGTCAGAGGTTGTTCCCGAAGATTTTGCAAACCATTTGATGTCCGAAGGCCACAGAATATTCTGCTCACCTTTGATCATGCGGTCTACATAACCTTTGATATCATCGTAGTCCTGTATAGGGACACGTTCTTTAAATATTTCAGGTGTGAGTATACTGGTGTAATCGTATTTCTTTCCCCATTCTGTTGCCTCTGCGGTAGAAATTAAACTTTGGAACCATTCTTCTTGGACATCGTGTGGATATTTCATAAAAAGTTCGATCTGGTGAATCCTTTTTTTCATGAACCAAGTAAAAATGGAGTTTAATAAGGCCATAGGGTATTCTTTTTGCTTTAAAATTTTTTCCTTCTCAATTCAAAATGACGACCAAGGTAGAATTTTCGCGCGAGCTCATTATCGGCAATCTCTTCAGGTGTGCCGGTCAGCATGATTTTTCCTTCGGTCAAAAGATAAGCTCTATCCGTAATGGATAAAGTTTCCTGTACGTTGTGATCCGTAATTAGGATGCCAATATTGCGCGTTTTGAGTTTGGCAACGATCGTTTGTATTTCCTCTACGGCAATAGGGTCGACCCCTGCAAATGGTTCATCCAAAAGGATAAATGCTGGATTTGCCGCTAATGCCCTAGCGATTTCCGTACGGCGGCGTTCACCCCCCGACAAAAGATCACCTCTGTTTTTACGAACGCGGTGGAGACTAAATTCGGATAACAACTCCTCCAGCTTGGCCATACGTTCTTCTTTGTTGGGATAATGGATCTCCAGTACTGCAAGAATATTATTCTCCACGGATAACTTGCGGAAAACAGAAGCTTCCTGAGCCAAATAACCTATTCCGCGTTGTGCACGTTGGTACATGGCGTCTTGTGTGATTTCTTGATCATCCAAGAATACTTTTCCTTCATTGGGTTTGATCAGACCCACAATCATATAGAAAGAGGTCGTTTTACCGGCACCATTTGGTCCCAATAATCCCACGATTTCTCCTTGCTCAACATGAAAGGACACGTTGTTGACAACCGTGCGTTGCTTATATTTTTTTATGAGATGTTCTGCCTTTAAAATCATCTTCTTGCTTTATCTTGTCACTATAAACTGCTGCTCTATGTGTTCCCTCAAAAAACAGATCAGACTGAATTTGATGCGGAAATCGCTGTTGGAGCATTTTGATGCAAATCTATGGTAAATATATTTAATATCTTCTTAGTATTAAGTATTTAGATCTTAGTATTTAGACCACTGTGGTGCTTTATGCTTAAGAAGCTAACTACACCTTATTCAAATAAAAAAACTAGTATCGTATTCCCTTGATGTTAAGCTGTAAGTTTCTCTTGTTGCGCCACACGTTTTCCTCGATACTATAACAGATATCGAAACTCTGGCCTGAATTGATAAGACTGATATGTTCGGCCAATCCGAAACCGATGCAGTCAAAAGAGGCAGAGTCTTCCTGAACCACGGTCATTTTTAAATGATTTGTACCGACGGGGAAAGCCGAACCTACCGCACTTACCTTTTTGCTCAGGAAAATCGGTGCTTCATTCTGTGGGCCAAATGGTTCAAACTGCTGGAGTATGCGGAAAAACTTTGCGTCGATATCCTTTAGGTGAAGTTTGGCGTCGATCAGGATTTCCTGTGTCAGCATCTCCGGACTGATTCTTCGGGCGACAACCTCTTCAAAGCGATCTTGAAACAGACTTACATTATCAAGAGACATGGTCAGTCCGGCAGCATATTTGTGTCCGCCAAACTGTTCAAGCAGATCGGCGCATTCGTTTAAGGCTTCATATAGGTCAAATCCAATGACTGAACGACAAGATCCTGCAATATGACCATTGGTCTCCGTCAATATAATGGTCGGGCGGTAATATTTTTCGGTCAATCGTGAGGCAACGATACCGATAACACCTTTATGCCAGTCTGCTTTGTATAATACGGTAGATTTTCGGCTTTTGAGCACGACGTTCTCCTCAATCAGCGCCAGCGCCTCCTCGGTTATCTTCAGGTCAAAATCCTTGCGGACATTATTTTGGTCATCGATACTCGAACTGAAATCTTTAGCCTCCTGTAAGGATTTTGAAATTAATAATTTAACAGCATCCTTGGCATGGTCTATCCTTCCGGCGGCATTGATGCGTGGGCCGATCTGGAAGACAATATCATTGACCGTGAAGGTCTTTGTTCTATTATTGGAAAGGTCAATCAGGGCTTTTAGTCCAACACAAGGGTTGGTATTGAGCTTGATTAATCCAAAATGGCTTAAGATTCTGTTCTCTCCGGTGATCGGAACAATGTCTGAAGCGATACTGACCGCGACCAGATCCAAAAACTGATAACAGGCATTGATATCCATGCCATTGGTCAGGATGAAAGCCTGAATGATCTTGAATCCGATGCCACAACCCGAAAGTTCTTTATACGGATAATCACAATCGGCACGTTTTGGATCTAACACGGCAAAAGCCTTTGGAAGTTTTTCTCCCGGCAGATGGTGGTCGCCGATGATAAAGTCTATCCCTTTGCTGTTGGCATACTCAATCTTATCGATGGCCTTTATGCCGCAATCCAATGCGATAATTAAAGTAAATCCATTTGCAGCAGCATAGTCAATACCTTGTGTAGATATACCGTATCCCTCCGCATAACGGTCGGGAATATAAAACTCAAGCTGACTATGGAATTCTCTGAAAAAGCTGTAGACTACGGCAACGGCTGTTGTGCCATCGACATCATAGTCACCATAGATTAGAATTTTTTCTTTGTTGCCAATGGCCTGGATGATTCGGGATATGGCTTTTTCCATATCTTTCATCAAAAATGGATCGTGCAAATCGGACAATTGTGGTCTAAAAAACTGTTTTGCTTCATCAAAACTTCCAATTCCCCTGCTGACGAGCAACTCTGTTAATACAGCGTTGATATTTAATTCCTCGCGCAGTTTGTTGGTTATTTTGACATCAGTTTTAGATTTTAGTACCCACCTTTTTTGCATATCTTTGCACAATATTTTAAGTGTAAATATACGTTTTAAGGCTGGACTTACCTAATTCCTAAACCTGGTATTGACCATCTGTTGCTTAACGTGCATATTCCCAATGTTTTAAATATGGTGCAGGCTTATTCTCTATATGAAGGTTCTTTTTCCGTTGATAAAAGTAGAAAATTCGTTCCCTTTGATCCGGCTGTAGATGATCCGAAAGATCGTCCCGGATCCATGTTTATCCATGTTCATCCTTTTTTGATCAAAACAGAATCAGGTATTGTGATCTGTGATACCGGCCTGGGGCATACGGATGACCAGGGTGTGCTGAAGCTGTACAATAATATTCGCAAATTAGGTTATGAGCCCGATGATGTAAAATATGTATTGATGTCACATCTGCATAAGGATCATGCCGGTGGTATGGTAAAAATGGAAGAAGGCTCGCTCCGTATTGCATTTCCGGAGGCTGAATATATTGTGCAAAGAGGCGAATGGGAGGACGCCTATTCTGGTATCTCCAGTTCCTACCGTACAGAGATTTTTGATGTCGTCCAACGGAGCGGAAACCTTGTGTTGGTGGAGGGGGAAGGAGCGGTAAATACTGAAATCAGCTATGTGCATAATGGCGGACATACACCAAATCACCAGGCATTTCACATCCGTACAGGGGGAGAGCACTATTTTTTCGGAGGCGATGTGTTGCCTGAACCCGAGGAAATTTTTCATAATTACGTGGCTAAATACGATTTTGACGGACGACGCTCGAAAGAGCTCCGACAGCGGTATTGGACAGAGGGGGCTCCAGAAGGCTGGATTTTTCTGTTCTATCACTCAAAAAATATAACCATGGGCCGTAGCCAGCTGCGTTCGGATGGAAGTTACAAGCTTATTGAAGCGGGGTAGAAAAAAAATGATATGTCAATAAAAAGCCTCGTGGAATTTGAATTCCACAAGGCTTTTTTGACGTCAGGTTTAATATCCAGCATTCTGCGGAAAAGCAGCCTCAGTATTGCTGTCGATGACTTCCTGTGGAATAGGCCAAAGAATAAATTCCTTCTTGACAACATCTTTTGACTGAGGATTAAGTGCCTGTACACGGCGTAGGAAAACGTCGGCACCAAAGCGTGCTAATGTCATCCTGCGCATTTCTTCGCCCATAAGCTCCCTCGCACGTTCATCCAATATAAAATCTACATTGATTGCCGAAGCATTGACCGGAGAGGCTTTGGCCCGGGCGCGCACCGCATTGATGGCATCCTTCGCCAGTTCAGGTTTATTGGCGCGCATATATGCTTCCGCCAATAAAAGATAGGTCTCGGCCAATCGTATTTTGACACGGTCTTTCATATTGCCTTCAAATGCAGGGTTTGCCGCTGTTTTTCCATAAAAAAACTTCGTGATTGTAGGAAATACATTGCCAGAAGCAATGATTGCATCGGTCAATACAACCTTCTTACCATAGAGTTCCGGAACAGAAGGATCATTATAATACCAATCCCGTTTGATATTGTAAGGGGAATTTCTGACGTCTTGTTTTTCATAGCTATCCAGCCACCACTGGTACGGACGCACGTGACCGAGGCCCCTTCCTCCGAGTGAGTCGGCAAGGACAAAACCTTTTTGTTGGGAATAAAAAGGAACCCATGCGCGTTTGCTCCAATCTGTATAATTGTCACCGCCTCCCTGCGTATTGTATTCTAATTGAATGGCCCAGATAGTCTCTTGATTGCCAGACGAACGATTCTGATTGTTTTCGATAAACATGTCGTGGAAATAGTCGCCGGGTTTGTCTTTCTCGGCTCCAAAGCGTTGATCGTTTAATTTAAAATAACCACTCTGAACCACTTTGTTAGCTGCTTCCGCAGCCAAATCTGGTTGACCAGCTTCAATATAAGCCTCAGCAAGATAATGCAATGCGGCCCATTTTGTCAATTTCCCTTCTTGAATTGGGCCTGGGTCCTCAGGCAAGTTATCTCCAGCGTATTTAAGGTCCTCGATCATATGCGCCAAGACTTCAGCTTTAGGTGTACGGGTAAAATCGCGGCGCGGTGTTACCGAGACCTTGTCTACCCAGGGCACATCTCCGTAGAGGTTGATCAAATAACGATAGCTGTATGCGCGGAAGAAACGGGCTGTAGCTTCCACACGTTTTGGATCATTCTCTTTATCTGTCCATTGGATTGTATTTTTTGTTAATGCTTCCAGGATAATATTGGCATTTCCAATAAAACCATAGGCATACTTCCAGTAATTACGTACATAAGACGAAGCTGGGTTGAGGCTATAGTTGCTAAAAGGCGCTAAAGTTGCATCAGTTCCTGTGGTTTTGATCGCGACAATGTCTGTACCAACTTGTAAAGCTTCCTGCGGTGTTGCTCCCTGTGAAAATATACTGCCGTTCCAGGTCAGAAATTCCATCCGAGCGTACGAGTATAGACCGTTCAGACCCGTTTCAAAACCTTTGGTATTAATGTAGGTATTGTCAGGCGATTGAAAGCTGCTGGTATCTTCATTTAGAAAATTTTTGCTACAGCCGGTAAAGAATAGGCTAAGGCCAGCTAAAAGTGTATATAAAGTTGTATTTCTTTTTTTCATGATATTTAACTGTTTAGAATTGAACATTTAGCCCCAATGAGAATGTTCTTGCTACCGGATAAGGGTAGGCAATATTTGTTGATGTGGGGTTTCCTGTCGTCGAACTGACACTTAATGCTTCTACATTGTACCCCTTTATTTTGGAGAACGTATAGATATTGCGTGCATTGATAAATGCCCTGACGGACGAAAGATTCAAACGTTCTAGAAAATCGCCTTCAAAGGTATAGCCCAAGCTGAGGTCGCGAATCCGCCAGTACGCTGAATTGATGTAATACGTATGGTTATTGACAGGTGTGTAACCCGGTGACGGTATATCTGTGTTTGGGTTCTCTGGTGTCCAGTAAGGCATATCAGCGAGATAATTTGCGCCATTATTGGGTAGGAAACGCTCGATATTTTTAAAGTCGTCCACTTTTGTGCCGCCAAAAGCACCGTTCATAAATATAGAAAGGGAGAAATTTTTGTAGGTAAAATCATTCCCAATACCGAGGGTATAAGGTGAAATTTTATTTCCCATGACGGTACGGTCGCTGGCATCGATTTTACCATCGTTATTTAAATCAGCTAGTTTAGCATCGCCTGGTTTTGCTTTTGGTTGATAAGAGTTGGCGATATCCTCACCTTCCTGCCATACCCCGATTACTTTGTAATCATAAAAAATGCGTATTGGTTTGCCAATAAGCCAGGCATTGGTCAAATCATCCTTTCCATCTGCCCGCAATTTCGTTATCTTATTGTTGTTGTATGCAAAATTAACCGTTGTATTCCATTGGAAATTGTCATTTTTGGTGGTAACGGCGTTCAAAGTGACTTCAAATCCCTTGTTGGAGGTTTCACCAATATTATTCAAAATGGTATTATAGCCATTCATCACCGGAACTTGCTCGCTCAGCAAAAGATCTGTTGTTTTGGAAGTATAGTAGTCAATTGTTCCAGAAAGACGATTTTTAAGAATGCCAAAATCCAAACCTGCGTTTAAGGAGGATGTCGTTTCCCAGGTCAGGTTGCTTCCTCGTCCATTGAAATTCATCACTAGTCCTTTTACGGGGTCTAGTCCATAGATATAATCCACATTGGTCAATCGGTCATAGGTTTGATAAGGAGATACGGCTTGGTTCCCGTTTTTACCATAAGAAACCCGTAGTTTTAACTGATCAAAGTAATCTTGGACGTTCCCTTCTTTGGAGATTACCCATGCTCCGGCAATCGAAGGAAAGAAGGCATACCTGTTATCAACAGAAAAAGCGCTATAACCGTCCGAACGACCGGTTAATGTCAATAGATAACGATCTTTGAAGGAGTAGTTGATCCGTCCCATATAAGAGATCATCGCTGTATTCTCAAGCTTGGATTCCAATTTCAGATTTTTGGAAGCTGAAGCCATATTGTTGTACCCGGCATCGGAAACGAAATCATCGCCGGTCATTTTAGACGTTTTGAAGTTGGTCTTTTGTGAGGAATAAAGTCCGACCACATTAATTTTATGATCGCCAAAAGTCCGGTCATAAGTCAGTAAATTCTCCCAGGTCCAATCCCAAAAATGTTCATTATAAATCTCTCCCCGACCATTTACACCGCGTCCTGTCAACGTATTTGATCCATAATAGGAGTTTTCATTGATATTTCTGTAGTTCGTGCCGAATGTTGACTTGAAGCTTAACCCTTCAATTGGAAGTTTGACATCTAACCAGGAGTTTGCATATACAGTCCGTCGTGTATTGTCCCATTGACCATTTTCATCGGCAAAAGGGTGACCCCATAATGTTTGGGCATACATCGGATACGTCTCCGCTACACCGTTTTCATTCCGGTTTTTGCTATAGGGAGCTAGTTTTACTACGCTTTCTAAGTTGGGTTGTACACCATCACGATTGCCTTGTGATGCTTGCATGGTCATTCCCAATTTTAACCATGAATTTAGGCTTTGATTGAGATTTAAGTTGACATTGTAGCGTTCGTATGGTGTGTTTTTGACCACGCCATCTTGATTGAGATAGCTTACTGATGCATAGTAATCAGATTTGTCAGTTCCGCCCGAAAAACTGAGCTGATGTTCGTGAATGGGAGCCGCATTGTTAAAGGCTTCATTTTGCCAATTGACTTCTTCGCCTTTTTTATACTGTTCCAGTACATTCGCAAAAAGGTAGTTTTCGGGATTAAGCGCATCACCAGTTTTACCTTTAGCGGCTTGATAGTCGCGCATAAATTGAATGTATTGTGGGCCATTCATCAATTTCAGAAGACGTTCTACACTCTGTAGCCCAAAATAACCATTGTAATTGATGCGCGCTTTTCCAGCCGCACCTTTTTTGGAGGTGATCAAAATGACGCCGTTTGCCGCACGTGATCCATAAATGGCCGTGGAAGAGGCGTCTTTTAATACAGAAATACTCGCAATGGTATTGGAGGAAATATCACCCAATGAGCCGCTGAAAGGGATTCCATCTAAGATGATCAAAGGATTATTGGAAGCAGATATGGAGTTTTCGCCACGTATATTGATCGCTGCGGTTTCCCCGGGTTTAGCATTTCCAGAATTGATTGCTAGACCGGAAATCTTGCCCTGCAGTTTGTCCACGATGTTTGGCGAATTGATCCGCTCGAGGGATTTGGCCTCCACTGTAGCGACACTCCCTGTCAGGTCACTTTTTTTCTGTTTACCGTAACCAACAACGACAACCTCGTCCAACATGTCCTCGGATTTTGTCAGTGTAACTTGAGTTGTTTGGGATACTGGTAGCTCCCGTGCAATAAATCCGATTGAATTAAAGACTAATGTGGCATTTTTTGATGTGACTGTCAGCGTAAATACCCCATCTTGACCAGTGGTGGTTGCTACTGTTGTTCCCTTTTGTTGTACGGTAACCCCGCTGACAGGCTTTCCGGTTTCATCCACCACCTTTCCAGAAACGGATTGTTGTTGGACGACTTGGACAATGGCTGTCTTCGCATTATTAGGGAGCGCTGCAACATAACAAGGTGCTGCTACTGAAAGAATTGTTAAGGGCGTCAGTAGAATGAAATGACTCTTTTTGACCATAGTGTGTAATTTAGATTCGCTAGTTTTAATGGCGGCAAGTATAAAGAAATTCGATGGAGTCATTTCTTTGCTGAGCTGAACAAACGATTGCACGAACTACGAAAACGTTATAGAAATTCAATTTTGTAATAACGTTTTCACCAACAAACGGGGTCGCTGACTGATGTTTTAAATGAATTAAGCGGCCTAAAACTCGTTTTTCTGATCTTTTTTTAGTATTTTGGGGTAATCTGCTTGTTCATGTCCCCTGCTGTCGCGCGGAGAGGATTCGTTTAAGATTGAATTTTTGGTTAAATTTGTTTTTGATAAAACGGCGCTTTGCTGTTATTATGGGTATTTATTTAAATAGAAGATTATGTCTATTGTAAGAGAATCCGATCTGATTGGAATTGGAAAGAAATTTCAAATTGAAACTGATGCGGGAGACAATATGGTTGTTGTGATTCACGATGATGGTCGGCGGGAACTGTATCGTTATGATGATGAAGAGCATGAATCACGGTGTGTGATGACACTTAATGATGATGAGTCTCGTCAGATAGCGGGTATTATAGGCGGTCTATCCTATAAGCCCAAGGCATTGGAAACAATTGAAGTGGCTTTGGATGACTTGCGTATCGAATGGTACAAGCTTGAAGGCAAATGGGAAGGAGCAGGGAAAACGATCGGAGAATTGGAGGTACGGCAACGTACAGGAGCGTCCATTATTGCCGGGATCAGAGATGATGAAACGGTCATCAACCCGGGACCATCTTATCTGATCACTCCGGGAACGACTTTGGTCATCGCCGGAAAGAAAAACAACATCAAACTTTTAAAGGAAATTTTACTGTAATCTATGCTATCACATACCCTAATATTGGAAATTGGAATCGCTGTCGGACTTGTAGCTATTGTTGGATTGATTGCCAACAAGCTTAAGTTTTCCGTTATTCCTTTTTTCATTATTATAGGGATGGTTTTGGGACAACATGCACCGCAGATAGGGTTGGTAGACCTCACATTTACCGAAAGCAAACCCTTTATAGATTTTATGGGCCGGCTAGGGGTGTTGTTCCTCTTATTCTATCTGGGACTAGAGTTTTCAGTTAATCGACTGATTAAATCCGGTAAGGCTATCGTAACCGGAGGAACAATCTATGTACTGCTCAATTTTACCTCGGGACTATTGATCGGTTGGCTGATGGATATACCCTTTAAGGAGATGATGGTGCTGTGTGGTATCATGACCAGCTCTTCGACTGCGATCGTTGCTAAGGTGCTCACTGACCTTAAACGAACGGCAAATCCAGAGACAGAGGTTATTATGGGAATGATCATGTTTGACGACCTGTTTATTGCCATGCACATTTCCTTTCTTTCGGGACTGATATTAACAGGTAGCAGTTCGTTTTGGACCGTAGCAGGGACCTCCTTGCTGGCATTGGGCTTTATCTTAGCCTTTTTGGTTTTGGGCCGTAAATTGGTGCCGGCCATAGACCGTTTATTAAAAGACAAAACTTCCGAACTTTTTATATTGGTCATCTTTGCACTGCTATTTATCGTTGCAGGATTTTCGGAGACCATTCATGTTGCTGAGGCGATCGGTGCTTTGATGGCAGGATTGGTGCTGGCAGATTCACAGTATATTAAGAAAATTGAAGCGATGGTACTGCCTTATAAGGACTTTTTTGGGGCAATGTTTTTCTTCAGCTTCGGACTATCCATAGATATGATGTCGCTGGGGGGAGCCGTGTTGTGGGCTTCTATAGCCGCTGTGGTGACCGTCATGGGTAATCTTGCTTCAGGTTATTTTGCAGCCAAATTCTCGGGAATGAAACCGAAAACTTCTTTTGACATCGGCTTTACCCTGTCCGCCCGCGGAGAGTTTTCGATTATCATGGCCAATATCGGTAAAGCAGGTGCTTTGCTTCCTGTAATTCAGTCATTCGTCGTGGTGTATGTATTGATCCTCTCCATTGTATCGCCGCTTTTGACCAAGGAATCCCGCAAGCTATGGAAATTGCTCTTTGGAAGTGATGCCAATACAGCCAAACCGCTGAAGAAACTGAGCGACCTGGAAAATAATAGTACCGGTTAATGCTAATGTTACTTTTTTGCACTGACCATTAGCAGTTACGATATATTTAAAATAACATCACAATAAAAATGCCTCCGAAAGACTATTAGGAGGCATTAAATATTTCTCAAACGATTTCTACAGGAACCCAAGTTCAAGCTTTGCTTCTTCAGACATCATATCCTTGGTCCAGGGCGGATCAAAAGTCAATTCCACCAAGGCTTCTTTGATCCCCGCTATTCCGGCAACTTTCTCCTGCACTTCATTCATGATTTCACCTGCCACCGGACAGCCGGGTGCGGTGAGTGTCATGACAATTTTTGCAATGCCATCCTCTTTAGTAATAATTTCGTAGACGAGACCCAGATCGACGATATTTGCCGGTTTTAATTCGGGATCATAGATTGTTTCCAGTGTAGCTTGGATCTGAGATGCCAAACCCAGCTTATCCATTACAATAATGCTCATTTGTTCAATTTTTTATCTTCAATAGCGTCTTTATAGATCGCTAATAATTCGCTTTCGTTTATTTCGGGAGTAAATTTACTAAAATAATAGGCAAGACAGGTCTTTCTTATCTCATCTTTTTCATCCGCCGGCTTGGCATTCCACTGCGTCAGACATGCAGTAATTTCTTTATTATTATGCGGATCAAATGTCTGTCCGGTTCTCTGCGGGATGATCAATTCAGGTAAAGGTCCTAATTTTGAACAGAGTACGGCCGTTCCGACGGAGTAAGCTTCAAGGATCGTGATTGGCATTCCTTCGAAACAGATGGAAGGAACGATCAGCGCCTGTGCTGCGGCAACGAGGGGTAAAATTTCCGTCCGGGATTTAAAACCGAGATAGCTGATATTGGAATGCCCGCTTATGCTTTTCACGACCTCCTCTTCCAGTGGTCCGCCACCGATGATACGGAGTTCCAACCTAGTTCCTTTGACGGACTCAATCAGTTGCAATATTCCTTTTTCGTCGGAAAGCCGCCCCACATAAATAAAATAAGACTGGGAGATTTCTGAGCCTATGGTGGCGGGAAAAACAAAATTGGGTTTTACCTCAAACTTTTCGGTAGATATGCTTAATGTTGACTCCGCAAATATAGACTTGGCAAAGCTGCTTAAATTAATATAACGATTCACCTTTTTCCAAGTACCCATTCGACGGTGAAGCCAGTAATTCAGTGCAAGCAGGAATGTTTTGACTGTAGAATTATTAAATGCCTTTTGTCGAACTGCTGTCCAGGGAAATTCTTCATGCAAAGAATCCAGAAATAAATGATTATGATGGTATAGCGTTGCCGAGGGGCAGAGCAGCCTAAAATTGTGCAGTGTCATTACCTGTGGTATACCCAGTTTGGCGATCGTACGTATCAGGAGCGGGCCAGAGGCATAATGCGTGTTATGGAGATGGACAATGTCTGGTTTAAACGCGCGAATTGATTTCTTCACACGCTGTGCTGCAAAGATATTCCAAAAAGATCCTATCGTCTGAAGGGCCCCGCGCCAACCTTTTTTATTTTGAAAGGTCAGGGTATGTACCTCGTGCTCCCGGGATAGGAGCGATGATTCCTGTTGAAAAACAGTGTCTTCACCGCCAGGTGCTTGATAAAATGTATGGATAATCAGTATGCGCATAACAAAAGACTTATACAAATGTACAATTTTGAGCTGACTTGCTTTGGTGGTACAAAATTGCCATTTCTATATGTTATTGCTATATTCGCATGATTCGATCGTAAAGATATATGCAACACTTACAAAAGCTCGTGATAGAGGCGATAGAGACAAGTCAATTTCCTGAAACTCCAACAAATTTATATGATCCGATACGGTATATATTGACTTTGGGCGGCAAGAGGGTTAGACCAGTGCTTACATTGATGGCGGCCGAGTTATTTGGCATGCAAGAAATGGAACAAATTATTCCGGCGGCAAAGGCCGTGGAATTTTTTCATAACTTTTCCCTGATACATGACGATCTGATGGATCAGGCACCCTTGCGAAGGGGAAAAACCACCGTTCATGAAAAATGGGATGCAAATATTGCCATTCTGTCCGGAGATGGACTATTGGTCAAGGCTTACGAAGAAATCTCCAAATGCAATCCGGTCTATTTGCCGGCAACTTTGCGAATTTTGAGTAAGGTGGCCATGGAGGTCTGTGAAGGCCAACAGCTCGATATGGATTATGAAAGCCGCGGATCATTGCTTATGGACGACTATTTGGAGATGATCCGTTTGAAAACATCTGTCCTCTTAGGAGGGGCATTGCAATTGGGCGCTATTCTTTCAGGAGCGAACGAACAGCAGCAGCAACTGATCTATGATTTTGGGGAAAATGTTGGTTTGGCTTTCCAGCTGCAGGACGATATATTGGATGCCTACGGTGATCCCGATACTTTCGGTAAAATCGTTGGCGGTGATATTATAATCAATAAAAAAACCTTTTTACTGGTTAAATTGATGGAGGTTATTGCTCCGGAGGATGTGTCCATGATGCAACATTTATTACATGCAACTGTCGAGGCGGTGCCGACCAAAGTCGAAGATATGCTCAAATTATACGATAAGTATCAGGTCCGAAAATCGGCAGATGAACTAAAGGATGTCTATACCCAGCGTGCATTTGAAAAAATGAGCGCATTGGATGTACCAAAGGAACGTAAGGAAGCGTTATTACTGTTAGCAAATAACCTTTTGGTTAGACAGCAATAGATAGAAAATTCCATTAAAATTCGTATTTTGTCAATAAATGGCTATTTTGTACTAAATAATTAAATAAATTTTAGATAACGTTCATGGATCCTTTAAAAATTACCGTATTTCAAGCATATTTATTCTGGGAAAATATTGAAAAAAATCTGAATAATCTGGCATTGAGGCTATCTGCGTTACGTGAAAAAACAGATTTGATTATTTTACCGGAGATGTTTAATACGGGGTTCACGAACAACGTCGAAAAATGTGCCGAACCAGCCAATGGTCCTACCACGAGATGGCTGTTTGAAATGGCAAGTTCATTAAATTGTGTTGTCGCCGGCTCATTGATCATTGAAGAGGGTGGAAAATACTACAACCGCTTTCTATGGATGTTCCCTGATGGCAAATATGTGAAATACGATAAACGTCATCTTTTTGGCATGTCAAAAGAAAGCGAGTATTTTGAACCCGGCAACGAACGGATTTTAGTCGATATCAAAGGTTGGAAAATATGTCCTATGATCTGTTATGATCTCCGGTTCCCGGTTTGGTCCAAGAATCAAAATGCAGCATACGATATTCTTGTTTATACAGCTAACTGGCCTGATAAGCGTTCGGCACATTGGAGAGCACTTATCCCTGCACGTGCTATTGAAAACCAAGCTTATGTTGTCGGTGTGAACCGGGTGGGGCACGATGGTAATGATATTTATTACTCAGGAGGATCAATGTGCATATCACCGTTAGGTGATGTTGTCTACTATAAGCCCGAAGATGAAGACTTATACACCTTTACTTTAAACCCGAATGACCTGCTAGAGGCTCGTGAAAAATTCCCGTTTCTAAAGGACTCTGATTCGTTTACAATCGGATAACACTTTCTTGCTGCGGGAGAAGTCCTCCTAAAATTAGGTATAAAGACAAGCAATTTTATTTTGTTTGTATCCCTTTTTATTCCTAAATTCAGTCTACTATAAATCGTTTATGATGATTTATTAACATCTATTTATTGCATGTTGATAAAATTTGTTTGACACAACTGTAGAAAAGCGTACTTTAGGCTAAGTATTAGCCAAAATAAGTTTAGTTTTTTTTATCTTGATTTGAGCATAATATGATTAGCAACATAAGTTGCGTAAACAACCATAACCATAATTTATATGTTAGACCAAGATTTAGTATCGCAAGAGTATTTTTATAATTTCCTGACGGGGAAATATTCAATTGCCGTTATGCGGAGATTGCAGCGTAATCTCAAGGAGGCAGGCTTAAGTATTACTTCGGAGCAATGGAGTATTATGTACAATCTTTGGGTAGAAGAGGGACTGACCCAACAGGAGCTGGCAATCCGCACATTCAGAGACAAGCCAAGTGTAACGCGCCTGATCAACAATCTGGAGCGGCTTAATTTGGTTATCCGTGTTAATGATAAAAACGATAGACGTTCGAATTTGATCTATTTGACCAAAACTGGCCGCAAAATGAAGGATGAAGGTATGAAACAGGCCAATAATACGATCGAACAGGCATTGGGAGGGTTGACCGATGATCAAATAGCACTTTCGCATACCGCTTTGCATCGCGTATTATTCAATTTGAAATAGTTATCGGGAATATACTTAGGAATCACATGGATTATGAAATTAGCTGAGCCAAAAGGCCAATAGGGGAAAAGAAAAATAAGAAGCCCTCAGTGTTAATAACGACTGAGGGCTTCTTGTATATAGTTGCTAGACCAAAGATTAATCTTCGAAAAGCTTGCTTTCAAAGTCCGTGTGGCTATTGACCAATTTTCCTTCGGTGCCAAAATAGATCTCCTGAAAACTTAAGGTCCGTATTGCATCCACTTTGCGATAGAATTTGTCAGCGGATACGTCGGCCAAGGTTTTGAACCCACAGGCTTCCATGATCTCAACAGTGGCGCGTAGTGTATTGCGGTGGAATTGAGCAACACGTACGTACTTGTCGTTCACATCCAGTCCTTTGTACAGATGCGGTTGTTGCGTGGCAACACCGACCGGACAAACGTCTTCGTTACATTTCAGGGCCTGAATACAACCTAATGCGAACATCATTCCACGTGCACTATAACATGCGTCGGCACCCAGAGCAATCACTTTTAGGATATCAAAACCAGTAACGATACGGCTTGATACAATGACCTTGATGTGTTTTTTCAGACCGAATGCAATCAGGGTTTTGGTTACAAACGCCAATGCATCATATAGCGGCATGCCGAGGTTGTCCGTAAACTCCAGTGGTGCGGCCCCAGTACCACCCTCAGATCCATCGATAGAAATAAAGTCCGGGAAGATCTGCGTATTTTGCATGGCATTGCAGATGTCCATAAATTCGTGCTTATCACCGATACATATTTTAAATCCGATAGGTTTTCCTCCCGAAAGATCGCGCATCTGTTGGATGAAATGCATCATTTCCGTTGGTGAAGAAAAAGCACTGTGTGCGGGTGGGGACATCACATCCGTGCCGGGAATGACATGGCGTATTGCAGCCACTTCGGGTGTATTCTTTGCGGCCGGTAAGATACCGCCATGACCGGGTTTTGCACCCTGTGAAAGCTTAAGTTCAATCATTTTCACATTTTCACGGTTTGATTTCTCCCTAAAAAGTTCAGGGTCAAATTTACCTTCCGAATTACGACAGCCGAAATAACCGGTACCTACCTGCCAGATCAAATCACCGCCGTTGTTGTGGTAATCACTGATACCACCTTCGCCGGTATTATGCGCAAAATTCTGTAGCGCAGCACCTTTGTTTAAGGCGGTAATAGCAGTTTTGCTCAACGCACCGTAACTCATTGCTGAGATATTGAATACACTTAAGCTATAAGGCTTTTTACAGGCTTCATTCCCAACTTTAGTCCGTAAATCATGGTTTTCAATATGACAGGGAAATACGGAATGCGCAGCCCATTCATTACCAACGGCCTGGGGATCTGTTTGCATACCAAATGCAACTGTCTCGCGCTGATTTTTTGCCCGTTGATAGACAATGGAACGCTGTCTCCTATTGAACGGACGACCATCCATATCGGATTCCCAAAAGTATTGTCTTAATTCGGGACGAATGGATTCAAAGATATAACGAAAGTAACCAACCAAGGGATAATTGCGTAAAATTGCATGTTTGGTCTGGAAACTATGGTATAAGGCGATCAACAATAGCGGGAATGGAATGATCAATAACCAAAACCAGCTCGATGTAAATATAAAGCCAAATGATACAATGATTAAATTAATCACAATCATTATTGAAATAATGAGTTTTCTAACTTCCATAGAAAATACGATTGTTTAGTTTTAATTCGCTATTTTAATGTTTAGTCCAATTGAATATACTATTGCTCAATTAGCATTCCAAAATGCGCTTTTGGACAGAGCAAATGTACTAAAGTTCCCTAAGTAAATAGTTATATTTACTATGCTAGAATAAGTTTTGATAAGTTTATAACTGTTTCTAACAAACTATTTTCTTTTAGTAATCTGATGCGACAAAAGTTGATAGATTTGCTGTAAATCTGGTTTATTGCTAATAAATTTCAAATGTTTTTGCTGTGTTGCTTCATCTCCCCGGATTGCCGGACCTGTCTGAACTGTTATCGGAACGTGATTTTGAACTTTTTCTGCCGTTTCCAAGATGATCGGTCTGACCAGATCAAAGGAAAGATTATGCTCTTCTAATAGCTCATAAGCGAACTGATATAAAATATTTGAAAAGTTGTTGACCATGACTGAAGACAGGTGGATCGCCAATCGTTGCTGTGAATTACACAAGATGCTTCGGGAAGAAAACCTGCGTGTCAGCTGAAGTAAGCTGTTCGCAATGCTTGTATCGCTGCCTTCTACACAAAATGGAATGAGCGAAAAGTCAACGGCTTTGTTTTTGGAGAGTGATTGCGGCGGGTAGATGACACCATAATTCCTGAAGCGGTTCAAAATAGCCATATCGGTAGCTCCAGAGCAGTGCACAACAATCCCTTTGATGTCCTGTGGCATTGTTTCTACAAGTGTGGGAATAGCCTCGTCGGAAACGGCGATAAGATAAAGATCGGCATTGCGCAGCAGTTGGGATAGATCGTCCGTACCCGGGCATTGAAGCGCAAAGGCCAATGCATCCGCATTGGCCTTTGTTTTACTATAGATTTGAACGATCTGATGTCCTAGTTGTTGAAATGCTTGTCCAAAATGCGTTGCGGCATTTCCGCTTCCTAAGATGACAATATTCATTATTTTGCTAGTTTTCGTTTTTCCTCTTTATTTCTTCTGACAATAGACATGATAAAACCAATGGTCATGACAATCGTTCCACACCAAAAGAAATTGATGTAGGGGAATTTGATCGCTTTAAAGACCACCCATTTTTTCTCAGGCAATGGTTTTTGGTAGACCATGATTTCCAGTTTATCCTTGTCCGGTTTGATTCCAGTAAACCTAAATTTAAGACCTTGATCAGTGACATCTTTATTGAAGTCATAAACTCCTCCGTCCTTGATCAAATAAACCGGTTGTACCTCATATTGTTTGTTGTCAGCCGCAAAGACCTTTATTTTCAAACCTACCATCACATCGTTGGGGCCTTTCGGGATTTTTTCTAATTGCGCTTCTTTATTCAGCCCCTCAATGACATAATATCCGTTGCGATAACGTAAGGTATCACCGATGCTGACTTGATAGGTCGCAGGTTCTTCATAATCTTCAAAACCTGTTTTTTCCTCGTCCGCTACTTTGGCGTGCTGCGCCTGACTTTCAGCTGCAGCAGCAGTGATCAGCGTATATACGTCATGTGTAATATAGTGTTTGGTTGCCGGAGTACCGATCAGACCGCCCATCTTGGCATTGTTTTGCGCAAAGGGCTGTAGGATAAATTCTTCTTTCACTTTACCGGTTTCCTCGTCAACACGTTCGTATTTGATTTTGTAATAGGTATTTGGTGCTACAATACTGTCACCGATATAGGTGATTTTATATTCACCCATCTGCACGGGCTGTCCTTCGGTTAGGAATAGGTTTTCACCCGGCTTTTCAACTTTGTCAAATCCCGATACGGCGATGTATCCTGTATTGTTGACCGATATGACTTCATTTGTTGCAGCAGCGACCATTGCGCCGATCAACAGCAGTCCAAAACCAATATGGGCAACCGAAGAACCGGCCAATTTCCACTTACCTTTGACTGCATCACCCAGCACCCGGATATTCGCCAGGATACAAAAGATGCTGGCAAAAGTGATCAGGATATAGATCAGGTTGGTATATGTCTTGGTAAAATAGGAAATAATTGCCGTCAGGATAATGGCTACAGCCAGCGATGCTACAGTAGATGCTAAAAATTTGCGGCTATCCGTGCGTTTGTATTTTAAAAACTGCGTAAATCCGGTCATAATCATAACGATAACCGCAAAACCGGATTGCCATTTATTATAATGTTGGATTGGTTCCAGGGGCGGCGCTACCTTGGTGCCAAAAATCTTGTTAAATACGGGAATGGAGGTAGAGGCAATGATCTGTGCACAGGCAACAGTCAGTACCAAAGCACCAATAAATAACCAGAATTCGCGCGAATAAATATCTTCGTCTTTTTCAGTGATCGGCATCTCTTTCTTTTTAACAACAAGAAAGACAACCATAATCGCTAAAAATGCAACGTTGAATAAGATCAGCTGTCCGCTCATACCTAAGTCGGTGAAAGAGTGGACGGAGGTTTCGCCAAGAACACCACTACGCGTCAGGTAAGATGCATAGATCACCAGCACAAAGCTGATCATCGCTAGAAATGTTGCTGTAAAATATGAATGGCCCGAGTTTTTATAGGCAATCATGACGTGTACCGCCGCGATCAAGGTAAACCAAGGAATAATGGATGCATTTTCTACAGGATCCCAAGCCCAGAATCCGCCAAAGTTAAGCGCTTCGTAAGCCCAGAATGAGCCCATAATAATACCGGCTCCAAGAATCATGACCGCAAATAGCGCCCATGGCAAAGCCGCATTGATCCATTCTTTGTAACGCTTGGTCCATAGGGCACCTGTCGCATAAGCAAAAGGAACAATCATCGATGCAAAACCAAGGAATAAGGTCGGCGGGTGAATCACCATCCAATAATTTTGTAGGAGCGGATTTAAGCCGTTACCGTCTTTAAGTAGTGATAGATAGTTTGCTTCCTTCAGGATAGGGAAATTCATTGCGTCACGTAATAGGATGAATGGGGAACTTCCAATACGTAATCCCAATAATTCAACGCCTATGATCATCGAGGCTAAAAAAGCTTGACAAAGCATCACAAAAGTCATCACGGAAGTTTCCCAGCTTTTGGCTTTGAATAGCAATATCGCTCCTAATACCGTTTGCCAAAAGGTCCACAGCCAGAAACTTCCTTCCTGTCCTTCCCAAAAGCTCGAAATAATATAATAGGTAGGTAGGTCTCTCGAAGAGTGTGCAAACGCGTAATTATATTCAAAAAAGTGGTTGTAAATAATGTAAAATAAAGTTGCGCCGACTGCTACCACAGAAACTGCATTAATCCAGAATGCGATGCGCGCGATCTTTTTCCATGAAGTCTCTTCAGGGTTTTTAGTCGCAAAAAAGTAAGCGATACAAGATAAAAGTGCAGCACCAAAAGAAAGAACAATAAAGAACTGTCCGATCTGCCCAGGGAGCAGGTGCTCACCAACGTAATTAACGTCCATTGAAAAATTGATTTTACAAATTAATTATTGAAAGCTGTGGCATTGATTTCCGTCACGACCGATTTATCGTTATATTTCGAAGGACATTTCATCAATATTTTACTCGCTCTAAACACATTCCCGTCCATTTTACCAGTCAATACAATCTGTTCTGAACGCTCGATGTCCTGCGGTTTTGCACCTCTGAAGACAACCTCGCACTCTGTACCATCATTGTCGTACATGAAAAAGCTGAATTTGTTGGCATCTGTCTTTGGGTCATAGTGGAGCGCCTTATCTTTGTTGAGCTGGCCGACCACATATAGTTCTGTTTTCTTTTCTTTTGCCTCGGAAAATGTCGAGTAGGTACTTGAATCCGTATAGATAACAAGTATCATGGCAATTGCCACTGCAATAATAGCGATTAGAATGATGGAACTTTTTTTCATCCGTTAATTTGTTTATTCATTTAGTCAATTTTCTCTTTTAAGGCATTCATGCTGCCTTCGGCGGTTTCGTTTGCGATGAAGCTATCATGAGCAACTGTTCGGGAAATGATCTGAACAAGTGAGCAGTTATGACAGTTTCGTTCGTAGTATTTGTTTATGTATTTGCGACCACCTTCAGAGATTTTATGTTTCCCTTAAAATAAATTAGCTGTCAATAGCAAAGAGCGCTTTACATGCGGTCATTTTGACAATAACTGACACTTAATCGAATGCAAAATTACAAATAGATTTGCGAAGAAAGGAATAATGCAACTTTTCGACATTATTTATATTTGTTCTAAATAGGTTGTTGTGTCTGAAAAAATGAGGTATATTTGGATGCTTTTGAATAATTTAAGTCGAGATTTAATATTTTGTCGCAGTTTATATCGCATGAATTTTACAATTGCCTGTTAATATGAGTGTTGCTTTGCGGTCGTTACTGCTCTTATATGGAATTATATTTCCATTTTTTTTGGTCTTTGGGCAGGTGAGGTTGCGCAATCAGGAACTTTCTATTCAGAATGACAATGATGTCTATCTATTGATCGGCCAGGACAGGTATTATACCAATGGCATCAATGTCAACTATCGTATTGCGCTACCGCCAAGTGGCACTTCAGAAATTTCAAATACAGTACTGGACTTTGAACTTGGACAACGGATCTACAATGGTATTAGCATGATGGATTACCGTCGGCAAAATAAGAAATATGACCGGCCTTTTGCGGGGTACCTGTATTTGAGTGCCGCGGCGACCCATTTTTTGAAGGCGGAGCAAGTTGTTGAACTGAAAGTGGAGTTTGGGCAAATCGGATCCCGGTCATACGGTGAGGAAGCACAGAAGTTTATCCACCATCTTTTTGGAATGTATGAGGCCACAGGTTGGGAAACGGAACTGCGCAATGCCTTTGGTGTGGATCTGCAGGCAAAATATCTGAAAGGAATTTACCGGAATGAAACGCAGTCCTTTGATCTTGGTGTGATAGGAGAAGGAGTTTTGGGCATGAACAATACCAATATCGAAGCTGGAATTCCGATACGTGCAGGTAAACTTAAATCGTACCACGCTTCGACCTTTACCCATGGACATTTGACGCAAGCCCGCAGTGACAACGAGAAGGAATGGTATTTTGTTTATCAACCTAGTTTTGCTCGCGTTTTTTATAATTCCACCATACAGGGCGGATTGGGGAAGGATGATCCTATCGGCGCATTATATCAGATTGAACCTTGGATGCTAAGTCACCGGATAGGCTTCAGCTGGTCCAACCACAAGGTCAATTATGGCATTAATTATATTTTCAATTCCAAGGAACTTAAGTCTGTCTTTCATCGGCATCAATACGGACAGATATTCTTTACTTATCGCTTTTAGCCGTTATTTACTGTTGTTTCCGTGATTGGATCAGAGAGTTTCTGTCCGATGAGTCTGGTGGTCAACATCGCAGCCACGCTGTCGCCGGTCGCGTTGAGCATCGTCGCCAACGGATCTACTAAAGTCGCAATAATCATAATCGAGGGGATGACTTCTGTCGGCATTTGATAAACTGATATGATGAGCATCTCGCCGATATATCCACCGTTTGGAATACCACCGGCAACGATGCTGACCAGCAAGGTAATCCCGACAGCCATAACCAAATTGGTTGGTTCAAAAAAATCTTGTCCACTCAACAGCAGTGCAATGTAAATTTTAAAGATACAGGCGATGGCTGAACCATGTTTATGCAGGGTCGTGCCTAGCGGGATGACGACACTGGCGACGGTATCGGGTACGCCAATCTGTTTTGCTGCCAATAAGTTGGCCGGCATGGTGGCGAGGCTGCTGCAACTGCTGAGCGCAGTCAGAGAAGGTAAAATATTGTTTTGCCAGTATCGTTTGACACCTTTGAGACCAAATGCAAGAAAGGCAAAAAGACTAAATATCGTGAAGAAGTAGAGTAAACCAAAAATATAATAGAGACCGATGGGTTTGGCATAAAAGCCAAAGAGCTGTGGGCCAAGCGTACCGACTTGATAGGCAAAGTAAGCGCCAAGACCAATAGGGGCCAGATTCATAACCATGACCAATAAATTGCCCATGACAGCATTTCCGGAATTGATAAATTTTCGGAACATATCAGCGGAATCACCCGATCTGCGTGTGGCGATCCCCACTAAAAATGAGAATATCACAAAGGCCAGCATATTCTGGCGGGATAATAGACTGGAAAATTCACTAACAGTCAGGAACCGGACCATTTTCTCGCCCCAGGAATCCTGTGTAGCTGTATCGATGACATCTTTGGCCTGCTCAACCGGAAGGTCTGAACTGACGGGAAACAGATAGAGGAAAATAACACTGCTAACACCGGCAACGACAATCCCGACCACAAATACCAGCGACATCATGCCAATGATACGACCCAACACACTGTCACCTTCGATATTGGCGACCGATGAGGCTATTGCAAAAAATACCAGGGGTATGACACTGACAAAGAGCAAGTTTAGGAAGATATCCCCAATTGGCTTCAGGTTATTCACAAAATGTGGAAAAAATATGCCGATTAAACTTCCGATACTGATGCCAAGGAGCAACAATAGGATGCTGCCATAGTTCTGTATAAAAGTTTTTGCCGAGTATGCCATTAGGTTCAGTAATTGTTTCGTGTTTACGACGCTAAAATAATCTTTTTATCTATTATTTTCATTTAACACTTCGATAAAGATTAATCGGGATTTATTCAAACCAGCTTTTTATCTTTGAACGAATCTTCTGATGGAAGACCGCCGCCGTATGGGGCCTTATTCATGGCTTGTTGGGCTGAGGGGGCGTAAGGGATATTTGATTTTTTTAATAATGAGTATGACGAACATGGATTTTGTAACAACGGGAGATGGCTCGAAGACATTGTACAATGCGGAGATCGGTGAATGCTACCATTCAAAGCACGGTGCTGTCCAGGAAAGTAGGCATGTATTTATCAAAACCGGTTTGGATCACTATGTGCAAAAGACAGGAGCTTCGGATGTCTCCATTCTGGAAGTAGGATTCGGTACCGGACTTAACTTTCTGCAAACAGCAGACTACATCCGGGATAAGTCAATTCAGGTAGACTATGTTGGAATCGAAGGTTTTCCGTTACCGCTAGCGACCGTTGCCGCAACGGGATACAATGAGACCGTCGATGCAGCAGTTTGGTCAGCCTATGTGAATAATTATGAAGGCGCATTGCAGCGGTCGGTCCGAATTCACGAGCGTTTACAGTTCTACATTGCTCATACTTTATTGATGGATTTCCAATCCGAAAAAGGGTTTGACGTGGTGTATTTTGATGCTTTTGCTGCCATACATCAGCCCGAAATGTGGAATGATACGGCATTGGCGCATGTGGCCCAGTTCGTTAAACCGGGCGGCGTTTTTGTTACTTATGCCATTACGGGCAATCTCAAACGCAGTATGAAATCTTTGGGCTTTTCCATCGAGAAAGCTCCCGGGGCACCGGGAAAAAGAGAAATGTTGCGTGCTACAAAGCAATGAAAGATAAGCTAAGATTCTTGCGTGCTATTGCAGCTCATGTACAGATTGATTATCGTACCGATCCATCCGAACTTGAACAACTGATTCTGAAGATAATGGAAAATTATGAAAGCGATGTGATCAAGCTATTTTTCAAACCAGACTCGTGGTCGAGCCATCAACGAACTTTTAAGGCAATGGTCTATAGTAGATTGGAGGATTTGAGGTGATTTGTACTTCCACCGACTGAGTCCGTCTTAAATAGGCGCCTTTATTGACCAAATCTGTAATATCACGCAATGCGGTATCAGTAGATATGATCAATAAGGAATATTTACCGCAAAAAAAGCGGAGAATAAACTGCTTATTCTCCGCTTTTTTATAAACTTCAATGATTTATATCATTACTTCCGTCTAATAACATTCCATATCAGATCGCTTTAGATAATAGATTATTTATCCTTTAGCAGCCTCTCTAAATACTCCACCTTGGATTTTTCGGCTTCTAAAAGGCGTTCGTAGAGTCTTTTATTTTCTTCATATGCTTCGATGAGTTTATCAAGCGGATTAAAGGTCGGATGTATATTTATTGCATTTAGTGTAGATGTGTCGTGGCTTGTAAAAGTGTTATTTATTATATTAAACACAGCTTCTTCATCAAAATTCTCAATAGCTTCTGGAGTAACACCTAATGCTTCCGCTACCTGAGCCAATAGGCTTGCTTCTATCTCAGCACTACGTTCCATATTGGATACTGCTTGTTGACTTACACCCAGTTCGAATGCTAAAGCCTCTTGTTTCATTCCCCTAAGTTCGCGGATACGACAGATTTTTCTTCCTATATGGTTTGTTGTGTTGGTTGTACTCATAAGTCCAAAGTTAACAAATATTCAGTGTTTAAGATACGAAATATCTTTAGATGGTACAAAACAAGGAATCCTAGTGGGATACAAACTGTGCTAGGTATTTTACAAGTGGTTTTGGTTCGGTACGTAGATGATACTGTGTTTATTTGTGTAATTCAAATCCATTTCACTATGCATCATGTAGAATATCAAGGTAGTTACATCACATTACTAACCGAAAAAGAAATACTAAATCCATATTCCGTATTAAAAAAGACATTCAACGAGTTTTCATCCCCAACGCACATACAGGATGAACTATTTGAAATCTTGACATTGGCAATACGTCGAAATTATTGGATGACTTATGAGTCTCCATTGGTAATCTATAAAAAGTATAAGAAATTATTACGTCTGTTTGAAGCGGGATGGCTGATCGAGAAAATAAGACCTGATCTTAGTTTATCTGAAAAGTTCAGTATTTCTTATACAAATATTAAAATCAAGACGCGGGAAAGGGAAAGAATTATTACGAATTCTGATCCCATTTCCAATGCTTATCAAGCACTGGTCAGTATATACAGTTCGGATCCTTTGTATTCATTAAGAAGTGACCTCTTCAATCTGTTGTTTGAAGGATTAATGCCCACTTGTGTTAATTATTCTTGTGAATTCGATGATTATATGGCGAAAGCGGTGCAGCAAATGAACATTTTGATCAGTACCTTACATATCATTGACAGGCACGAACAGAGGAACGTGTTATCTCCCCGAGATGTGGAAATATTGACGAAGGAAAGAGATAAATTTATAGCAAGGGACACGCTTTATGATTACGACGTTGACTTATATCATGTATTCAGATATTCGAAAAAGGAAGATTTAATAACAGCGATACTTATTTCGAAAGAAATTTTGAATACAAACAATTTCTGGAAGCTACACGGCAATCCTGCGAATATATTGTATTATTATCACGATCTTCTTTTTATTCTTGATGGTTATTGGGGGCATTATCAAAACATTCTTGAGGATGGAAAGGATATCAATACCAAATGGAAATATCCTAAGGATAAAAAGCAAGAGTTGTACAGTATGGGATATAAATGGATTAAAAGGCCTTGGAAATATCTACACGACCAATTTGAAAAAAAATCTGTTCAAGAATGGCGCGGTATGCTAGAATTATGTTTGGAGGATGTATTTAGCAATCGGCAAATCGGATATAGAGTTGATCGCAACAATAACGAAGTACTCGATTTCATCAGGGAGCTGCTGTATTTGGATGAACTTAATGCCTATGAGCCAAAAATCTATTAAGACATGGAACCACTAAATAAGGAGGAGGGTTTGGAAAATATAGTCTCCCAAATAACTTCCAAATACAATATCGAGCAGATTTATCTGAATTCCTATGAAAGGGAAATATTGCCATACGAACTAATTATCCTTGTATCCAACAAGTATGTTAATAATTTAGGCGATCTTGTTCCAAAGATTATGAATACTATACGGGAATATCCGCAATATAAAGTAATGTGTTATGTGGCTTTTCAAGCAAAGGATAAGATTAGGGAAGGGAATCTATTTCTGTTTACGTCTTGTCAGCCCCAAAAACGCATTTACACCAAGGAAAAATCTGAATTTGTGCCGTTACCCAAAAATTTTGATTTCACAAAATGTAAGGGGCTCGCCATTGCCTTGAAAAATAGGGAACAACAGAAAATAGATGAATTTAAAGAAGGATATTACCATTTTAGCGTAACGGGAAAATTTTCTTTGGCTTCTTTCATGTTGCACCAAGCTATCGAGCTTACTTATCGTTATCTAGAGCTTTTGCTTGTTGCAAAGGAGAGAATTACGCATTCGATCCGATACCATCATCTGTATCTGAAGGAAATCAGTTCTATTTATGCTGGCGTGTTTGATGAAGACGATCACAATGATATCGTTTTGCTCCAAGTTTTGGAAGATATATACCGCTCAACCCGTTACGAAGACAATTTTGAGATCGACCTCGATACCTTAAAACGATTAGAGGTCAAGATGGAAGCATTACATGCAAATGCTGAACAGATTTTTGAAGGTATTATTGCTTTGTTTGAGCGGAAAGTTATTTGTTGAATTAGGAATTTTATGAACGTAATGGATATCTTACCGATTACGAGGTTAAAGAAGCCAAAGAAGATGTTACCAACGGGAAAATAATGTAAATTAGCTTTTACAATGAGAGTTAAAGAAATAGAGGATTATTAAGATATGAAAGCATACGAATTGAGCCTTAAGGATAAGAGGGATGCGGAAAGTATTCGCCTTACAGCGGAACGTATAGGCATGGAGAAAGGTATGGAAAAAGGCATGAAAAAGGGAATAGAAAAAGGTCGGCAAGAGGAGCGAGCGAAAGCTGAAGCCGAGAAACGAATCTCAGCCTTAAAGATGTTAAAGAGCGGTTTTGATTCCAAGGTCATAGCTGATATTATAGGATTGTCAATTGAGGAGATTGAGAAATTGAAATAGTGTGTTTAATCGAATCGCCCTTCGGTGATATCAATAATAAACAATTAAGGTATTTCTTTCTCTATCGTGCCCATGCCTATATTTTGCTTTTAAGATTCAATAATAAATGCACCGACAATTGCCGCGGGATGCAGTTCTTTATTATTTAGTAGGGAATAATCTTCGCGAAATCTTTCATAGTATTCGATATTCATTCCAATAAGTACGGTCTCAGCATCTTGATCGTTCACATCAAACCGTAATTCTTCCAATTCAACAGTTCTAGAATCTGCCTGTAAGCATAAAGAAATCTGGTGTTTGTGCCTACGGACATAGATCTGTTTTTCGAAATTGAATACCACAATCATCAGATTTATTTTCATGAGATTACAGTATTTTGGACGATGAATATCGTTTTGCATGTCAAATTTTGGGAATTGTATGGCAATTTGTTTTGTATCCAACAATTTTATTTCTGGGTCGAAATGCATGTAGTCGTGCATATGGCATTTGTCGTTGAATTGAAAGTTTACCAGCCGATCGATCTTTCCGCCTCGAATTGTCTTTTCACCCACGGGCGCTCTGTTTGGCCGGGTTACTCTTTTTAATTGGTTGATCAGGCGATTGTGCATATTGCTATCGTGCAATTTGAGATGAACTTCTCCCATTATATGTCGTATGCGGGATCCTGCAGTACTCGCGTGACCAAAATCTATTGCAGCTGCTTTTGTGGCCTTCGTTTGTTTTGTCTTACGCCCTGGGCCAGTCTGCACAATAGTTTTTTCATTTGATTTTCGAAAGACAAGGTTCCCAACCAAGCCTTTCAGATTACCGTTTTCTAGTATAGCCATAGGTTGAATTTAGGGAATTAAAATGCTGATAAACAAATATTTGTTTATTTTTAAGGAATTTGAAATAGGCTTTTACCAGCAATTATTAAATTCATAATAGCTAGTAAAAGCCTATTATGAAAATTGCATGGATATTTTTATCAGTGACGTAGGCAAGGATCTTTTTCGAATTTGGTATGGGTGTAAAACCGCTGCTTCGATGGAGGTTCGATGCAGCATCGTATCTGCTTCGATACAGCTTCGTACCATAGTCGAGATGAGTCTGTGGTGAGAGCGACATGTGTCCGTGGTGAGTCCGAGTTAAAGTCGGAGCCATGAGGGTAAGACTTCTTTCTCAAGCCGCTATTACTAGGGCGCAGTGTCGAAGAAGAGGCGAATAAGTGTCGTATGAAGGCCGAATGGGAGTCGAAGGGGCCTCGAATACCGTATATAACACGGACTCCAGATCGAAGTAATATGAATCCGGTCTATCGTTCGAGGGTAATGCTTATTAACAATTTTAGTTCTGAATTACAGTTTATTAACATAGTTACTAACATTTATAAGCCACTCAATGAATGAATATAATTGTCTATATATAGTTGTTTGTCCTTGGATTTATATTGTTGGATATAGCGTGGGTGATCCAGAATAATCATCTCTCCAAATAGTTTTTCTTCTTTGTTGATTTTTGCGAGGAAAGTAGCATTTTTCTTTCCCAGAACGAAGACTTCGTCAGTTTTCAGTCCCATTGAAATATGTTGTTTTAGCGATTCCACCATAAATGGCTTTACCATTTCAAAAAGCTGCTTATTGTCATAATAGTTTGCATTAATCCAGTTGTTGGGCTTTTTATGCTGGACTATGGCCAGCGGAAAAGGGGAATTGATGTAAAACTGTTGATAGAAGATATCAGGCCCGCCGTAGGCTTCAATCATATCATACATAAAGACCGAAGAGATTTCATGGGTATGAGCGGATTGCATTTTTATCCCACAGGCACTGTATAATCGTTTGGTATCGGTAAAAGGAACACCGGTGACACCTGCACCATGCCTACTTGGATTGATCCCGATAATAAATTTACGTTTTAGATTGTCGTGATAGTATTTATGATAGAATTGTCCCATCACAACTAGTGTCTCCGGGTTATCGAGGTAGGGATTGATGACATTAAAATCGGAAGGAAGATTTCCGTGATAGTGAAGTTGTTTGTTAAATGTAATTACTTTCTCGGCAAATGTGGGCATAAAGGATGTTTTGGAAACAAGTTACATATTTTGAGTTAAGTAAAATAAAAAAAGAGCGTCAATTGACGCCCTTTTCCTGTTTATATTTTGATCCCTGATTAGTGACCTTGCGTTCCATCTACACCATGAGAATGTCCGTGGGACAATTCTTCTTCAGTAGCGGGGCGTACAGTTAAGATTTCGATATCGAAATTTAACGTTTTACCAGCCATTGGGTGATTTAAGTCAGCAATAACAATTTCTGGAGTTACCTCAGCAACTACCGCGCGGAATTGGTTTCCTTGGTTGTCCTGCAAAGGCAATACTTCACCAACTGGAGGTAAACCTGTCTCTTTGAACATGTCTACAGGTAATTGAGCGAATGCTCTTTCGTCTTTTTCGCCGTAAGCATCTTCTGGTACCAATTCGAAAGAAATTTTGTCACCCACGTTTAAGTCAGCGATGTTTTCTTCAAATTTAGGCAACATCATACCTACACCATATAAGAAGTCTAAAGGTTGTTCTGCAGTTGTTTCTTCAACGAAAACTTTTTCACCGTTTTCTACTGTGTGAAGTCTGTACGTCAATGCTACGACGTCGTTTGCTTTTATAGCCATCTGATTTTGATTTTTGGAGCCCTAAGGCTACCGTTTATTAAATATAATTTATTAACGCTGTTATGGAATCTTGTGGAAGACTGCACGTCTTATTTTTACAAAGATATGCTTTTGTTTCCTTTCCGATTCTATTCTCAAGGAGAGGAAGACTTTCTTCCGTGCCGCCGAGTACAATTTTGTTTGGGATATAATGTTGATCTAGTTCCTCACGAAAAGCTAATGCTCCCTCGCCTGTCAATGCAATTTCATTGATCCCATATATTTCTTCTAGCAATAATATTGCCCAATTTGAATAAGCGGAGCCGTAAGTTTTGATTTGAGGAAATACATTCGCCAGCAATTGATCAGCTATGGCGGTATAATTCTCATCATCAAAAAGTAAACCCAAACGTTTCAACTGACGGACCATCGTGGAGGAGGAGGCGGGAATGACGTTGTCCATGATTTCACTTTTTCGGGCGATCAGCTCCTCGGCTTCGGATGAAGTATAGTAAAATGTTTTCTGCTCCGCATCATAAAATAATCCGATTGCTTTGTCAGCCAATTGCCGTGCAATGGTCAACCATTTTTGATCAAATGTGGCTTCATATAAAGTGATAAAGGCTTCTATGGTGAAAGCATAATCATCCAAAAAACCCAATATCGCACGGTTTGCATCTCGTGGCTGATGCAATATGGAGTTATTATCCTGAATCAGTTCCGTGCAAATAAACTGTGCATTGTTCAGGGCGAGATCCAGAAAATGATTGTTTCCTAGACTGCGGTAAGCATCAATTAGCCCTTTCAATAAGAGGGCATTCCAGGTGGTCAATAGCTTATGATCCAAACCCGGCCGTACGCGTTGTTCACGATAATCAAATAGTTTCCGCTTGGAAGTTTTTAAAAAATCTGCCCATTCGTCAGCTGACATATTGACCTTCGTGGCAAGTTGGTCTGCATTAATGGCGCAAATGGGAACATTCGTATGTTCTTCTTCCCAGTTACCTTCTTCGGTAATATTAAAATATTGACTAAATAGCTCGGCGTCTTTGCCCAATACTTCATCGAATTCGGCTTTTGAAAAAGAGTAGTATTTTCCTTCAATACCTTCACTATCGGCGTCCAATGCGCTGTAGAAACCATGGTTGGGGGCAAGCATCTCCCTTTCGGCCCAGACAATCGTTTCTTCTATTATTCTTTTATAAAATGGGTCTTTATTCTGTTGATAAGCTTCGGCATAAAGGGAAAGTAATTGACCATTGTCATAAAGCATTTTTTCAAAATGGGGGATATGCCAGTAGTGGTCTACTGAATAGCGTGCAAAACCACCCCCAATCTGGTCATAGATTCCCCCGGAACCGATTTTTTTCAAGGTAAAATGGACATGGTTCAGGATTTCTTGATCATTCGTAAGAACTGCATACTTTAAAAAGAACAGCCAGTTGTTGGGCAGCGGAAATTTAGGCGCTCTTTCATAGCCACCTTCTTTCTGGTCGAATGTTTCGCTCCAGGGTAAAACGATAGCTTCGAGATCTTTATGCGTATATTGCTCGGGAATAGGATGGATGGGAAGTTTCTCCGCCCGTTGGATCCCATTCTCCAATTTGTTGGCATAATCCAAAGCGACCTCAGGCTTTTCTTCCCACATTTGTACAATCTGTAACAGGATATTCTGCCAGTCATGGGGTTTGAAATAAGTGCCGCCATAAATTGGACGACCATCGGGCAGGCAGATGCAATTCAACGGCCATCCACCGGCATTGGTCATCAGTTGGACAGCGAGCATGTATACTTGGTCGATATCAGGGCGTTCCTCGCGGTCGATTTTGATGGGCACGAAAAACTTGTTCATGGTCTGTGCAATAGCCGAGTTCTCAAAGCTCTCCCGTTCCATCACATGACACCAATGGCAGGCTGAATAGCCAATGCTGACAATAATAAGTTTATTTTCTTCCTTCGCCTTTTTTAGGGCTTCCGCTCCCCAAGGCATCCAATCCACGGGATTGTGCGCATGCTGCTTCAGGTAAGGAGAGTTTTCAAACTGCAGTTGATTCGCCATAGGACGAAGGTAGGAAAAAAGCCTCCAGAATGGAGGCTTTAATGTATTTTTTAATATTTAGGTTCTGCAATGATGAAATAAGTTTCAATGGCATCTTTCGGAGAACCTACTAAGGCGATTGAAGAAGCTCCGTTTTCCCAAATCGCTACTGGAGTGTAATTCAACTTGTTTTTGAAAAGCATGATATACTTTTCATCAAGTTCGGCTTGTTTATTTTGTGCAGAAACAAATTTAGGTGTACCAAACGTCGTTTGTGCCACTTCCATTAAATACTCTTTTCCTTTTTCCGGAGTTTGTTTTGGAAATTGATCTCCATAATAAAGACTCACATAACTATATGGATATTGCCCTTTCACATAGGTTTGATCTATACGATAGCCTTTTTTGTAGGAATAAGACTGTCCGACAATGTTACTTGCCGGTGGATTTTCCCAATTGACATTAAAAAAATCTTTTCCTGCAATAGCTCTGAAGGTCAAACTAGATCTTTTTATAACTTTACTATCTTTATAAAGGAGAAGGTTGAATTCATAATTACCAGGTTTGTTGAATGTAATCCCTCTATATGCCAGATTTCTCTCAGTGCGTGTATTGTAATGAAGAACATCGTCAATATGCCATACTACGGAATCCACAAAAACGTTATCCCAATCGATAAATGATCGGTAATCCTTATGGTTTTCTTCGTCATATACTCCAACTAGTGTTTCTTTAAAAATATTAACCGTATTGACTTCAGTATGAACATTGATATTTTTAATCAACTTATCACTATAGGATATTGCTTCTTTTTCTGGTGTAACTACTTCTGGCGTTTCAGGATAATTGTCTTTAGCGCAAGAAAATAAAATGCAAGCAATACAACTCGCAAGGAAATATTTTTTTAACATTAATTTGATTTTTCGTAAAAATAAAAAATATAATTGAAACTTACTTGTTGTGTGGCGTTTTGTTTTTTTTTACGTTAAGCTATTGCTTGGGCTTCATTCGTTGTAAATTAGATAGATTGGATGAAATCTCCGGGGATTTGATTACTTTTACATACGATTATTATTAGCTTTACCAAAGTCCTATGTCAAACGACGTTGACCTGCTCAAAAAGATAGTTCATAAAGATAGAGATGCTTTTGAAACTATTTATAAAGCCTATTTCCGTAAATTATATACATTGTCTTTTCGGTACCTGAGAGATGAAGCTATCGCCGAGGAACTGACCAATGATGTATTTATGATGTTATGGGAGAATGCTGGAAAGCTGGCTATTAATCAATCATTGGGGGCCTATCTATCGCGGAGTGTCATCAACCTTTCACTTACTCACCTCAAAAAGAACCAGCGCCTGAAGGATCACAATCAGAATTATTTGAAGGATTTGAATCCGGCAGACGATTCGGACCAAACCGATCACGCGACTTTATATGAATCCAAATTGTTAATGATCGAAAGTATATTAAAAGAGTTGCCTCCACAATGTAGGAAAATTGTTCTCATGAGTAAATACGATAAGATGAAACAGCAAGAAATTGCGGATCAATTGGGAATCTCCATTAAAACCGTCAAAAATCATTTGACCATTGCCTATGATAAAATTCGGGTTGCATTGGCAAAGCGAGAAGCATATGTGCTGTTCCTAATAGGCTTTTTATTTTTTTCATTAGGACTTTTAGTTCAGTTTGTTATCATATAGATATGGAAGAAAACAATACGTCAAGATTTATTCCTTATGACTTGATCCAGAAAGATTTGGATGGGGTTATTTCCGCTGAGGAAAGGCTGTTGCTTGAACGTTGGCTTTCTGAGGATGTGGAAAATCCGAAACGATATGATGAAGTCAGAACGCTATCCGATGACCTTATTGTGCTGGAGCATTATAAAAATGTGGATACCAATAGCCAGTGGGATAGATTTAAACAAGGCTTGGATCGGGTACAGGCAACTGATGAAGTAACGTTGCCTACACCTATGAAAACAATCTTGAAACCTTGGATGAAACTCGTAGCTGCGGCAGTGTTGCTGATGATTGGATTTGCATGCTACCTGAACTTTGACCGTTGGGTGGGGTATGAGAGCCAATTATATGGAACAGCCGAACAGGAGCGTATATTATTGCCCGATAGCTCCATCATGGTGCTGTATGCAGGTGCAGAAGCAAAATTCAATACACGCACATTTAATCAGCAACGTATTGTTGAATTAAAAAAAGGAAAGGCATTTTTTGACGTAAGGCATGGCCGAACCTCTCCTTTCGTGGTCGAACTGACCCATAATTACGTGCGTGATATCGGTACATCCTTTGAAGTTAATTTACTCGCAGGGGATGTAGAGGTGCTGGTGAAAGAAGGTACCGTGGCTTTGAGCGGTGGAAAAGGAGCTGCAGCAAAAGAACTTATCCTGCAAAAGAACGAGAAGGGCTTCTTTAAAAAAGAGACCGCTGTACTATCAAAAGTTACCGTCGATGATTTAGAAAATGACTATAAGGTAGCACAGAAACTCAGTTACTCCAACGAACGCCTGGACAGTATCTGTTCGGATCTTGAAAAGCGTTTTCAATCTCATATTGTTGTGGTTGGTGACAATTTGAAAGCACGGAAGCTAAGCATGTATTTCGATGGCCAATCACTGAATGAAATTGTGCAGATTCTTTCCAAGACTTTAAATGTGAAATGGAAAGCGAGTAAAAAAGGATACAGTATCTACGAATAGAGACTGGGGAGTATTGCTATGAAGGGTATTGTTCTGTCTCGTTTTCTCTTGTTGTGCTGGCTGATTATTTTCACTTATTCAAAATCATCTGGCCAAAGCAATCTCTCGGATTTGCAAGTTTCCATCGATACAAAAAATAAAGAGATCATTCAGATTTTGACAGAAATCAATAAAAATTACGGGATTTCTATGTCCTATGATGAGCAGATCTTTAACAGAAATATTGTTTATGGTAGGAACTTCAACAAATCCAGCCTGGAGGATCTTCTTGCGTATCTGCTGAAGGACTCGAAAATTGGTTTTACAGTGATCAACAGGGCATTGATTCTTTATCCTGAGGATAAAACTTTCACCATCAAAGGGCGTGTTGTTGACAGTTTGAGCGGAGAGAGTCTGATTGGCGCCAATCTGGTAATTGCTGGAAAAAATAGAACCGGTTTTAGTAACAACTATGGTTTCTATTCATTGACGCTTCCTAAAAGCAATCATGACTGTGTGGTTAGTTACCTTGGCTATCGCACAAAAAATATGCGCTTTACACCCGAAATGGAAAATGGTTACCTTGTCATTAAGCTATCACCTATGGATATGAACCTGAAAGAGGTTGTTATTGATAGTGATTCGATTGTTGCTGATAGAGAGCAACAGCGTCTCAATGAGAAAATAAACTGGGCCCGCTTCCGGAATAATTCATTTTATAAGGGTGAAGCAGATATTATAAAAGTTT
The DNA here is from genome assembly GCF_011064245.1 of Sphingobacterium sp. DR205. Taxonomy (NCBI): domain Bacteria; kingdom Pseudomonadati; phylum Bacteroidota; class Sphingobacteriia; order Sphingobacteriales; family Sphingobacteriaceae; genus Sphingobacterium; species Sphingobacterium sp. DR205. The sequence goes on along the minus strand of NZ_CP049333.1, from coordinate 6,298,614 downwards.
TGCAGATGCAAAACGGTATTAATGGACTCACTGAAGGAGGAAGTAATCTTTTTGTACGTGGTAGTGGAAAAGATCAGAACCTTATTCTGCTTGATGAAGCTGTTGTTTACAATCCCTCACATTTATTTGGCCTGACGTCTGTATTCAATTCGGATATTTTAAAACACACGCAGATTTATAAGGATGGGATACCTGCTAATTATGGTGGCAGACTAGCGTCCATTATGGAAATGAACACAAGAGATGGCGACAATGGGGCTATGCATTTTTTTGGTGGAACAAGCCTTTTGGTTGCTCGTTTAGGGGCAGAGGGGCCATTTATCAAAAGAGGTAAAGGATCTTTTTTGGTTACAGCACGCTCCAGCATTTCAAATCTATTAAATACGGAGTATCGGTTATTTAATGTCAAGGGAACCTATAGTGATTATAATGTCAAATTGAACTATGCTTTCTCAGAACGGAATAAGATCTATCTTTCAGGGTATGTCGGACAGGACGAGGTAGTAGCTCTCAATAAAAATACAAATCGTTGGGGTAATTGGACTTCAACGTTGCGGTGGAATTATGTACATAGTCCACGTTTGTTTATGAATATCTCTGCAATTCTTAGTAATTATCGCAACAAACTGGATGTCAGCAAGCCAGAATCTTCTGATAATAGAACCTGGCTGACGCAAATCAGGGATAAAAGCTTAAAAGCAGATTTTACCTATTTTATGGGATTAGAGCGAACACTGGATTTTGGAGCTCAGGCTACCCTTCATCGCTTTAAACCAGGCGAGATTGCTCCCGTGGATGTCAACAATGAGGATAATATTTTTAGAGCACAAACGTATGAATATACCGGATACGCCTCGTTTAACTGGAAAATAGATTCCTCCTTCCGAGTCGTATTGGGTACTCGCGTGAATGCATTTTCCAGTACTTCTTTTGGAAGGTATTACTTACTGAATAACAATCAGTATAAAATGTTGGCTGAAGAGGCCGATAAAAGGAAAGCCTATTATGGGCTGGAACCTCGTATTACAATGATGTATAGATTTGGTTCAGGATATAGTGTGAGATTGTCTTACAATAGACTGTATCAATACCTCCAACTTCTACAAAATGACGAGTTGGCATTTTCCTCGTTGGAAGCTTGGATACCTGCAGGACAGAATATCAAACCGCAATACGCGGATGCATTCTCTTTTCGGATACATAAAATGATCTATAAAGGAGCTATTAGCATAGAAGGATATTGGAAAAAGATGAAAAATCAAGTTGAGCTGATTGATCATGCACAGCTTATCTTAAATCCTTTTATCGAAACGCAGGTCAAGCAAGGGAATGGCCGTATGTATGGTGTGGAATTCTCACTGAATAAAAGAATTGGAAGCTTTGATGGTACATTTTTTTATAGCTGGTCTCGTTCTTTTCGTACAATTGCTGGAATTAATAAAGGTCAGGAATATGTTGCAAATGCTGATATTCCTCATGTTTTAAAAAGCAACTTATCCTATAGTATCAATCGTTTTATGCATTTAAATGCATTTTATACGGTGCAGTCCGGCCGTCCCTTGACGTATCCTATGGGTTTTACCGAATATGAAGGAATAGTCGTTCCGATTTATTCTAATAGAAATTCGCATCGAATGCCCTTGTTCAGCCGTTTAGATATCAGTTGTTCAATAGATCTAGAAACAAAAAAACAAAGAGAAACGGGGCGACGGAACACGCTGAACATCGGCCTCTACAATGTGCTAGACCGGCGCAATCCACTTTATTATAGCTTTTCCGAAGATGATAGTGGCAATCCGGCTGTTCAGCAGACTTCCTTTTCTGGAATTGTTCCGGCTATAAATTATGCAATTAGATTTTAAGAGTCATGAAAATAATTATTTTGTTTCTTTTCCTTTCTGTTCTCCTATCCTGCGAAAAACCTGTAGTTGACAGGGATCAATCCTATGATATGATTGTTGAAGGCGGAATTAATACGCTCTATCAAGAACAATATATAGCGCTGAAGCGACTTAATATATCTTCGTCCGGAAGTAAGACTGAGGGAATAAGTGGCGCTGCAGTGACAGTAACTAATGGTCCCAATAGTATACTATTTGAGGATCTTGGAGATGGCCTTTATAAAGGCAGTTTATTTAATCTGAAAGATACAGTCAACAACCTTTTTCAGTTAAAAATTGAGTCAAATGGCAAGATATATGAGGCTCAAGATCAGCTTATTCCCATCGTGCCAGTAGAAAAATCTTTTATTCCTGTAGAGAAATCGGATGCTCGTCAGAATTGGCATGTAAAGGTCTCCACTTATTTATTTGGCATGCGAAACTCAAATAAATGGTTGATTTTGCCAAAAAGGGAACTTTCGAATGAAAGTATTACGGTATTTAAAGCGCCCTTCAGTTACAGTTTTAAGTTCGGAGCGCCGAATGTGTTAAATACCTTGCTGACGTCAACTTATAGTTATGAAATGAGCAAAAAGGATAGCTTATTCATTGCAAAATTTGCTATTTCTCCCCGATATGCTAAGTTTCTTTACAATTTATTCCAAGAGACAAAATGGAAAGGGCTGCTGTCTGCCGTTCCGGCAAATGTACAGGGAAATATTTCGGGCAATGCGCTGGGCTATTTCTATGTAATGGATGGTGTAGAAAAAACGGTTTCAATGAAAAATATCAGGGATAGTAAATAAACGTTGTAGCAGATAAAAAGTGAATTAAAAGCCTTATGCAAGTCGAAATTGCATAAGGCTTTTTCTATATGTCAAATTGCTGGAATCATATTTTTAATTTTTTTTTAAAAATTGACCAGATTGACTAGGACTTTTTTAGCCATCAGTTGTCACTATTACAAGATTGGACTATTCAGGAGATATGTTCCGGGACCTATCGTTCTTTAATCTATATTTTAATCAACAATCTGTACAAGATCGGCACAGTTGCCACTAAGCATTTGAAAGGTAAAGCCGGCATCGATCTTAACCTCTGCAAATGATGAGGTGCGGAGATAAGCTGACTTTCTGGTTAGGTATTCCACCAAGTCCGTCAATGTCGGGTTGTGCCCAAAAAGTAAGACATGATCAATATGATCGGGGATGGTGTTGATGACTGAAAGCAAATGCTTGTAGGTGCACTCATAAATAGACTCTTCCATCTGAATATCAAATGATGAAGCACCCATAACGTCTAAAAAAACACGGGCGGTTTGTAAGGCTCTATTAGCTGGCGAACTGATCACAATGCTGTTTTCATCGAGTGTGAGTTTGGCTGCAAGTTTCTCTGCGACCTGTTTTGCGTGTTGTATGCCCTCGGAAGTCAATGCACGATCAAAGTCATTGACCCCGGGAATGGTTTCGGCTTTAGCATGTCGGATGATATAAAGTTTTTTACTGTTGTTCATGATTAAAATTTTTGATTCTATACTATTAACGTTTTTGTTCTCCATTTCATTGTGTTTGTGGCAGGGAGACAGCAGGTCTTGCATATGAATACAAATAATCGTAAACGAAGTTTTGAAAAAGTATATAATATATGTATAATTATTGCACCTTATTTAATTCATTGTACCTTTCACGCGGACTGGCCTTGTATCGGTCGCTTGAAAAGTGCGTAAGGAACTTTCATCTTTATATTTTTGCATTTGATGATGAATGTTATAACATTCTGAAGCGTATGGAGCTGTCTCATGCTACCATCATCTCTTTGTCGGATTTTGAAGATGAGCAATTATTGGCTGTCAAACCCACACGTACAGTAGGAGAATATTGTTGGACCTGTACACCGTCTATTATTTTATATAGCATCCGTAATTATGATCTGTCAAACTGTACCTATTTAGATGCCGATTTATTTTTTTATGCGGACCCTGCCGTTTTAATAGAGGAAGCTAAAGGGGCGTCAGTAATTATAACCCCACATCGGTATAGTGCGATGTATGAAGATAGTGAATCGGGCGGAACTTATTGCGTACAGTTTGTTTACTTTAAAAACTCACCTGAGGGAATAGCAGTCTTGGAATGGTGGCGTGCAGCCTGTATCGAGTGGTGCTATAATCGGAGAGAGCCTGGACGATTTGGGGATCAAAAATATTTGGATGTGTGGACATCGAAATTTACTGGGATACATGTATTGGAGCATCTCGGTGGCGGAGTTGCGCCCTGGAATGTTCAGCAATATGAATTCGAACATAAAATAGGGCAAGTTTGGGGAAGGGAGCTTTCGAGCCAACAGTTGTTTCCAGTGATATTTTATCACTTTCATGGATTAAAATATGCAGAGAAGAATTCTTTTACACTATCTAACTACTATACATTAAACGATAATGACATCGAATTTCTCTACAAGCCATATATCAAGATGTTAACATGTGCTGACCGGGAGATCAAAGCATTATCGCGTAAGATTGTTTCGCATGAAATCAATGAAATTCCACGTATCAGAACTTCACTGCGCCGTATGTTTAAATTATATGCACTCGGCAAATTTAGAGAATACTATCACAAATCCTATTTTTTAAGATAATGGCTTATCAGATTGACCTAAAAACATTCACCGATGATCGTGGGCATTTAACGGTGATAGAAAAAGTTATTCCTTTCGATGTGCGTCGGATATTTTACATTTATGGGGTAGATGGATCCACCCGCGGCGGACATCGACATCATCAAACGGTCCAAGCTGCGATCTGCCTGAAAGGGAGCTGTGCTATTTATAATCAGGATGGAACCAATGAGCGCGTTTTCGAATTGAATTCACCAGATCAATGCCTTATTTTGGAACCTAAAGATTGGCACCAGATGTTCGATTTTTCAGAAGACGCTATCCTCATGGTACTTGCTTCTGAATACTTTGATGCAACAGATTATATTTACGAACCTTATTTTATACATGATCCCTTACGAGAGCTTACAGCAAGTCAATAAAGAATTTATGGATGAATATACCGCGGCATTCCGAGAAGTGTTGAATGGAGGTTGGTATATTTTGGGAAAACAGGTGGGGCAATTTGAACAATCCTTTGCGAGCTATTGTGATGTACAGCACTGCATTGGGGTGGCCTCCGGATTGGATGCGCTTGTACTGTCATTACGTTATTTTGGCTTTAAACCGGGAGATGAAGTGATTGTCCCTGCTAATACCTATATCGCGTCGATACTCGCTGTTATGCAGGTTGGGTTAAAACCTGTTCTTGTAGAGCCCGATATACATACTTATAATATTGATCCTAGGAAAATTGAGCCCGCTATTACAACACGGACCAAAGCTATTTTAGTTGTCCATCTTTATGGAAAGATGTGTGACATGGATCCCATTCTTCAACTGGCAGATCAATATGGTTTAAAGGTTATTGAGGATTGTGCGCAAGCGCATGGCGCTAGTTATAAAGACAAAAAGGCGGGCTCATTTGGTGATTTTGGTGCATTTAGCTTTTATCCAACGAAGAATCTGGGTGCATTGGGAGATGCCGGTGCCATAACTTGCAAGGATGAGGAACTGAATAAATCTATTCGTACACTACGGAATTACGGCTCTTCGGCTAAATATGTGTTTGATGAGGTGGGGTACAACTCTAGGCTGGATGAGTTACAGGCAGCTTTTTTATCTGTAAAATTGAAGTATTTGGATAAGATTACTGTACATAAACAGATGCTGGCCGCAATTTACCGAAGTGAACTGAAGTCTGATTTTATTCTTCCGGTGGTAGAAGGTGGTTTTGAGGATGTTTACCATATTTTTGCTATACGCCATGCTGAGCGAGATCGACTAAAAACGTATTTGGTAGACAACGGTATCGGAACAGAAATTCATTATCCAATAGCTCCACACCAACAAAAAGCGATGCAGGGGATTCTATCCGGCGCAAACTATCCAATCTCAGAAGAAATTCACCGAACAATACTTAGCCTTCCGATTTCCTATGGCCACACGGAAGCGGATATTAGTCGAGTGGTTGAGGTAATGAATAAGTTTTCTTAAAGTTTTCTTATCAAGGCTGTATCTGCTTAATAAAATGTACGGAAGAGAAAGAGTACTTTTACATCAAAAGGTAATGAATTCAGATAAAATCAATCCAGAAGTATCTATTGAAGTGTTGTTGATCCATTTTTTAGGAGAAACGACAACTTTGTCTGGATTACCATTTAACCAAGCTCCCCACCAACTAAAGCTGCTATTGGCAATAATGTGATGTTTACACAAAGACATAAGCTGTAGATCCCGAAAACTATTGAGGCCAATATTGTGATCGACGAAAATTGCATTTATATCTTTAAATTGAGATTTACACCAAAGAATGTCGTTGGAGAATATGACAAATACAGGTGAATCCTGTGTTTCCTCAATGTATTCTATACTTTTTCTATAGTAGTCTTCCGTACAAATATCTTTAAAAAGAGGTTCTAGTAGATAATCTCCTCTACGGACATGCAATGAGACTGCGTTTTCCTTGTGAATTAAATTTTGAATACGGATATTCTCGCTATTTTCAAATGGCGGGAATTGAAGGGTTTGCCGAAGGAGATCTTCTACTCTGTTAAGGTAATGTATGTGCTGCCAATACCCCCAGTAGTAACGATTTTCATGATCTTCAAAGATCTTTTGAGAATAGGCAAACTCCGGTGATTCTTCAATGTATGCATTTGTTGTGTTATAGATCTGCCTCAATTTTCTCCAGATCCATTTGTTATTATTTCTTAAATAGAGCTTGTGTTCAAAGGAGTTGATTTGGGGGAGATTTATATTGAAAATAGTATTTAATTCGAACCCATTATGTAATTGATAACTTTTGAAGTCACTAAGATCAGCTTTTACTGTTTTAAACTTTTGGTGCAGTGCTAATAAGAAAGCGTATTGAAATAGTTGATTGCCTAATCCACCTAAGAATTTTACTATTTTCATTTTATTTAAATAAATTTTTAACAGAATTTTTTAACGCTCTTCGGAATTGTTTTGCTGTGAAATACCGCCAGCCAAAAAATGGCCTGTTGAAGAAATAGAAAATTGTCATTTTTCCTCCGTTGTTCATGATTACTTCATACCATCGTTGGAAAATAAACCGTTTAGCATGGGTTGACGATGAATGAGGAGGCGCATAGATTCGATCGAGCAGGTCAGCATGGAGTTTCTTGTATGCGGCGATATTGATTTCGTCCCAATTGATGGGATGAGTGATCATTTTTTGGTAACTGATGTCAGCAGGCAGGCGGAGACTGCGTAGAATATTTTCTTTTATAGGTAAGACTTGATTGTAGAGATCCTGTGCATATTTCTTTGATATTCCTGAAGCATGATCACGGTAAAAAATTAGGACTTTGTCAAGGTTGCCGACAGGATATTTTGTTGAAATCCGCAAAAATAAATCGTAATCCTCAGCAAGAGGAGTGCGATATCCATTAAACTCTCTAAATACTTCAGTTCTCATCATGATCGAAGAATGAGTGAAATTGTTTCCCAAAAGTAGACGATACCGGAGTAAGCTAGGTTCTGTTTCTACCGTAAATTGTTGCCCCGTCGGTATTCCGTAGGGGTCTATGACGTCTGCATGACCACCTATTAAGGCATACTCGGGGTGAGCTTTAAATTCGTTTAATAAGGATTCAATCCGATCTGGAACGGCAATATCATCGCTGTCCATGACAGCGATAAATGCTCCATTAGCTTCTGCTAATGCTCTGTTTCTGGTGATAACAACACCTTGATTACACCCATTTTGCAGCAATCTGATTCTGCTGTCTTCGAACTTTTTAATCTCATACAAAGTATTGTCTGTCGAGCAATCGTCGATGATTAGCAGCTCAAAGTTTGAATAAGTCTGATTCAGAATGCTTTGTATTGCTAATGAAATGTACTTCTCCGTATTATATGCGGCCATAAAGACCGTTACCAGAGGGTGTTGTGAATTCATTTTAAAAGAAATTATTGAGCATTGGGAATATTTGCTAATAGCAGATTTCTGTAGTTCTTTTTAAATAATTCATAATTGAAGTCGTTTTTTACGATCTCAATTGAATTTTGAGATATAATGGGTAGTAATTCGCGATGGTTCGCAATAAACTTCAATTTATCGATAAAGTCCCTAACGAGAGATTCCTCTTCTGAATAATTTTCTATGATAAATCCAGTGTTAGTTGTCTCATTGATTTTACCTGCAACTTCTCCGACATTTGTTATTATTGGAATATTGCCTAAGGCCATCCCTTCTAATAAGACCATGGGAAAACCTTCGAAACTCGATGTTAACATAACGAAATGGCTCTTGGCATACTCAATATTTAATAGCGATTTATCTGCTATTCTGGAGATGAATTGTATATTCTTGGTCGATTGATGCTGATAATTTTCAAAATCGCCAATCATTGCAAATTTATAGGGGAGATTTAATTCCTCACTTCTACGAGCTATCTCTAGAAACACAGGTACACGTTTTTCGGGAGCATTCCTTGCAATGAATAGTATACGCAAATCATTTTTGAAATTTTTGTCTGCTGGAATTGATGGAATTTCGACTTGATTTGAAATAATTTTTATTCTTTCCGCATACTTCCGATCGACATTCTTTTGGACATAATAAGATGTTAATTGTTCTAAATGTTTTGGTCCTAAAACGACCCTGTTGTCCAATAAAGGAACTAAAGGCAAGGATATCTCTTCAAAAGAATGATCCCCGATAAAATAATGGATTAGATCTATCTTTTTGACATTTGGAGACAAGAATGGCAATAGATAATAAAAAAGATGGCTATTGCATCCAAATACGACAGCATTTGGTGTGTTGTTTATTTTGAATGCAATTTTTTTTGCAATATGTTTTTTGAAGCTTGTTTTCTTGGACCAACGAAACAATTCAATAAGCATAGCATGTTTTGTAAACTCATTTTTAAAGTCGTTGCTGGTAGAGTGTTCAGTAATAAAACAAACTGGATTTTGGTCTTTTATGGAATTTAAAATATCTAAATGCACGCGCTCTGCTCCTCCAATGTGATAAACGGGGAAGAAACAATAAACTGAAGTTTTCGATTTATTTATTTTCTTTATAATAGATGGATACTTCAAGATGGAGGTAATTGTCTGAAGCCATTTTTTGGTTTTTTGCATAAAGTATGATCAAGCCTGTTACGAGGGCAAAATACAAAAAAAATGGTAGATTGGTAGAAAAGATGAGTCAAAATAGACGTATTATGAAGTGATTGAAGTAAAAAAATATTAACTTTGTCAACGATAATAACTAGAATTTATCGCATATTATTTAGTTTATAATCCCGATGTTTCAAAAAGATTTAGTGAGTATCGTTATACCCGCATATAACGCTGAAAAGACAGTGATAGAGACCCTAGAATCTGTCATTAACCAAATATATAAAAATATTGAAGTGATTGTTGTCAATGACGGTTCTACCGATAATACGTTAAATATTGTCAAGGAATTTGCTGAAGCTTATCCCAATATAAAGGTCCTTTCAAAAAATAATGAGGGATTGCCCGCGACAAGAAATTACGGATTTAAATATGTAACTGGTGAGTATCTTGTTTTTCTTGATGCCGATGATTTATTAGATGCTACTTATGTCGCCTCTTGTGTAGAACAGTATCACAATAATAGCCAGTTAGATATTGTATACACTCAAACTCAACTTTTTGAACGAGAGACAGGCCTTATGGAATCTTGGGATTATTCTAAGGAATCCATATTATGGACAAATTGTTTTACGGCAACTGCCATGATGAAAAGTGAGAATCTTAAGACCATCGGCCTATATGATACAAATCTAAAATTTGCCGAAGATTGGGAGATGTGGATCCGAATGACGGCACAATTTGATAACGTCTACAAAATCAACAAGCCCTTGTTTTATTATCGAAAAAGACATACGAAAGATTCAATGACCGATGAAAATCGGAAACAAAATATTTCAGATGAGTCTTGGTTGTATATTTATAATAAGCACTATACTTTATACAAGAACAATAATTATGGAATAGAGAGGCTGTTTGATAGAGTACATTCTGAGGATAGAATAAGGAAGAAGTACTACAATGTCTGGTACAGAAAGCTGTTTTATTATCTTAAAGGACGTAAGAAAGGGGGGTAGTTTTTATTGATAACAGATGAGTAAGCTGTCGTGTTACAGGATTTTCGGTAATGTAATTGGGCAAAAGTTGCCTAATTTTAAAACAAACTTTATCCAGTTATCTAGTGCGTATTTTTCTTTGATTTCCTGTGATAAAGGGCGATATGGTGCATTATAAAAATTCAAAAATTCCTGTGTTGACTGATTGTCCCAAATTAGCATGTTATTAGGATCATAAAATTCATAATTTGCAACCTCTTTATTGGTCGTAATTAGTTTTTTATCATAACCTATAGATTCGAAAATTCTAAATGACAGACCAGATTGACTTTGTATTTGGACATCTATTAATAAGGAAGAGTTCAAAACATGGTTTAAATTTTCTTGATAGGTCGTCATGCGAGAGCTTGTTTCGAAGCCTAATTTATTCGCTTCTTTTATTTCTCTACTATTCTTTGAATAAATAATAAAATTGATAGGGAAAGATACATCTTCCAATGTCTTTTTTATCTCAATCAACGCTGTAATTTTATCTTTTTGATAGGAATTGATACTAAAAGCTTTTGTTTTACCCTGCATCGATTCTAATTGAAGTATTTTACTTGAAAAGTAAAAATTAGTACAGCCTGTAATATTTGTATTTGCTTCGAGATCTTTGGGATCAAATGCATAAAAATGGTTGAAATATGGTATATAATCCGTGACATTAACATAACGATCCATTCCATCCCATTGGTAAGCAACTATGGTATCAATTTTATTTTTTATCCTTTTAAAGAAATCTAAGGGGAATAGATCTGGTCGAATGAATAATGCATAACGAATTTTATCATATTTGTTCAATTCCTTAATTAAATTTTTTGTGATGACTTCAGAACGAACTTTTGATTTGTATTTTTTATCCTTTAGAATTGTCTTTCGAAAGAAATTATTGATCCTCGTTGAAAAATTAGGATATTTAAAGTCATTGTTTATTTTAGAAAGATCTATCACATCATATCCTATAGCGGTAAGCTCATTTTTGATTGAATCTGAAAAACCAAAATCCTCAGGGGCACCAAAGACTATCGTCACTCGCTCTTGCATTCTTTTTGTTTGATAACGGATATGGATAAATAAACGCGACAATATCAAAGACAAATCGTCAATATCAATAACAAATTTAGAATTTTATTTTATTTTATTTAAATCAAGCGGTAGTTTTGGGATCAATCAAGTGAGGTAAGTATGAAAACTAATCGAAAAAAAAGTATTATTCTTGGCATGCCAAGAACGTTCAGTATATATGAAGTTTTGGTGAATCGCTTAGAACAGCTTGGATTTGAGGTTATTGATATTAGCTATGATGATGATGTTTTTAAATATCGAAATATCTGGGATAGGCTGGTGAATTTATATCATAAGACTATCTTAAATAATAAAGGATATAAGAATAAATTGAAGTTTAAAGCATTAGGAGTTGAGGTTGTAAAGCGTTTACAAGCGATAGAAGATAAAGTAGATTATTGTTTATTGATTCGCGCTGATATATATCCTGAGGAAGTGATTGATCAAATTAAGATGAAAACAAATAAGATGATCGCTTATCAATGGGATGGTGTTAACCGTTACCCAGCTGTAAAGAAACTTGTATACAAGTTTGATCGTTTTTTTGTTTTCGATAGTAAAGATGCAGAGCAGGAAGACGAAAGATTTATAGCGACTACTAATTTCTATTTTGGGCATTTAGATAATATTGAAATAAAACCCAAGCCGTCTACGTTCTTTTTCGTGGGAACTTTTATGAAAGTAAGATGGCAGCAAATTTCCGATACGATCCAACTTATAATTCAAAACAACGGTGCTCCCAATTTCTATTTATATACGGGTGAGAAAGATATGGCTAAGGAATATCATATAGATGGGATCAACTTTATTAATAATCCGCTTACATATCAGGAAAACATAAATTTAGCTTTACAAAACGAAATATTTGTAGATTTTTTGGTGGATGCTCATAATGGGTTGTCTTTTCGAGTTTTTGAAGCAATTGGTTATGGTCGAAAATTAATTACCAATAATAAGGAAGTAATGAACTATGACTTCTATCATCCACATAATATCTATGTCCTAAATCATGAAGAGCGTACTTTAAGCGAATTTCTAAATATACCATACAGTCCAATTAATACCGAGATATTGAACAAGTATAACTTTGACAACTGGATTTATCGAATTTTAGAAAATTGATCCAACTTTATTAGTTGGAGATATTCAATGGAGGATAGACAATTTTTGAAAAATCATCTGTTGTTGAAGAAATCCCGAAAACGTGGTTCACCCAATGATTAAGCGAGTATTTTTGATATAGGTTTTTGGAAATCTTTTGATATGAAAGAGTAAAAAATTGATCTTCGATATTAGAAAGATCATAGTTAACTATCAAATAATTCGTTGAATTATAGAAGTCATATGTTTGTATCGATACATTATCAGTAATAATCTTTTTCTCAAAAGCCATTGCTTCAAAAATGCGGAAGCTTAGGCCTTCCTGCCCATCACGCATTAAATCAATAATAACTTTGGATTTTTTATATTCCTCTAGAACAATGTTTCCATCTAACGGCTTATCTTTAAATTCAATCAATTTATAGCCAGAGGGTTTGAGTATAAAATTGCGTAATTTCTCTTTCCATACCTGTTTCCCCACGACGATAATTTTGCTTTTTATTTTCATTGTAGAGAGACGAGAGGCTAATTTACGGAGCAATTTAATGCGCCTTTTGTCATAAGATGTTATATAGAATAAGTCGTTTTCAATCGTATCGCATTGAAGAGGCTGATCAGAAAGATAGTTATAATTGGTGATCTTCTCAAAACCATATTTTTTTACATCCTTATCTTCAAATGAATAGATCTTATCAAACAGATCCAATTTGTCTTCTACAGGAAAACGCTCTAGATTGTCGTATAGATAGGAAATCAGATATGGAGTATAAGATTTGATTTGCTTAATGGTCTCATAGTCCAAATTATGGGGATTGAGTACAAGGATCTTGTCCTGAGGGCCGAGCTTAGCCAGCGAATCAAGCACATATTGTTGACGTTTGATGTGCTTGATGTTTTTGTTTAGGAAGATTTTGCTCAGGGCATTGCGGAACCGTTCACCGAAACTTTTGTACCGATAGGATCCCATATTAATATGAGAGGCATCAATACCCTTTTCTTGTAACTTCTTTACAATATGGTGGTCGTAATTCCAGTAATCAAAGCTTATAATACAAATCTTCATTTTTTTTCTTCTCTTTTCAACGACATAAAAGTTTCATGTACGCTGAGACTCTGTAAGTAGCAAAGTTGATATCCTCGTCTTCCGTCAAGAATACCTAGTTTCAAAAAGTATGCCTTAAAAAATTTAAAGGACACTTTTGCCAGGTGACTCAATAGCGAATAACGTTTGTTTTTCGCATAGAGCTCCTTGCCTTTAAGCGCTCCATAATGAACCATTTTCTCTTTGTAAGATGCATAATCAGCAAAAGAATAATGCCATATTTTATTTTTTAAACTACCAATCGTACCGTTGACTATCAATGTCTCGTGGACCTTCTTCTTGCTGTCGTATGTAGCCTTACCCTTTTTGAAGAGACGGAAATTCTTGTCGTTTTGTGTTCCGGAAAAATTGATCCGCTCACCGCAAAAGAAAAATAAGCGATACATATAATATGCGTCTTTCGCTTGTGGGTCATTGATGGTCTCCACTATTTCAGTCTGGCATGCCTTAGTCAGGCGTTCATCCGCATCCAAAAATAGCACCCAGTCGTTACTGGCGTATGTCAATGCCAAATTCCGCTGTTTGGTAAAATCTTCGAACTTATTTTGATAGATTTTTACTTTAGGATGCAATCGGGCAAGTTCCAGGGTACGATCGGTACTGAACGAATCCACTAAAATGATTTCGTCGGCAAATTCTAAACTTTTAAGAACTTCGCTAATATTATCCTCTTCGTTGTATGTAATAATTAAAGCGCTTATTTTTTGACTCACTTATACGATTTAATTAAAAAGTTGGACCATACTATATCAATCATAACGTATTAGTTTCTCATTTCGTTACATTAGGCTGGAAAAAATGACAATTATTGTTTTGCAATTTAGTCCTTAAGCTCAAAAAGCTTTTTCATTGTGACAAATATATTACATATTTTTTGTAATAAAACAAAAAAACGGAAATGCTTTTTTACGGAGGATTGTCAAAGAAATGTATTTTCGATTATCAAATACAAAAACTTAAACCTTATTAATTATATATGATTATTTTTGCACGAAAAGTAATAGCAAATTATTTTTTATGACGTTATATTAGCGTTATTTACGTGTTTAAATTCAATATAGTAAGTGGCTATTCCAAAAGTTATATACCAGACTTTCAAGACAAATAAAATTCCTTTATTGACCAAATTTTATATCTGGCGATTTTTAAGAAAAAATAAAGGTTACCGTAGAGAGTTTTTTGATGATGCTCAAGTGGATGCGTTTGTTAAGGAGTCTTTTGACGAACGCACTTATCGTGCTTATTCACGGCTTCAAATAGGTGCTGCAAAGGCTGACTTTTTTAGGTACGCGATCTTGTACATTAGAGGCGGTATATATTTGGATCTTGATAGTGATATTACGGGTAAATTAGATCAGGTAATTCGAACAGATGATGTCGCTGTAGTGGCGCGGGAGAAAAAGTGGCAACAATATTTTGCGCAATGGGCGCTTATTTTTGACAAGGGACACCCCTTTCTGGAAGAAACCATCAAACTCATTGTTGAAAATATTGAAAACAATAGATTTCCGCACGATGTGCATTCGATGACTGGTCCGACTGTTTATTCGCTGGCAATCAATAATGTTATTGCGCGTAATCCGGAGGTCTCGTACCGCATTTATACTGATGATTACAAAGGCATCATGAAATTTAAGTATAAATTGGGGAAGATCCTTATCTATGGGGATCGCTCTAAACACTGGAAGAAACTGCAAAAAGTCATTCCCGTCGTAAAGGCTGAAAATTAAAGTGTAAGGTATTGCTCTGCCCACTGACTGGCCAAATGCTCATCATTAAACTTTTGAACATAATCCAGACCTTTGATACGCATGTCTTGGCGGAGCATAGAATCCTCAATAACCGTTTTGACTGTATGGCGGATATTTTCAATGTCATGTGGTGATACATATTGCGAAAATGGGCCTCCTGCTTCTGGAAAAACTCCTGAATCTGTAGTAATTACAGGGGTGCCTGAATACAACGCTTCAATAATGGGGATACCAAATCCTTCATATATAGATGGGTAGATGAATGCGATAGCTGAGGAATATAAAATAGAAAGCTCTTGCATGTCCAAGCCACTAAGAAAATAGACCCTATGCTCCATTTGATGCTTGCTGATAAACTCTTTAATCTGAAGTTGGTATTTGGTACTTTTTCCCACTATGACTAAAGGTATGTCAATATTTTCTATTGCCTTGACAATGGAAAGTGCATTTTTCCGTTCTTCTATCGTTCCTACATTCAACAGGAACTCATCGGGTAATCCTAAGCGTTTTTTCAAGGCCTCCTTTTCAATGGCCGTCTTTTCTATTTTAAATGCCTCGTGGCAGCCTTGATAGATGATAGCTATCTTTTCAGGCGGGATATCGAAAAATTCAACAATATCATTTTTAGTCTGTTTACTGATCGCAATAATTTTATCTGCCCGACGACAGGCATGCGCGAATTTCTTTTTATAGATCCAACGGTCAATCGGATGGTATAACGAAGGGTAACGCATGAAAATTAAATCGTGCATACTCACTAGCGATTTAATTTTGGCAGAAGCTAGATCGACAGGAATTTCTCCAGAAAGACCATGAAAAATATCGATCTGATCTCTTTTCAAATCCGAAACTATTCTTTTGGTTCGCCAGAGATTGGGGAAATTTTGGTTGATATATCCCTGTGGTTTCTTAATCTGTTCAGGACTGACGAGATTCGCATAGCGTTCGATAGATGTACTGGGCGTATAGAGGATATAGTCATTTTGCGGAGCAAACTTTGATAAAATGCGTATCAGATCCCGGCTGTAATTGCCCAAACCTGATGCGTTGTTAAAAAAGCGTTTTGCATCAAATCCTATCTTCATCTTATCGCTGTTATTTTTTCGATCACCATTTCCGGTGTAATTAAATCAATTGCTTCTGTACCGTCACAATCGCAAGGTTTGTTGCCATACACGGAGCTAGGGCGGTTGGGATGCTCCACTTGGATACAGTCCTCCGCTTGTTGCCCATACCCGGTAAATCCTGCGTACGGATGTGTTGCCCCCCATAACGACAGGCATCTTACGCCCATCAATGAAGCCATATGCAACCCAGAGGAATCCATGCTGATCATCAGGTCCAGATTGGATATGATATCCAGTTCTTCCCGCAACGTAAATTTTCCAATCGTATTATAGGTGTTTGGAAAACGTTCAGTCCAGTTTTGTGCAATTTGAAATTCTTCCTTACCGCCTCCAAAGAGCAATACATCATATCCATGATGTGTCAGGTAGTCCATGATCTGTTCCATCTTTACCTGTGAAAGGATTTTATAGCGATGTTGTGCAAACGGGGCGATGCCAATTTTTTTGCGATCAAAATTACCGAACATGCTGAATGCTACTTTGGGGACATCCTGCAAATTAAGCGCCAATTTATGACTAAGCTCAACGTGGAACCCCAGCGCACGAAATACATCGGCATAACGTTCAACAGTCAGTTTCAGTTGATGCTTAACCTTATGTTCCTTCCGTGTAAGAGCTTTTTTTTCTGCACGGCCTTTGTCCAGTTGTCTGACCCTCATGCCAGCAAGCGAAAATAACACCGCAAGTACGCGCGAGCGTAAATTGTAGTGTAAATCTGCTACAGCGTCTGCACCATATTCTGCCAGTTCCTTTTTCAACCGGACCAGTCCAAAAAAACCTTTATGAATTGTCTTCGGCTCAAAGGAATGGAATCTGACATTCTTTATGCCCTCAAAAAATGGGGCAAAAAACTGACGGCTCACCATGATAATCTCTACCGTAGGATACTGCTGGCAAAATTCTTTCAATACAGAAGCCACCATGGCGACATCGCCCATGGCAGAAAACCGGGTTACTATAATTCGCTGCGGCAATGGCATGTCCTTATTTTCCGGATGTATAAAGTACAGGGTTCAGTTCGGGGTCGTTATACATTTTCATCTGCTTATAGACTTTCATGTATTTTTCACCCGATTCTATAGCCGTCAATAATTCGTCGATACTTTGTGAAAGATCCATACGTTGCTCCAGCAAGATGTTCAATTTTTTCTGACAGGCAGAGATATGCGCTTCTGTGGCATCTGAACGGAGCGTTTCTTGCTCCATATGATAGATTTTTAAAGCGAGGATGGACAACCTGTCGATGGCCCAAGCCGGACTTTCGGTATTGATCTTTGCTGAGGGCAATGCTTCGATATCTTGGTATTTCTGCAAAAAGTAGCTGTCTATATATTCGACCGTATCCGTGCGGTACTGGTTAGACTCATCGATGCGCCGTTTCCAATATAATCCGTCCTTGGGATCGATGGCAGGATTACGTACAACATCTTCCATGTGCCATTGTACGGTGTCAATCCAGCACTTTAAGTACAGGAGATGTTCTAGGGATTGTTTGTCATACGGATTCTGGATTGGATGATCAATCTGATCGTATACGTGGTAATCCTGGATAGCACGTTGAAAAATGGGATTTGCTATTGCACTAATCATGGTACAAATATAAAATATATTATGGAGTTATCCTTAATTACAAGCGCTGTATAAACACAGTAAAATTAGGGATGGATCACACTATTGAAGAAAGAGCGGTGATGATTTTTAAAAAATAGAAAGCAAGGTGTCCGGGAACAGTCCAAGCAAGATCACCAAAAGGGTGCACAGCAAGCCAATACCGAGTAGCAAAGGATTGGATTTGCCAGCATATGGATCCACACTGTCTTTTAAGAATGCGTTCAATGGAATCTTAAAGTAATAAAATAGGGAAATCACCGAGGTTAGGGCTCCCACGATTAATAAAGCAAGCAAGGCAAAGGATTGGAAGCTTTGATACTGTTCGAATACCTTTGAAAATATAAGGAGCTTACCGACAAATCCAGCGGTGGGAGGCAAACCGATCAAAGCGATCAGCACTAAAGAAAAAGCGGTGAACAATACGGGAGATTGCTTGCCCAATCCTTTGTAAGCGTCAATGGAAGTGCTGCCCAAGCTGACTTCCAAACTATCAATAAAGATAAAGACAGCGATATTCATCAGGGCATAAATTGATAAATAGAATAGTAAGACATTCGATTCATTATTTTGATAGACCAATACCGCCATCAACAATATGCCCGTATGACCGATAGAAGAATAGGCCATCATCCGCTTGGCATCTTGTTGACGCAGGGCTGCCAGATTACCGATCAGCATGGTTGCAATGGCAATGATGATGATCGCGTAAGCCAGAAAATCGCTGAAATAAAAAGATACAGTAAGCCAGGCTGCAAGTAGCTTAGAAAGAAGTACCACAACGGCAATTTTCGGTACAGTCGCCAGGTAGGTGGTGATCACTGTTGGTGCTCCCTGGTAAACATCGGGACTCCAGACGTGAAAAGGAAAGAAACTCAGTTTAAAACCAATACCAGTCAGCAGAAAAAGGAGGGCAATGTTAATCATTAGCTGCGGAGCCTCCATCAGCCCCGCAATATGACTTGGCGCATCAAAATTTAAGTTTCCCGTGAAACCGTATAGCAAGGATAAGCCATAGAGCATAACCGCAGCGCAGGTCGATCCAAAGAGTACATATTTCATCGCTGCTTCGGACTGTGCTTTGTTGGACGAAAAATAACCGACCATAACGTAGGAACTGATGGATACGGTTTCTACTGCGATGAAGATCATTAGCCAATTGCTCGACATCGTCAAAAGATTCAACCCTAAGGTCGCCGTTAAGAGTACGGCATACAAATCTCCCAGAGGTCGATCATGCTGATGACGCTGCTGAATAAAAATTGTAATGAGCAGGGTTGAAAGTAGGATAATCAGCCGTGCCGATGTTGCGAATGTATCAATGTGGATCATGTCGAAGAATCCAACCATCTCCACATGGCTTAATCCTTGTCCCAATAGGTAACAACCACTCAACAATAATCCAGCTATTGTAATCGTAAACGATGCTTTGTCCCAATATTTATCAACGAAAAGACTGGCGATAATAGTACCTATAAAAGTAATGATCAGTGTTAATTCCGGTTTGAAATAGGGAATACTACCAATAATTTGATCAATAAATGAACTGATATATGGACTGAATGCGAGCATGCTGGATTAAATAAATTGTTGGATAAAGCTGACCAGATTCAATACACTTGCATTGAGGTTGCTGAATACCAAGGATGGCATTATACCCAGTAAAAGAGCAAGAGCCAAGGTTGGAAATAGAATCAGCTGTTCACGGCTATTGATATCGGTCAGTTCATTGGCCCAAGATTCCCCTCCTTTCAGCCTGATCTCTCCAAAAAACATCCGTTGTAGTGTCCATAACAGATAAGCTGCACTCAAGAGAATACCGATAGAACCTGCTAAGGCCATCCAGCGTGGAAGGCCTGTACCTACACTGGCGGCGTTGAACGAACCGATGATAACAAATGCTTCGCCGATAAATGCAGAGAAGCCAGGGAGGCCCAATGAAGCAAAGAAAGCAATGGCAACATAGCCTGTATACTTGGGCATAAGCTGAGCTAATCCTCGGAAACTATAGATGTTTCGATCATGTACACGGTCATAAACCACACCGACAAGAAAGAAAAGTGCCGCCGATAGAAAACCATGGGAAATCATTTGGAACATGGCGCCTGAAATACCTTCGGCTGTCAATGAGGCTATACCAAGCAATACAAAGCCCATATGGGATACCGATGAATAGGCAATCATCCGTTTTAAATCTTTTTGTGCCAAGGCATTTAATGCCCCGTAGATAATGGAGATGACGCCGATCAGTCCAAGCCACCAATTGGATAGCGCGGCCATGTCCGGGAAGATACTATAGCAAATACGGATAATGCCATAGCCACCTATTTTCAACAGGATACCTGCTAAGATAATGGATACCGGTGTCGGTGCCTCGACGTGTGCGTCAGGTAACCAGGTATGCAACGGTACGATAGGCACTTTGATCGCAAAAGCGAAAAAGAGCACCACAAAGCCAACTAATCTGGCCGAAACACCCAATATTTCCTGATAGCCATCCCAAGCGAAGATTGAATCTCCTAAATAATTCTGTGGATTCATCATGTAGATCATATTGAAGGTATGTGCCCCAGTTTCGGGGTTGATAACCGAAAAATATAAACCTACAATGATTAATAACATAAATACCGAACCAAAAAGGGTATAGAGAAAGAATTTTATCGCAGCATATTCACGCCTAGCCCCGCCCCAGATACCGATTAAAAAGTATAACGGTAGGAGCATGACCTCATAGAACAGATAAAATAAAAAGAAATCCAAAGCACAAAAGATGCCCATTACAGCCATGTTGAGGACCATAAGTAAGGCGAAGTATCCTTTGGGGCTTTTCTGTATATTCCAGGAGGCACCGATTGCCATCAACATCACGAAAGCGCTGAGCAGCAGTAATGGCATGGAAATACCATCTATCCCGATCAGGTAATCTATCTCTAATTTTCCGATGGAGCCCAAGTCCAAGCGAATCCATGCAAGTTGTTCAACAAATTGGTATCCTGCCAGATCTTGTACGCCGGTCTTGCTGGCGTCAAAATGTGCATAGCATATGCCGGCGAGTACAAATTGGACAGCCGTGAATGCTAAGGCAATATATTTGTAACTCGATTTGTATCGTGTTGGTAGGGCGAGGATAAACGCCGTCGCCAGAAGCGGTAAAAATATCAGTAAGGATAAAATAGGCATTTCCTAGAAAAATATGAGATAAATTAAACCAAGTAAAACGAATAGAAAAACGGAATACAATGCAGTCTGTAATTTGCCGTTCTGTACCAGGCGAACCTGGTTGCCGGTCCAGTAGGCAACAGAAGCAACAGCATTGACAAAACCGTCTACAATATATTTGTCTATCCACACGCTCAATCTGGAGAGGGATAGGACGATAAACTGAATAAAAGCAACTAGTGAATCCACAACATAACGGTCAAACCAGTAACAGAACTTCGCTAGTTTCAGTGTGCCATCAACAAAGATCCATTGATAGAGTTCATTGATATAGCCTTGGTTGAACGCCGCTTTCAGCGCCAGACTATTGGTGTTAAGTGAATAGGTTTGTTGTACATACCATTTCCAACCTATTATCCAACTGATGACCGAACCGATCAATAAGATCAATGGAATAATCAAGTGTGCACTGTGACTTGGTGCAAACATATATTCATCCGACAGAAGGCCATCCATCAACCAGGAATCGTGATAGGAAATAGGGTTGAGTGAAAATAGGGGGAATAGACAGCATAGCCCTAATATGGCCATTGGAATCAACATGGTTTTTGAGGCCTCGTGCAGGGGATCACCATGTAATTTGTCCTTGACCTGATCCATGATGCGAAAATTACCTAAAAAGGCCTTAAAGATTAAGCGACCAATGTAAAATGCGGTCAGTATACTGATGATGATAAGACTAACAGGTATAATGAGGTAAAAACCACCTTTTGATAAAGCCCATTCAAAGGAAGATATCACGATACTATCTTTGGAAAGATAACCTGATGTGAGTGGAAAACCCGCAAGTGCCAGTGATGCGACACTCATCAGGATAAAGGTTTTGGGCATGTATTTTTTTAGTCCGCCCATATTTCGAAGATCCTGCGGGTCAAAATCAAGTTGGCTATGTGTTTTGAGGTGTGCCATCTCATGGATAATGGCTCCCGCAGACAGGAATAATAAGCATTTAAAGAAGGCATGCGTTACCAAATGGAATAGCGCAGCATCCCAGGTTCCAATACCGATTCCGACCATCATAAAGCCCAATTGTGAGATGGTTGAAAAGGCAAGGATGCGCTTAATGTCGTATTGACCTAATGCAAAATAGGCTGCGGATGCGGCGGTGATTGTACCGATGATCGCGATAAATAACAATGCACTTTCGTTGAATAACGGAAATACGGTTGCCAGCAAAAATACACCTGCTGCGACCATGGTGGCGGCATGGATCAACGAAGATACCGATGTTGGCCCTTCCATGGCATCTGGCAGCCATACATGTAACGGGAATTGAGCTGATTTGGCCATTGCCGCAAGGAAAAATGCCAGTCCTACTATTGTGAGCCAAATCTGATCCATACTGTTCACCGGAGAGACCCATTGTCCATTGGTGACAGCAGATTGATAGATCAATCCGGTTTCACCAAAAAGGTCAATTAGATTGAGCGTTTTAAATTGCGTAAATATGATTGCTAAACCAATCAGAAAACCGAGGTCTCCGATGCGGTTTACTATAAATGCTTTCTTGTTGGCCTGTACGGCCGTTTCGCGTGTAAACCAGAAACCAATTAGGAGGTAGGAGGCAAAACCAACCAATTCCCAAAAGATATACATGAGCAACAGGCTATCCATAATCACCAGTCCGAGCATCGCAAAACAGAAGAGACTAAGGTACATCCAGTAACGATGGATGCCTGGGTCTCCTTTCATATAGGCTCTCGAATAGATATGTACAGGAAGGGCGACTGTGGGAACCAGCAATAGCATAAGTACGCTCAGGTTGTTCAATAGGATGCCTACCTTAAAAGTAGAAGCACCAATGGTGAACCAGTTGATCTCAGCAGACGCAATCGGATGATTCCAGATGGCCAGCCAGGTGAATCCACCGGATATAAAACTACATGCAATGGCGATCAGGGAGATGGTCCCTGACTGATCACGTTTGCCAGCCATCGCTTGATATAAAAAGGCAATAAATGGTGCGGCTACTGCAAACAGCGCTGTGTATATGGGTGATATGTGGGCAACTGGATCCAATTCTTACTTATCTTTTAATTCTTTTATTTCATCCGGATTGATGGTTTTATAGTGTCTATAGACATTCAGGACCAATGCTAATCCAACTGCAACCGCAGCAGCAGCAAGGACAATGGCGAATAAGGCAAAAATCTGTCCGCCATAACTCACTTTATCGTATTTACCAAAAGCTACAAAGTTTAGAATAGCTGCATTAATCATCAGTTCAATACCTACTAAGATCATAATGGCATTTTTCTTTGAAAGCACGGTATAAAGGCCAATACAGAATATACAGGCACTAACAACCAAAAAATGTGTTAGTGTGATCATCTATTGCGCTCCTTTCTGGATAAATGCGATGCTCCGATAAGTGCCATCATCAAAAAAACTGATATGACTTCAAATGGCAATACATAGAAGGTCATAAATCGTAATCCGATTTGTTGAATATTATTATCTGTTGAAATAATCTCGGTATTATTTTCCCTAGCCTGCTGAATCCATGTCGGCGGTGACTGCTGCCATTCCCGTATTCCGAAAATCATGAGGGTCAGAAAACCCAAGGTTAATACAATGGCCTGCCATCGCGGCATACTGAGAAAAGAGCCACTGCTGTCCTGAAGATCTTTCAGAAGTTCTTTGTTGGAAAGCATAAAGGCAAATAACATCAGAATTAATACACCGCCCACATAGACCATGATCTGTGTGATGGCTACAAAATCGGCTAAGGCAAAGAGGTAAAGGCCCGCCATGGCAAAGAGGACGATAAAAAATAAAAATAGGGCGCGGGCTATATTTTTAAGATTGACCAATAGTAGCGCAGATCCGATTGCCAGTACAGCGAAGGCATAAAATAAAATAATTTCCATGTTCTTATTTTTGCTTTGCTGCCTCCTTTTCAGCTTGAAACTGCGTCCATTCGGCTTTGCGCTGCGCAACTTGTTCGTCGGTCATGTCCGAAAATCCGTAGATCAGATCGGTCAACTTCTGCGAGCTGCGATCATATTCGTTGGTCATGACAATACATTCGGTAGGGCAGACAACAGTACATAGGCCACAGTACATACATTTGGCCATATCAATATTGAATTTGGCCGGATATAACCGTTTGACACTACCGTCTGAAGTTTTTCCGATTGCTTCCGGCGATTTGATCGCCTCAATTTCAATGCAATCTACCGGACATGCTTTGGCACAGAGATCACATACGATGCAATCGTCAATATCCACTTGCAATTGATAACGGGCAACTTCGGGAATAGGCATTTTTTCAGCGGGGTATTGTACGGTGACAATGCCCTCCTGATGGTCAAAGTAATTATCGTTTTTGATATTCAATTCCTGACGCGAACGTCGAGCGCCAAACAAGTGCTTCACAGTCAAAGATAGTCCTTTGATTGCTGTACGAAATGCGTGGGAAGCCGTTTTAAATATCATATCTTATGCTATAATTAAAATTCTCCAAATGGCGGAAATGGCCATGCAAACAAAAGCTAACGGGGTCAATACCTTCCAGCATAAGCTCATCAATTGATCTGCACGTAATCGGGGTAAGGTCCACCGGATCCACATTTGTATTCCGACGATAAATAAGGATTTGGCTAAGGTCCAAAAGATTCCCCAGACAAGGCCTGTTGTCCAGTCTGCCAATCGTACTGCGCCGATATTAGGGAGCGGTGTATTCCAGCCCCCCAGAAACAGGACTACACCCAACATAGCCACCAAAAACATCATGGCATATTCGGCCAGGAAGATAAAGGCAAATTGTATCCCGCCATATTCCGTATGGAAACCACCGACCAATTCAGATTCCGCTTCGGGAATATCGAATGGTGCCCGGTTACATTCGGCAAGTGTTGCAATAAAGAATATGATATAGGTTACAATTAAGTGGGGGGCCTGAAAAATATTCCAGGCGAAAATGCCGCCTATCTCATTAACTTCCCAAAACCCTAAAAATTTGATACTTCCGTTGGTCAGAATGCCCTGGCCGATTGCGATTTCGTTGAGATTTAAAGTCTGTGTTAACATCACGACGGTAATCAGGGAGAGTCCAACGGGTATTTCATAGGAAACCATTTGGGCGATTGCACGCATGGATCCCAGTAGGGAATATTTGTTGTTCGATCCCCAGCCAGCCATCAAAATCCCCAATGCGTCAATGGAGATGATGGCCATAATAAAGAATAATCCGGTATGAGTATTCGCCGGAATAAAATCTTTGGCCCAAGGAATGACCGAAAACCCGGTGAAAACAGCCACAAAAATAATGATTGGGGCAATTCTAAAAAGAATTTTGTCGGCTAATGTGGGTGTTATTAATTCTTTTTGAAGTAATTTAAGGATATCCGCTATCGTCTGTAGGCTACCATATTTTCCGGTTTCCATTGGTCCGAGACGATCTTGGACAAATCCCGCAATCTTACGCTCGGCATATACTGCAAATAAGGTAAATGCTGCTATAAAGGTGAAAATAGCAATTGGAACCAAGATATGTAGTATTGTATCTATCAAGTCTTATTTATAATGATTTTTAATAAGCGACCAATGAATACGCAAACTTAACGAAAAACAGGGAATTTCGATAGGGAAAAATTAAAATATACTAAACAAGTAGATTATCGTGACATATTGGGGATATCAGTATTTAGATTTGAGTATGAAGATTTTGCTTGAGTAAGCCTTATCAGCATAAAAAAAGCATCCCTAGGGATGCTTTTTTTATGCTGATAAATCGAATTAACGATTTGAGAACTCAACGTAATTACGTTCTGTATGTCCAACATACACTTGTCTTGGACGGCCGATTGGCTCTTTGTTTTCACGCATTTCTTTCCATTGTGCGATCCATCCCGGAAGACGACCCAACGCAAATAATACGGTAAACATATCTGCTTTAAAGCCTAATGCACGGTAGATAATACCTGAATAGAAATCGACGTTTGGATAAAGCTTTCTATCGATAAAGTATTGATCATTTAATGCTGCTTCTTCAAGTTTTTTGGCGATGTCCAATACGGGATCCTGAACGCCTAATTTCTCTAAAATATCATCACATGCTTTTTTGATGATTTTAGCACGTGGATCGAAGTTTTTGTATACACGGTGACCGAATCCCATTAAACGGAACGGGTCATTTTTGTCTTTTGCTTTTGCAAGGTATTTTTCTGCATCACCACCATCATTTTTGATCGCTTCAAGCATTTCAATTACGGCTTGGTTAGCACCGCCATGCAACGGGCCCCACAAGGCATTGATACCCGAGGCAACAGATGCATAAAGGTTGGCATTGGATGAACCTACGATACGAACTGTTGATGTAGAACAGTTTTGTTCGTGATCAGCATGTAAAATAAGCAATTTGTGCATGGCATCAATCACAACAGGATCGAATGTTTTTTCGTCGTTAACCTCGCCGAATAACATGTTTAAGAAGTTATCTATGTAACCTAAGTTATTTTTAGGATAAACGACCGGATGACCTAGTGATTTCTTTTGAATCCAGGAAACGATCGTTGGCATTTTGGCCAAAAGATTGATGATCGTTTGATCTTCTTCTTCGTCTGTTAGGTTTGGATTTAAAGATTCAGGGTAAAATGCAGATAAGGCGCCTACTAAACAAGAAAGTTGGCCCATTGGGTGGGATTTGGAAGGAAATCCAGCGAAGAAATTTTTCATGTCTTCGTGAATCATCATTTGCTTTTTAATGTCAGCTCTGAATTTTTCCAATACCTCTTTTTTAGGAAGCTCTCCATAGATAAGTAAATAAGCAACTTCCAGGAAAGTCGATTTCTCTGCCAATTGCTCAATTGGATATCCTCTATATCTCAATATACCTGTTTCACCGTCAAGGAAAGTAATCGCACTTTTTGTTGCACCCGTGTTTTTGTATCCCGGGTCTAACGTAATAAATCCACTTAGATCTCTTAATTTGGAAATATCAACTGCTTTTTCATTTTCAGTACCGACAATGACCGGAAGGTCATAAGAAGTGCCGTCTAAATTTATAGATGCTTTATCTGACATGTTTATATATTATCTTATATCTGATTTGTATGCTAATCTCACAAATTTAACTATTTGATATTTAAAACTGAAAGTTCTTTTGGAATTTAAATGACATCATTACGTCATTTTGGATAATATTGAATAACAATTTACTTAAATACGCAAATAGTTTATTCAAATTTAACACTATCTTATTATGTCCCGAAATATTAATCTATTTTTCGCTGAGCGACTTTTCCCTTATCTTCATATTTCCCGTTTTTGCCCGAGCCAAAAAAAGGTAGGATGACGAAGCATACCAAAATAATAGATGTTAACGTTAAAATTCCTGTTGTCCATAGGATTTTGCCGAAATTTTCAGCATCCAGGAAATGGATACCCCAGAGCCCCAATAGAAAATAGGTGGCGACGAATAGGATAACCAGGGTGAATAATATGCCAAAGATGTATTTCATGATGGGTTATATTTTGTTAAGAATCTGTTTTTTGAGCGCGTCGAATTCGTCCTGTGTAATAATGTTTTCGCGCAGTAGCAATTGTAGTTTTTGCAGTTTTTCGACAAAATCTCCTTCTGCTTGTATATTGTCTTTGATCTCTTCTTTTTGTAGATCAAATTGTTTGCCCAGCTCCATGCCCACACCAAGTTGTGCACCAATACCTGCCAGTCCACCTTCATTTTTAGCGGCATCCCGGAGTGCGCGTAATTTTTCCAATTCCACATAACTCAAACCTGCTTGCTGTGCAGCTTGATTTTGTGTCGTCAAGTCAGCAATTTCACCAATTCGACGTTGTGTGTTTGAGTCAAATTGGGTTCCCAAGATCTTAAAATCTGTAATTTCTAAACCAAGATCTTTAAAATCCTGTTCAACCGCTGTTTTGATGTCCGTGGACAAAATAGGCAGCTGACTATCGATTTCGTTATAACCTAATTTCTTCTGTGCAATCTGTGCGACAATCTGTTGTGGAATCCGGTTGTTAATAATATCTTGAATGGCTGCCGTGCTAACTGTGTCTTGATTGGCGACGATATTTTTATAGAAATGTACCGGTTCTTTGATGACGTAAGAAAAAGTACCGTTCAAGCCTATTTCCACGGGCAGATTATATTGCGGGTCAATATATTTGATCGGGTTTCCCGTTCCCCAGGATTGATTGACAATGGCGGCCGTACGGAAGAAATAAATATAAAGCTTATGCTCTGACTCGAAATTTTGTCTTAATCGCGCTAATGTGGTGAAGAAAGGATGGTTATCCGTTTTTAAATTATAGGTACCTGCCTCCGTAAGGAGGTTTTCGCCTTTTCCTTCATAGACAAGGATACAGCCCTGTCCCGGGGCAAGAATAAGTTTACTGGAATTCTTAATTTCATTCCTTTCGGAAGGAAATTTATACCATAATACACGAGGGTCTTGATTTTTCCACTCAATGACCTCGGATAATTGGTTGTTAAAAAGATTGAATAGTCCCATAATATTTAATTTAATGTGTCGAATTTGGGATTATACCCTTCGAATTTATTGATTTGTTTTCCACTATTATCAAAATAGTAATAGTCGCTCGAACCTTTTACAATAAAACCGTCTTTGAGTAGACAGCCATTTCCATAAATGGATTTAAGGTCTGTGGCGACTGTTTTCTGTATCGCACCGGTCGATATATCCAATAGCTGGATCTGTAGCGGATCATCTTCCGCAGGTGTTGGTTTGTACGCGATCAGAAGCGTTTTGTCATTCTGAGCAACCACGACAGGCTGAAAATAGAGCCGACCCGGTGTAAAGTCTTTAAAACTAATCAGACGGGCTCCTTTAATTTGCCATGGATTGATCAGTACCTTTTTGTAGGGATCGCGGTCGGTAAAAATACCCGATCCACCAAAATCTTTATCCCAGGAAAAGCGGGGGCTATCTTTGGGGTAGCCATATTGATAGTAATACGTGTATTGAATTAACTGAATTTTTTCCTCTGGATAGGAGCTGGATTTACTTGAAAAAGTGAATTCCGTTTTTGTCGTTGGATTAGGGAGTTTTTTCCTCCGTTCATCGTAAAGCTGCTTATCCGGTATTGATTTATTGATTAAAGGGTAATAGGCGATATTTTGCCCTTCATTGTTCATAATCTGATAGGCAGAACCATAATCTTCGTATTTGAATTCAACTTTGGCAATGCCGGTGCTGAGTGCCGGAGCATCTTTGACGTAATTTTCAAGGACACTTTTGTAGGTTAGACTATTTTTGTCCAATTGATAGATATACTTGGATTTGATGATGATGTAAAGGTTTTGGTCTTCAAATACCTGTAAATTAACGTCGCTACTTGATAACTCGACGGGAGTTTCCATCAGCTGCTTTACCCATTCCTTTTTGCCAGTTTTGGGGTCAAATAATCCGATATATACTTTGTTGTCTTTGCCTTCATCAAATCGGTTCCTGGAAGTTCCGACATTGCCCACGACGACGACGTGTGGAGAGTTATCTTTGTCCAGAAATAATGTATTGCTTGCGTAATTCCACTCCAGCGGTTCGGCTTCTTCTTTTTTCTCTGCAGTGTTGGACGAACTATAAGTTGAATAATTTGGTTCTGATTTTTTAGAGAATATAGAACTCAATACACCAATAATGAACATGAGTGCAATAAAGCCCACAACAGCAAACAATACGATTCGGATAGCTTTATATTGATCGGTATTGTTGCGTGGGTAGTTGTAATTGTGATTGATGTTGATGTCATCATTATCTAAAAAAAACTCGGTTCCGCAACTATCACATTTGTAATAGTCGGGACGTATTGTGCTGACTTTTATGCTGCCACAATGCGGGCATTTGATCGCTTTGATGCTTTTAGCCATTTATATTTTGTTGTATTTGTTTTGAATTACTCCTGTTTAAAGTTTCATTTCTAGCACAGAAAGGCATGTATGATTTCATCATAATACTGCCGGTCAAGTAGCGAAAATAAAATAATATACAGTCGAAAGTTAAAATAAAAAACAAGGTATAACAAATTTTCGGCCAGTCATCTTATATTCGATAGGATTGATTTTAAATATGTCAAATATTGATTCATATTGTAACGTTACAAAGAATCGGGGCTTTAGATGTTGTTGACGAGGATATAATTAAAAAATGTAAAATATTTTTGGTATTTACGAATAATTCGTAGATTAGTGAAAGATTAGTAAAGAAAGAATTTAGATATGGAAAAGTTAACAGCACAAGAGGAACAGGCAATGCAATCTATCTGGAGCCTAAATGGAGGTTTTATCAAAGAGATTCTAGATAACATTAAAGGGGAGAAGATGCCTTATACAACTTTAGCTTCAACTGTAAAAAATTTGGAGCGCAAGGACTTTGTGAAAGCTGTGCGTTATGCCAATGCAAAACGTTACGAACCTATGGTCAGTGAGCAGGATTATAAGGCGAAATTTATGAACTCTTTTGTAGGTGATTATTTCAAAAATTCTTATAAAGAGATGGTTTCTTTTTTCGTGAAAGAGGAGAAGCTAACCGAGGACGAGCTCAAGGAGATTATGGATATGATTAAAAATAACAAATCTTAATACGATGGAAAATCTGCTGACCTATATTATACAAGTCAATCTGCTGTTGAGCATCATCTATTTGGGGTATGTTGGGCTATTGAAAGGCTTAACTTTCTATTCATTGAATAGAGCATACTTTTTAACAGGTGGATTATTTGCTTTTATATATCCGTTTTTGGATTTAAAATCGCTTTTTGTACGAGGTGGATTAGACGTGGGGCTGGTGGGTGAGCAGATTTCATTTTATATGGAAGAACAGGATATGCAGGAACGGTTGACGCTGGGTGGGTTGGTAGAGTTCGTTTTTATGTTGGGCGCGGCATTTCTATTGTTGAAATTTGTTTTCCAGTTATTCAGCCTCTTAAGGGTTCATCTGCATTCCAAAGCCGATCAGTGGAAGACGTATTTTTTTAGGAATGTGTTTATCCCTATTGTGCCATTTTCGTTTTTGAATAAAATTTATGTCAATAAGGGACAGCATATGGATGCTGAACTGAAAGATATTTTTAAGCATGAGGATATTCATGTGAAAGGCCTTCACAGCTTGGATATTTTACTGTTTGAAATCATATTGGTGAGCTGTTGGTACAATCCTTTCGTCTGGTTCATGCGCAGAGCCATTCGCCAAAATTTGGAGTTTCTGACTGATCAACAGGTGCTCAATAAAGGAATTGACAAACAGACTTACCAATATAGCCTGTTGAATGTGTCCAAAAAGGGCACTTCAATCGGGTTGAGCAATCAATTTAATTTTAAACTATTAAAACGTCGCATTATGATGATGAATAAGAAGAGGTCATCCAAGATAGAACTGAGTAAATATGCCTTTCTTTTGCCTATATTTTTACTAACGGGAGCTGCATTTACCGTAAGCAAAGCGGAGGGTAATATCGAAGATGTCGTTGAAAAGGCAAATGAGACTACGCTTTTGAAATTAGCTGCAGGTTCACAGCAGGGTGATCCACTATCGGTCAAGATGGCCAGTGAAGCGGGAAAAGTACTCAAGGAAGCCCACGGTACGGATACGATTAAGATAGATACAACTCGCCGGTCGAAGGGGACTACCGTATGGAGCGGTCAGATTGGTTCTTTGAAAATCAAAGGCGCTTCTGATGCGACTGGTAATCCGCTGTTTGTGGTGGATGGGGAAGTTATTAGTAAAGAAGAACTAGATGCAATTGCTCCAGAGCAGATTGAATCAATATCAGTATTAAAAGATAAATCTGCTACAGCAATCTATAGTGAGAAGGGTGAAAATGGTGTCTTGTTGATCACTACCAAAACAGGAAGTAGTACTGGCAAACTTCAAGGAAAAGTGACAGGTCTCTTTGTCAGACAGGACTCCGTTAGTAAAGCTAAGGCCGCAGTGATCAAGTATCCTGCTAATATTCTGTATGTGGTTGATGGTGCACGAATAAGTTCGGGGGAAATGAGAGATATGGATCAAAATAATATTGAAAGTATTCATGTTATTAAGGATGGCTCTGCTTGGGCAAAATATGGTGAAGAAGGGAAAAATGGTGTTATTGAAGTGACCACAAAAAAATGGGCAAAGGAAAATCCGGATAAAGTAGATAAAACGTCACACATACCCAAATCGGAAAATAGCCCTGATGATCGGGTAATTACGGTAGTGGGGTATAAAAAGGGTAATAAGGGGAATGATGCTAAAACAATAACGTTTGAAGGAAAAGCTGTCCAAAGTGATAGCCCGGGGAAAACCGCGAAATTTGTGGCGCGAACGACAACATCTGCGAAGGTAGAGGAAGAACTTAAGAATATTAATGGCATCCGGATCCGTGGTCTATCGGGAAAAGAAAAACCGTTGTTTGTTGTTGATGGCCAGGTGCAATCTAAAGACCGCAATGATCTGAAATCCGGAGATATTGCGTCCATCGAAATTCTTAAAAATCAAAGTGCACAGACTCTTTATGGTACAGCAGGGTCGAATGGTGTTATTCTCATAACGACAAAGAAAAAAGCGGGGGAATTGAATGATGGGAAGGGAGATGGGGAACCACTGAATGGAAAGATAAAGAAAATAATCAATACTGAACTTGATAAAGAACGAAATCGCGCTGCGACAGCAAGGGACAAAGGGTAATAATCATTATTTTCGGATAGAATAAAATAAAAGGGACTGCGGTCCCTTTTTATTTTGTATTGAGGTTCGTCATCGTCAACTCAATGCCAATATTAACAAAGCTTTGGATCATCTTAACGGAATGGTCTATCAATGCCGGAAGTTCCGCCTGTTCTTCTTTATCGAAGGGACCAAGGACATAGTCCACCTGTCTGCCTTTGGGATAATTATCTCCGATACCAAAACGTAGGCGAGGGTATACCTGTCCCCCACAAAGCTGCTCGATGGACTTAAGTCCATTGTGGCCAGCACTGCTGCCTTTAGGCTTCATACGTAGAGAGCCGAAGGGAATGGCCAGATCGTCAACGATCACCAGTACATTCTGGATAGGTACTTTACATTGCTGCATATAATAATTGACCGCTTTGCCACTGAGGTTCATATAGGTAGTCGGCTTGATGACGGTGACATTGTGCCCTCGCTGTTTAAATTCGCTATAATAGGCTAATTTTAACAGCGAGAAACTAGCGCCAGCTTGTTTAACGAGCTCGTCGGCAACCATAAAACCAATATTGTGCCGCGTATCGGCATATTCACTACCGATATTTCCCAATCCAACGATAAGATAATTCATGACGCAAAAATAAAAATTTAATAAACAAAAAAGCACCGAATTTCGGTGCTTTCTGTAGTATTTTAAGAATCTTGTTCAGATTATTTTTTACCACCTTTAGCTGCTTTAGCTGCTTCTTGCTCAGCTTGACGCAATGCACGTGACATGATAACGGATACGATTGTATCGTCAGCATTGTTCAATACTTTTGCGTTGTCCAATTGAACTTGAGCTACACGGTATGATTTACCAACTTCTAAAGATTCCATTGGTACTTCAATTTCTTGTGGCAAGTTAGCAGGTAATGCTTTTACGCGTAAATTGCGTAATTTTTGAACTAATTTACCCCCCATTTTAACACCTGGAGATGTTCCTGTTAATTTGATAGGAATATTTAAAGACACTTCTTTGTCATCAAATAATTCTAAAAAGTCAACGTGAGTAACTAGGTCTGTCAATGGGTGGAATTGTGCGTCTTGAACGATAGCTCTTTTTGTTTGACCGTCAACGTTTAATTCTACGATTACAACGTCAGCAGTGTAAAGAACTGGTTTCAAATCAGCTGCGGATACAGAAAGAGCAGTTTGTTCTTTACCTCCGTAAAGTACTGCCGGTACTAAACCTTGGTAACGTAATTCTTTTGCATCTCTTTTCCCTACGTTCTGTCTTACAGAACCGCTAATAGCAATTGATTTCATCTTTTAATTTTTATAAATTTTGAGGTGCAAAGATAATTTAAATTTTGGTATTATCAAAAAAAACTGCTGATATTGAGGGGGAAAGAAAAAGACTCCAGTATTTCAGCCGAAGGCTTACCATACGAGAGTCTAAATACTAATATCTCAATACGCTATACTAAAAAAGACTATTCGACATCAAATAAATCAGAGATAGATGTATGTTGGTTGACGCTGGTGATTGCTTTTGCAAACAGATCAGCTGTAGACAATACTTTAATTTTTGTGGATTGTTTTGCTTTTTCTGGATCCAATTGAATGGTATCTGTTACGATCATTTCTGATAATACGGAGTTTTCAATTGTTTCATAAGCTTTGCCGGATAACACCGCGTGTGTACAGACTGCTCTTACAGATCTCGCACCATTTTCCATGATCAAAGCCGCAGCTTTTGAAAGTGTGCCGGCTGTGTCACAGATATCGTCGATCAATACAACATCCTGATCCGTTACATCACCAATGATAGACATTGATTCAATTTCATTTGCACGTTTACGGCGTTTGTCACAGATGATCACTTCTGCATTGAAGAATTTAGCAAAAGTACGCGCTCTGTATGACCCACCCATATCCGGTGATGCAATTGTCAAGTTAGGGAGTTTTAGGGATTTGATGTAGGGAACAAAAATAATGGAGCCATCGAGGTGATCAACAGGGATATCGAAAAAACCTTGGATTTGTGCGGCATGTAAATCCATTGTCATGATACGGTGAATTCCAGCTGCTGTCAACAGATTGGCAATCATTTTTGCGCCAATGGCAACTCTTGGTTTGTCTTTTCGATCTTGTCTTGCGAAACCGAAATAGGGGACCACCGCTGTAATGTAGTGCGCTGAGGCTCTCTTTGCAGCATCTGTCATCAACAATAATTCAAAAAGATTGTCGGTAGGTTGGTTGGTAGATTGGATGATAAATACATCGGCTCCACGTACAGATTCATTGTAGAATGGTTGAATCTCACCGTCGCTAAAACGCGATAATGTTTTGTCTCCTAGAGGTTTCCCGTAAGATTGTGCGATTTTTTCAGCCAGTTCTGTAGTGCCAGAACCTGCAAATAGTTTAACCGTGTTGAATTGCAAAGGCATGGTTTTGTATATTTATGTTGGGTTATTGTATTGTCGTTTATTCAATATTTTTATTCCCTAATATTTTTTAAAGTTAAACATTAAAAAAAATGGATTGTTTGCACAATCCATATACTCTTAACTTTAAAAGTTGTCCGACCTGGATTCGAACCAAGACAAACAGAACCAAAAACTGTCGTACTACCCTTATACTATCGGACAATGTCTCTAAAAAGTCAACGTTTCCGTCTTTTTCTTTTTGACGACGCAAAGATAGAGATTTGTTTTAAAAATCAAAATTCAAATTAAAAAAAATCTAAACCCTTTTATAAATAATAAGCCTTGCATATAACGCAGAAAAGGCTTGCGATTGCAAGCCTTTTCTATTGTTTGTTGTCCGACCTGGATTCGAACCAAGACAAACAGAACCAAAAACTGTCGTACTACCCTTATACTATCGGACAAACAATTCAATTGTGTTCGTTATCGTGATGATGTCGTTCACATTTGATGATGCAAATATACGGACTATTCCTATTTCTGCAAATAAAAATGTGTTGTAAAGTGCATTGGGCTTGATTTTCAAATAAATAATTTTTGTTTTGCCCTAAAATTTAAGACATACTTACTGTTTTTTAGCTTAGGTATTGGCCTGCTCCAGCTTATCAATGGCTTTGTTCTGCTTTCTTTACAGCCAATATTGCATCGCGTAATGAAAATTTTCAATTAATATGTGTTAAAAAATCAGAATAAAGTTCATTTCTTATTAACTTATCCTTATTTTCGAGCCGTATTATAATACTTTTACAGTTATCATTTTATGAACTATACTAAAATCAACAATCTTTTAGGATGGATATGTGCGCTCATTGCAACAGTAGCATATGTCATGACTGCCGAACGATCGACGAGTTGGTGGGACTGTGGTGAGTTTATTGCCTCAGCCTTTAAACTTCAAATTGTGCACCAGCCGGGAGCACCATTATTCTTAATGATTCAAAACATCTTCTCCAATCTTGCCGGAGGTGATGTCACACGGATCGCTTTTTGGATGAATGTGGGATCTGCTGTTTGTAGTGGTCTGACGATTCTGTTTTTGTTCTGGACGATCACAGCACTGGCAAAGAAAGTCGTTGCAAAAGGAGTCGGCGAGTCCTATACTGCAACGGACTTGATCAAAATATTTGGTTCAGGTGCTGTCGGTGCATTGGCTTATGCGTTCACGGATACATTTTGGTTTTCCGCTGTTGAATCTGAGGTGTATGCCATGTCTTCGCTTTGTACCGCTGTTGTATTTTGGGGGATCTTAAAATGGGAAAATCATGCTGATGAGCCTGGTGCTGACCGTTGGCTGATCTTTATCGCCTATGTGATGGGCTTGTCAATCGGGGTGCACTTATTGAACCTTCTTGTGATTCCGGCCATCGCCTTAGTGATTTATTTTAAACGCTCAAAAACAGTGACTTCTTCGGGAGCAACCAAAGCATTCCTGATCGGTGTTGTTGTGCTGGCCCTGATTTTATGGGGTATTATCCAATACACTGTCAAAGCTGCCGCTTATTTTGATTTATTCTTTGTGAATAGTCTGGGCATGGGCTTCGGTACTGGATTTAATCTGTTTTTTATATTGCTCATCGCTCTTTTTGTTTATGGTATCTGGTACTCGATCAAAAAAGCAAAACCGATGCTGAACCTGATTTTGATCAGTACCGCATTTATCATCTTTGGTTATAGCTCGTTTGCGATGATCATGGTACGCGCCAAAGCGAACCCGACCTTGAATAACAGTGATCCAGACAATGCCTTTTCTTTTGTAAGTTATTTGGGCCGTGAGCAATATACGAGTGAGCCACTTCTAAACGGGCCGACTTTCGATGCTCAAGTAGTGGATGCTGAGGCAACTTATACTTATCGAAAAGATAGTGATAAATATACGAAAGTAGAGAATGGCATGAATTATAAATACGATAAGACGATGTTTTTCCCGCGTGTTTATAGTTCAAGAGATCAAGGTCATATTGATTATTATCGTGATTACTTAAAGATCCCAGAAGGACAATCGCCTACATTTGGGGATAATCTGAAATTCTTCTTCAGCTATCAGATCGGACACATGTACGGCCGTTATTTCCTTTGGAACTTTGCCGGCCGTCAGAATGATCAGCAAGGACAGGGGTCTTTTACAGAAGGGAACTGGATCTCCGGTGCTAAACCTGTTGATCAGATGCATGTGGGTGGACAAAATGCCATTCCGGATTCGTTGAAAACTGATCCTTCAAATAATAAATACTATTTCTTGCCGCTAATCATAGGCTTGATCGGCGCATTTTGGCACTTTGGCCGAAGACAACGTGATGCCGGAATCGTAGGATTACTGTTTTTCTTTACAGGCCTAGCTATTGTCTTATACTTGAATCAAAGCCCATTGCAGCCACGTGAGCGTGATTATGCCTATGCGGGTTCATTCTACGCCTTTGCGATATGGATCGGTTTGGGCGTATTCGCTATTGCGGATTATTTAAGTAAAAAGGTGGATGGGAAGATGGCCGCAGGGGTGGCTACAGCGGCCTGTTTACTGGGGGCTCCAGTATTACTGGGATTCCAAAACTGGGACGATCACGATCGTTCGGAGAAAACAACCGCACGTGATTTAGCCAAAAACTACCTGGCTTCCTGTGCACCCAATGCCATTTTATTCACCTATGGTGACAACGATACGTATCCATTATGGTATGTGCAAGAAGTTGAAAATTATCGTCCCGATGTAAGGGTGGTCAACCTGAGCTTGTTGAGTTCTGACTGGTATATGCGTCAGATGAAACAAAAGGTGAACCAAGCGGATGGATTGCCAATCAATATTGATGACGAAAAGTTCAAAAAAGGTGTCCGTGAGGTGCTTTATTATCAAGATATGAAAGTACCCGGTCACGTAGATCTTGATTTGGTGATGCAGATCTTATTGTCTGATGACCAAAAAAATAAATTAGAATTGCGTGGTGGTAAATTTGAAAACTTTTTACCGACCAAAAATTTTAGTCTTCCGGTAAACAAGGATGCTGTGCTGAAAAATAATGTGGTTCCCAAAGCATGGCAGGAATCTATTGTCGATACCATGACATGGACGTATAATCGAAACTATGTGTCAAGAGCGGAACTGTCGATCCTAAATGTTCTGGTGAACAATAACTGGAAGCGTCCGATTTATTTTGCGGCGACCGTTCCAAACGATAACTACCTTGGATTGGATAAATATCTGGTACAGGAGGGTTTTGCTTTACGTTTAATGCCTATTGCGACTCCTGCGGGATCTGAAGGAACTTTAGTGAATACACAGTCTGCTTTTAAGGATATTACAACAAAATATCAATGGGGTAATATGGCGAATGCTTCTTATTTAGATCCTGAATCCTACCGCATGATCACCATGATCACCAATACAGTGATGGGCGGAACAGCAACACAATTAATGATGGAAGGTCATAAAGACGAGGCGCGTAAAGTGGCCGTTGAAACTTATGAGAAGATGCCGAAACGTGTGTACTTGATGCGTGATATTTTAGGCTATATTCCAATTGTCAATGTATTGTATGAAACAGGTGAAAACAAGCGTGCGAATGAAATTGTCAATCGTAATCTGAAATTTATGACGCAGAATATGCGCTGGTATCAGGATATCGCTCAAACAAAAGCTGAACTGGAATATTCCAATATCGGGACGGCTTTACGGGCTCTGGGTGCTTATAAAAGTATATTGGCTTCCACTTCGGAAAAACAATTGCTGCAACAGGTGACTGAACTGGAAAAATCGTATAAACAACAATATGGTGTAGAATAATCTTTCACACCATCGTTCAATCAGGAGGAGCTGCCCTAGGCTGCACCTGTTCAAATAATAATTTTTTGAATAGGATGTAGCTGAGGGCAGCTCTTTTTTTTCTAAAAGTGTATTTCTTATTGGTCAGCAAGAATCTTCAGTCGGTTTCATGGCTTTTGGTGCTTGTGAATGCATGAAGGTTTTTTGATTATTTTTTCTTAGCTTAATGGCATAAAAACCAACCTGATATTATGATGAAACGTCAACTGAAATTGTGGGATGCGATTATGCTGGTCATGGGCTCGATGATCGGAAGTGGGATCTTTATTGTGTCGAGTGATATGATGCGGCAACTGGGCTCAGGATACTGGTTGGCAATTGTATGGATACTGACTGCTATCGCGACTGTTGCGGCAGCTATTTGTTACGGTGAGCTATCCTCAATGTATCCCAAAGCTGGTGGACAATATACTTATCTCACCGAAGTGTTCGGAAAACCGATTGGCTTTTTGTATGGTTGGAGCTTATTTACGGTTATTCAAACGGGTACGATAGCAGCTGTTGCGGTTGCTTTTGGTAAGTTTACCGCCTATTTGATTCCGCAACTGAACGATGCTGCACCGCTTTTTCAACGCGGTGAGTTTAAGATTACCTGGATACAGATACTGGCGATGGGCGTGATTCTCTTGCTAACCTATATCAATACGCGCGGGATTAAGAGCGGCAAGTCTGTGCAGTCTTTTTTTACTTCAGCAAAAATTATTGCATTAGTTCTATTGATCGTCGGCGGCCTGTTCTTGATCAAAGAAAATCATTTTTCGGAGAATATGGCGTACAGCTGGGAGGCTTTTCAGAATTTGAAAGGTGAGGGTTGGACGGGAATTTCCGGTGGCGCTTTAATGGGGGCGCTGGCAGCGGCTATGGTGGGGTCGGTCTTTAGTAGTGTTGCCTGGGAAAATGTGACCTTTGTGTCGGGTGAGATTGTGAACCCTCAGCGCAATGTGGTTCGTGCGCTCGTCATCGGAACCAGCCTTGTTATGCTTTTATACATCTGTTGTAACTACATCTATCTTTCTGCGCTGAGCCGTGAAGAGATCGCTTTTGCCACCAATGATCGGGTCGCAATCGCTGCTGCTGAAAAGATGTTGGGACATACCGGTACAATAGCGATGGCCATCTTGGTGATGATATCAACCTTTGGCTGTGTCAATGGTCTTGCGCTGTCCGGAGCACGGGTTTTTCAGACCATGGCCAAAGATGGTTTATTCTTAAAACAAGCTATCCCCAACAACAAATATGATGTGCCTGCCCGCTCATTATGGTTACAGGGGATCTGGGCCTCCTTGCTCTGTTTAAGTGGCCAGTATGGTAATCTGTTGGACATGATCTCTTTCGTTATTGTCATCTTTTATATGATTACGGTACTGGGCGTTATTATTCAGCGTATCCGTAAACCTGAGTTGGCCCGTTCCTACAAAACATTTTTATTCCCTTTTACACCGATCATCTACCTGCTTATTGGTACGGTATTTTGCCTACTGTTAATCATCTACAAGCCGCAGTATACCTGGCCGGGTTTTATACTGGTATTGATAGGGCTGCCTGTATATTTTTTTGCACGGGGCAATAAGAAAAATGACTAAAACAGGTGTATCGCTTCGGTGTTTTTTATACCGGATAGGTGATATGGACCGGAAAGCTGGGTACCCTCGGAACTGATATGTGCCGTGTGGTGCCAGAAAGAATGTCAATGAGCTCGTTTATCTGCATTGATGAGCGGTTGTTTTAAATTTGTTAGTCTCTTCGTTAATGCTGGAAACGAGTTGAAATATTGAAATTAATTGGGAAACGAGCGATAGTTTTTGTTAAAAAAAGTGTAGCTTTGCTCAAACATTCCCATAATGAAACAGTCGATTTTATTAGACGGACCAAAATTTCAAATCACCATTCAAAGACTATGTCGTCAATTGATTGAGAATCACGGTGATTTTTCAAATGCTGTCGTCATAGGTATTCAACCAAGAGGAACTTTCTTAGCTAGACGTATCGTCAAAGAACTTGAACGCATGATCGAAAAACCGATCTTGGTCGGTGATCTGGATATTACATTCTATCGGGACGATTTCCGTACAAAAGGTAATGCAGGTCCGTTGTTAGCAAATAGTACAAATATCAATTTTATTGTAGAAGGTAAAGACGTTATTTTTATTGATGATGTCTTGTGGACAGGACGCACCATTCGCGCAGCCATGGATGCTGTACAGGCATTTGGAAGAGCAAGAAGCATTGAACTGCTTGTTTTAGTCGATCGTCGCTTCTCCAGGCAGATTCCGATTCAACCCGATTATATTGGAATACAAGTTGATTCTATAGATTCACAAAAAGTCATTGTGAACTGGAAAGAATCTGACGATCAGGATAGCATTATCTTGGTCACGGAGAAAAAACCTTTGGGTAATGATTAGAAATCCGGTTCAGTAAAGAAATAACGGAAGGTTCTAATAGGCCCTTGGGAACGAACACTTCAATTAAAAAATGATTAGTAAATACTTGAATATACTATAAAATGTCAGCTGCAGTAGAACAATTAAGTACTCGCCATTTGTTGGGAATCAAAGATCTAAATGAA
Organism: Sphingobacterium sp. DR205; assembly: GCF_011064245.1. Taxonomy (NCBI): domain Bacteria; kingdom Pseudomonadati; phylum Bacteroidota; class Sphingobacteriia; order Sphingobacteriales; family Sphingobacteriaceae; genus Sphingobacterium; species Sphingobacterium sp. DR205. The sequence goes on along the minus strand of NZ_CP049333.1, from coordinate 6,257,052 downwards.
CAAGATATCCAATTGATTCTGGATACAGCGAGTAATTTTAAAGAGGTATTAAATAGACCGATCAAAAAGGTGCCTTCTCTACGGGATATCACCATTGCCAATGTGTTTTTTGAAAATTCAACACGTACGCGGCTTTCTTTTGAACTTGCTGAGAAAAGACTATCTGCTGATATTGTCAATTTTGCGGCTTCTTCTTCTTCCGTGAGTAAAGGGGAGACTTTGATTGATACCGTCAACAATATCCTTGCGATGAAGGTGGATATGATTGTGATGCGACATCCCTACGCCGGAGCAGGTGTGTTCTTAAGTAAACATGTCGATGCGCAAATTGTGAATGCTGGCGACGGGGCACATGAACATCCTACGCAAGCGCTCTTGGACTCCTTTTCTATACGCGAGCGCTTTGGCGATGTAGCGGGACGTAAAGTTGCTATTATTGGTGACATAACCCACTCCCGGGTAGCCTTATCAAATATTCTATGTCTTCAAAAACAGGGTGCTGAAGTCATGGTATGCGGACCAACCACATTAATTCCTAAGCATATTACTTCTTTGGGTGTAAAGGTGGAGCATGACCTGAGAAAAGCACTGAATTGGTGTGATGTGGCAAATATGTTACGCATCCAGCTGGAACGTCAGGATATTGCCTATTTTCCATCTTTGAGAGAGTACTCCATGTTATATGGTCTAAATAAGGAAATCTTGGATTCTTTGGAAAAACCGATTACGATTATGCACCCCGGACCGATCAACCGTGGGGTCGAAATCACCTCCGATGTTGCCGATAGTGAACACTCCATTATCCTGGATCAGGTTGAAAATGGAGTTGCTGTTCGGATGGCGGTATTGTATCTTTTGGCCGGACAACGCGGCTAACTGAATTTTGATTTTGAGCCAGTTTTAGATACCGGAGGACGAAATTGACAGATTCATCAATCAACAATATTATGCCTGACTTTATTTTTGGTCGGGCATATTTTTTGTGCAAAATTTCCGTTATAATACTGGATTATTCACAGATGTTAATAACTTTTGTGTAAAATAGCTCAATTAAAGTATAATTTAGTAAAATGAATAAAACTATCTCTCAAAAGGGGGAAGTTTGAATTGATTTTCAATAAATTTTGGCTTACCTTAAAGCGGCCAATCAAAGAGGAGAGGTCATTAAATTTGCATGTCAAGGCAAATTTACCTCGGTTTGAAGGGAGATTCATTTACATTTGCAGATAAATAACATATTAAGGTTTCACATATTATGTATAAGAAGATTTACCAGGTGGGAGTTGCACTAACCGTTATGGCGACGCCAGCATTAGCGCAACAGACAGAATGGCAACAAATCAACAAGGCATACAAGACTGGAATGGAATTGTATGAACGCGGAAAATTCGGATCCGCATCGGCACAATTTGATCGTGTGGAGGCCTTGCGGACGAAATCCAACCTACAATTGGACGAGACGGAGGAGCTATCTTTATTAAAGGAAAATGTGCGGTATTACCAAGCGGTATGCGCCTTGGAATTGGGCGAGTCAGATGCCGAAAATCGTTTCCTAAAATATATTAAAGATTTCCCTGTAAGCGCCAATTCTAAAGCCGCTTACTTTCAGATAGGTAAATCATATTATGCTAAAAAGGATTATGTTAAGGCAATTGAATGGTTTACAAAGATTGACAGTAAAAATCTCGCCGGTAAAGAAAATGTAGAATATCGCTTTAAATTGGGTTACGCCTCTTTCATGACGAAAGATTATAAGACAGCAAAGCCCTTATTTGAGGGATTGAAAGATCAGAAAACTGAATTTCAGGAAGCCTCAATCTACTACTATGCGTATTTATGTTATTTAGATGCGGAATATAAAACGGCATTGAATGAATTTGAACGTCTAAATGGATCTAAACAATTCGAAAATAGTTACCCTTATTATATCACTGCACTGTATTTCCTGGATAAACGCTACGACGATGTGTTGGACTATGCGTTACCAATTTTGTCAAAAACAAAACAAGAAAATGAAACAGAGATGTTCCGCATTATCGCGGCGACATACTTTATCAAAGGTGACTTAAAAACATCAAAAGATTATTACGATAAGTTCCAGGCACAAGATCAGGGCAAGACCCAAAATAATCAAGATAGCTATCAGATCGGTTATATCGCTTACAAGCTAAAGGATTACGATAAGGCTATCACAGAGCTGGAGAAAATGACGGAGCCTGATGCTTATTACCAGTCGGCCATGATTACCCTGGGGGACAGCTTCCTGAAAAAGGGAAATAAGCAGTCTGCACGTAACGCGTTTTTCAGAGCCTCCAAATTGGATTTTGATCCAGCGATGAAAGAAGAGGGGTTGTTTAACTATGCGAAGCTGTCGTATGAATTGGAGTTCCATCAGGTCGCCCTGGCTTCTACGCAGGAATATTTAAAAACTTATCCAAAATCACAACGCCAGGAAGAAGCGAAAACGCTATTGGCGGAAGTCTTGTTGAGCACTAAAAACTACCGTGATGCGGTCGATATTTTAGAGTCTATTCCAAAACGGGGAAAAGAGGCTAATGCTGCTTATCAAAAAGTAACCTATTACCGGGGTCTGGAGTATTATAATGAGCGTGCTTTTGAAAATGCAATTTCTTTGTTCATGCGTTCTGAACAGCATCGTTATGACGAAGAAATCTACGCTTTGGCTACTTACTGGAAGGCAGAAGCGATGTATGAAGTACGCAAATACGGTGAGGCCGTAACGAATTTCAATAAATTCTTACGTTTGCCGGGGGCAAATAAAACCGATGTATACAGTTATGCAAATTACGCCTTGGCTTACGCAGCTTTCCGTAACGGAAACTATAATACGGCTGCGAATTACTTTGAACGCTTCTTAGCCTCTGGTGGTTCTAAAGGCATAGAGATGAATACACGTAATGATGCCATCGCACGTTTAGGTGATTCATACTTCTCATCGAAAAATTACGGAAGAGCATTAACGGAATATAACAAATTAATATCGTCTAAAGCGCCTAGTCAGGATTATGCTTTATTTCAAAGAGGTATTATTCAAGGATTGCAAGGCGATAATAATGGCAAAATTTCAACATTGAATGCTGTTATTGCTCAGTTCCCAAATTCTAATTATGCGGATGATATTGCTTTTGAAATTCCTTACACCCGTTTCTTGATGGGAGAAAGCGATCAGGCAATTGCCGGACTTCAAACGATGGTTGAAAAATATCCGCGAAGCAGTTATGTGCCACGTGCTTTAGTAACAATCGGGTTGGTTCAATATAATCAGGACAACAATGATGCAGCTTTGGCAACGTTCCAACGTGTCGTTGATCAATACGCTTCTACGGATGAAGCTAGACAGGCCATGCGATCAATTGAGAATATCTATCTGGATAAAGGGGATGCGACGGGGTATATCAAATATGCCACGGGAACCAATTTAGGTGATGTCTCGAAGTCAGAACAAGATTCACGTTCGTTCTCAACAGCAACGACTTTATTCTCGAGAGGCAATTACAAAGGAGCAGTCGAGGCTGTAAATGCTTATTTCGATAAATTCCCAAAACCAAATCAAGAGAAATATGCGCGCTTTGTTCGTGCGGAAAGTAATGCGGCATTGGGAAATACCGAAGATGCCTTACACGATTATAACGTTATCTTGAATGACTGGACTTCACCGTATACGGAACGCACGTTGATTTCTGTTTCAAATTTATATTTGAAACAGAAGAAATATAATGAGGCAACACAGTTGTTGAAAAAATTGGAGCTTACCTCTGAATACAAATCTAACTACGGTTTTGCAATCAATAATCTAATGGTTTCTTATTATGAAATCGGTGATTACAAAGAAGCGTTAAACTACACGAACGCGGTGAAAAATTACGAGAAATCTTCTGAAGAAGAGATCGCGAACGCATTCTTGTATGCAGGAAAATGCTATGTGAAGCAGAATAAGAAAACTGAGGCGATGAAGGAATTCAGTTTAGCAGCTTTGAAGAGTCGTACCGTATACGGTGCGGAAGCAAAATATAATGTCGCTGTTATTCAATTGGAAAATAAACAGTACGATGCCTGTATAAAAACGGCAATGGATTTGTCTGACAATTTCTCCTCTTATGAATATTGGGTAGCGAAAAGCTTTATCACGATGGCTGATGCCTATGCGGGTAAAGGCGATACATTCCAGGCGAAAGCGACATTGGAATCAATTGTGGATAACTACGATGCGAAAGACGATATTTTGCCTGCTGCAAAAGAGCGTCTAAATAAATTGAACAACAAAAAGAAATAGGATACAATGAAGAAGTTGCAAAATAGAAATGTGAAGAAATATACCTTAGCGGCGCTTTTGATGGGCGTGGGATTGAATTCTTTTGCACAGGAAACAGGCAAGAAGAATGATCCTGAAAAACCGGTCACTATTGATTCTTTTGATGTTGTTCGCGATTACAAACCGATTCTTGCAGATGCTGTAAAAATCCGTCGTAGTCCTGATATGACCAACAAACGGGAATATCAGCCCAAATTAAACTACGGTAATATCATTGATAAAAAATTGGATATCAATACTGGTCTGAAACAATTGAATGTGCAGGAAATACCATTTGCACAACCTTTTGAACACAGCAGCAATTATGTCAAATTTGGAATAGGTAATTATAACTCGATTTTAGGTGAAGCATATTTGGCATCCGAGCAGTTTGAAAATACGCGTTTTGGGCTATTCGCAAAACACTTAAGCCAAAAGGGCAATATTGATGGACAGAAATTCAGTACACAGGATATTGGTATTTTCGGACGCCGTGTGCTGGATGCCGTGACTGTAAAAGGTACCTTAGGCTACAATAGGTATGGCACAAATTTCTACGGTCAGACATTTGACCAACCAGGGACGACATTATTGAATACCACCCCGGATAAGCAAACATTCACCGATATCTATTTAAATGGTGAACTGGCAAGTAACGTTGATCCAAAAAATGAGCAGGCGATGAGCTACGCTGCAAAGGTAGATGGTTACCTATTTAAGGATGCTTATAAGGCAAAAGAAAATTCTTTTGCGCTGTCCGGTTATCTCAACAAACGCATGAGCGCTTTCAATGTTGGAGCCAACCTGAGTGTCACCATGAACGATGTCAAAAACGAAAATGATACGGCAAATGTGAAGAACAATTTGTTTTTGATCAATCCGTACATTCGATTTAAGGGGGATAACTACAATGTCACTTTGGGAGCCAACCTGACTTCGGAATTTGGTGATGAGTCCCGTTTTAATGTTTTTCCATCGGTTGAAGCAGATTTTTCTTTGGCTCCGGAATATATCTCTTTATTTGCCGGAGTTAATGGTAATGTAAGACAGGGATCCTTCCGAAATTTTGCGAAGGAAAATCCTTATTTGGCACCAAACGTCAGGATCGCCAATTCAATTGAAAAATTGAATGTATACGGTGGTTTAAAAGGTAATGCCGGTGCAACATTTGGCTATAAGGTGAAGGTGTTTTACAAACAGATCGAAGGATTACCTCTGTTTAAGAATAGTGCGTTTGGCGATAATCAAGGCGGATATATTCCTTGGGCTTTTGATGTGGTTTATGATGGCCAGATCAATAAAGCTAAGCATATGGGATTGGAAGGGGAGATCAATGTACGTTTATCACAATTGGTTAATCTAGGTGGTAAAGTATTTATTGATGACTATAACCTGAGCGACGAAGAAGAGGCTTGGGGCTTACCTAAATTTAGGTTGCAGGCCAATGCGCGTTTCAATATCTCAGATAAATTCTTCGTCGATGCAGAGCTTTCTAGCCAAGGTAATACCTATGCGTATGTTTACAATTATAACAGTGATGGTACTCGTATAGCGGATAGTGGTCACAAGGTGACGATTGCTTCCTTTGCTGATTTAAATGCTGGTGCTGAATACCGAATTAAAAAACAATTTGGTGTTTTCGTGAAAGCAAATAATATCTTTGGAAAGGAATATGAACGTTACATGTATTATCCAAGATTGGGCTTCAATGTAATTGGTGGTCTTAATTATTCGTTTTAACGAATTAAGATTATAAATTTGCATTTTAAATCAGAGAACAATGAATCTAGGCAAAGACATCAATAGTTTATTAAGACGCTATGCGGAAGTATACGTGCCCGGAATAGGTGTGTTCAAAAGAATTCATTCTCCGGCTCAATTCGATAAACAGAACAATGTGTTTTTGCCCCCCATTTCTTATGTTGAGCTGGACTATTCCGCACAACGGGGATTCAATATCGTGCATTATATCCAACAGCAGGAGCATTTGAGTTTGGTGCAGGCGCAGCAAATATTGGATGATACCGTTAGGGCATTGCGAAATGATCTGGGACAATTTGGTCAAGCGAAGCTGGATGATCTCGGTCTGTTGATAAGCTATGGTTCGAGTTTGGTTTTTAAACCGCTGGACCTCTCTGGCTTTAATTTTCAACCTGTTGTCAATCTTGTTGGCCCTGAAATCGAAACAGTTATTCCGGTGCGCGAAGATGAACACGGGCTTGCTGATTCGGTCGAATCTGTCCCATCAGAACCTGTCGTTTGGGAAATCAATGCAGAAGAACCTGTCGTTGAAGCAACAGACAGTGTTGAAAATGAAGAGCAAGCTAAGCAGGAGGAACAAGAGTCCGCGGCTCTTGCCGATGCAGATTCGCTTCCTGTTGCTGAAGCTATTGTTGAATCGGAGATTGAGTCCGATACCCCAGAAGCTGAAGAAGAGGCTAGCCCTGTGGATGCCGAACTATTGGACGCCGTGGCAGTACCAGCTATAGCTAGTCCGGAGGATACCATAACATCTACGGAGGAGCAAATTGACACGCAGAAAGAAGTTGGCGCAATTGCCGCTGCAAATTCTGCTTATGCACCCCATATTTATGAGGAGGAGCCACGCAATTCGAATGCGATCTGGTACTGGCTGACAGCAGCCATTGTGCTGGTCATGATTGCTGTAGGCGTATTGTATACGAATCCGGGATTGAAAAATTCGTTGTTTGGTGGAGCCCAGCCCGCACTAAAAATCGCTGCTGATACAGCCGTTCAGAAAAATAATCTGCCAACTGCTGATTCATCATCCAACGTGCTCGCCGCGGACAGTTTAAAAAAAGTGGATTCCTTAGCAAAAACAACGGCGGATTCACTAAAGGGCACAGCCGTAGAAGTAGGCAATAATACAGCGGCGGCTGGGAAAGCTGCTCCTGTTTTGCAGGCGGATCCAGTCATTAAAGAATCCATACCCGTAGCACAGCCGAAATATCAGGTTGTGATCGGTTCGGCACGGACAATGGCTCAGGCAGAGCAAGAGGCAAAACGTCTTCGGATGCTAGGCTACAAGACTGCACGCGCTGTGGAAGGAAAGTATAAAAGGAATAGAAAGAAGATCATCTTGAATACCTACATGACAAAAGCAGAGGCTGACCTCGCTCAAAAATCTGTAGCGGGAAAAATTGAAGGTGCTTGGGTAGAAACATTATAGAAACTATATAAAACTATTAATAATTATGTCATTAGTGCAAGATACAGCAAGGGCTGCTGTAGATACGTTTAATCAAGCTGCGCAACAACCATTACCTGCTGCTGCTAGTACAGAAAACATGAGTTTGATCGATATGATGATCAAAGGGGGATGGATAATGATTCCAATCCTATTACTGTTCTTTATTGGATTGGTTATCTTTTTTGAACGCTATCTGACCATTCGCAGAGCCGCCAGATACGATAATAGTTTGATGTCTCAGGTGAAAGCAAATGTATTGTCTGGAAATTTAGACTCTGCGTTGGCTGTATGCCGCTCCAGCAACTCGGCCTTAGGACGCATGTTGCAAAAAGGACTGTTACGCGTGGGCAGGCCGATCAAAGACATTGAGGGGGCTATCGAGAATGTCGGTAAATTGGAAGTAGCCAAATTGGAGAAAAATATCAATATCCTTGGTATTATCGCCGGTATCGCTCCGATGCTTGGTTTCGTTGGTACTATCTTTGGGGTAATCAAGATTTTCCATGAGGTAGAATTGGCGGGTGGTATCGACATTGCATCCGTATCCGGTGGTCTATATGTGAAAATGGTATCTTCAGCGTCAGGTCTTGCTGTCGGTATCCTGGCTTATTTAGGCTATCATATCTTAAATATGATGGTTGAACGATTGATTTTACGTATGGAAACCGATGCAGTAGAATTTATTGATTTATTGGATGAACCGGGAAGATAATGAACTTACGAAGTAGAAAAAATAAACCATCTGCCGAAGTACATACTTCAGCGCTAAACGACATCATGTTTTTCCTGATGTTGTTTTTCCTGTTGGCGTCGGCAGTTTCGAATCCGCAAGTGGTCAAGCTATTGTTGCCAAAGTCAAGCGCAGGTGAACAATCTGTTGCAAAAAAGACAATTACAGTATCTATTACAAAGGAGTTGGGCTATTTTATCGATAAAAATCCTGTTCCGGTAGAAGGTTTGGAAGCGGCAATCCAATCGCAGATGGCCAGTGGCGAAGAATTGACCATTATGCTGTATGTCGATAATACTGTTCCTATCCAGAACGTGATCTCGGTCATGGATGTAGCCAATCGTCTGAAAGTGAAAGTGGTGCTGGCAACAGAACCTAAAAAAGATAAGTAGGGGCAATTAAACTTTTTTGAAGTTTATTGCTCATATGTTAATATAGGAGATTTATACAATGCGATATCATCTTCAACATGAAGAAAATAATTTCCCTAAGGCTTTGGGAATATCTACATTGGTCATGGCATCACTGCTTTTGATTGGTTTCTTTGTAGTTTTTAAGGCGCAGGAACCGGATGAGTATGGTATGGGCGGTATGATTGTAAACTATGGAACTTCTCCAGAGGGGATGGGCGACGATTACATGAGTGTAGAAGAACCCTCTATTGATCCGAATGCAAATAGTGAGCGACCGGATCGGATAGATCCTGTGGAGACTCCAACACCTACACCAACACAACAAGTTGCCGAAAAAGCAGTTGTCACGCAAGATATGGAAGAGGCTCCAGCCGTCACAAAAACGGAAAAGAAAGTGGTATCAAAAGCGCCCGAAACAACTAAGCAGACAAAAGAAGTAGCACCACAGGCAAATGCGAAAGCGCTTTTCAAAGGCAATAAAAACAATGGCAAGGGTGCTGGAGACGGTACTGGCACAACACCGGGAAACCAAGGTTCTAAGTTGGGCGATCCCTTGGCAAGTAATTATGGTGAGGGGGGATCAGGTAACGGCAATATGATGTTGTCTATTGAAAACCGTAGTTTTACCCAGCGACCAAGCATTGACGATAATGGTCAACAAGCCGGTAAGGTTGCTGTGGAATTCAGAGTGAATAAGCAAGGCGTGATTACCTATGCGCGTGCGGGAGTAAAAGGGACTACAATCACGGATCCAACATTGTTGGAGAAATGTGAACGTGCTGTCCGCGGTGCACGGCTAAATCAATTGGCTAATGCACCAGATTCCCAAACAGGGCGGATTGTGTTCAATTTTAGATTAAGATAAAAATCATTCAGATGAATGCTTATAAAGAGGCAATCGAGTATTTATATACTCGATTGCCTATGTTTACAAGGGATGGTGCCTCAGCCTTCAAAAAAGACCTTGACAATACCATCAGACTTTGCAATGCGCTGGACAATCCACAGCGAAAATTCAAAACCTTACATATTGCAGGTACCAACGGAAAAGGTTCTACCTCTCATATGTTGGCGGCGATATTGGCGCAGGCAGGTTATAAAACCGGACTCTATACATCACCCCATCTGCTGGATTTCAGAGAACGTATTCGTGTCAACGGCGCCATGTGCGAACAGGAATTTGTGACGGATTTCGTTCAAAAGCATAAGGCGCTGATCGAAGATGTTCAGCCTTCTTTTTTTGAAATTACCGTGGCGATGGCTTTCGACTATTTTGAGAAATGTAAAGTTGATATCGCTGTTATTGAGGTTGGACTTGGCGGGAGACTGGATAGTACAAATATTATTCAACCCTTATTGTCGGTGATCACAAACATCGGTTTTGACCACATGAATCTGCTTGGAAATACATTGGTAGAGATTGCCGGCGAAAAAGCAGGTATTATTAAAAAAAATACACCTGTGGTCATTTCTGAGTATGCTGCCGAAACAGCAGCTGTATTCTTGAATAAGGCTCATGCCGAGGCAGCTCCCATTCAATTTGCATCTCAGGTTTATCAGACCAGGATGTTGAGCGTTGACCAGGATTACCTGCATATTGAAGCGATTGATGGAAATGGTGCCGAAGATATTTATCAGCTTGACCTCAAAGGTTCTTATCAGGTGAAGAATCTTGCCGGTGTTCTTTTGGCTGTGGATGAACTACGTAAGCAAGGTTTTGAAATCAGCTCGTTCCATGTACATGAAGCCTTAAAGCATGTTCAGTCTACCACAGGTATCCAGGGACGTTGGCAACAGCTCTCCAAAGATCCTTTTGTCATCTGCGATACCGGACACAATGAGGACGGCATTCATGAGGTGTTGAAAAATCTAAATGCGACTACCTATAACAAATTACATTTTGTCATTGGAGCTATGCGCGATAAAGACCTGACACATATGTTGCCTTACCTGCCCAAAGATGCAGTTTATTATTTTGCTGCACCGGATATGCCGAGGGCAATGCCCCCGGATTTACTGCGTCAGGAGGCAGTGGCTTTTGACCTGAATGGTGGAGAATATTCTTCTGTACAGGAGGCTTTTTCTGCGGCGAAGGCTGCATACGAAAGGGGAGATCTGATTTTTGTGGGCGGAAGTAATTTTGTTGTAGCTGAAGTCCTGGCGGAGATAGGTGAAAGGTCATAGTACTTTTTTCTAATCGTTAACCGTCAGTTCGCCGCGAATATCTTTTTCTACCCAATAAGCCACTTCTTTTTGATCTTCGAGCTCGCCCTGGAGGTACATAAGCTTAGTGACAGCAGCTTCAAATGTAAGATCATATCCATTGAGCACACCGATGGCTTTCAGGCCTTGTGAGGTTTCGTACCGCCCAAGTTCGACTGAACCAACCTTACATTGTGAAATATTAAGGATATTTTTCCCTTGATCTATGGCTCCTTTTAATAGGTCTAGAAACCAGCTATCTGTCGTGGTATTTCCCGAACCAAAAGTTTCCATCACAATAGATCGTACATCCGAATCCAGGACAGATTTGATGGTCTGCGCGGATATTCCCGGGAAGAGTTTCAATACAGCAACGCGGTTATCCAGTTTGGTATGTAAGATAAATTCTTTGTCAATATTATTTAATAACGCGTCGGTATTGTATTTAAGGTGAATGCCTGCTTCGACAAGTACAGGGTAATTGGGGGATCTAAATGCTTCAAATTTGGCTGAGTTATATTTGAAAGAGCGGTTTCCCCGGAATAATTTGTTGTCGAATAGGATACATACTTCCTGGATAATCGAAACACCATCTTGTTTGGCAGAAGCAATTTCCAGCGCTGTCATCATATTTTCGCGTGCATCTGTGCGGATCTCTCCAATAGGCAATTGTGATCCGGAAAGAATGACCGGCTTTTGCAGGCCCTCAAGCATAAAACTTAACACAGACGCTGTGAATGCCATCGTATCTGATCCATGTAAGATGACAAACCCATCGTAGTTTGCATAATTATCTTTGATGATCTGGGCCATTTCAATCCAGATTTCCGGTTTCATGTTGGAAGAGTCGATGATCGGTTCGAAAGAGTGTACGGTCAGTTTATAATCCAGACGGCTTAAATCAGGAAGATTACGCTTGATTAGCTCGAAGTCGAAGGGGACAAAAGTACCCGTTTCGTCTTTGACCATTCCTATGGTTCCGCCAGTGTAGATAATAAAAATATTGTGCATGGGATTCTATAGATTATATACCAAAAATACGTTTTGAATTCGCGGTTGTAATTTCTGCGACCTGTTCAACGGAAATCGCGTGTAGGTCGGCAACCTTTTGGGCAACATACACGAGGTAGCTGCTTTCATTTTCTTTACCTCGATAAGGAACAGGGGCGAGGTAGGGCGCATCTGTTTCAAGGACGATATGTTTTAGGTCGATTTCTTTGACGACATTGTCCAATCCTGCTTTTTTAAAGGTGACAACACCTCCTATTCCAAGTGCAAAGCCCAAGTTAATCGCATGCTGAGCCTGTTCCAACGTCCCCGTGAAACAATGGAGGATACCAAATAGCTTATCATCTTTAAGTTCCTCCAATAATTCGAACAATTCGGTGAATGCCTCACGGCAATGGATATCTATCGGTAAATTGAGTTCCTTAGCCCATTTTACCTGTGTTCGAAAAGCATCTTTTTGGATGTTTAGCGTACTTTTGTCCCAATAAAGATCCAGTCCGATTTCACCTATGGCATGGACTTTGTTATTTTCCAAGCTCTTTTGGATGTTGTTTAACTCGTCCACATAGTTTTCCTTAACATCGCAGGGATGTAGTCCTAACATAGGAAAACAGTGTTCTGGATAAGCTGCAACCGTATCGAATACAGGTTTGATGGAAGCACTATTTACGTTTGGTAAAAAAAGACGTTCTATATTGTTGTCTAAACAACGTTGTAGGTGTTCTTGCAGTTTATTGGTACCTGAATGGTAGTAGATGTGTGTATGTGTATCAGTAAGCAACATAGTTTTCTGCGTGGAGGCAAAAGTGGGTTAGGGTAAAAAACTTCTTTTTGTTATTATCGAATAAAGAGGTCGGCTTCATTACCAAAATTTCAATTCGTTCTCCAAAGATAACTTAATAATTAACAAAATGAAAATTAATAACGGATTCTCTTCTTATTGGATATTTTAGCTATAAAGCCAAAAACGAGAATTTGAGTCATATATGGGCTATACTTTTTTCTTATCTTGGAAAAAATGACATGTTGTAAAACATACTTTACTATTTGCTGTTAAACAGAAGAACGGTTGTTGCCCTATTTTTTAAAGAATAAATGAATCATATGATGAATAAGAAACTATGTATGGGTTTGTTCACCTTTGCATCGCTTATGGGTTTAAATAAGCTGCATGCACAGTCAATGATTGACCCATCGGTAAAAGATATTATTCAAAAGGCCTTTCAAACAAATAAGGAATTAAAACTGAAGGCATATGAAGTTGATAAAGCAAGGCTGGAAGCCGAAGGAGTAAAAGCCAACAGGCTGCCACATGTTTCCGCATTGGGGTTATATGGGTATGTGCATAGCAATGGTAGCGTGGATATTCCGACCGTGAATGTTCCACTGCTGAACCTGGGACTTTTTGAGGGTGCGACTGGATTCAGCATGCATGGGCAGGCCGCATATGCGGGTGTTTCGGTAAAACAAATTATTTTTTCAGGACTACAGATTCCCAATGGCATAAAGGCACTCCAAGAGAAAGCCCTGGCACAACAATATTTGGAATCTGCGAGCCGAGAGACGCTCTCCAAGGATATTATCGCTTCTTTTGACCAGTTGATGCTGCTGGACGAAGTCGATAAACTTATCGCAGATTCGGAAAAGAGACTAAAAAAAGAGCAGGAGAAAGTCAATAAAGCTATACAAAATGGCCTGGCTATTCCCTATGATCGAGATAAACTCAAATTGGCGCTCCTCGAATTAGAGGAGAAGAAGGTGGAGCTTGCCGGAAATCGTGATCTCCTCTGTCAGAAGATTGAGCAGGAAACTGGAGTTTCTTTTCAGGAAGTCGGCGGCATTCACTATGGACTAAAGCCGATATTTTTGTCGGAAATACCCAATGATGTTGAGCAGCGATCGGAACTTAAAGCCCTGGAAGCATCATCAAAAGCTTATGATTATTTATACAAAAAGGAAAAGGGGGGATCTCTACCGGCTGTTTTTGCTTTTGGATCGGCAAATTACTTAAATGTATTCAATTCAAAATTGAGCATAAAAGACCAGCCGCTATTGGGAACAGTGAATCTGCCCTTAAATTCAATCAAAGGAAGTCCAAATCTATTGGTCGGGCTCGGGGTAAAATGGGACCTCTATACCGGCGGAGAACATCATAATAAAATTAAACAGGTTAAGCTTGACCAAACCATTAATGCGACAAAAAGGGAAGATACAGCGGAAAAACTTAATCTGTTGTTAAGTAAAAATAAGGTAGGTTACAGTACCGGAAATCAAAAACTGAAAGTAGGTGAACAACAGCTGAAAGTCGCTGAAAACAACTTATCAATGGCCGTAAAGCAGTATCAGGCCGGGTTGATTGATGTGACGGAGTTGCTGGCGGCGGAAAATGACTGGTATAAGGTTAACCTCGGTTATTTTAATAACGTTTTGCAACAACGAAATGCTGCCGTCGAATTATTACATACTTCTGGAAAATTATTACAAACTATACATGAGTAACATGAAAAATTTATATGGGATATTAGCCTTGTCTATTTTTGTTTCCTGTACAAATCAAGTGAAAGAAAAACCTATTGAGGGAAAAGTAGAACGTGAACAGGTGACCGTCGTCACAAAAGTGCCCGGAAAAATCGCCAGGATCTTAGTTGAGGAGGGCGACTTTGTACATGCAGGGGATACCTTGGCTATTTTGAGTATTCCTGAGGTGGACGCAAAGGAGGAACAGGCGAAAGGGGCGCTGCAATCTGCCGACGCACAATATAATATGGCCGTCAAAGGTGCGACCAAAGGACAGCTAGTCCAACTGCAAGCAAAGGTGGATGGCTTGAAAGAGCAGTATGAATTTGCGAAGAAATCCATTGGTCGACTTGAAGCTTTATTGCAGGATAGTTTGATTCCACAACAGAAATATGATGAAACTTATGCGAAATACCAAGGCGCAAAAAACCAATACTTAGCTGCGCAAGCCGAAATGGCGGAAGCGCGAGGCGGAGCTCGGCAGGAACAACAGATTATGGCTTTAGGTCAAAAAGAAAGAGCACTTGGCGCCATGTCTGAAGTGAATGTTGCTGCTCAGGAGAAATATGTGATTGCGCCGCAGGACATGAGCGTAGAAACCATCAATCTCAAAGTGGGGGAACTGGCCATGGCCGGCTATCCCATTGTAAATGGCTTTCTTGACCGTTCTATCTATTTTAGGTTTACACTGCCCGAAAATCAGATCGGGAAATTGCAGAAGGGGGCTGTGGTAACCGTAGAGATACCTTATCGGAGCAACGAAAAGGTATCGGCCAAGATCGTTAGCGTAAAAGCATTGAATTCTTATGCCAATATCGCCTCAGCATATCCAGATTTTGATCCACAGCAAGCAGTCTTTGAATTAAAGGTTGTCCCCGAGGATATGGCTGGAACAAAAGATTTGTTAACAAAAACGCTTGTGGTTCTCCATACGAATTAAAGGGAATGGATGTGAAAAGATTTCTAGAATTAATCCAACGGGAGTTTAAGCTCTTTTTTAACAATAAGGTTTTGTTGATGCTCTTTTTAGGCGCACCAGTATTGTATGGTGTTCTCGTTGGTCATGTGTACCAACAGGGAAAGGTCACTGAAATGCCTGTTATTATTGTTGATGAAGACAATAGCCCCTTAAGCAGTTCATTTATAGATATGCTTTCGGACAATGAAAGCATTCGGGTAGCGAAGGTATTACCATCTTTGTTTGATTCGAAGGATGTTGCGATCCAATACGATGCAACAACCATTGTTCATATTCCCAAGGGCTTTGCTTCGGGGGTACAACAAAGCCGTCTACCCGAGGTGACCGTATTCGTTGATGGTGCGAATACGTTGACCTCCAACACGGCGTTAATGGCCGTTAACGTCTGTGCGATGACGATGAAAGCGGGTATTCAGATTCAGGCGCAAATGAAGCGTGGTGTACCGGCAAAGGTGGCAGCTCAACAATATGAACCGTTTAAGACAACGATAGTTAAGCAAAATATTCGAAGCGGTAATTACCTCTATTTTATGTTGCCCGGAGTATTGATCACCGTATTGCAACAGGTCTTGTTATTGGGCTTGGCATTATCTTTTTCTTCGGAGTTTGAGGGGAATACGTTCCCTGATCTTGTTCGGAAAATTTCCAATCCGATTGGACTTATTCTCGTCAAGATATTGCCTTATGTATTGATGTCGATTGGAATATTGCTGCTGTATTGGGGTTTTGGGAAATATTATCGAATGCCTCTGCATGCTGACTTTGGCCGTTTTGTGTTATGCACTTTCGTGTTTCTGCTGGCGGTTTGCTTTATTGGTGTATTAGTGAGTATGATTTTGCCTTCTCAGTTAAAGTCAACGGAGGTCTTGATGGTAATTGCGACGCCTGCTTTTATCTTGAGTGGATTTACCTGGCCGGCGAGTTTAATGCCGGGCTGGGTACAGGGGATTGCCAACGTGATTCCTTCGACACATTATCTGCGGATTTTTAGACTGCTATTTATTCAGCATGCGGAAAACTACCATACCAACAAAGCGCTATGGGCTTTGACAATCATTGCGGTCGTCTGTTTTGTGCTGGCTGTAGCCGTGCTTTGGTGGAAGATAAGAAAATTAAAACAGGCTGATAAGCAAAAGCAGGTTCAGGACTAAAGAAAATATAACAAACAAAAGAGCCGTTCCAACATGTGGAACGGCTCTTTTGTTTGTTAACGAATTTATTATGCTAAATTATTTTTTAGCTGCCGGAGCTTTTGTAGCAGCAGGGGCAGTTGTTGTTGGAGCTACTGTACCTGGAGTAGTTGGCGCTGGCGCTGGAACCTTTCCTGGTTTGATATCCAATACCTCTACTTCAAACACCAATGGTGCATAAGGAGGGATTTTACCTGACGGACGGTCACCGTAGGCCAAAGAAGAAGGGATAACTAAAGTCGCTTTAGTCCCTTTGTTGAACAATTGGAATGCTTCAGTCCAACCTGGGATAACACCGTCAACACCCAATTGGAATTTCAATGCTTCATAAGGGCGTTGTGGCATAAAGATTTTCTCTTTTTTCGCAACATCCGGAAGGTTAGTATCAAATACAAGTCCTGTAGTCAATGAACCTACGTAGTTTACATGGATAGAATCACCTACTTTAGCATTTGCTCCTGTTCCGGGTTTAGTGATTACGTACTGAAGACCTGAAGCTGTTTTTGTTGTTTTCAAGTTTTTATCCTTGATGTATTTCTCCAATTTTGCAGGCTCAGCAGATTTGTGTTTGTTCAATTCTTCTTCAAAGTATTTTTGAACTTGCTCACCCAATTGTTGATCTGTTAATTTTCCTTTTTTGAAGTGTTTTTTCACTTTGATCGAGAACACTAAGAATTTGTCAGCAAATTCTGGTTTAGGTTGGTGAGTTTTCGCAGCCATGGAATCCAAGTTGATTTTGAATACCAAGCTATCACCTTCACCGACATATTTGAATAAACCTGTTGGATCACCTGGATTTTTTGCGATAACGCTGTCTGGATATAATTGAACGATCTGAGGAATGCCCATTTCGTAAGTGCTGCTCATTACAGAATCTCTATCTGTTGATTGTACAATGTCAATAGCTAATAAATCGCCAGATACTGCTTTTTCTTTTGCATTATCATCCACGATCTTATACTCAAGACCACCTTCAGCCTTTTTGAATTTTTGGCATGACGTCATCAAAAGACCGGCAGCCGCGAAAAATAGAATTGCTTTCTTCATTTTCTAATGTATGTTACGATATCTTATTTTGTTAATATTTCTTTATAATTTGGTAAAATGGATTTGAATTTTGCGATCACAACATCCAGACTATCTTTCGAATTTCCGCCGGAAGCATTGAGATGGCCGCCCCCATTGAAATACAATTTACAGATTTCATTACAGGGAACTTCTCCAATCGATCGCAAAGATAGTTTAATTTGTTCATTTCTGTCAATAATTAACGCAGCTAATCGAATTCCTTTGATGGAAAGTGCATAATTGACCAAACCTTCGGTATCTCCTGTGATGACCTGAAATTGATTGAGGTCTTCTTTGGTTACATGAATGACAGCGGTATTATACTCGTGAATGACTTCGAGGCGGTTGAGCAGACAAAAGCCCAGAAACTTGAGACGGCTTTCCGAAGAACTGTTGTAAATTTCTTCATGGATCGCCCAGTTTTGTGCGCCACAGTCAATTAAAGTCGCAATGATACGGTGGATTTCGGATGTCGTAGAGCGAAAACGGAAAGAGCCAGTATCGGTCATAATACCTGTATAAAGACAAGTTGCCATATCCGCACTGATACTGTCTTCATCTTGCATCTCATTCACCAAAAAACGGTAGATTAATTGCGCGGTTGCAGCTGCTGAAGGATCCCAAAAGGCATAATCTTCGAATCCTTCCGGATCCAGGTGATGATCAATCATGCATTTGATTCCTTTTGCCCCACGGATAGGATCTCCCATCTCATGAATACGGCTCAGGCCGTTGAAGTCCAGGCAGAATAACACATCTGCTGTCTCAATCTGCTGATTATGTAGGATAATATTTTGCGTATAAATCTGCACCTTTTCCAAACCGGGCAGCCAGTCTAAAAAAGCCGGGAAATCTGATGGTACGATTAGATTAACATGGTGTCCCTTTGCGGTTAACCAAAAATATAATCCCAAGGATGAACCCAATGCATCTCCGTCCGGCTTGTAATGTGTGGTGATTACAATACGCTTTGGTTCAGCCAATAATTCTTTTAATTCTTCCGATTTTAGCATAGTCATATTAAGTCTGCAAACCTACTATAAAAAATTTAGATTAGACAAATTTTTTATAAACATCTTTTGCATCTTATTTTGTTTTGTTTTGGGTTTAAAAAATTGATTTACAAGTTTTTAAAACTTGTAAACATAAACCTTAAAATCCTTTTTCATGCAAATCAAATAATTCGCATTGTCGCCATAGTTAATCGGTCCATAATAGAACTTTGAAAAGCCTTCCATTGGGAATCCTTCTTGTATCAAACCATCCGATCCAAAGACATAAATCATGCGATTGTCAGTGCCTACTCCCAATACATCGGATTTACCGATACGTTTAAAAAATAGTGGCCTGTTGCTCGCATCTTCAATGAATTTATATTCAAAATAGGAGGAGGAGTCCCTTGCGCTATAGGCCTTCAATTTATTGTTGGCTAAAATGATAAAATCTCGATCGGCACCGCCACTGATATCTTCGAAGTTAAAGAAAGCATCCTTGCCCCAACTTCCCAGTTTTATTTTCTTCGTTTCACCTTCAAAAGGAACTTTGAAAACACTGCCTTTATTATCGGCAACATAGACAAACGAATTTTTTTCATCTGAAGCAGCGACTAGACCGATCGGGTTCTTAACACTTTCGCCTTCGGTGTCCAAAGTTTGTTTTCGGATAATTTTGCCATTTTCATTGAAAAAATAAACAGAAGCTGTACTGGTACCTGCTATAATGTAATTCGTCTGGCCCAAAGCTGTTGTTTTGAGGTCAAATAGAATACGGCTGTCTACACTATTATTCTCCATTCCCTCCACTTTCTTGCCATCTAAAGTATAAGCCAAAATGCGATCCGTGGCTGGGATGTAGATTCGTTGTTCTTTATTGAAGTTGGTCATTGTAGCGCCATAGCTTGCGGTAGAAGGTAGTTCGACCGAAAAGCCGTTCACATTTTTCCCGTCGGGCGTAATCCGGTACAGCCGATTTTTGGTGACAATGACAATACTGAGATCTTGTAATTGAATCGGTTCACCCAAAATCTCGCCCTGAAAAAGGTTTTGCCAAAGTTCCTTTCCATCTGGTGAAAACGCATGTACGGTATGATCCTGCTCTTGGATCATGATGAATTTGTTTTTACCATCCTGATCCAGAATCCACGGCTTATTGATAATACGGTTTTCAAGCTGAACGGTCCATTCCGGTTTGCCACCCAGACGTGTATCACTTTTATAAAGTCCATATAAGCTGGATGCGAATGTGCCTTGATTGCCGCTTAACTGGTATGACCAGGAATAAAAGTTTTGAAAACCAAATTGCTCCTCGTCTTTAAAATTCTTTGCATAATCGGATTTTAGGTTATCCAAAATAGTGCTTTTAGCAGCTTTCGGTTCCAAATAAAAGGTGACATTGCTGCGGCTGTTTTGTAAAGCTGCGTGATTCTTGAAAATAGCAGTGCCCGATAAAAATTGCCTCTCACGGAATGATTCGCGATAATCCCGTAGAATTCCTGTTCTACTTGCGACAACCATGATATTGTCAACGATGGTAAAATAGGGCCTTGTGAAACCCTTGAACGGTTCACCAAAAGAGGCATATAAGAGGTGAGAATATTTAAATTGATAGATTGAGTCACCTACTGAAGAACTGAATTTCTTGAAGTTATTTGCAAATAAGCTGGAATCTGATAAGCTGATTAATCCAAGTACATCTTGATTATCCAATTCAGCCAGTGCAAATTCATCATTGAAGAGCGGTGTAATGACGCTATCAAAGGAAATTTTAGTGTCATCTTCGAAATTTTTAACGTTCTTGCTTATACGGTCATATTCTTTTTGCTGGATTAACAGTTCTTTTAATCCAGAATGAAAGCTGGCTGCATCTGAAATACTGAAATCAATATAAGAAGCCGCATTTTTTGGTAAATAATTTCCTAAGGCCTGAACTTGGGGTGTTTGATTGGCAAATAATTGCAGATAGCTGTTTTTACTTCCTGTAAGATCTGTTTCCCCCTTAAAGATAAGCGCATCCTGTTTAAAATTCATGTTCCAGGAGGTTTGTCCCTTCAGTGAATCGATTAAATTGAGGTAATTGCCAAATTTTGATTTCGTCAATATCCGGGCAACCTGCGCGAGCTGTTCATTGAAAAAATACAGACTGAGGGGAGTATTTTTATTGTTGTGATTGACAAAGAACTCAATCTGTTTTGTATTTATTTTTCGGACATTCTTGTCGAAAATTTGTGCGAGAACCTGTTTTGAATAACTGGCAAAAACAATTTCATGTGAATAGGCACAATAGAGTGTGCTGTCTTTTATTCCCTTATTGAGGCCGAAGAATCGTTGACCCAGGGTGTCAAATGGTTGCACCTTGTAATTGTTGCCGATTTGTCCGATAAGTGTGCCCAGTGAATTATTGTCCAGACTTTGGCCGACCTGAACACTATAAAGTGGTGTTATCTGATCTTTTTCCCGATGAAATGATAACAAGATCTGTTGACCAGTAACGAAGGGGCTGAGTTGTTCACTGCGCAGCAATTCTCCTTTTAATCGTTCGAGATCATCAAAATTTCCTTGTCCCAGGATGGCCTTAAATAATTCGTACTCATTAAATATTGTGTCTACAGTCTCGTCGTTGGCGAAAGATGCAATGGCCAGGGTGTTTTCTGGTAAATATTGTAAGGCCTTTGAATCCTGTTTGTTGTTTTTATTAAAATCTCCGAAAAGATAGATCGTTGCCGCAATGACGGCTATGAATAATAAAATAGTGATGACTATTGTTTTTTTCATCAGAATATATATTTATGAGTGCCCATCTTCAATGGTATAGATGAACACGTTTCAGTCAATTTGTTTTTTATAGTAATGAAGCTATCAACCTGGATAAACTTATGATGGTTTCATCAGTAAAACAAACCTAACAAAAATATGCGGGAAGCGCTAGAAAATCATCCCGATAATGGGGCTTTGTAATATAAATTTAACAAAATATTCCTTATTTTGTTCGGTTTTTAATACATTTATCGGAGAAACACGTTTTCAGCATTCACTTTATTATAATGAATAAGAGAATCATTTTAGCCGCTTCGTTATTAGGAGCATTAGCTGTAATATTAGGGGCCTTTGGTGCCCACGGTCTAGAAGGAAAGGTAAGTGCATATCATATCGAAACTTGGAAAACTGCAAATCAGTATCATTTCTATCATACCTTTGCATTGCTATTCTTATCTACTTTTTCGCGTGCAAAAACCTATTCAATTAAAGTGTCTTTTATCGCCTTTATTGTTGGTATTATCTTTTTTTCGGGGTCGCTATATGTTCTTAGTGTCAGGGAGATAACCGGTTTTGGGAATCCCGCCATCTTGGGACCTATCACTCCTTTGGGGGGGCTATCATTGATCATCGGGTGGATTGCCTTATTTGTGGCCGCGCTAAAGAACAAATCATAACCCTGCTGTTTGCATTAAATAAAGCTCAGGAGCCTTAAAAATATGGAGCCTTCCCAAAGACTAAGTCCGGGAAGGCTTTCTTTTTGAAGGAGGACTTCGCTGTTCTTTCTGCGGCTTTTTTTGTATTTTTATCCCATAATAAGAAATTATGTCCAATCCGCAATCTTCGATTTTTAGTGAAAGAGATACCTTGTTCATTGATGTGGTTCTACCGTTGGCTCTAGCAAGAACATACACCTACCGTATTCCGGCTGACTGGAATGATCGGGTACAGGTTGGGATTCGGGTCATCGTGCAATTTGGACGAAATAAAATTTATTCGGCTGTGGTGAAATCTGTCAGCAAAGAAGCACCACTAAAATACGAAGCAAAGTATATTTTAGATATCATTGATGACAAGCCTATCGTCAATCTGGCTCAATTTAAATTGTGGGATTGGTTGGCAGATTACTATATGTGTAGTTTGGGTGAAGTCATGCAAGCGGCTCTTCCAGCGGCATTAAAATTGGCAAGTGAAACAAAAGTAGCGTCGTCGATAACAGCGGAATTTGACCGATCAACGCTATCTGATAAAGAATACCTCATTATTGAAGCGCTGGAGGTGGCGGGAGAACTTAAGGTCAATGATATCGTAAAGTTACTGGGACAGAAAACCGTATTTCCGATATTAAAACAATTGTTTGACAAAGGTATCGTCCTTATTTCAGAGGAAATTACAGAAAGGTATAAACCTAAAACAAAAGCATTTTTGCGTTTTGCTCCGGACTTTAGAAATGAGAATGCGAAGCGTGAACTTTTGGATAGTCTCAACCGTGCGCCCAAACAGCAGGATGCGGTCCTGGCATTTATGCAGCTCGTCAAGAAAACGGAGGAGATTACGCGGCCTATGCTGGCAGAGGCCTCAGGCTGCGGTAATGCAGCGATCACAGCTTTGATCGACAAAGGTGTATTTGAAATAAAGGAAAAGGTCGTGTCGAGGTTTCAGGGAGAAGATATCGAACTGGATGCCAATTTTCAATTCAATGAAAACCAACAAAGAGCCTACGATGAAATTAGCGCATCTTTTGAAGAGAAAGAGGTGACACTCTTACACGGTGTTACAGCATCGGGTAAAACGCAGATTTACATAAGGCTGATCGAACAGGCCATAGCGGCGGGGAAATCGGCATTGTATCTTTTGCCGGAGATTGCATTGACGGCACAGATTACAGCGCGTCTAAAATTGCATTTTGGTGATAAGCTCGGAGTTTATCACTCTAAATTCAATGACAACGAACGGGCCGAAGTATGGCACAAAGTAATGAAGGACGAATTTCAGGTCGTTATTGGCGCCCGTTCTTCTGTATTTCTTCCATTTCAGGATCTGGGAATTATTATTGTCGATGAAGAACATGAAAGCTCATACAAGCAATTTGATCCGGCACCACGCTACCATGCTCGGGATACGGCAATTTATTTAGGGTTTTTGCATCAAACTAAGGTGCTGTTGGGGTCTGCAACACCATCGTTGGAAAGCTATTATAACGCCAAGGCAAAGAAGTACGGATTTGTACAGTTGTTGGAACGTTATGGTAATGCACAATTGCCCAGTGTCGAACTGGTCAATATTCCTGAGGAAGGGCGAAAAGAAAATATGTTCTCCTATTTCTCAGGGACGTTGTTAAAGGCTATTGAAGAGGCTGTTAAAAATAAGGAACAAGTTATTCTGTTTCAGAATAGGCGTGGACATACCACCATGATCCAGTGCAATACCTGCGGTTTTGTAGCCAAATGTGTGAATTGCGATGTTAGTTTAACTTATCACAAAAGTTCCAATATGATGCATTGCCATTACTGTGGACATGTTGAACCGCCCCTGCGGGTCTGCCCGGCTTGTGGGATGCCACACATCGAAAGCAAGGGGTTTGGAACGGAACGGGTGGAAGAGGAACTGGAATTGCTGATGCCGGAGATTCGTATTGGCCGGTTAGATCTGGATTCCACCAAAGGAAAGTATGGATTTGACAAGATCATTACGGCCTTTGATGAGCATGAGTTTGATGTGCTGATCGGTACGCAGATGGTAGCCAAAGGGCTGGATTTCGGACGTGTCAGCTTAATCGGAGTGGTGAATGCGGATACAATTATTAATTTTCCTGATTTTCGGGCTTATGAGCGTTCGTTTTCCCTCTTTTCCCAGGTTGCTGGCCGAGCTGGCCGCCGGGAAGCCGGAGGACGAGTAATTATCCAAAGTTATACCACCAATCATAGGGTCTTGGAGCAGGTCGTTAACAATGATTATGAGGGGATGTTTATGACAGAAATCACAGAGCGGAAGAATTATCTTTATCCTCCATTTTATCGGCTTATCCGTATTGATATTAAGCATATTGATTTTCAAAAATGTTATGATTCTGCTAATCGTTTTGCTTCGGCACTGCGTCAGCAACTGGGCGCAAGGGTCTTGGGCCCCGAACCGCCACTGGTCTCCCGCGTGCGGAATAATTTTATTCAGACCGTTACCCTCAAGATTGAACGGACAAATATCAGTATTGCCAAGGTAAAGGAGTTGATCCGATCCGTTTTATTGGATTTTGAGCTTGATAAGACCAATACTGGTGTTCGTGTCCAGGTCGATGTCGATCCCTATTAAGACCGTAGCTCTTGTACGCTTATCCGGCAGACTTATGTCATCAATATTCTGAAACTAGTGCAATTTAATTGTTTTTAACTTGCTGTTGCTGTTTGGATTAGGTCTTTTTGAAGTAGCGCAGCTTTGTTCTACGTGCGGTATTCAGTACCATGTATTGGCTTGACGCTAAATGATTTGCGAATAGTTCGGCTAAATATCCCTTTTTAAAAGTAAATTTGAAACATCATGGCGTATAAGTTTATTGATAATTATCGGGAAAGAGGTGCACGCAAGAAATTGGTCGAGCATCTAAAAGGAAGAGGTATTGAAGATCAAAAAGTATTGGAAGCCATTGGAAAGGTACCGCGCCATTTCTTTTTTGATGAAACCTTTTGGAATCAGGCTTATCGGGATATTGCTTTTCCTATCGGTGACGGACAGACGATCTCACAACCCTATACTGTCGCTTATCAATCAGAATTGCTCCACGTGAAAAGGGGAGATAAGGTGCTGGAAATAGGAACTGGATCAGGCTATCAAACCTGTATTCTGCTTGAACTTGGCGCTGAGGTGTATACCATAGAACGTCAGGAAAATCTTTATCAACGGACAATTCAGGTGCTGCCCTATATGGGCTATAAGGCAAATTTCTTTTTAGGTGATGGTTCCAAAGGTATTGTAGAGCATGCCCCTTACGATAAAATCATTGTAACTGCAGGAGCCCCATTTGTACCAGAAATCATGCTGAAACAGCTGAAAATAGGGGGGATTTTCGTTATTCCGGTGGGGGACGAGAAGTCTCAGAAGATGGTAACAATAATTCGTGTGGGGGAAAATGATTTTGATCGAATAGAATTAGATACCTTTCGTTTTGTGCCTTTGGTGGGGGACCAGGCCTGGTAGTTGAATGATTGATGGAATAAAAAATTATTTAGGGATGAATTCAATCGCTACATTATATGCGCAAAAGCATCAAGAAATTGCGTCAACGCTCTTAAAATTAAATAAGCAGGTGAATACCTTGAGCTTCATACGGCTATTCGTTATTCTTGGCGGTGGAGCGCTGTTGTTTTATACTTTTCAGTTGGAAAGTCTACCTCTGGTGTTCTTTTGTTTCTTTGCCTTGTTATTCCTTTTTGCGTATTTGGTGCGCCGGCAAAGTCAACTGGAACTTCAGAAAAATTATTTTGAAGCCTATTTAAAGGTACTTTCCAACGAACAGACCGTAGCTGAAGGGAAAGCAAACATGTATGCCCATGGAGAGCAATTTGAAGATGGCAACCATCCTTACGGTTCGGATATGGATGTATTTGGATCCCATTCTTTATTTGCCCAATTGAACCGCTCGACAACGAAGCAGGGTATTGACCTTCTGGCATCTTGGTTTAGTGCTCCTTTGGATAAGGAGCAGATCTGGCGCAATCAGGAAGCCTCGAAAGAATTGGAAAATGAATCGGAATGGATATGGGATTTTCAGGCAAAACTGCTGGCAAACCTAAATCATAAGCTGGATATTAAAGCTTTTTTGTCCAATTATTTTCAAGATCGAAATTTTAACTTTGGAAACGCCTTCATGCGCATGTATGTCAAGGTTGGTCCGGCTTTATTTGCGGTGGCGCTCATTGGTAGTTTTTTTATCCCCAAATTTGCGGCTGTCGCCACTATATTGGGCCTGTTTCATGTGCTTTGGGCTTTTGCCAAAGCAGGTAACATAAGTTTATTCTCCTCAAGAATAGATAAGATAGGCGGAATGCTGGAATCCTATGCCGATGCCATACAGGCTATTGAAAGCCATTCATGGAAGTCTGCATCGCTACAGGAAATGGCGAATGAATTAAAGCAAGGCAATCATGCTGAACCTATTTCAAGAGCGTTTAAAAAACTCGCCAAACTGATCAATAATCTGGATGCGCGAAATAATGTATTCGTTGGTCTGTTTCTGAATCTTTTTTTGCTTTGGGATTTTAGACAGGTATTGGCGATTATAGATTGGAAAAATAAGTATGAACAGGAAATTTTGAATTCATTTGATACCCTGGCAAAAGTAGAGGCCGTGAATAGTCTGGCCATCTGGAAAAGAAACCACCCAACTTATATTTACCCGGTCATTTTAAACCGTCCTAACGAAGATAAGATTGAAGCACATGGCGTTTTCCATCCGCTGATTCCGAGCGAACAGGTTGTTGCCAATGATTATACAAGTATGGATCATCGGGTTGCATTGGTCACCGGATCCAATATGGCGGGGAAAAGTACGTTCTTGCGGACAATTGGAATAAATGCCGTTCTGGCCTATGCCGGAGCCAGCGTTGCCGCTACAACATTTCGGCTGCCGATTTATAAGCTTATATCTTATATGCGTATCCGCGATAACCTGAATGAAAGTACCTCTACCTTCAAGGCAGAGCTCAATCGAATGAAATTTATATTAGATACAGTCGCTTCCTATACGGATAGTTTCTTCCTGATTGATGAAATGCTACGTGGTACAAATTCGGTGGACAAGTATTTGGGATCCCGTGCGATTATCAAAAAATTAGTCCGCTTGGAGGGGAAAGGAATGGTGGCTACGCATGATTTGCAGTTGTCCAGCTTGGAACAGGAGTTTCCGGGAGAAATCAAAAATTATCATTTTGACATTCAGGTGGACGAGGGGCAGATGCTGTTTGACTATAAATTGAAGACCGGAGAGTGTAAGATCTTCAATGCCTCGTTGTTACTAAAGGGTATAGGGGTGGATATCGAAGAAAATATTGGATAAAAATGACTCAATTGTTTTGGGATAGCCTTACATTTGTGTCCTCTTAAATCCACAAAATTAACACAATAAATGACTTTACAAGAACGTATTGATTTATCGGAAACGCATGTATGTACAACAGTATTTCCTTTTCTGACAAATCATCACGATACCTTATTCGGCGGAAAGGCAATGTCCATTATGGATGAAGTGTCTTTCATGGCGGCTACGAGATTCTGCCGCAAAACTTTAGTAACTGTATCCACTGACCGTATTGATTTCAATAAGGCAATTCCTTCGGGAAGTATTATTGAAGCGATCGCACGTGTCCAAAACGTCGGACGTACCAGTCTCAAGGTGAAAGTTGAAATATTTTTGGAACATATGTATAAAGAAGGACGCGAACTGGCCATAGAAGGTGTTTTTACCTTTGTTGCTTTGGATGAAAATAAGCAGCCAATTCCTGTCTTAGAGGGGCTAGATATAGAATGATCTTCCTAATTTAACTGGGATACTTTTGGTTGCGATGGCAAAGATTTAAAAACGGGTGGAGTAATCCACCCGTTTTTGTGTTTATTCACTACGTTTGACCGGATTAAGTTCTTTTAATTCTTCTTCGGTAAAAAGCCGATAATGTACTTTAAAGGTTTTTCCTAGCGGTGTTTCCAACGAAAAACCACCGGGACCGAAACCTTCCAGCACATCAAGGGTGAAGTGGGCATGTTTCCAGTACTCAAACAAATCCCGGTCTACCCAAAACTCATATCCCTCAACCAATCCGATCATGGCATCATTCATCCGCGGAAAATACCCCCCTTTTTCGAAACATTGAGGTTGAGTACCTTCACAGCAGCCACCTGCCTGATAAAACATCAATGGACCGTGTTGTGCTTCAAGTGTATGAATGAGCTCCTTGGCTTTGTCCGTACTATCTATTCTGTTGGCCATTGTTAAAAGAACCCTAGTTTTTCCTTGCTGTATGAAATTAACATATTTTTTGCCTGCCGATAATGGGCAAGCATCATCTTGTGATTTTCTCTACCAATTCCGGATTGTTTGTATCCTCCGAATGGAGCGCCAGCTGGATAAGAGTGATATTGATTAACCCAAACACGGCCTGCCTGGATGGCGCGTGGAACTTGATAAAGCTGATGTGCATCTCTGGTCCATACACCGGCGCCGAGACCATACATGGTGTCGTTGGCAAGGGCAATAGCCTCTTGCTCATCTTTGAACGTTGTAACAGCCAGGACCGGACCAAAAATTTCCTCCTGGAAAATACGCATCTTATTATTTCCCTTGAATAGCGTTGGTTTGATGTAGTAACCTTCTTCAAAACCTGCACCGACATTATTTTCGTCTCCGCCGGTTAGCACTTCGGCTCCTTCTTGTTTACCCAGTGTGATATAAGACATGATTTTGTCTTTTTGAATTTTGGAAGCTTGGGCGCCCATCATTGTTGTCGGATCCAATGGATCACCAACTTTGATCTGATTGACCCGATCAATGACACGTGCAATAAACTTATCGTAGATATCCTCCTGGATCAATAAGCGCGAGGGGCATGTGCATATTTCTCCCTGATTAAGGGCAAATAAAACAGCACCTTCGATCGCTTTGTCCAAGAATGCATCGTCAGCATCCATGACTGAGCTGAAGAATATGTTTGGGGATTTTCCACCCAATTCCAGTGTTACGGGGATAATATTTTCTGTAGCGTATTGCATGACCAACCGGCCCGTTGCGGTGGAACCTGTAAAGGCTGCCTTCGCAACTTTTGGATTTGTTACCAAGGCCCTGCCCAGTTCGGAACCAAAACCATTGACAATATTTACCACACCGGCAGGTATCAGGTCGCCAATAATTTCCATGAGGACCAGAATTGATGCCGGTGTACTTTCTGCCGGTTTTAAAACAACGGTATTTCCGGCAGCAAGAGCTGGGGCAAGTTTCCATACCGCCATTAAAATTGGGAAATTCCATGGAATGATCTGTGCAATAACGCCTATCGGTTCGTGCACAATCAAGGAAACGGTATTGCTGTCTAATTCGGTTATTGATCCCTCTTCGGCGCGGATTACTCCCGCAAAGTATCTAAAATGATCAATGGCAAGCGGGATATCTGCATTTAGCGTTTCACGTACCGCTTTTCCGTTATCTATGGTTTCTACTGCGGCAATATATTCCAGATTAGCCTCGATGCGGTCTGCAATTTTGTTGAGAATAATGCTGCGTTCGGTTGCCGATGTTTTTCCCCAGGTCTCAAAGGCTTTGGATGCCGTGTCAACTGCCAGATCGAGATCTTCTTTCGTTGAATGCGCGACCTGGGTATATACTTTACCATCCACCGGTGAGATGTTGTCAAAATATTTTCCCTGGATCGGGGCAACAAATTTGCCGCCAATGTAATTGTCGTATCGTTCTTTGAACGATGGTCTTTGAATTGCGCTCATATGATTTATTATTACTTATTTTTAATCCCTTCTTATCAAAGTTAGCCAGCAATTATTCAATACCGTAGCATTATTGAAGCAAAGCATAGCAGCATCGTTGCAGTAAAGCATAGCATATTATTCCAAGATACCCCGAAACAAATGCTTGATTTTTTTTGTTATATTTGATTGATTACCAATTATATTTAGTTGATGCGATATGAAGGATAGGACACTGATTCATACATTGCCATTTTCTCAGGGAAGAGAACTCAGTACGCTGGTGGAAAACCGCCGCGCATTTACATTGGATAGCCTGGAACTGAATATATATGAGACATATCGTGTGTCTGAATATGTACCCCTGCGGTTTGATGACCTGGTCATGATCAATATGATTCAAGGGAAGAAAATTATGCACCTGGATCATATGAAAGCTTTTGACTATCTACCCGGACAGATGATCGTATTGCCAGCCATGGTCGGTATGCATATTGATTTTCCGGAAGCTACACTGGAGCAGCCTACACAGTGTTCGGCGCTCACTATCCGGAAAGAGAAAATAGAAGCAGTATTGGATTATTTAAATGAATTTTATCCAAAGGAACAGTTGGACCGCTGGCATATTGATCCGGAACTTTTTCATCTTTATAATTCCAACGAACTGGCCGAATTGGTTAATAAATTATTTCAGATTATTATAAGCGAAAATCCGCTTAAAGATGTTTTGGCAGATCTTACGTTTAAGGAGCTTACGATTCGATTGCTGCAGTCGCAGTCTCTTATGGCGTTGAAGGTGGGGAAATCGCCTAATAAGGTACTTGTTCATTTACAGGAGTTTATCCGTAGGAATATTACCGAGAAGATATCGATAGAACTATTGGAGAAGGCCGCGCACATGAGCAAGGCCAGTTTGACCAGGATGTTCAATCGGGAACTTGGGCTTAGCCCAATGGAATATGTGATTCAGCAGCGTATTCATAAAGCTAAGCATTTGTTACTCTTGACCCGTAATGTTAAGGAGTCCTGTTTTGGGGCAGGATTCAATGATGTCAATTATTTTGTCCGGCTGTTTAAAAATAGGGTAGGCATCACGCCAGGGGCATTTGTCCTGGCGCAATGGCAAAGTTAGAATTTCATAACGCGATCAAGCTCACGTTTGACATCTCTTTCCTTTATATTTTCCCGTTTATCGAAGTCTTTTTTACCTTGTGCAAGGGCAATTTCAACTTTTGCAAAACCACGTGAGCTGATAAATATGCGCAATGGAACAATTGTAAAACCCCGTTCTTCTCCTTTTTCTTTTAGTTTCTTAAGTTCTTTTTTTGTCAGCAGAAGCTGGCGGTCGCGTTTTGCTTCATGGTTGTAAAATGAACCCATGGAATATTCGGCAATATGCATGTTACGAATGTAAAGCCCATCTTCGAAGAAACTGCAGAAACTATCGTTAATATTTGCTTTTCCCTCCCGTATTGATTTTATTTCTGTGCCTAAAAGTCGAATTCCAGCAACGTATCTGTCCAGTAGATGATACTCAAAAGAAGCTTTTTTATTTTTTATATTGATATCTGAAGATAAAGCCATATATTGTTGTATATTAGTAAGTCTATACCATTGCTAGTGCAATGAACCTAAATGTAACTAATTATAGGATAATTTAAAGTTCGCAAATATAATTATTAAAATTGTCTTATTTTATAGTAGAATTGTGTGGGGAAGATGTTAGGGGAGTATTAAAATAAAATTAACTGTTTTGGGCGGTGTGTTAAAAATATGACTAAATTTAAGTGAAAGTCAGATTATGTTTTCGTATGTTTGCAACGTTTTTTGGAATTATTGTGAATATAGACAACGTAGAATTTCAACTTACATTGTGGATAGAGCAGATTTTTATTCGAAGACAGAGTTTTTTATATAAAAGTCCAATTCGAGAATTTTGTTTGTTACAATAACATCTAAAAGTTAGAAATAGTTTTAGAAATACCTTTTTATCGCATGAGTAAAGGAAAGTTAGGCGAAAAAATATCGCAATTTAAGATTGTAGAGGAGTTAAAAGCTAAAGGCTTATATGCCTATTTTAGGCCTATTCAATCAAAACAAGATACCGAGGTAAAAATCGATGGTAGACGTGTATTGATGTTCGGCTCTAACTCTTATTTAGGGTTAACGACTGATATACGTATTATAAAAGCAGCGCAAGATGCTTTGGAGAAGTATGGTACTGGATGTGCTGGATCGCGTTTCTTAAACGGTACCTTGGATATTCACGTAGAACTGGAAGAAAAACTATCTGCTTATGTAGGTAAAGAGGCCGCGATTCTGTTTAGCACAGGATTCCAATCCAATCTTGGTCCTTTGTCTTGTCTGATGGGACGTAACGATTATATTTTGCTGGATGAACGTGATCACGCATCTATTATTGATGGAAGCCGTTTATCATTTGCGAAAGTGATCAAATACGGTCACAACAATATGGACGATCTGCGCGCTAAATTATCGAGATTGCCTGAAGAAAGTGCAAAACTAATTTGTACGGACGGTATCTTTAGTATGGAAGGTGATATTGTTAACTTACCGGAACTTACTACGATAGCCAATGAGTTTGATGCTGCCGTTATGGTGGACGATGCACATAGCTTGGGTGTTATTGGACACAAAGGCGCTGGTACAGCGTCTCATTTTGGGCTTAATGACGATGTAGATTTGATCATGGGTACGTTTAGTAAATCATTAGCTTCTTTAGGTGGATTCGTAGCGGGCGATGCTGATGTGATTGATTTCTTGAAACACAATGCACGTTCAGTGATGTTTAGTGCGTCAATGACGCCAGCTTCTGTTGCTTCTACATTGAAAGCGTTGGAGATTATTCAAAATGAACCTGAACACATTGAAAAATTATGGAAAAATACGGATTACGCCAAAGCGCAATTATTAGATCATGGTTTTGATCTAGGCGCTACGGAAAGCCCTATTTTGCCAATATTTATTCGTAGCAATGAAAAAACCTTCTGGGTGACTAAAATGCTCCAAGATGATGGTGTATTTGTTAACCCGGTTGTTTCTCCGGCGGTTCCTGCGGAGGAGTCTTTGATTCGTTTTTCATTGATGGCGACACATACTTATGACCAAATCGATGAAGCTATTGAGAAGATGGTTAAAGTATTCAAACAAGCTGAAGTTGAAACATTAATATAAAATCTAATCGTATATGATTCAGATTGTACCCGTTGAAACAAAGAAACAAAAACGGCTGTTTATAGATTTCCCTCATAGCCTCTATGCGGGAAATCCTAATTATGTACCGGCCTTATTTCTTGAACAAAACGATTTGCTTTCCCCTGACAAGCATCCCTTTTACAAACATTCCCAAGCACAACCCTTTCTAGCTTTTCGTAATGATGAGATCGTTGGCCGAATCTGCGCGATTTGGAACAACAACCATAACGCCTTTAATCATGTCAATGAAGGGCAATGGGGTTTTTTTGATTGCATCGATGATCAGGAGGTGGCTAATGCTTTGTTTGAAACTGCTGAAAAATGGGTGAAAGCTAAAGGTGGAGATACCATCGTCGGCCCTATCAATTTGTCAACCAATGATACGGTAGGGCTTTTGGTTGAGGGCTTTGATAGACCACCAGTGGCGATGATGCCCTACAATTCACCCTATTACATGGATTTGATTACCAATGCCGGTTATGGACATAAGGTAGATCTTAGGGCGTATCTGGTCATGGAGCAAACTGCCGATAAGCGCTCTGTAAAGCTTTTGGATAAGTTGGAGGAACGTTTAAAAAGGTCAGGAATTACATTGCGCCAATTTAATGTAAAGGATTTTAAAAACGAAGCTGCCAAGGTTCGTGATATCTATAATAGAGCTTGGGATAAAAATTCAGGATTCGTTCCGATGACGGAAGATGAATTTAACTATACAGCTAAAGATCTGAAGATGATCCTCGATCCACGTTTTGCCATTGTGGCCGAAAAAGACGGGGAGCTCGTTGGTTTTGGCTTAGGTATCCCCGATATCAATCAAATTCTTATCAAAGTGAAGAAAGGCCGTTTACTTCCTACGGGTATTTTTAAGTTGTTGTTCGGAAAGAAAAAAATCAATTTGCTACGGGTATTGATGTTGGGTGTATTGGAAGATTATCGCAAGCTTGGTATTGAAGCTTGTTTGTACGGCCGAATTATTAGAGAATCAAAAGATTCTAATATAAAAGGGGCTGAATGTTCGTGGATGTTGGAGCATAATTATATGATGAACCATGCCATTGAACAAATGAATGGAGAATTGTACAAACGGTATCGTTTGTATCAAAAATCATTATGATAGAAAAAATATTAATCACTGGAGCGAGTGGTTTTGTGGGTTATCATTTGACAAGGGCGGCGAAGGAAGCCGGAATGGAAGTTCATGCTGCCGTTAGAAAGTCGAGTGACGTTTCAGAAATTCGTTCTGTTGTGGATAAATTTGTTTATCCTGATTTCACTGATGAAGCTTCCATCAAAGCTTTATTGGAATCGGAAAACTATACCTATGTCGTACATGCAGCGGCAATGACGCGTGCCAAACGCGAAGAAGATTTAGAAAAGGTCAATGTTGGTTATACCAAAAACTTGGCGTCGGCCTGTTTTTCATTGGAAAACCCAATCCGCAGATTTGTATTTGTAAGTAGTCTTGCAGCCATAGGACCTGTTCCTTATGCATCCAATTTAATTGATGAATGTAATCCCTACTGCCCAGTGACAGCTTATGGTCGAAGCAAAAGCAAGGCGGAACTCGCATTGAGTGAGTTTGAGGGGCAACCGGTGACAATTTTACGGCCTACAGCAGTATATGGTCCCAGAGAGAAAGATATTTTTATTCTTTTCAAGACAATGAACGGTGGAATGGATGCCTATGTCGGAAGATCTCCTCAAAAGCTAAGCTTTATTTATGTGACGGATCTAGTTCAAGCGATTTTAAGCGCTTGCCGTTTTGATCAAGGAGGGAAAAGAGTATACAATCTGAGTGATGGTCAGGTCTATGATAGATATGAAATGGCCAAAATTTTTAAAGAGTTCACGCAGAAGAAAATGATCCGGATGCATATTTCCTTGGGGATTGTCAAAGCAGTGGCTTTAATCTTTGAACGTGTATATAAAAATTCAAAAACAATACCTGTACTATATCCAGAGCGACTGAATGAACTTACAGCAGAAAATTGGGGCTGTGATATTTCATTGGCTCAAAGCCAAATACAATACCAACCTAAATATAATTTGAAAGCGGGCTTAATGGAGGCACTGGCTTGGTATAAAGAAAATAAATGGTTATAATCACAGATAATGAGTGAGTTTAAAATAAATAAAAAGCTTTTTCAAGATCGAAAAAGAACAAATATCCTGAGTGAACCCGAACAAAAGTTGATTACATACCTCGTGCCGAGGGTTCCGAATTGGATTACTTCTGATGGCCTTACGGCGATCGGTTTTTTGGGATCCCTGATGGTTTTAGGGAGTTTTTTACTAGCAGAATATGTTGATATCCGTTATTTACTTTTAGGTATTCCTGGTTTTTTTGTACAATGGTTTGGTGATTCATTGGATGGACGTATTGCATTTTATCGGAATAAATCACGCCGTTGGTATGGATTTGCACTCGATATTGTAATGGATTGGATCAGTACGGTATTTATCGGATTGGGATATGTACTCTATACGACAGGTGATTTTAAATATCTCGGCTTTACGTTGGTCTCCTTATATGGATGGGCGATGATTATATCCCAACTTCGGTATAGAATTACTGATAAGTATACCATAGATGCCGGAATCTTGGGGCCGACAGAAATACGTGTGATTATTTCCTTGGTGATGTTATTGGAGGTATTGATGCCCGGTTCCATTAATTGGTGTGTATTTGTGATTTGCTTGTTGCTTTTTATTATTAATGCAAATGATACACGTCTGTTGTTAAAATTGGGGGATGCGAAGGATAAGGAAGATAAACTGAAAAAACAACAAGAGGAGGCGGGCTAAATATGTCTTCAAGGGTTGTTATTTTTCTAAAAGCACAATTGTCCGCCTTTCTGGGCGGATTGTTTGATTTTGGTGTATATTCTGCCTGTTATAAACTGTTACACATTAGCGCGCCTTTCTCCAATGCAATCAGCGGTAGCCTTGGCGCTGTCGTAAACTTCTTGATCAATCGGTATTGGTCTTTTGGAAGCACGCAAAATTCTGTAGGTAGTCAGTTATGGAAGTTTGTAATTGTTGTCTGTGGCAGTATTCTGCTCAAATCTACTGGCATTCACTTTCTGGTGGACGTATACCATTTTAACTTTTTGTTTTCAAAGCTACTTGTTGAGTTGCTTGTTTCTTTAGGCTTTAATTATACACTTCAGCGTTTCTGGGTCTTTAAAGACGATGGGAAGTAATTTGTTTCCCTTTTCTTCTCGATTGAACGATGCCGTTCAGCTTAATATTGTTTTTTCTGTATAGCTTTTTTGGGGACTTCTAATCCATTTTTAAATTTTAAATTGGTGAAATTGCAATCTGTATTGATAACTCCAGGTTATTTGTAGATCGTTTCAGTGCTATTTTAATTTTGGTTGCCGGCGTTTGCATTTTGGATTATCATCGATAACCATAGCATTAACAGTTATATTCTTTTAAGTAAAGCTAAGGCTATTTGGTTATAATACTAATTGTCCGCTATTGATTATATCTTAGTTTAGCAATAATCTAGATTTAAGTTAGCAATCCATTAGGTATAGTTTAGCTTTTACCTAAACTATACCTAACCAATACCTAAACTAAACCTAAACAAACCCTAACTAAACAATGAATTTATGCTGACCTTGGTTACTTCGCTTTTACATTATATTTCTGCAGTCTCCGCGGTTTGTTTGCGCTTACGCTTTTTATACCTGCCCACCTTCGATCTTTCCAATCCCGGGGTTCTTATTCTAGTATCCCTCATGTTTTCTATTAGCCAGTGCTGTGCTTTTGGTTAAAAACCATTAAGGAGTCAGTACCCCAATCAAAAGAATAAGCGAAAGACGCGTCATTCCCCGCCTTTCTGCTCCAGATTTCTCTCCTGGAGCTGTTTTGCTGACTTCGCATTTATCCTGCTTTGCCAGCTCGGAGGTTTCTGGTTGCACGGGGTAGCAGGCAAGTACCCTGTTAGCCATTCCGACGTTTCACGTATCGTTTCTCCGCTTTGCCTGCCCGTAAGCCTGCCCCCTAAGGCCCTCAGGTCAGCTTTCGATAAAAACAATCCGTCAAGTTTCCAGCGAGTTAGGGGTAAAATGAAATAAATAGGAACAAAAGGCTTGGAAGTTTGTTAATAAACTCCCTATCTTTGCACCACTCCGCAAGGGAGGGACGGTTGCTTCGAAAGAAGGAGCCGATGAAAAAAAGAAGGGTCTGACGGGAGTTAGGCGCGGAAATTGGAAAAAAGAAAAAGAAAAAAAACTTCAAAAGTTTTTTGGAAGTTCGGAAAAAATTTCTACCTTTGCAGTCCCAACGGAAACGGAGGGGAAACAAAAAAGATAAAGAGGGGTGCAATGCCCATCGGAATATAGCGGATACGGAAGTTGAAGCGCAGAAGTTCTTTAAGAAAACACAATCATGTAAGCGTGACGAGTAGACAGACGAAAGTCGAAAGTCATGAACAAATTCAAGAATTGGTTCAATTCGGTCCAAGATCAGAGATATAAAAAAAGAATTCTGATTATGTAAATAGTTGGAATCAAAAACTTCATTTTACAATGGAGAGTTTGATCCTGGCTCAGGATGAACGCTAGCGGCAGGCCTAATACATGCAAGTCGGACGGGATCCATCGGAGAGCTTGCTCAAAGATGGTGAGAGTGGCGCACGGGTGCGTAACGCGTGAGCAACCTACCTCTATCAGGGGGATAGCCTCTCGAAAGAGAGATTAACACCGCATAATATAACTATTCGGCATCGTCTGGTTATTAAATATTTATAGGATAGAGATGGGCTCGCGTGACATTAGCTAGTTGGTAGGTAACGGCTTACCAAGGCGACGATGTCTAGGGGCTCTGAGAGGAGAATCCCCCACACTGGTACTGAGACACGGACCAGACTCCTACGGGAGGCAGCAGTAAGGAATATTGGTCAATGGGCGGAAGCCTGAACCAGCCATGCCGCGTGCAGGATGACTGCCCTATGGGTTGTAAACTGCTTTTGTCCAGGAATAAACCTCTTACGTGTAAGAGCTGAATGTACTGGAAGAATAAGGATCGGCTAACTCCGTGCCAGCAGCCGCGGTAATACGGAGGATCCGAGCGTTATCCGGATTTATTGGGTTTAAAGGGTGCGTAGGCGGCCCATTAAGTCAGGGGTGAAATACGGTGGCTCAACCATCGCAGTGCCTTTGATACTGATGGGCTTGAATCCATTTGAAGTGGGCGGAATAAGACAAGTAGCGGTGAAATGCATAGATATGTCTTAGAACTCCGATTGCGAAGGCAGCTCACTAAGCTGGTATTGACGCTGATGCACGAAAGCGTGGGGATCGAACAGGATTAGATACCCTGGTAGTCCACGCCCTAAACGATGATAACTCGAT
Source organism: Sphingobacterium sp. DR205 (assembly GCF_011064245.1). Taxonomy (NCBI): domain Bacteria; kingdom Pseudomonadati; phylum Bacteroidota; class Sphingobacteriia; order Sphingobacteriales; family Sphingobacteriaceae; genus Sphingobacterium; species Sphingobacterium sp. DR205. The sequence continues at coordinate 6,218,631 of NZ_CP049333.1, read as the reverse complement.
GTTGGCGATAGACAGCCAGCGTCTTAGCGAAAGCGTTAAGTTATCCACCTGGGGAGTACGCCCGCAAGGGTGAAACTCAAAGGAATTGACGGGGGCCCGCACAAGCGGAGGAGCATGTGGTTTAATTCGATGATACGCGAGGAACCTTACCCGGGCTTGAAAGTTAGTGAAGGATGCAGAGACGCATCCGTCCTTCGGGACACGAAACTAGGTGCTGCATGGCTGTCGTCAGCTCGTGCCGTGAGGTGTTGGGTTAAGTCCCGCAACGAGCGCAACCCCTATGTTTAGTTGCCAGCATGTAGTGGTGGGGACTCTAAACAGACTGCCTGTGCAAACAGTGAGGAAGGTGGGGACGACGTCAAGTCATCATGGCCCTTACGTCCGGGGCTACACACGTGCTACAATGGATGGTACAGCGGGCAGCTACATAGCAATATGATGCTAATCTCTAAAAGCCATTCACAGTTCGGATTGGGGTCTGCAACTCGACCCCATGAAGTTGGATTCGCTAGTAATCGCGTATCAGCAATGACGCGGTGAATACGTTCCCGGGCCTTGTACACACCGCCCGTCAAGCCATGAAAGTTGGGGGTACCTAAAGCATGTGACCGCAAGGAGCGTGTTAGGGTAAAACCGATAATTGGGGCTAAGTCGTAACAAGGTAGCCGTACCGGAAGGTGCGGCTGGAATACCTCCTTTCTAGAGTATCGCGGACCGGTGCTCGTCACGTTACATATGATTGCAAAAGAAGAAAAAACATCAGAAGAAAGTGCCCGCCCCTAATGGAGCGGTCCCTGAGAGAAGAGATGAACAGAATAGCTAGTCCCGTAGCTCAGTTGGTTAGAGCACTACACTGATAATGTAGGGGTCAGCAGTTCAAATCTGCTCGGGACTACTTAAAAGATCTGAGGGATGAGATAGGAGATGGGAGAAACGGTATGGCGACATACAGGATCTCATATCTATAATCTAACATCTCATATCTAAAAAAAGGGGAATTAGCTCAGCTGGCTAGAGCACCTGCCTTGCACGCAGGGGGTCAACGGTTCGAATCCGTTATTCTCCACGTTTTTTGGAAGGAAGTACAGAGAAAGATAACAGGCCATACAGGGTCTAATATCTCAGATCTAATATCTCCTATCTGAGAAAAAGAGTTCTTTGACATATTGAAAGAGAAAAAAAATTACAAGAGAAGACAACAGTATAGAGACAATGCTTGTATGTGTTTGATGTGATGAGGAGACCCTCGGTCAAGGCCGAACGAATCATTACGTAGCATACGGGTATATATATCAAAAGCAGCCGCATAGTGGCAAAAGGCTATGTCGGTGAAGAAAGTAAATAAGGGCACACGGGGGATGCCTAGGCTCTCAGAGGCGAAGAAGGACGTGATAAGCTGCGATAAGCTACGGGGATCGGCAAATGCGACTTGATCCGTAGATTTCCGAATGGGGCAACCTGGCATGTTGAAGACATGTCGTATAAAACGCGAACGCGCTGAACTGAAACATCTAAGTAGGCGTAGGAGAAGAAAATAACAATGATTTCCCAAGTAGTGGCGAGCGAACGGGAAAGAGCCCAAACCGATTATGTTACGGCATAGTCGGGGTTGTAGGACCACGACATTGTACAATGCTATGAACTGGAAGCAGGTGGGAAACTGCGCGACAAGGGTGAGAGCCCCGTACAGGTAAAGAATATTGGCATAGTGGTATCCTGAGTACCGCGGGACCGGAGAAATCCTGTGGGAATCCACCAGCACCATCTGGTAAGGCTAAATACTCCTGAGAGACCGATAGTGAACCAGTACCGTGAGGGAAAGGTGAAAAGAACCCCGAACAGGGGAGTGAAAAGAACCTGAAACCGTGTGCTTACAAGCGGTTGGAGCAGAGAGATTCTGTGACAGCGTGCCTTTTGCATAATGAGCCTACGAGTTACTCTTGTCTGGCAAGGTTAAGTCCTTCAGGGACGCAGCCGAAGCGAAAGCGAGTCTTAATAGGGCGCATAGTCAGATGAGGTAGACGCGAAACCTTGTGATCTACCCTTGGGCAGGTTGAAGTTGCAGTAACATGTAATGGAGGACCGAACCGATAAACGTTGAAAAGTTTCCGGATGACCTGAGGGTAGGGGTGAAAGGCCAATCAAACTGGGAAATAGCTCGTACTCCCCGAAATGTTTTTAGGAACAGCGTCGGCATGGAGTCTGATAGAGGTAGAGCTACCGATTGGGTGCGGGGGAGTCAAATCCTACCAAATCCAGACGAACTCCGAATGCTATCAGATATGGCCGGCAGTGAGGCTTTGGGTGCTAAGGTCCAAGGCCGAGAGGGAAAGAACCCAGACCATCAGCTAAGGTCCCCAAATCCGTTCTAAGTTGAACTAACGAGGTCCGGTTGCCCAGACAGCTAGGATGTTGGCTTGGAAGCAGCCATTCATTTAAAGAGTGCGTAACAGCTCACTAGTCGAGCGGCCGGGCGTGGATAATAAACGGGCATCAAGAACGGTACCGAAGCTATGGATTTGTACTGAAAGATGTACATCTGGTAGGGGAGCATTCCATATGGGGTGAAGATACCTGGTAATGGGTGTTGGACCGTATGGAAAAGCAAATGTAGGCATAAGTAACGATAAGGCGGGTGGGAAACCCGCCCACCGAAAGACCAAGGTTTCCTGATCAACGTTAATCGGATCAGGGTCAGTCGGGACCTAAGGCGCACCCGAATGGGGCAAGCCGATGGACAACTGGTTAATATTCCAGTACTCTTCATAACTGCGATGTGGTGACGGAGTAGTGACACTGCCGCGAACTGACGGAATAGTTCGTTGAAAGGCGTAGGTATTGGGAGTTGTAGGCAAATCCGCAACTCTAGCTGAAACCCCAATAGTACAGCAAAGCTCCGGTGGCGCTGATAGAGCAGGTAAACAGACTTCCAAGAAAACCCGCTAAGCTTCAGGTTATGAAGACCCGTACCGCAAACCGACACAGGTGGTCGAGGAGAGAATCCTAAGGTGCTCGAGTGAGTCATGGCTAAGGAACTCGGCAAAATGGCCCTGTAACTTCGGGAGAAGGGGCGCTGTCTCAGCGATGAGCAGCCGCAGTGAAAAGGCCCAGGCGACTGTTTAACAAAAACATATGGCTTTGCAAAATCGCAAGATGAGGTATAAGGCCTGACACCTGCCCGGTGCTGGAAGGTTAAGAGGGGATGTCATCGCAAGAGAAGCATTGAATCGAAGCCCCAGTAAACGGCGGCCGTAACTATAACGGTCCTAAGGTAGCGAAATTCCTTGTCGGGTAAGTTCCGACCTGCACGAATGGTGTAACGATCTGGGCGCTGTCTCAGCCATGAGCTCGGTGAAATTGTGGTATCGGTGAAGACGCCGATTACCCGCAACGGGACGGAAAGACCCCATGCACCTTCACTATAGCTTAACATTGAGATTGGGTACAGGATGTGTAGGATAGGCGGGAGATGTTGAAGCGGCTTCGCCAGGAGTCGTGGAATCAACCTTGAAATACCGCCCTTTCTGTATCCGGTTTCTAACTCGGTATTTCCGAGGACATTGTTTGGTGGGTAGTTTGACTGGGGTGGTCGCCTCCAAAAAGGTAACGGAGGCTTTCAAAGGTAAGCTCAGTACGCTTGGTAACCGTACGCGGAGTGCAATGGCATAAGCTTGCTTGACTGTGAGACCTACAAGTCGAACAGGGTCGAAAGACGGACATAGTGATCCGGTGGTTCTGTATGGAAGGGCCATCGCTCAAAGGATAAAAGGTACGCTGGGGATAACAGGCTGATCTCCCCCAAGAGCTCATATCGACGGGGAGGTTTGGCACCTCGATGTCGGCTCGTCACATCCTGGGGCTGGAGAAGGTCCCAAGGGTTGGGCTGTTCGCCCATTAAAGTGGCACGCGAGCTGGGTTCAGAACGTCGCGAGACAGTTCGGTCCCTATCTGTTGTGGGCGTTGGAAGTTTGAGTGGATCTGACCTTAGTACGAGAGGACCGGGTTGGACAGACCTCTGGTGAACCTGTTATGCCGCCAGGTGTACGGCAGGGTAGCTACGTCTGGAATAGATAAGCGCTGAAAGCATCTAAGTGCGAAACTAGCCACGAGATGAGACTTCCTTATAGGGTCGTAGGAGATGACTACGTTGATAGGCCATAGGTGTAAAGGTTGAGAGACCAAAGCCAAGTGGTACTAATAGCCCGAAGCTTTCTCAAGCAGACAGACACTGTTGTCTTCCTCTTTAATTTTTGAAACAAAAGAAACGAAACTCTTTCAATGTATATGTCATTTAGACGTGGACATGTATGCGTGCTATGTGGGACCTAACAGGATCCCGGTACTCATATCTCACATCTAAAAAGATTTTTAGGTGCCTATATCGGCGGTGTCTACCTCTTCCCATTCCGAACAGAGCAGTCAAGCCCGCCAGAGCCGATGGTATTGCCGTAACAGGTGGGAGAGTAGGTCGGTGCCTTTTTTTACACGGAAGCCCTTGCTGGAAACAGTCAAGGGCTTCTTTCGTTTAGATCATATCTCCTTTCCAAAAGATTCTAAAGATCAATGGCGCCGCCACAAAGCCACACAGGGATAAGTCTCCGAACTTGTACTATAAAATACGGTTCTGCGGGGTATTGATATAAAGTACTGTACTATTATGTTTTTTATATATTTCCCAAAGAATGATGTAATGGCGCCGCCAAGACGAAAATGACAGAAGAATGGACGATGTTATAGTGCTTTGTTCCTGAGTAATAATCTATTTGTGGTTTTTATTGAGTAACTTTGCGGCGCAATGGGTACATTATTGGATAACGGAATTAAGCCGTATAATCATTACGGCGCTTATTTAAAGCAAAAATATAACGGACAGAAAGTATTTAAAGTGATTGTCGATGGCAATTTCACTTGTCCCAATAGGGATGGCAGCAAAGGCTATGGTGGGTGTACTTACTGTAATGTAGATTCTTTTACGCCCGATACTGCGCGAAAAATTCCTTCTATACGTGAGCAGGTGGAGTCAGGAATTGAACGCGCTCGTAACAGCTATGGCGCAGAAAAATTTATTATTTATTTCCAACCCAATACCAATACGTACGCACCAACACATCTGCTGAAAATGATGTACGATGAGGCTTTAAGCATAGATCCCGACAATACACTAGGTCTTTCTGTGGGTACACGTCCAGATTGTTTGGACTTTGAAAAAATTGCTTTGTTGGAATCTTATACCGATCGTTATGATGTAGATTTGGAAATGGGAATGGAATCGATTTATAATGACACCTTGGAAAGGATCAACAGAGGTTGCTCACACGATGAATTCATTAAGGCTATGGATATGTTAAAGGATACACCTTTGGAGCTTTGTGTGCATACTATTTTCGGATTTCCATGGGAGACGGAGGAGATGATGTTAAAATACGCTGATGAGATTAACCGGTTTCCACAAATTAAGTTCGTGAAACTGCATCATTTACATATTGTCGAAGGTTCAATTATGGGCGTAAAATATAAGCGTGAACCTTTTGAATTGTTCTCTATAGAAGGTTATACAGACTTTCTTTCAAAATTTATTCCACGTTTGCGTTCTGATTTGATTATCCAACGTATTTTTGGTATCGCAGACAAAGAGCTATTGATAGCGCCAAATTGGGGATTACCCAAATCGGGTATTCAGACTTATATTGATAAAGGTCTGGAAGCTCGGAAAGTCCTGCAGGGTAGTCTCTGTTAACTTTATGAATAGGACTTCAGATTGAAAAGATTGTTCATTTCTACAATTATATAAGACTAATAGAATTGATATAGTATAAATAAATACGGCTTCCTTTTGGAAGCCGTATTTATTTTATGTTGTACTGTAAGTCAAATTATCCTTCGACAATGGTCTTTAGATCTGCTGGAGAATAATTAATCGACTTGAGTGTTTTATTGTCAGCTGTTCTAAAGACTAAAAATTTTCCGTCAACTTCTTTGTAGTGTGATTCTACTCCTTTAAGTTTGTAATGCGCTTGCGTAGCGATAGCTTCTGCTTCGTCTTTACATGCTTTACTCATATTGGAGCGTTGTACTTCATCAAAAAGCGCTGAAAATTTATCTTTTAAACCAAATTCAAGAACAGCTCCAGCGAGGACGTACTGAATGTCACATAAGGCGTCGGCAATTTCCACAAGATCTTTATCCTGGATAGCTTCCTCTAGTTCTTTTAATTCCTCAGCTATCAAAGAAACCCGCAGGGCACATCTTTGTTCAGAAGGAATCGTTGGTGTATCCAAGATCGGATGTTGGAATGTTTTATGGAATTCCGCTACGGATGAAAGTGTTTTTGGATCAGTCATATTCTTTTAATTTTTTGTACTCTCTTTTTATCAGGTGCAAATATAAAAAATAAAGGACGGTTAACTGAATGACCGTCCTTTATTTTATTTTTCAAATGAGATTTGATTAGATCAAGTGTTTCAATTGAACAATCTCTCTTTCTTCTAAATATCTCCAGCGTCCGCGTGGTAAATCTTTTTTCGTCAGGTTAGCATAAACCACACGATCCAACTTCACAATTTCATAACCAAGAGATTCAAAAATACGGCGTACAATACGATTTTTACCGGAGTGGATCTGAATACCTATTTCTCTTTTGGAACCTCCTTGTACATAGCTTAAATCATCAGGTTTGATAACACCATCTTCCAATTCAATACCAAAATTAATTTTGTTAAAATCTCCTTGAGTAAGGCTTTTGTTAAGCTCTACATTGTATATTTTGCTGATGCTGTTACGTGGATGGGAGAGTTTCTCAGCAAGGTTACCATCGTTTGTCATCAAAAGGAGTCCGGTTGTATTTCTATCGAGACGACCAACTGGATAAATTCGTTCTTTAGTAGCTTTAGAGACAAGTTCCATGACTGTATGACGCTCTTGGGGATCATCCGTAGTGGTAATATAATCTTTCGGTTTATTAAGTAAAACATAAACCATTTTCTCACGTTTTAAACGTTCGTTGTTGTAACGGATTTCGTCCGTTGCTGGATCAACTTTAGTCCCTAATTCAGAAACCGGTTCACCGTTTACCCAAATTACTCCTGCAGCGATCAATTCGTCCGCTTTACGTCTCGAACAGATACCGGCATTGGCGATATAACGGTTTAAGCGAATCAAGCCATCATCTTCTGTTGAAGTTTCGGCTTTCTTTTTTGGACGTTTAATATATTGTTTCTCGTCGAAATTTTTGTTTTCATCAAAGTTTCTGCTTCTATCCCCATCGAATTTTCTGTTAGATGGTTTATCAAAGCTTCTGCTGCGATTGTTTGATGAACGGTCATCCTTATCGAAACGCTTGAATGAATCTCTTTTCTCAAAAGAGCCTTCTTTTCTGTCAAAAGATCTTGATGAATCATTTCTGTCGGAGCGTTTGAAACTATCTCTTTTATCAAATGAACCTTCTTTTCTGTCGAAAGATCTTGATGAATCATTTCTGTCAGAGCGTTTGAAACTATCTCTTTTATCAAATGAACCTTCTTTTCTGTCGAAAGATCTTGATGAATCATTTCTGTCAGCACGTTTGAAACTATCTCTTTTATCAAATGAACCTTCTTTTCTGTCGAAAGATCTCGAAGAATCATTTCTATCGGAACGCTTGAAGCTATCTCTTTTATCAAATGAACCCTCTCTTCTGTCAAATGATCTTGATGAATCATTTCTGTCGGAGCGTTTGAAATTGTCTTTCTTGTCAAAAGAACGCTCGGATTTATCAAATTTGTTGAAGGAATCTCTTTTGTCGAAAGATCTTGACGAATCATTTTTATCAAATGAGCGGGCTCCTTTGCTGAAAGGTTTGTCTGAATTATCTTTTGAACGGAAGGAATTACTTTCTCCTCTATAGGAAGGTTTGTCTGCGTATTTATTAGATCCGAATGATCTGTTTTCACGGTTATCATCTTTTCTGAAAGAACCTCTTTCAGATTGATCCTTTGAACCAAAGGACGATTTTTTACCGAAACTATTGTTTTTGTCGCCTCTAGATTTGAAGCTATCTGAGTTGCCCCGTGACTTTCTGGAGTTGTCATCACGACTGTTCCTTTTATTGCTGAATGGCATTGTGTTTTGCTAAAATGTGAACTGCAAAGTTAGGTATAATTTTGGGTTTTGCGAAAAAATCCTTATCTTTTTGTCTTTTCTTGCATTCAGGTGATTTGGATGCGAAAAAATACTCTTTAAAATAGTCAAAACGTAACTATTTGTTTTTTAAATAAATACTCTTTACCTTTGTACCCTTGAATTTGGACCAAGCTATTTTTTGATCGATTTGATTCGTGGATAGGATAGCATTAAGGGAGTGAATGATAAGAAAGAAAGTATTATGTAGTAGTTTGATTTTGTTTGCATTATTGCTGTCAAAATTATACTCAACCCCACACAACAACACTTCTGGCGGCGATAAGATTGTTGCAACGAAGTTAGTCGAAACTCCAGCTTATCTTGGAGGCGACGAAGAGAAAAAAGAGAAAAACAATTCTTTTGAATCTTACCTGAGTTCATTGACGTTTGCTGAAGATTCATTACCGATGGATCGTCCATTGGTGGAAAGCAAATTACGCAAGTTCTTCAGTAGATTTTCATTTAAAAAAACAGGATCCTACGATATGCACAAAAAGGCGGAAATCTATTTGCCTAAAATTGCTAAGATCCTGAAATCACACGGCATTCCAGAAGATTTTAAGTACATCCCATTGGTTGAAAGTGGCCTAAGTAAGGCTGTCGTTTCATCGAAAGGGGCTGGTGGTTATTGGCAATTTATGCCAGCAACGGCGCGCTTATATGGCCTGCGGGTCAATGGTGCTGTGGATGATCGAAAAGATCTTGTGAAATCCACACATGCAGCAGCACGTTACTTAAAATATCTTTACGCTCAATTCGGTAACTGGACTTTGGTGGCAGCGGCTTACAATGTCGGTGACGGTAGTTTAAAAGGTTCGATGAGAAGGCAAAAGAAGGATGATTACTTTGCTTTGAAATTGAACAATGAGACTGGATCTTATGTGTATAAATTGGTATCCATGAAGGAAATTATTGAACATCCGCAGAAACATGGGTATTCACGTTATGCGGACAAAGAAACAGAAACGTTGGATAGAGAACCCAATATGTTCTAGATAAAAACAAAAAAAGGATTTCCCATTGAGAAATCCTTTTTTTTGTTAGTCTTATTTGACCGGAGAGTTGATCCATCCGACAGCAGACTTTATCCTTATCTTAGGTCGACAATGTCAAATCCACTGTAATTGCTTTTATTAAAAGTAAAAAAGCTGGATGCAATGGCCTTGTTTCCCTCCTGTGAGCTCAACGTGTAGGTATACCGATTGCCACTCTTATCAAAAATAGTTGTATCGTAGATCAAATTATTCGCTTTATTGATCCGTAATTTGATTTTGGAATAGTTTTTTTTACTATCAATAGGCTTCAGTTCCACAACACTCAAGCTTATTCCTTTTGCTTTTTCTGTATTAGCTAAAGTATAGTTAAAGCCTGAGGTATAGAATGTAAAGATATTGGTTGGGTTGATTTCATTTGTTGAGTTGCTCGCCTCCGATATCTCCACTTCTTTCTCTGCTTTCATGATATTCCATTGTGTTTGGGAATCTGAGATTAGAATTTGATTTTTGGTATTGACATGGTATTTGTTATTTGCCTTGTCAAGATATAAAGTGCCTGCATCACTATGTGAACTTCCGTTTGCTTGTCTGATGTCTAAAGAGAAGCCAGCCTGTATGGTCTTGTATCCATTATATTTTTGACTGACTTTGTTAAGTAACGCCTTTGCGTTATTTTGTGCATAGCTGTACTGACTTGCTATAAGTAGCAAAAAGCTGAGCACGAATCCGATTTGTTTTTTCATGTTAATTGTTTCTTAGCGTCTCCAAATACTGTTCTAATGAATATTCATCTGGATAAAGTACTTCACGTGCTTTACTCCCTTCAAATGGGCCGACAATCCCGGCGGCTTCCAATTGATCGATGATTCGTCCAGCTCTATTATAACCCAATTTCAATTTACGTTGGATTAATGATGTAGAACCTTGTTGATGCATGACAATCAAACGAGCCGCGTCTTCGAACAATTGATCGCGATCTTTTGGATCAAAATCTACGCTACCTGAACCCTCTCCGTTTTCATCAACATATTCCGGAAGCATAAATGCCGATGGATAACCACGTTGTGCTCCGATATAATCGGAGATCTGTTCAACTTCCGGTGTATCGACAAATGCACACTGAATACGTATCAAATCACTTCCAGTAGCCAGAAGCATGTCCCCGCGACCAATTAACTGATCTGCTCCGCCTGTATCTAAGATCGTTCGCGAATCTACCTTTGATAACACACGGAAGGCAAGACGTGCCGGGAAGTTGGCTTTGATTGTACCTGTAATGATATTGACTGAAGGACGTTGGGTAGCAATGACCAGGTGAATTCCTACAGCACGGGCCAATTGGGCCAACCGCGCAATGGGGGTTTCTACTTCTTTTCCGGCAGTCATCATCAAATCGGCAAACTCATCAACAATAAGAACGATATATGGTAAGAATCGATGACCCTCCTCAGGGTTTAATCTGCGATTGATAAATTTTGCATTATATTCCTTTAAATTACGAACCTGTGCATTTTTCAAAAGGTCATATCGCTGATCCATTTCGATACAAAGCGAGTTTAAGGTATTGATCACCTTTTTTGTATCTGTAATGATTGCTTCCTCTTCGTCAGGTAGCTTAGCCAAGAAATGACGTTCAACCTTTTTGAATAGGGAAAGTTCAACTTTTTTTGGATCGACAAGCACAAATTTGAGTTCAGCAGGATGCTTTTTATACAATAAAGACGTCAAAATCGCATTGATACCAACGGATTTACCCTGACCTGTGGCTCCCGCAACCAGAAGGTGGGGCATCTTCGCCAAATCAGCGATATAAACTTCATTAGAAATGGTTTTTCCCAATGCGATGGGTAGATCCATATCTGTTTTTTGGAACTTTTCGGTGGCCAGAACAGATCGCATGGATACCATTTCTGGACTTGAGTTCGGTACTTCAATACCGATAGTTCCTTTACCCGGCATTGGTGCGATAATCCGGATTCCGAGTGCCGCGAGACTTAAGGCAATGTCGTCTTCCAGATTTTTGATTTTTGATATCCGTACGCCGGGTTTCGGTATAATCTCATATAGGGTTACCGTAGGACCGATTGTTGCTTTTATACTTTCAATCTCAATGCTATAATTCCGAAGTGTATCAACAATTTTGTTCTTGTTTGCTTCAAGTTCATGCTGATTGATGGTAATTTTACCACTTCCATAATCTCGTAATAGGTCGAGCGTGGGATGTTGATAACCCGATAAGTCTAATTTAGGATCATATTGACCAAACTGGGCAACGAGATCACTTGCTGTTATTTCTTTTTCCTCTTTGATGTCTTCGACAACCAATCCTGGGATTACAGCAACTTCAAGTGGAGGTTCTGGCTCCGCTTGTGGAGCAATTGTGATGGTTGGGCTTTGGTTTTCCTGTATGCTTGGACGCATTTGTTCCGATTCATCTTCATCCGGTTGATCAATAGTAAAACTAATTGAGGGCGTACTTTCCGTACGCTCTAAGGGGCTATCATCGAAGGTGAGCACAACCTTGTCCTTTGGATCGATATGTACCTCCGGTATGGGATGATGTGTAAATGAAGGACGTTCAAGTTCTTGCTGTAAATCTTTTTCCCGACTGGATTGAAACCTTTCATTTATGGAGGTTGGTCGTTGGAAAGATTCCCTAACGGATTGAATGGAATCGTCCTCTACGTGAACCTTAGTCCTCAAACTATTTGCTGAGTAGGAACCTTCGTCGTCTTCATCTTCCATATCCTCCGATAAAGATTTGGATTTTCGATTGTTAAACAATACAAATTTAAAATCTAAGTTGTACAGTAGTATCAATGTTGTCAGGTATGCAAAGGCTAAAATACAACCAACGCCGACAACTCCAACTTGTGCCTCCAGTAATTTATTGGTCCAAAAACCAAATTTACCTTCCAACATGTGCGGTGCATCCGCCATAAAACCATGCAGGAATCCCAATGTGACTGAAATAAAAACAATAGCTACAAAAGAGTAAACTACCGTGCGGTATAATGGGAGCAGTGATTTTTTGAATAATAGCCGATAGCCCAAAATGAACAATACCGGGATAAAGAGGAAAGCGGCAACTCCAAACCATTCATACATAAACTGGTTGGCCAGTAATGCACCGAATTTTCCTAATTTATTGTCAACGACAGGTAGTTCGACAGTCTCATCGTGAATTTCTTCGGAAGAGCTAAAAAGGGTTCCCCAGCCGCCATTTGTTTTGGCGATATAACTTTGGTCATCTTCCCATGTGAAAAGATAGGAAACAAAAGCAGTGGCAAAGGCCAACGAAAGTACAATCAATAAAATCCCTAGAATTTTGACAGTCTTTTGCTGTGCATCTGAATACTCTCCGGGGAAGTTGGTTTTTTGACTTTTTTCTTTTTTAAATGTTGCCGATTCTTTTGATGGGGCACGCTTGCCAGAAACTGAATTTCCTGCCTGCCTAAATGTATTTCCTTTGTTTGACATTGAAAAGTTCACAATTATACTGCTTACAAACTTAGTTATTTTGATAGTATTTTGAAGATCATGAAGACTATTATTTTAAGTTTGTATTTTTTTCATAAACGAATAATTCCAGATAGGCTATTAAATGAATAATAGCAATGTATAACTAGCAAATACTATGCCCTGAGAAGAGATTTGCAATAAAGATTGGAGTAAATCGGAAAGAAGAGGCTGGTTTGTCTGTCTTTTACAGTTAAAGTAAATTATGTAGTTTTACTGATCAAATTAAGGCATTATGAATAAGTTTCAGATACGGAAAGCGGAACAGGCAGATAAAGGAAGGATTTGGGAAATTATACAACAGGCAATAGCACTACGCAAGGAGCAGGGCAGCAGGCAGTGGCAAGATGGTTATCCGAATGAAGATGTAGTACAGTCGGATATCGATAAAGGATATGGGCATGTGGTGGAGGCTGATGGTAAAATTATCGGTTATGTCGCTATAATTTTCGATATCGAACCTGCTTACAATGCTATCGATGGCAAATGGCTTAGTGATGGCGAATATGTGGGCATTCACCGTTTGGCCTCAGCTCAGGATCCACACGTAAAAGGTCTTGGTACAGCCATTATGCAGGGGGTGGAGGAGATCGCTGTTCTTAAGGGCGTATATAGCATTAAAGTGGATACGAACTTTGACAACGGGGGGATGTTGCATGTATTTGACAAGTTGGGGTATCAATATTGTGGAGAAGTACATTTTCGAGGGGCTTCCCGTCGTGCTTTTGAAAAGCTATTAAAATAAGTGATTATAGTGCCAAGATAACGCAGAAATCAGGTCGTTTTTGGTACCTATTCAATAAAAAAATCCTTCTGATACCGTCAGAAGGATTTTTTTATTGAATAAAGCCACCTTTAAGCAATAATCAAATAGTAGTTTTTCTTGCCTCTTTGCGCAATGATGTATTTATTATTCACTAAGCTGCTTTCAGTGATCACTTGTTCGATATCCGTTGCTTTTTCACGGTTGATGGATACACCACCGCCCTGAAGCATTTTACGCGCCTCGCCTTTTGAAGGGAAAACTTGTGTACTTACAGCCAAGAGATCGAGGATATTGATTCCCGCTTTTAGATCTTCTCTTGTTATCTGAAATTGCGGAATACCTTCAAACACATCCAATACGGCTTCGTGATCTAAGTTGTTTAAAAATTCCAATGTACCATTGCCAAAGAGAAACTCAGAGGTTTTGATTGCTGTCTCGTAAGCTTCTTCGGAGTGTGTGCGGATGGTGATGTCTTTCGCTAATGCTTTTTGGACAATGCGTAAATGTGGTGCGGCATCATGTTCGGTGATGATCGCCTCGATTTCCGTCTGTGGTTTAAGTGTAAAGATCTTAATCCAATTTTTGGCATCGTCATCCGAGGTGTTTAACCAAAATTGGTAATATTTATAGGGTGAAGTCTTCTTTGGATCTAACCATACAGCTCCAGATTCTGTTTTTCCGAATTTTTGACCATCTGCTTTTTTAATCAATTGCGTCGTAATGGCGTAAGCTGTTCCCTGATCTTGACGACGGATCATTTCACTTCCTGTGACAATATTCCCCCATTGATCAGATCCGCCCATTTGTATTTTACAATTATGGTGCTTCCACAGATAGTAAAAGTCATAACCTTGAATCAATTGATAGGTGAATTCCGTAAATGATAGACCATTATCTCCTTCTAAACGTTTTTTTACCGAATCTTTTGCCATCATATAGTTGACGGTAATCATTTTACCGATATCACGAATAAAGTCTAAAAATTTGAAATCTTTGAACCAATCGTAATTATTAACCATCTGGGCATCATTTTCGCCTTCTCCAAATTCAAGAAATTTGCCTAACTGTTTTTTTAGACAAGCAACATTATGCTGTAGCGTTGCTTCGTCAAGTAAGTTACGCTCTGCAGATTTGAAAGAAGGGTCCCCAATCATTCCGGTTGCACCGCCAACCAATGCGACCGGTTTATGCCCCGCATTTTGGAAGTGGATCAATGTCATGATTTGAGTTAAGTGTCCTACGTGTAGAGAGTCTCCTGTGGGATCAAAGCCAATATAGCCAGCGACTTTTTCTTTATTCAGTAAGTCTTCAGTTCCAGGCATAATATCTTGCAACATGCCTCTCCAACGTAATTCTTCTACAAAGCTCATTGTTAAATGGATTTAATTTTTTAATTTACAAGATGCAAAGATAGGAGATTAAGCGTATATTGAGCGAATAATTCCATATAAAAGCACACGCTAATAAGCTAATATGAATTTTTTGTCACATTTTTATTTTGAGCGGTTTGCAACCAATCCCGAGCGAATTGTCGGTGGATTGTTGCCCGATTTATTAAAAAATGCAGATAAAACTTTTGTGCTCAAACCCAGGCAATATGAAAATGAATTGCTGGATAATCCCTTGCTGGAACAACTTTATATCGGTTGGAACCGTCATATAGAAGTCGATCGTCTTTTTCATAATTCAACGTATTTTTTTCATCATACCCATCAGTTAAAGTTGCAGATACAGTCAAGCTTGCAAGGATTACCTATTCGACCTTCCTTTATGGCGCATATTGCTTTGGAGCTCTTATTGGATCATATTCTGACACAGCAAAGGGCTGTTTCCATTGATAAATTGTATGGTGCAATGTCTCAAGTGAACGAAGATGCTGTGCGAAAATTTCTGAAAATAAATCAATTAAGTGATATTCCTAAATTCGATAGATTTTACCATCAATTCATTGAGTGGAAATATCTCTATGATTATGCGCATATGGAGAAGATTGCAGGTGCACTTTTCAATATCTGTAAACGATTGTGGCAATTTGAAGTTCAAGAGAATCAGCGGCAATTGTTGACAGAACAATTGGTTTCCTATTTACATCATCATATGGGGGATTACCAAGAAATTTACCAATATATTCATTACGAATTAGTCGACTTTAAATAGTCTGCCAAAAAATACCAATAGCATAAGACTTTGAAAATATTTATTTTCGCATAATTTTACGCATAAAACTAATTTTACATGTCACATAGACTTTTTCGGAAGAAAAGTGTTGATCAGATCCTACTGGATACCCAAAATGAGGGTGGAACTGGCCTCGCGAAGGTTTTGGGGGTAACCGATCTGGTTTCATTGGGTATAGCCGCTATCGTGGGCGCTGGAATTTTTAGCACCATCGGGTTAGCGAGTTATGAAGGTGGACCCGCTGTTTCTCTGCTCTTTATTTTTACCGCTTTTGCCTGCGTGTTTACGGCTCTTGCTTATGCGCAGTTTGCAAGCACCGTCCCTGTCTCTGGGTCGGCCTACACCTATGCTTATGTGGCTTTTGGCGAGTTGTTCGCCTGGATTATAGGCTGGGCACTGGTATTGGAATATGCGGTTTCGAATACGGTCATTGCTATATCTTGGTCACAATATTTTGTTTCCATGCTGGAGGGATTTGGCTTGCATATACCGGCCTGGCTTTCCATGGCTCCGGGTTATGCCTTTGATGCAGTAGATAAAATGAATCAGCATGGCTTAGCAAACCTTACAGCTATTGATCAGCAAGGGCTTGCAGCATTTAACAGTGCGCCGCGAATTGGTGGAATGCCCATTATATTTGATTTGCCAGCTGGGGTAATTACTTTTTTGGTCACCTGGCTTGTCTATATAGGCATCAAGGAATCTCAAAAGGCGAGCATGATTATGGTGATGATTAAAGTGGGAATAATTCTGGCGGTTATTTTTGGGGGGATATTTTATGTAAAGCCTGAAAACTGGACTCCTTTTGCACCAAATGGCCTGGAGGGCGTCCTCGGAAGTGTTGCTGCCGTATTTTTTGCTTTTATCGGATTTGATTCGATCTCCACAACGGCGGAGGAATGTAAAAATCCGCAACGCGATCTACCTAAAGCCATGATTTATTGCTTGCTGATCTGTACGGTCCTATATGTTGCTATTACCATCGTGTTGACTGGAATGGTCAACTATACTGAACTGAATGTAAAAGATCCTTTGGCTTTTGTATTCAAGTATGTTGGATTTGACCATATGGCCGGCATTATATCCGTGACATCGGTTATTGCGATTACAAGTGCACTTCTGGTCTATCAACTGGCACAACCAAGGATCTGGATGACCATGAGCAGGGACGGGTTGTTGTGGAAGAAATTTGCGACGATTCACCCGAAATACAAAACGCCTTCCTTTGCTACAATTGTAACAGGGCTCGTAGTAGCTATTCCTTCGCTGTTCTTCAAGATGGATTTTTTTGTTGACTTGACAAGTGTAGGAACATTCTTTGCATTTATATTGGTCTGTGCAGGTGTGCTCTACATGGATTATTCTGGATTATCGGCCAAATCCAAATTTAAAGTTCCCTACATCAACGGAAAATATCTAGTAGGTGCGGGACTAATTATCGCGATTGTTTGTGTCGCTATTTATGGCCAGAATATATTAGACGAGTGGAAGAAATCTTCACTTTTGGAAATTTTGGAACATAAAATGTTGGTAATCATATTTTGGTTAACATGGTTAGGTTTGAGCATTTATAGCTTTAAAATGAATTTCTCTCTCCTGCCTGTTATCGGGATACTGATTAATCTATATCTAATGACTGAACTCGGTGCTAGTAATTGGATTATTTTTGTGATTTGGTTGGTAATTGGTCTAGGGGTATATTTTATGTATGGTTATAAACACTCCAAGCTAAATAGATCAGCATCTGCTTAGAATTGGTATTATGATGTTTTAAATAACAAAGGAGCTATTATTCGATAGCTCCTTTGTTATTTAAAATCTCCACAAAAGGATTCGGCTTACTTTGTTGCCTTGTTCCATACGGATAACTTCAGATTCTTTTACATTGATTTTCTTTAGTTTATGCTGCAGAAAGCGAACATCTTCACGGTGAGCAACTAATGAAGAAAACCACTTCACCTGATCTCTATAGAACTGACTTTCAAATATCATACGTGTCAAGAAAGCTTTTTCCCCTCCGTCGCACCAGAGCTCACTTCCTTGTCCTGAAAAGGTTTGGACAACGTTTGTCTCATCTATTTTAGCATCTTTTATACCGGTAGTTTTACGTACAGATTGTTGTAATGCCTCCGTTTGGGAACTAAAGAAAGGTGGATTGCAGATGATCATGTCAAATTTTTCATCAGGAAGGATGATGTCTTTGAAAATTGCTTTTGGATTGTTTTGTAACCGTATTTGGATATTCTTTTTTAAACTCATATTGGTACGGGTAATCTCAATAGCGTTTTTATATGCTTTTTTTATAACCTCAGAACCAACAAAACTCCAGCCATATTCCTGGTGACCAATAATGGGATAGATACAACTGGCTCCCACACCGATATCCAGCACCCGTACCTTTCCTCCTTTTGGAATTTCACCGTTGTTATCTCTGGCAAGCACATCAGCAACATAATGAATATAATCTGCTCTACCCGGAATAGGAGGACAGAGATTTTCCTTTGGAATGTCCCAATGTTGGATGTGGTAGTATTTTTTAAGAAGTGCTTGATTTAATATTTTAACAGCTTCCGGATTGTTAAAATCAATTGTTTTGAGTTTATAAGCATTTACCGTAACAAAATCTTTTAAGGAAGGTTCGATTTTGCTAAGTTCGTCAAAATTGTAGTTATCGAGATGTCTATTTCGAGGGTGTAATTTCTTTGTTGGATTAGCGTCTGCCATGTTATAATATTTGCAACAAAAGTAATGCAATTCTATTGAATAAAAAAGGTGATGCAGAAGCATCACCTTTAAAGACTTAATCTTTTCGTATGAGATGAACTTCCGATGTCTGCGGAAAATTCAGCGGAACTCGCTCAATGGTGACAAAACTGGAATCTAAACCGAATCCTTTTTCTTCGGATAAACTCATTTTTTTCAGGTATCCATAAATGTCCATAATCACTTTCTCGATCCAGGACATCTGATTCGTTTTGGATAATACCTTCTCCAGCACGACAAATTTGAAATCTCCCGGAATATTATGTTTACGGAGGGTCTCGTATTGGCTTGTAATATCAATTTCGCCTTTTTTAACCATATCTTCAACGACTTTTCGGAAAAGTAGACTGATACGCTGTTCTTCTCTAAACCCTAATTTAAAGTCAATGCGAATCAGTTTTCCCGGGATAAGTTGATCAATGGAGTATTCTCTTGTATGTGGGTGATCCATCACATCGACGTGGACTAGCCAATAGACGTCGGCACGCTTCGGTTTTTTATTGATGATGGAATAAATAATCTTAGCTTCAATTTCAGATTTGAAATTCGCACTGGTCAGGTATACCAAATGTGAGGCAAAAGGCGGAACGGACTTGTCTTCGCTCAATTCCGAAATAATTGGATAGTATTTATTGATATTGATAAAATTAACAAAACGATTTTTAATCTTACGTGCGGTATACCAACAGTACATTGTGCCAAACAAAGCAATTGCCAATAGTAGCGTTAACCAGCCTCCATGCGCAATTTTTACACCATTACCAACCAAGAAGGTTAATTCTATCACAAAATAAGCGACCAGGAAAATGCCGATGAGCACACGATTTACTTTTTTCATGGCAAGGAAATAGCCCATTAAAACTGTTGTCATCAATACCGTTAGATTGATGGCAAGGCCATAGGCGGCATCCATTTTACTTGATTCTTCAAACACCCAGATAACGATCATACAGCCAATCCAGAGGATTAGGTTGATCGATGGGACATATAATTGCCCTTTATGTTCGCTTGGGTAGCGGATAGCAACCTTGGGCCATATATTTAAACGTACAGCTTCTGAAATCAGCGTGTATGATCCGGATATCATCGCCTGACTGGCAATTACGGCGGCAATGGTCGCAATAGCAATACCGTA
The DNA here is from genome assembly GCF_011064245.1 of Sphingobacterium sp. DR205. Classification (NCBI taxonomy): domain Bacteria; kingdom Pseudomonadati; phylum Bacteroidota; class Sphingobacteriia; order Sphingobacteriales; family Sphingobacteriaceae; genus Sphingobacterium; species Sphingobacterium sp. DR205. The sequence goes on along the minus strand of NZ_CP049333.1, from coordinate 6,199,118 downwards.
ACCGACAAACCAATCTGGCATAATGGAGTAAAACGGGTTTTCACCCCCTAACACCCGGCCTTCTTGTGTCAGTAACCATGCTCCCTGACCAAAATAGTTCAATATTAATGTAATTTTGACGTAGATCCAACTGATACGAATATTTGCTTTACCGCAGTGACCCATATCCGAATACAACGCTTCTGCACCTGTCGTACAAAGAAATACTGCACCAATTAGGAGTAGCGAGTGCGGATAGGTTATTAAAATATGAAAAGCGTAATAAGGATTGATCGCTTTCATTACTTCTGGTGCCAAATGGATATGCGATAAGCCGAGGACGCCAATAATGGTGAACCATATTGTCATCAATGGGCCGAATACTTTTCCCACAACCGAAGTTCCAAACCGTTGAATAATAAAAAGTAACGAAATAATTGTTACGACAATCGGCACTGTTGGCAGGCCCGGAAATTTGATATCCAAACCTTCTATCGCAGAAGATATTGTGATGGCTGGTGTAATCATCCCATCAGCTAATAATGTCGCTGCACCTACCATGGCTGGAAAAATTAGCCATGGTGCTCGCTTACGAACTAAAGAGTAAAGTGAAAGAATTCCACCTTCACCTTTGTTGTCCGCGCGTAGCGTGATCCAGACATATTTGATGGTCGTTTGCAGTGTCAGTGTCCAAAAGACGCAGGAAAGGCCGCCCAAAACCAGGTCTTTTTGAATGGCACCCTGTCCCATGATTGCTTTGAAGACATATAGCGGGGAGGTTCCGATATCTCCAAACACGATTCCTAAACTGATCAATAATCCGGCGAAACTCACCTTATTGATGCTGTTGTGATGACTGTTATCTGTCATTTAAGTATTATTTTATTTCAAAATATAATGCAAAAATATACTTTTTACTTATACTTTAAGCATATGCATTTTCTGCGCCAAATTTTAGCATTTCATTTGACATGTACAATAGCTGTTAAAATTTGTTAAAAGAATCTTTTGATACCTCGTTTCACTAAAAAACTTTTAAACAAAATAGTAACTTTGTTGTTGATAATTCAAATAGTTAGCGTTATATTTGATTAAACCGTAACCAATATTTGAAGTCTAATTTAACACTATGGGGAGAAATCTACTTAAAGCAGCTTATTTAACACTTATTACCGCACTGATTTTGTGCAGCGGGGTAGCTCAGGTGTATGCAAAGTCTCCTGATGGCTATACTTATTTGCAGACTACTGGGAGCCGTAATGAAGAATTTGGTGATAACACAATCAAGGATACGGAGAAACTGATTAATAACGTTAAGGTATTTTATAATCCTATTGCCGAACAGGTCAATCTTTCATTTAAATTGGCCAAATCATCTAGTGTGTCCATTAAAGTTATGGATGCGCTAGGAAACGAGATTCTACAGCTGATGAACGGAAATCTTGATGCTGGTATTCAAAATCTTTCGTTCGAGCATGGGGGCAAATTGACAACTGGATTTTATTTTGTGCGTGTAGTTGCCGGATCAGAGACGGTGGTAAAGAGATTTTCTGTCCGTTAATCCGTGGAAAAAATTCGATTGATAAATCGACATGATTAAAATAAAAAAACAAGGGGATCATTTGATCCCCTTGTTTTTTTGCTTATTCTTGGACTTCATCAATCCAGCGCCCATCATCTTTAATGATCTTGATCAATTCGTCCAATGCCTGCGCGGAGCTTACATTTTTCTTGACGACTTGCTGGCCTCTGTACAAAGTCACTTTATCGGGGCCAGCGCCCACGTAACCATAATCTGCATCAGCCATTTCACCGGGGCCGTTCACGATACAGCCCATAATGCCAATTTTCAAGCCTTTGAGGTGATTGGTACGACTCCGAATCATTTGCGTGGTCTCCTGAAGATCGAACAGGGTCCTTCCGCAGCTTGGACACGAAATATATTCTGTTTTTGATATCCTTGAACGGGTCGCCTGTAATATACCAAACGAAAGCGATGCAATATTTTCCAACGGTGTGGCCGGAGAATCAATCCATATGCCCGAACCTAGGCCATCAATTAATAAAGCTCCCATGTCTGTGGCAGCATATAACTGTATTTTTGAGATAGGTTCCTCTGGATTCATAAACTCGCCCACAGGTCCTGAAAAATCCGATTGCCGATAGGATCTTTTGATAATGACAGGATTATCAATACCGAATTCCTGTAGATTTCGGAAAAATTGACGTTGATCAGCCATTCCGTGTATGTGATCAGTTTCCAAAACAAATACGACTGTCTTGTCTAGAGGCAATGTCTCAAATAGTGGGCTCGTTAAATCCGTATTACGTATTTTTACCATGTTCAAAACACGGTCCTTATTGTCCGTTTGGATAAATTCTTCCAATGTATAGAGCGGATGGATATTTGTTTTGTCCTGAAGTTTAGACCAGGTCATAAAATTATATACCTGTTTTAGATTTGCAGGCATATTAAAGGAAGGCAATTGATCGCCTAGATAGACAAAATCTACGGATTGCTCCCCCATATGATACTTATCCAAAAGCATATCATAGCGGTAACCAACTTTTGTAAGAATTTGGGCGTCTTTTAGATTCTCATTTGAAATATCTGTCACAATCCGGGGAACCAGCGCCCCCCCAACGAAGGTATTGACCTCTTGACTCTGATAGGGGATAGTCGGGCTATCTGGGGAGAGTTGTACGATTTCTTCTTTTGATTGACTTAAGCTGGCTTTTCGTTTGCTATACCTATTAACCAATGCGATTGCTACCGGAGCTTCACGTTCAGGCTCCTCGGTCAAGGAAACCCTTACCGTATCTCCAAGTCCGTCTTCCAATAAGGTACCTATTCCTACTGCGGATTTTACACGGCCATCTTCTCCATCGCCTGCCTCGGTTACACCAAGGTGTAAAGGATAGTTCATGTTTTCAGCAACCATCTTTTCAACCAGCAAACGGTAGGCTCTGACCATCACCTGTGGGTTGGAGGATTTCATTGAAATACAGAGGTTATGGAAACTAAGATCTTCACACATCCGGATAAATTCCATCGCAGATTCGACCATTCCTTCAGGGGTATCTCCATAGTGGCTCATGATCCGATCTGAAAGTGAACCATGATTTGTACCGATGCGCATGGCAGTACCATGCTCTTTGCAGATCTTTACTAAAGGAGCAAACTTTGTATTGATGCGTTCCAGTTCTAACTTATATTCATCCGCAGTATAGGAAAGCTGGTCAAACTTCTTCTTATCCGCATAATTACCGGGATTAATCCGGACTTTCTCTACAATCCGGGCTGCAACTTCAGCCGCATTTGGTGTAAAGTGTATATCTGCCACCAAGGGGACCTGATAACCTCTTTTTCGAAGTTCGTTTTTTATATTTGCTAGATTCTGGGCTTCTTTTATGCTAGGGGCCGTGATACGAACATATTCACAGCCCGCTTCTACCATTCGAATGGTCTGTTCGACTGAACCGATGGTATCCATCGTATCCACAGTAGTCATACTTTGAATACGAATCGGGTTGTCTCCCCCCATAGGGACGTCGCCGATCTGAATTTCCCTGGTCTTCCATTTCGAATATTCTACCTTGGAATTACAATAGATTCCCGGTAAAGTCAACATATTACTTGTGTTCATATATAACACAAAGTTAGCTTTTCTTGACTAAAAATCTGCTGTCAATTAATATCTTCTAATTTTTATTGATGTGATCCCGCCGTTGATGTCAAAATCGAATTTTTGTGTTGCTGTATCGTAATTTGTGGATTTAACCTGTCCTTCACTTTTTAAGAAATCGCCCTCATAATCTGTGGAAGATAACGCATTATCGCTGTTGATGCGGCATGCTGCATTTTTAGGAATTGCGATTTCGATCGAAGATGCACCGGCATCCATAGCTATTTTTGTTGTTGCCAGAGGTTGTCCAAGTTTTAATTTTAGACTTGTCGCTCCGGCATCAATATCCAATAGCTCAATTTTATAAGCTGAAAGATCCAAATTGGCATCAATTGCCCCGATATCAAAGTTCAGCTTCCATACGATAGTTGGATTGAGTGCGATATGCGTATTGTTGTTTTTACTATTAAAATCTTTGTCTTTAAATTTGCCTTTTAAGTTAATATTGATCTTATCTGTAGATTCCCCACGCGTGGTCATACCTAGAAGATAATCATCAGATGTGTTGTAAGCGGTAAATATTGCAGAAGTTGTCGCGCTATCGTTCTTTAATGATGTTGCTCCGAGATCAATGTCTAGCGATGCACGTTGGATTTTATCGTCCAAAGGAACCTGTAGTTTTTGTGTTGTATATGCGGTCTTATCGTTTGGATCGTCCATATCGATTTGCACGCCTTTATTTTTTAGCAGTTGCGTTAATAAGGGCTCTTTTGGGGTAGATAAACCGATATAAGTAAGGAATCCCAAGATGACTACTGTCGCGCCGATAGCAATAAACTGTCCTATTTGTTGATCTTTAGGGACCAACATACGGATTCCTGCGAGTACAATAAATAAAGGCCAATATCTGAAAATTCCAACCCAATTAAAGGATATGCTATTCAGTTGGGATAATAATAAGACAATCCCTATGAAAAGAATTGTAATTCCAGTTGTTATACGTTGTGTGTTCATGACTAATTCCGTTTGTTATATACCCCAAAAGTAAATCGCTTTATTGGACACTGTATGAAAGATTAGGCTATTATACATAAAAATTCGGTAAATGTGACGAAATGGTCGGTAAGTAATTTCGTTTTTCTCCCACTTTTTAGGTTTTTGCTTGTTTATATATTTGACGGAATTAATTACCTTTAATGGATACGTGGGCCAAACATAAAGTTTGGTGCCTGTAATATACAGAATTTAAATTGATAATATGATTTTTCATCACATTGGTGCTTATCTTATACTGCTCAAGTCGGTCTTTAAAAAACCAGAAAAAGGGCGTATCTATTGGAAGGAGACCATACTGACCATGACCGATATTGGAATAGGATCTTTGGGACTTATTGTGATCATTTCAACTTTTATTGGAGCGGTAATGACCATGCAGATTGCTTTTCAGATGGTTTCCGACCTTATTCCCAATTCGATTATAGGTTCTATTAATAGGGATTCAAATATTTTAGAGTTGGGACCTACGATTTCGGGATTGGTATTGATGGGGAAAATAGGCTCATCAATTTCTTCTCAAATTGGTTCTATGCGCGTAACGGAGCAGATTGATGCTTTGGAGATCATGGGGATCAATGCCCCGGGCTATCTCATATTGCCTAAAATATTGGCCGGTGTGACGATGATTCCCATGTTGGTTATTATCGCCATCGTTTGTGCTTTAGTGGGGGGGCTACTAGGGGGCTCACTATCCGGGGCTGTAACACCTGCAGATTATATTTTAGGTATTCAAGATAATTTTAATGGCTTTACAGTCACTGTAGCGCTCGTAAAAGCTGTTGTGTTCGGTTTTATCATTACGTCAGTATCGGCGTATAAGGGATATAAAGTGAAAGGTGGGGCGCTCGAGGTGGGACAAGCGAGTACCGAAGCTGTTGTGGTCGGCTGTATTACCATTCTGGCAGCAGATTATGTAATTACAGCATTAATGCTTTAAAAAGATCTTATGATTGAAATTGAAAATATTAACAAGTCTTTTGGTGAGAACCATGTTTTAAAAGGAATCAGTGCAAATTTCGAACCCGGAAAAGTGAGTTTGATCATTGGTGGATCCGGTTCGGGAAAAAGTACCTTATTAAAATGTATCGTTGGATTGCATCATCCCGAAAAGGGTAAGGTACTGTTTGACAATAGCGATTTCACCAGGATGAATTTTGAAGAACGCGTACCGATCCGGAAAGAAATCGGGATGTTATTTCAGAATTCAGCCCTGTTTGATTCAATGACGGTGGAGCAAAACATTATGTTCTCCTTGGATATGTTCACAGATATGTCTAAAGCCGAAAAATTAGACCGCGCGAACCATTGTTTGGAACAGGTTAACCTGGAGGGAAGAAACAAATTATTCCCCGCGGAACTATCTGGAGGAATGAAAAAACGTGTTGGTATCGCGCGAGCGATCAGTATGAATCCCAAATATCTTTTTTGCGATGAACCAAATTCAGGTTTGGATCCTGAGACCTCTATTGTAATTGATGAATTGGTGCTTAAAATTACCCAGGAACTGAAGTGCACAACAGTCGTCGTAACCCACGACATGAACTCTGTTATGGGGATCGGTGAGTATATTTTGTTTTTATATCAAGGGCAGAAATTTTGGGAGGGGTCCAATAAAGATATGATGCGATCCGATGTTGAGGAATTAAATAATTTTGTATTTGCAAGCCCATTGATGAAAAGCGCCAAAGCTTCTATGGGGCAATAAACGGTGAGATAATAAATATATTTACATTTATCATGGATTTTTGGTGATTTGTCCTATACTGAAGATCCTGGATTACATGTATTTTTCTGCTGTTTTGATGTGGGGAATTTCCATTTCCAAAGAGGATGGGCAGAAGCTAAATTTCAATATAAAAGAAATTTAGCTTAGTTTTGTCGCAAAATTTTGATTTTGGCAACAACGAATATACAACTATTGACCCCACAACATTGGAAAGACTATGAGCTTATTGACTGTGGTGATTTTGAGAAATTAGAACGCTTTGGGGATCTGATATTAATTAGGCCGGAGCCACAGGCAGTGTGGCCCAAGGCATTGAGCGATGCAGAATGGAACAAACGTTATCATATCAAATTCAAAGGGCGTTCGGCTACTTCTGGAGAGTGGTTGAAAAAAAATCCAAAAATCCAGGACCGTTGGCATATCCAATATAAAAACGATGATGTCGCGATCAAATTCAGATTGGGATTGACATCGTTTAAGCATGTTGGAATATTTCCCGAACAGGCTGTCAATTGGGATTATATTTCGGAATCTGTCCGTTCCTTCAAAACTGAAAAACCCAAAGTTTTAAATCTTTTTGCATATACGGGAGGTGCTTCATTAATAGCGAAGGCCGCGGGAGCAGACACAACACATGTCGACTCTATTAAGCAAGTGGTCACTTGGGCTAATGAAAATATGGAAATTTCCAATCTGGATAATATTCGCTGGGTGGTTGAGGATGCATTGAAGTTTGTCAAGCGCGAGCTAAAAAGGGGAAATACGTATAATGGTATTATTTTGGATCCACCAGCATACGGACATGGACCAAAAGGAGAAAAATGGAAGCTCGAAGACCATATTATGGAGATGATGACAGAAGTGGTTCAATTGTTGGATCCCCAAGAGCATTTCCTGATCTTAAATACCTATTCATTGGGCTTTTCTTCGGTCATAGTGGAAAATTTAATAAAAACTGCTTTTCCAAAAGTAGAAAATTTAGAAATTGGCGAGCTTTTTCTGCAAGCTACTGCAGGACCAAAACTTCCACTGGGAGTTTTTGGGAAATTTCGTAAAATTGCACGGTAAATTTTGCCGTTGAATAAACAGGAATATTTATTAATTCAATAAACGCGGTAGGTCCACAGGACTGCCGCGTTTACTTTAGCTCCCAATAGAATGCCTATATGTGAAGATTTTTTAAACGGATGGTTGCAAGCTCCAGCTGTAAGGGTATGGCTTCCAGTGTGCTTTTGGGAAGGTAGGAGAGCTGATCCTGTAGTTTATAATAATAATCTATTCCTGCCTGTAATTGTGCTTTGAATTTGGCAACATAATTTATTTTTTTGTCATTGAATTTATCTTTATTGTCGCTGATATATTTTTGGATATGATCGATGTAAAGGTTTAATTCATTGATCAGCACAAATGGCCGATCCGAATGCTCCAGTATTGATACGCGGCCGTAAATATGGTCAATCATCTGTTTTAAAGAATATTGTTTTTTGAACCAGTACAGATTTGGCCCCGGACAAATGGAAACAGCTGTCTGCTCCTTTTTTCGTTGGATATTATATTTGAGATAAGCTGGGGTAGCCAGCCCTTCACAGAGGCAGGTCTTTTCGGTGATGTTATCGAATGCTTTGTTATATTCTTCAGTCGTAAGTTGCTGTCTTTGCAATTCCAGGATTTTTTGATGTTGGTAAGCGCGCGAAGCGGTGCAGATCGGTTTTTCTCCAAACTCCCGATTGGCGATCAGATATTCCTTTTTGCAAGGGCTTCCGGGCCTTCCTTTTTGGATACGTTCCAATCGTAACTTTTCGGCGCTGCTGGGTCTAAAATTATTAAACGGTACGCCTAAAGGGGAAGCTCCGCTACAGTAGAAATCTGTTTGTTCTGCTTCTGCCAGTGCTTTTAACGTCTCATTGTCCACAGTAGTAGCTTCCGGAACCATTAAAAATGGAGAGCCCCAGCCCACAGCATCAAATTCGTAGTAATTCAATAGAAATTGATGTTCCGTGGCGGTGCCTATACCACCTTGTACGGTATATTTGATCTGTGGTGAATCGGCCAACTGTAAGCCCCGTCCTAGCCAATAGTCCTGATAAATTGTGAAGAGCTCCGCTTGTAAACTTTGTTTTTTCGCCTTGAATTCTTCCAAAATGGGCCCCAATAGAAAACCATCTGTTGCAAAAGCATGTCCACCGCAATTTAATCCAGACTCTACCCGGAACTCAGAAACCCAGACTCCTCTTTTTGCGAGATACTTTGCCTGGATAAGGGATGATCTAAAATCGCTGACTTTTAAAACGACCTTCTTGTCAAAGCTGCTGTCAGCCTTTGGGAAAAATGCCGGTAATTCAGCAAGATAGGCATATAAATGGGGGTTCATTCCTGCGGAGAGAATGACTGAGGAGTGTAATGTGGAATTAGCAAATCCGCGTAACGCGGCTAAGGCATCTGAGTAGTGCTGCGCTAAAGGAATACCATTCTTATAATTTATTTTGTCCACTTTGGACATAATATTAACATTGATGTCTCCGGGTTTCAGATAATTGATCAACAGATCTTGAAGTTCTGTTTTGATCGCGCGATTTGTTTCAATTTCCATCGCGTGATAGATCGGTTTTGAGGGATGAGAATCCGGTAAAAGCTGGAAGTATTTGGTCAATTCTGAATTTTCGGTAAAGGATTGATGTTTCAGGGAATTTATCTGCCTATTGACCACCTGCTGTACGAGATCGAGATAGGCGGTGATTCTATTTGCACGGAAATCTTCTTCCGTTGTGCAGATTGGATAATAAGGAATTTGATATTGTCCGCAGTAATAGCGGCGCATGCGCTCGATGAGCTCGTCGTCAACAATGGACATTACGGAAGAAATTCCGTATTGTGCAACCTTGATTGCCGAGTCTATTGAAAAAGCTAGCCCCAATACCGGGATATGAAAAGTGTGCGTCATTCTTAAATAGTTCTTTTACGAAATAATCAAGAATAACGCGAAAAAAAAATAATGACTACACGTCTAAAGCGGTGATTGTGATCACTATTCAAACACAATGGTTTTATAGTCGTTGAGCATCACACGGTCTTCGCTCAATAAGCGTATTGCTCTGCTTAAAACTGCTTTTTCAATTTCTTTCCCGGCAGTTACCATATCTTTAACGGTATAAGTATGATTGACGTGGCGTATATCCTGAACGATGATAGGACCTTCATCAAGCTGGTCGGTGACAAAATGTGCGGTAGCGCCAATAATCTTTACGCCTCGGGAATGCGCTTGTTTGTAAGGGTTTGCTCCAATGAATGCAGGAAGAAATGAGTGATGGATATTGATTAACCTATTTTCGAATGTAGCCACGAAAAAGGAGGAGAGGATGCGCATAAATTTTGCCAGAATGATATAATCAAAATTGTAATTCTTGATTTGCGCAATCAATTGTGTTTCAAAATCTTCTTTTGATAAGCCTTCATGCGAGATATAATGGAATGGAATATCAAATTTATCTGTAAATGAACGTAAGGTATCATAATTGCCAATGACGGCTTGTACTTCTGCTCCCCAGGTTTCGAAATGTTGCCGAACCAGAATATCTGCCAGACAATGATGTTCTTTAGTGACAAGGACAACAATTTTTTTCCGATTGCTGGGGTTTACCTGGATCTGCGCGGAAGGCGGGAGCACTTCGGCCAGCGAATTGGCAAGCTGTGTCTGGTTGGGGAATAAACCGTTACAGACGACACGGACAAAAAATTTATTTGCTTCTTCATCAACATACTCCCGCATGGTAATGATATTAAGCTGATATTTGGCCAATGTGTTGGAAATATTGGCTACCAATCCAACGGCATCTTGACATTGGATCAGAATTAAGGTTTGATTGTGCATGAAATATAGGTCGTAGGTCGCAAAAAAGCGGGTTAATTTAACCCGCTTTTTTTGTTAGTTCTTCTTCAAGGTCTACTTCTACACGCAGATTCTCGACGATATGTTTTTGTCGGTCCGGTGTGTTTTTGCCCATGTAGTATTCTAATAATTGTTGAATCTTATTGTCTTTTGATAAAATAACAGGGTCAAGACGGATGTCTTTTCCGATGAACAATCCAAACTCGGAAGGTGATATTTCACCTAAACCTTTAAACCTGGTGATCTCAGGTTTGGCTCCTAGTTTCGCAATTGCTTTTTGACGTTCTTCATCGGAGTAACAATAGATCGTTTCCTTTTTGTTCCGAACCCGGAATAATGGTGTTTGGAGGATAGATACATGACCTGCTTTGACCAAATCTGGGAAAAACTGTAAGAAAAATGTCAATAGCAAGAGACGAATGTGCATTCCATCGACGTCGGCATCAGTAGCGATAACAATATTGTTGTACCGTAGTCCATCTAGTCCATCTTCGATATTGAGCGCATGTTGCAAGAGATTGAACTCTTCATTTTCATAAACAATTTTTTTGGACATGCCATAGGAGTTCAATGGTTTCCCTTTTAAACTGAAAACCGCTTGTGTCTGTACATCACGTGATTTGGTAATTGAACCTGATGCGGAATCTCCCTCTGTTATAAAAAGTGTAGTCTCTTGGTTGCGTTCGTTTTTATCGCTGAAGTGGACTTTACAGTCGCGCAATTTGCGGTTGTGTAAAGATGCTTTTTTAGCTCTTTCATTGGCCAGTTTTTTGATCCCTGCAATATCTTTGCGCTCCCTTTCAGATTGAAGAATACGTTTTTGCAATGCATCCGCCGTACCTGGATTTTTATGAAGATAGTCATCCAATGCTTTTTTGACAAAGTCATTGATGAAGCCTCTTACAGTAGGGCCTTCCGGACCGACACTCTGCGAGCCTAATTTTGTTTTTGTTTGGGATTCGAAAACCGGTTCCTGTACTTTGATGGCAATGGCGCCAATAATCGAGGATCGAATATCTGATGCGTCAAATTCTTTTTTGTAGAATTCGCGTATTGTTCTGACAATTGCTTCACGGAAGGCTGCTTGGTGTGTTCCGCCCTGTGTCGTATGCTGACCGTTTACAAAAGAATAGTATTCTTCTCCATACTGTTGACCGTGGGTCATTGCGATCTCAATATCATCACCACGTAAGTGAATGATTGGATAGCGCATGGATTCGGAATCTATATTCCTTTCTAATAAGTCTTTTAATCCATTTTCAGAAATAAACTTCTGTCCATTAAAATTAATGGTAAGGCCTGAGTTTAGAAAAACATAGTTCCAGATCATATTCTCTACAAATTCCGAACGGTATTTGTAATTTCTGAAAATAGAATCATCTGGATAGAATGTTACCGATGTACCATTGCGTTGTGTGGTATCTTTCTGCTCGTCATTCACCAATTCTCCTTTGGAAAACTGCGCAATACGTGTTATATTTTGGCGGTATGACTGTACCGTAAACTGGCTGGATAAAGCATTGACTGCTTTTGTACCCACGCCATTTAATCCAACAGATTTTTGAAAGGCCTTGCTGTCATATTTACCACCGGTATTGATTTTGGAAACTACATCTACGACAGATCCAATTGGAATTCCCCGGCCATAATCGCGTACTGAAACTTTGTTTTCGTTTACGGTGATATCAATGGTTTTACCGGCGCCCATCACAAACTCATCAATCGAGTTGTCGACAACTTCTTTCAATAAAACATAGATGCCATCATCGTAGGCCGAACCGTCCCCTAACTTTCCTATGTACATTCCCGGACGAAGGCGGATATGCTCTTTCCAATCCAGGGACCTAATACTGTCTTCGTTATATGTACTCATAAATTTATGTAGAACTTAGCTAACAAAAGTATAAAAAATAAACCACGATATGTAGTATAAAAGACTAAATTTTTTAGATATCTATAGTTTCCGATAAGAATGGTAAAATTGGCGGTTTCCAAGGAAATGTTTACATTTAGTGTAAGTAATTGTAAAGAGAAAAATTTATGGGGTTATTTGATAAAATCAGAAATGAATTTATAGATATTATCGAGTGGGTCGATAATAGTACTGATACGATAGTGTGGAAATTTCCGCGGTATCAGAATGAAATTAAGATGGGTGCTCAACTTACCGTACGGGAGGGGCAAGCAGCTGTATTTTTGAATGAGGGCGTTGTGGCTGACGTATTTCAACCCGGCAGATATGAATTGACAACGCAGAACATGCCGATTATGACAACCATCAGCGGATGGAAGTACGGTTTTAACAGTCCGTTTAAGGCTGATGTTTATTTTATCAACCTACGGCAGTTTGTCAATCAACGTTGGGGAACAAAAAATCCGATCATGTTACGTGATCCCGAATTTGGGCCGATACGACTTCGGGCCTTTGGAAATTTTTCCTTTCAGGTAAAAGATATCACTGTTTTTATGAAACAGCTGGTTGCGACGACCCCGGTATTCACTGTAGACGATATTACGGAGCAATTGCGCAATATTGCTGTTTCCAGAGGCATGGATGCCATTGCGGAATCAAAAATTCCAGCGCTGGATCTAGCTTCCAACTACGATGAAGTTTCGGTATTGATCCAACAAAAAATAAGTGGAGACTTTGAAGAGATCGGATTGAGCCTAACCAAATTTTTGATCGAAAATATCTCATTTCCAGAGGAGGTCGAAAAAGCACTGGATAAACGAAGCAGTATGGGGGTGGTAGGAAACCTTGGTGCTTATGCACAGTTTCAAGCTGCCAATTCCATGGAAAAAGCGGCGGAAAATCCAAGCAGTGGTGGCATTGTTGGTGCCGGTTTTGGTGCTGGCTTGGGGGCAGGAATGGTTGGGCATATGGGGAATGTGTTTCAGCAAAATAATTTTGATGGCAACAATCCTACGGCTGCGGCTGGGGCAGGTGCTGCGACAGGAGCCGTTGTTCCGCCACCGATACCGAAGGCCATTGCTTATTACTTGGCTATAAAGGGAAAGCAAGAAGGACCATTCGGTCAGGAACAATTACGTGGACTGCTTGGAGAAGGTACACTCACGGCTTCAACTTTAGTTTGGAAAGAAGGACTTGATAACTGGACAGAAGCTGATAAAATTGTTGAATTGAAGGATTTGTTTTCGCAGACTCCGCCACCAATTCCTGGAGTTTAGAGACCTAAGTGCTATCACAAGTATGAGTTTTGAAGAGAAGACCTCCGAAATAGAGCGGGGGTTAAAATGCCAGGGTTGCGGTGCTGTTTTGACTTATCAACCCGGAACTTCCTACCTGGAATGTTCGTATTGTGGAACTAAAAATGAAATTGCGGACAACATGCCGGAAGGTGAGGAGATCGAAGCAACGGATTATAAAGTTTTTGGAAAAGCGATGGAAGGTGTTGCGGATGAACGATATAGCTATCTGGCGGAAGTTGTTCATTGTAGCAACTGTGGGGCTAATTCGAGGTTGAATCCCCATGTTACAGCAGATGTATGTGCTTTTTGTGCATCGCCGTTGGTTATTGATCATCAGCAAAAACGTATCGTTAAACCCCATGGACTCGTACCTTTCTCGGTGGACTATAAGCAAGCCTTTGGTTTATTAACGCAATGGGCAGGGAAAGTCTGGTTTGCTCCCAATGATTTCAAGCGGATCTTCAATATGCGGAATGATCGGTTGAAAGGCGTATATATTCCATTTTGGTCATACGATTCGGATGTGGATTCTTCTTATGAAGGATCACGTGGGGAATATTATTATGTAACACGAACACGACGTAATTCTGACGGTGAAACGGAGGAATATGAGGAGCGCCGCACGAGCTGGTATCCTGCTTCGGGAACGATATACAGCCAATTTAGAGATATTGTTATCTCAGGATCGACTTCGCTGCCCGAAAAGTTTTCGGATAAAATTGGTCCCTGGAACTTAAGTTACCTGAAGCCATTTAACGAACAGTATCTGAGTGGTTTTATTGCAGAAACATTTAGTGTCGACCATGTTGTGGCGGCCCGAACCGCCCGAACTATTATGGATCGCGAAATTGAACGGCAGGTCGAAAATGATATTGGTGGGGATACCCAGGATATTGATCTTATCGATAGTGATTTTAAGTCAATCAAATTGAAATATATACTCTTGCCCGTATGGCTTTCAGCTTATCAGTATAAGGGTAAGAGTTATCAGATCATGGTCAATGCGTTCAATGGTAAGGTGTATGGACAAAGGCCCTATAGCTTTTGGAAAATCGCTTTCTTGGTGCTGTTGATCCTTATTGTGTGTTATCTGTTGAGCTTTATGGGGTAATAATGCTTACAAAAGCAAAAAAAAAACGCCTTCATGATTTCGCTGGCATAAACAGCTATGAAAAGTAAACTGAAGGTTTTTTCTGATCGATTGCAACAAATATTTTCAATAAAAAAGAGCTGTGCCTTTTGAAGCATAACTCTTTTTTATTGTTGTAAAATATAGTTATTTATTTAAAGAAAGCAAGAAGCCAATCGTAAAGTTTGCGTCCCAATCGAATACAAAGGTGTCGCAGTTGGTCGCATCTTTAAGCGCTTTGTAAATGTTGACACCGCTTTTGGTTTTTATTTTATCGGCTTTATAAGAAGTGGGATCATTCAATACCGTGAAACGCTCCTCTCCCTGACGTGTCTGAGATGCTAACTCAAAAGGAACGCCACCGATGATAAAACATACTTCTCTTTTTGAAGCCGGTATTTTCTCACCTAATTTTTTAACTTCTGCATAAACAGCGTCATCCTTTAGATCTTTTTCATAATATTTTGCACCGGGTGCTTCCTCAGATTTGGTATCACCATCAATCCAGGAGATCTTGGTGTTGCCCGAACCGATGTCCACAACAAAAGAATTTTCTTCGTAAGCTTTAGGAAGAACGGATTTAAGTGCAAGTTTTCCCTCTTGTTCGGCTGTCACTAAATTCACAACGAAGCCCATCTTTCTGAGCTCCGAACTGATGACAGTTGTTTTAGGTTCTTTCTGTGCGCCGGAACTGATCACAAAGTGGATATTTTTGGATTTTACGCCTTTATCAAGCATCATACCAATATAATCCTTTAGACCTTTACGGATATCTTCTGTGGTGGCTAATCCTTCATAGGCGAAGGATTTTCCAAAATCTTTGGAGATAATCTCCCAACGGTTTTCTTTATCCATATTGACGACAAAGGAATTGAATCCCGAAGCACCTACTTCTACAACACCCTTATACTCGCCGTCAACGGGCTTTTCAGGCTGATAGTTGAAAGAGCGGGTGCTTTCCGATCCTGAGACTGTAGGTCCGGTAGCTTTGATATTGGTTGAGTCCGGTTTAACCGCGGGCGTAGTGTCAAACTTGCCAGACTGCATCGCCCAATAACCAATAGCAAGGATAGGTAATGCGATAATAATTGCTTTGATAGGCCATCTTAACCTAGCCCATGTCGATTTCTCTTCCAT
The DNA here is from genome assembly GCF_011064245.1 of Sphingobacterium sp. DR205. Taxonomy (NCBI): domain Bacteria; kingdom Pseudomonadati; phylum Bacteroidota; class Sphingobacteriia; order Sphingobacteriales; family Sphingobacteriaceae; genus Sphingobacterium; species Sphingobacterium sp. DR205. The sequence continues at coordinate 6,183,369 of NZ_CP049333.1, read as the reverse complement.
AATTTTGAATAATATGATATTGTTTTGATTAATTAATCGAGTAATGTAAAGCCTTTATCGACTTTCTCCTCCGGTTTGAGTTCGTAGCTCGCATCGGACATCTGAGTGACGTTGAGCACTTTTAAGTTACGCTCGTCGACCTTGCGGATAAATTCTTCCAGTTCGCCCTGCGAAGGAGCGCCGCCTACAGTAATGTTGTTGTTTTGATCCAAGAAGTCAAGGTTGGAACGAATGGATGCAATATTTTGGCTGATAGCACCTGTAGCCGCATTCATCGCTTCTTGAAAAGCCCAGCCATCTTTAATATTAAACACATCGGCAAGCCCATCTGTCGCGTTTTTCATTTTTTGCGTTGCTTCTAGTTTCTTCGAAATGATGGAGATGCTGCTATCCAATGTACTTACATAAATACGGGCCGCGCTTTCATTGTCTTTGAGGACTTCCAATACTTTCGCAAACTGATTGGCATATTGTACATAACTACGGGCATTTTGTTCTTCTGATTCCCCTTCCTTACCCAGCAGAAAAGCTTTGGTGCGTGTTTCCTTGGCATCTCTTGCGTATGCATTGGCTTTTTCCGCATTATTTCTGCTCGCTTCCTCCTTTGATTTTTCGTCCAGATTAGCCGCTTCTGCTGTAAACCTTTTTGCATAGGTGTACTTTTCTTCGGCAGTTTTTTGTGCCGTTTCACCACTTTGAATCATATCGATGCGCACACCGTCCACATTACTGATTTTTTCCTTCACACGTTTTAGGGTGTCTTTCGCATCACGGGATAATAGTTGTAAGGTCTCTATCGGATTGTTTCTGATAATGGATTTTTCGCCTTTGAAAAGTAATACAGTACCCAAGCGATGTAGTAGGGCAATAATCTTAGGTGCTAAAAGTAATAAGGTGATCAGAATAATGCTGAAGATCACAAATAAAATACTCTTTCCTGCATACTCGAGCATAACGGGAAGGTATTTAAAAAAAGCAAATGCACCCCCCAGTATCAATGCCCAAAAGAAAATTGAGGACACCGTCTTTTTTGCTTCCGGAGATTTTAATTGAGCAGGCAAATGGTCTCCCAAAACTTGAAATATCGGGAGCTGCGTCTTTATTTCAGCAGGAATATTAATGTATTGGTCTTTTTTTTCCATTGATTTAGAGTTATGTAATAGATTGATTAATCATATGCAGTGCACTGTTGATTTCTGTAATGACCTCACCGACAGCTGCGTTGCCTATGGCTATTTTTTGTTCGATTTCTTTAATTTTTGGTTCGTACTTTTCATTAATTTGTCCCAGTGCGATTTGCTTTTTCTGTAGATCATCCTGCAATTTGTTGATGTTTTCCGTTATGGTTTTAATTTCACTGTTCAAATTGGCGATCTCCATGGTTCGGTCCTGTTCCGTCCTTCTCTTTTCATTCTGTTTCTGTTCCGATTCTTTGGCAATGGTTTCTTTAAGCTTATTAGCATAATTTGTGCCAGTTGCCACAAGTTTTTCCTTCGATAATGAACTATCGACAAACTTCAGGGAGGTATATGCGGCTTTTAAGGTGTTTTCCTCTACTTTTCCCATTGCAGCAGCAGCATTCCAGACTTCAAAAAAATCAACCCCTTGTTCATTTAGTTTTTCGAGTATGGCGTATACTTTCAGTTTCATTTCTTTGAGATCGGTAGATCCATCGTTGGCTGTTATGGGGATAGGCGGCGGAGTTTTGCCAGTTGCCACAGGGGGCTGTGGCGATGTATATGTAGGTGTGCTTAATTTTTCTTTTGTCGGAGCAGAAGGAACCGGGGCCGGCGATGGGGGAGTGGAACTTGTCTGATCATCCTCGAAAATTAATTTTTTAAGACTGCTTAATATCCCCGAACTTTTTTTGTTTTCATCGTTGCTCATAATTTGACATTTTATTATTACGTATACTAAAATAGTAAAAAATAGGATTGTGACAGCTAAATTTATTGGATGAAATCATCATCAGGTTAATTAATGCTCAAAAAGGATGAATAGACCGTTAGAGGTAATTCCAGTACAGCTATCAAATTGGGAATCATGAGATCAATAAGTTGTGTGAAACAGGGCTCGACTATGCTGCGCAACGGGGGATAGATTGCCTAAAGAGATAACATAAAGCGGGGAAACAAAGATTCCCAATCCTGGATTGGGAATCTTTGTGAAAAGTAGCTGAGGGAGCTTCCTATCTTCCGAAATCGTCTTGAACGCGTACAATATCGTCTTCATCAGAAGGGTTATTCGCATCCGTATGTTGCCAGATTTCAGCCAAAATACCGAAGCCATCCAAGCCGATTAAACGGTGACGTTGTCCCTGACGTAATCTGATCGTTTCGCCTTCTTTCAAGGTAGAGACAACAGACTCTTCATCTGTATCCGAAACCATGACACCTACATTGCCTTGAATGACACGCCAGATTTCGGCACGACGGTGGTGATACTGCCAAGAAAGTCTCTTGTCTGGCGCAACGATCAGAATTTTTGGACTTAATTTTCCGGAAATTCGTAATTCCTGAACATCCAATCCTCCAAAATACTCATTGGCAAACTCTTGTGCCTGTGACTCGTCGATAACAAAAAAGCCACCCCAAGGGCGTGCTGCATCCGATTTCTCAATGTTGAACCCTTTGGATGTCAACATTTCCTGCACTTTCTCAAATAATGCGGTTTTATCTATAGCCATGTTATAAAATTTCTAAAAATTTATTGATCCTTAATTCAGCAGCTAAATATAGAAAAAAATCATTAATGTTTTTAGTTAACCGTTTTAGCTTTGATAAAATCATCAGTAAAACGCGTTTTTTTATAAAATATACAATCCAGGGGTAGGATATGTTTTCAAAATGAAATCCTTAGTTTTGTGATCAATCTAATTTCAGGATATGTCAAATTTTCAAGTCGATCGGGAAAACACAGCATTCATGCAGGCTGTTGCATTTGTTAACCAAACCAATCAGAATGTATTTATTACGGGAAAGGCGGGTACAGGTAAAACGACTTTCCTGAAGTATATCCGTGAGCACAGCTATAAAAAGATGGCGATTACTGCACCGACAGGAGTAGCAGCCATGAACGCAGGCGGTACAACTTTACACTCCCTGTTTTGGCTTCCTTTTGGAACTTTTGTGGAGGACTATGAGTTGCGTTGGGATGAGCAGGACAGTCATATCTATAATAAGTCCCGCTTGTTCAGCACAATAAAACTGACGAAACAACGACGGGCGATTTTGCAGGAACTGGAGCTATTGGTTATTGATGAGGTCTCGATGGTCAGGGCAGATACATTAGATGCAATCAATGTGATATTACAGTCGGTTCGTCGCGATATGCGGCCTTTCGGTGGTTTACAGGTATTGTTTATTGGAGATTTATATCAATTACCGCCCGTGGTCAAAGATGCGGAATGGAATATCCTCCGCGATCATTATTCTTCGGTGTTTTTCTTCAATGCAAAAATCTTACGGGATAGCCCTTTGGTCATGCTGGAACTCAATAAAATCTATCGTCAGCAGGACGAGGGCTTTATTTCGATTTTAAATGCGATACGGAATAATCAATGTACCAGTGAGATGCTGGCTACCTTAAATGGCTACTATCAGCAAGATTTCGTACCAAAAGAGGAAGAACAATATATCACATTGACATCCCATAATCGAAATGCTGACGAGATCAATAGTGCAAAGTTGGCGTCATTGTCCGGGAAAATGCTCAACTTAAAAGCCGTCGTGAAAGATGACTTCGCTCAAGGGTCTTATCCTGCTGAGGAAACGCTATCATTAAAAATAGGTGCACAGGTGATGTTTATCCGAAATGATTCCGGTGAGGAGCGAAAGTATTACAATGGTAAAATTGGTACCGTAAAGGATATAGATACAGCACATGGTACTGTATCGGTTACTTTCCCAGATGGTTCCGAAGAGGTGACGGTAAAAAGGGAAACCTGGGAAAATATCCGTTACAACTATGATAAAGGACAGGATCAGATCAAAGAAGAAATTCTAGGGACATTTTCTCAATTTCCGCTGCGATTAGCTTGGGCAATCACCATTCATAAAAGTCAGGGATTGACCTTCCAGAAGGCAATTATAGATGCGGGTACTTCCTTTGCTGCGGGACAGGTTTACGTTGCCTTAAGCCGTCTGACAAGTCTGGATGGACTGGTGCTTAAATCTATTATTCCATCTTATGCCATCCGTACAGATTATCAGGTGGTTGAATTTGCGCAACGGGCACATTCCCAGTCTAATATCAATGAAATATTGGAACAGTGCCAACGAAATTATCTTGGGCAGATTCTAATGAATGGTTTTCGGTGGGATGGACTCTTGGTGGAGACTTCGGAACTGCTTAAATCAATGGAAGAACGCAATATCGATGGGAAGGAAAAGGCTATTCAGTTCTTTCAGGAGGTGGTTAAACAGCTCCAGACACAGGAGAAGGTAGCACATAAATTTATTGTTGTCCTTTATGATCTTCTTCGGGATAAAGATGCGATTGATTATGATCTGATCTGTGAACGTTCCACTGCAGCTGTAAATTGGTTTTTGCCCCGAATGGATAAGGACCTTATCGAGGCGTTGACAAAGCACATTGAAGAATACCAGATTCGTAAGCGGACAAAGAAATATATTGATGAGCTAAAGGCCATATTGCTGGATTACAAAAGGAAACGCGAACAGTTACAACATTGTCTAATTATTGCTGAAACGCTGTCTAAAAGAGAGGATTTCCAAACAGCCATGCTTGATGTAGCCGCTCAGGTTAAAACGAAAGAAAAGGAGGTGCTGGCAGCTCAAAGTGCTGATGAGGAAGGCGCGAAGAAATTGGATACAAAAGATATTTCATTGGAAATGTTTAAAGAAGGGATGAGTATCGCTGATATAGCAGGTAAGCGCGGGATGGTAGCCGGTACGATTTACGGACATTTGATTAATTTTGTAGGGACGGAGGTCGAAGCAACAGAATTAATTGATCAAGAGAAGCTCGATCGTATCCTGGATGTCATTCGTGCAAATCCAGAAAAATCATCTTCGGAGCTTAAGATGATTTTGGGTGCAGATATAGACTATCCGGATATTAAAATTGGACAAAAAGTTTTAGGATTGTAGTCGGTAAGGATTTATGATGTATATTTGTCAACCTTTTATTTAAGCTAATTGAAAGAGGAAAAAACCAATAAGAAAATTAACAAATGGATTGTTTTTACTTCCATGCCGATCCAGATGGGTGTGACAATATATTTATTTTACTGGGTCGGAAGTTGGTTAGACAATAAATATGCGATTGCGGGTGAATGGGGGATGAAGGGATTGACACTGTTAGGAGTGGTTGTATCTTTGTATCAGTTCATCAGGCAAGCAAATCAAATTAATAAAAATGAATAGTTATTTGAAAAGTGTCCTTGTGCTGCTGATCGTCTTTGTGGCAAGTTTTGCTGCACATTATTTAGTGATATCCGGTATGAATGTGGGGCAGTACTGGTCAAAGGCCACTTACAGTCTCGTTGGTATGTATGCATTTGGATGCTGTTCTTCGTTGCTGGTTGCGGTGCTGGTCTTTTTTGCAAACTGGTCCATGCCTGAGAAATTAGGTGTCATATTTTTGGGGCTGGTGCTCCTGAAGGCTGTTGCAGGGTATATTTATATTAAAGACGGGTTAAAGACCGTTGAAAACAACTTTATCGAATATAACTTTTTGGTTGTATTTTTCATCGCTTTGTTTGTCGATGTATATGTCGCTTTTAGCGCTTTAAATCAAGCAGATAAAAAGGTTTAAACTATTTTTGGAAAAAGTTTAAACAAATGGTGATTTATGCCAAATAAAATTGTATTTTTGCGCAAAATTTTTTATTATTCAATAGTAATCTGAAATGGTGAATCTTAAGAGAGCACTTTTATTATTTGCAGTAATTTTTCTTGCTGTCAATCCTTTTACCTTAAAAGCAGCGGAAGAAGCGCATGGGGATGCGCCTAAAACCCAAGCTGAGGAAATCAAAGCGTATAGTCAACATCACTTACAAGATGATCATTATTTTTCTTTGTTTTCCGATCAAAAAGCAGGAAAACATTATGGTTTTCCATTGCCAGTAATTCTTATTGATAATGGATTGGTTGTTTTTTCTTCTGGCGAGTTTCATCATGGCGAGTCTGTTGTGGAGAAAAACGGTCAATACTACGCACTTTACCATGGTAAGATCTATAAAACAGATGCTACAGGTACCCTAAACTTTGATGAAGCACATCATCCTACGAATGCAAAACCGCTCGATTTCTCGATTACAAAGAATGTAGTAGGTCTATTATTGGCGGCGTTTTTATTATTCTGGGGTTTTATCTGTCTAGCTAAAACTTATAAGAAGGGTGTTAATAACCTCCCCAAAGGTGTTGGTCGTGTTTTGGAGCCCTTGGTTTTATATGTACGCGACGAAATGGCTGTTCCTAATATCGGTCACCGTTATAAAGAATTTATGCCTTACCTGTTATCTGTATTTTTCTTGATCTTTGTTTTGAACTTGTTGGGCATGACTCCGCTAGGTTTTAACGTAACGGGAAATATTACGGTAACTTTATGTTTGGCTTTATTCACTTTCTTTATTACCAACTTTAAAGCGAATAAAGATTATTGGAAACACATTTTCTGGATGCCGGGCGTTCCAGTTCCTTTTAAATTTATTTTAGCGCCAATTGAGGTGTTGGGTATGTTTACTAAACCTTTCTCCTTAATGTTGCGTTTGTTTGCGAATATCACTGCGGGTCACTCTGTTGTGATGGGTTTGATCGCAATCGTTTATTTATTTCAACAACAATTGACAGTCGGTGGTAGTATCGGGGTGTCTATGTTATTGACTTTAGTGTTGTTTTTCTTGGAGCTACTGGTTGCGTTTTTGCAAGCCTTTATCTTTACAATGTTGTCATCCTTGTTTATTGGGATGGCAGTTGAGGAACACGCTCATCATTAATCGAATTTTTTTGTTAAATTTTATAAAATAATTATTATGTACAACTTAATTGGAGCAGGTTTAATCGTAATCGGTGCAGGTTTAGGTTTAGGTAAAATCGGTGGTTCAGCAATGGAAGCTATCGCTCGTCAACCAGAAGCAGCATCTAAAATTCAAACTGCGATGATCATCATTGGTGCCTTAGTTGAAGGTTTAGCATTCGGTGCTTTAATCTTAGGTAAATAATCCAAGCTGATTAAAAGTTTACTAAATACAATCTGCAACGGTTGGTTGCAGATTGTATTTAAACAAAAAAATACAAAACAAAAGAAAATTATAATTTACAATTGTATATAAATGGAAGCATTAATTAATCAGTTCTCGTACGGTTTGTTCTTTTGGCAACTAATCATCTTATTGGTTGTGATCTTTTTATTGGGCAAGTTTGCCTGGAAACCTATCGTCAATGCTTTGGATGAGCGTGAGCAAGGAATTGCGAATGCATTGGAAGCTGCTGAGAAAGCTAAATTAGAAATGGCTCGTTTGACAAATGAAAACGAACAATTGCTTAAAGAGGCTCGTGCGGAACGTGATGTTATCCTTAAAGAAGCAAAAGAGCTAAAAGAAAAAATCGTTGCTGAAGCAAGAACACAAGCGCAATATGAAGGCGCTAAAATGATTGCTCAAGCGAAAGAGGAGATCGACGAACAAAAGAATAAAGCTTTGGCTGAGGTAAAATCACAAGTTTCTTCTTTGTCTTTGGATATCGCCCGTAAAGTGTTAAACAAGGAATTTGAGGACCAAGGTAAGCAAGAAGCTTTAGTAGCAGATTTGCTTAAAGATGTTAAATTGAACTAATCCGGCCACTCAAATTACGAAATAGAATATGTCAGTATTTAAAGTAGCATCGAGATATGCAAAGTCATTAATTGACTTGGCTAGCGAGCAGGGCTCACTGGAAACCATCAAAACAGATATGGATTCGTTCATCGCTGTTTTAAAATCCAGTTCAGAATTGCAAGCTGTTTTCGCCAATCCTATTGTTCCTTTGGACAAGAAGAAAAACATATTGGATGCTTTATTTAAAGATAAGATCAACCCAAATATCTTGGCATTCTTTAAGATCATGATCAACAAAGGTCGTGGGATGATCGTATATGCTACTGCTCAGGAATTTATCCGCGAGTATAACGAGGTTAAAGGTATTGTGAAAGCTACAGTTACCTCTGCAGCACCACTTTCTGAAGCTAATTTGGCAGCGATGAAAGATGTACTTGCAAAAGAAACCAACGCTCAGGTGATATTGATCAATAAAGTCGATAATAAGCTGATCGGTGGCTTTGTCGTCAATATTGGTGACCGCCAGATTGATGCAAGTATTGCTGGTAAGTTGAATAAATTAGAAAGATATTTGAATCAGGGTAACTAAGTTATTCTGGTATTTAAAGTAAAATAAATCAAAAAACCCCTTATAATAATTAAAATGATAGAGGTAAGACCAGATGAAGTTTCGGCAATTCTAAGAGAGCAATTGGCGGGCTTTAAATCAGAAGCCGAACTAGAGGAAGTGGGTACCGTACTTGCTGTAGGTGACGGTATTGCTCGTATTTACGGCTTAACTAAAGTTCAGTCCGGTGAGTTGGTTGAATTTGATAACGGATTACAAGGTATTGTATTAAACTTAGAAGAAGACAACGTCGGTGTTGTACTTTTAGGTCCTTCTGACGAAATTAAAGAAGGAGATACGATTAAACGTACCAACCGTATTGCATCCATCAAAGTTGGAGAAGGTTTGTTGGGACGTGTAGTGAATACATTGGGTCAACCAATTGATGGTAAAGGACCTATCCAAGGTGAATTGTACGAAATGCCTATCGAACGTAAAGCTCCGGGTGTTATCTACCGCCAACCAGTAACAGAGCCATTACAAACAGGTATCAAGGCAATCGATGCGATGATTCCAGTAGGTCGTGGTCAACGTGAGTTGGTTATTGGTGACCGTCAAACAGGTAAAACTGCGGTGTGTATCGATACGATCTTGAACCAAAAGGAATTTTATGATGCAGGTCAACCTGTATTCTGTATCTACGTTGCCGTAGGTCAAAAGAATTCTACGGTAGCGAATATCGTTCGTACATTGGAGGAAAGAGGTGCAATGGCTTATACTGTTGTTGTAGCTGCTTCTGCTGCTGACCCTGCTCCACTTCAATTCTACGCGCCAATGGCAGGTGCTGCTATCGGTGAGTTCTTCCGTGATACAGGCCGTCCAGCATTGATCGTTTATGATGATTTATCTAAACAAGCTGTGGCTTACCGTGAGGTTTCTTTGTTGTTACGTCGTCCTCCGGGCCGTGAAGCATATCCAGGTGACGTATTCTACCTACACAGCCGTTTGTTGGAGCGTGCAGCGAAAATCAACTCTTCAGATGATATCGCCCGTAACATGAATGACCTTCCTGAATCTATCAAGCATTTGGTTAAAGGTGGTGGTTCATTGACAGCGCTTCCGATCATCGAAACACAGGCAGGAGACGTTTCAGCATATATCCCTACCAACGTAATCTCTATTACAGATGGTCAGATTTTCTTGGAGTCTAACTTATTCAACGCGGGTATCCGTCCAGCGATCAACGTAGGTATTTCGGTATCTCGTGTGGGTGGTAATGCGCAGATCAAGCCGATGAAAAAAGTATCGGGTACATTAAAGTTAGATCAAGCGCAGTACCGTGAATTGGAAGCTTTTGCGAAATTTGGTTCTGATCTGGATGCTGCTACTAAAGCCGTTTTGGATAAAGGTGTTCGTAACGTTGAGATCTTGAAACAAGGTCAATATTCTCCAGTTTCTGTAGAAAAACAAGTTGCGATCATTTACATCGGAACAAAAGGCTTATTGCGTAATGTACCAGTAAACAAAGTAAGAGAATTTGAAGAAGAGTTCTTGACACAATTGGAACAACGCCATCCAGAAGTTTTAGCAGCGTTTAAAGCTGGTAAATTCTCAGATGAGTTGACTGCAGTATTAGAAACAGTAGCTAAGGATTTAGCATCAAAATATTAAATAGATGTGAGATGATAGATTTGAGATTTGAGATGTCTTTAAAAGATTTCTTGAATCTCACATCTCAGATCTCCTATCTCCAATCTCAGATATGGCAAATTTAAAAGAAGTAAGAAACCGGATTACCTCGGTATCATCAACACAGCAGATCACGAAAGCCATGAAAATGGTATCGGCTGCTAAATTGAAGCGCGCTACTAACGCTATCTTACAATTGCGCCCATATGCGAATAAACTAAGAGATATTTTGGCTGATGTTTCTGCAAGTGTGGAGGGAAGTAATTCTCCTTTTACGGTAGATCGTGAGCCAAATAAGGTGTTGATCGTGGTTGTTTCTTCTAATAGAGGTTTGGCTGGGGCATTCAATGCGAATGCGATCAAGATGACTAATAACTTGATCGCTAACAAATATGCCGAGCAGCATGCAAAAGGCAATTTGAGTATCATTGCTATTGGTAAAAAGGGTTACGATTTCTTCTCGAAGCGTAATTTCGATGTGATAGCTAACCATTCAGACTTGTTTTCTGATTTAAATTTTGGATCTGTTTCTGTAGTGACGGAATTTATCATGGAACAATTTAAGGAAGGTGATTTTGATCGTGTAGAAGTGGTTTATAACCAATTCAAAAATGCTGCGGTTCAAGAATTGACAGCAGAGCAGATTTTGCCTTTATTACCACCTGCAGAGGGAAACACACAACATACGCATAAAGCAAAAATAGAAGCTGAAGTGGATTATATCATCGAGCCTTCCAAAGAGAAGATTATCGAGGAATTAATTCCTAAAGCCATCAAGATTCAATTATACAAAGCTGTTTTGGATTCCAATGCTTCCGAGCATGGAGCACGTATGACAGCCATGGATAAAGCGACTGAAAACGCTGGTGATCTTTTAAAATCACTTAAGTTATCTTACAACCAGGCACGTCAGGCAGCAATTACGACAGAGTTGACAGAAATCGTTTCTGGAGCAGCAGCTTTGTCAAACGGATAATTCGTTATTCAGGAAAGCATAAAAAAGGCGATAATCGAAAGATTGTCGCCTTTTTTATGCTTAGTACGCTTTGCTACCATCGGATTAAGGCTGACCCCCAGGTAAAACCTGCACCAAAAGCGGCTAAACAAATAAGATCACCCGCTTTGATTTTTCCGGCTTCCCAAGCCTCACATAGTGCGATCGGTATGGAGGCTGCAGTGGTATTACCATATTTTTGGATATTGTTGAAGACCTGATCCTCATTTAATCCTAATGATTTCTGTACAAATTGTGAGATCCGAAGATTGGCCTGATGCGGGATCAACAGGTTAATGTCAGAAGTTTTCAGATTGTTCTTTGTCAAAGCCTCATGAATAACTTCAGGGAACTTTACAACGGCCTTTTTGAACACAGCCTGTCCGTCCATATTTGGGAACGCAGTTCCATCTTCAAGCATTTCTTTGGTCATCAGTAATCCGCCCAATTCCTGTTCAGGCCAGTCTGGCATTTTATCTAACCAGATTCCACTGGATGCCCCCGGATAGTACATAGCGAGCTTTTCTGCCTCAGCCCCATCTGAATGTAAATGTGTACTCAAAATGCCTCTACCGGTTTCTGTTGTTGGCTGCACAACCACAGCTCCGGCACCATCACCGAAAATAACGGATACAGCACGTCCTCTGGTGGAAAAGTCGAGTGCAAATGAATGTTTCTCGGAACCCACTACAAGTACATTTTTGTACATCCCCGTTTTGACAAATTGATCTGCTATGGACAGGGCATAGATGAAGCCAGAACATTGATTTCTGATATCCAGTGCGCCCACTTCGTTCATTTCCATTTCCCGTTGCAGTAATACCGCACAACCGGGAAAATAATAGTCGGGTGACAAGGTTGCGAAGATAATGAAATCGACATCTTCCTTACTGATATTGGCGCGTTCTATGGCTATCTTCGCAGCTTCAACCCCCATTGTGGTTGTTGTTTCTCCGATACGGTCGGCATAGCGACGCTCTTTGATCCCCGTTCTTTCCTGAATCCATTCATCGCTGGTATCCATGAAACGTGTTAAGTCATTGTTGGTATATACGTTTTTCGGAACGTAATAGCCAATTCCTGCGATTTTCGACTGAAACATAATAAATTCCTCTAATTGATTGTTTCTTCCCTTTTATATTGTCGTTAATTTAGAAAAAAATATTCTATTTTTGCAGCATGGGTACCCAAACTGCTGAAGAAACCTTTACGTTAGAAGAGATATTAGCGTCTGTTAAGGACTCTAATCGCCTGATTTTGTGGAATGACGAAACGAATACGTTCGACCATGTGATCCATTGCCTCATGTATCACCTCCAATATACAGAGAAACAAGCTGAAAAAATTGCCTGGAAAGTACATACTGAAGGGAAGTGCGCCGTTTTGGAAGGCACTTTCACTGAAATGGAAATCTACCGCAAAATTTTGAAAGCTGAGGGATTGACGGTCTCTGTCGAATAGATTTACTATCCTTTTTGTTACGGTAATAATATAGTTACGCTTTAAGTTTGTCTCTAAGTTTTAGTTTTATTTGCAATAAACTATAAACTAAGCTGAAGCTCTCATGTCATTTAACGCTAAATCGTTTAAATTTTTATTATTATTTGTATTCTTTCTACCGGTTGTAGTTTTTGCACAAACCGGTCAAATTAAAGCTATCCTGATCGATAGCAAAACATCCAAACCTATTTCGTCTGCCAGTGCTGCGCTTTTAGACGCGAGCAATAATAGTTACGTTAAAGGCGCGCAGTCAGTAGATCAGGGATTTCTTTTATTTACAGATATCAAACCCGGTAAATATAATGTCCGTATCAGTTATGTAGGCTACGAAACGCAGACCATTGAGGGGGTGGATGTGGTCGCATCGAAAAGCAAGGACCTCGGACGGGTTGGCTTAAATTCAACGGGTGAACTGCTGGATGAAGTTGTTGTTGAGGGGAAAGTTCCCGCGATGCAGATTGGTATTGACCGTAAGACCTTTAATGTGGGTGAAAGCCTTGTCAGCGCGGGCGGAACAGCAACAGATGTGTTAGCCAATGTTCCCACGCTTCAGGTGGATCAAGATGGATCGGTGAGCCTGCGTGGATCCAGCAGTGTCAAGATTCTAATAGATGGCCGCGAGTCAGCACTCGCAGGAAACGATGTCACATCTTTGCTTCAGAGTCTTCCGGCCAATTCCATTGAAAAGGTTGAGGTCATCACCAATCCCTCATCTAAATATGACGCGGAAGGGCAGACGGGGATTATCAATATCGTCTTAAAGAAAAATATTCGAACAGGGCTGAATGGATCAGTTAATACATCTGCTGGCTCCTATGATAACTATATGGCCGGTCTTACCTTGAATTATCGAGATCGAAAATTCAATTACTTTGGGTCCTATAACTTCAACAAGCGTCATATGGTTGGGAGTGGGAAGACCGACAATATCTTTTTGAGCGATACAACACGTAATTATAGCGAATCTGAATCGTCCAGGAAGGGAAATAGCCACACAGTAAAAGCCGGATTTGACTACAATATGTCTGACCGTACTTCATTGAGCTTTTCAGGTAATTTGAGCATTCGTGATAATAAGCGAATAGAGGATTTAGATTATCGGTTTTATAAAGAGACAGTAGAAACCGGAACAAGCGTTCGAAATTCGACTCAATTTGAAGATGATCTAGGGTATGAATTCAACGCCGATTTCAGGCATCAATTTAAGCGTCAGGGAGAGGAGCTGACTGCTAATGCGAGTTACGGTAGAGACAAGGAGGATGGCACGAATGATTTTCGTCAAAACTATACTGACGGTCGGAAAGAAACCGCACGAACAAATACGACCTCTGAAGATGGCAAGAATATCAATCTTCAGCTGGATTATGTGCTGCCATTTTCTGAGGTAAGCAAATTTGAGGCCGGCTACCGTTCTCAAATTAGGAAGTCTTTTGATACCCAATTTTCTTTATCACTTGATTCGGTAGGCGATTATGTACCGGATTATAGAATCAGTAATGATTTTGATTTTACCAGTGCTGTCCATGCAATTTATGCAAACTATCAAAATAAGCTGACGGATAAAATTGGCTATCAAATTGGATTACGGGGCGAACAATTTGAACTCAAATCCACTTATTTTTCCAAGGATCCCGATGCTGTGGAAAAAGAATCCAATGCAAAGCAGAACTTTTTTAGACTGTACCCGACATTGTTTTTGACCTATGATGTAGCTGATAACGGTGATAAAGTTCAGTTTAGTTACTCGCGTCGTGTGCAACGTGCCCGAGGTTGGCAGGTCAATCCGTTTCTAAATGTATCCGATGATTTGAATTACCGTCAGGGAAATCCAAACCTGAAACCAGAAGATGTACATAGTTTTGAAATGAGCTTCGCCAAAACTTTTGGAAAGGTCAATTTAATATCTTCGGCTTACTTCAATCATGCCAGTGAGGTTATACAGCCTTTTGTCTACAAAATAGAAGATGGAAGGACCTATAGTCGATGGGAAAACATGACGAGCCGTAATCTTTCAGGCTTTGAATTTATCTCAAAAGTCAATGCGACGAAGGATTTTGATTTTACATTTAATCTTAATTTGATCCACATTAAATATAATGCAAATCCGGACTACGATATAAAAGAGAGAAAGGATTTCGCTTATAATGCAAACTTAACTGCGAATTATCGCTTTACACCTACTTTCTCGGCTCAAATGAGAGGTGAGTATAATTCTTCACGCGTGATGGCTCAAGGGCAGATGAATGCAATGAAAGGAGTGGATATCGCATTGAAAAAGGATGTATTTAAAAAGAAAGCATCGATTATGCTGAATGTTAGAGATGTGTTTAATTCACGGAAAATGAATGGTGTGACAGAGACATCGCAACTTATATCAAATTTTGAACACCGTTGGATGAAGCGAATGGTCACTTTATCACTTTCTTATCGCTTTGGTAGTCAGGATTTAACCAGGTCTAAGAAGAAAGAAGCACAGACAAATGAAATAAACGGTGGCGGTGAGGAATATTAAAAAATATTCCTCTTTTTAAGCCCAAATACGTAATTTTAATTTTGAAACAAACCTAAAACTAAAAAGAATGAAGTTATTAAAAACAGTTCTTGCGGTATCGGTGATGGCATTTTCAGCGCATCTACATACTGCTGTAGCACAAGCAAAAAAAGAAGTACCTGCTTACAAAATTCTGGATTTGCCACGTGTGGATATCAAGAAATTCAAAAAGAATAAAGCCGGAGCATATGTTATTTTCGATGGTACGTCGATGGACGGTTGGAGAGGATATGATAAAACTGTCGTGCCTAAGAGATGGGTTATCAATGAAGGCGCAATTAAGTTTGATAGCCAGGCGAATGTTGGTAAAGATGAAGGCGGAGATCTGATTTTTGCGCATGATTTCAAAAATTTCGAGTTGGAAATGGAGTGGAAGGTTGCAAAGGGAGCAAATTCGGGAATTTTCTTCCTGGCGAAAGAAGTCGAAGGCCAGCCTATCTATATTTCATCACCGGAATGCCAGGTGCTTGACAACGAAAACCACCCGGATGCTAAAATGGGGGTTGACGGAAATCGCAAGTCTACGTCTTTATATGATATGATTCCTGCGAAACCACAAAATGGCAAACCTTATGGCGAATGGAATAAAGTGAAGATCCGTGTGAACAATGGTAAAGTGGAGCATTTCCAAAATGGTGTGAAAGTTGTTGAATACACCCTGTGGGACAAATCATGGATTGATCTACTGCAAAAAAGTAAATTTAGCCAAGAAAAATGGCCATTGGCTTTTGAGTTGTTGAGTCATGTAGGCGGCGAAAGTAAATCAGGATTGATCGGTCTTCAAGATCATGGAAATGACGTTTGGTTTAAAAATATAACTGTTAAAGTTTTAAAATAAAACCGTCACCCTCTTGTAAGTCATAACAATTGTAGTAGCTAACAGGAGGGGGCATTTCTGCCCAATAAAAACAGAAATTATATTATAAAAAAAGCAGCTTTAAAGCTGCTTTTTTTATAATATAGCTTGTAATTCTTTCAGATCGACGATCATGTGCGGGACATCTTCGGGCTTTTCCACACTATTCGGGTTAAAGAAGATTGCATCCATGCCAACATTCATTGCCCCGCGTATATCCGCATCGAGGTTATCACCAACCATCAGTGACTGTGGTGCCCGCGCGCCAGTCGTCTCCAGCGCAAATTGAAATATTCTCGGATCAGGTTTGTTTACCCCCACGACCTCAGAAATAAAGATATTTTTGAAATATTTATTCAAATTGCTTTTTTTCATTTTGGTCTCACAAGCTTCTTTAAAACCATTGGAGATTAGATGTAGGTTGTATTTTTCATCCAAGTAGGCTAAGGTTTCATGGGCATGGGGAAATAAATTCGTCTTTTGGGGACAAATAGCTAGGTATTCCAGTTCAAATTCTTCCGGAAATAATTCAGGATCTACGCCCAATGCTGTAAAGGTATCGGCGAACCTTGCCTTTCTTAATTCGGGTTTTGAAATTTTTCCATGATGGTATAATCCCCAAAGTCGATGATTGTTGACTGTATAAGTTTCAATGAAACGGGTGGGGGATTCCTTGTCAAACAAGCTGTCAAACTTGTATTTAAAATACAATTCGTGGAGACTTTCTTCAGCATTCTTGTCAAAATCCCAGATGGTATGATCTAGATCAAAGAAAATATCCTTTTTCTCACGATTAAACATATGCAAATATACGACCTCTGGGGAGATTTTATCTTATTGTGAATCGGCTAATTTTCTTCTTTGTGTCATAATCGTTGGGATATTTCCGAATGCCTTGGTGAATAGCTATTTTTGTTACATGAAGAAAGCGCTTTTACTCTTTTATTTCCTTTTGTTTTATGCGATCATGCAGTTGATCTGGTGGGGGGTGATGTTCATCCGGTTTGACCCAAGCAAAAAGAATATGATTATAGGCGAGGGTATTTTCTTTTTGATCATTTTTTTATGGGGAGCATGGCGGTTAAAGCGTCTTGTAGAGCGCGAGCAGAAACTGCTGCAACAACAGCAGAATTTCCTTTTGGCCATCACGCATGAGTTGAAATCTCCTTTAGCATCAGTGAAGCTTTATATTCAGACTATTTTACGACGGGATCTGGACAAGGAACAGCAACAGACTTTTTTAAGAAATTCATTAAAAGATATTGAACGATTGGACGATCTGGTGGAGAATGTATTGATGACAACGAAGTTGGACAGCCGCAATTACAGCATGCCCAAAGAAGATTTTAATTTTACTTCTCTAGTGGAGCAAATTGTCGACCGGCTTCAAAAAAATTCATGCAGCTCGCAGGTATTGAAACCCTATCTGGAATCGGATATTATTATCCATGGTGACAAATTTGCGATAAGTAATGTTGTGACAAACCTCATAGAGAACGCTATTAAATATTCACCGGCTTGCGCTATGGTGGATGTAAAATTATATACAGAGAGCAATAAAATAATTTTTTCTGTTGCTGACCACGGTATTGGTATCAGTGATGAAGAGAAAAAACTTATCTTTAATAAGTTTTATCGCGTGGGAAGTGAAGCAACACGGAAAACCAAAGGTACTGGTTTGGGGTTATATATCGTGAAAACTGTGTTGCAGAAGCACGACGCGACCATTAAAGTTAAAGATAACACTCCTAAAGGGAGTATTTTTGAAGTAACATTTGAAAGAAATGCAAAGTAAACAAAGAATATTACTTGTCGAAGACGAAGAACACTTGTTAGAAGCTATCAAGTTGAACCTCGAAATGGAAGGTTACCGTGTCACTACGGCTACTGACGGAAAAAAAGCATTGAAAGTTTTTAAGGAAGAACGTTTCAATCTCGTAGTTCTGGACGTTATGATTCCTGAAATTGACGGATTTCAAGTTGCTGAAACAATTCGACTACAGAATACCGAGGTTCCGATCATGTTTTTGACTGCCAAGAACAGTAGCGAAGACCGGATCACGGGGCTCAAAAAAGGAGCTGATGATTATCTGGTAAAACCTTTTAACCTGGAAGAGTTGATTCTTCGTGTTGGAAATTTGGTCCGTCGTGGAATGAAACCGGATGATCTAAAAGAATTGAATTCTTATCAAATCGGTGATAAAACCATCTATTTTAATTCTTATGAATTGCATCACGCAGATGGAACGATTACCTCTCTGACGAAAAAAGAAACAATGCTATTAAAGCTGTTGATCGAACGTCGTAATGAAGCGGTTTCCCGTGAGCAGATTTTAGAAACTGTATGGAATTATGACGTCTATCCTTCGACGCGTACCATTGACAATTTCATTTTGACATTCCGGAAGTATTTTGAGCCTGATCAAAAACACCCGATCTATTTCCATTCTATCCGAGGAGTTGGTTATAAGTTTACCGACAATAACGCATAGCAAATAAAAGATGATGACAATTAAGGCTAGAATAGCCGTTATTTTTATTGCTGCGTTACTTTTGGGCTATGGTTTATACCAGGGGCATTATCAGACAGCTGTCTTGCTGGCTGGTGGAATTGGTTATCTAATTTGGAGCCATTTCCGGGAGGGCTCAGTTTTCTTGGCAACACAAGCTTTTCATAGACAGGACTATGAAAAGACAAAAAGCTTGCTGTCCCAAATAAAAAATCCAGATACCCTTCGTAAAGGGCGGCGTAATTTCTATGAATTTATGATGGGAAATATTGCCTTGAAAGAAGAACGTATCGATGAGGCCGAATATCATTTTCAGCTCGCTTCCCGTCTACCCTGGAAAAAAGATAATGAAAAAGGTATGGTAATGATCAATCTGGCCAATATTGCACTGCGTAAGACAGATTATGAAAGAGCAAGGGCATATACAGATGTGGCCAACAAATTGCATTTAACTGCAAGACAGGTCAGTATTATTACAAAAATAGAAAACGAAATTTCAAAACATTTATAGTGATTAGTACTTTACAAAACGATTTATTGATTAGAGCTGCATTCTCGCAGCAAACGGAGAGACCTCCGGTGTGGATGATGCGTCAGGCTGGACGCTTTATGAAAGAATACTGGGATATCAAAAACAAGTATTCTTTTCTCGAAATGTGCAAAACACCAGAGATTGCAGCGGATGTAACGATGTTGCCTGTGGATTTGTTGGGAATAGATGCAGCAATCTTGTTTTCGGATATTTTGGTTACAGCAGAAGCAATGGGTGGAGATCTGTCATTTGAACAAGGTGTAGGTCCTCGTTTTTCTAATCCAATTCGTTCTGTCAAAGAGGCAGAAGCATTATCAGTTGACTGTTTGGATAAATTGCAATATGTAGCTGATGCCATAAAAGTAATTCAGCAACGTCTTGATAATCGTATCCCATTGATCGGTTTTGCGGGAGCACCTTTTACCATTTTAAGTTATTTGGTGGAAGGCGGTTCGTCAAAAGACTTTAAATTGACGAAGTTGATGTTAAACAATCAACCTGAGTTGGCGCATACGATCCTTCAAAAGATTGCCGATGTGACTGTAGCCTATCTTAACATGCAGATCGAGGCAGGTGTAAATGCAATCCAATTGTTTGATAGCTGGGCATTGGCCTTGTCCTGGAATGATTACCGTGATTTTTCACATTATTACAACAAACAGATTATCTCCAAGCTGAACCGCAAGGATATTCCGGTAATCTCTTTCTGTAAGGGATCATCTGTCTTTGCTCCGATGATGGTAGAGGCGCAGCCAGATGTGGTTTCTATCGATTGGAATGCGGATCTAAAAAATATAAAGCAGTCTTTACCTCAAGGGATAGCAGTTCAAGGAAATTTAGATCCTTTTGTCTTATATGCTGAAAAACCTGTGATCAAAAAGAAAATTATAGAATTATTTGAACGTATGCGCGGAGAGCATGGTTTTATATTCAATTTGGGACATGGTATTATGCCTGATATTCCTTTTGACAATGTAAAATACGCAATCGAGGTGGTGAAAGAATTTCGCTATTAAATCTTCAGTTGCGATTATCCGGAGAACGGATTTTATCCATACCGATCAAAAACAAAAGAAGACTTGCCATAACTGGCAGGTTTTTTTTTTGAACAGGAGATGGCAGCTGCAAGTAGTTAAAAGTAAGATTTTTATTGTTTTATAATGTATTGGAATGCGGCTTACGCCAGGGTATGGTGAAAATTCGTGCAAAATATGTTAAAATGAGCACACTTACTTTTTTTGTAAATGTTGTTTTATTTTATAGCTTAGTCGCAAAACCTAATAAATGAGTAAAAATACCTTGATGGATGGATTGCTGATTAATGAAGAAGCGCTAGAGGAAGTGTTTCATCATTATTTTGACGAGCTTTGCCGCTTCTTGGGGTATTATACACGTGATGTGCAGTTAGTGGAGGACTGTTTACAGGATGTGTTTGTTAAACTATGGGAAGATCGGGATCAAATCCATATTTTTCATGTCAAGACCTATCTTTATAGGGCAGCGCGTAATCGTGTGCTCAATGCCCTACGCAATGAAAGTGCACGTACTGCTCATTTGGAACGTTGGTTTAAAGAAGAAATGATCCGTCAGGAGGCAGAGGAGTGTGTCAATATGGAGGAATTTTCCCTTGTTTATCAGGAAGCTATTGGCAAATTGCCTGAGAAATGTAAAATCGTCTATCAATACTGTAAGGAAGAACAAAAGACTTATCAGCAGGCCGCTCAAGAACTGCAAATATCCATCAAGACCGTCGAAAATCAGATGTCCATTGCGTCTAAAAAAATACGGGCACATATACTTGAACGCTATCAAATACTTTATCCAGATTCGATTCTACTGGTTTTAGCGATGTGTGGTACAGGCCTTTCCACCCTCGTTTAAATATTTTTGAAAAAAATACAAAATCTTTTAGGGGTTTTCTCCGCTCTAGGTGTCTATTTGTCGTAAACCCAAAATAATGAATAGCAGTTATAAGCCGTCACTGGAGCAATTAGTTCGATATCTAAGAAAAGAGAGTGATGTAAAGGAAAATGCAGCGATTGTAGCTTGGCTTGATTCAGGTGAACAAAATCGTCATTATCTTTTGCAGCTGGAAAACGAATGGATACATCTCAAAGAACCACCTTTGGTCATAGATAGGGCAGATCGTCCGGGGATATGGAACAAAATCCAAGATCGTATCCAACCGGTGGTTAAAACCGTTGTCTTTGACCGCAATCGTTTTTGGTGGCTGGTCAGTGCTGCGGCAATTCTTATTTTTCTGTCCGGTACATTGGGAACGTATTTTATTCAGCGTAATATTTTAATGAATAAATCTTCGCAGGAGCATACAGTTGTTTATACGGCGTTGGGACAAAAGTCACAAGTTGTATTGCCAGACGGTTCAAAAGCTTGGTTAAATGCGGGAACAAAGATGACCTATTCGCATGCTTTTAATCAATATGATCGCAAGATTACACTCGATGGTGAGGCATTTTTTGATGTGGTGAAAAAAGAAAATATGCCGTTTACCGTGCAGACTTCCCATTTGGATGTTGTGGTTAAAGGAACTGCTTTTGATGTTTCAGCCTATGCGGATGATGCGAAGATAGAGGTATCCCTGCTGCGTGGAAGAGTTGCGATAAAAGATAAAAAAGGACAATTGATAGGAGAATTAAAACCTAATGATTGGATCCAACTGGATAAACGGACTGGTCGGTATACGCAAATACGACAATTGGACGCGGTACAATATAGCACCTGGAAATCAGAAGAACTTGTTTTTGAGAACGAACCTTTGGAAAGTGTTCTTAAGAAATTGGAACGTTGGTATGGTGTCAATATTACTTGGAGGGGCGCAGAGTCCGATAGACATTATACATTCAAAGTGAAAACTGAAAGTTTACGAGAAATTTTGGAATTGATCAATGTCATTACACCAATCCAATATACAATAGCAGGCAAATCTGTAGCTATAGTTTCAAAAAAACGATAACCAAAAATTGATGATGTAAACTACTTAAAACAAAATATACCATAAATTATGAAAAAGAAACCTATTCTGATGAGTCTTTTACTCCTCAGCCAGACCTTTTTTGCTGTAAACGCGCAGCAGATATCAGGCAAAAAGGAGTCTTCAAATCTTAAGTCACTTATCGAGATTGTTGAAAAAAAGTATGGTTATTCATTTATGTTCAGTAATTCGGATGTAGATGTCAAGACCCCACTTTTCTATGATAGTCAGGCAAGCAGCTTGGAAGCTCTGTTGAAAGATGCGCTACAAGAGAGCTCGATTACATACGACATTACAGGGAAACGGATTTTATTAAAACGTAAGGCTGCAAACAAACAGCAAACGGGGCAAGTAAAAGGGACTGTTGTAAATGAAAAAGGTGAACCACTACCAGGTGTGAGTATACATGCTTCGGGCAGTGGAAAGACCGTCGCTACAGATCTTTCAGGTACTTTTTCTCTAGAAGTCAATGCGAAGGACTTACTGCAGGTGAGCTATGTCGGGTATCAAAACCAGCAAATTAATGTTCAGCCTGGAAAAGAGATCAACATCTCTTTAAACAGTGGAAACAGAGAGCTTGATGAAGTTGTTGTGATCGGATATGGTACGTTAAAGAAATCGGACGTTACGGGTGCAATAGCGAGTATCAATACAAAAGATCTGGCAAAACGCGCGACGACAAACCCAGCTGAGGCGTTACAAGGGGTGGCTGCCGGTGTTAATGTGCAGAAAAATAGCGGTATCGCCGGAGCGGGAGTACAAGTCAAGATCCGCGGGGTCAATACCTTCGGTAGTAATGAACCATTGTATATCATAGATGGTTTTCCCGGGGCAATCAGCAATGTCAACCCCAATGATATCGAAAGTATGGAAGTGCTTAAGGATGGAGCGGCCGCAGCTATTTATGGTTCCGTTGCGGCCAATGGTGTTGTTATTGTCACAACCAAAGCTGGTAAAGCCGGGAAAATTCTTGTGGACATCAATAGCTTTACAAATGTAACAGAAACGTCTAATCGACTAAAAGTACTCGATGCCGATGGATATATTAAGGTGCATCGTCAAATGTATGATGAATACAATAAATATGCTACGACAGCAGTCAAACTTCCTGACTATATCAATAAGCCAGGCGCGCATAATACCGATTGGCAAGAGGAGGTGTTCCGTACCGGACTTTCTACAGCGAATAGTGTCGCCATCAGGGGCGGGCAAGACAATACCCGCTATTCCCTGTCCGCGAATTTAAGTAATGACAAAGGTGTCGTTATCGCGAACGATTTCAAAAAGGAAAATGTCCGTATGAAATTGGGAACCAAGAAGAATATATTTACAGTGGAAGGGAACATGGCCTATACCAACTCGAAATATCATGGACCTAATTTTAGCCTAAAAGAGGCCTATATGATTTCACCTTTGGTACCCGTTTATGATACTGCGGAAAAAGGTGGTTTTGGTTTGACAAATTGGGGTGGTATTCCCAATAATGTCAATGTGGTTGCCGACGAGCATTATAAAACGAGTTGGACAAAAAAACAGGATTTCGCCGGAAATGCTTTTGTTAGTGTAGATATTATGAAAGGTTTAACCTTTAAAACAAGTTATGCCTTTAACGCGATTAATACACAGAACTATTTCCATTATCCACCATTTGCTTCTGATGAAAAGAATCCTTATGAATTTCCTTTTTATTCCGAAGGGCGTAGCTATTGGCAGGAGCAGGTCTTTGATAATCTCCTGAACTATAAAACAGAATTTGGAAAACATAGCTTAAACGCGCTTTTGGGTAGTTCGTTGAATATGCAGGAATCCAATTGGAATAATGTAGGGGTAGAAGGCAAAAAGATTGTCTATTCTGTTGAAAATGGAGGACTAGTGACTAAAGAAAGCGCAGAAGGGTTTCTAGATCCAAATTTTATGACGATCAGTTCGGGACAAGGTGGAACATTCTCCGCAGATGGTTCTAAATATGACTATAATCGTATGTCTATCTTTGGACGGGTCAATTACTCGTATGCTGATCGTTACCTTGTACAGTTAACCTTACGTCGTGATGGCTCATCTAAATTTGGAAAGGATAGTCGATATGGAAGTTTTCCTTCAATTGCATTGGGCTGGAAGATCGATGAGGAATCATTCTTCCCGAAGGAATCTTTTGTGTCTAATCTGAAATTAAGGGGAAGCTGGGGGAAACTGGGAAATGAGGTCGCATTGGGATACTACGACCACCAAGCGTTGATCAGTACCTACAATAATTTATACATGGGTTATGTACGCGGAAGTGGAAATCCTTGGCCCGGTAGTACCGCAATGGGACTTGAGAATCGCCTGTTGAGTTGGGAGACAACGGAATCAAAAAATATAGGCGCAGACTTCGGCCTGTTCAACAACCTGTTGAAAGGTTCGGTAAATTACTTTATTAAGACCACCAATGATCTTTTGATCACTAAGAAAGTAGCTCCTTCTGCGGGTTTGGAAGATCCGACATTAAATGTCGGAAAGATCCGAAATTCAGGTTTTGAGCTTGAACTCAAATATGCAAATCGGAAGAATGCGTTTCAATATGATATTGGATTAAACTTGTCAACTTTAAAAAATAAAGTGGTGAGCCTCGCTAACGAGGACCAAATCCTTTTGGGGAACGGTTTAAAATTCGATACGGAGCATTTTCCGAACCAGACCCGTGTAGGTTACCCTATTGGAGGATTCTTCCTTTACCAAACCGATGGTATCTTTCAGAGCATGGAAGAGGTGGATAAACATGTCAACAAGGAAGGTAAATTACTACAGGAGAATGCCAAACCGGGCGATATCCGTTTTGTCGATGTTGATGGCAATGGTGTAATTGATGATGATGACAAAAAATATAGTGGCACGGGGATTCCCAAGTTGGAGGTGGGGCTGAACCTTGGAGCCTCTTATAAGGGATTTGATTTTTCGGCACTGATCGGAAGCGGTTGGGGACATAAACTCTATAACGGGAATAGGTACTTTTTTGAAGCCATGAGTTCTGGATCAAACTTTTTGAGCAGTACATTAAATGCATGGACAGAAAACAACCGTAATACGGATGTTCCGCGTGCTGTATTACAAGATCCAAATGGAAACAGCCGTGAGTCCACACGCTTTTTGGAATCAGGTAACTTTATTAGACTACGTCAGCTGCAGATTGGGTATACTTTGCCTAAAAATTTATTGCACGCGATCCGTTCAGAAAATCTACGGTTTTATATCAGTGGACAGAATATATATACCTGGACAAAATACAAAGGAATTGATCCTGAGTTTGCGCCATCTGGAGTTAACAATAAATCCAGCGTGTTGAATACAGGGGTAGATCGTTATATTTTTCCATTTACCAAGTCCTATTCCTTTGGAGTTCAATTTACATTTTAAGACTTGGTTATCTATTGTATCATAATTAAAGAAACTAGAAGATGAAAAAGAATAGAATAAATTATAAATGGATTCTTTGTATCGCTTGTGCACTAAGCACGACATTTTCCTGCAGCGATAAATTGGACTTAACATCACCGGATAAACTCACTTCAGATAACTTCTGGCGTAATGCCGAGGATGCTGAGTCTGGACTTTCTGCTGCCTATTCACAGTTGGAAGCCGCAACGGATGTATGGGAATTTGCAGAGGTAAAATTCCCGGTGGAGGCCTATCGCGAAGACGTGTGTGAAATTGGTAGTGATGCATTGAATTATCAAACCTGGGTGGAACTCTATAATTTTAGCTATACCAATGGTAATAGCCAGTTTACGGCATATTGGAGTAAAGCCTATCGTGGAATTTCATACGCAAATCAAGTGATTGAGAAGACCGCGCCGATTGAAATGGACGCAAATAAGAAAAATCAGATTATTGCTGAAGCAAAGTTCTTGCGCGCCTATTATCATTTAAAACTCTTGCTCAACTGGGAGAAGATTGTCGTCCGCGATCAATATATCACCAGTGAAGGAAAGATTAACAAGGCTTTGTCTACACGTGATGAGGCGTGGGCTTTTATTATCGGGGACCTGGAGGCTGCGGTCGGCAATTTGCCTGTGAAACAGGAGGCAGCCAATGTTGGTCGAGCTACCCGAGGGGCGGCGAATGCTTACCTTGGCTACAGTTATTTAACGTCGGCCTATGAAAATACAGCCAAGAAAGAGGAATTGCTCGGAAAAGCAGAACAGGCCTTTAAAGCCGTATCAGGATATAACCTGGAAAAAGATTTTCTCTCTATGTTTGACGGCACCAATAAAAATAGCTCAGAATCTATTTTTGAACTTCAATTTACTGATAATACCGCTAACGGTGCGAGTTACCGGACAGCACTGCATAAGTGGATCGCTGTAGGAGAGCTGGGCGGTTGGGATGAAATCTTACCGAGCAAGATGCTCTTAAACGAATTTAAAAAGGAGGGTAAGATCGCTACAACAGGACGTTATGACTCACGTATGTACCAGACGGTGTTCTGTAATGATCCTTACTTTAATGACTTAAAGAATGGGGGAGTTTATGGCTTTACCTACGATGAAATATTTGGGGCTAGATCTGACCGGGCAAGTTTCAGAAAGTATTTGCCACGAACAGCAGCGGATTTAGATAAGTCCCGCACAGCAGTCAATCTTCCATTGATGCGCTATGCTGATGTTTTATTATTATTGGCTGAAACCTTAAATGAACGTAATCGTCCTGCAGATGCCATCCCTTTGATCAATCAGGTACGCCAGCGGGCAGATATGCCAGCACTCCCTTTGAATTTGCCTGTTACCGAAGTTAAAAAACGCATTGAACATGAGCGTATCGTGGAGTTTGCCTTGGAAAATACCCGATTCTACGATATGAGAAGATGGGGGAAAGCGAAAGAAGCATTGCAAGCTATCGGGCGGAATAGTTTCGATCCGGCTAAGCACAACTTTTATCCTGTCCCATTATTGGAGATCAAGTCAAATGATAAAATTAATTAAGGAGCATGTTTACCGTTTTTTTTATCATGCTTTTAGGTGTAGGAATAGGGATAGGACTTCGGTCCTTTCCTATTCTTAAACATACAGGTATTCTTGTCCGATTGGTCATATTTGCCTTACTGTTTCTTTTGGGACTAGAGGTCGGACAAAACCCAAAAATAGTAGACAATCTTGATACATTGGGGTTGCAGGCTATACTGATCACATTGGCCGGGGTCGCTGGGAGCGTTCTTTGTTCATGGTTAATTTATCGTTTATTCTTTAGCAAACATGAAAGGTAGTTTGATCATTCTCGCATTTTTTATCATGGGTGTTTTTGTCGGTTTCAAGGGAATTATTCCGGTCGAATTGTTGAAAGAAGAATGGAATACTTATGTCCTCTATGCATTGATGTTGTTGGTCGGGGTTACCATTGGTTATGATAGGGAACTCTTGGTATCTCTACGAAAAGTTAATTTAAGCATCGTACTCGTTCCCCTGGCAACTATCGTTGGAACATTGTTAGGTACGTTTATCATCAGTTTCTTTATCCGGGACTGGGATGCTGCTGAAAGCATGGCGGTGGGATCTGGATTCGGTTACTACTCTTTATCAAGTATTTTTATTACACAATATAAGGGTGTCACATTAGGAACCATAGCGTTGATGTCGAATTTGATGCGTGAACTATTGGCGCTATTAATGGCTCCATTAGCTCGAAAATGGTTTGGCCCATTGGCACCGATTTCTGTTGCCGGAGCCACAAGTATGGATACGGCATTACCCATTATCACACAATATTCCGGCAAACAATATGTTCTCGTTGCGATCATTCATGGTATTTTGATTGACCTCAGTGTGCCCTTTTTAGTTACTTTTTTTTGTTATTTATGAGAAATAAGATCAAAACCTTGTGGGTTACAATTAGCTTTTGTTTGATTTTGATGGGATGTAACACGGTCAAGTCTCCTAAAATGGATAGCTATGGTGGATTGTTAAGGGTCGAGCAGCAACCAGAAGGTTCCACTCGCCGAACAAATCCCTTTTATACTGACCGCGGGGCTTGGATCGGATTTGGCATTCACGAAAATAAGAACGTGACCGGTTTTTGTGGACCTTATGATCTAGATGGGCGTACCTGGTTAAGTAGTGCACTGCTGCAGATTGGAACGGCTCCGACAGGAGAAAAAAATCTACTGAGCCGTGACAGCAGCTGTTATTATCCAGATCGACTGTGGATGCGTTTGCGGGGAAAGGATATGGAAGTAGAACAAACTTTAAAACAGGTCTCGTCAACAACAGCCATATTGCATATTAAAAACAAAGCATCAAAAGTACTATGGATATATGGCAATCTCAATCAGGGGAAATGGACACTGGCAGGCAATACGCTATGGTCAAAACTTCCAAATGGAGAACTTCTTTTGCTGTCTTTTGAGGCTGGTGTGAACCTAAACTCTAATCAGGGAAAATATGAAGCTTGTTTAGAAAAAGCAGAGACAGAGATTGTCCTGACCCATTATGCCAACCCGATTACCTTAGAAAAAGCACTTGTGGCAACAAAAACTGCTGTTGAGCAAAGCAAGGCTTTGAGCATACAACATACAGCACGCTGGGCGAATTATATCAGCTCAAATACTCGTCCGGAACTCTCCATGGAGGAACATCGCATTATGGTGAAAAGTATGATGACGCTGATGAGCAATTGGCGGAGTGCAAAAAAGGAATTAAAACATGATGGTGTGGTTCCTTCACATGTAGCCGACTACTTTGTTGGATTTTGGGCCTGGGATTCATGGAAGCATGCCGTTGCATTGGCGCAGATAGATCCCGCTTTGGCGAAAGATCAGGTTCGCGCTATGTTTGACTTTCAGGATAGCGTAGGGATGATTGCCGATTGTATTTACACGGACCATCGCGAAAATAATTACCGTGATTCCAAACCGCCATTGGCTGCCTGGGCCGTTAATGCGATCTATGAAGCCGATCATGACCTATCGTTTGTACGGGAGATGTACGATAAACTGGTCTTGTACCATCAATGGTGGTTCCGTTACCGGGATCACAATAAAAATGGTATTTGTGAGTACGGAGCCACAGATGGAACATTGGAAGCTGCTAAGTGGGAATGTGGTATGGACAACGCTATTCGGTACGACAGTACCCAGATGTTATGGAATGAAAAAGGTGCCTGGAGCATGAATCAAGAGTCTGTGGAACTCAGCGCTTATCTTGAGTTGGAACGAAAATATCTGCTGCATTTTGCGGAATTGCTCGGTGTGCCATTTCGGGGGAAAAAAGAACCCTACCTTGCCATGGACTACTTCTTCGATCAAGAGCAAGGGTATTATTTTGACCGCAAACTGGATGGAGCGCTTATCCCTTGTTTTGGTCCCGAAGGTTGGTCACCATTGTGGACTGGTTTAGCTACGGTGCCGCAAGCTGAAGCTGTAATTCGAGTGATGCAGGATACGGCTAAATTTGCCTCCTTTGTACCTTTTCCTACTGCGGCTCTAGACAACGCCAAATTCATGGATAGAGGATACTGGCGCGGGCCTATTTGGTTGGATCAAGTCTATTTTGCCGTTTCTGGTTTAAGGAAATACGGTTATCAAAAGGAAGCCGATCTGTATACCAAACAGGTCTTTGAGCGACTGGAGGGATTATCCGATAATGGGCCAATTCATGAAAACTATGAGGCACGCACGGGTAAAAGACTCAAAGCACCCCATTTTAGCTGGTCTGCTGCTCACTTATTTTTGTTATATAAGGAACTGAAAACTCCTCAGCAGAAAAAATAGTAGGTTGAAAATAGTCGAGATAACAACACTTCGGATCTGGTAAGTTGTACGATCTATGCCGAATTTGAAGCGTTGTTTATTTAATATGCATTACTGAAAACTATAGTTATGTAATAGAGATGGACTTTTGTCTTTTTGTATACTATATGTAAGATTTATCTAATTGAAGCCTAGTTTTATTGATTGCCCCTAACTTTTCTTATTTTTGTATCCATGGTCTATTTATACGCAAAAGCAGTTCATATTATCTTTGTGGTTTGTTGGATGGCTGGATTATTTTATATCGTTCGCTTATTCATTTACCATACCGAAGCTAAATCCAAATCTGCAGAAGAGTATGGGGTTTTGCATAAACAGTTTATACTGATGGAGAGTAAATTGTGGTGGATCATCACGACACCTGCCATGTATCTCACCATTGTGGCTGCCCTCGTTATGCTGTATATTAATCCGGGATTATTGACCATGGGCTGGATGCATGTTAAGCTTACTTTTGTATTAGGGTTGATCCTTTATCATTTCGCTTGCCAACGTATTATGTTTCAGTTAAAAGGGGAATCATCGACGTGGTCCTCGACCAAATTGCGCCTTTGGAATGAGCTGGCGACCGTCTTATTATTCGCAATCGTATTTACCGTTGTATTAAAGTCTGCTCTCAATTGGATATTTGGTGTCCTCGGACTTTTAATATTGTCGATCTCCTTAATGATGGCTGTGAAGCTCTACAAAAAGTTCAGAAATAAAAGTAATTCGAACAAAACGTTAAATTCTTAGTTTTCTTAATCCTTTTCTATTCTAGTTAGTCGAACGATTATAAATTGAAAAAGGAATATGTACAAGAGACTTTTGACCGTGATCATGTTGCTCGCTATTGCAACTGGAGGATTCGCCCAACGTTATAGACCTTATGGCGGAACATTAAATATTTATTCGACCGATGTTCCCTTCTTTCTTTATATCAATAATGTTTTGTACAATAATAGACCGTCGATTGACCTTCGTGTGCCAAATTTGCAAAACCCGAGATATAATTTGCGTATCGTATTTGCAAACAGACAGCAGAGAACTTTAAACGGAAGAGGTGTGCAGCTCGTCAACCGAAAAGGTCAATATATGGATGTTGTATTTTCAGTAAGCAGCCGTGGGGGGAATCGAGGGATTGTACTGGAATCTATGAATCCTGTAGGTCGATATAATGATAATTATCGTAACGAGGATAGCTACGATGATGATAACGACAATGATGGTGATTACAATGAGGATAGATACGATCGGGATCAACAACAATACGAGCGATATGGCCAGTCTGAGGATGATAGAAGTAATAATCAACAATATCAGGAAGATCCGATCGACAATACTGGTTATCAGGATAAAAATGATGCGAACCAGTTGAATGATCTGCTCAATCAAAAAGAAAATGATCAGGATCGTTTGCAGGTCGCTGCGCAGGAATTGAAAAATAGACGATTGCGCAGTTCAGAAATCATAGACCTCATGGAATTATTTATAAGAGATGACAACAAATTGGCTTTTGCTAAATATGCCTATCCAAGCTGTATGGACAAAGAGAATTACGATAAGGTAGGCGATGCATTGTCATTTAGTTCAACTCGGGAAAAATTGACAGCATTTATTAAAACTCAGCGTTAACTGCGAACTAAGGGGCTATTTGTGTCAAATTTCCAAACAACAATGGATTTTGTGTCATAAGCAGCCCCTTTTAGATGAGTATATCGTATTTATTCGGCGAAACAGATGTACTTCAATTCCATATATTCATCGAGTCCATGTTTTGATCCCTCACGACCGACGCCAGATTGTTTTACCCCACCAAATGGGGCTGCTGCATTTGATATTAATCCCGTGTTAACGCCTACCATGCCCGCCTCCAATTGTTCGGCAACACGGAAACAACGATTGATATTGGTACTGTAGAAATAGGAGGCAAGACCAAATTCAGTGTGATTGGCCATGGCGATACCATCTTCTTCTGTTTTGAAACTGAATAATGCGCAGACTGGACCGAAAGTTTCCTCATGGAATATTAGGGCCTCTTTAGGAATATTGGTCACTACAGTTGGCTGGAAGAAGAGGTCTTTGATCACATTACCTCCTGTAGCCAGTTCTGCTCCATGCTTTAGAGCATCTTGGACGTGATGCTGTACTTTTTCCAAACCTTTGGCATTGATCAAAGGTCCAACTTGAACCCCCTTGTCTAAGCCGTTGCCCACCTTTAGTTGACTTACAGCTTGAGTGAGCTTTGTGGCGAAAGCATCGTATACATCTTCCTGGACCAAAAAACGGTTTATTGAGACGCAGGTTTGTCCGGAATTACGGAACTTACCGGCGATAGCACCTTCCACGGCGGCATCAATATCTGCGTCATTAAAAACAAGAAAAGGTGCATTTCCTCCGAGTTCCATGGAGACTTTCTTAATGTTTGAGGCGGACTGTTCGATCAATGTCCTGCCGACTTCAGTAGACCCCGTAAAAGAGAGTTTTCTGACCAGATCATTGGTGGCAAGTTCCTTTCCGATACCAGCGCTGTCCTTTCCGGTAATCACGTTAAAAACACCTTTTGGCAAACCTGCTTCTTCGGCTAGTTTGACTAATGCGATTGCAGATAAAGGCGTTTGGGACGCAGGTTTGAGTACTACAGTACAACCTGCAACGAGTGCCGGAGCGACCTTTCGGGTGATCATGGCCAAAGGGAAATTCCATGGTGTAATCGCGGCAACGACACCAACTCCCTGTCGGATTGTCATCATTCGTGTGCCTTTTTTCTGAACGGGGATAGTCTCGCCATAGGCCCTCTTACCTTCTTCGGCAAACCACTCAACAAATGAATTCCCGTAATCTACTTCTACTTTCGATTCATTGAGCGGTTTTCCACTCTCTAGTGTCATAATTTCAGCAAGCAGATCTTTATTTTGTTGAATAAGATTATACCAATTGCGAACAATAGTACATCGTTCCGAAGTTGTCGTGTTTTTCCAGCTTTTCCAGGCTTTATCAGCAGCCTGTATGGCTTTTGTGCAATCTGCAACCTTTAAATCAGGTAAGGATGCGATTGTTTTTCCAGTGGCGGGGTTGACGACATCAAACGTATTTTTTGATGTGATGAATTTTCCGTTTATATAGGCTTTGTCAATTAAGAGTGGGTTTTTCATTGAATTCATTATTTTTTGTTAAGGCATCGCTTTTACATGTGCCCCTTACTTATTTATTCTTGTGGACATATCATCTTGGCCTGCCTGTTAAAGCAGCTTCTGTTGGAACAAAATTCTTATGCCTATTGTTTCGCAAACAAACGATTTTATGGGAAGCTTATCTAGACGAATTTTTTTCGTTGTTGCTCATTGGGAACCGTACAATACTTATTTGTGCCAAACCATTTGTAGCGATTTTTTGCAAAATAATCATAACCTGCGTCACGCCATTTTTTTGGCAGTATTTTTAAAAAATAGACGATTGAATAGGGAAGGCCTAATGTTTTGCAGATATTCAATATCGCCTCGCTTTTGATATAACTACCTGTAGGTGATAAATAAATGATGGAATCTATATTTTTTGGAATCGCATTTAAATTATTTTTAGCGAAGTCAGACTGTAAGGAACTAAACAGAAACCTATTATTGGTATCTATTTTCAATAGAATTTGAACAAAACGATTACAAACTAAGCAATCACCGTCAAAAAAGATGATATGTTTCCCTTGCGTATCCATTAGTATAAAGTTACGTCTATTTCCCGAAAGTACTGCCATGATAACATCACATCTTTCATAAAAAAAAGCGGTGTTTTTTCCTAGAAAAACACCGCTTTTTGAAATTCTTTTCGTTCTTTATTATAAGTTCTTCATAATGGTATGCCCCATACGATCCCTTTTTGTTTTCAGATATTCCTCATTGTAGGGGTTCGCTGTTATTTCAATTGGAACGTTTTCTACAATTTCTAAACCATAACCAACCAATCCTGCACGTTTTGTTGGGTTATTGGACATCAGACGCATTTTAGTTACCCCGAGGTTTCGCAGGATCTGTGCCCCTACACCATAGTCTCTCAAATCAGCTTTAAATCCAAGTTGTACATTGGCATCAACAGTATCCAATCCATTCTCTTGCAATTTGTAAGCATGCAATTTATTGATTAGTCCAATACCACGGCCTTCCTGATTCATATAGACAATCACTCCTTTTCCTTCTTCTTGGATCATTTCCATTGCCTTGTGAAGTTGAGGTCCACAGTCACAACGGCAAGAGCCAAAAATGTCGCCTGTCACACAAGAACTATGAACACGGACAAGAATAGGTTCATCTTCGTTCCATTCTCCTTTATAAAGGGCAAGATGTTGTTCACCAGTATCTTTTTGTGTAAAAGCTTTCATTTGAAAATCACCATATTGCGTAGGCATATTGACCGTTACTTCTTCATTGATCAATGAATCGTGTTTTAAGCGGTATTCAATAAGGTCCTCAATACTGATAATTTTTAGATCAAATTTTTTGGCAACTTCCATTAATTCTGGCAGTCTTGCCATTTCACCATCTTCTTTTAAGATTTCGACTAATACACCTGCTGGTTCAAAACCCGCCAAACGAGCAAGGTCAACAGTTGCTTCGGTATGTCCTGTACGGCGCAATACACCACCGTCTTTAGCAATCAATGGAAAGATATGTCCCGGTCTGCCCAACTCTTCGTAGTGAATATTTGGGTCGATCATTGCCTTGATGGTCTTTGAACGATCAGATGCTGAGATCCCTGTTGTACAGCCATATCCTTGTAAGTCAATAGAAACGGTGAAATTAGTCTCGTAAATGGCTGTATTTTGCCCCACCATAAGGTCAAGATGTAAAGCATCAGCTCTTTCTTTGGTAATAGGAGCACATACTAAACCCCGGCCATGGGTTGCCATAAAGTTGATAATTTCGGGAGTTGCGTTGCGGGCGGCGGTGACGAAATCACCTTCATTTTCACGATCTTCGTCATCTACGACGATAACTACTTTTCCTGCCTGTATATCAGCGATCGCTTCTTCGATCGTGTTTAATTTGAATTCCATTTATTGTTAAATTGTATTGATACAAAGTTAGTGTAGAATCTAATTTTATTTATAATAAGGCTGTCACAAATCTAATGGGACTCCTTTAATTTATTCTTTTTACCAAATTTCTCTTTGATCCATTTCCAGGCTGCTTCAGCTTTTAATTTATACTGATCTATATCAAATAGTGCTGAATCTGTGGTTGATTTATACGTTAAAAATGCCGCTAGTGGCGTCAATATGATAATGGCCATCCACATACCCACAGCTGACGATATCGCACCATCTTTGGCTGTTTTTTCGGCGACAGTAGAGATGATATGATAGATTAAAAAGAAGATGATGGCCATAACGACCGGAAGACCGAGACCGCCTTTTCTAATAATAGCGCCTAAAGGTGCTCCAATAGCAAATAAAAGAAGACAGGATACCGCTAATGTGAATTTTCTATGCCATTCGATCCGATACCGAATATCTTTGGTCTTGTAGTCCTTAAATTCGAGTGTACGGCTATTGAGATCTTCTTTTAAATAGTTTAGCTGGCTCAGGGCATTCATGGTGACCTGTGTCCGTTGTTCAGGCTGTACTAGATCAGCTATTAAATCGTTATAAGGCTTCACTTTCGCTTCTTTTACTTTAGCTTGCCCCGGTTGAACGGCATTAAAATACTTTGAATAGATATTGTACCGTGTATCCAAGGTTCTTGTAATTGCCCTGCCCATACTGTCAATTTTGATATGGTTCGAGTCAATGTACATGTCCAATTGCTTGAGATTCAGCATGGCATGGTGGCTTTTAAAAAGGCTTTCATCCGTTTTGCCCTGTTGAAAACTCCCCATGTCAAACTTCTGTTCCGTCTCCTTAAACTTGAAGCGTGTGAATTGCTGGCGTGGATCGTATGTTTTTGAGTTCTTGGTTCGCGACTCTTCATAGCGTATTCCATCCTTCAATTTGAGGATCATATAGCTGTTGTCAGGCGAATTATAAATGTATCCCTCTTTAGCCATCAAAACATTGTTGGCTGTACTACCTCCACGATGATCATAAATCATCAGATCATATAGAATCGTTCCTTCCTTATTTTTTCCTCTTGCACGAATGGAGTATCCCGGTATTGTATTGTTAAAAATACCCGGTTTGATTAGAAAATCAGCTTTTTTATTGCGGACATCTGTCAATAGGGTTCCCATTTTTAGGTTGACAACCGGTAAGATATAATCGGAAAATAGAAAGGAACTTGTGGCAAAAATTGCGACCAGTACAAATAGGGGAGTCATGGCTTTGCGTAGCGATACACCCGCAGCCTTTATCGCCACGAGCTCATAGCTTTCCCCAAGGTTACCGAAAGTCATAATGGAAGACAATAGCATGGATAAGGGCATTGCCATTTGAATTTGAACAATGCATTGGTACCCAATAAGCTCCATAATGGTGTACCACTCAAATCCTTTTCCGATCAAATCATCAATGTATTTGAATAGAAAAAGCATTAATAATACAAACATCACAATAAAAAATGTGACGATGAATGGTTTAATGAAAGCTTGAAGAATAAGTAAATGAACTTTTTTCATCCGTGACGCTAAGCAAATTGATGCCTTTACATTAAAGCATCTTCCAGCCAAGGAGCTCTTTTAGAGCCCTTGGTGAAAATATATTGCAAAGATAGGTTTTTTTATGCACCTATAACACTCTGAAGATAGACGATTGAATTTTTCCAGATTAATTTTCTATTTTCCAAGTCCTCTTCTTTAGCAAAATCTGTTATTTTAAGTGCAACATCGTTTGTCAGCTCATCCTGATCTATCTCCAGATCGAAATAGTATGGATCATCATCGAGCCACTTAAAACGCACTGATTTGTTTTCTTTGGAAGCTACGATTTTTGCGCGATGCGGTTCATCATCCCAAATGAAGGTGTAAACAGTGTCTTTGTAGTTTACATCATCTGCAAACCATTGAGCCAGTTCGTTTGGTTCTTGCAAATACGGAAATAAAATTCTAGGTGAAGAGTTGATGATATATTCTAGTTGGAATTTTATTTTATCTGCCATATAAATGTTTTTTTAAATTTTAGTTTGTTTAAATCAAAAATAAGCTATATTTGCATTCCCAAAATGGCGGGGTAGCTCAGATGGTTAGAGCGTTGGATTCATAACCCAAAGGTCGGCAGTTCGATTCTGCTCCCCGCTACAAATCTCTTTCCATTTTGCTTTCTATCGCATAAACTTATTATTTGTAATAATACATATTTATTTTGTTATTGCAAGTTTTTTTGTGAAAAGTTGAAGGCTTTTTCACAATTTTTTGAATTAAAAATCTTCACCATCTTATCCCGACTTTTTTTGCGACTGAGTCATTATTTTACTTCGTTAAGAATGAGTTTGTTGTGTGGGATATAGCTTTTTGGTCGTAATAAATCCTTAAAAAAAATAAAAAAATCTTTTGAATTGACAGGTGAAGTGGTATATTTGCATACCGAAACGGCGGGGTAGCTCAGATGGTTAGAGCGCAGGATTCATAACCCTGAGGTCGGCAGTTCGATCCTGCTCCCCGCTACTAAAAAAAGGAAAGTCTATATTCAGACTTTCCTTTTTTTTGAATAAATTTTTGGAATAATCCTGACGATCCCCTTAAGTCAAGAGGGACCGTTTCTTAGCTTTTATTCTATTACTATAATGAACTTCAGACCTATTCTTATTCTGGTGTGGCTTATCATCAGTTTTCATGCTATTGCGCAAAAGCAAGCAATAACCCATGTTGTCACGCACAATCGTAGTACTGTTATTTGTGATGCTGCTAAAGGTGCAAATCCTTATCCTGCATGGGGCGTATTTCCTCAGGCCGAATACCCTGTAAGAAAAATAACTATGCATGTCACTTTGGGAAGTCCTGATAGCTTGAACACAGCACATTGGGATTATCTGGATCATATCCTATTGAGACGTAAAGGAGGAGCGAAAGGAGAGGAGCTCAACTACGAATTGGGCCGGATGCTTACGCCTTATGGGAGCATTTACAACAAGGGGTGGAACTGGAAGTGGCAGGTAGATGTAACTGACTTTGCCCCATTTTTGCGGGATAGTGTTGAGATTGTATAT
Source organism: Sphingobacterium sp. DR205 (assembly GCF_011064245.1). Lineage (NCBI taxonomy): Bacteria > Pseudomonadati > Bacteroidota > Sphingobacteriia > Sphingobacteriales > Sphingobacteriaceae > Sphingobacterium > Sphingobacterium sp. DR205. The sequence continues at coordinate 6,145,533 of NZ_CP049333.1, read as the reverse complement.
GTACACTCGGGTTTTGAGGATAAAACTGTAGGTTGGGCACTTAGCATAGATTTCGAAATTCTATCGGGTCCCCCAGTTGTTACACCCCTGGGTGTAACAACTTTGTGGAACAGGGCCTATAAATACGGTGACCCCAACGAGAAGATAGAAGAGAATTTAACGCCGGTGACTTACGAATCGCCGAGGCATGCGGCTTTAAGCCGGATACGTATTCAGCATACGGGACATGGTATGGACAAACCTCGTGGTTGCAGCGAGTTTTGTACGCGATGGCGTGAACTCATGCTCGATGGAAAGGTTGTTGACCTACGGGATATGTGGAAAAAGTGTGGCGATAACCCTTTATACCCACAAGGCGGGACCTGGATCTTTGATCGGGCGTATTGGTGTCCGGGTGATCTGCAGCAACCCGATATAATTGATGTATTCACAAAGCCGGGACGGCATACTGCAGCTTTGCGCATGGAACCCTATACTGCCGCTGATAATATACAGGCGGTTGAAAATATCTCAGCTTATTTGTTTCATTATTCGAAACCCAAGCAAAAAATAGATGTAGCCGTCGAATCTATTATGGTACCAAACGACGAGCAACGTTTTTCAAGATTAAATCCAGCCAGTTCTGGCCCACGGATATCTTTTAGAAATCTCGGGGCGGATCCATTGCATTCGCTTACAATAGTGTACGGCACTAAAGGCTTTCCTTCCAAAACATTTCATTGGAGGGGAGAACTTTCTTTTAATCAAGTGGCAGATGTGTTGCTACCCGGGGAAATTCAGGAAAAAGACGGTGAAAATGTCTTTCATGTAGAACTTGTCAAACCGAACGGTAAGAAAGATGCATGGTCGGAAGACAATGAAATGAAAGCTTTTTTTACGGCCCCAGAGAAATTTCCCAATGAATTTGTTGTGAAATTTCTTACAAATAAAACACCTCAAGACAATAGTGTTTTTTTAATGAATGCCCGGCAAGATACAATTTTTCAAAAGAAAGCAGCACAGTTGACAGCCCTCACACTTTATACTGATACGATACGCATTGCTGAAGGCAACTACTCTTTTCGCCTGATAGATACGGCTGGAAATGGACTGCAGTTTTGGGCACAACCCGAAAAAGGAGATGGTTATCTTCGCGTTTTTGATCTGAAAGGAAATCTTATTCATGCATTTGAAAGTGATTGTGGAATAGGAGAAATGTTTAGCTTTAAGGCTGTTTCGGGTTTTGAAATGGATACAACAAAGGCTCGTTATGCATTTTCCCTGTATCCAAGATCTGTGGTTGATCAAACGCAATTAAGTGTGGTATCGAATAAGCTGAGCGATATGACCGTGCGGATAACAGTTGACGGTGTGCAGTGGCAAAAGCACGAATATAAAGCTGTTAAGGATGCCGTGTTCAACTACGATCTTAATCATCTTCCTAAAGGAAGGATAATTGTCGAAGCTTTTATGGATGGTATCAGCCGGTTTAAGGGGCGGATCAATAAAAAGTAATGGTGAAAAATACACAGGTTCTGTCTATTGGAGCCTGTGTATTCATGTAATTGCTTAATTGTCATCAAAGGCGAGGCTTTTCCAATCGTCTTTTTGGAGATATTTGAGCATAATAAAAAATAATAACCAGCCAAGCGCCGCTAAACCCCATACCAAAAGTTCATATTGAAAAATCACTTTATGGAGATAACCTAAAAGTCCCAACAAGCCTAAAATCAATAAATTGACCAGCGCTTTGGAACTGGACTGACTCGCTTTGGAAAAAGGATAATTTTTGACCAGAAAGAGCATGATTAGAATACTTTCTATCCCACCGACAGCTGAGGATAGCAATAAATCATTAATCGAACCGATGCCGAATAATGGAACACAAATACAGAGAAATAAGAGATTAAATGGCAGTACATATTTAATGAGGCAGGCTTTAAGTACCCCTGTCATAAATTGACCCGGACAGTTCATTGGAGCAACATAGTAAATCCAGGCTGCTTTATATTTATTGCTCTGCGTGATCAGCTGAAATACTGTTAAAATGGTTAGCAGCGATAGATAAAACATAATGATATATAAGCCCGATTCTCTTAGCTTGGTCAGCTTCTCTACAAATGGCAGCCCCTCACCGGTCCGTAAAAACAGGAATATAAAATAGATGGGCAGATAAGCTAAGGATGGATAGAGCTGCTGTTTAAATTCTCTTGTTTTTGCACTTATAAGCCATACAATACTAAATCCAGCCTCTTCGAGCGGAGATGAGCATACGCCGGCTCCCAATTTTTTATAGCATGGTCGTCCTGTATTGGTGTGTGAAATTGCCTGATCGGTTTCAGATAAAGGTGTATCACCACTTGCAAGAGCGGCTATTTTGGCATTAAAACCTTTGGAAAATAATTTTGTACAAGCATAAACACCAAAGAAAGGAACAACTAAGCCCAAAAGGGAAAATATAGTGGACTGTAGACTATGGTTGCCCTGAAGCAAGGACTGAAAAGAGGCGATCCAAGTACTGGGAAATATCCATAGAAATTTAAGTTGTTCAATTGTCAGCTGTGACTCAACGATTGTTTGAATCAGATTGGGACCAAGATAATAGGCTAGAAAAATGACCAATGAAAGTCCGATCTGTATATAGGCAATAATATCCTTAAATTTTTGGATGGGGAGATATTTGATGCTGATCATATAGAACCCGTTAACGAAAACCAGGGCAATCAGTGTACTCAATAGAAGTTGTAGAATCAATAGAAAAATACTCGTAATATCCCAGTTAAATGAGACATAAACCACTACTGGTAGGCATAATGCAATAATCTGATTGAAAAGCTTAATGGCGATAAATGTTATTCGCGATAAAGCCACGGTCCTATCGCTAACAGGCTTGGGCATAATAATGTACTGGTCCCGAGTGTCTAAAAGTATAGGTGAAAAGTCTGATACCAATGTAATGCTGAGCATGCTGGTAAAACAGAGTAACATAATGGAAAGTGCTAAGTAACGATCTGGAATGAGGATGAGAATAACCATGAACATCAAGCCAATGATCATATACATAATAAATTGTATAATGGAGGTGGACGATGAGGATTTCCCGGCATTCCGTTTCTTAAATGTAATCGGTTTTCTATTATCTAAGGTAACTTTTGTTTCTAAAATAATTTTAAACTGCGTATAGTTAACACCCAGGCTTTCCCAGACACCCTTAAACAGAAGAATAAATCGTAAGATAAATTTTTCCATATTATTGAATAGCGCTAATGATGTTAGATGCATCCAATGCACCGTTATCGGTATTGGTTAATTTTGCGAATATGTGTTCGAGTGATTCATTGGGATCCGACTTTAGTTCATTGATAGTACCATCGGCAATGATACTTCCCTGATTGATCAACAGGATTCTATCGGAAACTTTTTCAACGACGTCCATCATATGGGAACAGTAAAAAATAGTTTTACCTTCTTTGGCCAGCAGTGATATGAGTTCTTTTACAAAAATCACCGCGTTGGCATCGAGTCCGGACAGGGGCTCATCCAGGATGATAATTTGTGGATTATGGATAATGCCAGATATCAAAAGCACTTTTTGACGCATGCCTTTAGAAAAGGTATCCATTCTACTCGTAGCATTTGCGGCCAGGCCAAATGCACTTAATAATTTTAAGGAACGCTCTTGAATTGTATCGTCTTCCATACCATATAATTTTCCGACAAAATCAAGGTATTCCATCGGAGTCAGGACTTCGTACAGCTCTGCATTTTCGGGGACGTATCCGAGCTGGGATTTTATCGAAAGAGGATCTTTTTGAATATCGATACCTTTGATTTCGACCTGACCAGTAAAATCTTCGATCAAGCCGGTCAAGATCTTGACTGTCGTGGATTTTCCTGCCCCATTGGGGCCTATATAACCGATGACCTGGCCCGGAAATATATCCAGATTGATTCCTTTTAAAATTTCTTTAGTTCCGTATGATTTTTTTAGGTCAATAATACGAATGAGCGGTAAGGTACTTTCCATGTATTTAAATCTTTCAATATAAACTTACATAAAAATACAGAGTTACACGCTTTATTTGAATGCTGAATCCCATATTTCTTTGCAAAAATGTAATATACAAAAAAAGGAGTCCTAAGACTCCTTTCAAAACTACTTTATAATCGGAAAACTACCTATCATTTTTTGGATATCCCTCTTCATCAAGATCCGCTCTCAAATCTTCTTCGTTCTCGGCCAATTTTTTATCCAACGGGGATAAACGGTCATGTTTGAAGGTATCTATACGCATATGTGCATCCTCGAGATCCTCTTCCTCCAAATCTTCGCGATCTGCATACTCATCGCCTACAAAAGGGTTGGAATCGTCATAACTGGAATCATCGTCTATTGCCCCTTCAGATAGTGTATCATAATCTGCCGGATGATCATAATCCGGATCATTATCATCTACATCCAGTTCATAACTTTCCAGCTCTTCATTATAAGCTAAGTTTTGATCTGAATCTGGATAATCCGATTCGACCTTTCCCTTCGTTTTTTTGTGTTCTGTGCCAGCCATAATCTTATGATTTATCTACAGTAATAAAACAGGCCAGAAGATAAAAAGTTTTAAAAATTAATGTTGATAATTAGGAAAATGCATTGTTTTTTTTACCCCGAAAATGGCTTTGAAGTAACTGCCATAAAAACGTAAAATTTATCCTGATAAAGCAAACAAATTGAGAACAATAATGTTTAATTAAAAACAGTAAATCTTGGCCACTATGATTTTCAAGCGTTTAAATTATCAGACATTACAGAGTTTACGTCTACAGGGGTATAATATCCTGTTGACTATCGGGCGTTCGGAAGATGAGAACCCAATTTATTTTCCCATGAAAATGGAGTCGTTCAATTCCACGCCGGCAAATACCAATAGCGAGGCAGAGCAGACAGTTCAAGGACAGAAGATATTGGTTTTAGACGAAGCAATACAACGGTCATTGAACAATGACCTCAATGGAATCATTCAGCTTGATCATTAGCTAGATCCTTTCTTCGATCTTTTGTAAGCGCTTGGGGTTGTATTTCTTTTTTTCTTATAAAAGTTGGTGAGGTGGCTTTCGTCATTAAAGCCTAGTTCATCTACAATCTGTTTCATTGTGTATTGGCTAGACGCTAACCTGTCTTCAATAAGTTGGATACGGATATCATCAATGTATAGTTTGTAGCTTTTCTGCTGTCTTTTCTTAAAAAAAGCACCAAAGTAATTAGCTGAAATCTGAAAATGATCTGCTATATTTTTAATTTGTAGTTTGTCAGGGAAATAGATGTTCTGTTGAATATAGGCCTCTAATTCCTCAGACATTTCGCGGGACTCATTGACCGTTAGGTTCAGTTCCTTTAATATATTTTCAATGAATGCAAACAGCGACATCACTTGATGAAAGATAAATGTGGAAGTTGCCGCATCTTCAGATTCCGCCTGTTGATAAATCAGCGACAAGATTTTTTCGATTATCTTGCGGTTTTCTTTTTTTAGGGACAGGCTTTTATTTAGTAATGTTACCGAATTGAAAATATGCTGTGGATTGTGGGACAGACAAAAATTTTGCTGTATATGATGCAGATCTTTGAAGTAGTGACTTGAAAAATATAAAATAAATACACTTGAATCTTTCTTACTTTCAAGTATTTCTGAACCAGTGTTCAGAAAAAGTAAATTTTCTTTAAGAAATTTAGCTCCGGTATTTTTCGATACCAAGAGACCTTCCGAGATATAAACTAAGGCAAAATCAAAGCCTAATTCGTGCAGATTTATCTTTTGTTTATGTTTGATTTTTTCGGGTAGGAAGGATAAACTCATTAGACGTATGTAACTTTTATTTTATAATTGTTGATGAATCAGAATGCCATGATAGTTCTTTAGCTGTCTAGTGTATGCCAATATATTCTGTATATCCAGCTGAATCGAAGAGCCAAATATCGTTATTTTGGCGTTATATCCGTTGATTTTTACAGAAAACAATAGATTTTTCTTGAAATAGGGAAATCACTAGGTACTTTTTGCATTTCGCGTCATTTTCTCAATGTTGTCCCATTGTTCTTCGGGAATAATATCCAGACCGTTAAACTCCCCTGCGCCTTTTAACCATTCTCCACCATCTATTGTTATCACATCGCCATTGATGTAGCTCGAATAGTCAGATACCAGATAGGCGGCGAGATTTGCCAGTTCGTCTAATTGACCTAGACGTCCGAGGGGTATCCGTTTGGTCGGCGATAAAAGCTCACCCAACTCGCCCGGAAGCAAGCGCTCCATAGCGCCGGAAGTCTGAAACGGCCCCGGGGCAATAGCGTTTAAACGTATCCCTTTTTTGCCCCATTCGACAGCGAGAGATCTTGTCATGGCTAAGACACCGGCCTTGGCTGTAGCCGAAGGAACAACGTATCCTGAACCCGTCCAGGCATAGGTGGTTACGATACTGAGCACCGTTTTGTTTTGATCCTTATTTTCGATCCAGCGTTTGCCCAGGGCCAATGTATAATTTATACTTCCCTGAAGAACGATTCCAATGACGGACTCAAAAGCACGATGACTCAGGCGTTCGGTGGGGGATATAAAGTTACCGGCAGCGTTGTTGATTAAGATGTCTATCCCGCCCAGTTGTTCATATCCGTAAGCAACTACACGTTCTACATCTTCATAATTCCGCACATCGCCGGCTATGGCTAGGCATTTGCCTTGATGTTTGTCGGACAATTCTCTTGCTGTATGTTGAATCACATCATCCTTTCGGCTGCTGATCAGGCAGGAAGCACCTAACTCCAAGAAATAATCAGTCATCGCTTTTCCTAGCCCGGTACCGCCGCCGGTAATTAAAATGCGTTTGCCTTTTAGTGAATCTTCTTTTAGCATGCCCATATCTTATTTCATTTTTATGTATGATTAAGTTACATAAATTTGAATGAAAAAAAAAGCGGTAGCTGAAAGACAGGGAAACACGAAAGACTGATAGCAATTGATAAGGAGATGGGCTTGTAAGGGGTGAGCCTCTATATATAAAAACAGGGACTATTTTGTGAATAATCCCTGTTTTTATTTTACCGATCTATTGCTAGAAAGGGAACTGGCTTATGCGCCTAATTGTACGCGTTTGAAAGCAGTTACTGTTAATCCTTTAGAAACTGAATCCAAGAATTGAGCGATATTTTTAGAAGAATCTTTTACAAATTCTTGGTTCAACAAAGTCGTGTCTTTGAAGAATTTATTCAATTTACCTTGAGCGATTTTCTCAGCCATATCTGCTGGTTTTCCTTCAGCAATGATTTGTTCTTTCGCGATAGCGATTTCACGCTCAATTGTGTTTTGATCAACACCATCTTTATCAATTGCAATAGGGTTCATTGCAGCGATTTGCATTGCAACATCTTTACCTGCTTCTTCAGCACCAGCTGCATCAGCAGAAAGACCTACTAATACACCTAAGCGGTAGTTACCGTGGATATAAGCGATTACTTTCTCAGCAGAGATTGTTTCGTATTTAGAAACGTCAATTTTCTCTCCGATTACACCAGTTTGCTCAATCAAAGCATCAGCGATTTTCTTGCCATCAAGTTCCAAACCTTTTAATTCTTCCAAAGAAGCTGGTTTGTTGTTCAATGCTAGGTCTGCGATTTTTTCTGCGAAAGCTACGAAATCTGAGTTTTTAGCTACGAAGTCAGTTTCACAGTTTACTTCAACTACGATACCTGATTTACCATCAGCAGTTGCTTTAGCGATGATAACGCCTTCGTTAGAGTCGCGATCCTGACGGCTAGCAGCTACCTTAGCACCTTTTTTGCGCAAGTAATCTACAGCAGCTTCAAAGTCACCATTAGACTCAACCAAAGCTTTTTTACAATCCATCATACCAGCGCCAGTTTGTTGACGCAATTTGTTTACATCTGATGCAGAAATTTGTACTGACATGTTTTATTTCTTTTTATTATTGTTTACTACTGAAAATATTATACAATATTAACTTAAAGCATGTTAAGCTAATATGAAGTTTAACATTCCTTGATCATCAAGTGTTGTTAAACCAAAAAACCGGACAGATAGGCTAGTTCAAGAAAAGTAATCTTTTCCAGAAACTAACGCTACGCTATCCGGTTTGGAATAAAAATATTATTCTCCGTCTTTCGCTTTGCGAGGACGTTTAGCTTCTGAAGCTTCACTATTGTCAACTTTTGCTTTAGCAGCAGCAGCATCTTTTTCAGCTTCTTCTTCTTTGTCGCGTTTGCGCTCGTCCAAACCTTCTTGGATTGCTTGACCAATAATGCTTGCGATTAAGCTAATAGATTTACTAGCGTCATCATTCGCAGGGATTGGGAAATCAATGTTTGAAGGATCAGAGTTTGTATCTACCATCGCGAAAGTAGGGATGTTCAATTTCATTGCTTCAGAAACAGCGATGTGTTCCTTTTTCACATCAATGATGAATAAAGCAGCTGGCAAACGGTTCAAATCAGCGATACCTCCTAAAAGGTTTTCTAATTTGATACGCTCACGTTGAATCATCAACTTTTCTTTCTTAGACAATACATCATAAGTACCGTCTTTTTGCATTTTGTCGATGTTAGACATTTTTTTGATAGACTTACGAACTGTAGCGAAGTTAGTAAGCATACCACCTAACCAACGCTCAGTAACGAAAGGCATATTAACCTCTTTAGCTTGCTGTGCGATGATTTCTTTTGCTTGTTTTTTCGTTGCTACGAATAAAACTTTACGACCTGATTTTACGATTTGTTTAATAGCTGAAGCAGCTTCTTCTAATTTCGTAAGAGTTTTGTTCAAGTCAATGATGTGGATACCGTTGCGCTCCATGAAAATGTACTTAGCCATTTTCGGATCCCATTTACGTGTAAGGTGACCAAAGTGCACACCTGCATCCAATAAATCTTGATAAGTAGTTCTTGCCATTTTTTGATCCTCCTTTGATTAACGTTTACTGAATTGGAATCTTCTACGAGCTTTACGACGTCCTGGTTTCTTACGCTCAACCATACGGTCATCACGTGTTACTAAACCTTTAGCGCGTAATGCGGGTTTAACTTCTGGGTTAAGCTCAACCAAAGCTTTTGCGATCGCTAGACGAACAGCTTCTGCTTGACCTTTAACACCACCTCCGTTAACGTTTACTTTTACATCAAAGTTTGCTAATTCACCCGCTACGCCTAATGATTGTGTAGCGATGTATTGCAAAGGTAATGTTGGGAAATACTCTTTGTAGTCTTTACCGTTTATAACAATGTTTCCGCTACCAGCAGTTAAGTAAATGCGGGCAACAGCAGTTTTTCTTCTTCCTGAAGTGTTAGTTGTTGACATGTCGATTCTCCTTAAAATTTAACTGGTTTTGGATTTTGTGCTTCATGCTTGTGCTCAGTACCAGCATAAACGTAAAGGTTCTTAAACAATTGACGACCTAAACGGTTTTTAGGAAGCATACCACGAACAGCTTTCTCAATGATGCGTTCAGGGAATTTAGCCATTAACTCTTTAGGAGAAACGAAACGTTGACCACCTGGATATCCAGTGTAGCGTACGTAAACTTTGTCGCCTAATTTGTTTCCTGTCAATCTAATTTTGTCTGCATTGATAACAATAACGTTATCTCCACAGTCTACGTGTGGGGTGAATGTAGGCTTGTGCTTACCACGAATTACCTTCGCGATGTTGCTCGCCAAACGCCCCAAAATCTCTCCTTCAGCGTCAACAACGATCCACTCTTTGTTAACGGTGTTCTTGTTGGCAGAGACAGTTTTGTAACTTAACGTATTCACTTGCTTTTGTTTAAATAATTTGTAAAATTTTATTTATCTTCCCCTTATCACAAGGGTCTGCAAAGGTACATCTATTATTCTATATTTTAAAATCTATTTCACTTATTTTATTGAAAACGAGCCAAGTTTCTTGCGGACTGGGCTAATCTCAATATTTTTACAACTTACGCGAATGAATATTGTTACATTAGTTAGTATATTGCAGGAAGAATTTTTAATTATTTAGTGGAAGTAGATGAGATTGACTTTTTTAAATAAACGTGTTATTTTAAGTTTTGTTGGATTTCTCTTTGGTACTGTCAGCGCTTTGCAGGGGCAATCATTGGAGAAAAAAAGTAGACCTTATGATGCACGACTCAAAAATGTACAAGAGATATTAAAGCAAGGGAAAATTGGTCCAGGCGTGGATTCATTGGATGCTATACTCGCAGATTATCCCAAAGCAGATGATATCTATTTTACAAAAGCGATCCTTTTTGCCCAAATGAGAAATCAGGACGGCGCGATTGATGCAATAAAAGCCGCGTTGGAAATTGAACCGAAACCCGAGTACCTCAGCTTCGCCGTAGATGCATTCAAAAGCAAAAATGATGCAGATAGTGCATTGATCTATTTGGATAAATTGATTGATTTAGATGATAATAATACGGCTTCATTAAAGCGTGAACGAATTATGCTACTTTTTAACGGAGGACATAAAGACGTCGCGTTGAAGTATTTTTATAAAACAAAGGAAATTGAATCTGCTTCCGATACATTGGATATGGTAGGTAGTGTGCTGTTGAACGATGCCGGTAATCACAAGGCGGTAATCGACCTTTTGAAACCCTGGGCTGACAATGGAACCAAATTGGCCCAAGTATATGGGCAATTGGCGCAGGCTTATAATCTTTCCAAAAACTCAAAACTTGCCCTAGAGTATATCAATAAAGGAATTCAAACTTCACAGGAAGATTTTCTTTATTTTGATTTAGCAGATCTGTACCGCTTTGATAAAAAGATCAAATTATCGTTCGATGCCTTAAAAAAAGGCTTTCAATCTAAAAAGATTGATTTTGGTGATAAAAATAGAATCATCATGACTTTGTTGGGGCCAAAAAGCCCCTACACAAATGCGCAGCTTTTGGAGTTGGCTAATAGCTTAGTTGAGGTCCATCCGCGAATTGCGGAAAGTCACATGGCCAAAGGACAGGTATTGTGGCTCAACGAAGATAAAACGGCGGCGCAAAGTTCCTTGGCCGTTGCCGTAACTATGAATCCTTACCAGATCGATGCTTGGCGGATGTTAATGAGCCTGGATATGGATAAGGGCGAGTTTGATCAAGCCATTGCCCATGGTGGTGAAGCCCTGCATTATGTGGCCAATAATCCGACCATACTCTATTTCACCAGCATGGCTTATCTGATGAAGAAGGATACAGAGAATAGTCGCAAGTTTATGGAGGCTGCATTAAATAATGCCCAGGATGAAACTCCTTTTTTACAAGCCAATATCTACGGTGGGCTGGGCGATATCTACAATACATTGAAGATGTATAAAGAATCGGATGCCGCTTATATGGAAGCGATTCGACTGGATAGCACAAATGTGACGGCCATGAACAATTTAGCGTACTATTTATCGTTAAGAAAAGAACGACTTGATGAAGCGACAAAGTACGCTGCTATGGCTACAGCAATGCAGCCTAATAACGGTACATTTGAGGATACTTATGCCTGGGTCTTGTTTGCCGACGGTAAATATGAGGATGCGTTAGTCTGGATTCAAAAGGCGCTAAAAAATACAAATCCGCAGACTGCAGTGTTACTGGAACATTATGGAGATATTTTGGTTAAGCTCGGTAAGACGACAGAAGCGGTAAAGCAGTGGAGTCTGGCATTGGAAAAAGGAATGGATTCTGAAGAAAGTAAACAGAAACTAAAAAAGAAGATTGAGACTAAAAGTTATGTGGAATAAAATTGTTTGGGTAGGTATTCTGGTACTTCTGCTTTCTTCCTGTAGCTCAAAAAAGAAACTGCTGAAAGGAGCGGATCTCAAATCAGAGAATGAACTGGTCATCAAAGACGATACACGGGAGGCAAAGAAAACGACTTTGCGTAATCTCTTTTTGACCAATTTAAATTACTCGACCTTTTCAGGAAAAGCAAAAATGCGGCTTGACCTTGGTAAGGATAACTTCGATGTCACCTCTAATATCCGGATTGAAAAAGATAAGAAAATCTGGATTTCGATATCGGCAACCCTCGGGATCGAAGTCGCTCGTGTGTTAATAACACCAGATAGTGTGCAGATCCTGAATAAGTTTCAGAGCGAATATATGGTCAAACCATTTGATTACCTATACCGTTTTGCCAGTCCGGATCTTACTTTTGCTAATCTACAGGATTTATTATTGGCTAATCTGTCTGTTAACCTCTTGTCGGATATTGATGCAGTGAACTTTCAGCAGGATCCGAATTCTGTACAATTGGACGGAAAATTGAATGAGCTTGATTTTCTATATCAATTGAACAATAACAATCGGCCTTACCAGTTCCGGTTGTCACAGTTGTCGAAGAAACAGTTGCTCGAAGCAAACTATGGTGAATATGCAATGGCTTCCGGACAGGAATTTCCGATGCTGTTAAAAGTGATTATCTCCGATGGACGTCAGGAGATAAAAACAGAAATTAATTTTAACAAAGTTACGTTTAATGAACCTGTTGAAATGCCTTTTTCAGTGTCATCGCGATATAAAGTAATCCGATAAGAAGTGATCTATTTCCGTTAGATTTATTACTTTCGCATTTAGTTTGCTAGTGTAGATGAATATAATGGAGTTGGGAAAGGGGCAAATACGAAATAAATAGTACTGTAAATGAACTTTAAGAAAACGATATTTGGTATAGTAGCATTCATTTTGATGATTGGTATTTCTGCGGCTCAGACAAGGGCTGAGCTGGAAAAGCAACGGGAGAAACTCAATCGTGAAATTGCTGAATTGCAGAAAACTGTTAAAGAAATTGCCAAGGAAAAATCGTTGACACAACAACAGGTGACAGCGTTGAGTAAGCAAATCAACTTACGTGAACAAAAGATAAATACAATTACTTCTGAAGTAGCAGTAATCAATAAACACATCAATGCCAATACAGCTGCAGTTAACAAATTGAAAGCTGAACTGGAAAAAATGAAACGTGATTATGAAAAAATGGTCATGTTCGCTTTCCGTAACCGTAATGCCTACAATAAGTTGATGTTTATTTTTGCTTCCAAAGATTTTAACCAAGGATTTAGACGTGTAAAATATTTGCAGCAATTTAATGATTCCCGAAAATTGAAGGCCGCTGATATTGAGAATACAAAGAAACAGATCGAGCAAAAAATTGCGCAGTTGAAGGCTGACCGAAATAAACAGGTGGCACTAATGAAGGAGCAAGAAAATGAGAAGCGAACCATCGCTCAACAGCGCTCTGTTTACTCTGGGCAACTGAGTGAACTTATTGTTACGGAACGTGGTGTGAAGAAAGATATTACGCAAAAGCAAAAAGAGGAGCGTCGTATCAATGCAGCGATCAAAGAAATCATAAGAAGGGAAATTGAAGCTGAAAGAAGGCGTGCAGAAGCTGCCCGTCGTGCCGCTGAGGCTGCCGCTGCGCGTAATCGGAAAGCCAATGAATCAGCAAGTGCGTCGAAAGGTAAAAACAATGCTAATACAAAGAGTGGCAATACCGCGCGTAAATCAGATTCTGAGGTCTTGCGTAGCACACCAGAGGCGATCAGGCTTTCCAACGATTTTAGATCTAACCGTGGCAGCTTGCCTTGGCCAGTTTCCAATGCGAAGGTCATGCAGGGCTTTGGTGGAGAAAGTGTTGGTAGAAATGTAAACTGGGATCACGAATCCGTGAAAATTCAAACATCCACTGGCGCTGCTGTCAAAGCTGTTTTTGCAGGTGAGGTAAGTAGTGTGTTGACGATGTATGGACAACGTATTGTGATGATCAAACACGGGGAGTACTTTACAGTATATAATAATTTAGGTAGTGTAAGTGTTTCCAAAGGGCAAAAGGTAAGTACAGGTCAAACAATAGGTACGGCGGATGTGGATTCAGATACGGGCGTACCAATGGTAGACTTTTCTGTTTATCAGGGGTCAACCCCGCTGAACCCGATGTCCTGGTTGGCTAGATAAGAAATAATTACTATATTTAATAATTATCATTACATTTGTAAGGAGAGAGAAAAGATTTAGTTTAAAAGAATTGAAAAACAAGAAATTATAGTTATGTCAACATCATTATTAATCATGGGAATCGGGGGGCAGGAGTTAATTATCATTGTAGTAATATTGTTACTATTATTTGGTGGCAAGAAGATTCCTGAATTGATGCGCGGATTGGGTAAGGGCGTGAAGGAATTCAAAGAAGGCCAAAAAGATGAGTCTTCCCCTGAAAAAAAATCCGAAGTAGAAGATAATACCAAATAAGGGAGATCACGTCCCTAGTAATATAGATACGATTTTGTGTTGAACAAAATCGTATTTTGTTTTATCCTGGACCTATAGCTGAATAGTCCAGAACCATTTTTATACTAAAATCCATTTCTAAACGTTTAGATTATTGTTGATTTTTTAAGAGAAAAAATCGAACCTGGATTTAACAGTAAATTTATGATCGGAAAACAGACGTTAATTTCAATACTAGGAGGGGTGTGCTATGTGCTACCGCTCATGGCTCAAGAAGGCGCTGTGGAAGGCATGAGAGAAGCCACGCATCAAATCATCCAAGGAAGGATTGAAAAAGAAAAACAGGAGATTTATCAATACTTAGACAGTGTTAAATCTTCAGGGAATAGTCGAAATGATGATGCTACCATTACCGATGAAGAAATACAACTTGTTCGCAAACTCAAAGCAATAGAGCGGGAAATACCTTTAGATTACTCACCACGGGTAAAAGATCTGATCTCCAAATACACCTCTGATAATTACAATCCATATATGTGTAGAATGATGGGACTTGGCCAGTATTACTTTCCAATGTTTGATCGTATTCTGGATGAAGTTGGTGTACCTAGGGAACTGAAATACCTCAGTGTGGTCGAATCATCGTTGAACCCCAGGGATATTTCGAGCGCCGGTGCTACAGGGCTGTGGCAGCTGATGTATTATGAAGCAAAGACCTATAACTTGACTGTTGATAGTTATACCGACCAACGCATGGATCCCATTGCTTCGAGTTATGCGATCGCGAAGATACTGAAAGAGGCCTATGACCAATATGGTGACTGGCTTTTGGCAATCGCATCCTACAATGGCGGAAAAGGTGCTGTGGGCAGGGCAATTCAACGATCGGGTAAAGAAAAGCCTACCTTTTGGGATATTGCCCCCTATCTTACTCAACAAACCCAAAATTATATTCCCAAATTCATCGCCATGACTTATGCGATGAAATATGCAGAGGAAAACAACATAAATGCCGCTGATACTGAGCTTTCTCTACGAACTCAAGCATTAGACGTCAATAAACGGATCTCGTTAAACCAGATCGCGGAAGTGATGAATGTATCCAAAGAAACACTCCGTGCGCTAAATCCGAGCTTTAAAAAGAATATTTTAAATGGTACGGAAGAAACTCCTCTAAGATTGGTATTGCCTGTATTGGATAAGAAAATAGCGACCGAAGAACTTTACGCTGCACTTAATACACCTATTCCTGCTGCGGTAACAACGACGAATAGCGCTGGCACCAGCGAGCCTGCCGAGCTTTTAAAAGGTGGAAAATACAAGGTCAAAGTAGGGGAAACATTCGCTTCCATCGCTGAAAAGTTTGAAGTTACTGTTCAGGATATAAAATCATGGAATAATTTGCGCGGAAGTCAGATTGTACCCGGACAAAATTTAACGATCAAGAAGGAAGATAGTTATGTCAGTACAAGGCTAGCGCATAACGCTGAGAAATCGGCCAAAAAGAGCCAACAACGTGCTTCTACACGTACAGCATACTATGTCGTAAAAAAGGGGGACACCTTATCGCAGATAGCCAATAAAAATGGTGTATCCGTTGGCCGCTTAAAAAGTGATAATGATCTGAACGGAAGCCGGATTAAGCCGGGAATGAAACTGAAAGTGTCAAAGAAATAGCAACATGGTTATACCAACCATGCTGCATCTTCTTCGTTATCAAATTCTTCGAGGGTAACCGTAACATGTTCTTTTAGGATCGTAGACAATTTAGTGCCATAGTAGTCACTAAAGATCGGGAACTTGTGGTGGCTCCTATCGATCAGTACGGCCGTTCTCATCTTCTTCAATGGAACATTCAGGAATACACCCAAACCGTAAGCCAGCGCTCTGCCACTATTTAATACATCATCCACCAGGATGATCGTTTTGTCTTTTGCCATGTCAACAGGTAAATCCGTGCCCGCACTCAATGACCGGCTTGTTTTCTTCATGGTAACTTTAATCAAAAGAATTTCCTTGTCTGAGATATCCTTTAATATCGCCTGAAGGCGTTGTGCAAATACATAACCCCGATCGGCAATCCCAACCAAAACAAGTGTTTCGTCTTCAAAATTGTCTTCTAAAATCTGATAGGCAATACGGATAGACTTCTGTTTTATTTGTTCTTTATTTAAGATGAGCGTTTTCTTTGAAGACATAATAGTATTTCAATGATTATAGGGTAAAAATAGGATATTAAATTGTATAAAAAAAGTCCAAAGCCGTTTAAAGCTTTGGACTTTTGTATCTCGATAACGGAATCCTTAATTCAGTTTATTATCTTTTTCTGCTTTTAATATTTCGGCAGTGAGCGATTTATGATCTTCTGGCAAACGGCCACCATTATAATAGTAGCGTCTCCAATAGGGCTCGTCCAAGTTGCTGATCATAACACCCTTGCTGGACGAAGCATGAGCAAATTTATTATCACCAATATATACACCTACATGAGTGATGCTTCTGCTTCTGATTTTGAAGAATACCAAATCTCCTGCTTTCAATTCATTCTTTTCTACAGTCTTTACTTGCGAATACTGATTACGGCTGTTGTAGCCCAAAGAGGTGTTAAACACCTTGTCGTATAATTCGTAAGAAAATTTAGAGCAATCAATACCTCGTTTGGAGTCTCCGCCCAACCGATATGGCGTACCTAGCCATTCGTAAACAAATTGATAAAGTTTTGTATTTGTGGTTGCTGAGACTGCAACTCCCATGATTTGTGAGAAGTATTCTTTGGCGAGATTATCAGGATCTGATTCTGGTTTGGAGTTTCTGTTGGTTTGTGCCTGCGACACTAGACATAAGCCGATAAATAGCATTGATGCTATAAATTTCTTTGTTTTCATTAAATCGCTTTTTTGTACAACATTTAACTTTTTAAAATTCAATACTGTCATCTATTTTGGACAGCACTGTTGCGAATATAATACAATATCAGTTTAAGGTCAAATTTTTTTTAGGCGATTTAACGAAATTTTAACAATTTTAACATCTTTCTTAACGCTTTTTGGACATATTGAAATTTAATCGGTCTGTCGAACTTTTACTACACGCAAGTAGAGGTATCGGTTCATATAAAACAACCGGCTTATGTTAGAATATCATTCTTTAAGACTTGTTTTTGTGAATCTGAAAAAAAATATTAATTTTCTTTAGGAATGTGATAATATTTGTTCTATATTTACTGCACATAAGCAATAACAATGAACACAAACACAATTATTACAACGATTATTATTACCACCGGGATAAAACTTAGGAGGAAGTAGTTTCATTGTATATAATTGTAGACACAATATTTCGAAGCGCTTTCCTCAAAAGGGAAAGCGCTTCTTTTTTATCACATAAATCAAACTAAACAAACAGTATAAATCAGTATGAAAGTTTTAAAATTTGGAGGAACTTCAGTCGGAACAGTAGAAAGTCTCAAAGCAGTCTTAAGCATTGTTAATAAATCCTATGATGCTAAGGAAAAGCCACTGGTGGTATTATCTGCGATGTCAGGAGTAACAAATTTACTAACCCAGTTGGCAGAGGACGCGGCAGAAGGAAAGTCCTTTTCTGATGGACTTAAATCTTTGGAGGATAAACATTTTGCAGTCGTGAAAGAGCTTCTCGCAGTTAAGTTCCAAAATCCAGTTTTCACCAAACTTAAGTTATTTTTCAATGAGATCGAGGATCTGCTCCAGGGAATTTTTGCACTGAAGGAGCTAAGTAATCAAAGTAAGGACCTGATTCTAAGTTATGGTGAGCGATGCTCGAATTATATGGTTTCTAAAGTAATGGAACAGTATATACCGGAGTCTCTATTTATTGATGCCTCGCATTATGTAAAGACCGATTCCGACTTTGGTAATGCCCATTTAAATGAAGCCCTGACGGAGCAGCTCGTGAAATCAATGTATATCACACACAGTGATAAATTGCTTTTTGTAACCGGTTTTATCGGTAGCAATGAGAATGGTCGCATCACCACCTTGGGAAGAGGCGGATCGGACTATACTGCTGCCATTTTTGGGTCGATACTTGATGCGACAGCGATTGAAATCTGGACTGATGTTAATGGCATGCTGACTGCTGATCCCCGGATCGTGAAAAAAGCCTTTTCACTCCCGGTGCTTTCCTATACTGAAGCAATGGAGCTTTCTTATTTTGGTGCTAAGGTAATCTACCCACCAACCATGATACCCGCATTTTTGAAGAAAATCCCGATTGTCATCCGCAATACTTTTGAGCCTGATTTCTCGGGTACGGTAATCCAATTTGATAGCGGAAAAACAGCGTTGCCAATCAAGGGGATTTCTTCTATCTCGGATATTTCTGTGATCAATTTAAGTGGATCAGGAATGATCGGCAAGTCTGGGTTTAGCGGACGACTTTTTACGCTGTTGGCAAGGGAGCAGATTAATGTTGTATTGATCACGCAATCTTCTTCGGAGCATAGCATCACCTTTGCGGTTAATCCCTCGGATGCGAAGCGTGCAATACAGTTGATTGAAATTGAATTCGAACTGGAAATCCAGGCAAATAAGCTGGTCATTCCTGCTATAGAGGATAATCTTTCTGTATTGGCCATTGTTGGCGAAAATATGAAACGGACTCCGGGGATGTCCGGAAGGTTATTTGCTGCCCTTGGACGAAATGGTATCAATGTAAGAGCTATAGCACAAGGGTCATCGGAATATAATATCTCCGTCATCATCGGTAAAGAAGATTTGGCCAAAGCGCTCAACGCTGTTCACGATGCTTTTTTCGCGGAGTTGAAAAAAACATTGCATGTATTTAATATCGGTACAGGTAATATCGGTGCAACGTTATTTAAACAATTGGAGGATCAACATGATTTTCTGCTGGATAAGAACGATATCGAGATCAAAGTGGTTGGAATTTCCAATAGCCGTAAGATGTTATTTAATACCGAAGGTGTAGAACTAAATAATTGGTCGGCTGAGCTGGAAAAAAATGGTTCCGAGGCGGATCTGGCTTTATTTATTGAGAAAATGAAAGCCCTAAACTTACCAAACTGTGTGTTTATTGATAATACAGCAAGCAAGTTGCCAGCCACGTATTATGAAGATATTTTTAAATCCAATATCTCCATCGTAACCTGTAATAAAATCGCGAATTCTGGAAAGTATGCACAATATAAGACGCTTCGCGATACTGCCCATAAACATGGGGTGGACTTTTTCTATGAGACCAATGTCGGTGCCGGGCTACCTATCGTAAGGGTTCTTAAAGACTTGATGTTGAGTGGTGACCGTATCTTAAAGATCGAGGCCATTCTTTCAGGTACGATATCTTACATCTTCAACAATTTCAAAGACGATGCTACTTTTTTCAATGTTGTTAAGCAAGCGCAAGAGTTGGGCTATACCGAACCGGATCCAAGGGATGATTTGGGGGGAATAGACTTTATGCGTAAAATGTTGATTTTGGCAAGAGACGCTGGCTATGCCGTTGAAGCGGAAGATGTAGATCTGGGACCGATTCTTCCGGAGGCCTGTCTAAAGGCCGATACCGTGGACGCCTTCTATGCGGAATTACAAAATGAGAATGCTTATTTCGAAGATATGAAAGCAAGAGCTGCCCGTGAGAAGAAAGTAATACGTTATATCGGAAAGCTTGAAAATGGAAAAGTTTCTATAGCGATCCAATTTGTAGACGAAAACCACCCTTTTTACGCGTTATCGGGTAGTGATAACATTATTTCCTTTACCACAGAAAGATACAAAGAACGCCCTTTGGTTGTCAAGGGCCCCGGGGCCGGGGCTGAAGTGACTGCGGCGGGCGTGTTCGCAGATTTGGTTAACGTTGGAGCATAAGACTATTTTGAAGTAAATAACGATTGAAGTAATGGCTAATAATTTAAATGTAGAATATCTAAAAGGTAAAGTCATCGATTTGGACAAGATGCTGCCGGAAGTTCGGGTATTTGCTCCTGCAACTGTTGCGAATATGATCTGTGGTTTTGATATACTGGGTTTTGCGGTGGAGCAGCCGGGAGATGAAGTTATCATGCGGCGCAAACAGCAGCCCGGAGTGACCATAAAAGAGATCACAGGAGATGATGGTAGACTCCCGCTCGACCCCAGTAAAAACACCGTGTCTGCTTGTGTTCAGTACCTGTTGCAAGCGCTAAATATTGCGTCGAAAGTCGGTGTCGAAATTGAATTGCACAAGCACATGCCAATCGGATCGGGTTTGGGCTCCAGTGCGGCGAGTACGGTGGCCGGACTTTTTGCGATCAATGTTATGCTTGGCAACCCATTAACGAAAGAAGAATTGTTACCGTTCTGTGTCGAGGGGGAGCGATTAGCCTGTGGTACCGGTCATGCCGATAATGTTGCGCCGGCACTTTATGGAGGTATAACGTTAATCAGGGGCAATGAGCCTTTGGATGTTGTTTCTATTCCTTCACCGAAGGAATTAGTGGCAGCAGTGGTGTTTCCACAGGTCGATGTCCCTACACGTGACGCACGACAATTAATCAAAGATAAAGTCTTATTAAAAGATGCTGTGACGCAATGGGGCAATATTGCCGGATTGGTAGCGGCTTTATTTAAAGAAGATTATGATCTGATTTCCCGGAGCATGAAGGATATTCTTATAGAGCCCACGCGTGCGATATTGATTCCGCAGTTTTATGAAATGAAGGAAATCGCACTACAGCATGGAGCTCTGAGCTTTGGTATATCAGGTTCAGGCCCCTCGGTCGTTGCAATGACACGGGATGAGCAGATCGCCAAAAAGATTGCAGACAGCATCCAGGCTCATCTCAAGGAAAATGAAATTGACAGCTTTGGCTACGTCTCAAAAGTAAATATAGAAGGACCGAGAGTATTAAAATAAAAATTTTGCCATACCGTGTTTATAAAAATAGTACATGGAAGGTGGCGCCTGACTGATCGTATGACCACTGTTTCATATACAAGGGGACCGTATTCAGTATAGATGTATGTTAAAGTAAATATTAAAAGATGAAGTTTTACAGTACAAATAATAGAACATTGGCTGTCTCTTTCAAAGATGCCGTATTTAATTCATTGCCAGCGGATAAAGGGTTGTATATGCCTGAACAAATACCGCAGCTGGACCCTTTATTCATCAAAAATATCCAACAATATTCTTTGCAGGAAATTGCGTTGGAGGTAGCCTCGACACTTTTAGGGAGTGATATTCCTAAGCCGGATTTGAGGAAAATCGTCAATGAAGCGATTAATTTTGATGCACCCGTAAAATTCCTGACCGATAGTACAGCTGTACTAGAGCTATTTCATGGACCTTCTTATGCTTTTAAGGATTTTGGAGCTCGATTTATGAGCCGTATTATGGGATACTTTTCTAAAGCTGATGATAAATTGCTGGATGTGCTCGTCGCAACTTCAGGCGATACTGGAGGAGCTGTGGCATTAGGTTTCTTGGGAGTAGAGGGGACTCGTGTGACCATATTATATCCCAAGGGCAAAGTTTCCGAGGTACAAGAGCTACAGTTGACAACAAACGGGCAAAATATACGTGCCCTTGAGGTCGATGGTACATTTGACGATTGTCAGGCGCTCGTGAAACAGGCGTTTAATGATGAAGGGCTCAATCAAACATTGCGATTGACATCTGCCAATTCAATCAATATTGCCCGATTGATCCCGCAAACCTTCTACTATTTTTATGCTTATGCCCAACTGAAATCCCAAGGCATCAATGAAGTCGTATTTACTGTGCCAAGTGGTAATTTTGGAAATATTGGCGCAGGTTTGTTAGCTTACAAAATGGGACTTCCTGTCAAACATTTTGTGGCAGCGACAAATGTCAACGATACCGTACCGAGATTTCTTGTTTCAGGACAATACGAACCCAAACCTTCTGTCCAGACATTGAGTAATGCCATGGATGTGGGAAACCCAAGCAATTGGGTGCGGATTCAGGATCTTTTTGCAGGTAATCTTGCAGAGCTAAAAGCAATGCTTTCTTCCTATACCTTTACTGATAAAGAAACAAAAGTTGGGATGGATAGACTCGTGCAAGAAGCAAATTACATTGCCTGTCCACATACGGCGATTGCTTGGCTTGGTGCGAAAGCTTATGCTAAAGAAAATCCGGGTCATTACGCCTCGGTATTCTTATCTACAGCACATCCCTGCAAATTCCCGGATGCGATAGATGCTGAAGTGTTCGCAAAAATTGCATTGCCGGACGGTGCAGAAGCGTTGCAAGGAAAAGAAAAACTAGCGGAACCTTTGGCGGTAGACTTCGAAGCGTTCAAAAGATATCTAATCAACCATAACTAAACGCGGAGGGGGATGTCCAGAAGATTGGACTCCTCCTTTTTTTTATTTTACTCGTAAATCCTCTTACGATCTCTTTCCAAATGTTTAATTCTTAAGAACTTCGCTTTCACTTTCTGGATAGTGTTTTTATAAACTAGCTTTTGTCGTTTAACACTTGGGTATTCGCTGGTTTTATTACTTAGGCTTTTTATATCGTATGTTTCATTTGGATGTCGAAATAATAAGTTAATTTTGCAGTAATGAAATCAGTTTATTTGAATAAGGGTAAGGATAAAGCTGCCTGGCAATTGCATCCTTGGGTATTTTCTGGAGCAATTAAATCATTGTCCGATAAGATAGAAGATGGCGAAGTTGTTGGCGTATACAATGCCGAGCGAGAGTTTATCGCATATGGATTATTTCACAATAGTTCCCGGGTAGCCATTCGTTTATTGGAATGGAATCCAAACGCTCAGATTGATGCGGATTGGTGGCGTACCCGTATTCAAAAGGCGGTAGCGGCGAGAGAGCATTTACTCCAGGATGGTATGACGAACACGGTCCGCCTCATTTTTGCGGAAGCAGATTTTCTGCCTGGATTAATCGTTGATAAGTATGCTGATTTTATTTCCATTCAAGTTCATTCGGTAGGGGTAGAGAAGGTTAAAGATATTATTATCGCAGAATTAAATACCCTACTCGATCCTACAGGTATCTACGAACGGAGCGATCTAAAATCCCGTGAACATGAAGGTTTACCTGATACAAATGGTCTTTTGTCTGGAGAGTTGCCGCCTGAATTTGTAGACGTTATCGAAAACGGCCTTCATTATAAAGTAAATATTATTGACGGACAAAAGTCGGGATTTTACTGTGACCAGCGGGAAAATAGATTGTTGACCGCAGGATATGTCGCCAATAAACGTGTATTGGATTGTTTCTGCTATTCTGGTGGATTCACATTGAACAGCTTAAAAGCTGGAGCAAGTCAAGTCGTTTCGGTGGATAGTTCGGCATTGGCCATTGAAACGTTGGAAAAAAATGTTATCGAAAACGGATTTGAGCCAAGTCGGCATAAAGCAATATTGTCCGACGTCAATAAGCAATTGCGCAAGTTTATGGATGAAGGAGAAAAATTCGATCTGATTGTCCTGGATCCACCTAAATATGCGCCTTCCCGGTCAGCTTTGGATCGTGCGTCACGGGCTTATAAAGATTTAAACCGTAGGGGCTTAATGCTGCTGAATAGCGGTGGATTATTAGCGACCTTTTCTTGCTCTGGCGCAATGGATATGGATACCTTTAAGCAAGTACTAGCATGGGCAGCATTGGATGCAGGCAAAGAAATACAATTTATTAGACAATTCCACCAGCCAGAGGATCACCCTGTACGGGCCTCCTTTCCAGAAGGTGAATACCTCAAAGGATTGTTGGTACGTGTAATATAAATGCAGATATATAGGTTGATTTGAATGAATCGACCTTTTTAATTTAAGCGAAATCATGATCAGAGAAAAAGAAACCAGACCTATTTTTTCTATTTTGTTTGCCGTGAGTATGGTGCACCTGCTGAATGATCTTATTCAGGCTGTAATCCCTGCGACCTACCCTTTATTAAAAGAAGAGCATCACCTGAGTTTTTCACAGGTTGGGATGATTACATTGGTGTATCAGATTGCTGCGTCAATTTTTCAGCCTGTTGTAGGGTCTTTTACCGATAAGCGCCCTGTGCCATATTCGCAGATTATCGGTATGTCCTTTTCCCTTGTGGGCATGTTGCTCTTTTCCCAGGCACATACATATGCATGGATCTTGTTTTCCGTTTTCCTGGTAGGTATTGGTTCCTCGATTTTTCACCCTGAATCTTCGCGGGTAGCCTATATGGCTTCGGGTGGCAGACGCAGTATGGCTCAGTCTATATTTCAAATCGGCGGAAATGCAGGTACGGCTTTGGCACCTATTATCGTTGCTTTTCTGGTCTTACCTCGCGGTCAACAGGCCATCGCCTGGATGTGTTTATTTACCATTGTTGGTCAGTTTATCTCCTATTATATTGGTACTTGGTATAAACGTAGGCTTGCAAATGTTTCCAGAACGACAAAAAGAGTTATTCGTGTACCGGATCTACCCAATTCACGTATTGTGACTACCGTTGTTATTCTACTGTTGTTGATCGTGTCAAAGTATTTCTATATCGCCAGTATTACAAACTATTTTCAGTTTTATACCATGAAAAAATTTGGGATAAATGAAGTTGAAGCACAGGTGTACCTGTTTTACTTTCTGATAGCTGTTGCGGTTGGTACCTTGCTCGGTGGAGCTTTCGGGGATCGTTTTGGCAGGAAATATGTAATTTGGTTTTCGGTTTTAGGTGTAGCACCTTTTGCATTGGCTTTACCCTACGTTGGTCTAACCATGACCGGAATACTGATTGTCATTATCGGACTGATATTGTCTTCGGCCTTTCCAGCCATTATAGTCTATGCGCAGGAATTACTGCCTAAAAAGCTAGGAATGGTTTCGGGGCTATTTTATGGTTTTGCATTCGGCATGGGCGGGATAGGATCTGCCGTTCTCGGTTGGCAGGCAGATCATACCTCCATCGAGTTTATTTATCACCTGTGTTCATATTTACCCTTGATAGGTATCGTCGCTTATTTTCTTCCAGACTTACAAAAGACCCCTTACAAAGAGATTTAGTATACGATTTAATAATAAATAAGAGGGCGGATATTGCCAAAATATCCGCCCTCTTCTCTTGTTTATATTATTTGATGCAATCCATCCAGGCTGTTGCCATCATTTGTGCTCCTGCTAGCGTAGGGTGTACACCATCCGCTGCCCAATAGGCTCCCGGAGCTGTCTTTTGTGCGTTATCAAAGATTTTCTGATAGGGGAGGAGTATCGCATTGAATTCTTTTGCGATTTCACGTGCAGTCTCCTGATAGGCTAAAAATTTGGGATACCAGGCATCTGTGATATGGCCAACACCTTTTACGGCAAAAGGTTCTCCAATTATCAGTTTAACATTCGGAAGTTTCTGCAAGGTCTCTTGCAACAATTGTTGGTATTGGGATTTATATTCTTCAACAGTTGTTTTGGCTCCACGGTCTATGGTTCGCCAAAAATCATTTACACCGATTAAGATACTCAATACGGTTGGTTTGATTGCTAAAGTATCCTCTGCCCAGCGTTTTTGAAGGTCGGGAACACGATTGCCGCTGATTCCGGTATTGTAAATTTTTAGATTCTTTGCGGCATATTTATTCAATAGTTCGCTTGCAGCCAATAAAGCATAACCGCGCCCCAAGGCGTTGGTGTCATTGGCTTTTCTGTTATCCCTATCGCGGCCCACATCCGTAATGGAGTCGCCCTGAAATAGGATGACGTCTCCATCATTCAAACTTATTTTTGAAGATTTGAAGCTGTCTCCATAGGCGTAAGCTTCGTTGTCCAATAAATTAGCACCAGTCAAAAGACCGGCACCAATTATGCTTTTTTTGATAAATGATCTGCGGTTTGTGCTCATTATTAGGTTTTTGTTATGCTTTAAAGTTACATACTTTTAGCATATTTTTCTAAACCTTTTACAATGATGTTACAGGCTTTTTCTATTTCAGCTTCGGTAATGGTCAACGGTGGGGCTACACGAAGTGCCGTTTCACAATGAAGGTACCAGTCGATCATCACTCCCTGTTCAGCACAATACTTACTGACACTATAGACTTGCTCAAAGCTGTCCAATTGTAAGCACATCATAAGTCCTAGTCCACGGATTTCTCTGATTGCCGGATGGCTGAGTTTTTTACGAAATAAATTAGCCTTGTAAGCTACCTGTTCTACCAACTTCTCCGATTTAATTACAGCAAGCGATGCACGTGCAGCGGCGCAACTTACAGGATGGCCTCCGAATGTGGTGATATGACCCAACATCGGATTGTCTTTAATGACATCCATTACTTCTTTAGCGGCAACAAAGGCGCCCAATGGCATACCGCCACCAATGCCTTTGGCCAACATCAGTATATCAGGTACAATACCGAAATGTTCGAAGGCAAACAGTTTTCCTGTACGACCAAAACCAGTCTGGATTTCATCAAATATGAGTAGTGTGCCTGTCTCATCACAACGTTTTCTTACCGCTTGCATATAGGCTATATCAGGAACTCTGACGCCAGCTTCCCCTTGAATGGCTTCTAGGATGACGGCTGCAGTTTTATCTGTAATATTCGCTAAGTCCCCGGGATCATTAAACGTAATAAAGTCTATTTCCGGAAGGAGTGGGGCATAGGCCTGACGGTATTCATCGTTCCCGATAAGACTAAGAGCACCTTGTGTACTACCATGATAAGCCTTCTTGGCTGCGATAATTTGCCTTCGTCCGGTATACTTCTTAGCTATTTTCATAGACCCTTCTACAGCTTCTGCACCACTGTTGGTCAGGTATACCGATTGAAAATTTGAAGGTAATTCTGCTAATAATTCTGTTGCAAACAGGACTTGTGGCGCCTGAACAAATTCACCATAGACAGTGACATGCAAATACTGATCGAGTTGAGTCTTTATGGCTTCGAGCACCTTGGGGTGACGATGCCCAATATTGCTCACATTAAATCCGGAGACAAGATCCATATACTCCTCTCCATTAGGCCCATATAGGTAAACCCCTTCGGCCTTAACCACTTCAACCAATCTAGGTGAGCTAGAGGTCTGAGCGGTGTTCATTAAAAATAATTCTCTATTGCTTAACATGATTTTACAAATGTCCGAAAATAAAAAAGAAGTCTTTAAGACTTCTTTTTTATTTTCGGGATTATCTACCCCTATTTTTTAAAGATTTATAGAGATGTTCCCTGAACTCCTGCTCTACTTCAAAGAATTGTGAAGCCCGGGCATTGCCTATTACTTTGGCAAATTTTGAGCGGTACTCTTTTTTTATCTGTACCTCTTTGGCATCATACTGTAATACATCCCTCGATCCACCTCTAAAACTGTTTTTAGGAGCACCATTTAATTTTTCTTTCCGGATATCCCATAACGTCTGGCTATATTCATTATACAGCGGAAAAAATTGCTGTGCTTCTTTGGGAGTCAAATCTAGTTCTTTAGTGATGTAAGCTATTTTTTCATTTTCAATAGCTTGGAAACGATTTTTGTCTTGTGCAAAGCCCAAGGCAATAGAAAATATACTAAAGAACAATGTTATCCATATGTTTTTTTTGTTGAACATCATTATAAGGTATAGTTTAGATAATCTTCTATCTCTTGTTTAGATATATTAGTGCCAAATCCTTTTGTCGGAAGATTTGTTTCATCCGTATATTGGGACATATATATAATGTCATCCCCTGAAGCAGAAGCAGAAAGATAATTAATAATTTCCTGCTTTGGTATTTCAGATAAATGTTGACTCAACTGTTCTTCGGCTAAGTTATCTTGCTCTTGAGCAAAAGCATTTTGTTGCTGGTATTGGTATCCCCAATACCCCCCAAGGCCTAACATAGCTGTGAACGATGCTGCTACGGCATATCTAGCATACCATTTTTTTGGTTTCCCTAAGTGATGGATAGGCGTTGAATCTCTTTCTTGTTCAGCTTCCTGAATAGCGCCAATAATCTTATCTGAAAGATTATCAAAATAATGAGAGGGAATATCAAAACCTGCCGCGGGAATGGCATCTTTTAATTTTTCTTCAGTAACACGGGCTAAAATAGTTGCTTCAAGATCTGAATGATAATTTACAGGAACTTCAAAACCCTCTGTTGGTACAGCCTCCTTCAATTTTTCTTCAGTAATACGGGCTAAAATAGCTGCTTCAAGATCTAGCTGATAATTTACAGGAACAGCAAAGCCATCTGTTGCAACAATATCCTTTAATTCTGTTTCTGCAAGAGTTGTAGTGATATTTTGCTCAAGCGTTTGAAAATAACCTGTTGGCACCGTAAAGCCATCCGATTGGATTTTTTCTTTTAAGTTTTCTTCTGAAATTCGATGAAAGATATCTTCTGTTAATATCGCAGCATATTGTTCAGGAATAGTAAAGCCCTCCAAAGTGACCTTGTTTTTGAGGGAATCCTCCGCTATTTTGCTCAGCACGAGATCTGGGAGTGAATCAAAGTATCCTTCAGGAACCTCAAATACAGATTCATCCTTGCATTCCATCCATTTGACTTGCCCTATTATTTTAGATTCCAAATCACTGAAATAATTTTCAGGCACGGCAAAAGGATTTTTACGCAATGATTCTGGAAGATGATTAAACTCCAGCCCATCATGATATGTGCTATTTTCCTTCATAGTATCTATTAGAGCCTAGTTGGGCTAAAAGGTTTAATCGTGGTTATTAAAAAAAGACTCTATTTTTTTTACGGCCAAATGATAGGAGGCTTTTAACGCTCCAACACTTGTACCCAGTACTTCCGAAATCTCTTCATACTTCATATCTTCAAAATATTTCATGTTGAAAACCAATTTCTGTTTCTCGGGCAATGTCAATAAAGCCTGTTGCAATTTCATTTGCGCTTTGTCGCCATTAAAGTAATTGCCATCAGCAAGTGTTTCTGCTAAATAAGCAGTCGTGTCGTCGTCCAACGACACGTTCTGCTTTTGCTTTTTTTTATTTAAGAATGTAATACATTCATTTGTTGCGATCCGATATAGCCAGGTGTACAATTGTGAATCTTCACGAAAGTTACCAAGGTTCTTCCATACTTTGACGAAAATATCCTGCACGACATCATCTGCATCATCATGATCGATTACCATTCTTCGCACATGCCAATAAATCTTTTGTTGATATTTTTTCAACAATAAACGGAAAGCTTCTTCTCGCGTATTTTCTTCGGCGAATTTTGCTATAATTAAAGCGTCATCCATATATTGACCTGTGTAGTTTTCTTATTTTCTTTTGATTACCTTTTGAGCAGCAGCAACGATAGCGTCTGCGTTCAAACCATATTTCTCCATAAGTTGTGCTGGAGTACCTGATTCTCCAAAGCTGTCATTTACGGCTACATACTCTTGTGGGCTAGGTAATTCTTTTGCCAATACCTGTGCAACGCTGTCCCCCAATCCGCCTAGACGGTTGTGTTCTTCAGCAGTCACGACACATTTTGTTTTTGCAACAGATTTCAAAATCGCTTCCTCATCCAACGGTTTGATGGTATGGATATTGATGATCTCGGCACTGATGCCCAATTCAGCTAATTTTTCTCCTGCTTGAATGGCTTCCCATACCAAGTGACCTGTAGCGATGATGGTTACATCTGTGCCTTCATTTAATAGGATCGCTTTTCCGATGACAAATTCCTGATCCGCAGGTGTGAAGTTAGGAACTACCGGACGGCCGAAGCGTAAATAAACCGGACCTTCAAATTTTGCTGCCGCAATAGTAGCCGCTTTTGTTTGGTTGAAGTCGCAAGGGTTAATTACAGTCATTCCGGGTAACATTTTCATCAATCCAATGTCTTCCAAAATCTGGTGTGTTGCACCATCTTCACCTAAGGTTAATCCAGCATGAGAAGCGGCAATTTTCACATTCTTATCTGAATATGCAATAGATTGACGGATTTGGTCATAAACACGGCCCGTAGAGAAGTTGGCAAATGTACCTGTGAAAGGAACTTTACCACCGATAGTAAGTCCAGCAGCGATACCCATCATGTTTGCCTCAGCAATACCGATTTGGAAAAAGCGCTCTGGGAATTCTTTGATAAAATCGTTCATTTTCAATGATCCGATCAAATCAGCACATAATGCTACTACATTTTCGTTTTGTTTTCCAGCTTCCAATAAACCAGCCCCAAAACCTGAACGTGTATCTTTTGACTCTGTGTAAGTATATTTTTTCATTTCTAGTAATCTCCTAAAGTTTCAGTAAGTTGATTCAATGCCGACGCCAATTGTTCGTCATTTGGAGCAACACCGTGCCATTTATGAGAACCCATCATGAAATCAACACCTTTTCCCATCTCTGTGTGCAATAAGATAATCACTGGTTTACCTTTTCCGGTACGTGATTTTGCTTCTGCTAAGCCAGCAACTACTGAAGCCATATCGTTTCCTTTAGTCACTTCCATCACATCCCAGCCAAAAGCTTCCCATTTAGCACGAAGATCGCCTAATGACAGTACCTGATCTGTAGATCCATCGATCTGTGCATTATTGTAATCAACTGTAGCAATCAAGTTGTCAATTTTGTTGTGCGGCGCATACATTGCGGCTTCCCAAACTTGGCCTTCCTGCAATTCACCATCACCCATTAATACATAAACTAGATTATTGTCTTTATTCAATCTTTTTGCCTGTGCGGCTCCAATAGCAACGGATAATCCCTGACCCAAAGATCCTGACGCAATACGGATGCCCGGAAGGCCTTCGTGTGTCGTTGGGTGACCTTGTAGTCTAGAATTGATTTTTCTGAATGTTGCCAGTTCGCTTACTTCAAAATACCCCGCACGTGCCAATGTACTGTAAAATACAGGTGAAATGTGTCCGTTTGACAAGAAGAATAAATCTTCACCTTTTCCGTCCATATCAAAGGAAGGATTACGTTTCATTGCATTGAAATAAAGCGCCACAAAGTAATCTGTACAACCTAATGAACCACCTGGGTGTCCTGATTGACAAGCGTGTACCATACGTACGATATCACGTCTTACTTGTGATGCAATTTGTTCTAGTTTGTTAATATCTGCACTCATTTTTTTTGTTGGTTTCACAATTGGTCGTAAAGTTAACTATTTTTAAGCTAGATGCTTGTTAAAAAGTGAATTTCTTTATTTTGATCAGCCCCTGACCTGTGGACTGCCCCCATTTCAACTTTTAACTTTTTGATGTTGACTTTTTTTGTACCTTGCTTTTAATTATAAAACCCACAATTTTCAAGATAATGCCCTGTCATTCTAAACGCTTATTGCTTGTTGCTGCATTTTCCGCATTACAATTCTATTCTTTCGCTCAGGATAAAGCCATTTATCATCAAGATTGGATCGATTTCAATAAAAACGGTAAAAAGGATGTCTATGAGGATTCCAAACAACCCATAGCGAGTCGCGTAGATGATTTATTGAGCCAGATGACTACCCAGGAAAAGGCTAATCAAACCGTTACCCTCTATGGGTATGGACGAGTTTTGAAGGATGAACAGCCTGCCGCCGCCTGGGACAAGGAAATATGGAAGCATGGATTGGCCAATATTGATGAAATGTTAAACAGCTTAGCCTATAATAAGTCCGCAAAAAGTTCTTTTTCCTATCCCTTCAGTCGTCATGCTGTCGCTTTGAATAATGTGCAAAAGTGGTTTATTGAACATACTCGCCTGGGGATCCCTGTTGATTTTACGAATGAAGGGATACATGGTCTAAACCATGATAGGGCGACACCATTACCGGCACCGATCAATATCGGAAGTACCTGGAATACAAAATTGGTTAGAACCGCTGGTGAGATCGTCGGAAGAGAAGCTAAATACTTAGGATATACCAATGTCTATGCGCCTATCCTCGATGTTTCTCGCGATCCGCGCTGGGGACGCGTAGTGGAAACTTATGGTGAAAATCCCTTTCATATTGCTGAAATGGGGAAACAAGCTGTATTGGGTATTCAGCAAAACGGCATTGCTTCAACCCTGAAACATTATGCCGTTTATTCCGTACCTAAGGGTGGGCGGGACGGAAACGCACGGACAGATCCGCACGTTGGATTTCGTGAAATGCATGAACTCCATTTATATCCTTTTAAAAGAGTGGTTAAAGAGGCTAAGCCGCTGGGGATCATGAGCAGTTACAACGACTATGATGGTGTTCCAGTTTCTTCAAGTAAATATTTCCTGCAAGATTTGTTGCGGAAGGATTATGGATTTGAAGGTTATATCGTTTCCGATAGCGAAGCGCTCGAATTTATTAGCAGTAAACATCATGTTGCCACAGATTATAAAGACGCCATACGGCAAGCATTGGAAGGCGGACTTAATGTCCGGACGAATTTCGATCCGCCGAACACTTACCTGACTCCCTTGATGGAACTTATCGACGAAGGTGGACTAGACATGAATGTATTGAATCAACGTGTTCGAGAAGTGCTGACGGTCAAGTTTAAACTGGGACTATTTGATCATCCGCTTGTCGACAATACCAACTTAGCGGATCAGAAAGTCCATACCCAAGCCGACGAAAATATTTCGCTGCAGGTGAACAGGGAATCCATTGTTTTGCTAAAAAATGAACAGGATCTCCTTCCTATTGATATCAATAAATACAAGCGGATTTTGGTCACAGGCCCCATGGCCGAGGCAACAAATTACACGACAAGTCGCTATGGTCCATCCAATAATCCAATAACAACTATTAAGGATGGTATTATAGCATATGCCAAGGACAAAGCACTGCAGGTAAACTATACGAAAGGGGTGGATGTTGTCGATAAAAACTGGCCTGAAAGTGAAATTATACCAACGGATCTGTCGAACGAGGAAATTGAAAGTATGACCACAGGTGTCCGCCTTGGGCAGGAATCAGATCTAATTATCGCCGTCATGGGCGAATCAGAACGTGAAGTTGGTGAAAGCCGATCTCGCTCAGATCTCAATCTGCCCGGTAAACAGCGTGATTATTTGATGAAGTTAAAAGAAACCAGAAGGCCTAT
Source organism: Sphingobacterium sp. DR205 (assembly GCF_011064245.1). Taxonomy (NCBI): domain Bacteria; kingdom Pseudomonadati; phylum Bacteroidota; class Sphingobacteriia; order Sphingobacteriales; family Sphingobacteriaceae; genus Sphingobacterium; species Sphingobacterium sp. DR205. The sequence continues at coordinate 6,112,345 of NZ_CP049333.1, read as the reverse complement.
CATTCTGGTACTCGTAAATGGAAGACCGTTATCCATCAATTGGGAAAATAAATACTTGCCTGCGATTGTGGAGAGCTGGTTTCTCAGTGGTCAATCTGGACATGTTGTGGCAGATATGTTATTTGGTGAGTATAATCCGAGCGGAAAGCTTCCGATTTCTTTTCCTAAATCTGTTGGACAGATCGAAATGAATTTCCCGACCAAACCCGCGGCACAGGCGGGGCAACCCGGTGTGGGACCCAATGGCTGGGGAAATAGTCGGGTTGTTGGATTCCTTTATCCTTTTGGTTATGGCTTAAGTTATACCGACTTTCAATTTTCAAATTTGCGGCTGAATAAAAAGCAAATACGACCAACAGACTCGTTGACTGTTACGGTAGATGTACAAAATATCGGAAAAAGAAAGGGAGCGGAGGTCGTTCAACTATATGTCAAAGATGTGGTTTCTTCCGTTACAACTTACGAGATGGATCTGCGTGGTTTCGAAAAAATCGAATTGAATCCTGGTGAGAAAAAGTCTGTTCAGTTTTCAATTTTACCGGCACATCTAGAGTTGTTGGATCAATATAACAAGTGGACTGTAGAGCCGGGAAGATTTGAAATCTTTATCGGAAATTCATCCGCTAATCTGCCGTTGAGAGATTCTTTTGATGTCGTCAATTAGTGATGTCGTTGTGCTTGCATCAATAGAGATATCAAATCGCTCTAAAAATAGAAAATGGATCCGGTACATGTGCCGGATCCATTTTCTATTTACTATTGGTTGGTATGAGTTCCTACATTGCTTCTGCAACGACTTCCGTTACACCCGGAACCATACGTTTTAATAAACCTTCGATACCAGCTTTTAACGTAATCGTTGATGAAGGGCAACCACTACAGGATCCCTTTAATTCAACAGTTACGATACCTTCGTTGAAGGATTTGTAATGAATGGCACCGCCATCCTGTTCAACAGCTGGCCGTACATAATCATGTAATACCTGTTGAATTTTTACTTCTGTTTCTGTGCCTTCAAAGTTTACTTCTGAATCATGATGCACAGCTTTTACTGCAAGCTCAGATTCAACAGCACCTTTTACAAAGTCTTTCAATAAGGCTTCAATATCTTCCCATTCCGCATCTTCTGTTTTGGTAATGGTCACAAAATTGCTTGCGAAGAATACACCGTTTACAAAATTGAATTTGAACAACTCCTGTGCGAAAGGTGAATCTTGTGCAGCTTCTTTATTTGGAAAATCCACACTACCGTTGATCAATAATTTATTGACCAAAAACTTCATGGTTGAAGGATTGGGAGTAGATTCTGTATATACGTTGATAGTAGCCATTTAAATTTTATTTTTATTCCAAACAAAGATATATCAAAAGAAGCGTTGTTAAGGTCATCTATAAGTCAAAGCTTATAAAGTGACACCTGTGTAATTAGAAGGGCTGATTGCTTTTAATTCCGCTTTTACCTCTTCAGAAACATTGAGATTGTCCACAAACGATGCAATGGTCTCTTTGGTCACCTGTGTATTGGTGCGTGTGAGATCTTTCAGTGCTTCATAAGGTTTTGGATAACCTTCCCTGCGCAAGATTGTTTGTAACGCTTCGGCAACAACAGCCCAATTATTTTCAAGATCATTCGCTAAGGCCTGTTCATTCAATATTAATTTACGTAAACCTCTCAATGTCGATTTTACCGCAATTAAGGTATGTGCAAATGGAACACCGATATTACGTAACACAGTTGAATCTGTTAAGTCCCTTTGAAGACGTGAAATCGGTAATTTGGCCGCTAAATGTTCAAATATAGCATTGGCAATGCCTAAATTTCCTTCTGCATTTTCAAAGTCGATTGGATTGACTTTGTGTGGCATTGCAGAAGAGCCAATTTGACCGGCAGTGATTTTTTGCTTAAAATATTCCATGGAGATATAAGTCCATATATCACGGCACAGATCGATGATAATATTATTGACTCGTTTTAATGCATCACAGCTTGCGGCAAAATTGTCATAGTGCTCAATTTGGGTCGTGGTTTGTGAACGATCCAATCCCAAGATAGTATTGACAAAGTTATTACCGAAGTCAATCCAGTTGGTTTCTGGATAAGCTACATGATGAGCATTGAAATTACCCGTTGCCCCACCAAACTTTGCTGAATACGGTACGGTATGTAAAAGCTGTAGCTGACGCTCAATACGTTCGACAAAAACATAAAGTTCTTTACCTAAGCGAGTTGGAGATGCAGGTTGTCCGTGGGTACGGGCGAGCATAGGAATGTCAGACCAAGAGGTTGCCAAAGACCTTAATTCATGGAGCAATTCATCAATGACCGGTGTATAACATTCTTTGATAGCCTCTTTCCAGGAAAGTGGAATGGCTGTGTTGTTGATATCCTGAGATGTTAAGCCAAAGTGAATAAATTCAAGATAATCCTGCAAGCCCAGTTTTTCAAATTGATCTTTTAAAAAATATTCAACAGCTTTAACATCATGATTGGTAACTTTTTCGGTATTCTTGATCCAGATTGCATCTTCTTCAGAAAAATTTCGATAGATATCTCTTAATTTTTCGTTCAACGTTTTATCGAAATGTTGCAACTGAGCGATTCCTGATTCGCTTAACGCTATAAAATATTCGACTTCGACGCGTACCCGATATTTTATTAAGGCAAATTCAGAGAAAAAAGCCGCAAGTTCATTGGTGTTATTGTAATAGCGTCCGTCAATAGGCGTAACTGCTGTTAAGGATGATAAAGCCATAGATTGAATGATTTTTGGCAAAGGTAAAAAAATGCTTGGAGCTTAGCAATTTAATTGGGATAGATATAGAAAAAGCCTCCGTTAACGGGAGGCTTTTATACTGTTAAAATTCTGTTTCGAAGAATTAGTGAGCAGCTTTAGTTGAGTCAACAGCAGTTTTAGCTGAGTCTACAGCAGTTTTAGCTGAATCAACAGCAGTATTAGCTGAATCTAAAGCAGTGTTAGCTGAGTCTAAAGCAGTGTTAGCTGAATCAGTAGCTGCGTCAGTTTTTTTACCAGTTTCACCACATGAAGCGAAGGCTACAGTTAAAGCCAATCCTAAGAAACCTAATTTGAATGCGTTTTTCATTTTATTAAAATTAAAAGTAATTTCTAAATCTTGTTATTTAAGACTTGATACCGGTAAATGAAAAAGGTAACCCTGCTCTTCAATATTTTTTTTAAAAAAAGAGGCTTCTCTTGCGAAAAGCCTCTTCGAATACGTTATTCAGTTTCTAAAATTATTTTTTAGTAGCAGCTGAATCAACTTTAGTAGCAGCTGAATCAACTTTAGCAGCAGCTGAATCTACAGTAGTTTTAGCTGAATCTAAAGTGTTAGCAGCAGAGTCAACTAAAGCAGATGCTGAATCAGCAGCACCTTCAGCTTTTTTCTCAGTGTTGTTACAAGATGCGAAAGCTACAGTTAAAGCTAAACCTAAGAAACCGAATTTTAATGCGTTTTTCATTTTCTAATTTTCTAATTTAAATTGAAATATTTTCTTTTTCATCTCTTAATACACCGAACCCAAAAAGGTAACCCTTCAAAAAAATATATTTTTTTTAAAAGATATAACTGCCTGAAATTTAGTTTTTTATTTGTAAAAAATAATCTTCAAATTAGTCCTTTTTAACTGATCTATGGGCTAGAAATTAAAAAAGGCACAAACGAATGGTTCGATATTCTTGTTTGGAGAGTTATATAGGATACGGGTAAAAATAGGAAAGCAGGGTGTTACTTGCTGATCGTTTGCACAAACAATTTTCAATTATTTTTATTAATTTATGAGGAAACGCTCTAAAAAAGAATGACGATTATGTTTGATAAAGTTAAGAATATAATGGATTTGGCAAAATCAATAGACTTTGGCAAATTGGAGGAAATCTCGAAAAAGGTAGATCTAGGCGCTGTCATGGATGCGGTCTCGAAGATGGACGATAAGCAGCTCCATGGTTTAATGAAGATGCTGAATGCCGGTAATCAGAAAAAAGAATTGCCCCCTATCAATGGAGATTTCTACGATATGGATAGCAAATTAAATGGATCAGACCGCCAACTTCAACTAAGGGTACGTGAGTTTATGGAGGAGGAGGTAAAGCCTATTGTCAATAAATATTGGTTAAGGGACGAATTTCCTTTTGAAATTGTACCAAAACTAGCCGCCTTAAATATCTGCGGGTATACTTATGAAGGATATGGATGTATGGGCGGAAGTTCGCTGATGGAAGGCATTATTGCTGCGGAGATTGCTCGGGTAGATGCTTCAGTCGCTACTTTTTTTGGTGTACAGAGTGGTTTGGCCATGGGTTCGATTTATATCTGTGGATCAGAAGAACAAAAGCAAGAGTGGCTGCCAAGAATGCAAAAGATGGAAGTAATTGGTGCTTTTGGTCTTACCGAGCCAGAAGTCGGTTCTGGAGTCGCGGGCGGTTTGACAACAACTTGTAAGAAGACTGACGAGGGATGGCTGTTGAATGGTCAGAAGAAATGGATTGGCAATTCGACCTTTTCTGATATCACGATTGTCTGGGCAAGAGATCTGGATGATGGTGAGGTGAAAGGTTTTATTATCCGTAAAGACAATCCCGGTTTTTCAGTTGAAAAAATCAAGGATAAAATGGCTCTGCGGATTGTTCAGAATGGATTGATTACCTTAGATAATTGTATCGTTTCCGAGGCAGATCGACTGCAAAATGCCAATTCTTTTAAAGATACGGGCAAAGTACTTCAGATGACGCGCGCGGGAGTGGCATGGATGGCAGTAGGCTGCGCGCGTGGAGCTTATGAAAATGCGCTGGATTATACACGCAAAAGAAAACAATTTGGTAAACCTATTGCGTCTTTTCAGTTGATCCAAAATCATTTGGTCGAAATGCTTTCTAACCTTACGGCTATGCAAACGCTCGTCTTTAGGCTTTCTGAACTCCAGGATGCAGGGCAGCTGCGGGATGAACATGCTTCACTTGCTAAGGTCTTCTGTTCATTGCGTACGAGAGATATTGTATCTAAGGCGAGGGAAGTCATGGGGGGGAATGGCATTTTATTGGAATATAATGTCGCCAGATTCCTTGCCGATGCCGAAGCTATTTATTCTTATGAAGGGACCAAAGAAATTAATTCGCTTATTGTTGGACGAAGTATCACTGGATTTAGTGCCTTTGTTTAAAACGTTTGCCAAATCCTGATGGGAGCGAGAGAAGGCTGTAATGAATAAAAAAAGATAAGGCGCTGTTAATTCCAGCGCCTTATCTTTTTTATTCTATTTGCGCTTAAATCTCATAATGGCAATATCACTCATGATAAAAGTCAGTGTATTTTCACTGACATCGTAGCTGTTTACTTTTTCTAATGTAGAAAAGAAAGTCGCTTCGCCGCTACCCTCACAAGCCATTTTTGTAGACATGATCGGTCCAAAACTGATTTGATGCCCGTTTGTCTTAAAAGTAGCGTTGTAATTGTTGCAACTGCTATTTCCATTTATCTTGCCATCTGCAGTGTTGAATGTCATCGTTGGTTTACGATTCGGATATAATCCCTCAAAAGCGATACGTGGCCCGGAAATGTAATCGAGCTCCCAGGTTCCGCTTAAATTTTGCTTTTCCTCCAATAATTTAAATTTTGCTAAGGGAGCCATTCTTGCTTTATTTAAACTGAGGATACCATTGTTAATGGTATAGTTGTCTGCTGTGATCAATGCTTTGGATAAAGCTTGCTCGATGGACATATCCGGGCACGCCATCATCGTTGACATTCCCTGTGCGAATTTGATTTTTCCATTGGCAGAAAAAGTAAGTTCACCACCTATGCCGTTACAACCACCGCTGGCGCTGTATCTTTTTTCTTCCAGTTTGAGGAAAGGAACTTTGCCATTGACCTGGGCGGCGACCGCTTTCCCACCGACTTCTATTAATTGCCATTTTTTTCCAGTAAGAAGGGCAGATGTATTGTCCGTGTCTTGTTTGTCTGAATTCTTTTTCGATACTGCGCAACTTGTCAGCGCTAGAACAGCCATCATCAATACCAAAATGTTTCTAAATCTCATCTTTTAAATTTTTATATAAAACACTATTTCTAACGTTTGGTTTGGCAAAGCGCTACAAAAGGCACTTAACAAAATAAGGCTTCCCATTGGGAAGCCTTATTTATCAGCTATATAAATTGTACTATTTATTTTTGTTTTGTTGTGCTTGTTGCTGAGCACGCATCATTTCTTCCATTTTAGCTTGGAAGCTAGACTTCTTTTCAGCTTTAGGATTCTTTTTATTTTCCTCCAGTTTAGCTAAGATTTTATCGTCATTTACCATTGAACGGATTACTAACTGTGTCAAGAACGTAAATAATGCACTTAAAAAATAGTAATAGTTCAAACCAGCAGGGAAGCTATTCAAGACAAAGAAGAAGATCAAAGGCATGATATAACCCATGTATTTCATTTGACCAGTTGCGCCCGAAGTCGCATTGTTATACCAAGTGGTCAACAATGTTGTTAGGGTCATCAAAATACACATCAAAGAGATGTGGTTGAATGATCCAAAGATAGGTGCAAATGTAAACAAGGTGTCATAGGTAGACATATCCTTCATAAACAAGAAGCTCTGTCCTCTCAATTCAAATAAATTTGGAAAGAAATAGAAGAAAGCAATTGTAAATGGCATTTGAAGTACAAGAGGCAAACAGCCTCCGAGTGGATTCACGCCGACCTGTTTATACAACTTCATCTGCTCCTGTTGCATCAACATTTGATTGTCTTCACCGACTTTCGCTTTGATCTCATCCAACTGCGGCTTTAATACCCGCATTTTAGCCATGGATACGTATGACTTGTAAGTCATTGGTGAAAGAACCAGTTTTAACAATAATGTAAGTAACAAGATGACAATACCATAGCTCATATGGAAACCATCCAAAAAGTTAAATGCAGGCACGGTGATCCATTGATTGATCCAGCGCATAGGTCCCCAGCCCATGTTGATAATGGATTGGTAGTCATTTCCTTCTGCTTTTAATACATTGTATTGATTTGGCCCAAAAAAGAAGTTCAATGAATAATTATTGTCTTTATGGTTGTCAAAAGCCAATTCAGCGTTGGTGTTGTAAAATTTTATGACATCACCTTCCGTCGCATGTTTTACATCGATTTTCGCGTTAACGAATCCATCTTTGGCATTTAGGATATTGGAGAAATAATGTTGCTTAAAAGCAATCCATTGTACTTTCTTTTCCAGTGCTTCATCATCATCCTTCGATTCTGACAAATGGTCTACCTTGTTATCTTCTTGATAATAAAGGGTAGATTTTTGTCTCTCAGATTCAATATTCTGTTCTTTTTGTCTAAGAACGGTACTCCAGTTCAATGTCAATGTTTTTTGACTCTGTGGGATCAGGTTTTGAATACCTTTTGTATTGACATTAAGAGCTACATTGTAACCTTTTCCGGCAATAGAATATACATACTCAATATATTGATCGGCACTGTAATTCAGTTTGAATTTTACTGATTGTTTTCCTTCGCCGGAAACCTGAATGTCCGAAGATTCAGTATTAAAGAATAAATCGTTTGTCGAGACGTTCTGTCCTGCTGCATTGAAGAGGAAACCAAACTTATTATCTTCACCGTCAAAAAGCATCAAAGGTTTTCCATTGAAATTCTTTTCACCTTTGAGTTCGACTGATTTCACTTTACCACCTTTTGTGCTGATTTTGGCAATGATGGCATCATTTTCAAGTGTAATGATTTTTTCAGTTCCAAATTTTGATGCACCAAAAGGTTTTTTCAGTTCAGCTGAATCTGCAATCACTGCTGTTTGCGCTGTTTTAGCTTTTGCGGTAGAGTCACTTGTTGCAGGTTGTCCTTTTGCAGCCTGAGCTTTAGCCTCCTGTCGCGCTTGTTCTTGTTTGATTTCTGATTCTGAAGGCTTCATCAGGTAAAATGAACCAGTGATGATGGCAAACATCAGGACCAAACCAATTAGGGTATTTCTATCCATCTTTAATAACTAAACTTAATTAATTTTATCCTTCTAATACTACTTTGATTTCTTGTTGGCCAAAGCAGCGGCTACAAAGCTAACAAAAAGTGGGTGAGGATTTGCAACAGTTGACTTTAATTCTGGATGAAATTGTCCGGCAACGAAAAAAGGATGGTTTTTCAATTCGACAATTTCAACTAATCCAGTCTCCGGGTTGAAGCCCGAAGCGATCATTCCTGCTGCCTCATATTGTTTTAAATAGTCATTGTTAAATTCATAACGGTGACGGTGTCTTTCGGAAATTTTTGTTTTTCCATAAATGGCAAAGGCTTTGGTGCCTTTTTTAATTTCACAGTCGTAAGCACCTAAACGCATTGTGCCCCCCATATTGGTGATGTTTTTTTGCTCTTCCATCAGGTTGATGACAGGATTGCTGGTGTTCGCATCCATTTCAAAACTATTGGCATCTTTTAATCCCAATACATTTCTGCCAAACTCAATGACCGAACATTGCATACCAAGACAAATACCAAAGAATGGAATGTTATTTTCACGTACATATTTGATCGCGTTTAATTTGCCGTCCAGACCACGTTCGCCAAAGCCTGGAGCGACCAATACACCGTCCATACCTTTTAGCTTTTCAGCGACGTTTTCTTTTGTAACACTTTCGGCAGCGATATAACTCACCTTTACTTTACATTCATTCGTTGCACCGGCATGGATAAATCCTTCGGTAATGGATTTATAAGCGTCTGGAAGTTCAACATATTTTCCTACTAAAGCAATGCAAACTTCACTTGTTGGATTTTTGAGCTTACCTAGGAAGTTTTTCCAGTTTTCCAGATCCGGTTCATTTTTATTGGAAAGTTTTAGCTTTGTTAGGGCTGTTTTATCCAGGTTTTCTTTTAACATTAATAATGGAACATCATAGATGGTCGAAGCATCGATAGATTCCACAACAGCATTGATGTTAACATTACAGAACTGTGCTAATTTTTTGCGGATTTCCTGAGATAATTTGTGCTCTGTACGGCATACCAGGATATCTGGTTGTACACCATATTCCAATAATGTTTTGACCGAGTGCTGTGTTGGCTTGGTTTTAAGTTCGCCGGCTGCAGCTAAATATGGGACCAAAGTTAGATGAATAACTAAAGAATTATTCGCCCCCAGTTCCCAGCGTAGCTGTCTTACAGCTTCAACAAATGGAAGGGATTCGATATCCCCTACAGTTCCACCGAGTTCAGTAATAATGATATCATATTCACCGGATTCCCCCAAAAGCTGCATGCGGCGTTTGATCTCATCAGTGATATGTGGGATGACTTGAACGGTTTTTCCTAAATATGCCCCTTCACGCTCTTGTTGGATGACGTGTTGGTAGATACGACCTGTTGTTACATTATTCGCTTGTGAGGTAGGGACGTTTAAGAAACGCTCATAGTGGCCAAGGTCAAGGTCAGTTTCGGCTCCATCTTCAGTAACATAACATTCACCATGCTCATAAGGATTCAATGTTCCTGGGTCAATGTTAATGTAAGGATCGAATTTTTGAATAGTCACTTTGTAGCCACGTGCCTGGAGAAGTTTAGCAAGGGAGGCTGCAATAATACCTTTCCCTAACGACGAAGTAACGCCGCCCGTAACAAAAATATATTTAGTCATAACAATTAAAGGATTTTCAATTTTATGTGGTCAAAATGACCAATAATAGTTGCTTTATGTACGGGATACAAAGATAGCAATTTTTTATTCAATATTATAATTGAAAGATTCACTGAATAAATAAATTAAAAATAGATGTTGCCCTGGTTATCGATTGTAGCCTTTAAATCGGGTTGCGATTTCGACTTAATCTCAATGCGATAGAACTTATTGGCATTGGAAAAGACAAGTTGATAATGCTTATTGATATTAATGATTTCAGGGTAAAATTTGCTCAATTCATCAAGAGACGTTGCATAGCGCTTATTTGCATTCCAGTAAATTTGTTGCATGTAAAAAATATTCCAGACAGTTTTTTCCAATGCCAAAAATTGTTCATCTACGAATTGTTGGTCATCTTGATCCACAAATTTGATATGTCCCCATCGTTCGGGATAATGCATGTTAATCAGACCAATGGGCGACCATACCCAGTTTTCTTCCGCAAGTGTCTTGCCAGTATTATCCTTTCTTTTGATATAACCTTTTCCATTGACATCATAGTGCCATTGTACGCGGGAGAAATTTATCTTCCACACTTCATTTGCCTTGATTTGATTTCCTTCACCAAAGTATTTTAGACTTTTGACCGGGATCTTCATTTCGACGGTCCAAAAATTATCTTTATCGGTTGGATTATTTATTGTTCCATCTTTATAAACAGCACTTTGGATATCTTTGGTGTCCCAGTTTAAGTTAGCTTTCCCACCAAAACGATAAGGTTTGGTCATGAGGAGATCCATGATCGTATTCAGAGCATTAACTTCAATTTCAATATATTCAGGAGATTGCAGATTAGGTTTCAGAAATACCTCAAAGTCATTGTCATGATAGATGATGGTGTCTTTCTGTCTGAGGTAACCATTGATGTGAGGTTCTTCCAACTTAGCAAACAGATAGAGATTTTCGTTATCCCAGAGCATTTTGACACGAGTTTCTAGCGCAGGTTTTGGTTTACTGTTTCCTTCTATGTCTTTGAATGTATTTGTCCATGCTGCCTTTGCCCAAGATATTTCGTCATCTTTACCATCAATTTCGATCGCGGTTTGAGCTTTTTGGACAAAGTAAATCTCTGGCTTAGACTGTAATCGGAGAAAATCACCTACATTTCGCTGTGCAAAAATGGTTGTCGTCTGTAGGGTAAGAGCTAATATAAAAAAAACAGTTTTCATCAAGATATTGTATGTCTATTAGTTACCAAGAAATTTATGTAAGCGCGCTTAATGGGGCTGTTTTTATAAAATCCTAAAATTTCCATTGATTTCTATGTATGGAAGATTGGCAGTGCTAAAAGTAAGTAAAATGTTTTAGCTAAGCAAAGAGGGGTGATTCTTTTTAAGAAATCAGATTCGATTGTCTTAATTTTATTACATGGGGTTTCGTGTTGATCTAAGTGGTAGGGTGAGCGGGGTGGATTTGTCCCGGGTAGGAAGATGGTTGATCTGGTAGGAAATAAAAAAAGGCTTTGATAAAATTCAAAGCCTTTTTTTATGCCGTGGTAGTCGTAATTAGATTCTTTTTGATTTAATACGAGCAGCTTTACCGGTAAGGCCACGTAAATAGAATAATTTAGCGCGACGAACTTTACCATAGCTGTTTACTACAATTTTTTCAATGTTTGGTGAGTTTACAGGGAAAATACGTTCAACACCTACACCGTTTGAGATTTTACGAACGGTAAAAGTAGCGTTAGCACCTTCGCTGTTTAATTGGATTACTACACCTTGGTACACCTGAACACGCTCTTTATTTCCTTCGCGAATTTTATAATGAACGCTGATGGTATCTCCGGCTTTGAAAGCGGGAATTTCATTTCTTACTACCGCTTGTTCTTCTACAAATTTTACTAAATCCATGATTTCGAGTAATTATTAACGATTTATATCCTGTAAAAATCGGAATGCAATATTACGACTTATTTTTTGAATATGAAAATACTTTTTGAAAAAACTATCGACTGTTATTCAAATCGGACGCAAAGATATGAAAATGAAATGGATAATCTAAAGTTATTTTGAATATTCCTTTATATGGTTATTTGACCGTGTTTTTGCGCTTTAAAATGGTCCTTATAGATGCTGCTGATAAAAATATTGGTCAATCAATCAGTAATTTAGTATAAAAAATGCATTGAGGTATTGACAAATTCAAAAATTGATTCGATATTTGTGCCACACAAAACAAAGGTGATACCTTTTCGGGGTGTAGCGTAGCCCGGTATCGCGCCACATTTGGGATGTGGAGGTCGTAGGTTCGAATCCTGCCACCCCGACTAAAGAGCTCTAACGAAAGTTAGAGCTTTTCTTGTTTCTAGGCAGGACGAGAACCTACGGCCGGTTAAGTTGCTATGGGGTTCGATCCGAAGGAGGCTCAGGGTGGTGTCTGGGCCATGTGTGGCTGAGCCAATCCTGCCACCCCGACTAAAGAGCTCTAACGAAAGTTAGAGCTTTTCTTGTTTCCGTCTATTTTTCTTCTTGGCTCCATTATTGTATAAATTCAGTTGCCGATAGCAAGCAAAAGAATAGGGGATCGCGGAAACAAGATGGATATGACCTATAAATAGCCTTTTAGGATCCAATTTTTTCGTGACGATTTACCCAATGTGGATAGAATTCTTTAGTTTTGGCTCTGCTAGCTAAGGAAGATTACACTATTGCCCCCTCGGCAAAGAAACGTTTGGAAAAACTCAGAAATACGGACGAACAATGATATTGAAAGAAAAAATCGGCGACACCTACCTGAAATGCCTGCTTACTGGAGTACTTTCGGCTATGTTAGTTACAGGACATGCACAGGAAGTGGTGAAACAGCAGAAAGAGAAGCAACAGCCGCAACAAAAAGAAAAGCAACAGCTACCCGGGCAACAAACTACGGAGCAAGTCCAGACGATGGATTCCATTGATGTCGTACGCGATTACCGGCCGATGCTGGCCGATGCCGTCAAGGTGCGCAGGAGTCCAAATATGCAACTTATCAACCGCGATGCGATCGAAACGGAGCTGCGTCAGATCGCTACCAGCATCTATTTGGCACAACAAAAATATAAACAGGCATACTACCATGAGTTGATGAAACGTCATCCGGACGCTTCGCAAAGCAATATCGACAATTACCGCATCAGCTATCTGGCTTACGGGGCAGGCGAATACAAAAGAGCGAGCGGTATGTTGGAATCGATGAAACCTTCGGATGCCTTTTATCAGGGCGCGATCATGACTTTGGGCCATATTGCTCTGGAAACGGGCGACAAGCAAGGGGCACGAAATGCCTTTGTCAAAGCGATGAAACTGGATCTCGACCGGCAAGTGAAAGCCGATGCGCTCTTTAACTACGCCAAAGTGCTGTTTGCCATGGATTCCACCCAGGCCGCCCAGCAAGTTCTCGAGAAATATATCGCCCAGGAAGTGAAGCCTGCAGATCCGGGTGCCAAAAGACAGGAAAGTCCGGAAATACTATCAGCTGAGATTCTGCGAGGGACGACCAACTTTCATGCAGGGGTCAGCATGCTGGAATCGCTGAAGGAACGCGGCAAGGAAGTCGATGCGATCTATCAAAAGGTAACCTACTACCGTGGACTGGAGTTCTATAACGAGCGTGCTTTCGAAAATAGTATATCTATGTTTATGCGTTCGGAAAAATTTCCGATCAATGCGGAAATGGCGGCTCTGGCGACCTACTGGAAAGCGGAGGCAATGTATGAAGTGCGCAAATTTGGGGAGGCAGTAGAAAATTTCTCCCGGTTCCTGAGCTTGCCTGCGGCAAAAAACAACGAGGTCTATAATTACGCTAATTATGGGCTAGCCTATGCGGCCTACCGAAATAACCGTTTCGCGCTGGCAGCCGATTATTTTGAGCGCTTTCTGAAGGCCGGAGCAAGTACCGTAGATGAAAATATACGGTATGACGTGATCGCACGTCTGGGCGACTCGTATCTGTGCCTACGTGATTACGGCCGGGCCAACAGCTACTATGACAAGCTGATCAACGGGAAAGCGCCCAATCAGGACTATGCGTTGTTCCAACGCGGTGTACTCTTTGGATTGCAGGGCGACAATGAAACGAAGCTCAGTACCCTGCGGTCCGTTCTGAAACAATTTCCGGCTTCGAACTATGCCGATGACGCGGCCTTTGAGATCCCTTACACCTATTTCACTATGGGCGATTATGAGAACGCGCTCAAAGGGTTGCAAGCAATGATCGAAAAGTACCCGCGCAGCAGCTATGTCCCACGTGCGCTGATGACCATTGGGCTTGTACAGTATAATAACGATGAACCCGAACCAGCGAAGGCCACCTTCCAACAGGTGGTGGAAAAATATGCGCGAACCGCCGAGGCAGAGCAGGCGATGCGTTTCATTGAAAACATCTACCTCGATCAGGGCGATGCGACGAGCTACATCCGGTATGCGATCGGTAGCAATGTGGGTAATCTGAGTCCTGCGGAGCAGGATGATCAGGCTTTCCAGGCAGCCCATTCCCTCTTTGCCCGGGGAGAATATGGAGCCTCTGTTGAGGCGATCAATGCCTATTTTGATAAATTCCCGAAACCCAAACAAGAAAAATATGCACGCTACATCCGCGGGGTGAGTTCGTATAAGACCGGGCATCCGCAGGAAGCGCTGCACGATCTGAATATCATCCTGAACGACTGGACAAGTAAGTATACGGAGAATACTTTGCTGACAGTGGCTGCTTTATATCTGGACTTAAAGGAATACAACGAGGCCATTGTCCACCTAAAAAAATTGCAGCTAAATTCTGAATATAAAAAACACTATGGCTATGCGGTAACTAACCTGATGATCTGTTATTTCGAACTCGGTGATATGGAACAGATGGCCAAATATGTACAGTTTATAAAGGCTTACGATGGTGCAACAGAGGAGGAAATTGCCAAGGCACACTTATACAGTGGCAGGGCTTTTCTGAAGGACAAGGATATAGTGTCTGCCATGAAAGAGCTCAATCTGGCCGCTCTGAAGAGCCAAACGGAGGTAGGCGCAGAGGCACGGTACCGTGTGGCGCAATTGCAGTATGATAACAAGGAGTACGACAAAGCCCAAGAGACAGCCTTTGATGTGATCAATAATAGGGAGGCATATGAGTATTGGGTGGCAAAGAGCTTCGTATTGCTTGCAGATACCTATGCGCGTAAAGGCAATTCTTCCCAAGCGAAGAGTACGTTGAAAAGTGTGATTGAAAATTATGAAAAAGATGATGATATTGTCCCTTCAGCAAAAGAACGTTTACAGAAATTGAACAAAAAGTAACAGCAATTTTTGATGATTGAAAAAGCGTTAACGGAAGTTAGCGCTTTTTTGTTTAATCCTAACAGTCAACAAAACCAAAAATCAATACATACGGTAGTTGCATTTCCGAAAAAATAAAGATCCATTTACAAGGAGGCCTGAAACTATATATATATTTATCTCACAAAACCAATGGTTACAGACGATTCTTAAATGATAAAATACAATCGTAAGCTAATTTTATTCTATTTGCTGTACTGTTAATGATGACTCCGATAAATGCTTTCTTAATTTCTGTATCGGTAGATATGTAAATAAAATTGATAGTACACCAGCCAGAAGCCCATCTAAAATAGCCATTGCGGTTGCATTTAACCTATAGTGTGTAGACAGATTATATTGTGCCAGCAAGAGACAGAGGAATACAAATAAACCCGTTACGAAGCCATGGATAATACACAGCTTCGTAATAAATTTATTCCTGTTCAGTTCACTGTCTACTGTTAAAGCGATTGACTCCTGTTCTATGGCTGCGATCACCCGTTTGATAATATCCATTGTAAGGACAACAGGTAAAAATATGGCCATCGGTAGCGTCAGTCGAGCCAAACTTTGCGGACCAGCGAAAAAGTGCGTATATCCCAGCTCCTGGAAGCTGGCGTAAGCAACCAGGAAATTGAAGAAAACATTGGGGAGGATATAATAAATTGCGCGTTTTCTTAAAAATCGCCTGAGCGTTGTTTTTTTTATTTTCTTTGATTCCGTAAACTTCGTCATGGGTATTCTATAGGGGCAAGGTCATGAATGCAATAGCCGTATCTTTTATTTTAATCGCTTCTTCTTTTGGTAAAAAATCTTCATTGGACATAAACGTAAAATCCATTTGTTGATTAAAGGTCGTTGTAACCAAGGTATTTGAATTCAACCAGGGGAAAGCCACTGTTGGACTGTATATGGTCTCCAGAGTGAAGTTGTTGTACTCGTTTGGAATTTGGAGCTTACCCATATTGGATAGCGTGAGGTCATGTCCTCCCGGACTTGATTTTAACATGGAAATCATGCGTTCCACCAGCGGATGCATCTGTTCGCCCATCCAGAGCAGCTCCCGGGCTTCCATCTTTTCTATTTTTTGTGTGAGTGCTCTTTTTATGTCTTTCGCGTTACCCATGATATTATCGTTTCCCTTTTTTAGGGAAAGTTCCACTGTCGGAGCGAAGGCGAACATATGATCTTGTTTAATTTCCGGGATAAAGTGGCGGATGTCAACCGGGCTGATCACTTTATTTTTTGCAGCCTTACCTTGCACCTCCCGAAAAGCTTGCATAAATGCCGTACATAAGAGTGCATGGACAGTAATGCCTTGCGCCTTGCAACCTTGGGTTATGGCCGCCGTTGTTTCCGCATCCAGTTTCCAGTGCATCGCATAGTTTTTCCCCTGGTTTCTTTTTCTGCTCTTTCGTTGCAGGAAAAAGAAGAATCTCGCCAGCAGTAAATAGAACTTGGCTTTGCGTGATTTTTTTCGGAGCTCGAAGCTCTGTGGTAGAAAGTCATTAACCGATTCAAAGAGCTGGTAGGGTTCGAGTTCCTTATCGGGGTTATCCAATAGGTAAAGTAGCTCCCGCATCAACGTTACAATACTGGTTCCATCGCAGACACAATGTGGTAATACCCAAAGCAACTCCGAATTGGAATCCCCTTTGATCCATACCAATTGGGCTAGTGGTTTACTGTCAGCTTTAAATGGGCGATACCATTCCCGTTCCGATTCGGCGAGCCAGTCCATATCCGTTTGACGGCTGAATATAACGAGTGGAATGGATTCCATGTCTTCCTGTACAACAAAATGGGGCTGTTGTGCATCTGCCATCTGGATGACTGATCGGAGCAAAGGGTGTTTCCGTTGAATTTTTGCCAGCGCTCTCCGAAGATGTCTTTCAGCGATCTCCCCATTGATTTTAGCTGCAAATACACAGTTTAAGGGCGTTTCGGTATCAACATACATGATCCGTTCCACCATCATTAGTTTTCTTTCGATCATGATGCCACCTGATAATCTAATTGTTGTCTGATCCGGTCTATGATCACATCCCGGATGGCCAATGCTTCACTATAGGGAAGGTAACCTTCGCTTCCCATAAAGGAAAAATCCATTTGTCCACGAAAGGTAGAGGTGACCATTGTCGTTGTATTGCCCAAAGGACCAATGACCGAAGGACTGAAGATTGTTTCCAGGTTGAATGTGCGATATTGATCGGGTATCTGTATACGGCCCAAATTAGAAAACATACAGTCATTGGATGATTTACCCCGTTTTAAGAGTTTGGTAAAGTTCTTCAGCGCATCATGGGCCGATTCCATCACCATCATGGTGATATAAGGATTGAGTTTCGCTGTTTTGCGTTCCACTTCATCCTGCATCAACCGGAGGTTATCCAAAAAGCTCATCTTCTGGTTCGAAGACATGACAATCATCAATCCGAACGCAAAAATATGGTCATCTTTTATCTGTGGCGCAAAACGTCGGATATCTACGGGACAGGAAATTTTATTGAACGCTGACGAACCACGTACGCTATGGAATGCTTCCAAGACCGTAGCCCCCAGAAATGTGTTAACAGTGATATCCAATGACTTGCAATAAGAAATAAGTTGCCTGCTGGTGCTTTCGTCCAGCTTCCAATGAATTAAATAGTCCGTCTGCCGATCGATCGCTTTTCTGCTGACCGGAATACATTTAATCGCTAAAGCTGCTAATCGACCGATTGTTTTTGCCTTAAATCGCTTCTTACCACTCTGTAAGATATGTTCCGGTACGACATCTTCAATACCACGGATAGGATTTTCCAGCCCGATCTCCGCAGTAGGGTTGTCCAACACCTTTAAAAATTCATGTAATAGTGCCATGGCCGAGCCGCCATCGCATAGACAATGATGGAATACAAATAACATATCCGAAACATCCTCACCCCTTATCCAGACAAATCGGATTAGCGGTTTGGACTGATAATCGAAGGTCGAATGCCATTCCCTTTTGGACTCTTCCTGCCAGTCATCTTCGCTTTGTCGGTTTACGAACCGTACCGGAATAGATATGGTTCGTTCCGGAACTTGAAACCAAGGTATATTCCTGTAATCATGTTGGATGAGTGCCCGTAGCCAGGGATGTTTTTCCTGAAGGCGGCTCAGTGCATATCGAATGTCCTCTTCATTGAAAACACCACGTAGCCGAAAAGGAATAACGGCATTGAAGGGTTCGGTTCCATCCCCCAGCAGCATGCGTTCACCAAATAGTAGTTTTCTTTTCATAGCCTATACCTGTGCCAACGTCGAACATTCTTGTTTTACAAAGCCTTCCAATAGCGCTACAGCCTGATCGTTGCCACCAGCTGTTTGAAAAGTTTTTTGTACCTCCTTAGCGGCATTTCTGTATTTGGGGTTATTCAATAACTCAAATACAGTGTCGCGTAGGGTGTCAATGCGCATGCGTTTGTACCGGATACTCAATCCGCATCCGGCCTGCTCAATGAGTTTGGCCGTATGAAAATGATCATACGCAATCGGTGTGATCAGCATGGGCAGACCGTTTGTAAAGGTGTCGTTCACCGTATTGAAGCCTCCGTGGCAGATAACCATGTCCATCTGTGGCATCAGAGCGGATTGGGGAACGAAGCCGCTCACGATAAAATTGGAAGGCCATTCGTCGAATATTTCCGGTGGAGTAGCAGCAATAATTGTCACCGGTTCATTTGCGAAAGCCTCGATCAGTTTGCCGAAAAATGCTTTTCGAATATCCACGAGTAGTGTACCTAAGGATACAAATATCTTCGGAGTAGTGCTTGCTGCCAAACGTTCCCAGTCAAAAGGAGTGTTATTTGGACGACCTTTGACCGGTCCGACAAATTTCATGTGTGGCGGTACTGTTTCAAAGCCGGCGAAAGCTTGTGACGTAAATATCAGGTTGAGCTGATGAGAGTGTATAAAAATGCCGTCGTCATAAATTCCTACGGCCTTCTGAAGATCTTTGATCAGGTTTTGCTGCCATTCAAATATCTTAGGTGCATTCTTTTCCGTGTCACCCATGACGTCAGGAGGAACAGGGGTTGTTGTCACACAAGGGATCTGATGTTTATGTGCGAATAGCGCGCCTCCAAAGGTAATGCAGTCGTTTACGATCACATCGGGCTGCCATTGGCCGAGAAGACGTTCCAATCCCGGCATCATCATTTTTGCGATCGGCACATAGGTTTCTTCCAGTGCCAGTTTCATGACTTCGGGGCCTGAACAGGAAGGACCATCGTCCTGACGTTTCAATAGCTGTTGGAGTTCCTCCTGAAAAGGTGCCAGATCTGCTTCCGGATAGATATAACTTCCACCTGTAGGAATATGATGATCAGCTAATGGCGTTATACCAAACCACCGGACTTCATGCCCACGGGCAAGGAGGCTCGCACCAACGCTTAACGTTGGACTGATATGTCCGAAAAATGGTGGTACAACGATGAGGAACTTCGCAGGCATTTCCGCCCTTGGGGTAACAGAAACAGCTGCCTTTTCCAATAAGTCTGCTGCAGATTTTGTGCCTCCGGCTTCGATAAAGGACTGCTGTACGGTATGTGCAGCTTCGCGGTAGGATGGATTGTTTAGAATGGTATGAACACACTCTTTTAAGTGATGCGCCTTAAAACGATTGAAATTCAGTCGTTCACCGGCACCAGTACGAACTACGCGGCCACCTACATGCGACTGGTCGTAAGCGATCGGGATGACCACAAGTGGCAGACCCTGTGAAAGAGTTTCGGAAACGGTATTATGGCCGCCATGACATACGACTGCATCCAGATGTGGTAATAGATCCAATTGAGGGATTTGCTGATAAACCATAAAATTCTGAGGCCAGGATTCAAATAGCTGCGGATCTGAAACAACGACCACAGTCAAGTCCTCGCCGGCAAACGCATTGATTACTTTTTGGAAAAATGCTTTCTTATGATCATGATCAAAGGTGGTACCGATACTGACCAGGATTTTTTTTTGATTACTGGTATGCAGTTTATCCCAGTCAAAT
This sequence comes from Sphingobacterium sp. DR205, assembly GCF_011064245.1. Classification (NCBI taxonomy): domain Bacteria; kingdom Pseudomonadati; phylum Bacteroidota; class Sphingobacteriia; order Sphingobacteriales; family Sphingobacteriaceae; genus Sphingobacterium; species Sphingobacterium sp. DR205. Next base: position 6,092,345 of record NZ_CP049333.1, on the reverse strand, counting down.
CCCACGGATATCCGACGTTCGGACAGGACAGGTCCTGTAAATTGATAGTTTGAGCTGAGATCCATCTCACCAAAGAAATAACGGGATGTTAAGACAAGTGTAAGCAGGTCCGAGCAATCCAAAGATTTATTTCCGGTTACCCCGAGCTCCTGTTGTAAAGCGACGATCTGCTTTTCTTCCCATTCGTGCACTTTTGGGAGTTCACTAACAATTTTAATGGCTGCGGGAGCCGTTACAGTAGTCGCATAGCGAAATCCCAGTTTTTTTGCCGCAACAGCAGCGGCGAATAACTGATGGTCACCAATGACGAGATCAGGTGCACATGTTTCTAATAAGTCAAGAATACCTTTATAACAATGTCTATTTAAAGGAATAAGCACATCTTCGTATAGAAATTTAATGCTATCAATACCATAAACAATCTTTTTTGAAATAATATCGAGATATTGTTCACTTTCTTTTTTTTCTTCATCGGTCTGGTCATACTGAATAAGCAATAGCTTCCCTCCAGCCGGAAGTTTATCGGTTAAGTTTTTGTCAAGACTGATCCAGGCCACCTCATGTCCTCTTTCCAAAAGTTCAGCACCAATGCTCAACGTCGGATTGACATGACCTGTCAGTGGGGGGACAACAAACACAAATTTAGCCATGGTTTTGTAATAAAGGGTTAGATAAAAAATGAACGATAGTTTCAGCTATCCGTACAGGTTCTTGTATGGGAATATTATGGTCTCCGGGAATAAGCTCCAGCTGTGCACCGGGGATTTTTGTTTGTAGCCATTCGCCCGTTGGCTTGCAATTGGAAACATCTCCATACAGCAACAGGGTAGATGGTGGCAACGCTGTTGCATCTATTTCATGGAGGAAATATTTCTCCTTGCTCATATCGGCTTTGATGCTCGTCTGATTGAATAAAAATTCGTAGAGGCGATGGTTTTTTTCAAACTGTCGCTTACCCATTTTCATTTTCGTCGTATCGGTAAAATTTGCGATATAATGCTCCAAAAACTCCTTGCTATATTCATCTATAATATTGCGTGCTTTTTCATCCTGCGGATCCGGAGCTTCCATAACGACTAACTTTTCCACACGCTTAGGCATCCGCAATGCCGTCTTAAGTGCAATAAGTCCACCAAAACTATATCCTAACAGATGGATGTTTTTAAGCTGTAGCGTATCCAACAAAGCAATTAGATCGGATGACATATTTTCAAGATCATAGCCTTCCAATGCACGGTCGCTCATGCCATGACTTTTGAGGTCATACATGACGACGTGAAAATGCTGCGCCAGGACTGGGGCAATATTAAAATAGTAAATAGAGAGGTTGCTGAACATACCGTGGATCAGTACCACGGTATGTTCAGCGCCTTTGTTAAGTTCTTGTATGTGAACTTTCCTGTTGTTGACCGTAATTATTGGCATTCGTAGATATAATTGATGATCATACGGAGGTCAAGATTGATCAGTTGATCCAGGTCCATCGAAGATAACCAGCCGGTAAAATCAATCTGCTCACCAAAATGTGCTTTGATTTTTTCCGAAAAAGAAACAATTTCAATGCTGTCCATTTCGAGATCTTTTGTAAAGGAGCTTTCCGGCGTGATATCCATCTCTTCAACAAATTCTTCGCCGATAACCTCTGTGATAAAGCCTTTTAATAAAGCGAATAATTCTTCATGATTTAATTTTAGTGTCGTGTTTACAGTGTCCATCCGATAATATAATTTTGGTGTTTGATCGTTTTTATTTCTATTTGATTGATCCAGAGATGATCTCCCTCGATACGTTTTACTTCGTGTCTTTTGGGGTTACCTTTTAAGCCGGTGCCCAGGAATTTTCCATAAGCTTCCTTCGCTACCCAAAAGCGGGTTGTCCATTCGGCCTGCTCTCTGCCTTGGAGCAATTCCATTTCCGCATCGGTAAAAACCAGTGGGTAAAAACCGGCACTCCGTTCCTCGATGACTTCCATGTCAATGCCAACCGGTTTGTCCTTCCGGGCTATAGCCACAGCATCCTTACCTTTATGAGCCAGTGAGATATGAATATCGTTTGTCATATCGCCCAAAAGATAAGGTTTGCCTACTTCGTCTGAGCGGATTTCAAACGTAATCGGATAGCAGGGATGGTTTTTCTGACGGTTTAAAAGCTGTCGTACCGCGTCTTTTACCGCAACACGACTTACCATCCAACTTTTTCTGCGATTGGGCAGCAACTGTTGGTAATGCTGTTTTTCAGTTTGGTTGAAATAACGTTTCAGAATAAAGTCCCAGGAAGCGACACGCGTATAAGCCTGGTGAAAGAAGAAAACAGCTGGTGCGATTTCCGTTGAGAGTCGGTTGTGCAACGGTGACATGGAAACATTCCAGAGTGCCTCATCGATTTCCAGCCGTCTATTTTGCCAGCCACGGATTGCGCACCATACTTTTCCGTTTCGTTGGAGCGTAATGTTTGCGATAGCAAACTCATCGTTCAGCTCCGTCAACATACAGGTGCATTCGAATAGACCTTCTTGGTTATGTATATCGTCGAAAAATTCAATTTCCCTAATCTTGACCGGGAACGCAATGCGATCTTTTGTCAGCGTGAGCTGCAGCCATAAGCCAAACAGTTGCCCGGCATTATCCAGTAAAGAGCCTTTGCCGCCATTGCCTTTGATCTTACCTGTTATCCCTTTTTTACCTACGGCAGTTACCTCCATAATCCCTTGATAGGCTGTTCCGTGAAACATATGCTTCTCATAAATCTCTTCAGAAGTACGTGTAATAGGTAAGGTTTCGCCGATGGAAAGGTCAAAGCTTGGCGGTGGGGGATATACGGTTGATAAGCCTACCTCCGCATTTGCAAAATTCTCAATATCCAGATAGGCGCGTTGTGGAGTGCGCCATTCACCCTTAACTGTTTTTTCAAAAGGTTTGGCTACGTTCATCCATTGAAACACACTTACCTGCATGATTTTATGGATTTTTGAGCCGGATTGCTCCGCCTGTGCCATTTCAGCTAGCAATTCAAAGATCATGGTCATCGGAATCACAGGTTCCATATCGGCAACCTCTGACCATCCCTGTGGCTGCCGTAGTAGACTATGGTCGATCAGGTAGGGATGGCTCTCCAGATTGATCTGTAGTTTATTTGAGAAATGGGAACTTACAGGTTTCTCTAAGACAGCAGGTGGCGCTACAACCGAGACAAAAGCAGGTTGTGGCCTATTTTGGAAGAGATTTAATACTTCCTCTTGCATCCTGATCATATCGGCGATATTCTCCCGAAATGTCTGTACCAAAGGATGGTTGTCTTTTACAACGGTATTTGCGTTCAATTGAGCCTGGGCTGTCCCCAAAGATTTTCCTAAATTTTTGAGCGCTTCAAAATCGCGGACAATAGGTGATCCAAGCTGCAACGTCATCCCTTTATTTGCTGCTTTTTTTGTGTGGTTTTGTAACGCCAGAAAATCCAGCGCGACCGTTTTACCTTCCACAAACAAAGCGGCGACCACACGTTGTAACTGGGCAAGCGCCGAACGCGTTGTGACACTGGAGGCCAATGTGCTAAATGCTTTTCCTTTTAAGGTGTCGTCAATAAAACCGATCAATCCACCGGTACCCACCTGGATGAAGAAACGAACACCTTCTTCATATAGCTTTTCCGTCAGCTCACGAAAACGGACTGGCTCGACAAGGTGTTCAGCACTCAATTGACGGATAGCCTGTTGGTCCGATGGGTAAGGCATTACTGTTGTCGCTGACCACAGAGGGATCTTGGTCTGCTGAAATTGCACTTTTTCCATGCCTGCCAGGATCAGGTCAAGTTTGTCTGCTACAAAAGGTGAGTGAAAACCCGACTGGAACGGTAAGATCTGATGAAATATCTGCTTTGCCTTCAATAGGGGGACAAGCTCATCCAAAGCCGCATTACTGCCACAGAGTATGACCTGATGTGGGCAGTTGTCATTGGAAACATAAATATTGGCGATCTCCGCGATCAGAGGGGTGATTTCCGCAAGGCCTGTTCCGATGGCAATAAACTTGGAATCCTTGAGTTCAAATGTCTGCGGGTTAAGTACATCAATAAGATCTTTGACCGAACTTGCTTCCGCCAGCTCCGAAGAGTAGCCGGCGAGCCATTCGCCCAAACTATGTCCGGCGTTCATATCAGGATAGATCCCCAGTTTTTTGAGGGAATTATCAAGGATGCTACAGGCATTGAAAATATCCAGTGCATCGTTCAACAAACCTTCACCTTCCGTTTGTATGGGCGCTGTCAATCCAAAATAGCGGCTGACCGAGTTGACCTCTCCCTTGGCTAAGCCATCTAACCCCGGGAAGACGAAGGCGACCTTGCCTCCCTCTTGTAATAATGGCATAGAGGTATACCAAATATCTTGTTTGTTGCGCCAGTCCCTATCTTTAGCGACAATTTTGATTGCTTTTTCAATCCGTTCCGGTGTTGGGTCAAATAGAGCGAGACGATAATTGCCTTCACCTACTGCTGTGTCGCTATGCTGTAAGGCCACAAGCAGTTCCGCATGTGTTGGCCGGGCAAGTAACAATACCGGATCTTTTTTCGGCATATCGTAACCCGTTAATACCACATGTGCATTGATACCGCCAAAACCAAAAGCATTGACTGCTGCCACTTTGGGTAGACCTGTCTTTGACCAGCTTTTTGCTTCCTGCACGGGTGCAAATCGCGTTGTCTGCATATCAGCGGTCGGATTTTCGCAATAAAGCGTCGGTGGTAATGTATCGTGATGAAGCGCCAAACAGGTTTTTATCAGCCCCGCGATTCCTGCCGCAGGCATGGCATGACCGATATTGGATTTGACCGAACCGATTCCAGCAACAGGCGCAGCCACATCCTTACCAAAAAATTGCGCTAAGGTCTGCAGCTCTGTTTTATCCCCAAGTGGAGTTCCCGTACCGTGTGCTTCCAGGTAACCGATCTGTTTTTCGTCCAGTTCAGCATTTTTCCAAGCCTGTTGTAGTGCCTTTAGCTGACCTTTAACGGACGGACTCATGAGACTTGTGCCATGACCATCGCTGCTCACGCCGACCCCTTTGACGACAGCATAGATTTTATCTTGGTCATGTATAGCATCTTCAAGCCGCTTTAATACAACAAAACCACAGCCTTCACCGATTAGTAAGCCATCGGCATCCATGCTGAATGGTTTGATCTGCTGGTTGTGGGAAAGGGCTCCCAACTGTGTAAAGATACTCCAAAAAGCAGCATTTTGCCCTGTATGTACGCCACCGGCGATCATTAGGTCACTACGGCCACGCTGCAATTCCTGCACCGCATGGTCCACCGCGATTAGTGCGCTGGCGCAAGCTGCGTCTACTGTAAAGGCTACGCCGCCTAGATTGAAGCGGTTGGCAACAAGGGAGGCAACAAGGTTGGGGATTAAGCCCATGGCCGTATCAGCGGCAAAGCGCCCCTTGCGTTCCTGGAATGCTTGCTTTACCTTTTCGATATCAGCCGAAGGAACCTGCGGTAAAAGTTCCTGTAAAAGTGATGAGATCTGTTCGCCCGTGCGTACGATTTCTATGGCACGCGTAGCACCAGGACCAGTATAATTTCCTTTTCCGATCACAATTCCTGCCCTTTCCAGGGATTTTTGCTTTTGGAATACGCCGGCATCTTCCAATGCTTTCTGTACCAGGTCAAGCGTGAGCAGGTGGTCGGGTTCGGTACCCTCAACAGCGAGGGGCAATATGCCAAATGCTGTCGGATCGAAAACATAGTCCGAAATAAAACCACCACGTTTGCAATAAAAGCGGTCCACGGTTCCCGGACTTCCACTAAAATGGATCGGGTCAATCCGATCAGCCGGCGCAAATTCGGTAGAATCAACCTTATTGACGATATTTTGCCAGAATATATTGGCATCCTGTGCTCCCGGAAAGACACAGGATAAACCAACGATGGCAACATCTGTTTTCTTCATAATCAATGGATGTGACGGTTTACCAATTTTTGCCTGACATAATTAAAACTTGGCTGTCCGTGCCGTACTTGATCTCATTAAGGAAAATTTCTTTTCCTTCATCCAAAGGAATCAGGGAGATGCCACGACGTTCATATTCTGTCTCCAAAGTTTGTGAAACCATACCGGCACCCTTCCATGGTCCCCAGTTGATTGAAAGAACTTTTCCTTTTAGGCGTTTATTCAATACATTGGCATAATCATCCAAAACACTGTTTGCTGCAGCATAATCTGTCTGGCCTTTGTTGCCATAAACAGATGCTATACTGGAGAACAGGACGACGAATTGACAATCTGAACGCAGTTGTTCGGCCAGCACGCGCAGTGGTTTTACTTTGGTGTCAAAGACGCGTCCGAAGGAGCTGGTTGTCTTTTGCTTGAAGAGCTTATCTTCCAACAGCCCGGCACCGTGAATAACACCATCGAGCTGTCCATATTGCTCATAGATCTGATGGAGTAAGGCGGTTAATCCAGCTTCATCACAGAGATCCAACGACTCATAAACGACGGTGTTTCCCAGTTGCTCCATATCACGGACCGTCCGCAGAATCTGATTGTTTTTAAAGATGCGCAGGGTCTCTTTCTCGATTTGTGCCGGAGCATGGAATAGCCCCGATTGAATGAGGTGGGCCCTGATCTGTTCCTTGCAGGTCATCGTCTCCAATTCTTTTGCAATAGGCGTATCTTTTCTCGGATCTACTGATCTACCCACAAGAATGTAGGTACAGGGGTAGGAGGCAGACATGTGTTTTACCAATTCGGAAGTAATACCCTGTCCGCCACCAAGTACAAGGACAACAGATTTCTGATCCAGTTGGATTTGCACTTCTTCGTTGCCTGTTGATAGCGGCGAAGGAATAATATCGACTGTATGTCGTTGGTCATTTTTATAGATAACCTCTACGGTTTTATCTGTCGTTAAGATTTCTTTTAGTGCAATTTCTGCAATTTGATCCGTCTCCTGTGGCGTGTTTAAACTGATCAATCGACAGCTGGTCTGTTCAAACTCACGGGCCAGACTTTTAAATAATCCTGGGTAACCCTGGTAATGACGTAGCGCATGTGTATCGTTTGCTTTTGTGACATGTGCCGGGATGTCTGAGATTAAATAGACCCATTTGGCCCGATCCAGATTCATTTTTTTGATCAGATCAACTTGGTCTATAATATTATGTTGGATTTTTGCTGAAAATATGTCGGAGATAATCAGTCCATCGAAGACGGCAAGATCATTTTGCGGATTGACCAATTCCGCAATAGCACCATGTTTTTCGAGCATGTTTTTGATAGCCAAGGTCTGTTGCCCATGGTCCGGAGCAAGGGCAAAACGTTTGCCTTGCAGAATTTCAGTATTCTGTGCTGAAGCATTATCTGTAGGTGTCAGATCAAAACGAAGTCGGGATAAGAGGTTCTGTTCCGGAGCGGTATCACTGACTTCACTGATCCATGAAGCAAGACCGTTAAGGGTCTTAATGGCTGCGAGGGTTTCCATCAGATCTTCGGCCTGCTCAAGGTCCTCACCAAAACCGATTTTGGTTTTCAGTTCGGCAATGATTTCCATACGTTTGATCGAGTCTATGCTCAAGTCCGCTTCGAGGTCCAGATCCAATCCCAGCATTTCTTTGGGATAACCGGTTTTTTCACTGACAATATTTAGGATTGCTGTCTGTAGTTCCGGAAGGGAGAATGAAGATCTGTTTGCTGATGTTATTTCCATTGTTGGTACTCCTGTTGGAATGCCCATTGCCGGTTCCCCTGTTGCGCCGCTGAATTCCGTTAACCAGGAAACCAGGCCATTCAAGGTTTTTATGGCGGCCAATTGTTCCATGATCGTGTCTTCATTTGCATCATCAAACCTTAATGTTCCGAGCTCAGTGCGTAGTGTTCCGATAATTTCGACCCGTTTGATGGAATCGATACTGAGATCCGCTTCCAGATCCATTTCCATGCCCAGCATTTCATGCGGATAGCCGGTCTTGTCGCTTACCACCTGTAACAATAAAGTTTTAATGTCTTTAGTTGCTGTTTGTACGGCTGTTGCGACAGCGGGACTTTCCCTGAGAGCTGGTTGTACCGGAATCTGAGCAGAACGATCTGTGGCCTCATTTACCGTTGGGTTCGAATAGACCGGCATCGGTGTTACTTGTGGGTTTTGTCCCAAAAAGGAAAGCATGACATCACGTTGTGCCTGGATCAGCATTTTCATGCTGTTCAAATATTCTTGCAGCATACGTTCTGCAGCTGGTTGTGCAGCTGTTGTTGCGGCTATAGGATTATTAAGGTTACTCATTTTAATGGGGCTTATTATTGGCAATGCGCCATTGACAGGTAAAGTTCCTGTTGTTGGATAGGCAGCCTGTCCATTGACACGCCAGATAGCAGGGTTTTTCTTATATAAGTTTGGCTGATCTAGCTGGATAGGCTGAACCTGACGTCCTTTAAAAAGTTTGTCAATAGTGAAATTGCGGCCAGTTCCCAAATATTGCGCAAACATACAGAGGAGGTGCGTGAGTTTGTTGCGGTTGTTGTCCTCCACATATAAGGTCAATTGATCTTGCTCCAGACAGGATTTGGTCAGGCCTGTCAGCACCTTGCCCGGGCCTACCTCAATAAATATCCTTGCGCCATCTGCATACATGGCCTGGAGTTCCTCAACAAAGCGGACAGGCTGGACCAGATGATTTGTTAGTTGGATCTTTATTTCTGATGCGGTAGTAGGATACAAACCTGCAGTTGTGTTTGACCATACGGGCATTTGCATTTCACGGAAAGGAACATCCTTTAATACATGTGCATAAAGCTCCTTCGATCTGGCGACCAAAGGGCTGTGGAAAGCACAGGCCACTTCCAGTTTTTTGGCAGAGACACGTTCCTGTTTTAACAGCTCCATCAGTTTCCCGATAGCTGCTGTGCTACCTGCGACAACACATTGTGTCGGTGAATTGTAATTCACAGGATAACAGCCTTCGACACGATCGAGGAGCGTCTTCAACCGTTCGGCATCTGCATGAACAGCAACCATGGTGCCGGGATCTCCATCTTCTACCGAATCCAGGATGGATTGAGCACGCTTGCTGCTCAGTTCGACTAATTGTTCTTCGTCAAATACACCGGCGAAACACAATGCCGGTAATTCACCGTAGCTATGGCCTGCTAGCATATCTGGGATGATACCCAGTGACTGGAGAAATTTCGCTAAAGCTAAATCGACAATACCCAAAAGTGGTTGTGCCAGACGTGTATCTTTAATGGTTTCTTTTTGTTGTTTTAAGGATTCGGCATCAAACGTACTTGAAGGAAAGACCACTTTTTCCAGTTCAGGATATTGTGCAATAAGTTTCCGCATTTCAGGGAATACCACAAAGAGATCACGAGCCATATTGATGCGCTGACTGCCCTGTCCCGGAAACAGGAATGCTGTTTTACCTTCGCGTTTATTGACAATAAAGGTGTCTTTGCTTTCAATGCCAGATAATGCTAGTTCGATTTTCATCATCAGGTCTTCGGCGGTATCGGCAACAATACTGAGCTGGATCGCTTTTTCAGAAACTATGGCTAAGCTGTAGGCGATATCTTTTAGCAGGAGGCTATCGTTGATATCTAAAAGTGCTTTTACCTGACCCAATTGTCCCTTAGCTTCGTCGTAGTTATCGCCACGAAAAACGAACAGTTCCGATGGCCATGATTGCAATGTGATTGTACTATCCTCCTGCGGATGGTTTGCAATCACGGTATGGAAATTCGTCCCGCCAAAACCAAAAGCACTGATGCCGGCATAACGTCTTTTTTCTCCCCATAAGCCAGTTTCGGCATGGAAAGCAAAGGGGCTAGTTTGTGCGTTATAATATGCATTTGGCTGTTGGAGATGGAGTGTCGGCGGTTTTACGCCATGAAATACAGCCAGGGAAGCTTTGATCAATCCTGCTAATCCCGCGGCGCATTTTGTATGGCCGATCTGCGTTTTGACTGAACCTAAATGCGTTTGTGCCGGTAGTGCTCCTGAACGGCTGAATAAGTTTGTCAGTGCGCTCAGCTCTGTTTTATCACCGACCACTGTGCCCGTACCATGGGCTTCGACCAGTCCAACAGATGCTGCGCTGATACCTGCTTGGCTATAGGCCCGTTCCAAGGCCCGTACCTGACCGATTTTTCGCGGAGCTGTAAGTCCTAGCGCTTTACCATCGCTGGAACCACCGACACCTTTGATGACTGAGTAGATGCGGTCACCATCACGTATGGCATCTTCGTAACGCTTGAGTACCAATATGGCTACCCCCTCGCCCAGAGAGATACCATCCGCTGCGCTGTCAAATGTAGCACATCGTCCTTTGCGTGAGAGTGCGTGAGTGCTGGAAAACATCAGGTAATCGTTAATCCCGTTATGGAGATCAGCTCCACCGGCAAGTACCATATCCGATTTACCAAGGATAAGCTCCTGGCAAGCAAGGTCAATCGCCGCGAGAGATGAGGCACAGGCGGCATCAACAGTGAAATTCCGGCCGCCAAGATCTAGTCTGTTGGTGATTCGGCCGGCAATGACATTCGCTAGAATACCGGGGAAGGAATCTTCGGTCGTATGGGGAAAAGCTTCTTTCACTTCCTGATGAAGTTCTCCGAATACCTGTTTGTAGTATCCTCTAAAGCTGTAGCTATTGGCAAGGTCATTACCACCTTCGGCGCCGATGATAACAGAAATATTTTCACGGTTGATTTGTTTTTCGCCATAACCGGCATCTTCCATAGCACGTTTGGCAACCAATAAAGTCAGTAGTTGTGTCGGTTCAATGGCGGCGAGGGATTGCGGTGGAATCCCGAAAGCTAGTGGATCAAAATCAATTTTCGGAATAAAACCACCCCATTTCGAGTGGGACACATCGGGGCCGTCTGTGTTAGGTTGATAGTAGATATCTTTGTTCCAGCGTTCATCCGGCACTTCGGTAACGCTATCTTTTCCAAGGATGATATTGCGCCAAAATTCTTCTAGATTTTTGGCTCCAGGAAAGATACATTCCATCCCGACAATGGCGATATCCAACGGTTTTTCGCTGGAAAGCGGTTCTTCCGGTAATATTGCTTCATGGATATACTGCTGATTGCCAATGCCGACATGTTGGTGCAGCGTGTCTAGGGAGATCACCTGGTTCTGCATGGTTGCAATCTGGCCGATCATATACATACCCAGATCCAGTTGTTTACTCTTGGGGATGTTGACCAGTTGATCGCCTTGACGGTCGAGACCTTTAGCAGCGATACGCAGGCGGCCGACGTTTAATTTTTCGAGTTTTTCCCAGACTTCTTTCTTATCTATGCCTGCAGTCAATAGTTTGGCTTTCTCATGGTTGAAATGTTGGGCAAAAGCGGTATTTAGGCAACGTGTTTCATGACCCGGTGCGGTCTCCAGTAGAACGGTATCTTTGGCTTGCATAGCTTGTCTCTGAAATTCTTCCTGAATAGCTCCGCTGCTTACCGCTTCATGTGTATAAAGATATGCAGTTCCCATCAGTACGCCTACTTTTACACCACGCGCAGCTAAAGGAGCTGCCATAATGGAGACAAATGCCGTAGAAAACGCATCGTGGATACCGCCGGCAAAGAAGACGTTGATCTGTTCCGGGTGATCTTCTTTTAAGATACGTTCGATCTGTTTTTCCCAGAGTACAGTGCTTGAGAGAGGCCCTACGTGACCGCCGCATTCGCGACCTTCGAAAATGAAATTTTTTGCGCCTTCTTTGAGGAACATGTCGAGCAGTGCTGGGGAAGGAACGTGCAGGAACGTTGTTATACCTGCTTTTTCAAAGACTTTAGCCTGTGCGGGACGACCACCGGCAATCAGAACAACGGGAGGTTTTGCTTCTAGAATATAAGCACACTGTTCTTCACGCAATTCCTGTGGTGCAAAACCTAAAATTCCCACTCCCCAGGTTTTGTTTCCTGCAAGCTGTTTGGTTTCCATGACCAAGGCTTTGGCCTGTTCGCCGCGAAGCAGAGATAGCGCGACAAAGGGGAGTGCGCCGGCTTCTGCCACAGCATTGGCAAAAGCAGGCACATCACTGACACGGGTCATGGGGCCTTGTGCGATCGGATAACGTAGGCCAAGTTGTTTCGCTAACGCATTATTTCCGTCGATGGGGCGCAAGGCTTTGGCCTGTTTTAAATGACCATACATCGCCTCTTGAAACCCAAAAACAAGTTTTTTCAAGGTCCTAAAATCTTCGTAAAGATCGATGGCTAGGGAAATGTCTTGTCCCATAGGGATATAGCTGACTGCTGGATTTAAGTCAGTAAAATACCTGCTGAGTTCGGAGGCATCGACCTGGTCAGATAGTACAGGTGAGTTTGGCCGCACCAGTACACGATGGTTCGCGATCACCTTAGTTTCTGTTCCGTTTAATTTTTCACAGCGTGTTTTAAAGTCCTGTGGAATGGAACACTCCGGGAAAAGAGCAAGTTGACTGTCCAATACGATTCCAGTGGCACCGAGGGCTTTCGCTGCAGCAGCGGTATGCAGACCTATGCCGCCTTGTACCCATACGGGGATAGACTGGATTTCTTTGATAATGCGCTGGAAGAGCACAAATGTGGATTCATAGCCGACCAAGCCTCCGGCTTCATTTCCTTTGACGATAATTCCTTTTGCATCAAGTTTTTGGGCTTGAATGGCCTCTTCGAGACTGCTGACCTGATACACAATGGACAGTTGCGGGGCTTTGGGAGCCGGAGTTCTGAAAGGAACAATGACAACACTCACTTTTTCCGGAATATGAAGGGACAGAAGTTTGTCATCTGGAAAATGAATTCCATAATTAAATACAGCAGTCTGATCAAGTTGATTCAGTGCTTCCTGAGCGCAGGCTAAGTCGTACCCCAAACTTAATACGGGAAATGCCCCCGCCTGATGGAGTTTGGGCATAAGATTGACGTCAGGCTTTTCAAAAGGTGTTAATCCAATAATGGTTAAATTTTTCATGCATTGATGAATTTGAACATATAATAGCAGGAGATCCCATAACAAACATCAAAATCTTTGTGGTTTTGATAGGAGGGTTGTTATGTTGGAATAAAAGTAGTTAATTTTTATTATATATTTAATGATAAAGGTAATTTGGTAATGATTTTTTAACAAAAAAGTAGTAAATACTTGAATGTTATTAACCGATATGCTACAAATTTATTTAAATTTAGTTTTGATTTTTATTTTTTGCTGACTCTTGAGGAAAATAACAGAATACGTTATGTTTGAATAACTAAATGGATAATTTTATCTCATAAACTTTTATTAATATTGTTTCTTGGTAATTGCTTGTCTTTTTTTTACTGTTTGATCATCGTTGTAAAAACCTATTTGGGATGTTTAGAAATGATAAAAGCAAATCGACAGATTGAATTTTGTGTATGGTATAATAGTTGGTGTATTTAATTTTAAAATTAAATATTAATAATGGTCAATATATCAGTTAATTAGTTTTATTTTTATGGTAATGCTTGCAAAACATGCATAAGAAGCGTATATTTGTGCCACACAAAGCAAAGGTGATACCTTTTCGGGGTGTAGCGTAGCCCGGTATCGCGCCACATTTGGGATGTGGAGGTCGTAGGTTCGAATCCTGCCACCCCGACTAAAAAGCTCTAACGAAAGTTAGGGCTTTTTTTGTTTCTAGGCAGGGCGAGAACCTACGGCCGGTTAAGTTGCTATGGGGTTCGATCCGAAGGAGGCTCAGGGCTGGTGTTTGGGCCATGTGTGGCTGAGCCAATCCTGCCACCCCGAAAAAAGTCACTTATTATCAGTGGCTTTTTTGGTTTTCGGACATATTTCGGATAGAATCTTTAAATTTTAGATGTGGTAAAGTTGGAGGAAGTGGGGTTCATGATAACATATAAGTACTGATATATCCACCAATAACACACGGTGTTGACTTCAACCTTAAATTTATCTTTCTCAATGAAGGATTTCTTCCAACAATGTTTTCTAAAGGATAAAACCTCTATCTGGATCGCTGTGGTCATGAAGGATACGGCTAAATCTCTCGGTAGTATGGTTTTCTAAAGCAAATATGTCTTCGCGACCTTTAAAAAAGTTGAGAAGATAGGTTATGTCATCGTTAGTGAATTTCACTTGTTTTTATTTTGGTTTTAAGATAATGAATTGAGATATACATCTTAAAAATATTAATAAACTGGTACGCTTTCGTTTATTAAAGGTGCTTACTGAGATTTGGTATTAAACGTTGTTTTTTGGATAATTGTTACTTATCTTTACCAATCGTGGAACGATAAGACTCAATTTTTAGGTCTTATCGTTCCACAAAAGGTAATATGGCAGACAGCGTTTATATATCAGCACACCTCACAAAACCCCAACTCGAGTTCTTGAAGTTGCTGGATGACTATGAAATTCAGCTATTCAAATTTACCGAAATCGAACAGTTGTTGGGGCAAAAGTTTGACAACTTAAGTGAAATCTTAGAAAATCTGGTGGACAAGGAACTGATTGTACGGATTGAGAAAGGTAAATTTTGCAAACAAGGTTTTAGGGACGAATATGTCATAGGGACTTTCGTTGCTGAAAATAGTGCTGTTGCGTATTGGTCTGCACTCAATTTACATGGGTTGACGGAACAATTTTCTAATACTGTCTTTATTCAAACGACACATAAAAAATACGACAAATCAATTCTAGGTACTTCTTATAAATTCGTTAAGATTGCGCCCAATAAAAAATTGGGTATCATGCACAATGGTTACGGCAACCTTCAATATCCGATCACTGATGTAGAGAAAACAATAGTTGATTGCTTTGATCTGCCCCAACATTCTGGTGGCTACGCAGAATTGATCAGAGCAGTTGGTCAAGCGCAAATGCACCCCACTAAATTAGTCGAGTACTGCAAGGCTGTGAATAATATAGCGGTTATCAAACGAATTGGCTATTTGGTCGCACTTCTCCAAATTACCGGTATGGATCCTTTTATAGATTTTGCAAAGAAACAGGTAAATAATAGATATAACTTGTTTGACCCCCAGGGATTGGACGAAGGTGAATTTGTTGCGGAGTGGCGATTAAGGTTAAATATCAGCCGGGAAGAATTGTTAGACATATCCAATAAGCAATATTAAATGATACTGAAAAAGGAAATAGAGAAAAAAGCTTTGGAACACGAAGTGTCCAGAAGTACCATTGACAAGGATTGGGCATTAGGACATTTTGTCGACGCTATATTTTCGATAGATTCCTGCAGAGAAGCGCTAATCTTCAAAGGAGGAACATGTTTACGAAAATGTTATATACCGGATTATCGTTTTTCAGAGGATTTAGATTTTACATCTATCAATTCAGATTTTCAATTGGATGAAGACTTATTGCGGCAAGTAATGTCAATAGTACAAGAACGTACTGGTATGCAATTACATTTAGAAAAGCTCACCGATCTTCGGCACAATGATATGCCGACTGGCTACGCTGCAGTTGTTAAGTTTTGGGGAGCCGATCATTCCAAGGACCAAATTCCACCAGATCCTTCCCGTTGGACGACTTCGATTAAAATTGAAATTATTCTGTACGAGAAGATGCTATTTGCATCGACTTTGAAGACGGTGTACCATGACTATTCTGATCAGCTGAGTTCTGCAGTCGATGAAATTGCCTGTTACGATATAAGAGAAGTGTTGTCTGAAAAGTTAAGAGCCTTGATCCAACGCTCCTATACAGCACCTCGAGATTATTATGATATTTGGTATTTATCCAAGTATGCATGTGATCTTGATTGGGCAGAAATCAAACATGCTTTCTTAGAGAAAATGGCTTTTAAAGGGCTTGAATTTACTGGGATAGATCAGCTTCTGAATGCTAAAAGTGAAAACACGGTTAAACGAGCATGGAAAAATAGTTTAGGACATCAGATCGCAACTAGAAAGCTACCTGCTTTTGATGAAGTTAAAAAGGACTTGGAATTATTGTTTAATACAATCTTCAAAAGGATATAATGGCATTAAATGAAAACTCACGAGTAAAGATTCCGACGTTATTACATTTAATGCGTTTGGGGTATACGTATGTCTTTTACGAGAACGAATTAGGAGACAGGATTAGTTAGATAGCATACAGCGAATTAATCTAATCTGAATATGCTTACTCTATGAATCAAAGCTGAAATCATAAAAACAAGAAAGTGGAGTTGAATTTGGAGCTTAAGAAGCTAAAGGAGCAGGCTGAAAGTTTATCGTTAAAACGTTACCCCAACTTTCTAATATCAAAGATTATCTTTGCCCTTTCAGCATCTTCATGAGGTCTAGATCTTTCAATCATACCACGATCTGCCAATTGGTTTAATCTATTAAACAAAAACATGTCACCTATACATCCTCCACCGAAGCTATCCCAGATATCACAAAGCGTGTAGCCAACAACCAATGAAGATCTTTGCGGAGCATCACTAATTCTATTCAATAGATAACCGTCAAAAAAATCCTCATCTCCCGAAACGTATTCTCCTGACCTATCTTAACAAATGAATTTACCGCCTGAATACGTTGAAAAGGATTATTGGGTAACATTCGCTTTGTTCCATATTTTCAAAAATGATATAGGCAGAGAAACCGTTTTTAAAGGCGGAACAGCATTATCAAAATGCTTTGGAATGATACAACGGTTTTAGGAAGATATTGAACAGCAAAACAATTCGTTTTACCGGACTTATGTCATGCTGATGATTGGAGTTTGGTATAATACTTATAAATGTACCCCTAAAAAATAAATTATGAGCGGCAGCATTTTTGAAATTATTGAACAATATATCAGCAAGTTAAGTGTGTTGTTGTAAAATAGTTTGTTTTCAAAATATTTTTAGTGTACTTTTGTGCCACACAAAACAAAGGTGATACCTTTTTCGGGGTGTAGCGTAGCCCGGTATCGCGCCACATTTGGGATGTGGAGGTCGTAGGTTCGAATCCTGCCACCCCGACTAAAGAGCTCTAACGAAAGTTAGGGCTTTTATTGTTTCTAGGCAGGACGAGAACCTGCGACCGCTTAGGTTGCCATGGGGTTCGATCCGAAGGAGGCTCAGGGTTAGTGTTTGGGCCATGTGTGGCTGAGCCAATCCTGCCACCCCGACTAAAAAGCTTTAACGAAAGTTAGGGCTCTTATTGTTTCTAGGCAGGACGAGAACCTGCGACCGCTTAGGTTGCCATGGGGTTCGATCCGAAGGAGGCTCAGCCAATCCTTCCACCCCGACTAAGAGCGCTAACGAAAGTTGGGGCTAAAGAGATTTCCGGATGATAACTTGAGTAGGATTGCGTTCGTTTAAAGTTTTCTTTTGAAGTATAGCTTCGGCCGCCGCCTTTCCCATCGCCCAAAAATCAGTAGATATGACCGTAATGCCCCCTTCAAGGATCTCTTTGACGTCCGTGTCATTGTAGGAAATAAGACCTATATCCTCTCCCAATGTAAACCCATGTTTCTTTGCCAATTTAATTAAGGATACATCATCGGAATCATAGCGGCTAAAGGTGATAAAGGCGGTGTACTGCTCAAATTTTGTCTCATCTACTTCTGGTAGAATGTCATAATTGATTCCCGATTCCTTACAGTAACGGACGAATCCATTGATAACATGTTGGGCATGTAAGGCTTCTGGATGTGCTATAAGTATAATTCTTTGATATTTTTTGATATTGTGCTGCAGTAGCGTAAGACTATTATAAATATCGTATTCATAATCCTGATAAATAGCCGTATAATCTCCTGAGAGCCCAAGTTGATTATAGTCGATGATAATCCGCTTATTTGGTGGTATGAGGTTGATAATAGGGGCAGGATCATCTTTCAAAAATGTAACAATGACAAAATGCGTATAGTTGTTGATGTTTTCGGTAATAATATTACGGAATACATTAAAGTTGTGATGGTGAAAGTAGACATCGATCGCCGCTGCACCTTTAGTTTCAGTTAATAACGATTGATAGATCTGTTCACGCATGGTATTCATTTTGTCGAGAAGAAGCAGGATACGGTAAGAATGTTGTACCTGTTTTTTCTTGACATAATATCCTTTCCGATAAACAGACTCAATTACCCCCTTTTCGAGTAGATAGTTAAGACCTTTCAAAACCGTTTCTTTGCTCATGCCGAGCTGATCCTGCAATTGATTTAATGAAGGGATGCGGTCTCCGATATGTAAATCATCCTTTTCGATCAATGTATGGATGTGATCGACCAATTGAAGATACTTCATTCGGGAGCCGTTGCCTGTTTCGCTTGTAATGGACATGTGATGAATAGTGATTTACGATAATAGAGTCAAACTTAGATAAACTTGCTTTTATATGCAAGTTTTGGTGTATCCTAATCCAGAGGTAGGTTTAACTATTTTCTCTCCTTTTAAGACGATCTCTAAAAAAAATAACATCTTTTTTCACTTTTTTTTTTGCAACGGCAAAGATAATTTATACTTTTATAAAAGCAAACCAGTCTAGACCAGACTAGATTGCAAAAAATAACTAATTATAAATACGACTATGATGCTATTTAATTTAAGGGTTGCCCTGCTCTTGGGTACTCTTTTTCTCTCCTACTTTGCTTTTGGTCAACAGTCCTCGACTGTGAAGGGTGGAGTATTCAATACGGAAGGAAATCCTTTAGTTGGGGTTACGGTTTCAAATCAAAATAAATCTAAGACAACGACCACAGATTCGCTCGGCAACTTTTCAATAACTGTAATTTCACCTAATGAGCCACTGCTATTTTCAATGGTGGGTTATGTTGCTGTAAAGAAAACAGCAGCATTGGGCCAGTTTATGCAGGTCAAATTACTGCAAGATACGCGCATGCTGGATGATGTTGTCGTTATAGGTTATGGTACGACCACTAAACGGGATCTGACCGGAGCGGTAGGTCAGGCTAATCTAACAGATATGCGCAAAGCCCCCGTAGCCAACTTTGAGGAGGCCTTAGCTGGTCGGGTAGCTGGCGTTAAGGTGAGTTCAAATGATGGACAACCGGGTGCGGAACTCAGTATCGTTATTCGGGGTAATAATTCCGTCACCCAAGATAATTCCCCACTATATGTGGTTGATGGATTTCCCGTCGAAACATCTGTTGGCAACACCATTAATCCCGAAGAGATTGAATCTCTGGAAGTATTAAAGGATGCTTCTGCGACAGCGATTTACGGAGCCAGGGGAGCAAACGGGGTTGTCCTCATAACAACCAAGAAAGGTAAGGTTGGAACTCCGGTTATTAACTACAACGGCTGGGTAGGACTCAATCAGATCATCAAAACGCAGGAGCTGCTAAACCCTTATGAATTTGTGAAATATCAATTGGAACAGAATCCCACCCTCTATACAGATATTTATCTAAAGGATGGTAAGACTCTGGAAGATTACCGCGGCATGGAGGGTATCAATTGGCAGGACAAAGTTTTTAGAAATGCAGTTACCCATAATCATTCTATAGCGATACGTGGTGGTACCGATCGTACACGATATGCCGTTTCCGGATCATTATTAAATCAGGATGGGATCATACTAAACAGTGGGTTTAATAAATATCAAGGAAGAATTGTGCTGGATCAGACCATAAACAAGAAATTAAAAGTAGGGTTGAATTTAAACTATACAGCCTATAAGCGATATGGTACCGTAGTGTCAGAGTCTCAGCCCAGTCCGACAGCGAGTCTGATGTATGGAATATGGGGATTTAGGCCAATCACCGGAAATCCACTTACAGATGCCTCACTGATAGATGATCTTTTTGACCCGGATATGGATCCTAGCTTAGGTACTGATTTGCGAATCAATCCCTATCTAGCCGTGCAGAATGAATATAATCCACTGTTCAGTGCAAATCTCGTGGCCAATGGCTATTTCGAATATAAATTTGCCGATGAGTTGACGTTTAGGGCAACTGGTGGCTATACCCGTATAAACCAGCGACGGGAAGTATTCTTTAACTCAAAATCCAGAGCAGGACATCCCTTTTCAAACAATAAAGTAAATGGTTCTATTTGGAATAATGAAGTTACTAATCTATTAAATGAGAATACGCTGTCCTATGATAAGAAATTTAATGGGGGGCATCGGCTAAAGGCGGTCGTCGGGTTCACTGTGCAAGATGTCCGAAATTATACCAATGGATTTACGTCCATCTTGGTACCCAATGAATCATTAGGTATTAAAGGCCTGGACGAAGGACAGATTACGATGGCGCCAGTGACTGACGCATCCAACGGACTGATATCCTATCTAGGGCGGGTTGATTATAATTATCGTTCAAAGTATTTACTGACACTGTCTTTCAGAAGTGACGGCTCCTCCAAATTTCCAAAATCAAACAGATGGGCTTATTTCCCTTCGGGATCTTTTGCATGGCGATTGAAAGAAGAGAATTTCATGAAACCGATAAAGATCATCAGTGATGCAAAGTTGCGTGTTGGAATAGGTTCAACCGGAAATAATCGCGTATCAGAATATGCTTCATTGACTGCCTTGCAGATGAATCCAGCCTCAGGCTACAGTGTGGGCAACAGCGCCGGTCAGGGAATGGTACCGACGAATCTTGGAAATCCAAACTTAAAATGGGAGACCACCGTTCAAACCAATGTTGGCCTCGACCTCTCCATACTCAAGAATAGAGTGTCCCTTACAACAGATTATTATCACAAGGAGACACGTGACCTATTATTGAATGCGACCTTGGCTCCCAGTATGGGATTCCTGACAGGCTTCAAAAATATCGGCCGTGTATCTAACAGCGGAATCGAATTTACATTGGAGACCAAAAACGTACAAACTCCCAATTTCTCCTGGAATTCGAGCTTCAATATCGCATTTAATAAAAATAAAGTACTTGAACTCAATGAAGGAGAGCCGAGTTTGGCTACACGCGTTACCTGGGGTAATTTCAATAATGCCTATCCTTATATAGCAATACCCGGACAGCCGATCGCTTTATTTTATGGCTATCTTTTCGATGGCGTATACCAATACGCAGATTTTGATCTGGCCAACGGGAATTATCTACTTAAAGCAGGTCAGCCCAATAATGGTACCCCCAGAACAAATATTAAACCCGGCGATATCCGTTTCAAGGATATCAATGGCGACGGACAGGTAGATAATTATGACCTCACAATAATAGGTAATCCAAATCCAAAACATATTGGCGGATTCAACAACAACTTTAATTATAAAAACTTCGATCTGAATGTCTTTTTACAATGGAGTTATGGAGGAGACATTTTAAACGCCAATCGCATTGAGTTTGAAGGTGGGGATCCTGTCGCGCGTGGTTTTCTGAATATGTTTGCTTCTTTCGCTGATCGCTGGACACCAGAAAACCAGACCAACGCACTCTATCGTGTCGGAGGCCAGGGGCCAGCTGTTTATTCTTCCAGAACGATTGAGGATGGATCTTATCTACGACTAAAGACCTTGTCTTTAGGATATACATTCAGTACTGATCAGCTCCGAAGATTACGAATGAAATCCATACGACTCTATGTGGCTGCACAAAATCTAGTTACATGGACAAAATATTCAGGGCTCGATCCCGAAGTGAGCACCCGTCCTGGAGCATTGACCCCTTCGTTTGACTGGTCGGCTTATCCGCGTCCTCGTACGATGACCGTAGGACTTGACCTTAATTTTTAAACTAACCTTTGATCAAGATGAAACGCATTTTTATTTTTTCCATATGTATCGCTTGTCTAACCAGTTCATGTTCCAAATTGCTGGATAAAGAACCTGACTTTGTGACCACTGAAAACTATTTTCGAAATGAAAGCGAATTGATGAACAGCCTCAATGGCGTTTACAACAGACTCATCGATACCTATGGGCGCATGTATAGTCGTGGACTTTTCAGTTATTTTGTCGTGAGTGACGAAGCCTATTTCAAGAATATATCAATCAACAATATTCGAGTGATGGTCATGGACGCTGCTGATCTGGACATTACTAGATTGTGGGAGACTTTATACGAAGGGATAAATCGGACAAATTTATTATTGGAAAATGTCGATCGCGTAGAGATGGATGTCACCAAGAGAAACGCCATCAAGGGAGAAGCACTCTTTATGCGTGGATACTACTATTATCTCTTGACCGATTTCTTTGGAAAAGTACCTTTAAAACTGTCCTCTACGCAATCACCCAACGACCCTTATCCCGCTCAGGCTACACTGCCTGCTTTGTATGCACAAATTGTGAAAGATATGCAAGAAGCAGAAAATTTGGTCCACGAAAGTGGTGTCGTTGCCAACGAAAGAGTGTCCAAAACAGCCGTTCAGGCCATACTGGCCCGTGTATTTTTAAAAATGGCCGGACAGCCTCTTCATGACAATTCCCGTTATCAAGATGTTATCGAATATGCAGATAAAGTGATTGCTTCAGGAAAGCATCAGCTCAATCCCAATTACAAGCAAATATTTATCAATCATTCACAAGATATCAATGAACCGAAGGAATGCCTTTGGGAAGTTGGCATGTTTGGAAATAAGATCGGCAACATCGATCAGGCTGGTATGGTTGGTATCGAGAACGGTATAGAATGTCCCGATGAACGTATTGGGTTTTCAGGCGGAGCAATGCGGGTTACAGCCAAATTATATGATCTATTTGGTCAGAAAGATACAATGCGGCGCGATTGGAGTATCAGCCCCTATCGATTTGTAACTACTGCAGGGGTTACGCAAAAGCAATATTATAGCACAGCTCAGCTTTACGAACGAAACCCCGGAAAATGGAGACGGGAATATGAGGCCGGTACCAAAGTGAGGAGTGCCAATTCGACCAATTTTCCAATTATAAGGTATAGCGATGTCTTGCTGATGAAAGCGGAAGCAGAAAATGAGGTCAATGAATCCCCCACAACAGCAGCCTACGAAGCACTTAATCAAGTTCGTAGGAGAGCTTTTGGTAAGGCATTAAATGAGGTCAATGGAGCTAGTGATGCGCCGATCGGAATGGATAAAATAGCCTTTTTAGACTACATACGCGACGAGCGCCTGCGTGAATTTTGTTTCGAAGGTACCCGTAAGCATGATCTGATTCGTTGGGGCATTTACGTGCCCATTATGAATGCCTTGGGACGTGAAATTTCGGTCAATGCACCCGCTGCACACCGATATGGCGGTAATGCTGGCCTGAATACGACAGAGAGAAACGTGCTGTTTCCCATACCAAACACAGAAATAACCATTAATAAACAGATTATTCAAAATCCGGGTTGGTAAATCTGGTGGATCATAAAATAAATAGATGAAGATGAAAATAGTGATAATATATCTCATGCTGGCCATTTTGTGCGTCAGTTGCATGAAAGAAGATATCGCCAGTGCCGATATGGAGGTCAGGACAGATGCCGCTAGTTACAAGGTTGGCGACACCGTTGTCTTCCGATTTGAGGGTGCTCCAGACAATATTGTATTTTATTCTGGAGAGAACGGGCACAACTATGAACTGAAGGATCGTCTTTATGCGGATAACGATTTACAGGTGGATTTCAAAACACTTGTCCAATGGGGTGTTATTTATGACAACCTAAAATTATTGGTTTCCAATGATTTTACCGGAATATACACAAAAGAAGAGATCGACAAAGCCACGTGGACCGATATTTCCGAAAAAGCCACTTTCTCCACTGGGCAAGACAATACACCTTCTGGAATCGTAAGCCTGAAATCATATCTCAGTCCAGTTGATACGGCATCACTTTACCTGGCATTCCGATACACAGACACTCAAAAGGCCCAACAAAATAGATGGGTCGTTCGCAGTTTTAATGCGGTAAAAGTATCACCTGAGGGCGTGCAGACTAATGTTGCCACGATATCCAATGCGGGCTGGAATGCCGTAAGTTTTCTAAATGACAGTAAGGTATGGACCATTTCCGCAACACAGCTATTGATGCATGGCGGTGTTGCATCCGATACCGACAATGATGATTGGGTGATTACCAAAGGCTTTAAAGTAAGGGAGTCCATCGCGGACAAAGGCGTAGCACTGAAAAACATCAGCTCAAACCTGCGGGAATACAAATATGTATACAAAACTCCCGGAGTCTATAAAGCCGTGTTTGAAACCTCCTCCAACTGGTACAGCGGTCGCAAGGAAGGGTACGCCGAAGTAACAATTAATATCCAGCCATGATTGATATGCAGCTGTTAACTAGAAGATACGGTCATTGCGACGGAGTATGGAGGACGATGATAATATTGCCATTGCTTTGCTTTGCGAGTGTTTTCGCACAAAGCAGGGCTGATGTGAGCTTGAAAAATAGTAAGCTACAACTGATCTGGAGTCGCGATAAAAATGGTTATCATCTTCAGTCCGTTACCCTAAACGATGGCCTGGGGCAAAAGGAGCATTTAACGATGGCTGCACAGCAGCGAACGATCCTTTACGCAAAAAATAAGCCGCTGGACAGATCTACAATTGTTTATGATCATGCTGGGAAGCTTATTCACTTCCCCGATTCTCAATATCGCTATGTGATTCCAGTGTGGTCACAGAGTTTGTCACCTGTGAGCCTGAATACAGCAGGTGAAGTATGGCACTATCAACCGACTGCAGTGACTTCAACTTCACCCTCGGGGCTGAGATTTCAATACGAAAACGAAAAAATTGCCCTGTCCGAAGAATGGAACCTTGATCCGGGTCAGACGCATGATATCCGGGTAAAGATAACTTTAAGGGCGAAAGAAAACGGTTATTATTCCTTGTCCACGCCATCACTGGCGATTGCCGATCGCCAGCAGTTTCAGTGGGCGGTGATTCCGGGATTATTTCAAGGAGCGGCGCTCAATCCTGACTTTGTGGATGCATACGCATACGGACACGGTATCCCGGATCGTCCGGTCATTGTCCGCGAACGTACTGCCTCCACCTTAGCTTCGCTATTGACCACGCAATCTGGAGTGACCTTAGCAACCGTGGCCGAACCGGGAACAGCAAGGAACCCTTGGTCAAAAGATGCAAAGACACATTCAGACTGGAAGCTCGGATTGTCATTGATGAACCGAAATAAGGAGCTAACACCGACACTCTATCACCCGGTACTAGGTGAGGAGGGGTCCTATTTGAAAGAAGGACAAGAGATAACATTTTCTTTTCGCTATACCATTCAGAGAACTTCTTGGTATAATGTACTGGGGCATGTGATAAAAGATGTTTATAAGTTTAGTGATTTTTTAAAACTGAAAGAAACAAATCGCTCCTTAACGGATCGTCTCTACGCGATGTATGATTATGTCATTGCCGATAGCACCTCCAAGTGGCGGACAGCAAACTATAAGAATGCAGTAATCGGAGCCCAGGATTATCTGGGGGGAGTATACGGGTCTGAGAAAGATGCCATGAAAAACTCCGATTACGGTGCCATGTGGATGCTGGCTGCGCTGACCGGAGATAACAAACTGAAGCAACAGCGACTACCGGCAGCCTTAAACTTCAAGTTGCAACAACAGCAACAGCAACCGGGATTCTTTTATGGATCAGCCGCAGGGCAGTATTTCCTATATCGCAGTCAACGGTTTACCGAAGAATGGGGGCCCTATAGCGAACCCATTGGTACCAGCTATTACATGTTGATGGATATCGGTAATATATTACTTTTTGAGCCAGATCGCTCTGATCTTAAGCAAGCGTTGCGCAAAGCCGCAGATTGGTTGTTGTCCAAAATGCATCCCGATGGGCATTGGGAGGTTGCCTATGATAATAAGACCGGTAGGGCCATGTTTGAGGATGTATCCGATCTCCGGCCAACATTTTATGGACTATTGGTTGCGCATCAGTTGTTAAAGGACGAAAAATATAGAGAAGGAGCAATCAAAGCCGCAAACTGGTTTGTCAGACACGCAGTGGAAAAAGGATGGTTCCTGGGAGTTTGTGGCGATACGCGATTTGCACCTGATTTTGCAACGGCACAGTCTATACAGGCCCTCCTCGATATGTATACATTGACCGGCGATCTACGCTATCAGACAGCAGCCTCTCAGGTCGCCAGATATTATACAACATCAATCTATACACACCCCATCCCCACTCGGGAGGTTAAGCATGTGAATGGTATCGACCGTCAGGATTGGGAGATTAGTCAAGTAGGGTTGGGATTTGAACATGGCGGTATTATGGGGTCTGCAAATCATCATGGTCCTATTTTGCTGTCGAGTCATGCGGGGCTGTTTGTAAGACTGTATGCACAGACGAAAGACAGCTTATTGTTGAATATGGCAAGAGCCGCTGCCTGGGGACGGGATGCATTTGTGGATGCAAATACCGGGGTTGCTTCTTACTACTGGGATGCGATGAATAAAGGGGCAGGGCCATTCCCGCATCATGCCTGGTGGCAATTGGGATGGATTACCGATTATCTGCTCTCCGAAGCAGCGGTTCGTTCCAATGGTAACATCTCCTTTCCGAGTGGATTTATAACACCTAAAGTAGGGCCACATCGCAGCTATGGTTTTGAAAAAGGGAGCATATTCGGCAAGCCTGTTGATCTGAAAATGAAAAAAGGGCTTATCAGCCTTGATAATGCACATATAGACTACATTCTTGCTACCAACAGCGACAATAAAGAGCTCTATGTTGTTTTGCTGAACAATAGCGTGGATCCACAACAGGCTAGGCTGAAATTAGATGCAGGCCATTCCCGGGATCTGTTTGGGCTAGTTCAGAAGGAGGCCTATCTTCTCAATTCCGACGGGACGGATGAGATGCGGATGGCAGCATCCTCAGATTGGAAAATTTCCCTGCCGGCAACAGGGCTAAAAATAATGAAAATCAGTTATCAATAACCATTTAAACAACCAATAACATGAATAGCAACATGAAACAGAAAAAAAAATACTGGATTATATCCATATTCTTTGGAATGATGTTTACGGTCTTAAGTTGTACTGGAGTCGAAAAGAGTTTACAGGCAAATGAAACGCAGGTAGAAAATAAGCTTGCACGAATGGCATCTACTACCGGACAGTTAGATTCACCCATGGTGAAAAGTCTGGCTTATCAGGTGATCGTCAACAACGATACCCTGGACGTATGGCAAGAAACCTGTTATGATCTGGCTGAAAATGGGGGGCAAACCGATGTACATACCGCTTTATTTACGTATGTGCCAGGTACTCAGGTCAAGATTATTTGCAGCAGTTCTTTCTCAAATTTTACGCTGTCACCCAAAAGGTTGGATATACCGGTTACCAAGAACGGAAATGAATTGACGTTTACCATCCCGGAGTATTACAATTACGCATTGGCTATCCCAGGTCGTGCACCCTTACTTTTGTTTGGATCTCCAGATTATAGCGCCTATAAACAGGGGGCAGTTGTTTTTGCCAAGGGAATCCATCATGGTGTAAATGGAGTTTTTAAACTTGAATCCAATAAAACCTATTATTTAGAAGAAGGGGCGATTCTCAGGGGAAAAGTATTGATAGAAAACGTATCCAATGTCAAATTGATCGGTAGGGGCTATATTGATGATCGCACCGCTCCTGTAGCGGGAAATTTTGTTAAGGTCTACCGTAGTCAGCATGTGGAACTTCGGGGATTTGGCGTCCGGCATGCGGCTTTAGGCTGGCAAGTAGATATGGTCAATTCGTCGAATGTCGATGTGTCCCATCTCAACCTGTTGAGCTTTGGGCAGAACAATGACGGTTTGGATTTGGGCTCAGGATGTCAAGATGTGCATTTCTCCCATTGCTTTATCGGATCAGGAGATGATGGTTTTGGTTGGCACGCAACAAATGCAGCTGCAGATGGTGAAACACCGCTTTTAAATTGTCATGCCCACGACTGCATAATCTGGAAAAACCAGGTAGGCGTGGGTATCCGCATAGGATCTTCATTAGAGACCAGTAGTGTCGAACAGCTCACCTTTAAAGATATTGATATCGCCAAAATGGCCTGGGGTGGCCATTCGGTAGCGATCCCACATTCTGACTGGGCGGATGTTAAGAATATCACGTTTGAGGGCATCCGTGATGAGACCGCTGGAAATACCCGATTTGTACTGATGTATATTAAGCAAAATGCAAACTCAAATCCGGTTTATAGGCCCGGGACTATTTCTGATATTCGATTTATTGATTGCGTCAGCAGTGCGACGGCGGCAATTTTCGAGGGCTATGACGCCAATCACATGATTAAGGATGTGACCTTCAAAAACGTAAAAGTCGGGGGTAGGGATATGTTGCAGTCTGATATCGTAGCGAATTCCTTTACTTCGAATATCACCGTCGTGAATTGATGTTCAACTAGTTTATGATCACTTAAATCAACGAGATGCGTACATATCAATCAGTTATAACTTTCCTATTGGTTTTTTTAATAATGACCGATCTGGGGGCACAGAATAGTGTGGAGCTCAACAAGATTGCAGCCTCACAAGGTGCCGCTTCGCAACTGTTATTTTCTGTGGATCTGGCGAAAGAAGAACTTATTGCGCCCGGTGATTTTAAGCGTGATGATGAGTGTGTCGTGCGTGGTGGTATGCCTAATTTTTTTGCCAAGGTCAGCAAGGGGCAGGATGTAACAGTAGCATTCATCGGTGGAAGCCTGACACAAGCCAATTATTGTTACCGGATGCAGATTTCAGCTTACTTGCAGGCACGCTACCCATCCACCAGATTCAAGTGGGTCAATGCTGGCGTATCCGGAACAGGCACGGACTTGGGATCCTTTAGAATCAGGGAGCAGGTATTATCGCACAATCCCGATCTGGTCATCATCGATTTTGCAGTCAATGGCGCCTATGCTGCAGGTATGGAAGGTATGGTGAGGCAGATTATCCAACATGATCAGCATACCGATATCTGTTTAATCTATGCCATCTTGGCTGCGCAGACCAAGGCATATAATAATGGAAAGATACCGCCACATATTGAAGCTTTGGAAGCATTGGCCGATCATTACAGTATTCCTACAATACATTTGGGAATGGAGATTGCGCGCTTGGAATCTCAGGATAAGTTGTTGTGGAAGGGAGAGGTAGATTCTGCAGGAGATCGTATTTTATTTTCTACCGACGGAATCCACCCGCTGAAAGCCGGTGGTGATCTTTACGCTGCAGCCATTGCCCGCGGGATTGAGAAGATGAAAGGACATTCACAAATGGAGATACATCCATTGCCTCAGCCGCTGTTATCTGATGAGTGGGATATCGCAGGGATGTACATACCCACCGATCTTGCTGATTTTGATGTTAAATGGACCGCGTTTCCTACAGAAGGATCTAAATTAAGGGCCTTCAATGGATGGTTTGACAGCTTGATGGTTGCTGATGAAAAAGGCGCGCGCTTTTCATTCACTTTTGAAGGTGATCTATTTGGCCTGTTTGACATAGGTGGGCCAGAGGTGGGGCAGCTTGAAGTATGGGTAGATGGTCATCAGATAGGGCTCCATAAATCGCAGTCCGGAGGATTTCAACCTTATCAAATGGCGGCAGAGAATCACGACAATATCCTGTTGAATCGATTTAACGCATACTGTAATAACCGATATCGAGGTCAATATGATGTGATCAAGGTACCCAAAGGAAAGCATGAAGTCAGTTTTCGTATATCGCCATTGAGAGCGGATAAAAAGATGATATTGGGTCCGTCTCAACAAGAAGATATTGACCGTCATCCTGCGAAATACGATTCATCCAAGATTTATTTAGGACGGATACTGTTACGTGGCAAACCAATTTTAAAGACTACTGGAAAAGAAAAAGGATGAAACGGCCGAAGGGCGCATGACCGAGTGTACCAAACGATTGAGCTTACGAACACCTTAAAAACCAATTTAAAGAGTAAACGATGAATATCATTGAAAATAAATACTTATGAAGAGTGTCTTGGTTAAAGAATAATTGATGAACAAATAATTTAAACGGATGAAAATAACTCAGCTACTAAAGCGATTAAACTGCCTGTTACTCTGTTTGAGTATGACATACACCTATGCCCAATCTGTATTGACGCAACAGCAGAAATGGGAGCAAAAGATACAACGTTACGAACGTCTGGATGCGCAAAATCCACCGCCCAAAAACGTCATTCTTTTTGTTGGTAGTTCGACCATCGAAAATTGGAAAACGCTAAAAGATGATTTCGAAGGGCAGGCTGTACTGAATAGAGGAGTATCCGGCACCAAGACAGTGGATCTTTATACCTATAGAGAACGGTTGATTACGCCCTACGATGCAAAGCAAATTTTTATTTATGAAGGCGACAATGATATTGGACTTCGTTGGTCGACAGACCGCATTGTTGAACAGTTCGCTGCCTTATTTGGTGCAATAAGAAAGTCGAAACAGCATGCCGAAATAATCTATATATCCATCAAGCCTTCACCACGCCGATTGAAAGATAAAATACAGATCGAAGAAGTTAATGCTAGAATTAAACAATTTATGGAGCAGCAGCCCAATACCGGATATGCTGATGTTTATGCCCCGATGCTGGATGCCAATGGTGATTTAATACCAGCATATTATCGCATGGACGGGCTGCACCTTACTGCCGAGGGATACCATATCTGGAAAGATGTGATATCCAAATTTATAAAATAGGTGGATGTACCCAGGAATAATTAAATAATAAATTGAATTACAAAAAGGATAAAAAAGAAAGAATATATGATTTATAGTAAGGGAGGAGCCTCCAGGACGTTGAAGAAAGAAATTATTGCCGCAGATCTCGTAGTTGTTGGCGGTGGGATGTCTGGCGTGTGTGCTGCGATTACGGCAGCCAGGCAAGGTTTGCGTGTCATCTTGGTGCAGGATCGCTCTGTACTCGGGGGGAACGCCTCCAGTGAGGTGAGGTTGTGGATATTGGGCGCCACTTCCCATATGGGTAACAACAATCGTTGGAGTCGGGAAGGTGGTGTTATTGACGAGATATTGGTTGAAAATGTGTATCGCAATCCGGAGGGCAATGCTGTTATATTGGACATGATTTTACTCGACAAAGTAAAGCAAGAGGCCAACATTCGATTGTTGCTCAATACCAGTGTCTACGAAGTCCATAAGGAAGCTGGTGATCGTATAAAATCTTTGAGCGCTTTTTGCAGCCAGAATTCAACACAATATGAGCTATTGTCATCCTTATTTTGTGATGCGTCCGGAGACGGGATAGTCGGCTTTTTATCTGGAGCAGCTTTCCGTATGGGCGCTGAACCCCGGCAAGAATTTGACGAAGCTATGGCACCCGACACCTCCTATGGAGAGCTTTTGGGGCACACGCTCTATTTCTATACCAAAGATGTCGGAAAGGCGGTGTCTTATACAGCCCCGGCTTTTGCGATGGATGTCACCAAAGAAATACCACGGTTCAAAAATTTCAATGCCAAAGAGCATGGCTGTAAGTTATGGTGGGTGGAGTATGGTGGGCGTCTGGATACGGTGCACGATACCGAAGAGATCAAATGGGAACTTTGGAAAATCATCTATGGTGTGTGGGATTATATCAAAAATTCCGGACAATTTCCCGAAGCCGACACCCTGACATTGGAATGGGTTGGAATGGTTCCCGGAAAACGGGAAAGCCGTCGGTTTGAAGGAGACTATATCCTGACACAAAAAGACGTCGTCGAACAGCGTCAACATCCGGATGCCGTAGCCTATGGGGGCTGGTCCATCGATCTACATCCTGCGGATGGCGTCTTTAGCGACCGTCAGCCCTGTAACCAATGGCATAGTAAAGGCGTTTTCCATATCCCTTATCGTTGTTTATATAGCCGTAATATCGAAAACCTCTTTTTGGCGGGTCGACTGATCAGTGTATCCCATGTCGCATTTGGAGCGACTCGGGTAATGGCGACATGTGCGTATGTTGCACAGGCTGTGGCGATGGCCGCAAAACTATGTGTTCAGCAGCAGCTTTTACCAAGAGAGATCGGTCAGCCAGGTTACATGAAGGAGTTACAGAAAGAACTGCAACGATCCGGTCAATATATCCCCGGTTTTCATTTATCCGATAGCAGCGATCTTGTACAGCAGGCCGAACTAACCTCTTCGAGCAACCTGGACTTTAGGGGATTCTCTAAAGAGAATATGCTGTGGAAACCTCTGACTATAGCTGCAGCACAACTTATACCTGTCACTGCTGGTACCTTACCCATCTTTTTTTTGGATATTGAAGCCACGCAGACAACAGTGTTGGATGTGGAGCTCAGGGGCAGCGAAAGAAAAGCTGGTTTCACGCCAGACCGGGAGCTGGCGAAAATGCAAATTCGTGTAAAACCCGGCTTTCAGACAATAACACTGGATTTTGGATTGGAGATCAATGAGGATCAGTATATTTTCCTCACATTTCTCCAAAACGAGCATGTGCGATTGGCCTATACCCATCAACGGGTATCCGGATTACTATCCGTTTTTAACGGCGTGAACA
This sequence comes from Sphingobacterium sp. DR205, assembly GCF_011064245.1. Lineage (NCBI taxonomy): Bacteria > Pseudomonadati > Bacteroidota > Sphingobacteriia > Sphingobacteriales > Sphingobacteriaceae > Sphingobacterium > Sphingobacterium sp. DR205. Next base: position 6,059,984 of record NZ_CP049333.1, on the reverse strand, counting down.
AAGCTGTTTCAAACAATGGGAAACAGGTAGCACTGCCGGGATCTGGAGTAGATTCATTTGAATTTTGGACGCCACAACGTCGCCCTGAAGGACATAATCTCGCCATTCAGCTAACAGCAGGCCTTTCCGTCTTTGGAGTCGAAAATGTGCGTAATGGTATTGATCGGCCAACAATTCGTCCGAATGCCTGGGTCGCTGCTCCTGACGATCGGCAGCCTGTAATTTCGATTAAATGGAAGCAGAAGCAGCGCATAAGGAGGATCGAAATTAATTTTGATACCGATTGGGATCATGCAATGGAGTCTGTATTAATGACCCATCCCGAGACCGTTATGCCATTCTGTGTGCGGAATTATACTATCGAAGATGGAAATGGAAAGATTATTTATACGCAGCAGGGAAACTTTCAGACCAGAAATGTGATTGAACTTCCAGAATCCTGTGTTACAGACCAGCTGATTATAGCTCTCGAGCACCCTTCTGCGGAAGTGCCAGCAGCCATCTTTGCTATTCGGTGTTATGCATAGTCAATAAATGATAATATTCAGTAATTTAATGTTTAATACAGATGATAGATACAGTAGTTATAATCGTTTTTTCGGTATTCATAATGCTTGTTGGGATAAGCTTCTCACGAACCGGAAGAAACCTGAAGTCCTTTTTTGCTGGCGGCGAATCCGTGCCCTGGTTCATAGGAGGGATGTCCCTGTTCATGAGCTTTTTTTCAGCCGGAACTTTTGTTGCATGGGGCTCCATAGCCTATAGCCATGGCTGGGTAGCAATTACCATTCAGTGGACGATGTGTATTGGCGGACTGATTACAGGGCTTTATCTAGCTCCTAAATGGAAGGCTACAGGAAATCTTACTGCTGCCGAGTTTATTAAGGAGCGCCTGGGGAGCGCTGTGCAGAAGTGTTACATCTACGTCTTTATGATCGTGTCGGTATTTCTCAAAGGGTCGGTCTTGTATTCGGTGGCCAAACTTGTTTCCGAATCGTTGGACTATCCTTTGATACCAGTTACCATCGTTTTGGGAATCTTAATGATTGCTTATACCGCCATCGGAGGGTTGTGGGCGGTCATGGTGACAGATATTCTACAATTTGTTGTCCTGACAGCAGCGATCGTGATTGTCATTCCATTGGTTTTTGAGGAAGTTGGCGGTGTGCAGTCCTTCTTGGATAAAGTGCCTGATGATTTCTTCAATGTTGTCAATGGTGAATATACATGGGGTTTTATTGTCGCTTTTGCTTTATACCATATTTTTTATATTGGAGGTAATTGGACGTTTGTACAGCGCTATACAAGTGTTGATACACCCCGGTCTGCATCCAAAGTTGCTTATTTATTTGCTGCCTTATACATCGCTAGCCCGATTTTGTGGATGATTCCGCCCATGGTTTACAAGGCGATCAATCCGGATTTGACCGGATTGGCTACAGAGACGGCCTACATTATGGTCTGTAAGCAAGTGCTGCCTGCGGGATTACTTGGATTGATGCTTACGGGGATGTATTTCTCTACATCGGCATCCGCAAATACAGCCTTGAATGTTGTATCAGCTGTTTTTACAAACGATATTTATAAGGGAACATTAAACCCGCAGGCATCGGAAAAAAAGCTGATGTTTATCGCTCGTGCGTCATCTTGGTTTTTTGGGTTTTTTATGATTATTGTAGCGCTGATTGTACCACTGATTGGAGGGATAGTAGAATTTACTTTGAGTATAGGCGCCATTACAGGAGGTCCTTTATTGGCGCCGCCGATATGGGCATTGTTTTCAAAGCGATTGACAGGAAAGGCAACCCTGTATATAACCGCTGTTAGTCTGGGCGTCAATCTTCTGTTTAAAATTATTTTCCCTTTGTTGATAGACTATAAACTTACTAGAGCCAATGAGATGCTGCTTGGTGTTATGCTGCCCTTCGTTTTGTTGGCTTGTGTTGAACTTTATGCGAAATCACGTGGACAGGTAAGTTCGGAATACATTGCGCTCAAACAAATTAAAGCCGCGCGTAAGGAAAATGTACAGCAGATTGATAAAGAAGAGGAAATAGCATTGAAAAGCCAGAATAAATTTGGATTGAAGATGATTGCATTTTCGCTCACCTTTATTGCGCTGCTGCTTTATATATTGTGCTTTTTCTTTGCAGACCGTTCGCCATTAGTTGGCGGAATTGCGACGGTAATACTTATCACCGCATTGATTCCATGGCGCGCAGCTAGTAAAGTTTTTATAAATCGGGTTTAAATTGATGTCAGCACAGATTATCTGCGGCACTTCGTTTTCTTAGTGTTTTTTAACTTTATATGCTTGTAAACCCGCTATTAAACAGTTAAATTGCTTAAAATTTATTGTCAATTAGAATATAAACATAAATAAGATGAAAAGAAATACGGCTTTTCTTTTGGGGATTTTAGCTTCTTGCGCATTGCCACAAGTGATTTCTGCTAAACCACTCGCAAAAGAATATGTACATTACGGGCAAGAAGTTGAAGGAAAAGAGTTGATCGGGCGCTGGGATATTGAAGTCGATGTCAATGGTACTCCGGCACCTTCCTGGCTTGAAGTGAAATTGTCAGGCTACAAGACTTTGGTAGGCCACTATGTAAGCACTTCAGGAAGTGCACGGCCTGTTTCACAGGTTTTTTATGAAAACGGGAAGTTCAAATTTGCGATACCACCACAATGGGAAGGCGGAAAGATGAATTTAAGTGTAGAAGGGGAGATCTTAAACGGAACATTGCAGGGCACTATAACGGAACCAGATGGAAAAACACATCGTTTTAAAGGAGTACGTGCACCTGAGTTAAAAAGAACGGCCGCCGTAAAGTGGGGGAAACCGATCCAGCTTTTTAATGGAAAGGATCTGTCGGGATGGAAAGCGACTGGAAAAACCAATCAGTGGATTGTGAAAAATGGTATTTTAACCAGTCCACAATCGGGTTCTAACCTAGTCTCGGAACAAAAATTTGAAGATTTTAAATTGCACGTTGAATTTAAAATTCCTTCGGGCAGCAATAGTGGAGTTTATCTTAGAGGGCGCTATGAGGTACAAATTGAGGATAGCCCGAAAGATGCGCATCCTAATGCCGTCCTTTTTGCAGGCGTCTATGGTTTCCTGGCAGCCAATGAGATGGTGAACAAAGGGGCCGGAGAATGGCAGACCTATGATATTACATTGGTGGGACGCCTGGTGACTGTCGTTGCCAATGGTAAAACAGTGATCAGCAATCAAGAGATTCCGGGGATTACCGGCGGAGCACTGGATAGTAAAGAGGGCGAACCTGGTCCGATCTATTTCCAGGGTGATCACGGACCGGTTGAATTCCGTAAAGTGGTTATTACACCGGCCGTTAAATAACCCTAAAAGTTGGACCAAGTTAGAAAGTAATTATTCATGTGATGAGCTCGATATTTTATCGGGCTCATTCCTTTTAGATTCCAATTACAACGACCACCACGTCTTCGTTCTGGTAAGAAGTATAGTACCGATCAATTGAACCACTTTCTTTGTAATCCTGTAGTTCCTTAAATATCATTTTTTTTAAGGTACCTTTTCCCTTTCCGTGGATAAATTTGATTTCGTTCATCTCCCAATAAATGGCTGCATCCAGGTTGGACCTGAGGTAATCAATAGATTCTAGCATAAGTTCGTCAGCCGAGTAGTCTTCCCAGTCTTCGAGGAAAGCATCTGCGTGTAGATCAACTATAGCGGGTGGTTTGCGCATGATTCAAATATATTACAATGCCGCAAATGTAAAACAAAACAACGACTTAGTAGGCGAGATCAGCGATGAAATCAACAGCCCGGACGAATTTTTCATACCATTTTTTTATAATGGCAGCAATTTCATATTCTCTTTCAGCATGATTTAACATCAATAACTCCAGCGATTGCAATAACTGCTTATGATCCAGGAACAAACCGTCGTAATCACGATAAGCAGAAACTGTTTCTTGAATAAGTTGCAGACTTTCGTGTCTGGACACGATTGTCACATGCCGGGAGGAAATTCGGTCCAGCAGACATTCTTTCTGAAAATCGGACGCGATATGCCTATCGCATGCTTGATTAAACAATATTTCAAATTCAACGAGCTGGCTTTCTAAACCATGTATAGCGGACTGGAGCTCCTCAAAAGTGCCGATGATCCTTTCCTGTATTTCCATGTTTTTTGATATAATAGCCATGATATTTTATCTAAATTTTATATAATGTTGGTTATTAGAATTTTAAATAAAAGCATGTAAGGTATATACAAATGGTTTGAATAAATGTTTTTCTTAATTTGAATAATAGTTGACCAACGCTATTCGGAGTTCGACATAACAGTTATTGGATTTTGAGGGCTTCCGTGGAAAAACGGAGTAGATTATCCGAATTGCCCTGTAGCTGAAAAATAGGTATTTTGCTTTTTTTTTGCGTTATTCGCATTGCGTAAAAACGGGTTAAAAATAGAATTGAATGAAGGAGAAAACAATCGGAAGTTATCAATTGGAAATATGTTCCAATTCAGTGGCATCAGCAATCGAGGCGGAGAAAGGTGGTGCGACACGTGTTGAATTTTGTCAGAATCTGGAGAATGGTGGAACCACACCGTCTTTTGGTCAATTGAAACTGGTGCGTAAACTCGTTCATATCGGAATTCATGTCCTGATCAGACCACGGGGTGGAGACTTTCTGTATACGGAAGAAGAAATGCTGGAGATGATCGCCGATATTGAGCTCTGTAAGGAATTGGGTATGGATGGTGTTGTCCTCGGGGTATTGAATGCCGATGGTAGCGTGGACAAGGTCAATACGAAACGTTTGGTTGATGCTGCACGGCCTATGCATGTAACATTTCACCGCGCTTTTGATCGTGTTCAAGACCCATTTGGCGCATTGGAAGATGTCATTGCATTAGGTATTGACCGCATCTTGACTTCAGGTTTGCGGAATTCAGCTTTGTCGGGCGCACCGTTGCTGAAACAGTTGATTGAACAGGCTGCCGGACGTATTGTGATTATGCCGGGTGCCGGAGTGGATGCCTCCAATATGAAGACGATCTTGGCGGATACTGGAGCCCTTGCCATCCATAGTTCAGCAAAGGAGAGCCAGCCATCAAAGATGAAATTTTCGCAGGATCAGGTGAAGGGGATGGATGAGGCGCAGTGGATGAGCTCAAAAGAAAAAGTCCACCAAATGGTAGACTTATTAAAAAGCCTTTAAAGTATAACTTTAAAGGCTGCTAATTTCTTTGTGCTTATTTAGCTTCTGCAGCTAATTGATTTAAGATAGCATCGTTTTTAACGATTTGGTTGCTTGCTTTCATTTTTGATCTAGTTCCTAACTCAACGTTAGTTCCTAATTTCAAGAACTGAACTTCAACACGTGAAACAGTTTTATTTCTTCTATCTTTTCTTTTTAAACGTGTAACTCCCATTTTGATAATATTTTTATTGTTTAAAATAAAACGAGGTCGGAAGCGGATTCGAACCGCTGTAGGAGGTTTTGCAGACCTCAGCCTAGCCACTCGGCCATCCGACCCTATTTTTTTCCTTTTGAAGGTCTGCAAAAATAAAACTTATAATTGGAATTAAAAAATCTTTGTGATAAAACTTTTGTGTTTTTGAGCATTATCTTGAAAACCAAGGGGGTAGTTTTTGAGTATGTTGCTAATCTCGGCTTTAGGGGCGGAAATACTTATGTGTACGGTCGATTGAAAAAGTTGGAATTTCCGCAAGCACTGTATCTTTTAGAGGACATTCAAAAAAAATATGGCACGAGTTTTTTCTTTTGTTTTGGAGTGAAAATGAATAGTTTATGCATTTTGGAATAGATATTGCAAAAGTCACTGTAATAAATCTCATACAAGAAATATATGAGAGTAAATGATAGAAGAACAAAGTAAATTAAATTAGGAAACATGAAAAAATTATTATTATCTGCGGCAATTTTATTTGGTTCATTAGGAGCTTTTGCACAAGGTGGATTGGGATACGGACTACGTGCGGGGGTAAATATTCCTAAATATTCAACAAGCTTTGGGGATACCAAATCCAATACAGGGTTCTTTGTAACGGGATATTTGGATGCTCCGGTATCGCCATATTTTTCCGTGCAACCTGGTTTGTCGCTACAGAATAAAGGTGCTAAGTGGCTGGAAACTTCCAATGGAGATGTTAAAGAAAGTGTAATGTCTTTGGATATTCCCGTAAATTTAGTGGCTAAATTGCCAACAGGGGGATCTGGTAACTTTTTTATCGGTGCGGGTCCTTATGTAGGATTTGGATTAAGTGGTAAGCAGAAAGCAACCGGTGGTGACGTTAAATTTGAGGAAGATATTGAATTTGGAAGTGGAGAAGGAAAACATTTGAAACGCACGGACTTTGGTGTAAACTTTTTAGCGGGTTATCAATTAACGAATGGTTTTCAGATCAATGCAGGTTATGGCCTAGGTTTAACCAATTTAGCGCCTAATAGTGGCTCAATCAAAAACCGTGTTTGGTCCGTGGGAATCGGTTTTGGACTATAAGAAATATAAGTACTTAAACTTATTATGAGGAAAGAGTCCCTGCATTAGTAGGGACTTTTTTATTTCCCTAAACTTAAGTCAACCGAAATTGTTATTTTTATTCAAAAGAATATTCAATGAAAAGATTTCTCTCTTTACCATTCTATGTGAAGTTAGCCTGTGTATTAATTAGTATCCTGCTTTTAGGTTATCTGGCCAAAATAGGTGATACGATATTGATCCCAATGATTTTAGGCTTACTGTTCTCCCTACTTTTGATTCCGCTGAGCAATTTTATGGAACGGAAACTACGCTTCCCAAGAACATTGGCCGGAATACTCAGTGTGATTCTCTTTTTTGGCGCGTTAGGTTACGGCTTATTTCTTCTGGCTTCACAGCTTACTTTGCTCAAAGAAGATTTTCCAGCATTTAAAGAGCAGATTATGGACGGCGCAGGGAAATTGCAAAGCTGGGTCAGTCAACAGTTTGGAATACAGCACAAGGAGCAGATGGAATTTATCAATAAAACAGCTTCAAAGTCGGTTGATTCAGGTACGCTATTTTTAGGAACGGCGTTGGTTTCACTTTCCTCCCTGTTTATTTTATTTATTTTTACATTTCTTTACACCTTCTTCCTACTGATTTATAGAGGTCATATTGTGAAGTTTCTTTTGTTTGTTAACCGTGTTGAAGATCGACCTATTGTTGTGGATGTTGTTAGGCAAATTCAATATGTCGTCAAAAAGTATCTGATCGGTTTGTTGATTCAAATGAGTTTGGTTTCGCTTTTGGTTTTTATTTGCCTCTCCTTAATTGGTGTGAAGTACAGTCTACTCTTGGCTTTAATCACAGGCGTATTTAATGTACTGCCATATGTGGGTATTTTCTCATCGATGCTGATTATTTCCATTCTTACCTTTGCTACCTCATCGTTGACACATGTGGTATTAGTGATCTTAGCATTGATTATTGTACACATGATTGACAGTAATTTTATTGTCCCCAAGATTGTCGGATCAAAGGTAAAGGTCAACTCCCTTTTTGCCATGCTGTCCATTATTATCGGTGAGATGGTCTGGGGTATTTCTGGAATGTTTTTAGCAATCCCTATTTTGGCGATAGTCAAGATTGTGATGGATCGCATTAAAGAGCTTAAACCTTGGGGATTTTTATTAGGGGAGGAGGATAGCAAGGATGAGGTCTACAAAGACTTATTTGAGACTTTAAATCCGATTGAGAAGAAAATTATTGAGAATGAAGCGAAGGAGTAGGTTTGCATTTGGTTTTGGGCTTGTGAGCAGTTTTATCTTCTAATCCGCGATCTTTTAATTGTTGAATTTGGTCATCTATCGTGAAAGCTTTCTTTTCATACATAGAATGATTGTCGTAGTTTGCTTACTTCTTAGCTTGATAAATATTTGTTTTCTTTTTCTTATGTGGGTGTAGTCTGTGTTTAATGAAACCGGATTTTTGTAGATCACTTGATAGATTGGTAAGTTTCAGCCCAGGATAATATTTCCATATGATTTGTTTGACAAATTTCAATTCTAACCCATTACTACTAATGAACTCATCATCCTTTGCCAAAATTTCATCTATAATAAAAGGAACAGATGGGGCGTCTGATAGTATTTTATTGTATTCACTGTTTCTAGAATGTTTCTTTTTTAAAAATTCACGAAAATCTTCTGGAACAGTTTGTGGCTCGGTGGTAAATTTTCTAAAATCGGCAATAAAAAAATCACATGCTTTTTGAATTGTATAAGGAGCAAGTTCATAATTCTTTTCTCCAGCTAAAATGTATTCAAGCCATCTTTTTGAAACTTCTAATATGTTTGCAAATACCTCGATAGTTAATCCACTTTTTTCAAAATGATTCTTAATGTTTTCAGTCGTTATTTTAGCATTGTAAGCTTTCATAACTACAAACAAATGATCTAAATCAATTAATAATCCGCAATTAATTTCTTTTTAATAATTAATTTGTGTAGATTTGAATATTGATAATCAAATAAATGTTTGATTATAGGTATTGAATACAAGAGTCTCTCGTGCAAATTCCGAGTTTTGTTCAGGACGAGGCAATAGGTTTTCAATGTCCGTAATGATATTTTGTGTATTTTTGATGCACACTATAGCATTATGGGCCCTATTGTTTATCGGTCCTATGGCCCTCGGAAGCCTGCACGACGATAGCATAGGGCCTTGCTATAGTTCCTTTCTTCAATGAGACTCGTAACTATAACGAGTTATGAAAAAACAAATTATCAAAAACAAAATCAAGCCAGCAGAGTAGCTCTGTCTGTAAAGTCATATAATGACTTTCCCATAATCTTGAAGAGCGTAGCGACCCTATTATATACCTTTGAAAACACCATTCCAACGCTCTTAGATTTAGCTATTAACCATTATTTTTTATTGTGGCCTAAGCTAGGTTTAGGAGCTTTGGATACATTCGTTTATATCGATATCTGAATTCTTTCCTTTAGGCCGCAGCCATTAAAACCTTTTAAAAATGACCAATTTTTACAAGGGTGGGAGAGAACTGTCTAAAGGAAAAGATTCCTCCCGCTTACACCAAATTAAATCAAAAAAAATCAGGGTTCAATTACCTGAGTTACCAGCCAGTTTTCAACTGTATTTTACCCACATATTTCAAGTATGCGTTAAGCACTACTTAAGCACAGATATAGCACTATTTACGCAATCGTTGCGTAGGAAAATTGACAATGGAAAAATGTACTATAAAGGTATTTGTCCAGTGCTACAAAAACGTTTGCAGAGCAGCGATCAAAAAATAACTAAGCAGGAGATTTCTTCGGGCGTCCTTCGGGCTTTGTTCGGCTGGCCTTCGGATCTGCTTTGTACCTGCGTCGGCCCTTCTTCGGGAGTGCTTCGGCTGTTGTTCGGCTGTTCTTCGGGACGTTCCCGAAGCGCAGTCGAAGCGGACTCGAAGCCGAGCCGAAGCGTAGCCGAACATGTCTCGAACAAGCCCCGAAGAGGTCCCGAAGCGTTGCCGAAGAGCACCCGAAGGGGAGCCGAAAGACCACCGTCTTCTGACAATTTTCGAATTAACTTCGCCCTTTCTTCTACCTTTTATGCAGTGGGCTATCCGTCTCCCTCGAATTTTCCTTTGATTTTTCCCGAGGGTGACCCGAAGCCCACCCGAAGAAATTCCGAGCAACGCTGGGAGAAAGGGCGAAGTTGGTCAGGAGTTGGTAGGTACTTAAATGGTCTATTCCTTGGCACGAAAGGTACCATTAGTTCACCGTTAAGCTACCGGGAGTGTACCGAAAGGGTACCAAAAAGGTACTGGGAATGTACTAAAGAGCTACCGGAGATATACCAAAGAGGTATTAAACAGGTACGAGCTGTCAGTAGCTCACTAGTGAATCTTGGGTATAAGTCTGATAGTGCGACAGCACAGTCTGAAAAAGGAGAGGATACCGAATTGGATAATGGAAGAGAGGGAAGTCGTTTTGAATTTGATGCTTTTAAGACGTTTTATGAACGAGTTATCTCTGCTATCGACTCTTTTGTTGTTGATGATATTTCAAAGGCTCATAGGGCTTTAAAATGCTTTGCTTATTTGTCCGATTATAAAAATACTTTTCGCATGTCGCTGACATGTTTGGCTTTAGTTTTTCGATCATCTAATTTTTCTTTTAAGGCATTAAAGAGCATCAGAGCTCTTATGGTATTAGCTCTGATGGTTTCTATGTTTAGTTTATCGGCTCAGACGCCCCGCAAGGACAGCGGGGCCGATGGGCTATCCGATCTTAGGGCGCTTGCAATAGGGGATACCATTCCAGAGAATTTGTGGAACCTCAAAATGCCCGTATTTAACGATAGTAAAGGACGGTCAACAATTTCGCTTAGTGATTATCAGAATCATAAACTGATTATCTTAGATTTTTGGGCTACCTGGTGTACCAATTGTCTCGAGAGCTTTCCCAAATTGGATAAATTGAAGGCCACTTTCAAAAACGATTTCGACGTGCTGCTGGTCAACTGCAAACGGACGCACGATGATCAGACACGAATTGATAAGGTGCTCCAAAAATACAAAGATTCTTATCAGCTAAATGTTCAGTTTCCTTATCTCGTAGGAGATACGATATTCAATGCCGTATTTCCGCATCGCGGGATACCGCACGTTGTATGGATCGGCAATGACCGTGTCGTCAAAGCAATTACCTACACAACCGAACTTCAGGAGGCTAATGTCCGTCAGATTTTGGAGAACAAAAAGGCGAGTTTCTATATGAAGGACGATTTTAAGTATAAAGTCGAAGATAGTGTGACTACGGATACGCTCAAATTATTCTCCTCTTACCTGAGCAAACGAAGGGAAGGGATTCGAGAAATGGGCGTGCAGATAAAAGAAAAGGGAAATGAAAAGGAATTTACATTTCTCAATTCATCGGTAGCCATGCGCATATATGAATATCTGAGCGAATCAGGGCATCGTATAGACCGCAATCTCTGGGTCTTTGATGATAATGTTAGTAAAGAAACCCGTAGGAAACTCAAGACACCCCAGCGTTACACAGATGAATATTGCTATTTTTTGCGTTACCCGAAAGACCAAACTAATTTTGATCCGTACCGGAAAATGATCCATGATATTCAGGATAATTTTGGCGTTAGATGGGAAATCCGGAAAGAAGTGATCGACGTGTGGCGTATTGACTCTACGCCTAAAATCCGACAATTCAAAACCAAGGGCCAAATACCACTTGAAGCAATTGATGCCCTGAATAATACAAAGTTTATTCGAAACTTGCCGCTCCGCAATAGTTTTCATGTGCTCTCCTGGTTGTTGAATAAACCCGTCATGCTTGGCGATATTGAAAATATAAATGTCGACTTCGATCTGCCTGCGGATTTACTGGATTATACCGATGCGCAGCTATTGAGTCTGTTAGAGCAGCTTGGAGCCAAGATATCTATGGTGCCAGTAGAAGTGGAGTATGTTTATTTTTCTGCTGATAAGGGGGTATAAGCATGAAAACATTCATATTAATGGTGTTATTCCTGTTCATTTCAGGGATAGCAAACTTTGCTATTGGACAGAACCTGATGGCTAAGATAGAAGGAAAAGTAATCAGTAGTGAAAATAAGAAGCCTATTCAGGGTGCCTCTATTAGCATATCGCGTGGGAAGAGCACAACAAAGTCAGATCAGGAAGGCCGTTTTGTGATAATAGCAAATCATGGTGACAGTGTATTAGTGAGCCATATTGGCTATCATAGTGAAACCATTTTATATAAAACTGGAACTTCAAGCCCGACAGTTATGCTAGTGCCTGTGGCTAATGTATTGGATGAAGTGATCGTCAGTTCGGGATATCAGCAGCTCCGTCCCAACGAGATGACAGGTTCTTTTCAGGTATTGGATAAAAAGATCCTTGACCAGCAGGTGGGTACTAACATTCTGGACCGCCTGAATAATCTGACACCGGGATTCCGAAAGGGGACTTTCGAATTTAAGCCTAATCGCAATGAAAAGCTTAATATTTCGATTCGGGGCCTTAGCACTATTGAGGCTTCTAAAGACCCCTTAATCGTGTTGGATGGTTTTATTTATGAAGGAGATATCGATAACATCGATCCTAATAGCATCGCATCTGTTACGGTGCTCAAGGATGCTGCCGCTACTTCGATATGGGGAGCAAGAGCGGGCAATGGTGTTATTGTAATGACCAGTATTAATACTGCCAATAAATCGCAAAAGGCAATTGTCAATATTTCCCATACCACCACGACCAAACGCATAACAGATTATAATAGGTTGTATCAGCCAGCTAATTTGGATTATATCTTGGCCGAACAGGAGCTTTTTAATGCGGGCTACTATGATGGGAAACTTGAGCAGAGTCCATACCTTGCCTTGACGCCTACAGTCGAAGTTTTCCTGGCTCGGCGCAGGGGATTGATTTCGGCGCAGGACTCAACAGATAGGATTGCCAAATTACTGGCAATGGATGGAAAAGCGGCTTATAAAGATGCTTTTTTAAAGGCCCCATTCTTACAGCAGTCTTTTGCCAATATCTCGGGCGCTTCAACCGTGATAAGATATAACTTTGGGGTTGGTAATACGATGGATCTCTCCGAAAATAAAGCTAAAGACAATAAGATAAATCTTTACCTGAACAATTCATTTCATTGGAAAGACAAATTTGAGTTGAATCTCAATGTGAATTTTCTCACGCAGAAACAACGCAGTGGTACATCAGCATTTGATCAGTTTAAATATGGTGGCAAATATGTGCCTTTCTTCGAATTTATGAATGCGGAGGGGGAAGCATTGCCTTTTAATAAGGGCTACCGAGGCAATTATCTCAATGAACTGTATGGCGATAAACTGTTAGATTGGAATTATTATCCATTGCATGATTATGAGGTAGATCGCGCGACAACACGTAAAAATGAAATGTATGCCATTGTACAGGCCAAATATAATATCAAACCTTACTTAACAGCAACTGTATCTTATCAATATCAGATACAGCGAAAAGTAACGGAAAGGATCGCACAAACGGAAAGTTATTATGCCCGGAATTTGATCAATATTTTTTCCAATATTGACCCGCAGTCTGGTTTGGTAGCACGTCCGATTCCCATTGGAGGAATTTATGATCTTAACAATGGGGATATTAGTTCGAATACATGGAGAGGGCAACTGAATTTTAACCGATCTTTTGGAGTTCACCATATCAATGGGATTTTAGGTGCAGAAATAAGAGAAGTATTATCAAAGGGTTCCACAAGCACTTCCTATGGTTATAGCGCTGATCCGATACGCACGAAAGTAGTGGATTACGCTAACTTTTATCCGACGCTGCCTGCAGGCGGGTTTTCCTCCATTCAGGGAAATGTTTCGCTAATGAAATCCCTGAATCGTTTTGTGTCTCACTATGCAAATGTAGCGTATTTATTCAAGCAACGTTATGGTCTTTCGGCCAGTATACGTAAAGATGGGGCTAACGTGTTCGGCGTAAATACCAATGATAAATTTAATCCATTTTGGTCGGTAGGCGCTAGCTGGCAGATCAGAAAGGAAAAGTTTGCAGACTGGAAGGCGGTAGATGCGCTGCAGCTGAGAGCCACGTATGGCTATAGTGGTAATATAGACCCATCGCGAACGCCTCTTCCGGTTGCTGAAACGACCAGCGGACGATATACAAATTATCCTGCTTTTGTGATCAGTACCCTGAATGATCCATCTTTAAGGTGGGAAAAGGTGCGAACGTTAAATTTGGGACTACAGTTTGGACTGTTCAAAAGTAGAATCACAGGAAGCTTTGATTATTATGTGAAAAAGAGCACAGATCTGTATGGCAATTCATTGATAGATTATACGGTATTTGGAAAGGCCAATACCACGGTAAAAAATAATGCTTCGATAAGAAGTCAGGGGGCTGAGTTGAACTTGACTCTCGAAGCTGTAAGGACTCCGAGCTTTAGCTGGCGGCCTGCCGTGCTTTTAAGCTTGAACAAAAATAAGGTTCTGGAATATTACAATAGGCAGTTTGGGCTGATCAATTTAGTTGGAAATGGCGCGAGTACCATACCAATAGTTGGTAGGCCGCTCAATTCCATCGCTGCCTTTAATTGGGGCGGCCTGGACGAACACGGTGATCCGCAAGGATTCTTAAATGATGAGCTGTCTACCGATTATCAAAAAATCAGAAATTCAACAGTGGGGGAAATCAACGATAATCAGACAATTGTATTTGTAGGGTCTTCTGTACCGCAATTATTTGGAAATTTGATCAATACGTTTTCCTATAAGAATTTTGAGCTATCACTTAATCTTTCCTTTAAAGCGGATTACTATTTCAGTAAGCAAGCAACTACTAGTGGTAATTTTTATTTATATGGTAAAGCTTATTCAGATTTTGATAGGAGATGGCAGTCACCAGGAGACGAAAACTATACGCAAGTACCTCGGGTAAAATATCCTATTGATGCAAATCGCGATGCTTTTTATCAGGAAAGTTCGGTTAATGTGTTGAAAGGGGATCATGTCCGTGTGGAATATATCAATCTCTCTTGGCGGAACCTATGGCAGTTGGGCAGCAAAAAGTTAAATACCCGTTTGTTTTTCAATGCCAGTAATTTAGGGCTGATCTGGGAAAAAAATAAAGAAGGCGTAGATCCTGATTTTCCTGGGCGGTTAACACCTAATCCTACTTATGCCATAGGGCTTAATGTCAATTTTTAAATAAATAAATTATGAATACAAATTATAATGTAATTAGGCTGTTGGTGACTTTACTGTTCTTGTTTACTTTGCTGTCGTGCAGTAAGTTTCTAGAAGAAAAATCAAATTTCTCGCTTCAAAGTCCAAATACACTTGAAAGTCTACAAGGAATATTGGATAATTCGATTGATATGAACATGAATGTTCCTGTGTTTGGAGATATCCATTCGGATGACTATTTCTTTACTGAAAAGGAATTTAAAGCTGTGGATGATCAGTCCCGAGGGTTTTATACTTGGACAGGTTTTCCGTATAATTATCCCGATGATTGGGCGTTGATGTACGTTCCAGTATATCAGGTTAATGTGGTGCTGGATGCATTGCCAAAGATCGAAGGGGTAAAAAGTGAAAAAGATAGGATAAAAGGAGCTGCTCTATTTTATCGTGCTTATCAGTATTTGCAGGGAATGTGGATATTTGCCAAGTCCTGGGATCCGCAAACCTCAGATACAGATCTGGGAATCGTGTTGCGGCAGACTTCGGACCAGTCGGTAGCTTCGAAACGTAGTACGGTATCAGCCTGTTACCGGCAGATCATCGGAGATTTAGTGACAGCGGAGGGAATACTGCCTGAACTCGCGGAATCTCCTATGCGTCCCTCAAAAATAGCCTGCTATGGGGCATTGAGTAGGGCCTACCTCTCTATTGGAAAGCACGATAGTGCATTTTTTTACTCGGATAAGGCCTTGAAGGTTAAGAAAGACTTGATAGACTATAACGACTTTTCTTCTACAGATCTGTTGAAACCTTATCCTTTATCTCGTTTGAACAAGGAGACCATTTTTTATGCCCAGCTGACCACATCTTATCCCAACCTCCATCCAAGCTACGGACTGGTGGATACTACGCTGTATGCAAGCTATGAGGATAATGATATTCGGAAAGCTTTATTTTTCAAAGCTAGGAATGGATACCACAGTTTTAAGGGCAATTATACGTCCGCTTTCAACCTATTCGGCGGGATGGCCGTCGATGAGCTTTTATTAATACGGGCGGAGACTAATATCCGAATGGGAAACGTCGAAAGTGGTTTGGATGATCTGAATACGTTACTTATGAAACGAATAAAAAAGGGAGAATTCATCCCATATGTCGGACTTAGCCAAGAGAATGCTCTCAAGTTGATAAAAAATGAAAGGCGGAAAGAGTTACTGATGCGCGGGCTTCGATGGATGGATATCAAACGCTATAATAAATATGATGGCGAAAACCTTAAGTTGCTGCGATATATAAATGGAACGAAGTATGAGTTGGAACCAAATTCAAATAGGTATGCTTTACCTTTGCCGACAGATATTATCCTCGCAACTGGGATGGAACAAAATCCCTTATAAGATTTAATCGAATGCCCCGGAAAAAATCAATCCCGGGGCATTCTTGCAGTACAAACATTTTTATACTGCATTCCTAACCTATAACTTATTGATTGGCGATATAGGTTGGCTGCTAGGGTCACTTGCCGCCGTATTTTTCGACGGAATGAATTGCGAACCAACCGCGTTCGCATTCAAGGTAATCCTGCTTGGATTTAAAGAACGAGATCCAGGGGTACCCGTAAGATCGGAAGCGTCGGCCTCCATGGCACAGGCTGCATTATTTCCAGACCCGCAGTCCTCATCATTTGTTTCTTCAGTCCAAAGTGATTGATTTTGCACATCTGACGAAGAACTGGTGCTTCCGTGAAAATAAAGTGTTACAGGATCATCCGCTTTTCCTGCATAAGCCTCAGCACCTTTAAATGCTGAGAATCCGATAATCATGGCTCCTCCTAATATCATGTAGCCATAATTGTTTAAAAATTTGGTTAGCATGTAGCTACCCTCCTTTCTGTACAGCAAGCCATCTATTGGTTAGTAAAGATGTTGGCTTGCAACTTTTTTTTGTAAATAATTGTCGGCACGGACCTGTGTACCGATCGTATCTGTATGCCAGGCTGCCTACTATAGGCCTACTGACGTCGTTGTGTTCTGGATAATAATATAGACTGTCCGGTGCATACCATACATCCTTTGACTTTGTATAATGGATATTCCTGTAGCTGATGGCTCCCATTGCTATAAAGCAAATCAGAAATAATGCGATGTTTGTTTTGCCCGTGATTACTCGCTCGCCATATTTGGCGACCTTGCGATGCAACACCCATCCCGTTATAGAAAGGCCAAGAATCACAATATTTATCAATAGATGCGCAGTCCAGGAAATACGGCTCAGAAAGCTTGTGCACATACAGGGTTTCTGTGCATAGACATTTAATACGCCTAATCCAATATAGATCGTAAAAACGATGATCAATAGGGTGGAGGCTCTCCATCCCCATGCACGCAGTCCGACTGATGGTATGGCTAGTAATATCCCAACACCGATTTCCATGAGCGGAAGTAACCAAAAGAGTATTGGAGCCAGATAACTGATTATGGGCTGCTGCTCGAGAGCAATCCGAAACGTGCTCAGCTGCCAGACCTTGTCCATACCTACATAGATCCAAAAAAGGATCATTACCGACCGAAGGATCTTATATATGATGCTACTTGTTTTATTCGCTTCCATAGCTTTAATTATTTGTACTGTGGTATTTATTATTTCTTTCTGTTGTTTTATTATTTCCGGATGCGGTTTTATTATTTTCGTTTTCCAGCCTTAACTATCTAGTTTAGCACCTTTATTATTTATGCTTAGCTTATGCTAACTATTTGTATTTCTCTCCTAACTATTTATATCCCGGTCTTAATTATTTGTATTGCCGTGTTAATTATTTTTGAATGGGCTTTTATTATTTCTATGCTTTTTTAAAAACAGGGCGCCGTACCTGCCCCTCCATTAGGTACAGCGGCCTGCCTGAGCGTCAGCTTCTACTTTTCGTACGCCTTAAATCAAAGGTACCACGGAAAATAGGCGAGCGTAGGTGTAACGAAATGACTAATTCGGAGAGTTCACCCGCCTCTATTCGGTTTAAACAAAGGGTGGGATGTAGTGAAGGGGTAATATGGTGGCAAAAAGGTTAGGTGCGGCTTCTTGGTAAAACCATTGGTTTTAGGATTGTAATGGCTGTTTTTGATAGATATAACGAATGTGCTGAGGGGGTGTAACGCTAACATACCCCTAGTTTTTTTAATTCTGTGTATTTTATTTATTTAATTCGGGAAATTGTTCATTCAGCTCGGCAAGCATGGTGTTTAATACTCTACGGATACGTACAGCTGCATGAAATTCAGCACTTTTGTCCATCCTTGTCAGGCTATGGGCAGAAAGTAAGGTGCCCTCCCTCGTTTTGATGAGTTTGGAAAACTCCTCGGCAACTTCTTTTTTCTCAGATGAGCGCATGATATTAGCCTTGACAGCGATGTGCATCCAGATCTTGAGCTCCTTGCCATTGAAATTGCTATGGATAAATCGTTGTGAATGATCATGCAATGTTGAATGCGGTTGCGTATTTTCGGCCTGAATGTACTCGCACATCAACTCAAGCAAACTCCTTCGATTGCTGTCATACGCAAAGTTGGGAATGCAGGAGAAATGTTTTGGAAAGCGTAATAGCGCATCCATAAATGAGGGATCTGAAATGTACAGTTCTTTCCAGCGGTTAAAGAATCCCATGTGGTTAAAATTGAAATTGACCATCACTACTAAAAACCGGTAATGCCAGTTCTTACCTTGGCGCTTGTCTTGCGCCAACTGCCGTAGCGATTCGACCAATTGGATCAGATAATCTTGATGTCGGTATTGAATATAAGGGATCTTGCCATTTTCAAATAGACTGTCCATGGCTGAAAGAATTTCACCAAGATAAACTTGTGGTATGTCTTTTTGAGCAAGACTATCGAGGATATAGGGCATATTGATGTAGACATATGCATACATCCTTTTGCGGTAATGGCTTGGTAAGGATGTAGCAGGATCGATGTCTCTTTTAAATAAAAATTCAATACGTTCGAGCAAGTCTTCCAGCGCTACTAACGCCGTACGGTCTCCGATATTGTTATCCCTACAGAAGCTATCGAGTTTTTGGTGTAGACGAAGTAATTGGGTATGGTATAGACGCACAGCCTGGCTGGCGGAGTCGACATTACTGATCTGCCGGAAGGCCTGTAATGACAGCGCAAAATTATCGGAGCAGGCCACTGAAATCTCGTGTAAACGTGCCTGCGCTCCCTTGCTTTCCAAGTGATCCAAAGCTTCGATAAGCAAAGTCAGTGGGTATAGACTTACAATCATTTGTACCTCCTTTTGATATCTTTGTGGTACCACGGCCAGCCATAGACCCCGGGATGCATCTGCAGCAGGAGTGTGTCACCCACATTGGTCTGTTCATGTAACTGTGGGTTGACGTTTATGGACACCGTTTGCTCTTGCCCATCATGCTTGAACGAAAACCACAATTCATGGATGTCACAACAAGGAGGGCATTTTTGGATGACAATGGCAGGTATGCGTACAGCTTTCGCATTTGGGATATGCTGACAATTGGCCATAATCAGCAGCATGCGTATATACCAGATACAGGCAAGGATCATAATCGGAAATTGGATCCCATAAAGTTTGAAAAGGTTTATCTTTCTCCAAGAAAAAAGATGTGCTAGCACACAGACAATGAAGGCTATCGGTATGCCTTTTCTTACAGCTGTCCAAAATGGCTGGGAACTGATCAATAGCTGATAGGGGAGGCGATCAAATAATGCTATGCTGCTAACTTGGATACAGGCAAAAAAGATAAAGAAAAGCTGCATCACGCGCTCTTGGTTGCGGATCTCTAAAAAGGGGATAAGCACGACCAGTACACCAATGCTATATACACGTTGGTCATGTGTCCGCGCCCAAAAAAGCCCATATAAGGTAATCAATACAGCAATCGTAATAAATATATAATTGCGGCTAAATGGGAGGACTGTTTTTGTTGTTCTCATGATCTATGGGTTTATAATCAGTGAACTATTACTTTTCAAAAATACCGATAACGACAGGAAATTTTTGCTGAATACCGCCTTAATTTCAACGAAGACCTGTTTTTTACAACGAAGGCTGATTTCTTTACAATGAAAGGTGCATTTTAAACAATAAAGGTTGAAAATTTTCATCCAACAAGGTAATTATTTAGGTTAGAGGGCGGAATGAAAAAGCCGATTTTTGAACTAGAAATATTGTTTAAAAAATAAATGGCTAAATTTATATAATAAACATTTCTTCGTATAGGGAAATTTTTAACAAGAGTCCTTAAGCAATATCTAGCCATATATGCTTGAAGGAACCTTGGTATGTTGAAAAGTAATTTATAATAAAGTAAACTCTACCCGAATGAGAAAGAGCAAGCAAACTTGATGCGCATGTATGTTTGGATAGAGCTTTGATAAAATAGTATTGGAGTATATGAAAAGTATCGGTCAGGACAAATATCAAGATAATAAAGATTTGACTGTAAATTACCCGGATGTAATCTGGCTATTGATCGCGTCTTTCGTCTTTGGCGGTGTTTGCTGGTATTTGGGTTATCAGGGGGCTTTAGCTGATCGGCTTGCAAACTGGTCAATCATCTCTAGCTATCTATTTTTTGTGCTGATGGTGGCTATCACTTTTCTCTATATACGTTTGGTTATCGTGCTACTGGACAAAAGGCAAAATTGGTTGACCGGTCCGGAGAAACGCATCGGTACACAACTGTTTTTTTGTTGTGTATTGCCCACACTATTTTTGTTCTGGATTATCGGTCCAGATGCAATGGCTAAGGATGAATGGCTTTTATTTCCTCTAATGGTCATATTTAGTGGGGTTCTGGTCTTGAATATGTGCTATACAGTGTATTTTTATCTCGCCAATTATCAAAGCCAAAAAAAGCTACTTGTTGAATTGACCGAAGTAAACCATCAGCAGCAATTAAAGATAACAGATCTTGAGGAGCGGATTGATCTGTTATCTCCGGATCTGGAAGAGGTGAGGGAAATCCTGGAAGCTGAGACGGGAGATAGAGATCCTGATTCCATGGATGAAATAGATTTAATTCTGGTCAAATCCATGGATCCAGAGCAGGAAGTATTCTTGCTCAATAACAAAATCTTGTCCCAGAAGATACTGTATAAAGATTTGGGAATTTTTACTTTTAAAAATAATATCGTCAGCCTTTATTTAAAAACTGCGATGCACGAAAATCTTACTTGTGGTGAACAGCGTAGCCTAAAGGAAGTCGTAAATAGTACAAAAGGATTCGTACAAAAGATAGATCGGGATAAGGCGATACCGTTTGGTATGATCCAGTCTTGTCATCAACTGAAGCGTGGCAGGTTGCGTATTGTGCTCAAGCTTCCGTTTGAAGGGCGTTATAATTTTGAAGTGTCTGATAAGATTGCTAAGCATATCAAAGAATGGATCATGTTGCAGGTACCAATAGAAAAGGAATAATACAATAAGAGATAAACTTTAAAAGATAGATTATGGAAAAAGCAAAGGATAATACCTGGAAATGCCGTGCTACTGGTAAAGTTGGATTTCCTTCTTTAATTGAAGCCCAATGGGCAATGCTTCATTTTAAGTTCAAATCACGGGTGAGAAACAAATTAGACGGCAGACGTATCAAACACCGGATGGGAAAAGATGCTTGCAAAAGGGCTTATTATTGTAAGTTTTGTAAAGGATACCATATTACCAAATGGGATAAAGGACACTTTAGCAACTACAAAACTAAGGCGGAGTCTTGGAAGATACCGGATGTATTAGGAAACTGGAATTATTTGATTGAGTAGAATCAGTAGATGGTTTTGGTTAACACTTGCAGCTTCTGCTATGTGAAAATTTTTGATTAAGTCTTTAAATACTGTTGAGTCTAAATTACAGGCGGATAGAATAATCTATAGCGAATCATTTACGAAAATTATTTTGCTTAATTTTCTTGTTGTGTTTCAGAAAATTATATCTTATTTTGGCTCTATATTTAATTTATTTTTTATGAAAAGAAAATTACTCTCAATTGCAGCAGCATTATGTTTTATTGCTGGAGCAAAAGCACAAACTTCTTACGGTTTTAAAGCTGGTGTGAACTTTCCAAAGGTATCTGTGACAATGAAAGAAACTTCTGGTTCGATTAGTTCGGGAGCTTCAACAAGTTTCTACGTAACAGGCTATGTTGATGCCCCTATTGCATCGAACTTGTCCATCCAACCAGGACTTTCTTTACAGGGTAAGGGAGGTAAAAGCAATGATGAAGTTAACGAAGAAAAAGTGAATCTCATGTATTTGGAATTACCTGTTAATTTTGTTTATTACGTTCCTGCTGGTTCTGGTAATATTTTTTTAGGTGCTGGTCCATATGCTGCATACGCTTTAAGTGCAAAAAATAAGATTAATGGTGTCTCTACCGATGTGAAATTTGGTGATGGACCGGATGAAGATGGAGTGAAACGTTTTGATGCAGGCTTAAATTTTTTAGCGGGATATAAGCTTCCCAATGGCTTTCTGATCAATGGGGGGTATGGGTTAGGACTTACAAATATAGCATACGATAATGCGCTAGGGATTAAGCAGAAAAACCGCGTATTTTCAGTAGGAGTTGGTTACCAATTCTAAGTAAAAAAATATAAAAATAAAAAAGGGCTTTTCTTACGAAAGGCCCTTTCTTTTTTCAGTGACTGAAATCTATCACACTTTGATTTCTACTTCAACACCTGAAGGCAATTCAAGTTTCATCAATGCGTCAACAGTTTTAGCGTTTGATGAATAGATATCCAACAATCTTTTGTAAGCACACAATTGGAATTGCTCACGTGCTTTTTTGTTAACGTGTGGTGAACGTAATACCGTGTAGATTTTTTTCTCAGTAGGCAATGGAATAGGACCACTAACAACTGCACCTGTAGGTTTTACTGTTTTTACGATTTTTTCAGCTGACTTGTCAACCAAATTGTAATCGTATGATTTCAATTTAATTCTGATTCTTTGGCTCATTTTTATTTATTTAAAATGATTGCTAATTAGAGCTATTCACAACTAGCAATCGGTGTGTATTTTTTGATTAAAGAACAAAGAGAAAAGACTAGCGTCCTTTATCTTTGTTCCATTATCCTTGTGTTATATTATTCAACAGAACCTTTGATTCTGCCTTTTGATTTTGCGATTACTTCTTCAGCAACGTTACGTGGAGCTTCAGCATAGTGATCAAATTCCATTGTAGATGTTGCACGACCTGAAGTGATTGTACGTAATTGTGTTACGTAACCGAACATTTCAGAAAGTGGAACCAATGCTTTGATTACCTGTGCACCGTTACGTGAATCCAAACCTTGCATTTGACCACGACGACGGTTCAAGTCACCCATTACATCACCCATGTTTTCTTCTGGAGTCAATACTTCAACTTTCATGATTGGCTCCATTAATACTGGAGAACATTTAGGTAATGCCTCACGGTACGCCATTTTAGCTGCCAATTCGAATGACAATGAATCTGAATCGACTGCGTGGAATGAACCATCAATCAAACGAACTTTCATGCCAGAAAGTGGGTAACCAGCTAATACACCATTATTTAATGACGCTTCAAATCCTTTTTGAACGGATGGGATGTATTCTTTTGGAATCGCACCACCCACAATTTCGTTTACGAATTGAAGTGCTGATTTTGTTGTATCGTAATCTGCATCGATAGGAGAGATAACAACTTTGATATCCGCGAATTTACCACGACCACCTGATTGTTTTTTGTATACCTCACGGTGCTCAGTAGTACCATTGATGGACTCTTTGTACGCTACCTGAGGAGCACCTTGGTTAACCTCAACTTTGAATTCACGTTTCAAACGGTCGATCAAGATCTCTAAGTGAAGCTCACCCATACCTGAGATAACTGTTTGACCAGTCTCTTCGTCAGATTTAACAACGAATGTAGGATCTTCTTCAGCCAATTTACCAAGACCAATACCTAATCTATCAACGTCAGCTTGCGTTTTAGGCTCAATCGCTAAACCAATTACTGGCTCAGGGAAAGTCATGGACTCTAATACGATAGGCGCTTTTTCGTCACATAGTGTATCACCAGTTTTGATGTCTTTGAAACCTACAACAGCACCGATATCACCTGCCTCGATAAAAGGAATAGGGTTTTGTTTGTTCGCGTGCATTTGGAAGATACGTGAGATACGCTCTTTGTTTCCTGAACGTGTGTTCAATACATAAGAACCTGCATCTAACTTACCAGAGTAAGCACGGATGAAACATAGACGACCTACGAATGGGTCAGTCGCAATTTTGAAACCTAAAGCTGCGAAAGGCTCACTAACAGATGGTTTACGCTCAATTTCTTCACCAGTATCAGGATTAGTACCTTTTACAGCCTCTACATCAAGAGGTGAAGGCAATAATTCCATTACTAGATCCAACATGGTTTGAACACCTTTGTTTTTGAAAGATGAACCACAAACCATAGGAACGATAGAGTTATCCAATACTGCAGCACGTAATGCATTTAAGATTTCACGCTCAGTCAATGAATCTGGATCTTCGAAGAATTTCTCCATCAAAGACTCATCATAACCAGCTACTGCTTCCAATAATTTCTCACGGTATTCAGCAACCTCGTCCAACATATCCTCAGGAATTGGAACTTCAGTGAAAGTCATTCCTTTATCATGCTCGTTCCAAACGATACCACGGTTGTTGATCAAGTCAACCACACCTGTGAACGTATCTTCAGCACCGATAGGCAATTGTAAAGCTACAGCATCAGAACCCAACATATCTTTTACTTGTTTTACAACTTTCAAGAAGTCAGCTCCTGAACGGTCCATTTTGTTAACGAAACCGATACGAGGTACTTTGTAACCATCAGCCAAACGCCAGTTTGTCTCAGATTGAGGCTCAACACCATCAACTGCTGAGAACAAGAATACCAATCCATCCAATACACGTAACGAACGGTTTACCTCAACCGTGAAATCCACGTGTCCAGGTGTATCGATAACGTTTACTTGGTATTTGTTGTTACGGTAGTTCCAGAATACAGTTGTTGCAGCAGAAGTGATCGTGATACCACGCTCAGCCTCTTGCTCCATCCAGTCCATTGTTGAAGCACCTTCGTGAACCTCACCAATTTTATGGTTTACACCTGAGTAATAAAGGATACGCTCAGTTGTTGTAGTTTTACCAGCATCGATGTGTGCAGCGATACCGATATTTCTAGTGAATTTTAAATCTCTTGCCATAATATTTTTAAGCAGCTGGCCTTACGGGCCTTATGTGTTTAAATGTAATGTTAAATAAGTACACCGACCTTGATAAAAGAGTGTTCGTTTATCGGAGGTCGGTGTAATCATATTTTTTTGAATGTCTTCAAAATTAGAATCTGAAGTGTGAGAACGCTTTGTTAGCTTCCGCCATTTTGTGCGTATCTTCTTTCTTCTTAACAGCAGCACCTTCACCTTTAGAAGCTGAAATGATTTCTCCTGCTAATTTTTCGAACATTGTTTTTTCACCACGTTTACGAGCGTATGAAATTAACCATTTCATACCCAAAGCAATTTTACGCTCTGGACGAACTTCCATAGGAACTTGGAAGTTGGCACCACCCACACGGCGTGATTTAACTTCAACAGCAGGCATAACGTTGTTCAAAGCTTTTTTCCAAGCTTCTAAACCGCTTTCTTGTGTTTTTTGTTCTACTAATTCTACTGCATCGTAAAAAATATCGTAAGCAATGGATTTTTTACCATCTACCATCATATTGTTTACGAAACGTGTTACCTGAACGTCGTTAAACTTTGGATCAGGTAAAATGATTCTCTTTTTCGGTTTTGATTTTCTCATTTTTCTTTCCTCCGTTTAATTATTTCTTTTTACCTTTTGCTGGAGCTGCCGCTGGTTGTCCTGGTTTAGGACGCTTAGTTCCATATTTAGAACGACGTTGGTTACGACCTGCTACACCTGAAGTATCTAATGCACCACGGATGATGTGGTAACGCACACCTGGTAAATCCTTAACACGACCACCACGGATCAATACGATCGAGTGCTCTTGTAAGTTGTGACCTTCTCCAGGGATGTAAGCGTTGACCTCTTTACCGTTTGTTAAACGTACACGAGCTACTTTACGCATTGCTGAGTTTGGTTTTTTAGGGGTAGTAGTATATACACGTGTACATACACCTCTTCGCTGTGGACATGAGTCCAACGCTGGTGACTTACTCTTATCAACCAGAGCTACTCTACCTTTTCTAACTAATTGTTGAATAGTAGGCATTTACCTGTTTTTGTTTATAAATTTGATACCTAAATTATTTTAAGTTCGCAAAGATACTGATTCCGTTTTGAATATTAAATAGTTAGTGTATAAAATTTAGATTATTTTTTCGCACTGACAGCTCTCTTTTCCCCGAGGCGGAGCCATTTCCCCTCGTGGTTTGACAAGTTCGCGCTCCTTCTTCTGGATATTCTCCATCGTCTAGATGATTTCGTCGGATGGAATTTTCATTTACTCACCTGTCGAAATCATTTCGACACACGACTAAGTCATTTTCCCTTGTGACGATATGGTTTTGTCAGGCGTCGGAATGATTTAGTCGCCTGTCTGTTCCGTTTTTTTCTTGGTCTGGATGATTTAGTCAGGTGGAATTTTCATTTCCCCACATGGAAAAATAGCTTCGACACTGGTTTGGCTCATTCCGACACGACGCAGAATTCATGTTTTACTTGGCGAAATGGAGTAAACACAGTGCGGAATGTTTTCTTTTTCGCGATAGCGCAATAATATGTAAGATTTGCTGTGATAATATTGCGCTCGCAAGTTTAGCAGCTGTTACTGGGTTAATATGATGTTGTCAAATAAGGACAATTCGGGCAATCTTGTTGAGCTGATCGTGAAAATAGACAGGCTCCGTGTATGAATCATAAACTATTCTTACCTTATTGATTACTAGTTATTCCGTATTTTTTCCGAAAAAATATTCTTCTACTGGTTTTCCAGTATATTGATCTTTTTGCGTGTTTTTGCAGCTATTTGGCAAGAGGTTTGTAAAACACGGACTGATAATTAACAGTAAAAACAAATTAAAATATTCAAGTTATGAAAATGAAATTAATGTATACAACGGTATTGGCGCTTGTGACCTTCGCTTTTGTGGGATGTTCAAAGGATGATGATCCAAAACCGGTGAGCTTCAAAGATCATGATATCACGGCAACAATCACTGTTTCGAAAGAGTTTAAAAAGGCTGAAAATGATAGATTTGACGTATCTATCAGTGGAATGAAAACGAATAGCGTTTTTGTGGATTGGAATGTAAATGGTGTGAAAGTGACTGATGATATTATAAACTTAGGAGCCGATGATTTTAATGGTGGAAAAACGGTCATTTTCAAATCATTGGAAAAGTTTCAGGTTGGTGATTTAACTATGAGTGGGATTAAATTTGGGGCTACACCATTTACCGTCACCTGGAAAATTGAAGATAATGGGAAAGTAGTGGAAGAAGGTAGCAAAGTGATCGTTAAGGGTGCTGATCCTAACTTTTTGAAAGTATTCAGATTTAGCGAGGTTGAATAAAAACAGCGTAATATTTCAAAAGTAATTACAAAATAAAAAAGGAGAATGAGTTCTCCTTTTTTATTTTGTGACGCTACGACAACAACGTAAAATCTATCTGCCTTTTATCCAGATCCACTTTCTTTACGAGGATCTGCACCTCATCACCCAGCTGGAATTTCTTTTTCTTCCGCTGGCCAATAATCGCATAGTTCTTCTCATCCAGTACATAGAAATCATCCGTGATATCGCGCAAGCGTACCATACCCTCACACTTGTTCTCCTGAATCTCCACATACATACCCCATTCGGTCACACCTGATACGATACCAGTATATTCTGTGCCAATCTGATCTTGTAGGAATTCTGCCTGTTTATATTTAATGGATGCACGTTCAGCTTCTGCTGCCTTTTTCTCCATCTGCGAAGAGTGCTCTGCCATCTTTTCATAGTGCTCGGCATTGACCTTGGTGCCACCATCCAGGTAGAACTGCAAAAGACGGTGCACCATCACATCGGGATAACGACGGATAGGGGAGGTGAAATGGGTGTAATAGTCAAATGCCAATCCATAATGGCTTGTTTTCTTCGTTGTATAGATGGCCTTGGCCATGGAGCGCACGGCCAATGAAGTCAGCATATTCTGTTCCTTGCTGCCTTCGATCTTGGTCATGATGGCATTGAGGGATTTCGCTGTTTCCTTGTCTGTTTTAATGGTCAGCTTGTGACCAAATCGTGCGGCAAATTGGGAAAATGTCGTTAAGGTCTCTGGGTTTGGTACATCGTGATAACGGTACACAAACGTTAATTTGTTTTTACCGCGACCTTGCTTTCCGATATATTCGGCCACCTTACGGTTGGCCAGCAACATAAAGTCTTCAATCAGCTTGTGGGCATCTTTACGTACTTTGGTATATACACCCGTAGGTTTGCCATTCTCATCCAGGGTGAATTTGACTTCCTCACTTTCAAATGCGATCGCTCCATTCTTAAACTTACGCTCACGAAGGATATAAGCAAGTTCATTTAATTTTAAAATTTCATGATTGAAATCACCGGATTTCGTCTCGATGACCTCCTGTGCTTCTTCATAGCTAAACCGTCTGTCCGAATGGATAATTGTACGGCCAAACCATTGATCATGTATCGTGGCCTTCTCATCGAGCTCAAATACTGCCGAAAAACAAAGTTTGTCTTCATGTGGCCGTAATGAACAGACGCCATTGGACAAACGTTCCGGAAGCATTGGAATAACACGGTCTACCAAATAAACGGATGTCGCACGGTTAAAAGCTTCTTTGTCCAGTTCGGTATCCGGAATCACAAAATGGGATACATCGGCAATATGCACACCGATCTCGTAATTGCCATTCTCCAGCTTTTGGAACGATATGGCATCGTCAAAATCTTTGGCATCGGCGGGGTCGATCGTAAAGGTTGGGACGCCTCTGAAATCACGTCTTTTGGCAATCTCTTCCTTGCTGATTTTCTCCGTGATCTTATTAGCTTCTTCTTCTACCTTCTTCGGGAATTCTAATGGGAAACCGTAGTCCGCTAGGATCGCATTCATCTCGGTGTTGTTTTCTCCTTTGACCCCAAGGACATGTTTGACCGTTCCTACGGGGTTTTTACTGCCACTCGGCCAGTCAATGATCGAAACCACGACTTTCTCCTTGTCCTTGGCACCATTCAGGTTATCCAAGGGGATAAAGATGTCGTGGAGCATCTTGCGGTCGTCGGCGATAAAAAAAGCGAAATTATTTGAGATGCTGATCGTTCCGGTAAAGTCGGTTTTGGCCCGTTGTAAGATTTCGACAACTTCGCCTTCTTTTTTACGGCCACCTTTTCTTTTCTCAAAAGTATGGACTTTGACAATATCCCCATGCAGGGCCTGTCTTAATTTACGGGGTGCAATATAGATATCGTTCTCAAACTCATCGTCTGGGATGATATAGGCGGAGCCGTCAGCGGTCATATCCACTTTTCCGGTCACATATACCTTAAGCTGCTTTAGGTTGAATTTTCCGCGCTCAACCTCGACAAATAGTCCGCTCCGGACATTGTCCTGCAAAATATCGGCAATAGCTACTTTGGAATCGTTGTCCGTCAGGTTCAGTTTGGAAGAAACTTGCTTGTAATTAAGCGGTTTGTTGTCTGATTTTTCGAAAATATCAATAATCAGCTGTGTTAGTACTTCTTTATAGGGATTTTCTTTTCTAGTCTTCATTCGTGTTATTTTTACGCATTTGTTTTGGCCTCCAAGGGCATTTGCATGGCCACCTCATACCCCTACAAGGTACAAAAAAATCAGCATTTGCCAGTATAATAGCCAAGCTAATCGGAGTGATTCCGATTCCCAAATTATAGACAGATCAAGCGGGAAATTGTTTTGTCGTTGTTCAGTGGATTTATTTTTTACAGTGATTACATACGCCCAGTGCGTTTACAGCAATCGCCTCCAGACTGAACCCATTGGGGATAGAAACTTTTGGTAACGTAATTTCATCCAAGCAATAAACGGAGTTGCATATCCGGCAGATGAAATGCACGTGCTGGTCATGGTGGTCGTGTTCGGAACAGTTGGTGGAACACATGGCATAGGTGGCGGTACCGTGTAGGTCAAAGATCTTATGGATAATACCTTTTTCCTCAAAACTGGCCAGCACACGATACAAGGTCACACGGTCGATATCCTTACCCAGTAATTTCTCCAATTCAGGCTGGGAGATGGCCGAATCTTTTGTTGAAATAATTTCAAGCACCTTCAACCGGGGCTGGGTGACTTTTAAGCTATTCCGTTTCAGAATTTCTGGATATACGGTATTGGATTGTTCCATGGACTTCTTCGTTAAACCTTAGATCAACGACAAAAATACGGAATTTATCCACATAAGAAAACCGATAAGGTTAAGAATATTGTCATCTTCCCCTTATCGGTTTAAAAACTATACTGAAATACAGCTTATTTTATTTACCTGCAGCTTTTGCGTGGTCAGCTAAGAATGTGGCTAAACCGCTATCTGTCAAAGGATGTTTCAATAAAGATAAAATTGCCGACAATGGGCCTGTCATTACATCTGCTCCGATTTTAGCACAACCTAAGATGTGTGCGCTATGGCGTACAGAAGCGGCCAAGATCTGCGTTGGATATTGGTAGTTATCATAGATCAAACGGATATCTTCGATCAATGCCAACCCGTCAGTTGAGATATCATCCAAACGGCCAATAAAAGGAGAAACATAAGTTGCGCCTGCTTTTGCGGCCAATAAAGCTTGTCCGGCAGTGAATACTAATGTACAGTTTGTTTTAATACCTTTTTTGCTGAAATATTTAATTGCTTTCACACCATCTTTGATCATAGGAACTTTGACCACGATCTTGCTGTCAAGAGCTGCCAAGGCTTCGCCTTCTTTGATCATTTCTTCATAAGTAGTCGAAATAACTTCAGCACTCACGTCGCCGTCAACAATAGCACAGATTGCTTTGTAGTGGTTGATTACGTTCTCATCACCGCTGATACCTTCTTTAGCCATTAAACTTGGATTGGTCGTTACACCATCTAATACGCCTAAATCTTGGGCTTCCTTGATTTGCTCTAGGTTCGCTGTGTCAATAAAAAATTTCATTGTGTATGTTATTGAATGATAATTATTTGATTATTTTAACGTTCGAAATAATAGGTGCAAAGTTATTGATTATATTCCAGTATTACACATTGATTTCAATGAATTGCATCATTATTTTTGCAAATTAGAATCTCTTCTCTTTCTTTTTTGTTATACTTTTATAGTATTATCTTTCAATATGCAGGTTTTTAGGTCTCTCCATTATAGAAACTTCCGTTTACATGTTATAGGACAAGCAATTTCCCTGATGGGAACTTGGATGCAACGGATAGCGATCAGCTGGCTGGTGTATGAACTGACAAGTTCTGTGTTTTGGTTGGGTTTCGTTCAGTTTATTTCCCTATTGCCCTCGTTGGTGTTGTCGCCATTTATCGGAAGCTTCGTCGATAAGCACAAAAAATACAAATTGGTATTATTGACGCAGATCGGCCTGATGATACAGGCCGGTATACTCACTTTGGTGGTTTACCTCAAGTGGGAGAGTGTCCTGTGGCTCTCGGTCCTTGGTCTGATACAAGGGGTCATCAACTCCTTTGATGTGCTCGGCAGGCAGTCGTTGATGATGTATCTGGTCGGTGACCGTAAGGACTTGCCAAATGCGATTGCACTCAATTCCACCATCTTTAACGCTGCACGGATGCTGGGACCTGCGATTGGGGGCATTTTGCTCAGTACTTATGGCGAATTGGTCTGTTTCGCATTGAATTTTATCAGTTTTGTACCGGTTATCATTACCTTGTTAATGATGCAGGTGGATGAAACTAAAGGGCAACTCAGTAAAGGGAGCAACTGGGAAGGCTTGGTTGAGGGGTTCCGCTACCTCAAGCGTTCGCCACATATCTCCTCCTTGATTATTATCATGACGTTCTCCAGTTTGATTGTGATCCCTTATACCTCGCTCTTACCGGCCATAGCAAAAGAAATGTTCCATGGGGATGAACGCACATTCTCCTGGTTTGAAAGTGCAGCTGGATTGGGAGCCATGATCGGTGCATTTAATATGGCTCGCTTGAAGTCAGGATCAAACCTACGGTATCAGGTGATGGGGGCTGCTGCATTGATGGGATTGGCCTTGCTCTTCCTTGCTCATTCGAGCATGTTGCAGATGGCGCTCGTCTATGTCATGCTGGTTTCCTTTGCAATGATGATGCAGAACTCGAGTATCAATACGTATATTCAGACCCATGCCATACCGATATACCGGGCCCGGGCTATTTCATATTATGTCATGGCCTTCCAGGGAATTTTTCCGATAGGAACATTGATGATCGGCTCCCTGGCCAGTTATTGTGGTTTAAGGGCGACTTTATATACCATGGGGGGATTGGGGATATTGATCGCTATCCTCTATTATACTTACCTTCGTCTACATATTCACAAAAGGCTTTTTAAATTCTAGTATTGCGTAGTTAGTCGTGCGATTTTGCTAGAGCAAGCGGGCGGCTTACTTACTCTTGATTTTTCGGTCGCGTAAGCGTAATGTCTGCTTGGCGTAATCAATGACGGCACCGTAGTTGGCAAAAATATCACCCCCCAACACCCCAATGACGGGATCAAGTTCCATTTGCCCGTAGGCATAATTGATGGAACTTAAGTCCAATACTGCGGTTTTTAATTTGTTGATTCGCCAGGTGCCGATCGCCAGGCTAGGGATTTCCATTGTAAAGCTCTCCATGGAATTGGTACCGAGACCTGTTGAAAGGGTTTCTGAGGGCTCCAGCAGCAACTGATCTTCAAGAAGATGTGCCATTTGGGTTTTGTCAAATACAGTTTTGGATGCCCCCGTGTCGATCACCATTTTAAAATTGCGTTCGTATAGCGTTACATCAACTAGAATATGCGTTCCTTGCCCCTGAAGATCCAAGATTTGAAATGGTACTTTCGTCATATTCCCAAACATAGCCAAAAATTAAATAAAAAAAAATTTTGACGCCGGCTTATTATCTTCACCTCGAAGGTAAATTTAGGTTGTCATCTGTCAGATAGATGGTAACGGATAAATAATCTATTCCTTTAATGGCGAACTATAGCGTGGGGGCGTCCGGTCGGGATATGACAAAAAAGGCTGTCATTTTAAAATTAACAGCCTTTTTTTCGTTTGCCTATACCAATTATAATGCGTTGATTTCTTTCAATACGTTATTCATGGCGCGTACCGCATCGGCACTCTTACTGAATTTTTCTTTATCCTCCTCATCCAACTGCAATGGAATAATACGGTCCCATCCTTTTTTGTTAATGATAACCGGAACACCCAGGTTAATGTCTTCTTGTCCAAATTCCCCTTCGAGGTAAACGGAAGCAGTGAATAATTTACCTTGGTCGCGCACGATGCTTTCCACGACCGCAGCAGTAGCGGCACCAGGGGCGTACCAAGCTGAAGTGCCAATCAGACTGGTTAATGTGGCCCCACCGACCATCGTCTTATGGACGATCTCTGCCTGCTCCTCGGCTGTAAGGAAGTTGCTGACCGGAATGCTGTTCCACGTGGAGTGCTTGATCAACGGAATCATGGTGGTATCACCATGGCCACCAATGACAATGGCGTTGAGATCCGCCGCCGAAGCATTTAATTTTTCACTCAATTGATATTTGAAGCGTGCAGAGTCCAATGTTCCTCCCATTCCGATAATCCTATTTTTAGGCAAGCCACTCGATTTGAGCGCAAGATAAGTCATCGTATCCATTGGGTTCGATACAATAACAATAATGATATCGGGAGAGTGTTTTACTAAATTCTCTACCACTGATTTGACGATATTTGCATTTGTTCCGATCAATTCCTCACGGGTCATTCCCGGTTTACGGGGAATACCAGAAGTAATGACAGCAACAGTGGAGCCCGCAGTCGACAGATAATCATTGGTTACACCTTTGATTTTGGATTCAAATCCCAATAGAGCCGCCGTTTGCGCCATATCTTGCGCTTTCCCTTCCGCAAATCCTTCCTTGATATCCAATAATACAATTTCTTCGGCGACATTTCGACGGATTAAATTGTCTGCTGTAGTTGCGCCTACAGCTCCAGCACCAACAATAGTTACTTTCATATGTAAATTATTTGTTTATTATGGGCATATGGAATATCCAGTCCATTTTCACGAATGCTTGTACCGTTCTTTTGCGTGGATATTTCATGAGCATTAATGTGGATTAGTAAATAATGCTTGAATTTAATGAATTATTATCAGTAAATCAATCAATTTCACGGGAATAACTTGATTTTGGTTTAGAAAGGATATCCAATAGCTAAATTGAACATCAGGTTATCTTTTCGCCACTTCGAACTGCCAAAATCTATATCTTTAAATACCCAACGTTCTCCTTTTGGTAAGTAAGGGATACGGAAGGGAATCGAAAAATCCGTCCGGACAATTAGGAAAGTAAAGTCAAAACGTAAGCCGGCGCCACCACCTACGGCAAGTTCATTTAGAAAGTTTTTACTGAACTTGGCTCCGGGTTTGTTGACATCTTCACGTTGTAACCAGACGTTACCGGCATCAATAAATGCTGCCCAATGTACAAAACCAGCCAGCTTAGCCCGGTATTCGGTATTCAATTCCAATTT
Source organism: Sphingobacterium sp. DR205 (assembly GCF_011064245.1). NCBI lineage: Bacteria > Pseudomonadati > Bacteroidota > Sphingobacteriia > Sphingobacteriales > Sphingobacteriaceae > Sphingobacterium > Sphingobacterium sp. DR205. Next base: position 6,025,527 of record NZ_CP049333.1, on the reverse strand, counting down.
GATGTCACCGGTTTGATCAGCATAAAACAAACCATTACTCAGTTTTTCCGGAGCAAGGGTTCCCGGACCAATAGCGCGGGCGCCGAAAGCACGGATACTGTTTGGACCGCCGACATAATATTGTTTCAAATAGGGAAGGGAACGCGAGTTTCCATAGGAATAACTCAGACCGAGGCTCACCCTTGAGGCCAGTTGTGAATTCTCCGATAACTTAAGATAATGTCTTCCGTCACCGCTTATTTTGATATATTGAGAGAAGTATGCGTCGAATAACTTGAAGGTTTTGCCTTTATTAAAATCCGCTCCCTTGATCAGGCCGAGGATATTTCCCGACAGGTCTAGATTTCCTTTGAAATAGAACGTATTCTTCAAATGCTGCTTCATCGTATTCTGGAACGTGAAGTTGTAATTTGGTCCGATCGTAAACTGGGGATCGATCGCATGCCGCAAAGCAGGGATCGTATCCATTTGCTTTTGGTAAGTCTCCGAAATGCCTTTCGGCTGTACATAGGTAATTTCCAGTAAAGCCAAATCATGCTGCTTTTCTTCCGATTCCTGCCAGATGTAGCCATAATCCAATGCAATGGAATTGAGGGTATATGCCTTGCGGCGGTTCAAGAATTCGTATCGGCCTTTCACATAGGTTTTGGGAATAAAACGACGCGAGGGATTGATATGCCCGAAAGGAGAGAGTATCCTCGGAAAAGTTATTGTAGCTTCCATTCCGTAGCGGTAATAACTGGAATTTAGATCCGCATTTCCTCCAGTCTGGGTTTCATATCCGCCAAAGACGTTAAAGCTCAATTGCTCAGCGCCTTTAAATGCATTGCGCAACGTCCAGTTGACGTTGACCTCTGTACCGTTGTAGACTGATGCCATTTTTCCTAAAAGCTCTACCCGCAACGATTTTTTCGGCAACGGTGTCAGATAGTAGTAGACATCCAGTGCATTGGGGACTTCCTTGCTATCGACAAAATTGTTCTTTACAAATTTCCAGCTATTCAGGTTTACCAAATGACTGATTGTCTGATTGTGTGCCGTACGGTTATAGACATCCCCCGGCTTAAAGAAAATATGGTTGGCAATGACCGGCTTGCGAAAGGTACGCCTTCGATCAATAAAATAATAACTGCTGTCAAAGAGTTCGGCATTGCGCGTTGACCGCTGGTAGCCCGAACTGGTTTCTGTGTAGTTGGGGAAAATATAGATCTTATTGATTTTAGACGGAACCTTTGCTTGCGCAGGGGTCTCTTTTTTCACCGTCACATACATGTCTACCCGATTATTTCGATGTGAGCTATCGACTTCCACCAAAATATAATCCGGACTAAAATAGTAGTAGCCTTTGTTCTTAAGGTCATTGTCAATACGGTCGCGCTCATTCAGAATAACATCAAGACTGTAATTTTTCCCGATCTGGAGTAAGCTTTTGTCTGAAGATGAAAGAATATCCCGCCCCAATTGGCTAGTGCTATCTATGTCAAACTTGACCGATTGTATCCTATAGATCAGATTCGGTTTAGCCGTATAATTGATAGTTGCCTTTTTTTCTTCGACCAGGGTGTCTGATCTAACCTCGGCATTGAAAAAGCCAATGTTCTCCATGCGGTTACGTAGCAGATTTTCATTGTACTCACGGTTGACGTCGCTCAGCAGTACGGGTTCTTCTCCAATTTTCTTGAAGAATCTTTTGATCATGTTTTTGTTAGCGGAATCTCCGGCCATATTGTTAAAATATAGCTTAAATGGGACACCCGCCAGGCGCTTATTGGGTTTTGGCATCAAGGACGACTGGAGATAGGTCGAAAGTTTTTTCTTGTTCTCTTTTGAAATGGTGTCTGAATCTATAATGACATTGCCTTTGACATACAGGCTTTCCCCTTCTTTCAAATTCTTGGTAGAAGAGCAGGATGCCATGATCGTAGTCAGTGTCAATATTCCAATAGCAAATTTCAGCTTAGCTCGCATGATAACTCCTTTCCTCATCTTCATTTTTAATCGCAGTCGTTCTGATCGTATCTAAATTTGTTTTTGGACCCTGATTTTTTGGTGCATTCTTGCTTGAGTCCAATTCTTGTTTACGTTTTTCTTTTTCGCGTTCTTCAATACGTTTTCGATATGCTGGGCTATGGAGCATCAAACTGTCTCTAATGACTGTACGTACGCTGTCCCGATAGACCGAGTCGGTCTCCATCCGCTCCACATTAAAGCGTTTTCTAAACCCTTTGCTGTCGGTATCATAGTACTCTTTGAGTTTTTTTGAACTCATCCATATCTCTTTAAACTTATTATAATCCATATTAATAATGAATCCGATACCGGTCTCCACATATTGCCCTTGAAGGGTCACCTGATATTGGTTTTTACGATACATACGGGCAAAATAGCGGCCATCTTGTGAAAGTTGGTAATCCAATTGAATATCGCCGGCGATATTATTGGATGCTTCGCCAGGACGGGTATTGCCTTCAACTTCAAAATTGGAACCTATCGTAATTTTTAACCGGTCATTGAGGAGCATTTTTGAGACACCGATATTCAGATCTGTCCTTGTCTGCCCAGCCCCGGTAGTATAGTCCTCTTCAGAAGTCAAGTTGAAATCCAATTCTACACCCGTAATTAATTCTGAAGCCAAACGATTTAACTGTCCACTCAAAAACGAACTGATGCTATTTCTGACAATGGCTTCTGTGCCGCCGCCCCCGGATAAACTTTCAAATGGATTAGTTGACATAAATCTTCCCAATACAATGAGTGAGAATACCTGCTTATTAAGTTCTGACGGGTTTTCGCGGAGGGTAGTCAATGCATTATTTACTTTACTGACCACATCTTGAGACACAATAGAGTTGTTCTCATCCAAATCAATGTCAAAACCCAATTGCGGCTGGAACAGTTTATCCGTAATTTTTAGCAACACGTTGAATGGCACACGTTGTTTATACAGATTTGAGTTTTCCGAACCCAATTGCGTCGCGACTAATTCCAAGGTAGGTGCTTTGGTCGTATATGCTGCTGTGATATTCAGTCGTGCATCCAGGGGATCTCCATTCCAGGTGATGGTACTTCCTTTTTGAAAAGTAAAATCTTTTTTCACTGGACCAAAGCTAAATGAGTAACTTCCTTTGTCTACAGTAAATGTTCCGGACAAAGTAATTTTACTGCTGGCATCTATGCCGGCATTTAATTCCGCCTGACCTTGGATATTAAGGGCATCCTGCGAGCCTGCATCCAGAAGGATTTTAAATTTAGCCTCTTTGTCCGTCTGCAGGTTCAGATCCACATCCATTCCTGTCAATTTGGTAACGGTCATCGAATCCAGCTTGGCAAATATATTCGCACGGGTTGTATCACTCTTATCAACAAATTCGACCACCCCTTTGCGGTCAGCCATCCCCGGGTTTTCATTAGGCATGACAAAGGTGAAGTCAGTTTCGTCAAGTACTTTAATTGTTCCATCGACAACAGGCTTATCTAGGTTTCCTCTGATCCGCAGATTGGAGGTTAGGTACATCTTGCCATAGAACATGTCGTTGTCTGTCTGGGTAGAGTTTAACACCTCAAAATTGTCGGTATTGACGTTGAGATTAAAATCAAAATCAGTATAGGTTTTTGTATCGATCGAACCCGTCACCTTAGCGATATTTCCTTTTTTATCTTCCAATGCAAATTTTGGAAAGCTGATCCCGCTATTATCAAAATGCACTGTCTCATCTTTTGCTTTGAAAAGGGCGTTGAGCATTGCAATGTTAAATTGAGCATCTTTAAACTTGACATCGCCAGCTATAAGCGGTTTGGAAGGGGAGCCTGTTATTTTTAATTGACCTTCGAGGTTTCCTTTTGATTCCTTCAGATAGCCCAAACTAAATGCTTGCACAGTCTGCATGGTCAATGGCTGAATATCCAAGGTGAAATCCAGACTCGATTCTCCTTTGGGTGGACTGATAAAATCCCCGCTTAACACCACATTGTTGCCATTTTCGCTGATACTGATGTTTGCATTATAGGTATTTTCCTTTTCATTATTGACTTTGATGTTCACGTTTCCAACGGTATCTTTTCCGACATAGAATTTATCGATGACCAGATCCGAAACAAATACAGGATTACTTTCCAGTCGTGATATCGTAGCCTGCCCATTGATGCCACCGCCCAAATCCATAATATCGCTTTCGAGCATTTTACTTATAGTCTCAATACGGAAATTATTGAAGGAAATATTGACAGGCGAATTCAAAACGCTGTCCTGCGAAGAGATACTCAATTCTTGTCCCTTGTTGCTCAGGACAAAGTCTTTTGCCTGAATCCCCGTACTTCCAAATTTGAGCACGTTGGACGGATTTACGGTCCATTTGTCGTAGTTCAGCATGAGTCCGTCCTGGAGTAGACTAAAGACAAAAGCCCCATTGTCCACGCGCATATTGGCACCTAAATGATATTGTTCCTTCTCTTTCTTATCCTTGATCCATAACCCGAAATCCAGGTTATTCTGGATGACCTTACCACTAAACACGGTATTGACTAGTTCAATATTACTGACCTTGATCTTATTGATCAGAGCAGAATAATAAAGGGTGCTATCCAAGGTATTGATATCCAGGGTAACGTTATTTATTTCTGTTCCGTTATAGATTATTTTAGGGGCATCCAGTTTGGCCAATATGGTTTTCGTCGCACTATTGAACATTCCATCTAAGGTGATATCTTTCATTTCTGTCAATTCCGGAACAAAATCCTGTACAAATTTGGTCCGGGTCAATTGTGCTGAAAACTCAATGTTCTGTGGTTCATAAGGTGGTACCTTTACTGGTTTCCCAGGTTGATAATAAACTTGTAAAATATCCTGAATGGCATTTTGTAGCTCTAGAATCTTATATTTCCCGACCAAGTGGGCATTGAAAAAAGCAGATTTAAGAAGCAACAAATTTCTGGATGTATCCGATTTTGCAATCAGGGAAATACTGTCCAAAGAATAATAGGCATCGTTGTAGGCAATTGATGAGTTGGTGATATGTGCCTCCCCATTGAGAAAGTTTGGATCAGCTGACGTAAAATGCCCGACCATCTTACCGTGGTATTTAAAATCATCCGCCATTAACTTCAGATTTTTGAGGTTGATGGTATCCACCATCAATTCAAAATCCACCTGGGGATACTTGGATTTCATATTGGCCGTGGCATCCAGTTTCAGCTTAATATTGGGGTCAGGGCTCACGACCGATGCTTTGATATCACCTTTGTCTGCGGTGAGATTCATATCGATATTCTGATACCGATAGCCCATGGCATCCATGCGGTTTACTTTACCATCGAAATTGGCGACAAGTTTCTTGGGATCCGTGCCATGTCCTTTTATTTTTCCTTCAAAGGAAAGTATCCCTAAGGTACTGTCCATTTTCATAATCTTCCCAATATCAAAATCGCGTATGCTAACAAGAGCATCATAGCTGGTATCTCTGTTTGCCATGCTGACTTTACCGTCAAATTTTGCTGTTCCTTTTTCGGTCACTAGTGAGAGATTGGTGTCAAAAGCAGTCATACCGCCTTTAAAGGTACCTGTTAGTCCGATCGTATTTGGCAGTTCGATATTAGCTGGAAGCATGGATTTCGCAACGAGTTTTTCAATATCCGAACGTCCTGTGGTTAATTTTTTCAGATTCAGGTCCATGGACATTTTATCCACATTTGGCAATCCTTTCAGTCGCATACTGGCGATTACCCGTGTATTGGATAGGGTCTGGAAATCAATATTAGGAATATTGAGGTCGTTTAACTTGCCGATCACACGTCCATCAATATTGAACTTTTTGTCCATCAAGGGTTTCATGACCTGCATCGTATCAAGGAAAGGAGCAAAGTAATAAATGTCGCGCATATCGACATGGCTCTTTTTAAGCGTCGCATTCACATAGATCAATTCCGGTTTTTTGGTAATGATATCCAGGGATGGGTAGGTTACTTTGAAGTAGTCCCGAATCAGTGTACGCGGTGTTTCCGCGTAGAGGTTTTTAATTTCTGCCCCGGTATTTGTATACTTGAATTCACCTTTGAGCTGTTTGATAACCAAGCCTGAGTGATCGGATGCGGTCAGCTCGTTCAGTGACCCACTAATGGAGTCCGCACTATAATATAAGTCGGTTAGATTGGTTTTTATCCCCGGAATTTTAATATTGAAATAATCAAAGCCTTTCATGCGGGCCTGATTGTCATCCCGATAAGCCAGAGCAGTATTATTGATCGTGATGTCTTTGGCAGAGACGATCCACTTGATTTTTGTGGTATCCGTTGGGGTATTGCCCGTAGGCGTAGGCTGTGTTTTCTTCGCTATTTTTCCAAAGAGCACCTCATTGTCGGAGCCATCGAGCTGGATGGTTTGAATATCAACTAGCTCCTTGTTTAAATCAATCTTGTTGATATCTGCTCTTAGATTTTTGATGTTAAACTTTGTTTTAAGCGAGCTGGATTGATCCTCATAGCGGACAAGGATATTGGCAAGGTCGGCAATTTGTATTCCCACATCCGGAAGAAGGGTAGTGGTTTGTGCGGTTTTGTCCGTAATGCCAAAATCTTCGACCGATGGAGCAGTACCATCCACGACAGGTTTCCATTGTTTTACGGTCGCATTCAAACCGTCTATTTTTACCTTCGGTAGGTTGAAGGCCATATTTTTGGTCAGGTCAAATTTTTTAATATTGGTATTTAGCGTGCCCAGATATACATCAGCGCTTGTTCCAATAACATCGTCAGCATAAACGATATGAGCTTTATCAAGCTTTACCTTATCCAGATTAAAAATGAGGGCAGAAGTGGTATCTGCCGTAGGTTTACTTTCCTTTTCGGAGGCAAATGCTTTGACGATATAATCAAAATTAAAGGAACTGTCAGGCAATGTTCTTCGAATTTTTGTAGTGATCCCCTCCGCTTCGATACTTTGGATTTCTACGGTGTTTTTCAGAAGCTTGAGCATGTTGATGTCCACAGCAATACTTTTTCCGGCAACGAGCGTGTCCTTGCTCTGATCCTCCATATAGATATCTTGCAACACTAACTTTTTCGGAAAATCAATATTGATGTAACCGATTTTAACCGGAGTGCCTATTTTACCTTCGACATAATGCGTTACTTTTCCGGCAATATAGTTTTGAACGGCGGGTATCCGGATTAAAAATACAACTAGAATAATCAGCGCAATTATTACTCCAATAATCCACAATATTGTTTTGAATGCAATTCGGGTAAATCTGTTCAACGTATAATTTGATTTAAGTATCTATTAATAAAAACTAAAACGGAAAAAAGTTTGCAAAGTTTTTCAGATATTAAGTTATATCCCCGCCATTTCAGCAAACTAAGATAAATTTGCTTGTATATGCAAGTTTAATTTCTGCTACATAACGTTTAATTTGCGCTACATATATGCATATGTAAACCTTGAACCGTCCTCCATCTCCCGCTAAATTCCCTGCTATCGAGGAGGTATTCTATAAACCCATCAAATAATTGACCAAACCATTTTTGGAGTATAAAGTTTTTTATTTTTTAATTTTATACTAACAAAAACATACAATCCCTATCAATTTCTTAACAATAGGAATTTCTCCCTGACAGGATCCTGTCGTTTTTGTTTGGACGAACAGGACAATTACGCCATCAGTTTTTTGTATTTCCCCCAATTTTCAAATACGACCCATAGCCAAATGACGAAAAGTACGGCCCAGATAATTAATCCCTGTTGGCTATAAAAAACCATATTATGCGTAAAAATACCAATTAGTATTGGCAGGATAACTAGTGCACCAACAGTTCTTGTTTTAGGGAACAGAAATAACAATCCACCGATGATTTCGATGACACCGACAAGGGGCAACAACCATTTTATTGTGCCGAAAGCTTCAAATACCTTTTGCATGTCCATGTCCATTGGTGGGATAGGCATATAATGAAGGATTTTATCTAAGCCTGCATTTATAAAAAGCAGACCAAACAAAACGCAAACAATATTCTTTAGGATTTTCATGATCATAAATTTTTAAGGTCAAATTAGTTGACAGTGATCGTTGTCGGTGGTTCTGAGGGACCATCCTTTTTATCCTCTTCCTTCTTTTCGCTATTGCGTTCTACCGTAATTGTGCATTCGGTGAGCAAGGCTGCCACGGCGCCAATTGCGGCAAATACCGGCGCCAGGATCAGTCCGATCGCGCCAACTGTAATCGGAAAACTCATGATTTCTTTACCATGCTTGTCCGAGATACTGATTTTATTTACATTACCCTCTGCAATGATTTCTTTGATCTTTTGTAAGAGGTTTTCTCCGTTGATTTGAAATGTTTCCTTGAATCCCATAATGATATAATTTAAGTTCGTTCTTATAAAGTTATTCATTTTTTTACAGGAATCCGTATAAAGTTAAAAATCAACAATGAAGCTGGCATATAAAAGGAGTACGATTCTACCAAGCCATAAACGGACAGGAAAGTGCACCTCAAAAAAAAAGTCCCGCGTGCTTCGCGGGACTTTGAAAAATCAGGATATTATGGGTTTTAACCTAAAGCTGTTAAGCTTTCTTGAAGGATCTTAATTTTAGTTTCTGCGTCTGCCTTCTTGCTTTTTTCGTTTTCAACGATTTCAGGTTTTGCATTTTGTACAAAGCGCTCGTTTGAAAGCTTTTTGTCTACAGACACTAGAAATCCTTTCAGGTAATCCAGCTCTTTTTCGATACGCTCACGCTCAGCATCGACGTCGACATTATTTTCCAATAATACATAGCATTCATCTTTTCCTGCCAGGAAGCTTGTTGCGCCGGCTACTTTTTCAGTCACAAAAGTGACCGACTCCAGGTTGGCAATTTTTGTGATGATGGCAATATATTGCCCAAGATCAATATCAGATTGTTGATTAATCGCCAGCGGTAATGCTACTTTTGGAGAAATGCCTTTTGAGTTGCGAATATTACGCACTTCGGAAATGATTTGTTGCGCTACCGCAAAATCTTTGATAACCTGCTCCTCAAAAGCGCTGACTTTTGGGAATTCAGCAACAATTATACAGTCTTTCTCTTCTTTTGTACCGAACAGTTCATCATGCCACAGTTCCTCCGTTAAGAAAGGCATAAACGGATGTACCAACTTCAACACACGTTGAAAGAAAGATGTTACTGTGTCTAGGGTTTCCGAAGCGATAGGTGAACCATAAGCCGGTTTGACCAATTCAAGATACCAGGCACAGAAATCGTCCCAAACCAATTTATAGGTTGTCATCAGGGCATCTGATAAACGATAGTGTTTGAAGTTTTCTTCAATTTCAGCCAATGCCTGGTTGAATCTTGCCTCAAACCATGACGCGGAAATTTTATCGGATTCCGAAGCCGGAGCATCGGTAATCTCCCAGCCTTTTACCAGACGGAAAGCATTCCAGATCTTATTGGCGAAGTTACGGCCTTGGACACAAAGCTCAACATCAAAAGGCAGGTCATTCCCTGCAGGAGCTGTCAATAACATGCCCATCCGTGTTGCATCGGCACCATATTCATTCATTAGATCAATCGGATCAGGTGAATTACCTAAAGATTTTGACATCTTGCGGCCTAGCTTGTCGCGGACAATACCAGTGAAATAAACATTTTCAAAAGGCAATTGTCCACGGAATTCGTAACCCGATACGATCATACGTGCTACCCAGAAGAAAATAATATCCGGTGCAGTGACTAGATCTTGCGTTGGGTAGTAATAGTTGATCTCTTCATTTTCAGGTTCATTAATACCATTGAATACCGAAATTGGCCATAACCAAGCTGAAAACCAGGTATCAAGCACATCTTCGTCCTGACGTAGATCTGCAAGTGTTAGACCCGCATTGCCCGATTTTTGCTGTGCCAGTGAAAGCGCTTCTTCGGCGGTCTGTGCAACGACAAAATCATCGTTACCATCACCATAGAAATAAGCAGGTATTTGATGTCCCCACCACAATTGTCTTGAAATGTTCCAATCTGTTACATTTTCCATCCAGTTGCGGTAGCTATTTTTGAATTTCGTTGGATGGAATTTAATGGTATCGTCCATGACATTATCCAGGGCAGGTTTTGCCAGGTCTTCCATTTTCAGGAACCATTGGTTGGAGATTTTTGGTTCAATAACCGCACCGGTTCTTTCCGATGTGCCGACATTATTGGTATAGTTCTCTACTTTCTCCAGCAATCCCTTTTCTTCAAGTTCCTTTTCAATCTCTTTACGGACTTTGAAACGATCCATACCGGCATAATGTAAGCCGTTGTCATTTAACTTCGCTTCGTCTGTAAAGATATCCACAAATTCCAGATCATGCTTTTTACCGAGTTCGTAGTCATTGACATCGTGCGCCGGAGTTACTTTAAGGCAACCCGTACCAAATTCAAGATCCACATATTCATCTTCGATGATATTCACTTTACGGCCTACAATCGGTACGATTACCTGTTTTCCTTTTAACCAGGTATAACGTTCGTCGTTTGGATTGATACATACAGCTGTATCACCAAAGATTGTTTCTGGACGGGTTGTGGCAACGACAATATATTTGTCCGTTCCTTCAACCTGATATTTTAGATGGTATAATTTACCGTTCTTTTCCTTGTAAATAACTTCTTCGTCGGAAATATTGGTTTTTGCTTCTGGATCCCAGTTAACCATGCGGTAACCACGATAGATTAATCCTTTATTGTAAAGGTCAACAAATACACGGATTACTGATTGATACAATTCAGGATCCATGGTAAAACGGGTACGGTCCCAATCACAGGAGGCACCTAGTTTTTCCAGTTGCTTTAAGATAATGCCACCGTACTTTTCTTTCCATTCCCAAGCATGCTTTAAAAAATCCTCACGCGATAGGGATTTTTTATCAATGCCTTGCTCCTTTAACATAGCGACGACCTTAGCTTCAGTGGCAATGGAGGCGTGATCAGTCCCCGGTACCCAACAAGCGTTTTTACCCTGCATACGTGCGCGGCGAATCAAAACGTCTTGAATGGTATTGTTCAGCATATGACCCATGTGCAATACGCCAGTGACATTCGGTGGCGGCATTACAATCGTATAAGGTTCACGTTCGTCAGGAGTAGACCGGAAAAATCCGTTCGCTTTCCAATAGCTGTACCATTTTTCTTCAGCTTCTTTTGGATTGTAAGTTTTCGCTATGCTCATTTTAAATTTTATATTCAAATTTTTAAGGAATACAAAAGTAAGGAATTCTATGTTATTTTCCTTGTTATCATTGATCTTGTTGTTGATTGTAGATCAAAGACCAAGGATAGGGGTGCAATACTCAAACCTTAATACTTTTTTAATCTTTTCTTCATATTACTAGTCAATTAGCCTAGTTTTAATGTAAATTAATGTAAATTTGCCTGTTTTATTTTTACACGAAAGGATGCAACGATTTGCGAACGAACTTAGAGCGTTAACACAATATTTCTTGTTTTGGCTAATTATCTGTTTTCTAGATAGATTTATTTTTATTTTTGCTTTTTTTGAGAAGATCGGAGCGGGGCATTTCACCGAAATTTTTAGAATTTATTTTCATGGATTAAGCCTTGATTTTTCAGCAGTATCCTATATTTGCGCCCTTCCATTTCTTATTTATTGTATTCTGGGATTCTTTCCAAAGGTTCAACCAAAACGTACTATCCTTGATATTTATACCGTTATTGTACTCGTTTTATTTTTCGTAACCAGCTTTATCAATGTCAATATCTATCGCGAATGGGGCGACAAAATATCAAAACGTGCGATAGATGCTTTCTTGGCTTCGCCTTCAGGAGCTGTAGCTTCAGCGGAATCTACACCGGTTTTTCTTCCGATATTGGGTATGTTAGCGGGCATATTCTGTGGCTATTTTCTCTATCGCTGGATGTTTAAAAAGGTACATTTTTATAATGTTAAATCACCGATTGGCAATTTTTTCAAATTGGTGGTAGGCGCCTTTGTTCTTTTTACCTTTATCCGCGGGGGCTATGGCCGCGCGACACTAAACCCCAGTAAAGCTTATTATTCCGAAGTGACCTTTTATAATCATGCGGCGGTGAATACACAGTGGTCGCTTTTGCGTGACTTTTTTACGAAAAGCACCAAGTTAAAAAGCCCATATGATTTCTATGGATCGGACGATAGGGCTATTCAGGAACAGCTAAAGCCAGTTTTTCAGAGCCAGCCCGATTCTGCAGTTGAGGTATTATCCACCACACGTCCGAATGTTGTGATCATCATGCTGGAAAGTTTTGTCGGTGATCTTGTTCAATCTTTGGGCGGTGAGAAGGGAATTGCACCGCATATGGAAGAACTGATCAAAGGGGGGATTTTATTTGATCATATCTATTCGGCGGCTGACCGTTCGGATAAGGGGATGGTTGCTATTTTAAGCGGCTTTCCGGCCCAGGGACCGGAAAGTATCATTAAATATATTGACAAACATGAAAACATGCCTGCTATTGGGCAGGAATTTGATCACGCAGGCTATGAAACCTCATTTTATCATGGCGGACAAAGTGAATTTTATAATTTCAAGTCCTATATGCTGACACACGGTATCTCCAAAGTAGTTGATAATGGCAGTTTTGGACTGGATGCCGAAAGAGCTTCCTGGGGCGTATACGATCATGTCGTGTTTAATCAGATGATCAAAGATTTTAACAAAGAAAAACAACCGTTTTTTTCAACAATCTTTACCTTAATCAATCACGAACCATTCGAATTAAAGCATGGTTACAAATTTGGCAGTACCAATAATGCGGATAAGTTTAGAAGCACGGCCAACTATACGGATTCGGCTGTTTTCGATTTCATTGGCAAAGCCAAAAAGGAAGCATGGTATAAAAATACGCTTTTTGTCATTGTTGCGGATCATGGACATCGGTTGCCCTCGGAAAAATGGGAGCTTTATCACCCGAATAGATTTCATATTCCATTGATCTTTTTTGGCGATGTGATTAAGCCTGAATATCGGGGCAAAATCTTCGATCGCATCGGAAATCAAACAGATTTAGCAGCCACGTTATTGACGCAACTCAAGCTCCCGACCAATAGATATCATTGGAGCCGTGATTTATTTAACCCAACGACATCGCAAATTGCGTTCTATAACTCCAAAGACGCCTTTGGTGCAATCACAGCCGAGCAGGCGGTATCTTTTGATAATGTGGGCCGAATTATCAATTATCGAGCTAACAAAGATTATCCTGCAGCTAAAACAGACAGTATTTTAAATATTGCCAAAGCATATTATCAACAGGTCTATCGTGAATTTCTAAAATATTAACCGGATGAAATTAAGAGGAATACTAGCACCCTATATTGCAGTCGCCATTCGTTTTGCCTTTCTTTTAATCATTTATGCCCTGCTGAGATGGGGGTTTTACCTATTGAATTCCTCCTTATTTCCCAACGTAAATGCGGGAAAACTGTTTGTGATGTTTGGCGGGGGCATCCGTTTTGATACCGTTGCTTTGCTCTATCTGAATATTCTCTACATTGTTATGCAAACGGTACCCGGACCATTCATCTATAATCCGACCTATCAGCGGGTTTCCAAATGGATCTTTGTCGTAGTCAATTCACTGGGGATCGCGTTGAATCTAATCGACTATGCCTATTATCCTTTTACACTAAAACGGACGACAGGTACGGTGCTAAGTCAATTCTCAAATGAATCCAATCTTTTTAAATTGGCATTTGACTTTTGTCTTGATTATTGGTATCTCCTGCTGGTATTTGCACTGCTCGTTTATGGCCTGTCCAAATCGTATCGGTTGATCCAACTGGAACAACCAAAACGTTATTCCTGGAAGCCTTTCCTGATTCAGCTTCCTTTCTTTCTACTGACCGCTTTTCTTTTTATAGGTGGTGTCCGGGGTGGATGGGCACATAGCACCCGTCCGATCACTTTGAGCAATGCCGGTGATTATGTAGATACCCCCGAGGAAATGAATATTGTGCTGAATACGCCATTTAGCATTTTGAAAACTTTAAAAGCCGTGAGCCTTAAACCAGTGAATTATTATCCGGAACAGGAGCTGGTAAAGCTTTATGATCCAATTCATCTGCCGCAAACGGACAAGCCCTTCAATAAAAAGAATGTCGTTGTCTTGATTTTGGAGAGTTTCGCGAAAGAACATTTTGGTGAATTGAACAAAGACATTCAAGGTGGTCAATACAAAGGCTATACACCTTTTCTAGATTCGTTGATTCGCAATGGCTATACCTTTACAGATACTTATGCCAATGGTCGTAAATCCATTGATGCATTGCCTTCGGTCATTACGGGTATCCCTTCCATCGGTGAGCCCTTTGTACTCTCGGTGTATTCTGGTAATGAGACGACCAGTCTAGCTAAACTGCTGGGGAAAAAGGGCTATGAGACTGCATTTTTTCATGGTGCTCCAAACGGAAGTATGGGCTTCTCGGCCTATATGAAACTAGCGGGAATCCAACACTATTTTGGCAAAACCGAATACAATAACGATCAGGATTTTGACGGTATCTGGGGAATCTGGGATGAACCCTTTTTACAGTTCACCGCCAATAAGATCAATACGTTAAAACAGCCATTTTTTGCAAGTTTCTTTTCGCTGTCATCACACCATCCTTTTAAGGTGCCTGAAAAGTATCAGGGGAAATTTCCCAAAGGACCACTGCCGGTACAGGAGCCGATCGGCTATACCGACAATGCCCTGCGTGAATTTTTTGCGACGGCCTCTAAAATGCCCTGGTTCAACAATACCTTATTTGTAATCTGTGCCGATCATGCCACTGTAAGTTACCTGCCGGAGTATCAGACTACAGCGGGTGGTTTTCAAATTCCGATCATATTTTATGCCCCCGGAGATGGATTGGTCGGCAAAGCGGATAAATTGGTCCAACAAATTGATATTATGCCGACAGTCTTAAATTACCTCCATTACGACGAACCTTATTTTGCATTTGGCGCTGATGCATTTAAGCCGGGGCGGGATAATTTTGTGCTGAACAATAATGCAGGAAGCTATAATTTTTATTATAAAGATTACATGATGTCTTATGATGGTCTTAAACCGGTATCTCTTTATAATATGAAGCAAGATCGTTTGATGAAACAAGATTTACTCAAACAGCATCCCGCGATCCTAGATACAATGGAAACCAAGATGAAAGCTTTTATTCAGCAATATAACAATCGAATGATTGAAAATAAGCTGACCTATAAAAAATAGGCCAGCTTACTCCGGTTGTCTTTGCTGAAATTTAGCCCTGATACTCCTGTCAACAACAAATAAGGCGAGGCCATAGATAATATAAATCAGAGGTAGCGTAAATAGGACCAGGAGGATATAACCCCTGGCGTTATGCGCAAAAATGCCATTGACCAAGTAATTTGCCAGACTGGTCCAAAACCAGCAAAAGCCGTAAAATGATGCCGGTACAATAAGATTTCCCAGCAGTAGCGCATAGCGATAAGCACCGGTTTTGTATTTCTTGTAGATATACCTGATGTGTAAATAAAGCAGGAGAATGGATCCGATCAGGGCAAGGACTTCGGGATGGATCCAAAGGAGTGCCTTTGCGGGGAGCGCTATTTTTTCACCTACCTCGATTTTAAAACTGCTTTGTTTTCCGGGGGATTCAATGATCCAGTGAACGAGCGTGTCTGTTTGCTGTTTAGGAGCGCCCAAATTCTGCGCATAAGCCTTCATCTTATTTCCCGTATGCAGGTGTAGGTCAATAGGACCAAAAGACGACCAGTACTTGGAGGGGAATAGGAGGTATTCAATTTGGTATTTCGTCAGAATATCCCTTCGATCAAAGCCCATAAAAGCACGGTACTGAATTTTAATACTGTTTTCACCCTTGTGAAGTTTGGCTGTAAAATAAAAGGCGTCATTTAGGTTAATTTGCTCCCATTCCGCATTTCCATAGCTGATCTCATAGTAGCCATCTTTGAACCGTAAAAACGGTAATTTAGGATTTTTTTGATCTAATGGAATAGATTTAATCTCTTTTTGGTTAACAGTCACGTTTTCTAATCCATCTAAATTGAGCGCAAGAAACACCAAGGGAAAGTCCATGTTTTCCTCGGTATGGATGATATATTCTATATTGAATTGGCTCTGATAATCATAATCTACCGTGTCGCGCACAAGGTGTATATCAATTCGTTCGCGAAGTACTTTTGCTTTACTCGAGGGAACCAATTGGGCCGTAATGCTATGGGGACCAAATGGATTGGCCATGTTGGCTGAGAGTGCCAACACCGAAAGCAAAAGAATAATCGTTAGACCTATTATCTTACTGTTCATAATTGTTTATTTAATGCATCTTCCATTCCGCTGGCTATAAATGAACCTCGTAGGCTTATTTAATTCGCTGATAGCTTCTTAGCAAACAAATATCTACAGGTGAAAGTATAAATTAAAAAGAAGAAATGAAAACCTTGATATAGATTCGCAGCGGCAAGTTCGGCAAAAGGTACGTTGGACGGTCTAATGTGGTGCGGGATAGGGAGCAATGATTAATATCCGCAAAAAGAAAGAGGTTGTCTCAAAAAGACAGCCTCTTTTTTATATTATTTCATTATGTTTAATTTGGTTCAATTAACTGATTTTCATATATTTAAAGTGTAAAAAAAGATATATGTCATCTCAAAGACCTACTTTTAAGCCTTACTATCAGGACCAGATTATGGCAATTCCTCCAACTTTGGACGAATTGGTCTCCAAAGGACATCCGGTACGTATTGTTAACGATGTGATCAACCGTATCAACATACAGGGTCTTTTGGATGCCTACAAGATAAAAGGCTGTTCCAGTTATCATCCGCAAATGCTGTTGAAGGTTCTGGTGTTTGGCTATGTAAGCAATGTCTACAGCAGTCGGAAACTGGAAACAGCCTGCCGGGAGAACATCAACTTCATGTGGCTGAGCGGCATGAGCTACCCCGATCATAATACTATCAACAGATTTCGTGGTGTCCGCTTAAAGGAAGCACTTCGCAGTGTATTTGAAGAAGTTGTTAAGCTCCTGGCCGAAGAAGGGTTGTTAAGCATAGAAGATGTCTACACCGATGGCACCAAGATAGAGGCTAATGCAAACAGATACACTTTCGTTTGGAAAAAAGCTATCCATACCAATAAGGAAAAGATGAAAGCTGCTTTAAAAGATATATGGGACTACGCCCAAAGTATCGCCAAGTCGGAGGACAACCTTCCGGATCCTCCCGATCTGACGACAATTGACAGCGAAAAAGTCCGGGCTACGGTCGATAAGCTGAACAGGGTCTTATCCGACAAAGCTTCGGTAAATAAGAAGATGAAAGCAAAGTTGCGTTATGTAACCAAAAACTATCCGGAGAAGATCGCACAATATGAAGAGCAGGAAGCTACCCTGGGAGACAGAAACAGTTATAGCAAAACAGATCCCGATGCCACCTTTATGCGGATGAAAGAGGATCATATGAAAAATGGCCAGCTCAGACCAGGATATAATATCCAGATATCCACGTCCAATCAATACATTGTCAATTATACCATACATTCCAATCCCACAGATACCAGAACATTATCCGGTCATTTGCAACAACATGAGGACAGCTTTGGAAAAACACCGGGAACCCTTACCGCGGATGCCGGTTATGGCAGTGAAGAAAACTATGCATTACTGGCAGCAAAAAATATTGAGGGCTATGTGAAATATGGTATGTTTGACAAAGGGCAGAAAAAGAGCTGTCGGGATAAGAAACCATTTTCTGCAGATAAATTACATTATAATCCTTCACAGGATTGCTATATCTGTCCAATGGGACAGGAAATGCATTGTATAGGTACATTTAACCAAAAGACCTCCGCAGGCTTCCGGCAGGAAATCAAAAAGTATCAGGCAAAAAACTGCACAAACTGCCCGTTGAATGGCGCCTGTCACAAATCACAGGGAAATAGGATCATCGGGGTGAATAAGCAACTTGAGATGTACAGGGACAGGGCATACGAATTGCTCAACAGCGATGTAGGTGTAGCCAAACGAAAACAGAGGTGCCATGATGTCGAACCTGTCTTTGCAAACATTAAACAGAACCATGGGTTCCGAAGATTTATGCTCCGGGGTAAAGAAAAAGTGTCCATAGAATGGGGATTATTGGCAATAGCGCAAAATCTAAGAAAAAAAGCGGCCTAAAAAGCTACTTTTTGTTCATTTTTCTCTTTCATATGAGTCTTTTTCCAAAATAACCAACAAACAACACACAGATCTATCTCATAGACTTTTTAAACAAAAAAACTGTCCCAAATAAATTTGAGACAGCCTCTTTTGTTATCATATTTTGGCAACAATTATACACCCAACAATAAACGAGCTGGATCTTCTAATAATTGTTTTACACGAACCAAGAAGCTTACTGACTCACGACCGTCAATAATACGGTGATCGTAAGAAAGTGCAATGTACATCATCGGACGGATAACAACCTGACCATTCTCAGCGATCGGACGTTGGATAATGTTGTGCATACCCAAGATTGCTGATTGTGGTGCGTTGATGATAGGCGTTGACATCATGGATCCAAATACACCACCATTAGTGATTGTAAATGTACCACCAGTCATCTCGTCGATCGTTAACTTGTTGTCACGTGCTTTACCCGCCAATGTAGCAATCGCTTTTTCGATTTGCTCCAATGACATCGCATCTGCGTTACGGATAATAGGAACAACTAGCCCTTTAGGAGCGGAAACTGCAATTGAAATATCTGCAAAATCAGAATACACGATTTCATTTTCTTCGATACGAGCATTCACTGCTGGCCATTCTGCCAATGCTGTTGTTACTGCTTTAGTAAAGAAAGACATGAAACCAAGACCGATACCAAATTTCTCCTTGAACGTATCTTTATATTTGGCGCGAAGATCCATGATCGGTTGCATATTGACTTCATTGAATGTTGTCAACATGGCCGTTTCGTTTTTAACAGCTACCAAACGTTTTGCGATTGTTTTACGTAAAGACGATAATTTCTCACGACGTTCATTTCTTGAACCAGCAACTGGAGCCGCTGCAGGAGTAGCAGCCGGAGCCGCAGGTTTTGCCGCTGGAGCAGCAGTTTTAGCAACAGGTTGTGCTTTTTCAGCATCTTCTTTCGTGATGCGACCATCTTTACCTGTTCCTTTTATTGTTGAAGGATCAATTCCTTTTTCTCTCAAAATTTTTGCGGCAGCAGGAGAAGCCGTACCAGCAGCGTAGCTATCTGGATCTTCGTCTTTTGCAGCAGCAGCTGGAGCTGCAGTTGATGATGCCTCAGCAGCAGGTGCAGCAGCCGGAGCTGAACCGCCAGCAGGAGCTTCACCTTCTTCAATTGTACAAACGACAGCACCGATTTCTAAAGTATCACCTTCTTGTGCAATGATTCTTAAGATACCTGCTTTTTCAGCTGGTAATTCAAACGTTGCTTTGTCTGACTCCAGTTCGGCGATGTTTTCATCCATCTCCACATAATCGCCATCTTGTTTCAACCATTGTGATAAGGTTACCTCCGTGATAGATTCACCTACGGTTGGTACTTTAATTTCTAAGCTCATATATAATGTTCTTTATTGACAATTGCGTCCTGTAGATAAGACGCAATTGATTTTAAATTGTTTTTATTCGAATGATTTATTTAAGATTGCTGCTTGTTGGGCAACGTGTTGTTTCATATAACCTGTCGCTGTACTTCCGCTTTCTTTACGTGCTACGAAACCTGTAAACGCAATGTCGGTACCCATCAGTTTGCGGCAGTAGTAAGACCATGCGCCCATGTTCTCATTTTCCTCTTGTACCCATACAAACTCTTTAGCCTTGTTGTATTTTTTACGGATCGCTTTCAACTGCTCAGCCGGAATTGGGAATAACTGCTCGATGCGAACAATTGCAATATCTTTACGTTTGTCAGCTTCTTGTTTTTCCAATAAATCATAGTAAACTTTACCAGAACAGAACAATACACGTTTTACATCTTTTGCAGCAACATTTGCATCGTCAATCACTTCCTGGAATACGCCTTCCGTGAAGTCTTTCAATGGAGAAACCACTTTCGGGTGACGCAACAAGGATTTTGGCGTAAAGACCACCAACGGCTTACGGAATTCACGTACCAGTTGACGGCGCAACAAATGGAAGTAGTTTGCCGGTGATGTACAGTTTGCCATGATCATGTTCTCATCCGCACATAATTCCAGGAATCTCTCGATACGTGCCGAAGAGTGTTCAGGGCCCTGTCCTTCCATACCATGTGGCAACATCATGACTAAACCGTTTGAACGTTTCCATTTTGTTTCCGCACTTGACAGATATTGATCTACGATAATTTGAGCTCCATTGTAGAAATCACCGAACTGTGCTTCCCAGATTGTCAATGAATTTGGATTAGAAGATGCATAACCATATTCAAAACCCAAAACAGCATATTCTGAAAGTAAAGAGTTGTAGATCGAGAACTTGTCACCACCTTTGATATTTGCCAATGGAACATATTTCTCTTCGGAATCTTCCAGCGTCAATACCGCATGACGGTGTGAAAAGGTACCCCGTTGTACATCCTGACCGGAGATACGAACACGATTGCCCTGATCCAATAAGGTCGCATAAGCCATTAATTCACCCATTGCCCAATCGTATGCATCATTGCTGATCATTTTGGCACGGTCTTCAAATAAACGGGTGATCTTACGGAAGAATTTTTTGTCCGCAGGTAATGTGGTAATCTCTTTCGCTAATTTCAGGAACGTATCTTTCGCAACTTGTGTTTTATCGGTTGTTGTTAATACTTCTCCTTTTTTCGCTGGACGTAATCCTTCCCATGCACCTTTAAACATCGGAATTTCTTCAGTCAATACTTCAACTGTTTTTGCTTCCTCAAATTTAGTCTGCAATTCCGCTTTAAATTCTTTCTCTATATTTTTCGAATACGCTTCATCAACGCTTCCTTCAGCAATCAATTTTTTTGCGTATACTTCTTTCGGATTTGGATGTTTTTCAATGATTTTGTACAACAAAGGTTGTGTAAACTTAGGCTCATCCGCCTCGTTATGACCAAATCTTCTGTAACATAACAAATCAATAAATACGTCTGTTTTGTATTTTTGACGGTATTCAACAGCTAAGTTGATCGCATAAACGACAGCCTCAGCATCATCTCCATTGACATGGAATACGGGCGAAGACGTAATTTTTGCTACATCTGTACAATAGGTGCCAGAACGTGCATCTTTATAGTTTGTTGTAAAGCCAATCTGGTTGTTAATAACGATATGGACGGTACCTCCTGTTTTGTAACCATCTAGTTTGGACATTTGAGTGACCTCATAGACAACGCCCTGACCGGCGATTGCAGCGTCACCATGGATAATGATAGGTGCAATTTTCGATGAATCGCCATCGTATTTGAAGTCGATTTTAGAACGTACCATACCTTCGACAATTGGATCTACTGTCTCCAGATGGGAAGGGTTTGGCGCTAAACTAAGATGCACAGATTTGCCATCGTTGGTTTTTACTTCTGAGGAGAAACCCAAATGGTATTTTACGTCACCACCGAAGTTGACTTCAGGATCGTCCGCATAGGTTTTGCCTTCAAATTCAGAGAATACGGATTTGTAGGATTTACCCATAATGTTGGTCAAAACATTCAAACGACCACGGTGCGCCATACCGATCACAAACTCTTGGATACCGATGTCAGCACCTTTCTCGATGACAGAGTCCAATGCAGGGATTAAACTTTCCGCACCTTCTAATGAAAAACGTTTTTGACCCAAAAATTTGGTTCCCAAAAAGTTCTCAAAAGCAACAGCATCGTTAAGTTTGTTTAAGATTCTCTTTTTGGTATCCAAAGAAAATTTTGGCATATTACGATCCGCTTCCATGCGGTCTTGCAACCATTTTATCTTTTCTGGATTACGGATATATTTGAATTCTGCACCAATAGAACGGCAATAAGTGTCTTCAACCAGTTGGCGGATGTCTTTTAATGTTGCTGGACCTAAGCCCACTTCGACACCTGCATTAAAAACCGTATTCATGTCTGCTTCAGCAAGACCAAAGGTTTCCAATTCCTTCCCAGGGTAATACTTACGTCTTTCGCGAACAGGGTTGGTGTGTGTGAAGAGGTGGCCGCGGTCACGGTAACCGTTGATCATGTTCAGCACATTGATTTCTTTCAATACGTGCTCAGGAGTAGCTTCGCCTACTGAACTTGTCGTTCCACCAGCATTTTGACCGAAATCAAAACCTTCAAAGAATTTTTGCCATCCGAAATCTACCGATTGGGGATCTTGCTTGTACGATTGATATAAGCCATCGACATAAGCCGAATCAGCATTACTCAAATATGTCAGATTGTCCATTTACAATTAAAACTATGAAATTTGTCAAAGTTATGAATAAAAAAAGAGTTTCTAATACTGAAATTGAATAATTTAATCAATAAATCTATCCAATTCTTAACATTTTTAGCATGATTTAAAAAGGGCTTACAGTGCCTTACAAATTTCTTTTGTTTTGAAATTATTTATTTCTGCCGAAGATTTATTTAGCCAATATTTCATCCAATTTTGGAAGTCCATTTGGGAAATTTGTTTTGATCAGTTTTTGCCAGTCCAAGGCCTTATTGTCCTTGTCACTCGTCCCGACACCGGCGACATGTGACCATTGGCCATATAACGTAGCCGGAGAATAATCCAATAGCTGTTCTTCAAACCAGGAAGCGCCCTTTAACCAATTCACATGATATTCATGCACAAGGTAACTTGCTGCAATTAATCCAGCCTGGTAGGGGATGTAACCTGTTTTTTTGAGTTGTATCATGGTACTATTGATAAAGTCATGATCTGTCTGTCCGGATTTCCACTTCTCAAATAGATCCTCGTTTACCGTTAATGATGGAATATCGACTGCATTGCTATTTTTCGTGCCCAAAGGCTTGAAAAATATATTGGGATATTTTTTGAGCATAAAACGGAAATAGTCCCGCCAAAGTAAAATGTCTATTATTTTCTCAAATCGTTTATCTTTTTTTCCTTCTCCTAATTTCTTAATGTTGTTGTAAAGAAGAATTGGCGATAAGGCTCCGGCAGCGATAAAGGGACCCAATATGACCGGATCCTGCTCTGTTTCCGGATAAGTGGACAAAACCGAATGCATAATACTCAATGCCGTGTCTTCGCCGCCCAATATATAGATGTCATCAACAGACTTAATCTGCTGGTCCGAATAGCCTAGGTCCTTTAGCGTCGGAATCTTGGTGTCTTCCAGATGTGGTGGCGTCAAGAAATTTGACGGGAAAGGAATCGGTTGGCGCACCGAACTTTCACGTTCTACTTTTTTCTTAAAAATGGAAAATCCATTAGGAATATCCTTAATTGGAAAAGGGAGATCTTCTTTGTGGTAAAGTGTATGGCCTATAAAGTGACGGAGATTGATTTTGCTGCTCCATAATTCACTTTCTACTTTCTCGGAAATAGAAGTCTCGCGAAGGGCAACTTCCCGGTGGTGGTAGACTTCGTTGACCTGGTATTTTTGAGCAATTCGCGGGATAATATCTTCCGGCTTGCCAATATAAGTCAGCAGGTCACTACCATGGCTTTTTAATTTCTCTTTTAGGGCCGTGACCGCTTCGATCACGAAAGCTGCACGCAGCACACCTGTATTTCGAGTACCAAATCGATTGCGCTCAAAATAACGGGGATCAAAACAATAGACCGGAATGATGAAAGAACTCTTCTCAGAGGCTTGATAAAATACTTCATTGTCATGAAGTCTTAAATCATTTCTAAACCAGATCATTGTAGCCCTTTTGTCCATAGAGGTGAAGATAAATACTTTTTAGTGCAGCCTATTTTCAGAAGATTTACAAATATATAAGGATATTGTGTTTATGAAAATATTTGGGCATGAATTGACATAAAAAGGACAAAGAAGAGGTTTGGGACAAAATTGCGTTGGGGAATAAATACGGAACAGTGTCTTTGCCGGTTTTTAATTCAGTGATAGAAAATGGCTTAACTGACCGATGATCATCCCTTTGGTAGGAAAAACAAGGTCTCCGAATAGAAAAATAAAAATAGTGTTAAACTTATTTGATGTTTCTCTGTTCTAAAATCAGGGAATTATGATATTAGTTAGTCAGCATTTTGGAAAACAAAACCATCTGGAGCTTACACAAACTATTGGACAGCTCGAATGGGATAGACCGATAAAATCAACTCATTTATGCCATTGAAAGCGAGTGCTCAGAAATAATTATAAGGATGAAAAAGGTTTTAATCAGTGGGCTAAATACCTATTTAGGACGGCGGGCGTCATGCTATTTACAAACGAAAGATTTTCATGTTACGGGTTTGGTGCGAAACCTATCTATTTTTAATAAAATTGTGAAAGAGAAGGTGACGGCAAAACTTTTTGAGCTGGATCTTTTACGAAAGGGACCTGCGTATGATAATTTTCAGATCAGCGACTTGAATTTCGGTATTTATTTTACACAGGTTCCTTCGCTCGATAATGATATTCAGCTTCAACTGGAGCTGCTGGGGCTCCGTAATTTTGTTGAAATCTGTAAGCGGTCGGGCAATGATCGCGTGATTTATGTGGCCCGATTAATGGATGAACATTTTTTAGATCCTGTTCGCAACCTCCTGGAGGCTTTGCGCGTACAGTATACCATTGTAGTCAAAAGCAGCGTTATCGGAAAGGAAAGTGTCTTAAATCGAATCTTTGGCAAACTGGCCAAAAAGCAGACTATATTCTATTGGAACTGGGTGGCCTCCCTGAAATTTCATCCTTTACCTTTGCTGGATGTTTATCGCTGGCTTCGGGAAATGCCCTGGGAAAACAATTTTATTTCTGAGGTGATTTACCTCGGCGGACATGAAGAGGTGACATTTAGAAGCTTATTTTATCAATTTCTTAGCTCCACTTCCAGTTCACAAAAACGCGAGATCGGAGTGAATAAATTCTTTGCTAAATTACTCTTGAGCCGGTTTAACGATATCAATAAAGAAGATATTGATGAATTTAGACGGGTGCTTTATTACGAAAAAAATGTAGACAACTCGACTTGGCAGAAAGTCCAGACCTTTGAATTCACCCCTTTGAAAGCCTATGTCAGTATGGATACCTGATTGTCTGATACCTGTTTATCCAGTGCCAGTCAGGTGTAATCCCTTCCTTTGATTTTACGGTCTTTGATGCATTGTGCACGAGTTGGTTTTTTCTGGTGTGAATAATTATTTACTTCTGATTTATTCTGTTAAATTTGTGGATTAACGCGTTGATACAGATTTAATATATGGGATACAATAGTCTCGCAGCATGTGTTGCGGATCTTGAGAAACATGGTCATTTAATCCGGATTAAAGAGGAAGTCGATCCTTACCTTGAAATGGCTGCAATTCATATGCGGGTGTTTGATGTGGCCGGACCGGCACTGTATTTTGAAAATATCAAAGGGTCGGAATTCCCTGCCGTATCAAATCTATTTGGAACGTTGGACCGTTCTAAGTTTATGTTCCGTGATTCATTGGACCATCTAAAAAAATTGGTAGATGTCAAAATGAACCCGGGGGCTGTTTTAAAAAAGCCATTCCAATATATCGGTTCATCCATGACCGCCCTGGGCGCCTTGCCCTGGAAGAAGAAATCAGGGGCTCCGATCCTACATGGTAAAACAAGCATTGGTAAACTTCCTCAAATTGTCAATTGGCCAATGGATGGTGGGGCCTTTGTTACCATGCCACAGGTGTATACCGAAGATGTAACTAAGCCGGGAATCATGCATGCCAACCTGGGCATGTATAGGATTCAGCTTTCAGGCAACGATTACATTCCGGATCGGGAAATTGGACTGCATTATCAGTTGCATCGCGGAATAGGTATTCATCAAACGAAAGCCAATGAGCTCGGTATACCACTTAAGGTCAGTATCTTTGTGGGCGGTCCGCCGGCGCATCCTTTGTCTGCGGTCATGCCGCTACCCGAGGGGCTTTCCGAAATGATCTTTGCCGGCGCATTGGGGAATAGAAGGTTTCGCTATTTCTACGATAATGAAGGTTTTTGCGTTTCGGCAGATGCAGATTTTGTTATTACAGGTACAGTATACCCCAATGAGAACAAACCGGAGGGGCCTTTTGGCGATCATATTGGCTACTACAGTCTTACCCATCCTTTTCCCCTGATGAAAGTGCATAATGTGTACCATAAGAAGGATCCGATCTGGTCCTTTACCGTGGTAGGGCGCCCGCCACAGGAGGATACAAGCTTCGGGGCACTTATTCATGAAATCACAGGGGCTGCGATTCCACAGGAGATCTCCGGACTGCATGCTGTCAACGCAGTAGATGCGGCAGGAGTGCATCCCTTGTTGTTTGCGATCGGATCGGAGCGCTATACACCTTATCAGACCGTGGACCGTCCGCAGGAAATTTTAACCATTGCCAATCAGATTCTCGGAAAAAATCAGCTGAGTTTAGCCAAATATCTTTTTATCTCGGCGCATGAGGATAATCCCAAATTGGATATCCACGATATTCCGGGATTCTTCGGTCATATCCTGGAGCGCATTGATCCGACTAGAGATCTGCATTTTCAGACCAATACGACGATAGATACCTTGGATTATTCGGGTGATGGATTAAACGCGGGGTCAAAAGTGGTGTTTGCCGCTGCAGGGACCAAGAAAAGAGTGCTTGCGCGTGAACTGCCGGCAAATTTTGATCTGCCAAGACCTTTCAACCGGGCGAAGTTTGTTATTCCGGGTGTATTGGCGGTTGAAGGTGCGGCCTTTACGAACTATGCGGATGAAGCTACGCTGATCAGGGAATGGTGCCGTGCCGCCGAAGGGCTGGCTTGGGAAGGCTTTCCGCTGTTGGTATTGTGCGATGATGCTGGTTTTACCGCTGAGACAGTCAATAACTTTGTCTGGATAACCTTTACACGCAGTAACCCCGCATTTGATATTCATGGCATTAAGAGTTTTACTGCTTTCAAACATTGGGGCTGTGAAGGGCCGATTATTATTGATGCACGGAGCAAACCACATCATGCCCCGGCACTGATCAAGGATGCGGCCGTTGAGAAGCGAGTTGACCAATTGGGAGTTAAAGGGGGCTCGCTGCACGGAATTATTTAAGGACAACTAAACAAAATAAGTATAGACAATTTAATCTGATGAAAACAGAAGAATTATTAGCCAGATCAAAAGAGAATCAGCTGCAGTTTCAGGAGGTTCTGGATCATATTGCAGAAAACTATCATTATAGTCCAGCGGCATTTCAAAATGGAAGCCTGAAAAATATGGCAACGGAAAATCAGGGAAGTGCAAAAGTATTGTATTTTGCCAAACGCCACGATCTTTCGGCAGCAGACACCTTGTTTTTGTTTGCCGAGCATTATCAAAATGTGTTGGATAACCCAACAGGCGAAGGGCATCAAAATATCCGACAGTTTATGGCGAATGGCTGGAACGGTGTTGTTTTTGATGCGGATGTCCTAAGCGCTAAGTAAAATCAGGTAGGTAGCTTTGCCGTTTAGTCGAATGCAAACCAATGTCGCACAGAATGGTGTTGTTACCATAAAATAGAAAGGGGCTTCAATTGGAAGCCCCTTTTCCATATGCTGATCTATCGCATCACAATTTTTTTAGTCTTTACTTTCACAATCTTCATCTTTGCTGCCACCGAAATAGACCATCCAGCAGATGCCAAACTGATCTTGGAATGAGCTGTATAGCTCCGCGAAAAATGTTTCACCCAAAGGCATTTCCACTACTTTTGCGTTGACGCTGAGGGCTTCATGGAGTGTTTTGGCTTCATCAGCATTGTCACACATCAACATGACATAAGTATTGTTGCCCTGTACATATTGCTGGCCGAAAGCAGGAATAACGTCTGCTCCCATAAGCATGCTCTCGCCATTGATTGAAATGGCGGTATGACAGATCTTGTTTTTGGCTTCATCCGGAACTGGGGGCATTTGCGGATCAGCAGGAATATCACCATATCGCATGTACCCCGGATTTTTTGTTTTAAAGACTTTTTCGTAAAATGTGAAAGCTTCTTCACAGTTACCGTTGAAATTTAAATAAGCGTGTAATTTTGCCATGATTTCTAATTTTTGGATATATTGATTTTCTCAAATTTTTCTTTCCTATAGTATAGCAACCAGGAGGGCTATCTTCGGAAGTGAAGATAAAATTAAGCGGAACTTTCGATAAAAATCTTGCCCTAAGGCAAGATTTGAAAATAGACTTTTGTCGATGGGAAGAGCATTAATTGCCGTGAACAATTTCTTTGCGGATTCGGCTCAACGAAGTATCTGTGATGCCCAGGTAAGAAGCAATATGTTTCAGCGGGGCCTGCTGAATCAGGATGGGTTTTTCTTTTATCAGGTGCAGATAGCGGCTAGTCGCTGGCTCGGTAATCATTGCGATAGCTCTATTTTTGCTGTGAACCAGTTCCTGTGCCATCCATGAACGCCCCCATTCCCTAAATTCGGGGATGCGATGAAATAATTCCTGATGATCTTCAAATCGTATTTTCCAAAGTTTTGTGTCCGTAAGCGCCTGTATATTTTCCACGGTTGGGGTGCGCTGGAAAAAAGATGCGACCTCGATCACTACGTCATTATCACTACAAAAACCGATGGTGACTTCGTTGCCGTCGTAGTCGTGTAAAAAAGACCGTGTAAGTCCATGTTCTATTAAATAATAGGCATTGGACACCTGCCCTTTGCTTAAGATAAAATCGCCTTTTTTTATTGTAATGTCCTGGTGTTTCTCTTTTATGGAATTCAGTTCGTCCGTCGTGATAGCGAGGCCACTGTAAAAAGTTCCTATTAGATCCATTGTCCTTGGTTTATTTGATTACGTAGTGAATTTAAAGATAAATCTTGAAATGCTTTGTTAATTTGATGTGTGATTATTGTAAACAAAAAGCTGTTTTGTTGCTAATTTGATTTGTTTGAATAATTTTTGTTGATAAAAATATAATAAAGTTTAAAAATTATTATGAATTTAGTTTTTAATTGTTTTACTTTGTATCAATAACATAATGTAAAAACGAAATATTTAAAATTTTCATAATATGTGTGGAATTATTGGCGCTTTTGAATTGAAGCAACCCGCAGACTCATTGAGATCCCAAGTATTGGAAATGTCGAAACGTATTCGTCACCGTGGTCCAGATTGGTCTGGTATATTCACTGGCGAGAAGGCTTTATTGGCGCATGAGCGATTAGCTATCGTTGATCCGAAATCGGGTAGTCAACCTTTGTACAGTCCAGATGGCAAAGTAGTACTGGCTGTGAATGGCGAAATCTATAACCACCATGAATTAAGAAATAGTCTTCCGGATTATGAATTTGCAACACAGAGTGATTCCGAGGTGATATTGGCGCTTTATCTGGCCAAGGGGCCATCGTTTGTCGATGAGCTGAATGGTATCTTTGGTTTCGCCCTATATGATTCACGTGATGATTCATTTTTTGTAGCCCGTGACCACATGGGAATTATCCCGTTGTATTATGGAAAGGATGCACAGGGACAACTGTTCGTGGCCTCTGAATTAAAATCACTGGAGGGGTTCTGTGAAACGATTGAACAATTTCCTCCGGGACATTATGTATATAGCAAAGAAGGTCTGGCCCCACAACGCTGGTACCAACGGGACTGGGAAACTTATGATACGGTAAAAGACAACGAGACTGATATTGCTGTTTTGCGTAAAGCCCTCGAAGATGCAGTACATCGTCAGCTGATGTCGGATGTACCTTATGGTGTATTGCTGTCGGGGGGACTTGATTCCTCGGTGATTGCTGCCGTGACCAAAAAGTTTGCGTCCAAGCGTATTGAAACGGACGATAAAGAAGAGGCCTGGTATCCACAATTGCATTCTTTTGCCGTGGGGCTGAAAGGGGCTCCGGATTTAATCGCTGCAAAAAAAGCAGCAGATCATATCGGAACAATCCATCATGAAATCAACTTTACCATCCAGGAAGGCCTGGATGCTATCCGTGACGTGATCTATCACTTGGAGACCTATGATGTCACGACCGTGCGTGCTTCAACACCAATGTACCTTTTGGCGCGTGTGATTAAATCAATGGGCATTAAAATGGTGCTATCCGGTGAAGGTTCTGATGAGCTTTTTGGGGGCTATCTGTACTTCCATAAGGCGCCAAATGCACAGGAGTTTCACGAAGAAACCGTCCGTAAGCTGAAAAAACTGTATCTCTACGACTGTCTACGTGCCAATAAATCACTGGCAGCATGGGGTGTTGAAGGGCGTGTTCCTTTTCTTGATAAAGAATTTATGGATATTGCCATGCGTATCAATCCATCGGATAAGATGATCCGTGATGGCCGAATGGAGAAATGGGTCGTGCGTAAGGCTTTTGAAGATTATCTTCCGGAAAGCATTGCTTGGCGCCAGAAGGAACAGTTTTCAGATGGGGTCGGATATAGCTGGATTGATACCTTAAAGGAACAGGCTGAAAGCAAGGTTTCAGATCAGGAATTTGCTGCCGCTGCAGAACGTTTTCCGATCAACACGCCAAAAAATAAGGAGGAATTTTTGTACCGTACAATCTTTGAATCGCATTTTCCGTCTACTGCAGCTGCGCAGACCGTTCCGTCAGTGAAGTCTGTCGCCTGTAGCACGCCAGAGGCACTGGCATGGGATGCTTCATTCCAGAACCTGAACGATCCATCGGGTAGGGCTGTAGCCTCCGTACATCAGGAAAGTTATGAGAAATCCAAAGTCGAAGCCGTGTAACTAATCAACCAATCTCATATAATGTTGTAATAGGGGTATCCGAGGATATCCCTATTTTTTTTGAGCTGTAGATTCCCAAAGTCTGATCCCTGCTTCGTAAAGGCATAGGCAGATGAAGAATTGCTTTGACATAAACAAGGGCTATGCGTATGTTTTTTGAATTATCTTTTGTAATTTTCCGAAAACCAATCCTGCCGAACCTACAGGATGCTGAACGAATTAACATACGATGAAAGAATATACGAAACAAAGAAATCTGAAGTCTTTTGGACTGGCATTTTTGCTGTTGAGCAGCACAGCTATTTTTGCGCAAAATAAGGATGCCGTCGTTGCTGCCATTGTCCGGGAAGCTCAGGTCAATTCGCAGCTCGAAAACTATGCGTTTGAACTCGTTGATATGATCGGTCCACGGCTGGTCGGAAGTCCGCAGATGCAGCAGGCACATGACTGGGTCGTGAAGCAGTATACCGCGCTGGGTGCGGATGCACGTAATGAGGCTTACGGTGAATGGCGCTCCTGGGAAAGGGGCACCTCCCAGGTGACCATGACTTATCCGCGGATTAAATCGCTCGAAGGAACACAGCTGGCTTTTAGTCCGGCGACAAAAGAAAAAGGTGTGGAAGCTGAGGTGGTGGCGATGCCGCCATTTCGTTCTCAAGCTGACTTCCAGTCCTGGCTAAAGACAGTTAAAGGTAAAATTGTCCTGATCGGGATGAATCCCATTTCGGGTCGATCCGATGCCAACTGGAAGGAATCGGCTTCTGCCAAAGCTTATGAAAAATATCAGGCGCTCAAAAGTGAGCAGCTTAGGCAATGGGAGCTCAGTATGTCCTATACGGGGAGTACGCGACGGACTTTGCCATTGGCACTGGAAGCTGCCGGAGCTATAGGGGTAATCGATTCCTATTGGACCGAACTGCCCGGTATTACCCGTATTTTTGACGCAAAATCCAAACAGATTCCGGTCTTTAATATCGCTTTGGAAGATTATAGCCTCCTTTATCGCATGGCTGAACGTGGTGTCAAGCCGCGCATACTTTTGCAGGGAAAATCCCGGGAACTGGGAACGGCGAAGACGTATAACAGCATTGCTGAGATCAAGGGGAAAGAAAAACCAAATGAATATGTGGTCCTGTCGGCACACCTGGATTCCTGGGATGGAGCTTCGGGGGCAACCGACAATGCAACAGGGGTCATCACGATGATGGAAGCCGTTCGTATCTTACGAAAAGTGTATCCCGACAACAAACGAACGATTTTGGTGGGCAATTGGGGCAGCGAGGAACAGGGGCTGAACGGCTCGTCGGCTTTTGTCGAAGATCATCCCGATGTCGCTAAAAATATTCAGGTGGTTTGGAACCAGGATAATGGAACCGGACGTATTGTGCGCATCGCTGGAAGTGGTTTTGAAAAAGCTTATGAATATATTGGCCGCTGGTTGCAATATCTGCCCGAAGAATTTCGTACTGAAATCCAGACGAGCTTTCCTGGAATGCCGGGAACCGGTGGGAGTGACCACTCTTCTTTTGTCCAAAAAGGAATTCCGGCTTTTGGTCTTTCTTCCACCTCCTGGGATTATGGAAAGGTAACTTGGCATACCAATCGGGATACTTACGATAAAATTGTCTTTGATGAGGTTCGGCAAAATGCGATTATCGTCGCGGTGTTGACTTACCTCGCCTGCGAGGAACCGACCTTGGTGTCGCGCGACAAAATTGTGCTGCCCATTGATAAGGCAGGTAAACAAATGTCCTGGCCGACAAATTTACAATCCAAAAGAACAAGTGGTAATTGATGCTGAAGAATGGACTTGTGCCTTCTGTCTTTTTCCGCTGTTCGGGGTTGGTCTTCGGCCGTACCGCCAGCGAGAAACTGCTATCTTACGGTCTGATCAGCGTTGGCTCCGATGCCTGGTTGGCCAAAGGGCAGCAGGCGCACAATGGCAGCATTTTGCTGATTCCTGGCAATGGTAATAAGTTATGTTTTTTTATTGTCTTTCCCTTGCGTAACCGGATTGTAGAATAATACCGGTATCTTCTAATCGACTAATAATACTGGGCCAAATCCTTATTCAAAGGCGCCGATCGGAAAGAAAGGCGCCTTTTATATGCTCGTCTATTTTTTAAGGTGCTGATTAAAATAATCGGCAATTTTCTCGTACATATGAATGCGGTCCTTGCCCATTACATTATGTTCGTGGGTAGGGTATAAGAAATAATCGACCTGTTTTCCAGCTTTAATGCATGCTTCCAGAAATTCCATGCTGTTTTGTTGTACAACGACCGGATCCTGTGCGCCATGGATGATTAATAAACGTCCTTTCAGTTGATCCGCTTTATTTAGTAAAGACGTCAATTTATATCCTTCAGGGTTTTCCTGTGGGGTGTCCATATAGCGTTCACCGTACATAACCTCATAAAATTTCCAGTCGATCACCGGCCCCCCGGCGACTGCTGCTTTAAAAATGTCGTTATGATGCAACATAAATGACGTTGTCATAAAACCACCAAAGCTCCAGCCGAAGATGCCCATGCGTTGTTGATCGACAAAGGATTTTGATTTCAGAAATTCAATTCCTTTTAGCTGATCGGCCATTTCATTTTGACCAAGGTTACGATGGGTAGCGGTATAAAAATCCCGGCCCCGGTAATTGGTGCCGCGATTGTCCATGGTAAATACGATGTATCCCTGTTGCGCCATATAGAGATCAAAGTAGCCTGCACCACCCAGCCATTTGTTGGAAACCAGTTGGGAATGGGAGCCACCGTACAAATAGTACATGACCGGATACTTCTTGGCCGGATCAAAATCATTTGGATAGATAATGCGGCCGGTCAATGGGTATTTGCCATCTGCCGAAGTCAGCTGGACAAATTCTATTTTTGGATTATTGATTTTTCCGTTAAACGGATTGTCAGCTTTGATCAATACCGTTCCTTTGCCTGATTTGACCGCTTTGACCTGGATCATATTCGGCGTCTTGAGATCGCTATATTGATCATAGATATATTTTCCGTCATCACTCAGCGAGGCCTGGTGTATACCGGGTTCGTTTGTTAGCTGAACTGTTTTTCCGGATTTAAGGTCTACCTCAAATAGCTGACGGTCCATGCCATTGTTGGTGACACCGATATAGCTTACTTTGTTTCCGTCCGCAGAAAAATCCAATAGATTGTCCAGCACAATATCCTGATAACCTAATTTTTTGATCAGTTTTCCTTCTGTATTGTAAAGGTACAGCTGGTTGTAGCCCTCTTTGTCGGACTGGTAAAGAAATTGGTCTGGCTTGTTAGGTAAAAATGTGAGCGGATTTTCCGGTTCTACCCAGGTCGTTGCAGTTTCCTCAAACAACGTTTTGACCAATGCGCCGTTTTCGGCATTGTATTTATTGAACTTAAGGTCATTTTGATCCCGGTTAAGTACACCCACATAGATAAATTTACCTGAAGGGTCCCAGGTTACGCAGGTCAGGTATTGTTCACTGTGGTCTCCGGTTTGTAGTGTTACCTTTTGCCCTGTCACTGTATTATAGATGACTAAAGTTACCTCTTCTGACTTCTGCCCTGTCATGGGGTATTTTATCCATTTAATCTCGGCGACTTTAGGGCTCCATTGTGGCAGTGGATAGTTGGCAACCATAGTCTCGTTCTTGCGATAATAGAGCAGTTTGTCATTTTGAGCATTCCACCACATTCCTTTTTTTATGCCAAACTCCTGACGGTGGGTATAATCACTGCCATTGACGATACCTTTGTCGCTGTCACTGGTAACTGCAGTCACTTTTCCATCTTTGTCAACGATAGCAATGTTGTTGTCGAGCAGATAAGCAACTTTTGAAAAATCTGCGCTCAATTCACGGTTTGCTCCCTGACTATCGTTTCCGATAAAACTTTCGATGCTTTTTGATTTGACGTTGTAGGTTACGGTGTATACCTTGTCCTTTCCGTTTACCTGAAGCAACAATGAATTACCATCACGCCATTTGTAGTCATAAGGAAACGTTTGCAAATGGAATGTCTCGTTTGGAATCGCGGCTTTTAAAGCTGCCTCAAGTTCTGTTTTCGACAGCAAGCTTGTTTCAGTCCAGTTGTTTTCCGCGCTTTTGGAGAACAGGTTTTGGTACGATTTATCGAGGTAAGAGAAGCTGTTTGATTTTGGGATCCAGGAAGTGGCAGGGATGGATGCTGGTGCGTAGATGCGTGGTCCAAATACCGTTTCTTCCAAATTAAGGTTTCGTTGGGCATGGCTGGTTAGAGCGCTTGCCAACAAGAAGAATAGCGCAATTCTTTTCATTAGAATATTTTATTTTTAATGATGCTGTACCATCATAAGTGCTTTTTGTCGCTATGATGGCATTTGCTTTTAAATTTTATAGGGCTAAATTAGGTAAATAGCCCTATAAAACCTAGTACAGAATTGTTGCTTGTCTAACTGAAATTGTTGCCAATGCCTATAATTTGCGGAGCCAGATGTTCCTGAACTGCACCAGATCCCCATGATCTTGCAGGATAATAGGACCTGGCCCATGGCTCACCTGTTTCGGTAGTCCGATGTATTCCGTTGTACCGTCAATCTGGGTGTTGTTTTGGACAATGACGCCGTTGTGAAGGACAGTAACTGTACCTTTGCTGATCAATAGACTGTCTTTATTAAACTGAGGTGCTTTGTAGATAATGTCGTAAACATGCCATTTGTCCGCTACAATAACCTGCGCTAGTGGTGGACGCTGCTTGTAAAGGCTTCCGGCGCCGCCATTGACATAGGTTGGATTGTTGTTGTTGTCAAGGACCTGGATTTCATAGAGGCCCTGCAAGAATATACCGCTATTGCCCCGACCCTGGCCTTCACCTTTGATCAGTTCCGGACTTTTCCACTCAATATGGAGCTGAAAGTCGGTGAAATGCTCGGTGGTCTCTATATTTCCGCTTCCGGGTTTTACTTCAAGCGTATTATTGGCTACCGTCCAATTTGCTTTCCCCTTTTCGCTCTTCCATTTGCTCAGATCCTTGCCGTCAAAAAGTACGATGGCATCACTCGGGATTCCTTTGTCAAGCGTTACCGTAGGCGGGACAGGACTATAATATTCTGTGTCGCTAGCTTTCATATTTGTCTGGGCATAGACTGCGCTGGCGCCGCATAGGATCGCCATCGTTAGTGCCGAAGGTAAAGAAAAGTTCATCTGTTGGGTTTTTGTTGTATTTAAACTTAGGAAAATTTGTTTTTATATACAATTATAATTTCAGAATAGCGCGTATCCCGCTGCTTATGTTGGCGTATTGAGGCCGTTTGCATGAGCTGGACATCATGGAATTCGCGGAGACCATTGTTTTTTTTGATTTGGAACAATTTGCTTAGGTTTGTGCATGGCAACCATTTTACAGACAGTATCCCTGAAAGAGGCGCGATTTTATGCGCCAATTGGCTATTACGAAGAAGAGCAGATTCTCGGTAATGAATTTTTTGTGTCCATTGATGTCTGTTTTCCTTTTCATAACACGGAAACAGAGGATTTGCGCAATACTTTAAACTACGAAGAGCTGTACCAGATTACGGCAAAGGTGATGCAGCCTCGACGGAA
Source organism: Sphingobacterium sp. DR205 (assembly GCF_011064245.1). NCBI lineage: Bacteria > Pseudomonadati > Bacteroidota > Sphingobacteriia > Sphingobacteriales > Sphingobacteriaceae > Sphingobacterium > Sphingobacterium sp. DR205. Next base: position 5,989,159 of record NZ_CP049333.1, on the reverse strand, counting down.
ATTGCTGGAATCTGCCGCGGCAGAGATTCTGGAGCAGATTAGAACGGCCGTATCACATGCCGAAACAATCGTGGTTGTTATTCGTAAATCAAACCCACCTTTCGGCGGAGATCTGTCCTTTTCGGAGGTCAGTCTTAAATACCTGAAAGATTAATTTTCAAACTGGACCAGCTGAAGCCCGGAATGCTTGCTTAATTTTGCAGACCCATTGTATTAAAGTATTAAACTGATTAAATGAATATTTACGATCTTGTTATAGCCGATAAGGAAAAGATAGCACTAGCAGATGTTTTTTTAGCGGCTGATAGCCGGCAGAAGCTTCTGCAGCTGATCAAGGAACATCGTTATATCCGCGAACTTTCGGAATATGGCTTACCTGTAAGCAATAAGATTCTATTGCACGGTTATTCTGGCTGTGGAAAAACAACAACGGCAAAAGCGCTGGCGACAGCACTCGAGAAGCCCATCTATGTATTGAATTTAAGCAATCTGATCTCCTCCCGTATCGGTGAAACTTCACAGCATATCAAACAGGTCTTTGATAAGGCAGGTCGTGAAAAAGCGGTGCTGTTTCTGGATGAGTTTGACCAGATCGGGAAAGCACGCATCAGTGAAGAAAAAGATGTGGGTGAGATGCGACGCCTCGTGAATACGATTATCCAGCTGATCGACTATTTTCCAGCTGAAGCAGTATTGATTGCGGCAACCAATCATCCCGAAATACTGGACACGGCGATTATCCGACGATTCCAGCTTCGCCTGGCTTTTGAATTGCCCACTCAGGTACAGTTGGATGCTTATTACGATAAGTTGTTTTCGCCTTTTCCGCAATATGATGCCCTGGTATCACGCGTCTATGGAATTTCTTATGCCGAAGCAAAAGATTATACCTATAACGCCGTCAAATTTTTACTGATTGCGGCGCTGGAACATGGAGAAAAGCAGGGACAGGAAAGCTAAAGCCCTATTTTGATGTTTTGTCAAATTAAATTCTTCTGAAAACAGTTTGCCTACTGTGACGTTAATGCTATAACGGATAATTGGACATCGGCCCGTACCAATGACAAAATCGTTCAATTTTAAAGCTGTTTTAAATCTTGATGTGTCAATATGTCTTTTGTTTCTGTGATTGAATGACATTTTGTCTTTGTTTTGCGACTGGTACGTGAATTGAATATTCCCTACAAAAGAGTTAGAAAATAAAGCTTAACAAAAAATAAAAAAATTAGGAGGACAAAAAATGGCATTAATTAAATTCCCTACAAAAAGTTTAAACACCGATGCAGTAAACCCATTTGTGAATACCGTATTTGACAATCTGTTCAACGACAATTTTATCTCAGATCGTTTGGTATCACGTGTTCCTGCAGTAAATATCTCGGAATCTGAAAAATCATTTAAGATTGAAATGGCCGCTCCGGGATTGGATAAGTCAGATTTTAAAATCAATGTGGATAAAAATTTGATCACGATTTCAGCAGAGAAAAAAGACGAACAAACAAGTGAGGAAAAATTGTACAGCAAAAAAGAATTCAATTATAGTTCGTTTTCAAGATCATTTACTTTACCCGAAACTGTTGACTACAGCAATATTGAAGCAGCGTACGAAGGTGGAATATTGATCTTAACTGTCGGTAAGAAAGAAGACGCGATCATTGCAAAGCGTTTGATCGAAGTAAAATAGTTTATATAACGGGAACCGTCCGACTTAGGGTTGACGGATGTTTCATAAGATAGTTTTTAGGTTTAGTTTATGTTTTAATCCCCCGGCATCCATTTAGATTCCGGGGGATTTTTTTATCCAATTTCTTCGTATCCTGTGGCGCGTGGCACTTTGGCCAAATAGGGTTCCATTTCTTCGGGCAGTTTGGTCAGCTTTCGTCGTTTTAAATCAAGCCAGGCGCCGTCAACGTTGACCGTACAACACAGCGCTCCATCTTTGCGGTAGACCTGATGTACAAAAGAAAATCGGCTGTTTGTCTTACTGTATTTGGTTAATTCGACCTTTACCTGTACATACTCGTCGAGATGTACTTCCTTGGAGTAGATCAGCTCTTCCCTGAATAGAATCGGTCCGATCTGAAACTCGGCGAACTTATCCAGCGAAAAGCCCATTTTGTTTAACATATTGCTCCGTGCCTGTGCACAGATATCCGCATAAGCAGAATGGCGCATATGTCTATTGGCATCGATTTGCGCCCAGATGACCTGGCCTTCGTAAAATATATTTTCCATAATTATTATCCTGATTTGCCTCCTTTTTATGAACAATTTACATATTTTTAAATTAAGCTGTAACACTTTGTTTGTTTGCTATACTTATTAGCTGAAAAGATCTAAAAAAAATTACCATTGACTCATTCGGAAACAGAATTTCTTCGATTGATTGACGAAAATAAAGGAATTATCGTCAAGGTGAGCCGTATGTATATGGATGACCATGAGGGGCGGCAGGATCTTTATCAGGAAATTGTATATCAGCTCTGGAAGTCTTACGCCTCGTTTAAGAATCAAAGTAAGTTTTCGACCTGGATGTACCGTGTCGCACTAAATACCGCGATGGTATTTTTAAAGAAAGAGAAGAAGCAGCAGATTTACGATAGCCTCGAGGAACGTCATGATTTTGCGGAAGAGTCCTATAATCCGGATAAAGATGAGCAGCTAAAAATATTCTATCAGGCAGTACATGAATTAAACGCGGTGGAAAAAGCATTGATCTTTTTATTTCTGGAAGGTCAGAGCCACCGCGAAATAGCCGCGTATTTAGGGATATCTGAAGTGAATGCGCGGGTTAAATTAAATCGTACCAAAGAGCGGATTCAACAAATCATTAAAAAATACAATTATGAATTTTGATGAATTAAAAAAATCTTGGCAAGAACAGCCCATGGATGAGGATTTACAAAATCCAAATCTTAAACATTATAAGGAAGTCGGCAATATCATGGCCAAACTAAGACGTAATATCAAACGTGAATTTATTTCCTGGGTAGTCTGCATGTTTTTCCTGATTGCCGTACCTATGCTTCCTATCTATAAAATCTCTGGGTATGCGGCTTTTGCCTATTACTTTTTTATTGTGCAGATCTCCCTGTCAAGCCTGCTTTACTATCGTCGGTTTTATTATCTGATCAAAAGTGCCAAACAGATTGATCTGCTCGCATCAAGGGAGCACCTTCTCAAACTGTATTATGATCTCAAATATGCCGTAGAGACCTATCGTATTGTCGCCTACGTCATGATTCCCCAGGGCTTATTTCTCTACCTCATTATGATTGGCCAAAATAGGGCAGTCGCCTGGTTTGAAAAATTGTATCACTTCAAGGAAACTTTACAGCAGGATCCTAACTTTATTTTATGGATCATCTTGTCTGCAATTATTTCTATCGTAATTATTGTAGTGATTACTGAAATTATGATCCGTGTCTATTACGGGGATTACGTTAAACAGATCAAAGAAAATTTGGATCAGATGGAAGCTGAATAGCTTGTTTTTGGACGACCGAAACCTGCTGGAGTAAGTGAATTTTTACTTTCAGCAAACCGTAAAGCGAAAAAGGTAAGGTTTTTGTTCCGTATCTTGTTTTCGAAAATCCTTGTCCATGATGTACAATCCGACCAAGAAGTTACAGCGAAGTTCCCAGATATTGAGCATATTGGCAAAATATGGTTTCAAGGATGCTATTGCCCGGCTGCCCTGGAAAGGGTCAAGAGCGAGCTTAGAACGTAATATTGATGTTGACAAGATTAGTGTATACACACGTATCCGAATGGCTTTGGAGGAGCTTGGGCCTGCCTTTATTAAGTTAGGGCAGTCTGCTTCCACACGTGAAGGGCTGCTCCCAAAAGACCTGGTCGAGGAACTCAAACGTTTGGAAGACAATGTGCCACCCTTTGAAGTCAACATCCGGGAATACCTTGCTGAGGAACTGGGATTAGACGTTACAGCGCAGTTTCAGAGCATCGATACCGAACCTTTTGCCGCAGCCTCTATCGCACAGGTATATCGGGCAACCCTAAAAGACGGAACAAAAGTCGTTTTAAAAGTACGCCGGCCTGGAATAGATGAGGTCATGCGCGTCGATCTTGCGCTTATGCGGGATATCGCCAAGATCCTGACCATGTACAACGATGCCCTGGAGAATCTTAATCTTTCGTTGATTGTCGAATCTTTTGCAATGACGCTGCAGGAAGAAATGTCCCTGGTCATTGAACGGCATAACATCGAACGCTTTGCCAAGAATTTTAAAGGCAACAAACTGATCAAAGTGCCCAAAGTCTATCCTGATCTGTCTACCGACCGCGTGCTCTGTATGGAATACCTCGACGGATTCAAAGTGACGGATGTTGCTGAAATCAAACGGCGAGGAATGGACGTGGAGACCTTAGTGAAAAATGGGATCAACCTTTACCTGGAACAGGTGATTATCCATGGTTTCTTTCACGGCGATCCGCACCCCGGTAATATGATGGTAATGCCTGATGGCCGTATTGCCTTTCTCGACTTTGGCAACATGGGGAAATTGCTCGGAATTGACCGACGGCAGCTCGAAGAGTTTATTCAGTCCGCAATTTCCGAAGATGCAGTGCGACTCGCCGACGTTATTGAAGATGTGGCTGTCGTGAGCCATATCCCTGACCGAAATCAATTTGAGCGCTCCCTGTACGAAATATTCGACATGATCGATAATGTTTCCCTGGGTGATCTTAGTCTCGATCTGCTGTTCAATAAACTCTGGAAAATCATCGGTGATAATCGTTTGTATTTCCCAGAATATATCTATCAGCTGATGCGCGGTATCTCACTGATGGAAGGCATCGGCCGTCAGCTTTATCCTGATCTGAATATCATGGAAAGTATTAAGCCTTTTGCACGTCGGATTATGATGGAGCGGCTTTCGCCCGAAGCTATTTTCAAGAAAGGAAAGCATAAGATCGAATCTTTCGCACGGGATGTGGAAAAGCTTCCGGAAGACATGCGCGCTCTGGTGCGCCTTTTTCGTACCGGGAATTTTACGCTTAACCATCGCTTGATCAGCGCTCGCTCGTTCAATGCCATTCTCCGCAAAGGGGTAAACCGGATTGTGATCGGTATTATGTTTATGTCTCTCAACTTATTGGGTGGAATGGTTATTGTCGCACGTATTGAACCTCAATGGCTGGGGATTCCTGTTTTTGCCTGGATATGTCTGGGGTCAGCGTGGATCTTTGCCGTATATTTGTTTATCGCCATGATCAGGGCGAAGGATAATGATTAAATGGCTTGCTGGCATTAGCCTATTTTTTTGAATGATTTATGCAATGAGTAATCTCGGATAATCTAATAGCACAACACATATAATGGAAATCAATCTAATTGGAAAAAAGGCCCTGATCGGTGCCAGTTCTACCGGTATCGGCGCGGGCATAGCCCGAGTGCTGGCATCCTGTGGCGCTTCGGTTACCTTGGCATCACGCAGTGAAGAGAAATTGAAGCATACGTTGGAAAGCCTGGATACCTCAAAAGGGCAGCGGCACCAATATATCCTGGTCGACTACAATGATCACGAAGCCTATAAGGTAAAAATAGATGACTATTTTCAGTCAAATAAAGTGGATATTCTGGTCAATAATTCCAATGGGCCACAGGCGGGGACGATCGACCAGAAAAACCTGGCGGACTACCAGCATGCCTTTGAACTTTTGTTCCAGAATCATTGCTATACGACTTCCTGCGCATTGCCCTATATGTTGGCAAATCGATATGGACGGGTGATCAATGTATCGTCCTCTACAGTGAAGGAACCTGTATCCAATCTGGTTTTGTCCAATACCATCCGTACCGCATTGATCAGCTGGAGCAAATCGCTTTCGGATGATGTCGCAAAAGATGGCGTAACAGTCAATAGTATTTTAACAGGGTTATTCGATACCGAAAGGATTCAATCGTTGACCAATATGGATGCACAGCGGTTAGGTATATCGTATGAGGAAGCGCTACAGTTACGTTTAAAACAAGTGCCGGCCGCACGCCTGGGCAAGCCCGAGGAATATGGTTACCTGGTTGCCTTTATTTGCTCGGAGTACGCCAATTATCTCACGGGGACCAATATTCCCCTCGACGGCGGCATGTTAAAAGGCTTGTAAGGTAAAAAAGAAATTCGCCCGGGAACGGGGAGCTTTTGACTAAGTAAGCTGTAAGCTTTAAAAAAAAGTGGCTATCCAAAATCTTGAGTAGCCACTTTTCGTTAGTCTGTGTGATTTAATAATCTTTGCTTAGTTCAATACCAACTCCGTATTGACAATAATGTCGACATCAGAAGCAACAGCTTCTACACCCGAAGGTAATTTGTCGTTGTATTTTATACCAAAATCATGACGGTTAATTTTAGCTTTTGCTGTAAAGCCTGCACGTGTTTTCCCCCAAGGATCGGTAATGACTCCACCATTTTGGGTGACATCGAAAGTTACTTGCTTCGTTACATCACGGATGGTCAGATCTGCTACCATGATGTATTTACCTTTCACCTTGGCATTTTTGAAGGTAATTGATTTTAACGTCATTTTTGGAAATTTCTCTGCGGCAAAGAAATCATCCGTTTTTAAGTGATTGTCACGTGCTTCAATGCGCGTATCAATGCTATTGACATCAATGGAGAAATTTACTTTTGCATTGTTGAAACTTGTTGCGGTTGCAGTTTCAACTGTTCCCTCCACTTTGGTAAACTGACCGTCAACGAAACTGATGCCAAGGTGTTTGACATCAAATCGTGCATTGGTGTGCCCGGGGTCTGCCGACCATTTTACTTGTGCTACAGCAACATTAACCATTAACACTGCTACTGCCAGAAATTGGAAAAATCTATTCATGTTGTTTTCTATTTGTTTATTTATCAAACGTTTAATTGTTTAAAATGTTTGTTTGAACAAGCTTTTGCAAAGGTGAGATAATCTTAAATAGAAAAAATTGATGTAGGTCAAGAATTTCGATTGGGCTTTAAAATTTGTCTTTTTAAACGGCTTAAAAACTCTTGTGTGACCCCGAGATAGGAGGCCAGTTGCATATTTGATATCCGTGGATAGATTTTAGGATACCTTTTGATAAAATCCAAGTAGCGTTCCTGGGCTGTAAAACCTATGCTTGATATGATGCGGTGCTGGGAGGCGATTTGTGCCCGTTGGGCCATAATTCTGGAAAGCTTCTCATAGATCGGATGGTCTTCGTACAATTTATCTTTATCTGTTTTTGATAAGGTAAGTACAACCGAATCTTCCAGTGCCTGAATATTCTGCAGTGCCGGTTCCTGATAATTGAAACTGGCAATATCACCAACCCACCAGTCTTCAATGGCAAATTGTAGGATATGTTCGATACCGTCGGCTGTGACATAGAATGATTTAAACAGACCACTGAGGACATAGGCTTCATAGTGACAGATTTCACCGGCCCTTAAAAAGTATTCCTTTTTCTTGATTTTTCTGACATGATAACGCGATACAATATCATCTAATTCTTCTTCGCTGACATTGATACGCTTTTTTACAAATTCCTTGAATTGTTCCATTAGGGTGCAAAATACAAAATTTTGCTTTGCTAATTTAATAGGCTGGTTGATTTCAGCCAATTTTAAAGCAAAATAACCTAGCGACGAAACTTTGGGTGAAAGAATAGCGGTATTTGCTGGATATGAACAATATGATGGTTCAGGTATCTAGTAATTTGGACATTTTGGTGTAATATTTGAATAAAGAAAACGTAATTCAACTTGGTTTCATCAATAATTGGTATCTTTTATTGAAATTTTAAATTTTGGTAGAAGTCCAACGTTAAACATGTTCTAATGAAGTTTGTAGCACCGAATAAACTTGAAAATGATAAGGTCGTATTAAAATTGATTGACCCGGTCGATTTTGATGTCCTGTATCAAGTGGCGAAAGATCCTTTGATATGGGAACAACATCCTAATAAAGACCGCTGGAAGGAGAATGTCTTTCGTGCTTTTTTTGATGCGGCCCTGGAGAGTAAAGCAGCTTATCTTATTTTAGATAAAACAACCGGGCAATGCATAGGAAGCACCCGGTATTATGGTTTGAATGAAGCTGAAAAGTCTATTTTCGTTGGTTTTACCTTTTATGCGAGAGCCTATTGGGGAGCAGGAATAAATCCTTTGGTCAAGGAAATGATGTTTGACTTTGCCTTTAATTTTGTGGACAGGATTTATTTGCACGTAGGAGCGGAAAATTACCGTTCACAAAAAGCGGTAGAACGTTTGGGTGCGAGCAAGGTGGCCGAGAAAATGGTGTCTTATGTCAACGAGCCCGAACGAAAGAATTTTGAATATGCCCTGGATAAGTCCACATGGCTCAGAGCCAAGCGATAAACAGCTGTTGCTTAGCTGAATTATCCCTTGACTCCGCTCAATATACTGCCGATAATAACGGTCAATACAATCAATGTAATGATGATATAGAGCTTATCTTTTTCAATGATAAAACCGAAGAGGGAGCCGATTACCCGTACAATAGGTGTACAGATCAAGAGCAAAACCCCAAGTTGTATAATTTGGGGAATATTTTTGTTGAATACCCCAACAATAATCCCATGGATGGTGGTATTTGATTTTCCCTCACCGATAAAGTCTCTGTAGTTGGGTACTGAATCCTGTCCATGGACTACCAGATACCAGATACCACCGATCACCAGGATGGAGGAGGCCAGGATAACGCCTATGCGTAAAATTTGTCCCACCAAAAGTGAGATATCCTTATCACCCCAATAGTTTTTTGAAAATACCTGTTTCATCTGCAAATAATTATTTTTAAATGTTTATCGCCAACGGCAAAACGAAACGTATTATTGATATTCGTTAAAGATTTGCCTGCTTAAAATTTTTGTTGAAATCCATTAAAAATCATTTCGAGTGCGACCAATGTGATGGCTACAGCGAAAATAATACGCAAGGTCTTGGGGTTCATTCGTTTCAAAAGCTTTGACCCTGTAATAGCGCCACAAAGTACACCCAGAATGACAGGAAAGGCAATACCAGGATCCATATAACCCCGTTGTAGGTAAACCACGGCTGAAGCCGCTGCCGTCACCCCGATCATGAAATTACTTGTTGTTGTACTTACTTTAAATGGAATTTTCATCATGCTGTCCATGGCGAGTACTTTCAGGGAACCTGAACCTATGCCCAGTAGTCCCGAGAGCACCCCGGCAACGCCCATTAATGAAAAGCCGCCAACGACATTAGTCAGTTTATAGGGAACAAGCTTGCCTTCCGAAGGGTAGGTACTGTTCAGTTTTAACTTTTCGGCCAAAGCCGAACCACCGGATAGCGCATGTTCATTTTTCTTGCGCACCGTCATTGCGGCCGAAAAGATCAATACCACACCAAAGATAATGGCAATGGTGTTGGTGGGCATGTAGATCGCGATAACGGCACCAATGACAGCGCCGATTGTCGTTGCGATTTCCAAAAACATCCCGAGCCGAATATTGGTGATCCCTTCTTTGACGTAGGCTGTAGCTGCACCCGAAGAGGTTGCTATTGACGCCAGTAATGCTGCCCCAATGGCGTAACGGATGTCAACGTGGAACAGGAGGGTCAGCAGTGGAATGACGACAACCCCGCCCCCTAAGCCTGTCAGCGAACCTAAGAGTCCTGCTACAAATGCACCCAAAAGGAGGATGAGTGTAAAGGTGAGAATAGTCATATAGTTGTTTGTTGCTCCGGGGACATCAGTTAGCCTCCGGAAGATAATTTGCTGTAAACTTAAGGGCTTTTTGTTGTTTTTGAAACTTTGTAGCCCGAATAGATACAAATGTTACATCAATAGGTGCCCCATTGCATCCGGTGAAAGAGATGCTGCCTTACACCTCACGGCGTAGGCAGCAGCGTCATCTTTCTGTTTGAAGATTGCAATATTGTTTTGCCAGCAGTGTTTTCAGGACTGCCAACAATATTTTGTTGACCAGTAGCATTGGCGGTTACAGCCGCTTTCTGTTGGGCGAATGCAATTGAAATTAAAAATAGAGAAAATAGCAAGGTTTTCTTTGTCATCATGATCAAATCTTATGAAGCAAAGAAAAAGGACATAGATTAAAAGCCCCTTAATAAATGCTTAAAAAAAACTTAAAATTTAACTGTTTGACGATAAATAAAAGATGGTTCGATTTGTTTTTTAGCCCATGATGGGTAAAAATGCGAATGGGTTTGAAGGAGCGGTCTATTGAGCATTGGTTAGGATATTTGCCTCTTTAGCTGCTGGTAAGGGAAACTTTAGCACAAATATATGCGTAGATTGCTGCATATCGGCTTTGTATTCAATGTTTGCTTGATGTGAGTCCATAATGCGTTTGACAATCCTTAGGCCTAGGCCCGATCCCGTAATTTCTGAAGCGTTCTCCCCTCGGCTGAAGGCCTCAAAAATACGCTTTTGATCATTCGTGCTGAGCGGGGCACCATGACTGCTGACCACTACTTTTAGCTGGCTCGAGGACTCATGGATAACAACAGTCACCTCGGGATGATAGGAATAGAGCGCTGCATTTTTGAAAAGATTGACAAATGCTATTTCAATCAGTTGGGCGGAGCAAAAAATACTCAGTGTAGGGTCGTCGACGCCTTTTATAGAAAAGTCGATCTGCAGGTCGGGAAAGGTCTTTACTGCCTTTTCATATGCCATAAAAATAATCTCATCGATGCGTTCTTCCTGATAAGTGGTCTGTAGTGTTGCCGAATCAAATTTTGAAAGCAGCATCAACGAGTTTGTTACTTCCGAAAGATGCTGTGTCTCCTTTGAGATATTGTCAAGTATATGGCTGACGTCTTCATCCAGCTGATGTTGATGGCGGAGGTTCTCCAGTTGAAATGACATTCTGGCCAGCGGTGTCCTCAGCTCATGGGAGGCACTGGAATTGAATTCTTTTTGGGATTCAAATGCATTGGACAGCCGCTTCAACATGGTGTTGAATGCCTGGGTCAATACCGCGATCTCGTCCGTATTTCCGGCATATTTAACCGGATTGGTCAGCTTACTGGCATTGATCTGCGTGATGTCATTTTTTAGCCTGTCTAAAGGACTTAATAAACGTAGAATAAGGTTGTAACTAAAAAACCAGATCAGCAGGGCACTCAGTAAAAATAAGATGGTTAATACGATGGCCAGGTGGTCCAATTTTTCGTTGCCCGAATAATCCTGGGCCTTTACCAAAAGATAGTAGGCCTGTTGGTTAATCAGATAATATTTGCCCAATATTTCATATTGATCCTGTTTATAGAAGATGCGTTTTTCATTTTCCAGTCGGTTGATAATGTGCTGATCCCAGGCAATGGTTTTGTCTTTTACCGTGCTGAAAATAAGTTTTTTGTTCTTGTCCAGGATAATGACGTCTTCATAAGAAAGTCCATCTTCAATATCCTGGAAGTAGATTTTATAAGATTCGCGGTCAAAGGAGGGGGTATTGGCAATGTAATGTGAAATATAGTCCAGCTTATCTATCAGGCGCTGGCGGAATTGATCATTCCTGAAATCGACGCTGGCGTAATAGATAATTAGCATTGCAATTCCAAATAAAATGGAGAAGGCAATGCTAAAACCGATCGCTATTTTCTTTTTTAAAGTCATTTATCGGCAGCAAGGTAATAACCAAATCCGGGGCGGGTATGGATAAGCTTATTTTCAAAATTCTTGTCTATTTTTTTACGTAAAAAATTAATGTAGACTTCGATGGTATTTTGTGTTGTCTGAAATTGATTCTTCCATACTTCTTCTGAGATATACTGCTTGGACAAGGTGCGCCCATTGGCCTGAGCCAGGATTAGTAGTAACTGAAATTCTTTTTGTGTCAGGTTGATTTCTTCATTGGCCCGGAGGACGCGGGCTTCTTCGGGATAGATAACAAGATCATCAATAACCAAAGTTTTTAAGCTGTGGCTTTCCTTATACTGTTGCCGGCGCAGGAGCGAGTTGATGCGCATCAACAGCTCATCCAGCACAAAGGGTTTGACCAGATAATCATCTGCGGCACGTAGGAATGCTTCCTTTTTGTCGTCGATATCATCATAGGCTGAAAGAATGATGATCGGGGTCAGCGCATCATGGCTTCTTATCTTCTTACAGATTTCAAGACCGTTGATCTTTGGGACATTGATGTCCAACAGGTAAAAATCATATTTTTTTTGATGCGTCTGCGCTAGAAACTCAATGCCGTCATAAGCTAGATCACAAGTAAAGCCCTGACTCAGTAAAAAGGATTTGATTTCAGTCGAAAGAACCCTGTCATCTTCGAGTAGCAAAATGTCCACCATAATGTATGCATTGTCGTTTCGTAAAAGTAAACAAATTTTGCCAACCGCATCAAAAGTAACTTTGGGATAGCTCCCTATTGGTAAATCATTTAGTAACATAAGATTTACACGAAGAAATATGAAACAAAAAGAAATCTAAGTAGATTCAAATCGAAATTAAAGATAAACATTATGGAAAGCAGAAGAGAGTTTCTTCGAAAGACCTTGTTATTTTCAGGAGCCGCTGGTATTGCCAGCTTTATGCCGGCATCCATTCAAAAAGCCTTCGCGATAGATCCCGTGGCAGGGAGCAGTTTTCTGGATGCGGAGCATATCGTGATCCTGATGCAGGAAAACCGTTCTTTTGATCATACCCTGGGAAGCCTATCCGGTGTACGTGGCTTCAATGATCCCCGTGCCGTACGCCTGCCCAATGGTCTGCCTGCCTGGTATCAGACGGATAAATCGGGTAAGGTATTTGCTCCTTTTCGCTTAAATCTCAAAGACAGCAAGGTGACCTGGATGGGCTCGCTTCCGCACAGCAGGGCAAGTCAGGTTGACGCCTTTAATGGGGGGAAATACGACCAATGGTTGACGGCAAAGCAGTCCGGGAATAAGCAGTATGCCGCCATGCCGCTGACATTGGGTTATTTTAACCGCGAAGACTTACCTTTCCATTATGCCCTAGCAGACGCTTTTACCGTATGTGATCAGAATTTCTGTTCGGGTATGACCAGTACAACCCCCAACCGTTCGTTCTTTTGGACAGGAAAGATCACCGAGATGAAGGACGGTCTGCAGAAGGTCAATATTCGCAATGATGATTTTGGTTATGGCAAAATGACCTGGCAGACTTTTCCGGAGCTGTTGGAAAAGAATGGCATCGATTGGCGCTTTTATCAGAATGAAACAAGCTGTGGTGGCGGCTTATCGGGTGAAGAACGTGCTTGGTTGTCCAACTTCGGCTGTAATCTGCTGGAATTTTTTCAGGCCTATCAGGTGAAGTTCAAAGATACCTATGTCAGCAACCTTGCAGCGCAGGTGCGCGATCTGCCGGGGCAGATTTCGGCACTCGAAGAGCGGTCGCCCGAATCGGAGGAAAAGGCAGAGAAAATCCGTACTGATATCCGTAAGAAAAGTGAAGCGCTGGGACGGGCCGAAGCCGAACTGAAGGAATTCAATGCCGATCAGTACAATAAGCTTTCTGATTTCACCAAATCGCTGCATCAGCGCGCATTTACCATAAATAAAGGGGATGATAATTATCGTAAGCTTGAGACTCTGCAATTTAAGGATCAAGGTAAAAAACGGATGATCGAAGTACCCAAGGGTGACGTGCTCGATCAGTTCCGAAAAGATGTTGATGGCGGAAAATTGCCTGCGGTATCTTGGCTGGCTGGTCCTAAAAACTTTTCGGATCATCCCAGCGCACCTTGGTATGGTGCTTGGTACGTCTCGGAGGTCTTGGATATCTTGACCAAAAATCCCGAAGTCTGGAAGAAGACTATTTTTATCATTACTTACGATGAAAATGATGGGTATTACGACCATGTGAAACCTTTCCTGATTCCCGATCTGATGAAGAAAGATACCGGGGCCTGTTCCGCGGGGATCGACAGCGAGGTGGAAATGGTGCGGTTGGACAATGAACTCAAACAGGGGATTCCGAAGAAACAGGCCCGTGAAGGGGCTGTCGGATTAGGGTTCCGTGTGCCGATGTATATTGCATCACCTTGGTCGCGTGGCGGAAAAGTCTGTTCACAGGTATTCGACCATACGTCTACCTTACAGTTTTTAGAATACTTCTTTAATCATAAATACAACAAGAATATACGGCTAGATCATATCAGTGCCTGGCGAAGAACAATCTGCGGTGACCTGACATCGGCTTTTACGCCATTCGTCCAAAGACAGGAACAGCTTCCTTTTCTGGAGCGTAATCAATATATAGAAACTATCTACAATGCACAGTTCAAGAAAGACCCTGGCGGATTTGAGGAGATCGCCGATCTGAACCGGGCTAAACAGCAGGTATGGATGCCGCAATTCAACCGTATACAGGAAAAGGGAATTCGTAAATCGCCCGGTTTGCCTTATGGCCATGATGCCGTTGGCTATGTGCAGAACGGTCAATTTCATATGACGATGCTGGTAGATACCGTCCTGTTTGGCAAGAAGACCAGTGGTGCGCCTTTCAATGTGTATAGTCCGCTTGCCTATACCGATGTGGAGGGACAAACCGAAACCTATCGAAACTGGAATTTTGCGGTTAAGGCGGGAGATCGACTCAGCTATCAATGGGATCTTAATAAGTTTGAAGGTGGAGAATATGCCTTTGAGCTGCATGGGCCAAATGGCTTTTACCGGAGGTTCGCGGGGCATAAAGATGCGCCGGCCCTCGTGGCTACGGTGTCGCCGGAATTTAAATCACTGACCAAAGCGCCAAGCGGGAAGCTGCTGCTGACTTTAAAGAACCTCGACATCAAGGCCGTTCAGGTGGAAGTCAAAAGTTTGAATTATCAAACCTATAGAACGACAAAAGAAATCGAAGCGGGCAAAGAACTGGCCCTGATTTTGGATGTTGCCGAACAGGGCAATTGGTATGATTTTACCATTATGGGGCTGGGTGACGCAAATTTTGGGTTGCAGCTTGCCGGACGATTGGAGACTGGTACGGAAACCACCACTGACCCTTTATTGGCCTAGTTTTTTGTTCGGCAGTATAGACGGGATAAGATTGCGGCAACAGAACTGAATTCGCTGCGAAATCTTTTGCGTGGTTAATTAGGCATTGGCTAATTATGAATAGAATACCGCTATGTGAAGATACCGTGACTTGCCTTAACGCGTGGCAGATAACGGTAAAGTCGGATCTGCGAACTGCCAAACGACATTATAAGGGATCAACTGTTATATGACAATAAAGTTGGTTTCCGGAAACCGGGTTTGAATATATGTCCGCAGATAGCGCTGCGTATCTGCGCTAATGGTATTGTCTTCAGGTACAGGGAATGTGTTGTAAATCACTGTGTGCAGTTGAATCCTACGTCTGGCAATCGCCTCCAGGCTAAGAAGGGTATGGTTGATGCTACCTAATTTTCCGGACGTTACAAAAAGCAAAGGGTAGTCCATTTCCTTGATATAGTCTATAATCAGGTAATTCTCAGTGAGCGGCACCATTAAGCCTCCGGCGCCTTCAATCAGTACAGCGTCATAACGTTGGCTTAATTGGATTGTTGCCTGCCTGATTTTTTCAAAATTGATTTCCCGTTTATCTATGCATGCAGCCAGATGAGGAGAGGCCGGGTAGCTGAAAATTTCAGGCATGGTTATTTTTTGCATGTCCTCTTCCGTAAAAGTGATTCCCATAAGTTTA
Source organism: Sphingobacterium sp. DR205 (assembly GCF_011064245.1). NCBI lineage: Bacteria > Pseudomonadati > Bacteroidota > Sphingobacteriia > Sphingobacteriales > Sphingobacteriaceae > Sphingobacterium > Sphingobacterium sp. DR205. The sequence continues at coordinate 5,973,511 of NZ_CP049333.1, read as the reverse complement.
CGGTGTAGGATAATATCTTCTGAAATTGACGTATTTCCTGTCTGCACCAGTTTTTGGGTTATTGTGCGCAGCCCCGCTGCATTCCATTGTTTTGCGATAAAGCCGGTTGCATAACTTTTTCCGATCCCTGTATCTATGCCAGAGACAAAATAAATGTTGTTGTTCATTTCTTTTTTATCATTTAATTTCTACTAAATCGTTGTTGCTAATCAATTACTTGTATTGATTAACTGCTTGCTTGTCTTTCGATAGATTTTCTTTCGATCAGCCGATGTGTATACATGCATTTTTTCTGTTTAGCGGTCCTTTCTTTTCTTTGCAATGATATAGATGGGATGGTAGGTCAGTGTAACCTCCCTTCCTACCGTATAGCGTGCCGTATAGGCGTTACAATACGCCTGCAGTTTGCCTTTTGTCCAGCCATGACTTGTTATGCCTGTCACGCCGGTTTGTTTCAGGTGATTAAGTACCTGTAAAGGGCTTTCAAGGTATAGTCTGAGCAGTTCTTCCTCCGCGAGCAGGATTTCATAACCCAGGGCGACTAGTTCTGCCACAAGTTCTGATTTCGAACCATAGCTGAGACCGACCTGTGTTGTTGCACTCATCTCGCGCATATTTTCCTCGCCAAAGGTGCTAAAAGCCAGAATGCCATTTTCAAGGAGGGCGGAATGACAGCGTGCAAAGAAAGAACCGCGGCGTTCAAACCATTGGATTGTGGAACAGGAAGCAATCACATCCAATTGTTCGGGGAGGGGACAGCTTTCGGCGTCATCACAGATAAAACAGTATTGGCTTGAAGGGTGTTGCGACTTCACCATATCCGTCACCCGGGTTATCATTTCTGGACTGATGTCATTGAAGATGATATGCTTTGGTAAGAAATGTTGGAGCAATAGGCTGGAGAAAAGGCCGGTTCCGCAGCCTATTTCCAATACACGGTCTGGTCTCATTGGAATAAATCCCTGCAACAGCGTGATCATTTTTTCGGCAATTTGACCTTGGATCACCGCTGTGGAATGATAACTCATTGCGGCTCTGGAAAAGCGGGATCTAACTCGCTGTTTGTCGATCGCTATTTTCATTTTAAACTATATGCATTTTAAACCTGCTGCAAAAGCTCTTGAACTAATTTTTTGGGGTAATGGCCAGCATCGAAAAACCTATGTGGGGTATGATTCCAGGCGCGTTGCTGATTTTCTGGACTAAAAATTCTGTCTTCCGTTCCGATGTAAGCCTGATCCCATTGAAAAGCCGTACCTGAATACGCTGCGACCTGCTCCCCAATAGCGATCAGCTCCGTTCGCAGGCTTTCGATATCACGCTTGGGTGTGTTGGCAAGAAATTGTTGCAACAGCTCCCTTGAGCCACACATCCGTAGCCGGAATTTATCCAGTGTCCGTTCGCTCAGGGTAGCGAGGGTACCTTTGAATACTTGGTTGGGAATACCTTTTTCGTTGTCGATCGGAAACGCTGTACCATTGATGGCTGTACAGGTACGGACCGGGTAATTTCTGGATTTTAGTCCGGGTAATACCTGTGCGGCAGCCCATACCCCCATAGACCAGGCAAAAACCTGGATCTCCTCATATCCCCGGAGCAGGCTTTCGTCCAGTGCCAGGGAATGGTAGTCATAGGCAATGATCAGATCCCGGTCGGACCTACCGTTTGCCAAAAAGGGCTGTTCATCCATTCCCCAGCCTGCAAAAAATAATATGAGCTTTTTGTTGGGCGGGCTGGTATAATCCATCAGAATTGGATTGTCCGGGGTTACGACATGAAGAACCGGGGGGATTTTTTTGAGTATCATAAGCTTGCTGCAAGTTGATGGATGAGTGACGTTTTTATGCCTGCTGTTAATGAAATGCGTATCCTTGAGGTTCCTTCCGGTACAGTGGGTGGGCGGATTGGGAATACATAAAACCCCTTCCGTTGTAGGTCTTCGGCTTTCAGTACTGCCGTCTTGCTGTCTCCGATAATCAGGGGAAGAATATGGCTTTCCGAACGACATTCATAACCTTTTGCGAGGATCTGCTGTTTGAGCAATTCGCTGTTTTTATGGAGTTGCTGACGGCGCTCTGTGAAACCGTCCAAGCGTTTTAGGACAAATAAACTCCACATGAGATTGACCGGAGGAAGAGCTGTTGTAAACAGTAGTGTTCGCATTTTATTGACCAGATAATCGCGGATAACTTGCCGGCAGACCAGATAGCCGCCCAGGGAAGCCAGCGCTTTTCCAAAGGTTCCGGTCAGGAAATCAATCTCAGCAATGCAATCTTGTTCTTCGGCACAACCCAGCCCCTTTACACCGCGGACACCCACGGCATGGGCCTCGTCGACATAAAGCAGTACGTTGGCATAGCGATGTTTGAGACTGACCAGGTCACCTAAGTCTGTGCAGTCGCCGTTCATACTGAAAATACTTTCGGTGACGATAACGATGCGCTCAAAGCGGGAAGCATACCTTGCCAATAATTCTTCGAGATGGGCGTGGTCGCCATGCCGGTACCGGAAATGCGGAGCCTTCGAAAGTCGGATGCCGTCAATTAGACTGGCATGTACCCATTTGTCGGCCAGGATGAGGGTGCCGCTATGGCAAATGGCAGGAAGGATACCCATGTTCATGTGGTAGCCACTGTTAAAAACCAGTGCGTTTTCAGTCCCAAACATCATGCTGAGCTGCGTTTCAAGTGCTGTGTACAACATATGGTTACCTGTCAACAGGCGTGAGGATGAGGCGCTGAATAACGCATTGTCCTTATCGAGCGACTGAAGGAATTCTTCGCGTAGTGCGGTATCTCTTGCGAGATCCAGGTAGTCGTTTGAGGAAAGATTATAGCTCGTTTGCTCTCCCTTTCGTATGGTATTTCCCTGTTGGGTAATCCAGGGGAGCTCGCGGCAATTACCTTGTTTTTTGAGTTCGTGGAGCTCTTCCGCGAAGCTATGCAATCGGTTTTTTTCCATTAATTGATTTCTTTGACAACCCGGAGCAAAGCCTGTGTTAACCTGTCTAGCTCCGCTGTACTAATGATAAAGGGCGGCATGATATAAATCAGTTTGCCAAAAGGCCTGATCCAGACACCTTCTTCAATAAATCGTTGTTGTATTTGGGCCATGGAGACTGGGCTTTTCATCTCGATGACAGCGATGGCGCCCAGCACCCTTACATTTTCCACCTGAGGGAAGTCTTTTGCTGGAGCAAGTGCTTGCAACAGCTGTGCTTCGATGGATTTGACCTTTGCTTTCCAGTCTGTAGACAATAATAATTTGACCGACGCATGGGCTACAGCACAGGCCAGCGGATTTGCCATAAAAGTCGGGCCGTGCATAAATGTGCCGGGATTACCATTGGAAATCGTTTTTGCAATAGCAGTAGAGGTAATGACGGCCGATAAGGTCATATACCCACCTGTCAATGCCTTGCCGATGCAGAGGATATCCGGTTCTACGGCGGCATGTTCGTAGGCAAAGAGCTTTCCCGTGCGGCCGAATCCCGTGGCAATTTCATCAAATAGCAGTAGGATGTTATGCTCTCTGCAAAGTTTAGCTGCCCGGCGCAGGTATTCGGGATGGTAGAAACGCATCCCGCCGGCACCCTGGACAATGGGTTCAAGGATTAGTCCGGCCAGTTCGTCCCGATGTGTTCGGATCAGTTCTGCCAGGGAAGCAATATCGCTCTCGTCCCAGGATTCATCAAACCCGATCTTAGGGGCTTCTGCAAAATAACGTATTGGAAGGGTATTGCCGAAAATGCGGTGCATTCCGGTTTCAGGATCGCATACCGACATGGCATTCCAGGTGTCACCATGGTAGCCTGAACGAACGGTGACAAAATTAGTTTTGTGAACCATGTTTTGCGCTACCCAGTATTGTACGGCCATTTTAAGTGCCACTTCCACGGCAACGGAACCGGAATCGGCGTAAAATATTTTGTCGAGCGAAGGTGGAGTGATCTCGAGAAGTGTTTTACCCAGCGCAATCGCCGGTTCGTGTGTCAATCCGCCAAACATCACATGGGACATGCTACCGAGCTGGGCAGTTACCGCAGCATTTAGTACCGGGTGGTTATAGCCATGGATGGTACACCACCAGGATGACATCCCGTCGATAAGCTGCTGCCCGTTATCCAGTTCGATGGTACAGCCCTCGGCGCGACTGACCTTGTAGGCAGGTAGTGGATCTGCGATGCGGGTGTATGGATGCCATAAATGCTGTCTGTCGAAATCGTCCGTAGCGTTGTATTGTGTCATTATTTTTATTTTGTTTTCAAAAGCTGAACACTGACTTTGTTTTATTTCTCCTGTTGTTTGGCAAGGTTTCGTTCAATGCTATGATCAGGTCTCGACCATTGCGGGCGTTCACCCAAAGCATGATATTGGGCAGCTTCTGCCGCGATGGTTTCGGGCTGGCTTTTTTTCTCAAAGGGCTGTTGCGGAATCAGGCCCAGGGTTTTGAACATCGCGAGGTCTTCATTGATGTCGGGATTAGGGGTCGTAAGTAGTTTGTCGCCTGCAAAAATCGAGTTGGCACCCGCAAAAAAGCATAGTGCCTGTCCCTCGCGGCTCATGTTACTACGGCCTGCGGATAGACGGACCTGTGTCTGTGGCAGTAAAATACGTGCGGTAGCCACCATACGTACCATTTCCCAGATGGATACTGTCTCCATTGCTTCCATCGGTGTGCCCGCGACGGGAACCAGCGCATTGATTGGTACTGATTCAGGTTGTGGTAGGAGAGCGGCAAGTGTAATCAGCATATCCGCACGGTCGGCTATGGTTTCGCCCATACCTATAATACCCCCGCTGCATACAGTAATGTTGGTTTTACGCACATTTTCGATGGTCTCAAGACGGTCACCGTAACTTCTGGTTGAGATGATTTCTTCATAATATTCGGCAGAAGAGTCCAGGTTGTGGTTATAGGCATAGAGTCCGGCCTCCGATAGCCGTTGTGCCTGATTTTCGGTCAGCATCCCCAAGGTGCAGCATACTTCCATGTCAAGCCTGTTGAGTGTACGTACCATATCCAATACCTGGTCAAACTCAGGCCCGTCTTTGACATTACGCCAGGCAGCCCCCATGCATATCCGCGAACTGCCGCCAGCCTTGGCGGCCAGGGCCTGCGCTTTGACCTGCTCAACGCTCATCAGTCGTTCGGCCTTCACATCAGTATGGTAGCGCGCCGCCTGGGGGCAGTAGGCACAATCCTCCGGACATCCCCCTGTTTTTATGGAAATCAATGTGGAAACCTGTACTTTATTCGGGTCATGGTGACGGCGGTGGACTGTCGCCGCTTCGTACAGTAGTTCCATAATCGGCTTGTTATATAGGGCGACGACTTCGGCTTGTGTCCATTTTCTTTCTATACTCATGTTCTTCTGTTTGATCGTTTGTAAACCAATGTGTTGTTGTGGTGAAATTACCTGTGTTTTAATTTTTTATAGACGTGTTTTTGTTGATGAATTGCAAAGATTACAGTTTAAACATTAACTTTGGTAGTCCGAAATAAACATAATGAGTAGTCCGGTAAATATAGCTTTTCATTCAATTATTAAGATTGATCGCCGTAAGGAGGATGCTGTTTATATACAGATCGTCTATCAATTTATTAATGCTGTCAAACGCAACTTGCTGGAGGAGGGGGATCTTCTCCCGGGAAGCCGAAAGGTTGCCATGGATCTGAAGGTACACCGGAAAACCGTCGTCGCCGCGTTAGCCGAACTGCAAGAGCAGGGCTGGGTGGAGATTCTGCCAAATCGAGGTACCTTTGTGAAAAACCCCGAACGTGTTGTTAGTGCAGCTTCTCCGGCTGCAGCTTTTCGGCAGCCTCCGGATCGGGCTCCATATCCTTTTAGACGGGAATTGATTCTGGATACGCCTGTGTTTGAGATTCCCGAAAAATATTATTTTACGGACGGTACCCCGGATTACCGGATCATAGAGAGCGAAGAACTGGTACGTTTTTATGCTTCGATGGTGAAACGGAAAAAGAAGAGCGATGAATTGCCGGCCACGGCTGACGGGAATCTGTTTTTCAGGGATCAATTGAGTTATTATCTCAACCTAACACGTGGGTTTCATCTCTCCCGCAACTTTTTACTGCCCATTGCCAGCCGGGAACAGATCTTTTCTATTTTATCACGTTTATTGATCCAGCAGGGAGATATCGTGCTGATTGAGAGTCTAAGCTATTTTTTGCCGAATATGATCTTTAGCCAAGCCGGCGCCAGGCTTAAAACGGTGCCTTTGGATGCCGCGGGGATGGATATTGATTACATCGCGGCACAATTTAAGCCGGGTGAGATCAGATGTGTGTATATCAATACAAAATGCCAGTACCCGACTACCATGAGCCTTTCGGAAAAAAGAAAAATACAACTGCTGCAGCTGGCCGAGCAGTATGATTTTATAGTGATCGAAGATGATGTTGATTTTGAGTCTTCGCTGGTCAAGGGCAAAGAGGAATCCCTTTTTCGGAAGAATGGCGGTCAGCGTGTCATTTACACAGGTACTTTCGGCCGTTTTCTGGATCCCGGCTTTCAAATGAATTTTTTGATTGCCCCCCAGGATCTTTTGGAAGAAGGGAAAAAATACCTCAATCTCTTTGGGAAGCCCAATTTTATGATTGAAAAAACATTGGGTGAAATTATCCATCAGGGTGATATTTTTCGTTATCAGCGCAAGTTTCAAAAAATAGTCGCTGAGCGAAAAGACTTATTTACGCAACTGCTGCATAACCATTTTGGAGATCAGATCACCTTTGAGGTTCCGGTGTCGGGATTGGCCTTTTGGGTCCGGTTTAATTCCAGTTTTTCGCTAACCGCCTTGCAGGAAAGAGCAAAAGAAAAAGGTGTGTTGCTGCCCAGTAATTGCCTGTATCAGAACAGGACCATCACTGCTCTCCGATTAGGTTTTGCCCATCTCGATGAAAGGGACCTATGCGAAGCAATTCAGCTGCTGCATGAGGCTTATCAGGAACTGGAACCTGTGCTTGTAGTCTAAAACCTATTATGCCCTATGCTGAAGATATATGGCGGATTGTAGAATTATTGACGATTGTTATGTTTGTAGGGATGGGGTAAATATAACTAATTATAAAATCCGGGCAGAAAATCCTAAGCAAGCCGCATTCGGAGAAGCAGAGAAGATCCATCGAAGATTGATTGCTGTCGGAGTGAGCATCATGCCGGGGAAGCGAAAATAAAAATGACAGGAAAAAGCCCGGAGAGGAATCAACCGGGCTTAGAGATTATATAAGGGGAATAATACTTGCTTAGAAAAGTGAAGACCTAGTCTTCATCGGTGATAATGTCATCACCATCTAACTCGAAACCTTCACCAAGGAAGGTATGTTCTAGTTCGAATAAATCTGAATCTTTAATCATTTTATTTCTTCTTTTTTGATATTCAAATTTATCACCCTTATTTAAGCTTATCGTCAATATAACATGAAGTTTTTGTTAAGGTGTCGATTAGATTTTCTTTAATGAAATATCCAGTTTCTGTGCTTGGATGATCCGGCTAAAAAACTCTTTTAGATCAAAATACTCTTCGGGTAGAAACAGTGGTTTGTTGAATTGGGTTGCGCTCTCAATAAGAAGGACATTCGGATCTGTATTGCTGACCTTAAAAATATAACGGGCTGCACGTTCCGGTAAGGCCATGCTGATATTTTTTAATTTTGTTTCGGGAGCGTAGGTGTATCCTTTGGGCAGTTTTATCTCCATGTAACTTTCTTCCTGGATCAGGGAGCCAAAATCAATCGGGTAATTACGTTCGGTCAGATTAAATGGGTTTTTGGTGGTTTTGCTATCAAGATAGGGATTAAATGCCAGTTGGTCATTTTGTAGATTGGCAAAATTTTCAATTTCAATTTCAAACTCTTCTTTAAGCGGTTTGTCCAGGGAATCCCGATTGGATACCTTAAAGCTGTTGATTTTGATCCGGTTGTTTTCCTCATCCCATTTTTCGTAAAACTCCTCTTCAGAATTGCTTTCTTGTAGACGTTCACGCATTCTTGACGCCATATAGCCATTCCGGGAGGTTATCCATTTTCCTTTAAGCGTGCCGTTCTCCATTAATTCACCAGAAAAGAAATTATGTTGCGAGGAAGACAGTTTTGATTCCAGTTTCACCCAGTCGGACTCGCCGCTCAAAGGAATAGATCGGCCTTGATAATTGACGCATTTTAAGGGGATGTTTCCGAAGGGTTCATAGGGCGAAGTGGCATCCAATAAATAATATTCCTCCCCAAGTTTTACCTGGGCAACGACATGGTTGAATTCCGATATTGCGGGTGCATACAGTCCTGCATAACCATTGTCGCGAGTTGATAAGATCACTGGGATAGCCTCCAGTTGGGCGTAACGCAGCGCATTGACTAGTCCAAGATTGATGTCGGCGCTGTTGCCCGTTCTTTTCTCCAGCGCTTCTTTAATGTTTTTTGCGTAGATGGAGTGCTTATTGTTCCATTTGATCTGTTTCTGGAAGTAGGTGTAGAGACGCGACGCCTTTGCGATGTCATTATTTGCCCCCCGCAATACAGGTTCAATAAAATCCTTCAGCGCACCTTTTCGTTTAACCTGGCCACCAAAACTTTCATCTGCGACCAATTTTTCCCGCACATTCTCCCAAGTAAGAGAGAAGTCTTTTGTGGGACCCATTGGGATACTATACCGCCCGAGTTCAAAAAATAGAATAGACCGAAAGTTTTTCGAAGAGGTCATATAGTCTTCACTGTGGAAGGCCGGAATATTCTCCATGATATAGGTCGTTCTATTGCCCAGAATATCGCCGATTTCACTATGCAATCCTGTGTTGTAATTATCAGTTTTACGGTCTTTGATGGGAAATCCCCCCTTTAAATTGGATTTATAATGACAGATTTCCGGTATACGCGTGACATACTCACTATAGATTTTGGGGATTTCCTCCTGAAATTCCCAGGCATTGAGGTTGAAAATAAAGGGTGATTCCGTTTTATAACGATATTCAATAATTGTTCCCTCCTGGACTTGTGGGATGGCTGCCTTGGTTAGGGAAAGGTTTTCCGATGAATTTTCGTTAAAGATATTGGCCTTTGTCATTTCGGTTTCGACAACTTTGTCTCCCTGAAGATGATAGGAGGCTCCTTTGATATCAGTGACAGTTTCGCGGTCATTTCCACTTTTGTAGAGTGGGATGCTGAAGTTTGCATGCTGGTAACCTTCCTTGTTCAATATTTTGATCCGGACGTGTTTGACGAATTCGACAACAAGGCCGGCATGCGAAGTGTAGTTGACCTGGGCGGAACCGTATTCTCGGATCACAAATGCATTGGCTGCGGTGTCCAGCTTACCAATATCAATGGCGAAATCCTCTTTTTTTACTTTACCAAATGAAAAATCTTGGGCATGAGCCAAAAAACTGCCGAAAAGAAGCAGGCCGGTGAAAAAACATTTCATAAAAAGTCACTATATGGTTAAGAATTATATAGCGAATGTATGAAATAATTTTAAATTTTATCAACTAAAATTTCGTGTTGATGCTAATTATATAGGCTTTATTATTGCCCTGGTTTTGTCGGACTTTAATAGGTGAAATCGAAGGTTAGTGTGACGTATCGGTTGTCTTCACCTTTCCATTTTGGCCCTGAAAGTAAGATCTCTTTGGCTTTATTGTCCAAATAATCATTTGCACTTTGTAGGATGTTGATATTGGACGGGAACCCATCTTTATCTATATAGAAACTTAGGCGTACTGTGCCTTCATATCGGCTGTTGGCTGTTTTTTTCTTGACGTAATTGTTAAATGATTTCCAGCCCCAGACCGGTTCTGCGCTTTTTGTTTTCCGGGAGGACATGGTTGTGACGACCACCTCGTCCAGTGTTGCACCGGAAGGCTGTAGTTTTACGTTCAGGTTCTTGTTGCGGCGCATATTTAATGCAACTGTATTATAGCCCACAGCCATAATATCAACCAGCGAGTCTACTGTGCTTGGCTGAATAGTGGCTTTGCCTTGTGCATCGGTATTTGTAGCCAGTTTACTGTTTGGCTGCATGATCGTAACACCCGATATCGGCAGACCTGTCTCTTTATCACGTACAGTGACCTGTAAAGGGCTTCCGCTCGTTTGAGGGCTAACATTTATGCCAGCTACACGGCCGGCAAGAGCATTAAGCTGTTCGCCTCTGATAATAACATTACTTTCTGTGACACTTTGTTTTGCTTTTGGAGCGTAACCATAAACAACGGCACTGTCCATCAATTTTGAATCGCGATTGGATCTATCCGATTGAATACCCCTGCTCATTTCAACCGGGGCTATACGCAGGGATTGTTCCTTTAGCGGGGGGATGCTCTCCTCCTCTCTGTGCTGAGGGATATCGGACGGCTTGCTGTTGTTAGCCAAATGAGGATTATCCGGTTCCTTGAGATCGGGTTCAATAACAGTTGAGGCAGCAGAATCCGCTTGAGGGCTTAACTTTGATGACGGTGCATCAGCCGGCATGGCAACATCGGCTGTACGGTTTGCTTCGGACGGGCTTTTCTGTTGTTGGAAATAGATAATTCCTATGCCTAAAATAGTAACCACACTGGCGGCAATGGCCAGTCGTTTCCAGTCAAAGACTTTTACTTTTGTCTTTCTATCGTCTTCGACACGTCGTGCAATACGTGCATTGAGATCGGAAGGAACAGCGTTTTTTTGATCTATTTCTATACCCATAAGAATATCTGCCAACATGGGATCACGTTGGGCCTCACGTTCAATGGCGTACATCTCTTTGGGAGAAAGTAGGCCGTTGACGTATTTCTTTAAGTATGCTATGTCGTAATTACTGTCGCTCATTCCAAGCCTCCATGCAATTTTTTAAATTCCGCTTCCCATTCTGGATATAACTCTTCACTTCATTTAAGCTATATCCTGTCGAGTCGCTGATCTCTTTGTAACATTTTTCCTCCAGAAAAAAGAGTCTGACGGACTGTTGCTGTTTGTCCGGTAGTTTTTCCAGACAGCCTTCCATGGCCGTCAATTGTTCCTCTTTTTCATCATGTTGTTCATACTGATGCAGATCTTCGGGATATTTCACAAATTCATCCAAAGAAATTTGTGATTTGTTCTTTTTCGATCTTAAATACATCAGGCAATGGTTTTTGCTCAATACATATAACCATCGTGGAAAGTCTTTGATTTCTTGCTTATTAACTTTGTAGATAAGCTCTTCAAAAATATTCATCACCGCATCTTTGCTCAGTTCCGGATCTTGAAGATACCGTAAACAGACATAATATACCATTTCAGTATGTCGTTGATAGAGGTCGCCCAATACCTTGAGATCTGTTGTCTCCTGATATTGTTGCAAGAGCTCATGGTCTTGCGTTGAATCCTTTTTTGACGACTTGAATGCGAACATTTTATTTGCTAAAAATATTTTTTTTTTCTGGTTTATGGAAATTTAATATTTGTCGCATCCCTTGACAAAAATTTGAAGGATATGAGAACAATACTTTTTTTAATGAGCCTGCTGTTATCCATCGGTGGATATGCCGGGCAAAAATATGAGGTGAAAGGGAAAGTAACGGATGCAATGACCAAATTAGCGTTAAGCGGTGTGGTGGTAACAAATGTGCAAACGACAGAAAGCACATCCACCGATCGTGATGGGAATTACCGGATTCAGGCGGAAGCAGAAACGACAATCCTGGAATTCAGTTATCTCGGTTATATTACACAACGTATCCAGGTAAAGCGCAAGACGAAAGTGGACGTAGCCATGGTGCAGGATAATCGTGCATTGGATGAAGTTGTCATTATGGGTTATACTCCAAAAGCCAAGCAGAGCGTGGTCGGTTCAGCACAGATGGTCGCAGCATTGTCTGGACAGTCTGCGAGTTTAAACATAAGGAGAATGGGCTATGTGCCGGATCAAAATCAGGAATCCTATCAAAAAATCAAAGAAAATAAGTTTATCAATCCACTGAAAGAGCCGCTGTCAACATTTGCTGTTGATGTGGATGCTGCTTCATATAGCAATATCCGTCGGTTTATCAACGCTGGCAGTTTACCCGATAAGATGCCGTACGTGTTGAGGAGATGATCAATTATTTTCAGTACCGCGTAGCAGGACCGAAGAACGGCGAACCAGTAAATATTGTAACCGAATTGACCAAGGCCCCCTGGAACAATCAGCATCAGTTGATGCGTGTGACTTTAAAAGCCAAAGATATTCCAACGGACAAACTCAAAGCCTCTAATTTAGTCTTTTTAATTGATGTATCCGGATCAATGATGGGCGCCGGGCGATTGCCTTTGGTAAAATCTTCCTTAAAAATGTTGGTGGATCAGCTGCGTGATATTGACCGTGTTGCTATTGTCACCTATGCTGGTTCGGCCGGCGTGAAATTGGAAAGTACAAGCGGTAGTCAGAAAATGAAAATCAAAACAGCCATAGATGAACTTGAGGCTGGAGGAAGTACTGCCGGTGCTGCAGGGATCAAAAAAGCCTATGCCATTGCCCGCCAAAATTTGGTTAAGGGTGGAAACAATCGGATTATCTTGGCGTCCGATGGTGATTTCAATGTGGGCGAGAGTAGCGATGAGTCTATGGAAGAACTGATTGGTAAAGAGAGCAAATCGGGGGTTTTTCTGACTGTGCTCGGTTATGGTATGGGAAATTTGAAAGATAGTAAGATGGAGATCTTAGCGGATAAAGGACATGGCAATTACGCTTATATCGACAATATTTCCGAAGCCAGGAAAGCGATGGTCACCGAGTTTGGCGGCACATTATTCACAGTGGCCAAAGATGTCAAGATTCAGGTCGAGTTTAATCCAAATTATGTTCAGGCCTATCGCCTGGTCGGTTATGAAAACCGCCTGCTTGAAGCGGAAGATTTCAACAACGATCAAAAGATGGGCGGCGATATGGGGGTAGGTCATGTGGTTACAGCGCTTTATGAAATCGTTCCTGTCGGGGTCAATTCGACGATGGTTGGGACAGTAGATCCATTAAAATACCAGAAAAATTCGACGAAATACATTGAGGTCAGGGGAAATGGAGAATTGGCAGCAGTCAAATTTCGTTACAAAGAACCTGAGGGTGAGAAAAGCAAATTGCAGCAGCAGGTCGTGCCGACTAAGGTGACTGATTTGAATAAGGTCAGTGAAGATTTACGCTTTGCAACTGCAGTGGCCGAACTGGGGCTTTTACTTCGTGATTCGGACTTTAAACAGCAGGCTGATTTTGATCGTTTGATCGCACGGGCGAAGACCGCAAAGGGAGCGGACGATGAAGGCTACCGTGCCGAATTTATCCGGATGGCTGAAAATGCACGTGACTTATCGAAAGCAAAATTGTAGTTAATTTCCCTGTTTAAATTTAAAGGAATAACGTGTTGAGGAAAAGAAGGGGAAAGACCCGGTGCAATTGATTGACAAATTGCACCGGGTTGTTTCATTTTAAAGTGTTGTACAGAAAGAATGGCTATCAATTTGTTGTATGTTAAGTTTGTGCAAGCAGACTTTTGAAAAATAGGCATCGGAAAATCATAAATAAATAGATATTTTTAAGGCCGAATAATTGCTTACCGTTTTGTGTTCCGGCATGAACACCAGCACAGATTCAGAAATAGCAGATAAATAACAAATTTCGAATGAAAAATTTCCTTTTATGTTGCTTCCTTTTAATAGGAATGGGGACACCGTCACAGGGGCAACATACGGCGCTCAACAAACAGCAAACCATAGTCTATATCAACAAGCTGTATAAGATGGCTTACCACTACAAAGAAACCAAAATTGACACCGTTACGGTGGACGGGAAAGTCCTGACTGTATTTCTGTCAACAGGGCAACATTACCGGAGTGATATTTCTAAGTCGGAACCCCTTATCATCGCAAGGGTAAAGGCCGGCTATCAGATCCGCTATAAATCGGCTGCGAGTACCGAAGAAATCTTATGGGCTATCCAGACCGAAGATGATGCCAAACGTTTGCAAAAGGCCTTACAGCATCTGATCGGGATCCTGAAAACAGAAAAGAAGACTGATCCTTTTGGAAGCTAATAGCTGAATAGGGCACCGTTGTTAAATTTATTTTGTGTTCTAAGATGTTCGGCGATACACGAACTCGCCGAACATAAGAGAAAGCAGTGGACCTCCACACAGAAGGTGTGTTTCGGAGTTGCTGAGTGGGTTAACCAAAATGTCCACTGATATAATTACGGGTGGTTTCGTGTTGTGGGTTGTTAAAAATCTGCTGTGTATCCCCCTGCTCGATAATCTCACCGAGATACATGAAAACTGTTTTGTCGGCCACACGCTGTGCTTGCTGCATATTATGTGTGACGATGACAATCGTATATTTTTTTTTCAAATGGTGAATAAGTTCCTCAATCTTCAGAGTACTCACCGGATCTAATGCCGAACAAGGTTCGTCCATCAAAATAATTTCGGGGCGCAAGGCTACCGCGCGGGCGATGCAGAGTCTTTGCTGCTGTCCGCCGGAAAGCCGGGTAGCAGGCTTTTTGAGATCGTCTTTGACCTCTTCCCAGATATATGCTTCTTCCAATGCCTTTTGCACGGTTGCCTTGTCAGCAATCAGATTGTTGATCTTGAGGCCATAGGTGATATTCTCGTAAATACTTTTGGGGAACGGATTGGCTTTTTGGAATACCATTCCCACACGCTTGCGCAAGTCCGTGACCTCCACATCCTTTTGATAGATCTCGCGGCCATCCAGTTTGATCTGTCCTTCTATCCGGGCTTCTGGATAGAGGTCATGCATCCGGTTGAGGCTTCGCAAGAGGGTACTCTTGCCACAGCCGGATGGCCCGATCAATGCCGTAACTTTATTTTCTTCAAATTCGATATTGATATTCTTCAACACCTGTTTGCTCCCAAACCATAGGTTGAGATGTTCAGCGACCAATTTACTTTTCATTATTTCTAAACTTATACCGAATATAGAAAGCTGTTAAATTCATAAGGAAGACCACGACGATAAGAACTAAAGCGGTACCGTAGGCGATGGGTCTGACCTCTTCGATAGACTGATGTTGTGTTGACAACATATATAGGTGATAGGGCAGTGCCATAAACTCCTGATTGATGTTGCCAAAGGAATTGGTGATATAGAATGCAGCCCCTGTAAAGAGAATTGGGGCTGTTTCGCCGGCAGCTCTGGAGAGTGTCAGGACAATTCCCGTCAGTATACCGGGCAAGGAAGCGGGAAGCACTACGTCTTTGATGGATTCGAATTTGGTGGCACCCACGGCCAATGCTGCCTCACGCATGCTCCGGGGGATACGGAGCAGGGCCTCCTCAGTTGTTGTGATAATATAGGGAAGGGACAAGAGACCCAAGGTCAGTCCAGCTGATAAAATTGAAGTTCCGAAATTCAACGCCTGAACAAACAACGCCAGACCAAAGAGACCATAGATAATAGATGGGACACCGGATAAATTACGGATGGAAGCACGGATCGTTCGGGTCAGCCAGGTGTTCTCAGCATATTCGTTGAGGTAAATGGCACAACATATTCCAAAGGGAATGGAGAAGATCGCTGTGATCAATGTCAGAAATACAGTACCAATAATTGGGGTTAGAATGCCGCCCTGTGTCATGCCATTGGTAGGCAGTTTGGAGACAAATTCCCAGGAAAGCACGTGATAGCCTTTGGTAAAGATATCGTATAGGATCACGCATAAAAAAAAGCAGACTAGTCCTGTGGAGAGGAGAAGTGTACCCCATTCGACGATCGGCGCCAGTTTTTTGAATTTATGCTGCATGATATTTTCTAAAGCGGTTAATAAAATATTCACCAATTAGATTGGCTACCAAAGTCATAAAGAATAAGACAATCGCTATGGCAAATAAGGCATAATAGTGTGTTGTCTGATAAGGTACTTCACCCATTTCAATGGCGATCGTTGCGGTAATGGTTTTGACCGAATCAAAAAATCCTTTCGGAAAGATCGCTGCATTGCCAGTTGCCATGAGCACGGTCATGGTTTCGCCGATCGCTCTTCCCAGTCCCAGCATGACCGCTGCAATGATTCCCGGAGCTGCTGCCGGGATCGTAATCTTGCGCAATGTCTGCCAACGCGATGCGCCGAGGCCATAACTTGCTTCACGATAGGTTTGTGGTACCGCATGAATGGCGTCTTCGGAAATGGTAATGATGGTTGGCAGGGCCATAATCGCTAGTAGGATCGCACCATTTAACGCATTTAGTCCATTGGGCAAGTTGTTCAGATCTGCTATTCCGGGGCCAACGAGCACGATTCCCAAAAAACCGATCACGACGGAAGGGATTGCGGCAAGCATCTCTATGGTCGGTTTTAAAACTGTTTTGAGTTTGGGACTCGCATATTCGGAAATAAAAGCTGCTGT
This sequence comes from Sphingobacterium sp. DR205, assembly GCF_011064245.1. Taxonomy (NCBI): domain Bacteria; kingdom Pseudomonadati; phylum Bacteroidota; class Sphingobacteriia; order Sphingobacteriales; family Sphingobacteriaceae; genus Sphingobacterium; species Sphingobacterium sp. DR205. Next base: position 5,957,144 of record NZ_CP049333.1, on the reverse strand, counting down.
TCCCACACCAAGTGGAATGGCAATTAGCATGGCGCCCAGCGAAACAATCGAGGTGCTCACAATTAAAGGTAGGATACCGTATGCAGGCTCTGCAGCAGTGGGATTCCATTGGCTTCCTGTAATAAAATCGAGCGGTGAAACTTCCAGAAAGAAGGCAATGGCGTTATAGAGCAACATAAAAAAGATGCCTCCCAGAAGCGCAAGGACCAAATATCCGGTAGACTTGAATATGATTTTGGCGATCTTATCGATGGTTATTCGTTTTTTGTACTGCATGTTATTTTATTGGATAAGGTAATAACCTGAGTTTTCAATAATCTTCGTTCCTTCCCCTTTGGTCTCGAATTGGATAAATGACAGGACCTTGTCCCATGATTTTTCAGGAATAAACTGATAGAGGGGCCGTTGGAAAAAGTACAACCTATTTTTTATAGCTGTCGGATCTAAGGGGGAAATGGCATTGGAATCTACTTCATTTTTGATTTTCAATACCTTGATTCCTTTGTTGTCCTGAATCTTTTTGGAAATATAACCGGCACCGACATAACCGATACCTGACTTGTCGATTTTGATGGCTTCCAGTATCTGTGCATTACCGGTCATTTCTTTGGCCTTTTGGCTATAGGCTATTTTTAGCTTCTTGCGAATAAATGAATAAGTTCCCGAACTGCTCTGTCTACCATAGATATTGATCGGGACATCCTGTCCAGAAATTGATTTCCAGTTTTCAACCTGTCCACTCATGATTTTTGAAAGTGTTTTTACATCGATTTCCGTGATCGGATTGTCGCTATGAACAACGAAAGCGGTAGCATCTTCGGCAAAAACAACAGTTTTCAGCCGTATATCTTTCTTTTGAAAGAGTGTCTTCTCTTCGTCGGTAAGCGGGCGTGAGGAGTTGGCAATATCTGCCTGTCCATTCAAAAGTGAAGTAATACCCAAACCTGAGCCGCCGCCGGAGATGGCTATACTGAAGGTTGGATCCGTCTTGTTATATGCTTCGGCAAGATTAACAGCAAGGTTGACCTCGGTATCGGAACCTTTCATCTTGATGGTATGGTCATTATTGCCACAGGCGCATAAGAGGATACTGAAACTTAAAAGTACAGTAGAAATAAGACGATGGAAAGTCATGTTATTCATTCTTACTAAGTTAAACAGAAGAAGAATGATTTTGTGTTAGCGTTATGTTATCTTATTGTGAAGTCATATTTTGTAAATATATTTTCTGCTATCTGCCCATTGCACTCCTGAGTCCCTTTGGCGGAAAAACGATCACTTTTTTATGAACTTTTTAACAAAAAAGGGTAAGCGGACACGAAAAATGAAGAAAGATATACAATAGGGTTTGATGTTGGACGGGAGGAGGAGATGTGGATCGTGCAAAAAAAACAGGCATAAGCCTGTTTTTGTGTTATTATATCATAATGAATTTCTACAGGATGTTTTAAAATAAGAGTACTGCGAAGACTGGGATCAGTGCGACCAAGGAATACATGACAGCTGTTCTTTTTTGGAGATAAAGACTGATGGATAGTAATAGCTCATTGTTTTCCGCACTCGCTATTGTTCCACTATTTCCCATAGCGGAGGGACTTACTTCAGCAATTTGGCCCTGTTCGTTTTCGATTTTCCAGGCTGACATCCACATATTTCGCGGGCTCCATTTGTATTTCCTGTCAATGAGGCTAATGGTCGCTCCACCGGTCCAGTTGTTGTATTCGATGTCACCGATCAGTTCACCATGTTTATTGCGTATTTCAGTATATGGGTTGAAAAGTCCTTTGTTTTTAAAACTATATTGATCTGAGCGAATAGAAACATTGGCATCTAGTGTCCAATCATTGGATTCCAACGAGCCGATCAGGCTATCATTGTTATATAACTTTGATTTATTCCCTAATAAATTGCTTTTCCAGTTGTAAATAGATCTCTTTTCCATAATTGTCTAGTTTAATATGTTTATTTTTCAAATTAGTATTCGCATCGGGAATTATGTTACAGTTTTTTTTAGTAATGTGAAAAATATCTTATAGCCATCCCTATTCTAATAAAAAGGGCGGCGATGTAAAGTGACCAATGGCGAGCCTGGGGGCGATCAAACGCCTGTTGACAACGCCAGATGTTGTTTTGGGCGGTCTATTTCGTTTGCATCGTATGTTCAGTGATATGGACCGGGAGGTCGAGAATGGAAGCCTGAAAATCGAAACTTCATCAAAATTGAAACGGATCATGTTTCTGAGTATTGTACCAGTCACTATTTTTGCACATGTGGTTCTATATTTCTTCTTTGCTGGCGCTCTATTGGATTGGTTAAATGGACGTTATGTTTTGGTAGTAGGTTTTCCACAGGGTGTGGATAACATGTTGATAAGTCTAAATGTGGTTATCTATACTATTCTGTTGCCTAATTTATTACGCCAATTCTGTTTGCATTTTATTCCTTCCAATATGCATTATTTCGGTGATGTGAAAGAGGGGAATGTGATTGAGCAGACGCAGGTGCTCAATATCTGGTGGACTTACCCGATGCAACTGTTCTATTTCTTTTTTTGCTGGACACGCAGCATTCATCATTTTGTCGTCAATGAAACTTTCTATGTACGTCATATCGGGCGTAAGAAAGCTCAGGAAGTGCTACGGAAGTACGGTGTTCGATTTAATGATCCAGGCACTTTCAAAAGGGCTAACCGTTTTCGGAAGGTTTCGACGTAGTGCTGCTTTTTTTTCGATATTCCTTAAAATTACCCCGTTGTTTATATTCCAGTGCACCCTCCTCGCAGTAAGCGGAAAGATGCACGGAGAACTTGTTGCTTTGGCTTTTATCCACGCCCAATTCATCTAGAACCTCTGCCACGCGCTTAGGCGTATGAAAGAAACTGGAATGATAAACCAGATCGTCCAACTTTTTGCTAAGGGCAATTCTTTCCTGTACATCGGGAGGTAGGGAATAAGGAGGCTTGAATTCGATATCTTTTTCAAAGAAAGTTTTGGGCTGGATCTGGAGACTTTGACATAATAACAAAAAGTTCGTTAGGGTAAGGTCTTTTCCCTTTTCTATTCCATTAAGTGTACCTGTAGAAATTCCAGTCAGGTTTGACACATCCCGTAAGGAATAATAAAGCTCATGCCGTTTTGCACGAAACCGTAGCCCTATAGCTTGAAGTTTTCCTCTATCGTTATCCGTCATGCAACGAATTGAATGATAATTTGCGCAATAATATTATTAAAATTTTGTTTAAAAATTTGCAGTTATATTTTTCTTTTTTATATTCGTTGTAATATGATATTTAGAGAATATTTGGTATTTCAATTTTAAATATCTGTTCTTTTAGTGATATGTTGTTGAAGTGATGTTTTCTTTTTGGTTAGCGCATTTTAAAAATTGCAAAATTTCCCTATATCTGTTGTTCCGGGATAAACCGGTACATACCAATGAAAAGCAATAGAAATAAGTCGACTTGCCCAGCTCCGGCATTCCATCGAATCCGTCAATTTCGCCGAAGCTGGGGTAGGTTGCACAAGAGTATACATGTAATGTAAGGATCTAGCGCATAAGTGGCTAAGCAAACTTTGGCTCGGGTAAGCTCCTTTGATGCCAGCTGGTATCCATGCATTCTAATTGTGCAATTAGAATTATTACAATTTTATCAAGAAGATAAAATATAAAGCTAAGACGGTACACAAAAAACGTGCACTCACCTTTAATCTGCACTCATAAAATAATAGATCAAATAAAATACAATCAGCACACAAACGGCAATGATTAATGTGCGTTTGATATTGCGGCCTGCAGGTGCATCGTCTTTTTCTTCAACGGCTACATCAGGTAATTTTTCCTCCGGCTTGTCCTGGCTATGCTCTGGAGTATTGAATTGATTTTCCATCTTTTTTTGTGTTGTCCTATGCATAGAACATGTTTGGTGGGTAAATCGTTTAATATGTTCAATTTTTTGGAAGAAAAAAGATTCCTCTTGCTATAGAAAACAGGCGGTGTGAATAAATAAAAGTCCAAAAGCGTTGCGTTTTTTAGAGTATTTGCATACATTGCAACTGCACTTAACACGAATAAACCTAAACAACCCGTAAACGTATGTTTACCATAACTTTCGTGTTGGATAGGTCGGTAATAAATAAAACACATGAAAAGAAGAACGCTTATCGGATCATTCATGGCTGGCTGTATGCTATTGGCCATCAATCCGACTTTTGCGCAACAGAAAGCCGCAAAGAAAGAAATTGGTCTACAGTTGTACTCCGTACGTGAAGAAATTAGCAAGAACCCAAATTTCGATCAAATTTTACAAAAGATCGCTGCACTTGGGTATACGGGCGTAGAAGCTGCAGGTTATAATGCCGGCAAACTATACAATCTGAGCCCGCAGGAATTTAAAGCCAAGGTAGAAAAAGCAGGGATGAAGGTCCTTTCTTCCCATGCAACCAAAACATTGTCTGCGCAGGAGCTTGCCTCTGGAGATTTCTCCGAATCCTTGAAATGGTGGGACCAATGTATCGCTGCCCACAAGGCCGCTGGAATGAAATATATTGTGACACCTTGGATGGATGTGCCTAAGACACTCAAAGACTTAGAAACACAATGCCGTTATCTGGATGCTGTGGGGGCAAAATGCCGTGAGCAGGGATTGCTTTATGGATACCACAACCACGCTCATGAATTCAAAAAGGTTGAGGATAAAGTAATGTACGATTACATGCTGGAGCATACCAATCCCGAAAATGTATTTTTCGAAATGGATGTCTACTGGGCAGTAATCGGTGATGTCAGTCCGGTTGATTACTTCAACAAATATGCGGGTAGATTTAAGGCTTTACATATTAAAGACCACCGTGAAATCGGTCAAAGCGGAATGGTCGGATTTGATGCGATCTTTAACAATGTCAAAACAGGTGGACTGAAATACTTGTTTGTTGAATTGGAAGAAACACATAATGATATTTACACAGGTCTTGAGCAAAGTATAGACTACCTGAAAAAGGCTCCTTTTGTAAAGGCCAGCTATTCTAAATAGCCGTTAATCGGGAGAAAATTGACGATGCTGAGACAATTGTCCGGTTGATAGATTTATTATTTTTCGTTAACTTGAGTGGATTAAAAAGGGATTTTTTAATCGTATTAAAACGGAAAATATGAAACGGATTATTGTTGCTACAGACTATGCTGAAGAGGCAGAACATGCCCTAAAGTTTATACTCGAAGTTTTTGCTGGTAAAAAATATGAGATCATCTTGTTCTCCCTGCAGAACCCTTCAATACATGCGATGAACGCACGTCTTTCTCCCGATTCCATGTTCAAAATTTTTGAACATCAAAACAAGGTTTTAACCGATAAAGCGGAGGGTATCACGCGGCAAAGTGGGGTGCCTGCTGTTCCTTATCTGGCAACGGGTTTATTCTACGATCAGATTACAAAATGCATTCAGGAGACGGGTGCCGACCTATTGGTCATGGGTATGGCCAAACGCTCGTTTGACCAGGATATGTTGGGTAATACTACTACGTCTGCCATCAGTAAACTAAAAATTCCTATTCTATCTGTTCCACTTGGGGCACAATTTAGCGGGCTTAAGCATATCCTCTTCGCCTGCGACATCGTACGCGGGGTGCAAAAAGAGATTCTTGAAAAGGTGAAAGATTTCGCAACTGACTTTAATGCCGTATTGGAAGTGCTTAATATCCGTAAAACCGTTGAGCAGCTAAATGAAGAAAAGGGAAATGAAACCCGGGCGGCAATCGGAGACGTCATGGGCATTGTCAGCTACTACTATAAAAATGTAACGTCTAATGAGGTGGTCAAAGCCATTCGTGACGAAGTTAAAGAAAGTAATACTGATCTTTTGGTCATGATTCCCTATAAATATGGTTTCTGGAACTCACTGACGCATCGGAGCAAAACGCGTATGATGGCCTCAGGCCTGGATGTTCCGCTGCTGACCATTTCAATATAATTGGTCAGGTCTCCTGGATTATTTGTAGTGTCTATAAAACTTGTTGTTGAAGAGTTCCGAAGGATCGTATTTTATTTTAGTTCTGAAAAAACTGCATGCTTGCGGATAGACTTTTCTCATTTTGTCTTTTGCGATATGTAGGCGATAGGGGAGATAGTATGTCCCCTCGTTTTTAATGGCTGCATCTACCAGAAGATTCGTGAGGCTATGCATATCAGTCTCTTGCAGGGCTGTTTTTTTCTGATTGAACAAGAGCACAAAACCAAATACATCTTCCCGCGCATAATTTAAATAAGCGTCATGGTCCCGATTGACGGCGCGGATGGTAATGTTCAGCAGATCCAGTTTCGATTTTAATAAAATAGGTTTTATGTCCTGAATGAAATTCATGAAATTTCGTTCAGGAATAAAGTATTCGTGGAGCAGATCTGTCGATGTGGTATCTTTGTTTTCGATTAAGGAGACTTGGCTATCCATGATCTCATTTCGGGTAAATGTGAGATGCCGTGCAGGAATGGCCGAAGATGTTTCAAGATCCCAGCGGAGCCGCTTTCCATATTCGCTATTGACACTACCCCTAAATATCAGTCTTTTGGTTTCTTCAATTTTCTTTTCCTGTCGGAAAAGCTGTATCGGCGGTTCTTCTGTCTGTTCAAAATAATTGAGTGTCGCCTCCGCTAGAAAATGTTTTTTGGAAACGCGTAATCGCCCAAAAACCAGATCTACTTTCGGATTGTCAAGAATATATTTTTTATAATACTTCGTATAATTTTCTGGAGCTAAGTTGACGTAATGATATTTTAGGGACTGATTATCGACAACTTTGAGCTTTACATCGAGTATAATACCAAATAGACCATAGCCACCAAGCACATGATGAAACAGTTCCGTGTTCTCGTCGCGGCTGCAGAGGAGTACCTGACCTCGGGCATTCATTAGTGTAAATGAAAGTACGCTGGAAGCTAAGGGCGGCGAATTCTTTTGCCATCCATGTCCATTGACACTCAGTGATCCGCCAACAGAAAATGAACTAAAAGCTTGCATCACAGCAATTGATTTACCATAATGGTCTAAATAGTGAATGGCATCCGACCAAAGTGCACCTGATCCTATGCTCAGTATATTGTTTACTGTGTCAAGCTGCATGTGGTTATAAGGGAGCATATTGATCACTATACCACCGGGATACATTGTATGCCCGCCCATACTGTGACGGGCTCCAGCCAACGCTATTTTTAACCCCTCGGTATTTGCATAATGCAGAATTTGCCGCAATTGATTTTCAATTGCCGACCTGTCTTTTGGTATAGCAATGATGGTATCGACTTTGGTCAGGTTAAGCGCGCTAGCATCATCCACATGCCGAGCAGGAAGCACCCTGTGATTATCTGTTTCTCTCCATTTGGTTCTGAGGAGATGGATAATGGGGAATGCAATAACCACTAAAAGAATAAGCAAGGTTAGCAATGAATAACGTTTGGTCCTTTGGGTTATACGCATGGTCTCCGTTCAATTTAATAAAGTGAACGATCACAAGGATAGTTCACTACCAAAATAATATAAATTTATTGTTTTTTAATTTTATTTTTATCCGAAAAGATAGTTAACCGAGTTCTGTAAAAAGTCTCAAAAAAAATAATATGCGTTATGGAATTCCGTTGCTTGCTGCATCCCTGTTCAAATTATTACTTGAAAAGATGATAAAATATACCTCTTTGTGTTTATTTATCTGTGCTGCTCAGACGCTATTTGGTCAGGTACAACGTTACGAAGGTAAGATTACAGACGCCGTCGGAAGGCCATTGAAAGATGCTGCAGTGATTCGTGTTGCCGACAATGTCGTATCCAGTTTTGACGAACTGAATGCCGGATTACATAAAGGCAAGGTGATACACACTGATATCAATGGTGTATTTGGAATGGATCTCAATGACCGTGATAAAATACAGTTATGGAAATATCCAGTTCAGTTACCTAAGGCTTACCAGTTATATGAGTTTCGATCGGATCCCTTTGATAAGTCCGGAGGTTATCTTGTGGAGCTTGTGGCGGCAAGAGAACAACATACCGACGTGAATTTGTTTCCAATGGATACCTCGATCGCCAGAAGCTCCTCCAGACCTGTCGTTTTGAGAAATAATGGCGGTTCTTACTATAGCATGAGTGAGAACAAAAATCGAGTGTATATCTATCAGAACCCAAAGCCGGGGTATGGATTACTAGATATCAATCTGACACTTGGTGGATCTATCAATAAAGCGGATGATCGTGTAAAATTACAAAGGGATTATGTACAGGGGCATGCGCTGAGTGGGCAATTGGTGGCTTCGAAAGATGTTCCTTATAGCTGGGGACCTTTGGTCGCCCAGACAGACCTACCTACAGTTTACAATAACAAAAATATCTATCGGAGCGGATATCAAGCCTCCACGACACTGGATATGACCTATAAGCAAGATGGCCTGGGAAAATTCTATGGAGAAGTCGAATATAGCAAGAAGCAGGGGGTATTTGATCCGAACAAAACTAATTCCTGGGGGGCGCAGCTAAATTATTCCCGTCAATTTGGAATAGGACATCGGCTCCAGGTTTTGAATAAATTCAATCAATCCGATGAAAAAATGCCTATGATAGGTAATAACTACGCTAATGTACTCATGGGAGCTTATCTATCGCCAGTAAATTTTGATGCTAAATCACAACCGAATGCTAATATTTCAACTGTATATACCAATCCCTGGTTTTTATTAAAAAATAATCGCGATAATCAATTCAATCAGAAATATCTAGGTACACTGAAATATGATTGGGATCATAACCGTTTTTTTTGGGGGGCACAGCTCAGTTATCAATACCAACAAAATACATTAAACTATGGCCTTGTTGGAAACATGGACGAAGGGGACCGGGATATATTTGTCAACCGTAAATTAAAAACAAAATTGTTTGATACGAATATACAGGGTAAGTATTATTTGGCGGCAGGCAAAAAGTTGTATTTACAGGGGAATTTCTGGTACAAAAACCAATGGATGTCTTTAAACCGTTCTGTAGCGAGTTTTGCGCCGGTCTCTTTGCTACATCGGTCTTCGGAATTCCAGGCCGGACTGGTAGCGAAGGAATTTGGTGGTTACAATAACAACTGGACCTTTGACCTATTGCCGAGTATGTTGGTAAGCAACAAAAGCAAAAATAAGACAGTCTTCAATTTTGTTGGCCAAGTGGAAAGAAGGTTTGATTTTGATTTGTTTGACCGGGGAGATATTATCGCTAATGTATGGGGGCAATTCAATCTTTCACATCTTGAACCCAATCAGATCAATAATGATATACAATTTGGTCTGATGCGATATTCCATCAAGGATTTTCAATCCTTCCTACCCATGGACGAATTGCTATTGCGGGATCCTGTGGATAAATTGCAACGGAAAGTTAATTATGAGTTCGGTGCTTCTCTAAAACGACATGGGTGGAGCCTTGAAGGGAATTTTTATCAATTTTATGTGAAGAACGGTTATGCCCCAATTTGGCAAGACAATCAATATCGCTTGAACAATGCGGTTGATTATCAACAAAAGGGATTTCGGATGGCCATTTCTTCTCAGTTTGGAATCTTCAATAGCCCGTTGAACTGGTATCCAAGACTGGATTTTCACCGCTATATCAATAAGGTAGATAAAATCCATTTGGAAGCTGATCGTATCCAGATAGCTGGTATGCAGGAGATCAGTAAAAACTATATTGTTGGACAACCAGTCGGCGTGATTATGGGAACAGCATATGCGCGTACCGCTGACGGCCAGCTACAGATTGATGGAGATGGCTATCCTATTGTGGCCCCTGAGCAAAAGATTCTGGGAAACCCAAATCCCGATTTTGCTTTGATCTTTGGCAATACATTGCAATATAGGGGAATCCGTTTCGATATTGATCTCGAATGGAGCAGGGGAGGTAAAGTCTGGAATGGAACACGACAAATGCTCAATTATATGGGGCGCTCGTTAGAAACCGCCTCCGGACGATTGTTAAAAGATCAATTATTTCCGGGGATTGACGCACAGGGAAATAGAAATAATAAATTGGTAGACTATTATGATCCAGCAGCGGGTATTGAAAATAATAGGTGGGTGCGTTACGGTCTATCAGGAGTGGCAGAAGATGTTATCGAAGACGCAAGTTACCTACGTCTTTCCAGAATAAATCTCTCACGTAGTTTTGATATATCCTGGCCATATCTCAACAAAATTGATCTGACGCTTTATGCGGAGAACCTGATGTATTGGAGTAGATATAAAGGGAATTATCCCGGGGCATCCCTCTTAGGGCAGAGTAATGCCGTGGGCTTGGATTACTTTAACTCACCATTGATGAGGACTTTTGGTTTTAACGTTGTACTGAATTTTTAACCTAGATGCCATGATTAACGACAATATAAATGCTAAGGGAAAAAGGCTGGATAAAGGATCTGTGTTTGAGACCAGATCGCGGCTAAGCAAAAAGAGAAAGCACTATAACCTGAAAAATTATATCGGATCTTTTTTGAGTTGTTTTTTTACAATAACATATGTGTTATTTACAGTTAGTGTTTTTGGTCAGGCACAGGTAGTCCAAAATAAAATAACGGAGTACGCAGGTTTTCTGCCTTTGGAACGTGTATATGCACATACAAATAAGACGATTTTTGCGCCGGGAGAGACAATTTATTTTACAACTTATCTCTGTAATACTGACTTCGGTGAATCCGATCGGAGTGATCTTGTTATTGTAGACTTGATTGCACCAAATGGACAGGTCATTCAACATAAGCAATTTGCCGCAAATGCAATTTATGCCAAAGGAAGTCTCCAATTGGGGAGACAGCTTGCAGGAGGTATTTATAAATTGAAAGTGCAGACTCCTTGGATGGTCAATTTCCCAAATCTCGCTTATGAGAAAGATATCACTGTCATGCGGACTAATCCACCACGGCTCATCATGCAGTTGGAACTTGAAAAGGAATCTTACGGAAAAGGAGAAACTGTCGCTGCAGATTTTGTGATTAAAGACCTGGGGAATCACCCACTTTCAAATCAGTCTTTTGCTTATGAAGTGAGTATCGGTGGTCAGTTGTATCTTTCACAGGTGGCTAAGACTGACCATTTAGGTAAATCCCAAATAACATTTGCATTGCCGGCAGTTTTGGAAAATAAACATGTGAGCTTGAATGTCCGTTTTGTACATCAGCAGCTGATTGAGTCGATATCTAGGAATGTCCCTATTATTCTCGAAGATATCGATCTTAAATTTATGCCTGAAGGTGGCTATCTTCTGGAAGACTTTTCTAACGTGGTGGCATTTAAAGCTTTGAATGCAGAGGGATTTCCGGCTGATATCGCGGGGGCCATCTATGACGATGGGGGGAATAAGATCTGCAATTTTTCCTCCTTTCATCAAGGTATGGGAAAGTTTTCATTCATCCCTAAAAGAGGGCGAACCTATTATGCGCAATTGGAAAAGCCTTATCGTACCAATAAGCCCATTGCGCTGCCTACGATGAAAAACAGCGGTATAAAGGTGCAACTGGAAGAGCAATCAAAAAATGAATTGAGCTTGCGGGTCATCAGTAGTATGGACAGCCGAGTGGGGTATTTTATTCGGAAGGAGGACAAAATCTTTCGTACAGGCGAGATGACAGTAACTAAGGGGACAAATTCGCTCAGGTTATCAAAAGAAGGCTTACCACAGGGGGTACTAAGTATCTCTATTTTGCAGGGTAGGCAAATCTTGAGCGAACGGTTATTCTTTAATACGATGAACGATGGACTACAGATTCATGTAACGAGCGATAAAGCGATCTATAAGACTCGTGAGGATGTGAAGCTGACGATTGAGACTCAGGATGCTAGGGGTAAATCTGTGCCGGCAGCGATATCACTGAGTGTTGTCGATGATAAGGTTTTAAGTTATCTGAACGATAAACAGCATGATATACGCTCTTGGATGTGGCTGGGCGCCGCAGTGCAAGGCGAAATCTATCAACCCGCCTTCTATTTTGATCCAAGCAAAGACAAACGTACACAAGCCCTTGATATGCTTATGCTGACACAGGGCTGGCGAAATTATACCTGGGATAAGGTGTTGAGCAACGAAGAGCTTACGGTGGTCAAGACACAGCCGAATAATATGCTCAAGGGAGTAGTCTATAGACAGGGCAAGGGACAAAATACGGCATATTCTTCAAAAATGTATGTCGTTGCAGATAGCTTGTTGTACACGGTAACTCCGGATAAACAAGGGCGTTTTGCAATTCGCACTATCCCGTGTGATTTCTGGCGAATCTATATCCCGACACATCGGAAAAATGAGTTTTATTATGTTGCTGCATCTCAAGATGAAGTCGCGGTTTCAGTAAGGCAAAAGCGGCAGGCGACTGATCCTGTTTTGGTGAAATTGGAGACGACTCCATTGGTCCAACACATCAATGATGAAATGTCCCTTCCGCCGAAAATAGAAATGGAGCCACAGGCACCTGATGGGGATGCGATCCTGGAAGAACTGGTTGTCCTCGGCTATAATGTAGATCGAAAGACAACAGTGACGGGGTCAACAATGGCGATCAGTAGCAGCGATCTCTATGCACAAGCGAATTTAATCTCGGCCTTATCGGGCAAGGTCGCTGGAGTGATTGTCAGCCCTTTGGCTGAAAGGTCAAATGCGCCAGTTGTAATTCGTGGGATGAACTCCATTGGTGGCACCGGTGGTCCTCTTTTTGTTGTGGATGGGGTAGCCTATAACGAAGCCAATATGACGAATTTTGCTGGATTTCCACCTGAATTGATCCAAAGTATTTCGATATTAAAAGATGCATCGGCAACAGCTATTTACGGTGCCCGTGGAGCCAACGGTGTGATTCTTATCACAACGAAAGGCGGGAAAGGGATTGAGGGAGATGCTCGGAGCCTTTTTAGCAATAGCCATCTTGTCGGGGGGCAAAAATACCTGGCCTTGAACACGGTATTTCGAAAGGTTCGTTTTGATCAGCCACAGGAGTTTTATGTACCCAAGTATAAAAACAGACAGGCCTTGATCAAAGATGATTTTCGGGATAATATCTATTGGAATTATCATATCGAGACCGATGTCGAAGGGCGAGCCCAGATTACCTTTCCCAATGCGGATGAGCATACTTCTTATCGGATCATAACGGAAGGGGTTGGTAAAAATGGTCTAATAGGACGTAGTCAACAGACAACATATCAAGTGAAAGACGAAATAGGCTTAGACGTCAAACTGCCTTTGTATGCTTCTCAGGGAGATTTGATCAATGCGCAATTACTGGTTGATAATACAAGGAAGGAGCCGCTATCCGTCAGTAGCCGGGTCGACTTGATTGGAAACAACCTTGAATGGAAATCTGAGGTTAACGCTACAAAAATAGGGGCACAGGAACAAAGCCCGCTGCTTGTACCACTTGAAGTAAAGCAGCCTTCGAATGAAAAAGACAAGATCCGTTTTTCTATCCGTAGCGATTCCACGGTACTGGGAATTATAAAGGATATCAAATTGTTTAATAAAGGATTTCCTGTGGAGTTCGGGCATTCAACATCTAAATATCTGGAATATGAATTTGAACTTAAAAATGCAATCAAGGGTTCGCAACGTCTTTCGGTGGAGCTATATCTCAATCCATTGAAGCAGATTACGCAGGGACTGGAACGCATTGTACGTGAGCCATACGGTTGTTTCGAGCAGGTTTCTTCATCCGTCTATCCCAATATATATGCACTTTCCCTCCTTCAGCAAATTAGGGGGGATGAATCCTTGCAACGCAAAACACAAGAGTTTTTGACTAGTGGTTATAAAAAATTAGCGGCCTACGAAATCAAAGGAGGGGGCTTTGATTGGTATGGAAAACCGCCGGCACATGAGGTGCTTTCAGCTTTTGGTTTAATTGAATTTATGGAAATGAAGCCATTTATCGCTGTAGATCAAAAGATGATCGAACGTACTCAGAACTGGCTTTTATCAAAAAAAGATGGTCGGGGTGGATACCATCAGGGAGCGGGAAGGTACGCTTTTTCGGGGAATCGTGAATTGATAAATAATGCTTATATCACTTATGCGTTAAGCGTTGCAGGTGTAGGGGCGGAGATCGAGCTGGAGTTTCAAAAGGCTTATCAGGAAGTCCTGGGGTCAAAAGATCCTTATCGTATGGCAATAATAGCGCTTACCGCAAAAAATCTCAATAAAGCAGAGCAATTGGAAAGCCTGAAATTACGCATAAAGGAACTGCTTCCCATGGTAATTGAAGATAAGAAAGGCTTGGCCGAAGGAAGTATTACGAATTCGGATGGACGCTCGTTGCGAAATGAAACGCTGGCCTGGATCGCTCTCGTTTTTCAATTGGAAAACAAAGCATCCCAGGAATTGACCGCTTGTATGGATGCACTTGTAAAATCTGCAGATCGGGGCTACTATGGTTCAACCCAGGCAACGGGACTCGCCTTGAAAGCTGCAACAGGATATTATCAACTGTTTGATCAGGATATGCGCGCGAAAAAAGGAAAAAAGATGGAGCTATGGCTGGACGGTCAACTACTGATCCGCGATACCACACTCCAGGCTGATTCGCTGAGCAGACTATTTTTGACAGAGCTGCCTGCAGGAAAGCATCAAATCTCCATCCGCTTGGAAAACATGGATTATGCTGTGGCTTCCTACCGGTTTAATTATATGACAACGGTGCCGCCAAGCGCTAGGGATCGCGTATTGGATCTTTCGACATCATTATCCAGCAATCGCATTCGTATGGGCGATAATACAGTACTCAAGGTACGGCTATACAATACACGGGATAAGGCGGCTTCTATGCCATTGGCGAAGATCGGTATTCCAGGGGGACTAACTCCCGAACCACAGCAATTGAGGGATTTAATGGAAAAAGGTTTTGTGGATTACTATGAAATTTTTGAGAATTACCTGGTGTTATATTGGCGCGGAATTGACGCCAAAGAAGCTAAAGAGCTGTCCATAGACCTCAAAGCCCAGGTACCGGGAAAATATCAGGGCGCCGCATCTTCGGGCTATTTATATTATACCGAAGAACTAAAAGATTGGCAAGAAGGATTAAAAGTCGAAATTGAGTAATCAAATAAACTATTTGTACGATCGGATTAAAGAAAGCCTGTCAACATAATTTTGACAGGCTTTCTTTTGTTTTAAAAGTTTTATTGTAATAATGGTAAAATTTTGTTCCAGATCTGCTGGTAAATCTTATCATCTCGAATGATACCTTTATTTTCGTCGTAATAATTGGGAGAATCAAAGCTTCCGCCTCTACGGCGTTCGATCAGGAATATATTGAGGACAATTTTAGCTGTTCTATCGGATAAGGGACTAACCAAAAAATTGGAAATTTTTGTATCGCCTTCATTACTAAATAATCCTGTGTTTTTGTTGTATGCACTTGTCTGTATAAAACCTGAAGAACGGTCTAATTTATCAATATAATAGCCGCTTTCATGGAGAGCCTGTACAATTTTTGTATAGGCAGAATCTGCAGGGATCATGATGGTCTTGGTCCGCTCTGGATTTTGCGCTGAGGCTGGATTGATCCAAAAGAATATAGATAGAAACGACAATAGCAATGTGTGTGATCGTGGAGTCATACCTGTGGCTTTAAGCGTATAAAATAATTACTTAAAGCTAATGATTTTTCTCTTGAAAGCCAATTGTGTGACTTAACTTACCCTTTTACCCAATATTTTTAAACTCCGTTCTACACCGTCCAGCGTAGCGATATTTGGGAGATTCGCCCATTCCTGGAATCCCATTTTTTCAAATAGTGTAATGCTCGGGACGTTATGCGCAAAGATGAAGCCTAATAAGGTATGTACTCCGAGTGCCGGAGCTTTGTCTATACAATACTGAAGGATTTGTTTACCCAGTCCACGGCCCCGTTGCTGTTCATCCAGGTAAATGCTGATCTCAACTGTGGCATCGTAGGCCGGCCGGCCATAGAACGATTGAAAACTCACCCAGCCTAGGATATTGTTATTTTCGTCCTCTACCAACCAAAGGGGTCTTTTTGACGGACTATGCTCGTCAAACCATTTCAGTCTACTTTCTGCTGACACTGGACTGGTGTCAGCTGTGACCATTCTGGATGCAATGGTGGTATTGTATATCGCAACGATACGGGGTAAGTCTGCCCGGCTGGCGTCCCGAAATATTAACTGACTCATGCTACAAGTTATTTTAGATCTTAATCCAAAAATATCAGTTTTACCGTATAGTTGATGCTTTTTGTCAAAGTTTTTCCTCCTGATGAATGCACGGTTGTCTTTTGAAAAGCTACAAAATTGCTAAACAGATTGATACTTAAATATTTTGTGTAAACGGTGGACTATCATTGGCCTTATGCAAGGGGTAATCACATCAATATGCTATTCAAAAAACTCATTCACCTGTGATATGATCTAACTACCAACTTATAAGAGCAGAAATTACACTAATTTGAACATTTTTTTCGCTTGAATATGACTTAATTTTATCATCTTAGGATAAGCAAATAGCTTTTGTTTGCTCAATATAAACCTTAGTACAAGAAAAATGATATACGCTCAGTTTATGATGGCTATATCTTGTGGTTTTTAATTCTTTGGAGCTGCCGATCATGCGGGATAGCATAGGAACTGAGTGTTTGGCCTGTGTGATAGCTGATTTCTTGGGATTTATCGATAGCATTATGGATCAACAACAACCTAAACAATCAATTCGAATCCGCTCAATGGATGTCATGCGTGGTATGACGCTATTTCTTATGTTATTTGTCAACGATTTATTCGCTCCTGGTGTTCCCAAGTGGATGCTGCATACGGAAGCGGATGTCGATGGCATGGGATTGGCAGATTGGGTTTTTCCGGGATTCCTTTTCATGGTGGGAATGGCTGTACCTTATGCCGTGGCCGCGCGGGAAAGGACGGGGGAGTCCATGGGGCTTATCTTTTCCCATATTGTCATCCGTACGGCGAGCCTGATCCTGATCGGTGTTTTGATTCTGAATGGAGGCCGTCTGGATGCCGCATTGACAGGGATGTCCAATTTTTTGTGGTCAGGTTTATTGTACCTTTGCGTATTTATGGTTTGGAATAGGTTTCCGACGAAATCGGGAAATCAAGCCTTATTTAAGGGGATACGTTTCCTTGGGATCTTGGGGATCTGCTACCTGGTTTATCGTTTTAAAGCCTCTGATGGTAAAGGTCTGGAAGTCGGTTGGTGGGGAATCCTGGGCTTGATTGGATGGGGCTATTTCGCTGCAGCCGCCACATTTGTATTAAGCAGGGGACGGCTTGCTGTTGTGGGATGCGCATGGTTGCTGTTTCTCGTTCTGAATATCCTGTCCCAAACAACGTTCAAATTACATGTTCCGGTCCTCGGAAATTACCTGAATGTGTTGTTGTCTGGCAATGTTCCTTGCATTGTATTGGCCGGGACAATCATTGGTATACTGATCAGGCGATATGCGACTGCACCTAAAATGCTTTTGTGTCGACTGCTGGTTATTGGCATACTGTGGCTGACTGGCGGATTTGTGCTGCGCTCCTGGTTTATACTGTCCAAAATTCATGGTACTCCGAGCTGGGCGCTGCTATGTTGCGGTATAAGTGTACTATTATTGCTACTTATCTATTACCTCATAGATATCCGGAAATACCATAATGGAATATTTGTCTTTGAGGAGGCCGGTAAGAATTCGCTGACCACCTACCTTGCCCCGGATTTGATTTATTTCATCTGTTGGGGATTTCAGATTCCTTTATTTTTCTATAAGCAATCGAGTAATATGGTGTTGGCAGTCGGTGGTTCGTTGCTATGGGCCTTCGCCATGCTGTGGTATGCTATTTTACTGAAAAAGATGAATATCTATTTAAAACTTTAAAAATCCGCGGGTGATAACCTGTTTATTCTGTTGTTTGCCAGAGGTCATCATGAAGTTGATTGGCCCAGAATTAGCATTATTAATTTTCAATTTTTATTATAATCAGTATGAAATCTAAACATGTTACGAAACCCCTAAAGCTATTCGCCTTTAGCTTTGCGGCGATAGCTTTATTGACAATGATTATTTGTCCCCAAAAGAGCTATGCATTTGAAAAAAATAAAAAAGTGGTGATTGCTTATGTGACTTCCTGGTCAAGCGTGATGCCGGATCCGACGTACCTGACACATATCAATTATGCATTTGGTCATGTAAATGATCATTTTGACGGTGTGCGCATTGACAATGAAACAAGATTAAGGAGTATCACTGATCTGAAGAAAGCACATCCTCACCTTAAAATACTGCTTTCCATTGGAGGTTGGGGAAGTGGCCGCTTTAGTGAGATGGCTGCTGATGCTGCTAATCGGAGAAAATTTGCGGGGGATTGCGCACGTGTTGTAAAAGAGTTTAAGCTTGACGGCATTGATATTGACTGGGAATACCCGACCAACTCTTCTGCCGGTATTTCCGCGACGGAATCGGATACAGAAAATTTTACGTTGCTAATGCGGGATATTCGTAAGGCCATCGGTAGGAAAAAGTTATTGACACTGGCCTCTGTATCAAGTGGTCAATATATTGCATTCGACCAGATTAAAAACGACGTGGATTTTGTGAATATCATGACCTATGACTCAGGCAATCCTCCTTATCATCATGCGAGCCTGCACCGTTCATCTTTATCGGGGCGCACGACATGTGCTGAGGCCGTTAAGGCGCATATCGCTGGCGGTATGCCTGCCGAAAAGCTGGTGCTTGGCATTCCATTTTATGGACGCGGAAATAAAACCGATATCAAAGGTTTTATCGACTATAAGGATCTCCTGAATTTGCAGGGTTTTGAACAGAAATGGGATGATGAAGCGAAGGCACACTATTTGGTCAATGCGCAAGGAACTCTGGTATTAACTTTTGAAACGCCCGAATCCATTGCCCTGAAATGTGAGTATGTGCATGAGCAGGGATTACTAGGTGCAATGTATTGGGAGTATGCCGGTGATACCGAGGGGGGCATACTGCGAGATGCGGTGTATAAGGGTATTATACGTTGATATTAGAATTCCTAAAAATTGTGAAAACCGAAATTACTGAACTATCTATAAGGCTTCTTATTTGATGATGATGCAGTAATTTCGGTAAGGGAATCTATTGCTGAAGTCTATATTGTCGTGATGGTCATCAGAATGCTGTCCATTTTTGACTGGACTGTCCAGAAGCTATCACTGTTTCGATAAATTTCATTCCCCTTGCTCCATCTGCTACCGTAGGAAAATCCAACATGGTCTCGGTAGGACTGGTACCGTTTAAGTTGGCGAGAATTGTAGCTGAAAAATTTCTGTAGATATTGGCAAATGCTTCGATATAACCTTCTGGGTGTCCGGCCGGCAAGCGAGTGTTGTGCTGGGCGAGGGAGGAAAGATATTGCTGTCCTGCACGAAATATTTGAGCTGGTTCATTGAGCCATTTTAGTAGAAGAGTATTCGGATCCTGCTGGTTCCATTCCAACCCTGCTCTCTCGCCGTATATCCGTATTTTTAAAGCATTTTCTTCCCCTGCCGCTACCTGTGAGGCTGAGAGCACTCCTGTCGCATCATTTTCAAATCTCAGTAGGACATTTCCGTCATCTTCCAATCGTCTTCCAGCCACGACGGTTCGCAGATCGGCACATATTTGGGTTATTTTTAGGCCGGAAATATATTCAGCCAAATGGGCCGCATGCGTTCCGATATCACCCATGCAACTGCTCAATCCACCTTTTTCGGGATCTGTTCTCCAGGCAGCAAGTGGAGATTCCGTCTCGATTAACGTGCTCAGCCAGCCCTGTGGATATTCGACCATGATTTTACGGATATTGCCAAGTTTGCCTTCGCGTACCAGCTGGCGCGCCTGTTTGACCATGGGATATGCCGAATAGGTATAGGTGACGCAAAGCAGGAGTCCTGTTTCATTGATTTTCTGCTGTAATAATTCCGCTTCTTTGCGCGTGAATGTCATGGGCTTTTCCAGCAGCACATGAAACCCGTGTGTCAGGGCTAGCATGGCTGGCTCAAAATGGGCAACATTTGGAGTTACAATGCTTACAAAATGCATCCGTTCGTCAGGTGGTAGCTGACTTTCGCGCAGGATCATTTCCTGAAAATTTGCGTAGATTCGATCCGTGGGGAGCGAAAGGAGTTCTCCAGATTCCTGTGCTTTAACGGGATCCGAACTTAATGCGCCGCAACATAGTTCGATCTGTCCATCTATACCTGCTGCCATACGGTGTACGGCACCAATAAAAGCATTTTTGCCACCCCCCACCATGCCCATCCTGATTTTTTTGATTTCCATAATAACTGTATTTTAGGCTGTTAATCGTCTGATAAACCTATCAATTTTCGATTCAGGTTGTCATCAGGACCAGCAGATGCAAAGTCGTCGAATGCATGATCACTTACCCGAATAATGTAATCCTTGATATGTTGTGCACCTTCACGGGCCCCATCTTCGGAGTTTTTAAAGGCACATTCCCATTCCAGGACTGCCCAGCCCTTAAAATCATATTGCGTCAGCTTGGTAAAGATCGCCTTAAAATTGACCTGCCCATCGCCAATGGAACGAAAACGGCCAGCTCGTGCTTGCCAATTTTGATAACCACCATATACACCTTGACGGCCAGATGGATTGAATTCAGCATCTTTTACATGGAACATTTTGATCCGCTCGTGATAGATGTCGATGAATTGCAGGTAGTCAAGGCATTGCAGTACGAAATGTGAGGGATCGTACAGGATATTTGCCCGTTTATGATAATTGACTTTTGCAAGGAACATGTCGAAAGTGACACCATCGTGCAGATCTTCACCGGGATGGAGTTCATAGCAGAGATCCACATCGTATTGTTCGCAGGCATCCAATATGGGGAGCCACATATTGGCGAGTGCCGTGAATCCTGTTTCCACTAGATTCTCCGGACGTTGCGGCCAAGGATAAACGTAGGGCCAAAGAAATGCGCCGCTGAACGTCGCAAGGGCCTTCAGTCCGAGGTTATGGGAGGCTTTGATCGCGTAGTAGAGCTGCTGTACAGCCCATTGCTGCCGCTCTTTGGGATTATTATGCAGTTCTGACGGTGCGAATGAGTCAAATAACGGGTCAAAAGAAGGGTTTACAGCAATCAGCTGCCCTTGGAGGTGCGTGGATAGTTCGGTGATCTCCAAGCCGTAGGATTGCACAGTAGTCTTGAGCTGCAATGCATAATCTTTATCTTCCGCAGCTCTTTGGAGATTGATCAATCGAGCATCCCAGGTAGGTATCTGGATACCTTTGTAACCGATCGAGGCAGCCCATTTACAGATGCTTTCCAGGGTATTAAACGGCGCGTTGTCGCCGGCAAATTGCGCTAAAAAAATAGCAGGTCCTTTAATTGTTGTCATAAATATTTTTTATGTAAATAAGATTGCCCATAGGGGGTGGCCTTATATTTTTCTGTTGGTTGTTTTAAGCCCATGCTTTATCTCCTTTTTTATAGGGAACATCCCCTTCATATCGGCCCGGAACCTGATTATAACGGAGTGCCTGTTTATAACCAATTTCCGAGGAGAAATAGCCAAGGAGTGTCAACTGCTTAAACATGGTGTAATAATGATTGGGTGCCTCTCCTTTTTTTTGTGCATATTCTTTTGCTTCCTTGTCAATAGCTGTTAGTAGGGCAAGCCGCTGCTCGGCTGTGGCTTCCACGAATCCCAGATGATGCATTTTTTTACATGCCGCCTCCAATTTTTCCATCCCCTCGAGAAATATTTGCTGATCTGGGACCTCGTAACAGTCATTCACCATGACTGTCATAAAAGAACCGACTTTAGCTGCTTTGGCTCCCGGGCTTTTTTGCGTGGTGGGGAGTATGGTGTCTGCCACCTCATCCAAAAGTGCGATTTGCTGTGGAGTTAACTTGAGGCGTTCCTTAAGGTCGTGTTCTTTGCTGGAGCTGCAGCCCGTCAGAAAAGCATTGCCGCCAATTACGGCTCCGCCTGTAAGCAGTGCGATCATCTTTAAAAGTGTTCTTCTTTCCATTGGCTTAACTGTTAATTTTCTTGAGCTCACTGACGGCATGATCTACCGCCCTTGCTGTCAGTGCCATATAAGTCAGCGAAGGATTTTGGCAGCCCGAGGAGGTCATGCAGGCGCCATCGGTGACATATACATTGAGACAATCCCATACTTGATTCCATTTGTTGAGTACTGAGGTTTTGGGATCCAGCCCCATTCTTGCGGTTCCCATTTCGTGGATACCATGCCCCATAGCATGGCCATTATCCCAGGTGTTCACATTTTTTATTCCCGCGATGGCAAGCATGGCTTTCATTTCTTCCTGCATATCTTTCCGCATCTTCAGCTCATTCTCTTTCAGCTCAGCATCCATGGCCAGTACCGGCAATCCCCATTTATCCTTTCGCTCTTTGTCCAGAGCGATTTTATTATCGTGGTAAGGGAGTATCTCGCCGAAAGCGGTGGCGCCGATGGTCCACTGACCGGGCTCGGTGAGCGCATCTTTGAAATCACCGCCAATATTGAGTTCGGCAACCTCTCTGCCCCAACCTTCACGACTGGCGCCTCCTTGATAACCGAAACCACGTAGGTAGTCTCTTTTGTCGTTACCTATATTGACAAATCGCGGAATATAAAAGCCATTGGCTCTTTTCCCGAATATATACCTGTCTTCGTAGCCTTCCACGATTCCGGAAGCACCGATGTTGTAATGATGGTCCATCACATTATGTCCTAGTTCCCCACTACTGCTACCCAAACCGTCGGGCCAGATGTCTGTTGCGGAGTTGAATAAGATCCATGTACTGTTGAGAGCCGATGCGCACAGAAAGACCACTTTACTTTTGAATTCATAGGTTTGGTTGGTCTCGGTGTCCAACACCTCTACGCCGCTAGCCTTTTTGGTATTTTTATCATAGAGGACTTGCCGAACCAGCGAGTAGGGCCGGACGGTCAGGTTGCCGGTTTTCATTGCTGCGGGTAGGGTAGAGGACTGTGTGCTAAAATAGCCTCCGAAAGGGCATCCTTCCCAGCATCGATTTCTAAATTGACATTTTGACCGGCCAGGAATCAGGGCTGTTAGGTTTGCGGTTCGTCCAATGATCAGGTGTCGCTTGTCTCCATATTCTTGTTTAATACGTTTGGCTACGTCCTTTTCGACGCAGTTCAGCTCCATTGGGGGAAGAAACTGTCCATCGGGCAAGTGTGGGATATTTTCTATGGATCCGCTGATACCGGCAAATTTTTCAACATGGTCATACCAAGGGGCGATATCATGATAGCCAATGGGCCAAGATACAGCGATTCCATCCCGTTCATTGGCTTCAAAGTCCATTTGACTAAACCTATAGGACTGCCGGCCCCATAAAGTAGAGCGCCCGCCCATGCGGTAGCTACGCCACCAGGTAAAAGGTTTCAATTCGGTATAAGGACAGTCCTCCTCATTCACCCAACCGTCCATGACGGCTTCTGAGGCAGCCCAGCCACGATGGATAACAGGATACTTCTTTTTCTGTTCTGTAGTTGTACGTCCGCGGTGCGGGAGATCCCATGGTTCGCGTAAGGCAGATTTATAATCTTTGACATGTTCGTAAGGGCCTCCACGTTCCAGCATCAGGACCTTTAATCCCTTTTCACAAAGTTCTTTTGCGGCCCATCCGCCACTGATGCCGGAGCCTACGACGATGGCATCATACGTATTAGCTTCCATGGTTGATTATTATTGAGGTTGAGTTCATAATTTTATTTTGGTTTATTTTTTATGCGATAGCCGCATACGATTCACATGTGGTTCCCTTGTCGTATGATAAATTTACAGTATCCAACGAGCATCTTTCAACTGCTATTTGGCTGAAAAAATATGCTATCTTGCCATTTGTTGTGTTTATAATCGTATATTATGTGTTCAGATAGCAGATGTATTCGCTAATAAGATTTCTATAATGAAAACACTGATCCAGAAAATACACGTTGAAGAACAATACTCTTTTGCCTGTAGAACGTACAGAACACCGACTTTTGAAACGGCTTGGCATAGGCATCCCGAGTGTGAGCTGATTTTGATCACCGAGGGAAACGGTACAGCGCTTATTGGTGATTACATCGGTGATTACAAACAAGGCGATGTATTTTTCCTTGGCTCGGATCTGCCGCATTGGTTCCGCAAATCAAAGTCGGATGCTATGGGGAGCGCGATTGTTGTTCATTTTCTAAAGGATTTTTGGGGAGCGGGATTTTTAGCGCTGCCCGAGATGCATGTTATCGCGGGCTTGTTGAAAAATGATAGCACGGGAATCCAGCTTACGGGAGATCTTTCGAAAGAGATCGCTCTTATGATCCGTCAGATTGAAAATATGGAGGGGCTTGAACGTATCCAGCTATTATTAAGCTGTATGGATAGGATTGGGGCATCAGAGGAGCAAAAGGTGATCACCATGGCTTTTGATACGATTGCAGGCCGTGATGAAAACATCGTTATCGAAGCGATAATAGATTATTCCTTCAAGAATTTCTTAAACCCTATTTCCTTGGAAGAGGTTGCCGCCAGCACGAATATGTCGATTTCGGCGTTTTGCCGCTTTTTCAAAAAGAACATTAAAAAGAGTTATTTTGATTTTATCAAGGAGCTCCGGATTGGTCATGCCTGCAAACTTTTGCGTGATACGGATCGGCCGATTTTGGATATCTGTTATGACAGCGGCTATAACAGTTGGGCACATTTCAGCAAACAATTTAAGGTGGTGACAAAGGTATCACCCTTAAAGTATAGAAAACAGTTTCGTACGGGATAGCGGCTTTTCTAGTGCAGGTCACAAGAGTTCAATAGAATCTTTAGTGCCTCCATTACAATTTATTAAGAAGGTAAAAATAAGTTAGTTTATCCTGGTCAGAAAATAATTGCTCATCAACTTACCGTCTATAATGCAATTCAGAAAACTTAAAATCTGTTATCACTAGCATATGTATTAAAGATTTATCAATGCTTTAGCTTTCTTTCTAATTGCTGTCATCGCTTTCGAAATAGGACTATGATTGGCATAACCGAGGTATTGACCGATATCAGAGAGCTTCGTAATGCCATTTTTCAGACAAATAACGATCTGCTTTTCTTTTGGATTGAGCAGCGCAATAAAATCTTCCCAAATTAAGTCTTCATGTACTTCGGAGGTCGGTCCGTGTACTGGTATTGCATTATCAATCTCCACGAAAGAAACCTTAATTTTTGATCGCTTGCTATATATTTTACGTTCAAAATCTTCTTTTTCCCGACTCCATAATTCGGAAAAATCATCAGAAACCCGATTTGATTTTATCGCATCAATTATATTGGAAAGTTGCCCGTCCTTATTGGCTAAACCAACCAGCTCTTTGGTAACCTCCCATGCCTCGTCTTCTCCATACCAAGCAAATTCTCCCATTCTGGGGCTATCCATATATATGCCCTGTGGCATTATCTTGTTCTGTTTTACTGCGTTACGCCTATCTTTTTCATTTTTATATGGAGTAGGCGAAGCCAGTAATAACTTTTCTTCAATTATTTTGTTTAGAAATGGAGACCAATAATTAAGATTATGTGTTAAAAGCGAAATCGGTTCTGATTTAGTATATCTATTAATTCTTGAAGAATTATTGATAAGAGGCCAAATATGGTAGGCCATTGCCCTTGACAGTCTTTGATCAAAATCTTTAGGCAGTATTCTGTCGAGAAACCAATGAGCCGACTCTGTAGGCCATATTCCTCTTTTTGTCAATGGCAATCCAAATTTCTCTCTTGTTCTAGCAGGTAATAGATTGAGCAAATGTTGGTGTGCATAATAACCATGCTTCGCAGAATAAGGTAATAAGTAAATGTTTGCATCCTTATAATTATCTAACCAACTGAACGATTCGGGCATCTCAGCCCTTAGTATTTCTCCTCTCAAATGCCCCGCTTCCCATGCCATATTCCATTGAGCTATGTGCCCCTTCATCGCTAATGAATGGATTCCATTGTCATCCGGTTTTATAAATACGAATTCAGGAGGATGTCTTTCAGTGGGATTAGGGATCAACCTGTAGAAGAATGAGCCAGAAAGGCTTCCACAAACTGGATACTCATTTCGATCAAAGGTCGAAGATTTGGGAAACCACTCCTGCTTTTGGCTTTGTAGAAATTCTTTTGTTGTCATAATGTTATTTCATTTACATTATATACGGCAATTCCTATTAAGAATGTTCCAGTAACAAAAAATAAAATTAAATATTTATTCTTGTCATTAGAAAGAAAGCAAATAGACAATTGGAAATACTATTAAGGTTAAAGCTGGGAAGATTCCAATTATTTACTTGAATATAGTAATTTTAATTTGGCCTGAAACTAACAATAAACAATATTACATTATCACCACCAAGCACAAGCGAGTAGTTTAGTTTTATCTTTACTTCTTTCTCTGTGATAATATTTTACTTTCCCAAGGAAAAAGTACTTACCTCCTTTCTTTAGCATTTATTCTATCCTTAAAATTGGTATTGGAGAGAAATCTGTGGAGATCGTTTTTAGTTTAGAAGTATTGGATATTAAGTTCTGTTTTTTTTTTCATCGTGCCAATGGGTGTGTTTGTATTGGTCGAAACTTCGTTCGTCGAGTTTATTTGGTTATAAATAAAATAAGGTTTAGAATTATAAATAATTAGGGAAAGAAGACCTTTTATAATTCGAAATGAAAGTATTTTAGATTGCTACTTTTAATTCCAACATGGTATAATTAGGGGATAAATATATCGGTAAAATTATAAAAGAAGAAGGGGATAAGTTTGGGTATGAATTGTCCAATTTTAAACTTTATATATTACCGATTATGAAAAAGAAACTAAATTGTATTGCTTTAATAGCATCATTTGTGGTTTTAATCACTTCCTGTTCTAAAGATCTCGTTCCGGGCGGAACAATTGAGCCAAGTTCTGGACTTAAAGGTCTTAAAACTTACACTTTTAAACCTACCGAGATAAACCTTTCAAGTTTTGATACGGCAGGAATACAAGGTTTTACAAAAAAAAGTAAACAAAATTCCCTTACATTCCTCAGAGACAGTATTTGGCCCAACAATACAGGAAAGACCTCTTTCTATGAAACAACAGATATTCCAGCGGTTCTAGAAGAGACGAGAAGAAAATTATATCTGGGTGCTATTCTAAAGGGGGAGGCGGCAATTGATGTAGACAATGTGAATCCGGTTTTCATACCAGTTACTTATAGAAACCCGATCACCATGTACGCCAATTTCCCTACTGATAGTATCTATAGAACTGTCATTCCTTCTAAAATACAAGATCTTAGTTATCTGCGCGCAGCATTGAGTTCGGCAGCAGGAAACCAGATCCAATCCTTTACTTACGAACAAAGTCAATTTAGAAAGACCGAGGAACTAAAAAAGTCTTTTGGAGCAAATTTGAATCTTGCTAAAATTTTAACTGTTAATTATCTGGATACCCTTGAAAATTCAACTGCTACAACAATTGTAAGGGCTGAATTTACGCAAGAGAACTTTTCCATCGCTATCGAACCTCCAATTTATGAGCCTTTTCTCAAGAGCAATTTTGACTACTCTATATTCAATGGAATCAGACCTGTAATTGTCAGTTCGGTAACTTATGGAAGAAAGGGGATTTTTATCATGGAGTCAGATTCCTCTTACACCGCGGTCAAAAAAACACTTAATGTGGCGCTAACATTATCCGCAGAAATGTTAAACGTCTCGTCGACTGACAGTCTAGGTCCAGCCTTTTCAGCAGCATTGAACTTGCGACTAACTAATGCGCAGAAAACTATAATAAATAATTCGCGGATGAAAGTGTATATTATCGGAGCTGATGGAAAGAGTATCGTTAAGGCAATAACAACTGGTCTAACAGGTTTTGCAGAGGTTTTGGCTGGAAATGGTGGTTTTACAAAAGATAGTCCAGGGGATATTCTTTATTACTCTTTAAATTATCTCGATGATTTTGCCACCTTTAGGAATCAGTTCAAGATTAATATTGCCAATTAGGTCATTTAAATTTTATTTGGTATGAGAGTCAAAATAATCATAGCCATTTTTTTCCTCCTTTCATTTATAGGATGTAAAAAGGAAGAAATTCAAAACCCATCGCCTGCTGAAAAAGGCGATGGGAAACTGCTCTCGGAATATTTTAGCAAACTTCGTATTGCACCCTTGGATATTGTTGATCTGAGGAATAAAAATAAAGACATCAAAACAGTATTTGACCGCAAAAAAACTGCTGGAATGATACATCTTCGGGATAGTGTATGGACAAATGGGACGGGAACAAGCTCATTTTATGAATCTGATGAGATGGTCGTAACACCGGGGAATCTAAGTTATATTTATCCCGGCTCACTTTTAAAGGCTGCGTCAATAGCATCCGACCAATTTGAGACCTTTTCTGGTTATCAAACTGCGCCAATCAGTGTCCAGTTGTCATTTCCTTCCAGTTTATCAATAGGAACTCTCTCCGTCCCAAGTCTATCCAATAGCCGGATATTTTTACGAAATGCTCTTTTGGCCCCAGGTTTTTCAGGTAATACGATACTTAATTACTCAGACTATTTTGCCGCATTTTCAAAATATGAGGAAGTGAAATATGCTTTTGGCTATAATGTAAATCAGCATAAGCTATTTTCTTCGACTAATACAAATTTTGATTCCTATTCAAGCGGAACCTACTACTCCACTAAATTCATGGCCAGTTACACAGTAGAGAATTTTACCTATTCGATGTCTGATCCTGCTGCTAATGAGCTGATTGATATGGCTTCTATTCCCGCCAATGCTTTTGATGGAATTTCTCCGGTATATATTAATTCCGTAACTTATGGTAGGTTTGGATTATTAGTGCTTGAATCTAACAACAATAGTTCCGAAATGAGCAGCGCTTTTCAGAAGATGGTGAAGAAGATCCTTAAAAAGACCACTGAATCCTACACTCAGGAAGAAACAAATCTTTTTGCAAGTTGTCGTATAACGATCTATCTTTTGGGAAGTACTCTAGGGAATAATGTGATACAGTTATTGATCAATCCAAGTCCTGATGGTGTATCTGATTTTATCGCGCAGAACGTAGGTACATTTACTGCGAGTGATCCAGGTGTGCCGATTTACTATACTGCAAAATATCTAAAAGATAACTCGCCATTTAAAACGACGTTTAGAATTGACCATTAAATATATTTTATGATGATGAATACAGCATATAGACAAAAGAGTTTAGGGATTTTAAGTGTATGTTTACTAATGGCATGCTTCTTATTCTCATGTAAAAAAGATACTCCTGATATTCCTGTAAAAAAAAATGAAAAATGGAGAACTGAAGCTAAAACAGATAGTATCGGGAATAAATATTATGTAGTAAGTACACTGGATAATACTTTGGAGGTCAGGGTCGATAATAAAGATGGGAAGACGATTTTTTCAGAGGTTTGCCCAACGATAGAAGCAAGTGAGATTCCTGAAAATTCGAGTAAGCTTTTTACCTATCTTGTTGCGCCTAGTAAATATATCAATGCCAATCATGCTACGCTTTCATTAAGAATTGTGCTCGATAACATAGATATACAAGAAAAACATATTCAGCTTCTGGCGAATATAGATCTTGACAGCAAGAAATTTTATACCAAAAAGTATAAAGTTGAAGAACCCTTAGACTGGACTTATAAAGTTCTGGACAATCAATTAGTTCAATGGTATGGAAATGGCTTATTAGTAAGAGAAGGTACTGAAAAAGATCTTAACAGAGGCGGAGGTAATATGGGGCTCGGACAACGGGGAACGCAGTTGGTCTGTTATGAACGTGATTTTTCCATTCGCTATACGAAGGATATAGATGCATCTGATGCTTACTATCCTTCTGGTAATTTATGGAATATCCCGATTAACAACTATGAATATATGCTGTTCTTAAATGACGGTTACGTGGGTAGGATGCAAATTGTCACCAGTGTAGAGGATAAGTGGGCAGGAAAGAAGGTTGTGATTTGGCGAGATAACCTAAAGGAGACAAATAATATTCCGGCAGACTATTCTATAAAAATTACTGATTATAATGTTCAGAATAATGTGGTAAGCGCTAGCTATAATATCTATGATGAAAAAGGTCAGCTAAAAGAGAAAAGGACCCGAAAATGGTCAATAGGTAATGGAATGCCGTTAGGTAGTTAATATCCAAATGAATTAAATTTAAAGCTTGACGTAAAGTTCTAGATAAAGTAATTACACTTTTTTTAACCAATTAGCATCATGTTTCCTGATGTCAGGGAGACCTATGCTTATAAAATCTTAAAATATGAAAAGGAGAATTAATTATTTCTTGAAAGGTATCATTAAATATGTTCCTTTGGTACTGATGATAATCTTCGCCATCAGTTGTTCGAAACTGGATTCCGATTTTAACAATGGCAACGGTAAACAAGCTCTTGATAAACTACGAATACCGAAGATCCAAGGTTTTATTGTCGGTTCAAAATCTAACCCGGAAAATAATGTGTCTGGCAAAAGATCAGCAGGAGGGAAAAGAGCAGACTTAACTACACCGCCAGATGAAGATAATCCTTTTAAACCTAAAGCAGGTTCGGGTGGCTACAAAGACGGACCCGGGATCATTGTTAATGGTAGTAATGCTCCAACCCCTGATCCAAATAAATTATATTTCTATCAGAAATATAAATCCCAGATGTTCACTATTTCAGATCAATCTATGGGACTTAATATTTATCCGGGCGCCATTCTAAGGGGACAGAGCATTGAAGGTATTTTTTCCCCACAGATGCTAACAGGGATTTCCAATAATATCCGCCCGATTACCATATCTACTTCTATGCCAGTTTCTGGTTCCGCAGTTGCCCGAACCAGTCTTCCCCGTCCAACTTCTCAAGCGGCATTATACAATGCGGCACTGACAGATTTAGAGAATACTAATCCCGGTGAAGTCGGCGCTGCGTCTTTGATAGTAGAAATGGATACTTTTCGTGTATATGAGGAATTGAAAACTATTTATGGATTTAATAAAGGAATAGATGCGTTTTTAGTTAACACCAATACAACGCAGCAAGGGGAGAACCATCTTATTGCTTCAACATCGGCAATTAAGATTAAATTTTTCCAGCACAATTTTACAATAGACATGGATGTGCCACAAAATAATACTCAACTATTTGATCCTACAGGTCTGGATATGCAGGCCATTACTGGAGGGGTAACTCCGGTCTATGTAAAAAGTGTGACCTATGGTCGCATGGGTATAATGGTAATCGAATCTTCCTATAGTTCAACTAAACTGTATAATGCTGTATATAAACAGCTCGGAATATTAAAAAATCTGATTGGAATCGGTACCTCATTAACTAATGAAGAGAAAGATATAATAAATTCAGCAACGATAAAAGTTAAATATACGGGGATCGGCACGGATACTTCTCCTGCTGTAGCTGTTGCTGGATTAAATGGTTTTATTCAAGTATTAAGTGCTAATACAACGTATTCCAAGGCAAGTCCTGGAGTGCCTATTGCCTTTCAACTTGCTTACTTGAACAGTGGGAACGGATTGGTCGAAGCGCCTTTTCAGATTAACTATGGGCCTTTTGAAAAACCTTATGTCCGAATTGAATATAAAAATAGCAGTTGGGAAGCTAATTCATCCTCAAACCCAAAGTATACAGATTCCGATATTTATATGAGCTTTTATCAAGATCCAGCTGCAACAATCCCTTATAAAGATGTTCCTATTTTTGTAACATATAAATATGAAAGGAGTTTTGGTTCGAAAAGTACCTATAATTGGGCGGGGTCTTGGAGTACGTCTAAACGAACGGATGATTTGGTTCTAAAATATCCGACGGCGAATCAGCGAATCGAAAATAAAAAAGTATTCTATTATGTTAAATATGGGTCTGATGCTACAACTTCAAGAGATTATACACATTTTGATATGGTAGCAAGTGAAAATTATCGTATTCTTTCTAAAGTCTACGATCATTACAATGCTATGAGGTCTGATGAGAGTTATTAGTGATGACTAGAATACAATATATATTTATATTAATTGCCATTTTTAGTGTGATGCAATCTTGTACTAAAAAGAATGATGATATACCTCAAGTATCTAAAGAGCAAAAAAGAATAATTGAAAATTTGGATTCTATTTTTCTTCTCGCAAAAGGGGTATATCTATGGAACGATCAACTTCCTTCGGTTGATCGTTTCAACCCCTTGCGGTTTTATAATCCGGGTCTGAGTGAGTTTCGGTGTTATGAAAATGAAATATTTGAAATAACACAATTTGCGAAAGATGTGGAAACAGGAGCGCTCTATGAACAGAATCTATTAGATCTGAATAGACCTAAATATTCCGGTATTGTATTCAGAGAATTACAAGAAAGAGAACCTCAGAATGTTTATAATGTAAGTAATACGTTTGGTCTTTCCGTAGTGATTAGAAATAATATTCTCCGTTTATTGTATGTTGATCCCAATTCACCAGCAGGTAAAGCAGGGCTCAGGCGTGGTATGCAAATTTTATCCATAAATGGAGAACATGTGTTAGCAGAAGATTCATTTCTAGAGCAATGGAAAAAATCACTTTCCATGTCGTTCATTAAGTTAGAAGTGACAGAGGATGGTATAAAAAAGCGTGAAGTGCGTTTAAATGCAGCTTCGTATGAAATAAATCCGGTGGTAAAGCAAAATATATTGAGAAATGGAGAAAGGAAAATCGGTTATTTTGCATTAAATAGTTTCACCCCAATTCAAAACGCACGGAAATATCTTACACCAATTTTTCTTTCCTTTTCACAGGAAAAAATTAACGAACTAATTATTGACCTTCGGTACAATCAGGGGGGATATCAGGTAACGGCCGATTATATCGCAAATGCGGTTGTACCTATATCTACTAATGGCAAGATTATGTATACTGAACATTACAACAGGCAAATGCAGGGTGGGAATTCAAAAGTATTAGAAAACTACAAATTGTATGATGAATATAATCGGCCTGTTATCATTAATGGTAAAGAGATAAGTCTTTATGATATTGATTATAGCGTGGAAGCCAATACAACGTATTTTCATAAAGATGAAGGGTTGACGGATTTAAAAAAAGTTTACTTTATAGTGAGCAACAAAACTGCATCTGCAAGTGAGTTACTGATCAATATTTTAAAACCGTATATGGATGTTCAGGTCATAGGCGTATCAGAGGATAACCTTTCTGCTGTATATACTTACGGAAAGCCAGTTGGATCATTTGGAATTCCAATGGATCAATTTGACCTGTATTTAGGGATGTATGAACTCAAAAATGCCAATAGGGAAAACAACTATTTCAAAGGTATCAAAGCTGATATCTCCTTGAATGACGATACAGATACTGACTTTGGAATGCAATATGACCCAGCTATTGCTTGGATTCTGGGAATGGAAAAGAAAAGAATGGAACTAAAGGCTAGTAGTAAAATAAGGAAGGATAGATATTCATTTTATTTTAATACTGATCGGTTAATAGGGAATATAAAAAATAGAAGCGAGTTAAAAATTAAGATGAAATAGAGCCGGGGAATTTTCATGCCGAAAGTTAATTACGACAACTGATTTCCGTTTCATTTGTAAGAATAACTGAATAATTAATATAAAAAAACACTGTTAGATTAGCCTAACAGTGTTTTTTTTGTCAATATAATGAGTTGAATTAAAATAGAGATTGCTGTACATTATCATTGCCCAGCGGAGGTAATCGTTCCCAACCATCAAATGGCTCGTAACGATGCTTACCATCTGGACGGTTGGGATATCCTCTAAGTGTGTAGACGGGGTATGACTCTAAGGCTAGACTCGGTATATTATTCCGTAAAAAGATATATGGCAACATAGAGCTGGATTGTCTGGAGATTATAACCTCAGTATGTTGGGAGACGTACCAAGGTAACCTCAATACTGGAAATTTGCAGTGTTGGGGTTTATGCTTAGTGATCTTTGACTCATAAATCTCTTCTTCACAACTTTCTATAATGACGACTTCGTTCATAATTTGATGTTAGAAATTGGCACACTTGGGTTGAAATTAATATTTGTATAAATCTTGATGTTTTAAATAAGATGTGCCAGTTGCTAAAAAATAAATAGGATCAATTTATACTATAAAGGTGTATCAATCAAATTTTTTCGACCAACTCCATTTTGACCTATATTTTTAAGGTAATTAGCCCGATATCTATATTTTCCAAATTAAACTGCGACAACATTAATACAATACATATTTTGTTTATTTTATGTTTTTTAAAATGCTTAATAATAGCTGTTTGCGCATTTTGCCTTTTTTTATTTCAGTATGATTAAAGTAATTGCTATTTATTTGTTAGTTTTTTTGTTTTATTTTTTCTAATTTTCCTACTTATTGCATGTCTAATGACTTGTCAGTAATTTTGCTGTATATAGATGGAAAGAGAATTAATTTGGGGAAAATGGTATACTCCGAGAACTCGTATTCTTACGCATTTATTTTTTTGGTTGGTTATTTCCACTTTATATTATCTTACCTACGAAAGGATGGTCGGAGAGTATTTCTGGATCTTTGCTGTAAAAGACCTGATTGTTACTGCAAGTTTATTCTATATAGCTTCTTGGATTATGCCAAAGTGGGTGTCAAATGGCAAAATAATTCCGTCGTTATTATTTATAATCTTCTCTTATTTTTGGTGGGTTACAATTACATATTTAGATTGCAAAATTGCAGTGTATATTATTCCAAAAAGTGAGAAAAATATATATTCATATTTTCAGTTTTTTCTTGAAGAAGGTTATTTTGGCCTTTTTAGATTGGACAAAACATCTGATTTAATTTTGGATTTTTTGTTTTTGGTATCACTTCCACTGGCACCTAAACTTACCAAAGTGATCTTTGATGGCGCACATCGTCTTACTATTTTGGAAAGAGATAAGATGGAGTTGGAGCGGGATAATCTAGGTCTTGAAAAAGATAAATTGAGTCTCGAACGTGATAATCTCCAGATGGAACTCAATATTTTAAAATCTCAGATTTCGCCACATTTTGTTTTTAATACGCTTAACAGTATTTACCGTATGGCAGAGATTCAAGATACCAATACGCCAAAAGCTATTTTAAACTTATCAAATCTGCTAAGGCATATCCTGTACCAGACGAAAGATGACAAGATCTTTATGAGTCATGAAATTCAATTTCTTAAGGGTTTTATTGACCTAATGAGTTTGCGCTATAGAGATAGTGTTAAATTTGAATTTAATGTACAAGAAGTTAATGAGCCTTACCAAATTGTGCCTCTGATTTTGATACCTTTCCTAGAAAATGCTATAAAACATGGACCTGATCGTAGCCGAAAAAACGCCTGGATTAAATTAGATCTAAGTATAGATGATGATATTTTAACCTATAACATTTCTAATAGTGTAAACAACTTTGCGGAGAAACACCAATACGGAGGAATAGGATTGCAGAATGTAAAGCGGAGATTGGATATTTATTATAATGACCGTTACTCTCTTGATATAATTCAAGAAGAGGAATATTATGCTGTTTTTTTGAAAATAAAACTTTAAAATAAGTAAAATGATTAAGTGTATTGTAATTGATGATGAAGAATTGGCACGAGAGGTTGTAGTGTCACATTTAGACAAGATTCCAGAAATAGAGATATTAGGAGTATACGAAAATGCTTTCGATGCCATACAAATCTTAAAATCAGACAAGGTCGATCTTGTTTTTAGTGATATTCGAATGCCCGATATGGACGGTATTACTCTGTTGAAAACTCTACAAAAACCTCCATTATTTGTATTTGTAACAGGAGATCCAACTTATGCGCTTGAAGGATATGAATTAAATGTTTTGGATTATATTTTGAAACCTCTTAGCGTAGATAGAATGATGAAAACTATTGATAAGGCTCAACTGTTTCTTGAGGATCAGAAGGGGGTAAAATCGAAGAGAGATTTTCTTATTATTAAGGATAGATCAAATATTATTATTTCTCCTTATAATGAGGTTTTTTATATACAGGGGGATAAAGATTATGTTTGGATCGAGACATTGGAAAAGAAGTACAATGTATGGAAGAAGTTGATAGATATGGAAGAAAAGCTTTCGACGGCAGAACAGTTTATCAGGGTTCACAAATCATTTATAGTTAATTTGGATTTTGCTAAGCGGGTAGAGGGAAATGTTATGAAAATGAAGGGGAGCCTTCCAGATATTCCAATTGGAGGACAATATAAATCCGAATTATACAAAAGGCTGGGGTTGTGGGAATAAATTATACTATCTAGCCATTATAGATTTTTCTTAGATTCTGTTATCAGAAATTTTAATAAGAAATGATAAACTACCATTTCCTGTTCTCGCTGTCTAAAAGAAAAAATTCTGTTTAGGAACATGTGGATTATAGAGGCAATAATTGCGCTTTGTTGTCTCTTTGATCCGATGCGATATTTACATTGGAGATAGAATTTGAGGGTGTAAAGTAAACTGTGTCAAATAAAGAATTTTTATATTAGACACAGCAAATGGAAAAAGAGGAATTTGATTTTAAACGCTTCAAAGAGGAAGCAATGAGAGGCCTTTATGCAGGCAAGAAAATGAGCGGTACGGACGGAGTTTTCGCTCCGATGTTGAAACATCTTTTGGAAAGTATGCTTGAAGGTGAGCTGGATCATCATCTACAGGAAAGTAAAGCTTCAGGAGAGGTTAACCGTAAAAATGGGAAGACAAGAAAGACTGTACGGAGCCTTCAGTCCGGACAATTTGAATTGGAGAGCGGTCGTGACCGAAACGGTACTTTCGAGCCTAAGATAGTCCCTAAACGTCAATTGATCATTACGGAGGAGCTTGAAGGCAATGTTATCTCCATGTATGCCAGAGGAATGAGTACACGGGATATTTCAAGCTATGTGAAGGAAATGTATGCCATGGATATATCTGCTACTGAGATCTCCAATATTACCGACAAGGTGATTCCTGCACTGAATGAATGGCGTAACCGTCCGCTTGAATCGGTATATCCTTTTGTATTTCTAGACTGTATGCACTATAAAGTTAAAGACAATGGCAGCGTTCAGACCCGTGCAGTATACAATATACTTGGCGTGAACCGAGATGGTCGAAAAGACCTTATCGGTATCTATCTTTCAGAAAATGAAGGCGCTAAGTTCTGGCTGTCGGTGCTGACCGATCTCAAACAGCGTGGTGTAGAAGATATCCTGGTCGCCTGCGTCGATGGTTTAAAGGGTTTTCCCGATGCCATCGAAGCCGTATATCCGAAAACCCAGGTTCAACTTTGCATTGTTCATCAGATACGTTCAAGTCTGAGGTATGTTCCGGAGAAAGATAAAAAAGCTGTTGTTGCAGATTTAAAACCTATCTATCAGGCAAATAACCAAGAGCAGGGCTATGAAAAGCTACTGGAATTTGACGAAAAATGGGGTAAGAAATATCCGTTATCTGTAAAGGGATGGTTGGATAATTGGGGAAATCTCTCTACTTATTTCGAGTACTCACCCGATATCCGCAGAGCTATTTATACCACAAATGCTATTGAGGCTATGCACCGTCAGATCCGAAAAGTGACCAAAACCAAAGGAGCATTTACTTCTGATCAGGCACTCTTAAAGTTGGTTTATCTCACGGTTAAGGAGATATCAAAAAAATGGACCATGCCTATTCGGAATTGGGGATTGACAATGCAACAATTACATATTAAATTTGGGGATAGAATTAAAGCCTTCGGCAACTCCTTTTAGGGTTCGCACTCGAGGCTTTCAGCCTCTGAGCACGAACCCTAAAAGGAGTGATGTGACACAGTTCAGTTTACACTACCAGGTTAATATCAAAAGATGCTTTTAAGCTTATAGGGTTATAAATAAGGATTTTTGGGTATTTTAATTAATTTGTATCCATCATTCTTTAGCGATTCTTGCAATCCGATTTCGGGAAGGGTTTTAAATATTATAATACTTAAAGACTGACTTGGTAGAATGCCAAAATTTGATAAAAAATCCCTAAGACCTTTTTTGAAGAGAATTTTTCTAAACTTCTTCTCTGATTTTACCGCTGGAATTTTTTCACTTCCAGGGAACCAAAAGTTTGGATTGAAATTTTTGATCGCTACCATTGGTAAATTAATACCGGCTGCAAATTTTTCCATTTCTCTTTCAGAAACTTTATAAACGAAGTTGCCAACAGCTTCATAAGAAAAGCGGTTTTTCCATATCTTATTTACTAAGCCATGTTTAATCTTTTCTAAAACATTGTTCATAAATAACAAGAAAGGCATTTTCATGATCGGATCTTGCGGTTCGATAATAACAATTCCCTTTTTTGCTACTCGGATCATTTCATAAAGAGCAGCATATGGTCGTGGAAAATGATGATAGGTTTCTTTACATAGGATATAGTCTATGCTATTGTTTTCGAACGAGAGATTTTCTGCATTTTCAGCGGAGTATTGCTCAACAATGCCAACTTCTTTAGATACGGCAAGAAATTCATCACTTATATCCGAGGCAATTACATTTTGAACGCCATTTTCGATTAAATAATTAGCATCATGTCCGTAAGCGTCACCTACTGTCAACCAGGATGCGTTCTTATATTTTGTTATGGGTTTGACACATTCAAAAAACTGATTCTGTAACCAATGATTTATTGTTCCTTTGTAAGTTTTTATTCCATTTAACAAAGCTAACTTTTGTTCTTTTTCGGGGAAGAGATTCGTATACCAATTGGAATGTCTATTATAACTATCCTCTTGAAATGATTCGGTATTGTTTTTTGTATTGTCCATAATATTATTTTACAAAAACTGTTAGTTCGTAGTAATTTTCCCAATATTTTCTTAATGATCTTATATATGATTGATTAGCTACGTTATTTTCTTGTTGGGAGTTTATTAGATCTGTAACTGTAATTTTTCCTGTGGAGAATTGGTCGATCAGTAAAGAGTATCGTTGTTTTGCAATTTCAAGCATCTTCCTCGAAATTTCAATATCTTTTATACTATATTCAATACCATTAACTGCGCGCCGCATATTTTGGAGTATTATTTTTTTGTCACTTTCAATAGCTAATTCCACCTCCTTTAAATTATATTCAGCTGCTTTTGCGGTTTCTTTTAATCTTCCCCAATCGAGAATCGGAAAATTTAATGATAAAGTAGCGCTCTGTCTTGGATTAGCCCTACTATAAACATTACCTAAATGATTATCAGTAGAATTATATCCGACAGAGAGTCCAACATTAATCTTATATTTTTCTTTTTTTACTTTTTCCAAATCTCTTTGAGCTTCAAGAGCTTTAATTTTAAATTCAGTATACTCAGCCATGTTTTTTTCCATGCTGGATACCAGGTCTATATTGTCAATTTTAATTTCAGGTAATTGGGAAGGTAAGCGAAGTTCATTGTCTTTTGAAATGTGAATACCAATATAATCGGACAGTTCGACGATGGAGTTGTTTAGATCTTCCAATGCCGCATTTCTTAATTTCTCGGCATCTAGCATCTGGATCTCAATCTGGGAATATTTGTTGAGAGATGTAGTCCCGAATTTCACTTTCTCTTTTTCTTCATTTAATAATCGTTGAAAAGTTTTGTATGCTTCTTCTGAAAGATCGAATGAAGATTTTCCCTCAATTACATTGAAGTATAATTTTGTGGTTAATAACGATATTTGAGCTAGTTCCGCTACACTTCTTCTCTTTGTATTTTCAAGTCTTATCGGTTCAATTATATTTAACCATTTGTATTCATTGTAAGCATTAATGGGTTGCCGGATTGATAAATTTATAGGAATGCCATTATATTGCTTCTCTTTCAAAATAAAATCATCAAACCTTGTAAGATTGGAGGATACTGAAACAGTCCCTCCGGTTTGGGGAACAATCTGTGTAATTGCCAATCCCAGTGTTGAATAATTTTGCGACCTTGATTGAAATGAGATAGTACCGGATGGTTGTATTACACTAAAGTAATCTTTGCTATAATCTAATATTTTAGATGTAAAGCTGATTTCTGGTAAAAAAAGCTTTTTGTAACTATTATATTGAGCAATATTTCTTTGATGATGTGCAACCGAGATTTTATTGGCAATTGATTCGGATTTTGCGATTTCGATAATATTCTCTAATGTATAATCATTTGCCGAGCTCTGACAATATCCGTTAGTTGCCGAGCAGAAAGAAAATATAATAATGTATTTCAGGAGTTTCATGAATTTTTCTTTGTTACTGCATAATAAACCAATGGTATAAAACAGAATGAAAGTATCGTTCCTAGGCTTAAACCTCCA
Source organism: Sphingobacterium sp. DR205 (assembly GCF_011064245.1). Lineage (NCBI taxonomy): Bacteria > Pseudomonadati > Bacteroidota > Sphingobacteriia > Sphingobacteriales > Sphingobacteriaceae > Sphingobacterium > Sphingobacterium sp. DR205. Next base: position 5,916,789 of record NZ_CP049333.1, on the reverse strand, counting down.
ACAACGACACTTACAAAGTTTCGCTGAATATCATTTCCAATACCATGTGAAAAATAAACTGGTACCAATGCTAATGTTGTGGTGAGGGAAACCATGATCAATGGTTTTAAACAAATTCTACCTGCTTCATGTAAAAGTGAAATGAGATTCTCTCTATCAATTTTTCTGCCATGGGATTTTGCTTCCTTTATTAACCTATTGACAGTTTCAACCTTTAAGGTAGGGTCATCTACTATTATCCCTAGAACGACTATAATTCCTATACCCGCCATTATATCGAATTCTCCGCCCATACCCCATAGTGTAAAGAATGAACCAAACAATGCGCAAGGCAATGATGACATAACAACAAATGGATGTAAGAAATTATCAAACTGTATGGCCAAGAGGGCAAAAAGAAGAATTAGGGATATTATAACAACAATGAACAGATCTTTTTTGATCTCTTTCTCAGCTTTGAATTCCCCAGTAAGGGACGCATTTAAGTTTTTTGATTCAATCAGTTTATTTAATTGTTTTTGAATCTTATCAATATTAGACCCTTTAGGGATCTCATTTATGAATATTGATTTATAGTATCCGAATTTATCTGCCGAAATGGATTGATCTTCATCTGAATAGTCATATGATACAAAGTTTTGCAATTGAAAGTATCCATCGTTGCTATTCTTTAGGTAAGATATTTTAAATTTCTGGTTTAAGGATGCAGTATCGACGATCTGAGAAGTGAAGACATCACCGTTTCCTGTAAATTTAATTTTTTCGCTGTCATTAAAGATTGATTTTAATTGATGGATGACATCACTTTTTTCCAGCTGATAGCTACTTAATTTTCGTTCATTAAGATGAAGGTTTACATTCGTAACTTTTGATAGATTGCTGGAGTTTTCCCATTTCAATTCCGGTAAGGCATTTTTAACAAGTTGGACGTTATTTTCGCTATCTCTGTTATCTAAAAGAGCATCTTGTCGAAACCGAACTTCCATTTGTGGCACATCGTTTTCAAATAAATGTGTAAAGGCATTTTTAGCGCCTGAAATTTTTATAAAGGCATTTGGATAATTTTCGTTAAAATATGCTAACAGTTTCTTGTCTAATGCATTTTTTGATTCGGTGTCTGTACATTTATAGTAAATATCTGAACTATTGATATTGCGTCTTTTTATATCTATCATTAAGTCGCTTATACCGATATCAGCTTCCCAATGAACAGCGCCATTGAGTAATTTTGAGAGTTCGTTAATTCTATTTTCATTTTCTTGTATCCCTACCGGTTCGTTCCAATCTATATTTACAGAGGTTTCATTCTCTTCAAATTGTGGCATGATCCGTATTGGAATACGGACTGCTATTAGATATCCTAAAGGAATCAATATTAAAATACCTAAAATGAACTTCCTCCTGTTTCTAAATATCACTTCGTATAAAACATCATAAAATCTCATGATAAACTTAAATACAAAGGTTTCCTCACCAGATTTAATTCGCTTTTTACTTCTTGCATTAAAACTATAAAATAAGACAGGCGTTAGAATAAAGGCTACAAATAACGAAACAAACAAAGAAATGGTCAATGCAATTGCTTGGTCATAAATCAGCTCTCCAGCTATTCCGCTTAAATAAATAAGTGGGGCATAGATGACAATTGTACTTAAAACTTGACTCAGAACAGGGACGAATACTTCGCCAGCACCTTTTATACAAGCTTCTTCAAGATCAAAATCCAGATAATTTCTTGAAATACTGTCAATAACAACAATAGAATTATCAATGAGCATTCCAATACCCAATGCAAGTCCTGAAAGCGAAATGATATTGAATGATATTTTGAAATAATAGAAACAGATAAAAGTTAGCAATAGTGATATAGGAATACTTATACCCATCAAAATAGGAGACGATATGTTATTGACAAAAAGAAAAAGAAGTAATACACATAAAATGCCTCCATAAATAAGGTCTTGTGTCAAGTTTTCTATTCCTGCATTTAGGAGATAGGTCTGATCCTGAGTGAGATCAAAATTTAGCTTGGTATAATCATTCCTGATTAAATCCAATTCATCATGGACAGACTGTATTACCTCATTCATTCTAGCATTTGCCTGTTTGTGAATCGCTAATACAATTGCCTCTTCATTATTGAACAAATGCTTGCCAACTTCCTGATCCGCTACCGATTCAATTTTTGCAATATCTCTCAATGAAATAACACGATTATTTTCGAGCCGAATGGAGATGTCCCTTAAATGGTCAATGTCACTAATATTATTTGCCATCTTGACCAGATAGGAGTAGTTGCCGTCTTTTACTGTTAAAGCACCAGAAGAAGAGCCGCTTGTCTGAACCGTTTCTCTTATCTTTTGTTCATCGAGTCCTAAATATCTGATCTTTGTTTTATCCAGAATTATTCTGACACTTCTAGTCTTTAAGCCATTGATATCAACCAGGGAAACACCTTCTATTTTTTCTATCCTTCTTTTGATAAGTTGAAGTGTGATATCAGATGCTTCCAACAAGTCTATGCGTACTTTTGGTGTGATTTGTAGATTTACTATCGGAACATCTGAAACATTTTGTTTAATTAGTTGCGGTCTAATAAAATCGCTTGGAAGATCAGGAAGCAACTGGTCAATACGTTCATTTAGTTTAATGAATTCATCACTCATATTTGTTCCGAATTCATACGATAAGTTTATTAATGCAAAGTGGCTATATGATTCGCTCTCTATGGATTTGATTGAGCCTACAGAACTGATACCTTCCCGGATAATTTTTGTTACATTGGATTCAACAGACTGTGCTGCATGATTTGGATAGTTTATTTTTATCTGAATGGCAGGTTTCTCAATGTTAGGTAACAAAGAGACGGGAATGTTGAAAAAACAAAAGCCACCCCATACAACTGCAATTAAAAAAATAAGGTATACGGCCAGTGATTTATGCAAAAGAAACTTCATCATAATGTAGCCTTAATTTAGTACCACATTAGAATTATGGGATAGATAGTTGTTATTGGAGACAATTACGGAACTTCCCGGTAGAAGACCATTTTTGATTTCCACTTGATCGCCATTTATTACACCGATCTTTACCTCATTCCATATTGCTTTTCCAGATTCATAAGTAAATACAATATCCTTTCCTGACCTTTTAACCAATGCATTCTTAGGAACCCATAAACTCCTTTGAGGATTGACCAATACTTCAACATCTACATTCATTCCGAGATAAAGGTGATTTGGATTTAGTATATCCGCAATTATTTCAATGGTACCATTCTCGTCAACTATTGGATTGATTTCTGAGATCTTAGCCTGGAAGGTGCCGTTGAATGCTTGTGGGACGATTTTAATATTATCACCGATTCTTATTAATTTGATTTCACTTTCCATGATTCTAAAAGAACATTTTAGATTGGCTGTAGAATAAATCTTGAATAATTCGTCTCCCTCTTTGATGACACTTTTATTTCCTATTTTGGTATCATATATAATTCCAGTAACGGGGGAAACGATCGCTAGTTTTTTTTGCTTTGATTTCAGCTCATCAAGTTCGATTTGAGAAATTGCGACTCCAGATTCGATTTCGAGCCGTTTCAATACTGTGTCTGTAAATTGTCGTCCATCAATATTGTTTAATCTACTCTGGCTAATGGAATCACTTTTGTACGTTAAACTGTTATTAAATAAAGAAGCTTTTGTTTTACGAAGACTATAGTCCAGTTCGTCATTTCTTAATTGTAAAAGCAAGCTATTTTCCTGTACATGTTTTCCATTCTTTAATTCAGATCTCACAATTACACCATCTATTGGAGAATAAATGGTATAATTATTTTTAGAGACTATTTTTCCATTTGAATAAATTGAAAATGAAAGATTGGATTCATCAACTTTTTTGGCTTGTACTACGATATTCTTATCCGATATTTTTGAATTAGTGGATTTGGCCGTTATTACCTTAGATTCTTGTGCACCAGAACAAGAAAATAGGACTGAAGCAAAAATAAAATATGCTATCCTCCTGTTCATTATTGAATAATGGAATTATACGTATTATCATCAAAATTTTGAATTTCACCAATTTCTCCATCATTTCCCTTGAAAGATATAACTTGTGGATAATTGGAGACAATTTCAGGCGCCAGGAAGTAATTATCCTGATCAATCTTAACATTAGGATTTTTCAGAAACTCTTCTCCGACTTCATTTTTTAGCAGTTTTTTGTCCATTACTCCTGTAAATACTATGGTAACACTATCTTTTATTTTACTATAGTTATTCACTAAAAAATAAGTTGCATTTGATATACACCCGCCACATCCTGCACCAGGAACTACCACTACATATTTTTGGTTCTCGATATGGTTTTGATTTAAGGCGTTCTTATATAAGCCGCTATTTTTGTTTCCTTTGGAACAAGAGACAAATAATAAGATTAGAGCTGTTATTTTAAATATTCGCATCTTTTTTCAGTTTATATCTATCAAAATATAGGTTATTGTTATCCTCGTTATATTTCTTTTTATTGAATACATACATATACCCATTGTCAAAAAATATCATTCTATAATCCAATTCTGTTGCGTCAGGCAGAACTGTTTCTCCAATTTTGTTGAACTTATTGTCCATGATTATTGCACTATATTTAAATTTATAGCGGGTTAACGGATCTCTATATTCCGATTTCGTCCTTGGTAGATAAGCTAAACGAACATACACGTCATTTATGTCATCATAAAAAACTGAATAATAAGAAGGATTGGTCAGTTCATATTCTGCCGATTTAGCCATGTCATCATGACTGGGATTTAGAGTTTTATCATTTTTGTTAGATAAAAATGGATCAATACTTTTGAAATTCTCGCTTCCGATAAATTGACTAGGGGTCACTTTTTCATCATTCAAACTGAATGTATATAAATGGGGATCAGCTGCATAACCCATTACTAAACTATTTTCTTTGGAATTCTGAGCACCATATAAGTAATAAAGGTTCATGTTATGGCCCCAAAATCCATAGTTATATAGATTGATCCTATTGAATAATGGTTTTATTTCTTTATTGGCAAGATTGACCTTTAGCAGATCCTTGATTTCGTTCTGAGGAGAATAATATACGTTATACGCGCACAGCAAATAAGCTGTTCCATTCTTATAAATAATTGGCGAATTGGTGCTTGGATTAGGTTTTGGACTGTTATCAACTATTGAGTTTTCAGAAACTAATTGAACACGGTCCAAAAGATCCCCATTTGTATTCAATACATTTAGGTAATCCATATTAAAAAAGAGAATTGAATCCTTCGAGATAACTTTATGCATCGAAGGAAGATTGATGGCTCCCATACTATTCCTTCCTTCCTGAAATAAGGGAACTTTCTTAATAATTGCTTTCTTGTCAAAATCGAATAATAGAATAGACTTTGAGGACGGATTTAGAAATGAAATCGTCTTGGTGTTGTCATTTTTATCCTTAAAAATATCAATACCATAGATCTTACTATCTGTATTTTCATCAACGGGTAATAGGTAGGAATCTGTCAATTCTAGCGTAGCGTTCTTTTTATAAGATTTGGCGTTTTCATCTTTATATTCGACGGGATTATCACCAGATCCTGAACACCCATATATCGTACTGCAAAGTAAAAGTAACCGCAGAGAATTGATAAGTCTATTATTCATTTATTGGAAATTTAAAATAACTGATTTTTAAATTTTTGAGATTTTAATAAAGAGAACTGTTCTCAATTGAACAGTTCTCTAAGGCAATTAACCACCAATGTTGTCAATTACCGTTCTGTTACCAGCACAATCTGATCCCGATGTAGCGTAGCGGTTACACTCCACTCCATACGTGGCACTTACACATTTACCAATTGATGGTCCTGAGGCAAGACTTAAACAATAAGTCCCAACGGCGATGTGTGCAGAAGTTGTACCTACAATACCACCAAGCAACAAAACAAATGCTGCTACTTTTTTAATTGATTTTTTCATGTTAAATGAATTAATGAAATTATGCCTACGATTATGGGTTTAGGCTTCCCCGTAATTGATTACTGTTCTATCAAATTTAATTAAAAGACAATCAGGGTTTTGATTGCATTTTTGACATTTTGATTGTTAGTTTTGCATTTTTACCAATCACGAGAAAATTTAATAATCAATGATTTAGTGAACCCTTATTTATTGAAAATAATGGAATTACGAATGTGGTAATAACAACAATTGCAATCGAGGATGCTAAAACTCCGATGGAAAAAGCTGGCCAAAAAGGATCGTTATATTGAGTGATTAGGTAAGTTAGATTTCCAACACTCCCAATGAGTAATGATAGACTTATTAATTTAATGTTCTGGCGGAGGTAGAGTCTGCTGCCTTTTGTTTTTACCACCACACTTAAATCTTCCCAAAAATAAAGAAGATAACAAAATCCAATTAATATGGTAAATATAAAAGAAGCCTGTCCCCCTTCATCAAATTTTAGATCACCAATATAAAATGTAGCAAAGATTGCTGAAAGAGATATGTAAACCATTAGAAAAGCCAAACTAGCTTTTTTAAAACTATTCAATCGAATTGTTAATAGAATAAAGATAAAGGATGTTGCAGAAAGAAATATTAGCAATTTTGTTGTAGGAGGTTTCGAACTTTCATAATCGCTTAAGACATCTATTATGTAACCTTCTGGAAGTTCCTTATTAATTCTATTTGTTTCCTCTAAAAGGTAATTGTATCCTGTTTCGAGAGACCCGACATATTTTAAATTAAGTGTCTGAATATATCGTCTATTCTCTCGGACTATTGATTCTACTCTGTCTGCCTTTAGGAATGTCGTTAACGAATTTGGTTTGATGTAACGATCTTCAAGTCTAATTGGGTGGGTTAGAAATTCATTAATCGTTAGATTACCTTGATTTTTCGCAGTGATTTTTATAGGAATATTTTCGTTGGATATACTTATTGACATTTTCTTATCCATGATTTCCGAATTGTTCAGGATAAGTTCCGATTTAATATTCTTATCGTCGAGTTCTAATTGCGCGAGTTTCCTGTCATTTACAGACATTTTGTATTCATGATTATTATCTGAAATAAATTGGTTATCAGAAGCTAAAGTTGCACTATTGACTCTGTCATTTTTGGAAATCTCAGTTTTAACAAATTCACCTATTTCTTTTAATCTGGCAAAGTTATATCCACTTATTTTTAGTTGGAAACTAGGATGTTCCTTTGTCATTTTATTACTAAACCCTTTACCGATTCCAAAAAATGTCCAACCGACTCCGTCTAAGTTTTGAGATGCATAGATTAACTGTTGCCTCAATTTTTCAGGGTAATGAATGGGTATATCGTTTAAAAATTTAATCTTTATAGTTCCTCGTTGTCCGGAAAAAACCTGTGAGACATATAGGTCTATATATTCTGTACCTGAAAGAAATTTTTCTAAGTATTCTAGTGAACTTTTCATTTGTTCTGCTGTTGCACCAATTGGCAGTTCAGCATAGATATTCAAAGAAGTTTCTTGCGAATCTTCAAAATCTGTATTTACATAAATATTTTCATGGAATAATCTCCACATACCTCCAATTGCTAAACTGGATGCCGGAATAATCTTATCCTGTAAAAAGGGCGTTCCGAAAATTTTATTATAAGTATTGTTGCCCTCTATTTTAGTAGGAATCATAAATAGAGGTATCCCTGTAAAGAAAAGAGAAAGAAATAAAATAATATATCTGTACTTTATTATTTTAACATTCGTAAAGATTGTTAGATTTTTGATGCTCTTTTGGCTGTTTGAATTGTTGGTTAATAAATTGTGTAAACTGGTTGCAAAAAGGAAATTAGTAATTGTTCCCACTGCAATTACAATTAGTGAAAATTTTAATATGGATTGAAGTTGTTGTAAATCTTGATAATCTAAAAAGTCTAACGCCACATATAATGAAGTAGCAATAAGGAATATAATTACTTGCGATTGCTGTATTCGTCTTTTGCCTATTTTATCAAATTGACCCAATGCAATTAGAAGATTAAAACATAAAAATGATAAAATGAAGGAGATACTATTTATGGTAATTAAGTCAATTGGAATCTTAAATAGAGAATAAATTAGAACTAATAAACAGAAATTGATAATTATGGTTGAAATTACTATTAAGAGGTATTTCCAGTTCTGAAACAATAGTAAAACAAAGGCAATAAGTAAAAGAGTAATTCCGCCATTTAGCACGGCTATTTTGACGAGTTTCCTCAAATGTTTGGAATTGTCCTGTTCTAACCTTAATTCACTTCCTTCTGGAAGTTCTTTTTTGATCTTTTCCAAAACTTTGGAAATTTTCGAATAGGTCGTTAAAACATTTTCTGATTGATTGTCATAAATATGGATCAATGCTGTGTTTTTTCCATTGATTCTATATGAAAAATCATTTTTTTCATAAGTTTCAGAAATAGTCGCAATATCCCTTAATTTGACTAAAGGACTATTATTTAAAACGACCTCTTCTAATGCTGGGATGCCTACGGACTGCTGAGCTAATCTAACAAAATAATTCATGCTTCGATCAGCGACATTTCCTAGATAATTTTCGTTTGTAAGACCTTGCAGTGAAGAAATTACATCACTAATAGCAATCTTCTTTGAAAACATTCGGTTTTTATCGTATTCGATATTAATAATCTTTCTACTTCCTCCAGTAACTTCTAAAGTAGCCGGGATATCATTGTTTCTAAAGATTTTTTCAAAAATTGTTTTTATAGAATTGATCTCGGAATTGCTTATTCCGCTTATGGAATATGATATTAAAGGTTTTTTTTCTGATCCTTGTCCTATTTGTGATATGATCGGAAAAGTTGTTCCCTGAGGTAAGTTTTCAAAAACTTGCCTTAGATTTAATAGTATATCAAATCTTTTTTGAAATAGGTTGGAAGAGGTATTAAAAGAAACTTTTATAGAGCCATTGTCCTCGGTAGAAAAGGAGCTAATTGTTTTGATATTATCTATTCTAGATAAAGCGTTTTCGATTTTTGAAGTAACATATTGTTCTGTTTCTTCAGGTGTAGTTTTAAATGTAGAAAAGGATATTTCTAACGAGCTTTCAGCTGAGTTTTGGTTCAATTGAAAATTTAAGTTTCTTATAGAAAATATACTTATGAAACCTAGAATAAAAAAGATTATGATTAATCTAAATGAAGTAACCATCGTTTTGTTTAATTAGGATCTCACCTAACAATTTCTTCATTTGAATTATGTCCGAATTTAAATTGGTTATTTGTACAGCTATGAAATTTTCCTGATTTTTATGAGTCCTAGAATCTTCTTGTATGATTTCGGCAATCAATGACATTAAATCCAAATTATAGCATTCTGCGAGTTGGGGTAATTTGGATAAGGGGATTTCATGATAATCATTTTCCCATGATGAATAACACGGTCTGGATACATGTATTAAATCAGCTATTTCATTTTGTGTATACCCATGTTGTATTCTATGTCTTTTTAGTACAGGCCCGATTATAAGCTTTGGACAATCAATTTTCTTATTTGATTTCTTCATGAGTTACTAATTAAATGCTAAAAGATACAGTTGAAGCCTTTATCAGCCAAAAATTCTCGACAAACTCTATTTTGACCAATACGAACACCTGGTTTACTAATATATTTTTTAGAGCGTGTCAAACTCACAATAATTCTTTATCCGCTAATATTTAAACTACTTTCTTATGAATTTAAATTCGGAAAATCGGCAATTTGAAGTGCTTCGATTCCTAAAAAAAATAATACTGAAAATTTAGGTTTACTAGGGAATATATGTTATTCGAGCTTCTACTTGATTTGTTTTGGGGGGAGATTCAATAAAAAATGGATTTTAATATAATATCAAGTTATGTCAAAAAATACAGTTTTAAAAGATAGCAGTAATCTTGGTAAAGTGGATAAAAAGACAATAATGTAGCTGACTTAAAGATAAAAAACGAAGAAAAATTAGTGAATTTAATAGTTAAGATTTTGGTAAACAAAGCAATAAAGGAGGCTAATGAAAAAGGGTATACGTTATTTAAGGTTCAGCAGTGATGGTCAAAGTTTACATAGTATCGAACGTCAAGATTTAATAACAAGCCAGTGGATGAATAATAGTGGTGTGGAAATAGTGGATACATTTATCGACGAAGGACATACTGTCTATTTCGGTGATACTGGGCCAGTGATTTCGGCGTCAATGGGCCAATTATTTCACTAGTCAATGGGCCACTTTCCGATTACAATAATATGCAATTCAATTAAGATTCCAATTTCTTTTTTCTACGATAGGATTCACCTGTCAGTTCGACTCTATGCGAGGAGAAAGTAACCCTGTCCAGAATGGCATCGGCAATAGTACTTTCGCCTATCAGTCCATGCCATTTTTCTACGGGTATCTGAGTAGCTATTATCAGTGAGGCACTATTATAGCGATCTTCTATGATATCCAATAGTGCCGTCCTTGCCTGCTGATCTATGGAAGTGAGTCCAAAGTCATCAAGTATAAGTAATTCCGCTCTTTCGAGCTTTTTGAGCAATTTATGGTAAGTTCCATCCAGTCTGGCAATTTTCACCATATCAAAGAACCTACCCGTATTGAGATATAGTGTCCTGAACAGCATCTGACAGGCTTTGATACCTATGCATTGTGCAAGGAAGCTTTTTCCGCAGCCAGCAGGGCCTGTCAGGACAATGTTCTCCCGGCGGTTTATAAAGCCCAGTGAAAGCAGTCTTTCAAACATATTTCTGTCAAGGCCCCTGGAAGGATTGTAGTCAATATCTGTGGCGGAGGCCTTTTCCTTGAAAGAATCCCTGTAGATCAGATTATCAATATTCTTATTCTGTCTGGCTTCCCATTCGGCATCGATGATGGTCGCCATAAAGCCGTCCAAACTCATTTCACGATAAAGATTATCACTTAGGCTACTGCGATAGAGTTCAGCCATGGTCATCATACGCATCTTGCGCATTTTTTCAATTGTTGTGTTTTCGTTCATATTGTTATTGTTTTATACTATCTGTAGATTGAGGTATCCCGTAGATTTTCATGTACAGGAATGTGGAAAGTCTGTTGCTCCAAACCTTCTTCGAGGGTATCAAGTCTGTTTTTTAGGATATTATGTATTGTTTGATAGGATGATTTGTGATGAGAAAGTGCTCTTTTACATGCATTTTCAACGCGAGAAGTACCATATGTTTTAACAAAAGAAAGTATTCCCTGAGCCTGCTTGTAGCCCAATTCGGGGTAATTGTACTGCCCGATCAGTTTGCGGATATATTCCTGTGCATATGGCCCAACAATGGCGGCCCGCTGTTCAAAGTATATCGGATTCCACTGGTTATATACCTGGTGCGAAGAAGGCATATGATCCCCTATGGTGGCATAATTTCCTGGACGAAAGCTTCTCTGATGCTTGGCGATACGTTGAAAGTTATAGAAGACTTCTACTGTTTCATTGTTGTATTGGACTTCGACGTAATGTCCGATATAACGGTGAGGTACACTGTAGTAGTTTCGATCTACACTCAGGTAGACGTGGGATATCTTCTGCACTTTCACCCGTCTGAAATACCTCAGGTTATATGTTGATACTGGAAGCGGGGTCAGATATTCTTTTTCCAGATCAATGAACTGGCTTCTTCTGGTTGCCCCCCATGTGAGAAAAGGTAGTCATTGTATAGCACCAACTGCTCCGCTATGGCCACATTGAGCTCTTTCAGACTAAAGAAGGTCTGCTTATCCAGTGGGTAAAAGATACGCTGATAAACCAATGTTACGCTACGCTCTACAAGTGCTTTATCCTGTGGATGATATGGCCGTGCAGGATCAACTACACAGTTATGGAAGAGAGCAAAGTCTGCAAGTGTCTTGTTGATTTCAGGAGCATATTTAGAGCCCTTACTAACAGCTGATTTCAGGTTGTCGGATACAATAGCCTGGGGCACACCGCCTGACCACCTAAGGCAGCTCTCAAGACAGTCGATAAAGTCTTCACGCTTTTGGCTGGCAACGGCTTTTACAAACGTATATTGACTGCAGGGGTAAACGGCTACGAAGATTTCCACGGGAATAACCTCACCGGTGATCCGGTCAATATACGACATCTTTTTACCTGTAAAGTCTACAAAAAGCTTTTGCCCCGCTCTATGTTCCAGCTTTCCTGAGGCTTTGACCTGACCCCGCCATTTTCTGTAATGGGTTGTAAACTGTGTATAGCGATATCCATCTGGATATTCAAGGAGATAGTTGTGCCATATGGTCCGTAGCGTCGCTCCAGGGCGTTTGAGTTCATTCTGTATTTTACTGAACTCAGAGGATAGGGTTTCGTAACGTTTCTTTTCTGTCTGGTCTTCTTCTGTGAAAAGGTCGTGAAGCTCGGCATCATCCATGCCCAACAGTTCGGAGTGATCCAATTCCAGTAAATTAAACCGACTAATATAGCTATCTACCGTTTTACGGTTGATGTTCATCATCTGGGCAACCTTACGGTTACTAAGTCCTTTTTTCTTAAGAAGGATCAGTGTTCTAAGTTCCATTTTGTCTTTCCGTTGTCCTGCCATGCTGCTGTGATATATTTATACAACAGCAACTTAAGCAGGTTAAGGGAAAGTGGCCCAATGACTTCCGTTTCTAAGTACGAATGGCCCAATGACCTCCGAAATTAAGGCGATTTTTTGGCCCAGCGACTTCCGAAATAATTGGCAAATCAAACCGAATTAACTGGCCCGGTGACCTCCGTGATAGACACATACTGCCCGAAACTTTGATAGGCCGGATATTAAGGTACTTTTTGACTTTATCAAAAAGAACCATGATCAAATTGATTATTTGGTCGTAGCTGAGTTAACAAGATTCAGTAGGATCGCAGGCGACGCCATTAATATGGTTACAAAAATTCAAGCACTTTATGATGTGAGGATTTTAAGCGCTAGTAGAGGATCAATTTATGATTGTATGGATCATAATTCCTTCTTTATAATGGGACTTGAATTTTTAATGGGCAATTCTGAAAATATAAAAAGACAGAATGACATAAATGCAGGAATCTATGCAGCAAAAGCCATAAAAGGACTATGGATAGAAGGAGAACCTGCACCTTTTGGTTATAAAAAAGAAGGAAAGAATGAGGAACGTCGCCTAGTGATTAATGAAAGTGAAGCGATAGTCGTTAGATATATTTATGAAGCTTTTATTTCCGGGGTTGCATTATACAAAATCAAAGAAAAGGCAAAGGAGTTAGGTTTAAAACGTATGGGAACTACAGCTGTAGAGCGAATATTGACAAATCCTTTGTATTATGGATTCCAACATGTTAAACCGTGGAAACAAAATCCAGGAGGTTTATACCCACTAAAAAATCATGAACCTATTGTTGATCCAACGACTTGGAAATTAGTAAATGAAAAAATAAAAAGAGGTACTAAAGAAAGGAAAATTTATGACGATCAAATTCCACTACGTGGTGCTTTACGCTGCCATTGCGGAAAACTATTAACAGGTGCTGCAAGTAAAGGGAAAATGGGAAAATATTATTATTACTATAAATGTAGTATCGCTAGTGCCCATAATAATATAAATGCTGAAAAAGCTCACAAACAATTATCCGGCGCTTTAGAATTAATGAGTCTTCCTGAAAAACTAATATCCAGTATAAAAGAAAAGAGTGAGATCGAGATGGAGACAACTTTAAAAGAACATAAAACATTATTGAAACAACGCCAAATCGAATACGAGCAAACTGGCCAAAAGCTTTTGTCAATTGAAGAAAAATGGATTTCAAATCGAATTCAACACGACACATATGAAAGATGGCATAACGAGCTGACTATAAAAAAAGAATCTCTAAAAGATCAAATTGATAAATTAAGACATAATTCAGATAAGACTTATTCATTGTTACAAGATCAGCTGTTTTACCTTTCAGACCTAAATTATGTTTATACCGAAGCTAACACAATAGAAAAACAGGAACTCATTAAAATGGTGTTCGACGACTTTTTATACTATGAAAATGGTATCTATCGAACTCCGTATATTATGGAGCCTTTTATTCGTAATGAATTTAAAATGAGGGGGATGGGTTGTTTAGATTATACAAAAAAACGGGATAATTGAAAAATTATCCCGTCAAGTGGAGGTCACGATAGTTCAATAGAACCTTTAGTGCCTTTATTACAGTTTATTAAGAAGATAAAAATTGGTAAATAGAATTATATGGAATTACCCAATATAGTTCTATTTGCCGGTTTTTGTTTATCTAAATCATAAGGTATAAGAGATTTAATTTTGTTTTTTGTTATCAATATGCAGCAAAGGAAAAAAAAGGTTTGATACCTTTTTCTGGAAGATTTAAATCGTCTTAAACTTTAATTGCTATGATACAAGCTGAAACTAACTCATCCAATGTATTTGAATATTGACAGCTTTCCAGCAACCAATCTAACCTTTCGGATGTGATATTTACATTTTTATAATCAAGATCTTTTAAAGTATATATTTTTCTTCTCCTCATTTGAATACTCTTTAGCTTGTCAAGTTCCGGAATTAATATTGTAAGCCATAGTGTAGCAAGGTGATCTAGATCAACATATTCATCAACATCAATTTTAGTGTCAAATAGGGCTATTAGTTTTTCGCATTTAAATTTGTCTTCGGTAGATTTAAATATTTTTTCATGATATTTTTTAAGAATACTTTCTCCTTTTTCTAATGCCCGTTTTTTCTTCCATGGAAGTAAATTTCTTTCTTGCCTTCTTAGTTTTTGTATGATTATTTTCATTTGGGTGGAGGTATCTACTTCGCTCCATTTCCTTTGAATAATATTATCTTTAGCTAAATATTCCTTCAATTTTTTTGTGATTTCAGAAAAATCTGTATAGCCTTTATTCTGCTCATCAATCAATAACCACTTAGGACTTTTGGTCGTACTACCTCTAAAAGCGAAAAAGCTCCAATTCTTGTCAGATTCAATAAAGCTTATTGCTGATTTCACGGTAGCTTCCACGTCTTTATATGTATCGTAAATCTGGTGATTTATTAACGCATCGCCTCCTTCCATTAAGCTGTACAGATATTGAGTGCTGTCTTTTACACCTTTCCATTCATAATCTTCTGTAGCATACTCATTGAAGGCATTAATTAAGTCATGAGTATTAAAATCATCTTTCAAGTGTTTTTCATAGATTGCCTTAGGAATGTCTACATTATTTCCTATAAGATTTTCAGTTATTATTAAGGTATCTAACATTCTTTTGTCTCCTTTAAGAGAAAAAGCATCGGAGTCATCAGGCCATAAAATTCTAATTTCATCATGTTCGCAGTCCATGCGCTCTAGTCTGCCGATCCGTTGCTCTATAATTCTCAGTACACTTGGCATATCTAATAATACTAAACAACTCGCATCTTGAAGGTTGATACCTTCAGACATGGCATCAGAACATAAAGCTATCAACTTTTCATCTTTCGCTGCCCCAAGTGAAAAAATCTCCATGATTTGATTTCGATTTGTCTTATTGTGTCCCGCTGCAACAATGGATTTTACTTTTTGTTGTTTTTCACTTATTATTTTATGGAGATAATCTAAGGTGATTACCGTTGAATCAAAAGCTAGTACTTTGCTGTTTAGTAGTGCGGACTTAATAAGTGTATTAGCTTTTTGTAATTCCCTATTTCCACTTAACTTTTCAGTCAATAAAGCTATTCTCTCGTAAATCTTAATTTCTTCTTCACACACCTGATCATACCTTAATTTATCATAAAGCCATTGTTGTTCTTCTTCTAGGAGGTGAGTTTCCACATATTTTTTTGGAAGATTAAGTTTGCATTTAGCAATTTTTGACAAAATATTTCCCGAATTATTTTTGGTCGATTTAAGATCAAATTTTTTGTTTGCGGCATCTGTACCATATAAATATTCGTATAAAGCACACATAGAAGAACGCAGATTCATTCTTATCATATAGCCAGCAAGTGCTATTGCTGATGTGAACCTTTGTTTGATATAAGCTGCTTTCTCATCATCTTTATTTATATAATCAGGTATTCTAAGAATTTGCAAGTAATGAACTCCTTTTAATTTGAGTGTTAGATTCAATATTTCCTTAGCAATTGCCTTGTCGTCTTCTGTTTCTCCTGTAGAATATACTTCTGATTTTGTATTTGGATATTTGCAGGTATTACCATGCCTATTTTTATAAAGATCGGGTTCCCTATCAACCATTTTGTTTAATTCTTTTTTTGTTCGACGGACAATAAACTGGTTGATATATCCTTTAAGTTGTTCAAGATGCTTTTTGTCTATATTTTTCTTACGGTTTTTTCTTAATTCTAGATAAGTCGTTAAGTCTTCATCACTCAGATTATCTATATCAAGCAATTCGATTAATCTTAATAAATCATCGGCTTTTTTATTTATCGGAGTCGCTGTTGAAAGAATTACATGACTAGACCCCTTTGGTGATATAGCTTTACTTCTTTTGGATTTTGGATGGAGATAATTATGAGCTTCGTCTATAACCAATATATCTGACCCTTCGATCATTTTTTGCAATGCTTTTTGGTTTCTATCAAGTCCTAGACTTAATTTCCCCATTGACTCTATTTTATTATAAAGACTAAAATGAGTTTGTTCTCTTTCCCAATTATCCATAACCTGCCTTGGACAGATAATTAGAGCATTTGAACGGTCTTTTAAACCATTTTCCCATAACCAATGAAATAGTGTATATGCTAGAGCCGTTGCAAATTTTGTTTTTCCGCTACCTGTTGGGTCAGCAATTAATACCCGTCCTTGATCTTGAACAATTTTCATTGCTCTTGCGATACCAATTTTTTGAGATGGCCAAAGGTTGTGAGTGATAAGTGCCTGATAGAGGGAAGGATAATCTTTCATCCATTTGCTTTCTAATATTTCAGCAATCGCTCGAGCGATTGCCTCTTCCCAAGTAGCATCTTTAAGAAGTTTCTTAAAAAGTTCCATCAATCCTTCATTATAATCGCTGGCTGCATCATAGTAGTGATCAGCAATCTTTTTTATATCGGTGTATTGATCTTTTTCTACTTGAGATAAAATAGGCTGTACCCTAATATTGGCTTCTGTTTGGAAGATTGTTCCTGACTTACTAAAATTTGATGAACCTAGTATTGCTGCTTCATCACCTACATATATTTTTGCATGAAGTTTATCCTTTACTTTGAAATTATACTTACCCTCTTTTATTTTTTCAATAATATTAATTATTGGACCACAGAGTCTAATACTGACATTCTGCTTTACCCAATAATTCTTAATTTCCGTTGGTAGTGAATAATGAGGCAAACGTTTACTTACACGTTCATCGGGGTCAAATCCAATAACAATACGTAGACTTTGTAACTCTGGATAATCGATGGTTCCAAAAATATCGATTAAATTAGATAACGATGTGAATCCAGTTAGGATTATATAGTTCCTAGAATCTTTAATATCCGTTAATAGAATATCTCTAACCATTCTCCCTTGTTCTTTTAGATTCAACGGAAATTTTTCCTGTCCGGGAAGGTCCAGATTATAGTTGAAGTCGAAAAGGTTAGGATTAGTCATAATTAACTGTTTTCAATAAACCATTGAAAGATAGATATTAAAGTGTAATCGTCGATGGGGTCACGATCTGAAATAACCGATGGACCGGTTTCATGCGGATGATTACCATACGCGGTTATAAGGTTATCATTAATAAGATTTACATCAGCAACTTCTTTCACTGCTCTATAATTAGTTTCATAAAAACCAGATTTGTATGTGCTTCTATGAACATTCTTACTCTGTGGACTAAAGGAACTTGAGCTAATCGTCGGGGTGAAAACCTTTATAAGTTGCAATGCGAAATCAGGATTACTCCTATTACTTAAGTGTTTCTTCCAAAATGACTGTAACTTATTCTTGTACTTCTTTGATTTACTCCACCAGCTGAGAACATGCCAAAGATTACCATCCGAAAGAAGTGTAAAGAAATTTTCATCTGTCATTTCATTCAGAAAACGTTCAATAATGAATTCCTGAATTTGAGTTTCATCATTTTTCGAGAAAATAGCCTTATCAGGGTTATTCTTTTCCCGATACATCAACCAATAGTGTATTTCCATAGCATACTCTAATGATGGAGTTTCTAAAAGTAGCTGTTTGATAAACTGTATCTGATTTGACTTATGTAAATTTCTGACTAATCGTGCAATAAGGCTTGCAGACTGAGCATAGGTCGTTGCAAAATGAATATCCTGTTCCCTGGGAAGAGTATGTCCGATTTGCGCCAATGCAAGAGACAAATTGATTGACTGCTCTTCTGTAAACAATTCTTCTTGCATACGAAGTTTTAAAATAAGCTCAAATGCTGAATATTGCTCAATAGATTGTTCCAGTTTATGAAAGGTTTCTTCAATAGGCATAATTTCAAGACTATTTATTAACTGATCAAAATAGTTGTCAGGTATGACTCCTTCTTGAACAGTATAGGAAAAATAGCGCTCAAAATACCTGTTAGAGCAAATCTTTTTTTCTTTTGTCCATTGGGTGTAAGATTTGTCTGGATAGGTTGTATTACTGTAGATAGATTTTAGTTGTGGAAATAGTAACTGCAACAATCCAACTATCACCTTTTGTTTGTCTTCATTATATATCTGAATGACCGAAGAAATATGCCTTTTTATATCATCTTTTTTGTGCTGTGCTCTTCCAAATTCAGAATAATGTTTATCTGTTCTTTCTAGAAATAAATAGCCATTTGTCCTGATAAAATCGTACAATTCGGGATAGAATATTTTAACACCTTCAATAATAATTAAATCTCCTGTATTGGCCTCTCCTTTAAGAAGGGGTAAGGAAAAGGATAACGTGTTAGCGTATCGAATTCCCAAACGAGGGGTATCCATAAATGGCAGAAAAGCTGAATTAAAGGCTTCAATAAAACTATTATTTTCATGCTCGCTTAATTGAATGGACCAATTTTCAAGAACTTTATTGAGCAAAGTTATAGTATACTTTGACATAGCTTTTTTACTCGCTATGGGTATTTTCAATGGCACCTGAATAATTTTCTCTAAGAAATTGTATCCTGAAACTTTGCTGTTTCCACCATACTTTGGAGCCAAAGCCGCCGAAACCATTTCATCATCAAATGAAAGAATATAAGCCGTTTGAGGAAAATCACCGACTAATTTAACTAACTTGAAAACATATTGGATCTCCTGAATGTCCAATCTATCAATATCATCAACGAATACTACGATATTCTTTCCTGAATCAATTATCAAATCATCAATACGTTTTTTTAGCTGTTCTGAAGAGGTATTCTTTAGTTTATTCCCTAACTTCTCCAAACCATCAGTCTTTACACCAACGAACTGTGTTATTGTTCCAATCGCTCCTCCATAGTCACTGAGCAAAGCACCGATTTTTTCTTTATTTGTTTTGTCAGAAGCACCTAATGCATCTGTAATACTCGAAAAGAAAGATTTAAGTAAATGTTGCTCATCAGAAAAAAGCCATGGATTGAAATTCACAACGACTGTATCCGAAGGCAATTCTTCCCGAATAAAATTCATAACCGTAGTCTTTCCTTCTCCCCACCTGCCATATAGCCCTACAATTAGAGATTTATCAATTTTTGGAGTAGCAACGATGGATGCAATACGTTTTGCAAATTCGTAACGCTGAAAATTATCTTCTGATTTGACTGATGCTGGCTTGTCTGTATACATTGAATAAAAAATTAATTTACTCTAACCTTTCCAAATGATTCCAGTTCCAAAAACTTCGATTCAAAAAGTCCAGAAGGTATTTTTTTCTTTAACAAATTATGGAAGTTCTCGTCGTGTGTAGATAAAACAATCTGCTTCCCTTCATTTACCACTATACTCCTAAATAGATCAATAGTCGATAATACATTTACACTATCCATGGATTGAATTGGATCATCAATGAAGATGCAATTATAAACTTTTGAATTTAATGCTGTTGCTAAGAATATGCTTAAACTCAATATATTAATTTGGGCAGTACTGAAATATAGGTTTGGTATTAGGACATTTTCATTCTTGGTATTCTCAACAAAAACATCCAATCTTGGATGATCGGAATCAAAGTTTGCCTTAAATTTTACTGACTTAAAATCAGGGTGCGGGTCTATTTTCCTGTATAATTTATTGATCAATTCCTCGTGGAAAAAATTTTTGATTCGATTTTCAAGATAAGTTCTGGCATTATCACGTTCTGTTGTTATAACCAGCTCAACTTTCTGTTCTAAAAAGTCAAGTTCTTCTATTGCATTAGCAAGTTTCATTTTAGCATTTTCGGATTGGAGAAACGGCCAAACATTCTCACTATATTTTTCCAGTTTTTGATATTCTAATTGTGTAGATTGTGTACGTTCTATATCAGCCTTATATTTTGTCTGCTTTTCTTCGATTATATTTGATAGAGTCGTCTCATTCATTTGGGATGAATCAATATTCAAATTGTCTTTTAGGAAGTAACGGTAGGCAGTAAGTTTTAAATCATTTTCATGAGTCAATTTTTCTAATTCCGTTTTCTCCTGTAACAAATTCTCTCTTTTAAAGGATGTCAGTTCTTGATTAAGGGCATCACTTTTTTCTTCTGTTTCTTTCAGTTTGGTAGCAAATTGACTAATACTTTGTGTTAATGAAGAGTCTCTTTGGAGCAACAATTCCTTATTTATTTCTTTGTCTGGGAAATACTCATTAAACCATCCTGTTACAGACACATATTTCTCGTTATTAATTAGACTTTCATTTTCTTTTTTAATTAAATCTATCTGATTTTTCAAGGAAACTAACTGCTCCTTGGCCTTATCAATAGCCTCTTTATTAATAGAGATTTTAGGGCTAACAATATCTCTTACTTTATTAGCTTCTTTTATATTTTCATCAATTTGCTTTTCAAAAATTTCAAACGACAATCCTTTTAAGTCGAGTTTTTGGATTTCGTTCTTCTCTTTTATTATATTCAGTTCTACCTCAATATCTTTAATATTCAATCTTAGACTTTCCAACAACTGTCTTTCTTTTTGATTTTTAGTAGAAAGTTTGTCAAGTTGTTGGCTATAAATACTTAGAAGCTGTTCTCGACTTTGTTTTACATTTGTCGTTAAGTCAGAAATGCGTAGTTCACTCTTACTTTTTTGAGCAAGAAGTGTTTTCAATGTTTCATCTAATGCCTTATTATTGGTGATTTTTTCAACTAACACACTGTATGAGCCATAAACTTGTTCACACAAAGGACAGGAGGAAGATTGACGTTCATTAACAATAGACAAGCCTGCCTTTATAAAATCTGATATTGTTTGATTTAATGTTTCCTGTTGTTTAATAGTTGTGTTGAGAGATTTTAACGTTGTATTTTCATTAGAAAGCAAATGTTCACCTCTTTCTAATTTTTGCACTAATTCACTTACCTCTAGATTTTCGTCTTCGGAAATTTGAGGATAAAATCCATCAGTTATTTCCTTGATTATTCGTTGTAAATTCGTAATAGCACTTTCTAATTCACGCTGTTCTTTTTCGTTCTTATCAGCTTGTCCCTTTTTATCGTTTAGTTCCTTATCTGTTTTTTGAATTAAGTTATTTAGATGTTCAAATTCTGCTTTCATTTCAGGAATCTTAGCTTTTTTAGTTGCCAATTCTTCCAATTGCCTCAATACCGTTTCAAGTTGGCTTCGTAATTCTATTTCTATACGATTTAGCTCACCCAATTGCTTATTAATATCCTCACTAATAGCCTCTGTTTGCGATATTTTACTAATTTTTTCCTGTACTTCTTTTAATATCCGCTCATATTCCGGAAAATCTGAAATCACCTTGGTAACTCGATTTTTGTCATCTATATGGATTTGCTGTGATTTCTTTATGTTATCTATTTCGATTCCTGTCTTTTCAAGACTTTCAAATTTTTCTAAGAGCGGTTGTATTTCTAATAACTTTTTACGATCATTTTGAATACGTTCTTGAATAGAAAAGTAGGTTTTAAGTCCGATGACCGAATCATTACCTGATTTTGAGATATCTACATACTCCAATAATTTAACCAATTCAGATTCATAATTACTGGAAATAGTCCTGTTTGCGATAATATCTTTAAATCTCTTTATGTCTTCCTGCGTACTTTCAAGTGACAAAAATGTTAAAGACTGTTCTTTAAACTTTTCTATCAATAATTGAATTTGTTTATTAACAGCCTCAAGTAGATTTTCAGAATCTATATTTTGAATGTTCTTTTCAAATTCTGCAATATCCTCTTTGAGTTTATTCTTTTTAGTTTCGTGAACGGAACAGGTTTGCTTAAGTTTATTATAATACTCGTTTATACTTGACAACTCAGGTATTTCCATGAACTTCTCATAACGGTACTCACCATTCTGTTCAGTGAGAAATGCTGTTATCCATTCTTGAGATAATATTACCTTTTGAAATTCATGGACTTCTGGTTTTATTTTGAAGTTTAAATCATGAATTTGGTTGCCATGTTTTTTAAATTTTTTATTGATAATGGGCTTTTTATCCGAATCAGTAGTAATATTTATATATGTCTCTCTATCTGGAGGAGATTTTATATTTCTAATAAAAGACAATTCGTTCTGTTGATTTTGAAAATTGGCTAATTTATCCAGTTCTCTATTACCTACGAAAAATCTGTTTATAGAACCTGTTATGCCATATTCGACTGCATCATAGAATGATGTTTTACCAAATCCATTAGGTGCGTATAATGATATAAAACCTGCTGGTTTATCTGATGCTGTTGTTAAGTCAAATGTTGCATCTTTAGGATCATCATATATCCTAAAGCCCGATATCTCAATTTTTTTAAACTTCATCATTCTCTACCTTTTTTAATTCGCGAATAATTTCATCAAGCCCATTTTTAATATCATCTGTAATTTTCTTTTTATAGCTGATTCTATTTAATATTTCCCAAATAGCGGAGTTTGGTTGAAATGATGTTTCTTCAAAACCAATAATAGGCTGTATTTCTGTATCATCATTCTTTATATGTTCTTGAATAATTGATTCGATATCTTGTTTAGGATAAATAATAATTTTTCTGCTTGAGAATGTGTCGTTTTCAATGATATATTTTAGGTCATCTTTTATTTCTTGTTCCAGAATGAAAAATAGATAAATATTCCATACACTAAATTCATTTCTAAGCGATGATTGAAAATGTACTGCAATAAATTCAGTAATAGATTTCCATTGATTTGTTAGGGTTTTCTCGTCTTCAATATTTATAAAGAAAGTTGGAATTATGCCACCAAAATTTGTCTCCCTATATCCGAATGAGATTTTAGGGAACTCACTTTGTATATCAGATAGTAACTCTTCAATTAAGTAGTTCATGGTATTCTTGCTTTAATTTTGTTAATAACTGAATTTCACTTAAATTCTCGTATTCATCCAGTTTATTTAAAATGCATTCACTCTTGAAGTAATCTAAGTGAATAAAACTAAATGATTGAAAGGGGTCTATTCCTAAATCCGTTCTAAATCCTCTTTTATCTTGCGGTATCTTGATATTATTAATCATTCCTCCAACAGGTATTCTAAACGGCTTTCGAGGTGTTTTTTTTGAATTAATAATTACTGTTCCACCTGACTTTAATCCAAAATAGTCTGATTTAGAAAGGCGATCTTGAAAAAGGGTAGTACAGTCTTCAACGTGTGTATATTTTAACCTTACATTATTAAATATTTCCTCCAATTGTTGAGTGGTTATATTCTCTTCTTTAATAATATTGAAGATTGTAAGAAATTCTAACCACCCCAACCATATACTCTTGTTGTCCAAGCATTGAACTTCATTTTCATCTATTAATAACCTTCTTTCAAACAATTCTCTTATACCTAAAGGAGTTATATTTGACTGGATAACATCCAATGCTTTATTTCTTAGATGGATTCTTATTGATTCTATTTTGTTTTCATCCCAGGCGTCAACTTCCAAAGCGAATGCTTCATCTCTGAGAAAATCAAATTTCCCTAAAAACGGAGGATGCAATTTTGTCAAAAATGCTTTATACTCTTCATAGTCGATTATCTCAGAAAAGTATTTCATAGGAACAAAGCATATTTTCCCGTTAGCCCAGACTGCATGTTTCATTTCGCTTTGTATTCCAATAATATAAACATTTTCACCCTGGATTGATAGTATGCCTCCGCCCGACATTCCTTCAATTTGAAGCTTGTTAAGAGTATCGTTTATTAGTTGTGCATTTTGCAAGTATTGTGCTGGAAGTCCAGATTCTCTAATTTTGTAATCGGTATCCCTGCTGCCAATTGCATTATTCTCCATTTGTTTAGGAAACCCGTATAATGAATAGTTATCAATTTTGTTAGGGATTTCGATTGATATTATTTTGTCAAATTCAGGCAATAAAGGTTCAACTTTTAATATAGCAGCATCGGCATATTTATGGGGGAAATAAGTTTGATTTCGTATTAGAATGAAGGGAATTATTTGTTCTTGCCAATGACCACCAACATTCACTTGCCTAACAATAGAAATTTCCGTTCCGTCTGGAGTTGCATACGCAACATCGTTACCATCTTCATCCTGTGATACACTTTCAAACAGATGCTTAGCAGTTAGGATATAAGTATATTTATTTTCTTCTAATATAGGCTGGAATAAACATCCACTTCCATCCTTTACGCGAACAGTGTATAGCTTTAATTCGTCTAATGTCATTATTTAAAAATCTAGTTCTTTGATTATTCGAGCTTTTATTTTAAAATCTTGCCTATCTTGCTTTGAGAATATATCATTTCGGACATGTTCATAGTTAAAGTGAAAAATTGCATTAGGGTTTACATTTAGTATTCGGGCTAATGTCCTTTTATCCGGATGATTATGTCCAGAACTATCAGTACTAATAATATAATTTTCTGTTTTTATAACTTCTAACAGCTCCTTGTTAGTATTTGCTTTACTACCATGATGAGAGACCTTCATTACTTCAACTTCTAAAGGTTTTTCTTTACTATAGCCAAGTGCTTTTAGTTGTGTTACTATATTTTTAGGATGAGAATCTGCCAAAAACAAAAAACGTTTGTTACCCAAAGTCAAGATAAATGAAATGGAGCTTCCATTTTTGACACTAGTATCCTGATTAAATTTGAACTCAGATTTGTTTTCTTCCTCAATAAAATCCTTGATATTTTTATTCCAGTCTTTTTCTTTTCCAGCAGTATATGCGGGATCGCCAGTTTTTTCTTTATATTCCTTTAGAAGTTTTTTCAATTGTGCTTCACTGGGCGAAAGAATTTGAATTTTTACACCGTATTTATCAAGCTGTTGTCCTTCTATTATTATTTTTTGATCCCATATCTTGTTTTTAATCAAATAGTTCTCAAAATCTATGGCTTCATGAACCCCCGTTTGTGTATCGGAAAATATCTTTATACCCACTCTTAAAACCTCATTTTCTGGTTCTTTGAGATAAGTGGCAATTAATTTTCCAGAGTTGAACCAAACATTTTTTACCAATTCATGGGCTTTGTCATCTAATTCAAACCATTTTAGTAGACCGCAAATATGATCATTGTCAATATGAGTTAATACGAGAAGATCTATAAATTGATTTTTTTTTCTGAGTGATTTAATTTCAGAAAGTAGGTCTCCTTCAATATTAGTATTAACAGAGTAATATGTTTGTTCTACACCTCCATCAATTAGTATATTTCGATTGGTACTCCCATCATTGAATGATAAGAGTAGAGAATCTCCATTTCCTGCTTTTAGTAATTTTATCTTCACGGCAATTTTACTCTCTTTGGTTAATAAATTTGGGGCTTAGCAAAGTTGGTTTATGCAAATATAATGAAACTAGCCGTTGGCTTAGATAAAAATATAGTTTAAAAAGTGATATTGTTTGTTATTTTGAAAAATAATTCCAGGATATTTTATTAAAGTAAAGTTTCAAAATGCTGCATAAGAATTTCGATTTTATCCTTTATATCCTTTTATCTCCAAAATTGGATTTTTTTGGACACTTACACACTATTATATTTTATAACTTAGTTAAGCTTCATTTGCCCATTCAGGAAGAATACATTTGATGCCGTAAGGTGAACCCATAAGGGTGGCACATGTGTTGCAGTGATCACACCCGTTTACATACTTTTTGCCATAAGTATTCAAATGGTTAACCATTGCTGGATCACGCATGAGAGGCCTGCCTGACTGAACGAAATCAAATCCTGTTTCCATCACTTTTTCAAGGCTTTCCGTTTCTGTAGCCCCGCCCACATACACTAGATTGCATTTTACTGCATCCTTAATTTTTTTTGCGTTGTCCAATAAATATAGTTCTTCATATGGATATGTTTTAAACATACTGGGGCCCATCATCCGCATGCCAAGTTTCAAAAGAGGATTGGTTTCAAACTTCAGTAGACCGTTAAGGAGAGATTGTCCATGGAATAGCAACATAGGATTTTGGCTGGAGGTACCGGCACTTAGAATAATGGCATCAATTCCTGCCATGTCTAACATCTGGGCTGTAGCAATACGTATCCGCCCTGCGAACTACATGTCAGTTGATTTCTTGAAGTTTTGTGGATAAAGGTCTTTTATATCCTTATGGTTTATTGATTCTATATTTATTAAAGTATGCTTTAACCACTTAAAAGGATTTACTTCATGCTTTTTGCAGATAGCGAAGAAAGAATATATCATTGCCGCACGCCCGGCGGCTTCATGACTGCCGGCGAAGAGCCAGTTCTTGCGACCGAGCGCTATGGGTCTGATAGCGTTTTCCACGAGATTGTTGTCTATCTGTAGGTTTCCATCATGCATATAAGCCGAAAGCGCATCCCAACGTGCATAGGTATAGGCCATAGCCTTTCCGATCTGACTTTTAGGAAGTGTTTTTTATCTCTTCGAATATCCATTTACCCATATCGTTGATAACCGGCAGCGATTCTTTCAGCCGTAGCTCCTTGACCTTATCAGGCGATAACTTTTCTTCCTTAGCTTTTCGTTCAACTTTATAAAGATCCTGTATCATCAGTAAAGCCTTTTTGGCTCTTTGCGGGTCATTTTGTAGGGCTCTCTCAAACTCACGGCGTGCGTGTGCCCAGCAGGCCAGATGGGTGATGTCTTTCTTTTTACCAAACTTTTCGTATGCCGCATAGCCATCTGTCTGTAGATACCCTTTAAAGTTATCCAGCATGGATTTAGGTACATGACCAGCACGGGAAGGGTTATAATCGAACAGCACCGTTTTATCCAAAGGCGAATGGTAGACCCAAAAGTACCCCTGATGGGAAGCTCCTTTTTTATCGCTGTCCAGTACTTTTATTACTGTTTCGTCAACCTGTAGATATCCTTTTGTTTTGGTGTCGAAGACGAGTTGCTCATACAGTGGTTCCAGTTTTTCCAGCGCCTGTTTTGTCCATCCTTCGATAGTGGATGATGGTATCTGTATATTTTCCCTGGCGAACATCTGCTTCTGGCGGTAGAGCGGAAGGTGATCCATATATTTTGCAGTCAGGATCATCGCTAGTAGCCCCGCTCCGGGTATCCCTTTATCGATGACACGCTCGGGAAGCCCTGCGATGGATACGCCATCTCCGTTTTTAGCCGCATATTTATAACGGATGTAACGTTTGATATAGAACTTTGCAGGCTCGCACTCAAGCTCTTCGGTAATCTCTTTTCCAATACATACCATTTCCGATAGGTCTCCTTCGGGGTGGATCTCGACCTCTTCTACCGGTAGATGTTCAGGTAACTTCGCACGTCCTTTATGGTGAGGACGTTTACGGACATACTCGATCTTTTCCTTGATTTCCTCCTGTTGCTGTACAACTTCGGCCGGCTCTGCTTCAAAGGGGAGCATGGTCTGGTTTGGGTCTCCTTCGAAGCGTTCGCGACTCTGTCCGAACTGCATGCGCTTGTACATGGCAAGCTGTGACTTTAGATAATCTATCTCTTGATCACGGCTGGAAACAACCTTGATAAGGTCTTCTTTCGAGAGGTTTTCCAGCGCTTTTTCCATGCCATAAAGATACGCATTTATTGCCTTAATACCATTAAAAAAGCTGTTTTTGAGGTAATAAATAACGTTTTTTCTGTATACTCTTCACAACATGTATACCCTCGACCATCAGTATCAGATCGCTCCAGGACAGCTCACCTTTCTTAAGTTCAGATGCACCAAAAGTTCCCTGCTCCAGACGTTTGTAGTAAAGTACAAAGCCACCACTTTCCCAGTGTAATAGTTTTATATGGGTGCGGCTACGGTTTAGAAATACAAAGACCTCTCCGCTGGTAGGCTGGCGTTGCATCACAGAAAGCACCAGTCCGCAAAGTCCATCAAAACTTTTTCGCATATCGCAGTAGCCGTCGTAAAGGTAGAATCTGTGGGAAGACCCAAGCGAAAACATATTAGTAAAGACGGATCAGCTGAGACAGAAGACCCAGATCGCTTTCCACTTTCAGAACAACCCCGTTGGGATAGATGATCTCTATCTCCTTACGGACAGATCTGTCAATCGGTGTGAAACTTCCACTAGCACCATCTTGTTCCCTGCTCCGAGAAAACCAATAATAAAACTTCGCCTCATTGATCCCCCTTGAATCACAGTACTGCTTCTTGCTCATACCGCTCTGCTGCCAATCTGCTATCATCGACAGCATCTGATCTCTTTTTTCCTTTGAACTCATTAAGCAAAACTCGGAATTATAAAGCGTTCATAAAATATGCACTTGGTCGGGCGGATACAGCAATACCATCATTTAAAGATATTCCTCCTTTGACATCATCATACATCGTGATTTTTGCCAATATAGGAAATTCATTGCCCACCGTTTTTCTTACAGCTTCCAGTACACGAAGAGGAAAACGCATCCGGTTTCCAATGCTACCGCCATAGCTGTCCTTT
Source organism: Sphingobacterium sp. DR205 (assembly GCF_011064245.1). NCBI lineage: Bacteria > Pseudomonadati > Bacteroidota > Sphingobacteriia > Sphingobacteriales > Sphingobacteriaceae > Sphingobacterium > Sphingobacterium sp. DR205. The sequence continues at coordinate 5,887,832 of NZ_CP049333.1, read as the reverse complement.
CTTTTATTTGTGATCGGGCTTATAAATTGGCTTAACAGATATCCGTGCCCGAAATGAATCTCGACAGCATCAAATCCGGCGGCTTTCATGATTCCGGCAGTACGGGCAAAGCCATCAATCACTTCCTGCATTAATTTTTCGTCCATTTTCCCCGTAAGGAACATACCATACGGGATACCCGACATGTTCAAGATCTTCGAAGGGGCAATCGGTCGCCGGCGTTGTAAATTTGTATTGCGGCTGAAACCACCGCAGTGAGCTATTTGCCCTGAGAGTTTCGTACCGTATTTATGTACAGTATTAGCTAACTTTTCTAACTGCGGCTTAATTTCTTCCCTAATATACATGTAATGTCCCTGCATTCTGCCGTCTGGTTCCGGGGAGCAATAAGCCAATGTGGTCATTCCTACGCCGCCCTTGGCGAAGGTTTCATGAAAATCAATACATTTCTGAGATATGTTAAAATTATTATCCAACATTGATTCAAAAGTTGCGGCTTTGATGAGCCTATTCGGTAATGCCAGCCCGTTCAACATGACAGGAGATAGCAGTTTTTTTAAAGGGTCGCTCATTTTGTTTCAAATTTTAAATAATTATTGGACTAGTTTTTAAGCTGTATCACAAATAGCGTGTATGTTTCCGTTTCAAACATCATAATCATATTTTCAGAACTTAAGTATTAGAAAATAGAAACTCCGTCTTTAAGTGCCATACTATAAACTTCTTTATTGAATGTATATAAATATGGCGGTCGGTGCCCGGCAACATTTTTCAATTCGTTGGTATTTTTGATGATGCCCAGTGATAATAGTTTTCTGGTAAAATTACGGTCATCTATTTTAGTGCCTAGAACAGTCTCATATAAAGCACGTATTTCCGGGAGGGTGAATTTTTCGGGTAAAAGTTCATATCCGACCGGATAATGATAAATATGTAGACGTAGCGCTTTTAAAGCTTCAAGGATAATCTGCGTATGGTCAAAAAGTAGTGGAGGCAATGTGTTAATATCCCACCACTGAGCGACTTCCGCGAAGAAAGAGCCGTTGATCTTTGCTTTAGAAAACTCAGTCAATGTATAAAATCCGATGGAAACGATCGGTTGGAACATCCAGTGGTTTTCATCTATTTTCAGACCCGTTAATTGGCTTAATACTTCTGGAGTGATATGGGGATCTCTGTTCCTTCCCGGTGTACTGAACACTTTAAATTGCTGTAAAAATAAATGATCAAGGCCGGTACGCTGATGCGCTACTCTGGTTGCCGCTTTTTCCACATCTTCTGTTTTTTTTATATATCCTCCGGGTAACATCCAGGAACCGAAGTTTGGATTGCGCAGTAATAGAACTTTAAGTTCTTTATCATGGTAACCAAATATCACATTGTCTACGGATATGTTGGCCAGATAATCCTGGTTGCCTTTTAAAAAGAGGTCTTCTAATTCTTCTTGTGCGTTTATCATATTACAAATTAAAAAAATATTTCCGTCATTTTGACGGATTGTAAAAATTATTTATATCTTTACGTCATATTGACGGATAGGTGTGAAGCACATACCTAGCCAGTGATAACCAAATTATAAATTGAAATCAACAATGGGAAAAAATCTAACCGTGTTTTTATGTGGCCCCGTGGCCATTCTTCTGCTGGCTGCCCAAACAGTGGTGGGTCAGGTCTAGGATTCTATTAAAACTGTAATTGATACAGCGAGTTCCTCGCCTCGGGGGAAAGAGGAAAAAAATCGCAATGTAATGCTTAATGCAGAAAGCAATTCACAGCCCAGGCAGGTGAATATCGGGTTGCCGTTTAACGGTGATATCCTTATCCTCGAAAACGATGTACCTGTTGTTTATTCGTTTTGGCCAACCATCCCAACCACAGCTTGGCGCTACGACAATAGTTTAAGTCGTATGGGGCTTTTATCCTTTGCAGAAAGTGCGCTTCTTTTTGGGAAGGTAGGTTTTACGGTTAACTCGACTGATCGTGAAGCCGGGTCTTCTTTTAAAGGATATGCTTCGATATACACCAACAGCTTCGGGTCATTTCGCTATGATGCGACCGTTACTGGTCCCCTCAGCAAAAATGGTTGGGGATATATGTTGAGCATGTTTCAGGCGTATGACCGGGGGAGCGGTATAAATTATATGTACACTCCCTGGCAGGATCGTACCGCCATTATCAAAGCAGGAATTTCGAAAAAATATAAAAAAGGCAATATCCGTTTATTGTATAAATATTCCGATTCGCGGATCCAGTTTTCTAACTATAATCCTTTTATCTATGAAGGTGATGGTAAAACCAGGCCACTTGACGGTTTTAAGCCGGGTGAAGACAGCTATCTGGTGAGAGACGGGAAAGTTCCTTATTATGATCCATTCAATGGTAAACCCGGGGTGCTTAATCTTGATGATGACAAGTTCAATCGTTCCGAAAACCATTCATTATACATAAATGGTACGCATAAATTTGACAACGGATGGAAGATGAACTACTCTTCTATGTTCCAGACTGCAAATTCCCCATTTGTCATTCAATTTCCCATCAGCTTGAATATCATTGATCCCGATCAGCAAGCGGGACAACAGTATAAATATCAAGGAACTGACAAAATGTATGATGGGCCTGTACAATTTGTATCTAACCAGGCACTTTCAGATTCAAAGGTCAGAACGCTCATATCGAGAGTAGAATTTACCAATAAGGTCAAAGGCCATGACCTTCGTTTTGGCTTTACGCAGCAGTTCAATGCAACAAAGTATAAGACTTATGCCAGTGTTTATACCCAGACTATTGAACCTAATCCGTCTTTATTGGATATGTATGCATTTGTTCCAGAAATGAATGGATATGCTAAAGCAACCAATGAGTTTGGAGCGATGCCTGCTTCTGCGGGAGGTTACGGTAAAATATCCGATAGCAGGATCAGTAAGGTGGCGCTCTACGCCTCTGACGATTTTAAGCTTAATAAATGGCTGAGTGTTGGCTTAGGTGCAAGAATTGAACATCAGAATATACATGAGGTTTATAATCCTTATATCAATGATTTTGTAATGGATAGACCTATGGTGACGAAAGATTTTAAGAACAAATGGAACAAGGTTGGATTAGCGAACTTCGTAGCGAGTGTTGCCGGTGGATTTGGTTTTTTAGGAGATGTGACTTACAATTCCTGGTATGACCGTTACTGGGACTATCCACATAAAGATGCAAACGGTAATCCTGTTCCAGATCCTTCAACACCCGGAGCGAAACCGATTCAGAATGTTCCTAATAGTTTCAAAACCGATGTGCTGAATATTGGGGGAGGCGTATATTATAATTATGGCTCGTTATTCAGTATAGTCTCTAAAGTTACCCGAATTACCAAGAACAATATTCTGGTCGGCTTAAATATTACCAATCCTGCAAACCCTGCCCAAAGAAGTACATTTGACCCCTTATTCTATGACATCAGTACCCTTGGATGGTCTACCGATATTGTTACAACACCGTTTAAGGGTTTCAGTCTGCACTATCTGTTAACCTTACAAAAACCGCAATACAAGAATTTTGCCTATGGCGCATTTGGCCTGAACTACAACTATAGCAATAACACGATTCCGGAATTATCCGGTACGCTCATGGAGTTTGATCCATCTTATTCTTTCTTAAAAGGGGCGATGAAAGTTTGGGTTAGCCTGCGTTATTTTGGAAAGCAGTACGGTAATCAAACGAATTCCATTTATTATAAGGGATGGTGGGAAAACTTCGGGGGGCTTGATTATAGGTTGAGCCGTAATATCGACTTTAAACTTCAGGTGACCAATTTCCTTAACCAGCGAGGTGTAAAAGGAGCGCTACAGGGGGCAGATCAGATAATTGATCCGACACCTTATATCGGACGTAAATTGGTTGCCGGTGCCATACGGCCCCGGACCATTGAATTCACGGCAAATTTCAAGCTTTAATTCTATTTAACTATTCCGAACGGTGGACTCCATCTTCTGAAACCGCAGTCTGGCATTGAGGAACTAAACGGAAAGTCCCTGTGGGGAAAAGGGAGGATTGATCCTTAAAATTATAACATTTAAACATTCAATAATTCAATTTTTAAATTTAAAACAAGTAAACATGAAAAAGTTAAATGCTTTTATTGCAGGAATATTCCTGCTGTTGGTATCCCTGAATGTCAATGCACAGGATACAACTAAAACAGATTATTTCGCTGGCAAATGGTCTGTTGTGGCTGAAGGAACGCCAAATGGCGACGCCCAATTTCTGGTAAACCTACAGCGGAAGGATGGAAAGCTCGTTGGGACAATTGACGATCCTGCCACCGGTAAGGAAACCTCCAAGATTGATAAGGTAGAGGAGAAAGAAAAATCGGTAACCGTATATTTTGTCGGAGGTGGTTTTGATGTATATCTTTTCCTTGAAAAGAAAGACGAGGACAATGTAACGGGTAGCCTCATGGACATGTTCGAAGCGGTCGGAAAAAGAGTAAAGGACAGCCCCGCGAAGTAATGCGCTGTTGTGACAGGGAGGTAACCGTTTCCTTCCTGTATTTCATTCCAGGCTGACGGTCCTTTCAGGTATAGAAAGGACCGTCGGCTTGGATCTTATGTGGTAAAGAATCTAAAATATAAATCAAACAAACAGCTATAGGAGGCCTTTCGACCAGCTTGCCATTACGGATTTTCTAACAGGACCAGGGTCTTGCAGACACGGCAATTCAGTTTGGCAGAAAGAGGGGGAACGAATAGTAATTGTAGAAACTAACAGGATGAAGATGAAAATATTTCTTTACAAGTGGCTGGTGTGCTCCGCTCTACTGGGCTTTACTAAAGCTTTCGGTCAGGGCAATGCACCACAGCTGGGAAAAAGTTCCATCAGCGAGGTTATCGGTGCGATGACATTGGAGGAAAAGGCGAAACTGCTGGTAGGCACAGGCATGAAGCTTCCCAGCATTTCCACCGATGGGTCAGCTATCGGACATACCGACAATGAAGTGGCCGGTGCTGCCGGTACCACCTTGGCGATACCGCGGCTGGGCATTCCATCCATCGTGCTGGCTGATGGTCCGGCAGGGGTTCGGATCGATTCGATCCGGAGAGGTTCTCCAAAAAAAACTTACTATGCCACGGCATGGCCTGTGGGTACCCTGCTGGCTTCAAGCTGGGATACCGAGCTGGTGACCAAGGTAGGTACAGCATTTGGAGGGGAGGCCAGGGCCTATGGGGTAGATATCATGTTGGCTCCCGCGCTGAATATTCATCGGAACCCTTTGGGAGGAAGAAATTTTGAGTATTATTCGGAAGATCCGATGGTGACAGGAAGGATTGCCGCAGCCATGGTCCGGGGTATACAATCGCAGGGAGTTGGTACATCCATTAAACATTTCGCTGCCAACAATCAGGAGACAAACCGCTTTACAGTCAACACAATCGTCAGTGAACGGGCGCTGCGTGAAATCTATCTCCGTGGCTTTGAGCTGGCGATCAAAGAATCCAATCCATGGACTGTGATGACCTCATATAATCTTATTAACGGCACGTACACATCCGAAAGCTCCGATCTGCTAAATACCGTTCTTAACAAAGAGTGGGGTTACAAAGGGCTGGTAATGACGGATTGGTTCGGGGGAGACGATCCGGTGGCCCAAATGGTGGCAGGGAACCATCTGCTGATGCCCGGCGTTGAAAAACAGACAAAAGGCATCATTGATGCGGTAAAGGAAGGAAGGCTATCTGAAAAAGTATTGGACAGAAATGTAGCTGTTTTGCTGGGACTTATTTTGCGGACACAGACCTTTGCCGGTCATGATCATGGTGACAACCCGGACTTAAAGGCAAATGCATTGCTTGCCCGTCGGGCGGCCGCAGAGAGTATGGTGCTGTTAAAAAATGAAAAAACAGCCCTCCCTTTAAAGTCAACTGATAGCAAAATTGCTTTATTCGGAAATAATGGCTATGAACTTATTGCCGGAGGCACTGGAAGCGGGGATGTGAACAAGGCTTACACGATATCTTTAAATGATGGATTAACAGGGGCGGGTTATCAGGTCGATGCCGAGCTTCAGCGAGAGTACACCGGCTATCTGAGGGATCAGGCATTGAAGCATCCCAAGAAAAGTTTTTTTGCGGAGATTATGAACCCTACACCTCCGCCAGCCGAATTTAATCTCCGGTCCGAGGTTGTTGCCCGAAAGGCAGAAGAATCGGATATCGCTGTCATTGCGATCGGTAGGATTGCGGGAGAACAGCGGGACCGTCAATTGGCCGGCGACTATGAACTTACACCTGCGGAATTGTCACTGGTCAGATCCGTAACAGAAGCGTTCCATGCGAAAAACAAAAAGGTGGTTGTTGTACTGAATATCGGCGGTGTGATCGATGTTGCTTCCTGGAGGACATCCGTTGATGCGATTTTACTTGCCTGGCAGCCCGGTCTGGAAGGAGGAAACGCCATTGCCGATGTTTTAAGCGGGAAAATCAATCCTTCCGGTAAGCTGGCCACAACATTTCCTGTTTCCTACAAGGAGGTTCCATCCGCGAAAAATTTCCCCGGTAGGGATGATCCGGAAAAAGCCAGACCGACCGGTGTGCTGGGAGCAAAATTGCCGCCTGCGGAGGTCATATACGAAGAGGGAATTTATGTTGGTTATCGTTACTACAATACTTTTGGCGTTGCGACGGCGTACCCTTTCGGATATGGTCTTTTCCTATACCGATTTTTCGTATAGTGATCTAAAACTAAGCTCCACGAGATTCAAAGACAGCGTTAGCGTTAGTGTCAAGGTAACCAATATCGGTAAAGTTGCCGGAAAAGAGGTGGTGCAGCTTTATCTGACCGCTCCTGGGAAAACGATGGATAAACCACGGGAAGAATTGAAAGGTTTTGCCAAGACCGCTTTGCTGAAGCCGGGAGCGAACCAGGTACTCACTTTTGTACTCGGCGAACAGGAACTTGCTTCTTTTAGCACGGAAAAGTCAGCCTGGCTAGCCGATGCCGGTGATTACATCGTAAAAGTCGGCGCATCGAGTACGGATATCAGACTTACAAAAGGTTTCAACGTTAAAGGCGAACGGAAATTGGAAAATGTGAATAAGGTGATGGTGCCGCAGATTATGATTCATGAGTTAAAGTCAAAATCCATGAACAGTAGGGGTAAATAGCTAAGTGATGAAAAAAAAGATACATTATAAATTGATATTGGTATTGTTAATGGGATGTCTCAGCCGTCCGGTCATTGCCCAAACAGTGAGTGATAATAAGGCGATGGACAGCTTCATTACAAAACTTATGAAGGGCATGACACCTGAAGAAAAGTTAGGCCAGTTGAACCTTGTTACACCCCTTGTGAAAACCGGACCTTTTGCAACAAAAAATGCAAATGAGAAAATAAAAGATGGCAGTGCAGGAAATGTATATGCCGTTATGGGATCACCTGCCGGTGTACAAAAGCGGTTGTCAATGTCGGACAGCACCCGGTTGAAAATTCCTTTGCTTTCCGGATTAGATATCATCCATGGGTACAGGACAATTTTCCCCATTCCCCTTGGGCTTTCCTGTAGTTGGGACACGGTGCTCACCGAAAAAACAGCCCGGGTAGCTGCAGTTGAAGCGTCTGCAATGGGTTATAACTGGGCTTTTTCGCCAATGGTGGATATCACGCGCGATCCGCGTTGGGGACGGGTGATGGAAGGATCCGGTGAGGATGCATACCTGGGGTCTCTGATTGCCCGGGCGATGGTCAGGGGATATCAGGGAAAGGATCTACGCGACCCCACATCATTGATGGCCTGTGTCAAACATTTTGCCCTATATGGGGCAGCAGAAGCTGGAAGGAACTACAATACGACTGACATGAGCAAAATCACCATGTACCAGAATTACCTGCCCCCTTATAAGGCGGCCATTGATGCTGGGGCAGGAAGTATAATGAGCTCATTCAATGATATAGACGGCGTACCTGCGACTGCAAACCGATGGTTGCTCACAGATCTGCTACGCAAACTATGGCATTTTAATGGGTTTGTGGTGACTGATTTCAATGCCATCAATGAGCTCATCAATCATGGGGTGGCCTTGGATAACCAAGATGCCGCAGCATTGGCATTACGTGCCGGAGTGGATATGGATATGGCGAGTGAAAGTATGATCTCTTCATTGTCCAATTCGGTGAAACAGGGACGGATTACTATGGAACAGATCGACATGGCCTGCCGAAGGGTTCTGGAAGCCAAGTATAAACTGGGGCTTTTCAATGGAGCGGAAAGAAGGATAGATGCCGATAGGGTTTCCCGGGTAACCTTAACGGAAGAAAATAAAAAGGTGGCCAGGGAAGCGGCGGTAAAGTCCATGGTACTACTGGAAAACAAGGGTAATATCCTTCCCCTGCGGAAAAATACAAAGATTGCGCTTATCGGCCCATTCGCCGATAGTCAACAGGAAATGCTGAGTATGTGGTCTTTTACAGGCGATGTAAAGAGTGTGGTGTCTATTTATGAAGGCATCAAGAAAGTCAATCCGTTGGTGGTTTATGCCGAAGGTACCCAGGTAAATGACGACAGCCTGGCCAACAGAAAACGTGGAACAAGCTATGATCCCAAGCTGCAAGAAAAACTTGTCGGAGAAGCGATGGCAGTTGCCAACAGATCGGATGTGATCGTAGCCGTTTTGGGAGAATCTTCCGCTATGTCAGGTGAAGCGCGGAGCCGTACTGATATCGGTATTCCTTCCTGCCAGGGAGAGCTCCTCAAAATGTTGAAATCTACCGGGAAACCGGTCATTTTATTGCTTACGAACGGGCGTCCACTGACCTTACAGGACAATCTTCCATATGCAGATGCGGTGCTGGAGATATGGCGACCGGGCAGTGAGGCGGGGAATGCCGTTGCGGCAGTGCTGTTCGGAGATTACAATCCTTCCGGAAAACTGACCATGACCTTTCCACGTTCGGTAGGGCAGATCCCTATCTACTATAATTACAAGAATACAGGCAGGCCTTATGAAGAAGGGGGCACCGAAGATTTTGTTTCCAATTATAAAGATCAGCACAATACACCTTTGTACCCTTTTGGTTACGGGTTAAGTTATACAGATGTTGAATACGGGCCGGTCAGATTGAAAGACAGCGTCTTAACAGGTGCAGATAAGACCGAAAAAGTTTCAATCAAGCTTACCAATACCGGAAAGTTCGGCGTAGAGGAAACCGTACAGCTTTACCTCGGTGACCCGCTTGCGTCCGTAACGCGGCCGGTTAAAGAACTGAAACAGTTTCGAAAGGTCAAGCTGCTTGCGGGAGAAACCAAAACGGTTGATTTTACGCTCACAGCTGAAGACCTGAAATTTTTTAACAGTGAATTAGAATGGGATTGGGAGCCTGGTAAATTTGTAGTGTATGTAGGTCCAAACTCCCGGGATGTAAAAGAGGCTGGATTTGTTTGGAACAGGTAAAAATTAAACCGAGATAATTATGAAAATAAAAGAATATATACTTGTTTTTTTGCTTGCGGTTCCCATCCACATGATGGGACAGCACAGGAGCGGTTTTCCGGCCAGCGGAAAGGGAGTTCAGCAATTTGACAGCGATTGGCTGTTTATCAGGGAAGACCTGCCCGAAGGTGAACGGCCTGAACTGGAAACGCATGGATGGAAAAAGATTAATCTTCCCCATGACTGGAGTATAGATGACCTGCCTTTTCAAAAAAAAGATAGTATTGTAGGTCCCTTTGACCGAACCAGTATCGGGAAATCTGCAACCGGTTTTACCGTTGGAGGCACCGGTTGGTACCGGAAAAAATTTAGCGTTTCGTTCAGCTTTTTGTAGGTCCAGTTGCTGTGTCCTGTCGTCGACGACTGCAAGTACCTGTCCTTTGTTAACTTGATCTCCCAGACTGAATTGAAGATTTTTTAAAGTACCGCTTACCGTGGCCAGGACCTTTGCTTCTCTGAACGGAATGATAGAGCCTGTTTTTGATAGGTTAAGTGCTAAAATGCTGTCCTTTACTTTTACAACTTTTACCGGAATACTTATTTCTGTCGTTACTGGCTTGTTTTTTTTGCTGTCCAACTCCTTTTTGTTCATGGTAAGCTTATAAGCGATGAGGCCGCATATTAAAATGACTGTTCCGATAAGGATATATTTACGTTTCATGCTGTCTTTTATAGAGAATTATAGAATTGCTTTAATGTACCTTTTGATTTTTCCAAGTCGATTTTTGCCTGCAAGAGGTTGTAAAAAGAATTGAGATAGCTGTTTTGTGCTTCTCTGAGTGAATTTTGAGAATTGAGCCAGTCGGTCATATCGGTGACACCTTTTTGATATTGAAGGTCGGTTACCTGGAATACCGACTCGGCGAGCTCCATATTGCGTTTGTCGTTGTCAAGGGTGCTCTCCGATTTGTATAATTTGGATTTTGAATTTTCGTAATCCAGTTTATACTTCCCTTCGTTGAGCCTGTTCTGTTCCAGTGCATTGTAGTATTTATACTGTGCCTGTTTATATTGGTTATTTCTCCTGAAACCGTCAAAAACCGGTATGCTCAGTTTTAATCCTATTGAAGAGAAGCTTTGTAGCGAGGAAAAAGACTGACCTAAATTATCACCGAAGCCGTTCATACCCAGACGGGCATAAGCGGAGAGTTTTGGCCAATAGCCTGCTTTGATCCTTTTCCCATCCATCTGTAGGAGTTCGGCATTGACCATATCCAGTTGATAGTCCGATATGTTCCGCGTATTAACATCGCCGAGCGTAGACAATGTGATTTCTTTGGCCTCCAATTTCTGGTCTTCGATTTCGACTTCTTGTTCCATTGGAAAACCCATCTCATATTTGAGCTGATTTGTGGCCAGCTCGATATTGGTCTTGGCCACCCGAATCTGGGAGCTTGTATTGTTATAGTCAACCCGTACTTTATCAAGGTCCTTTTGTAGGGTTATACCCTTCTTTACTTTCATAGAAACGATGTCTAACTGTTTTACGTAAGTCTCTATATTATTGGTCAACAGCTCCAACTGCCGACGGTATGTAAGAATCTGATAATATGCGGTAGCTATGTTATAAATTATTGTTTCCGTATTTTTCTTCTGATTGAGCTCCGCCTGCCGCTCATTGAATTTTTGTGCTCGGAGTCCTACAAGTACCGATCCGTCAAATAACGTTTGGTTAAGTTGTAATATACCGTTGGTATTGAATTGTTTTGTAAAGGCTACCCGTATATCTTCATCTCCAAAAAGTCCGGCAGGAATAACCTGCTCCTGCACTTTCAGGTTGTCATCGATGGTGCCGGAAAAATCCAACCCAGGCAGATATTCTGCTAACAGTTCTTTAGCTTTTGCGTCTGCAATTTTCTTTTCATTTGAATAGATGACTGTTGAGGGATTAGCTTTGAGTCCATAATCAATACATTGTTTAAGGTCAAGTTTATTCTGGGCTTTGACTTGAATATTATATATAAAACTGAACAATAATAGTAGAGATATCTTGATATGCATTTGATATTCTTGATTAATGATAAAGGCAAAAAGAAACTTTATTTGCTGTTTATTAACTATTCGTGGGTGCGAAACGGACATATTCGCACTTAAAGCGGACACTCATTGAGAGATGAATGCCTAATAAAACCGATGTCAATTAGGATGAGAATGCTATAGACTGTTGGTGTTTACCAATTCTTCCCTTTTTGCTTCATTCGCAATCGAGAATCAGACCTTCGATGTCCCTTGATTACTTAATACCTCAAAAAGCGAGAACTTAGGGATTGGAACCATGTTGAACGTTGAATGGCTTCCGGAAGGTCGAATCTGGAGTCTCCGGTTTACTACCGGAGCCGCCTTCATGTTACAACCAATGAATATAAAAACCCTGTAGGCTATGTACCGTTGAATTAGCAATTCGGCTGAGGTAATCTATCACTTTTGATTTCCTAATTTATACATGTCTTTGCAAAATTCTTAGTGGTTTATCCATCCATGAATACTTTTCTTTTGGCATTCGTGGATGAGCGCTGCAAAAGTTTAAGAAACTGTCTGACTTTGGTGTCAAATTTTTGTGCTTTTGAAAAAAAATGTAAAGTGCTCTTTAAACTGCTTTAAAAATAGATTAAATCTATAGGTAATTGATTCGATTTGTTGAATTATATGGATGTATAGTGTTTTTGTTTGCTGATTTTTGTCTTGATGATGGTGGGAATTGCTTATAATCTTATTTTGATGACTCTCTTTTTTTTTCTTGAATAATAGACGGCTTATATTATGAGTGTTTTTGAGATAATTGGTATATTTGATATGTAAAGTAAGTATAAAGTGGAGATAAAATGCGGGTGGAAATAAAAGACTGATTGCAAATCCTAGATTTTTTGTGTTTGTTGGATGGTGTCCGTGTTAAAAGCAATTTGATTGAATTCTTGATTTGTGTTATTTTAAGGAAAAATTCTATGTAATGTATCCAGAATTTGCTTGCCACAAATACTGTATGGGTTGATTAGTTGAAAGGTTTTTTTTACAATAGATATAGATGACAATTTAGAAATAACTTATAGTGTTTCTTGGACCTTTGAAAGGTTCTTGATTGCCATTTGGAAAATAAATTTTCTCTATTAAATTCCCATACTTTGCAAACAGAGATAGTGATTTGCTCGATGATACGTATGAACGATCGTGTCCTATTCTTATATATACCTAATATTATACCTACGTTGCTACATAAATGGGGGCTACCGACTGATTTAAGGATTGTGAGTGTTTTGATATTGGATAAATAGAGCGCGATCAATAGATTCTTACCTTGTTGGAGGAGGTATTAAAGCATTGGATGTCAAAACTGGATTATATGAGAGAAAAAGTTGAGGATGAAAAAAAATTGATTGAATCATTTCGCTTAGGGGACAGTTGGACCCTGGAATATTTATTCGATCTGCATTATAAATCCTTATGTTATTTTGCAAGCCGACTTATAGGTGATAGTTCAGAAGCTGAGGATATAGTCTCAGATTGTTTTGTGAAGCTTTGGAAATCGGAGCGGCAAATTAAAAGTATTGAATCGATTAAAGCTTTTCTTTATATTTCATGTCGCAATGCTTGTTTTGATTATTTGCGTAAGTTGAAAGTGCGAACCGTTTTACAACAGGAATATCTGAATCAATTGGAGGTATCAGATGATACGGTACTTGTTAAGATCGTGAAATCAGAAGTTTTTGATCTTTTCGATAAGGAGATATCGCTTTTACCGGATAAATGCCAAAAAGTATTCAGATTATTCTTTTTTGAGCAAAAAAATACCCAAGAAGTAATGCGTATTTTGGATATGAACGAAAAAGCAGTGCGATATCAGAAAGCTAAGGCATTGGATCTGTTAAAAAGTGCTCTTATAAGGAAAGGTATCCGCGATGGTTTATATGTTTTGGCGCTATTCTGTCTTATCCAGGAGTCTTAAATATATTATTTTTATTTTTTTTAGGCAAAAAGCCCATCTACACGTATCTATATTAAATTGAGAAAAGTAAAATTCTAATTTAATGTAGATGCTAAAGAATGAATTTCACATATCGCAGTTGATTGTTGCCCATCTGAGGGGAACGATTACCGAAGCCGAACAACTAAAACTTGACGAATGGCTTTCTGAATCTCCTATGCGCGCTCGGCTTATGGACGAATTACGAGAGGAGTCCCATTTTAATAAGGAACTCATGTTTTTCGATGAAGTCGATAAAGATGCTATTTGGACGAAACTAACAAAGAAGCTAATACAGGATGAAACCAGCAAGGTAAGCTCAATAAAAAAATACTGGAAGGCACTCGCTGCTGCTAGCATTATACTAGCAGTTTTTGCCGCAGGTATGCTTTATTATAACAATTTCTCAACTGATAGGACTCTCTCCGCTATTTCTAATAATAACGAGGTGAATCCAGGTAAAATCGGTGCGACGCTTACGTTAGCAAATGGAGAGAGAATAAAGCTTTCGGACGCTGCTAATGGCCAAATATCGGAAGATGCAGGTGTACGCATTTCCAAATCTGCGAACGGACAATTGGAGTATGAAGTTGAGGAAAATAAACATGTTTCCTCGGGGTATAATGTACTTTCCACAGCGAAAGGGGAAACCTATAAGGTCCTTTTGCCTGACGGTACCCAAGTATGGTTGAATGCGGCATCGTCTATTCGTTATCCCACAAATTTTTCTTCACATAGTACAAGGAAGGTTCTTTTAGAGGGTGAGGCTTACTTTGAGGTTGCAAGTGATACTAGCCGTCCTTTTATTGTAAAGACAAATATGCAGGAAACCAAAGTATTAGGGACGCACTTCAACATCAATAGCTATTCCGATGAACCGAATGTGCTTACCACGCTCTTAAAAGGCAGTATTTCTGTATACGGAGATAATAAAGTTAAGATATTAAAGCCCGGACAGCAGGCCAATCTGTCAAAATCAGGTAATCTGCAAGTGCGCAGGGTGGATACCGAGCCTATTATCTCATGGACTAAAAATGAATTTATGTTTGATGGGGACAACATTGATGCAGTAATGCGCAAGATTGCCCGTTGGTACAACGTTGAGATCGTATATCAAGGTGTCAGGACAACAGACAAGTTCAATGGGACGGTATCTAGATTTTCGGAGGTACATGAGGTATTGCAATTATTGGAGAAAACCGGAACGGTCAAATTTAGAGTGGACGGAAAAACAATCTATATACTGTAATCTAATTTATCATTAACCTAAAACACAAGAATATGAAAAAAAATATACGAAGCAGCTGATAACCTTCCATTAAAATAAAGCAACCAAGCCCGGGTCGGACTTGGTTGTGTTTGGACATATTTTAAGAATGTTTTACTGCAGCACGCGTTAGTTTTCGACGACGCTCGTGTGTTGCTAACCAAACTTTACAAATGTATCGAAATTATCTAAAAAAAATCGGTATAGATAAAGGTCTGTACCATAGAATAGTACTAATTATGCGTTTGATAGCCATTCTTTTGTTGGTTACATTCATGCAGGTCAGTGCCAGTACTTTTGCTCAAAAGGTAACGTTGAGAGAAAACAATCGCTCGTTGATATTGGTTTTGAAACAATTAAAAGCGAAAACGGGGTACAATCTTCTGTATACGGAAAGACATCTCAAGCTGGCTAGGCCGGTGAGTATTCAGGTAAAAAATGCCGAATTGTTGCAAGTGCTTGAACAACTTTTTGAGGGGCAGGCGTTGACCTATGAACTGGATAAAAAGACTATAGTGATTCGGGAGAAACCGAACTCACCGGCACAGTCTGTTACCACGAATATGGAAGAGTCATTAATGGATAAGCAAATACCAGTTCATGGCCGAATTATCGACTCCTTGGACAAACCGCTTCAGGGAGCCTCCATTCGTCTTATGCCGGGAAGCAAGAGCGCTTCAAGTAACGGTAGTGGTTCTTTCACAATTAATGACGTGAAGCCTGGAAATTATACCTTGGAAATATCGTATGTGGGTTTTGAGGTGGTGAGGAAAAAGATTAAGGTTGATGCAGTGAATTCCCTTGATATTGGGAATGTAATTTTAACGCCCTTAAATTCTCCCTTAGATGAGGTGCAAGTGATTGCTTATGGTACCACGAGCCGAAGATTAAGTACGGGAAGTGTGTCTAAAGTTCAGGCGGCAGTCATTGAGCGCCAGCCGGTGAGTAATGTGCTACAATCGTTACAGGGGCGTGTTCCGGGCTTATACATTAGCCAGTCCAATGGAATTGCCGGATCAGGCATTAATGTATCAATTAGGGGACGGAATTCCATCAATGCCGGGAATAGCCCCTTGTATATCGTGGATGGGGTTCCCTTCAGTAACACAACTGTATCATCTCAAGCTGAAGGTGTGGTCTTGTCAGACGGTGCCGCTGGATCCAATTTCAGTCCCTTCAATACAATTAATCCTGACGATATAGAAAGCGTAGAGGTGCTCAAAGACGCTGACGCCACTTCCATTTATGGTGCCAGGGGCGCCAACGGCGTGATTTTAATCACGACAAAGAAAGGTAAAGCAGGCAGGAGCAATTTTGATGTGAATTTTTCTCAGGGATTCGGGAATGTAGTTGGAACTGCTGATGTACTTGGTACTAAAGAATATCTTGACCTGAGAAAGCAGGCATTTGTCAATGACGGCCTCGATAAAACAGATGCTGATTCTCCGGACTTATTATTATGGGATCAAAATGCATACACGGACTGGCAAAAACTGCTGATAGGTAATAACTCCCAAATTACTAATCTGGTCACCAGTTTTTCGGGAGGGAATGAAGACACCCGTTTTAAACTCTCCGGATCGTTCCGAAGAGAGACTACGGTTTACCAGGATGATAAATCTTACAAACGGGGTGGGTTGTATGCTACGCTCGACCACACTTCGCCGAATAAAAAGTTGAATGTTGGATTTTCCATGATCTATACAAAAGATTCCAATACGCTGCCGACATTGGATATGACAAATTTGTACAATATGCCGCCGAATTATCCTTTGTATACACCTTCTGGTCAGTTGTATTTCGGGGGAGGCTTTACTAATCCGTTGGCTTTTTTGCTCACAACAGATTATAATGATACTGAAAACGCGATACTCAATACTACTGTTAAGTATAACATTGCAAATGGCCTTGATCTCAAATTGAGCGCCGGATACAATAAGATATCGTTGGATATGGAAAACAATCGTCCCTCAACTTCGCAGGACCCATCAACAGCAGCAGATATCAATTCGACTTTTAGCCTGGCAACTACCACAGCTTATATTGTAGAGCCCCAGTTAGATTACCGAAGACTAATTGGTAGAGGTAAATTTATGGCTACAATAGGAGGGACCTGGCAGCAGAGCCAGTTTAATCAACCCTATACACTCTTTGTCACAGGATATAGCTCTGATGCGCTTATCAGGAACCCTGCCGCGGGGAATATAAGTTATAAGCTCTCCTATTTCTCTGAATATAAATATTTGTCCGCTTTTGGGAGATTGAGTTATAACTGGGATGATAAGTACTTGTTCAATGCGACCTTTAGAAGGGACGGTTCTTCTAAATTTGGCGCAAACAACAGGTTCGGAAATTTTGGGTCGGTAGGTGCAGGGTGGATTTTTTCAAAAGAGCACGTAGTGGCGGAATTATTTGACTTTTTAAGCCACGGTAAGTTAAGAGGGAGTTATGGATCAGTTGGAAATGATCAGATAGCTAGTAATTATGCCTATAAGGACACCTATAGAAACTCTGCTTATTCTTACGGAGGCATGAGTGGACTTGTCGTGAATGGGATTGCGAATCCAGACTATCAATGGGAGGTGACTAAAAAGCTCGAATTTGCGCTTGAGCTAGGTTTCATGAAAGATAGGGTATTACTCACAACAGCTGTATATAAAAATAAATCGGACAATATGCTGGTTAATTATGCTTTAAGTCCACAGACGGGATTCACGAGTTATACAGCCAATCTTCCCGCTGTTGTCGAAAACCGTGGACTGGAGATTGAACTGAATACCCGCAATGTCAATTCGAAAACTTTCCAATGGAGCACTGACTTTAATATTTCTTTCCTGCGGAACAAATTGGCGCGTTATGACGGTATCAAATCTTCTGCATATGCCAATACTTATGTGGTTGGCCAACCTCTTGACCTGATTAGCCTATATCAGTTTAGCGGAATCGTTGATGGGGTTCCCGTCGTAAAAGACCTCAATGGGGACGGCTCGATATCGTCCGGTTTCTTTGAGAACGGCAATGGTGACCACGCTATTGCAGGACAAAGTTCTCCTAAATTTTTTGGCGGACTAAACAACAGTCTAACATTTAAACGTTTCCAGCTTGATTTATTTTTTCAGTTCGTCAAGCAGAAGGGGTACATGTTGGGTTATGGAGAGTATGATTATTTTCCTGGTTCTTTGAATAATATTCCGACTTACATTGCCAGCCAAGGTATAAAACCTACGACAACCACCGGAAGCGAGGTCGCCAATGGATACGAGTATTATGTGGATTCAGATGCCATGATAACGGATGCATCGTTTATACGGTTGAAAAATCTTTCCCTGACTTATAACCTTCCGGAAAAAATAGCAGGTAAAATGAAGATGAATTATTGCAAGGTATTTCTGCGAGGGCAAAACCTCTTGACGTTCACCAAATATAAAGGTATCGATCCGGAGACACAAGGGAATGTACTGCCCCCATTGAGGATGCTTACTGCGGGTCTTCAGTTTAACTTCTAACCAACTTAAAATACTAACAATATGAACGTTTCAAATAAAATAAAAAACAGAGCCATCTTGTTCGTTTTCCTATGCACTCTACTGGCTGGGAGTGGCTGTGAAAAACTCATTGATGCGGCCCCAGCTCGAAACACGCTCAACTCAGAGAATGTATTTCAGGATTCCATTACGATGTCTGCTGCCATGATTGGTGTATATTCTTACACTTATAGCGGGAATTCAGCTACTGGTAGTTTTTTAAGTAACAGTGTGAACAGTTTGCTTGGACTTTCTGCAGATGAGATGTATTATTTCCCAAGCAAAACGTATGACGCTTTTTTAAACAATGCACTCTTACCAACGGAGCTTCCTTTATCTACGGCTTGGACGCAACTTTATAAGATGATCAATATGGCGAATGGTGAAATCGAGGGGGTAGAAGGAAGCACGGCACCTTTTGTTTCTGCGGATTTGAAATCAAGACTTGTCGGGGAATCTAAGTTTATCAGGGCACTCTGTCATTTTTACCTTGTAAATATGTTTGGGAACATTCCGGTAATTACGACGACGAATGTAGCTGTAACAGGTTCTCTGGGACAATCAACCGAAGGCGAAGTTTATGAACAGATAATAAAAGATTTAACGGAGGCTGCTGCTGTATTGCCCATTGATTATCTGCTATACTCAAATGAACGGATAAGGGCAACAAAGTGGGCGGCTTTGGCTTTATTGGCACGCGTGTATCTTTATAAAAAGGATTATATTAAAGCGGCTGAAACAGCCTCCAAAGTTATTGCAAACAAAGACCTATTTAACATCTCTCCTTTAGATCAGGTTTTTCTCAAAAACAGTTCGGAAGCTATATTTCAGTTTAGCACCAGCGCTAATACGAGTACGCAGGCCGGTACTATCTTTATACCCTCTGCAACCGCCACCACTCCGAATTTTGTACTTAGGCCGGAATTGATGTCCAGTTTTGAACCTAATGACCAACGGCCACTTAAGTGGACCAAGTCGATTATATATAATGGGACAGCTTATCCGTACCCGTATAAATATAAAACACGCGGCAGTGGTAATGCAATAACTGAGTATGATATGGTATTGCGGATCTCGGAACAATATCTGATAAGGGCGGAGGCATATGCCCAGATAAATAACTTATCCGGTGCGATGGCAGATCTTAAGGTTGTCCGCGAGAGGGCAGGACTTATGGTGTCTCCATTTGGTGGGCAAACGGAGATTTTAGCGGCAATAGAAAGGGAAAACAGGGTTGAGTTTTTTTCTGAGTGGGGACATAGATGGTTGGATCTTAAACGAGCTTCGGGGTTTACCAATCCAAATCTTACACGGGCAGACGAAGTATTGGGTCCGCTTAAAGGGAATTTTTGGCAAAGTGAGGATATAAACTACCCGTTACCACAAGCGGCCATTAATACAAATACAAATCTTATTCAAAATAAAGGCTACTAAAAATATGAAAAAGCTGTTATTGTTACTTACGATCGTCTTTCCCGTTTGGGGGAATGTTTTTGCACAGCAAGCAAGTACTGAATATGTAATAAAAGGGGAAATCGCCAACATTACACATCCAATGAAGATGGTATTGTTTTCAATAGATCAATCGGTTCTCAATATTGATTCCTGTACGTCGGATGGCTCGGGGAAATTCGAGTTTAGGGGAAAGGTCACTATACCCGTAAGGGCTACGATCACCTGCGTTGAGCCGTCTGTCAATGCAATGGATGTAATTGCCCAGCAACCAAATGGAAAAGCTGTTTTGTTTCTGGAACCCGGCCGGGTGCTGATTCGGGGTAAAAACCTTGGAGAAGCCAAAGTTAAAGGAGGTAGGGGACAGATGGATTTTGAAGAATTACTTGAAAAACAGAAGGTTTCTGATAATGAGACTGTAAATTTCAATTTTATTAAAAGCCATCCGGACTCTTACGTCAGTCTTTGGTTGCTCAAAAGTTATATGCGGAGAGCCGAACCACAGAAGCTTCTTGAACTGTTTAATAATTTGGAGAATTCGGTAAGGGTCTCGGAGGCCGGAGTTATGGTTGCAGGATTTATACAATCGGCCTTGTCTACTGCTGTCGGCCAACTGGCAACCGAAATTGATATACCTGACCTAAATGGAAAACGTATTTCTTTGGCGCAGTTTAAAGGCAAATTTGTTCTACTTGATTTTTGGGCAAGTTGGTGCGGCCCATGCAGAATGGAAAACAAAGAAGTTCTCAAGCTCTATGAAAAATATGCACCAATGGGGTTTGAAATCATTGGTATTTCAATAGATAGCCAACAGGAAAAGTGGCTGAAAGCAATCGCAGAAGATAAACTTCCTTGGCGCCATGTATGTGATACCGATCAGGCTATCGCTAAAATTTATGGGATAAGGTCACTTCCACAGAATGTCCTGATCGACACTAACGGTAAAATAATTGCGAAAAACTTATGGTCCGAGCAACTGGGTACCAAGCTGGATAATATCTTCAGTAAATAAAGATAATTCTATCCTATTGATAGTTTTTACGTAGACAAACAGATGTTTGTCTACGTTTCTTACATTAGGTATGCTACATATTTGAAAGACAATCTTTCGATTATATATGCGAAGGAACTTGCTATTTTTTTATAAATTCTTTGTGGGGAAGTTATACTTTTTTATTTGTCTAAAATTGTTGTAATTTAGTGTAAACAACCCGATGTAAATAAATAGAATACTCATACTTAATTTGCATCAATCTTGCCTAGAAAATGCTAAAAGATAAATTATGGCTTGATGAACTTTCCAAGGGGAGTGAAATATCCTTTGGACATATCTACGACCGTTACTGGCGTGAACTCTTTATCAGTGCCCATAAAGTTTTGCAGGATAAAAGTTTAGCCGAAGATATTGTCCAGGACACTTTTGTAAACCTTTGGAAAAACCGTGAAAAAGCAACGGACATCCAATCTTTACGTAGCTATCTTAAAACCGCTATCCGCAACGGTTGCATCCAACATATTGAAAGGCATTTTCCGCGATGAAATCCAAGCCTGTTCCGGCCTATACTTTCGAAAAGGAACAAATTATTACTAGCCCCATCACAAAAACCGTTATGGGTCCTACATCCGAATACCTGCTGATGGGATTTCGGTTCCCGGGGGCTGCTGATCCAGACGCACAGATCCTGAACCTTATGGCCAATGTACTGACCAATGGATCTGCAGGATTGATTGACCTGGATCTCGTTAAGTCTCAAAAATTATTGGGAGCGGGAGCATTTCCTTATGTGTTAAAGGATTATTCAATGTTGATTCTCCAGGGTAATCCAGGGGCTGGACAGAGTCTGGAAGATGTCAAGAAACTATTACTGGGCGAACTCGATAAATTAAGGAAAGGGCAATTTTCAGATGACCTGCTTACCTCGATTGTTAATAATGAAAAGAAAGGGCAAATCAAGCTGTTTGATAACTATACCAGTACTGCTGAGCAACTCATGTCAGGCTTCACCTCGGAGATTGATTGGGCAAAAGAATTGGCTTATACCGACCGTTTGTCAAAAATAACCAAAGAAGATATCGTGCGTTTTGCCAATAAGTATCTTTCAGAGGTCAACTATGTCGCTGTCTATAAACAAAAAGGACAGGATGATAAGGTCGATAAAGTTATCAAGCCGGCCATTACACCGATTACGGTTAACCGGAATGTTGAATCTGCCTTTTTGAAACAGATCAATGCGATGCCTGAGCAGGATATCAAGCCTAGATGGATTGATTTTGCAAAAGATATGTCAACTGCTAAATTGAAAGATCTGGATGTTTTGGCCGTTCAGAACAAAAACAATGAGTTGTTTAGCCTAACCTATCATTTTGATTTTGGAAGCTGGGACAATAAATTATTGGGCCTTGCAGTGGGGTATTTGGAGTTTTTGGGTACAAAAGACAAAAGTAGTGAAGAGTTTAGCAAAGCCTTTTACAAGCTAGCTTCGGAATTCTCAGTATCTTCAGGCAATGAAGAAAGCAGTGTCTCTGTTTCTGGTCTAAACAGTAACTTCACCGAATCGATAAGCTTGCTGCAGGATCTGATGCACAACTGCGTGGTGGACGAAGCCGCATTTACCGCTTATATTGCACGATTGAAAAAATCAAGGGCGAATGCCAAGGAGAATAAGGCAACGATCATGGAAGGCCTAAAAGCCTATGCACGTTATGGCGCCAGAAATCCATTCAACTATACCTATACCGATCAGGAACTCGATGGTCTGAGCGCGGCCGATCTTGTTGCGGTGTTGCACAACCTTGCGGGAGCCAAGCATCGAATTTTATACTATGGACCGCAAGCGGTCACGGATTTGGTCAACAATCTCAAACCATTAAAGGATAATGGATCTCCCTATTTTGTGATGGAGAAAGGTGTAAAATTTGAGGAAAAGCCAACAAGCGACAATAAAGTCTTGTTTGCACAGTATGTGATGAAGCAGGCAGAAGTCTTCTGGATCCGTAATTCAGGATTATTTGATAAAAATCAAATACCTACTGTCGCTTTCTTTAACGGTTATTTTGGTGGCGGTATGGGCAGTATTGTTTTCCAGACGCTCCGCGAATCCAAAGCATTGGCTTATACGACGTATGCTTACTATGGACAACCTCAACGGAAAGAAAATCATGGTATGGTAGGAGCCTATATCGGGACACAATCTGACAAGTTTAAGGATGCTGTAGGTGGAATGAATGAGCTTTTGAACGAGCTTCCTGACTCAAAAGTGGGCTTGGAATCCATCCGCACCAATTTACTGAAATCTTTGGCAAGTGAGCGTATTACAGGAGCGGGTATTCTTTCAAGCTATTTAGCCGCGCAACGTCGTGGGCTTACAGAAGATTCCAGAAAAATGGTTTTTGAGCAACTTCCTCAGCTTACATTTTCAGACCTTAAAGCGTTTCATACCGATAATATCAGCCATAAACCGTATATCTATTGTATCGTTGGAGATGAAAAGGACTTGAACGAAGGTACAATCTCCGCATTGGGTAATCTCCAAAAGCTAAGTCTTAACGAAATATTTGGATATTAGTTTTACATATTTATTTATTAATTAGTAATTTTAAGAGGGCATCCATTTTAATGGATGCCCTTTTTTAAAATAAGATAAACTCACATTTCCTACTGCGTTTTCGATCTACTGTGGCTTGATGGTCATGATTCTAGAGATCAACAGTTGATACCACGGAGCTTTTAAAAGAACTTGTTCGTAAAGATTAAACATTCCAGTATAGCGAATCATTTGGGGACGGTCAGGAATTGTATAAGAAAATATTGGATCTCAATATGGAAGGAATAGTTGCGAAGAGGAAAAATAGCCATATATAGATGGAAATAGCGGGTATAAAGATACTTTGATATAATTACTTTTTATAAAAAGTTATGTTTTCCTGAATCTGTCTGATCGGACTTAAAATTCCTTTGGTATAGGTCAATTCTCGATTCGTCGAGAATATTTCAGATTGTCTTTAATAAAATATATATTTAAGGTAAGAACTTAATTTTTTTTAATTCAACATGAAAATAAACCGAATCTTAACAATTCTTTTTTCCGCGGCGACTTTATTAGTATTTAATTTTTGCTCCTATTCCAAAGAAGATAAATATATCGGCTTTTGGATAGAGGACGGTAAAGAGCATTCAGAAGTATTGGAAATAAAGAAGGAAGGTAATAAGTTATATCTAAATAGCAAGGATATAGAAGCGCCAGCCACATATGATAAAAAAGAAAAGACCCTTAGCGCTCAACTAACCAATGGTCTTGCCTCGGTTAATATTTTAATGAATCTGTTAGAAGATACTGATAAAATGAAAATGAGCATCGGAAACAAAAGTGCGGATTTTTCGAGGATTTCTAAGGAAAAAGCACAAGAATACAAGAAAGCGTATGACGCTTATTATGATCCAGATTTTTTTGTTGGTGAATGGAAAAGTGAAGTCGAGCAGGAAAAGCCTTTAAAAATTACCAAGGAAGAGGAAACATACTTTTATGTGAGTGATTTTCTTGGAAAACAACGATTGGTTTATGATGACAAAAAACATTATATGACTGGTCAAATCGGTCTAACATCACTTTTTATAAAGCGAAGTGGTGATCAAGAAATTACTGCATATGGCAAAAAATATCAGAAAATAAAGTAATTTCAATTTAAACAAAGTTCAAGTAACTTACTTTTCTATATTGACTATTGGATTTTCTTATTAAAATCGCTCGTTTTGCATTGACAAGTTTTTCTAACTAAAGACTTGACGGTTCAAGGTAGAAGTTCTGCAAGGTCCTACGAAGGGAAAAGTTAGTTTTCCAATAAAGTAGTTTTTGAACCATTTATGAAGCATCTCAGCAGATTCCCGAGTGAAGCCGCCAAATTGCTAAAACATTGTTCCGGAGCGAACGGTTCAATTATTCTTATTTGGTGCTAGGGGTTAGCAGTCTTACACAAAAAGAATTTTTTACAAATCCTAAAAACTGAAAAAGTGCCGGAGGAGGCACTTTTAGCTATAATAATTTAAATCTATGATCCGCAAATTATTAATATAGATTTATAAAGTTAGACCTATAAGGGGCATCCAAAACTGTTCACCTGTGTATTTAGTGGCGTACCCGGACAAGCATCAAATTCATTCGGAACTCCATCTCCATCTAGGTCCTCATCTGTTGGATCCCCGAAAATCGGACATCCTTCTGGGTTAACTGGAACCCCTGCAGGCGTATCGGGACATTTATCGTACTGATCGATGATTCCATCAGCATCAGTATCTTTTACTACTTTAGATTCTACATCCGTCGAAAATAAACCTTTGCTGGAAGTGATAAAAGAACTCGATATAAAAAATACCGCAGCCAAAATAAATAAAAGTTTAAAAGATTGTTTTTTCATAATGAATTTATTTAAAGGTGAACAATTACAATAGCGATTAATTAATACATCCCCGTTATCCGCGAAACCTGCTAACAGAGCAAAGATTATAATATCATTTTTTTCGAATTAAAATATCTGTCCAAATGTATTTTTACTTCATACAAATCCTCATCCGCGAGATCATCTTTATTTTTCAATTTTGCCAATTCATTATACCAACTTTCTACGAATGCTTTTTCTTCATCTGTACAACTACTATTGGTATATTTCTTCAGTAATTCAATTGTTATTTTTTGATTCATTGAGTTTATTGTGCTTATATTGTGTAATTTACATATTTTTTTATTAAAATAATCAGATAATTATTTTAAATATTACGAATTTAGTTCAGCACTTTGCTAATTTTATACATTGCTGATAACCTCATCTTTCAGCGTGAGCTAGATGATTGATCTGTCATGCCGAATGGTTATCCTACTGCGCTATTAGGGAATTGGCCTATTCTGTTATGTATGTAACTAAGTTTTCATTAGGAAATTTCTTTTACCACTGTTTTATTGCGAAAAATATTCCATAAGTTTTGGATCACCGGCTTATGTGCAATAATTTAAATATTGTAAGATTGAAGATTCATTTCAATTGAATTGTCTTTTTCAGTTCTTGCCGATGCAATTCTCATTTACTTCCACTTAATCTGTCGAGATCCAGTATGCCCTTTTTGATTCGTTTCAAGAACGAAGGTAAGCCGTGTCACGGATTATAAAGGTCATACGAGTTTTGAAAAAATAATCTCCAGCCCTTTGGGTAGTATTTTTTTTCCAAAAACCTTTATCCTCCTAGACACTAACCTTCTTCTGTTCCTGAAAACGAAGCAAAGCAAACTCCGGCTCTGTAGACGAATAAAAAAAATGTCAGCTATGAGAATTAAAAAGCATTGGAAACAGAACAAAAAAGAAAACGAAAACAAGCCACATCCTCTCATTGCCGAATAAATCAAAATGTCCAATCACGAACCATAAAAACATTAAAGACATGACACATCAATTAAATATCTCAGAAGCTAGGGTTTATGTTGGAACCTTCCATAAGTACAATACTGGATCATTATATGGTGGATGGTTTGAATTATCTAACTATTCGGATATAGAAGAATTTTACGAAGCCTGTAAGGAACTCCATGCTGACGAGGAAGACCCTGAGTACATGTACCAGGATTACGAAAATCTTCCGAATGAGCTAATTAGTGAATACGGTATTAGCGCGAACATTTTTGAAGTCCTTGAAGCAATAGAAGGTATGGATGAAAATAATAAAGAACCATTTTTAGTATGGTGTTATAACCGTAGTAGGAATTTAGCCAACGAAGAAATCTTTGATCTCATATCCGATTTCGAAGAAGACTATCAAGGTGAATACGATGATGAGGAAGATTTTGCAAGAGAGGTCGTTGAAGAGCTTTATGATCTACCGTCATTTGCAAAACAATATTTTGACTACGAAGCATTCGCAAGGGATCTTTTCATCACTGACTACTGGTTTGAAGGTGGCTTTGTATTCCGTGAATCATAAAAAATTTCTAATCAGGCGATCCGTCCTTGGGTCGCCTATAATATATAAACAGATGAAAACAACAATTAATAAGAATAATATAGGAGTACTGACATTTAGAAAATTCGATGAAAATGTATTATTGAATTCCCACTTTGATACCGCAGAATTGTTCAAAATAATTCTTCATGATGAAGATTTTGTTCGGTTCGAGATCTTCGATAAAAACAGAAAATTGCGACTAACGACACATGAGTTTGAGCGGGAACCAGGTGTATTGATTATCCAATTAGCAAAAGTTGAACGTGACGAAGATATTAAGTGGACTAATTTTAATGCCTACCGTACGCCTATGTACATCTATGGAAAAAAGGTGGAATGGAAAGTTAACGGTAGGATTTTTAAAACCAAGAAATTAGCCACGGCCTTTGCTGATTTTACGAATAGTAACATAGCTACGATTATCGAGAAATTCATTGATAGGGACTAACTACAAGGGAACGATAAAAACATAATAATAAATCAAATTAAAATTAAAAAGATGAAAGCATTAAAAGAAATGACATTTGTAGACAAAGGACATATGCTAGCGGGACTATTTCCTGAATTACTTAAAGTTTGGGTGGATTTTATAAGAACGGAAACCGAACATTTTAGAAGAGAGGAAGAATATTACCGAAATAATTGGCAAAGTAAAACTTTGATAGCTGTCGGTTTTTGGTACAATCTGGTAATTGATATTGAACATCTATTGAGAAAATTTAATGTCGCATTGTACCTTAATCCAAAGGTTTTTGCAGATCAATTGTTTTATGGATTTTTGACTGTATTTACTTCAAATAGTTTGCTTCAATACGCCGAGAGTGAACATTGTGATTTGGAAGAGAGACTGGCTATTCACTTACTTTTTGGCCATGAAAAAAATGTAGACAATAAAATCTTAAGCCATGAGACTAACTTGATTTTTAGTATAGATAGTGTATTATTTGGTTTAGAAAATACAAGAGGACCAATAGAACTGGTTCAATTTGCTAATCGCCTAGCATCCCATGAAGGTATTCCGTGGTTCAACAGGATGGCTAGTATAGAATTTAATAGTCCAAATATCAACAAGGCGCTTCTTGGTGGAGTGCCTACTGATAACAGACTTGTAATAGGACAGGAGAGTGGTGGATACTTGGATCTTTACTTTGCATTAGAAGCGGGCGAAATTGTTGTAGAATAGCCACAGCACATTTTCCTGATGAAGAAATTTATATTCATGACGAATACCGACATACGATATTATTGGATAAACTCACTGAGTACGAAATTAAAAGCCTTTTTAATTATGTACGTGGACATCTAGAATTAATTCATCCGAAGCCAGCCACTCGGACACAACGGATGTTCAAGATTTACTTAGAAAAGCATTAAAAACTTTTTAAGTAGATCTATTTTTGAGGTATTCATTTCTGATTATCGATTTCCCTAATTTTTGTCTCTATTATTATAGTATCTCCTGACCAACTTATTTTAATATCATAAACAAATAAATAAGTAATCAGGGGCAATGATGCCTTCTAATAAAGCATTTTTACAACTGATTTGTTTTAAATCACCGAAAGGACCTTTGTTCTTGTGAAGCGTGAATGCTGCCTTGTGATCAAATACAAATTTTCTTATTTTAAAAAAAGTCTTAAATCTATCAGTGCAGAGGCCTTGAAGTAGCCAGAGGCAGCGAATCGGTTGGTTACATTTTTTTTGACTTGACTGTTGGGATATGGGCTTTGCCGAGGTTGTGCCGTTCTACGACAGAAAATTAGCTGCTTAACTATAATAATGGATAACTTTAGCAGTACATGCACGGTTAATTAAGGTAGGCATAGGCTTAATGGAAATTAGTTTTTGTGTTTTGGAAGTACTTCGGCTATTCAACCATGAGATGTTTTAGATGATATCAGGAGATGATATATCGGAGCTTATTTTCAGGAAAGTTGATAAATGAAATTATGAACATCCATTGAAACTAGTTATCTCTAGGCCAGAAAAACCTGTACATTAAGTCATTCAATCGAATGAGCCAGAACTGTACACCTTAGAAAACTGTTACAAACACAGCATCTCTTATGATTTACGTTTGATTTTCTCAAAATAGATTTTGTGCTTTTCCTAATTAAAATACTGAATTAGATTAATTGTTTTCAACAAAATATTGTAAATTCGCACCTGAGAGACCCTTTTTTATCTTTAGTAGATTTGTTTGGATAACCTAAATGTTAGAAGAAAAAATATTGTTGCGAAAAATTTCAGAGGGCGACTCAATAGCGTTTAAAGCTATCTATGATCAATATTGGCGTCAATTACTTATTGATGCAAACAAAGTAATCCAAGATAAACTAGTTGCAGAAGACATTGTACAAGAAACATTTATTAGTATTTGGGACAATCGGGAAAGGGTAAACGAGATTCACTCATTAAAAGCATATTTGAAGTCATCCATCCGACACGCATGTGTTAAACATATTCAGCGGCATATCAATAGATACAATTTTGTAGAATTACTTCCTGAATTATTGGATAAAGTGATAAGTGAATATAATACCTTGGATAAGCTTTATGTAGTGGAAATAGAGCAGGCAATTTCAAAAAGTATGGAGTCGATGTCCCCAAAGGTTCGTGAGGTTTTCGAATTGAGTCGATATCATGGTAAAAATCGTAGAGAAATCGCTTCTCAATTGAGTGTTTCTCCTGAAACCGTTAAAAAACGTATACAAAAGGCATTGGAGATAATAAGAAAAGACTTGGAAAGCTTAGATTCTTATCAAAAATCTATTCTCATTTTTGCTTTTCTTTTACTTACTTAGTTTTTTTAAAAAAATATTTATTTTTTTTGTTACCCACCTTTACTTTTTCTGGCTCTCTATATATAACAGCAAAATAAATGAGAAAGCAGGAAATCGAAGCAATATTATGGCGTTTTTACAATCATCTTAGTAATAGGCAGGAAAAGAAGTCTGTGGAGAGCTGGTATGAATATGTCGAGCAGTTGGGAGAAGATACTTTTAATGAAGATGAAATAAATAAGGTTGGTGAGCGTTTGAGAAATAGTTTGTTCTATTACGTAGATTGTAACCGTCCACCGAAAAATAAACAAATTCTTTATTTAATAAGCTCTGTATTCGCTTTAGCTGCGAGCTTATTGATCTTTTTGTGGTTCAGTTTGAAAGATAACAAAATTCCTATCGTCAAAGCGGGGAGTGATAAAGCAATGTTAATAATTGGATCAGAGCAGCCTGTAGATATAGGTAAATTGGAAGTGGGTAAAATTTTACAAAGTGGCCATGTAAGGATTTTTAAGTCTAAGGAAGGAGAAATTGTATATCAAACAAATGCTTCTGAAGAACCTAGAGATAATAATATCAATATACTTAAGGTGCCGAGAGGGGGTCAGTTTAAAGTCAATCTCCCAGATGGATCTACAGTGTGCTTAAACTCCGATTCTGAATTGCGATATCCCTCTAATTTCAGCCAGATAGATCGTCAGTTAGAATTAAAAGGCGAAGCATTTTTTGATGTGAAGCATGATAGTAATAAACCTTTCCTTGTAAAAACTAGCAGAGCAGATATACGTGTTTTAGGAACAAAATTTAATGTAATGGCGTATGCGAATGAATCTAATTGGAAAACTACTGTTTCCGAAGGTAAAGTAAGAATTTCTAACATGAGAGGTAAAATTATCTTGCATAAGAATGAGCAGGCAGTAATTGATTCTCATGGTGGTATTTCTTATTCTATTGTTGAAGATACGAATGCTTTCGCTTGGAAAGACGGTAGTTTTCATTTTCAAGGAACCAAAATAGGAGATATTGCCAGACAGGTAGAACGATGGTACGATATTGAAGTAGAAGTTGATCCAAGAATAAAAGACCAAGAGTTTTTTGGTATCATTTTAAGGCAAGAAACTGCAAATCAATTATTTGAAGTACTTGAAGCAACAAATACTATAAGCGTAATAATTACCAAAGAAAAGATTAAAATATATCCAAAAACTAACTAATTTTTCACTTAACCTTAGATAAAAAATGAAAAGAGCACCCACATAGATCTACTATAAGCCATGCTGAAAAAAGGGAGCAATTCGCACTTGCTCCCTGATTGTCCGATCAGCTTATCGATTTCCATTAAACCAATTCTAACAAGTTAAACCAAACATTAACAAATGTATAAAATTTACCCTTTATTAAAAATAGAGGAGTATGCCGCGACGTTTAATAAGGCCAAAAAAAAACGTAAAGTTGGTATAGCCTCTAGCCATATTCTTATGACAAAGTTGATAATATTTTTCTTATTAATAGGATTAACTGTTTCCGCTTCAACATTTTCGCAGAATATTACATTACATGAAAAGCAGATTTCTGCCAAAAAGCTTTTTGAAACTATTAATAAACAAACAGGATACTCATTTGTATTTGACAACGCATTATTAAAAAAGATACCTGCTTTTGATTTTGATGAAACAAATGCTTCACTAGAATCTGTATTGAACAAATCTTTGATTTCGAATGGGTTTGAGTATACGATCAAGAGGAAAATAATCATTGTTCGTGAGTTTTCATCTACTACGAATGAATATCAAGAGCGAAAGATAACTGGGCAGGTTGTGGATGAAAAAGGTAGTCCAATATCAGGTGCGAGTATAAAGCTAACGGGCAACCGTATATCTGTATTAGCAACAGACAAAAACGGTTTGTTTTCAGTTGAACTTCACAGAGGTGATAAGATACTGCAAATTGCGCACTTAGGATATGAAGAACAAAACGTTAACATTAAAACAGACCAAAACAATTACTTGATCAAATTAAAAGCCAAAATTAATAAGTTAGATGATGTAGTTGTGACGGGTATCTTTGATAGACCAAAAGAAAGTTTTACGGGTGCAGCAGTTAAATTTACGCAGCAAGATCTGAAGATGGCAGGTAATAGAAATTTATTGAAAACTCTTGGAAATCTGGATCCTTCATTTGACATAATGGAGATGAATAATCTTGGTTCAAATCCTAACGAATTACCTGATGTTGAGATCCGTGGTACGACTTCAATCAGTACGGTAAATGAATTGCAAAACGGGGTTCGTAATCGTAATCAGATGAATCTCCCGCTATTCATTCTAGATGGTTTCGAGGTTACTCTGCAACGAGTTATGGATATGAACCAGACAGATATAGAAAGCGTTACTATTTTAAAAGATGCCAGTGCAAAAGCCATCTATGGTTCAAGGGGATCCAATGGTGTAGTTGTAATTACATCTATTATTCCAGAGCCAGGAACTTTGCGTATAAATTATGCAGGCGGTATGAATTTAGAGCTTCCGGATTTATCCTCTTATAACTTAATGAGCGCCAGAGAGAAGCTGGATTATGAAGTAAAAGCTGGTTACTATAATTTTGATAATCCTAGTTCTGCCTCTATATATGAACAAAATTCTGCCGCAGTGGAGTATGGCGTAAATACCGATTGGAAGAATATCCCGGTAAGAACAGGGATTGGTCAATATCATAAATTAGATATCACTGGTGGAGATGCAAAATTTAGATATATCATTAACGGATCTTACAACCAGTTGAAAGGTGCGATGAAAGGTTCAAATCGTAATAATTTTAATGGAGGAGTTACATTTAATTACATTGGCACGAAGTTCCAGATTTCAAACAATACAAATATTGGTTTTAATAAATCTGCTAACAGCCCCTACGGGAATTATAGAGAATATGTTGTAATGAATCCGTATTGGGCTCCGTATGATGAAATTGGAGATATTATTATGACATACCCCTATGGTTCACAATATAAAAAGAATCCACTTATTGCTCAGCACACAACCGATTTTTCAACAAGTAAGTATCATAATATTCGAAATGCTACAAATATTATTTGGGATATTATTCAAGGACTGCGATTGGCCGCTAATATTGGTTTTACCTATCAGGGAGGCGAGAGCGATCGATACGAATCACCAAATAGTACCCTAGAATTTGACAAGGTAACTATAGAAGACAAAGGGAGATATACTAAAGGTTACGAAACCAGGCAGAGCTACCAGCTTGGAAGCACGATCAGTTATGGTAAATCATATGGTTTGCATAATATCTATTTGGGACTAAACTCCCAATTAATTGAAAATAAAACTTACAATTCTACCATAATTGCAAAAGGTTTTTTAAATGATCAGATGAAAGATATTTCGCAAGCGTTGAGCTATGCCCAGGATCGCCCAAATACTCTGGAATCAACTTCTAGGTCTATTGGAGTAACCGGTATCGCAAACTATAACTATAACAACTTATACTATACGGAGTTTTCTTATAGAAAAGATGCCGCTTCGTCATTTGGAAGTCAAAGTCGCTGGGCTCCGTTCTGGTCGCTGGGATTGGGGTGGACTGCAAGTAATGAAAGTTTTGTGCGTAATAATATCAAGTTCGTTAATACGCTGCGCTTTAGGTACAGTTACGGTGTAACCGGCTCAATGAACTTCCAGCCTTATGATGCGATGACGATCTACCAGTACCAATTGAATAGCAATGATTTTTACCGAAATATTCGTCCTTTGACTATTCAGACATTTGGTAATCCAAATCTTAAATGGCAAAATACAAAAGAACATAATATTGGGGTTGATCTTACGACTTTAGAGAATCGTTTAAATGTCACATTTAACTATTATAGAAAGAATACAGTTAATCTTGTAAGTGATGCGAACCTGCGTTATTCTAATGGATTCACAACATATAAAGAAAACATAGGTACAATCCGAAATTCAGGTTTTGATATGAACATGAGCTATGTGCTTTGGCGAATCCCATCAAAAGATTTGCATTGGTCGTTGACAGGAGGGCTATACCGAAATGACAATGTTCTGGTAAAATTGTCTAATGCTATAAAACAAGCTAACAAAAGCTTGGAAAGCCAGAATTTAAGCCATGCTACTATATTGGAGTATAGAGAGGGGCATTCGGTGAATGAAATGTATGTGCTAAACTCACCAGGCGTCGACATTCTTACTGGAGAAGTTATCTATATGAATAGTAGAGGTGAATTAACATCTGCATCTGCAGGAGTAGCTGAAATGGATAAAATATCTGTTGGCTCCTCGGTTCCAAAATTAAATGGTCGTTTTGGTACAACTTTGCGATGGAAAGGCTTGAATATCGCGCTTGGATTTGCTGCTCGTCTGGGTGGGAAGAAATTGAACAATACGCTATTAAATAGGGTAGAAAATGGTCTTATAAATAATAATCTTGACAGACGTGTAATGGATCTTAGATGGATGCAACCTGGAGATAATACTGGTTTTAAATCTATTCTTAATACAAATAATACCTTCGCAAATAATCGTTTTGTATTCACAGAAAATACTGTGACTTTGAATAATATCAATATTTTCTATGATCTACCCGCTGCTTTATTATCAAAAATGAAGTTGAAGAGACTTTCTGTTGGAGCTACTATGAGCGATGTGTTCTATTGGTCTAATATCCAGTTGGAAAGGGGGACCGATTACCCTTACTCACTGAAGCCTACATTCACAATTAATGCAACATTTTAAATTGTATCGTCATGAAAAAAAAGAATATATTTCTATTAAGTATTTCAGCATTAATGCTGTTTACAGCTTGTGAGAAGTGGCTTGAAGTTACTCCACAAAATCAAATGACAGAAGAGAATCTGTTTCGATCAAGTAAAGGTTTTTTTGATGCGTTAGTAGGTGTATATAGTAAAATGCGAACATCTTATAGTCCAGGTAGTTTCTTTGTATCTGGAGGTATTGATAATATGGCTAATCTTTTTTATACACAAGAACTTTGGGGAAGTTTTCCGATTTCCAATTTTGACTATTCTAACTCAGAATCAGATGGAATGATGGGGGGAGCATTTCTTAACTCTTATAGCACTATATCTTCAGTAAATTCATTGTTGACAGGTATACAGAAACATGGTACTGCTGATGTTTTAAGTACGGTTCAACGTAATTTAGTTGAGGGAGAGTCATTGGGAATCAGGGCATTTTTGCATTTTGATTTGTTACGTTTGTGGGGCCCAATCCCCTCGAAAGTTGGAACAAAGGCTTATCTCCCTTATGCTACTGCCGTAAAAATAGATCCTTTAACCTATGATACCTATGATGTATATATATCAAAACTAATATCTGATCTTGATAGAGCCGAGATGCTATTGAGAGAAAGTGACCCATTGACAAAATTTAGTAATCAGGAATTGAATGTAACTTCTACAAATTTACCTGGATATTCTGGATTGGAATATATGTGGCGGCAAAATCGCTTTAACTATTACGGTATATTAGCATTAAAAGCGCGCGTTTATGCGTGGTTAGGAGATGCTGATAAGTCAGTGGAATATGCAAAAAAAGTTATTGAAGCAAAAAATACTGACGGTACAAAAAAGTTTACGTTGGGCACTGCTATTGCTTTATCGACGCAAGATAGATTGTTGTTTTCAGAACATATCTCATCGTTGCATATCAACAACTTTGATAACACTTTGATGTTTGGTAATGCAAACTCAGCAGGTGGTGTATATAATTTGCAAATGGCTCTAGATCCTATATTTCCTGATTCGCGAGATTTCAGAAAATTAAATTTAAAATTAACTCCTCCGTCACGTTTTATGCCAATAGGATTGTATACAACCAGAAAGTATGAAGATCTTAATAGAAATAATGGCACGGGTAAATTTTCGATTCCTTTAATCCGACTTTCAGAGATGTATCTCATTGTATCCGAATTTTCACCTATAAATGAAGCGAATTCGTATTTTGTTACATATCAACAATCTAGATCAGTTACAGTTGTTCCATTATTGACTATTGAAAATCGGAGAAACATTATTAGAAACGAGTATTATAAGGAATTTTATGCTGAAGGTCAAGTATTCTTTATGGAGAAAAGGATAAATTCTTCGCATTTGATACTTAAACCTGATCGACAGATGGGAGAGTTTGAGTATGTCCCGCCCCTTCCATCCGGAGAAACTGGGCGATATGATATCTTTTAATAAAAGCTAATATTTTAATAAAAATGACAATGAAATACAATAAATCATTTTCAGCAATAATTTTGATTTTTTTAATGGGATCTTGCAAAAAAGTTTCTGTAAATAATGAATTACAGGATACTTATGTACAATTTAATTTTCCCAATACTTATCCAAGTGGTGGATACGCGACTATAAAAAATTACTATTTTTCACAGAAAGGTCTAGATATTGATACTATTTATCTACCGATAAAAACTTTAGGTTTAGTTCCTGAAAAACAGTACGAAGTGAAATTGGAGCAGATTAAGGAAGCACAATTGCCTACTGGAAGTGAACATGCAATTCCAAATGTACATTATGTAGACTTCAGTAATGAAGATTTGAAGAAAAGATACCTTATTGCTCCAGAAACAAAAGAAGTTACAATTCCTTTGGTTGTGAAACGTGACGTATCTATGCGAGGGAAGATTGTTCAATTGTCCATAAAAATCGCACAGAGTAAAACCGCAAAACCAGGCCTGATGAACTATAATCGAGTAAAAATATTAATTAGTGGCATGTAGTTGCTTAGAATATATAATTAAACAAATAAAAAAAATGCAAATTAGAAAAACAATTTTAGGATTATTATCCATTTTAGCTTTATCTTTCCAGCTTGAAGCGCAAGAAAAATTCATTATAAAAGGCACATTGACAGGTACTTCTCCGGAAAGAATTTTCATGAATTACCGTCAGGGAACTAGTTATGCTACCGATACAGCTTTAGTTGTTAATGGTAAATTTGAATTCAAAGGTGACGCACAAAAGAACGCGAACGGCGTTATCAGAATACCCGTTAAACGGGAAGAAGAAGATTTGCCGATGCGTAATACCCAAGTGGTGATATACTTAGAACCAGGTACTATTGAAGTATTTGTTGATCAGAAAAATAAGATAATGCGTATCGGTGGTACACCGATGAATGATTTATTGCAAAAGTCAAAAACTTTTACTGCTTCCTTTGATGCATATGGACAGTCTCTAGAAGCCGAATTCAAAAGACTGAATGGAAACACGCTGGCTCAAGATTCACTTCGTAATATTTACACAGCCGCTACACTTAAATTTCAGCAAGAAATAGAAGCTTTTGTAAAAGAGAATCCAAACTCACCTATTAGTCTCAACCTACTGAGAAAGTATTGTGATCCGGCTACTAATACGGATCAAGCTAGGCGCTTATTTGGAATGTTGAGTGAAGAAGTACGCGCTTCTAGGCCGGGAGTTATGTACTCATCGGTATTTGAAGAGTTAAAAGTCGTTGAAGTCGGTGCTATTGCCCCAGACTTTACGCTTCCAGATGCAGAAGGCAGAAATCTTAAGCTTAGTTCGTTGCGTGGTAAATACATTTTGGTGGATTTCTGGGCTTCTTGGTGTGGACCTTGCCGTCATGAAAATCCAAATCTAGTTGCTGCTTACAATAA
This sequence comes from Sphingobacterium sp. DR205, assembly GCF_011064245.1. Lineage (NCBI taxonomy): Bacteria > Pseudomonadati > Bacteroidota > Sphingobacteriia > Sphingobacteriales > Sphingobacteriaceae > Sphingobacterium > Sphingobacterium sp. DR205. The sequence continues at coordinate 5,850,722 of NZ_CP049333.1, read as the reverse complement.
GTACAGATCGAAAGGATTTGACATATTAGGTGTCTCGCTTGACGGGGGTAATAACGCTAAAGAGAAGTGGATAAAAGCGATTTTAGATGACAAGTTGACATGGAACCAGGTTTCGGATTTGAAAGGATGGGATAGCGAGGTTGCACAGCTATATAAAGTTAGTTCAATTCCTGCTAATTTCTTATTGGATCCTCAAGGAAAAATTATTGGTAAGAACTTGAGAGGTGCCGATCTTGAACTTAAATTAAGAGCGATTTTGAAATAATTGACATAAATTATTGGGCACTTTTAATTCAATTAGTAATTATTGCTTTCAAGGTGTCTAATTATTTTTTTACGATGAAAAACTTATTTAAAATAATATCAACATTTGTTTTAGTAGTGGCCTTAATAGATTCTTATAGTCAACAATCAGAATCGATGTCTTTGAAAAAAGGTGAAAAACCTTCTATCTATGATTTTAAGGATCTAGATAACAATAGGAGATATTTGGACGAATTTAAGGGTAAGTTCGTTTTGATTGACGTATGGGCATCTTGGTGTTTTCCCTGTCTAAAAGAGATGCCTTCATTGGATTTATTGAGACACCATTACAAAGATAAAAATCTTGTTGTAGTTGGAGTATCTGTAGATGATAAAGATTACAAATGGCGTGGTGCTGTTGTAAATCTTAAAATACCTTCACATCAATTCAATGTTGACAAAGAAAAGCGCTTCGAAAAGGAATTTGATATAAAATATATCCCAAGGATGATACTGTTAGATAAAGAAGGTAAGGTCTACAATGAGCGTATGCCGAAGCCTTCTGATATTGAAATTTACAGTATAATAGATGAAGCGTTGTCTTCAGTAAATTAGTTAAATATAGATTATAAAGATGATAAAGTTTAAGATTTCAATTCTCTTGGTATTATTAAGCATCAATTTATTTGCTCAAGCGCAAGAATTTATGAATAATGAAGAGTATATCGCCAAATTTGCAACTTCTGCAGATTCTTTGCTAAAGGTTAACAAAAGTGTTTCGGCTCAGGAAGCAAAAAACGTTGCAGCTCTTGTCGGAGATAAAGTTAAAATCACGCTAAAGGGAGTCAAAAGTAAGTTATTGACTCCAAATCAAGTTTTTGGTCAATCTAAAAAGGCAACAGTAATAGTGGGATCGGCTTATTTATGTACACATTGCGAGCATACACATATTAACCCTGCTACGGGATACATTATTGACGAAAACGGGATTGTAGTTACTAACTATCATGTGGTAAATGCGTATGCATATATGGGCGGCGGGAATAAACCATTAGCATTTTTGGTAAGGTTATACGACGGTCGTACTTATCCAGTAAAAGATATAATCGCTGCTTCTGAGAAGGATGATTTGGCGATATTACGTTTAGATACTCAAGGTGATAAATTACCTGCGTTTGCGTTGGCTCCCAAAGCTAATATTGGTGATGTAGCTTATTCATTAGGCCATCCACACAACTTGTATTATTATTTTTCTCAAGGTCATGTGAACCATAAATATGTAGACAAAACACGTGTAAACGGTACAGATTATTATAGAAATATCATGCTTATTTCAGCAGAATATGGTATAGGCTCTAGTGGAGGTCCTATTATTGATGCTTTTGGAAGAGTCATAGGTACGGTATCAAGCACTCGTACTCTCTCCCATGCTGAAAGTCCTACTTCAGTGCAGATGATTTTGAAGAAGACCATTCCTGTTGAATCCCTTTGGAAATTATTAAAGTAGAGAAAACTTAAGTGAGCGAGCAAATTTCGTTAAGAGTCTCATTTGCTCGCTCTTAATTTTTTCTTTTTTTTGTGAATAAATATGTGTTTTGTTGTGAAATATAGTGAATTCAAGGGAAATAAATTGTTCTTATATGTCGATAACTTTATAGTTTTGATTACAAATGTAAAGGAAACATGAATGAACAAGCTTTGTCTCGATTTGAATTCGAAGAAGAATTTAAAGAGAAATTAATAGAGCTGGTACTTTATAAAAATGTGTCAGCAGAACAAACTGCAAGAAAGTATGGACTACAAAATACGACTATCTTAATCAATTGGATTAACAATTATAAACGCAAATTAGAAAAGCGAGCCGTAACTTTAGTGCCTATGGAAAAGCTGGGAACAAAAGACGTTACCCTTTAAAAAAACGGATCAAGGATGGGATATTCAGTAAATGTTATAAAAAATGGTGGTCAGAATAATTTCGGTCACCATTTTTTGTTCTGTTATCCCGATCTTTGTAAGATTTTTCCGCTGGTTTAAGCACCCGATTGCCAAAAAGCTGCTTTTTCGTTTTTTTTGGCATAGCTGTCCCCTGAACACCCGTTCTTCCACCTATTTTCTGTGATCTTTTAAGCCGCTTTTTCCTGCTGGCCCTGCATCTTGGGGATCATCCGCACCGCATTTGCTGTATGGATGCCAAAGAATATCCACAGGATTTCCGTTTTCTTGGTCCTGGCCCGGATACGGCTGAGCGAATAATACCGTTTTTCTGTGCCAAAGCTACCTTCAAGCCGCGTAGAGCGCTCCCTGTTCAGCACGGAGCGGAGCCTGCCGCGCTCTTTTTCATCAGCTGCAGGCTTACCCTTGCGCACAAAGCTGGTGAATATGCCCCTGCTGCGGCACCAGCTCCGGTTGGCGTTGGTAGCGTAAAGCGCATCGGCAGCTACATGGCTGACACGTTTTCTCAGCAGTGACTGCTGTAGGTCTATACATTGTGGAAGCCGGTTCCCTTCATGGAAAGCATCAAAGCTCAGGTGCTCGATAAAGTTGATGCCATCAATCTGGATGCTGTTCACTTTGGCGCCGAACTCAACCCCTTTACTTTCTTTGCCACGGACGATCGGGCGGATATAATCTTTGTCGACACTAACAATCAGACCCTTCACTTCCCGCCCGGCAAAACGTTCCCGTTGCTGATGGAGTACTTTTTTGATGATGGACAGCCGTCTGTGAAAGCGGCCAGGAAGATTGGCTGTACCAAGGGACATGATATCCCCGCACTGACCGATGAGCTTGCCAACCAGGTGGAGCAGGCTGCGTTTCAGCACGCGCGTCTCCGATTTCCCACGCTTGCGCTTTTTACTATAGATACGGTAACGCAGGCGCTGCTTGTCAAATTTGTTGCGCGGCATCCGCAGACCCGACAGCTTTGCCATGCTCCGCAATTGCCCCTGCAGCCATTCCGCACATTCCCATAACAGTTTGATATCCGTGGGAAAGCGAACATCACTCTCATAACAGGTCGCATCGCTCATCAATACATGGCTGTCCTTAAACCAGGCCTTCCAGTAACCGGCAAGCACCCGCTGAAGGGTGCCGATATCAAGTTTTCTGGCAAGTTCGCAGCGGATCTCGCTGACGATCTTAAAATTATCGAGCGGCTTTAACGGATTGATCCGAACACCGCAGAAAAGCTGATAATGGAGGTTGGAATTAAGCTGGGCGACCAGGTCACGGTCGGAAAGCCCCGTATAGGATTTCAGCACCATCAGCGCCACTTTACCCGCCCCGCTAAAATAGGACCGGCGGCCAACTCGGTTTTCCCGTTGCCCCAGGCTCGCTGCCAGCTCGGAAAATGGAATACTCCGATAAAGCCGCCCTAGTTCACTCAGGTGAAAACTTGATTCGTACTGTTTGAAAATATCGTATTCGCTGAAGGCTAAAGTTGGCTGAAGTTCGCTAAGTTTTTGTATCTTTCGCATATCTTTTTGATGACCGTTACCCCGATTTTGGCCGCTAACCTTATTATTCGGGGGAATACACGAAGATAATAAAACCCCAACTATTTATTTATCAAATAGTTGGGGTTTTTCTGAATATCCCAAGGATGTGGAGAAAGCTTTAGAAAAAGCCAATGTGATAATTTACGGTCTTAACTTTATGATTGACCATGCTGAAAAGGAGAATAAAATTGCGATCCGAAAAAAGCGTGGTACCAAACAATAAAGCTAATCAAAGAAAAGCATGTGACAAGGATGGGGGTCGGTCCACTTTGTAAATTGTTTGGTAAAGCCGACAAGCTTATTACTATCATATATGGTATCTTCACGATTATACTGATCAGGTGGGCTTTCCTGTCTTTCTACGGGAAAATGTGTCTTACAATAGTTAATTTCAGGAATGGTAAGTCAGAAAAGTAAATAGCAATAGTTTGAGAAACTAGGTCAGTTATTTTTATCTCCGCTGTTCTGTATATCGTCAATGGAATATTGATTACAACCATTACCAAGTATGTGCTATGGGTTAAACGACTGCCGAAATTCCAAAGGCGAAACATTTGTCTTTACCTTGAATAATTTACTAAATGATTGTGGATGCTCAAAGCCTAATCCATACGCAATTTCACTGACGGAAAGATTTGTCTTAGATAACTTTTCTTTCGCTTTTTCTATTACTGTGTTTTGGATATATTGTTGCGTATTCAGCCCTGTAAGTGAATGCAGCATATCACTCAAATAACGTTGTGATAATTGCAATTCAGAACTGATATATTTTACTGATGGCAAACCATTTTTTAAACTATTTTCTTCATCAAAATAATGATTCAAAAGTTTATCCAAAGCAGAGATAATATTGTTATTAACAGCTTTTCTTGTCATGAACTGTCGGTTGTAAAAGCGGTTGCTGTAATTCAGTAACAATTCTAATTGCGATACCAACACATCCTGCTGAAATTGTCAATATTATTGTTCAATTCATTGGCTATTCAAACAAATAAATGAGCGATAATTTCTTTTTCCTTTGCAGATAAAAACAATGCTTCTGAAACATCGTAAGAGAAAAAACTATATTGATTGATAGCTCTTCCCAAAGGATAATTTAGAATAAGCTCAGGATGAAAATACAAAGCAAAACCTTCATAGTTGTCTATATCTTCCGGAGGGAAAACGATTTGCTTAGGCTTCAAAAATGCCAACCCGCCTTCTTGAAAATCATAATGTCCTTGTCCGTATTTTATGTATCCTTTAAAGGTAGGCTTGAAGGAAATTTTGAAAAAATCGAAACTCACTTTTTGCTCTTTTGGAAACATTTCACCCGAAAGATTAGTGTAATCAACCACTGCAACCAAAGGATGCAGTGGGGCAGGGAGCCCCAATTGCTTTATTATTTGTCAATTTGTTTTTCTAAAACTTCAGGAATAAGGCTAGGGTACTAATTTTTTTTAATTACAACCAACCCTAATTATTGCCTTTCCAGCTATAAATGGCTCTCAGATTTAGCCGGATTAGTTTCCTGGCTTGTCCAGCCATTTCTTTACAATGCTGGATCTGTCCCTGCTGAGCGTAACCGGTTCGTAGAGTTGCGGTTTTAGACTTATTTTTAGCTGGCTATTAAAGAGCTGGTAGATGCTTTCGATACTTCCAAAAGATACAATAAACTGCCTGCTGATCCTAATGAACACCTCAGGATCAAGCTCTGCGTCGAGAACTTCTAAAGTAGCGTCTATAACATATCGCTGGGAATCTTTCATGATCAGGTAGGTTATTCTATTTTCAGAAATGAAATAAGCTACATCATCAACAAGTATGGATAGAAATCTATCCCTGTAAGAGACAAGGAACCGGGAACGATAGATCCGCTGATTTGTTTGCATTTTTTTCATCAGGCTAATGATTCCTATATTATCATCAAGACTTCTATATCCAATAGCTTTACGGATACTTTTTTCCAGTTTTTCCGATTCAAGAGGTTTCAGTAAATAATCTATACCGTTCACTTCGAATGCTTTAAGCGCATACTCGTCATAAGCAGTTACAAAAATCACAGGAGCAGCTATATCAACATGCTCAAAAATTTCAAAACTTATGCCGTCAGTGAGCATTATATCCATAAAGATCAGGTCTGGCTGTTTATTTTCTCCCAGCCATTTCATGGAGTCTTTCACAGTCTGAATACTCTTTATAACGGTGATGTCATAAGATGATTTTGAGAGCATTTTCTCGAGCCTCTGTATGTTGGGAAGCTCGTCTTCAATAATCAGGGCGTTTAACATATTTAACTATTTTTCGTTATTATCAATGGGATTTCCACCCTAAAAATTTCATCATTCTCTACAATTTCGGGGAGCGGACAACCTAATAGGCGATATCTTTCCTTAATATTTTTCAGCCCGAGTTTTGTTCCCGCCCTACCTTCAGCCTTTAACCACTTATTGTTCTCGATGACCATCGTATTGGGTTCATGATAGTAGATATTGATAAAAAGCGGATCTTCTTTGCTAAAAATATTGTGTTTGATCGCATTTTCAATGAGCAGCTGCAGTGTAAGCGGCGGAATCTCGGCTCTTAGCATAGTTTTATTTTCTTCGATATTAACCTGGATACTTTCCCCATACCGTGTCTCGTACAGGAATAGATAGTTATTGATAAACTCCATTTCTTCGTAAAGAAAAATGGTGTCACGATCTCTGTTTCCGAGAATGTACCTGTATATCGCTGCCAGTTTGGTCACATAAGCGGTTGCCGTAGCTGGCTGTTGATCGATAAGGGCAGTTACTGTACTCAGATTATTGAACAGGAAATGTGGATCGAGCTGCAGCTTTAATGCTTCCAATTGTGCTTGATTGGTATATCTTTCAAGCTCAATGGATCTGGTGTTTGCAGCAGTCCAGTTATAAAAATAATGTTCTGCTGCGAAAACTGTCGTGCTCAATAAAGACATAATCACCCCAATGATGATGAGCTGTCTATGCAGCAGCGTATCATAACCGAAATAAACTGGAAAATCAAACAGGAAGAAAATCCTGATCAAGCAATACAGCACAAACGAGTGCAATAAGAGCTGGAGGGGAAATCTGCTGTAAATGTGGTGATCCCAGCTATAGAATAATGACATCCATTGATTCAACTGAATTCCCGTTTCACAAATCACCATCGCATAAAAAGTGCACAGCATGAATTCGATCAAATAATCAAAAGGTCCATATGATTCCCAACTAACAAAGGTCCTTTCCAACGGGTTTAAAAGAACTAAGATCAGGTAAAGGAACAGTCCAAAGGACGGAAAACCATAAATCCTGAATAATTTGTGATTACGACTTTTCATGCCTAAATATAATTAAATATCAGCTTCCAAAACTTTCTTATTCCGGCAGTCCATTTTATAGCGGCGCTTTTATTCCGATCATGGCGCTCACACCAGAAAGATGCGTAGCAGAATTTTTAGGGACACTCGGGATCGTTGAAACCTGTCCTTCCAGAAAAAGAATAAACGATTTGGATATCTTATAATTTATACCCAGTCCTGCATTTGTCTGAAGATAAGTACCGGCCTTAGTCGTAAAATTAACACTATTATCATCTTTATCGTATTGGGCCATTGGAACATCGACAAACGAGATTCCTGCGCCGAGCATCACGTATGGTTCGAATCTCCCGAACTGCCGCTGGTAACCAAAAAGGAAACCTGCATTTGTACTATTTGACTTTGCTGTTATCTTTGTGTCTACTGTCTCGAATCGGTTCAGGTACTTGAAATCCAACGTCGTCTGGCCCAGCTGAAAGCGGGCAAATAGATTTCTATAATTCAGCTGTAAACTGGTTACGGCATTGGACCCCATCTGTCCCTTACTGTCCTTATCATCATCGAAGGGAACAAGTATACCTATTGAACCTCCAAAGTCAAGTGACCATTTCTTTTCTGAGACTGTTTGAGCCTTCGAACTAGCGCTTATGAAAAGCATCCCAAGTAAAATCTTATTTTTCATTATTTCGGGCAGACGATTTTACGCCTGTCATTTTAATTTTATTATAACTTATTTTGAGCTTCCGATCATATTATCAAGTTCAGCACGGGCCAGCAGGCTTTCTGCTAATGCCTGATACAACAATGATTCAGCCTCGGAAAGTTCGACACGTTTTTGCAGGAGCTCAGAACCAGTATTCATCCCCGCTGTCATTTTGTCCTGTTGGTACTTTAGTGCATCCCGGCAGTATTCCACGCGATTTTCTGCTGTAGCAATACTTGCTGAGGTAATGGTTACCTTACGCCATGCTCTGTCCAGGCTTGCGGACAGTTGGTCTTTTACCAGCTTCAGCTTTGTCTCCGCTTGTTTAAGCTGCATCAGACGTTGGTTTTCCATCTCTTTACCCGAAAATAAGTTCTGCAGATTCCATTTCAGGCTTACTCCAATGTAAGGAGTCTGTTCCGGCAGAATTGGATTTCCTTTCTGAACGCTATATCCCCCTAAAACGCCCAGGTCTGGAAGTTTACTCTGACGGGCCGCTTTAACGCCTAAGGCCGCTTTTTCAATATCCAGTTGCGCAATCTTTAGATCTGGAGAATTATCCATAGAAGTCCGGTACCAGTCCAGAGTTTCGCCACGTTTGTACGACGACTTTTCTGCCAATTCTATTTTAGCGGGATCAATATTGGTGAGTTCTCCCAAAATGCTAAGGCAGTCCTTATACTGGCTTTCTAGCTTGAGCATATTAAGCTGCTCGGCGTCGATTAAAATTTTTAGACCGGTCATATCTTTTGAAATAATTTTCCCAGCACTCGACGCGTTATTGCCATCGTTGAATTTTGCTTTTGCAAGAGCAACCTTCGCATTGGAAACTTCTATCTGTTTTTTTGCCATTAGAGCTAAATAATACTGTTGCTCGATCGCAATCCCCACCTGCAACCAGGTTTTTTGTTTTTCGAGCTGCCCAATCTTGATGTCCAATACGTCGATAGCTTGCCCAGTCCCCATCTTTAACTGCTGGAGCACAGGTTGGTAAACACCAAGATTCAAACTATAGACTCCCTTATCACCGACCTTAAAATGGCTATCCTGTTGGGGCAGCAACTGGGATGTTCCATCTGCTATAGGAACTGATCCCAGTGTGCCCGCCGGAACGGTAAATGCAGGGAGATTAAAATTGTACTGATAGGAGCCGTCCACCATGACAGATGGATACCGTTTGATCTTGTTCTCTCGTAACTTTGATATGCTCTGGTCTACCGCATACTCTTTTATGATTAGCATATCATTTGTTTTTTTTGCCGTATCCAGCAGCTGCTGCAGCGAATATTCTTGTACGCTCTGGGCCGATAGGTCAAAAGGCATCACAAAAAACACTATTAGCACGCCGATAAAGCTTAATTTATACTTCATACTGTAAGTCTTTATTTGTAGTTGTCGAAATTTCTTTTTTATCATTTTTGTTGATCCATCCGATGTACATCACAGGGACGGTGAGCAGTGCCATTATCATACTCCATATTACTCCGAAGGCCAGTACACTTGCCAATGGTGCCCACATCGGGGATTTTGAAATAATCATCGGCAGTACACCAACGGCCGCCGCCATTGCAGTCAGAAAAATGGGACGCAACCTTCGCTGGGCGGCAGTAACTGCAGCAGTTTTGATATCCATCCCGTTTTTGAGCAAGATATTGGTGTAATCAACAAGTATGATTGCGTTACGAACCACTATACCGGAGAGCGCAATTAAACCGATGAAGGCCGTAAAACTGAAATTATTTCCCGTAGCGGCAAGTCCCAGGATGGCACCGAATAGGCTGAGCGGGATTGTCGCCATGATGATGAGTGCTTCTTTTATATTTTTGAACTGAAATAACAGAATCAGGAATATCAGTGCTAAACTGATCGAAAGAGCAGTATACATATCCGATTCCACCTCTGTTTTACCGGCTTCTTCACCGCCATAATAAATCCTGTATCCTTCAGGGAGCGACAATTTTTCAATTTCGGGTTTGATCTTTTCAAGAAGTTCCGCCGGTAATGAACCAAGCGAAATTTCGCTCTGCACCGTAAGTGTCCGTACGCCATTTCTATGCATGATTTTACCTGTCTGCCATTGTGGAGTAATTTCTGCTATCTGTCGTAATGGAATCTGCGCATTGTTTAGGGGAGAGGGCACATAAAGGTTCTCCAGATCCGTTGTATTTTTTCGCACATCATCCTGAAGCCTGAATAAAACATCGATTGGTTCATCGCCCTCATAAAAGGAAGTAAGGGACTGACCTTTAAAACCTCTAGAAACTGCCTGGGAAATATATTCAGTAGTAAATCCCAGTCTTTGCGCCTCCCGGTTCGGCAGTAGACCATAACCAAAATAGTCTTCACCGAAATCAGACCTTACCTGGCGGCTTCCTTCGCTATGTACTAAAATATCATTTATTTTAACTGCAATATCCTGTAGTTGGGGGATTTCAGCACCTGAAATGCGTACCTCAACCGGTGCTTTGAGATCATTTCCCTGCTGCATCTGCTTGACAAAGAAATGTCCACTGGATACAATCTCTTTCACTTTTTTATCCAACATAAGGGCAAGTTCATCTGAAGTTTCCGTAGTCGTGGTATTAACCAGGATCAGTGCGTAATCTGTCCTTGGAAATTCCGGCGAAAAACTATAATAGAAGCGCGGGGCTGATGTTCCCGTGAAGGTCGCATAAGAAACGACTCTTTTATCATCTTTGATCATGGCTTCTGCTTTTTTGATCACTTCACTGGTTACTTCAAGCTTAGTGCCCGTTGGCATTTTCAGTTCGATTACGAATTGGTTCCTCTCTGCTGCGGGGAAGAAAAGTTCTCTCACAAACAGTTTGAAGATCACCCCGGTCAAAAGAAGGAAGATAATGCTGGTTAAAATGACTGAGCGTGGATTTTTAACAGACCATGCAAGCAGACGTTCATAGCGATCCTGCATATAGGTGAGCAGGGATTTCTTTTTCTTAGTATGTTCTTCATTGGTAGCGTTGTGATCATGAAGCCCTTTTTTAATAAAGGTGAAACAGAGCAGTGGCGTAAGAAATAATGCCACAAAATAGGAAGCCAGCAATGCCACGGCCACAGTAATAGGAAGGGTGAAAATAAATTCTCCTGTCGACCCTTTGATTAGCACCATCGGAACGAATGAGGCGATGATGGTAATCGTGGCTGCAAGCACCGGGATAAGCAGGTCATGGGCACTTCGCCAGGAGGCTGTCCATCTGTCAACACCTTCATCAAGAAGCTCGACATAATTGTCTGCGATTACTATCGCATCGTCCACCACCATTCCCAGTACAAGGATCAGACCGGCCAGAGAAACTTGGTGCAGCTCGATACCGATCATGTTCAATATGGCAAAAGTGAGCGCCACTGTCATTGGAATAGCCATGGCCGCAACTGAGGCTATCCTTAAGGGCAGCAATAGGATGACAACCACAATTACTGCAATAATAGCTAAGAAGAACTCTTTAATAAAGTGTGAGATGTTATGATTTACCAAGTCTGGCTGTGATACCAGAGTAGTGGTCTTTATGGTCGTTGGCGTTAACCTCTTAAATTCTTGAATTTTCTGATTAACTTCTTTACCAAAGTCCACAATATTATTTCCTTCGTGCATCTGTACGGTCAATAGTACAGCTTTGTTTCCGTTTACAGTTATTATGCTTGAAGGTTCAGCATACCCACGGGTAATCGTTGCTATATCTTTCAATTTTACTTCAGCCCCATTTGAAGGAGCACTCACGATCTGGTTGGCAAGCTGATCCTCCTTTCGATACAACCCATCTGTATAGATGGAGGTCTTGTTGGCAAAGGTTTTTATTTCTCCGCTACCAACGATGCTGTTCTGCTGCTGAAGCGTCTGTATCAATTGCCCCATATTGAGCTCATATTGAGCGAGCTTGCCGGAATTGGCCGCGACAACAATTTCTTGCTGATGGTCACCGACCCGTTTTACCTTGGATGTAGCTTTAATGGTCCTGATCTGCTCTTCTAGCTTCTTAGCGTAGGTTTTAAGCTGCGCGTAATCTGCCATATTACTTTCGATGCCGATGACCATGGCTTCAGTATCTCCGAAGTCGGAATCAACAAATGGTCCCTGTACACCTGCCGGTAGTTCGATAGCTTTTGAAATCAGTAGCTGATGCCGGAGCTTATTCCAGAAAACCTCCGGTTTCTTTACTGCTTCCGTCAATTCGACATTGACAACCACCAAACCGTCGCTTGATACGGACGAGGTTTTTTCCTTGTCTACTTCTTCATACTGAAAAAGATATTCCTCGATCTTTTTGGTCAGCTGCTGCTCGACCTGAACTGACGATGCCCCCGGAAATTGTGCAACCACCAGACCTGTTCTGACGGTAATTTTGGGATCTTCGCGTCGCGGCATATTTAAAAGTGACTCTGCACCCAGAGCAAATAAAATAAGCAGAACGGCAAGGGTCACCTGCTTGTACTTTAATGCTGCTTCTATAAAATTCATAATGATAATAAAAAATTAAGTTTGACCGGGTGCTGTTATTGCTTGACGATGATCGCCGTTCCGTCCGATAGTTTGTTATGTCCGGCTGTAACAAGTAGGTCACCGGAATTCAGGCCCGAGATTATTTCAACTTGGTTATCTACTATTTTGCCCAGAGCGACGGTACGCTTAAAAGATTTATTGGCTTTTTTATCGACAACATAAACAAAATTGGAATTTCCCTGATCATGTATGATGCATTCTACAGGTACCATAACAATTTCACGGTTCACTGTTGACGGTATATTGATTTGGGCAATCATTCCAGGTCTGATGGCCAGCCCGGGGTTCTTTACGGCTATTTTTAATAAAAACGATCTGGATGCGGCGTCCGCAAGCGCCCCAATTTCTATTATATTGCCCGTAAATGCTTTCTGTATTGCTTCTACTTGCACATTCACATGCTGGCCAATATGTATTCCTCGGATATCATTTTCCGGTATTCGGGAGAATACATTTACAGTACTTAGATCAGCAATCGTGAAAAGTGGACTCCCTGCCGATATGATCTCTCCGATCTCAGTAGCCCTATCGAGGACGATACCGCTTATTGGGGAAAAAATCTTGGAATCATTCAGACTTTTTTCCTGTATTTTTTCTTGCAGGACAGTTTTTTTATACGCAAATCCAATTTTAGCGAAGTCACTTTCACTTAGACTACCTTTATTAAAGAGAATTTTTGACCTATTGTATTCATCCTCCGCTTCATGCTTTTGCACCTCCGCTAATTTTTTGTTGAGTGAATAGTCAGTTTGGTCAAGTGTAGCTATCAAACTTCCCTTATTGATCGGTTGGCCCACTCGCGCTGTTATATTATTGATTTTTCCCGGTACCATAAATCCAACTTTTACTGTCCTGGTTCCCTCAATACTACCGCTTATGATAATCTCGTTATTGATACTAACAGATTCGACTGTTATGGTTTCTATAGGAACGGCATGATCTTTAACTTTTTTATCAGGTTTGCTTCCTTGACAAGCCACTAGAAAAATTGAGGCTAAGAGTCCTATTGCTATATTTTTCATGAATCTATTTATTATTGTTTTTCCTTGAACAGTGCTTTTATTGTTCACAAAGATGAAACAACATACAGGCAACTCAGTGCTCAAAGTGACTGAAGTGCCCGATCATTCAACTGAATTAACAGATGCGGTACATGAGGAATTCTGGTCGATTTGTGGTAAATAAACAGATGGAAATCTTGCTTAAGCAACTAAGGTCAATTGTAAAACAGATATATTTACTGACTGGAGTAACAATATTGGTGCTTGAAATGACAGTTAACGCTTATGAAATGAATGAAACAGATTTAGCTAAATCGTATTTTTAAAATAATGTTAATTTATTTCAATTATGCTCTACGAGTTTATTACCACTAATTTTTCGCATTTTAATTTGACACAAGAAGAGACTTCAGAACTAATTAAAATTTTGAGTTTTAAAAGATACCGACGTGGAGAATTGATCTTTAAAGTTGGTGAGCGCGTCGATACTATAGCCTTGCTCGTGGAAGGGGCAGTATATTCAGATTTTTATGATGAAGATGGAAATCAGCGGATCACAAGTTTTCATTGTCCTTTAGACTCAGGAGAGATCGTTTTCAATTATGAAGATTATTTGCAGGAAAGGCCTTCTCAGAAAAGTTACAAAGCATTTGGCGATTCTCTGTTGCTACTTTTAGACATTTCTGCCGTGAAAGTCCTTTATGATAGGTTTCCTCGCTTTTATCAACTGGAGCTGATGATTATGCAGCCTAATCTTATCCATGCGTTGAAAAATATAAGCATTCTACAGGCCCGGACAGCGGCAGAAAAAATAGCACTTTTAAAAGAACATTCGCCAAAAACCTTTCAGGTATTTCCATATAGCTATATAGCTTCCTTTTTAGGGATACATAGAAATACCCTCAATGCCGTACTTACAACATTATAATAAACCTCCCGCAATAAAATTTGCAGCAATTTGATTAACAATTTTAAAACTGTAAAATAATTAAAATAAAATGCCCATTATTGGGCATTTTATTGAGTTGATAGAGACTTAACTTCGCGCTATGAAAAACCAAGTCTATTCAAAAAAACAGATTGGTATCCTAGCCGCTGATGACTCCTTGATCTACCGAAGAATGATTTCTATGATGGTTGAAAGAGATAAGCGTTTTAAGTTATTAGGACTCTTCAAAAATGGTCGCGAATTACTGAATGCCACTGAGTTGCTTCATTATGCTCCAACTATCTGTTTACTTGACATCAAGATGCCGATCTGCAATGGAATTGACGCTGCTGAACTATTAAATAAGAATTACCACATATATTAGTTTTTGGATATTCTGCTTCAGAAGAAGATGAAGTAGTCAGCTTAATGTATAAAAACGGGGTACGACATGTTTTTAGCAAGTTTAAGCATCCAATAAAAGAGGTTTTGGATCAGATTTATTCAAACCATTTTGGTGATGTTTGGAGAGTAGACGGTATTTCGATATATAGCTAACTCTTGTTCATATATATATATGGCAGGACATTAAAAATAAATTATCTACAGTATAAATCGAAAAAAAATTAAAAATGATATAACTAATTTATAATGAATAAACTATCTGCCATTCAAGCAACAGGAAAAGTTGTTAAAGAAGCCGTTCCACGGCACTTCGAACTTATGGAATATATCGGCACAGATGAAATTGGTGAAGCAGTGCGCTTTTATGTCTACAGGATCGAAAAGATCGTAGAAATAAAAAACAATAGTATTGAACCAAATGTTAAACATAAAATACCTTGATTGTTTAGGAATATATATCAAATCGTGTAATTCGTAAGATACACAGAAAGTTGTATGATAACGATTTATAAT
Source organism: Sphingobacterium sp. DR205 (assembly GCF_011064245.1). Classification (NCBI taxonomy): domain Bacteria; kingdom Pseudomonadati; phylum Bacteroidota; class Sphingobacteriia; order Sphingobacteriales; family Sphingobacteriaceae; genus Sphingobacterium; species Sphingobacterium sp. DR205. Next base: position 5,835,615 of record NZ_CP049333.1, on the reverse strand, counting down.
TTCTTCATTTCTCTTTTAACTCTTTTTTCTTATATAAGAATTGTAATTTTAAAGCCTACCATGTAAAAAGTGGTCTATTAAATAAGGTTTCGGAAAAAATAAAATTCAAACTTTTGTTTACTTACCGGCATGAAATGTCGTATAAAAATTGATCATTGTGATCATCATCGATTCTTAAAAAAAATAACTGATTTAAAATAGAAATCGATATTTTGCACCATTCAACGATAAGGTGCTACCCCGAATAAAAATGGATATATTTTCATTCTAGAGATTGTCGACCTTTCAGTTAATTTAATTTTCAATTTAGATATTGATATCAAATTTTAAAGTAAACTATTCTTTGGAAGAATTTTATATAAAAAATGATTGGCTTTAATTAAAATGATTACGAACTATGTATATAATAAAAAAGGGGCCATCATACTAGACGTGGCCCCAATAAACTATAAACATTGAAACATTTTTTGATTTGAATTAATATCCAAATATTTCGTTAAGACTTAGCTTTTGGAGGTTACCCAATGCTGAGATTGTACCTTTGTTCAAGTCCTTTTCATCTCCAACGATACAATAGATATATGGTTTATGGCTGATATTATTGGTATGAAACGCTTTAAGGTCAGAAAATTTAAGCTTGGGAAGTTGCTCAAAAACCATTTTTCTGGAATCTTCTGTAAGCCCGCGACGTTGCGCTGCCAAATAACTTGAAAGAATACCAGCGCCTGTAATACGCTCACTTGCCAGCGATTTCAGTAAATTGGTACGAATTGATTCCAAACCAACTTTTGATTCAGGAAGCTCATTCAAAAGCTCGTTCATGCCGCCTACAGCATCCTTAAACTTGTCAGATTGCGTACCAATATATGCACCTACCATACCATGGTTTTCCTCCTTTTGAGGCTGCCCATAATAAGCATAGGTCGTATAGGCCAATGCTTTTGATTCGCGGAGGGTCTGAAAAACAATACTCCCCATGCCGCCGCCAAAATATCCGTTAAAGAAAGCCACGGTAGGGATCTCATTTTTATCAAACATTCCTGAATTACGGATCCAGAAGACTTCAGCTTGCTTCATCGCATATTGTGCAAACAAGACCTTATTCTCCGTTGTTGGCTTTTCTTCAAATTTCACCCCCTTCTCAATCGTATAATAAGGCAAATCATTCTGCTTTAATGGCTTGAGATTTTTGACTAAATCTGCTACGATTTGTGGGCCGTAGTATAGTACACGATGCTTGGCATTCGCAAGATTGTGCAAGACAGCAACAAGATCCGCAGCTTTTAAGCCATCGAGCTCCTGGTCTGTATAGGTGTAATTGAATGGATTTTTGGTACCATAACGCGCATAGGCTTTTAAGCCTTCCATAATGGCCGCTTTATTCTCCTTGGCGTTGGCCTTAGACTGTTTCACGCGCTCAATATAAGCTTTAAAAGCGGCTTCGTCCACCACACAATTGTGCATGAGATCTTGCAACAGATCAATGGATGCAGTGAAATTACTATTTAGACCGGAAACTGAAACACTGCTTTCCTCATTTGCTGAAGAGACTGAAAAGTCGGATGCCAATTTGTAAAATGCTTTGCTAAAATCTTCACTGCTCTTGTCTTTGGTGCCTAAAAACTCTAGATACCCCACAGCAAGGCTTAATAATTTATTGTCCCAGCTTCCAAAATCAAAATAGTAGGTTAAACTAAACAGCTCATTGTTTTTGTTCTGAACGGCCAAAACATCTAGATCTTTCAATTTAGCAGTTGACATATCTTTTGCAAAATCAATCCATCTAGGCTTGATATCCTGCTCAGGCATCGCATTGATTTGTTTCAAAAAGGCAGATTCGACATTCCGGTTAACCGTAATCGGTGTAATGGCCGGCTTGATAACTTTATCGACCTTATCATCCTGTCCTTTTTGTTTATAGACAGCGACATAGTTGACCTCTGAAAGATACTTATTGGCAAAACGCACGATATCTTCTTTGGTTATTTTTGACAAACGGTCGGTATAAGCCAATTCTTTTGCCCAATCAATCTCCGAGGTGAAGCCTGACATGAGTTGCTCAGCGGTACTGGTATAGTTTTCAAACAGCTTGATTTGCCCTTTCTTTTCATTATTAACAATCGAGGTAAGCAGGTCATCTGAAAATTGCCCTTTCCTCAATTTATCGAGTTCGCCCAGTAATAGTTTCTTGACATCTTCGAGACTCTGTCCAGTCCCTGGATTACCCTGGAGAATCAACATTGAATAATCCTTTAACACATAAGGAAATGCTCCTGCTCCCAATAATTTTTGAGACTTAACGAGATCCAGGTCAATCAATCCTGCAGATCCATTGGTCAGTACATTGGCCATAAGGTTCAGGATCTGTGCGTCTGCATCAGCAGCCCCCGGGAACCGAAATCCTAACAGCAAGTATTCTGATGTCGGCCCGATAACAGTTTTTGTAATAGGGCTGGTAATAGCTTGCTCTTTTTCAAATGTATAGGCCGGAACAGACATAGCTTTCATTGTGGAAAATGCCTTGTCAATACGTTGGATAACATCTGTCGGATTGAAATCACCCGACATAATGATGCCCATATTATTGGGAACGTAATAGGTATTGTAATATTCACGAATTGCTTTTAACGAAGGGTTTTTAAGATGTTCCACGGATCCCAACACCGTTTGCTTTCCATAGTTATTGTTTGGAAACATGGCTGCAAAAACGGTTTCGACAGATTTTCTATTATCGTTATCCAGGCTAATATTCTTCTCTTCATATACCGACTCCAACTCGGTATGGAACAAACGCAGAATGGGATTTCTGAAGCGTTCAGCCTGAACCGCCAAATATTTGTCGAGCACATTGTTGGGGATATCTTCCACATAGACCGTCTGTTCAAAAGATGTAAATGCATTGGTTCCTTTAGAGCCCATGCTGCTCATCAATTTGTCGTACTCATTTGGAATAGCGTACTTGGATGCCTCTCCCGATACACGGTCAATTTCTTTATAGATCGCCGCCCGATCGTTAACATCAGTGGTATGATTATATTTTTCGTAAAGATTGTCCACCTGATCCAACAATGGTTTTTCTTTGGACCAATCGAGGCTACCAAACTTGTCCGTCCCCTTAAAAAGCATGTGCTCAAGGTAATGCGCTAAGCCCGTATGGTCCTTGGGATCTGTTTTGCTCCCGGCCTTAGTCGCAATGTACGCCTGAATACGGGGTTGTTTATTATTTGGGCTCAGGATAACGGTTAAACCATTTTTAAGCTTGTAAAAACGGGTTTGAACAGGATCATTGGTTACATACTTATATGTATATCCCCCCTCAGTACTTTCTTTCCATTGATATTTGCCTATCTGGGCCTGAACACCGGCGGTAATGAACAATAACGAAATAAATGCTATTGTTTTAAGGTTAACTTTCATAATAGGGATTATGTTTAAAGTCCTTACTAGGACTAAATTAGTATATCATTTTTATAAATATCATATTGATTAACATGAAGCATAAAAACATTATTTTTAATAAAATGAGTGTAAAATAAAAAGAGGTAAATAATGAATATAAAGAGTATGAGAATCTCACACTTGTAATGAATCTTATTCACTATATAATCGAATTAATAAATACCTATTCTAAATAGTAGAGTCATGTAAAAATTTACTCATTGAGGTAAAAACAGGCTCCGTTTATTTCTGCAAATATCACATATTAGACCTCGAATTAAGTTTTTGATTGATGTCTACGTTCTATTGACGTACTCAAAAAAAGAAAGGCTGTACTGCATACAGCCTTCTCCCTTCTAACTAAACATATGCCAACACAGGAAGGAATTTACCCATGTCAGTGAAACTATTTTTTGAAAATTTCTGCAAGTTTTTTATCCAATGCTTCGCCTCGGAGATATTTGGCAATAATTTTTCCATTTGGATCTACCAAAAAGTTCATAGGAATAGCTTTAACATCGTATTTCATTCCAGCTTCGTTTTCCCATCCTTTGAGGTCACTCACCTGTTTCCAGGTCAGTTTATCGTCCTGAATAGCTTTTATCCATTTCGCTTTATCGGCAGCTTTATCCAAAGATACCCCCAGTATTTCAAATCCTTCCTTTTGATATTCGGCATAAGTTTTTACCAAATTTGGATTTTCTCGCCGACAAGGGGCACACCAGGACGCCCAAAAGTCGATCAGAACATACTTGCCACGGTAGTCTGACAATTTTACAGGTTTACCATCAACATCGGGTTGTGTAAAATCCTGAGCCTCTACACCTGCGCTCGTCTTTTTCACTTGTTCGATACGTCTAGCCAAGTCTTTCCCGAGTACCGAATTCTGAATTGCAGGATCCAAAGTAGCAAATATCTTTTCAGCTTTGACGGCATCAAACTCAGGAGGCAAAGTAGAATTAAAAGCCATTAATGCCATATAACTTTTGGGATTTTTGGCTACATAATCCAATTTTGCATCAATCGTCTGTTGTTGAATAGCGTTAGCCCGCTCTTCTAATGATTGTATATATTTCGGGTCTTGTTGATCTGCAAGGGATTTGGATTTATATTCATTATTTAAAGCCTCATACTGATCGTAAATCGGTTTCAACATGGTATTTACCCGTTCACTTTCTACATTCAAAGGAGATCCTGTGATTTTTGCATGCTTAATAGAATCTGCCGCCACAAATTTGATTGTAGCCCCCTCGATCAAAAAAGGCAATACATCCTGTTTTGGAGGATGAGCAGGATCAAAAGGTGCAAAATCGTGAATAATACGTAAATGTGCATCCATTGGGGAAGGAATACTACCTTTAAACTCAAATTTGCCTTTGTTAATTTCTGCGGAATCTATTAAAACTTTACCATCATAATTTAATCTTAGATACGCTTTTGCTGGTTTATCAAGCTTTCCGACCTGTCCAATTAAAGTATAATTTTGCTGACCATATCCTAATGCAGGCAATAAGGACACTAAGGCTAGTACCCATTTCATGTTTTTCATAGTTATTTAGTTTTTGATTTATTTTGAATTTCGGTTTTCTCCTTGGTCATTCCAACAGTCCCAGTCTTCAACAATTGTTTATAGAGCTTATCATCATTCAGAACACGGAGCGCTTCCTTAAAACTTTGATTCGACTCATTTCTGACACGGGCCATATAATCTCCCCCGGTGTAAAGCAGCGAACCTACCTGTGCCTTAAATTCAAGATCGATGGCAGCATGGGCAGTCTGGTTATCTTCCGAAGGTACTGCTACGGATAGCCTGTGAGCAGCACTTATCAACTGATGATGGACCTCCTTCGGCACTTTAAACCGTGTATTAAAGGAAGTAAAGTCGGGATACGCTTTAAGGAGCGCTTCACGATTTTGTTGTACAAATTCGAAACCTCCTTTGGCCACAAGGCCACTGTTCATGAGCTGTGCCATCCAGGAACTATACTCATTGGTATCGATAGGCACAAATATATCAGGCATAATTCCACCGCCACCATATACAATTCTTTTATTGGTGAGCGTGGTATATTTTAAAGAATCAGGAAAATAAATATGCCCTTCTTCCAATAATTCTTTGGAAGCCATACGGCGGCTAAAATCCTGGAAATAATCATCCTTGCCTTTATTGTAAGGCTTTTGGATCGACCGTCCTGACGGGGTATAGTAACGTGCACCTGTAAGCTGCATTTCTGAACCATCCGATAGTGGTACAGGTTTCTGCATCAGTCCTTTTCCGAAACTCCGGCGGCCAATAATCACAGCACGATCCCAATCCTGAAGGGATCCAGTTACAATTTCACTGGATGAAGCGGTGGATTCGTCAATAAGAACGACGAGCTGTCCTTCGTAAAACTGGCCGAATCCGCCTGTAAAGTAATAATCTTTTCCCCCTTCATTGGGCACGGAATAAAATACTATTTTCTCCTTTGGCAAAAACTCATCTGCAACACCGATCGCGGATTCGACATATCCCCCACCGTTACTCTGTAGATCAAGAATCAGCTTTTTCATTCCCTGTTCTTTCAGAGATTTTAAGGCAACATCGATCTCCTGACGTGTCGTTTTATTGAAAATAGAAAGTGCGATATAGCCGATTTCCCTATCTACCATATAGCTTTCCCGAACAGATTTCTCAAGTATATTTTCTCGGACAATACTAACATTCTTACTATTTTTGCTACCAGCTGACAAAATTCCGAGGACAACAGGTACATCCTTGTCACCGCGCAATTTTTCCATAATCTCCTTATTGCCCCATTTTTTTCCTGCAATACTATCGCCATCAATACTAATGATCTGGTCACCCACACGTACTCCAGCACGCATGGCAGGTCCATCTGGATTGACCTTTGTTATAAAGGTCTGCTCATTATTTTTTAAAAACTGAATTCCTATTCCGGCAAAACTTCCACTCATGGCAGCACGCATCTGTTCAGCCTCCTCCCGACTAGTGTAGCGTGAATGCGGATCTAAATCCGATATCATGGCCTTGATTGCCGCATCTACCAAATGTTCTTCATTGACCTGATCGACATAATTTTGCTGAATTAGCTTCAATGCCTCCTCAAATTTATACTTTGGATTCATCTGTGCTTGTAAAGACAGACTTAGACCAATCATCCCGACGAGCAAGCTCGTTGCTTTCCTGTTCATATCTATAAATGATTAAATATTCTATTTTTCGTTTTTGAGGGTTTCAATGGCTAAAGACAATTCATCCATCAATTTGCTGGGACTGCCCGAATAGCCTCCGGAGCAATAACGGACCCGCCCATTTTTGACAATGATTTTTCGAGGAATAGATGAATCTCCAAAAAGAGGAACCAGTTGTTTGAAAAGCATGTCCTGTTCATTAGTTTTGGGATTAACAGAATCATGCAATAAATTAAAACGGAAGCCTTCTTTACGGACATAGTTCACTGATTTATTTTTATAGTCACCAGTCTGCATTGTTCCTACCATGTAAATTGCGACATGGTCATCATGGGCATATTTGTCTACCAAAAGCTGCATGCCCGGAAATGCCATAATGCATGGGCGGCACCAAGTGGCCCAGAAATCCACAACAACAATTTTATCCTTCCAGTCTAAAGGTGTAATAAACAGACCGTCGGCAGTCTCAAGACGGAAATCAGGCATAGGATGATCGACCCAATTGTGATCTACATAAGCTTTCATAGCCACTTTTTCTTCATCGGATTTCAATCCAGCCAGATAAGCTTGATAACCACTTTCATTATTGCCGTTTGCCTTTAGGTAAATTGCTTTGAGTTTGTCAAACATGCGCGGAGTCATAGTATTGTATCTTGCGCTCATTTCAAGTAAGGGCAGAATTTGTTTTTCATCGCCCAGCCCTTCGAGCACCTGAAGGTTGATTTCATTCAGTTCTGCGTTATTGTATTTACCGTCTTCCGATAGCAACAAGAAATAACTCCGGGCTTCTGGATACTTTTTGAGGTCATTTAACAAGGAAATATGCGTAAAAAGACGGTCATCCAGATTTTTAACGACATTGGAATCGGCCTGAGCCTGACGGTCAAAATCGTCTTTATAGGAATTGTCACCCCGCCGTGCAATCAACTTTGGCAGAATTTTCTCAGATAGCGCGTAAAGGCTATCTTTACCGACAGTTTTAAACATATACGCGCGCATAATATTCCAACGCATCAGTTCATTACCTGTTCGGAAATCTATATCGTCATAAAGCTTGGCAAATTTGTCCATTTGTTTAGAGTCAAAATACGCAGACCCAAGACCACGGTACACCGCATAGTAAATAAATCCCTGACCATTGGGATGCTCACGCCACTTTTGAATTGGAAATCGGTTCAGGAAATTCTCATATGAAGCAATTATTTCGGATTTATCCGGACCGCTGCCTTTTATATTGTTATACGCTATAAAACGTGCTGTGGAGCCATTCGGAAAATCCTCGTTTACACGATTTTGGATCAAGAGGAATAGTTCTTTATCCTTGAGACGTACACTGGCAAAAGTATAGAGTTGATTAAGGACTTCATCCGCTATTTCTTTTTGTTTTAACTCCTCAGTTATCAGTTTTTTTGCATAGGTGGGAAAGCCGTCTCCCAAAGCTAATTTTTGTAAGTTCATAAAAGACTGAAAATAGCGCAGATGCTGCTTACCGGACAATGCAAACTCTTTTTCAGCCAATTCCTTCAAATATTCACCAGACATCGGAGGAGGCTGGTTTTTATAATAGGAAAAAATACCTCCGGCAGCTATTGTCGGCACTTGAAATGCTGCTTCGCCAAGAAAAGCACCTTGAACCGGTTTTCCTTTTGCATCAGTTAGCGCGACTGCATATCCTTTATCTTGATTATTGTCAATTATATCGGGTTGATCAAGCGCTCCCTGATAGAATTTAACTGCTATAAAAGCTGTCGACTGTTTAACAGGAACCGTTACAGTCCATACACCTTCAGATTTTTTTTGCATTTGAAGGCTTATTTGCTTCCACCCAAAATCTTCGAATAAAAAGAACGCTGCATTTACATCGTCGCTGAACTCCAGATCCTTATCTTTGGCATTATATATTATCTGCAGCTGGTCTGTTACTTTGGGTTTTACCGGCATAAAAACGTTGCTGTCAAACCGAGGCTGTGCATATAACACAGCCTGGACAAACAACAGCACTAAAAAAATTATCTGCTTTTTCATCTTTATATAATTATCTGGGATTTTGGCCAATTTCAGGGTTGAAAGATAAAACTCTCTCGTTAATTGGATATATCAAACGTGGACTGGTGGACGTTAAGGTATTTGACTGCCCATTAAATGTTCGACTGATGGGTTTAAAATAGTTTCCATCCAGGGTAAGCCTACGCATATCATACCAGCGCAAATCTGTGCCGACAAATTCGCGGCGGCGTTCGTCAATGACAGACTTTAATAGGTCGGCAGTAACGTCGGCAGTGGTAAACGCAACATATTTTGCAGCAGTGAAACGTTTTTTGCGCAACATATTGAGTAATTCTACTACTTTAGCCGTATTGTTCTGGCGAGCGTATATTTCAGCTCGGTTAAGTAAGATTTCGGGGCTGCTCAAACCTACATACGAATTGTTTGAATAACCACTATTAAAAACCGGCTTCATATACTTGTACCCCTTATACGTTCCCGGATCATTTCCTATAAAAAGTTTTAATCGGAGATCGTCTTCATTATATAGAGAAATAAGTTCGGGGTTTATTGGCCCTAAAATATATCCGGCACTCACTTTGGAAAGAAGTACTTCCTTGTCGTCTATCATACGAGGGAAAGAAGCATTTTTGGTATAGTCTTCCAAATTGAGGATTGTAGGCTCCAAAGCCAGTGCAAGATCAGCATATTTTCCAGCTTCTTCAAAATTGCGCATTGTCAGGTAAACTCTGGAAAGTAGCGCATATGCTGCTATTTTGGAAGGGTGGTAATTAAAATCAGGATAGTTCGGTAAATTTTCAATTGCGGTTTTCAGATCAAGGATTATCTGATCATAAACGCGTGACAGCGGTGCTCGATTGAGATTTTGGAAAAGATCAGGTGTCAAAAGCATTGGAATTCCCGGTTGATTACTAACCTTTTCCGGATCGTATATTGGCGCATACTGATTGGCAAGTGAAAAATATGCAAACGCCCGATGTACACGCGCTTCTGCCGCTACTGTAAGTTTCTGAGATTCGGTCCCCTTTTCGCTATCCATTACACCTGCGAGTATTTCATTTGTAATATAGATTTGCTTATACAGATTATTCCAGCCAACATCCTCCTGCTCGCCCGTAAAGAATTGGTCGGACCACATGTAAGCAAGTTGAGTACTTCCTCCCCAGACGCTTGCTGCCGTACTGGCAACCTCCGGCGCGATATTATCGCTTGTCACTAATGGAAACAGGTAGGAGGTTTCAAAATTACCTTTATTATTGAGGAGGAAACGGTAGTCATCTGTCGTTTTCAAAGTACGTGTACCATTCTGTTCCACTTCAACATACTTTCTACAGGAAGTACCGAATAGTATAGTGGAGACTAAGAGGCTATTTAAAAAAATATTTTGTATTTTCATGACACTGATTTTTAAAAGGAAACATTAAGACTTAAATAGTAGGTCGGTGAAGGCGGCAAATTCGAATAATCATTCAATGTCCGATAACTCGGATCAATTCCGTCTTTGTTCTTGCGCCAGATAAGACCTAGATTTCTTACACTCGCGTTTAGATTTACTGATTTAAATGGCGTATGCTCCAAGGTTTTGAACGGGAAATTATAGCCTAAGTCTATTTGCTGTAGTCGGATATTACTTCCACTGATCACAAGGGCGTCAGAGTTTTCGTATCTCGAAACACTGTTATATTGATAATTTGCTGTACTTAATCCCGGGACATTTGTAAAAGCCTCGTCGCCTGGTTGCCGCCAGCGTTTGGCCAAATCTGATTGTAGACCAATAGAGCCTGAATAAGGAGCATAAGTTGGATAATTTTTCACTGAAATCCGTCTGAGGACATGTCCCATTTCATAGGTAATCCTCACGCCTAATGTAAAGTCTCTGTACGAAAATGAGTTAAATAGACCTCCAAAATAAGGGGGAGTTGTTCGTCCTACTTTTACGAGATCCTCAGGCAAGAGTGTATTTGCTGGGGCATCAGCATTCACAAGATCGCCATTTTTTTTATAGACCTGTGAACGTCCCTGGTTATCCAGGCCGGCCCACCTGTAAGCATACATGTAATCGGTAGAATTGCCTACGATTGGAACGCTTCCGCCCATATAGTCCAACACACGAGTCGGGTTCTTAAAGCGAGAATCAGTGACCTCGTTGGTATTATAGCCAAAATTAAACTGGCTGCTCCATTTGACAGGAGTCTGCAGCCAGGTTGCTTTAAGCCCAAGATCGATTCCATGTCCCTCCATCGTAGCGCTATTAAATTGTACACTTGTCCAGCCATATGTGCCATTGAACGGAAAGCTATAGATAATGTCCGAAGATTTTTTTGTGTAGTAATCCACATTGAATTGTAACCGATTATTCCAAGTTCCATAATCCAGACCGACATTAAATGTCTTCACTTTCTCCCAACTGATCTGTCTATTGGCAGCGGAGGCGATTTGGGCGGTTATTTCATTTGAAATGAGGTCGGTACTAGTATTGATTACGACTTGCCTACTGACTCCTACTGGCATTGTACCGTTCACCCCGTAAGTTACACGTATTCCCAGCGCATCAGCCCAACTTGCATTTTTTAAGAATGCTTCCTTCTTGGCATCCCATTTTCCACCTACTGACCAGAGGGGTTTCCCTCGTTCACCCCGAGACGCACCTACTAAGGTGAAATCGTCAAAGCGTATGCTTCCCGACAATACATATTTGCCACCGAAAGCAGAAAAGGCTCCATTGGAATAATAGGAAAGTGCCCGGTTTCTATTTTTTGCAATTGTAGCGTTTGAACTAAAATAGTTATCCCATCCATAGATTGTGTTGTAACTTCCTCTTGGATTTATAGCAGTAAAAGAATAGGTATCGGAATTAAAACCCAGATATGAATCGCCCGATGATCTGTAATTATTCTGTTTCCATTCTGCACCAGCTAGAAAATTTAAATTATGCTGGTCATTAGCGCCTAGGGCCTTGTTAATATTTAATTGCGTCCTAAAGACGTATTGCGAACCATTATAGTTACTGACTCCTAGTTTTCCGCCCATTGGATAGCCGTATACAAAATTGCCTTTATCATTGAATGTTGTACCAATGTTTATCTGATTTCGTTGTCCATAGCTGTCTACACCATCGATATTCTCACCGTTTTCTAGCTGTCTTTGCCATTGTCCCATAACCGATAAATCTGCCCAACTTGTCAGCTTTGTATTAATGTCCATGAACATTCTGATGGCATGGGTCTGGTCGTTATAGATTGAGGCAGATAATTCTTCAATAGGATTATAAGCCCAGTCCAAATAACCTTTTCGTTCAAAATCCTGAGAAATTTCCGGTCTGAATTGGATGTAGCGGCGGATATTATTACCATTTTCATCCTTTAAAAGATCATATGGAAGAAGCCCTCCAGAACTGATATTTGAAGATAATGCATTTATTGCTGCCGAATTCCCAATAGAATTTCCATAATTGTAATTAATTCCAGTTGACAATTTTACGCGGTCATTAAACAGCATATTAGTCAAATTAGCCATAGTGTTGAAACTTTCCGCTTTATTGGAACGGAAAACTGGAACATCTTTACTGTAATTAGTTGACACAAAATAAGTATTTTTGTTGCCACCGCCTGAAATTGATAAGTTATATTGCTGTGATGTTGCTTTCTGTAACAAATAATCTTTGATCTGACTTCTGTTATCAATACCTGCGAGCCGGGTCAAAGCAGCATCTCGCTCCTGTTCGGTTGCTGTTCCACGTTTCACCCGAAATATCCATTCCAAAGACTCCGAATGTGGTTTGTTAATATTAAACGGATCCCAGCTATTTTTCTCGATATTGTCAGCAATAAAACCCTCTTCTACCAATTGTTTTTCAAGATCAATGTATTGCTGAGATGACATACGGTCCATCTTATTGAGATCAGCCGGAGATGCGATACTTAAAGAAGTTCCAAAATTTATGGAGGGGGACGTATTTCTTCCTTTTTTCGTTTCGATGACGATGACACCATTGGCAGCTTTTGCCCCCCAGATCGAAGAGGCTGCAGCATCTTTCAATACCGTAATACTTTCAATATCATTAGGATTGATACGACTTAATATTGCTCCACCAGCGCTCTGTGTATTGCCCTTATCTGTCAAAGTAAAACGAGCGTCTACAGTTTCTGCCATGGGGAATCCATCAATAACAATCAATGGCTCTTTTGGAGTCCCCCCAGTCCCATAACTATTTATCCCCCGGATTTGTATATTGTTGGTCCTCGGATCAACATACATACCTGGTACAAGTCCCTGTATACGTTCCAAGACATTAATAGCAGGGGTTTCCTGGATCTGCTTTGCAGTCACTGTACCAAAAGCACCTGTAGCTCTTTCTTTAGGAATTTTCGTATAACCCATCGAGACAACCTCAACGTCATCTAATACATTTACTACCGACTCCATCGTTACATTAATCTGATTGCTGTTGCCAATCACGCGACGTTGTGGCTCCATTCCCAAATAAGAAAAGATAAGAGCATCAGCAGGTTCGGTCAGGCGTAATGTATAGCTACCGTCACTACTTGTTGTTACACCAGATCGTACGGCGTATCCATCGGACATGACAGTAACCCCCACCAAAGGCGCACCTTTACTATCTTTTACAGAGCCGGTGACGATTTTCCAAAAGCGGTCATCTCCTTCGCTGTCTTTCTTACTTCTACTATCTCGAATAATAGTAAAATAATTGTTTTGGACATAAAGGAATAAATAATTGTTTGGGTACAATAGTTCCTTTAATACTGTTTCTACTGGAAGTCTTTTGTTCTTTGGAATAAGATCGCTGTTCACAAACGCGTCCCGAATGAGCCCTTCTTCATAGGAAAATTTGGTTCCGTAGATTCGTGTTACTTCACTGAGAGCGTGGCTAAGACTGGATCTACTTTGTGCGAATCCGCCAGTGGTACTCATCAGGCAGACAATGGGCACAAGGATTTTAGTTTTCATAGATTTCGATTGATTAAAAATTGTTTTAATTAGGTTCTATTACAATTTGTTTGTTTTTCACTTCAATATTCACATTCATGGTATGCTTGATAACAAAGAGGATGTCATCAATTCCTTTTACGGGAATTACTCCTGTAAATCTTTTGTCCAGCAATGAGGAATCCTGAACCACGACCTGATAGCCATAATTATCTTCAAGTACACTGACAATATTAGCCAAATTACTATGTTCGATGCTAAGTTCACCGCGCGTCCAGGACAGCACTTTGTTCGCATCCTGCTGCACTACCTGCTCAGCCTTTGCATATTCATCATAAACAAACGTTTCTCCGGGGACAATTATACGATCTAACCCATCCTTCCCTTGAATACGCACACGACCTTCAATTAAAGCTACCTCAACACGTCCACGTCGGTCTTTAACATTAAACTTGGTACCCAAAACGGTCAATGAGAGATCTCCGACATGTACAACAAAGAAGTCATTTTGCTGAAGGCGATTTTTAATCGCAGTGTGTTTGACTTCAAACATTCCTTCACCTTCAAACCATACCTCACGTGGCTTGTCCGTTTTCCAGCCACGCACGTAAGATAGTTTAGAATTACTGTTTAATTTAATTATCGAGGAATCAGGAAGTGTGAGTTCACGTCTTTCGCCATAGGAGGTATTTGTCGCTTTTGGGCCAAACTGGCTGAATTCATAACTTACGAATAGAAAAAGCAATAATGCTGCTGCCGAAGCTGTCCATACAAGCATCTTTCGAAAAAACAATTTTCGCTTTTGATGCTTTTCATAAATAGGTATTTGGTTTTGAATATTTGCATAACGCTGAATACTGTTTAGGTTGCCTCGTATTGGTTCCTGCCCTTTGATCAATAGGATCCACGTTACAGCAAGTTGCATTTCGGCAGACAAATCTGGAATACGACGTCCCAGATCAGACCAAAATTTTTTTTGACTATCTTCTCCTTGTAGTACGGATTCTACAAAGTCTTCATCAGAAAAAAAATCTGCTGCTTTATAATCTTTATATTTTGATAACCGAGAGTTCATATTGTTTTAATATATAAACACCTTTCGTCAAAATTTTACCCCAATAAATTTCAATTATTTTTAAAAAAATAGAAAAATCCGTGAAATACAACAAAATTTCACTCCGGATATTAATAAAACCACAATCCTAAGCACTGTTTATCGAGAATAACCAGTGAAAAAGAAAAATTTAATGCTAACGGAGTTGATTGAGTAAATAAAGTAAAACTAATAGACCAAATTTACCAAATTGTCTTTTCAAACTATCTAGAGCCCGGTAATAAAGTTTATAAGTATCCTTAGTGGACAATCCCATTATTTCCGCTATCTCTGTATATGGTAATTCTTCGAAAAAACGCAGATGGATAATTTCCCGTTGACGGGCAGTCATTTGTTCCAGTGCTTTATTTAATTTGTCCCGTATCTCCATCACACGTTCGCCTCGGATCATAGTAAGATCATGTGGTAGCTCGATGGTAAACGGCAAATAATCAACAGAAGAATTATTAATAACTGTACGTCTTTCTGACTGTTCGATTTTCTTAATCAAAACACGTCTAAAAGCATGATAAAGATATCTTTTAACAGAAACTGAGTGGCTCAAGTTCTCTTTATTACACCACAATTTAACAAATAGTTCCTGAATACTGTCCTCAATAATAGCTTCATCTTGCGTAAATTTAAATCCATAATTGAATAACACATGATTGAATCGTTCAAACAGTACCTTGAACGATGGTTCATGCCCAACCTGAAACATTTGCCAAATTTGAAGGTCAGTATTCATTTATAAATGTTCAACAATATCAATTCAAGATAGACGGTAATTATAAACAAATTTATTGAAAAAAAATGCTAACGCTATATTAAAAGCGTTTTTTATATAGTTGCTTAAAAAAAATCATTTATCAATGACTTTCGAAATTGTTAGAATACAACTATTATGGACATAATTTTTAAATAGAGAACCTTGTTATATGATAAATAAAATTTGTCCCTTATAAAAATAGTTTAGCATATGTCTTTAGAAGTTTTCCAGATAAGTAGAAAAGATTTAGTATTGAGTTGACAGTAGATCAACTCAATACTAAATCTTTACTGATACCAAAGACGACAAATTACTGATTAATCATATTTAATAATGATTCTACCGGAATTGTTTTTTTCAGGACCATTTGTATTGATGAGGGATTTTCGTAATGACTGAGAGTCTTAGTGCTGGAAACAGTACCTATGACATTACCGTTTTCATTAAGTACCGGACCTCCACTTGATCCGACTCCATAATCAGCTGAAATTAACATTATATCGCGCCTATCTTGCTTTCCTTCTAATTGGATTTGATCACTAAATTTATAATTTACATTTCCTTGAGAGAAATGGTAATTCATATTATGAGGATGTCCAATAACAAAGGCAGGCTCACCGATTTTTGCGCCTTTTGAAAGACTGAGTGCTGGTAATTTATCACCATTAGTTTGGATTTTCAGAATTGCTAAATCATCTTTTTGTGACAAAGCAATTATCTCTTTAATCGGGAAAGTTTTTCCGTTAAAAAGTCTAACCATAAATGCTAATGGTTTGTAACCCTCTCTCATATTTGCATAAGCATTCACCACGTGATAATTTGTGACAATAACACCCTCAGATTGGATAATATAACCTGAAGCAATATTCACATGCGTCTTTTCGCAATTGGGGCACAGATATGCAGCTCCGATCATGACAGTAGCGTGTTTTGCCGTTTCATAGATGGTGTTTGGAGACAGCTTCTTATTTTTCTGTTTATTAAGTGATAAATTGACTTTTTCAAATTTTTTACCAAGTATTTTTTTGCATTCCGTTACCGAAATACTCTGATTTACTTTAATAAGCGAATCAGCCGACTTTTCGAACTTGGAAATTAACTGTTCATTTACAATAAATTCCTGCGCGTATATTTTAGAGATGAATAGCGAACATAAGGCTACACCTATGATATATTTTTTTAATTTCATTGCTATATATTAGTCTTCAAAGCTTTATCAATGATGGTATATATTTTCTTATCTGATGCTTTAGGCATGTTTTCGTCGACAACTTTTCCTTGAGGATCTAATAAAATCATTCTCGGAATCAATGATATACCAAATTCCTTTTCAAATTGATTGTTAGTACCTTTCTGAAATTGTGGTTCAGGAAGTTTAAAATTATTAACCGCACCTACCCATCTATACCATTGATTGTCTATAGATACGCCAAGTACGATTAAATTATCGTCTTTATAGTGATCACGTAAACTATCCAAGGCAGGAAACTCTCTTTGGCAGGGAGTACACCAAGAGGCCCATACATCAATCAATATAAATTTACCCTTGAATTCGGATAAGGAGCGTTCTTTGTTACCTTTCATATCAGAAAAGTGGTAAAAAGAAGGGCTATCACCTTTAGTAATTGAATTAGCAATTTTTGGCTGTCCAATAGCTTCTGAAAAAAAGCATAAAAAAAGGGAGAATATTAGAATGTACTTCATCATTTAAATTTTTAATAATTTAAAGGAGTTTCTATTGTCAAATTAAATAGAAACTCCCATCTATTTATTTTAAGATTTCTGCCAGTTTTTGGTCCAGTTCCTCACCGCGCAAATTTTTTGCGATAATCTTTCCATTCGGATCCAGTAGAAAATTAGCTGGTATAGCACTTACTTTATATAATTTAGAGACATTACTCTGCCATCCCTGTAAGTCGGAAACCTGTGTCCAAGAAAGTTTATCGTCGGCAATTGCTTGAGTCCATTTACTACGGGCATCATTCCCCCCATCAAGTGAAACACCTAAAATATCAAATCCTTTATTTTTATATTTATTAAACGCGGCGACAACATTAGGGTTTTCGCGCCTGCACGGGCCGCACCAGCTAGCCCAAAAATCTACCAGAAGATATTTTCCTCTAAAGCTACTTAAGCTAACCTGCTTTTCATTTGTATCAGGAAGTGTAAATTCTGGAGCAGTTGCCCCTACATCGACCTTTTTCAATTCCTCAAAAACTGCCGAATATATTTGTCCTGAACGAGAAGTCCGAACCTCCTCGTCCAGTAGCTCAAACAATGCCTTCGCATCGTCCGTATTTGTTTGCGGATCGCAATATTTCCTTAAAAGAAGTAAACTGATCTGCGACTTAGGATTCTCTTTTACAAAAGATTCTATTTGCTGCTGGAAATTTATAGAATGAGCGACATACACTGTGCGAAGAGAATCTTGCGCACGGGAATTACCCTCTGCTGCTTTGAACTCCTTCTCTAACTCCTGTAAAAATTTATCATATGGATCAGATAGGTTTTTTGATTTCTGATAGATGTCATTTGTTGGCGTTCCACCTACACGCATTACTTGTTTTTGCTGATCGACAAAAACATCAATGGTGCCGGGCTCCAGAAATAAAAGAACTTGTGTATTGAGTGTTGGTTTATCCTCATCTCCTTTTTGTACCGGTATTAGAATAATCCCGTTCCCCCCCTTTATCGGATCCCCCGTGAATTCAAAATTACCATTAATTACTTTCGCTGTATCTGTGACATTTCGGCTGCCATTCGAATGATTTAAAAAGACCTTCTCAGGTTTAATACCTTGTAAAGTACCTTTGATTTTATATTGTTCTTGTGCGCTGACATGAAAAGATAAAGCTGAACATAAACTTATACCTAAAATAATACTTTTGATTTTCATTGTTTTAAATTTGTGTAAATGTGATTGAATAATTTATATTTAGTTTGTAGTAACTAATACTTTGATTTTGGAATAATTGATAACCCCCGGTTTGAAATCTGGACTTTCACCAACTCCAATTGATAACTGAATTGTTTTCCCGATCATCAATGGATCTTTTTTTAAGATCAGCGGTACTTTACCTTCAGTCATTCCCTTTGCTATAATATAGGATTTGGATAACTGTGAATCATCAAAAGGAATAAAGTGCAATGAAGGTACTGCATGAACGTAATTTGTGGGTAATGTCTGTTCTTTAATTTGTTTAAGGACTACGACAGCATCTTTTTCGGGTACAAGTCCTCGAGTCCTCAGATCAAGCATAATGGTATCAAGATCTTTAGTACCATTAAAATTGTAATTTATTGTGGTTAGATAACCATTTGAAGGCCAAGAATTGGGGTAATAAAATTCGACATATGAATCTTCCAAATTATTTGAAACGGCAACTTTTTCACAAGAGAAAAGGTGGCAAAGAATGATTGCAAAAGCCAGATATTTAATTAAATTCATTTTACGTGCTATTTTAAAGTGATTTAGAATTATTAAACTCAGATTACGTTGTTGTCTTTCTATTATTGGACATTGTCGAATCTGCCGATCTCACCTGAAGGTAAGGGAGGAACATATTCGAATTCTCCCATTACTCTAGCTGGGGCTAATTTCAAAGTTTGTGAACCTAACCTTTTTTCCATGAAAAAAATTTGGCCTTCAGCATAAAACTCGCGATAATATTCATCTCTAACAGCTTGCTTGCGATTCGAAGAATTTAATATGACGATATTTGTTAATCCCCGGGATTTCTGAAAGGTCTCAAAATAAGTGTTTGCCTCACTCACTGGTGCTAATTCAGCAACGATCAAATACATTTCTGATAATCTGATTAGGGGGATTGAAAATTTACCGGTACCGGTAGTACGGATCAGATCCTCGTATTTTTTAGTTGTCGAAGTTGGAACCGGATTAAACCTGCTCCAGGCAATATCCTTAAAATTTTTCCGTCTAAAATCGTTTGCTTTTTCAGTAAAAAGTGGCTCAATTTTTTCCGTGGTATTATAGGTACTACCTGCACTTGTTCCATTCCCAAACAACATTTGGGGATTAAAATCATTGATATGTAAACCAAATATATGTTCATTAAAAAGAGCTCTATCTTGAGCATTTATATTTGCCTCAACACCCAATACGAACTTTTTTGAACCATCAGAGTTTGTGGCAGCAATTACTTGTTTTGCGTATTTAGTTGCCTCATCGGCCATTCCTAACCAAGCATATACCCGCGCTTTCAGGGCTAATACAGCATAATAATTAAGCCTGTTCTGTCTCCAAAAATATTCGAAGGATGCATATTTTCCCGCAGAACCGCTATTAATATTAAGTTGTATATTGCTAAATTCTAAAAGGGGATCACTTTTTGACAATAATAGTTCCGCTTCATTAAGGTCGGCTATAAGCGCCTCAGTATATTCTGCATAGCTATTATACGTCAAGGGAATAGTCTTTACTTCTTTTGAATAAGGAAGGTAGGCCTTAGTGCCTACTTGACCAGGGATTGGTCCCCAGATTCTTAAAAGGTCAAAATGAGAAAATGCTCGCAAAGCTAAGGCTTCTCCTTTTATTAGGTTAGCATCATCGACACCCAAAACTTGGTTGTTCTTATATTTCTCAATCCCTTCCAATAGAATATTTGCACTAGCTATAGTATTATATTCTTGAAGAAAGGCCGCTCCAAGAGAAGCGTCGGCATAACTATTTGAATAATCTGCATTTCCAATTGGAAACGTTGTCGATAGTTCAGGGTTATAAAATAGATTAGCCATATGATCCAGATTCCCTGCAATAAAAAATGCCCCTGGACTATACGACTGCCGCATTTTACTGTAAATCCCAACAAGAGCATCAAAGTACCCTTTTGAAGTTTTAAATAAATTTTCTTCTGTTACTTGGTTCTGAGGTTGTATATTGAGGTAATCGTTACAAGACGACAGACTAAATCCTGCAATATATAATAGGAAAATTAACGTTCTCTTTTTCATCTTTTGACTAATTTTTTTAGATATGGGCAGGAAACCAAAGAATTTCGACCCATAGGATTTTTATATTTTCAAAAACTGCTTCCTATATTTATTAATAAATAATCAATAAATTATTTAAGCTCACTGGTTTAAAAGGTCGCATTAAGGGTGAAAGTTGGTTTTAAGGAATAAGGATATTGAGTACCGCGTTCCATCTGAATATTTGACCAATAAAAAATATCACTCATTGTAGCTCCGATCGTTAACCGTTGTAGCCCCATTTTATTAATTAAATTTGTCGGACAGTCATAGAAGATATTAACATTATTAAGGGTAACGGTATTTTCAGTAAACACAAAACGATTGTTTGCCTGGGTATAATCAGTCGACAGTATACCTCTATAGCCAGTATTATCTCCAGGCTGAATCCAACGATGATCCAAGACACGTCTGTCTAAATTATCCCGTATGTAACCATTCTCAACACGATTCAATAATGTTTGATTAAGCTTTTTTCCGCCCAGTCTTATGGCAAAATTCACTGCCACATTTAACCCTTTCCAATGCAAATTAGTTCCTAATCTTCCATGAATTTTTGGTACAGAACTTCCTACAGCAATCTTATCCATATCACCGATCCCAGCTAGACCAGTTGATATCTGGCCTTTACTGTTTTTATATAATACTTCGCCGGTCATGATATCTACTCCGGGAGAGTTCAGCACATAAATTGTATTTACGGATTTTCCTTCCCGATATTCAGGTATGCTATTGAAAGATAAGTTTTGGCCTTCTAATAGAGCATTTGCTTCTTTTATTGCGCTAGAAAGTTTTACGAGGACATTATCATTGTGATATAATCCGGAGGTAATTGCCCAATTCATATCACGCGCTTTATCTTTCCAGAACACATAAGTGGCCATTAAATCATAACCAGTGTTTCTGATGGTACCTATATTGGCTTTATAACTTGCAAACCCATTTGAATATCTTAAATTGGCATCGCTCACTAGATTTGTTGTATTTTTATAATAATAGTTGGCAACAATATTTAGTCTATTATTTAAAGTCTGAAGTTCGAGCCCGAAATTATGTTCTTTCGTGTTCTGCCATTGCAGGTCTGGATTTCCAAAGGTCTGCACGGTAAGGGGGCGGATATTTCGATAAAAATCATTATTCGAAAGCTGATACTGATAAATTGTCATCGCATCATAGGGCTGAAAATTCATTGATCCTGTGACTCCATACGAATAACGCAATCTCATCACATTAATAAATTTCAGATTTTTAGCAAAAAATTCCTCATTGCTTGCCGTCCAGCCGAGTCCTAAAGACCAAAATGGAGCCCACCTACTTTGGTTTCCAAATGAAGAAGCAGCATCCCTCCGATAAGAAAATTCTGTATAATAGCGATTATCATAATTATAGTTTGCCATCCCAGAAAGCCCAATTGTACGAACGGTTGTTTCTCTGGTATTCGGTCTG
Organism: Sphingobacterium sp. DR205; assembly: GCF_011064245.1. Taxonomy (NCBI): domain Bacteria; kingdom Pseudomonadati; phylum Bacteroidota; class Sphingobacteriia; order Sphingobacteriales; family Sphingobacteriaceae; genus Sphingobacterium; species Sphingobacterium sp. DR205. The sequence continues at coordinate 5,813,731 of NZ_CP049333.1, read as the reverse complement.
TCTTGCGCATAAGACAGAGCTTGTGAGATATCCGTCATCTGATCATTCAAAAAGCCTTTTGCTATGACTGTAGAATTAAAAGTTTTAGTCTCAATGACCTGAGTATTCAGACCGAAATAAAGATTATGTCTGCCTAAAACTTTACCGTAGGTCAGGGATGAACCAAATTGGTAATTTTGCCTTTTATTATTACCTTTGGTATACCATCCTTTTTCTTCGATAGAAGTTTTATCAAATTCATTTGTGCTATTTGGAGATTGATAAAGATCATTCTCACCGGCTTGATAAGAAAAACCAATATTTGAGGACCAACGTAGACCGTTTATTATCTCCCAATTAAAATTTGTTGAATTTCGTATGTTATGATATTGGTCAGTGGAAAAATCCGTTGTATGTACTGCTAAAAGAGGATTTCTTTTATATTGTGTTCCAAGAGGAAAAGTTTTCACCAGATTACCATTTTCATCAAATGGCTCCCAATATGGATTGAGTTTCACGTATTCGTCATATACGCCATATGGGCTATTTGCTGCGTTATTAAATCCTATTGTCGTAATATTAGACAGTTGAAACCTGTTGCCGATATAATTAAATGTAATTCCGCCATTAAAATTGTTTCGCTCAGAGCCTTTCATAGCGCCTTTGATCTGATTGTATGATGCATCTATTATGTACCTGAACTTTTGGTCCCCGCCTGTTATATCCAATTTATGATACTGGCCGATACCCGTTTGCACAGGCATACCTTTCCAATCTGTATTTACTCCTCTGGCAACAGCCGCTGAATTCAAATCGTATTGGGCCTTAGAAACTGGATCATTCATTTTGTAATAACCGGATCTTACTTCGAGATCAAATTTTTCAGCCGCCGAAAGCAGATTATAAGTTGATACATCTGGTAATTCCAAGTTGAGTCCGCCGGAATAATTAATTCTTAAAGTTCCAGGCGCTGGGATCGAAGATGTTATTACAACAACACCATTGGCTCCGCGGGAACCATAAAGTGCCTTTGCACTAGCATCTTTCAAAATAGTTACGCTTTCAACATCAACCTGGTTCATATCCATAACCCGCTGAATACTAACCTCAAAACCATCCAAAATAAACAAAGGTAGGTTCATGCCATTTCTATTGCGTACACTGTTGCGCAGATCATTTACACTGCTAATAGTAGTAGTTCCCCGAATCTCTATGTCAGGAATCTGATTTGGATCAGAACCAAAATCGTTCATTTCCAAAATATCAAATGAGGGATCAAGATTGCCCAAAGTTTTCAGGAGATTTCTATTTCCCGCCATTTTGATATCTTGCTTAGTAAATTTTGTTGCTGATCCGGTAAAACTTTCTTTTGGACGGTCAAATATTCCCGTTACAACTACGTCGTCAAAAGTGTTCACCTTTAATTTAAGCTTAACATCATAATAGTTTTGAGCGGGTTTTATTTCAACTTTTTCCTCTTCATAACTGAGGTGGGACACATGCATAATGTATCCGCCCGACCAAGTGCATATTTTTTGAGCGAGCTATAATGCAGAGCTTTGCTGTATGAGCAAAGAAGAAAAAAGATTACAGATGCTTTCGATGATATCGGACTGGCAACAGAGCGGAAAAAGCAAGAAAGCTTACTGCGCGGAAAATGGGATCAACGAAGCCACCTTTTATTACTGGTTTTCGCGCAGTAAAGAAAACAATATGACTAGCGGAAGCTTTATAACAATTGATAAGGACAACAGAAAGAACGATGTTGAAGTTATTTATCCCAATGGGGTACGTATAAAGATCGAAAATGATCTTGCCCTTCTCTCGCAGCTGATCCGTCTGTACTAATGTTTTCGTTAGGGTCTTCTCATCGTTTCTATCTCTACGACGGCCACTGCGACATGCGCAAGAGTTTCGACGGTCTTTGCGGCCTGGTCATTTCGGTGATGCAGCGCCAGCCGACCAGCGGTGAGGTATTTGTGTTTTTGAACCGTAGCCGTACCCATATCAAACTTCTGCACTGGGAACACGGGGGCTTTGTCCTTTATTACAAACGACTGGAGCAGGGTACTTTTGGTACATCTGCACTTAAGAATGGTGAACTGTCATGGAGCGATCTGGTATTGCTCATCGAGGGCGTCCAGGTTGTAAAAAGTATACAGAAAAAACGTTATTCATTGCCACAAAAACAGCTTTTTTGATTGCACAAATGCAGGCAAATCCGTATCTTTAAGGTATGGAAACGGCACTGGAAAACCTCTCAAGGAGTGAACTTCTCAAGCTGGCAAGGAAGAAGCTTGCCAGAGAAAGTGCCCATCTCCATCATGCAAAGGAACAACAGGCAGAAATCGACCGTCTTACCTTGGAACGGGACTATCTCAAGGCTCAGGTAGAGATGTTCCAACGGATGCAGTACGGACAGAAAAGAGAGCGTTTCCAAGGCGATCCTAACCAGACGCTGCTCCCCTTTGAGGCTGAAGCTGCCGACATAGAACAGCAAGAGGAAGAAACCAGAGAAAAGATTGAATACATCCGTGCACGCCCGAACCATAAAGGACGTGCAAAGTTGCCCGAACATCTCCCTGTAGAAGAAATCGAGATCCATCCCGAAGCAGACCTGTCGAATATGGTATGTATCGGAAAGGAAATTACGGAGGAACTGGAATGCGAACCGGCCAGGTTCTATATCAAACGCTATATCCGTTATAAATATGCGGCTAAAAACGGAGAAGGCGTCAAGATCGGAGAACTGCCCGAGCGTGTCATCGACAAGGGCATTCCCGGAGCAGGTCTGCTGGCGATGATCCTGACCGATAAATACATGGACCACCTACCATTATACCGGCAGAAGCAACGCTTTTTAAGAGAAAACATACAGATCCCTTCCTCTACCATCGAGGGCTGGACAAAAGAAGCCCTTATCAAACTCGAACCACTCTATGATCAACTGGTCTTCGATATAAAATCACAAGGTTATTTACAGGTCGATGAGACCCCTATAAAAGTACTGGACAGCGATAAAAAGGGCGCTGCCCATCGGGGGTATTATTGGGTATACCATGCACCTGTGGACGGCACCGTGCTGTTCGACTATAGTCCAACCCGTGGGAGCAGCGCGCCCCTGCCTATACTGGGAACCTTTAAAGGTTATCTGCAGACGGACGGCTATGCGGTCTACGAGAATTACGGCAAGAAAAAAGATGTCACCCATCTTGCCTGCTGGGCACATGCCCGACGTGAGTTCGAGCGCGCGCTGAACAACGATGCGCCGCGGTCCCAAAAGGCGCTGACCTATATCCAGAAATTATATGAAACAGAAAGAAAGGCCAAAGAGATGGGGCTGGATACTGCAAAGGTCAAAGAACTGCGCTTAAAGGAAGCTTTTCCGGTGATCAATGAAATGGGAATGTGGATCGCAAAGGAAATAAAGAATACTTTACCCAAGAGCCAGATCGGCAAAGCGATGGATTATGCAGCCGACAGATGGGATCCGCTGACCGAATACCTAAAAGACGGAAGTCTGAAAATCGACAACAATAGCATCGAAAATGCGATAAGACCCGTTGCACTGGGACGCAAAAACTATCTCTTCGCGGGAAGCCATGAGGCAGCTCAGCGGTCGGCAATGATATACTCGTTCTTTGCGATCTGCAAAAAACATGATGTAAACCCATATCAATGGCTAAAGCAAACTTTGCTCAACATAGCATCCACCAATCATAAAAATATAAGGGATCTCTATCCGCAGAACTTTAAGAAATCAACAGAACTGTAGTTCATAGGGCGGATACGCTACCATCATCGAGAAATTCATTGATCGGGACTAGCTACAGATCATAAAAATCTAATTATAAATCAAAATAAAACTAAAAAAATGAAATCATTAAAAGAAATTACATCTGTAGACAAAGGACATGTACTGGCGGGACTATTTCCTGAATTATTTAAAGAATGGGTGGATTTTATAAGAACGGAAACCAGATATTTTAGAAATAAGGAAGATTATTACCGAAATAATTGGCAAAGTAAAACTTTTATAGCGGTCGGTTTTTGGTACAAGCTGGTCACTGATATTGAACATCTATTGAGAAAATTTAATGTCGCATTATACCGTAATCCAAAGGTCTTTGCGGATCAATTGTTTAATGGATTTTTTGCTGTATTTACTTCAAATTGTTTGATTCATTATGCCGAAAGTGAGCGTTGTAGTCTAGAAGCTAGACTAGCGATTCACTTACTTTTTGTGCAGGAAAAAAATGTAGAACATAGAATCTTTAAACCATGAGAACTTTGATTTTTAGTATAGATAGTGTATTATTCGGTTTAGAAAATACAAGAGGACCAATAGAACTGGTGCAATTTGCTAATCGCCTAGCGTCCCATGAAGGTATTCCGTGGTTCAACAGGATGGCTAGTATAGAATTTAATAGTCCAAATATCAACAAGGTGCTTCCTGGTGGAGTGCCTACTGATAACACCCTTGTAATAGGACAAGAGAGGGGTGGATATTTGGATCTTTATCTTTGTGGATATAATGTTGATGTTGACCCCTCCGCTGGACATATTGACCCCTCTAACGAGTTAGTATCTCAGTCCAACTGATGACCTGACAATATTACTTCTTTTTTCTTAGACTTTCGCCTTTAAGTTCTATTCTGTAAGATCCATGGATCAGTCTATCGAGTATTGCGTCTGCAATTGTATCTTCACCGATTACATCATACCAACTGGCCACAGGTAGCTGACTGGCAATTATTGTCGAGGCTTTAGCGTGTCTATCTTCAATTATTTCCATCAGATCCAGCCTTTGCTGCTGGTCCAGATTTACCAGGCCAAAGTCATCGACAATAAGCAGGTCTGTTTTTGATATCCTGTCCATCAGCTTATGCAGTGTACCTTCCAGGCGGGCCATTTTAGTCTTTAGGAGTAGTTTTTGCAGGTTAAAGTACAGGACTTTATACCCTTGGGCACAGGCATGATGGCCCAATGCTGAAGAGAGGAAGCTCTTCCCACAGCCCGTAGCACCGCTGATGAGTATCGGATCTCCTTTTTTGATGTACTCGCCGGTAGCCAGCGTAGTGATCAATCCCTTGTCCAAACCTCTGGTAGCGACCATGTTTATCTCCTCTATCGAAGCCTGATAGCGGAACCCGGCATTCTGTTTGAGGCGCTCAAACCTTTTTTCATCCCTTTCATCTGATTCTGCCTGCAGCAATAGGGACAGTCCTTCGGAAAGGGTGAGTTCTGTACTGCGACGGGTTTCATTCAATGCTTTCCAATTACGCTCCATACCATGTAAGCGTAACGCTCTCATCTGTGTTTCAATATTCATCTTATTTTATTATTTGTTTATTTTATTCTGTTCATTCCTGCCCATCACAATATTGCGGGTCCATCGTTTGACTGATCAAACAGTGTCGGCTGGCTGCCTGCATAATACGCTCTTCCCCTGATATTGGCATGCTCCGGCAGGGAGCTTTTTACGGAAGTTTCTTCCTGATTGTTTGCTGTTCCGTTTTCAAGTACATTCCTAAAGTAGTAGTAGGTATATAGTTTATTTTTTAGTACGTAACTACATGCTTTGTCAAATTCTTCTGCCGGGAAGTCCCGTTTTAGCCTGAACAGTCCGTCACAGGTACGGAATAACTGCTCGGGATAATGCGCCCGCTCAAAGAGTATCTCCAGAAGTTTGGCGAACTCTGCAGAGTGTGCTTTTGCCCTTGTCAGGTACGTTTCATGCGAGCGGTTCTTATACGCCTGATGTTCGGACTTTAAATGTGTCGCCAGAGTGGTGTACGCATTTTCCCTGTAACTGCGTATGTGCGCGGCAATCTGTTTGCCCCGACAATAGATCGAGAGCATATTACGTGTGTAAATGATCTTTACCTTTGTTCCGATATAAGCGAAGGGTACGCTGTAATAGTGTTTATTGCGCTGCAGATAGATATGTCCGTTATCTCCAACTTTGAGTTCAGCGTAGCTCTTCAGCTCGAAGCGTTCTTTGGGAAGTTCGCCCAATGTTGATTTTTCGGAACTTAAGAACCGCTCTTCCCGGCAGTATGGCTTTTGCTGCATCCGGGTCTGGTTGTGCTTTAACATACAGACCTTTATAGCTTCATTGAGCGTATGGATATCAAAGAACTGCCTGTTTCTCAGTGGTGCAAAAACACGGGTATAGATCATTTTTACCTGATTTTCTACCAATGATTTGTCTTTTGGGCGGCCTGCACGCGCCGGAACCACAGCTGTGCCGTAGTGATTGGCAAAGTCTTCCATGGACTGGTTCAGGACCGGCTCATATTTATCGGCCTTGATGACAGCTGCTTTGAGATTGTCGGGGACAATGGCCTTTGGCACACCGCCAAGGGACTCCAGGCAGCTGCTCAGTGCATAAAAAAAGTCGGGGGTCTGCTGAGATGGTACAGCGATGGCAAATGCATAGTCTGAAAAGGGCAGGCAGGCCACAAATACCTCACAGGCGACCAGCTCCCCGGTGGACCTGTCAATATAATGGAGCTTTTTTCCGGAAAAGTCAATATATAGTTTATCACCGGCGGTATGTTCAATCACCATGCTGCCCTTGCGCGAGATAAGCTGTTGCCTTAAATGATAGTTGAACTGTGGATAGCTATAACCCGTGGGATCACTTTCTATATATTCCTGCCAGAGCAGCAGTTTGGTAACTCCGGTACGTTTAAGTTCTTTTTCATAATAGTCAAGACGGCTTTTTAGGTACTCAAACTTGTCCGCCTTGTAAGCAGGATTCCCTGCGTGGAACGACTTTTCCAACAGGGGATCCTCCTGTTTAAGAAGTTCTTCTGTATTGAAACCGCCGTCGGCCATCTTTTTAAGATAGGACTTCACCGTATTCTTGCTCATACCAAGGATGCGGGCGATTGTTTTTATTCCGCTACCGCTCTGGTACAATCTGATTAATTGCTTTATCTGACTCATTCGTTTTGGTTTTCCAGCCATCAGTGATCCGAATTGTTTGATCACTAAGTAACAAAAACTACTTGCTAAGGGGTCAGCATGCTCCAGCGCAATGAACTGAAAAATGAATTAGGGGGTCAACATCAGCCAGTATGGCAGTTGAATAACAGCTTTAAACGCACTACGCATCCCTAAATCTAATTCAATTTTGAGGGGTCAGCTTGTTCAAGTATATCCATCTTTGCATCAGAAGTGGAAGAAATTGTTGTAGAATTGCCACAGCACATTTTCCTGATGGTGAAATATATATCCATGACGAATACTATCATACAATATTTTTGGATAAACTCACAGAGGACGAAATTAAAAGCCTTTTGAACTATATACATAAAAATATTGATTTGACACATCCGAAGCCAGCCACTCGGGGATACTAAGCTTCTGTAATATGTGAATGGTTTTTATTGCCATTCACATAATCATTAAAAAAGGCCCCTGCACTTTCGCACAGAGACCTAGGTTCTCATATCTTTATTTTGTTACAAATAGCAAAAATTAATTCAATCACTTTTCTTGTTGGTAAAAGTAAACCCAAAATCGATAATAACCAAATTTTTGCCACTCTAAATTTCCTTCAGTTCCTCGATATTGGTATCATAATTTTTATCTTTCAAATATGCTATCCAACTGCTGAGCATTATAAATTCTTGATTTCCTGCAGAAAGTAAATCTTTAAAAAGTTGTTTAAACCTTTTGTCGAATTTACTACTTACGCTTTTAGAGGTCTTCTTTAAATCATTAAAATCTTGGGGAAGATCATAATCCTCTAAACTGAGATTGCAATCTTCGACCGCAGCCAAAATAAATTTTTCTATTGCTGGAAAAATCTGAACTATATAGTGATGTCTTGTCTTGTGTTTATGTAATGTGAGTGTACCATATGAATGAACCTCATCAAATTCGTTTAAATAGTCCAGTTGTAGTTTGTCTTTATCAATGATGCCAACAGCAAAATCGTCAGTGAATTTCTCCTTCATCACTTTTGCTACTGTACCACAACCTTTCTGATGATTGAATCCCTTACCTGTGGGAACAAGAGTCTCGATCAAATTTGTGTCAACAAAACATTCTGGTATAATATGTAAATCCATACTAAATATAACTTTCGCTGTTAGTGAAAAGATCTACCCCAGATTGAAATATTTCATGTAGCTCTTTTTCAGATAATTGTCTTAAATTTGTTTTATGGTTTTCGTAATTGACCATGTAAACCGCTAAATCCTCTCTACAATTTTCTAGAAAATCATTCAAAATAAAAGGGCTATGTGTAGCTATGAAATATTGATTATTTTTTTTGTGGATTATCTCCTGAGTAACGTGGGAGATATATGGAGGAAATGAATGAGCTTCAGGTTCTTCAAATAGTAGAACAGCATCTTCATTACTTACCACTGCCGTTTTAAAGAAAATAATGCGCTGTAAAGTATCTGCAATAGAATTATATGGCACTAAGAATATTTCGCTCTGGTCTTCCTCCGATTGCATAATCCTTAATGTCTGCGCGGCTCTGTCAAAGACTAAGTTTAATCTGTAATCTGAAAATAATGCTGAGATTTCTTTCTTAAGCTTTTCATCCTGTTCAATCATAGCAAAAAGGTTTACTCCAAACGGGGGGAGTAAATGTCTACTACGAAGTTTCTTTTGTTGAATATTAGACTGAAAGGAATACTTCCTTATATTTGGATATAAATCGTCTCCTTTTTTAAATTTTACATTTAATTTTTCGTCGATCTGATAGACCCCCAAATTGACAGTCGTATCAATTTTAGCTTGAAGTCCGGATGATTTTTCGAAAGAAAATAAAACATAACCTAAATTGGTCTCAATTCTGGCTGGTTCAGAATAGCTTCCGCTATAGAAAAGTTCAGTTTCATTCTCCAAACGAATTAACTGATTCAAGTTTTTCGAAGAATTGTCTTTCAGGAATGGAATCGTAAAAGATGACAATGCTTCTAAAATATTAGATTTGCCAACATTTGGACGTCCAATCAATAAATTAATCCTTTTACAACCTGAAATTGAACAGTCTTTAAGGGATTTGAAATTAGTTATATGAATATTTTCTATAAAATGCTGCATTGGTTCCATATTTGAAAAGTTATTTTTTCGCTATATTTTGCTTAACAAGCTCTAATAAATCCCTACGTGCTGCTTCAAGTTGTTTTTCAAACATTTCAATTTTTTCACGTTCACTAGCAAAGAGTCTTTGTCAAGCTCTTCATAATCATTTACTTTCTTTCAAAGCCTGAATAATTTCGTCCTTAAGAGTTTGAAACTTTCGTTCATAGAGTTCGATTACCTTATCAACAGGTTCATTAATAATAGTATTAATATTGGTATTCACAGAATGACTTCCCTCATAGAAATTAGCTGTGCAGTAAAGTATAGATTCTTCGTTAAATTTCTTTAATCCATCTGGAATTACTCCCAATGCATTTGCTATTTCCGATAGCCTCTCGTCGTCGATACTTTCAGCTTGTTCTATCTTGCTGACTGCTTGCTTACTTATTCCGCCCAATTTTTCACCTAATTGTGTTTGAGTCATACCTCGCAAGCTACGTATGCGTTCGATCTTCCTTCCGATATGAACTTTTGGTTGCTCTAATGCACTCATGATTTCAGATTTAAAATGAAACTATTATTTAATTCTTGCTTTTTCTTGTTCCAAAAAATTAAGGAGGCGGTCATATAACTCTACGATTTTCTCATTAGGTTCACTATACGTAATTGTAGAAGAGCCTGCCTGATAGGTATTGTCATGTATATCGTTGTAATGATTGATATTATATATCACTGCCCTTTCATCAAATTCTTTTATTATTTCCACCGTTACTCCTAATAAATCAGCAATCTGCTCTAGAACTTCCTCAGGAACGTCTTCCTGTTTTTCAAGTTCCGACAATTGTTGTTGCTGCCAACCTAATTCGGCGGCCAATGTAGCCTGTTTAATTCCTCTAAAGGCTCTTATCCTAGCTATGTTTCTACCTAAATGATTTTTTTTAGGTTTGACTTTGATTTTCGATTCCATACTTTCTTCTTTAGATATTCCAAATATAGTAAAAGTCAAACAAAATAAGGTAAAGGTCAACCATAAATTTTTCCTAAGAATTGCTAATTCTTGTAATTTGCATTTATACTAATTTATGAAGAAATGGTAAAAAAAATATTATTTAAGAACCTCATTTCAGCCCCGGAGTAGCTCTAGAGGCGAAAAGTCTATACGACTTTTTTAATCGTAAAGAGCGTGACGACCCTACTACATACCTTGGAAACTAACCATTCAAACGCCCTTCGATTTTTTATTAACCTTATTATTTATTAGTGACCTAAGCTAGGCTTAGCAGAAAAAGCGATGCGTTTGTAAGTATCAAATGGGATTCTAATCCAAGCAGGTCACAGCCCTATTAACACCTTTAAAAATGACTCATTTTTACAAGGCTGGGAGTGAACTGCCTCGTGGTACTAAATGCTCCTGTCCACAACAAACAAAATCGCGCTGCTTAAAATTGCTAATCCTTATCTGGGGTATTGTAATGTTTTCTATGTTTAGTTTATCAGCTCAGACGCCCCGTCAGGACAGCGGGGCTGATGGGCTACTTTCAAGATCAGCAATTAAAAAACTGAATCTTTTAATCGCTTTATGTTCATTGTGCTTTCCAACTATGCTAAAGGCACAATTTTATACTCCCGATTCGAGTTCTTTATATGTAGGCGATAAAGTGCCGGAAAACTTCTATACAACAAAGTATAAGTTATTTGACCTTAAATCTAAAGCTGAATCAATCGGTGATCTGAGTGCCGATTATGACAAGTTAATCGTATTGGACTTTTGGGCCAACTGGTGTAAGCCTTGTCTGTACTACCTGATGAAAATGGATTCCATCTCCAGAGAATTGGATCCGTCCAAAGTAACGATTATCCCTGTTACTTATCAGTCTAGTAAAGATCTGATCAAAATAGCCGAGCGTTTTGGTTGGAACTATCGGTCCATTACCGAGGATACGGTATTGGCCAAAATGTTTCCGCACCAAAACCTACCGCATATGATCTGGATCTACAGAGGTAAGGTGGTCGCTAAGCCCAAATCAGATTATGTCTCCAAGGAGAATATTGCATCGATCCTACATGAAGATATGCCCAAGATGGTGCAGAATAATGCCATCAAAGCGGTAGATCCAAACAAGTCCTTGTTTACAGCTGATAATGGTAAAGCAGGTCTTTTGGTAGATCAAAAGGGCTTTAAGATGGCTGGTTTTGTGGATCAATATTTTACGGTTCCCCTGACTATTTACCGTGGCAGGGATAGTATGTTGATCTATTCAATCAATAATCCATTGGACCAGCTTATTTATCAGGCTTTCTGTCAGGATGTCTTCCAGCTATTTGATATTACATCGGCCTTTCAGTGGAATGTATCGCCATCTATCCTGCAAAAGCAATCTTTTCATGAGCCTGTACCAAGCTATCAAGGCGACTATGCACAGGACTTGAAAGTAAAGGATTGGATGTTGTACAATTACTATAGCTATGCCCTACAACTACCGGCATCGCATACTGATGCTGACGCTATGCATCTCTTACAGCAAAGGCTTCAAAAGGCAATACTTGCTCATTTTGGGTTAAAAGTAGAGCTTGTTCGCGGTCCTCGAAAGCGGTACGCTGCACTGCAAAGAAATCGGCCATTATCGGTCGTAAAACAGCTATTGCGGCAGCCCTTATCGGCAAAGCAATCTGCCGATACTGTACAGGCAAAGGTTGCCTTTTTTGATCAGCCACATTTTCAGCTATTTGTTTCTGCACCGCTCAGAAATATGAAACAACTCAAGCTAGATGAAAATGCTGTCATTAACGAAACGGATATACCAAACGATTTCATAGCATCTTTTGCATTCCCTAAATCTATGCGACAGGCAACGGAGCTACAATCTGTACAACAGGAACTGAAACGCTACGGTATGAAAATCGTTATCATGGATCGAAAAGTACCCATGCTACGCGTTTCGCAAGTCAAAAAAATCAATCGTTAATCCTTAATCTTTGCTAGAAAATGAAACGTATCATTTTACTCTATATCTATCTCTTCCCAGCACTATTATGTGCACAATATCGGGTCACCGGGATAGTATCCGATAGTATCGGAACCCCCTTAGAAAAGGTATCAATTGTGTTGTTGCCCCAGGGGCTGCAGCAATCGAGCGCAAAGGATGGTTCCTTTGCTTTCCTCCTGGGCAGTAATACCCGTATCCAATTTAGTATGGTTGGGTATGAACGCAAGGTAATAGAACTGGATAAGGGGCGGAACCAGCATATTAACGTTGTGCTGTCCGCTAGTCAACAAAAATTGGACGAGGTATTGGTTAATACGGGTTATTACAAGGTGGACAAAAGTCGTGTAACAGGTTCGTTTAATGCCATTGACAATAAACAACTGCAGTTTAATCCCAATGGTAACATCATTGAACGACTTGAAGGGATTACCCCAAGCCTCCAGTTCGATCGGAAGTTTAACGTCAATGAAAATGTGGGCGAACCCGCATTACGACTTCGGGGGCTGAGTTCCATTCAGTCCAGCACTGAGCCATTGATTATCCTCGATAATTTTCCATACAAAGGAAGTATCAATACGATCAATCCTGATGACATTGAAAGTATCACAATATTAAAAGATGCCGCTGCCGCCAGTATATGGGGGGCACGTGCCGGTAACGGAGTGATTGTGCTTACAACAAAAAAAGGACGGGCAGGCGATGCCATAAAAGTAAGCTTCGGTACTCAGCTTGTCCTGTCCGATCGGCCCGACCTTTTTTACAATCTCAATTTTCTTGATTCCAAAAGCATGATGGAGATCGAAAAAACATTGTTCGACCGGAGTTATTATAAGAAAGCCAATCAGACAATGCTGCCCGATTATGTCTCGCTCTTGTTCAAATTGAAGGAAAATAAGATCGATCAGACCGAATTTGACCAGATTAAAAACCGTATGGAAATGCAGGATATTCGGCAGGAAGCCAGAGAGGAACTGTATCGTCAGGCAGTAACGCAGCGTTACAACCTAATGCTTTCCGGTGGTTCTACCAAAAACCGTTTTGTGCTTTCGGGGAGTTTCAATAAGGATCTACTGAATGTAATTGGCAATAAAGCACAGCGTTACACGCTGCGTGGAGCCAATGAGCTTAAATTAACATCCCAGCTAACACTGAATACCGAAGTGCAGGTTGCAAGGTTAGACAATGTCAATAATGGTTATAACCTGACGAATCTGAACGGAACAAGAACCTTATCTCCATATACTTTTCTGCGTAATGTGGATGGCACTGCGGCTTCAACTAACTATAAATATCTACGGGAATATGTAGAACAGGCTGAAAGCACAGGCTTGCTCAATTGGGATTTTAAGCCATTGGAAGACCGTGAGCTCTTAAATAAATCAAACCAAAGCAAGAATCTGTTGCTCGCGGCCGGATTAAATTATAGGTTGCTTGACGGATTGTCTCTGGATTTCAAATATCAATACCAGAATATAAGCAACAGCTCGCAGAATTGGTACGATAAGGACAGTTATTATGTACGTAACCTTGTCAACCAATACACGCAGACGGATATGACGCGGATCATCCCATACAGTGGTATATTGGAAGGTGGTACCAACCGTAATATTGTTAATCATAATTTTCGTTTGCAAGGAAATTATCAGAAAAAGTTTGCTACTAATTATGAACTCAGCGCATTGGCTGGAGCGGAGATCAGTGCCAACCTGACGAAAGATCTGCCTGGATTTCGTTTATTTGATTACAATAGGGATATATTGACGAATCAGATTGCTTTCGATTATACTAATCTGTACAAATTGCGACCAAACGGTTCGGCCCGTGTTCCTGTCCCGCCCAATAATATGCAGGATATCACCGAGCGATTCTTGTCCTATTTTGCAAATGCTTCATTAACCATACAAGACCGACATAGTTTCAGCGGCAGCGTACGTTGGGATGCCTCGAATATCTTTGGTGTAAAGACCAATCAAAAAGGTGTACCGTTATGGTCTTTGGGTGCCAAGGAAAAGCTAATTGCCTTTGACTTCCTTAAAAATAATTGGCTTTCGCAACTGGATGTTAGGGCTACCTATGGAGTCAATGGAAATATCAATGCCGCATTGAGTGCCCTGCCCTCGGCCTTCTTTAATAATTATGATCTGATGACCGGTTTGCCTTATAGTCAGCTCCGCAGTGCGGGTAACCCGAATCTTCGTTGGGAAAAAATAAAAATCTTAAATCTTGGACTAGACTTTGGCTTTTTGAAACAGCGACTAACTGGTTCGGTCGAGTATTTCCATAAAAAAGGAACCGATCTCATCGGGCAGAAGCTATATGACCCCACCACAGGAATTAGTCCTGTAGACGGTACTTATTACATCGATAACTCAGTGAATTATGCCAACATGATCACCAAAGGTCTTGATTTCAATTTACGTGCTTTGCTATTGCAGGGTGATTTTAAATGGTCAGTCAATACACTATTGAGCTATACAAGCAATAAGGTGACGGATTACATGGCTGCTTCTCGGGTCTCGACTTCAAGCTATGTAACTAGTCCTGTTCCGACAGTAGGGAAGTCTCTTGATCAGCTTTACGCATGGAAATTTGGGGGGCTAAGTGCCGAAAATGGAATGATCTTGACGCCGAGCGGTGATCAGGATTACCTGCAATATATGAACAATGCGAAGATTGAAGACCTCGAATATGTAGGTCTCAGATTCCCACCCTGGCAGGGCAGTCTGATGCAGAGCTTTAATTATAAGGGCTTCGAACTTAATGCAAACATTGAGTTTAAAATGGGATTTTACCTCAGAAGAGCATCTATTGATTATAGCAAACTTTTTGCGAATGGTATTGGCAATCGTGACTATGAACGACGTTGGCAGAAAATAGGGGATGAGCAGTTTACGACGGTGCCTGCTATGCCAACAAACGTGGATAATAGAAGGGACGCGCTTTATGCAAACTCGATGGTATTGATTGAGAAAGGTGATTTTGTACGGCTTTCCAATATACAAATGGCTTATACCTTCAAATGGAGGAATGTAAAATCTGTTCAAACCCGGGTATTTGGCGCTATTAATAATTTAGGCATGCTGTATAGAGCGAACAAATCAGGATTGGATCCCGATTTTTATCAGGCTAATTATCCTAAACCAAGAACTTACACAATAGGCTTTCAACTTGATTTTTAAGAGCTAATAAGATGAAAACATTTCTATTATTTTTATGCAGCATGTTTCTGCTGGCATGTAATCCGGATTATCTGGATCTAAAACGGGACAAAAGTCAAACCGTCCCCACAACCTTGGATGATTTTGATGGGTTGCTAGGCAATTCAATGACAATGAACCAGTCTTCAGGTCATACATTAGGAATGATTAGTGGCGATGAGTACGAAGTTCATGATGCCTCCGTCGGTCTCGTGTCAAGAGATTTCGAAAGGGCTGCCTTTTTATGGCAACCTGATATATTTGGAAACGCAGAAAGCGAAGACTGGAACGGTGCATATCGTCGGATATTGTATTGTAATATTATTTTGGAAGGACTGCAAAAAGTTGCAAGAAATGAGACAAATAAAGTACGTTATGATCGTATTAAAGGTGAATGCTTGTTTCAACGATCTTTAATGTTTTTTAATTTGGCGATGCAATTTGCTGCATTACCCGCAGATAAGCAACGATCTATCTATGGAATTCCGCTGCGTACAGAAAGTGACCCTGAGCAAAAAAATGCAAGAAATACTGTTCAGGAAACTTATGATAGGATAATAGCAGATCTGTTGGAGGCAGAATCGCTTTTGCCACAGGAAGGACTTTCGATTTATAGAGCTGATAAAGTTGCCGTACAGGCCTTGCTTGCCAGAGTTTATCTCGTTCTTGAAGATTACAATAGTGCTTCTGCCTATTCCATGAAGACGATTCAGGCTGATCATACCTTATTAAATTACAATAGCCTTGACCCGAATTTGAATTTTCCATTTCCATCCTATGGATCCGGAAATACGGAAATATTATTTTATGATATGCCAGACTATGCCGAACTGATAAGCGAAACGTATGCAAAAATTCCGGATGTCTTTTATAATTTATATGATCAAAATGATCTGAGAAAAACCCTGTTTTTTAGATCGGAGGATCCGGAGAAAATAACGTTCAGAGGCACATATGGTGGGAATTACGTGGATTTTTCGGGATTATCCCTAGATGAGTCTTACCTTACGCTGGCCGAATGTTTAGTCAGGCAAGGGGAGATAAATCAAGGCATGTCATACCTCAAAAGGTTGCTGACAAGTAGGTTTAAGCGAGAGAGTGCTGTGTCCATTCCAGTATTGAACCAGGAGGAGGCATTAAAATTTGTGCTTAATGAACGCAAAAAAGAGTTGCTTTTTAGAGGAGTTAGGTGGATGGATCTTCGGAGATTAAATCTATCGAAAGAAACCGCAATTGTATTACATAGAAACTATGAAGGAAAGGAATATATCCTTAATCCTAATGATGTACGATATATTTTCCCAATTCCGCAGAGTGTGATGTTAAATTCAGATGTGATACAGATACCGCGTTAAACTTAAAAGGCCCTGCATATTGCAAGGCCTTTTTTTGTTTTTCATTAGGGCCTATAGGCTTTCTTTGCTATAGATACACCAGACTGCTGCAATGCTTCCTCGACGGTCATGTCGGTAAGATCATGATCGTTTGGATTATTGAATTGGACAGCACAACGTAGGGGTTTAACTGTCAAAACACAAGGACCACTACCTGTTGTCGGATCTGAAATCTCATCGCCCAATTGATCTTGATTGGGATCGGATGAAGAGTTAGTTGTTACTTCGATCCATGGAGTTGAGCTTTTCTTGCTCAATCCTGCTGAGGTCAATGTTGCCCCAGTTACACCTGCAACGGCCAAAGCTACTAAGGCCATTACATTAATTTTGAATTTTCTCATATGCATAGCATATCGATTTTTAGTATCTAAAAATTGAATTAGTTTTTCTCTTTTTGATCGGCAAATGAAGCTTGTCAGGGGCGAGAAGCCCTAAGTCTTTTGGCAGATGCGCCCTTCCGCCGAACCAGCCTAGGGTTCAGCTTCCGCTGTGGCAGATAGTGCTAATTTCTTTATGAACCTAACTTGGTCATCAATTTCTTTCGATGCGAAATCCTTATCTTTCTATCAAGTAGTAAGCTTAAAATACATGCAATTGTGATCAGGCCATTGACCCAAAGATGTGCTTTCCAGCTGATCGGAAACTCGAGTATACAATCGCAGGGAATACTGCCCCAGGTATTGCGCAAGGCAAGAATCACATAGCTTGAAAAGACAAGCATCAGCAAGAGCGATAACCAAAATCCTACTCTTTTTGTACCTTCAAAAATAAAGAGGATACCAGTGGCTAATTCCATAGCTGGCAGGATGTAAGACAGTACAATGCCATATTGATCGGCAAAAGGCTGCCTGATCATGGATGCTCTGAATTCAGCGTAGGTGAATACTTTTTTCGATCCGACATAGATCCATAGGCAGAGCAAAGCAAAAGTCAATATCTGCAAGACAAATTCCTGTGGATGCTTCCTAATGTACGAACCCGCCCCAACGAACTTTCGCCTCAACCAATTGCGAGCCCTTACGCCTTGTACTGTATCCGCTACTGCAAACTCATCATGCCGTATATATTTTCCGATTTGTTTCATCGCCGTTATTGTTGATCGCTTATTAAATTCTACAATGCTAAATTACTGCAAAACAGAGTTGAGCGTTAGGGCGAAAGGTAACTACAGGTTGGTGTAAAAGTAACTAGTGTTTAATTAATTGATCAGAAGAAAGGAGTTACGCTTTTTAAAATCACCACTATTGTTGTAATTTGAATTTTAGCGCGGTGAGATTTGTTCTTTTTTTAATAAAATTGTTCATTTCTGAAACGGCGCTAAAACCGCATTCTTCAGCAGTTGTCGCTAGTTTTTCATTTTCAACAATAACGGTTGCAATGTGTTCCAAAAGAATTTGGTGACGGTAATCGAGAAATTTACATCCATAAATTTTTTTATGCTCATTATTGAGATGCTGCCTAGTGACAGATAGGACATGGGCAATATCTGATAATTTTGCTTTAGCTCCTTGATGCAAAATGTTAATCTCTAATAAGTAGCGGGCCTGATCAATTCGACTTAAATTTGTTTGTTTTTCTTTTAATACTTTAAAACGGCTAAGTTGTATAAGGAAAATCAAATGTTTTAATAGCATATGTTCATTGTCAAGAATATTAGGATTAAGCTTGCTGAAAAGAAGACACAGTTGTCTTTTCGTAATATCGCCCACTCTAAAAGTAGTACTCTTTGCTGACTTTGATGCTTGTTCTTTTTTAGCAATCACTAAATGTTGTAAAAAGTCAAAATTACGGTTAGCAGGCGGTCTAAAAATGCCTGCATCCAAAATGAAACCAACTAAAATATGGTGGCCTTTAGGAACAGTTAAGGAATATTCTCCTTTGGCTAAATAAAGATAAACACCACGTTCTTCTACAAAGTCCATGACGAAATCTTGCCCATGATGAATTTGTTTTAAAGGAATATCACTAAGTAGGGTATAGTTAAGATGTAAATCACCTAATGCCGTAAATATTGGAATCGTTTCCTCATAGTCCATCCAAAATTCGTAATAATAGAGATAGCCATAGCGGCCGTCAAATGTTTGCTCACAAATACAGTTATTCCTCGATTCCCAATTATGTACTTGAGCATTTCGAATTGGATAGGCTACTGTTTGCTTTAACGAATCAACAAGTTTGTAATCCTGTGGTAAAGTGAAATCATAGCTCCTTTCCATATATAATAATTTAATGAGATTTTGGCTAACGCTTTGATTTACTGATTATTTTATTGAGATTGTGAGTGTACTAAAAAATATTTTTATGGCCAAAAATAAATGTGGAAAGGTTCTGTGAGTCTGTAAAATGGTTTTTAGACACTGTGAATTTTTGAAGATAGCAAAAATAGAGGTTCACAGGTTGGCTGAACCTATGTGTTCAAAAATGAATCTATTGTATTCTTTTTCTTTCAAATTAGCTCTGTGATCACACGCTTCAGGGCCCCAAAGCAAAGTGACCAAACAAGGCAGGTTTGGTGCTATTGTGGAACAAAAAAGATAATAAAGATAATGGAACAACTTTTTATTGATATGCAGCGATTGGCAGACCAGGCGCTCTATACATTTTCCAATTCGGAAACAATAAAGTTCATGATCGATTCTGCAGAAGAAAAATGTAGTCTATACTATCTGTAAAATACCAAGGGTGATCCGGACACCCTTTTTAGCATTTTAATTTATTTAAAAAATATGGATTCATTAACAAAAGTCTTAGTAAAGCTTTAAAACCACCCTATATGAAATTATGTTTTCGCTCTGAAATTTGGTATAGAAGTTTAAAATGTGTTTCTCTACTATACCAATGGAAGCTCATTAATAATTATGATTCAATTATAAAATTATTGAAGGTCTATCTAAATTGGTCACAACAAACTCGCTTTCAAAATGACACGGATTTATTAAATGATCTTTTAAGCAAATGGCCATTTAAATATAAGGAAGTTCGTATCTGGGCTTGTATGCATGTAGGACCTTATGCAATTGTTGTCAGAGCGCTGATAAATATGGAATATAAAGTCGCAATCTTACTTCGTTCGGATGTATTTGAAGAGCAAATGAATATTTACAAAAAGCAATATCAACTTTCGTTTGGTAGGGAAGCTGCCGAAAGTGATTTATTATTTATAAAATCTGATGTTGGAAACCCCTTACTGAGATTGAAGGACGCAATTTTGAAAGGATACCAGGTTGTAATTTTTATTGATGGTCATATTGGAAATAATGAAAATGCGAAAGGATGGCAATCTGTGAAACTTTATGGATCTACTGTCAATTTGAGGGAAGGAGTTGCAGCTTTAAGCCATTGGACTAATACGCCGATTACAACATTGATGCTTTCCCTTGTGGATGAAAAGATCAATGTTAGGTATAAGCAAAATGAATTGGTCAAGCATAAAACTGATTATCAAAATGTCCTTCAAAACATTTTTGGTTTTATCCATTGTTTAGCAACTGAAGAGCTTATTCAATGGGAATATTTACCAGTTATCTTCGAAAAAAGAATAGTATCTGAAGAGAAAAAACATAATAGTCCAGGAATTTGGTTGCCCTTACTTATACAGAATAAGGAGATGCTTTTTGATGTTACAACAGGTAGATCAGTCTTAATCAATCAAAGCGACTTTGATAAAATATCAAAAAAATTTAAGGAGCAATTTTTCTGTTAAGCATGTTTTATTAATATAGTGTAAAAATATCGTAGTTCTTATAATAAATTTCGTTTGTTAATTTTATAGTTGTTAAAATTAATAGAGATTTTATTTTTTGCCTAAAGTTGTCATGATAAAGCAGAACCTTCTTAAACCTTTGTCAAGGCGTATACATATTGCGTTTTGGATGCTTTATTTTTCCTGGTTGACCGCAGTGAACATTTATAAATTTGGCTGGGGACATATATACGTTATGATTGGTGTTACGCCGATCATATTATGGATTAGTTATACAAATAGAAACTGCCTACGTAGTTTGTTATTTAGGAAAATAGAGCTTATTACAATTATTAAAGCACAGCTTTATTTTTTATTGACCTCAGCCGTCGTTTATCTCACACTATATCAATGTCCGACAGAAATCAGTAAAAAAATACTCAAAAACCCTCAAATTTTTAGAATTGTTGATTTTGGTATAGATATTTTAACATTCTACTTCACTTTTGCTCTTAAAGGTGCTTTTATTTTAATGATTGAAATTTTATACAATCTAACAACGGGGATAATTATACATTTAGGATTAGTCCGGTTAGACTCTCAAGGAACCTTAAAAAGTCAAATCTTTCGGGATTGGGTCTCACATTTCATGGGTAACTTAACACAAAGTTTTGTGAGGTTAATTAGAAAAGTTCCATCTTCTATTATTAGGGTAGATGCCCTACTAAAGATTGAGAGCTATGCTATCCGACAGCTAAATTTTAGGGAGGACATATTGGTAAATCTCGAAAATGAAATAAAATATTTACGGTTAATGATGCATTTATATGACGAAAAACATATCAAATTGCAATTGGATATAGAGGAATATACTAGACCAATTATACCAATGATGTTAATGAGCCTATATAAAAATATGGTTAAGCATGGTGATTTTGGTGATCTAGCCCAACCCGCTATTCTGTCTATCTCAACAGTTGAAGATAAGATTTTGATCAATTGTAGAAATAAAATAGCTCCGGTATCCGCTTGGATATATAACGAAGGGGGAACTGGCTTGGGACAACTCAGGAAATTATTGCGCTTAGAATACAAAGATCGTTTTTCTTTGGTGGAAGAATTAGTAGATGGTATGTTTTACCTAAATATTGAAATACAATATAGTAATGGAAACGATAAAGAGATTATTAAAGCAGGAGAAGAGACTCAAGAAGATCAGAGTGGGCATTTTGGATGATGATCCGGAAATGGTAGAAGAGCTTAAAGAATATGTTGATCTGACAGTTAACTTTGAATGTGTATTTTCATCAACTAATCCTAAGGAGACATTGATGGCATTAAGAACGATTAAACTCGATGTATTATTTCTGGATATAGAAATGCCAGTTATCAGCGGTCTGGATATTTTACCTCAACTGGAAGATTTGAAACTTCGCAATCCCGGAATTGCTAACTTGCAGGTTGTTGTTTGTAGTACGAATGGGAATGTGGGTGATAAAATGTTCCTTTATGGAGTGGCCGATTATTTTTTAAAACCGTTTGAAATGGACCGTTACTGGAGAGCAATTAAAAATGTCAAAACAAAACTCATGGGACTTGGACTTAATGACCTTGATGAAAAAAACAATTGTTTCTTTTATGGCCGCCGAGGTAAAGAGAGACAAAGATTACAATTTGACGATATTATCTGTATTGAAGCTAAAAATGAACAAAGTTGGATATGGCTAGATGATAAAACATTTATAGAGATTAATGAATCTTTTGGAGATATCCTGACACGATTGCCAAAATCAAAGTTTGCTCAGATACATCGCAGTTTTGCAGTTTCACTTAATCATGTAACCGGGATCACGGCTAAACACGTTTACCTCTCGGAAATAGAACTTAGTAGAGGTGAAAAAGGCAAATACAAGTATTTTGATAAGTGGATTGAGGATAATGTAATTACAGGTTACCTAAATACATCAAGTGAAGTAAGGCTAAAAGCCAGAGATGATCATGAACCTAATGTAGAAATTGGTTAAGGGGGTGATACTATTTTAAACGAACTGTTTTGAATACGACAAGATATTCCAATTGGTCCACCAGTAAATGGTTATATAAAATTGAACAGGTATTTTGTCCTTTGGAGTATTCAAACCATTTATATACTTCTGTGACGGAGTTTTTAGAATTCCTAAAAGCAAATATGATTTATTTTCTGTCCAGTTTTACAGAAACAATGGGAGCGTCTGCAAAGAAAGCTAAGATCGCGCTGTCTCAACTTATTTTGACTAGTAATAAGATTTATGGCCATTTGATTAATATTACAAAATCGAAAATAACAATCGGAAGAAGCAGTTCTTTAAGAAGAATTTATCTGCAGATGTTATCTGTTATAGAATCCTTATTAGATGATTGTGAAAATCTAAATGAGAAATTACTTCGAAATCTACCTCTGACAAAATACTCTTCCTTTGTCGGCAAAGATTTGTTTAAGAAAAATCATGATATTTTGAAATCAAGGATATATGGTTTTTCTATAAATCATGATCTAATAAAACTGGTATTAGCAGCGCTCCGAAACGTTATAGAGAGGAAAGAAATTAAAAGGGGTGAACTAAAATATGCTCTGATGATCTTGGGAGAATTTTTGAGTTTGGATGACCTTTCGACAGAAAAGATGGAAGATATACTAATCCAATATGATTTTAATACTCCTAAGTTCTTTAATTATTGTGCAAAAAAATGCTTAAATGAAACGGTTGAAAATACGAGTCTACACAGTCAAATGGAAAACATAATAAGTTTGGAAGAGCGATTAAATATTATTCCACAGAAACGTTTTGTTCGACTTACTTTTGAAGATGAATCCATCCGGCAACAATTGAAAACTTTTTATAAAGAAAAGAAAGAGAGTCTGAAAGAAAGACTGGAATTAAGAAGGAATGAAATTTTGGATTCAAAATTATGGCAGGAGAATGAGAAAGCAATGTTAAATCTGTCTGTTCCACAAATGGGGCTTTTTATCAGGCTATTTATGGAACAGGGAATTATTCCTCGTGAAGATATTGGTAAAACCTTCAACTATTATGCGAAGCATTTTAGAACGCCACATACCAGTTTTATTTCGGCGGAAAGCTTGCAGAAAAAATCTTCAGATGTGGAATTTGCCACGGCGAAAAAAATGAAAAGTCAATTAATAGGCATGGTGAATTGGTTAAATGAACATTATAACACTTCAAATTTTAAAGACTCATAGATGTTTTTCCTCAAATTCATCCAATAGTCCATTTGCTTCTAATAAGGCAAGTAAGTTAAAATACCACAAATAAGTAAAGTTCTCCTTTTTACGCAATTTTGGAAGATTGATTTTCATGATATCTTCTACAGTTATAATTCCCAAATTATATGACCGGTCTAAAAATTCACGATCAATAACCAATGTAGATAGGTCTTTTGTCTGCGTAGTCATAATGCAAAATTTTAAGAAGTATTAGCCGCAAATTGACCAATATAAATCACCATTGTTAAATATAAACATTCTTTAAATATTGCCATTGATTAACAGCTAAATTTTCCCAAAGTAGTATTTTTTCAGCGAAATCTAATAATCATTTAGTGGCGATAAAATCGCCTTAAATGGCTCTGAACTAATTTTTATCGCAGGGGGTGAATGGGTTCTTTTCACCCCCTTTCACTGTTTCCGTCTATCTCATTTTTCGTGCTTTGCAACCATTGGGACAATAAACCCATTGGAATTTATGAAAACAAGAGAACTGTTTTTTTATATGAAGCAAGCAACCGAAGATGGTGCATCGAAAGCATTATTAGCAACTGCTGTAGCGCCTGAATCTATCGACAAGACCGAAGCTTACCGCCTGTACGGTCGGTGCAACATTGATAGATGGATACTTGAAGGTATCCTACGCCCTATATCAATTCAAACTTCCCAGATTTTGTTTGACCCGGCGGAGTTGGAATGTATCTCTGATTCCAGTAACCGCATTACCTATCTGCAAGTAGCAGAAAGGTAATTAAGCGTGCCGTGAGGTAGGCGTTCTTGTTCTTTGACATTCGGGGATGAAGCATTATCCTTACTAAAAAGGAAATTATGCGAAGAAAGACATTTTTCAAAATTGTTTTTCGAGAACGCATAGGCAGGCAAATTGCCCGATCTGTACAGATTGACGTGAGTAGTCCCGACCAATTTAACACTTGACTTATTTCATATGGAATATCCATATATCCAAATTACTTGTCAAGCAAACCATTAACCAATGAATATTTTACTTACACCGCATCAACTCCAAATGCTTTTAGCTGATGCCTCAGAGCTTGGAGCACTTAAAGCTTTGCAAAAGTTGGAAAAATTAAACCATTTCTAAAAAATCAGAAGCATTCAGACGATTCGGACGAAATAATGTAGAACAATGGAATTGTCCAAGGATTAAGTACTCCAAAGAAAGACGGTAACCATTCTGCTGCATGGCGTATCGACAGAATCGAAATTGAAATCCTATACAGGGCAAAATTAGCCATGAAGTTTTTATAAAAGACACATATAGCAATGAAATTAAATACAGTCGTATCAGATGGATTAAAATCAGGAGAAGAATTTATTTCCATCAAATCATTATTGAATCATTTAGGATTTAAACCCTTGGAATCAAATGAAAAAGAGAGTTTTTATTCAAATATTTTTATCTCTAACAGTTTAAAACCAAAAAGCTTTAGGTTGGACCATGCATTAGATGTATGGTTTGATAAATCAATAGGAAAAGGTGGTAATATAATTGATTTTGGAAAGCTTTATTGGCCGAATTTGGAACTTCATGCATTGCATGAAAAGCTAAGTTCATTTTCTGAAAAAAAGGAATATCATTACATGTTTCCCTTGAATGAGAAATCGAGAAGGAAAAGAAGGCCAGTAAAATTGCCACATTATCAGATTGAGCGCATCCGCCAATTAGGTATAACAAGTGAAGTCTCCGCATTTCTTCAGGAAGCAGGCTTATGGGAAATAGCGGATTCAAATTTAGTAGAGGTGCATTATTACGTAAGGGATGAAAAAGGAAAAAGAAGAGATTTTTGTGCGGCAGGATGGCCTAATGAAAACGGAGGTTGGGAAGTTTACGCTAAAAACTTTAAATCCTGCATTGGTTCTAAAGGAATGAGTATTTTTCAAGCTTCAACTAGAAATATCACCATCTTTCAAGAGTTTACAGATTATCTGAAAAATAGGGATAAATTATATGCACTTTATTCGTCTATTTTAGTACTTAATTATCCGCAATTTCTTTCTGCGGCAATTAAAAGAGTGAGTAAGTATAAAAATATAACCTTCTATATTGATGAAAAAAGGGAAGGATATGAGGAAACTAAACTGCAAATACAAAGCACCCTACAAAATTGTATCATTCAACCTCTCTAAATCAATTTGTTTAAATGTCAAATTACATTTTGCGTCAAGATCTCGAAGGCCGTTCAATTGTTGATTTTCTTGGAAGGTTAGGCTATTTCCCTGTCAAAAAATCTGGCAGGGAATTTTTTTATCACAGTATGCTAAGGGAAACAGGGAAAAATACTCCATCCTTAGCTGTATGGGATGAAGGAGGAAAATGGATGGATCATGGTGGTTCTAATCAAACAGGAATTCAAGGGGGCGGAATAGTGCAATTGGCAAGAGCTTACTGGCCGAATCATTCTTATTTCGAAGTTTTGCAAAAGATTCAATTTACCTTTGACCATTTTCAAAAAGCTGAAATCCCGCTTGTTGATTCTTTTAAGTCTACGAATAAGGAGATTGATAGTATCCTAGAATTTTCCCATAGTCAACAGCTCGGTAGAAATTATGTGCTTTCCAGTTACCTACAAAACCGGGGTGTGGAATCTGTTGCTTCGGGGTTGCTTTGGGAAGTTTATTATAGAAATAAAGCTTTTGAAAATCCTTCTCAATTATTTTATGCACTTGGATGGAGGAACGAAAAAGGCAATTGGGAAATTTCAAGCCCTAAGGGTTTTAAAGCAAGTATCGGTAATAAAGATATTTCCATAATACGTGGAACGGCTGATCATCTAGTCTTGTTTGAAGGTTATTTCGATTTTTTAAGCTGGCTGAAATTTAAAAAAAAAGAAATTTCACCTACAATAATTGTTCTTAACTCAGTTTCTTTGGTAAATCGTGCTATAGAAGCCATGCGTGAATTTAATAAGATCGATCTTTATCTAGATAATGATGAAGTCGGAAAACATTTTACAACATTAATAAAAGAGTCTTATCCTTTTGCCAATGATCGGTCTAATATATATACCGGTTTTAAAGATTATAATGAAATGCTAATGCACTTATTGAGGAACGGCTATAGTCGCATAAATAGATAGCTGTTTGCATATACAAATATTTATATTTCTGTATATATGACTATCGGGATGTACAACCGGCTAGCTATTTGTTCTTCAAAATATATAGGATAGCGATTATTTAAATATTTGAATATATTTTCTATTCTTTCTCCTTTTATGTATCTAGACCATTATACGAACATAGAAATATAAAAATAGCAGTAAATCTTTATATCTGCATATTCCAATATTTTACAGGGTACCTCAGTGAATATAAATTTTGTCTGTCTAAATTAAATATTTGTATATCATAGGTTGCCCCAACGTCAATCTTTGTTTTAATTCTCGGCTTACTCCTGAAGAGCGCTAAGACTTGATTCAATTCAAAGTTTTGAATGGATTTCGTAGTGATACTCCACTCAAATAGTTTTTTGTTTTGTTTTGAGCAAGTTGTGTCTTTGTACGTACAGATTTGCTTCTCAAATCCATGTACCAACAAAAACAAACTTGCCATGAAATCGACCAACCCTTTGGGCTGATCAATATCATGGAAGGAAAAATGTCGCAACTCCATTTTTCTTCTTTCTAAATCTTTGCCCGGATGCCTGGGGCATTTTTCCTAAATCTAACCCCGACAGCATGTTAAAAAAACACGGCAGCCTATTCACGGGAATAGGTGGCTTTGATCTGGCTGTCCCCTGGATGGGCTGGGAGAATATTTTTTCCTGTGAAAAGAATCCATTAGGTGCTGCCCAGCAAAGACCAGTTTTAGGTACAAAATTCCCTCGTGGGAACATTGGCCTTGTGAGCCCCCGTTTTTTGGCGGAGTTAATAGGATTTCCAGTGAACTGGACGGAATCTCCTTTTCTGTCTGGCAGCAGGAAAGCAAGTGAGCCTACGGAAATGCCATAGTCCCCCAGGTGGCCTATGAGATTTTTAAGGCGATAGAAGCCGTAAGCACCTAAAACAACCAAATTATGGCAAATAAGAAAGCTTCCAAAGCTGAATCAACCAAGGAAAATAGGATCTATAGGTTTGAACTTCGGTTGACAAAAGCCGAGAAGGCACAGTTCCTCTCCCTTGAAAAGTCTCTAGGGATAAACCGGTCGGAAATCGTCCGCAATAGGGTGTTATCCCATTCATCCAGGATATTGGTCGATTCTAAAACCATACTCCAAATGCTCGATACGCTAGGATTGGAGCTGGGAAGATCTGGAAATAATATTAATCAGCTTGCCCGCCACATCAATACATTGAAGCTACAGGGTAAATTGGAACCCGATGAACTGTCCCGATTCCCATCCCTAATTGCTGATTATATTAAATATCAACGGCAGATTGAACAGGAATTCAGAAATCTAATGCGATTGATCAAAGGGCAGTGATGATTGTTAAA
This sequence comes from Sphingobacterium sp. DR205, assembly GCF_011064245.1. NCBI lineage: Bacteria > Pseudomonadati > Bacteroidota > Sphingobacteriia > Sphingobacteriales > Sphingobacteriaceae > Sphingobacterium > Sphingobacterium sp. DR205. The sequence continues at coordinate 5,785,718 of NZ_CP049333.1, read as the reverse complement.
ATATTATCTTCAGCTAAAAGTTTTGGCGGTGTCCGTTATAATACGGACAAGATCCAACAGGATAACGGTGAACTGGTAAAAGCGGCCAATTTCGGTGCGCTTGGAGCCATGACCAGCTTACGCCCATCTGATTATATCAATTATCTCGAACTACAGACCAGTGCGAACAAAAAAATAAAGAACCCACAATTTCATGTTGCGATTTCATGTAAGGGCCGCAGCCATAGTAAAGAAGAATTAGCAGAAATCGCGGAGAAGTGGTTAAAAGGAATGGGGTATGAACATCAACCCTACTTGTTGATATTTCACAAGGATACTAAAAATAATCATATCCATATCGTCTCAACACGTGTCGGCAGGGACGGGAAAAAAATCAGCGATAGTTTTGAGAAACTTCGTTCCTATGAAGTCCTCAACCGGCTGATGGGAAACGACGAAAAAATCGAAGCTTCAAAATCCATGCGAAATGCCCTTCAATACAGCTTTTCCACACGGGCACAGTTTATGATGATATTGGAAAATCAGGGCTACAGTATTACGCTTAATGCGGGAAATTATCAGGTTTCCAAATTCGGTAAAAATCTTGGTGAAGTACCTCTGGATGTTATTGACAATAAAATCGGACAGTTTCAGAAAGACCTTGATAGATTATCCCAGATTCGAGCAATTTTCCACCGCTATAAATTGGCGCATGATCCATCTGTGAGAACTTTGTATCAAGAAAACCCCGGTGGGGAAAGAAATTTTGATGTTGGTTACACATCCGATCTGGCAGAACTGTTCAAATCAAAATTTGGTATTCAGATCCATTTTCATGGAAAAGCCGGAAAACCTCCTTATGGATATACGGTAATTGACCATGCCTGCAGGTCCATATATAAGGGTGGTGACCTGATGCCACTTTCAGAATTTATCTCAGCAAATAATAGTGATATAACGTTAAAACCTGTCAGGTCGGAAGATTCAGAGGGAGATGGTTTTACCTCGCCGGATAATAAATCATTTAGTACTGAAAATTCAAATGTCCTCGATGACATCGTGGAAAATGGCAGTTTTCCTGTACCTGATTTTCAGATCGACATCCGGGATGACGTCGATGATGAGGCAATACATGGTAGAAATCGGAGACGTAAAAGAAAATCCCGCACCAATACACGTTAGTAAAAACATTATTGACCAAACTCTAACATTATGCTTGTACTTATCGGAAACCAGAAGGGAGGATGTGGTAAAAGTACGCTTGCGCTTCTGCTCGCCAATTTTTTGGCAATAGAGAAACGTCAGCCCCTGACCATTCTTGATATGGATTATCAACAGTCCCTATTTGCGAAATCGCAAAAAGCTAAAATACTGGAAAATGATCCTTTTTATGAAATTGTTCCCGCCGCGCTTGAAAATTTTCCATTAATGAAGAAGAGACTTCTAAAATCTCCGAAGGATATCATTTTAATTGATCTTCCTGGAAAGATGGATGATGATGGCCTCGTCCCAATTTTCACTTCTGCCGACCTTTTTCTGTGCCCATTTGCGTATGACGAATTTTCAGTCGATTCAACGGTGCTCTTTTCAATGGTCGTCAAAAAACTGAACAGCCGGGCACAGGTTCTTTTTATCCCCAACAGGATCAAGACAAATGTAAAATACGAAACCAAAGAACAGGTCCAGAAGGTCCTGCGGAATTTTGGAACAGTCCTTTCGGAGATTTCGGATAGGATAGATTTTCAAAGGGTCTCTACCGTGCATACCCCCGAAACGATCCGTTCGGTATCTTATCCTGTGCTTTCCCATATCTATGACCATTTTCTTAAAAGTGACTAATGCCCATGAATATTAAAACGCTAGCGGATGAACTGAGGGAAACCATTCGGAGAGATAATAATGAAGGAACAGGCAAAACAGTCCCTAAAAAGAAACCTGCCTCAAAAAACGCATTAGATCCTATCGTCGAGGGAATAAGGGACCATAAACTGATCGGAAAAGAAAAGCTGCTGATCAGGCTCGACGATAAAACCATATTTCTTCTCAAGCAGCTCAAGGTTACCCAAGGAATTGACATGAACAAGATCATTTCCTATTCCCTTCAATACTTCCTCCAAAAACATCCCCAAATTGCAAATCATATCAAAGAAACCCTAAAAAATCTCGAACTATGAACTGGATTCAATTTACACTCTATCTCTCCACCCTTTACCTTGGATACTATGGACTGAACCTTATGTATGATTTTTATCGCAATAATAAGCCGGGTGATGAACCTAAAACCGTCCGAAATGGTGAAATCTCATTTCCTGAATTTCATTCCTCCACGAAGGTGGACCTACCGGAGGAAGATATTCTGGACGACAGCTTCGAAAATGCAGGTGCGATCACAAGTGGCCCGATAGAAAGTTCTGGTGGCGTATCCATCAAAGAATTGTTCTCCCTTGCTCAAAATGACCTGATTGAATATACTAAAGCAATTGCTTATTAATCAATAATGAACAATAAGAAAACGATATGGACGGCAATTGCCGTCTTTTTTTTTGTCCACAACCTAATCGCTCAGCCGGGCCTTTCCGAATTCAGGCAGGTCAGCTCCGAGATCAGGGGTTGGTATTTTAATTTTTCCGACTTCGCCCTGGTCCTTGGGGCTATCTGTGGCCTGATAGGAGGGGTTCGGATCTTCTACAACTGGCAGAGCGGAAAAGACCATCATATTGATGCCCAGGTCATGGCCTGGTTTCTCTCCTGCCTTTTTCTTTCCCTACTGAGTGCATCCCTAAAAGCACTCTATGGAATCAGCTAAAACGCCAATCTTTTTTTCCATTCACGTTTTTAATTCCTATTTCTTATGAGACTAAAAGTAAGCAAGTTACTTGTTTTATCCGCAATCTGCCTTTTTGCGGAACGTTCCTTCGCCCAAGGAGGAACAGTTGGTATTGACGCCGCCACATCGTCGTTAAATACCTATGTCGATCCCATATCGACATTGATACTGAGTATCGGGGCTGTCGTCGGGCTGATAGGGGGAATCAGGGTCTATATCAAATGGAACAGCGGAGACCAGGATATCTCGAAAGAACTGATGTCGTGGGGCGGTTCCTGTCTATTTCTCATTCTAGTCAGTGTGGTCATCAAGGCATTTTTTGGCGTATGATCCAGAAAAACTATCAATTTTATAAGGGGCTCCAAAAGCCCCTTATTTACAGGGGTTTTAAAGGGAAATTTATCTATTACGCTGTCATATCCATCATGGGCGGCATGCTCTGCGGAGGTCTTATTGGCGCATTTACCAACATGATACTTGGCTGTCTGGGCATCCTCTTATTCATGACTCTGGGAATGGTGTATACGATCAGTAAGCAGAAAAAGGGACTATTCGACAAAACCCGTCACAACGGAATTATTATCCATCCTTCCAAAACACTGTTCAGAAATGAAAAAGCAAAGTAAGCATGCCTTTAATCTACCCTTTGCGGGCATTGATGAATTTATGGGTTTCCCGATCCTCTTTGGGGATAAGGGGGACTATTCAATTATCCTTAGTATTACCAATCCGGTCATCCAATATGATGCCGATGAAACCAAGTATTCCGCCTATCACCATGCACTCTCCAGTGTGGTCAAACTTTTGGGGGAAGGACATATAATCCAAAAGCAGGATGTATTTATCCGTAGAAAGTATCGTCCAGTTCCATCGGAAGTGTTTTTGGAACAAAAATATCAGGAACATTTTAGCGGTCGGGAATTTACCGAAATCAGAAGCTACATCACCTTTACCAAACAGGTAAAGAAAGGCACATTCTATACTTTCGATGAGAAGATGCTCTATAAGTTTATAAGGGATCTAAGTAAAGTAATTGAGGTATTAAGTGGTGCAGGTCTTCATCCAAGGGTTCTTGGAAAAGTAGAAATCAATCGTCTTTTTTACAGGATTCTTTCATTTGATTTTGAGGATACGGAAACAGTATTGGATAATTATCAGTGTCAGGACAATCAGATAAATCTTGGGAAAAGATCCATCAGATGCATTAGTCTCATAGATACGGATATTGTTGAATTGCCTGACACGATCAGTGCCTATGCGATACGGAATGAAACAAACGGCTTGATGGATTTTCCCGTTGACAATTTATTTTTTCTGCACAGGGTGCCAGATTATAAGGTCATGATCTATAATCAGGTGATTGAAATTCCAGCTCAGCAGTTTACACTGAACAAACTGGAACTTAAAAGGAAAAGGCATTCCAATATGCCCGATCCGGCCAATCAGCTCTATGTTGAAGATATTGATAATTTATTGGCCGATGTGGCAAAAGACAATCAGTTGCTCGTAAATACACATTTTTCGATTTTGATCGGCTGCGATTCTGAACTGCTGGAAAGGGCATCGAATTTTATTGAATCGTCCCTATTTCAGCAGGGGATTATTCCCAGCAGAAATGCTTACAACCAGTTCGAATTATTCAGGTCTTCATTACCCGGCAATGCCGTAGAACTACAGGTTTATGACTGGTTTTTGACTCCGGTAGATGCGGCGCTCTGTTATTTCTTTAAGGAATCACTGCCCTGCGATGAAAAAACCGATTTTCTGATCCGGTTTACAGACCGACAGGGGATACCACTTGCATTTGATCCTGCTGACCTGAGTACAAACCGTATTTCCAACCGTTCGAAATTTGCGCTGGGGCCTAGTGGTACAGGAAAATCTTTCTTCATGAATGCGCTTCTGGAACAGTATTATAGGTACAACATGGATATCGTCATAGTCGATACAGGTGACTCCTATCAGGGCCTCTGTACTTTTCTTGGCGGAACTTACCTGACCTATACTGAGGATAACCCCATATCCATGAATCCTTTTGCCCTTACTCAGGAAGAGTTCAATCTTGAGAAAAAGGATTTTTTAAAAACCTTGGTAGCGCTGCTCTGGAAGGGAGCCGACGGAACATTGTCCCAGGTAGAGGATACACTTTTATCAAACGTTATATCCTCCTATTATTATGAATATTTTTACCTCGACCCCGGTCCGCAAAACCCCCATCGTCCTGACGAATTAAATTTCGACTCTTTTTATGTGTATTCCGTTGACAAGATCAGGGATATAATGGACGATGAATCCATAAAGTTTGATCTGGATGAATACAGGTATGTATTGAAGAAATTATTTACCGGACAGGAATTTGGTACCGTTCTCAATAAAAGCGCTGATTCCTCCCTATTTGAAGAGAGGTTTGTGGTGTTCGAAATCGACAATCTGAAGGAGAACAAGATCCTTTTTCCTATCGTTACGCTGGTCATTATGGATCTATTCCTACAGAAAATGAGGCATCGGACATTCCAGCGTAAAGCCTTGGTGATCGAAGAAGCATGGAAGGCCATTGCAAGCCCCTTAATGGCTGGTTACATAGTTTACCTGTATAAAACGGTAAGAAAATTTTATGGTGAAATCGTGATCGTTACGCAAGAACTAGGCGATATTTTGGGCAATCCAATAGTCAAGGACAGCATTCTGGCAAATTCGGATACAATATGTTTACTTGACCAGTCTAAATTTCAGTCCAATTATGATGAAATAGCAAAACTGCTATCCATTACCGATGTAGAAAGACGCAAGATCTTTACCATAAATAAATTACAGAATAAAGAAGACAGGTCCCGTTTTAAGGAAGTCTACATCCGAAGGGGGACGGTGGGCGAAGTATATGGCGTGGAAGTATCCTTATTTCAGTATCTCGCATTTACCACCGAAAAACCAGAAAAAAGTGCCGTAAAAATCTATGCGGACCATTTTGGAAATTACAAAGATGGCCTTACTGCATTCGTCAAAGATCAGGAATATTCTGGCAAAGCCCTGAACGATTTTGTTGGGGAAGTTAACAGAAAGGGAATTCAAACTTTAAATTTTACGGCCAATGAATAGACTAATTATGATTTTGCTGATCTTATTGCCAAGCTTGTTAGTGAAAGCACAGATCTATACCGATCCGGCAGTTGCAGCGGCAACGGGAGCACATGCCTCAGTGATAAATAGGCAATTGGATCATGTGAACGATAACCTGACACTTATCCAGCGGGGCCAGCTTGCTGTTACCGGGCAGTTGCAGATCGTCAATGACCTACAGGATAAAATTTATAAAGGACTCTCCGAGGTCTCTTCTGTGGTCAGATCACTGCTGAGTATAAAAGAGATTGCTGGAATTACCGTCGATATTATTGAGGATGTCGAAAAAGCAATGGTACTTGCAAAGGGGAATCCTGTGCTTTTACTTTTTGCCGAAGCCGGTGCAAGGGAATTTAAGAACAGGGCCACAAACCTTGCCACGGAGGTAGGGGCGTTTGTACTCAAAGATGGGAAGGATAATCTGATGGATTCCGGTGAACGGGCAAAATTACTCAACCGGATACAGACGGAAATGACCATTCTCAGAGGTGTAGCTTATGGAATGCACCGCAATATGTATTGGGCAAAACAGCGCGGGATTCTCAATTCCTTAAATCCTTATGCGAGGTTTATCAATATAGATAAACAGATCGCGGATGATGTTATCAGAAATTCTAGACTTGTAAAGAAGTAATGCAATGAAATGGAGAATTATCTTTTGTTTCTGTATTCTCTGCTTATCCAAAACTGCAAGTTGCCAGCTGAATGTACAGCTTTTGCACCAGCTGGTAGGTCACAGCAAGGATGAGTATGAACGGCAGAAAGAGGCCCGTGACCGTCAGGGCGTAACCACGGCAAATGAGCAGGTAAATACTGCGGGTACCACAACGCTCAAAAAGCGGTATCGGGAGATCCAGAAAAGGTTCAGTATCCTGCATACTGCATTGCAGGGACTGAGTATGGGAATTGAATCCAGACCGATCATTGAACGGATTATTGCCCATCAGGACAGAATAATAAGTATCGCATCTGACCATCCTGAATTTATTCCACTGGCCTTAAATAGCGAAAAGGAAATCGTAGATAGGTCAGTTCAATTGGGAAGATATATTGCCGGCCTGTTTTTGACAATTGGGGAACTCAACCAGATGAAAGCCAGTGATCGCCGTTCGCTTTATGCGCATATACTGACTGAACTTCGACAGATAGAAGGAGTATCCAGGGCACTGGCATCTGCCCTTTATTACTCCACAAAGAAGAAAATACTGGATGGTCTAAATCTCTTTAGCGAGTATATAAACACCGACAGAAGAATTGTAGAAAATATATTAAGACAATTAGAAAAGAAACCATGAAGTATTATCTCATAACACTGATTATTTTCTGTTTTGATTTTTTGTATGGGCAAAGTTATGTGACAATAATTTCAGATACCAAACATCTGGCAATCGTAAATGAAAACGGTGCGGTAAGGCTGGCCTCCGAATCGGCGCATAACAGTATGCTAAATCAGATCAATCAAAATGTTGAAGACATCAATCTTAACCTGTCTTCCCTGGTAATCGTTCAGCAGGTGATCCATAGGTCCCTAACGGAGGTAAACAATGCATTGAAGTCCGGTAGATCCGTGTTACAGGTTTCTTCTCTGATCGCTGAAATTATTAAACAGTCCAATAGCCTTATCGAGATTTCAAAAGAAGAACCCTGGCTGTTTTTAGTAGCGGAACGAACAGCTAGGCAACTAAAAGAAAGGGGGATAAATCTTGCTACGGAAGTTTCTGATTTTGTTCTCAAGGAAGGCAAAAATGTCTTAATGGATTATGAAAAACGGGATTTTCTTTTGCGGAAGATCATCATCGAACTAAAGGTGATGCGCGCGCTTCTTTTCAGTATGGAACGTTCGGTTTATTGGACAAAAATAAATGGATTATTAAAAACGGTGAATCCTTTTAAAAATTTTGTCAATAAGGACATCCAAAAAGCAAACGAGATATTAAGAAATTATGAAGCTGTAAAACATTGAATTATGTGGAGAATATTAACTGTTGTTATTTTACTGCTTGGATCTAACCCTGTCATTGGGCAGCGGATCAAGCGCCAAACCGATAAACATATTATCAATCAGCAGGAGCGTATGGTACATAAACAATGGGACCGAAAGAAATTTACCCCGACCTCTGGCTTTCTTGGACTGAATTATCAGTATTGGCTCACCTGGGGCCTTCATCCCAATTATCCCAAGCTGGACAGGCGTCCCCTTTCAGGTTCCGGGCCCCAGACCATGCGGATGGGGCTGATGATTGCCATGCAGCAGACCAATGATTCCTATAAAAAGCAGTCCGATACCATCCGAAATACAGCTATAAAGGAACTCACCAACTATTCAGGGGTTGTGAGTGCCGCAGATCCACTTTGGTTGCTATACTATAAACATGAGTTCGCCCGCCTAGAAAAGGATGAATCCCTAATCCTTCAAGGGCTCAGTTCAGAGGTAAAAGAATATCTGATAAATAAAGGTACTTATGAATGGTATACCAGTGAAAGATCGGGCCTCATAGAACGTCTGGAAATCCTTAAAACAACAGATCTTGAAAGGGGCAGCAGGATTATGGGCTATCATCGCCTATTGTCGGAATATAGGGTTCTTGAATCGGGGTGGGAATCCAAGAAAAGCAATGCCCTGAAATTTCTATCCCTATCAAGTGACCTGTCTTCCATTAAGGAGATAGATCCGGTCATGCCGTTCCCACATACTGGAAAATCTGATATTGAAATTGCGGACAAAATCCTAAATAAGAGCAGATGATAAATTAATTTTTTATGACATACACATTTTTTTTACAGGCATCTCCAGTGGGGGTGCCTGATTCATTTAAGGATACTTTCACTTTCCTGCAGGGAAATGGGGTATACGAGGAAGGGGTAATGCACTTCCTGAAAGGGATGAAAGATACGATATGGACCCATTACGATACTTTTATTACAGACGCACAGGCACTAGCGGCAATTTTTATGCTCATATTTTTTGCCATAAAAAGCTATGAAATGATGTCCGGCGATAAAAAAATGGAGATTATGCCCTTGCTCAGGCCATTTGGACTGGTCATGGTCATTATTTGGTGGGGAGCTTTCACAAGGGTGATCGCTTATCCAACGGATATTGTCGCTGCCAAAACGGAAAGCCTCTTCGATAGCGGACAGACCGAAGTCAATAGCCTTCGGCTCCAACGTGCAAAACTCATGTATGACATAGCCAATTCTTTGACTCAAATCCAGGCTGAAACCGAAGTTGCAAAAAATGAGGCGGATACCTGGTACGGAAAAGCGTGGGATGCGGTCACCTCAACCGTGAAAGATGGGTTTACTTCCGTCTGGAACAATGTTGTGGAGCTAAGAAACAGGATGCAGATCAATTTGCAATTGTGGGCAACCTATACACTGGAAACCTTGGCAGTCTGGGTACTTCGTATCTGTGTTTATATCATATTCATGATCCAGATACTCTATTCGACCATTCTGATCATTTTAGGCCCATTCTCCGTTGCGGTAAGTATTCTTCCAGCTTTCAGGGATTCCTTCGGAACTTGGATAGCACGCTTTGTTTCCGTAAACCTATATTCTGGGATTGCCTATCTGGTGATGCATATAGCCAGTCTTTTTCAGCAGTATGCCTTAGAAGCTGAGATTACCCGTTATCAGGAATTATTATCGACTTCTGGCGATAGGCTCGAAAAACTTGGCTGGCTTGCCGGAAATGGGATAATGTCATTTGGGATCGTCATAGTAACCTTCCTGATCGGCGGGCTTACGATGCTCACAGTGCCAAGTATCAGTACATGGATCGTATCCACTTCTGGAATCACTTCTGCCGCGGGTACAATGGGCCGAGGGGCATCCGGTATGGCAAGAACGGCTAGGAGAGTGATCGCAAAATTCTAAACTTAAATAAAGAACATGATTATCAAAAATATAGAATCAAAGATTCGTCTGGCAACCCTTATTGCCGTCGGGAGTTTAATAACGGCCTTTCTGCTGGTGTCCATAGTTTCTTTCTTTGCCTTTAAACAGGTGGAAAGTGCAAGAAAGTCAGTATATGTACTGGATATAAATAATGTGCCATTGGCCGCGCAGCAGACCAGTGTTGAAATGAACCGTTCAGCCGAGTACCGAACGCATATAAATTTATTCCATAGTCTTTTTTTTACGCTGACACCGGACGAGAAGTTTATAGAATACCAGATGAAGCGGGCGATGTATCTGATTGATGAATCAGGTGCTTTACAATACAATAACCTCCGTGAGAAAGGATTTTTTAATTCCATCTTGTCTTCCAGTGCGGTACTTACGGTCCAGACGGATTCAATCCACCTTGAAGGAAACTATTTTCGCTTTTATGGTAAACAGACCATAGACAGACGGAGCTCAACCGTCGTTCGTAGTCTCATTACAGAAGGATATTTAAGGGACCTTAAAATTAGGACAGACAACAACGCGCATGCAGTTCTGATAACGAGATGGAAAACATTGGAAAATAAAGACCTCAGTTATGTTCAAAAAAATAACCTCTAATAAATCCGAAAGTAGTATCTGGAAAGAGATCGGCAATGAATTTTCCAGATATACAGTCCACCTTAGAAGATGTGTAAGGTCAAAATTGAGCACATATCCCAAACAGGTTTTTATGTTCATGGTGTTATGTATCGTGATTTCAATCTGCTTTTTTTTTATGCTGCCAAGGCAAAAGGAAGTAAAAATGGGGAAAAATGCGAAACTATCGGCGCCTATTGCGGATGGTGTGGGAAATATATTTGGTTCAATCTCAGATCTAAAAGAAGTACTTGAACTCCAGGCTGTCCTGGAAGAGATTTCAAAAAAGGATAACCTGGATAAACAGGACAGTATGATCCTTATCCAGATAAAGGATAGGCTTTTGTCGCTGGAAAACCATAATGCGAAGGATTCGATAACCAAAGATTGATCCAGCATTTTTTTCCTAAACCCGCTTAGTATTTCTCAATTCTAAATCAAATTATATTATGAAATTAGACCTAAAAAGGCCCAAATATATCATACCGATTATCGCCCTGCCTTTTATCTGTATTTTCTTTTACGTTTACCAATCCGCATTTTCAAAAGAGAGTGCTGTAAAAGATAATGGGCCCCAGCTAAAAGAACAAATTTCGGAAGTCTCCCCAGAGGTGAAAAATAAAGCTTTAACCGATAAGCTTAATGCTTACCGGGAAATGTACCGTCGAGGAGATGGCTATACCGCTGTGAATCAATTACAGGAAGACAAAGTAGATGGATTCCGTTTTGATGAAATGTACAATGATAAGGAAAAACGCAAGTTAGATTCCATAAGGGAAAAGCTTAAACAGGAATCGCTAATTTCAGTTGATGCACTAAAGGCTGTGCATGGAAATGAAGACCTGGACCGTGTACTGGGTTCCCTTGTCCCTAAATCCAATCCAGAATCCAGAAAAGAACCAAAAAGGAAAGAAGAAGATCCGATGCTCCTGTTCCGCCGGCAGATGGAATTTGCCGATAGTCTGGCAAAGGCAAATGATCCGGAAGAAAGAGCAGCAAGAGAGGAGAGGCAGCGGATTGAAATGGCGAAAAAAGCGGAAGCTGAAATGCCATTGCTTAAAGTCAGAAAGGCCGACGATACCCAGTCCGTTTTCAATACGGTAAGAGACAATCCGAACGATTCTTTTATTCAGGCCATAATTGACGAGAATATGACCGGATATGTGGATTCCAGGTTGCGGATCAGGCTCATGGATGATTTATTGGTGGGAAGCAATCTGATCCACAAAGGCAGCTATTTATACGCAAAGATAAGTGGATTTACCGGCCAACGTGTTCTTTTGAGCATTACCTCAATTATGCAGGGAGGTAAGATCCTGCCCATAAAACTTGACCTGTATGATAATGATGGTCTTCAGGGCCTTTATGTGCCCGCATCCGCTTTCAGGGAGTTCAGCAAAGAACTTGGCGCAAATTCTTCTCAGGGAATTTCAATACAGGGAGGAGAAAACCAGAACCAGATTATTATGGGCGTGATCCAAAGGATGTTTCAGTCGACTACTACAGCAGTTTCCAGGTATATCAGAAAAAACAGGGCGAAAATCAAATATAATACGCTGGTCTATCTGATAGACCCACAAGCACTTCGTGAAAATCAAAAACAATACAAATAATCATTCATCATTTTCAATTATGAGAAATCTATTTCTGTTTTTATCGGCAATATTTCTGTTCGCCGTAACCCCGACAATGGCACAGACAGGAGGTGACCATTTACTTGGCGACCTTAAATCTATCAGGTTTTCCAAAGGAAATACAATTCACATTCTTTCACCGGAACCGATCAAGTACGTGGATATATCTTCAAAAAAAGTAGCGGCAGATCTTCCTATTGATAATCTGCTTCGGCTTAAAATTGTTCCGGACAGCATGGATCTAGATGATTCAGGGACAGAACTCGGCAGCATTACAGTGGTCGGCGAAAATTTCATGACACAGTTCAGAGCCTTGAAATCTGGTCAGGACATTGAAGCACAGTCGCCCGTCCTTTATGAAATAAATCCTTTATCTACGGTCCCGCTGGAGCCTTTGGAAAACAACCTAAGCAGGAGTCAGATGAGGTCCTTATCCTATACTCTTTTAACCCAATCCGGAAACCGTCCAAAGAGGAAGGAAGAGAAGTTTGGAATAGGGATCTATCTGAACGGTATCAGAACGATCGGGGATTTCATTTTTCTTGATCTTTCATTTGTCAATAAAACGAACCTTTCATTTAGGCCAGATCAGCTACGTTTTTTTGTGGAAGATAAAAGAATCACCAAGGCAACAAATGTCCAGTCGGTTGAGATAGAACCCATCTGGCAATTTCAGCCATTCGACCTTCTAAAGAAAAAGAACCGGAATATTTATGTTCTTAAAAAAGTAACATTTCCGGGCAGTAAAATATTGCGGATAAGTCTCACTGAAAAACAGCTATCGGGCAGGGCAATTGACCTGAAAATCAAATACAAGGATATTCTGAATGCCGATTCTCTATAACCAATAAAAATATGGAAGAAACAAAAGAGCAGCAGGGCCTTTATAGATTCTTCCAGTTTGCCATTTATCTTTCCATTTTTCTAGAGTTCTATCTCTTTCTTTATGTTGAGAAATCCCTTGAATATGGGATTCTAAACAAGACAAATTTACTTTTTGCAACCAAGTTGGCAAGGATGCCTTTTTATTCGGGGCTGCTGGCCAGTAAGCTATTTACTGTCTTTTTGGTCGTATTGGTTTCTATTGGTACCCTGAGTAAAAAGAAGAAAGATCTAAACCCCAAGAACCAAATTGTTTATCCCCTCACGCTTGGATTCATAATAATTGCGCTTGCGGTATGGCTGCACGGTCATCAGGGGAAACCGATTCTATATGGGCTGAATTATTATGATCTTGGTTATGTATTCAGCTCTTTTCTGGGGATTGTCCTGATCCATGTTGCACTAGACAACATTTCAAAGATTATCAGCTCTAGATTAGGGAAAGATAAATGGAATATCGAGGAAGAATCCTTTATGCAGCCCACCCAGGCGAAAATCACACCTTATTCTGTCAATATTCCAATGTTGTTTTATTATAAGGGAAAGGTTAATCAAGGCTATATTCCACTGGAAAACTTATTTAGGGGCTGTTTGGTCTGCGGAGTTCCGGGAAGTGGTAAAAGTTTTGGGGTCATTATGCCAATTATCAGGCAGATGATCGCCAATTCATTCACCATGTGTATTTATGATCTAAAGTATCCTGATCTTGGAAAGATTGCCTACTATCATTACCTGCTGGCGAAACAGGAAGGAAAAATGCTGGATTATGAATTTCATGTCATTAACCTGAATGACCCATCCAGAAGCCGCCGAGCAAATCCATTTAAGCCGGAATATTTGCAGACCCTTGCTGATGCAAACGAAACTGCCGAGGCTTTGGTAGAGGCCCTTAAAAAGGGTGATAAGAGCGGAGGAAGCGACCAGTTTTTTACCCAATCTGCTGTAAATTTCTTAACGGCTTGTATCTACTTCTTTTGTAAGTATGAAAATGGACGCTATTCGACCTTGCCACATGTTCTGGCATTTTTGAACCTGTCCTATGAAGATGTTTTTGACACGCTCTTTAGCAACGACGAACTTAATTCGCTTCTGTCTCCCTTTATGACAGCTTATAAGGCTCGTGCTTTTGAGCAGCTGGAGGGACAGGTCGGAACATTAAAAATCTTTATCAGCAGGCTGGCGACAAAAGAAACGTTCTGGGTGTTTGGGGGAGATGACTTTGAATTAAAGGTCAGTAATCCCAAATATCCCGGAATACTGATCTTGGCTAATGATCCCGCTACTCAGAGTATCAATTCCGCATGTTTATCCGTTGTCGTGAACCGTGTTACAAAACTGGTAAATTCCAAAGGAAACCTTCCTGTTGGAATAGTCGTTGATGAGGCTCCAAGTTTATATTTATACCGTATAGAACAGGTCCTTAGCCAGGCTCGAAGTAATCTTGTGGCGACAGTCTTGGGTATCCAGAGCTTACAGCAGTTCCAGCAGCAGTATGGCAAAGAAACATCCGCGACGATTACTTCAGTCGTGGGAAACGTTCTATCAGGAAGTGTACAGAACAAAGATACACTTGAGTGGTTGGAACGGATCTTTGGAAAAGTAAAACAGCAGAGCGAAAGCCTTAGTATCGACAGGAATAAAACTTCCATATCCCTGTCAGAAAAACTCGAACCTCTTATCCCTGCAGGTAAAATCGCAGCACTTCCTGCTGGCCAGATGGTAGGACTCGTCGCTTCTGATGCAGTAGAGAAATTTACCGGAAAATTTAGGACCTCAGCTGTTAACTGCCGGATAAATATTGATGTTGGAGCGATAAAACAGGAAGAGCAGTATTATAGAGAATTGCCCATATTCTATGATTTTGGAGAGAGAAAAGAACAGATACTGCTGGCAAATTTCAAAAAGATCAAAGAGGAGGTTAATTCAGTTGTTGAAGCGGTTACAGGATTTCGGTATACGCAGCCTATCGAGACCGAATCCTTAACGGATAAATACAAAAAATCATTGGAATAATTTTCAGATCACCCGTTTAACTTCATTATGCATAATATTCGTTGCCCCGTGTATCCAGTTTACTGTAGTCCAATAATCTCGATATTCTTATTGCTTTTTATTTCCTTAAATGCAGTTGGGCAATCCATAGATTTTAGTCTCCCGCTTGAAAAAATGCGGGTCACGTCGCCTTACGGTTTTAGGGTACATCCCAAAAAATTAAAACCTATTCATCATAACGGTGTAGATCTTGCCGCCAGAAGTTCACCCATCTTTAATATAATTTCAGGATATGTGGTGAATGCCGGGGAAAGTCCTACGCTGGGTAAATTTCTGGTAATAGAATCCGGTGATGATATCCAGGTTATATACGGGCACTTATCTCGACTATTGGTCCAAAAAGGCGAATGTTTACCGCCCGGTCATCTTCTTGGTATAAGCGGTAGAACAGGTCTGGCGACCGGAGAGCATCTCCATCTCTCAGTTAAAATCCGGGGTCAATTTATTGACCCCGTTCTTTTTCTAAAAAAACTCAATGAATTAAGCTTAAATCCCTTAAACGAGCAAAAAAATGAATAAATCTTTTGAAAGCCTTAACGAGAAACTTAGAATTCTGAAAGAAGGCGAAGAAATTGGGCTTACGCCCGAAGAGGCCGTCATATACGGTATATCTTATGGTGACGAATTTCCTTTTAACGAGGAAAATAGCGAGGGAGGAGAGGAGGATGAACAATAAGGTAAAATCACTGCACGAACAGGTTGCCGCAACCCTCATCGAAAAACTGGAAAAAGGAACAGCTCCTTGGCAGAAACCTTGGAATTCCGCTTCAACTGATTTCAGTCTGCCTTATAATGCAATTACCGGAAATAGATATAAAGGAATCAATATCTTTTCATTGCTGAATTCAGGTAGGGAAGACCCCCGATGGTTGACTTTTAAGCAAGCTGATTCCAAAGGCTGGAAAATAAACAAGGGTGAAAAAGGTACGCTTGTTCAATTTGTCAAAACCCATGATCTTATCCCAAAATTAGATGAAAATGGGAAAAAAGTCCTTGATGAAAACGGTAAAAGCATAAAAGTAAGGACACCTTTGGAACGTGCCATTGTCACAGCGGCTTGGGTCTTTAACGCTGAACAGGTCAGTGGAATTCCCAAATTAGAGTTAAAGCCCCAATTGAAATCTGATTGGGACCCAATAGTCCGTGCGGAAGATCTGGTTCTCCTTTCCGGTGCGGTGGTCAATCACAGAAAAGGTGATGAGGCGTATTATAGTCTCCGTTCTGACAGTATAACGATGCCCTTAAAAGAACAGTTTACCTCTCCTGACCGCTATTATGCTACTCTCCTTCATGAGCTTGGACATTGGACTGGACATCAGGACAGGCTCAACAGGTCCCTTTTTAACAGATTTGGGAGTGAAGGCTATGCACGGGAAGAATTAAGGGCCGAGATTGCCTCGATGTTGATCGGAGATGAGTTCAAGATCGGTCATGATCCGGGCCAGCATGTTGCTTATGTAAAAGGGTGGATCGAAATTTTAAAAAATAATCCTTATGAAATCCATGCGGCGGCAACGGATGCGGAAAAGATATTTTCTTATCTGCTGGATTTTGAGCGTAAACGTGAACTTAACCAGTATACCACTAATAAAAGCCAGCAAAAAAATGAATCCAAGCTCTTTATTGGCGATATCATTCCGTACAAGGAGACTGTTTATAAAGTAACCAGTCAACTGAAAAGAGGAAGGCTGCAGATGGAAGTAGAGGACAACGGAAAGAAATTTGTACTCTCTAAAAACGACAGGCTCTACCAATCCCTGCTGGATGTCAAAAACGGCAATGATATAAAATCTCCAGCAATTTCTAATAGTAATGAAGAAGTTCAAAAAGCTTCTTATGGTTTAAAACGTTAATACTATAATAGCATGAATCAATTTAAAGACAACGAACTTCCCCTTGGTGAACTTGAAAAATTAGGACTATATATTCAGGGACGAATACTTCTTTCCAGGGACAATATCAATGCGCTTCTTACGGGTAGAAGGACCGAAATGACAAATTTTAAGGATCTTAAATTTGATGGGCTTTCTATTCCCGAACTCGATGCGAAACTATCTCTAAAGAAAAATCAGGATGGAAGTGTGAGCCTGAACGTTCATCCAATATATAAGGTGGCAAAAGCACATGAGCTTCTGGATGAAAACGAAAGCCAGAAACTTCAAAATGGAGAGATTGACAATATTTCAAAGGAACAAGAAGTACAAAAAGGCAAGGTCAGGAAAATAATCATCGAATACGATGAACAGACCAAAGAGTTTATTTCCTATGATCCTGAAAAGGTAAACGTTCCTTTAACGGTAAATTCAGAGACGCTTACCGAAGAGCAAAAGGAAAAGTTTAAAAATGGTCATATTGTGGAATTATCCGATGGTACCAGGTTTCAGCATACAGCGCTTAATCCTCAGGGATTAAAATCTGACAATAAAAGACTCGCAATTTCTGTCTTGTTTGATGCAGGCATCTCTTACCTGGTATATAGGGGAATTCAGGCCCTGAAAAACCGTGCTGCTAAATTTCAATCGGAAGGTTATACTAATGGGTATAATCAGGCCATTGCTGGTATGAAACAAAAAGGAAATGTAGTGGATTCTAATGTTACCATCCAGCAATTAATAAATAAGCATATCCCAAATCAAGAGTCTAGAGGATATGGACGCTCATCGTCCCGTTAATGAATGCGGATAATTTGGATCAGGATGTGATCCGATTCTTTGAACCATTTTTTGAAAAATCCACTACGGGTTTTGAGTTCAGCTATAGATATTTTTCAGATCAGCCAAAGGAAATTTGGAATTACAACGGGTATGTTAATGAGGTCGCAAGTGGTATCTGGAAAGCTTATTATCAAATACCAATTTCTGTAGCTCATTTGTTTCTCGCTTCATCTTGTACGGAGATCTTGTGTTTTGCACATCTTTTTCCACAGTATGTTGATAAGACAGTATCTATTGCTTTTGCTTCGGTAGGATTTCTACCAAGTAGAGAAAATTATAGGGAACTCACAAATGAGTTCCCTAATGCGAAAATCCATCTTATAGCTGAAAATAGTTTGATTGGGAAAATCTTCGACTGCAAGATTGCTCTTTGGAGCCGTACTATTGACTCAAAATTTCAGATCAATGATGATCTGATAAAAATAGAATTTGGCTCGCAAAGTCTTGTGCTACCGGTTGAGAAGTTTTCTCTAAACTACTTTGAGGTGATTTCCGGTAAACGGATCGCCCTTCGAACTCATAAACCGGTTAAGGGATTCCTGAATTTCCACAAATTATTTACTGCTTTATAGTATTTAGTTCCCATGATGGCTGACTATTATCTGCGTTTTAACTTATGTATTTATTCACTTTTAAAATTATATTTTATGAATATTGAACTTAAAAATATTAAACATTCTCCTTCATTAAGCGAAGAAACAGAAGCATTCACAGCGTCTTTATATATCAATGGTAAACATGCTGGTTATGCCAAAAATGCAGGGCATGGTGGTTCGACTGACTATTATCATAAAGATGCAAAAGGAAAAGAACTTATAAAACAAGCCGAAGAACACACAAAATCTTTTAAGAAACCAGATGATCGTTTTATCAATATGGCTTTAGAGGAAAAAATTAATGATCTGCTTTACGATCATTTACAGAAAAAGGACCTCGAAAAATTTAATAAGAAACTTGCTAAAATAACCGACAATGGAATTGCTTATGGTATTCCAAATGATTCGTATTCTTATTTTACTTTCAATCACTCGATGGAAAAATTCCTAAGTAATATTAAGGGGATCGAACATATCAAGAATTTGATAAGGGATAAAATTATTCCAAAACTAGGGTCCGATAAAATTATTTTAAATTCAAATATTCCTGAAAAACTTCTTTTGGATTCTGGTCTTAAAAAAGGCCAATATGCCCAACCTCAAAAGAATATTACTGCTCAAATCAATTTGGATTTAAACAATGAACAAATTAAAAGAGGTAGGTCGTAAATAGGAAGCAATTGGATCTATCAAGTGATAACCTTTTGTGAGATGAGAATTCGATTATAAATTTTATATTCATTTAAAATTTATAGTTTGTTTTATGGAAACTCAAATATCTGAAATTACAAGAAGGAATATTTTTGATTTTTTGCAAGTTGAAAATTTATGGTGGCCAGGAAGACTTGATGAAACAGAATTCTTAAGTAGAATCTTTGATCTCAAAAATATGCCATCAAATGACCACCGATTTGATAATGCAGAAGGGGATATTTGGCAACATCGAGTAAATAATCCTAATGACTGGACGGACAATTGGATTTTCAATGATGAACGATTTAATTTATTACGAGGAGACGATGCTATTTTCTTAAATTTTCTTTGCGAAATGATACATCCTATCGTAAGGGCAGATAGCACAGAGGTAAATAGAATGCTTCAAATATATAATGACAATTTAAGTGATGATAATTTTGAAATTGTTGAAAAGACCAAAATTTCTGGAAAGCCAATTTTTATTGGTCGTCCAAAACTAATGGGAAAAGAAACAATCGAAAGAAAAGGAAACGAGCTTAAATTGATTCTAAACGAACAGTATGTTTCACAACAAATTACACTTATGGAAAGTTCAATTGAAAATGCTCCTCATATTTCAATAGGTTTAGCTAAAGAATTAATAGAGACATGTTGTAAGTCAATTTTCGAGGAAAGATCGCAATCTTATGATAAAAATTGGGACTTAACGAAATTAATGAAAGAAACCACAAAACTCTTAAAATTAACTCCAGAAGATATACCTAATGAAACAAAAGCAGCGACTTCTATAAAACAGATACTTGGAAGTTTGTGTTCTGTAGTTCAGGGAATTGGAGAAATTAGAAATGAATATGGCAGTGGACACGGTAAAGTTGGGAAATTTAAAGGTTTACAACCCCGACATGCTAAACTTGCAGTAGGATCTGCATCTACCCTCGCAATTTATTTGCTCGAAACCCATCAATTAAAGTTAGAAAGACTGTAATATATTAGGACTAGCCACACCTTTGGTATATTACAAATATGGATTTTTTGGTATTCCAATAAGCTTAGATCCATTATTTTTTAGGAGATTCGCGTAATTCGATTTCATGAAGGGTTTTAAATATTATAACACTTAAAGACTGACTTGGTACAATACCGAAATTTGATAAAAAATACCTGAGACCTTTTTGAATAGAATTTTTCTAAACTTCTTCTAAGACCTTACTGCGGGAATTTTCTCACATCCAGGGAACTAGAAATTTGGATTGAAATTTTCGATCGTTACTATTGGTAAGTTAATACCAGCTGCAAACTTTTCCATTTCCCTTTCATAAACATTATATACGAAGTTACCTACTGCTTCATAAGAAGAGCGATTCTTCTATACTTTAAAATATTCTTCAAAAATAACAAAAAAGGCATTTTCATGATCGGATCTTGAGGTTCAATAATAATTCTCTTTTTTGATACTCTGATCATTTCATAAAGAGCGGCATGGGCCGTGAAAAACATAATAAACATTTCGTAATACAATTTCAGTTAAAAATATGCTATGTCAAAAAATACAGCTTTAAAAGACGACAATGATCTTGGTAATATGGATAAAAAAGACATTATTATAGCAGAAATGAAAATAAATAGTGAAGAAAAATTGGTAAATTTAATATCTAAGATTTTGATAAACAAAGTAATAAAAGAGGTAAATGAAAAAGGGTATACGCTATTTAAGATTCAGCAGTGACGGTCAGAGTTTACACAGTATCGAACGTCAGGATTTAATTACAAGTCAATGGATGAATAACAGTGGAGTGGAAATAGTAGATACATTTATCGACGAGGGACATACTGCACGAAACTTTGATAGGCCTGATATTAGGGTTCTTTTTGAATTTATTAAAAAAAATCATGATCAAATTGATTACTTGGTTGTAGCTGAGTTAACAAGATTTAGTAGAATTGCGGGAGACGCTATAAATATGGTTACCAAGATTCAGGCGCTTTACGATGTTAGAATTGTAAGCGCAAGTAGAGGATCAATTTATGATTGTATGGATCATAATTCATTCTTTATAATGGGACTTGAATTTTTAATGGGCAATTCAGAAAATATAAAAAGACAGAATGACATAAATGCAGGAATCTATACAGCTAAAGCAGTTAAAGGGTTGTGGATCCAAGGCGGGCGGGCTCCATTTGGTTATAAAAAGGAGGGTAAGAATGAGGAACGTCGCCTAGTGGTTGATGAAAATGAAGCAATTGTCGTTAGATATATTTATGATGCTTATATATCGGGAGTTGCTTTATACAAAATCAAGGAAAAGGCTATAGAAATGGGATTAAAAAGAACGGCAACTACTGCGGTTGAGCGAATACTTACAAATCCTTTGTACTATGGATATCAACATGTCAAAGCATGGAAACAAAATCCGGGTGGATTATTTCCCCTAAAAAATCACGAGCCAATTATTGATGCGACTACTTGGAAATTAGTAAATGAAAAATTAAAAAGAGGATCTAAAGAAAGGAAAGTTTATGACGATCAAATTCCTTTGCGAGGAGTTTTACGTTGCCATTGTGGTAAGTTATTGACTGGCGCTGCCAGTAAAGGAAAAATGGGAAAATACTATTATTACTATAAATGTAGCACGGCTAGTGCTCATAATAATATAAATGCTGAAAAAGCCCACAGACAATTATCCGGTGCTTTAGAATTAATGAGTCTTCCTGAAAAATTAATATCTAGTATAAAAGATAAGAGCGAGATCGAGATGGAAAGGACTTTGAAAGAGCATAAAGCATTATTAAAACAACGCAAAATAGAATTTGAACAGACAAAGGAAAAGCTTTCATCAATTGAAGAAAAATGGATTACTAATAAAATTCAACATGACACTTATGAAAGATGGCATAATGAATTGACAATAAAAAAAGCTTCTTTAAAAGATCAAATAAACAAGTTAAACCATGATGAGGATAAGACCTATTCATTATTAAAAAATCAATTATTCTATTTGTCGGACTTAAATTACGTTTATAACGAAGCCAACACAATAGAAAAGCAGGAACTATTAAAAATGGTGTTCGACGACTTTTTATACTATGAAAACAGTATCTATCGAACTCCTTATATTTTAGAACCTTTTGATCGTAATGAATTGAAAATGAGAGAAAAAGGTTTTCTTGATTATACAAAAAAACGGGATAATTTTTCAATTATCCCGTCAAGTGGAGCTGGAGAGATTCGAACTCTCGTCCAGTCATGGTACTGTATACGCTTTCTACATGTTTAGCTTCTCTTTAATTGTCGGGCGAGGGAAGGTGAGTCGCTTACCTATACCGTACGCCGTAGTTGCTGTTTCTCACAAGTGCTTAGCAACATCACACTTGCCAGTTCTATCGTTCGATGCCCCGAATGTTAAACCAAAGAACAGGATCTAACGGGACAAATAGCTATGTTAAGTCTAACTTAAGCAGCTAAGGCGTAGTTTTCTTCGCCAGTTATAATTCTGAAAGTTCAGATTAAAGTGCTCTACTAACAACGCACTACATGCTTACATAACCGTCTCCATCCTGTCAATTCCGGTCAACCCCAATTATGTGTTACAAAGATATGATTTTTTTGATAAACCAACAAAATACATGATCATTTGTGAAGCAATCCAGTCGAAAATATTATGTATCCGTAGCCTTCTGGATAAAATTAGGGCTGCTTTTTATTTATTTAATCAATCCTGCCCGTTTGAGTAGGGGTTCAACAGATGGTTCCTGACCTCTAAAACGCTTGTAAAGCACCATTGGGTGTTCTGTTCCCCCTTTGGATAAGATGTTGTCCTGAAATTTATGGGCAATATCAGCGTTGAAAATGCCATTTTGTTTGAAATAATCAAACGCGTCTGCATCCAGTACTTCGGCCCATTTGTAGCTGTAGTAGCCTGAAGAGTAGCCGCCATTAAAAATATGGGAAAAGGCGGTGCTCATTGCATTTTCTTTCACATCGGGATACAACTTGGTGGATGCGAATTGCTCATCTTCGAATGTTTTCAGGTCAGCAATGGCATTTGGATCCTGTCCATGCCAGCCCATATCCAATAAACCAAAGCTTAACTGGCGCATCGTCGCCATTCCTTCCAGAAAAGATGCGCTCTCACGGATTTTTTCCACCAGTTCCATTGGGATCACTTCGCCGGTTTCATAATGTTTGGCAAACAATTCCAATGCATCTTTTTCGTAACACCAGTTTTCCATTACTTGGCTTGGCAATTCAACAAAATCCCAATAGACAGATGTACCGGATAAAGTCGGATAGATCGTATCCGCCAACATTCCGTGCAGAGCATGGCCGAATTCGTGAAATAGTGTCGTTACTTCCTGAAAGGTCAATAAGGAAGGTTTCGTTGCCGTGGGACGTGTGAAATTACATACGATGGATACATGCGGGCGTTCTTGCTTGCCGTTTTTAACATACTGTGGTTTGAAGGAAGTCATCCAGGCACCATTTCGTTTCCCTTTGCGTGGAAAGAAATCGGCATAGAATATAGCGACGAGCTCGCCGTTATCTTTAGTAACTTCAAAAGTCTGTACTTCTTCGTGATAGGTTTCAATGTCCTTGACTTCTTTGAAATTGATGCCAAATAGTCGGTGGGCAACCTCAAATGCACCATGTAGCACATTTTCAAGCTTGAAATAGGGCTTAAGCTTTTCATCATCCAGATTAAAGCGTTCCTGCTTTAGTTTTTCTGCATAGTATGCGCCATCCCATTTCTCCAGCTGTTCAATGCCGTCCAGTTTCTTGGCAAAAGCACCCAATTCGGCGAACTCTTCCAGTGCCGCGGGTTTTGCTTTTCCAAGCAAATCATTCAGAAATTCGGTTACTTTCGCTGGATTTTGCGCCATGCGTTCTGCTAATACAAAATCTGCATGGGTCGCATAACCTAATAATTTAGCGCGTTCAAAACGTAGTTTTACGATTTTCAAAACGTTTTCGACGTTGTTGTATTCATTGTCCTGAAAGGCCTTTCTTCCTGCCGCCAAGGTAATCTCCTTACGCAATTCGCGGTTGTCGGCGTAAGTGACGAAAGGAAGGTAACTTGGAAAATCCAAGGTAAATAGCCAACCTTCTTTTTCATTGGCTTTGGCCAAAGCATGGGCTGCCTCAATGGCTCCCTCCGGAAGTCCGGCTAGATCCTTCTCTTCGGTAACAAGGAGCTGATAGGCATTGGTTTCCGCTAGGACATTCTCACCGAATTTTAATTTTAAAAGCGATAGTTCGGCATCGATTGCACGTAACTGTTCTTTCTGCTCATCGTTCAGTAGTGCTCCATTGCGGACAAAATCTTTATAGGATTTTTCCAATAGAGTGGCCTGCTCTGCTGTAAGCGACAGCTGATCTTTTTGATCGTAAACTGCTTTTACGCGTTTGAAGAGATCAAAGTTTAACGTGATGTCATTGCCCAAAGCGGATAATTTAGGCGCGACATCCTGCGCAATTTTTTCAAGTTCATCATTGGTCTCCGCAGAATGTAAGTTGAAAAAGATGCTGGATAATCTATCCAGCGTTTGCCCCGAATAAGACATCGCCGCAATGGTGTTGTCAAAGGTGGGTGCTTCGGAACTGTTGACGATGGCGTCAACTTCATCTTTTGTTTTTTTGATTGCCGCGTCAAATGCGGGGATATAATCTTCGTTTTTTATCTGTGAAAACGGAGCGGTATCGTGCTTCGTTTTGAATTTTTCTGTTAAAATACTCATAAAGGTAAATGTAATAAATATTTATATGAAGCGCTAAAATCAATGAAAATTATGTGCTGGGAATGATATTTCTGGGAAATGGGTATCTTCGGAACATGAAACTGAAATCTATTTATCCACGGATTTTAACGATCGCACTGATAATGATGATGACAATAGAGCTGCAGGCACAGCAAGACTGTGATTCTCTAAAGAAGGAGGTGCCCACGTTCTGTAAGCTCCTGGATGACGATGCGCGGGTAGAGTTCCCAAAAGATTATAAAAAAATTGCTGCCTGTATGGAGATTGATTCTGTCACGGAAATGCTGCTGGGCTATGATATAGTCAAGATGAAAGCATTGCAACTGCAACGGGAAAAAAACAGCGTTTTCACTTACGGTGACTGGATGGATATGGTAGTAGAACTGAAAGCAGGAAAGGAATACCGTAATACCGTGCAGATGATGCAATTGATCCAGCATAGCATTAATCGTGCCGACTGGGCCCAATTACTGAGATTGATGAAAGAGAGTATGCTGCCTGGCCATTTAGAGGCTCTTGAACTGGATAAGGTAGAAAAAATGCTTTTTGACCCGAAGAACAAGGGAAGAAAATTTATTGAAGTGATGGAACATATTAAATAAGAGAACCTATCGGATTATAACGCTGTGGAAAATACAGTGGGATTGATAAGACTGAGATTGATAAAAAAAGGCTGTCCAACTTTGTTGAACAGCCTTTTTTATAGTGAATACTGATTTTATGCTAATTTGCCTAATGCTGCTTTGATACGCTTTAATGCTTCGATCAGACTTTCGTCTGAGGCAGCGTACGATAAGCGAATGTAGTTGTCATTACCAAATGAATCACCGCCTACAGTAGCGACATGACCAACATTCAGTAGATATAAAGCTAGATCAGATGAGTTCTTGATGATATTACCATCCTGATCTTTCTTGCCAAAGAAGGATGAAATTTCTGGGAAGAAGTAGAATGCGCCTTCTGGAAGATTGGTACGTACACCCGGGATATCGCTCAACAGATCGTAAACCAATTGACGACGACGCGCAAAGGCTTCTTTCATTTTATTGACCGACGCTAATCCCTGTTCGTATGCAACAATACCTGCACGTTGTGAAATCGAGCAAGTACCTGAAGTTGTCTGACCCTGTAATTTATCATTTGCTGCCGCAATAGTTTTGTTGGCCGCAATATACCCCAAACGCCAGCCTGTCATCGCAAAGGCTTTTGAAAAACCATTGATGATGATAACGCGATCTTTGATGCTGTCAAACTGTGCTATGGATTCGTGTTTGTCCACAAAGTTGATGTGCTCATAGATCTCGTCAGAGAGAATAAATACCTGTGGATGCTTTTCGAAAACCTTAGCCAATGCTGCTAATTCATCTTTACTGTAAACTGTTCCTGTTGGATTGTTCGGTGAAGAGAACATAAACAATTTGGTTTTTGGCGTAATGGCCGCTTCCAATTGTGCAGGCGTAATCTTAAAGTTATTGTCGATTTCTGTATTGATAAATACCGATTTTCCCTCTGCTAAAACAACCATTTCGGAGTAGGATACCCAGTATGGTGTAGGTATGATTACCTCATCACCCGGATTGATCAACGTTAGGATCACATTAGACAGGGATTGTTTTGCACCTGTTGAAACAACGATCTGCGAAATATCATAATCCAGATTATTCTCTGTCTTTAGCTTATTTACGATCGCCTGACGCAATTCAGGGTATCCTGGTACTGGCGAATAACGTGTCCAGTTTTCATCCAAGGCCTTCTTTGCTGCATCTTTTACATGTTCAGGAGTGTTAAAATCAGGTTCACCTACGCTAAGGCTGATTACATTAACGCCTTTTGCTGCTAATTCGCGGCCCAACTTGGTCATTTTAAGTGTGGCCGATTCGGACAAATTATTTATCCTGTCTGATAAGTATGATGATGTGCTCATGGTAAGACAAAGATATTATATACGTTGCAAATAATTGTCTTTATTTTTGAAAATTTACAAAGAAAAGTACCGTTTTTATTGGGGCTTTGCTAACAAAAAAGCGATTGTCGCGATTTAGCCTGTCAATAGCGACATCTTTTTGATGTTGATGTGTAAAACTAATCAATTTGATTTGGCGTTATATCTTTACCTTTGCCCTACAAAATACAGGTCATGTCGAGACAAACAAGATTGGTTTTATTATCGCTGTTTACAGGAATAGGCTTAATGATTGTTAAGTTCGTAGCTTATTTTTTGACAGATTCCAGCGCCATCTTTACAGATGCTGCCGAAAGCATCGTCAATGTGATCGCTTCTGGTTTCGCTTTCTATAGTATTTATCTTGCGGCACAGCCTAAAGATGAAAATCACCCCTATGGGCACGGTAAAGTTGAGTTCTTTTCTGTTTTCCTTGAGGGGGGACTGATTTTTATCGCTGGAGCGATTATTTTAGCCAAAGCCTGTTATAATATCTTTTTTCCGGCAGAGATTACTCATCTCGAACAGGGGATCTATCTGATCGGAATCACCTCGTTGATCAATTTTGCTGTGGGATTTTATATCATGAAAAGGGGACGTGCCCTTGGGTCCATTACCCTAATTGCCGATGGTAAACACCTGCAAGTGGATGCTTACAGTACAATTGGTTTGATATTGGGTTTAATCCTGATGAAACTAACGGGATTCCAATGGATCGATGTGGTAATCTCTATTATATTGGGGCTATTTATCTTGTTTAATGGCTATAAATTACTTCGGCAGTCTATCGGTGGACTGATGGATGAATCAGATACCGAGCTTGTGCAGGATGTGGTAGCGATTTTGGAACGTAATCGTAAGGCTGAGTGGATTGACGTGCATAATCTTCGGGTGCAGCGCTATGGCAACGAACTGCATGTCGACTGTCACCTCACTTTGCCAAGCTACTTCGACCTGGTAAAAGTTCATGATGAAATTTCTGCTGTCGATAAGATTGTCAATAAGGAAATGTCGGTGCGTACTGAGTTTTTTGTCCACGCGGATCCCTGTCTCCCACAATGCTGCCGTTATTGCCAAGTGGCGAACTGTCCGATACGTTCGGAAGAATTTAAAGGTAAGATTGCCTGGGATATGGATAAGGTGACCCGCAACCAGAAACATTTTTCCTATGCCGTAGCGGATTGAAAATGAAAATGCTTTCTGCTTGTGTCTCATGTGTATAGCAAAATTTTTCATCAGACAACTCTCAACGGATGAAAAATATACTTGATTCTATAAATATGTATAAAAAAAGGTATCTTTGCCTTTTAGCAAAAGAGTTTAAAAATCCTATATGAAGCACATTCGTAATTTCTGTATTATTGCGCATATTGACCATGGCAAAAGTACTTTGGCAGATCGCCTTTTAGAGTATACCAATACCATCAGTCAGCGCGAAGCACAGGCACAATTACTTGATAATATGGATTTGGAACGTGAACGTGGTATTACGATCAAGAGTCACGCCATCCAAATGAATTATAAAAAAGATGGTCAAGAATATATTTTGAACCTGATTGATACTCCTGGACACGTCGACTTTTCTTATGAAGTATCCCGTTCTATTGCTGCCTGTGAAGGGGCTTTATTGATTGTGGATGCCTCACAGGGTATTCAGGCACAAACAATTTCAAATTTATATTTGGCTTTAGAGCATGACCTGGAAATCATCCCGATCTTAAACAAGATGGATCTTCCGGGTGCGATGCCCGAAGAGGTGAAAGATCAAATTGTTGATCTAATCGGTGGTGAACGTGAGGCAATTATTCCTGCTTCCGGAAAGACAGGTCTTGGGGTACCAGATATCCTAGAAGCCATTGTTGAACGTATCCCACATCCTGTGGGGGATGCTGATGCACCGTTACAGGCTTTGATTTTTGACTCGGTATTTAATTCATTCCGTGGGATCATGGCTTATTTCAAAGTTGAAAATGGTGAGATCCGTAAAGGGGACAGAGTGAAATTCGTGGCGACTGGTAAAGAATATTTTGCGGATGAGATCGGTACGTTGAAACTTAATCAGGTACCCAAAGAAGTCATTAAAACAGGGGATGTAGGGTATATTATTTCTGGTATCAAGGAAGCGCGTGAAGTGAAAGTAGGGGATACCATTACACACAAAGACCGTCCTTGTGGTCAAGCAATCCAAGGATTTGAGGAAGTAAAACCAATGGTCTTTGCCGGTATTTATCCGGTAGATACAGAAGACTACGAAGAATTGCGTGAATCAATGCACCGTCTGCAGTTGAACGACGCTTCTTTGGTGTTTGAACCTGAATCTTCCGCCGCCTTAGGTTTTGGTTTCCGTTGTGGTTTCTTGGGTATGCTCCACATGGAAATTATTCAGGAACGTTTGGAAAGAGAGTTTGACATGACGGTAATCACTACCGTTCCCAATGTATCTTACAAAGCGTATATGACGAAGGATAAGGAAGAAGTGATCGTGCACAACCCGTCGGACTTACCTGATCCAAGTAAATTGGATTCAATTGAAGAACCTTATATCAAAGCGAATATCATTACCAAATCGGATTTTGTAGGACCGATCATGTCGTTGTGTATTCAAAAACGCGGTACGATCATGAATCAGCACTACCTGACTTCGGATCGTGTCGAATTGGTCTTTGAAATGCCAATGGGTGAGATCGTATTTGATTTCTATGATAAGTTGAAAACAATTTCCAAAGGGTATGCTTCATTTGACTATCACCAGATCGGCTACCGTACCTCGGATCTTGTTAAATTGGATATCCGATTGAACGATGAGCCAGTGGATGCGCTGTCTTCTTTGATCCACCGAAGCAATGCTTACGATTTCGGTAAGAAAATCTGTGAGAAATTAAAGGAACTGCTCCCGCGCCAACAATTTGAGATCCGAATTCAAGCTTCTATCGGGGCAAAGATTATCGCTCGTGAAACGATCTCTGCGTTGCGTAAGGATGTAACCGCAAAATGTTATGGTGGTGATATCTCCCGTAAACGTAAATTGTTGGAAAAACAGAAGAAAGGTAAAAAACGCATGCGTCAGGTTGGGAACGTAGAAATTCCGCAATCTGCATTTATGGCGGTATTGAAATTGGATTAATAACATTTTAAATTATACAAAATAAAGGAGCTCTTGGGCTCCTTTTAAATACAATCAAATCTCCTAAACATGAATCTATTAGATGGTAAATTAGTTTCCGAAAAAATTAAAGAGCAGATTGCTCTGGATGCGGCTGAATTTACAACTCAAACGGGTCGGAAACCGCATTTAGTAGCTATCCTTGTTGGTAACGACGGTGGTAGCGAGACTTATGTGGCCAGCAAAATGCGTAATTGTCAATTGGTCGGCTTTGAATCGACAAACATCCGTTATGATGAGACAATCACTGAAGAGGAATTGATCGCCAAGGTCAAAGAAATCAACAAAGATGATTCCATCGACGGCCTGATCGTTCAATTACCTTTACCAAAACATATTGATCCGGACAAGATTACCGAAGCAATTGATTACCGTAAGGATGTGGATGGATTTCATCCGGTCAACTTGGGTCGTATGCAACGTAATCTCCCCTGTTTTATTCCTGCGACACCGTACGGTATTATGTTGATGCTGGATTACTATAAGATCGAGACGGCGGGCAAACATGCCGTGGTGGTAGGCCGAAGCAATATTGTTGGTTCTCCAATGAGTATACTTCTGGCGCGTAATGCTAGCCCAGGGAACTGCACCGTGACCTTAACGCATAGCCGTACAAAAGATCTAAAAACGGAGATACTGCGTGGAGATATCGTAGTGGCAGCTATAGGAAGAAAGAATTTCGTTACGGCGGATATGGTGAAAGAGGGAGCTGTGGTGATTGACGTGGGTATCAACAGAGAAACCTCAACTGAGACGAAATCTGGATTTAAATTATACGGCGATGTGGACTTTACGCATGTGGCACCTAAAGCATCATGGATCACTCCAGTACCGGGTGGCGTGGGCCTGATGACCATCGTTGGATTATTGAAGAATACATTGGAGGCTGCAAAGGGAACAATTTATCCGAAACACTAAAGTTTGTCTATTTGGCATAGAAGTTGTAAATTATAGACTAATTAATCATATAAATACAAACTTACATGAGCGTATCATGTGGTTGATGGGAGTCCAAAATGGATAAATACAACCTCATGATATCTTCTTGCCATTAAAAAACAAAATTCTAATGAAAAAAATTGCACTTTTAGCGGTAGTAGCAGGAGCATTGGTAATGTCTTCTTGTAACAATTCAGAGAAAAAAGCGTCAGATTCGACTGATACTGCACAAACAGTAGGCGAGCATGTAGATGCAGCGATTGCAGACTTAAAGAACGCCGAAGAAAGCGCGCGTTTGAAAGCTGAGGAAGCAAAAAAGGCTTTAGATGAAGCGATTGCCAAAGGTGATAAAGCTGCTGAAGAGAAAGCACGTGCTGCTTCTGAGGAGGCTAATACCGCTTGGGAAAAAACCAAAACCGCTTTACGTGACGCGGGGCAGGATGTGAAGGAAGGGTTGAAAGACGCAAAAGATGCTACGGTAGATGCTGCGAATACAGCTGCCGATAAAACCAAAGATGTAGCAAAAGATGTGGCAGATGGTACTAAAAAGGTAGCCGAAGATGTTGCTTCCGGTACAAAAGAAGCTGCTAAAGATGTGAAAGACGCTTTTAAAAAATAGATGACTACATTGGCTGCAAAGCCAGAAAATTGTATAATTGAAAAACTAATCTGCGTAGTGCGGCATTAAGATAAAAAAAATAGGGAACTCTTCAGTTTCCTATTTTTTTTTACAACTCATACCCAGTCTCAAGAATAGACCGGCAGCTTCAATGTCATCATGGTATAATCTTGAAGTATTTAATTTATTTATTGTAATAATCCCATAGTAGTTTGGAGAGTTTACGTGTCAGCACTTCTGCTGCATTGGTTTTGCCCCAGCTCTGATCCTCATTGTTTTTGGTGAATATGCTAAAGACATAATCGCCTTTGGGCGCATTGACCAACATTACTTCATTACGTACATCATCCAGCGATCCCGTTTTGGAGGCGGCCTTTACCGTCGCGGGAATTTGGGAGAGCCCTCTTTCGTCATAGAACATATTGCCCAGAAAACGATACATGCGATCGGAGGATTTTTCTGATATTACCTTTCCCTGACGGATCAGGGTCAGGAGATCGGCCATCTCTTTTGGCGTGGTCTGTCCCCAGCCATATTTTTCCCAGTCTGTCTTTCTTCCCTCAGTTTGCGAGTTTACACGCGTATGCTGCAATTGAAGGTCGGCCATTAGTGTGTTGATGGCCATTCCTCCGCCAGCAAGTTTTTGATTCCAGATGCTTGTGACATTGTCACTGTAAGAAAGCATAAGAGCTACAAGAGTTTTGAGGTCGACCTTGCTACTGTCTTTAAAGAATTGCATCAGGCCCGAACCACCGTATTTTTGGCTCTCACGGTAGATAAGCTCCTGATCTAATTGCAACTGTCCTTTTTCAATTTTATCAAAGACACCCACTAAAATCGGGATCTTGACAACACTCGCTGTGGGAAAAATGCTGTCGGCTCCGATATTAACTTCCTTGTGTTTTTTTAGGTTATGTACATAGATACCTACTTCTCCCTGAAAACCCTGAATAAGCTGTTTAATTTGTTTTTCGAGTTTTCTATCAGTGCTTCGTTTTTGCCCGAAAGAGCATAAGGATAGAAATAATAACGTAAATGATAGTAAAATTTTACTCATAGTCAGGGGGTTATGTGTATTAAATGTGGTGAATAATCGTTATTTTTATTGTTCAGTGGGCTTAAGTTATGAAATATCCACGATTGAAAGCAAAAACAGGAATGAAAATAACCTGAATATTTGATATTCTCATACAAAGACAGATTATTGCATATGAAATTATTTATGATTTTGATTGGTTGTAAACCGAAAAATAGACGTACGGAACAACATGATATTTTTTTCGGAATCGGGAATGAACTGAAGGATTTTATAGACCCAATTAAAGATTTTTGGCCTGATGCCGATGGGAAAATTCATATTGATGCTTATCGGATCGTCAATAAGATTGGCGAGTATGAAATTGCGGTCGTGGAAAAAAATGATGCGGCAATTTCTGATACGGAATTGAAGTTGTTTTTTGTTAATCTGGGCGGTTATAAACCGAATGAATTTGATGAATTTCATTATAAAGAACTCATTGTTGCGCCGAATTTGGGAAAAGCTACTGAGAAGGCTAAACGAACTGTTTTTTGGAAACACCATAGCACGGCTCATATAGATGATAAATATGGCTTGGATGTCGATGATATTTATGAAATAGAAGATCTATTGCTTGATGCTGATAAGGAAAAATACCATATTCAAATTGTGCCCAAAACCGGATTGAAAGAAGATGTGATTGCAAATGGTTATTTTAAATTGAGCGCTTTGTAAGATATTGTCGGGGCATAGATATATCAAGTGTTGAACAATAACCAAAAAAAATAGCGGGCTTCCTAAAAAGAAACCCGCTATTTTTTACCAAGACAAGTATCACTACGTGGTGTTTGTCTCAATTATTCTATACCTTGTTGATCGCTATGTTGTTTACGGATGACACTATGCTTCTTACCATAAACGAAGTAAATCAACAGACCTAAGGCCAACCAAATTGCCAAACGCTCCCAGCTTTCAATAGGCAATGAAGCCATCATCAGCACGCAGACAATGATACCCATGATCGGAACAAAAGGAACTAAAGGTGTTTTGAATGGACGTTCCAAATTAGGATCTGTTTTGCGGAGTACCAATATACCTACACAAACCAATGTAAAGGCAAATAGGGTTCCTATACTCACCATGTGACCAAGATCAGAGACGGGAACAAATCCAGCGAAGATACTTACGAATACCATAAAGATTGCATTTGTTTTCCAAGGGGTCTGTCTTTTGGAAAGATCAGAAAATATTTTTGGAAGCAGGCCATCTTTACTCATGGAGTAGAATACCCGGCTCTGGCCAAGCAGCATGACAAGAATAACAGATGTATAACCTGCAATAATCGTAATAATTAATGCAGTATTCAGAAAATGATATCCTGTTTTCGCAAATGCCGTGGCTACTGGTTTGGCGTCGCCTTTAAACATCGTGTAATTTTCGATACCTGTCATTACATAGGAAAATAACACATAAAGAAGGGTACAAATGATCAATGAGCCGATGATACCAATTGGCATACCTTTTTTTGGATTTTTTGCTTCCTGAGCAGCAGTACTTACGGCATCGAAGCCAATGAAAGCAAAGAATACCACACCTGCTGCACGCAAAACACCGCTGATTCCAAAATGACCGAAGTCATCGCTCTTTAAAAAAGTCCATAGGCCTTGTTGACCATTCTTCACCATCTCTTCACCGGCATTTACAGGGATAAAAGGGTCGTGGTTTGCAGGGTTGATAAAGCTCCAGCCCAATGCGATAAAAATCAATACGACACCTACTTTTAAGATTACCAAGATGTTGTTTACGCGTGACGATTCCTGTGTTCCACGCATTAATAGTAGAGAAAGCAAACATACAATAATGATTGCCGGTAAATTAACCATACCACCTTCCCAAGGGCCTTTCAGTAAGGCGTCGGGTAAATGGATGTGGAAAATCATCAGGAGCTGATTAAAGTATTGCGACCAACTGACGGCTACGGTGGCACCGGCGAGGGCATACTCCAAGACAAGATCCCAACCGATTATCCAAGCCACAAATTCTCCCATTGTCGCATAAGAGTAGGTGTAAGCACTTCCGGCGACAGGAATCATGGACGCAAATTCGGCGTAACAAAGACCTGCAAAAGCACAGCCAACGGCAGCGATAATGAAAGATAGGATAACAGCCGGACCAGCATTCTCCG
This sequence comes from Sphingobacterium sp. DR205, assembly GCF_011064245.1. Taxonomy (NCBI): domain Bacteria; kingdom Pseudomonadati; phylum Bacteroidota; class Sphingobacteriia; order Sphingobacteriales; family Sphingobacteriaceae; genus Sphingobacterium; species Sphingobacterium sp. DR205. Next base: position 5,751,074 of record NZ_CP049333.1, on the reverse strand, counting down.
CAGCGGCAATTCCGGTTAAGGAAAATAGCCCTGCTCCAATGATTGCTCCAACGCCTAGCGCAATTAATCCGCCACTCGTTAATGTTCGTTTCAGTGTATGTTCACCATTTTCATTTGCCTCAGCAATCAGTTTAGGAATCGATTTTTTAAATAGCATAGGATTAATTCTTTACGATTATTTAGCTTTTTAATTGTTTAATTAATGTCAAATATAAATGATATCAACGACAAAAGGGAAGATTGCGCTTCCCTTTTGTAATAAAATTTTGTCTAAAATATAAATCAAACGATTGTATAGCTATTAGTAAGCTGCTGTAAAGCGTTTGTTTATAAATTGTTTATTTTCGATCTCGTCAACGATGGCTACAGCAAGATCCTCAACAGATAGTCTCGAACGGCCTTCGTGATCAAATACTGGCGCGTCCAACCCTGTACGGTACTTACCGGTTCGTTTACCACCTGCCTGTGGATTCATCTCTATGGCAGGACTGATCATTGTCCATTCAAGTTGGTCTTCTTTACGAATGATGTCCAGGTAATCTGCGGCCGCCAGGGCCCCGGGTTTGATCTCTTTCGGAAATTCGGGTGAATCGACCAGACGATTGCCTTCAATTAACAAACTTCCGGCTCCACCGACGACAATAAAACGTTTCACGCCGGCATCTTTAACAGCCTGTTGAATGGTCAAAGCCCCCTTAGTAAAATCTTCGTAAAGATTGGGGTTGGTCCAACCAGCGTTAAATGCCGAAACAACGATATCTGTACCTGTCAAAGCGCTTACCAGTTGATCGTGGTTATTAATATCAACTGCTACTTTTGTTATGCTGTCATTCGACGGAATGCCTTCTGTATGGCGAGCGAGTGCAACGACTTCGTAATTCCGGTCAACCAATTCTTTGACAAGATGTGTTCCTACATATCCTGTGGATCCAATTACTGCTACTTTCATGTGTTTTTAATTAAATGTTTTACTAAAATCAGCAAGCGTCATTTTCTCCAAACGTACTACAATATCAGTGTCGACTTCCTGATAAAGATCTTGCAATTTGGCATTGATGTTTTTACCGACAATACAAGCCGGGTTTGGGGTATTGAATTTACCCGATAGCTCATTTTGTTTTGTGCTTTGATAAATGTCTGCAAGGGTGATGTGCTCTTTTTTATTGTTTATGCGAATTCCTCCACCTTTGCCCTCTTTACTGATTAATAAAGCGGCCGCTTTCAGGGAGGAAATTTCCTTGCGGACGACAACAGCGTTTACTTGGATACTTGAAGCAATGTATTCAGAGGAAAGCCATTGTCCGGACTCCTCCAATTGTGCTAGAACCATAATATGTAAAGCTGTTGCAAATCTCAAGTTGTGTAACATCCGGCTGCTGATTTTTTAATTTTGATAACTCAAAAGTAATGGAAAAGGCTCTAAACTGAAATAAAAAATATTACAGTTTAGAGCCTTCTGACAATTACGTGATAAAAACGCTTGTTTTTTATTTTTTCTCGTTAAATTTCTTGTAACTATCCATCACGTAGACCCGTAATGTTTCTTGGCTGCTATTTTGGATAAACTTATAAGAGGGTCTGAATCTTTCTTTAAATAAAGCTAGTTCGGATCCGTCAAGTGGTGTGACTTCTTTAATGAGGTTGTCCGTAAACTTGCGGTCGACCGTTCTTTTTTCCAGTTCCGCGACAAGAAGTTTGTAATTTGAGCGGGCCTGTTTTCCTTCCTTACTGAATATACGGCTTGGAGAGATACGGATCCCGCCACGGTTTTGGCTGGCATCCGAATATTTTCCGGCGACTTTCTCGCGTTGGATTTCAGCTGCAAGTCTACTATCGGTCATCCGTTCAACAACAACCTGATTCAATTCAATGGGCGTATTTATTCTGTTCAAATAGATTCTTCGCAAGCTCGAATCATATATAAATACCGTATCCTGTTCGTATCCGGTAGCTTTAATCAAAAGTAGATCATTGATATTGGCATCAATAGCAAATGATCCATCCCTATTGGTCTGAACTTCTACTTTGCTCCGTAAATTCTGGATGTGTGCAGCCTCAATTTTTTCTCCGCTGACAAGCTCCATTATAATACCTTTGGTTTTTTCCTGTGCAAATAGCTGCCCGTTGATCAACATGATAAATAAGCAGCTTAGAATCGTTTGTGTGACTTTCATGGGGATAATATATATATATACATAAATGAGCTTGTTACCTTCCGTTTTATTCGTCTAGCGCAATGAAACCATTATGAGCAATTTTTTGACGTGTTCATAATGGTCTCCTAACGTAGAATTTCTTTACCAAAAATAACGAATAGATTTTGAATTAACGCTCTAATTTGCCTTCCATGTATTATTATCCGGATTGTTGTCAGGCATGACATCGTCAGGATCCAACTTTACGGACTGCAAGGCTTCGTTTGTAGGGATTTTAAACTGCCAAACGTTATTTCTTTCCCAGACTTCCACCGGTAATTTTTTTCTTATTTTTTTGCCCGAAACTGTGGTTGCTTCAACGATAACTGGCATAGGCAATTTTTCCAGGTTTTCTACCGTGACCAACGCTCCTAACATAGGCTGATTGTTGACGTACGAAACGGATTTGATCGCCTGATCCATTTGCCAGTTATTGACAAACCATCCACGCCAAAACCAATTAAGGCTTTCTCCAGTTCCGTTTTCGATCGCTTTAAAGAAATCCTCGGGTGTTGGATGTTTGTAAGCCCATTCCTGAATATATTTTTTGAAGGCGTAATCGAAGCGTTCTTTGCCAATAATCTCATTACGCAATAATTTGAGCCCATAAGCCGGTTTGTAATAAACAAGGGCGCCGATATTGCGTTCCTTCATATTTTGTGGTGTACTCATGATCGGCTCGAGATTTTGCGATGTGAAAATATACGAACGACTGGCCTGCGGACGATGATACTCACCATTATTGAATTCTTGAGTTGCCAGTTCATTGATAAAGGTATTGAACCCTTCATCCATCCAGCCGTGCTCACGTTCGTTGGACGCTACAATCATAGGAAACCAGTTATGGCCAAATTCATGATTGGTGACTCCCCAAAGAGAACCTGCTTTGGCCTGATTGCCGCAGAAAGACAAGGCGGGATATTCCATGCCACCTACGTTGGAAGCAACATTTACGGCTACAGGATAGGGGTATTCAAACCAATTTTTGGAATAAATTTCGATGGCGGCTTTGGTATATTCTGTCGAACGTTCCCAGGCATTGTTGCTATTGCTTTCTACTGGATAGGCTGATAGGGCAAGTGCTTTTTTGCCGCTTGGTAGATTGATTTTGGCTCCATCTAATATAAAGGCGGTGGAGGAGGCCCAGGCAATATCCTGTGCATTATTGAGCTGATATTTCCAAGTTAAAGTCTTTTTGTTCGGCCTTGAACTTTTTGCTGTCACTTCTTCGGCTGAGCGAATCAATACCGTTTCATCACTACGTAGCGCAAGCTGATATCTTTTGAACTGGTCTGCCGTAAATACTTCCTGTGGATTTAAAAGTTCACCCCCCAGTACAACGATGTGGCTGGCTGGCGCGGTGATTTCGACCTGATAATTTCCGAATTCGCGGTAGAATTCTCCAGGCCCTGTATAAGGCAGCGTGTTCCAGCCTCTAATATCATCATATACACAGAGCCTGGGAAACCATTGTGCGATAGCATAGATTTTACCATTCTTAGTATCCAGAATGCCTGTACGGTCGGCTCCATATTGGGGTACTATATATTGATAGGTGATCTTAAAGGTGATTTTTCCACCCTTACTTTTCAGTGCAGCCGGAAGTCGCAGTTGCATACGGGTATCATCTATGATATGCTCTATGGCTTTTCCATTGACATCGGTGACAGACTGAATCTGATAACCGCCATCAAATTTTGAGTTCCCGTCGCCATATCGGCTATTAGTCAATGGGGAAATCAACTGGCCACGTCCATGTTGTGAAAACATATTTTGATCCAATTGCAACCAGAGGTAATCCATGTTGTCAGGACTATTGTTACTATAGGTAATCTCTACTGTGCCGGTTACCTGATCGTTTTGATCATTTAATGATGCCTGTATTTTGTAGTCCGCAGCATTTTGCCAATATCCAGGACCGGGTTTACCGGCCGCAGAGCGATAATCATTTCCATTATTCTTGAAAAACAACGGGGCAAAGGCTTGGGTATAACTATAGTTGGATGTTTTTTCCTGGGAAAAGGACGGAAAAGCATAGCCCAATGCAATAAGGCTGAAAGAAGCCAATGCAAGTCTTTTCATCATATCTGTTCGAATTAAATTACGTTTATTGGTTACAATATACAATCGTTAGTTTGTACTTACAAAAAAAAGCTCCTTTTTAGGGAGCTTGTAACAACTATTTTAAGTTGATTTTATAGTCGTCTTCACTGAATCCGAGCAGAATACCTTTACCATATTCAATCACTGGGCGTTTGATCATGCTTGTGTGGTCTTTAAGTACTTTATTGGCGCTACTGGCGTCGACAACCTGCGCTTGCTCTTCGATTGTCAATTTCTTCCAAGTTGTCCCTTTTTTGTTGACCAAAGACTGCCAGTCCACTTTTTTCTCCCATTCTTTAAGTTTTTCATCACTGACGCCTTCTTTTTTGAAGTCATGAAATTGAAAATCAATCTGATTTTCTTCTAACCATGTTAAGGCCTTCTTTACTGTGTTACAGTTTTTGATACCGTATACCTGTAGCATAATGATTCCAATATTGGTGAGCTCAAATTTAATCAATCCCTGATTTATTTACGGAAGTATCCCGTGTATTTTTTTAACAGAAGAAGCGATGTCCCTGTGGAACGAACTGATTTAATTCCGGCAGTAGACCGGGGTAGGTGTATCGCGATTCCAGCGTTTAGGGTAATAAACAAACTGATAGTGTATTTAGTACACTATAAAAATTAGGAAGTAATAATTATTTTTAATAATTTAGTAGCTTCAAGAGTTAATAAAGATTAAAATAAATCAATAACAGTAATATGAGCCTAAAAGATTTTAAAGGTGTATTGACGGGAGATCAAGTACAAGAGTTGTTTGAAGTTGCAAAGACGCATAAATTTGCTTTGCCTGCGGTAAACATTATCGGAACAAATTCTATCAATGCGGTAATGGAAACTGCTAAAGCAGTAAACTCTCCTGTAATTATTCAATTGTCAAACGGTGGTGCGCAATTCTATGCTGGTAAAACATTAAATAATGATAACTTGCAAGCCTGTGTATTGGGTGCGGTATCTGCAGCACAGCACGTACATTTATTGGCAGAACACTATGGTGTTGCCGTAATTTTGCACACGGATCACGCGGCTAAAAAACTTTTACCTTGGATCGACGGTTTATTGGATGCGGGTGAGAAATTCTTCGCACAACACGGTAAGCCTTTGTTCTCTTCACATATGTTGGATCTATCTGAAGAACCGATCGAAGAAAATATCGAAATTTCTGCAAAATACTTAGCACGTATGAAACCATTGGGTATGACTGTAGAGATCGAATTGGGGGTTACGGGTGGAGAAGAAGATGGTGTTGACAACTCAGATGTGGACAGCTCTAAATTATACACACAACCAGAGGAAGTTGCTTATGCATACGAAGAATTGTCTAAAGTATCTGACAAATTTACCGTTGCAGCAGCATTCGGTAATGTACATGGCGTGTACAAACCGGGTAATGTAAAATTACAACCGGTCATCTTACATAATTCACAAGAGTATATCCGCGAAAAATACAAGCTTACTGCCGAAAAGCCAGTTAACTTTGTGTTCCACGGTGGTTCTGGTTCCTCACCTGAAGAAATTGCAGAAGCTATTTCTTATGGAGCGATCAAAATGAACATTGATACCGATATGCAATGGGCTTTCTGGGATGGTGTGAGAGGTTATGAAGCTAAAAATCACGATTATTTGCAAGGACAGATCGGAAACCCTGAAGGCACTGATTCTCCAAACAAAAAATATTACGACCCACGTGTATGGTTGCGTAAGGGTGAAGAAGCATTTGTTGCTCGCCTGAAAGAAGCATTTGCTGATCTGAATGCGGTAGATGTAAACAGCAAGTTGTAAGCAAAACGAAATATAAATAGCGGGGTGTCCTAATTTTTAGGACACCTTTTTTTTGTCAAAATAGGTTAAAAAGAAGTATGAGGATGATGATTGGCGTGTTTTTTGACGGCAGAAAATACGGAATAAGTCAATATGCGCACATAGTCCCTGTAAACAAATTAAATGAAAATACAGCTGGAAAGGGCATATCAGGTAATCAAAAAACGGATAATATAACTATGAAATTTTTAGGAATCAGTGCGTTTCTTTTATTAATGACCCAAGTGGGATTTGGGCAGGCTAAACAAAATGTAGGGGATTTTAGTTCGGTAGTCGCGACAGATAAAATACAGGTAGAATTGATCAAGGCCAATGAGTCTCTGGTGACATTCGAAGGGCAGAACTACGAGAATGTGAAGGTGGTCAATACGAATGGTGCTTTAGCTTTAAAAATGAACACGCTAAATATGCTGCAGGGTGGCAATATCTCTGTGAAAGTTTACTACAAAAGTTTGAAAAATGTAGAAGCAAAAAAGGGAGCAAAGGTATTTGCTACGTCAAACAATACTGTGTTGGCTGATCATCTCAAAGTCTACGCTTCCGAAGGTGGTCTTGTCGATCTGCACGCGGAAGCAAAAAGTGCTGAAGTGAAAGTAACCTCCGGTGCAACAATAGCACTTTATGGTAAAGCGGAAAAACAGGAGATTATCTCCAATTTTGGCGGCAAATATGAGGGGAAGGATTTTAAGACGACAACAACTACAGTTACTGTAAACGGGGGTGGAAAGGCTGAAGTCAATGCGGTGGATTCCATCGAAACAAAGACACGTGGTGGCGGTACGATAGACGTCTATGGCAAGCCTGAACAACGCGTTGAAAAGAAAATGGCAGGCGGAACAGTCAACTTTAAATAGTAAACTGTCTTGATTTTGTCAATTTTGACTCTTATGAATTCGCGGTTAAAATGCTGAAAATTTAAGAAAATTAGAGTTAAAAGATCAAATAAAAGGTTTTAAGCTGTAAAGGACGTTAGCAGGTGTTTAACTTTTTTATTGAAAAGGTCAGATATTTTGTTTTTCTAGCCTACACCCTTCTTCATTTGTGCTTAAAATACTTATTTTTGTGGGGGAATAATAAAAATAGTATTATGGCAAAGCGTAATTATGTTTCAAATTCTACGGAATCTACACGCATGTTCAAAAATGACTTTTTAGAGTCGTTGACGAAAGTGCACTGGAGCGTACCTTTGATTTTCTATGTACCCGTAGTTGTTTTCTTTTCATATAAAGCTCTGGTCTGGGGTGATGTTGATCTATTGACATATATTGGTTATTTTGTTTTTGGTTTGGCATTCTGGACAGTATTTGAATATGCATTACATCGTTGGGTATTTCATTTCCACCCGACATCGGAATGGGGGAAACGGATCGCTTTTATCTTTCACGGTGTACACCACGACTACCCTAGAGATCGGATGCGTTTGGTTATGCCACTTTCAGCCAGTATTCCGTTAGCGGCTTTGGTGTATTTTGGATTTACATTGTTCTTTTCGAATGAATTTATCTTAGCTTGCTTTTTCTCCGGATTTATGGTGGGTTATCTGATCTATGATGAGTGCCACTACGCCATGCATCACGCAAATTTTAAGAGCGGAATCTTCAAGCGTATTAAGCAACATCACATGCTGCACCATTATTCAGATCCAGAAAAAGGATTCGGTGTGAGTTCGTCCTTATGGGATGAAATCTTGCGCTCAGGTTTTGAGGAAAAAGAACCAAAAAAAGAGTCTTCGACATTAAAAGAAGAAAAAGCATAACGCTTTTTATTAGATCGTATTAGAAAAAAAGCCTTTGGAATTTTTCGAGGGCACTGAAAAAGTCCTTTAAAAAGGAGTGGAAAATCTAGGATTTTCCACTCCTTTTTTTGTATCTTATAGTTGTATTTTATGTTCATCCAATGTTAGTTCAACAACAAAAAATCCAACTTAGTGAATATTCCAGGCTCTACGATCTGATTGTTCCTAAAGACAATCTACTTCGCAAGATCAATGAAATGATAGATTTTAGTTTCATTTATAATGAGCTTTTGGATAAGTATTGTTCAAATAATGGGCGGACTGCAGAAAGCCCTGTCCGGATGTTCAAATATCTGTTGTTGAAAACCATATTCACCGTTTCAGATGTTGATGTTGTGGAGCGCTCCCGTTACGATATGTCCTTTAAATATTTTTTGGAGATGTCACCTGAAGAGGATGTCATCAACTCCAGCTCTCTGACGAAGTTCCGTAAACTGCGGCTTAAGGATATGGATCTGTTGAATTTATTGATAGGGAAAACCGTTTCCATAGCATTGGAAAAAGGTATTATCAAATCCAAGTCCATCATCGTTGATTCGACCCATTCGCTTTCCCGGTCGAATCCATATTCCCCACTTGAGGTGCTCAGACAACGTTCAAAATTACTGCGTAAGGCTGTATATTCGATGGATGAGGATTTCAAGGATCAAATGCCTCAGAAAAATGAGTCAAATGATATCCGGAAAGAAATAGCATATTGTAAGGCGCTTCAAAAGCTGATTGAGTCTGATACGACTTTAAGCGAAATTCCAGCTGTAAAGGAGAAACTAAACCTGCTAAAAGAGACCGTTGAAGATACCCAGGAGAACTATATAATTTCCAAAGATGTGGATGCCAGAGTTGGGCACAAGACCGCAGACAGTAGTTTTTTTGGTTATAAGACGCATTTGGCAATGACAGAAGAGCGTATCATAGCAGCAGCAGTTGTTACCTCAGGAGAAAAGGGGGATGGTCCTGAACTACCAAAACTATTGAATCAGGCCCGGTCCAACGGAATGGAGGTAGATACCATCATAGGTGATGCGGCCTATGCTGGAAAGGAAAACCTGAAGCTTAAAGACCAACAAGGCAATAAAATCAAAATTGTAGCCAAGATAAATCCTGCAATCACCCATGGTGCCAGAAAAGAGGAAGAAAAGTTTGACTATAACAAGGATGCAGATATGTTTGTCTGTCCAGCAGGGCATCTGGCAATGTACAAGCGAGTGCAGGGTAAAAAGATATACCGGTGCAACCAGACAATGACGTATTATTTCGATGTCGAAAAATGCAAGGTATGCCCACTAAGGGATGGATGCTACAAACCGGAAGCTAAAAGCAAAACATATTCAGTCTCTATACGAACAGATGAGCATATAGAACAGGAGGTGTTTCAGCAGAGCGAATACTTCAGGGAAAAGTCGAGGCATAGATATAAAATTGAAGCAAAAAACAGCGAGTTAAAGAATGTTCATGGATATGACAGGGCGGATTCCTACGGCCTGGAAAACATGAAAATGCAAGGAGCACTGGCTATATTCGTAGTAAATCTAAAAAGAATACTCAAATTCTAGATTTGAGAGTCTCATTTCTGAAAAATCCTTTTCGAAAGTAGAAAACGCTCTCTAGACTCAAAAAACATACCAAAGTCGACCTTAGAGGAAAAAATAATATGCCGCTAAAAAATGAAGCGGATGAACATCTTATGATCTGTTCATCCGCTTATCTTTTTATAGACTATTTTATGTCTACTTTTTCAGTGCCCTAGAATTTTTCCAAAGGTTTTTTTTGTGGCAATAATTCCTGCTGCTGAAAAAATAGGGGTGACAAAGCAAGAAAGAGCAGAATTTTTGAGTCGGTTAAAAAAGCAGTTATTCGAAGGAAGTGAAAATACAAAATTTACGCATCACTGAGCTAACAGATTATTTTCCATAAAACAAAATCTGCGATAATGTTATTGTATTTATGGTTAGTGCTGAAACAGAGGAGAATTTAGGTTTCATAATACGAAGCCTATATAGACATGGTTTAGCTGACTATTCTTTGAAAAAAATAAATCAGTAATGGCAAAATTATTTTTGGTCCGCCATGGACAGTCGCAATGGAACCTGGAGAACCGTTTCACAGGTTGGCAAAATATTGATATTACAGCTTTAGGACAACTGGAAGCACAAAAGGCAGGAAAAGCATTAGCGAAAGAATCAATTGATATCGCATTTACCTCCACATTAATCCGGGCGCAACATACCTTGCAGATTATTCTGGATGAAATCGGAAAGCCTGATATGCCAATTGTGATAAATGCCGCCTTGAACGAACGGAGCTATGGAAATCTGGAGGGTTTAAATAAAGATGAAACAGCTGTAAAATATGGGGTGGAGCAAGTACATATCTGGCGCAGATCTTTTGATGTCGCTCCCCCGGGAGGTGAAAGCTTAAAAGATACCTATGATCGAGTGATACCCTATTTTGAACATGATATCAAACCAGAATTGGAGGTTGGTAAAAATATACTAATAGTCGCACATGGTAACAGTCTAAGAGCATTGATCATGTATCTGGAGCATCTTTCGCCAGCACAGATACTGGAGCGGGAAATAGCGACCGGAGATCCCATTACTTATCAATGGGATCAGATAATACATTAAGATAACCGTTTTTTTATTAGAATGAATACTCTTAGGTAAGCCCAGTTGATCAGGCAAACAAGGCCCATGCTTTTGTTACAAGGAAACACACGATCAGGCCATAAAATACCGGTAATAAGGTTGCTACCGCTGTCCATTTACGGCTGCCTGTTTCTTTATAAATCGTGTATATTGTTGTACTGCATGGGTTATGCAATAAACTGAAGAGCATCAGATTTACGGCTGTTAGTGTTGTCCATCCTCCGGCATGTAATAGGGCCGAAACTTGGTTTGCGGACCCTTCAAACAATATACCTGACCCAGCACCGACGGTACTGTCGCCGACCGCGATCACCGTTAACATTAATATCGTCGGAATAACAATTTCATTGGCTGGGATAGCGACAATATAAGCGAGTAAAATAACGCCGTTCAGACCTATAAACAAACCCATTGGATCGAGTCCATGAATGAGCCATTGTGCTATACTCTGGTCACTGATATGAACGTTGCAAATCAACCATATAATCGCTCCGGCCGGAGCAGCAAAGACGATCGCTCGCCATAGGACGATCAAGGTACGGTCGATGAATGAGGTGTATACAGTTTGAAAAAATCTTGGTGGACGATAGGGTGGTAGTTCCAGCGTGAAGAAGGAGGATTCTCCTCTGAGCAAGGTTTTTGACAAGAGCCAGGACGTGAAAAATGTAAATGCAATGCCCAGTATTGCAATAAAAATAACCGCGAACATGGCGACAGATCCTGACCACTTCGCAGGAACCAAGACCCCAAGAAAAAGAGTTGCTATTAAAATCTGCGTCGGCCATCTTCCATTACATAGTGAAAAGTTATTGGTAATAATGGCAATCAACTTTTCACGGGGACTGTTAATGATCCTTGTCGCAACAACCCCCGCGGCATTACAGCCAAACCCCATACTCATGGTCAGTGCTTGTTTGCCATGTGCGCCGGCTTTTTTGAATATACGATCCAGATTGAATGCTACACGGGGGAGATAGCCAAAATCTTCCAATAAAGTAAATAATGGAAAAAAGATCGCCATGGGAGGCAACATGACGGCTATTACCCAGGCGGTAGCCAGATAGATCCCGTCAATTAGAAAACTACTTAACCAAACAGGGAAGTGAAGGTATATGGTCAGCTCCTTTAAAAAAGAATAAACGTGATCCAATAGCAGGTATGATAATAGCTGAGAGGGATAATTTGCTCCGGTAATCGTAAGCCAAAGAATAAACCCGAGAAGCAGGAACATAATTGGGAATCCCCAGATTCGGTGCGTGACAATATGATCTATACTGCGATCCAGGCGAAATGACCGATTGTCGGAGTCAGTAGAAACATGTTCTTTTACGAGCTGACTGGCTTTAGCATAAATCGCTTCAACCAGATCATTTCGATAATGATCTCCAAGTTTGACCCGATATTCGTTTGCGCTATGCAAGAGGGGAGATAAATTTTCATTGTTAATGGAAGGGGACAACCGTCCTTTTTGTAATGCATTAATAATATTTTTATCTTCTTCAATCAATCGCATGGCCAGCCAATTAACATTGGACAGGTTGTTATCCAGTATATGTAAACGTTTTGCGATAGCCGCGACAGCCGTGCCAGTCTGTTTCGCCAGTTGGAAAGATATTGTTTTTGCTGGTTGAAAGCTGCCGTCTGCTACCTGATGGATGGCTGCTAACAGATCCGAAAGTCCTTCTTTGGTACGGGCACTGGTAGCGATAACGGGAATGCCAAGGTCCTTGGATAGGGTTCGTAGGTCAATTTCTATGTAATGACGTCGTGCCTCATCAATCAAATTGATGCAGAGGACCGCTTTATTGCTGATTTCGAGTATTTGTAGTACCAAACTGAAATTTCGTTGGAGCCTGCTGGCATCAAGGACTATGACTGTGACATCCGGTCTCCCGAATAAAATAAAATCACGGGCAACCTCCTCATCCTCGGATGTCGAGAGTAGGGAATAAGTGCCCGGAAGGTCAATGATTTTAAATTTTTCGCCTTGGTGTGAGTAGCTCCCTTCTGCTCGGTTAACTGTTTTGCCCGGCCAGTTTCCGGTATGTTGTTTTAGCCCGGTCAGTGCATTGAAAATAGAACTTTTTCCTGTATTTGGGTTTCCGGCCAAGGCAATCGTGTAAGCAGAATTTTCCGCATGCGCTCCCCATTGTTTCAGTTTTGACGTTGGATTTAGCTGACAGGTGTCGCAGGCAGTATGTTTTTTCATCATCGTCTATTTATGGGTGATCAATATCTGTAAGGCATCTTCCCGACGCAAAGAAATTAGCGTTCCGTGTATATTGTAGGCGATCGGATCGCCCAAAGGGCTTATATTTTGCACAGTTATTTCGGTGCCCCTGACAAACCCCAGGTCAAGCAAGCGTTGTCGAATTTCTTGACCGCAGTCCATTGTTATACCGTGGATGTTTGCGCGCTCGTCTTTTTTTAAAAATCCCAATGGTATAGTTTGTTTGTTTTTCAATGCTTATTTTATTTTTAGTTTTACTAAATTATAAAATTAGATTATACTAACAAAATATTCCGTGACAAATTTGATCTAGCATTGTTCCTGTACGCTTGTACAGATTTATTTTTTTGACATAGATGGCAGTGGAGTCATGGATGCTGGCTCCAGCAAATAGGATGATGTTGAGTAAAAATAGCAGTTAGCTATTTTTTAAGAAATAGGGCGTACAAGTAAGGTTGCTGTTACTTTGCTACTGAGTACTTCTGCCGACCGGCTGTCATAACTAACTGTGATACTGCGGTCAAATGGTTCGATAGCGTGAATCGTTAATGTTGTGCCCAATTCGAGGTTTTTAGAGTTTAGGTATTGTAACAATTCTTTGGAGGAAGGCTGTACCGCCATTAATGTGACCACATTGCCAATTTTACAGGTGTCAAGGAAGATATAGTTCTCCGAACGCATTACACCATTATGGTCAGGGATTGGTGAGCCGTGTGGGTCTACCGTAGGATATCCTAATAACTGATCCATTTTGGTGAAAAATTCAGGCGAATGGATATGCTCGATCTGTTCGGCAATCTGGTGAACTTCATCCCATGCAAACCCCATTTTTTCAACTAGATACATTTCCGTGAGTCGATGTTTTCGTATAATAAGTGCAGCTTCTTTTTTGCCTTCTTCTGTCAATTTGAGGGGTTTATAACTCTCATAATGGACAAAGCCCTTTTCTGACAGTTTTTTCATCATGCTATTGACCGTTGGCATTTTAATGTCCAGTCGTTTACTGATTTCGTTGACAGTAGCCTCACCTTTTAGGTATGTCAGATTATATAACGCTTTTAGATAGTTCTCTTCAGTCTGTGATATCATAACGCAAATTTACCAAATATTAGTGTTGTCTAATAGTAAAGTTAGAAATTATTTTGTTAGTATAATCTAACTTGTTAGATTTGCAATTCTAAATTTATATTTAATCAAAATAAAACAATCATGACGGGATTCAGAATTCTCTTAGCAACAGCTTTAATGCTGATAGTATTTATTTCCTTTGGGCAAACAGGTCGGGTAACGGGTAAGATTTATGACGGTAATGGGCTCCCGTTGAAATCGGTATCCGTGGTGATTCCTGCACTAAAGATGGGTACGAAGTCCAACAATCTTGGACAATTTACATTGGAAAAGATTCCCTATGGTACTTGGGGAGTGGAAGTCAAACATATCGGTTTTAATGTCTATTGTGATTCGATTCGGATCGACAGGGTTACTGTGGCCAGGGACATCCGCTTAGACGGTTCCATTTTTTTACTGGATGAAATTGTGGTCACGGGCACAAAAACATTCAAACGAAAAACGGAGAGTCCGGTAATTGTCAATATATTGGATAGTAAAACCTTGGACAATCTACAGGTATGTAATCTTTCTGAAGGGTTGAAGTTTCAGCCGGGCCTGCGGGTGGAAACAGATTGTCAGACCTGTAATTATACACAGCTGCGGATGAATGGGTTACAGGGCGGGTACGCACAGATATTGATTAATGGAAGGCCTATATTTAGCCCTCTGATGGGGCTTTATGGTATGGAGCAACTTCCTGTCAATATGATCGAAAAGATTGAAGTCGTCCGTGGTGGTGGTTCCTCGCTGTATGGTTCAAGTGCGATAGGGGGGACTGTGAATGTAATTACCAAATTGCCGAAACAAAGCGGTTATGAAATCAATTCTTTTTACCAAAGTATCAATGGAAAGGCAAACGATTTTAACCTCGGTGGAAATGCAACTTTGGTCAACGAAAAAGGCAATTCGGGGACATCTTTTTTCTTCAATAAACGGGATCGGAGTTTTTACGATGCAAATGGGGATAATTTCTCCGAAATCCCTAAAATTGAAAATACCTCACTTGGCATTAATTCATTCTATCGGTTTTCGGACAATCAAAAACTGGAAGTCTCCTTAAGCAATCTGAATGAATATAGATATGGGGGTGAGATGACGAAAAAACCGGCATACCTTACGCTTCAGTCGGAGGAACGTGTCCATAAAATATGGATGGGGAGTGCTGATTATCAGATTAATTTTAATCAAGATAAATCTTCACTGATCTTTTATACAGCTTTTCAAAATACCAATAGAAAACATTATACCGGAATATTTCCGGATAGTCCGGAAGAAATCGAAAATCATCTCAAAAACCCGCCTTATGGCGATTCAAAGACAACCACATTGCAGGGCGGTTTTCAATTGAACCACGAGATCAGCAATTTTTTGAACCATCGGAATGTGCTGACCGTCGGAACGGAATATGTGTCTGACAAGGTTTACGATGAAATTCCGAGTTATAACTATTTGGTCGATCAGCATACGAAAGATTGGGGAAGCTTTTTTCAGAGTGACTGGGACTTTGCGGACAAATTTAACCTGTTATCCGGTGTTCGGGTGGATAAGCATAATCTATTAGACAAAGCGATCGTCAGTCCGCGTGTGGCACTTTTATATAAGCATGCGCCCAATGCGCAGTTCCGTTTAAGTTATGGAACAGGTTTTCGGGCACCACAGGCATTTGATACAGATCTTCATATCGCCTTCGCTGGTGGTGGAGTCTCACGTGTTCAATTAGCTCCTGATCTTCGGGAAGAGCGATCAAAGAGCTTCAGTGGCTCCTTAAACTACGACAAAGCTACGGAAAAATGGATTGCGGGTTTTACATTGGAAGGATTCTATACGCATCTGAAAGATGCCTTTGTACTCGAGGAAATCGGTACGGACGAGTTTGGTAAGGTGTTTGAAAAACGCAATGGAAATAACACGAAGGTAGCAGGGACTACATTGGAATTGCGCGCCAATTATACTAAAAAGGTACAACTGGAGACAGGCTTTACTTTGCAACAGAGCAAATATGAAAATCCTGTGTCTTATCTGGAAGGTGTTGAAGCGATAAAATCATTCTTGAGAACACCAGATGACTATGGTTTTGCAAACCTGAATATTACACCTAATAAGCGCTGGACGGTCAATCTGAACTATGTGTACACAGGTAAAATGAAGATCGCGCATGCTGGCGGTGCAGACAATTTTCCGGAAGATCAAATGGTTCATACAAAAGCATTCTCAGAGGTAAATAGTAAAGTGTCGCATACTTTTAGTCTGTCAAAATTTAAAAATATGATCGAAGTCTATGCTGGGGTGAAGAATATTTTTAATGCTTACCAACATGACTTTGATACAGGTAAAAATCGGGATAGCAATTACATTTATGGTCCTAATATGCCCCGAACTTTCTTTGTTGGATTAAAGATAAAGACCCCCTAAGTAAATTGACAAGTGCATTATACCGGATTTGTGCTAAATATTTCAATCTTGTTACGCTTAGAGAAATATTTTTATACTAATTTGGTGCTACCTCAGTAGAGCAATTATTAATAGCAAGATGCAAAAGAAAATACTATTTTTTTTACTGATTTTAACCAGTTTCGTTGTGCCGTCCTATGCCCAGAACTCATCGGTGAACCAGCTTGCCAATGCATTTTTAGATACTGTCGAGCGGCATGCTTATCGTGGATCGTTGATCAAATGGGATTCTATCCGGCCAGTTTTTATTGAAGAGACAAGGACAATATCGGATATTAATTCATTGGAACCTCATTTTAAAAAAATCTTAAGTAAATTGAAGGATGGTCATTCCGGACTTTTTTTTGAGAAAGCTGATCAAGATAAGGCGGCTGAACAGGAGTTATTTGAGAATCCCAGAGATCATTACTTTCGACCAGCTTCGTAAGGCTGTAAAAGAAGCAATTCCAGTGTATATACAATGGGCTACTGACTATCTGAAAAAACAAAGGCTATAAAAGATATGTCTTGTTGTGTTATTATTTCAAATGGACGAGGAAAGTAAAGCACCTGCTGGGCTTTCGACGAATAATTCTGTAAGATTAAACTGTTTATAAAGAGCCCGATATAGCCATATGGCCAATTTAGAGGACCGAGGATCAAGGGTACGTGGAACCAGTACGGGAAGTTCTGATATTTAAAATAATACAGAGAAGACAAAATACTATAGGAAGAATGCGGTATTGAGACGCGAGAATAGTAAAACAAAAATCCTGCTGGGAAATATCTTCAGCAGGATTTTGTGTTTCCGGATATATTTTTTTTATTTCAATACAAATTTGAAACCTAATGAGAAACGGGATGGTTCAAAGTTAGAACCATGTGATAAGTTCCACCATGGTTTCCAGTCAAAATGCATTGCCAATGGTGCTGAAGGAATTCTGAACTCCAGGCCCAATGCTGGACGGATAGCAAAAAAAGTTTTGGTATCACCATCTTTCCAGTGGTAGTCATCGTCCCAGTAGCCGTGCCATTTGCCATAGTCAACAAAAGACACTTGTGGTCCTACACCGACATACCACGACAAACCACGTGTTCCAGCGATACGTTGGTTGTAGGAATAATCTACTCCGACAACCGTGATGTTGTCGCCAAATAATACCTGTGCATTTCCGGCATCATTGCCGCCAAAATTGTGTTTGATCTGTGGGCCGTATAATGTTGGGCCATCACCGACGTCAATGCCAAGGCCAAGAGCTGTACGGTAAGGAGTTTGTGCGTTTGCCTGTTGGTTAACGGCAAATACAAGTGCAAAAAGTGTCAGAAAAGGTAGAAGTACTTTCTTCATGATATTTTAAAAAATGTTAGCGTTAAGTTTTCGAATTGAAAACTTTCGCTGTTTAAACAAATACTCTGCCAATAATGATTATTTGTAGTTTTTTGGCTACTTTTATTTGTTAACTTTTTTATTTTAAGTGTATTATTTTTTTTACTTCATCTTGGGCCTTGATGATGATGATTTCTTAGCTCGGTATTTATATAGAAATCTAATGCTTATGGATTCAAACTCAAATTGCCGAAACGATATCTGCGGGAGCGTTGTTTATCTTATACATACATGGCGGTTTAACCTATTTAAAAATAGGTGCATGGCAGTAAAAAATCAAATATTTTTAAGATGGAACATATTCAAATCAATAGGAAAAAAATAGAGCAATGGCTTGCGGAGGGCTATGACGTGCTGCAAGAAGGGAAGCTTTTAAAAGTTGAAGGCGACCTGCCCGAGTTTTTGGAACAATTTGATGACGAAGCTGAGCCAAAGACTTACTTGCTAAAAGAATTGGTCACATGGCCTGAAGAAGAGCTTAAAAAACTGTAAGGAAATATGGAACAAATGAAAATAGCATCGGAAAAGATCGTTCCGATAGATTTTGATGCGGAGGAACTACCCGTAGAAATCAGGGAATTGCGCCCCGTGGTTTTCAGAGAGGAAACATCGTATTGGTGCTTATTGGGGCCAGATCCACATCGGGGAATTTTTGGAAACGGCGAATCAGTAGCCGATGCACTGGAGGATTGGTTGGTAAACCTTAGGAAGCGTTTAAAACAGTCGGATGAAAACGACGAAGTACTAAACTATATCCGAGATAGCCTAAATGCATCTAATCGCGATGTTTGGTAAACTCATTTTTCGTGTTGTATATATTTAAAAAATACCAGTGGTTAGCGCTTATTATTTTTAACAATTATATTAAGCTTCGGGGATTGAGCGGTGTTTTTTTATTAGGAATGGTTCAGTTTGACACGAGTAGTAATTTACTGCACAAATTTAGAACTTATCCCCCTTTTTTTGATATAAAAATTTAACGCTCTACCTGCCTCGATCGGACGATTAGTACTCAGTATATCTGCGCCACGTTCTATAAAGCTGGCATACAGCTGAAATCCTTTCTTTGCAGCTTGTCTGTCGAGATTCCCCTGCGTGCCCAGAATACACATGATCCCATGATCATGCAGTACTTTGGTCAGCTGCGGATCAGCTTCCCGTGTACCGACGAAGGCCAGTAACTTATTGTCTGGAATATCTTTTTCGTTGAGACGGGCGATATCCGCTAGATTCTTCACTGAGGCAGATATCATCAGATCCCCGGCAAGATTGTGTACTTTTCCGGCCTGACCGGCACTATAAGTAATGATAACAACACTGGATTCGGCACGCTGTTTACGAATGACATTGATTACGGATTCGTAAGGTACCTCATTTTTAATATCCAGCGTGAAAATAACCTTACCTTTTCCCCAGGCGAGAGCTTCATCAAGTGTCGGGATTTTGTAAGGTGTTATTTTCTTGTCGTTGTCTACCAGACGCAGTTTTTTGAGCTCGGCCAATGTACGTTCACTAACAGATCCCCGCCCTGTTGTCGTGCGGTTTAGGGTATTGTCATGCATGAGTACCAGTGCCGAATCTTTGCTTAATCTGACATCGCACTCCACAATAACAGGCTGCAGACTGGCATTGTATGCAAAGGTTTCCAAAGCATTTTCCGGATAGCCAGAGGTAGGCCCGCCACGGTGCAGACTGACCAACGGATAGCGGTTGTCATCATAGGTCAGAAACTGATAAAGATCCTCTACTGTTGCCAGCTGAATGCGCTTGCCTACAGGTAAGCCATCTGTATCACCGCTATGGCGAAAACAGCTGCAAACCGCTACACAGGTCAGGAATAAAACGAAGCAATACAGGCGTATTTTCATTATTAACTATTGTGCGATTATAAATTATGCTGATTGATCAGGGCAACTAACGTTTCTACCGTGGTATTGAGCTGATCTATTGTTAGATGAGCCCGGGTATAGTAAGGCTCGCGTTCCGTTAATTTCTCTTCAATAAAAGCCCGGAGTTCTTCCGGGGATTTTCCGATCAGAATAGGTCTTTTATGTAATTTTGACTGCGACAGGCGGTCAAATAAAGCTTTTGGGCTCATTTGTAGATAGACCGCATAGCCATTGGCTTTGATCCAATCCATGTTGTCAAAAAAACAAGGGGCACCGCCCCCTGTGGAGATGACGGCGTAGCTGTCCGCAAATTTACGCAACTGTTCGCGCTCCAGTTTTCGGAATTCTTCTTCACCATGTTGGCCGAAATATTCAGTAATGCTCATGCCGATCTGTTTCACAATCTCCTCGTCGGTATCGATAAAAGGTAAATCTAATTTGCTGGCCAGCTTTTTTCCCAGAGTGGTCTTTCCGCTGCCCATATAGCCAATCAAAAATATAGGTTTAGGCATATTGTATTATTTGTCCTTACTTAAAAAATTATCTTCAATCGTCTTTGCATCCGGGAAATTATTGTAATGCCATTTGCCCATTACATCCCCCCCCTTTAATAGGAGCACACCCGGATTGGCCCGGACCATACTTTTCAATGGAATTAAATCCGCATAATAGATTTCTGCAATCAATTGCATCTTGTCACTCAGGTATTGTGCATCTTTGGAAGCAGAGGCCGTCAGCAGGACAACACGAAGACCATTGTAATCTTTGGTCATCTGTGTCACCGTCTGATTGATTTTTTGGATGGCATCTATATTGGTCGATGAAAGGTCCTTGGCGACGATGATAATGTTATAATAAGGGTTGGCGATGATCTCCTGTGTATGATCGGCACCGTCTGCATCAGTAATCAAGAGGTCGGGAATAGGGATGTCATATCCTTTTTTGACAAGTTTACTTTCGGGTTCGCCGATGATCTCCCAAGACTCATCCTCCCAGAGTTTATCTGCCATATACACTTTGTCATTCACTTTCTTGGTCTCGCCGGTCTTCTTGTTTTTCATGGTATAGAGCTGCTCAAAAACATCGCCTTGTTTCCCTTCGGGAAGGACCATCAGGGACGGTAAATTATTGCCGATTTTATAAGGTAAGAAATCAATAAAAGGGAGATAACTTACCGTATAGATACCAATTCCCAATGAAATAATGGCGGTAATCAATGTGACGACAAATTGATTGCCGGAGCCTTTAATAATGGACCGGATCTGTTTGCGATTAAAAAAGATGATCAGGATCAAGGCCAATAACACCAGATCTTTGGAAAAAGATTGCCAAGGGGTCAGTGGAATGGCATCGCCAAAACAACCGCAGGAAGTAACGACTTCGAAAAATGCGGAATAGAATGTCAGAAAGGTGAAAAATAGGATCAACAGCAGTAAGCCCCAAGCCACCAGATTGGCGTAGACACCAAACAACAATAAGGCCCCCAAAAGAATTTCGAAGCCACAGATCACCACGGCCATGGCCGTAGCATATTCATTGAAAGCAGTCAGGTGGAACACTTCGAAATATTCCTGCAATTTATAGCCAAAGCCGGTAGGGTCGTTGGCTTTGATAAATCCGGAGAAAATAAAAAGAAGTCCAGTGAAAATGCGGCAAAAACCTAAAAGGTAATTTGTTTTTGTTGTTTGTTGTGCTGTCATCATCCGATTATTGTTGTGCGAGTCCTAACTTAATTAACGCAAAAACTGCGTAGTTGAGCATATCCTGATAATTGGCATGAATGCCTTCTGAAACGATGGTCTGTCCGTCATTATCTTCGATCTGTTTGACGCGGTGGATTTTCATTAAGATCAGATCTGTCATCGAAGAAACGCGCATATCACGCCATGCCTCACCGTAATCATGATTTTTGGCTAGCATGAGGTCCCTTGTTTCGGTTACCTTTTCGGTGTATTTTTGATTGACAAAGGCAGGGTCGAGGTTTTCCTCTCCATCTTCACCAAGATCAATTTGGATCATGGCCATGATGCAATAATTAATGATGCCGATATATTCATCCACGACACCTTCACCAACTTTAGATACTTTTTTGACTTCGAGGGTACGAATACGTTGTGCCTTAATATAAATCTGGTCGGTGATGGAGGATAGGCGCATAATCCGCCATGCCGTACCATAATCTTTTGTTTTTTTAATAAATAAATCTTGGCAGTGCTTGATCACACTGTTATATTCTTGAATAGTATCCATATCGTTTTTGAAAAGAACTTGATGAGACAAGTCGAGATTATATGACAAATATAATTAGAAAATAGTACTTCTAATGGTCAAATGAATGTACAATTTGTGCTATTTTGCTAAAAAATAAATAAATATTTGAGATATTTCCACGAATAAAAGGTTCGACGGTTGCGGGATAACAATAAATTTGTACAGGGTATGACGAACAAACTTATAAATAAAGTTAACTTTATCTTAGTTTGATATCATGTCCGGCGTAGACGGTCAACTTTGAACAGAAAGAAAAAAGAAATTCATGAATTTTCAACAACCTATCATTCGCGAGGTAGAGATTATCCGATATGTTCAACCATTTCGGGAAGGTGGATCTTTGCCTGCGCTGGTCGATGCAGACGATGGCTTTAGTTATGTCATTAAATTTAGAGGAGCAGGACAGGGCCGTAAGGCACTCATTGCTGAACTTATCGGTGGAGAGTTGGCCAGGCTTTTAAAATTAAGAGTTCCCGAAATTGTCTTTGCACATCTTGATGAATCTTTCGGGCGCTCGGAACCGGATGAGGAAATACAGGATCTGCTCAAATTTAGTGTGGGGAAAAATCTCGGGCTTCATTTTTTGAGTGGGGCGATTACTTTTGATGCCAATGTTGACGTGATCGGCGCAGAAGAGGCTTCAAAAATTGTGTGGCTTGATGCTTTACTGATGAATGTGGACCGTACGGTACGGAACACCAATATGCTGATCTGGCATAAAGAATTATGGCTGATCGACCACGGGGCATCCTTGTATTTTCACCACAGCTGGGACAATTGGGAAGAGCAATCGGTCAAACCCTTTGTACAGATGAAAGACCATGTGTTGTTAAAAAATGCGAGTATTGTCGAAAAAATAGATGCTGAATTCAGTTCTATTTTTACGGAAGATGTTTTTCGTAAAGTATTGGCTGTTGTTCCGGACGAATGGTTAGCAGATTCCGAACGCGAACTGTCTGCGGCAGATGCCAGAGAAGTGTATGTTTCCTTCCTAAAACAACGTGTGGCGAATTCGTCAATTTTTGTAAAACAGATAGAAGATGCCAGAAAAAACCTTATATGAATATGCTGTGGTACGATTGGTACCACGTGTAGAGCGTGAGGAATTTATCAATGTCGGTATTGCGCTCTATTGCCGTAAATATCGTTTTGCCAAGATGGTTTACGCCATAGATGAGCAGAAGGTAAGGGCACTCTGTCCAAAAATTGAACTGGAACTTATTGAAAACCATTTGTCTTCCTTTCAACGAATATGCAATGGAGATAAAGATGCCGGAAAGCTGGCTGCCCTGGATATCACTGAGCGTTTTCGTTGGCTTACTGCCAAACGGAGTACGGTCATCCAATGCTCAGCTTCGCATCCCGGACTATGTGAAGATCCCGAAGCAACATTACAAAACCTGTTTGAGCGCTTAGTACTTTAAGAGGCATAAACAGGTTTCGAAATTGGGACTTGCACTAATGAGATGAAGAAATGACGTTGATGATACAGCAATGAGAAATCTTTAGTTGTCCTAAAATTCAAATAAAATTGATTTAATCACATAGTTAAGTGGTAATAAGGCTTAATCTATCAATATTGTATAGTATCTTTGTTTAAGAATAAAGCTCTTGCAGATCAAAGAGGAACATTAAATTTGTATGTTTCTCCAGAATTCTATACGATAGAAACTTGAGCTAAGATTGTTTTAATATTTACTTTTGAAGATGCATGATTTTTATCAACATATCTACGAACAGCAATTAGCTGTTTTAGAAATGCCTTCCAATAAGAAGATCTGCGGCTGGGCTACCAAAATTCTGGATGTGCTTTTTCCAGAGCGAAATTCGGGCGAGATGAAATCGGTGGACGATGTAAAGCTTGCTTTTGGACAATTTGAACTGGAGCTGGAACAGCTCCTAAGTAAATCAAAAGCCTGTGGTCATTGCAATCATGCGCAAGTAGCTCATCAGTTTTTTGAACGTATTCCAGCGTTGTATGAACTCATGTGCCAGGATGCTGATGCATTGATGGATGGGGATCCGGCGGCACAGAACAAGCGCGAGGTCGTACGCACTTATCCCGGTTTTTTTGCGATCTGTATTTTCCGGATGGCAAATGAGTTACATCGTCTGGGGGTCCCTCTGATCCCACGGATATTGACAGAGCATGCGCATTCCAAGACAGGAATTGATATTCATCCGGGAGCGACTATCGGTCATCATCTCCACATAGATCATGGAACCGGGCTGGTGATCGGGGAAACCTGTACAATCGGAAACTACGTTAAACTCTATCAGGGGGTAACGCTGGGCGCTTTGAGTGTGGATAAGGTGTTGTCAAATGTTAAACGTCATCCGACGATCGAAGACCACGTTATTATTTACTCAGGAGCAACTATTTTGGGTGGTGAAACACGTATAGGTCATCATTCGGTCATCGGAGGTAATGTTTGGCTGACAAGTTCAGTGGAGCCATATACGACCGTATATCATCAGGCGACCGCAAAATTTATTGATTCAAAACCAATCATATAGATACATTATGGGAAATATTATAGATACCATCGGAAACACACCATTGGTGGAGATCACCCAATTTCATACAAATCCAAAAGTACGGATCTTTGCAAAGATGGAAGGGAATAACCCTGCTGGCTCTGTCAAGGACCGTGCAGCTTTAAATATGATCCGTTCGGCCATGGAGCGTGGTGAGATTTCGAAAGAAAGTAAGCTTATTGAGGCAACCAGTGGGAATACGGGGATTGCCTTGGCCATGATTGCCGGGATATATGGTTTGAATCTTGAATTGGTCATGCCTGCGTCCTCCACCCGTGAGCGTACGTTGACCATGGAAGCTTTCGGTGCCAAGGTTACGCTTCTGGAATCAATGGAGATATGCCGCGATTACGCCGAGGCAAAAGCAGCAAATGAAGGTTATTTTATTTTAAATCAATTTGCCAATCCTGATAATTACAAAGCGCATATCAAAACGACAGGACCTGAAATCTGGCGTGACACAGATGGGAAAATCACCCATTTCGTCAGTGCAATGGGAACAACCGGAACGATTATGGGAAATTCCATTTACCTCAAAGAAAAAAATCCGGCGATACAGATTGTCGGTTGTCAGCCTACCCCCGAGTCCTCCATCCCCGGAATCAGACGCTGGCCAGAAGCTTACCTACCGAAAATATTTGATCCGAGCCGCGTGGATCGTGTCATTGATATTTCACAACAGGAAGCAACCGAACTGGCGCGTGAACTGGTGAAACGGGAAGGGGTTTTTGCAGGCATGAGTACAGGCGGAGCATTTGCCGGCGCCCTGAAAATTGCCGATGAAATTGAAGAAGGTGTCATTGTTTTTATTGCATGTGATCGAGGAGACCGCTACTTGAGTTCAGACTTGTTCGGTTAGTCCATTGTGGCGCAGCAAACTCGTGTATAAATTATTGCGCCTGTCATCGTTATACTCCGTTTTCGTGTAATAATGACAGGCATCTTTTTTTATTCTTTCTTGTCGTATCTAATCGTCTCAACGGATATTTCCCCTTTATTTGTCGTGTAGTTTTCCATTGGACAGCATAGCTTCAATAAAGTGTCATCTGCTCAGTCTGCCTGTGTCCGATACAGCAACTGCTTTAGTATCAGTATTATGCTTTTTAGGTCAGACGTTTAACGCTAATCACCCTGTCCGAACGTTAGCAAATTATGATCTGGATCCAATATGGAAAATTCACGCTGACCCCAAGGTTTTGTCTCCAGTTTGCCATTCGGATGGATGGCAATGTTGCGTGCTAAAAAAGATTGATAGAGTGCATCAATATCATCGGTGCGGATATAGATCATGCCATAATTTTCTTCGGGAGGCAATTCCCTGAATTCAAAAAAATGAATCTCGATCTGATCTTTTTTGATCATCAGATAGCCTTCATAATCTTCAGTGCCGCAAGGCATGAACCCTAGCTGGCCTACGTAAAAATCAATTGTGACAGCTTTGTCGCGCATCGGTAGTTTGGGGTGTATCGTATTTAGTCTCATTGTTTATTTACTGTTTTTTTGAATCCTACTGAAATATAAGGGTTTATTTTTATTCTTTATGCCTAGCTTATACCTATTATCTTTCCGGTTGAGCAAACATAGTGCAATACGGCTCTGGACGACCATCCATTAACGCAATTAATCCGGCCCTCATATAATCATATTTAAAGGCTGATTCTTCCATATATTCTATTTATATAATTTTTAGTTATGACTCATTAGTTTTTATAGTTTTATTCATGAGCAAAAGTTATTCAATTTTGTGCAAGATCAAAGAAAGTTACCATGTATAAAAAGATAAACTTTACGATGCGATACAAGCATATGCTCAATAAAAAGATCTCCATCCGGGAAATCATCTTCACCCTCTTGCTTATCCTATGTCTGACACCGATCATATCTGCTCCTTTGGCGCTGCTGCTAGGTATTATTGTTGCCCAATGGATCGGACATCCCTTTTTGGCTGTTAATCATAGAGTCACGCAGATGTTGTTACAGTTCTCCGTTGTCGGCTTGGGCTTTGGTATGCATATTGATAGTGCTATTCAGACGGGTAAAGACGGTTTTTTGCTAACTGTTATTTCTATTATCGGGACATTGTTGCTGGGTTATGCATTGGCTAAATTGTTAAGACTAGAAAAAATGACCGCTTATCTCATCACCGTAGGAACAGCTATTTGCGGCGGGAGTGCCATTGCTGCGGTTTCACCCACAGTGAAGGCGAATGAAAAGCAGATCAGTGTAGCGTTGGGAACCATCTTTATCTTAAATGCTGTTGCCCTATTTGTATTTCCGGTCATCGGTACTGTCCTGGATCTCTCGCAGACACAATTTGGACTTTGGTGCGCGGTTGCGATACAGGATACGAGTTCCGTGATCGGTGCGGCAAGTAAGTATGGCATCGAGGCGCTGCAGGTGGCGACTACCGTTAAATTAACACGGGCATTATGGATAATTCCAATTTCGTTGCTGAGCGCCCTCGCCTTTAAGACCAAGGGGACGCGTATCAAGATTCCTTATTTTATCGGGTTATTTATATTGGCTATTATCCTGAATAGCTATATTCCATTTTTTCGGGGTGTGGGAATATATGTCGTTCAGATTGCTAAAGCCGGACTTACCTTGACACTCTTTCTGATCGGATCCAGTCTGTCTAGAGATGTGTTGCTGTCGGTAGGTTATAAGGCGATCTTGCAGGGACTGGTATTGTGGTTGAGCCTCGCCGTCCCCGTATTGCTTTATATTTATTTTTGTCTGTAGAAATATGGTGCGTGTCGAATAGCAATAGAAAACCTGCTTTAATAGTGTTGAGGCTGGTATTTCAGTAAAACCATATCTTTTAACAATTGACCATTTTCATAGATGGGCTGTTCGTAATTTTCGATAAAAAAATTCGGACGGATACCATATTTAACAAAACCATTGCGCTCATAGAATCTGATCTGATCCAGACCACAATCGGCCGTTCCAACAATCAGATTTAGATATTGTGCAGAATAAGTTTGTTGGATATGACGTAATATTTTACTGCCAAGCCCCCTGTTTTGGTGCGCGACAGCGACGGCGATATTTTTGATTTCCAGGGTTTTGCTATCGATGGGATACAAACAAAACACAGCAATGGGTTGCTGCTGTTCCTCGACAACAAACACAGTGGAATCAAAAAGATACTTATTGATCGCGGCGACTGTCTCATCTGCTAGAAGTAACAAATCATAAGGATAATCCTTATGATTTGTGATCTGTTTTATTTCTAAATCAGCTAACATACAAATAGCCTGTCTAAATCCATTAAAAAGGATGTTGTTCTGATTGACTTAATTGAAGTGGTATAAAAAGATGACATCCCCCACATAGGCCGGTTTGGCGCTATCTTTAATTTTTAAGGTTGCCTCAATAGTTACTTTGATAACTCCTCTGAGGTTGGCAACAGATTTAACATGAGTATGTAATTGTACTTCATTATCGACCAGCACAGGTTGCGCAAAACGCAGATTTTCGATACCGTAGTTGATTTCCATTTTGACATTCCGTACTTCGGCAATCTGCTTCCACAAATAAGGAATAAGTGATAATGTCAGATAACCGTGTGCAATGGTTGATTTAAACGGACTCTCTGTTTTCGCTCTTTCGCTGTCGAGGTGAATCCATTGGTGGTCTAATGTTGCATCTGCAAACTGGTTGATCTGTTTTTGGTCGATTGTGTGCCATTGAGATTCGCCTAATGACTTTCCTTCAAAGGCTTTGTACTCTTCATAATTGTTAATTATTGTCATATGTTATGTCTTTATCGCTTTTCGTTGGAATTTGATCCGTAGGGTATATACTGGAACATCAAATTTTGGCTAAAGATAACCATTGTCGTTAGCAATCCAAGTATGTCCGTTATTATATGTCTATTCGTTGGGATGATCCTTGCCGGAGCAATGGCCAATAACCGATGTATTTAATGCGTCTGTCCATAGGAAGTGTTGCCGTATGTTTTCTCTACGTAAGCTTTAAAATTGTCGAGAATGGCTTGCCAACCATGGCGTTGCATCTCGATGGGATTTTCAGATTCGGCATCAAAAATAACCTCGATATCCGTAGCAGATTTTTTCGTAGTAAAATTGATTGTTACCTGACGACCATCGGGCATCACATAGGCGATTTTTTTAAAGGGCTCAAGTGCAGTATAGGTTCCTGTAAAATCGAAGCCGATCGAACCGTCCTTTGCTTCCATACGATTTTTAAATTTTCCTCCCACGCGTAAATCGTTAATTGCGTCCGTGCAATGCCAGTCTTCAGATGCTCGGTTCCATTCCATAATGTCCTCCGCAGAGGTGTAGGCATTCCAGATGGTTTCCACTCGCGCAGCAATATGTGTCTGTATTTTTATCTGCTCCATATTACGTTAATAATTTTTTTTATAGTAATTACAGTTTCCTTACTAATAACAGGAAAATCTATCTTTTGTTATGTCCTCCACGAGGTAATACTGAATATTCCCCGAAAAAACGTATAGATGCTATTGATCCGTTGCTTCGTATGACGGGACAAACAATTTTATGCAGAGGAGGGAGGGATCTGAGAGGTTTTTGCTAACTTTATGGATGTGAATCCTTAAACCCATTTAATATGTCTTCAAAATTTCTTGTTGTATTCTTTTTATTCATTTCATCGAATCGAATTTTTGCCCAAAAATACCGTACCATAGAAAATATTAGCTATTGTAAAATTACTGATACCGACGGGTATAAAAAAGAACGTTGCAAGCTCGATCTCTATGTGCCGACCGATCGAAAGAACTTTTCCACGATTGTGTGGTTTCATGGCGGTGGACTGGAAGAAGGGAATAAATTTATTCCTTTGGAACTTAAGGAGAAAGGGGTGGCGGTGGTTGCGGTCAATTATAGGCTGAGCCCCAAAGTGAAAGCCCCGGATTACATTGACGATGCAGCTGAAGCTGTAGCCTGGGCCTTTTCACATATTGCATCTTATGGGGGTGATCCGGCGAAGATTTTTGTTTCGGGGCACTCAGCGGGGGGATATCTGGCGCTAATGGTGGGACTTGATAGTAGTTACCTGCAAAAACGGGGTGTCAGCGCAAATAAAATAAAGGGACTGATACCGATCAGTGGTCAGACGAATACACATTATACGATCAAAAAGGAACGTGGACAGTCAATGGCAATCCCGCAGATGGATCAATATGCGCCGATATCCTTTGCACGCAAGGACGCACCCGCTACTGTATTGATTACCGGTGACCCACAATTGGAACTTCCGGCTAGATATGAAGAAAATGCGCATCTCGCAGCAATACTAAAACAGGTGGGGCATACCAAAACGTCTTTGTATCAATTGCAGGGCTTTGACCACGGTGGCGTATATGCGCCGGGCTGCCTGCTGATGCTTAAATGGATCAAAGAACAGGAGAAATAAATAGGTGGTCATTTCGGAGACCGGAAATGAAATCTTACAAATAAAATAAAAAATAGTACAACAGCGATTTGGAAAAATTTACGACCTTTATTCCGTAATAAAGATATAACCTGACATTTGTAATCGGGTAGCTGTAAAAAAAGATAAATTTTAATCCGTTATGTGGGTAAAAGTCAACATCCTGTTGGTCATCTGTATATTGGGGCTGTTTTTAGCTCCGAGCCCGGTGTTTGCCTGCCATCTGAGTCCTGAAAAAACCAAGCAGGAGGACAAAAAGTCCTGTTGCTCGGAAAAAGAACCATATGTAAATGCGGCCGATAAGGGTGAAGGTATAAAAGATACTGACAAAGGTCAAGATTCACATCACGCGCGGAATAACGGCGACATAAAAGATATCGAAGGAAAAGATTGCTGTAAGGATAAAAGCGAGGGGTCACCAACAACACAAGATCACGGTGATGACTGCACTAAAAATTGCGGTGAAAAGTCCTGCCGAACCTCCACGCAGTATAATCCCATTATTCCTTTTTATGAAACGGATCTGATTTTACTTTTCGATACGGATCATTTAAAACTATACACCCTGTATAAGCAATCTTTTTGTTCGGATGCTTATTTTTCGATCTGGCAACCGCCCAAAATAGCCTAATAATTGACAATAGCCCATGCTATGTCCTTTTGAATCGTTGTCTACATTCAAAGTCTCTTTTAGTTATTCAATGAAAATTTCCATTGGCTGACATCATCCGATGCCAGTCAACAACTAATTGCTTTGAACGGCAGTTTTCATTGGTATTCATTTAATCAAATTTTATTTATCGTGAAATATCCCCATTTGAAAAGTACAAACACAGATCAAATATGCAGGGATTGAAAATGATGTTTAAAAACAATTCAAGCGTAACAAGCTCAAAAATATAATTTAGCTATGAAATCAATTTCACTAATTGGTATGGTAAGCCTGGTATTACTGACCAATATTACAATACATGCACAGATCAAAAATGCGAAAACAGCAACCGTAAAGGTATTTGGAAACACGCCGGCGGCGAAAGCGGCCATTGAGGGGGGAGGTAAGTCTAGAAAGACCGCCCGAGTGGAGTGGGACCGGGAAACAAATATGGCGACCATTACCTATGATGCGTCAAAAACAAATGCAGATGAGATCCTAAAACGTATTGCCCTGGCGGGATTTGATAATGAGAAATTTCTTGCTCCGGATGATGTTTATGCACAGTTGCCTAAAGCAGATCAATACGTCAGAACCTTGAAGCCAAAGGTGGAAAGCCAGCCTATGAAAGTCATTCCAGAGGACGGACAATGGAGCACGCCGGCAGCTGATCATTCAGCCCATCAAGCAGCGGCGGAAACGGATGCGGGCAAAGAAACACAGTTGACAAATCTGCTCAATCAATATTTTGCTTTAAAAGATGCACTGGTCAAAACAGATGCATCAGCGGCAGCAAATAAAGCTGCCTTATTGCAGGAGGCGATCAAAGCCGTGGATATGAACAAGCTTTCTCCCACCGAACATGCCGTATGGATGAAAGTGATGAACAACCTGGCTACTGACGCAGCTGCCATTACTAAGGGCAAAGATGTGACCAAACAACGGGTAGCATTTGCCTCGCTTTCCACGAAGCTCTATGAACTGGCCAAAGTCAGTTCTTTCGGGAATCCTATCTACTATCAACATTGTCCGATGTTTAATGACGGCAAAGGTGCAAACTGGTTGAGTAAGGAAAAAGCGGTTAAAAATCCATTCTACGGATCGCAGATGATCACTTGTGGAAGTACAATTGAAACGCTTAACTAGTAACCGGCCAAATGAAATATTTAGTTGCTATTATAGCGGTGTTTGTCCTCATATTGACGGCATGCACCAATCCACAAAGTAAATCGAAAGCGGCACTTCTGGAGTCCGAAAAGAATACAACAATACAGGTGGCAACTGCTACAAAGCAGTACAAAAAGGGGGATCTTGTGCCTACCGAAGAGGTGTGCATGGTCAACGATGCTTTTATGGCCAAGAAACAACTGCTAGTCAAACATGAGGGCAAGGTATATTATGGCTGCTGTGAAATGTGTAAGGAACGAATTCCTAAAGATGCCGCTGTTCGTGTTGCTATTGATCCCCTGTCCAAGAAAGAGGTAGATAAGGCCAGCGCAGCAATTGCGATAACAGGTGATCAAGGTGAGGTCTCTTACTTTGAGAACGAAGAGAATTATCGGACGTATGTTGAAAATTTAAATCAATAATACTGCTTTTAAAATTTTTGGCGTTCATGGCTGTTATGACTGGATCAGCTTCGGGTTTTTAGGCATAAATACAGTTGTCCGTTTTGTGACGCTGCGGCGGAGTACCCTAAACTGGACAAACTATTTAATAATGATTTTGTTGATAAGTTTGTCCATGACACTATTTATTACCGGACACCATGGCGTGCAACTGGTCTATCAGTATGGTGTGGGACCTAAAAGCAATGGCGTTTTAATCAAGTAATCGTATGAAAGTAAGTAAAAAGAGAAATATTGTATTAACAGTTGTTTTATTCGTAGCGACACAGGCCGCGGTATTTGCCCAAAAGGTGGTACGGCATAACCTTTATGTACGGGATACCATTGTCAATTATGCTGGCAAAGCAAAACGTGCCATTGCCGTAAATGGGCAGATTCCTATGCCCACGTTGACATTTACCGAGGGGGATACCGCTGAAATCGTTGTTCACAATGAGTTAAAAGAGGGTACCTCACTGCACTGGCACGGTATTTTTCTGCCAAATAAAGAGGACGGCGTACCGCATCTGACCCAAGAGCCGATCAAGCCTAATTCGACCTATACTTATCGTTTCCCGATCATCCAGCATGGAACACACTGGTATCATTCCCACTCGGGTTTGCAGGAACAGATTGGTATGTACGGCAGCCTTATTCTGAACAAACGGGCCGATGACAAGACTTTTCGCAAAGGGATAGATGACTTACCTACTATTCCGGTCATCATAAGCGAATGGACAAATTATAATCCGGATAATATTCAACGGATGCTGCATACGGGAAATGATTGGGCAGCTATTAAAAAAGGCGCGACCCAATCTTACGCGGAGGCGATCAAAGAAGGGAAATTTGCAACGAAAATCACCAATGAGTGGAAGCGTCAGCTCGCTATGGATGTCAGCGATGTGTACTACGACAAGATTCTGTTGAATGGTGCCCATTCCACGGATCTAAAGGAAGTGGATGGCAAGGCATTGAAGGCGGGAGATAAGGTGCGTTTACGGATTTCCAATGGGGGTGCTTCATCCTATTTTTGGCTGCGCTATGCCGGTGGAAAAATTACCGTGGTCGCTAATGACGGGAATGATGTGGTACCTGTGGAGGTGGATAGGCTAATGATCGCCGTATCGGAGACCTATGATGTCGTGGTGACGATTCCGAATGCGGGAACAGCCTACGAATTTATGGCGACGACGGAAGATCGGACGCAATCTGCCAGTTATTTTGTCGGTAGCGGCATCAAACAGCTGATCTCGCCGCTTCCCCGCCTCAAATATTTTGAAGGGATGAAGATGATGAATGACATGATGAAGATGGACGGTAATCTCAATGATATGGGTATGAATATGAGTCTGAATCAGATGGATATGAATGTGGTCATGTATTCGGAAATTACCGGAGATGGAAAGAAAAAAGACGATCATGGCAAGCATAGTGGTATGGATCATGGTAAGATGAAGGCGGATGAGGATCCAAACCGTTACAACGCGAATGCACTGGGGGATATCGTCACGCTCAATTATGCGATGCTGGAATCTCCCAGTAATACCGAATTGCCGAAGAGCGCTCCCGTGCGGGACCTCAAGTTTACCCTTACGGGAAATATGAGCCGCTATGTGTGGAGCATGGATAATAAGATTCTTTCGGAAACTGATAAGATCCCGGTTAAAAAAGGGGAGGTGTTACGGATCACTATCTACAACAACTCGATGATGCGCCACCCGATCCACTTGCATGGCTTTGACTTTAGGCTGCTAAATGGCAAGGGCGCAAAGGCGCCGCTGAAAAATGTGGTCGATATCATGCCAATGGAAACGGATACCATTGAGTTTTTGGCAAATGAAGAAGGAGACTGGTTTTTCCATTGCCATATCTTATATCATATGATGGCCGGAATGAACCGGGTTTTTGCCGTGGATGACTATAAAAATCCCTATTTACCCGATAAGGCCAAGGCCTATAAGGAACTGCAACATGAAAGCAATATGACGCATTTCATGGCACAGAATGATTTTGCGACAAATGGAAATGATGGTCAGGCGATGTTCCAGAATGCACGCTGGCAACTGGGATCGGAATGGCGATTGGGTTACAACGATATGCATGGTTATGAGGTGGAAACGCACCTAGGACGGTTTTTTGGAAAAATGCAATGGTTTATGCCTTTTGTAGGTTTTGATTACCGCTACCGCCGAATGGGCGAAGACGAACATGAAAAAAACATCTTCGGTCAGGCCAATAAAAAAGATAGCCGCAAGGCGGTGAGTCTGGGTTTTATGTATACACTGCCGATGCTGGTGAATTTTCAGGCCGAAGTATATCATGACGGTATTGTCCGATTACAAATGATGCGTGAGGATATCCCGATTTCCCGTAGAATACGTGGTGATTTTATGGTCAACTCGGACCTTGAATATATGGCAGGGCTCAATTATGTCATTACAAAAAATATGGCTTTCAGAACGCATTATGACAGCGATATGGGATTTGGTGTAGGACTATCGTTGAATTATTAACGAACAGATTTTATTTTTCTCGGTTACTAGTTAATAAGGGAGCAAGCTGGGATTATCTCCTTCAATAAGATAGGTCTAGAGGTGAAATTATTCGGACTTTATACGCTTTTATCCAAATGAAGGTGTGTATGAAGTCCGGACAAAGTCCCTATTAATATACTTGTTGATATGAATTTGTAGACCTCTTGTTTCTCTGGAAGCTCAACGTTTTTAAGCAGATGTTCTCCATGGCGGACAGCACAAAAGAAAGCGCCAGAAATTAACGATTTCTGGCGCTTTTTATATTGCTCAGGGGCTTTTGACCGACGCTGTTTTGATTGTGTTAGATCATCCACTTAAAGATGCTCGCCCCCCAGGAGAATCCGGCTCCGAAAGCCGTAAGCATCACTAAATCGCCGGTGTTCAGTTTCTTGATATTTTGCCAGATACACAACGGGATCGTCGCGGCAATGGTATTGCCTAAGTATTCGATATTGCTGAGTGCTCTGTCTTCAGGGATATTAAGACTACGGCCGACGGCATCGATGATACGTTGGTTGGCTTGATGTGGAATTAACCAGTTAATATCCTCAATTTGTAAGTTATTACGCTGTAAAACGGTATTACAAGCATCACTCATGGACTGAACAGCATGTTTGAAAACTGTTTTGCCGTCTTGTTTGAGAAAACGGTTGTCGTTTACAGGAAGATTACTGTCAATCGGGTAGAGTGAACCCCCGGCCTCGATTTTCAAAAACTCACGTCCAGCGCCATTGCTACGCAGGTAGGCATCCATGACGCCCCCTTCAAGTGAAGGTTCGAGCCATATAACGCCAGCGCCATCGCCGAAAAGAATATTGGTGGATCGATCTTTTAGATCAACATAGGTACTGATGTTATCGGCGCCAACAACAAGTATATTCTTGTAACGTTGTGTCTCCACGAGTGACGATGCCATATCCAGTGCATAGAGAAAACCTGAACAAGCAGCATTGACATCAAATGCCCATACGTTGGTCAATCCCAATTTTTCGAGAATAATATTTGCCGTAGCTGGCATAGGCATATCTGGTGTTGAAGTTGCGACGATAAGCGCATCGACATCCCGAAGGTCTTTATTGTATTGCTTTGCTAAATCCTGAATGGCTTTGACCGCCATGTCCGATGTGGCCAGATTTTCATCCAATATCCTTCGCTCCTTAATTCCCGTACGTTTGATAATCCATTCATCGGAGGTCTCGCAAAACTGCTCTAAATCGGTATTGGATCTTCTGTTTGGTGGAATATATCCTCCAACCCCAGTTATTGCTGCATACGGCCTGCTCGGTATTCTTTCAGTCATAAAATAATGTACTCTTTTCTCTCTTTTTATACAGCCAGATCTAACAAATTAGACAGGGTGTAATTTTGCGCCGTAAAACTACGGTTA
The DNA here is from genome assembly GCF_011064245.1 of Sphingobacterium sp. DR205. Classification (NCBI taxonomy): domain Bacteria; kingdom Pseudomonadati; phylum Bacteroidota; class Sphingobacteriia; order Sphingobacteriales; family Sphingobacteriaceae; genus Sphingobacterium; species Sphingobacterium sp. DR205. Next base: position 5,715,047 of record NZ_CP049333.1, on the reverse strand, counting down.
ATTTGTACAACTAAAAGCGGAAAAGATAGGTTTTTGACAAAATAATTACGTTTTGTGGCAAAATTAACCGTTTTTAACCTTTGGTCTATACTATTCTTTTAATTGGTCTTGATGAAGCGAAATTATATGTTGTTTGTTTCGTGTTTGTCGAAATATTAATCTTTTTGTTCTTTTCAGAATAAGGAAACGGTCTAGCTGTTTTTGATGCATTGAGAGCATTTTATGTCGAAATTCGGGCGAGCTGGAGAAGATCAGCTAAGATCCGGATTCCATCTTCGATCTGTTCTTCGGAAAGTGAACCATACCCTAGGCGCAAGCCTCCGTAACAATTGTCTTTATGGTAATTATCGGGATGGGGGATATGAACTGATTTTTCTTTCAGCTTTTTGAACAATAATGTCCAGTTTATTTGGTGTCTGAATTCAAGCCAGACAGCTAATCCACCTTGAGGAGCCTGATAACTGATATGCTCCAATAAATGCAGGTCCAGTTGTTTGACCATAAAGTCGCGCTTGTTCTTGTAATAGTTGGTGGCTTTGCGGATGTGTCTTCTGACGGTACCGTCTTGGATAAGTTCCAGAACTGCCTGCTCCATGATATTATCCCCCTGTATATCGACCATATAACGCAGTTGCGCAATAGCCTGCAAGAGCTGTTCATCTTTGCTGACCAGATAACCTATACGAAGTGCCGGGGCGACCACTTTGCTCAATGTCCCGATGTAGATCGAGTTTTGTAGTTCGGTATCAGCAGCAAGCGGGTAACAAGGTGTATGGTCGAAGTGAAATTCGTAGTCATAATCATCCTCGATAAGCGTAAATCCATACCGATTGGACAGTTGAATCAGTTCGGATCTACGTGCCTGACTTAATGTAGCCGTAGTTGGGTACTGCCGATGTGGTGTAAGGTATGCAGCCTTAATATTTTTGTTTTCTTTGAGATGGGGGATCATTTCATCAACAAGAATACCATCCTGGTCGACAGGGATTTCTATGAGCTGTGCGCCAGTATGCTCAAAAATCTTCCAGGCTGAATGATAACCCGGAGATTCAACGAAGATAAAATCGTCCTTTTTCAATAAGCATTGAGCAACAAGGTACATGGCCATTTGGCTGCCACGGCTGATGCATAGGTTGTCCAGCGTAATATTCATATTACGCTCCTGATTGAGCATATCCGCGATCGCCTGCCTGAAATCAATATGTCCTCTCGGATCAGCATACCCCATCATTTTCCATCGGGCACTCCGTTTGAAAATCTGCCGATAGGCACGTCCAAGCTGGTCTATGGGTGCGATTTTACTGTCCGGATTACCATCATCAAAAATAATACGCAGCGGTACTGAGGTTTGGGGTTCAATGATGCTGTGCGCTGTGTATTCAGTTGTGGCAATTAATTGTGGGAGCTGCTGGGCAACGAAAATTCCACGGCGCTGCTCACTCACTACCCAGCCTTCACTCAGAAGCTGCTGGAACGCTTCAACAACGGTGTTGCGGTTTAGTTTTAATTGTGCCGCAAGTGCCCTGCTGCTGGGCAGCGCTGTTCCGCGGGTTAATCTGCCCGACTGTATATCCGCAGCAATACTATCCGCTAGTTGTAAGTAAATCGCCTTTGTGGAGGATCGGTCAATCTCCATTGTCAAATTCCAGGGTCTGAGCATGATCAATTATATCGGGTAATTCACCCAAAGATACAATTGTTCTGCAAGATTGAAACCTTTTACAGTGATCTGGGCGCATTTGTCGTTGATGCATTCGACTTGTGATGAGTAGCTTGCATTTCCTGTCCGGAACTGGACTATTGACTTTAAATTGATCCTGGATCACCTTTAAGGGGAGATTTAATCTGATTTTTGGGGTAAACCAAACTTGATCATTTGATGAAACCATTTTCGGTATTTGAAAAATTGGCCATACAGATTGACCGTGCTGCTGGCTGCTTTGTGTACGACCAGTCAGGACAGGCGTACTTGGACATGTATGGTGGACATGCTGTTATTGCTGTGGGGCATACCCATCCGCATATTGTAGAAAGCACCTTGCGACAGCTCAATAAGATCGGTTTCTACTCGAATACGATATACAATGATCTGCAAAATAAACTGGCAGATCAATTGGGACTGATCAGTGGGTATGTAGACTATGGGGTGTTTTTCTCTAATTCCGGTGCAGAGGCCAATGAAAATGCTTTGAAGCTATCTTCTTTTGTTACAGGACGAAAAAAGGTCTTATCCCTATCCAATGCTTTTCACGGACGCACTTCGGGAGCTGTATCAGCTACCGATATAATTAACATCCGAGCTGCGGTAAACGATAATCGTCATTATTTTTTTTCACCTTTCAATGACCCGTCCAGTTTGAGAAAACAGCTGGAAACAGAGGAATACTGCGCCCTGATTATAGAACCGATTCAGGGAGTCGGCGGAATCCATGTTGCTTCGGCAGCGTTTTTACAAGAAATCAGGCAGATCTGTACAGCAACGGGAACGATGCTTATTCTCGATGAGATCCAGTCGGGATATGGGCGTACAGGGAAATTTTTCGCACATCAGCATGCCGGAATAAAAGGGGATCTGATTACTGTGGCGAAAGGAATTGCCAATGGTCTCCCGATGGCCGCGACACTAATCTCTCCTGACATCACACCTGTAATGGGGCAACTGGGAACAACCTTTGGGGGCAATCATCTGGCCTGCGCGGCAGCAATTGCTGTATTGGAAGTCATCCGGGATGAAAAGCTGATGGACAATGCGGCAAAGATTGGTACATTTTTAATGGAAGAATTACAGGGCATGACGGGCATTGCCGAGGTGCGGGGAAGGGGATTAATGATCGGTGTGGAGTTTGACACAGATATACGGCAGCTGCGCCATGAACTGCTGTTTGGCGAGAAAATCTTCACGGGATATGCCGGTGCTTATACTTTACGGCTTTTACCGCCGCTGTGTTTTACAAAGGAACATGCGCAGATTTTTCTTAGGAGCTTGAAAACATTGCTTCTGAAAAATGATCACTATTCCCAAAATCGTTCGTATCAGATGCAGTAATTAAACTTATCACAAGCAGTAATGAATTGGAGAATTGTGCTTCGCCGTTCTCTGCGCAATTTTATTGATAAATCAGGGGGGCAGCATAGCTTGCCTCGATGAGGGGATAGCGTTGTACTTGGATAAATGCCGTTAAAAAAGTAACTTCACGACAGGATACTTTAATACAAAACGATACTTTAAATTAGAATATACAAGGAAACAAATGTCTACAATTGCACAAGGTTTGCCAACAGCTGGATTAATTAGTATAGCGGATCATAAAATATTACTTGCTTATAGCAACAATAAAAAAGCCTGGTATCTCCCCGGTGGAAAAATTGATGCGGGGGAAGATTCCCTGCAATCCCTTCGTCGGGAGATTTCAGAGGAATTGAACATCGACCTTGATCCCCAAAAGATTTCATACTACTGTCACATCACGGCTCCTGCGTATGGTATGGTACCCGAAGTGATCATGGAACAGGACTGTTTTCTATATCCGCTCACCGAAACGATACAACCTAGCAATGAAATAGGAGAAGTGAAGTACTTCTCCCATGAAGATTATTTACGTGAACCTATTCAGGTCATCGGTGTATTGCATGTCTTTGACAAATTGAAAGCAGATGGCCTAATCTAGGCTAAATGCCTCGGGCAATCCTATTAGATACCATAGCCTTCATTGGCACAATTGATTGTTTTGGTATTCTGTATCGGACTAATTTTTCCGGTCTTGGTATTCAGTCGCCAGGCTTTGACAATCTGATCAAAGTATTCTTTGTTTTCCTCCACAACGCTAATGGCAACAATTTCACTGTCCACTTTGTTGCCTAATCTACAATTACAGAGACTAAGTTGTTCGTTGGATTTCAGTTTAGGGATATTGATCGTGTCCAATATTTTATACTTTACCTGCCCCTTTCCATTCTCCTTGTCGTCAAGCAATTCGTTTAAAATACAGATGCCGTTTTTATCGTTGGTATAATATCCAGCAGCAAAGCGATAGTCTCCACTGGCACTTTTGCCCGCATCTATTACTGCTCCTGAGGCATGGCCATAACTGCCCAATCCGGGGATTTCATTTATTTCCCGAAATATTTTTCCATACAATGGGTTTTTTTGATCTTGAATGGCGCTAAAACTTGACCAGCTACAGATGGCCAATACCGCAAATAATACGCTTGTTAGATATCGCATAGTTTCAATGGATTTAAATGCAGTAATAAAGATAATAAATCCCACTATATTCTTAAATAATGGGATCTATATTTTACTATCTATTTTTCCGTCGTGGTATTTTCTTTTTGGGATTCTTTATAGATTTTGCTGTCCTCATCGTCCATGTCCATATCGAGATCTTCCTCTTTGTATTTTCCCATTTTAAGCTGAAAATTATCCGCCGTACCAGTGATGCGCATTGGTATTCCGAAGATTCCGAATGGGGGCAGCCCCAGTCTGAACCCGAGATTCATCCGTCCATCTAGTGTCACCTGACCTTCAAACCGTGGTCTGAATCCCATCATCTTCATTTTGGTGCGTTCGATGGTCATGACATTGTTTTTGATATGGGATCTGATCACGACTTTTTTAACTTCGCCGTCTTTCAATTTTTCTTTTGAGGTAGATTCGCTGATGCCATTCAGTAACTTGAAACCTCTGAATTTGATCTGGTTTAGCGTCAAGGTACCTTCACCGACAATGGAAGGCATTACCGGTTGCATATTTCCGTTTAATAAACCACCTAACTTATAATCCAAGGAGACAAGGCCATGTGCATTTTTTGCCGCGGTAACCATCTCTCTGAACATTGGAATTTCTTTATAAGCACGTTGGATATCAAAACTATCGGCTTTTACGGCATAGTCGAATGCTGCCCGGCGGGGATTTAATGGGTTATAGTTTCCTTGCATAGCCGCTTTTAATCCTGCCAGTTCAAAAGTGGTCCTGTTGAGTGCCAACTTACCTTCTTTGAAATGTAGATCGCCCTTAAAATCTTTGATGTTCATGTTGTTGTAAAAAACATTGTTGACTAGGCCGAGTACCTGGACGTCCAGATTTTTGGGCAAAAGAACCACACCTGTCTCCGCAGAAGAGGATGTTGCCGATGGATTGTCCGCGAAAACCATGAAGTCATCGACAGTGATCTTTTTGCTGTTGAGTGTGAACTGCCCCTGTAAGGATGCATTGCTATTCGTCAGGTAGTTAATGATATTATTCATGTAACCTTTTATGGAAATAGCATTTTTACCGTAATTGACCAGGAATCTATCAAAGTTCATTTTCTCCTGATGAAAACTAAAGTCACCGCTCTTGATCGCTATGGGCTGAGGGAGTAGATCTGTCTGTACCTGGATCTGGCCGATATTGATGCGTCCACTATTGTGGAGTCTGGCATAGCGACCACTGCTTGCATCGCTCTGGAGTCCCTTGAGACTGAAATCTGTGTGGATAAATCCATCGACATTGGTTCCGTCCAGGGCAAAAAACTTATAGATGGGACCAAGGTTGAGTTTTCCTTTGGATTTAATATCATACTTGATATTATTGAAATTGCGTAAATCAGCATTTAGGAAAAATGGTTCACCCGCAAATGTGAATGATACAGGTAGTATCTTGACATTCAGATCACGTAAAGATCCTTTCTCACTATTGACAAAGGCTTCCACATGTATGTTTTCCATGGGAATAGGATACTCCTTGGATTTGATAAACCCATCTTTCATCACAATGGAGGTATTGGTCTCCGGAAAAATATTCCGTTTCAGATCAACGTAACCTTTTGCATTGAGGTTGACATCAATCAGACCCGCCAGTTCGATATCCTTGATCGGATAGAAGCTTTTGATGTCCGCCAGATTGAACAAGGCTTTGAGATCAGACTGCACTGCAATTTTATTGAAATCCGTTATTGAAATATAGCCTTTGATATAATTACTGAGTGCCTGAATCGAAATATCATGTATGGAGATAGAAGCACTTTTCATTTTTCCATCCGGATCTTTCGCTTCTAAGCGATACGCGATTTTTTCAAGTCCTTTAGGGAGATCGGCCAATTTGAAATGTCCATCTGTGAGGGTATTTTTAATGTCAAATGTCGGTATGGAAACAATGTACTCCTGTTCGCGCTTTTGAAGACCGACTTTGCGTATGGCTTTGGCATAGGTTCCATGGATCTTTGCGTCGAGATTCCAGCGACCTCCGAAGGAGAATCCCGGGAATTGCAAAGAGGAATGGAGGATGCCCAGATCCAGGTCACTTTGCATATCTGCGTGCACTGTAACTGGATGTAGTCCGGCGATCTGACCTTTTGCATTGAAATAACCGGAAGCGACTTTAAAATCAAATTGATGAAGATCTACCTTGAGGGAATCGAGATTCAATGCGGGGAGATCTATCCTTAATTTTGCATTCCAGTCTGTTAGTGGATTCCCGGACTGTTTATACGCAAGATAACCGTTGTTGATGGTCAGGCCCAGAGAAAGATCGGGCATTTCGTTCTTGTCCACAATATAATCCCCTATCAAGTTGACAAATACCTCAGAAGTACCCTTGACTGATAGATCTTTTATCCAAGAAACATAACTATTGGGAACAAGTGACAGCAATTCGCTCAGTGTGCTCTCCTGAGATTTTAACTTGAAATCCAGGTGATAACCGTGTGAGATAAAGGACAATAATCCCCGAAATCTTACTGGTAGCTGGTTAATCTTGATATCATTTCGTTCAAATACAAAGGATAGATTGTCGGTGTTGATACGGGTTAATAAGGTGGCGTCAATGGATTTTTTATCGACATAGAGTTCATTGTTGAAGGAAAAGGAAAAAGCGGCGATCTTGGCTTTTGTATTCAGGTCAAAGATATTCGACATCAGATCACCTTTGCCTTCGTAGTCCAGATCTTTGGCTTCAATCCATAATGGAATAGATTGATCTTCGTAATGTAGATTAGTCTTTTCAAATTTGATCAGCTGAAAGGCAAGTGCGCTGCTTTCGGAATCGTCTTTTGTTTTGGAGGAATCCGTAGGTGCGGATTTATAAATGTTGTAATTCGCATTGCCCAGCGTATCTACTAAAATATTGATTCTTCCGTTGTTAACGATAAACTTGTCAATGATAATTTTAGACTTAAGTAAGCTCATGAGGTCAACCCCAAAACTTACTTGTTTGGCGGCAAGCAAGGTGTCTTTTTTAAATGGTTCGGCACCTTTTAACAACACGTCATCCATGGATGCTGTCAACAGCGGAAATTGGTCAAAGAAAGTCAATCTGACTTTTGTATAGTTGAGTTCCCCATTGATATGTGCATTCGCCAAAGATTTGACTTTGTCGTTTACTTCCTTTTCGAAGATATAGGGAATAGATAATATACAAAGAATGAATAGTGTTATTAAACTTGCTAGACCGATAGAGATTCGTTTGGCAAGTTTTAGAAATGTTGCTTTTGACACAGTGTTGTTTTTTTGTGGCTACAAAAGTCCGAAATTTATTGTTAAAGTTCGCTTATTGATAGATTTATTTTTGGCTTTTTACGTAAAATATGTCGTGATTCAATGACAAACGGATTGGCAAAAGTCCTTTCTTATCAGCTGGTTTTGTAATGCTCGGGATTTTTCCCGTATTTTTGCGGTGTGAATTTTCGATTTAAAAATGCGGAACAGAAAAGTGGTACCATCCTCATTTTCTGTTTGCTTTTGTTGCTGTTGATAGGTGGGGGACTGCTCGGTATTATCCATCATAAAATAGATCGACTGAATAAAAGGGTGCTGATAGACTTTGCCGATGAAAATATGTTGCTGCTGAATAAGCAGCTGGAACTGTTACAACAAGAACTGCTCACGTCTGAGAAAAGATTGGTGGATACGCCGTCAACCCAGATTCGTCGCGATTCCCTGTTTATTCTCATTCCTGCAAGCCCGTCGAACCGTGTGGACAATAGGCTATGGATACTGCTCAAAACGCGCACGATACAGCATCGCTTATACCATCTCTATATCGATATTGAAAAATTAAATGCTTATTTCGCCAATCGCTATTTTGGAAGAAGGGCTTATTTTGAAATATATAGTGATAAAGGGATCTGTATTGTTTCACCCGAAAACCGAAAATGGGGGCGTCCGAAAGATAGTGATGTTATCACACAAGGAAAAATCGTTAAGTCGGATTACTTAAAGCTGGATGTGATGCTTACTTCCTACCCCTGTTCGATTATTTTTGTAGGGGGTGAAATTCGGGTAAGTACTTTGCTGTTGACGATTGAGGAGGAAGTTCAGGGGGTGATGACCTATAGTATTTTACTTGGCGTAGGTCTGATGCTTGTAGCGATAGCACTTATCTATTTTAATGTGCTGGAACGTCGCAAGACTCAGCAGCTCAAATTAATAGCCCTGCAACAGGAAAATGAATATACGCAGATGCGGCTGGTTCAATTGCGGCAGCAGATCAATCCTCATTTTTTGTTTAATACCTTTGGTTCACTCCAGTATCTGATCGGTAAGGATAATGATCTGGCCAAGTCATTCGTCGGTAAAATGACGAAGGTCTATCGTAAAATGTTGCGCACCGATGACTCGGAATGGTCTTCGGTACAGGAGGAACTGGAACTGGCCAAAGCCTATTTCTTTTTGCAACAGGTACGTTTTGGAAAGGCTTTGAAAGATATGGAGATTTCCATTCCAATGGATATGATGGGGGCGAAGCTACCGCGGTTGACCTTACAGATGCTGGTGGAAAATGCCATTAAACATACAAGGATTTCGACGGAAAATCCACTTCAGATCCATATTGTTTATCTATCGGAGGCCAATATCATCAAAGTAAGCAATAACTGGCAGCCGCGGCAAGGGACTGAAACGGAAGGTGAGGGGTATGGGCTTAATTACTTGGCGTCTATGTATTCCCATTATACATTGGATGGCTTTGGTTATGGAACAGAAAAGGGCTGTTTTTTTGTCAATTTACCCCTGTTGGATCATTAAAATAGTACAGAAATAGGTCAGCTATATACGTGTTCATAGTTTTGGCACCCGTGTTCATACGTTTGAAACACGTGCTCGTCTCTTTTGAAGTGATTCTGTACAATATTTTTAACAAATTTGGCTCCTGATCTAGGAATTTAATTGCAAGATTAACCTAATCTTATTCGGATGAAATGATCTTCAGCTCAATAGCGCTTGATAAGAGACCTATCATGCGTAGCTGATGGTTTCAATGCCATTGAAAAACAAACCGGGTGTAACAAATGCATGTATGCTATTGAAAAACAGCACTCAGAAATAATTATTCTAAATGAACAACACTTATACCAAGCTAGCCCTAAGCCTCTTATTTTCGGCAGGCCTCATGCAATCTTGTTCTGTATTGCAAACTGTAGGTTTACGAAAAAAAGAGACTGTTACCTCTGCGAAAGATTCTACAGCCAAGAAAGATACGACGATTGCCTATGACAAATTGTTTAAAGACGCGCGTGTGGATAGCGGCATGTTTGCTGTGATCCGAAAAGAAAATAATTATTACTTTGAAATTCCATTGAAAAAAATGGGCCAGGACATTCTCCTGATCCAAAAATTGTCTTCCGTTCCCTTGGCGCTGAACGAGGCTGGTGTAAATAAGGGAATGAATTATGAAAATAAGGTCATTCGGTTTACCCTGCGCAAAGAGAAGAAAGAGGTATGGGTGTCCGAGATTAAACCGCAGGTAGAAGTGCCTAAAGACGATGCGATAGCCGCGTCGGTCTACGATAATTATCGCCCTTCTTACATTGAATCGTTCAAGGTGGAAAGTTATTCGAAAGACTCAAGTGCTGTGGTGATCAAAGTCAATAAAGTGTTTGATGGATCAGAAAAGAGCTTTACGGATGTTTTTACCGCTTTGGGCTTAGGTACCTCACCCAAAACGAGCATCTCAACGATCGAGGAAATTAAATCGTATCCCAATAATATTGTTGTCAAGTCGGTATTGTCGACAAAGGTAACTGAAGGAAATGAATCGGTGCCCGTTTCACTGGAAGTCACAAGTAACCTTTATGAACTGCCTGAAACCCCGATGGTGGCACGTTTTGCAGATCCACGTATTGGCTTCTTTACATCGCCGCGCTGGTATTTTAACGATAAACAACAGGAATTGGATAAAAAAAATCTGGTGAATCGCTGGCGTCTTGAGCCGAAAGATGAGGACAAAGCACGTTATCTAAAAGGTGAACTGGTAGAGCCGAAAAAGCCTATTGTTTTTTATTTGGATCCGGCAACGCCAAAGCAATGGCGACAGGCTATCATCGACGGGGTTCATGACTGGCAGGAGGCATTTGAGGCGGCTGGTTTTAAGAATGCGATTTTGGCCAAACAGCAACCTGACAGCGTCAAGTTTGATCCAGATGACGCCAATGTATCTTCTATTGTATATGCGGCATCAGCTCAGGCCAATGCGATGGGGCCATCTGTAGTGGATCCGCGTTCAGGTGAAATCCTGGAAGCTGATGTGATCTGGTGGCATAATGTGATGACGATCCTAAATAGCTGGATGCGGATCCAAACAGGTATCGTGGATACTTCGGTGCGCTCGAATGTGTTCTCGGATGAAAAAATGGCCCATGCCATCCGTTTTGTTTCTTCACATGAGATCGGACATACCTTGGGACTGATGCACAATATGGGGTCGTCGGCAAGTTTTCCAGTAGATTCGCTCCGTAGTAAAAGTTTTACGGCAAAAATGGGCGGTACGGCACCATCGATCATGGATTATGCGCGTTTCAACTACGTCGCACAACCTGAAGATGGTGTTGAACAGATTACACCCGTGATCGGAGCCTATGACAAATATGCTATTGGATGGGCTTACCGCTGGTACGGCAAAACACAGCCTTGGGATGAAATACCTTTGCTGCGGAAAGATATTGATGCCCATGTACATGACCCGATATATCATTACGGTGAACAACAAGATTCCAAAAATATTGTGGACCCAAGGGCACAGTCCGAGGATCTGGGTGACGATGCGATGAAAGCCGGTGAATATGGGATGAAAAATTTGCGTCGCATGATGCCGAACATCATTCACTGGACCACGAATACGGGAGATGACTATTATCGTGCAGGTAAATTATACATGGGCGTGGTTGGTCAATGGTATGCTTACGCTGACCATGTGCTCAATAATATTGGTGGTATTTATCTTGAAAATGCTGTTTTGGGCGACCAAAAAAATGCCTACAGCCCAGTACCCAAAGAGAAACAGGTAGCTGCGCTGGAATATTTAAAGAAAAATGTGTTTTACATGCCGGAGTGGTTATTTGTTCCGGAACTGATGGCGAAAACTTTTCCTTTGCGGGACTCGCCAATGGGACCGTTTGAATATGCACCTTATAATCTACAGCGCGAATTTCAATATGCCATGCTCTACAAATTGGTCAACGATGAGCGTCTATTGCGTATGGTCGAAATGGAGAACCTCTTTGGCGACAAGAAGGCATGGAGTGCACCTGCATTTTTGGCATCGGTACGCAAAGAGATTTTTGCAAAAACGCTCAGTGGACAGGCGTTGGATCTTAAAACACGCATGTTGCAACAGAATTACGTGGATGTACTGATGGTTTCTACGAATAAGTCCATGGAGAAATTAAATGCCAAGAAATTAGCAGGTATCGAACAATTGATCGAAGGAACTCAGCCTAATCTGTGTTTACATCAACATCATGCAGCTTCTGCGCAGACAGGTTTACGTAATGTACATGTAACGGGAATGATCCGTACATCGGATATGCTGACGTATAAACGTGCTGAATTGTATGAGATATACCAATTGTTGAAACAGAAACAACGGACTGGAGACGCCACAACAAAAGCACATTATATGGATCTGCAATTGCGTATTGCAAATACCCTAGAATTGAACTAATATATTAACATCTATTATATCAACATCTACCAAAATGAATAAGTTTTTAATACCGCTGACCTTTATGTGTGTGCAGATGGCACATGCACAGGAATCCAAGGAACTGAAAGGAAAGGTACTGGATGCGGTCACATTAAAGCCGGTCGTGGGGGCGACGGTGGTTGTCGAAAGTTCGGCAGTAGCGGAAGATATCGGCGTACCTAATCAGGTACAGCAATCTGCATTGGGCTCATTGACTGATGCTTCGGGAGAATTTCGCCTGAAAGTTCCAGGAAATTTAAAATACGTCACCATTAGTTATGTGGGGTACCAACGTATTCAAGTGCCGGTATTTCAGGATCACAAGACGATTTTGCTGCAACCGAGTGGTGAATCACTGGATGAAGTAATCGTAACAGGGTATACCGACATCAAAAAACGTAAAAATACAACAGCATATAATAAAATCAATGTAGCAGATATTAAACAGACTGGCGTTGCATCTATTGATGAGATGTTGGCCGGTCAGGTCGCAGGTTTACAATTAAGTAATCTGAATGGTGGGCCTAATAGCGCTCCACAGATTCGTATCCGGGGTACCGTATCACTCAATGGTACACAGGACCCGCTGTGGGTTATCGATGGATTACCCATAGAAGGGACAGAATTGCCAAATCGAATTGATAAGGATAACTTGAATAGTCTGAATAATCTTCCGATTGCAGGCATCAATCCAGATGATATTGCAGATATTACCGTATTAAAAGATGCGGCAGCAACTTCCATCTACGGCGCCCGAGCTGCTAACGGGGTTATTGTGATCACAACAAAAAGGGGGAAACCCGGGCCAGCAAAATTGCAGGTCTCAGCGAATACATTTGTGACGGAACGTCCAGATTTTAGTCATCTCAACTTGATGAATGCCAATGAGAAAGTAGACTTTGAGCTGCTGATGGCTAACCGTACCGATTTGAATTATCGTACGGGCAAGGGAGCGGTGATGCGTATCCTGGACAAAGCAAATGCACTGGATGCTTATCGCTCCGGTGGATTAGCGGCCTTGTCACCAGAAGTGCAGCATTCCATCAATCAATTGCGTACGCAGCAGACAGACTGGGGGAAAGAACTCTATCGTCAAGCAGTGAATCAGCAGTATTCAGCATCAATCTCCGGAGGAAATGATGCGCATCGTTACTATTTGTCAAGTGGATTTTATGATGAGAAAGCAGCTACAAAAGGAACTGACCTCCGTCGTTATTCATTGACACTAAATAATGATTTCAATATCAATGACCGCTTTAAAGCGGGAATCAATCTATTGGGATCAGTTTCAAATAGACAGAATCCAATCCAGGACGATGATGCATTTACCAATCCCAGTAGCTATATGCGCTTGGTTAATCCGTATTTGACCGTACGTGACCAATCGGGTAAATATAACTACGATCCGGATATCGAAGGCTATGAAAAAGATACTTACGTTCCTTTTAATAGCGTAGAGGAGCGAGAAAATACCAAATATGCATTAACGAATAAGGCACTGAAGGCGATAGGTTACCTAGAGTATACCATTATTCCCCAATTGTCCTTGCGTACCGAATTTGGCTTGCAATTTGATGAAAATAGCACCGAAAGATTTGCCGATCAGGAAAGCTATAATACCCGAAAATTGCGCGCTGCGACACGGTACTATGATTCAGCAACGAAAACGTTCAAATACTTTTTGCCAACAGGAGGTAAGATCGAGAATACAAGTAACAGTATCTTCCAATACAACTGGAAAACGTACCTCAAGTATACTAAAACATGGAACGATAAGCACGAGCTGGAACTCATGGGCGGAACAGAACTTCGTCGTAGTACAAATAAAATGATCGCGACCAAAGGTTTTGGATATAATCCCGCAACGTTAACCACACAGAATATTGTTTTTCCGAATAGTAATTATCAAGATGATCAACGTTTTGTTCAGTATAAAAAAGGACTTATCGAGAATTCATATGCCTCTTTCTATGGAAATGCAACCTATACTTTTGACCGTAAGTATAACCTGTATGGTAGCATACGCTATGATGGCTCAAATATGTTCGGGGTAGATCCAAAATATCGTTTCTTGCCAATCTGGTCTTTGTCCGGATCTTGGAATGTACTGGAGGAGGATTTTATCAAAGGAAAAACAGCTTTATCCGATCTTCGTGTGCGTGCCTCGTATGGTATTCAGGGGAATGTGGATCGTAATACCTACCCGTTTATCGTTGGAAAGTATGACAATTCGACCATACTACCTGGCTATCCGGAAGGCTCAGTTGTGGTTGATATGCCTGCAAATGATAAATTACGCTGGGAACGCACAAAATCTTACAATGCAGGGATTGACTTAGGTCTATGGAAAAATCGACTGAATATTACAGTTGATTACTACAATAGAACAAGCACAGACCTTATTGCAAATAGTGCTTTACCGATGGAGAATGGTTTCCAGGATGTGCAGGTCAACTGGGCTTCAGCGCGAAATCAGGGAGTAGAACTGACGATCTCGAGCCGTCAGATCCAGACGGATAAATTCTCCTGGTCTACGGATTTTAATATTGCCCACAATAATAATAAATTATTGAAGGTCATGAATAATCCCAAAGCCTATGCGCCCGACACACAGGAAGGCCGTCCGATCAGTGGTATGTATGTACTTGAAACAGCGGGATTGGATAAGGATGGTGTAATGCAGTTCAGAAATCAGGATGGATCAGTTTCGAGCTTTGAAGAGTTTTACGGATTATATGATCCTTGGGCAGATTTCTTACCGGGATATACCTCCCAAACGAGTATGACCGCAGCAGATTACCGCGCTAAATTTAAATACATCGGGAGCAAAGACCCGAAATTTGTAGGTGGTATGACCAACCGTTTCCGCTATGCGAATTTTGATCTGGCAATTTCAACTGTATTCAATTTAGAGCGTTGGGTAAACCGTACACCGACCTATAATCCGGCTAAAGTAGATCGTGGACAAAATTATACGAAGGATCTGTTGGCGGCCCTACAGGGCAACGCTGCTTTGCCTGCATTGGGAAGTATAAGTTCTGAGCTAAATGACCGATGGATGGCCTATGCCTGGTTGGAAAGCAACGACCCGATCAACTCCTTTAATCAGTATGATATCTGGGCCAAGAAAATGAGCTATGTACGTATCAATAGTATTCGCTTGGGATATACACTGCCGGCTGCCATGAGTAAAAAAATTGGCGCAAGCAATTTGCGCGTGAACGTAGAAGGACGCAACTTATTTGTTTTCGGAGCGAATTACGAAGGGTACTTTGATCCAGAGACCTACGGCAGCTATTATGCGCAGCCGATTAGCAAATCCTTTGCCTTTGGTCTTTCAGCAAGTTTTTAATCCTTTTAATTGAATATAATATGAAGAAAATAATTTATTTTGGAATGATCATGACCGCAAGCGCATTGACATCCTGCAATAAATATTTAGATATACAACCTGTAGGTACTGTCATCCCGACTTCGGAAAGTGATTTTAGAGGCTTAATGACAAGTAGCTATACGAGCTTCCCTGCCCATAAATCTTATTTGTCTTTACGTACAGACGAATTACTTCTGGACGAAAGTTCGACCGATGCAGCTAGGACCAAAGATATCTATCTCTGGAATGACCAGAACCCAGACCCGGCAACGACAGCGTATCCCTATCTTGCCTTTTACAAAAGTATTTTTTACAGCAATCAGATCATCAGTACCATTGATGAAAAATTGAGCAGTAATGCGACGGTAGATCAGATTAAAGGTGAAGCTTACCTCATGCGTGCTTACGCACATTTTGAACTGTTAAATCTCTATAGTGAGGTCTATTCAGCAAGCAATGTCGGTTTGCGTGGAGTTCCACTATCGACCAAAATCGACCTTGAACAACGTTTTGTTCCGGCAACTATAGGTGACTCGTATGCGCTGGTGTTATCAGATATGGAAAAGGGGACGGCATTGCTTACGGTAGATGATCAGGCCAAAGGCGCAAATTACCGATTTAGCAAGCGTGTGGCTTATGCGATGGCATCACGTCTTCATTTATACCGTGGCGAATGGAAGGCGGCTATGGAAGGCGCTCAGAAAGCGCTGGCGATAAATGACAAATTGGTGGATCTAAATGCGGTAGCAAGTTTATTGCCCAACGATTTTGAATCGGTAGAGGTAATTATGGCCTTGGAGAAAGTATCTATTCCCGAAGTTCGTTCGAGCTCATTTATTTCGCCCTCTTTGTTGTCGGCTTATTCGGATGGAGATCTAAGAAAAGGACGCTATTTCCAAAAAAGAGGTGCTGACTATGTCTCACTTAAAGGAGGAGAAAACCGTTTCAATGTGAGTTTCAGAAATGCGGATCTTTACCTGACAATTGCTGAATGCAATGCGCGTTTAGGAAACACCGCGGAGGCGTTAAAATATCTTTCCGCATTGAAGAAAAACCGATTCACGGCGGATGCTTATAGCAAAGAAACTAAAGCTGATGCCGGTTTGTCGAAAGACCAATTGCTGGATGCGGTGTTGCTTGAACGCAAACGTGAACTGGCGCTGGAGGGATTACGTTGGTATGATTTAAAACGAACAACGAGACCTACCATAACACACAGCAGTTTTGGGAGAACAATGACTTTGCAGCAAAACGATCCGCGTTATGTGATCCGTTATCCACAGGAAGCGATCAATAATAATCCAGATCTATTAAAATAAGGTCAATTTTTTTAATCCTTTATATATTAATCCATTTTCTTTCTTAGGAAATGGATTTTTTATTACATTCAACCCATGGGATGGAATATATTGATTGTTGAAGATGAAGACTGGGCTTTTGTAGGCTTAAAGGAGATGTTGATAGACCTTTATGGGGATAGCACATTGACTTTTACCAATGCAAAGGAGATCCAGGAGGCGGTGACGGTGATCAATAAACATCATTTCGACCTGATCTTTATGGACATCCATTTGATGGACGGGTTGAGTTTTGAAATATTTAAGCAGGTTTCGGTCGAAGTGCCACTTATTTTTACGACAGCCTATGAACAATATGCATTAGAGGCTTTTCAGCATCAGGGCTACGCCTATCTGTTGAAACCTTTCGATGTGGACGAACTTGTGCAAACCATGAAACGTATTGAGCTGCTGTTACCCAAAGCAGAGGTTCGTTTAAAACAGCGGTTTCTTGTAAAGTATGGTAATTTTTTAAAGTCTTTGGCGATTGCCGATATCGCTTACTTTATGGCCGAAGATAAAGAGCTATATGCGGTGGAAAAAGGGTCAGGCGTAGCCTATATCATTGAAGACAGCTTGGTCCACTTGGTCACGCAGGTAGATCCTTTTGCCTTTTTTCAGATTAATCGGAAATTTCTTATTCGTATAGATTCCATTCAGTCTATGTTGAAAATAAGTCGGAATAGAATTAAATTGGAACTAATTCCCCCAACTCCAAAGGGGATTGATGTTGTAGTTAGCGAAGAACGTTCTCCAAATTTTCAGCGTTGGCTGGATCAATAGCAGTTTGTTAGCTTGCTTACTTTCAGTTTATTGTCATTAGTTGGTTCTGTAATTAGTTGATTTTCATTTGTTTATTTTTTTTAAAAAAAATGTCTATTAAATTAGTATAGATTATATTATATTTGCGCCCTGTAAAATCTATCAATTTAGTAGATTTTTAGATATGCAGACTTTTGTCTTGTTTTTTGGTAAAATAATTACATTAATTTATTTATTTTCTATATAAGTATTATACTTAACTCATTTATTAATTATCCTTCATATGCACTCAACATTCAAATACATTCCTATTGTCGCGTTAGCTTTGTCTAGTGCGAGTGTGAATAAATTGTATGCACAGCAACGTTCCATTCAGGGAAAAGTGACCGATGCCAATACTGGGCAAGTACTTCCGGGCGTAAGTGTGCGGGTATCCGACCAAAATAAATCGACGCTGACCAACGCTAACGGGGAGTTTACGATCAATATCACAGGTAAAGATGACCCGTTCCTGGAGTTTTCTTTTATAGGCTACGAATCGCAACAACTGAGAGCCACGGGAAGTACAATCTCTTTGGCTTTGAAGCCGTCAAGTACAGATTTGGAAGAGGTGGTCGTAGTGGCTTATGGTACATCTAAGCGGTCCAACATCACGGGGTCGGTGAGTACGGTGAGTAGCAAAGCAATTGAGAATAGACAGGTATCGAATATTACAAAAGCATTAGAAGGACAGGTTCCGGGCTTACAATCGGTGGCATCTTCGGGGCAACCAGGTACAGGGGCTAGTATACGAATTAGAGGAATAGGATCTATTAATGCTTCCAGCGCACCTTTGTTTGTCGTGGATGGAAGCCCATATATGGGGGATATAAATTCATTGAATCCAAATGATATTCAATCAATATCGGTGTTAAAGGATGCCGCTTCCAGCGCACTTTATGGTTCACGTGGAGCAAATGGCGTTATCATTATTACAACAAAATCTGGTACAGCCTCGAGTGATACCAAGATCAATCTTAATTTCACACAGGGATATTCAACGCGGGCAGTTCGAGATTATGATCAAGTGACAACAGATGAGTATTTTCAATTGTATTGGGAAGCTGTGCGAAACAAGGAATTGTCCAATGGAAGAACCGCAGAGCAGGCTGCTAAAAATGCGAGTGCATTCGTATTGGAAGATTTAAATATCAATCCTTATGGCAGTCAATTTCCACAACCTGTCGGGTTGGATGGAAAGCTTGTGGCGGGCGCAAAAACCCTCTGGGATGATCCTTGGACTGATGTATTGCAGCGTACAGGTGTGCGAACACAGGCGGACTTGGGCTTTAGCGGCGGGGGAGCAAAAAGTACCTATTATATTTCTGGAGGGTATCTTAATGATCAGGGAATTGCAATTGAATCGGGATTTAAACGCTACAATTTACGTGCAAATCTTGATAGCAAAGTGAAATCCTGGTTAAATGTTGGGGTAAATATCGGTGGTAGCAGTACGTTACAAAAATATCCGCAATCCGAAGATAGCAATACTGCCAATATCATAAATTTTACGCGACTTGTTCCATCCTTTTATCCGTATTATGAACGGAACCCGGATGGCTCTTTTGTGCTTGATGCCAACGGTAATAAAGTGTATGATTTTGGCGAATATCGACCAAGCGGTGCTACTCCACGAAATAACCTAGCAGCTTCATTACCATTGGATAAAAATGATATTCGCAGAGACAACCTCTCAGCCAGGGCTTATCTGGAGGCGCTACTGACTAAAAATCTTAAATTGAAATCGACTTATAGTGTTGATTATATTAATGGGAATACACACGACTATGTTAACCCATTGCTTGGCGATGGAGTGAATACAGGTGGTTCTGTATCCCGTTCAAATGTTCGTACTGTATCACAGACCTGGAACAATCTATTGACCTATGAGAAGCAGTTCGGACTGAATTACATCAATGTGTTGGGTGGGCAGGAATACTATGCCTTTAATAGCAGTAATATCAGTGGAAGCCGTAATCGCTTTGTGTTACCCGGGTTTTATGAGCCTGCTGCTGCCTCACAGTTAAACGATTTTACCGGGTATAGTGATGAATATAGGTTATTGAGCTTTTTAGGAAGAGCGGAATATAATTACAATAGTAAATATTATTTATCCGCTTCATTGCGGACAGACGGTTCCGCTCGTTTTTCTAAAAATACCCGCTGGGGGACCTTTTGGTCTGTTGGTGGTTCATGGAAAATAGCACAGGAAGACTTTTTGAAAGATAAGACTATATTGGATCAACTGACTTTAAGAGCAAGTTACGGTGGGCAGGGGAACGATAATTTGTCTACTTATTATGAGTATCAAGAACTCTATGCTATTGCCAATAATAACGGTAAGGGAGGGACATACACCAGTAGGTTGGGGACGCCGGGTCTACAATGGGAGTCCAATCTTAATATGAATATCGGACTTGATGTTTCTGCTTTTAATAATAGAGTTGCCCTAAATGTCGAATATTATATTCGGAAGAGTAAAGATCTTTTGTTCACCATGCCAATGGCGCCTTCTACCGGTTATAGTGGATTCAGTGCTAATGCAGGGGCAATGCAAAATACAGGAATAGATGTCGACATCCATACGATACCTGTACGTAATGATAATTTTAGGTGGAATCTTGATGTTAATTTTTCTCATTTCAAAAACAAGATCACGTCTTTACCTAATAATAACAAATCGATCAGCACAGGCAATAAGCTAATGCGTGTCGGTGGAAGTTTGTATGATTTCTATATTCCTGAATGGGCAGGGGTGAATCAAAAAACAGGCTTACCGGAATGGTATGTGGCTGATGAAAATGGCCAGAGAACCGAAAATAAAACATCTGAATATGGAAAGGCCGGGAATGTTATTGGTTCAAGTTCCCTACCGGATTTGACTGGAGGTATTCAAAACAGTTTTAACTACAGAAATTTTGATCTTTCTGCATTTGTCAGTTTCAGTTTGGGCGGGAAGGTATTGGATAGCGATTATGTCCAGGTAATGCATAATGGTAGCAATCCTGGAAGAGCTTGGTCTAAGGAGATATTGGAGCGTTGGACACCTGAAAATACACAGACAGATGTGCCGAAGTTGACAACAGACAACTTGAGCTGGACATCGGCATCTACACGTTTTTTATACAGTGGTACCTATGCACGTCTTAAAAATGTAAGTTTGGGATATAGTCTGCCAGCAGTATTGACCAAAAGAATTGGTATCGAAAAATTACGCGTTTTTGTCACCGGCGAAAATTTATTGACTTTTTATGGTCATCAAGGTATGGATCCGGAGCAAACTGTGAATGGGGCTACTTATTTCCGCTATCCGGCAATGCGTACCGTTTCAGGTGGCCTCCAACTCGCTTTTTAAAACAATTGGATTGTTAATGTTAAGAAAATCAAATGAGAATCATGAAACTAAAAATTGCTTATATATTATTGGCGCTTTCATTGGCGAACACTGCTTGTAAAGATACTTTGGAGACGTCTCCGACAACGTCGGTACCGGCAGGTGAGATTTATAAAAATACAGACAATATTGCTACGGTGATCAACGGAACCTGGGGATACCTGAATGAGCAATATTCCACCTATGCCAATCCGGGATATACTGCTGTGATGCGAACGAGTGATGCCATGGGAAGTGATGTTGCTGTGACAACAAAATATGGGTATCGAGATGCGTATGCATTCACCGAATTGAGCAATAGCCGTTCGGGGCGCTCGTCCTTCTTTTGGACCTTGTTGTACAAGGTGATCGATAACGCGAATAATGTGATTACTAAAGTTGATGGCGCTGCCGGATCACAGGAAGCTAAAAATGTTTTGAAGGGACAGGCCAAAGTGTTACGGGCTTTTTCCTATCTTAATTTGGCTTCTTTTTATCAGTTTAGCTACTTAAAAGATAAAAATGCAAAATCAGTTCCAATTTATACTGAACCCAGTACGTTAGAGACCCAGGGGCATCCGAAAGCCACACTAGAAGAAATCTATAAACTTATCGTGCAGGATTTGAAGGATAGTGAAGCGCTTTTAGCAACAGCTAAACGAGAAGCGAAGTACGACATTAATATTGATGTGGTGAACGGGCTGTTAGCTAGGACATACCTACAGACCGGAGCGTGGAAACTTGCTGCTGAATATGCAGACAAAGCATCTCAAAATTACCCCTTGATGAGTGCTGCGGCTTATAACGAAGGGTTTAATGATCTTGGCAATTCGGAATGGATATGGGGACACTTACAGACGAACGAACAAAGTGGAGCGAGTTATACATTCCATTATCTGGATGTATCCTCTGCAGGATCTTATTATTATAGCTTTATGGCCGATCCCTATTTCAAGGAGTTATTTGATCGTGATGATATTCGTTCAGGTTTATTTGAGTGGGATGGTCTAAAGGGAAGAGAAGGTTTTTTACGTTATAAGAAGTTTAAATTTAAATCAAATTTGATCGGTGATATCGTATATATGCGTTCAGCTGAGATGCTTTTGATCGAAGCAGAGGGCTATGCGCGTGCCGGAGAAAAAGAAAAAGCGATAAATGCCTTGAATACATTGCGGAAAGCACGGAATGCAGCTTTATTTGTTGGAGATGATAATGCTAAGTTGATTTCAGAGATTTTGATTGAGCGCAGAAAAGAGCTTTGGGGAGAGGGATTTGCGCTGTCGGATATTATTCGTACACAAGGAAAGGTGGATCGGAAAGCGTATGTCGATGCTAAAGGAAATGCGATTATGGTAGATGTCGTTGGCGAAGATGGGGTCGTCAAAAAAGTGACCGGCAAAGGACATCGTGTTATCCAGTTTCCTAACGATACCAAATTTGTGGAAAATAGCCCTTATTATTTATTCTCGATCCCATTTTTGGAAACTGATCGAAATCCAAACTTGTAGGAGGCAAGCTGCTTATTCATATAAAAGCCGATGCATCTCTGTATCGGCTTTTTGGTGTTTATGCTTTTAAAATAGCCTTTGATATAGTAACCTTGCACTGCTTTTTTTCATAGTTCCTAGATCCGTATCTATTCGGAAAGTTGATTTGCTCCGATAGGTTCTTGATAGAAGTTACTGATAGTATACTTTTCCACATTATGTTAATAACTGTGTTAATAACATGTTTAGAAAAAAAGATGCTGTTATCAACAGTACTTATTAACATTATGTTGATAACCCTTCTTTTTCTTTGCCTTCTTACTTTTGTTCAACCAGATTATATAACCCGTGATGGGTAGGGAAGCACAAAAAAGGCTTGCGATAAAAGCAATAATCTTTGTTCCCATGCCGCCTATACTACCGGTGTGGATATCATAATTCAACGATCCCAGTTTATCACCGAGGCGTAAGTTCTCACCCGTTTTGATCTCCTTTAAACGGGCTTGTTTTCGGTCAAAATATAACCAGCTAAAGACACCGCTTCGTTTTTCGTACCGTCTGATTTGAATATCGACTTCTTGCTCTGTTTCTTTTTTCAGTCGGATGGAAAACATTTCAGCCTGCGGATAATTTTTGAGACTGTAGTGTAGTGCATTGTCCTGCAATTCTGCGTAAGGCAAGGGAATTAGTTTTGGGGCTGGTAGAAGAGTAGATGCCGCTTCCTGTTGAAAAAGATTAAATGTAGCGATATACGTCTTTTTGAATCCCGGAAATGCAAATGCCAAACCTGTAATCGCAAAAGCCAGTGCAATAAAAAGGCTATAGAAGCCAATTACATTGTGCAGATCGTGATTTAACCGTTTCCATTTCACCTTCGTATCTACCCAAAAGCTCCTGCGGAGATTTTTTCCCTTCCATTTTTTCGGCCACCACAATACGATTCCGCTCAGTAGAATGACAATAAATAGCGCCGTAGACCAACTTACTAAGGCATGGCCATATTTTTTCCCAAGCAACAAGTTGAGGTGGAGCTGTAAGACCAGTTGAAAAAACTCCGTCTTTGTGTTTTCAACCTGTTGCACCTTACCTGTATAAGGATTAATGAATACCCTTTTATAATAACGAAAGTAATTCCAGTGACCAAAGGCTGTCTCATCTGTTTTCATGGCACGAAATACCCAGGTTCGATTTTTCGCTGGATAGAGGTCTACACGAGAGATTTTTTGCCCATCTTCAAGATTACTTTGTGCATTGTTCAGTAAGGTACTTAAAGGGAGCGGATCCGTGGAGCTATCAACAGGAGCTATAAAATACTTTTCAGGATAAGCCCATAATTTGAGCTCATCCTGAAAGGTATATATACACCCTGTTATACTTAAAATGAGTACGATAACACCCGTGATTATACCGAGCCATTTATGCAGCCAAAGTATGCTAGATTTGATCATCTAAAATTTGTAATTGATATTAAAGGAAGCCATCATTCCCTGACCTCTTACGTATTCCTCATTTAATGCACGATATTGACTTACAACGGGGTAGTAGTTCGTGTTGAAAAGATTTTCAATACCTAGCCCCAATGACCATTGTCTGTTGATCTGATAATTACCATTTAAGTTAAAAAGATCAACAGATTTAACCGGCCCCTCGCTATTTTTATAAACACCTTTTTCGTTAGGCATGAAACGATCGCGCGCGCCGGTATGTACCCAGAATAATTGAAAGGTCAATGGTTTGATAGGGGTATAATATATATATCCCGTCGCTTTGATCGGAGCGATACGAGAGCCGTTGAGGTAGGATTTCGTACCGTCTTCTTTTTTCGATTTTCCCTCCACATAAGCATAAGTTCCACCTATCGTGAGCTGAGGACTGATTGTCGCACTTAGGGCTACTTCATAGCCATAAACATCCTCAGGAAGTCGTTGTGGCATTAGATAACCACCAATGTCTACAAGTTCTACTCCCATTTTTGAAGTACTGTAATAGTAAGAAGCAGCTAATTGGAAAATACTATAGTTGCTAGAAAACCCGACTTCATAGTTATTGGTGATGATGGGATCTGTTTTCAGACTATCCAGGTCGTTGTCCGTTGCCCTGCGGACAATTCTGCCAAGCTCATTGATAGCAAAACCCTGTGAAAAGCTTATGAAAGGGTTAAAGAAAGAATATTTATTATAACGGAGGCCGGCATTGAACGTGGCTCCTTTATACGGTATTTCACCGCCTTTGACAGCAATACTACCTTCATTATTCGGTCCGGTAGCAATGGTGTTGAAATCTTTGATTTTTACGGTTGCATTTTCATAACGGACCCCACCTTTGAAGATTAGATTTTCGAGAAAATCAATTTTTACTTGAGCATAGGGCGCCACGTTCAGCATATTCATATAGGGAATATAGACCCTGCCGTCCGTCAGGTTTTGATCCGTAACATCATTCAGGAGATCAAGTCCGTAAGTGACATCTGCGTTAGAGCCAAATACCTGAAATGGCGTGTTGAGATTGATCCGTAAACCTTTTTTCTCGGAGTTGATCTGTGTCTGGCCGGGACCATACCAGGCCGATGCTTTTTCGACATAACGATTCATGGACCGAAAGGTGTTGTAATAGGCCGATGCAACGAGAGAGGTGGAGGCAAAAAGATTATTTTTGGTATACGTCAGCATTGCATTGTGATTGTATGGCGTACCGGCAGGTTTGCCTGGGTCATCACCTTTTACTCCGATGGTCGGGGACTGTCCATAGACACCTGTCTGGCTAATGTATCTGTTGTGCTGGTTGCTTCGATAAAAATTATATACTGCGGATAGATTGGAACTGCTATCGATGGTGTAGCCGATTTTGAGAAATGCATTGTATTGATAGGTGTTTGAAAGACCATCTGTTTGACCAAGCGGTGTCCCATCTCCATCGCGTTGAAGGCCCACATAATCTGCCGATCCGCTGACGGTGTAATCCCAGCTGTTTTTTCGGCCATATAATGTTTGGACCGCACGATAGCCTAATGTTCCGGCACTGTTTATAGGATTGAAGGTTGTCCTCAGGCTGGTAATTCCTTGGATGGGAGCTGAATCTTTTGCTGGATTGCGCGTGATGTAGTTGATGATCCCACCAGCTGAGCCATTGCCATAGATGGATGTTGCTCCTTTTATAACTTCCACACGCTCAATAACACTAGGATCAATGGTGCGTAGATCACGTTGGCCGTTCATTAATGGTGTGGATTGGGGAATGCCGTCTATTAAAACCAGTACGGATCGTCCACGTAAGGTCTGACCCGAATTGGTTGCTTTATTGGTCGCTGTTCCCAGCCCGGGAATTGTATTACCAAGTATTGTGGAAAGATTGGTGCTGATCTGACTCTGTGCCTCGATCTCTTTTGTGGTTAAGATGGATACAGAGGAGGGAACAGTCGATATACTTTCGGCTTTACGGCCGGCAGTAACAATAATCTCGTCTAAAATCTGCGTTGCATTTAACTGGAATAAGAGAGGGCCGGTGAGTGTATCTAAACGCACTGTTTTTTCAAGAGGAGAAAAACCGGTATAGGAAACACGAAATTGAAGCGGACTATCCGATGGCACTTTACTGAGCTGAAATTGCCCGTGCTGATCGGAATATCCAATGTTTTTTCCATTGAGTTTGATATTGGCTTGAGCTACTGGTTGATTTTCTTTGTTTTTTACGAGGATAGATAACTCTTGTGCATGTAACTGCGTCCCGAGAAGGACAAGGGTTCCCGCTGCGAACATCATATATCGTGTTCTATTCTTCATGGTAGTTTATTTAGATCAAATATAAATTGGTGCAAATATAGAATATTTAATATTTCTTCATCAAAAAAAACTGCTATTTTTTCTCGTAAAATTCTAATATAGTGGCTGTCTCTATAGCGACTTTCTCATTTACAAAATCTCCGAAGATAAATCGGAATTCGATTTGGAGTGTCTCTCTTGATCGCTATGAATATGGAAGAATATAGTGATGTTGTGTTGTCATACATTGACAGTCATGAAAAATTTATACGGCCTGGTTAAGCGGTATATTTTATTTTCTTCATTTTGAGTATATATTTTGTTTACAATTTATTGATACAAGATAGCTATTTTAGCAGGGTATATTTCAATAATCAAAGGTAGATGGCTGTTTTAGGATCCAATTATATACGCTTGAAAGCAATTTCTGTCGTTCTATTATTATTTTTTTTCAGTTTCTTGGATACCCGTGTTTTTGCCCAAAGCACTCATTGGTTGAATTTTGAATCTGCGGAAGCGATGCGGGCACATTTCCGCTATGCTGAAGGAAAGAAAATCATCAGTGGTCATCGGGGGACGATAGAGGATGGTCTTCCTGAAAATTCGATTGCGGCTTTTGAAGCTGTATTACGTAAGACTCCGGCTATATTTGAAATAGACCCGCGTTATACCAAAGATAGTGTTGCCGTATTATTGCACGATGCAAACCTGGAACGGGTGACCAATGGAGTAGGGCGGGTATCAGACTATACTTGGGCTGATCTACGTAAACTTCGTCTGAAGGATCATGCGGGAAATATAACCCAATATCCTATCAATACCCTGGATGAAGTGATCGCATGGGCAAAGGGAAAAACCATTTTAAATCTTGATAAGAAAGATTTGCCACCGTCAGCAACCGCGGCTATATTACGGAAACATCAGGCCTATAGCTGGGTTTGGGTAACTGTACATAACGTTGAGCAGGCGGCCTACTATCTGGCCCAACATCCAGACCAGTATATGTCTATGCATATCAAAGATCAGTCTGCTTTAGCTAAATTTAAAGCATCAGGATTACCTTATGACCGGATGATTGTCTATATAGGAGCCGAGCTAAAAGAGTCAAATACAGAAATGTACCGTTTTTTTAATGCAAAGGGAGTCATGTGCATGATCTCCTCCGCTTCTACTTATGATAAGCAGCCAGAAAAGGTTGAGCGGCAGAAAAAATATCGGGCGATATTTGCCCAGGGGGCATCCATTCTAGAATCTGATTTACCAATGGAGTTGGCAGATGCAATTGATTAGTCCAAATCGACGTTATCAGCCAGAAAATTAAAATAATTTGGTGATTCCTCTTCAAAAATTTCCTTTCCTTCCATCATATAGGCGCGAAGAAGATATTCTTGTGCAGACTCTGTATTGGCTGTTTCGAGGTAACACTGCCCTAACCGCAGCATGATAAATGGATTTTCATAGGCATTCTCGATGATATTGCCTTTGGCATTTTCAAAGTGTGGAAGTGCGTTTTCGAAGTCGTCCTCTAAGAAATAAGCATCCCCAATGGAGGCTTCCAGCCAAAGACTTTCAGCGTGGACATTTTGTGGACTGGGGATTAAATTGAGCGCCTCAGTCCAAACCCTAATTGCTTCGCGAAAGTTCTCTTCATCACAATAAGCATTTCCCTCTTCACTCAGTTGGTCGATTTTGTCTAATATTTGATCATCCATGGCATTTTTTCTTAATGGTCTTTACGAAGTTATGAAATAATTGAAAAAAAACACCTGAAATCTTAAACTTCAGGTGTTCAAATAGGTAGAAAATACTTTTTTATTTATTCCACCATACTTTGGTGTTGATCACATCATCTCCTTGTTGGGCCAGCGCAGCCTGATAATTTGCTTTATTGGTACTTTGTTCCTTTAACGGGTAAACAAAGCGGCTGGGTATTTCTTTTCCCACTTCTGGTGTAAAGTAATAGCTGACCGTTTCACCATTAATAGTGCCTGTCCAAAGTAGGTCGCCTGCTTTTGTCAGGAATAATGGATATCCCGTTCTTCTGATCTCTGACCACGCTTCGACGCCTTGGTTGAAAAGTGCCAGGTATTTCTGAGTAAGCACGTGCTCTTTGTTCGCTGTGGGAAGTTTGCCGATATAGCTGTTGATATCATCTTGTGATACGCCCCATTTTTCCAGCGATGCTCTGGTTCCTTTTTCATAGTTTGCTTGGTCCCAATTATTATTTTCTGCCAGGATGAAGGCAACTTCGGCGTATTCCATAAGAACTTCGCCATAGTCTGCCGCATTGATCAGGTCACTTGGTAGCGATATTTTATCAACCGGGAACAGATTTCCGGCAGCTAAAGGCAGGCCGTAGGGCTGGCCTATAAATTTCCCATCTGCAGCTGTTGGTTTGGCAAATTTAGCTAACCTTGGATCGGCAATTTTAAAGGGACCGCGGGTGCCTTGAAGGGCTTTAATAAGTACATCGGAGATCGCGAAATCTGTCCGGTTGGCTGTTACTGTAGCCCGGAATAGAGGCGATTCATTGGGTGAGGTCTTCGAATATTTGAATACAGCGTTGTCACTATTGGACGTAAAAACTCCTTTTGCCAGGGCATCGGCAATATGTGCTGAAGCTAAAGCGGCATCTTTGGCCTTGATACGATTGGCTACCCTTAAGCGGAGGGAATTGGCAAATTTTGCCCAGTTTGCATTGGATCCCCTATAGATAATATCAGCGCTGCCGAAGGTTTTATCTGATGAATACTTGAGCAGGGTATCCGCTGCCTGTTGAAGTTCGTTGAGAATATCCTTATAGATTTTTTCCTGACTAGCATATTTGGGCGTAAGATTGTCCGGATCCTGCTGTAAAGCTTGAAAATCAGGGTCTTTATTACCATAAGACTCATAGGGAATATTGCCAAAGACATCGGTCAATGATTGGAAAGCATAAGACTTGAGAATTCTTGCAATGGCAATTTGATTGGCATTGGTGCCGGCTGTCCCTGCTGTGGCGATTGCTCTGGTGCTTTCATCCGTATTGAGTTTGATGATATCATTCAGGTTATTCAGTGATTTGTATGTTGCTGTCCAGTAATTATCCGAATAACTCTGGTCTATTCGGTAGCGGGATTGGTCAGTATAGATATTCTGACTGAAATATTGGGCGAATAACTGCGCTCCCCGAAGATTAATCTCCTCACTCCGTAAGGCATTGACCAACTGTTTCTCCGCAGTAACCAATAGCGTAGGCGTTGGTACCGAAGCCGGACGATTGGGATCGGTATTAATCTCAGCAAATTTAGTTTTGGAACAGGAGGACGCAAAAACTGAGATGCCGATCGTTGCTGTATATAGTATATTTAATAATTTCATTTTTTTTAGAATTTTAGATTCACATTAAAACCATAAGTAACAGGCAGCGGAATAGCTCCGCCTTCGATACCCTGTACATTACCACCGCTGGAGGTGAATTCAGGATCAATGTATTTACTCTTGGTATAGATATTCCAAAGGTTACGGCCATAGACATTGACACCAATATTTTTAATGGTCTTGGTATTGGCTAATTTGAAATTATAGCCCAGTGTCACTTCTCTCAATTTAACATAAGTGGCATCAAAAATAGAAAAAGTGGTTGGACCATTGTATTCATTACGTGCCCATTGCTGTGCAGTGATATTAGTGGTGTTTTGTTCAATATTCTTCACTTCGTACGTTCCGTCACTATGAAAGGTGACATCTCCTTTGACCCCGTCAAGGACAACTCCGGTTTCACGAATATTATTGGCCGCGGTTTTGTCCAGAATGCCGGAATACATGCCGACTTTATAAGTTTGGGAGAAGAAGTTGCCACCGACACGACCTGATACTAAAAATCCCAAGCTAAAGTTTTTGTAACGGAAGCTATTTTGAAAGCCAAAAGTAAAATCAGGTAGAATCGTTCCTAGTGGAACGAGTTGAGAGGTTTTCATGTAAGTTCCATCTGCTTGTACAACCCGTTGACCATTGGAGGCATATACAAAATCATATCCTAAAAATTGTCCATAAGACTCACCTTCTCTTGCGGCCAGTTGCAATAAGGAGTTGCTTAAACTTAGGGTATTCACTTGATCGTCTAACTTGACCACCTTGTTTTTGTTCTTCGCCCAATTGATTGTTGCGTCCCAGCTGAAGTTTTCTGACTTAATCGGTGTTCCATTGAGGACAATTTCAACTCCTTTATTATTGATCTTTCCGGCATTAAGCCATTTACCTTCATACCCAAAGGAAGAGGATACAGGGACCGCTAGAATCTGATTTCTGGAATTATTGTTGTAATAGGTTACATCCAAACCCAATCGGTTTTTTAGTAACTGAACATTAATACCGGTTTCCCAGGAACTTGTACGTTCCGGACGTAATTTGTCATTAGGTTTTATAGATGTTAATGTGTAGGACGGATTACCTTCAAAAGATTGTTGAGCATCATATGCTTTTTCTAGTTGATAAGGATCTGTGTCATTTCCCACGTCGGACCAACCTAGCCGAACTTTACCAAAGCTTAACCAGGGAAGAGTTTTGAGCGCCTCTAGATTGCTGAATACAAAGCTTCCGGCGATAGATGGGTAGGTATAGGACCAGTTTGAAGTAGGAAGTGTCGAGGACCAATCGTTTCGAATGGTCGCATCGAGGTAGAGTAGGTCATTATAGCCCAACGACACACTACCGAAAACAGAAGCAATCCGTTTATGATATTTAAAGTTATCTATTTGAGCTGAAGTTGCATTTTTCAAGTTGTAGTAATTGGGGATAATTAATCCGCCCTGGGTAATGGCATAGTTGTTCTGCGATTTCCTATCTCTGATATTCCCCCCTGCAAAGGCAATGAGTGAAAATTTATCCCAATTTTTCTTGGCTGTTGCAATGAACTCATAATTATATTCATTGAGCTTCCGGTTTGTTTCTTCATATTGGGAAGCACTTCGGGAATATACAGCGATACGGTCCTGTGCTTGGAATGAATAGATATCGCCATGAACTTTCGCTCCCAGCGTTAACCAATTGTTGACAGCATATTCTGCGCCAATATTTCCATAGAAACGGTCCCTGCTATCTTCCATATACGATTCATAGGCTGACCAATAGGGGTTATCAATAAAACGTGTTGCCTCGGCAGCGGGGGTATTTTGCCAGCCGGTACGGTTCCACGCCAGTGGCGTTCCATCTGCCCGTTTGTAATTTTCCAGTATTTTGTAGTCGACTTGAACAGCTCCCCATTGAAATGCTTCAAGGATAATATTTCGGTTAGAAGCGCCGGTCCAGGGACGTCCCAGTGCAGAACTGCGGATATAATTAAAGGTCGAGTTGATTTTTAATTTTCCCAATTGGGTGCCCCCCGAAAAATTAAAAGCATTTCGATGCAAATTTGAATTTGGAGTAGTGCCGGTTACATTTTTGTTTGTGTAAGAAAAACGATAATTGGTATTTCCGCTATTTCCGGCAATTGCGAAATTATTTGTGTTGGCAACTCCGGTTCTGAAGAAATAACTGACGTCATTTTTTGGATAGAGCCAGGGTGAAGGCTTTAGGTAGTTTTCCTCATCTTCGGGATTGAGGTTGTACCACTGTAAAACTGGTGTGCCATCCAATTTTGGTCCCCAGCTCTCATCGGCGGCATAATCTACGATCTTATAATCGGTACCAGCGATATTCTGTGTTTGAAAGCTGGTCGAATAGCCCTGTCCATAGAGATGCTGCCTTTTTGGAAGACGGACAATATTTTCGAAATCGATTCCTGTATTTAAGGAAATTTCCACTTTCTCACCTTTTGAAGCACGCTTAGTCGTAATCATGATAACGCCATTTGCGGCTCTGGAGCCATACAATGCTGCCGCTGTCGCTCCTTTTAGGACAGAGATGTTTTCAATGTCATCCGGATTAAGGTCCTGTATCATGTTTCCGACATCTTTTCCGGCACTTCCATTGATCGTTGAAGTTGAATTGAAATCCGTGTTATCAATAGGCGTGCCATCAACGACATAGAGCGGTTGGTTATTTCCTGCAATTGAATTGATACCCCGAAGCGAAACGTGGGAGGATCCGCCCATGTTGCCACCGGATGTCGTCACTTGAAGACCTGCGACTTTTCCGGAAAGCGCACTGAGCGCATTGGTAGGACGTGTTTGAAGTTCAGTAGACTTGACTTCCTGGACAGCATATCCTAATGATTTCTTTTCACGCGAAATACCCAAGGCGGTTACAACAACTTCATCCAGTTGGGAACTCGTGGGAGAAAGTTGAATTGTCGTAAGTCCGCCGGGATTGGTTTGGACAGTTTTGGGATCAAAACCAATATATTGAACTTGTATACTGATAGAATTCCCATTTGACGGTAATTCAAATAGGCCATTTACATCCGTTTGTACTCGTTTTTTACTTGTAATTTCTGTAATCGTTGCGCCCTGAATGGGCGCGTTGTTGTTGTCGACTACTTTGCCTTTTATGGTGGATTGAGCGTATAGCGTGCCCGTGCTTAAACAAAGCGCTGCCAGTACGACAAAATCTATGTTGTTTTTTGCCATATTAATTTAGTAATAATAATGAGTGGATCTTTTTGTGGTTATAGGAGATTGTTTGAATTTATCTGAAAAACATCTCCTAAAAGCATTCGTTTTACAGGTATATGTATTGCACTGATTTTCATGTGTTAAAAAATGTTAATGCAAATATATAAAATCCACCTGATAACTATACTTTCTTTTTTATTTTTTTGTAATTCTTTGGTCAGAATGCGTAGACTAAATATATCGGCTTGTGGAATGTTCATTATAAATGTAATAGAATACAGACGAAATACATTTATCGCAAAATAAACGCATTGTCTTGATGCAATTACTCCTATAATATGGATTGAATATTCACAAGGCACCTTTGCAGTACAGATTAAGTATCCATAAAGTATTCTTAATGTATCGCTATGGGTACATAAGTTGAATGCTTAAGCAGTACGTTCTTGTTGCTGCATACGTTATATATGTTATAAGGTGAAACTAGGTATAATCAATAAAACATACGGCGGAAGAGTGAATTTCCTTGTGGGTTAACAAGTATAGCATGAAGGCTTAAAATAACACAGGGTATCGCGTTTATGGATACCCTGTGTTATTTTACCGATCAATATCTACTTTATAAATCGCTTCGGCTTCTTTGTCGTCAAATTCCCGGATTTGTTCCATAAGTTTTTGTTTCATCCGGGTAACTATTTGCTGATAGGTGGGATCTTTATAAACATTTTGAAATTCATTCGGATCTTTTTGAAGGTCGAAGAGTTCCCAGCTTTCCACACGTTTATAATACCGGATCAGTTTGTAGCGATCATCTCTGACGCCGAAATGGGGGCTCACCGCATGTTCCCCATTTTCAAAATAATGATAATATAGGTCTTTGCGATGTTCTTTTTTTGTGTTTTTTAGGACATGAACGAATGATTTTCCCTGCATATCACTAGGCTTTTTGATCCTTGCCAACTCGAGGAGAGTGGGCGCGATATCAGCGTTCACCAACTTTGCTTCGATTTTTGTCGCGGGTTTAATCAATGGGGGATAACGCATTAACATGGGTGTCCGGAATGACTCTTCATACATCCAGCGTTTGTCGAACCAACCATGTTCGCCCATATAGAAGCCCTGATCCGAAAGATAGATCACGACAGTATTTTTACTGAGTGATTTTTGATCCAGATAGTCCAATACTTTGCCTATGTTGCGATCCATTGACTGCGCAGTATTGAGATAATCGATCATATAGCGTTTAAACTTCCACTCCGCAAGCTGTTTTCCGGTTAATTTACTGTTTTTGAGCTGTTCGTAGATTGGTCGATAATAAGCAATATAGCTATCTTTTTGCTCTTGGTTCATTCGTTTGAAATTTCCATCGTTCATCATATCTTCCAAAGAGTCGAACATCTTGAGATCATAGGCCATCTTCATATCTTTGTCAATGGACATTTCCTGTAACGCTGCAGCTTGTCTGCTTTGATAATTATCGTAAAATGTTGATGGAACAGTAAAATTCATGGCGTCATAGGTGCCAAAGTCCTTCGGGTCGGGCATCCATGTGCGATGAGTCGCTTTATGACCGATGACCAGACAGAAGGGTTTACTGGAATCCAGCGTATCCAGCCAATTGATAGATTTTTCCGTTACGATATCTGAAACATATCCTTCCGTGCGCTTGCGTCCTTGTTTACTGATGAAATCCGGATTGAAGTAGGTGCCCTGACCCACGAGGATATCATAATAATTGAACCCTTGTAGTTGTTCTCCCAAATGGATCTTTCCGACCCAGGCTGTTTGGTAGCCCACCTGCTGTAACTGTTTGACAAATAAATCTTGGTTGAAGTCAAATTCGGAAGTTTCATTGTCCTTAAATCCATTCTTGTGGCTATACTTGCCTGTCAATAGGGTGGCTCTGGCTGGACCACAAATGGAGTTGTTAACATAGGCATGGTTGAAAATTGCTCCTTCAGACGCAATACGGTCAATGTGCGGCGTTTTGGCATAAGTTGATCCATAGGCACCAATGGTCTGATAGGCATGGTCGTCTGATATAATAATCACGATATTAGGCCTATTTTGCCCCAGTACCTGGCCGCATATGCCCCATAGTATAAGTGCTAAGCAGATAGAGGTTAATTTCATTGTAATAATGGTTTTGTTGTTGATTTTGCTATCCTTTCTTTAAAGATAGAAGATTATTCTATTTTTATAGTTAAAAGTGATAAGTAAATATGATGAATACAAGGTGGATTCGAATGCGAAATGTTGTTGTGACGGCAATGTTTGTTGGATTGTATACCTACGCAGGAGCACAGGAAGTAAGTGTTTTTGTATCCGGTGAAGGCGGTTATAAAAGCTATCGGATACCGGCTATTGTCAAAGATAAACAAGGCCGGTTATTTGCCTTTGCCGAGGGAAGGGTGGATCATGCGGGGGATTTTGGTAATGTAGATATTGTTTATAAAATCAGTCCGGACAATGGTAAAACCTGGGGACCATTGCATGTCGCTGTTGACAATGACCATTTGCAGGTCGGAAATCCTGCTCCCCTGGTCGACTTGTTAGATCCAGCATATCCGAAGGGAAGACTGTTACTTTTTTACAATACTGGTAATAATCATGAAGCAGAGGTGCGTAAAGGTAATGGTTTACGCGAGTGCTGGTCAGTGAGTTCGACAGATGGTGGTAAAACCTGGTCCGATCCGCAGAACATTACACTGCAGACCCATCGTCCCAATCAGCCTTCAGTAAATACACGATATAACTTTCAGGAGGACTGGCGAACTTACGCGAATACACCAGGGCATGCGCTCCAATTTGATTCTGGTAAATATAAAGGACGTATTTATATTCCTGCGAATCATTCCGAAGGAAATCCAAAAGCAAATGGCGAAGACTATTTTGCCCATTCGTATTACTCGGATGATCATGGAAAGACATTCAAAATAGGAGCGAGCGTCAAGTTTGAGGGATCAAATGAGACAATGGCTGCACAAATATCGAATACAGGACTGTATATGAATTCCCGTAACCAGCAAGGTCATGTAAAAGAGCGAATCGTATCGTATTCAAGTGATGGTGGCGTTACTTGGGATACAACTTATTATGATAAAAACCTGCTCGATCCTGTCAATCAGGGTTCTGTGCTTTCCTGGCAGGGGAAAGGCGGATACGTGTTAGCTGTTTGTAATGCAGCAACATCGGACAGAAGAGATAATCTGACGCTGCGGTTGAGTAAGAATCAGGGGAAAACCTGGTATTTCAATCGAGTTGTTGCTAAAGCTCCCGAGGGTGTTAAAGGTGACTATGCGGCTTATTCCGATTTGGTTCTTTTAAATAAAAATAGAATCGGTATTTTATTCGAAAAGGAGAATTATCGAAAGATTGTGTTTGTGCCGGTAAACCTCAAATAGGTACTGTTGATTTAGTACATTGTGCCCCACTTTCTTTCTGATCTATAGTCTAAGAGAAGAAAGTGGGGCATCTGTTTTAGGGTAGCGAGAACTATTTTTTCAGGATAAGTGTTTGCCCATTTTGATAGAGCGTCATCTTATTCTCACTGCGATCAAAAACTATTTTTACACCATATTGAAGCTGCACCAATGTGTTTTTATCCTTTGGTTTCAATTGAAATGCGGGTTGGCCTACAACCTGTCCCAATATTTTGCCGTCATCTTTGGTAATATTGATCTGAATTGGAGGCTGTTCGCTTTTATATTCACCCAGTATGCTCGTGGTTTCCTCATCTGTCAATTGTATTTCTGAAAGATCAGGAAGGGGGAAAGGTTTTTGATACAGTTCACCAAAGCTGAATTTTAGTATTTCATTATTATTATAATTATTGCCGTTGCTGATGAGTGCAACATTATAATTGCCGTCATCAAAATGGCTCGCCACAGAAGAATAACCGTCAATCCCCCCTGTGTGACCGAATCCCCGGCGGTCATAAAATGGCATTTGGAATAGCCCCAGCCCATAGCCGCCAATAATTTTTTTCATCTCTTCAAGGCTGGTGGAATTGATCAGTTTATGGTTAAATAAACCATTAAAAAACTTGACCAGATCTGTTGGGGTAGACCATATTGCTCCAGCGCCAAGAGGAACAGAATTATCCGTATGTGGCTCTAGGTCCCAATCTTGTGTGAATCTATACGACTCGCTAACATCTTTGGCAATATTTTGTGGCCGGCCAAATGTGGTCTGTTCCAATTTTAACGGCTGGCAGATCTGCTGGTTCAATAAAAAAGCATAGTCTTTTTTCCAAACTTTTTCTAAGATGTAAGTCAGCAAAATGTAGTTTGAATTACTATATTCATGTTTACTGCCCGGATCAAACTCAGCGCCACCTTTGATCATACGCTCAACAAGTTCTTTTTCAGTTTGGGCTTTGGTGTTCCATGTTAAATAATCTTTGTCATCAGTGACACTGTGTACCCCGCTACTATGATCAAGCAATTGACGTATCGTTATTTTATCGGCATTTGGAATATCTTTATAAAAGGTAGATAGGGCTTGATTCATTTGCAGTTTCCCTAACTCGATTGTTTTTAATACAAGGGTTGCGGTGAAAGTTTTGGAGATGGAACCGATACCATATCGTGTATTGGTCGTGGCAAGCTTTTGCTGTGCTCTATCAGCGTAACCTATAGCCTTTTGATAAAGTAATTTATCTCCTTTCGCTATTGCAATACTTCCCATCCAGGCGTTTTTTTTATCCATGGCGGACATTAAGCTATCCATTCGGCTAGGATTAAATTCCTGTGCCCGTAGGACCACAATGGAAAGGCCGCTTAATAAAAACAGTAAA
This sequence comes from Sphingobacterium sp. DR205, assembly GCF_011064245.1. Classification (NCBI taxonomy): domain Bacteria; kingdom Pseudomonadati; phylum Bacteroidota; class Sphingobacteriia; order Sphingobacteriales; family Sphingobacteriaceae; genus Sphingobacterium; species Sphingobacterium sp. DR205. Next base: position 5,677,649 of record NZ_CP049333.1, on the reverse strand, counting down.
ATTGATGTTCTTTTCATAATTTTTGTCGGGTTAATCATGGACTTAAATATATAACAAAAAATATAGTAATACAATGGATCCGATGTTTCATTAGACAAAATCAGATGTTTGTCCATAAACAAATAATTATCTAGTTTGGAGCGGGATCAGAAGAGAAGGTGCTGAATGTAATACCAGCAATAGCTTCATACATATAAAAAACACCTGAAGTGGGGAACTTCAGGTGTTTAACCTAACCAATTATTAACCTAAATTTATGAAAAGTATACTTTTTAAAGTATAGAAAACAATGTTCAATATTCATGCCATTTCATTTGTATGTCTTAAGCTGTTTTTCTTTTGTGTTATTTTTGTTACAAAAATAAACTCTAGTTTTTGTTTTGACTATATGTTCTGGCTAAAATTTATTGTTTGGGATAATTGATAAATTATCGGGATTGATTAATGCCATAGGGATATAAACGAAATTTACATCAAAAATGAGTAAGAGCATTTTAGAGAAAGCGATTATAAGAAGGGGGCAGGATGAATAGATCGATTAGAAATATAGTCGAAACAATTCCTTCCATTCCGCGTCAAGATCACCTGCATAAACAGGTTGATGTGCCCGATTATACCAGTAGCGGGCATTCCAGAGATCTCCTTCTTTTCGGTGAAGGTACGCATGTACATGGGCGGCTTCTAAATCATCCAATTGATCAATGAGGTCGTGTGCTGTTTTCCAATCTCCTTTTTTGTCATACCATAATGATTTTTGGACGGCAGACCAGTGATGAACAGGACTGTCCAATAATTGAAATTCTTCTATTGTCATCTTGTTAATTTGCTAATTCTTTACTCCAGATTTCATAAATATTATCTCCTTTTGAGCTCTTTCCACTGTGATGCCATTTAGTATCTTCGAGCTTCCCATCAAAATGAAGTTCTTGACCGACTTTATTGTTGTCTCTTGAAAAGAATAGTATTTTCTCGGTGTAACGATTGTTTTCATAACTGTAGCTTCCGCCCCCTGTTCCGTAAAAACCTTTTTGGGCTGGATTAATAGCAATCCATTGGAAGTAGCCGTCAACTAGGATCTTTATTGTTTTGCGGTCTGCTTTCGGAATCTCATGCATCTTGGCTTCTTGCTTCCTGCCCGTGATTCTCCATAATGCATCTAAATCTTGGACGATGGCTTTCTGCTTGACGAAAAGTTTGTTGGCATCGGGCAACTTGATTTGGATGGCTCCTTTTTCATTTTTAACAGCTAGACTGGTCGTCTTCCCGATATTTGTGCTGTCTTTGGTATCGTATTCAATAGTCACCTCAAGTCTGTCGTCTTGCTGTTGTATGGGGCCGCCCCAAGTATAACCAAATTGCTTTTTGCTGTCATCATAGTCGATCAAGGATAGGTAATGATCTTTGACCAAAATTAAGTTTTTGCTTGTGCCGGTTTGGGAAATATATGCTCCCTCTCCCAATTGGGCCTTAGCTTGAAAATGCAGCATTAGCAGCGAGAAGCATAAGAGTATAATACAGTGTTTCATATCACATTAAGGCTTGTTGTCTTTTAAAGATACGAAATAAAAGTGTTGAACGGTCTATATTAAGTATTATACTAACCAATGGATACGGATCGATTTAAATGGAATGAGCCCGGTGGAATACCGAGCTCATTATATCAAAAACACTGCGTAAATTAGTCCAATTTATTGGGGTCAGTCCAAAAATCAGCCTTTATTTAATCGTGGGATTTATTTGAATTTACTTGCCAACGCGGCTAGTTTACTCGCCATGTCTGTCTCTGGTTCCGCTTGCCGTTTGCCCTCATTTCGTTTATTCTTGGGGACAGCAGGTTTTTCATCTGTTTTCATCGACAGGGCAATGCGGTTGCGTTTTTCATCTACTTCCGTAACGGTGACTGTGACATGTTGTTGAACCTTAACCACCTCATGTGGGTCGGAGATATAGCGGTTGGATAATTGGCTTAGGTGTACCAAGCCATCTTGATGTACACCAATATCGACAAAAGCACCAAAGTTTGTAATGTTGGTAACGATACCGGGAAGTTTCATGCCAATGCGTAGGTCGCCAATGCTATTGACGCCTTCAGTAAATGAAAAAGCTTCAAACTTTTCCCTTGGGTCAAGCCCCGGTTTGGCAAGCTCATTCAGAATATCATTTAATGTTGGTAGCCCAACTTCCTCAGAAATATAGTTTTTCAATGGAATGGATTTTCTTAATTCAGCATCTTTGAGTAAATCTTCTACTTTTTTACCTAAGTCTTTGGCCATTTGCTCAACCAAGGCATAACGTTCAGGGTGTACGGCCGAGGAATCCAGCGGATTGTCCGCATGTCTGATCCGAAGAAAGCCAGCTGCTTGTTCAAACGCTTTGTCTCCGAGACGCGGAACTTTTTTTAGTTCACGCCGTGATGTAAACGGACCATTTTCATTTCTATATTTAATAATCTGTTGTGCCAAGGATGGTCCTAGCCCGGAGACGTACGATAGAATTTGTTTGGATGCCGTGTTCAATTCCACACCTACAGCGTTTACGCAGCTGATGACAGTATCGTCCAAAGACGTCTGCAGTTTATTTTGGTCTACATCATGTTGATACTGCCCTACGCCTATTGACTTGGGGTCAATTTTGACAAGTTCAGCCAGTGGATCCATTAATCTCCTTCCGATTGATACGGCACCACGTACTGTAATATCGTGGTCAGGAAATTCTTCGCGGGCTGTATCTGATGCTGAATAGATAGAAGCTCCACTTTCATTGACCATCACAATAGTGACGTTATCGAGCCCCAGTTTTTTGATAAAATCTTCAGTTTCACGTCCCGCAGTGCCGTTGCCGATCGCAATGGCTTGAATATCATGTTTTGATACCAGATATTTGATCGTCTTTTGTGCTTCGGCAAGCCCGTTTGCACCATTGTGTGGAAAAATAGCCGTGTTTTCTTTGAGCTGACCTTGTTCATCCAATACAACGGTTTTACATCCTGTTCGGAAGCCGGGGTCTATTGCGAGTAGTCTCTTCTGTCCCAATGGTGCTGCTAAAAGTAACTGGCGAACATTGTCTGCAAAAACTTTAATCGCTTCTTCATCTGCTTTTTGACGGGTCAACACGCGAATTTCTGTTTCCATAGATGGTTTCAATAGCCGCTTATAGCTGTCTGTCAATGCTAATTTCACTTGTGAAGCCGCCTCGTTGGAAGCTTTAATATAAATAGATTCAATGGTTGGGAGAATATCTTCTTCATTGATGTCAATATCCAGATAAAGCAATTCTTCTTTTTCACCACGGCGCATCGCCAAAACACGATGGGAGGGAGCATCTTTTAATGGCTCTGACCATTCGTAATAATCTTTATATTTAATCGCTGCTTCCTCCTTTCCGGGAACTACTCTCGATACAAATTCTCCTTTTTCTAGGAATATTGCCCTCGATTTAGATCGTACGGTAGCATCTTCAGCAATAATTTCAGCAATGATATCACGTGCCCCAGCTAAAGCTTCTTCAGCATTTTTAACTCCTTTTTCCTCGTCGATCAACGAACTTGCAAGTGTCAGAAAATCAGCCTTGTCTTGGGCCAAAAGGAGGTCTGCCAAAGGCTGCAGTCCTTTTTCGCGGGCAACGCTGGCTCTTGTTTTGCGCTTTGGCTTATAAGGTAGGTAAATATCTTCCAGATTTGCCATAGTCTCGGCAGTCATAACTTGCTGTTCAAGTTCTGCTGTCAATTTTCCTTGATCATTGATGGATTTTAATACAGCTTCTTTGCGCTTGTCCAGTTCCCTTAACTGTTGGGAACGATCTCTGATATTGGTGATTTGAACTTCATCCAGGCTGCCGGTCATCTCTTTACGATAACGGGAAATAAATGGAACGGTGGCGCCCTCGTCTAATAGTTCAATTGTCGTGCGAACTTGTTTTTCGCTTATGGATAGCTCGTTAGCAATAGTAGTTTCGTGTGATAATAAGCTCATTATTGGTTTACTTTAAAAAGGAAAGCTGTTGAATAACGATTCAACAGCTCTATTAAATATCTAATTGTAAATTAATGTAATAAGGTTAAGCAGGTTTGTTGGTGTTATCCTGTTCTGAAGGTTTCTTTTCTTCGCCTTCGTTATTTTTGCCCTCAGCAAAGTGGTCATTATATCCGTAGGTGATATGAGAAGGTTCTTCTCCGTAATCTAATTGCTTATGTGGATTGTGCTCCACAACTCCTGCCGGAGTTGAAAATTCATATTTTTTCTTTGCTGGTTCAGATTCCGTGTTTTCAGCTGTTTCCACAGCTTGGTTCTCTTGTTCAGCTTTCGCTTGCTCTTCCGCAACTTTTACTTCATTTGGAACGGTCTCCTCTTTGACCTCTGTCTTCGTGTCTATGTCTTTTTCGAAATTATTGATCTGATCTGAAATCTCACGTTTGATGCCTTCAGATGCATCTTTGAATTCTCGTATCCCTCTTCCTAAACCTCTGGCCAATTCAGGAAGCTTCTTGCCACCAAAAAGTAACAAGATCGCAAACACGATTAAAATCATCTCCTGTGTTCCGATGTTTAGGAATGTTATTACTGGATTGTACATACTCTTTTCCTCTTCTTTTGATTACTAACTAGATGCTAAGTTACATTTATATTTCTATAGTTCTTAGACTAACGGGTAAATTTAAGATAATTTTAAGGTATTTGAAACATAAAAATTACTTAACAATGGGTAGGTACTTTCAGGGTAAATTTTGTTATATTTTTGCTAAATATTTTTTAATATGACGATAGATCGGAAATATCTTCGTATTTTTGTGCCTATTTTTTGAGGAATTGATTATGTTGGGTAAATTTAAAACATTCAAGCCGTATTATAAAAGTACAATTGTATTGGCTGGGCCGGTTGTCATTTCACAGCTCGGACATACATTGGTACATACCGCCGATAGCGTTATTGTCGGACATTTTGCTGGAACGATTCCATTGGCTGCCGTGTCCTTGGTGAATGCAGTTTTTATGATTGTTATGGTCGTTGGATTGGGAATTGCTTATGGTATCACGCCATTGATTGCGCAGGAAAACGGCCGCGATAACAAGAAGGAATGTGCGGTATTGTTGTCCAATAGTTTCTGGTTGAATATTATTACAGGGGTATTACTGTTTTGTTTGGTTTATTTTGGCTCGATGCTCGCAATAGATCATTTGAACCAGGATCCGGCTGTTGTAAAAGAAGCGAAACCTTATTTACTTATCTTAAGTCTTTCCATGTTACCATTAATGGTATTCAGTACATTTAAGCAATTTGCCGAAGGTTTGGGATTTACTAAACAGGCTATGAACGTAACGATATGGGGAAATGTTCTCAATATTATCTTAGCCATCATCTTCGTCAAGGGAATGTTCGGAATTACGCCGATGGGGGTGAAAGGTGTTGGATACAGTACGTTGATTGACCGTATTTTGATGATGTCAGTGATGATGACCTACGTGTTGCGCTCGAAGAAGTTTAATGGTTATATACAACATTTTAAAATTACAGTCATAGATCGGGTAAGATTGGGTAAAATATTGCGGATCGGAGCTCCGGTCGCGATGCAATATGTTTTTGAAATCGGTGCGTTTGCAGGAGCATCATTATTGGCGGGGACAATTAGCGCTACCGCACAGGCTTCTCATCAGGTCGCTATTCAGCTCGCGGCGATGACATATATGATGGCAAGTGGTATTGCTGCTGCGGCAACAATTAAAGTGGGCAATAGCTATGGGAATAGAAATCTGTTCCGCTTGGAGCGCTTTGCGATCACGTCCTATCAGTTGGTTTTGCTTTTTATGTTGATTACCGCTTCTTTGTTTGCAATTTTTAATAATTACTTGCCGTACATTTTTACCTCTGATAAAGCAGTGGTTGTCATCGCAGCTCAATTGCTGATCATTGCAGGTCTTTTTCAGCTATTTGATGGTACACAAGTTGTTGGATTGGGGGTTTTAAGAGGTATGGGTGATGTTAATATTCCAACGATCATCACTTTTGTCGCCTATTGGATAATCGGATTGCCTAGTGGTTATGTGATGGGGATACTCTTTGATTGGGGTATTAAGGGCATTTGGTATGGGCTTACTTTAGGCTTATTGACTTCTTCGCTTTTACTTTATTTTCGCTTCCAATTGGTCATCAAGAAAAAGAAACTCCAGTTTGAAAATAGTAAACTATAAAACGTAACATAGGAGAAGTCCCTATCAAGTACGTGGAGTATGCCGAAAGTAGCATATTTGAGATATAACCGTATAGAATATGGTTAAAAGAAAAAAGTGGCTATTCAAAAGTTTATACAAAAGCTTTTGGATAGCCACTTTTTTATAACGACGTTGTCGTCTTTAAATTTCTCTGTTGCTATCCCAGTGTTCGAGATAGTCCGCAACCCGTTTTAAGAATGTGCCGCCTAAGGCGCCGTCTATTGCACGATGATCGTAGGATAGTGAAAGATACATCATATGTCGGATTCCGATCATATCGCCGTATTCAGTTTCAATCACCGCGGGTTTTTTTGTTATGGTGCCGACCGCTAATATCGCAGCTTGAGGTTGATTGATAATCGGCGTTCCCATAATATTGCCAAAGGCACCAATATTGGTAAATGTAAATGTCCCGTCTTGGGTATCATCAGGTTTTAATTTATTGGCGCGTGAGCGTTGTGCAAGGTCATTAACCGATTTGCTCAACCCCACTAGGCTCAGTTGATCGGCATTTTTTATTACCGGGACAATAAGATTACCATTGGGCAACGCTGCCGCCATACCGATATTGATATTTTTCTTTTTGATAATATTGTAACCGTCTATCGATATATTAACCAAAGGGAAGTCTTTTAGCGCCTTGGTAATTGCTTCTATAAACAATGGTGTGAACGTTATATTTTCTCCCTCACGTTTTTTATAGGCGTCTTTTACTTTATTGCGCCATAGAACGAGGTTTGTTACATCTGCTTCCACAAATGAACAGACATGTGGGGACACCTGAACGCTCCTGACCATGTGGTCAGAGATCAAGCGACGCATACGGTCCATTTCAATAATTTCATCATGACCGTTTACCACTGTATGGACAGTTGTCGTTGGAACAGTTTGTAGCGGTTCATCCTTGATAATAGGAGCGCTCTCCGCTTTTGAATGATCTATATTTTGGCGTGCCCCTCGATTGGAAACATAAGATAGAATGTCCTCTTTCGTCACGCGACCTTCAGCTCCGGTACCTTGGATACGATCAAGCTCTCCGAGAGATAGCCCCTCGTGACGGGCTATGTTTTTTACCAATGGTGAATAAAAACGAGTCGTGTGCTCGTAATGAACCGGAGTAATTTCTTCTTTAGGACTCTCTAATTGATCCATACCTGGTATTTCCAGATCGGCACCTTCGTCTGAGTCTGTAGCTTGATCCTTTGGACTTTCCTCCGCTTGAACGGCTGATTCACTCGTTTCGTTATTTCCTTCTACTTCTATAATTGCAACGACATCTCCAACCTGTACGATTTGGTCTGTGGTATAAAGTTGTTCCTTCAAAATACCTTTGACAGGAGAAGGTACTTCCGAATCAACTTTATCTGTTGCGATTTCCAATAAAGTGTCATCTTCTTCAATCAGGTCACCTGGTTGTTTTAACCATTTGGTAATTGTTGCTTCCGATACACTTTCTCCCATTTTTGGAAGTAAGAGTTTATATAAAGCCATATTTTTTAGCAATCTCGTTATAGAAAAACGAAGTTAATTAAATTGTGGTTTACTTTCAACAATTTAAAATATTATTCCTCAAAAAACGATTTTATTGAAATATTATTTTACGTTTATCCGATTCTTATACTTCTTCTTTCACAAGCAGTTTCCAAAGTAGAAGAAGGGCATTCATGCGCGTGCGCTCGATATTGACGAGTCTGTCATTGTTGAATTGAAACTTTTTTGTGATAATTTCTTTTTTTCCGGCTACTGCAATCCATACAGTTCCCACAGGTTTGTCCACGGATCCTCCCCCTGGACCTGCTATCCCAGTGGTGGCAATGGCATAATCGGTACTGAATTTTGCTTTTGCTCCAGCTGCCATTTCAATGGCAGTTTGTTCACTGACTGCCCCAAATTGATTTAAAGTCGTCTCTTTGACTGCCAATAATTGTTGTTTTAGCTGATTGGAATAGGGGATAGTACCACCGACGAAGATCTCGCTGCTACCCGGATTGGCAGTTAATGACGCCGCCAAACTACCTCCGGTACAGCTTTCCGCAGTAGTCAGTGTAAGTTGCTGTTGCGTAAACTCCTTGATCAAATAGGCTTCAATAGTCGTGTCATAATCCGCAATGGCATGATTTTTTAATCGATTCAGAAGTTTGCTCTTAAAGAGCTTTACTTCTTGTATGATATCCGATTTGTTTTTGCTCTTTCCGGAAAGCCGTAGGCGAATAAAAGCCAAAGTAGGCAAGTAGGCCAATTTAATGGTTGAGGGAAGTTCTTCTTCAATATCCTTTATTTCTTCTGCCAGATAGGATTCTCCAATACCACCGACGAGTATTGTCTCGTGATGGATGAATATATCTTTACTTTGCTGTTCGAGTAACGGAAAGACGCGTTTTTCCATCAAATGTTTCATTTCAAATGGAACACCGGGCATAAAAATATAATGCTTTTGTTCTTTTGAAACTAACATGCCCGGAGCTGTGCCGTAGTCGTTGAACAATATTTCACAGTTTGCCAATACATCCGCTTGCTGTCGATTAATCTCCAACATTTCTAGATTACGGGCTTCAAAGAAACTGGTGACATGCTGAAGTACTTTTTCATCCCGAATTAAGGTTGTACCAAAATATTTGGCAGCGGTATTTTTAGTAACATCGTCTTTAGTCGGGCCGAGTCCGCCTGTAATTAAAATCAAATCAGCTCTTGCGGAAGCACTTTTTAATGTATTGAAAATAGCGTCCTCTGTATCGGGAATGGATGTCATCTGGACAATGTCAATTTCGAATTTTCCTAATTGTTGTGCAATCCAGCTGGAATTGGTATCGATAATCTGGCCTATAAGAATCTCGTCTCCAATGGTGATAATTTCTGCTTTCATAGTATAAACTTACATAAAATTACGGATCAACTATAGGCTAAAATTGTTTTGATAAGAAGGAGTTTAAAATGAATGCTTTCGAGTGCAATGGAAGTGAATCTAGTATAGGAACTTAGGTAAGTGGAATAAAAAAAGCGGTTATTTTAAAAATAACCGCCTCCAGAACTTGCTCTTTTTGTCAGTTTGAGGTCTTGCAAGATGGATGCCTTCGCTCGAATGGTGACATTATAACTTCGATATCGTCCGAATGGCATCCAACCAAAGGACATATCCCAACAGTGTAAATCTCGATAGATATTAAATGAAGTCATGACAACTTCTTTTTGTTTGAAATCGTAGCCGGATTGAAAGGTGACTTTCCATTTAGGTGTAACGCTGAAATCGCCATGCAAATTCAACGTACTCGTAATCTGGTTGTCCATGCGTCTGGTACTTGAATTAAAAAACTTGGACATGTTGAAACTGAATGAGGCAGCCAGATTCCAAGGAATGTTAAAATCCACAAAAGCATTCGGATCGGAACTGATCCGAGCTAAAGCCTGTGCTTGCTCCGGAGTCATTCCGGCACCAGACATTTCTTTTCTCAACGAATCAATATTGTTATTACGTGATTTGGCAGCTTTTGGATTTAAACTATAGTCAAAGGATAAACCAAAATTTGTCAGGCGGGCCAAACTTCCATCTTTGATCGCATATCTGTTGATACGGACACCATTATCGTCTACAGAATAGGGGTCAAAGGTACCATTGAAGTTGACGTTCATCTTCTGATCGAAAAAAGCTGTCCGGCCGGAAAAAGTTATCGGAGACAGTTTCAATGAATCTGCTACGAAATTGTAATTTCCGCTAAAGGTTAACCCCTGAAGAATTGGGATCTTTTTGAAACCGCCGTCGGTGGTGTCAGATTTGCTTTTTACCTTGGCCTCAATGTTGTTGTCAATTGAGAAGCCGATACCTGCGGATTTTCCGGCAGAAGGTGAGCCATACACACCCTGAGCAAAGATAGAATAAACATTGCGATTGCCGTATTGGTCATTATAATGCTGGTAGAATCCATAACGCGGATCCGAAAAATCGGGTCTGTAATTTAAATTAATTGAAGGGGTAACAACGTGTCTGATCGCTTCAATTTTTCCGATCTTTGGATACATACCGTAGATTTTTGTTGAAAGACCAGTAGATATGGAGTAATCATAAGCACGATTAAATCCCTGTAGTGTATCGAGCCGCTGTCTATAACCTGATGGGGTGTTATCAATACGTTGTCTTGTGCTTTGTAAATACCAACGTTCGGTATAGTTTACACTTGTGTTAAATTGAAAATATTTAAAAGCATTAAGAGATAAGCTGACTGGAATGTTGTGTTGGAAGCCATTCTGGAATCTTTTGAAGCCTCCTGACGAGAAAAGAAGTGAATCTGCTGTACTCACTGTATTTTGCGCCTGGAAACTATAGCCAACATTAATACGCTGATACCATTTTTGTTCGCCCACGCGATCCTTACTGTCAAAAGGATTGAATGAGGAAACGTTTAAGCTAATATTTGGTAAGCTTAATTGAATAGTCCTATCAGCCATATTTTGACTATGTGTTAAACTGGCTGTTAAGTTAACCTTACCATCGGCAAAGACTTTTCCGTAACTGATGGACGAACCCATTCTGTTTTGAGCCAAGTTTTGATATGTTGTTTGGTTACTTCCCGTACCTGTATGTTGAAAATAGGAAGCTGTACCGAAGTTTACACTCGCGGAGAAGGATGTCCCAGGATTAGCTTCCTGACGTTGGGTATGGTTCCAGGTTACATTGAAATCTTTATTTGAACCATAATTATCGGTACCTTCCACACCGACTTTGGTATTGGCGTAGCGTATATTAAATCCACCGTTGTATTTATAATTCACCGTATAGCGAGTGTTTACTGAAGCTTCCCATGAACCTTTGGAATAGAGCGAGCCTCTGATCTCGCTATCCCAATAATCGTTGAAGGCTAAATACCAACCAATGTCGCGCATGGAAAAGCCCCTCGTATAGTCCTCTCCAAAAGAGGGGAAAAGAAATCCCGAGGCTCTTTTATCTGGCTTTGGGAAAAATGCAAAGGGGAAAGCCACAGGCATAGGTACGCCCATTACTACTAAGTAAGCCGGACCTGAAATAATCTGATTTTTGGTCACTATCCCTTTCGAGATATGTATTCCGAAATGGGTATGTGGCTGTGGGAGGTTACAAGTACTGTATAGCCCCTTATAGATTGACATCTCATCATAGATATTTTTTCGGACGATATTGGCTTGGATAAAGCCGCCATCGACCTCAGTCATAATACCATAGGTGTTTCCTTCCTGTTTCTCATAATCATAATAAAGTGAATCTACGGTTTTGGGTGATTCACCATTACCCATAATGACAATAGGACGTCCTACATATTTACCGCTTTTATCATATATCCCCGACGCAAAGATCTTTTTCTGATTGCGGTCAAGACGGATGTAATCAGCCGAAAGCTCAAAATCCTGATACTTTACTTTTGCTCCGCGATATAAATGACTAATATTCTTTGCTACTTCCGATTTTTGAGAATCAACAGCAATAATGCTGACTTCCGCCTGCAGCCCGCTGCCTTTTTTCTTGGCGGTGTCTTGAACGGATTTGGTAGAATCTACAGGCTTAATTTTTGTTGTATCCTGCAGTTTACTGTTCGCCGAGACAGCGTCCTTACTTTGAAGTCCGTTCTGTTTTAATGGAATATTGCTCTGAGCCAACGTTGAATTGCCCGTTGCAAGAATGATAAATAGTGTTAAAATGTTGATTAACGACTTCAAAATTAAAGACAAATGTTATTTTTGTGAAATAATGTTAAACTTCGAAGGACAAAATTAGTCAAAAAACAAATAGAAAATATGTTAAATATCGTTATCTATTAAAGAAATAATATTGACTCATTTTGTATCGTTTATAGTAGAGCAAATAATTATTCAATGAAATCAGATTTAAGAATTAGAAAATGGTGTAGCATTATAGTTGCTACTTTGGGATTTTTTTTATTGAATTCTTTCAAATTAAACAACGGCCAACCCGAGCCACCTGACTATCAGATCAAGACTATTGTTATTGATGCTGGGCATGGTGGAAAAGATACTGGAGCACAGGGCCGTCGATCCCTAGAAAAAAATGTAGCTTTAGATGTCGCACTAAAGCTCGGAAGGCAAATTCAAAAAGATATTCCAGGGGTAAAAATCATCTATACGCGCACGACAGACGAATTTGTGGAATTATATAAGCGTATTCGTCTAGCAAACGCAAATAAGGCGGATCTGTTTATTTCGATTCACTGTAACTCTGGTGGCTCCAGTGCTCATGGAACAGAAAGCTTAGTGTCAGGTTCCCATCGTCTAGGACAGCAGGATGCTGCCGTTCGAGAAAATGCATCACTTTTGCTGGAATCGAATTACAAAGAAAACTATCAGGGATTTGATCCAAAAGATCCCGAAAGTGCAATTATTTTCTCATTGATGAAAAACAGATTCCGTGAAAAAAGTATCCGCCTGGCACAAATGATTGAAGGTGAGTATGTAAAAGCAGGAAGACATAGTCGAGGATTCTGGGAAAAAGGTTTAGCTGTACTTGCTGAAGCAGGTATGCCAGCTGTCTTGACAGAAATTGGATTTATCAGCAATAGGGAAGAAGAGAGTTATCTATTATCAGAGACAGGACAACAAGAAATTGTCGATAATTTGGTTTCGGCTTTAAAAATTTATAAAAATTCAGTAGAACGCTAAACAGATTTGCTTTTGTACTGTTTTAAACTTATATTAATGATGCATTACAAAAGAAATAATTTGTGAAAATATCAAACGAAACAAAAGTCGGCATATTAGCAACCGTTGCGATCGCGCTATTATTTATTGGGTACAGTTTTCTAAAAGGAAACGACGTTTTCAGTAGCGATAATACTTTTTATACGACTTATAGCACAGTCGATGGATTAACATCTTCCAAACCGGTTTTAGTGAATGGTTATCAAATAGGCAGGGTGTCAAAAATGACCTTGCAACCAGATGGTAAAATAAAAACAGAATTTAAGATCCATTCCCATTACGATATTCCTAAAAATACCATCGCCCGAATTTCAAGCACAGATTTATTGGGTAGCAAGGCGATTGTATTTGAAATGGGTAATAGTACGGACATGGCCAAGGATGGTGATTTTCTTAATTCAGGTGTGCAGCCCAATATTATGGACAAGGTCGAGCCGATTCAAAAGCGTATAGAGACCATTACGATTAAGCTGGATTCTACACTTTCCGTAGTTAATACAGTTCTGGATAAGCAATTCCAGGATGATTTTAAAAGCAGTATCCATAGTATTTCAACCTCGTTGAAGAATGTAGAAGGGATTACAAAAGATGTGGAAGGCTTGGTTGGAGATGAGAAGGGACGATTGAATAGGATCATGGCAAACCTGGAATCCATCACATCCAATTTCGCACAAAATGGTGAAAAAATAAATTCAATCATGGCTAATCTAAATAATATTACAGACAAAGCAGCGCGATTGGATTTTGAACAAACTATGAATAAGGTAAATGCAACAATGGCCGATTTTCAGAACATCACGAGTAAGATAAACAGTGGTAAGGGATCGATAGGCTTGTTGCTCAATGACGAAGAATTATACAACAACCTGAATAATGCATCAAAAGAGATGGATAATCTGATGAAAGATGTCAAGGAGAAACCTGGTAAATATATCAAGCTTTCTATTTTTGGAAAAAAAGGTGAAAAATAGATTTCGTTTATTGGATATAGTTAATAATACAAAAAGCCTGCAATTTGCAGGCTTTTTGTATTTAAGACTTCTTTAGCAAGTGAAGTTGGCTCGCTCTGCTGGTACTTAACTTATTACCAAGTTGATACCATGTCCAATATTAAAACCCTATTAATACTTTTTTTATAGGGTATTAACAGAACCTTAATAGGGATATACCCCTGTTAACCCCCTGTTATACCCCTGTAAACCCCCTGTAATATCGCCGTTAATAGATAGGCAGGTATTAATCAGTGGTTAACATGCTCTTTCATTATGCAAAATGATCGAAAAAGATTGATGAAATAGATTACATCCATTCGGATGGTCAATTTGTAAGGGGAAATCAATAATCTGAATCCGTAAATATCCGGTTTTACTTTAGGGTCGTGCATTAAACTAACTATTAACGCCACTTAATAAGTGGCGTTAATAGTTAACAATTGTAATAGTTTATTAGCTATTTTATCAGTAGTGTAAGTGTATTCGCTCACTATCTGATTTTACAGCGGTATTAGAGGGTTTCTTTAAGCCATGTAAAGAATTCTCTCTGCCAGACCTGCGCGTTCTGCCCAGACAATACCCAGTGGTTTTCATCAGGGAGATAAACAAGTCTGCTCTTTATTTTTTTCAACTGAGCAAGTTGAAAGGCTGCTAAACCCTGTCCTATTGGAACACGATAATCTTTTCCGCCTTGAAAAATCAGAATAGGCGTATGCCAGTTGTTTGCTTTTTCAATCGGATTAAATTCGGTATAGGATTTTTCATTTTTGTTATCCCAGTATGCTCCGCCTAATTCATGATTTGCAAAGAATAGCTCTTCTGTGGTGCCATACCAACTTCTCATGTCAAATAAACCATTGTGCGCTATGAAAGTTTTAAAACGGTTTTGATGTACGCCAGCCAGTTGGTAAACCGAATAGCCGCCATAACTGGCTCCGATTGCTGCACGGCGAGCTGTGTCAACATATGATTCCTTGGAGATATCATCTATTGCAGCTAAATAATCTCTGATCGGCTGACCGCCCCAGTCTTGGGAGATCGCTTCGTTCCATTTGACTCCCCAGCCCGGCATACCTCTACGGTTTGGTGCGATAACAATGTAGCCTTGGGATGCGATCAACTGTAGGTTCCAGCGAAATGAATAAAACTGGGTGAGTGCCGATTGTGGTCCACCTTCGCAGTAAAGTATTGTTGGATATTTTTTTGCGGGGTCAAAATTTGGCGGATAAATTACCCATGAAAATAAATCTGCGCCATCAGATGATTTTGTAATCCGTTTCTCAATTTTATTTTCAGCAATTGTTGCATACTTGTCATCATTCACCTTGGTGATGGCTGTCAAAGATTTATTTTTGAGATCGAAGCTGAAAATTTCGGTCGCACGTGTAAACTTTGTCAATGTGACGATCAATTTATCCCCAGTTTGCCCTACAATACCTGTAATATCAAAATCTCCGGTAGAAATTTGCTGGATCTTTGGAAGATTTTTCGATTTGACATTCGAAGGTACTTCCAGTTCGAATAATTGTACGGTGCCTTTGATTGCAGCAGTAAAGTAAATCTTACGATTGTCGTTGCTCCAGATAAAACTGTTGATTGTGCCATCCCAATGTGAAGTCAAATTTAAACGGATAGCGTTGTTTTTATCAAATAAGATGATGTCATTTTTATCAGATTCGTAGCCCTCAGTTTTCATGCTGAGCCAAGTCAGACTTTTTCCGTCCGGCGAATAAGCTGGTGCGATGTCATAACCATTCATGCCCTCAGTAAGGTTAGTCGTGGTTCCGGAAGAAATCTCATAGCGGTAGATATCCGTATTCGTGCTTACAGCATAATCTGTTCCGAAGTTTTTCTTGCAAACATATAATACCGCTTTACTGTCAGGAGACCAGATAAAATCTTCTGCACCGCCAAAAGGTGCCTGTGGACTATAATAGGGCTGATCTTTGAGCAGGTCTACCGGTTCTCCTATTTTACCATTGCTATAACTGGCAATAAAAGGATGATTGAATTTACCATCATTGAAGGTATCCCAATGACGGTAATCTAAATTATCATAGATATAGGCATCAGACTTCGGCAATTCTGGATATTTGTCAGTACTGTGGTATTTTTTGATCAATACGGGACGGCTAAAAAGAATATGCGTTCCATCCGGAGAAAATTTAACATTCTCCAAAGCCATCTCACCGGATGTCAGTTGTACTGCTTCGCCTTTGGTCAGATTTTTTTTCCACAAATGACCTTTTGATAGGTAGATCACATCGCCATTTTTTTCGATTTGAACTACCGTTTCCCCTCCCTTTTGATCAGTTAATTGGCCAGTCGTACCATTGGTCAATGAAACTGTAAAAAGATTCTTCTCACTTGCATTGCTTTCCAGGTTGTAATTGGATACACCGTATACCAACGTTTTACCGTCTGAGGAAAGTGCTTCAGCGGATACCCGTCCGAGCTCCCAAAGCTTACTGGGGGTAATAGGTTGTGGGTTTTCTGTAACCATTTTAAAACTGGATTTTCCACCTTTGCTTTCTTGCGCATTGCTAAGCTTGCATGCCATAATCGCTAATGTAAATATTGTAAGTTTATTCATCCGCATAAATTATTTATAAGTGTTGTCCCATCGGTATAAATGAGCTCGTTTCACTCGGTTTGTTTATTCATTATTTCATTTTCCCTTTAAGGCATTCATGCTGCCTTCGGCGGTTTCAATGGTGATGAAGCTATCAGATTTATTCATCGAGTGGATGTTTTAAGCGGTATTCATGAGCTCGCTTTGCTCGGTTATTCACTCTCCAGTGCGATTGAATAAATCATGTATAATGCTGAAAAATATCCCTGCAAGTTACAGATTTTGCGAGTAAATGCTAAGTAAAGCATAAAAATAGCCGCCTTATTTTTGAAAAGGCGGCTATTGGGAGACGTAGGTTTACTTTTTAATTAATATTCGGATAATGACCCAGTAAATTTTCAGATGTTGTCTATTGATCAGCATGGTTGTTGTCAAATTGATACCAGTTAATTTTTGTAGAAACACGCATCAGGATTGCCAAAATGATGAAAATACCAATTGTCCCTGCAATGAGTGAGTAGTCCCGAAGTTGCATAAGTAGGTAGATGAACAGATAAAAAGTACCTAAGATAGCTCCGAACAAAAGGGCCGTTTTAGGATCTTTGGTAATCGCTTTGATAAAACTTCCAATAAGCAATACAGTTGCGATCGATGCAATTAGATAGGCCAGATTAAATCCGATATGCTCTGATAAAGCTAATAGTAATGTGTAAAAGAGTACCATGGCGGCTCCGATCAGTACATATTGAATAATATGTATTCTTTTTTTCTTGATTATTTCGGTGAATAGAAGCGAAGTGAAGGTCAATAGGATGATCAATATACCATATTTAGCAACCCTGGTTGTTTTTTGGTAATTGTTGATGTCTGGCAGAAAATTTATAGTAATCATATCCGAATTCACCAAGATGTCGCTGGGTATAATGGGATTGGATGCAGTACTCGTAGCAGCTTGTGTAAGTTCAACGTCATCTGTTAAACTTCCCTTGTGCTTTTCGAAACGATAGATTGGAAGGATATCCCCTGACCACTGTTGTGGTAACTTACGACTAAAAGAAGGAATTTCCCAAGATGCTGAGAAATTAGTTTTGTCAATTGTTCGTTTGGTTGGTAAGAATGCGCCGACAAAGCTCGGATTGGCCCAATTCCCTCTAGCGGAAATATTTGTTTGATCACTGAGCGGGACAAAATTCAAAGATTTAGATCCTTTGAGGTTTAGTGTGATTTTGAAGTGGTTTTCATTTTCGTTGGGGCTGATAGAAATGGGGCAAACTAAATTTTGACTGAATAGTTTGAGGTTGTTAAAATCAGGATCAAAAGTCAACTCTTGCCCATTCCAGCTAAGGAGAGGGCGTTTGCCCAGTCCTTTAAAATCTTGTATGCCAAATACAAGCCGGCTTCCTGTCCAATCTATCCTTTCGGCGGGAATTTCCAGTTTTGTTACATCAATTTTATTGAAACGTCCGTCTATCGAAATACTGCTATTATATACTACGGAGTTATAGATGCCACGTGATAATTGTTGCGGGCTGATGTCCGTGGTGATATTAGCGTTTTGGGGGAGGATAAAGATCCATTTTGTCTGTTTGTATTCTAATGTCGTAGCATCATTAATTTTTTCAATTGGCTTCTGAATAGTTTCGCGGTAGGGGATTGCTAAGACCGGGCCGGAAATAACTTGTTCTTGCCCCCAGTTAAGAGCGATGTCTTCGGACACACTTTGTTCTCGCGTTTTGCGTTCCTCAATCAGATCGCTGATTAGTGTCAGCGGTATGAGCAAGAGGAGCGAAAGAAATAGAATGACAAATAACTTTAGGACAGTTGAGTTGCTAATTTTATCAAATAGCGAATTTTGCGCTGTACTGAATGACGTGTTAGAACTATTGTGATTTTCCATGATTTCATTTGTTTAAGTTTATTTGAATATTTTTACTATATAATGCAATTTGGAATTCAGTAAGTTGGTAATGAAGTATATCCTTAAATTCTATATGGTGAAATTTTTGTAATGATCGCCCCTTGTGAAAAGTTTTTTTGTAATATTTGAAATGTTCTGGAAAAAGGATGCCTCCGATTACGATCATTCCGATCAGATAAAGGCTTATTTTTCCATTTCCCAATAAAAGATATTGCATGGCAATTTCATCTTGTATTTCGGTTCCTGTTTCCGTTATTATATGAAACACATCGTGATTTTCCAATTTAGCCATAACATCAAATCCCTTACTCAAGTAAAAGAGACCTAAACCATGACCGATGCTACCAAGAGGGTAGGCTAGAAATTCTTCTTTGCTAATTCCCCATGCTTTTTTGTTCCATTTAAAAATATTTGCATACACGCTGGAAGACCAGTTGTAGAGGTGCAGCATAAGTTTTAATCGAGTTCCTTTCATTTTTTTTGTTGTTTTAAAAGTACTTTGATTTTCAAAGTGATTGAATAAAAAAATTATTTGTATTGTTGTTTTATTAAATTTTCTAATGCAATAAGATGATTTTCAAATGCTTTTAATCCTTTTGTCGTTCTTTTATATCGGGTATTGGGTTTGCGGTCAACAAAACTTTTTTCCACGACAATATATTCTTCTTTCTCCAATGTTTTAAGGTTAGAGGCTAGATTACCATCGGTTACATCCAACAATTCTTTCAGAGAATTGAAGTCGTATTCTTCATTCGCTGCAAGAACACTCATAATCTGTAAGCGGACTCTGTTTTCAAATACTTTGTCATATAAAGAAAGATCCAATTTCACGATTCGTACTTTTTGTAAACGATAAAACCATAGATGATATGTAGCACACCAAAACCCAATCCCCATAATAGCAGTCCGTGGTCAGGAAGACATAGTGCCAGTAGTCCTAAGGATATCTCAAGTATGCCTAACCATCTCACCTCAGTAAAAGTATAAATGCTACCAGCAGCCAAAGCTACACCATAGAAAATAAGCAACATCCCTGCAATCAAATGATAATAACCCTGAGCAAGCAGGATTAGCACCAACAGGCCTCCAGTTACCAATGGGATTGAAACTGCAAATAAAAGAGATTTGCTCGTAATGTTCCAAATAGACTGTCGACTTTTCTTCGCTTTTTTACGCGCCATGAGCCATCCGGTCAATAGTGAGAGCACAAGAATGAAAATAGCAAGTATTAGAAAGATATTTAATAACGTTAGATCGCCTGTGAATTGATTGTTCAAGGCTTCAGTATTGGTCGTAATGTAGTAGCCAAGTAAAGTGCCTAATAAAGCATAACAGCCAATGAGTACACCTGACAATCCGCTTATAGAAACAAATTTGGAGGATTTTTCCATCAATGATCTAATCTGTCCAAGCTCTTTAAATAAATCTTTCTGTTCCATAAAAGTACTTTGATATTCAAAGTAAATGAATAATAATGAATTATGCAAGAGGAGAATAGAATATTGAAAAAAAATAAAAAAAAGAGTATAAAATACTTGCAAGATATAGGTTTGGTTTCTATCTTTGTGGCATCAAAAGAAATCCTAATGCGGAAGTGGCGTAATTGGTAGCCGCACCAGACTTAGGATCTGGCGCCGCAAGGCGTGGGGGTTCGAGTCCCTTCTTCCGCACTTGATGTCCTCCCGAACTTAAAACCTCGGGAGGATTTTTTTATGAATGCGATATAGCTAAAAAGAGTATGAATATTTCACACGAGAATGTAGATGCAATCAATGCGGTAATCAACGTCGCATTAGCACCTGAAGATTATAATCCTCAAGTCGACAAAGAGATTAAAGCGCAAGCTAAAAAGGCAAAATTACCGGGTTTCCGTCCAGGTCAAGTTCCTGTGGGACATATCAGACGTACCTATGGTAAATCTATCTTATTTGATGAGATCAATAAATTGGTGAACGATAAAATCACGAATTATATTTCAGAAAATAAATTAGAGGTTTTGGGTCAGCCGCTTCCTTTGGAAGACGATGCGCAATATAGCTGGGATTATAAAGACAACTTCAATTTTAAATATGAGATTGGTCTAGCACCTGCTTTTGATTTGCCTTTTACAGCTGAGACTGAGTTTGCTGTTTACGATATCAAAGCTGACCAAGAGACTTTGGCGGATCGTATCAAAAACTTACGTCGTAGCTATGGAAAGATGACCAATCCAGAAGTATCCGAAGAAGGTGATGTATTGTATGCAACCTTAAAACAAGATAAAGAGGAAGGTCTTGAAAAAACAACTTCAATCCGTACGGATATCGTTGAAGATGCGAAAATCAAAAAATCTTTGGTAGGTCTTAAAAAAGACGATACTGTTAAAATTGATGTTAAGAAAGCTTTCAAAACTGAAGATTTAGCACGTATCTTGGGCATTACTGAAGAAGAAGCTACAGCTTTGGATGTAACTAAATTTGAGTTGACTGTTAAAAATATCAACCGTTTAGAAGAGGCTGATCTTAATCAAGAGTTTTTCGATAAATTATTTGCTGAAGGTGAAGTCACTGAAGAAGCCCAATTTACGGAAAAAGTAAAGGAAGAAGTAGAAAACTTATTTAAGCAAAACTCAGATCAAAAACTACGTAATGATATGTATACTTTTGGTATGGAGAAAGTAGACGTTACATTCCCTGAAGAGTTCTTGAAAAGATGGTTGAAAGCTACTAACCCTAGCATTTCTGAGGAGGAGCTTAACGAAGGTTTTGCTGATTTCTTGAATAACTTGAAATGGACAATCATAGAAAACCGTGTTGTTACTGAAAACGGTCTTGAAGTTAAATATGATGAAGTAATCAATTTAGCGAAGGAACGTATTTACGCACAAATTAAAATGTACAATATCAACGAAGAACCTTCTGATGAGCAATTGAACCAATTTGCAATTCAATTGTTGCAAGACAGAGAGCAGGGTAATCGTTTATTCGAAGAAGCTAAAGCTTTAAAAGTATTTGATCACCTAAAAGGTTTGGTGAAATTGAATAGCAGCGATATTGAATTTAAAGAATTCGAAAAATTAGCGTAAGCAATTTTAAACAAAAAAAAGGCTTCCAAATATCTTGGAAGCCTTTTTTTTTGTGTCATCGATCGCTTTTGTTTTATCTTTTTGGATCTCAATTGAATTTGATTGATGGGTTGTAGTATTCTCCAATCACTCACATACTTTGTCGCTAATAGTAAATAGTCCAGATTTGTCACTACTTATATTTTAGTTCTCTACTGTTAGTTTGGTTGGCTTTTCTTTACCTCTGTTTGTGCAGGAACAATGCTGTTATTTTTCTTTCCTATAGGAAACAGCCGCTTTATAAATTCGGAGAACGAGTTGAACTCTTGCCGATATAATAGTCCAAAGGCGCTGATGTATTCCCCGTCATTTGGACTAAGAAGAAAATTTCTTGTATTTAAACGGTTTGATGCCCGAAGGACGAGACGACCGTCTTTGCGTAAATAAAACATTGCCTCTGCATCAGTAGAGACACGGTCTGAGAATACATTCAAGTCAGTTAGGGCCTGACTTCGACGGTCTGAAATACCGCCAGTAAGAACCAGTCTGTCATTAAATAAACGAAGCGAAGCGGATGCATCATTCAGTGACTTGATATTGATGTCAAAGAAGTTGATATTGAGTGATTGCGCGATAATATTATTGATTTGATTGAACGCAATTTCGGTTCCTGCAGATAGTAATGTGTTATTTACCTCTTTTCCAAAATCACTTTGTGTGCCGGGAGTGAAGCTACGCCTTACAATCAAACTAAGTGCTTGCTGGTTAACATTGTTGGCATCAGAAAAATATCCCTGCAACTCATCCTTGACACCTGGGTTTTGTGGGAAATTGATATCAAATGTAATGTCTGGCTGACTCAACTGCCCTTTTAAAATCATATCTGCCTGCGCTAATACACGCTCAGGGTTTTCTTCCCTTCCTGCAGCATTATAGAGTGGCGCTAAGCTTGTTCTTTGTTGGTAAATTGCATTGATATTAATATTTGCCTCAGCTGGGTTACCCGCCCATCGCACGGTACCGCCTTCCTTTAAATCAAAAATTTTGTTGATGTAATCCTGTGCCGTGAAATTAAACTTCCCGCTGTTAATGATAAAGTCACCGAACATTTCAAAATCTCCAAGCGAAGATATCCGCATATTGAGGTTACTATTTCCCTTTCCGGATAATTCACCCATACTAGAAAAAAGGTTGATTTCGGCATTTGGTGTGATCAGCAGATCCATGTTCATTGTTAGCCCGCCAAAATCACGTTTCTTTTGATTTTTCTTGATTTTGGTGGAATCTTTTTCAATGAAATAGATAAAATCACTATCCGAGATTGTACTGGCGCTATTAAAGGGTATATTGATGACAGTATTTTCCTCTGACTTAGCACGTATATTGATATTCATTGCAGATGTCAGACCCTTGAACTGGAAATTTCCGGAAGCATATGCGGTACCATAATAGATGTTATTATCTTTTATGGTTGTATTCAATATCATGAAATTTTTTGCTTCAGCAGTTACATCTATATCAGGATCACTTAGCTTATTGAGGTCAACAACGCCGTCGATTGTAGCCACATTATTTTTCTGATCATATATTTTGAGCCCCGTAAGGAATATTCTATTGTTGGTCACATTGATTTCATCGGAAAGGCGATAAGGCGTCTTTAGGTAATTGATAACCATTGACGCATTGTCAAGCTTTCCGGTTCCGCTAATTTTAGGATTTAGGATATCGCCCGCAATCGCTAAGTCTGCATTTACTTTGCCCTTAATATTTGATACCAAGCTTCGTAGAAATGGTTGAAAAACGAATACGTCTGTATTTACTAAAGTAGCTTTAAGGTCAAGCTTATTACTTTCGCTTAAATGATTGTAAGATCCAGTGAGTTGAATGAGTTTATCACCTTCCTCTATTTTACTATCGAGTTTGACGAGTTGGTTCTCCGGATCGTAATTGGCACTGAGTGCTAATGCGCCAATCGGAATATTGTTGTAAAGGATAGGAGAGGTCGTAATATTGGCGACGACAAATGGGGATTTAAAAACCGAGTTGACTTCGATCTTTCCATTTAAGTTACCTGATAAATTAATCCCGTGGGGCTTCGTAATCCCATTTAGGGAGGTGAGATTGAAGTCCTGGAATTTTAAATTGATTTGATCTGAAATGTTATTTGACAGGATGCCATCTATATGTACTTTTTGCTCGGCATGGCTTAACGTGAGTTTCTCGAAATACCATTTTCCCTTTGAAATTTTCAATTGCGCATCGTTATTTACAAGCCATTGTTCTTTGTTTATCAATATATTAGATGGATAGAAATTGATGAAGGCTGGCTTTGCATGTGCAAATCGAATAACACCATTTAGATCTAAACTATTGCTTGCTTCCAATTCTGACATCTTAATGTTGAACTGTAAGCTGTCATTGACCAAGGTGTTTGAAATATTAACATTCTTGATATATGTGCTATCGGTAAAATTGATCTGATCTATAGACGTTTGTAACTCCATATTGTTTAAATTGGCGTTTTGGTCTATAATCAGATGGGTGAGACGAATACCGTTATATTTGAATTCAGGGGCATAAAAGTTAAAATTTGCAGTTTGCTTCTCGCTGGCAAATTTGGCATTCAACGTTGCCCCACTATCCAGAGAAATATCTTTTCTAAAGAATGTCGCAATGGGTCTGAATGATTTGATATTGACATTAAGGTCAAAATCCTGACGGTTGAACTCGCTCTTTTCAAATCCTATTGCCGGAGCGTAGCGCATGGCGAGAGCCTTAAAATAGGGGACGATCGTATTTAGATCTATTCTCCCCTTGAGATCTATATGTCCAATAGCGGATTGTAGTGTAAGCGACCGCGCCTCTTGATCTCCTTCTGCAAGGAAATTAATATTTTTAATCGCAAATTTACCTTTGGAGGAAGTGAAACTTACACTGTCAGATTTAAATTCCCCTGTAATGTCATTGATGTTGTCTCCAATTAAGCTCGTATGGAATTTAGTATCAATAATATTGATTGAGTCCCCATGGAAGAAATTGAGCTTTTTTAAATTAGCCTGTTGGATATCAGCATCCAGATGATAGTCCGGACGGCTGGACCAATCTATGTCAGTGGTGAACTTTAATCTGAGGTTTGGGTCGTTTACTTCCCCTGAGCCAAGAAATAATTGTTTGTCTATATTTCCATTTACTCGTATTTGCTGATAGGTATATTGCTTAAAATTGAAATTAGTGAGATTGCCGGCGACATTCAGCTTTAGGTGCTTGGGATCGGTACCTACTCCATCAAGCTGTAGGTCGAAGCCCGAACTGCCGAGATCTTTTACCTTTGTTATTTTACCAAGATCAAATGTTGGTGATTGAAACTTACCAGCATATTTGATTTCTTTACGTAGATCCAATGTTCCGTCAGCTGTAACATCGCCGATAGCTGTGGTGAAGCTTCCTTTTGTTTTAAAGTTGTTATACTGACCATTTAGACTGCCTTTGAACGCGAATTTATTGAAAAGGGCAACCACTTCAGGAAGTTTGAAGTTTTTTAAATGGCCAAGCTCGCGGATAACATTTTCAAGATCGCTATATTCAGAGGCAATTAAAACCTTGGGAACAATAAACTCTGTTTTGTCAATATCAGGTAGGCCGATAATTTTGAGATTACCCGCTAACTTCGTGTTTTTCCCGATGGTCAAATCTACCTGTGAAGCATTGATAGCTGAAACGGTACCTTCCAGATCGGATTTTTTAATCTTTACATCAAACTTGACCTGGTGCATGGGCGAAGAAAAGAAAGCGATATCTTCTGAGTGTATGTGCGAGTCGCGCGCCTGTATCTTTACATTGACTTTGTGAATAAAGTCCGAAAAATCCGAAAAATTAGTATAGCTTAATTTTAAATAATTCTTGAATGTGGAACGGTTGGTTGTAAGCATAAGGTCAATCAGTTCAATGCTTTTGGTGCTGACTGAGGCATGGGCCAGGAGCCCTTTGATAACCAAACCTTTTTTCTCGTTAAGATTGAGTGTTTTGATATCCGCTGAGATTTGATTGGAATCAATTTTTATATTCTTAAAGTGTGCATTGAGTTTGGATATACCCAGATCGCCAAAGTCCACAACTTTATTGTAGTGTTTTTGTTTGTGATTAACGTAGTTAAAGGAATTGTTATTGATGATGAGTTCTTTAACATCAAAAATTATTTTTTTTGAGCTTTTCTTCTTTTCCTTTTTCGGTGGGTTGAAATACCGGATTAAAAATGAGATGTTGCTGCTGTCCTTAAATTGTTCGAAATTACTTTCCGTATTCTCAATTTTCAATTTGTTGATGACTACTTTATTTAATTCTATCAGTTGCGATAGATTGACACTGGCTTCAATTTTTTCGGACTTTATTATTTTTTTGCCCTCCTGTGTATAGATTTCGAATCCTTCTATAACAAGGGATTTGAAGGGTTTAAAATAGATGCTTTTTAAATTGATTTTGGTATCGAGCTCGTTGGATAAATAGTTGACAGCCTTTTGCGCAACAAAGTTTTGTACGGGCTTTAGCTGTAGCGATAATGCCAATGCAAGCAGTATAATGAATATACTACCCAGGACTATTGACATTATTTTAATTATTTTTTTGATACTTTTGTATTCTAATTTATTACCTCTAGCTATGGCTATTATTTTAGGAATTGAATCCTCTTGTGATGAAACCTCCGCTTCTATTTGTATTAACGGTGAAATTCATTCAAATGTTATTGCGACTCAGGCAATCCACGCAAAATATGGTGGAGTAGTTCCCGAGTTAGCTTCACGTGCCCATCAACAAAACATTATTCCTACGGTGGACGAAGCCATTCGTCAAGCAAAAATAAGCAAAAATCAAATAGATGCAGTGAGTTTTACACGTGGACCTGGATTATTGGGCGCTCTTTTGGTCGGAACTTCTTTTGCTAAATCATTTGCGCTTGCACAGAATGTCCCGTTAATCGATATAAATCACATGCAGGCGCATATTTTGGCCCATTTTATTGAGGAACCAAAGCCAAGTTTTCCTTTTTTGTGCCTTACCGTTTCGGGAGGACATACACAAATTGTCTTGGTAAAAGATTACTTTGAAATGGAGTTATTGGGCGAGACACTTGACGATGCGGCAGGGGAGGCCTTTGATAAAACAGCTAAGGTTTTGAATCTCCCTTACCCCGGTGGGCCACTTATCGATAAATTTGCAAAGGAGGGGAATCCCAGTTCCTACAAATTACCCGAACCGCAGATACCTGGACTCAACTTTAGTTTTTCCGGATTAAAGACAGCTATACTTTACCTTGTTCAAGATCAGCTAAAATTGAATCCTGATTTCTTGACAGAAAATATGGCAGATCTATGTGCCAGTGTGCAATCCCGCATTGTTTCTATCTTATTGAACAAATTGAAAAAGGCTGCGAAACAAACTGGGGTAAAGGATATTGCCATAGCGGGTGGTGTTTCAGCAAATTCAGGACTCAGAAAGGGATTGATCGAAATGGGAGAGCAATATCATTGGAATGTTTTTATCCCAAAATTTGAGTATTGTACAGATAATGCAGCGATGATCGCCATCGCTGGATATTATAAATATCTGAAAGGAGAGTTTGTCGGGCAGGATGTCGCTCCGATGGCTAGGATGCATCTTTAAGAGTAAAGAATTGTTCCTTTAATGAATTGGATTAAGGGAACAATGTCTTGTTTTATAAGGGTGAACTATAGCCATAGGCTTGCGCAGCTGAGCTAAATTTATCTTTCTTGGGTTGATAGAAATTTAATTCATAACCCTCAGCACCCCAAAAGATGCTCACAAAACTAACACCAATTTCTGAACGCAATACGGTGAGAACCTGAAAAGCCTCATTATCAAATTGTCCGCCATCATCGACTCGCCAAGTACTAATGTCATCGTAAGTGGCCGGAAAATCCAGATTAATCAGCTGATCTTCTTTAGCATAGGAGAATACAGCTAGCGCTGAGTCCTGCTGATTTTCAAAAACTGTTAGATTGAACTCAGCTTTGTCTTTCAGTACAGCAATGGTTGTACTTTTATTGATTTTCCTATTGTATTTTTTTTCAAGTTTTTCTTTAATTTCCGGACTTGTTTCATGCTGAACTTTTGTAAAAGGTTCAATTTTATATTCATTCACGAACGACTGATTGACGAGCATTCCGAAATCTCCCGACTTAATTTCATTTTTTATCGTAAACAATGAACCTTCACTATTTGCAAAGTTTTGGGCTGTTTGTCTGCCATTACTCTCTTTATTATCCGTTTTGTTCTGTATAAATTCCAGTGGGCTAACTTGATCTTCGATAATGACATAATTGTATTTTTCGGGACTTTCCATCGCCTGATCCATAGGAAGGGCAATTAGTGAATCTTTTTGTTGATTCAAAAAGCCAAAATAAGGTGAAATCATCTGTTCTTTATTTTCACTCTTAACCGATGGTTTGGATTGGTTTTGACTGTTGTCACAACCATATAATGTTAGTAGAAGAATAGCTAAAAAAAGTGATTTCATAAGCGTGTGCAAAAATTTTATGAAATATAAGGGTTTCGCGCATCATAATGAAAAGATTTAAGCTTTAATGTTATGATGAACTCAAAATTGAATATCTATCGCAAAGAATGGCTGGATGTTATCTTTGCAGGCCGCAACAAAATGTATGGTGCTTATGAATTGCGGAATTTGTCAAATAGAGCAACGAATGTGGGGCTGGCCATCGTTGTTTCTTTTGCGTTCCTTTTGATTGCGGGGTCCTATGGCTATAGCAGATACTTTAAGAAAGCTATACCTGATACAATTACTACAATTGAAGTTCTAACTCCCGAGGATCTCAATGAAATTCAGAAGGAGGCTGACAAAAAAGAGGAGGTGAAAGAAGAGCCTATTTTAATGCAGGAGAAAGCACCGCAACAGATAGCACAGGATCTTTCGAAGTTTGATTTGGTGCGTATGCCCGAGCCGAAGATTACAAAAGCAAGTAAAGTGACAGAGGATGTTGCTACGCAGGATGAGCTGAATAAACCCAATACAATGACTGCTCGTATTACATTAAAGGCGAATGCTGCCGGAACACATATTGCACGAGGTGAATTTGGTTCGTCTAAAAAGGATGGCGGAATTACCGGGCATAAAGAGGGGGCCGTGTCAGGAGGAGGAACAGATGGAAATGCTGACCAGCCTTTTATTACGGTGGAAATCATGCCCACTCCGGTGGGCGGACTGCCAGCTTTCATGAAATGGGTTTCAGAAAATTATGGTTTTCCACAGTCAGCTTTGGATCAAGGAGTATCGGGCGTGATCGAAGTCTCTTTTGTTGTAGAGCGGGACGGATCCTTGACTGATATTGCTGTAAAACGCGATATGAAGTTCGGAACGGGGGAGGCTGCGATCAACCTATTGAAAAAGGCGAGAAAGTGGAAACCAGGTGTTCAGAACGGACGTGCTGTGCGGGTGGCTTATACATTACCTATCCGTTTAAGCGCAGTATCCCAATAATATCTTTCTTAACTTTATTTAACAGATGACGTTTTAAACTTTTGGTGGTCAAAAACACTCTTATAGATAAATAGGTTGAAAAGATGACCTATTAAATTGATAGATTGTTGATTTATAAAAATAGAGAGATGAAAAAATTGATGTTAAGTTTGGCGTTATCCGGATTAATGTTAACAGGTTTCGCGCAGGAGAAAGAGGATCTTAAATCAGATACCAAAGAAATGAGTGCACCAATAAACAGGCATTCGAAAGATAGAAAGCATGATGGCTTAAAAAATAAAAATCCCGAAGAATTGGCTAAGATCAAGACAGATCGCATGGACCAAAAGTTGAAGTTTACAGATCAACAACGTAAAGAGGTGTATGCATTTCATTTGAAGCAAGCACAGGATCATAAAAAAATAGCAGCAGAGCGTAAATTGTATCGCGAAAAAATGAGAAGACAACGTGCTGCTGATCATAAAAAAATGATGGCTTTATTGACTCCGGAGCAACAAAAGACATTGAAGGATTCTTACGCTGAGAACCATAAAATGCACAAAGAGCATTGGAGAAAGGATCGACAAATGCGGAAAGGAGATTTTCAGAAAGGTGTGAACGAGAAAGCAGTTGACGCTGAAGCGAAAACAACATAAGGTTAATAAAAAGAATAGTTTTCATATTAATAATTGGTGAGTGTTAGTTGAAAGGGGGATCATAGATCCCCTTTTCTATGTTGATATCAATCAAGTTAACACAGCATTTGGCTTTATGAATCTTTATTTTTTTGCTGTTCCTTCCATTGTCTAGAAAAGGATTTTTCCGCTAGCTTCGGTAGCTCCCGTTGATCGCCCCAGGTTTTCTTAAAAAACTTTCTAAGGAAAAAGTTCTTGAATTTTCCACCAAAAAAATCAATTAGTTTTCGGCGTTGTATTCCGTATGTGAACCAGCTCCAGACTTTTTGTTCCGTTTTCGTCGATAAGCCCTGTTCCACCGAATCCTTTCGGTTGACAAGAAGCATGCGTTGAATATCGATACCTACAGGACACACTTCAGTGCATTTACCACAGAGGGTGGACGCATAGCTTAAATGTTTAAACTCCTTCATCCCATTTAAATGAGGTGAAATTAAAGACCCAATTGGTCCCTGATAAGTTGTTTCATACGTATGGCCGCCGATATTTTGATAAATAGGACAGACATTTAAACATGCTCCACAGCGGATACAATATAGCCCCTGACGTTGTTCTTTCTGCGCAAGGAGATTACTGCGTCCATTGTCAAGCAGGATAACATACATTTCTTCGGGGCCATCAGATTCATAAGACTGTTTTGGTCCTGTGAGTAGGGTGTTATAAACTGTTAAGTTTTGACCTGTACCGTGAGTGGATAAAAGTGGCCAAAATACTTCTAGATCCTGTAGCGTGGGGATGATTTTCTCTATACCCACCACAGCAATATGTGTTTTTGGAAAAGTGGAGGTCAGACGTGCATTCCCTTCGTTTTCTGTAATCGCTATACTCCCTGTTTCAGCGACTAAAAAATTAGCTCCTGTAATACCTACTTCTGCTGCTAAATATTTGTCTCTTAATAATTCGCGAGCTTTCAGTGTCAAATGTTCTGCGGATGCATCTAAGGGAGTATCAAATTTTTCATGAAAAAGCTTAGCGATGTCTTCCAGGCTTAAATGCATTGCAGGTGTGACAAAATGGTAGGGTTTCTGGTCTAGGAGCTGAATAATATATTCTCCAAGATCAGTCTCAATGGCTTCTATGTTTTTGGATTCCAGAAAATGATTTAATTCAATTTCTTCCGTAGCCATAGATTTAGATTTTACAATCGACCGTGTTCTTTTTCGTTCGATTATTTTATAAATCTCCTCACGCGCTTCGTCGGCATCATTTGCCCAGATTACTTTTCCGCCACGTGCGGTGAAATTTGCCTCAAATTGTAATAGATATCGATCGAGATTTTCCATTACTTTCCATTTGATCAAATTTGCTTTGGTTTTGGAGTTATCGAGGTCCGCAAATTTGCTTTTCCCTTTTTCGAAAGCAATACTGTATTTGTCGATATTGTAATTGATAATATCGCGATGTTTGGTGTCAAATGCTTTCTGTGCACTTTCCTTTAAAAACGTATTTGCCGTACTCTCTGACATCTAATCTGCTGATTTTTCACAAAAAAAGTTGGTCGTTTCCTACCAACTTTTAAATATAGTGTTAATAAATTGTTTCTCGAAAAGCGAGCTTGAAATTTATTCTTTTATATTAATATTTAAGCTCAATTCATCCAATTGTTCTTGGTGAATAGTTGATGGAGCATCAATCATGATATCTCTTCCGGAGTTGTTTTTTGGAAAGGCAATCACGTCACGGATCGTATCTAAGCCAGCTAATAGCGATACAAGTCTGTCAAAGCCAAACGCTAAACCACCGTGTGGAGGAGCGCCATAGGTGAATGCTTCCATCAAGAAACCAAATTGTTTCTGTGCTTCTTCCGGACTAAAGCCCAGGTGTTTAAACATAAGGGATTGCAGCTCTCTGTCATGAATACGGATAGACCCGCCGCCCACTTCTACACCATTTAAGACAAAGTCATAGGCATTTGCTCTCACCTCGCCAGGATTAGTATCCAATAATGGAATATCTTCTGGTTTTGGTGAAGTAAATGGGTGGTGCATCGCATGAAAACGGGCGCTGTCCTCGTCCCATTCCAATAGCGGGAAGTCAATGACCCATAGCGGAGCAAAAGTATCTTTGTCCCGAAGACCGAGTTGGGAAGCAACCTCCAAGCGCAATTCATTCAGTTGTTTACGAACTTTATCCTTGTTGCCAGCCATAATTAATAATAGATCTCCAGGTTTCGCGTGGAACTTGTCTGCAATCGTCGTTAACTGCTCTGGCGAGAAAAACTTGTCTACCGAAGATTTCACTGAGCTATCTTCGTTGACACGTGCATATACTAAGCCTGTCGCGCCGATTTGTGGACGTTTAATAAAGTCTGTTAAAGCGTCCAGTTGTTTTCTGGTATAATGTGCACAATTTTCGGCATTAATACCAACAACCAGTTCCGCTGCATCAAATACAGGGAACCCTTTTTCTTTTGCAACGTCATTTAATTCGACAAACTGCATTCCGAAACGAATGTCAGGTTTGTCCGATCCGTAAAGACGCATGGCATCGGCATAAGTCATACGCGGTACAGATCCAAGATCAATCCCTTTGATCGTTTTGAAAATATGCTTTGCAAGTCCTTCAAAAATATTTAGCACGTCTTCCTGTTCTACAAAAGACATTTCACAGTCGATTTGAGTGAACTCCGGTTGGCGGTCAGCACGTAAGTCCTCATCGCGGAAACACTTAACAATTTGAAAATAGCGATCAAAGCCAGATACCATTAATAATTGTTTAAATGTTTGTGGCGACTGAGGTAGTGCGTAAAATTCGCCTGGATTCATGCGGGATGGTACCACAAAATCCCGCGCTCCTTCAGGCGTGGATTTGATGAGATAAGGTGTTTCTACTTCTAAAAAATTCTGAGCGTCAAGATAACGGCGTACTTCCTGCGAAGTTTTGTGTCTTAAAATAAGATTCTCTCGTACCGGATTCCGACGTAAGTCCAGATATCTGAATTTCATGCGGATATCATCGCCACCATCGGTTTCATCTTCAATTGTAAATGGAGGTAACTTTGCCGCATTTAATATTTCAAGGTTTGAAACCTTGATTTCAATATCTCCCGTAGAGATTTTAGCATTTTTATTGGAACGTTCAATAACCTCTCCGGTTACCTTTATGACATATTCTCTTCCCAGTTCACGGGCACTAGTGCGTAAAGTCGCATCATCATCTGCATTGAACG
Organism: Sphingobacterium sp. DR205; assembly: GCF_011064245.1. NCBI lineage: Bacteria > Pseudomonadati > Bacteroidota > Sphingobacteriia > Sphingobacteriales > Sphingobacteriaceae > Sphingobacterium > Sphingobacterium sp. DR205. Next base: position 5,644,884 of record NZ_CP049333.1, on the reverse strand, counting down.
TTAATTGTGTGATACCATATCGGTCTCTAACATCGATGAAAGTCATACCGCCCAAATCGCGGGATTTCTGAACCCATCCACTTAGGGTAACCGTTTTCCCTAAGTCAGCCAATGTTAATTCTCCACAAGTGTGTGTTCTGTGCATATCTTAATAAAATAAAATTTATGCAAAATTATTGGTTTTACTCGACAATAACGAATTCTACAGTTCTTATTTCAGTCAGGTTCTCCCACTTTCAACCACGCTTTCAATTTTTCATTTTCTAGCGCTCCACTTTCTCCCATTTTTCTAAAAAAAGGGAGTAAAATTATATTTCTAAAGAGGAAAATTTTACAATTCGTTCCCGTTTTATGCAAAAATATACGGAAAAACATAAGGCGATATCTTAATGTGAGATGTACTTAGAATGTTTGTTTAACTGGTTGTAAATAAGGTTTTATAGGGTGATTGAAAAGTGGGTTATGTATTTTCTTGTAGCGATTTTTCGATGTGGAAAACTTTTTTATGTGGGAAAGTGGGGGAAAGTGGGAGAAAGTGTATACTTTTACATTTAAATTAGAATAGGATAATTGACGATATGACTCAGTTGATCGGAGAATTCGAATGCAAGTTAGACGCCAAAGGAAGGATGGTGTTGCCGGCTGCGCTCAAGAGGCAGATGCCTCATGTTGAGCGTGATGGGCTTGTTGTGAATCGCGGTTTTGAGAAACATTTAGTTTTTTATCCACGCGAAGAGTGGGATTTGATGACAGCCAAACTGGCGAAGTTAAATCAATTTGATCCAAAGGTGCGGGCATTTGTGCGTGCTTTTACGCGTGGTGCGACAGAGTTGACATTGGATGCGGCGGGGCGTGTGTTGTTGCCAAAAAGCTTATTGGAATTTGCGGGTATAACAACAGAGTTGGTCTTGGCCTGTCAATTCAATAAAATTGAAGTTTGGTCTAAAGAAGGTTATGATGATCTGATGGGTGATAGTGGGGTTGAAGATATATCGTCTTTGGCGGCAGAGGTAATGGGGGATAATAATTTTGGGATATAATAATATGGAGAATGTGTATCATGTTCCGGTCATGTTGCAGGAATGCATGGATGCTTTGGCGATCAAGCCGAATGGCGTTTATGTGGATGTGACATTTGGCGGTGGTGGCCACTCTCGTGAAATATTGAAAAGATTAGGGCCGGAGGGAAAGCTGTTTGCTTTCGATCAGGATCCTGATGCCTTAGGAAATGTGATTGATGATCCTCGTTTTACGTTGATTCATCAGAATTTTAGGTTTTTAAAAAATAGTCTCCGTTTGTATGGTGTGCGTGAGGTGGATGGGATTTTGGCAGACTTAGGTGTTTCGTCGCATCAATTTGATGCTGCGGATCGCGGTTTCTCCATTCGTTTTGATGCTGATTTAGATATGCGTATGGATCAAGTGGGGGACTTGGATGCAAAAGCGGTATTGGCTACTTATGCGGAAGAAGACCTGCATCGAATTTTCGGTATGTATGGTGAAATCATGAATGCAAAGTCGCTGGCGAAAACAATTGTAACCGCGCGTTTGGCACAACCTATACATACTGTTGCTGAATTGAAGGAAGTTATTCAACGGATGGTTCCAAAAGGGAAAGAACATAAGTATCATGCGCAGGTTTTTCAGGCGCTGCGTATCGAAGTTAACCGCGAACTTGAGGCTTTGCAGGAATTTTTATTGCAAACTGTTGACGTGTTGAAAAGCGAGGGGAGATTGGTGGTGATGTCTTACCACTCTTTAGAGGATCGTTTGGTGAAAAATTTTATGGCCAAAGGGAAGTTTAAAGGCGATGTTGAGAAAGACTTTTTTGGAAATGAAATCAAACCGTTCCATGTGTTAAGCCGTAAAGCAATTACGGCATCGTCACAGGAATTGGCTGAAAATAATAGATCGCGCAGTGCGAAACTGCGTATTGCTGAAAGGTTGGATTTGTCTTAAAAAATGGAGCGAAAAGATGAGCAGGAATACGATAAGACAGAAAGAATTGAGTGAAGAAGTTCAGGAGGAACTACAAGAAACTGTCGAAGAAAAGGCGGAGCAAACAGAAGCGTTTATTAAAACGCTTTTTACCGTTGGAGACCTTTCCTTAAACAAAATATTGGAGTATTTGCCTTTTGGAGCTTTTATCGCCTTTCTGATGCTGTTGTATATCTCCAATCGTCACTTCGCTGAGCGAACTATTCGGAGCATCGATAAAGTGAGCAAGGAAGTCAAAGAATTAGGCTGGGATCATAAGTCGCTGTCGGCAGAACTTATGAAAATGTCCACACAGACAGAGATTGCGAAACGTGTAGACTCCTTAGGTTTGAAAGAGCGGGTGGAGCCACCGATCAAGATTGAAGTTGTAGAGAAAAAAGAAGAAAAATAGAGAGAGTTATGAGTATCAGAAACACGATCCTTGTTCGCGTCTATTTTGCCTTTGGACTTATTGTGCTACTTGCATTTATGGTGTTTGGGAAAATGCTGAAGTTGCAATATGTAGATGGGCAACATTGGAAAGCATTGGCGGATAGTCTTTCTATTCAGGAGCGCGAAGTTGAAGCTGCCCGGGGGAATATCTATTCCAACGATGGTAGTCTGTTGGCGACTTCCGTTCCAGAGTACGAACTTCGTTTTGATGCTATGGCTGTACCTGAAGAGGATAATGATTATTTCAATCTCAAAGTTGATTCTCTGGCGATAAAATTGGCTGATTTTTTTAAGGATAAATCATCCCGGCAATATTTGACATTATTAAAACAGGCGCGAAATAAAAAACAGCGTTACTTGCTGATCAAGCGTAATGTCTCGCATCAGGATTTAAAGAAGGTGAAACAATTTCCTTTGTTTAAGGCCGCTCGCATTGGAAAAGACCGTTATCCAAGTAGTTTGATTACGGATAGACAGAATAAACGGATCTTACCTTTTGTGAACCTTGCGGCTCGGACTATCGGTTACAAAAATGTAAAGGAGAATATCCATGTCGGTTTAGAAGGGGCATATGGTGAGTACATTGATGGGAAAAGTGGTAAGCGATTGATGCAGCGTATTGCTGGTGGGGTTTGGATTCCAGTTAATCGGGATATTGAAGTGGCACCAGTTGATGGTTCTGATATTATATCGACCATTGATGTGAATATGCAGGATATGGCACAGCGTGCTTTGGAAAAACAAATGATCATAAGTAACGCGGATGAAGGTTGTGTTGTGATGATGGAAGTCAAAACCGGGGAAGTGCGTGCCGTTGCAAATTTCATGCGGGATAAAGACGGTGTTTATCGTGAAAAGTTCAATCTTGCGATTGCACAAAGTGCCGATCCGGGGTCAACGTTTAAACTTGCTTCTTATCTGGCATTGATTGATGATAAGAAAATTGATTCAAGTACAACTATAAATATCGGGAATGGTAACTGGCCGATTTACAAGCATACCATTCGTGATTCGCATGCGCCCAAAAAATCTATAGTCTCGGCTAAGCGGGCTTTTGAGGAATCTTCGAATGTTGGGGTTACAAAATTTGTATATCAAGCGTATAAGGATAATCCGGATCAATTCACGTCAAAATTGCATTCGTTTGGATTTGGGAAAACCTTAGATCTACAGATTCCCGGCGAAGGGGTTCCTTTGGTGAAGACTTCGAAAAGTAAATCCTGGAGTGGGTTGTCCTTAGTACAGATGGCCTATGGATACGAAATGAAGATTACTCCTTTGCAGACATTGACATTTTATAATGCGGTGGCTAATAACGGTAAATTGATCGCACCGCTATTTGTGAAAGAGATTAGACATTTAGGGAATACAATTCAGCGTTTCGAGGCAAAGGTTATCAATGAAAAAATTGCATCAGATCATGCATTGGCGGAAGTAAGAGGGATGATGGAAGGGGTGATGACAGAAGGAACGGGAAGGAGTGTTGCAAGTCCATTGTATACTTCAGGGGGTAAGACGGGAACTGCTCAGATGGCGGATGGTTCCAGGGGTTATGGCGCCAGAAGGTACCAGTCATCTTTTGCGGGTTATTTTCCGGCTGAAGATCCGAAATACTCGATTATCGTTGTGATTCGGAATCCGAGAAATGGATATTATGGAGCATCAATTGCGGGACCTGTTTTTAAAGAACTTGCTGATATGGTTTATGCGAATGATATGGAGATGAAAGGGAAAAAAACATTCAAAGCGGTGAATTTGGGCGGAAGAATGCCCTTGACCTTGCAAGGCTCTAGAGAGGCAAGTAAAAAGGTCTATGACAAATTAGGTATTAATACAGTGAATTGGAATATGGTGGCCAGGGGCGAAATAGATACATCAAACCGAGGTGTACCCTTTGTGGATTTGAAATATAAAGAAGGAATTGTTCCCAATGTTGTAGGCATGGGATTGATGGATGCATTATATGTGATGGAGAATGCAGGGTTTAAAGCCCATGTATTTGGAAAGGGAAGAGTGGGGGCACAATCTTTGGCTGCAGGCCAAAAACTTCCATTTGGAACAGCGATAAATTTAGAACTTAAGTAATGATGGATTTAAAAAAAGTATTGCATGCTATCCCTGTTCAGCAGGTGGTGGGAAACCTCGAAGAGGTCGATGTGCACTCTTTGTGCTTTGATTCCAGAAAGGTGGAGTTAGGAAGTTTGTTTATCGCTGTGCGTGGTGTTCAGACCGACGGGCATTTATTTGTGGATAAGGCGATCACTTCGGGAGCAAGGGCAGTTATTGTTGAAGAACTTCCTGCTGAAACTTTGGATTCTGTGGCCTATATTTTAGTTGCAGACTCTGCATATGCGCTGGGAGTAGCTTCGGCTAATTTCTATGGTAATCCATCTGAGCAGCTTAAATTGGTTGGTGTGACAGGAACCAATGGGAAAACCACTGTGGCGACATTGTTATTCCAATTGTTTACCGAGTTGGGGTATCATGTTGGTTTGCTGTCTACTGTACAGAATCAAATCGGTTCAAAAATAATTCCTGCAACACATACGACACCCGATCCGATCCAGTTGAACCAGTTGTTGCGGAATATGGTGGATGATGGCTGTGACTATGCTTTTATGGAGGTCAGTTCACATGCAGTGGTGCAAGAGCGTATCGCAGGGTTGGTGTTTGCCGGGGCAATATTTACAAATATTACACATGACCATTTGGATTTCCACAAGACTTTTGACAATTATATCAAAGCCAAGAAGAAATTCTTTGATGATTTGGACGCACACGCATTTGCGTTAACCAATGCTGACGATAGAAACGGTCAGATCATGTTGCAAAATACGGTTGCTCATAAAAAAAGTTATGGCTTGCGTTCTGGGGCTGATTTTAAAGCTAAGGTCATTGAAAGCCATTTTGACGGCATGTTGATGAGCATAGATGGGCAAGAAGTGTGGGTCAAATTGATCGGCGACTTTAATGCATATAATCTATTGGCTGTGTATGCTGCTTCGATTTTATTGGAGCAAGAGACGGTAAAGGTATTGACCGCTTTAAGTACATTGAAAGGAGCAGAAGGCCGTTTTGAAACGATGAAATCTACATCAGGTGTTTTCGGTATCGTGGATTATGCCCATACACCGGATGCTGTAGAAAATGTCTTAAAAACAATAAGTTCTTTGCGACGTCCGGAACAAAAAATTATTACAGTGTTGGGTTGTGGTGGTGACCGGGATAAAACGAAGAGACCGGAAATGGCGGAAGCAGCTTTACGTTATAGCGACCGTTTTGTGATTACATCGGACAATCCGCGCACGGAAGATCCCTATCAGATTATCAAAGATATCGAGGCTGGTGTTGGAGCTGATCAAAAGGCGAAAACACTTTCAATAGCTGATCGTAAGGAGGCGATTCGTACAGCCTATCAACTGGCAAATCCGGGTGATATTATTTTGGTTGCTGGAAAAGGACATGAAAAATATCAAGATGTGAATGGTGTAAAACAGCATTTTGATGATAAAGAAATTTTAGAGAACACATTTAACGAAAAATAGAAATATGTTGTACCATCTATTTACGTGGCTTAGCGAATATATTCATGTACCTGGAGGCGGGTTGTTCCAATACATCTCCTTTCGGACGTCTATGGCTGTAATCGCTTCATTAATTATTACCACGGTTTTTGGGGGAAAATTGATCCAATTCTTGCATAATAAACAAGTTGGGGAGACAATTCGAGATTTGGGGCTTGAAGGTGAAAAAAAGAAAGCTGGTACACCTACTATGGGAGGTATAATAATCATCGCCGGGATATTGATCCCGACACTATTATTTGCCAAATTGACCAATATCTATGTGATTATCATGATTATAACGACATTGTGGATGGGTGCGATAGGTTTTTTGGATGATTATATCAAAGTCTTTAGACATAATAAAGAAGGATTGGCAGGTAAATTTAAAGTTGTCGGTCAAGTTGGTTTAGGGGCGATAATTGCCTGTACAATGTATTTTCACCCGGATATTGTGGTCAGAAAGGGTGTTGATAAACCGACATCTACTAAACCGGTGGAAGTGGTTATCAATGAGGGGACAGGAGAAAAAACATACGCTGAAAATGTAAAATCTTCTAAAACAAATATCCCGTTTTATAAAAATAATGAATTTGACTACGCCAAGGTCTTCAAGGTGTTTGGCTTGCAAAGCGACTATCTGACTTTTATCGTTTTTTTAGTTGTCGTCATTTTTATCGTTACCGCAGTATCCAATGGCGCAAATATTACCGATGGTATTGATGGTCTGGCAACGAGTACTTCGGCGATCATTGGGGTTACCTTGGCAATTTTGGCTTATGTATCGGGTAACGTAATCTTTTCTGATTACCTCAATATCATGTATATCCCCAATTCGGGAGAACTTGTAATTTTTGCTGGGGCATTTGTTGGAGCTTGTGTAGGTTTTCTATGGTACAATACGTATCCTGCACAAGTTTTTATGGGAGATACGGGGAGTCTGGCAATCGGTGGTATTATAGCGGCGTTTGCTATTTTGATTCGTAAAGAGTTATTGATTCCAATCCTGTGTGGTGTGTTTTTGTTGGAAAATCTTTCGGTCATCTTACAGGTTTCCTATTTCAAATACACCAAAAAGAAATATGGTGAAGGAAGAAGGATCTTTTTAATGTCGCCTTTGCACCATCACTTCCAAAAGAAGGGTTACCATGAAGCGAAAATTGTCACTCGTTTTGTCATTGTGGGAATAATTTTAGCCATTCTGACAATAGTAACATTAAAAATTAGATAACGATGTCAAATATATCAACAGCATATTACCCTCAATCAGGAAGCCTTGTCATCTTAGGTGCGGGCGAAAGCGGCGTGGGAACTGCAATTCTTGGAAAGGAAAAGGGATATGATGTATTTGTATCCGATAAAGGACTGATAGCGGATCATTATAAAGAGCAATTAAAAGCTGAAGGGATTGCTTTCGAAGAGGGTAATCATGACGAAGCTCGGATATTGAATGCAGCACTTGTTGTTAAGAGTCCTGGGATTCCAGAAACAGTGCCATTGGTGGTTGCCTTAAAAGAAAAAGGGATTCCTGTGATAGCAGAAATAGAATTTGCTGCCCAATATACTACGGCCAAGTTAATTTGCATTACAGGGTCTAATGGAAAGTCAACAACAACCATGTTGACTTACGAAATGCTAAAGCATGGTGGTCTTAATGTTGGTTTGGCCGGTAATATTGGAAAGAGCTTCGCGCTTCAAGTAGCGCGTGAAAATTTTGATTGTTACGTGTTGGAAATATCCAGCTTTATGTTGGACGATATGTATCATTTTAGAGCAGATATTGCTGTAATACTTAATATCACTCCGGATCATTTGGATCGTTATGACCATAAAATGGAAAATTATGTGGATTCTAAATTCAGAATGATTCAAAATCAGACGGAGAAGGATTATTTTATATACTGTCTAGATGACCCTGAGACAATAAAAGGTTTGGAAAGACACCATAGTAAAGGGACATACCTGCCTTTTACACAAGAACAGCTTGTTGAATTGGGTGCTTATTTAACGGCCAATAAAACAATGATTATTAATACACCAAATAACGATACATTCACTATGAGAACTGAGGAATTGTCATTGCAAGGGAAGCATAATATTTATAATAGTATGGCTTCTGGATTAATTGCAAAAGTACAGGAGTTGAGAAATCAAGCGATGAAGGAAAGCATGGGATCGTATGTGAATATTCCACATCGTCTTGAACATGTTGCTTGTATCGGAGGAGTCAATTATATCAACGATTCGAAAGCCACCAATGTCAATTCCGTATGGTATGCTTTGGAGAGTTTTTCGACGCCAATCGTATTGTTACTGGGTGGTGTGGATAAGGGAAATGACTATAGCATGCTGACCGATTTGGTAAAGGATAAAGTGCGCGCAATTGTGTGTTTGGGAAAAGATACTGCAGCAATTCATAAAGCTTTTGAACAAGATGTTGAAATCATTGTCAACAGTACTTCCATGCATGATGCTGTTGTCTTGTCTTCACATTTGGCCAAAAAGGGAGATACGGTATTATTGTCTCCAGCCTGTGCGAGCTTTGACTGGTTTAAAAACTATGAAGATCGTGGCGATAAATTTAAAGCAGCTGTAATGGAATTATAATAAATGGTACAACCATAAAAGGGAGAAGGATATGTTACAGAACATAATGTCTAAATTAAAAGGTGATCGCTGGATATGGATCATTGTGATTATCTTATCGGGATGGTCACTTTTGGCCGTATATAGTTCGGTCGGAACCTTGGCCTATAAAGAAGGCAAGGGGACAGAAATGTATCTGTTGAAGCATTTTTCGATCATCGCCATTGGATTTGTTTTGATGTATCTCTCGCATAAGCTGGATTATCGATATTATGCGGGTATTTCTAAAATCTTAATGGGGATCACAATACCTTTATTACTATTTACTTTATTGTTTGGAAGTAGTGTAAATCAAGCCAGCCGTTGGCTGACGATTCCAGGTATTGGGATGACTTTCCAGACATCCGATTTGGCCAAATTATCATTGATTGTTTTCCTGGCACGGATGCTGTCTCGCAAGCAAGAGGAAATCAAAGATGTGAAGAAAGCTTTTCTTCCTATTATGGGATCAGTATGTGGTGTTTTCGTACTGATAGCATGGGCCAACATGTCGACTGCGATTATGTTATTTGGTGTTAGCGTATTGTTGTTGTTAATTGGTCGAATATCCTTTAAACAGATCGCAATTGTTTCTGCAGGTGTGGTTTTGTTGGGAATTATTGTAGTCTCCATCGGACCGAGACGAGCAACGTACTATAGTCGGGTAAAGACATTTTTGGGTGTAGAAAAGCAGGACGAGTCAGCTAGTCCGGTCTCATTTCAGGATGATAAGAACTATCAGGCCAATAACGCCAAGATTGCAATCGCGACGGGAGGACTCTTTGGTAAAGGTCCGGGAAATAGTGTTCAACGAAACGTATTGCCGCATCCCTATTCCGATTTTATCTACGCAATTATCATTGAGGAGTATGGGACAGTTGGTGGGGTAATCCTGCTATTCCTGTATTTGGCTTTTATGTATCGATGTATTCGCATCGTCACGATGAGTCCCAAAGCTTTTGGGACATTCTTGGCCGCAGGCTTAGGATTTAGTTTGACGATACAAGCGCTGGCGAATATGGCGGTAGCAGTAGGGCTAGGACCAGTGACAGGTGTGCCGTTACCGTTAGTGAGTATGGGGGGGACATCCATTTTATTTACAAGTGTCGCCCTGGGGATTATCCTGAGTGTGAGCAGAAATATTGAAGAATTAAAAGGTAAAGAGCAGCTGGACGAAAAGCCGAAACCTAAGAAAGTGGTGATCGGTTCAATTCCGGCCTAAACAATATATTGAGCATGGCAATTCGCGTAATAATAAGTGGGGGTGGTACCGGAGGACATATTTTTCCGGCGATTTCAATTGCAAATGCATTGAAGACAATGGACCCTGCAAATGAAATTTTATTTGTAGGTGCCAATGGTCGTATGGAAATGGATAAGGTGCCTGCTGCAGGTTATACTATTGTTGGACTTGATATTCAAGGAATCAATAGAAAGCAGCTTTGGAAAAATATCCTATTGCCATTCAAATTAATGAAGAGCCTGAATAAGGCAAAAAAAATAATCCGGGATTTCAAACCGGATGTCGCCGTAGGCGTTGGTGGTTTCGCTTCAGGGCCATTATTGATGATGGCAAATAAATTGGGGGTTCCGACAGTGGTACAAGAGCAGAACTCTTATGCGGGCGTAACAAATAAAAAAGTTGGTGCTAAAGCAGCAAAAATCTGTGTAGCGTACGAGGGTATGGAACAGTTTTTTCCAGCTGATAAAGTATTGTTGACAGGAAATCCCATCCGGAGAGAGTCCGTTGCAATTGAAGGCAAAAGAGCTGCGGCATTGGAATTCTTTGGATTGGATCAACACAAAAAAACAATCTTAGTGTTGGGCGGGAGTTTAGGCGCCAGAACATTGAATGAAAGTGTGGTCGCTTATTTGGATTCGCTCTCCAAAGAGGATGTGCAGGTGATTTGGCAATGTGGAAGTTTTTATATCGACAAACTACGTCTGGAACTTGAAGGAAAACTGCCGACGAATGTGAAGATGATGGCATTTCTTCAAAAAATGGATTATGCCTATGCTGCTGCTGATGTAATTATTAGTCGGGCAGGAGCAGGTACCATTTCCGAACTCTGTGTTGTCGGGAAACCAGTTATTCTGGTTCCTTCACCTAATGTAGCGGAAGACCATCAGACTAAAAATGCAATGGCTTTAGTCAACAAAAATGCTGCGTTGTTGGTGAAGGATATTGATGCTGCACAACAATTAATTCCAGCGGCTTTGAATTTATTCAAGAACCTAGAGCAAGTAACGCAATTGAGTGAGAATATAAAAAAACTGGGCAAGCTGGATGCGGATGTTCAGATTGCAGAGCAAGTATATAAATTGGCAAATAAGAAATAGATGATGAGTATGAATCTAGATGCAATAAAACAAGTTTACTTGATCGGAATAGGCGGAATCGGAATGAGTGGCCTTGCACGCTATTTTAAGCATTTGGGCTGTGAAGTGAATGGATATGACCGTACGGAGACCGAATTGACCAAGACTTTGGCCAAGGAAGGTATTTCGATCACATATCAGGATGAGGTGGGTTCCATTGATCCTATTTTCCATCAGCCAGCGGCTGCTACATTAGTGATATATACACCTGCAATTCCTAAAGATTCAAAGATTAAAGCTTTTTTTGAATCTCAGGGGCACGTGTTATATAAAAGATCACAAGTACTGGGTATCATCAGTGAAAGCCGGTTTACAATTGCGGTAGCAGGTACACATGGTAAAACAACCACGTCTACGATGGTCGCGCACCTGTTGAAAGATTCCGGATATGACTGTTCCGCTTTTTTAGGCGGTATCAGTTCGAACTACGCTACCAATGTGCTTTACGGAAACAATAATACAGTGGTGGTCGAAGCAGATGAATTCGATCGTTCATTTTTGACGCTCCATCCGAATATCGCGATCGTGACTTCTTCGGATGCAGATCATTTGGATATTTATGGGGATAAGAGCCATTTACTTGAATCATTCCAGCTGTTTTTGGATAAGGTTGTTGAAAACGGTACGCGTATTATAAAAAAGGGATTGGAATTTAAAGGACAGATCAGCTATTCTGGGCACGAAGTGGCCGACGCATATGCATCCAATGTCCATGTCAGGGAAGGTGAATTTTACTTTGATTATCGAGATGTCCATGGAAAAATTGAGGATATTCATTTGGGTATTCCGGGAATCCACAATGTTGAAAATGCCGTAGCCGCTATTACCGTGGCTCGTTTACTAGGTATTTCAGCGGAGGCAATTAAAAAAGCTTTGACCACATTTAAGGGGGTAAAAAGACGATTTGAATACATTGTCCGTACACCTGAAGTGGTTTATATCGACGATTATGCGCATCACCCTGAAGAATTGCGCGCCTTTTTGACTTCAATGCGCAAATTATATCCGACAAAGAAGCTGAATGTCGTATTTCAACCGCATTTGTTTACGAGAACCAGAGATTTTGTAGATGGATTTGCGGAAGTACTGTCCATGGCGGATAATTTACTCTTGATGGAGATATATCCTGCGCGTGAACTTCCGATTGAGGGGGTTAGTTCAAGCTGGTTATTGGATAAAATTACAGCAAAACATAAACAGATCGTGACGGCCGAAGAGGTACTGGATTTTGCCCGGAATGAAAAGCCGGATTTGATCGTAACGGTAGGTGCGGGAGATATAGATAAATTGGTGAAACCATTACAAGCTATTTTTGAGCATGCTTAGAAAATTACGTGACATACAATGGAATCGTGTACTTTACTTTACCTTATTTTTTATTGGGGTAATCGTAGTTGTTGTGATTATGACCATTGTTGGTAAACGTGATGAACAACAGCTTTGTAAGGAAGTGAAAATCGTTATAGAGGGTACGGAAGCTTTTATCGATCAAGCGGATATTTCAAAACTGATTGCGCAAAACTATGGAAGTTTTGTTGGAAAGAAAGTCAATGGTATTCCTTTTCAACGTGTAGAAAAGACATTGAAAAAATTGCCTTATGTGTCGAATGCAAGCATTCACGCTGACATGGACGGGACAGTACGGATCAATATAGATCAGCGCGAGGCGGTCATGCGGGTTATCAACAAAAATGGACGTGAGTTTTATGTTGACCCCAAAGGTTTAAAGATACCGACAACATTGAAGTATATTCCGCATATCATGGTGGCGACCGGCAATATTTCCGAAGGGTATAATGAGGCATTGGATACGATTTCAACCCCATTGGTAAAAGATTTGGTGAAAGTCGCGGAATTTATTGGAAAAGATGAATTGTGGAGTAATCAGGTTGTACAGATTTATGTGAACGCGGATCATGATATCGAACTTGTACCTCGTGTCGGAACCCAGCAGTTAATTGTTGGATCGGCCGATTCACTGGAACAAAAATTTGAATTATTAAAAACATTTTATACACAGATCATGCCGAAAGTGGGTATTAACGCTTATGGTGTGGTGAATGTAAAATATGGAGGTCAAATCATCTGTGAGAAACGTGGAAATTGGAGTTTCTCTGATGATCAGACAAAAAAAGTAGCAAATAATACATTATAGTAATACAGCAACAATACAGGAAATTATGAACTCAAAGGCAGCAGAAATTGAAAGAGAGAATCCAATTATCGTGGGACTCGATATTGGTACTACCAAAATTTGTGTTACGGTTGGGAGACGTAGCTCAGGGAACAAAATCGAATTATTAGGTGTGGGCAAAGCCGACTCTGCAGGAGTAAGCAGAGGGGTGGTAGCCAATATCCAAAAGACTGTGGGAAGTATTTTGGAGGCGGTAGAAATTGCCGAAGCACAATCTAATGTCGATATTAAGGTTGTCAATGTGGGGATCGCAGGTCAACACATTAAGAGCATCCAACACCGTGGAATATTTACCAAAACAGATGGTGATGATGAGATCATTCGAAGAGATATCGAACGATTGATCTCGGATATGTATAAACTGGTACTGCCTCCAGGAGAAGAAATTATACATGTTTTACCTCAGGAATTTACGGTAGATAATGAACCTGGCATCCGCGAACCGATCGGTATGGCTGGGCGTCGTATAGAAGCGAATTTTCATATTATTTCGGGAAGAGTTACCGATATTAAGAATATAAAAAAATGTATTGATAATTCGAATCTGGAAGTTGCTGAATTAATCTTGGAACCTTTGGCGTCTTCAGAAGCTGTATTAGATGAAGATGAAAAAAATGCTGGTGTTGTATTAGTTGATATCGGTGGTGGAACAACCGACGTTGCAATCTTCCACGAAGGAATTATCCGTCATACTGCTGTAATCCCATTAGGCGGTAATATTGTGACCGAAGATATTCGTCAAGGCTGTTCTGTATTGCGTTCACAGGCGGAATTACTGAAAACACGATTTGGATCTGCCCTGGCTGATGAAAATAAAGAAAATGAAGTCATTTGTGTGCCCGGATTGAAAGGTCGTGAGCCAAAAGAAATTTCCGTAAAAAACTTAGCCTATATTATTCAGGCGAGAATGGAGGAAATTATCGAACATGTGTATTACGAAATTAAGTCCTCCGGTTATGAAAATAAACTTATCGGCGGTATCGTTATTACTGGAGGTGGGGCGCAATTGAAGCATTTGGTACAACTTGTGGAGTATATTACTGGAATCGATTGTCGTGTCGGTTTTCCGAACGAATATCTCTCCAAGAACGAAGTGCTGCCAAAACCGCTCTTTGAAGAATTGAAAAGCCCATTGTATGCAACAAGTATTGGCTTGTTAATCAAAGGTATCCAATCGCACGAAGAAGAAGAAGATAGTCGTAGAGAAGCGCATACACCAGCGAAGAAAGTGCAGGCGACTACGACTACGAAAGAGGTTTCGGAGCAACAGCAAAAAGAACAAGGATTGCTGTCATGGTTCAAGCGATTTATTAAGGATGGTAACGAGATCGATGACGCAAGTTTTTTAGATAAAAAGTAAGTTTTCCACAATGATTGAAGTTTTCCACAATTTCACAAATGTGGAAAACTTTTGTTGAAATTATATTATTATTACATTACATATAGTGGGTTTGGTTCAATTTGATATCGTGTTCATTATAAGTTAAATAGGGATAAGTTATGTCAATACAGTTTGAAATGTTAAAAGAACAATCTTCAATAATCAAGGTTATTGGGGTTGGTGGTGGTGGCGGCAATGCCGTAAACCACATGTATAAACAAGGAATTAGTGGAGTAGATTTTATCGTGTGTAATACAGATGCGCAAGCGTTGGAATTAAGCCCGATCCCAAATAAAGTTCAATTGGGAATAAGTCTAACCGAAGGTATGGGTGCTGGAGCAGATCCTGATGTAGGTGAAAATTCCGCTATCGAAAGTATTGAAGATATCAAACGCATGTTAGGTACCAATACCAAGATGTTGTTTATTACCGCCGGTATGGGTGGTGGTACAGGTACCGGAGCAAGTCCTGTTTTGGCTAAGGCCGCTAAAGAATTGGGTATTCTTACTGTTGCGATCATTACTACACCATTTACATTTGAAGGTAAACGCCGTCGCTCACAAGCGGAGGAGGGGCTTTCGGAATTGCGTAAATATGTAGACTCTTATCTTGTTATCTCCAACGATCGCTTGCGCGAAATCTTTGGAAATTTAACGATGACAGCAGCTTTCGCAAAAGCAGATGATATATTGACTACTGCTGCAAAAGGTATCGCCGAAATTATCACTATCCCCGGTTATGTAAACGTCGATTTTAAAGATGTTCGCACAGTTATGAATGACAGTGGTGTAGCGATTATGGGTAACGCGATTGCCGAAGGCGAAGATCGTGCATTACGTGCGGTAGAAGGTGCTTTAGCTTCACCATTGTTGAAAGACAATGAGATTGAAGGCGCTCGTTATATCCTGTTGAATATTACCTCTGGAACAAAAGAAGTGACGATGGATGAGGTAGCAATCATTACAGATTATATTCAGGAAAAAGCCGGACTATCTGCTGATTTGATCTGGGGTAACTGTATCGACGAAAACTTTGAAGATGAGCTGTCCGTAACAATCATTGCGACAGGTTTTCAGACTTCAGAAGAGCGCGATAAAGAGCGGGAAAATACAAAAGTATCTATGCCCTTGACACCTGAACCGGTTAATTCTTTTGTGAGACCTGTTTCACAGGTTGCTCCAAAGGAAGCACCAGTTGCCAATAGCTTTGTCACTCCGGTTCAACGTGTGGATACACCAACTCCTTCAGCAAATACATCGACAACCAATAATTTGCAGTCCGACTTGTTTACTTCTCCAAAAAATGTTGTCCAACAACAGGCTGTTGTCGAAGAACCGCAAGTGATACGCCATGATTTAGGTTTTGACGGCGCTTATGAAGAGGAAACCTCATTTACTGAAAGTGATTTTCAATTAAAAACTTCACCTTCTGTTTTCCAATTTCAGATGCCAACGGTATTTGATTCATATTCAGCTCCGTCTGCATCAGACTATGACGAAAAGCCGACGTTCTCTTCCAGCACAACAAATGAGCAGGTTGAAGTTCCTCAGGTGGAAGAAGAGCAGGTTTCATTTGAAGATCAATTGGTACGCACCAAAGAGCGTATTTTGAGGTTGAAAGAACTGAGTATGAAATTGAAATCCTCGAACGGTCTTCATGAGTTGGAAAATGAGCCCGCTTATAAAAGAAAGCAAATGTCACTGGAGGATACGCCGCATTCTTCTCAATCACAGGTGTCTCGCTTTACACTGTCGTTTGAAGATGGAAACACGGAAATTCGTCCGAACAACTCTTTTTTACACGACAATGTAGATTAATCGAATTGAGATAAAATACTAAAAAAGCCATCCGATCAGATGGCTTTTTTAGTATCTTTAAATTCCGATAGAATACAATTATATAAGCTATGACTACAAAATTAAATAACCCTGTATGGGTCATGAGTTCTGCCTTTGATAAATTGTCATTGCCAGAATTGATTCAGACAACAAAAAAAATTGGTGCCGGTGGAATTGACCTTTGTGTTTTTAGAAAGGACGGCACGCGTGAAGACCATACAGCTACGCATTTGGACTATGAAGGATTTACACCAGCTAAAGCTAAGGAGATACTTGAACTGTTTAATCAGGCGGATCTGAAACTCTCGCTCGGAGCCTTCGAAAATATGATTGGGGGAGATCCAGAACAACGGGTCAAAAATCAGAACCATTTATTAAAACTGATTCGAATAGCGCATTTGCTAGGAGGTGATGAAAATAATGTTAAAGTCGGGACTTTCGTCGGTTATAATCATGAATTGGGAAACCAGCTGGATGGATTTCAAAAAAATCTGGAAGAATACAAACGTGTATTTGAGCCGATTGTTAATTATGCTGAAAGCCTTGGGGTAACAATACTCTATGAAAATTGTCCAATGGAGGGCTGGCGTTCTTCACGTTATAGCTCTACCTATAATAACCTACCCGCTGTTTTAGCTGCCCGTAAATTGATGTATGCGATGGTGCCTAGTAAGGCGCATGGCGAAATTTATGATCCTTCCCATGATGTTTGGCAAAACACAAACCCAATTGATGTTATTCGCAATACCGATATGAGTCGATTACAGCGTATACATGTGAAGACCACACGCAATCTACAGACGACCGCTCGCATAGATTGGGGTGGGATGTATCCCATGCAACATGTGGATGCTGAACTAGCAAAGAAAGCAAATGTAAGCATTCCTGGGCATGACTGGGATAGGCATCACTACGAAGCAATGCTTCCGGGCTTTGGTGGCTCAGATAGTATGGACTGGCGAGGCTTTGTGGATCTACTCCGGGAACGCGACTTCAAAGGCCCTTTTGAAATAGAAAATGAGGCAAAGAATTCAAAGGATACGGGTGATTTCTCCGCAACGGTACAAGGCTTTACGACTTGTCTTAATTTTTTAGCTCCTATGTTATGGGATTTGGAAGCGGAAGTTGGATACTCTTATAAAAAATCAGACCCGTTAAAAGATCTAAATGTAAAAGATATTCCAGTTGTTACAATGAATGATCTAATCTAAAAAAAATACACTCCAACAATGTTTTAATTGTTGGAGTGTATTCTGAAAAGCTCAATGAGTTCGGGAATGTTAGAAACATTTAATTTTTCAAATATCCTGCTTTTATAGGTGCTTACAGTTGATGGACTTAGCTCAAGTAAGCCGGAAACTTCAATAATTCCTAAGCCCTTGATCAATTGTTTTGCAACATCCACCTCCCTGTTTGACAGACGTACTAAAGGATTTAACTTTGTGAGTTCCGATTTGCTCTGCGTCAGTTTTTGGACATAGAGATCCTGAACGTTACTTGACATGTATTTGCCACGCTCCTGGATAGCCAGTATAGCGTGACTCAATTCTGCCATTGCAGTAGTTTTATTAAGATAACCTACAGCTCCTGCTTCAATATAACGCAACGCATACAACGACTCATCATAGGATGAGAAAATTAAAATTTTAATAGCAGGCTGGATTTGCAGGATTTCTTCGACAACTCGAATATTATTTCCTCCGGGCATATTGATGTCCAGCAATAATAGGTCGAATTCTTCCAGTTTTAACTTTTCTACCACCTCATCGAAATTTTCGGCTTGGAATATTTCCGCCTTTTTTAGCGTTTCCTTGATAATAACGGAAGCACCTAATCGTACAATGCCATGGTCGTCTGCAATAAGAATCTTCTTCATAGATACTTTATCTTATTCTGGGCTTTAATTACCGTATGAAATTTAAAGTACTATCAATATACAATATATCTTGATATTTTGCCCTAGTTAACGAGCAAATATAGTAAATTAAGTTAATAAAAAACTTCAGCGTACCGTTTTAAGCAGTAATTTTAAAAATAGGACTTAAGTTAGAAAATGCAGGACAATAAATGAACTAGTATAAAAAATTAGTATATTTTAATTAGATTTATGTGACAATTACTAGTTTTGGTAAAATTTTAAAAGATTAAATGGTTTAAATATGGGATTTTTAAAAGAATTTAAAGAGTTCGCAATGCGCGGGAGCGTTGTTGATTTGGCTGTCGGTGTTGTTATCGGTGGGGCATTTGGCAAAATTGTTACATCATTGGTTGACGATATTATCATGCCTCCCATAGGATATTTGACGGGCGGAGTCGACTTTTCCTCGAAGAAAATTATACTTAAAGCTGCTGATGAAGCTGCGAAACAAGCCGAAGTTTCCCTTAACTACGGGAATTTTATCAATGTAGTGATCCAGTTTTTGATTGTAGCATTTTGTATATTCTGTGTTATTAAAGGTTTAAATTCTTTGAAACGTAAAGAGGAAGCTGCTCCGGCGGCACCGGCGGCACCGACAAAAGAAGAAACATTATTGACCGAGATTAGAGATATTCTGAAAACGAAATAAGTCAAATTCTTATTTGATGTGAAATAAAACAGAGCAGGCTTATTGCTCTGTTTTTTATTTTGAGGAATTTCTAAAATGGTTTTTTTAGGCTGTCAATGAATTAATTAGCATAGGCTTCTGACTTAAAGTCTAAATGTTCTCAATATTGTTTGTTTTTGTCTAAAATAAACTTTACTTTTGCATTCCTCTTGGGGAGTTTTGTATTAATTGAAGTAAGAACAAATTAGCATAATAGCGTCATGAAAAGAACATTTCAGCCATCGCAAAGAAAAAGAAGAAACAAACACGGTTTTAGAGAGCGCATGAGCTCTGCAAACGGTAGAAGAGTATTAGCTTCACGTAGAGCTAAAGGTAGAAAACGTCTTACAGTGTCTGACGAATACCGTCACAAAGGTTAATCTTTGACAAAGATCGGTGGCCGCTTATAAGAGCTTTTTCTGATAAGATTAAGTCATCGTATGAGAAATACATTTACAAAAGAAGAACGGTTATGTGCGAAGAAGCGTATTGATACGCTTTTTAAAAGCGGTTCTTCTTTTGTTTTGTACCCTTTTAGAATTGTTTTTGTTCTTGAAAAAAACAACGAGATTGATATTTTACCCCCCTGTCAGTCTATTATATCCGTTTCCAAACGTCGGTTCAAAAAAGCAGTTGATCGCAATACAATTAAACGTATGATGCGTGAAAGCTATCGTCTTCATAAATCCAATGATTTGATTCCTTTTTTGTTGAAACATAATGTAACTTTGTATTTAGCTATTCAATATGTGGGGAAACAGATCTTAGCATATGATGTGTTTCATACCGCGATGGATAAAATGCTAAAAAAATTACAGGATGAATGTGCCGATGCTTATTTGGAAAAAGGGAATTAAACCTTTCTTTAGTTTTATTTTCTTAGCTATTATTCGTTTCTATCAACTATTTATTTCGCCCTTCCTGGGCGCCAATTGCAGATATACACCAACTTGTTCACAATATGGTAAGGAAGCTATTTTAAAATATGGACCATTTAAGGGCGGCTGGATGGCTTTGAAGCGAATAGCACGTTGTAATCCATGGGGTGGCCATGGCCATGACCCCGTACCTTGATTTCAATAAAACAATGAATAATTTAATTTTACAAATTGATACCTCGACCACTGTATGCTCGGTTGCTCTCAGTGAGAATGGACAGACTATAGCTGTGATTGATCTGGACGAACCGAACGCGCATGCTGCGAAATTGACTGTTTTGATTGAACAGATTTTGCATAAAACAGAACGTTCTATGCAAGAACTTAAAGCAATAGCGGTTAGCATGGGCCCCGGATCCTATACAGGACTTCGTATTGGAGTGTCTACAGCAAAAGGTCTTTGTTATGGCTTGGATATACCGCTGATTGCAATTAATACATTAGAAGCATTATTTTTAGGCTACAAGGAACAGTTTGGACTGCAGGAAGGGGAAGCCTTTATTCCCATGTTGGACGCACGTCGAATGGAGGTGTATTCTGCAGTTTATAACCATCAGTGTAAACTGGTGAAACCTACTTCAGCAGAAATTATAGATGCCAACTATTACGACGAACTGTTGAGTTCTTATAGACGCGTCCATCTCTTTGGCTCAGGGGCCGATAAATTTGATGAATTGTTTGCAACAAATGATCGTGTGCATGTACAACTGGAATTTAAAGGTTCTGCTGCATTTTTGTCTAAATTGGCATTTGATAAGTTTCAAAATAAAGAGTTTGAGGACGTTGCCTATTTTGAGCCTTTCTATCTGAAAGACTTTGTGGTTATGACGAAGAAAAAGGTTGGCTCATAACCAACCTTTTCTTTTGAACCAAAGATAGATGGCTAGTGAAATTGCAATCATGATCGCAATCGCTATAGGATAGCCATAATACCACTCAAGCTCAGGCATATTTTTAAAATTCATCCCATATACTCCAGCCACAAACGTAATTGGCATAAAGAA
Source organism: Sphingobacterium sp. DR205 (assembly GCF_011064245.1). NCBI lineage: Bacteria > Pseudomonadati > Bacteroidota > Sphingobacteriia > Sphingobacteriales > Sphingobacteriaceae > Sphingobacterium > Sphingobacterium sp. DR205. Next base: position 5,623,947 of record NZ_CP049333.1, on the reverse strand, counting down.
AACAGAGAAAATAGTCAAAATACGCATGATTTCGTTGGTATGGTTCGAGGATATGTTAAAGAATACGTTTAGTAATTGTGCTACGTTTTCAGATAAGTTTTCATATAGCGTGGATGTACGTATTTGAAGGTCTTTTAAATCCCGCGTGTAAACATCTTTCTTCGAAGAAGAATGGAAATGTTCAATAACCTCTTTATAAAGAAAAATAACCTTTCTGGCGACATCTATCTGTCGCTTGATAAAATATAGGTTTTTCAGAACAGGCTGCTGTTTCATACGTTTCAGAAAGATCAGTTCTTCGTAAGAATCAATGCGTGTGGATAATTGTTCCAATGTCTTGCTAAAAGTGAACACCGCAGCTGTCGTAATAAATACAGAAAGTTTTCGGCTATTTTTTGTCTTTACGCTCGTAAATTCAATGTTTTTGAGTTTCTCCAGAAATTCGATGCGGCGCTTATGGACGGTAATGACAAAATCACTGCCATAAAAGATGGTTAGACGATCCGTTACTTCTCCGATACTATCCGAATTCTCTTTAAAATTGTCGGACATGACCCGGAGAATAATAAAGGTGTAATTTTCAAATTCCTCTATTTTAGGAAGATGTTCCGGTTCTTTAGAATCTTTAATGGAGGCTTCATTTAGATTATATCTTTCCTTGATGAATGTAAAGTCTTCCGAGGTAGGTTCAAAGATATCAATCCATTCGTAGTTTGCGATTTCCTTTTCAACAATCGTTTTGATCATAAATCTAATTTTACAATACAAGATACTAAACAATTTTGTTAGCTGCCAATAGCTATAGCAAGGTAAATATCATTCTTATTGTTTAGTAATTGGCTCAGGAAGGCCTATAACTAAAAAAGCCATCAAATGCTATGATAGCTTTCCTTAAATTATTATGGTCTTCTTATTTGTTAGAGGACTTATATTCTTCGTTTAACTGTTTGATAACTTCGTTGGTAATTTCCAATGAAGGATCAGCATACAATACAGTAGGATTCGATTTTGAATAGGTCAACACCAGTTTATAGCCGTTATCTGATGCATGTTTTTTCAAAAACTCAGTGATTTTATTGTACACATTGTTGAACTCCTCTGATTCATCTTTAGCTAGAGATGAAGAGGCAGTTTGATCTAATCGTGCTAGTTCATCTTGTTTGCGGGCCAATTTCTGTTCGGTAGCTTGTCTGTCTGCTGCGGACATTGTAGCTGCATTCTTTTGGTAGTCAGCTACCTCACGTTGAAATGCTGCACTTTTAGCTTGAAGATCAGCCTGTGCTTTTTTTACTTTGTTTTCAAGTTTTGACTTAATGTCTTTAAAGTATTGATATTTTTCAGAAAGCGAATCTGAATTCAGATAGACAATTTTATCCTTGTTATTACCTTGACTCTCTTTGCTTATGGCGTTTGAATCATTTTTTGAAGGCTCGCTTTGCGTTTTAGCACCCTGGTTACATGATACGATTGTTCCAGCCAATAAAAGAGCAAAGGAAACTTTCGATACAATTGAAAATATAGTGTTCATTTTTTTATTATTTGCAAATTAATACTGAAACAAACCTAACATAAAAAAATCGAAATTTTAATTTTTAATCCTAAAAAAGTAAAATTATCGACCATTTGAATGTTTCAGATTATCGGCTTAATACTTCACCGCAGACTTGATAAATCGGCCAAAATTTCGTATTTTTGAATATTACATTTAACAGTTTTTCAATGAGCGAAGAAAAGAAAAATGCATCCACCTACTCGGCCGATAATATTCAGGTATTAGAGGGTTTAGAGGCGGTTCGTAAGCGTCCATCCATGTATATTGGTGATACCGGTGTAAAAGGATTACACCACTTGGTATACGAGGTTGTAGACAATTCAATCGACGAAGCTGTAGCAGGGTACTGTACAGATATCTTTGTTACCATCCATAAAGACAATTCAATTTCTGTTCGGGATAACGGTCGTGGTATCCCTACTGGAATCAACAAAAAAGAGAATAAATCAGCGTTGGAGCTCGTGATGACGGTATTACATGCTGGAGGTAAGTTTGACAAAGATACCTACAAGGTCTCTGGTGGTCTACATGGTGTGGGGGTATCTTGTGTGAACGCATTGTCAACACTTTTGAAAGCTGAGGTACACCGCGATGGAAAAATATACCAACAGGAGTATCAAATCGGTAAGCCTTTATACGATGTTAAAGAAGTTGGGGTTTCGGATAAGACGGGTACAATTGTAACATTCCATCCGGATGCAACAATATTTACACAAACCACGGTATATAATTACGATACCTTGGCCAATCGCCTTCGCGAGCTTGCATTCCTAAACAAAGGCGTTAGCTTAACGTTAGAGGATGAGCGTGAAACGAATGAAGACGGTTCAGAAAAGAAAGAAACTTTTCATTCTGAAGGCGGCCTGAAGGAATTTGTTAAATTCTTGGATGGTACACGTCAGGCATTGATTCCTGAACCTATCTATGTCGAAGGAATTAAACAAGGTATTCCTGTAGAGCTGGCATTACAATATAACGATACCTATTCTGAGAACGTACATTCTTATGTGAATAATATCAATACGATCGAAGGAGGTTCACACGTAGCAGGTTTTCGTAGAGGTTTGACACGTACCTTAAAAGCGTATGCGGATAAGTCAGGTTTACTTAAAAACTTGAAAGTCGAAATTACAGGTGATGATTTCCGTGAAGGTTTGACAGCTGTAATTTCTGTTAAAGTTGCCGAACCTCAATTTGAAGGACAGACGAAAACTAAATTAGGGAACTCCGAGGTAATGGGGGCCGTAGATGTGGCTGTTGGCGAAATTCTAGGTGTTTATTTGGAAGAAAATCCACGTGAAGCCAAAGCGATTGTTCAAAAAGTCGTCATTGCAGCTCAAGCGCGTGCAGCAGCACGTAAAGCACGTGACTTAGTACAACGCAAAACGGTTATGGGCGGCTCTGGACTTCCCGGAAAATTAGCGGATTGTCAAGATAATGACCCAACAAAATGTGAAATTTACTTTGTCGAGGGGGATTCCGCGGGTGGTACAGCCAAATCTGGACGCGATCGTAAACATCAGGCCATTATGCCGCTACGGGGTAAAATCCTGAATGTGGAAAAAGCAATGGAACATAAGATCTATGAGAACGAAGAGATCAAAAATATGTTTACCGCTTTGGGAGTAAGTGTGGGCACAGCTGAAGATGCAAAAGCGTTGAATCTGGAGAAATTGCGTTACCACCGTATCATTATCATGACCGATGCCGATGTGGATGGTTCCCACATTACAACCTTGATTCTGACATTCTATTTTAGATATATGAAAGAATTGATCGAAAGAGGATATGTATACATTGCGACTCCGCCTTTGTATCTTGTGAAGAAAGGTAAAGAACATGAATATGCCTGGAATGAAGACCAACGTATCAACGCCATACAACGCTTGAAAGGAACAGGTAAAGAGGATAGTGTACATGTACAGCGCTATAAAGGTCTTGGTGAGATGAATGCAGAGCAACTTTGGGATACGACAATGAATCCTGATACACGTACTTTACGTCAAGTAACAATTGAAAATGCAGCTGAATGTGACCGTATTTTCTCGATGTTAATGGGGGATGAAGTAGCGCCTCGCCGTGAGTTTATCGAAAAAAATGCACGTTACGCAAAAATTGATATCTAATACCAATTTTATAAAAAAATAAGAGGTCTGATGAAATTTTCATCAGGCCTTTTTTTATTTCAATTTATTTTATAACTTCATACTGATGAATCATTTATCTGCCGGGGTAAATGTTTATCAGCCAACAGATAGCCAATATTAAATAAAACCTATTATGAAATATTGTAGCAAGATTTTGCTCTTTATAGGTTATTTTATTGGAATAACCTGTATGGCGCAAACAAATGAAAAAATCAACCTTGAAGAGTTATTTGAAAGCTTATCGGAAGAATTACCCGAAGATGCCGATTTAAGCGAATTAAGTGAAAAATGGTCCTACTATCTAAAACATCCGATTGACCTCAATAAGACTGACGGGACAGAATTAATCGAATTACAATTTATAGATCCGCTGCTATTGCAGCGTCTGATTAATCATCGTCAGGTTTCCGGTGATTTTATTAACGTCCTGGAACTCCAGTCTATTGATGGTTTCGATGCGAAGATCCTCAACTTACTGCTGCCTTTTATTAAAGTTGGTGAAACCAGTCCATTTACGGGAAGTAAATTCAAAGATTTTTCGCATGAATTTATGCTGCGTTATGGACGGATCCTGGAAAAGCCAAAAGGGTACCAAATTACCGATACAACGAAATCCCGATATCTTGGCGATCGCAACCGATATACTATCCGATACCGGGCGAATCTAAAAGATAAAATTCGTTTGGCAATTAATATGGAGAAAGATGCCGGCGAACCAATTTTTTACGGTGAACAAAAACTGGGATTTGATTTCTATGGATTAAGTCTATATATTAAAGCCATCGGTCCGGTCCGAAATCTTGTCATCGGAGATTACGCATTGCAATTCGGTCAGGGACTTGGCATGTGGAATGGCTTGAGCTTTGGTAAAGGCGGACTGGTGCAGAATACTGCACGGCAGGGTATGGGGGTAAAACAATATACCTCGTTGAATGAGGTTGATTTTATGCGGGGAATAACAGGAACATTCCGCTTAGATCGCTTTGAGATCACCCCGTATTTTTCCTATCGGGCCATTGACGGCAATGTTGAAGACAATATTGAATCCCGGGTAATTAAGACGATTGCGAAAACAGGACTACATCGAACCCCAACGGAACAGCGTTATCGAAATGCAGCTCATCAAATGACCTACGGACTGAATGTTTTATGGCGGCACAATCGTTTCAAGGCTGGAATAAATTTTAATCAATCTCAATTGGATGTTGTCAAAGTCAAGGGCACGAGCAAAAGACAGCAATATGATTTCGAGGGAGATGTGCTGCGGAATATCAGCCTTTACACAAATTATACCTTTCGTAATGTGCATCTGTTTGGAGAATATGCCAGTAGTGTAGATGGAGGATCCGCCCTGTTAATGGGAGCAATCGCTAGTTTGCACCCACGTTTATCCACCGTAGTCCTTGTTCGGGACTATAAGAAAAACTACCATACTTTTTACGGACAGGGGTTTGGAGAATCGAGTAACACGGCCAATGAAGAGGGAATCTATCTAGGGCTTGTATACCAATTGGGAAGAAAATTAGTTTGGTCCAATTATATCGATGTGTTCCGATTTCCCGAAGCTAAATATCAGGCTGACAGTAGTTCTCTGGGAGCAGACTTCTTTAGCCAGTTTAGTTATATCTGGTATAAGAAAGGGCAGCTTAGTTTAAGGTATCGAAATCGGTTAAAGCAAACTAACTATATGGGGATGGGGCAGACGGAATCAGGATTGGTAAATAGCTCAAAACAACAGCTGAGACTAGAATTTCAATATAAGCTAAACCGTATCTGGACAATTCGGTACCGGGCAGAAGGTAATTTGTTTCAGAAGGAATATGAAGATAATAGCTTAGGTTATATGTTTTATCAGGATATCTTCTGGAAACCTGATATGGGAAAGATACAATTGAATTCGCGCTTAGCTTATTTTCAAACAGACACGTATGATAATCGGATTTATGCTTATGAGAATGATGTCTTATATGCTTCGGGATTTGGCATGTATAATATGAGAGGCTGGCGTACATATCTTAATTTACGATATCGAATAAACCGTCATCTCGATATATGGACAAAGTATGGAATCTATTATTATCCTGACAATGAGAGAATAGGAACGGCGTTGGATGAGATCATCGGAAATCGAAAGTCCGAAATCAAGGTACAATTAAGATGGCAATTATGACTGAATTGAGTTTTTACCAAAAGCTGGAACGAATTCCTTTACTAAAGATTGCTACTATTTACGTCGTCGGTTTATTTGCCGCCCCAATGCTGAAGTTCTCGTTCTCCAGCTTTCAATACCTGCAAGATAGCTTGATTTTATTATCGGGTATCATCCTGTGTTGCTTTCTATTTAAGGGTGGGTTGTTTAAATACTGCTATCTTATAGGATATTATATACTCGTCCTGTTATTTGGCATCTGGCAATTTTGGCGTAGTGACCCGCTTTATATGGAAAACCATTTTTCGCATTTTCAGCTGGACAGTTATGTCGTCGAAATTGTACAGGAACCCAGCACTAAATCAGAAACCACGAGATTCTCGGTTGAGGTATTAGGCGGTTATATACAGGATAGTTTCATGGCCACAACGGGTAAGCTGATGATTTCATTGAAGGCTACAACGAAAAGGCCATTGCGGTATGCCGATCGGTTGTGGTTGAAAGGGACCATGTCGGCGGTGCCCCCTCCTTTCAATCCATTTGAATTTGACTACAGGGAATATTTAAAAGGATCAGCTATCTATCATCAAATTTTTTTGCATCCAAGTAATTATATACGGATTGAAAGAGAAGACTCACATTTCCCGGACTTCATGGAGCTGGCTTTGCGGACACGCGAAAGCTTTCTGAAAAAATTAAGGCGCTATTGTAAGAATGAGGAATATTATGCTATTGCAGCAGCTTTACTGTATGGTTTTCGAGGCGAAATAGACGAAGCAAACATAAAGGCATTTACAAACACGGGAACCATACATGTACTTAGTGTTTCTGGAATGCATGTAGCGGTACTTTTCGGGTTTCTATCACTCGTGTTTAGGTATATCCCTTGGCCACTAAGATTGAACTGGGTACCTGTTGTTATTACTTTTTCTATTATTTGGATTTATGCTTTTATTGCTGGTTTAGATCCACCTATCGTCCGGGCAGCCATTATGATAAGTTTTGTCCTATGTGCACGGCATTTTAAACGAAATAGTTCGACTTTAAATGCCTTAGTTGCTGCGGCATCTATTATTCTGCTCTGTGATCCCCGTGCGATTACAAATGTAGGATTTCAACTTTCCTTTCTTGCCGTATTGGGCATGCTGTTATTTTTGCCGATCTTTGAGAAGATCGTTATTGTAAAAAATCCTTTCATACGTTTTTTGAGAGATACAGTTGGTATTTCAATCGCTGCGCAGGTGTTAACGACGCCATTGACACTTTATTATTTTGGACAGTTTCCGACTTATTTCTTATTGGCTAATCTACTCGTTGGCCTTCCTTCAACCGTCACGATGTATCTGGGCTTTTTGATGACGATCAACCCCATTGATTGGTTGAATGAGTTGTTTGGTTATCTTTTGGAGAATTTCATCGCATGTATACTCTATAGCCTGAAGGCCATCGACCGTTTGGCATTTTCAACAATTCAAATTGATATCATTGACGGTAATCTTCTTTTTCTTTCGTATGCTGCTGTTTTTTCTTTGTTATATGCCTATCAATGGAAAGACAGAAAGTATTGCTATCTTGGGTTTCTTTGTGTCGCAGGGATTGTATTTATAACGATCATCCAACAGATAATAGATGAAAATACAGAGCGATTCCGGATATATAATACAAGAAATGAGCTGACAATAGCCTATTTTAAAAATCAACAGGCTATTATTTATAGCACTTTTGATTCGCTAAATCACAAAGCGCTGCAATATGCCTGTGGTCGGGAAATCCGTGTATGGGCATCCGAAGGAAACGTTCGATTTATTCCATTAAAAAGTAAAAGTGTGAGGAATAATTATCTGGTCGAACTTCCATTCGGAAAAATCATTGTGATGGAATATTTCAGCAACGAATTACCCTCTGCGGAATTATTGGTTGTCAGAAAGAATGCTATTCAAAAGCTACCAGCTGCAGTAAACAAAATTTTACCTAGGGAGGTGATTTTGGATGGATCCAATTCCTTGAAAAAATCGTTACAGGCACGAACTATATTAGATAGTTTGGGGATGAAGAGTTATCTCATAAAAGATAATTTTGCGTATGTTTGGGATAAGGAGAGCTTATGACTTTAGATAGCATATCAATCTTAAGGCAATATTGGGGCTTTGAATCATTTCGGCCATTGCAGGAAGAAATTATTCAATCGGTTATTTCGGGTAAAGATACACTCGCTTTACTGCCAACAGGAGGAGGAAAATCCATTTGTTTTCAGGTGCCAGCTTTGATGATGGAGGGAATCTGCATTGTCGTGACACCGCTGATTGCCCTTATGAAAGATCAGGTAGCACATTTGAGGAAAAATGGTATTCAAGCCGTTGCCATTTATTCGGGGATGAAAAAGAGAGAGGTGGATATTACCCTGGACAATTGTGTTTATGGGAAAATAAAGTTTCTTTACCTTTCGCCCGAACGTTTGTACAGTGATCTTGTCCGGGAGCGGATCCGATTTATGAACGTTAATCTATTTGCTATAGACGAAGCGCATTGTATTTCGCAATGGGGCTATGATTTTAGACCGCCATACCTGGAGCTGGCAAAACTAAAAGAGCTTCATCCAAAAATCCCGTTTTTGGCACTGACTGCAACCGCGACCGAACGAGTGATCACTGACATCCAGCAAAAGTTAAATTTTCCGAAAGAAAATGTCTTTGTCAAAAGCTTTCTTCGAGATAATTTGGCCTATATGGCTATCGAAGAAGAGGACAAAATGGGACGGATGGTGCGTATTATTCATAAATTGGGGGGAGCGGGTATCGTATACGTCCGGAATCGACGGGAAACGCAGGAAATAGCACGTATTCTGATCAATAATGGAATAGCATCAGATTACTATCATGCAGGGCTCTCAGGACAGGAACGCGATCAAAAGCAAGACGCATGGATGACTAATGCTATTCGTGTTATCGTCGCCACAAATGCGTTTGGAATGGGCATTGATAAGCCAGATGTTCGTTTTGTTATTCACCTGGATCTGCCAGATTCGTTGGAAGCTTATTATCAGGAAGCCGGTAGGGCGGGTCGGGATGGGAAAAAAGCATATCCTGTTATTCTGTATCAGGAGAATGATAAAAAAAAGCTTGTTGACACCTTGCAGGCTAGTTTTCCCGATATACCTTTCATCCAGCAAACTTATCACTATCTATGTAATCATTTTCAGGTGCCTTATGGAGCAGGTGAGGGGCTTACGCTGGATTTTGATGTAGTCACATTTGCAAAGAAATACCAATTGCCACTCATACCTGTCATGAATGCCATGAAATTTCTGGAACGTGATGGATGGCTAACATTGTCAGAAGCAGTGACGATACCTTCCCGCTTCAAATTTGAAATTGACAGTACGGAATTGTATAAAATCCAGGTACAATATGCGAAATATGATAAATTAATTAAAGCGATTTTAAGAACCTATGGCGGTGTCTTCGAAAATTATATCTTGATTAATGAATACGAGTTCGCCAATAAGCTTGGTATTCCGTACGGTCGTGTCGTCGAGCTTTTAAAATCACTTGAAGCATTGGAGATTGCGAGTTATCTGCCTTCTACCGATTCACCACAGCTGACATTTTTACAAAATCGTGTTGATTATAAGCATCTGTATATCGACCATATATTTATTCGCGACCGTCACCGGGTGAAAGAGGGGGAGGTTAATGGAATGATAGATTATATTGAAAAAGCGCATTGTCGTAGTCAGTCTCTACTACTTTATTTTGGAGAGAAGAATGCCGGCTTTTGTCAGGTATGTGATTTATGTTTAATACGTTTACACAAGGAAAATCAGCGAGCGCAAATCAAGGAAGAGATCAAGAGCAGCTTGTTGGCAGCACCAAAGAGACTGCATGATCTGGTTGAAAGTTTAACTCTCGGAACCGAAAAAAGAAGAATAGAGATTATCCGTGATCTGCTTGACGCCGAAGTAATTCGTCTGGAGGAAAATCTCTATTCCTGGAATACCTTATTTTGATTATTTTTCAATCGGAAGGTTGAGTTCTTCTCTGCCCCATTCAGACCATGAGCCATCGTATACCCGGATATTGGTATGACCTGAAATATAGGATGCAAAGGCAAGTATAGAAGCGGTTACACCCGAGCCGCAGGAGAATATATATTCATTACCTGTCGTTTTAAATTGATCAAATTGCTGCTTGAGTTCGTCAGTTGGTTTATAATAGATATCTTTGAGCAATTCTTCAAAAGGTAAGTTTTTGGAATGGGGGATATGACCACCATTAAGTCCTTTTCTTGGTTCTGGTACTAAACCGCTAAATCTTCCTTTACTTCTGGCATCAAAAATAGCGACATTGGCAGCTCTATAATGCGCTAAAATATAATCCTTGTCGGCATATAGATTTTTCTGAAAATGAGCTTTAAAATTTCCGCCTTTGTCCTGTTGTTTATAACTGTCCGCGAGTTTATATTTGTTTTTTTTCCATACAGGAACTCCACCATTTAAAATGTACACCTGATCAAACCCCATTACCTTAAACATCCACCACGCACGTGGACTTGAATAGATTCCCCATCTGTCATATAATACGACTGTACTATTTTGATCAATGCCCAGAGCTTGAACTTCTTTTTCAAAGACCTGTTCAGAGACTAAGGTATGTGGCAATTTCGACGCGTGGTCGGAAAACTTTCCCTCGATATCAAAAAACAAAGAATTTGGAAGCAGTTCTAGCTTTGCATCTTTCAATGATTGACCGACTTTATCTATGGTACAGTCTAGTAGGATTACATTTCCATTTTGGATCAATACATCCTGAAGTTCGGATGCACTGATTAAGGCTGATTTGAATAACATAACAATGATCTTATGGATACAAAATTACAAAGCAAACCTATAAAAACAAAGAGGCTGTTCTTTTGGAACAGCCTCTTTTTATGGATCGAAAATACTAATTACTTAGCGTTTTTATCATTTTCCATTTGCTCTTTCAATTGAGCTAATACGTCTAAGTCGCCTAAAGTAGATTTTTCAACAGAATCTTTTACTTTTTTAACAGCTGAAGACTCAGCTTTAGCGTCTTTTTTACGGTTGTTAGACTCTTCTTTGCGAGCTTCTTCTTTCTCTTCTTCCCAGATACGAGAGTGAGAAATTACCAAACGTTTGTTCTCTTTGTTGAACTCGATGATTTTGAATGAAGTAACTTCATCAACTTTCAATGAAGAACCGTCTTCTTTAACAGAGTGTTTAGAAGGGCAGAAACCTTCAACACCATATTGTAAAGCTACGATATCACCTTTGTCACCAACTTTGATCACAGTACCTTCGTGGATAGAACCTTCAGTGAAGATGGTCTCGAAAGTATCCCAAGGGTTTTCTTCCAATTGTTTGTGACCTAAAGATAACTTGCGGTTTTCTTCATCTAATTCTAAAACAACTACATCTAATGTTTCACCAACTTTAGTGAATTCGTTAGGGTGGTTGATTTTTTTAGACCAAGATAAATCAGAGATGTGGATCAAACCGTCGATACCTTCTTCTAACTCAACAAATACACCGAAGTTAGTCATGTTTTTAACAACAGCTGTTTGTTTAGAACCTACAGGGTAACGCTCAGTAATGTTTTTCCAAGGATCTGGAGTCAATTGTTTGATACCCAAGCTCATTTTACGCTCATCGCGATCTAATGTTAAGATTTGTGCTTCGATCTCGTCACCAACTTTTAAGAACTCTTGTGGAGAACGTAGGTTTTGAGACCAAGACATTTCAGAAACGTGGATCAAACCTTCAACACCCGGGATGATTTCTAAGAAAGCACCGTAATCAGCAACTGTTACGATTTTACCTTTAACTTTAGAACCAACTTCTAACGCTGTATCTAAAGATTCCCAAGGATGCTCAGATAATTGTTTCAAGCCTAAAGCAATACGTTTTTTCTCATCATCAAAGTCTAATACAACAACGTTGATTGTTTGATCAAGCGCCAAAACTTCTTTTGGATGCTCGATACGACCCCAAGAGATATCTGTGATATGCAACAAACCGTCAACACCACCTAAGTCGATGAATACACCGAAGTCAGTGATATTTTTAACAGTTCCTTCTAATACTTGACCTTTTTCTAATTTAGCAACGATCTCAGATTTTTGGTTTTCTAAGTCGTTTTCAATTAATACTTTGTGTGATACGACAACGTTTTTGAATTCGTGGTTGATTTTAACAACTTTGAATTCCATTGTTTTACCCACATATACATCGTAGTCACGGATAGGTTTGATATCGATTTGAGATCCAGGTAAGAATGCTTCAACACCTTTGATGTCAACGATAAGACCACCTTTAGTACGGCTCTTAACGAAACCAGTAATGATTGCATCATTTTCCAATGCTTCATTGATAGCTTCCCAAGATTTTTGAGTTTTAGCACGTTTACGAGAAAGTACTAATTGACCGTTAGCATCTTCTTGAGATTCTACGAATACGTCAACTTTGTCACCAATTTTTAATTCTGGTAAGTCACGGAATTCGGATAAAGAAACTAAACCGTCAGATTTGAAACCAACATTTAAGACAACGTCTTTGTTGTTGATAGAAACGACAGTACCTTCAATAATTTCACCTTGGTTAACTTGGTTGAAAGTATCTGCGTATTGTGCTTCAAGTTTAGCGCGTTCAGCTTCGCTATAATTTCCGAAACCTTTGTCATTTGCATCCCAGTCAAATTCACCTTCTGGTGTGATCCAAGTGTTTGATTTGATTTCGTCGATTAAGTTTGAATCAGCTTCTGATTCAATTTTTTCAGTGTCTTTCACTACTTTAGTGTCAGCACCTTGTAGCTCTGCGTTTTTCGCTGCTAATTCTTTTTCTGCTTCTTGTTTTTTTGCCATTAATTAATTTTCTCCTTTTTCCTACGTTGTAGGAGTTGCAAAGGTACAAAAAAACTTTTAATGCAAAATTTTATTTTTCTTATTTTATTGAAAGACTTTCAGTTATACCCAAGTCAGAAAGGTTATGGGCAATTTGGCATTAGGAGCTTCATGTGAATACCTTTCATTCATCAGAATAGGAGGACTTTATGTCTCAATGGCAATATAACTTCTTCTTTATAAGGATGCTGTCTTTTTAGATTTTCTGAAGATTATTCACTGTCTTTTTTAAAGGAATTGAAGATCCGGGGTTTGGCGATCACAATGGTTTGCTTAGACAATGCAATGGCCGCATTTAGTTCATAGCCCAACAATAAGATCAGTGTATTCAGGTAAATCCATAGCATGATCACAATCAGGGTGCCTATAGAACCGTATAATTTGTTGTAGGCACCAAAATGATTAATGTAGAATGTAAAAATCGAAAAAGTTAAAATGGCCAATATGGTAGCCATGGAAGCACCTGGACTAAATAACTTCCATCTGTTTGAGGTAGAGGGACCAAACTTATAGATACAGCTTACAGTGAAAAAATAGATAGCAAAAATAATGATCCATCGCGCCAGCTTTAATAGTGTCGCCCACATACTGGATTTAATACCTGTTGTTTCCTTTAGATAGTCGATTGTCACCCCGGCAATCGTGAATATGGTCATGCCTACAGTAAGGGCAAAGATGATCAGGAATGCCAGTGTAAGCGCAATGAGCCTTTTCCTCAACCAAGGTCTTTTCTCCGTCATTAAAGATGCTTTATTGAAGGCATTCATTAAGGAGGCCATGCCATTTGTCGCAAAATAAGCGGCGAACAGAAAACCGAAAGATAAGAGCCCCCCATTTTGGTTCTTGATAATATCTTCTAGGGTGGTTTCGACTACGAGGAATGCGTTTTTGGGAATAACAACCGCTAGGAAGTCCAGTAATTGTTCCTGAAAATTGTTGATCGGAATATAAGGAATTAACGTAAATAGAAAGATGATACCGGGAAATATGGCCAACAGGAAGCTATATGACAATGATGAAGCCTTGCTTACGATTGAATCTCTGGAGAGTTCCTGAAAGAAAAATACCGCCACTGTATAAAGTGGAAGTGAACCGAATCCGGGCAAAACTACCCGTTTACTCCATTCGATTAATCTAAAATAAGGTTCAAAATTTAATAGCCATTGGTGGAATTTCCCCATATCAGTTAAAGTATTTACTCATCTTATCCAGAAAGATCTGCGGGGGCATGCATGGTTTGTTTTTTTCCATATTGACAAATACCAATGTTGTTTCGCCTTGATTGAGTAATTCGCCACTTTCGTTGAACAGCTCGTATTCAAAAATAATACGGACTGCCGGTTTCTTACGTATCGTTACCCGGATCGTTATCAGGTCGTCATACTTACCCGGTTTGAGATATTTTGTTTTCATCTCTGTAACAGGGAGCATCACGCCCATTTCTTCCAGTTCTTTATAGGATATTCCTGTACTTCTCAGCATTTCCGTTCGTGCTATCTCATAAAATGCAGCATAATTGCCATAATAGACATAGCCCATCTGGTCTGTTTCTGCATAGCGGACACGAATCTGATGATCAAATACAAACATTATTTTTTGATATTTCTTGCGTCTAAAGCTTGTTGGAACTTGCGCGCATTGATCAGATGTTCTGCTTCTGTCTTCGCAAAATTATGGTATCCGGAGAAATCATCCTTTGCACACATATAGATATAATCGTGTTGTTTAAAGTTTAGGACCGCATCAATGGCTGCAATACTTGGAATAGAAATAGGACCTGGAGGCAAGCCTCTATAGATGTACGTATTGTATGGGTTGTCGGTTCTTAAATGTTTATTTAAGACTCTTCGGATGGTAAAGTCATTGTTCGCAAAGATCACCGTTGGATCAGCCTGTAAAAGCATTCCTTTTTTTAGACGGTTTAAATAGAGACCGGCAATCATAGGCATTTCGTCTTGATGCAATGCCTCGCCTTTGACAATGGAGGCCAATGTGCTGACCTGTTGTGGTGTTAAGTTAAGTGCTTTGGCTTTCGCAATACGATCGGTATTCCAGAATTTTTTCCATTCATCATCGAAACGGGCAATAACCTTCTCTGGGCTCGTGTTCCAGTAAATTTCGTAGGTATTTGGAATGAAAATGGAAATTAAATTTTCCTTGGTAAAACCAAATTTTTGAGCGGTAGCTTCATCATTCAATACCGCAATAAATTGTGCTGAATCTGCTTCAAAACTTTTGTCTAACAAGGCCGCCATATTTTCTTTTAGCCTTACATTGGCAAACCTGAATTTTACGGGGTCCTGATAACCACCTATTAAATTACCAATCAGACGTCGATTGTTCATTCCCGGAGTTAATAAGTAACGGCCAGGCTTTACACTTTGTTCGTATTTTTTATATTGGGCGGCACGTTCAAATGAAGCGATATCATCCAGAAGACTAGAATCTTGAATTGATTTGAGCACATCCTCGTACGTTGCGCCTTCATGAATGTAAAGGTATTTCTTTTCTCCAGAAACATTTGAGGCAAAAAAAGCCTTATAAAATGTCCATGCAAAATAACCTCCGATAACGATGACAATTAATGCAATAATTTTTAACCAACTTGGTATTCCTTTTTTATTTTCCATCAGAATGATTTTTTATATCAATAATGAAACTTTCGCATACATCCGAATTATTTTTATGCAAACAATCCAATGTTTGTAAAGGTTTCAAAAATAATTTTAGAAGCCTAAACTATTACTTTTATTTTCCTTTTTCTGGCCTGCTGGAGGTGTTGTATTTGTCGCTTTGGCAGGAGGATTATTTGTTGTTGTTTTTGCCGGAGCAGCGGGTTTCGCCGCAGGAGGATTTGCCGGTGTAGGATTTCCCTGTGGCTTAGGTGTCGTTGTTCCTCCGGGCGTACCAGTTGTAGGTGTCGGTGCCGTCAAGGAAAGGGTTACATCTATTTTAGCGCCTAAGCTCGTTAATCCCTTCTCTATACCCGGAGATTGCGCACTGATCACGGCTGTTGTCGTATCAGTCACATTTGGATCGTAAGTCACCGTTCCCAGACCAAGTCCGGCGCCGGTAAGCGCAAATTTAGCTTCATTTAGCGGAAGTCCGACCAAATTGGGAATTTCAACTTCATTTGCTCCAAGGCCATTTCCAAGGACAAGATCTATTCGTGAACCTTTCGGGATCATGCGCCCATTTCGAATGGACTGCCCCGCAAATTGAGCATCTAGAACAATATCTCTGGCGATATCTGCGACATAGGAGGTATCACCAATTTTAAGATTGTGGTTTTTCAAAATAGCTGTTGCTTCGATCAAAGTTTTATCTTTAATATTTGGGAAAGAGACCTCCGGTGCTACTTGCGTGATAATTGTTAGATATATTGTGCGACCGGATTTCACGTGAAATCCCTGCTCAGGATCCTGTTCGATCACCAAGCCCGGTTTGGCATCCATCTGGTAAACGGAGTCAATCTGATATTCAAGTCCCGCATCTTCCAAGGCCTGGATGGCTGCGTTGATATGAAGTCCCTTTATTTTTGGAACTGCAATGGATTCATCATGTTTAGTATATATTTTCAGCCCGACATATACCGCAAGAAATAGGCAGATTATCGCAACAAAAGCGGCAATGAGATTTTTTCTGAACGCGGGCGTCTGAAGATATTGTACGACTTTGGACATTACTGTGTTTGATAAAATGAATTCTGCATGGAACCGCAATATTGAAGCCAGTTTTACAGAATGATTAAATAAAATTATTCCTCACAAAATTATTCGTTTTTCCGTGTATAGCAAATTATATTTGCTATTCGAATCGCTAAAATTTATGAAAGCAAAAATAGCATTAATAACTGGAGGTTATACAGGGGAGGCCGAAGTTTCTTTTAAAAGTTCCGCTTTTGTCTATTCTCAACTTGATCATGAGAAATACGATGTATACCCGATTACCATATCAAAAGGAGCATGGTTTTATACAGATAAAGACGGTCAGCAGCATCCTGTTCTGCGCGAGAGCTTTACATTACCACTACATGGAGAAACGATAAATTTTGACCTAGCTTTTATTATGGTACATGGTGTACCGGGGGAGGATGGACGACTACAGAGCTACTTTGATTTGCTGGATATTCCTTATACTTCATGCGATGCACTGACTTCAGCTTTAACAATGAATAAAGGCTATACGAAAGCGATTTTAAGTGATATTCCTGAATTATATCTGGCCAAATCAGTTTTATTATTTGAATCACAGCGGGCGGAAGCAGTCAGCACCGTGGAAAGCAATCTATCCCTTCCGTATTTTGTGAAACCTAATGCTGGGGGAAGCAGTATCGGGATGACGAAGGTCAAAGAATCGGCTCAGCTACAGGAAGCTATTGATAAGGCTTTTGATGCCGAAAATACAGGAAAACAGGTTATCGTTGAGGAGTTTGTGACCGGACGTGAATTCTCGGAAGGAATTTTTCGAAATGCAAAGGGAGAATTGGTTGTATTGCCTGCAACGGAGGTTCGTACGACACGTGAATTTTTTGACTTTGAAGCGAAATATGTTCCTGGTCTGACGGAGGAAATTACGCCTGCGGACCTGAGCGTGGAACAGCGGGAGCGCGCGGCACGTATTCTGAAGGAAATTTATGTTAGGTTGAACTGTAAAGGTATGGTGCGTGTGGATTTCTTTTTGGAAAATGGGACCGACAATTTTTATTTCATCGAGATCAATACAATTCCCGGACAAACGGCGCAAAGTTTTATCCCGCAACAGGTACGTGCCTTCGGAATGAAAGAAGGCGACTTTTATGGTGAATTGATCGAAAGCGCTTTGCTATCTGTCAAATAGGACAGGTGGATTGCTATCTTTGAAAGGTCTCTCGGCCTGAATTAACTAAAATATCCCATATAGAAAAACGGCTTTCAGATTCTGAAAGCCGTTTTTCTATTATTTTCTGAAATCAAACCTGGACAAATCGGGTTTGATTTTTTTTGTTCGTTTTAGCTCTTCTTGGTAGAGAAGCTGACCGATGTTTTTCAAAAATGGATAAGTGACGGTCTCGTATTCGTAAATACCATCGTTGTAAATACCGTTTTCATTCGACTGAACTACTACGGCAAGGAGAAATTCAACGCCATGTTCAAAATCTACAATATAAGCGTTATCAATATTATAACCATAGGAATCGCCATATTTATTAAATATTCGGATATTAGGATTCAGCACGGTATCTTTTTCACGGCCATAGAACAGCAATTTGCTATATGTAGGCCAGAATTCTACGGGGTCATATTTTGGAAAGTCCGATTCAAATGGATAGCGGGACATGTAGTCATAGAGTAGGTTATAATCTTCCTTTTTTAAATTAAATCTGTCTTTACTTTTGAATGCTTCCGGAAATAATAATTTTTTTAGGATCAATTGTTGGTCCTCCAACGCATACACATTTAAACCTTCAAAGCTCCATGGTTCATGGATAAGCTGATCCTTATCATTCATGTAGCCCTTCCCCTGCAGGGTATTTGCTAACTTGATATCATAATCCTTGGGGTCGAATTGCGCTTTTTGCTGATAGAGGATATGATCGCCCTGATAGAAAGTGAACGGGTTGGTATGCTTGGCCCAAATTCCCTTGTCACCAATAGCAAGACGGTTGACAATTCGGCTGTATTTTGTGCCCTGTTTTTTGAGTTTCGCATTTAATTCGGCACGGCCAATGAATTCGAACAATCTATTTTGAGCATCATTGTCACTGGTCAATAATATTTTTTTGACATATTGGGCGATAGATGGCAGCCCGTTGGCCGCAGATTCATCTATGGATACCTTGGTTTGCTTTTCAAAAGCAGAATCTATGCGCAGGGGGGTATCTCTAGTTAATCCTTCAATATGCAAATCATTAATTTTTTCCAATGCTAAGATTGCCGTTGGTAATTTTACGGTGCTTGCTGGATAGAAATACCAATTGGGATTTAGCCGATAACTATAAGACCTGAAATGCGGGACATTGGATTGATCGCGATCAATTTGAGTGTACAAGATCTGGATCTCGTTTTTGGTCGGATGATTTAATATTCGTTGAAATAGATCAGGGCGACTCTGAAGTAATTTTTCCAGGTATATCGTGTCAATCTTTTGAGCGTAGGTATTGGACATCAGTAGAATGAAAACAAGAGATAAACATTTTAACATCCGATTGGCTATTTGCGATTATACACTTCAAAGGTATAGTCGAACGCATGCTTATCATCGGCCTGATGTGGTTCCGCAGAAATCAGTTCCCATTCTTCCGATGATAGTTCGGGAAAAAACGCATCTCCCTGAATCGTTGTATGTACACGTGTCAAAAGCACTTTGTTTGCTAGCGGTAAGGCCTGTTGATAGATATTTGCACCGCCAATAATAAATACCTCACGTTCGTCGCGGCAATATAAAAGCGCCTCTTGGATACTATTGGCGACATCAATATCTTCCCCCTGAAAATCGGCATTGCGTGTGATGACAATATTCCTTCTGTCAGGTAATGCTTTGCCTATGGCATCAAAGGTTTTTCTACCCATCAGGATGGAGTGATCAACGGTATTTCTTTTAAAATATTTAAAGTCATTTGGCAAATGCCAAGGCATCTGGTTGTTGATACCAATTGCGTTGTTTTCCGATGCAGCTACGATTAATGTGATCGTTGGGTTACTCATTTTTGTGTCGTGTAAATTCGTGGTGTAAATTCTTGGTGGTGCGTTGTGTGGGAAAATTTTTTAATGGTTCTCCTAAACCGCAACCGGTGCTTTTATATGCGCATGGGATTCATAATTTAGCAGTTCGAAATCTTCGAATTTAAAATCAAAGATATCGTTGACCTCTGGGTTTATCTTCATTTGTGGCAATGGCTTTGGATCACGGCTCAATTGAAGTTCGGTTTGCTCAAAGTGATTGCTGTAGATATGCGCATCACCTAATGTATGGATAAATTCGGCTGCTTCCATATCACAGACTTGGGCCACCATCATGGTTAATAGGGCATAGGATGCGATATTGAAAGGTACACCTAAAAAAATGTCCGCACTACGCTGATAAAGCTGACAGGACAACTGCGGCTTCATAATCCCCTTCTCTGGCTGTGCCGGAGCGACATAAAATTGAAAGAAAGCATGGCAGGGAGGTAAAGCCATATGTTCGATTTCAGCGACATTCCATGCCGATACAATGATACGACGCGAATCCGGTGAATTTTTTAACTGATTGATAACCTGCGCGATCTGATCAATGTGACGGCCGTCGGGTGTTGGCCAAGAACGCCATTGCGAACCATATACAGGCCCTAGGTTACCCTGTTCATCAGCCCATTCGTCCCAAATACTTACGCCGTGTTCTTTTAAATACTGAATATTGGTTTCGCCTTTCAAAAACCAGATCAGCTCGTGAATAATTGATCTGAGGTGCAGTTTCTTTGTCGTTACTAAAGGGAATCCTTCCTGAAGGTTGAAACGCATCTGATACCCAAAGACACTTTTGGTACCTGTTCCGGTACGGTCTGTCTTTACAACACCATTCGTATATACATGTTTGAGTAAATCTAAATATTGTTTCATCTGTAAATTTTAATTTTTAAACGTTTAATCCCGAATCGTTGAATACGTAGGTTAAACCTTCTGGCACGTCCATCCTTTCAAGATAGTCAAAACTAAGGAAAATCCTTATAACGAGAAAGTCAAAACTCAAAATGATAAGAGGGGTTACTGAAAAAAAATGTAATTTTGCAAAATATTATGGAGAATAAAAAAGTAGCTTTTTAT
This sequence comes from Sphingobacterium sp. DR205, assembly GCF_011064245.1. Lineage (NCBI taxonomy): Bacteria > Pseudomonadati > Bacteroidota > Sphingobacteriia > Sphingobacteriales > Sphingobacteriaceae > Sphingobacterium > Sphingobacterium sp. DR205. Next base: position 5,603,400 of record NZ_CP049333.1, on the reverse strand, counting down.
ACACTTGGGTGTAAACTGAATTATTCGGAGACATCATCCATTGGACGTTTATTTAAGGATGCGGGCTATGATACCACCGCTTTTAATAGCCGTGCGGACGTTTATGTAATCAATACATGTTCTGTAACGGACAACGCGGACAAGAAGTGTAGAAAAGTGGTCAAGGAAGCTTTAAAGCACTCTCCGAATGCTTATATTACTATTGTAGGGTGTTATGCTCAGCTAAAACCAAGAGAAATTGCGGAGATACCGGGCGTGGATATGGTACTGGGAGCTGCAGAGAAATTTAACATCATTGAGCATATCAATGACTTGACCAAGCAGGAAAAAACAATTGTTTATAATGGCCCTATAGATGAGACCAACCAATTTGTGTCAGCTTATTCCATTGGTGATCGTACACGTACATTTTTAAAAGTTCAGGACGGATGCGATTATTCCTGTACATTCTGTACCATTCCCTTAGCACGTGGTGGAAGCCGTTCGGGAAAGATTGAAGAGATCGTCAGACAGGCTGAAGAAATTGCCGCTTCAGGTGTAAAAGAGATTGTGTTGACAGGAGTTAATATCGGTGATTTTGGTATCAGGGATGGAAAGCGGGAAGATCGCTTTCTGGATTTGGTGAAAGCACTGGATGAGGTTGAAGGCATCGATCGGATACGTATTTCTTCTATAGAACCTAATCTTCTTTCAAACGATATCATCGAATTTGTAGCGCAATCCAAAAGATTTGTTCCACATTTTCATATGCCATTACAGTCTGGAAGCAACAAAATTCTGGGTTTGATGCGCCGGAGATATAAACGGGAGTTATATACTGAACGTGTAGAATTTATCAAGTCGTTAATGCCGAACTGTTGCATAGGCGTTGACGTGATTGTTGGCTTTCCGGGTGAAACACGGGAGGATTTTATAGATACCTATAATTTTCTGAACGATCTGGATATTTCCTATCTGCATGTATTTACCTATTCGGAGCGCGAAAATACCATCGCAGCACAAATGGAGGGAGCTGTACCCGGAGCGCAACGTAGTGATAGAAGCAAGATGTTGCATATTCTTTCGGAGAAGAAACGTCGCGCATTTTATGAAACACAGCTTGGTGCTCAGGGTGATGTCCTATTTGAAGCAGATGAAAAAGATGGTTATATGCATGGTTTTTCCAAAAATTATGTCAAAGTAAGAACTTTATATGATCCATTGCTGGTCAATGAAGTCGTGCCAGTCAAATTTATGGAAGTTACGGATACCTGCGAAGTAGAGGTAGAAGAGGTTCCTGAAACATTGGCACACTAGTTTTTTAAGACTTATATATCAACAAAAAAGGACGATCTTATAGAAAATCGCCCTTTTTTGTTGATATACAGCTCCATATTCACAGCTTTCGATTATCCATTCAAATCCACCATATGGCATGCGCGTGACCATGTCTTGAAATAAACTGTAGCTTGAATTAATGGGTACTACTTTTCGCTGCATTTAACCAGATCACCGTCCCTAGGATCAAAAGAACACCGACCCACTGCACAGATGAAACAGATTCATGAAGGATAAAATAGGACATGCAGGTAGCTACAGGCAATTCTGCTGAACTCAAAATTCCTCCCAACGAGAAACCTGTTTTTGGTAAGCCATAGGCAAACAGCAAGGGGGGGATAACTGTACCAAATAAAGATAGGATCAACCCAAAATGCAGGAAATTAGTATCAAATTGACCGTTGAACAAATAGTTCGGCGGAAATAACGTGAAAACTAATAGGCAGGCACCAGTTACCATAATTGCGCTTTTTTGGATCGGATGGTAATCATTGCCTACACGGCCATTGACGATCATGAATACAGAATAAGCCGTAGCTGCCAAAAGTCCAAATAACAGCCCCGTTAAGTTGAGGTCCTTTAATCCTTTCTCAATTAATCCAGTTGCCAACAATGTCGCAATCAGGACGATGCCAATGCCAATTAGGTTGTTTTTTGACGGTTTTACCTTGAAAAAGATAAGCTCAATAACAACACCGATCCATATGTATTGCATGAGTAGGACAATGGCTAAAGAGGCCGGGACTAGCTGTACACATTTGTAATACAAAATACTTACTAAGCCTGTTGAAGTGCCACTGATTAAAATTTTGATCCATGAAGATTTTTTAGTTGAAGATTGAAAGGTTTTGCGGGAAAATAATTTGATGGCAATAAAGATAAGCCAAAGTATGAGCATGCCAAACAATACCTGAATCCCTGTTACCTCACCTAAAGTAAGCCCTTGGCCATATGCTTTTTTAACAAACGTTGATAATATTCCAAAACTGCTCGCACCTAAAAAGACAGCTAACGCACCTTTTAATTTTTCCATTCGCAAATAAATTAGGGGTCAAAGTTACGATTTCTGAACAATTCTTTTTCTGATCCGACGTTCTTGTAAAGGAAAATGGATAACCGAGTTGAAGACATTCCTGGAGATCAGTGGGTAGAGCACATTAACGGGATGGAAATAATCCTTTGAGCATTTTATTAAAAAAAGAGGGAATGGGTAAATTGTTTTTTACGAAAGCAGCGAAAATATTGTATACAAAGGGTTATTTATTTAAGTTTGTTATACCGGAAAATAAATCGAACATAATGATTGTCAAGTCTTATTTTATCTTTTTTTTAAGCGCGCTATTATTCTTGAGCAGTTGTTCAACAAAGAAAAAAATACTTACATCCCGTTCACACTCCTCGAGCGGCTCGGTGTTAACTGATGCAAGTTCGGCACGTGGAAAAACCTTTTCGGGATCCCGCCTTGATAATTATGCTTCGCTATTGAATGTAAACACAAAAAAGTTAAATCCGCAGCTTTATTCATTTATTGACGACTGGATGGGGATACCACATCGAATGGGGGGACAGACTAAAAATGGCGTGGATTGTTCGGGGTTCGTTAACCTCTTGTACATTGAAGTTTATAAAGGCAACCTGCCACGAACATCACGTGATATGGAGGGCATTGTGAAAAGAAAAAAGCCTGAAAAATTGGAAGAAGGAGACTTGGTTTTTTTCTCTTTTGGCAAAAATGGAATTGACCATGTGGGCGTGTATTTACACAATAACAAATTCGTCCATGTCTCCACGCGCAAGGGAGTTATTATATCAGATCTGACAGATAGCTGGTATGCCAAAACCTTTGTGGATGCAGGTTCTCCAAAGATCTAACCGGATAAAATCCATGTAGGTTTTATGTCATATCTTGATATAAACTTTTATACCCTATATAAATCCTTATTTTTGTCAAAATTTTATAGAAATGACAATAAAGAGTAAAAAGATTTTTCTAGGCCTTTGTATTATTGTGCCATTTTTAATGTATTGTGTTTACTACTACAGCAATATGATTAAAAATGCACCGTTCCGTTTTGCTGATTTTGAATCAATTGAATTTAAATATGGCGAACCGAACCACATGGTCAATGAATATAATTCGAAAACGCGTATCTATAAATATTTAGACAAACAAGATTCATTAATTACGGATACTGTCAAGTTCACAAAAGATGATTTATTGTATTTGCACCGCAAGGCAATGGAACTTGGTTTTTGGAATTTGGATACGGATATGACAGGTCCGGAATGGAAGAAAGATTCTACAAATTCGAAAGTACCTCGCTTTTACCTGGAATATAATTACAAAGATAAGTCCAAGCGTGTCACCTTAGATGCGGATTTTGTAGGTAACCCGAGGATGCATGATGCTGCTAAATCTATGATAGACGAAGTAAACCGGATGTTGGCAACGGCTCAGGCTAGATAATAACGCTATTTATACTTATTGAGGAGGGAGAAGCCAAGGAGCTTTCTCCCTCTTTTTTTTGTTGTTTAATGTTGCCTTTTCTTAAAACGAGCTTTTATTGTTTCTATAGATCAGCTATTTCAGAGGTATGGTTGTACCATCGGCTTAATTAATGGACATTGGGATAACAACCTGATACGGGCTTCTATTTACAAATTCTTTATATACAATTGATCTTGTCTTAATGGGAATAGGGTACTTTAGCGGCAAAACCAACGTTCGATATGAAAACATTTTTTGCATTGGCTATTTCTTTAGCACTAGCCCAGAGAGTACAAGCACAGGAACTTGCAAAGGGAAAAGTTTATCTGGATATAAACAAAAATGGAAAATTGGATAAGAATGAAAAAGGAATGGCATCTGTTTCCGTGAGCAACGGTCGCGAAGTTGTCATTACTGATAAAGATGGGAACTATCAACTGCCGGCCGGAAATGATAATATTATTTTTGTTGTTAAACCTTCGGGATATGCAGTACCCTTAGACGAGAATAATCATCCCAAATTCTATTATATCCATAAAGTCAATGGAAGTCCAGCTTCCAAATATCCCGGCGTGGCGCCTACGGGGAAGATTCCATCTGCCATAAACTTCGCTTTATATCAACAAGAAGAACAACCCAATTTTTCGGCCTTTGTCTTTGGCGACCCACAGGCATACACAGAAGAAGAGCTGGGATTTTTTAAAGATGGTATCATCAATGAAATCGCAGATAAATCTGTCGCCAAATTTGGAATCAGTCTAGGAGATTTGGTCGGTGATGACCTTTCTCTTCAACCAAAATATAAATCGGTTATTTCTACCATGGGGCTACCTTGGTATAATGTTATGGGAAATCATGACATGAATTACGATGCCAAAACCGACAGCCTTTCTGATGAGTCTTTTGAGCATACTTTTGGTCCCAATAATTACTCTTTTAATTACGGGAATGCCCACTTTATTGTATTGGATGATATCATTTACCCTAATCCTCGTACCGGAAAAGGGTATTTAGGTGGTTTTCGGAAAGATCAGTTGGATTTTGTTGAGAATGATCTAAAACAGGTGGATAAGGATAAATTAATTGTCCTATCGTTTCATATTCCACTGTATCATGAAAATTCAAATGTATTCCGCAACGAAGACAGACAGCGTCTTTTTGATATTTTGGCTCCCTTTCAGCATACGCTTTCACTATCGGCACACACGCATTTCCAACGTCAATATTTTTATGGACAGAAAGATGGCTGGAAACAAGCGCATGCGCACCACGAATATAATGTCGGTACGACATCCGGAGACTGGTATTCAGGTGAACTGAATGCAAAAGGAATCCCTGTTTCCACCATGCGTGACGGTACGCCAAAAGGCTACGCAATTTTGAAAATTGAGGGCAATCAATATCGCTTTGACTATAAAGTGGTGGGTCAACCTGCAAGCTATCAGATTGACGTGTATGGCGCATCAGTAGTGCCCGAAAAGTATACAAAACGATACCCGATCTACGCAAATTTTTTCATTGGCAAAGAAGGTGATAAGGTATCCTACAGAATCAACCAAGGGGACTGGAAAGCGATGGAATATGTGAATGAAAGTGATCCCGCATTCTTAAAATCCTTAGCGAAATACGATACGGCTGAGCAATTGATAACGACGCGCCGTCCATCTAATCCCGAAAAATCAAGTCATTTGTGGATGACAAATTTGCCTAAACTTAAAGCCGGGAAATATCAGTTAGAAATTAAAGCAGTGGATATGTTCAACAGGGAACATTTTGCGACGAAAAGTATTGTTGTGGAATAATTAAATACATAGTTTTTATACGATAAAAGGCAATCGTCAGGTTGCCTTTTCTTGTTGTTGAAATTGGGCATATCAATATTTTTGGGACAGACTTAGATTGCTATAGGGGGGATTAGGATGCAGAACGTTAAATTTAAGGTTGAACGAAGTTGTTTATTGAACGGTAAATCCAGTGAAATAAATAGTTTAAATAACTATTTGTCGAATTGTTTTAAGTTTAAAGTTCCCTTAAGATGGACTTAACATAACAGTCCTATATTTGTGTAGAGTAATTTTTGATTCATAAAGAGTTAGGGTTAATGTGTAGATCTGTTGTGAAACACGTCTGAAAATTTAGTTTGTTTTTAAAGTGAAAAGGTAATCTCCCCGGATTACCTTTCACTGTTTTTATGGATCTCAGTTTCTTTTTTACAAATTCAATATATTGATCTGTTGTTTCCGGACAAATTGCCTGAAATCATCCGAAGCCGGATTTTCGAATATCTCAAGGTCGAAATATTTTGTGGCCGCAAAGAAGTGATCAAAACATCGGAGACAATACCCTCAGAATATTCCCACGTATGTCATTGACAAAGAAATACAGTTCGATAGGTACACCATGTTCGGTTGATGCTAATTGACGCACCATTAAGGGCATGCATTTGTGTATGCCAACCCTAGCTTGTTAATCCATTGAAAAGTCCAGTTGTAAATTTGGGATTGAGAATCCGTTAACAATTCCGGATGTATTTTGCATCCTGCAAATATACAAAAAGCCGCATTTGCGGCTTTTTGTTATTTTGAATTGAGCGGCTCGCGCTCATGTTTATGTCTAAAGAATATTGCAAAAAGTACTGCGATAATCAGTGTATAGATGGCAAAGGCTAGCCAGATGTCATGCCAGTCCTTGAGCATAATATTATTGTTCAGGGTACCATCAGGCAACAGTGCGATACTTTTCTCTTTTAAGAAATTCAGGAAATGCATATCATTGATATTTGTATCCAGGTAGTTGGCCAGATCCTGCCCATTCTGAAAGCTTTTGGTGAAATAATGGTCGATAATCCATCCCGATGCAAAACTGCCGAATACTGCTCCGAAACCATTGGTCATCATCATAAATAAGCCTTGAGCAGAACTACGTATACTTGATGTCGTGGATGTCTCAACAAACAAAGAGCCTGAGATATTGAAAAAGTCAAATGCCATTCCATAAACGATACAGGAAAGTACAATCATCCATAGGCCGCCAGCAGGGTCTCCAAATGAGAATAGCCCAAAACGTAATACCCAGGCAAACATAGAGATCAACATGACTTTTTTGATACCAAATCTTTTTAGGAAAAATGGGATTGCCAGAATAAAAAGTGTCTCTGATATCTGCGAAATCGACATGATGATCGTTGAGTATTTCACAACAAAAGATTCCGCAAATTTTGGATAGAATTTAAATTCGTCCAAAAATACATCTCCGTATGCGTTGGTCAACTGCAATGCGGCTCCTAAGAACATGGAAAATATAAAGAACAGTGCCATTTTATAGTTCCCAAATAATTTGAAGGCTTCTAACCCCAACAATTGTGTCCAAGATGCACTTTCCTGCTGTAATTTTTTCGGTGGGCATTTCGGTAATGTAAAGGCATAGAGACTCAAAGCTAAGGCCGCTGTTCCCGCAATATAAAATTGGTATGCTGTCGCTTTGTTACCTGTCAGATTTGTGATCCACATCGCTACGATAAATCCAACGGTTCCGAAGACACGGATAGGAGGGAATGCTTTGACCAGATCATAGTTGTTTTCATTCAATGCGGTATAGGCAATTGAGTTGGATAGAGCCAATGTCGGCATATAGAAACACATTGCTGCGAGCATCGCATAAAAAAAAGTATTGGGATCATTGACTTGTGGTAGGTAGAAAAGAACAGCAGCATAAGATAAATGAAGGGAAAAATAGAGTCTTTCAGCATTTATCCAGCGGTCAGCAATGATCCCCATCAATGTTGGCATAAATAGCGAAGCTATTCCCATTGTCGCGAAGATAGCGCCGAATTGTGTACCATCCCATTGCTTTGTGCCAAACCAATAGTTAGCTATTGTAATCAACCATGCTCCCCAGACAAAAAACTGAAAGAAGCTCATAATGGTCAATCTTAATTTAATAGACATAAAACGATATTATTTAGAGTTTTTGTTTCGCTTTAATGAGAGGAGTTATTTTCTTTTGGAAATTTCATCCCTAATCAACGCGGCTTGTTCGTAGTTCTCTTCCGTTAATGCCTGGTTGAGCGCCTGCTCCAATTGTTCATCTGTCAACGAAGAAAAAGGGTTGTTAGCGGATTTGGAAGGAGTCTTCTCTTCGACCTCGAGCATACTGGGATCTTGTACCTTGTTGGCTTTGTCCAGATTTTCCAAAAATGCGAATTCATGTCCCTCAATAATAATTCCTGCAGATGACATAATAAATTCATAGGCATAAATTGGTGCTTCAAAACGAACGGCCAAAGCAACCGCGTCGGAAGTCCGCGCATCAATTTCGACCATCTTATTCCCGTCAGAACAAATAATCTTTGCATAAAAAATGCCTTCAATCAGATTGTAGATGAGTACTTCAACGAGTTTAATGCCAAAAGATTCTGCAAAAGACTGAAACAGGTCGTGCGTAAGGGGACGGCTTGGAATCATTTTTTCTATCCGAATAGCGATGGCTTGAGCTTCATGGCTACCAATAATGATGGGCAGTCTTCTGTTGCCCTCCACTTCTCCCAATACAAGGGCGTAAGCCCCAGATTGCGTTTGACTATAGGATAAACCAACGATATCTAATCTGATTTTCTTCATTTTAATTCCAAAGCGGTCTACAAACTTAGATAAATTTGCTTTTATATGCAATTATAATTACGTTCCGTGTGAAACAAATTTATCGATCTCCCTTGCTGATGCCGGCCTTTTTAATTGGGGAAATTGCAATTAGTTAAAGGGTAAATAAAAATCCCCAATCATGTTTTGAATGAATGGGGAGGAAAATATGCGGTAAAATCCTAATGACCTTTGTAAGCCTTTAAAGCCTGTGTCAATTTGGGGACAATATCAAAGGCATCACCAACGATACCGTAATCCGCAACTTTAAAGAATGGTGCTTCAGGATCCTTGTTGATCACGACAATTGTTTTTGAAGAGCTAACACCGGCTAAATGTTGAATAGCGCCGGAGATCCCGATGGCAATATAGAGGTTGGGACTTACAACGATACCCGTTTGGCCGACGTGTTCGGAATGTGGACGCCACCCTGCATCAGACACAGGCTTGGAACATGCCGTGGCTGCGTCAAGGACATCTGCAAGTTCTTCGATCATCCCCCAGTTTTCCGGACCTTTTAGTCCACGGCCAGCAGAGACAACGATTTCTGCCTCCGGGAGGGAAACTTTATCTGTTGCGCGCACAATTTCTTTAACAATTGTCGAGAAGTCCGTGGACGCAATATTGGCTGTAAAAGGTTCAACAACGGCAGTACCTCCAGTTTCCTTGGTTTCATAAGCATTGGGATTTAAAGCGATCACTTTGATCGCTGCGGTCAATTCCACTGTAGCAAATGCTTTATTTGAAAATGCGGTCTTTTTGATGGTTAATTTTTCACCTTCGATGGTCGGCAGAGCCAAAGCGCCGTCAGCTAGTGCCGCGTGAAGCTTTGCGGCAATACGGGGAGCAAGTCCTTTGCCAGAAAATGAGTTGGAAAGTACAAGCAGATTCGCGCCTGTGCTTTTGACAGCTTCTGCGATAATGCTCGCATAAGCCTGATTGACAAAGGAAGAAAGCTGATCAGTATTGACCGTTAGTACCTTTGATGCACCATAGTTGCCCAGTGTAGCAAGTTCATCCTGTGCGACATTGCCAATCGAGATGGCAATAAGGTCGGTGCCAGTATTATCGGCGATGGCTTTCGCGTAAGAAACGACTTCAAAAGCAGACTTTTTGAATTTTCCATCGGTATTTTCTACATATACAAGTATTGACATAGTTTTTTCGGAATTTAATGATTAAATAACTTTGGCCTCATCATGTAACAGCGAAACCAGTTTCTCAACTTCTGCCGCATCAACGAGTTTTACAGTGCCGCGTGGAGCTGGTGTCTCATAATTAACAATGTGGGAAAGCGTATCAACTGCGGATGGTTCCAGCACATCCAATGGTTTGGTCCGTGCGCTCATAATACCGCGCATGTTAGGTATCTTAGGCTCCGCGACTCCTTCCGCTGTACCAATAACAATCGGAAGTTTGGCGGTTAACACCTCTTTGCCACCTTCTATTTCACGTTCAATACTGACAGCATCAGCAGCGATATCTATCTTCTTGGCAATGGATACCGATGGTATATTCAGTAATTCTGCAACGATTGCACCAACTTGCGCCCCATTATAATCAATGGATTCCCGTCCAGTTAAAATAAGGTCAAAAGCATTGTCTCTGGCGTAATTTGCGATTTGATTGGCAACAAACCAAGCATCTCTCGGAATGGCATTAATACGTACCGCATTGTCAGCGCCTATAGCCAATGCTTTGCGAATGGTCGCATCGGTTGATGCATCTCCAACATTGATGACAGTCACTGTACCTTTTCCTCCTTCAGCTAATTCAACTGCCTTTGAAAGGGCAATCTCGTCATAAGGGTTTATAATAAACTGCACCCCAGTTGTATTAAAGGCAGTGTTGTCATTTGTAAAAGTGATCTTCGATGTAGTGTCAGGGACATTACTTATACAAACTAATATTTTCATATACGATTGGTTTTACCCAAACTTACCATATTTTCTCCCAAATAAAAAGCCCCCAACCGCTTAATATTTTGGTTTACCTCGGGATTTTGCTATTATATTATTTTGAATTTATAATGATTTTTTGCTACTTATTTTGTTGTATTTTTAATTTATAAGCTGTTTTATACTTTTTTTAATAAATTTTTCTAAATTCTACATGTATTTTTTCAATAAAAACAAACCGTCAGCATAGTGTCATTTTGTATGCTTGCATAGTATTTTTGATAGCATATATCTGTTGTGGAGTTATTGCTCGATAGCGAAGGACCGAGCGGGTACAAAGAAACCTAAAGTGTTAACTAACACTTGCTCTATGTGAAAAATGCAGGGCAAACAGGTGGATCGATCGGATAATTTATAGTATGGAAACACGGGCGCAATAAAATAATTGTTTACAGATGAGCCCAATTTTAGTTAAATTTGAAATAAAAAAGATATGTCAACACGATTGGATCAACTCAACGAATTTTTGAAAGAGAGCCCTGAAGATCCTTTTTTAAAATATGCCATTGCTGCAGAGTACCTGAAACAAAATAATGAGCAGGAAGCTTTAGACAGATTTGAGAAGCTGATCAATAGCCATCCGGACTACGTCGGAACATATTATCATCTGGGAAAATTATACGAAAAACTGGACAAACAGGAGCTTGCGATCAAAACATATAAACAGGGAATTGATATTGCACGTAAAAGCCGCAATTTCCATGCCTTGGGCGAGTTACAGGGCGCTTTATCATTTTTGGACGAAGACGAAGATGATGATTTTTAGTTCTTTCTAAATTTTTGGTATCTAATTTGTTATGAATTTTATGGGTGTAACTATTAGATGCTGATTTTTTGAATTTGGAAAGAGATGAAAAGGTTTATTTGGACAGTAGGAGTGATGGTAATGATTGGATTAGGAGGGTGTGATAATCCGAAACAGAGTGTGGCTGCCTATAAAGATAATTTGCAGGAATTAAAAGGAAGAGACAAAGCTGAAATTGTGATCGGAGAATATAAAGGGGTGATGCCCTGTGCGGATTGCGACGGTATAGAGACCCTTATTTCTTTACATAAAGACAATACCTATAAATACTCGTCCAAATATCTAAACAAAAGCGATGATGTTTTTGTGCGCGAGGGAAAGTGGAAATTGGATGAAAATATAATCACGTTGGATGGTGTCGATTATAAATTCAAATTGGGCAATCATATCTTGAGTCAATTGGATCTATCAGGTAATGATATTACGGGTGATATTTCCAAATACTATGTACTGACGAAGAATTGAAATTTGCAACGAGATATAATATTTAGATAAAAGCAAAAAAATCCGAAGAGAATTCTCTTCGGATTTTTTTGCTTTTATATTCCCACAGTTCTATCTACTTTTTGAACAAAGTTCTTTTAAAGTTGACACAACAAAATCCACTTCTTCTTTAGTATTGTTCTTGCAAAAGGAGAATCTCACCGAAGGCCGGTCAGCACTTGTTTTGATTGCCCCAAGCACATGAGAGCCAATATCGGTCCCCGAACTACAGGCGCTTCCACCGGAACAGGATATGCCCGCTATATCCAAATTGAATAATAACATATCGGCAAGATCACTGCAAGGGAAAGAGACATTCAGTACCGTGTATAAAGATTTTTCCGGTTCGACAACGCCATTGAATTCGATATCCGGAATAGCATTTTGTAACTCTTCAATCATATATGATTTAAGGGCTTGAATATAAGCTTGGTGCTCATCCATATGTTCATAGGCCAGTTCCAACGCTTTCGCGAGACCAGCTATCCCATAAACATTTTCGGTGCCGCCACGCATATTCCGTTCCTGGGCGCCACCATAAATCAATGGTTTGATTTTGTTATTAGCGTTGATATAGAGAAAACCTACGCCTTTCGGACCGTGAAACTTATGGGCTGCACCAGTAATAAAATCAATTTTAAGCTGCCCCAGATCATGCGGATAATGCCCCATGGTCTGTACCGTGTCGGAATGAAATACGGCATTGTATCGCTGACATAATTCCGATATACGTTGGATATCATTGAGGTTGCCGATTTCATTATTGGCGTGCATAATAGAAACAAAAGTACGGGGATTGCTACTTAAGAGCTCTTCCAGTTGATTAAGGTCTAAATTACCTTTACTGTCTACATTGAGTAAATCAAGATGAACTTTTCCCGCCTTCTCAAGCTCCTCCAGCGTATGCAGGACAGCATGGTGTTCTATTGGTGAAGTGATCGCATGCGTGATGCCAAAGTCCGTGATCGAACGTACGATGGCCATATTGTCGGCTTCGGTGCCCCCCGAAGTAAAGAAAATTTCTGCCGGAGATACATGGAGTAGATTGGCGATCGTTTTCCGTGCTTTTTCTACGATTGTTTTTACTTGTCTTCCGTGACTGTGAATAGAAGATGGATTTCCAAAGTTGTTATCCATGACATCTACCATTACTTTAATAACTTCAGGATCTAAGGCTGTAGTCGCAGCATTGTCAAAATATACTTGCATGGTGCAAAATTACAAATCTCAAAAGTAAATCAAATGCATTAAATGACTTATTTTAATCAGAATTTGGTCGTTTTTTTAGGCCGTACTGAAATCGTTGCGACAAATTCCGTCTGAACCGAGGGAGAGTCGATCTTTCCCCGTTTTGGAAGAAATATTTTTTTGAACCCACGTAGATTATGGTAAAGGTGCATGTTGCCTACGGATAATTATAATAAGGAATCCAGCCAGAGCGATTGCTAAGCCCAGGTACGCAGCTATATCGCCAGTTTTGGTATATGTTGTAATTTCCTCGTTTAAATTGATTTCCTGATTCAATGCGGCGGGTACCCACCATTTTGTCTGCTGTACAATATCACCGCGTTGATTGATAAAACCGGATATCCCAGTATTTGCCGATCGGGCAACCCAGCGTCTATTTTCAATGGCCCTTAGTTTGGCATATTGCAGATGTTGGTCTTTCCCCGAAGTATTGCCCCACCAGCCATCATTGGTAATGATCGCGATAAACTGAGCTCCTTTTTTAACATATTTCGCCACATAGTCACCCCAGATGGATTCGTAGCAAATGACCGGGGCAGCACCGATACCACTCTGGGCATAGAAAACCGAAGGCTCGACCTGTTTCCCATAACCGCCTGTCGTGCCACCAAAAGCTTTAAATAAGGGTTTTAAAAAATTCATCGCCGCGCCAAAAGGCATCTGTTCCACACCAGGGACCAATTTGGATTTATGATAAAATTGCAGTTTGGATGAGTAATCGATCAATGTTGCCGCGTTAAAGTTGTCCTGGTAAATATTAGGCGCAATTTCACGTGCGGTCGTTGTCTTCGCATAATTATATAATTGATAACTCTCTATACCCGATAAGACATTACCGTTTTTGTACCGATCCAAAAATTGCAGAATCCGTTGATAGGAATAAGTCTCACGAAGATTTTCTTCATCAAAATCACCATTTTGTGAAAGGGCGGTTTCAGGCCAGATAAAAAACTCCGTGTTTGGTTTCGCTACGGAATTAGAAAGAGAAAACAAGGTGTTCAATTGTTCTTCAGGACTGATCCGAAACTTGACGTAAGGATTCACGTTCGGTTGTACGACCACGACCTGGGCTGGGTTTTGATGCTCCTCGTAGCTGAAATAACGAACCAACGAATAGGCAGTAGGAACCAGTGTGACCAACAGCAGACAAAAGATAGGGACAAGTCTGTTTTTGAGCTGGTAGATCCCTTTCCGATTGAGGTAAAGTACGAAAACCAAGATATTGAACAGCCAGATCCATATAGATCCGCCGTACACACCCGTCATGTCGTACCATTGGATCAATTGATGAAAGTTGGCAAAACCGTTTCCTAAAGTCATCCATGGAAACGCCAGATCCCAGGAGGCGTGTAGAAATTCATAGCTGATCCAGAACCCCATCAATCCAAAAAGGGACAATAGCAGTGAAGTTTTACGCCTTAATCGATAATACAGGAAAAACGCAAGAGCCATTAAAGCCGCCCCCAGGCAGAAAGGGATCAAGCTGATCAGAATTGCTGCAAGAGGAGGCATAACTGCCGAGATGGAATTATATACCCAGTAAATGGATGCCGTATTCCAGACAACAGCCATTAGACCCGCTGTTAGAAAAATCTTCTTCCCTTTTTTTTTAATTGTTTCGCTACGGATGATGTTTTCCAGTGCAATCAATAGGGGTATAAACCCAATAAAGAGCAGTAGGCTGGAATAGGGGATGGGAGGCCACCCCAACCACAATAAAAAGGCACTTAAAAGTGCCAATAAATAGTTATTCTTCACAATACCCACCTATTTTATAAACTGGATAAAACTTCTCTTTTCTTTTGCTCGTATTCGTCCTGAGTGATCAATTGCTTGTCGAAGAGTGTTTTTAGTTTTTTCAGTTTTAATGTAATTTCATCATCTTCCTCCTCTACTATCGGAGCAACCGGAACGGGAGCCGCCGGCGGTGTAACCGGAGCAGATGCCGCAGGTTGTACCGCGGGGGACGGAGGAGTAATGACCGGTGCCGGTGTTGCCGCCGGAGCTGGAGCTTGCTGGCTGGGTTCAGCCTTCTCAACAACGGTCTCCCGGGAACTGCTTGGCGCAATGACGATCTTTTCCTTTTCAGCGGCCAACTCAGCTTTTTTATAGTTTTCAAGAGCAGCCTTGATATATTGGTAAAGTTTTCTTGCCTGAACTTTTGGAATGTAGTCAATACTTAAATTCTCTCCGGTAAAAGGAATGACAGTGACTTTCGAACCAAAGATTTCCTCTTTGAAGGCAATATCCTTAATATCCTGCCAGCCGAAAATTTCAAAATCCGTCGCCAGCCCCAATTTCGTAAATTCGCACATAAAAATGCGCTTGTTGCTGATGGTGATACTGTCCGGTAAAATTGTTACCGCCGGTTTTTTCTGTACGGCGATATAATCTATTTTTTCTCCTGGAGTAAGCATGTCCTGGACCTTAGTAATCAATTTTTCAATGATTTTTATATCCTGTCCGTCCTGTGCAAATTGTTCCATGTTCATGTCAAATACGTTTTAGTAATCAAAGATTGTCAAAATTTATTCCAATCCACCTACACAAAATACAAATTCTCCTTTAATTGGATTGTTTTCAAAGTGTAATTTTAAATCAGTTAATGTTCCGCGGACATTTTCCTCGTACAGCTTACTTAATTCCCTGGAGATAGAGGCTTGCCTTTCTGCTCCGAAAACAGTAATAAACTCTTCTATAGTCTTGAGGATACGGTGTGGTGATTCATAGAAAATCATTGTTCTTTTTTCTTCCGCCAAAGCCTTTAATCGCGTTTGGCGTCCCTTTTTCACAGGAAGAAAACCTTCAAAGCAGAAGCGGTCATTAGGCAGGCCTGAATTGACCAGTGCCGGAACAAAAGCGGTGGCACCGGGTAGGCATTGTACCTCTAGTCCCTCTTTGATAGCCGCCCGGACCAATAAAAAACCGGGATCGGAGATCGCTGGTGTTCCAGCATCTGAAATAAGAGCGATGTTTTGCCCTTCTTTCAGAAATTTGATGATTTCAGAAACCGCTTTATGTTCGTTATGCTGATGGTGCGCAAAGACCTTTTTATCTATCCCAAAATGCTTTAAAAGGGGAGCACTTGTCCTTGTATCCTCTGCTAAGATGATGTCTACTTCTTTCAGAATATTGACTGCACGAAAGGTCATGTCCTCCAGATTGCCAATAGGTGTTGGAACTAAATATAACATGGTCAAAGTTAAGTTTTTTTTACTATATAATATGTGCTAAAACATTCTGCCTGTTTTGGAGTTATTTTCTAATACAAATGCACGTATAAATTATGCAATACATTGAAAAAATACAAGCACATCTTGCTGCAGAAGCAGATTATCTATTAGCGTTTGACAAACCTGCGGTTTCTAAAATGATGCTCCATCTTCCCGGGGAGGCATTTATCGATCAGGTATATGGTAGCAGTGACCGCACACCACAGGTTTTACGCAGTTTAGGGCAGCTTTTTGGAACTGGTCGGTTAGCCAATACCGGGTATCTGTCCATATTGCCGGTAGATCAGGGGATAGAACACAGTGCCGGAGCCTCTTTTGCCCCTAATCCCCACTATTTTGATCCGGAGAATATCGTGAAATTGGCGTTGGAAGGGAATTGTAATGCTGTAGCCTCGACTTTTGGCGTATTGGGCGCGGTATCGCGGAAATATGCGCACAAAATTCCTTTCTTGGTCAAAATCAATCATAACGAATTGTTGACCTATCCCAACCGTGCTGATCAAATCCTGTACGGAACGATACGCGAAGCCTGGAATATGGGAGCAGTAGCCGTTGGAGCGACTATTTATTTCGGTTCGGAGGAATCTGACCGTCAGATCATCGAAGTCGCAAAGGCCTTTGAGGAAGCACATTCACTTGGTATGGCTACTGTATTATGGTGCTATTTGCGAAATTCAGCATTTAAAACAGGAGACAAGGACTATCATCTGGCAGCGGATTTGACCGGTCAGGCCAACCATCTTGGTGTGACGATCAAAGCGGATATCATTAAACAAAAGCTTCCCGAGCTGAACGGTGGTTTTAAAGCCCTTAATATGGGGAAGAGTAGCTACGGTAAATTAGATGAACGGATGTATACGCAGTTATCATCGGATCATCCGATTGATCTTTGCCGCTACCAGGTGCTCAATTGCTTCGCCGGTAGGGCAGGACTGATCAATTCGGGCGGGGCGTCCGGGCAGAATGATATACAGGAGGCTGTAAAAACAGCTGTGATCAATAAGAGAGCCGGCGGGACAGGTTTGATATCGGGCCGGAAGGCTTTCCAAAAGCCGATGCAGGAAGGTGTGGAATTGCTCCATGCGATCCAGGATGTCTATTTATGTAAAGAAGTTACGATAGTATAAGATGTGTGGTGGATAATCACTGTAATTATTGCCAAAAAGCGGCAATTTTCACTATCTTTGTTCACTATTTTTTAAATAACACATTTATATTATGTTGCAATTAAATTATATCCGTGAAAACAGGGATACGGTTATCGAAAGATTGGCTGTCAAGCATTTCAAGGAAATTGGATTGGTCGACGAAATCATCAGTTTGGATGAAGACCGCCGTAAGATCCAAGCGGAATCGGACGCACTTTCGGGCGAAGCTAATGCGGCAGCAAAACAGATTGGAGATCTGATGCGCCAAGGAAAAAAAGAAGAAGCTGAAGCCGTTAAATCCCAGTCGTCCGGATATAAAGAGCAGGTGAAGCAACTGTTGGATAAATTAGGAGCGATCGAAATCGAGTTGAATGATAAGATTGTACAATTGCCTAATTTACCGCATCAATCCGTTCCTGCAGGTGTAAGTGCTGATGACAATGAGGTAGTTTTAACCAACGGGGAGATTCCCGCTTTAACAGAAGATGCGTTACCACATTGGGAATTGTTAAACAAATATGATATTGTGGATCTGGAGCTCGGCGTAAAAGTTGCCGGAGCAGGATTTCCGATTTATAAAGGCAAAGGCGCAAAATTGCAGCGCGCATTGATCAATTTCTTTTTGGATCAGGCAGCTGAGCAAGGGTATGAAGAGGTACAGGTGCCCATTTTGGTTAACGAGGAATCCGCTTTTGCTACTGGGCAGTTGCCCGACAAGGAAGGACAGATGTATTATGTCAACAATGATAATCTATATTTGATCCCTACTGCAGAGGTGCCGGTAACCAATATTTACAGAGATGTGATTGTCAAGGAGGCACAGTTTCCGATTAAACATTGTGCTTATACACCATGCTTCCGCCGCGAGGCAGGTTCCTATGGTGCCCATGTGCGCGGTTTGAACCGTCTGCACCAGTTTGATAAAGTAGAGACTGTGCAAATTGTTCATCCGGAAAAATCGTATGCGGTGTTGGAGGAAATGAGCCTGTATGTACAAGGCTTGCTTCAACAATTGGAACTGCCTTATCGCGTATTGCGTTTATGTGGAGGCGATATGAGCTTCACTTCTGCGTTGACCTATGACATGGAGGTGTATAGTTCTGCGCAAAAACGTTGGTTGGAAGTATCTTCTGTTTCCAATTTTGAAACCTATCAAGCCAACCGATTGAAAGTACGTTTTAAAAATTCAGATGGAAAAATGCAATTGGCCCATACATTAAATGGTTCAGCCTTAGCGCTGCCACGTATTGTCGCTGCGATTTTGGAGAATAATCAAACGGACAAAGGTATCCGGATACCATCAGTTTTGGTACCTTATACCAAATTCGAATATATCGATTAAACGAACGAATTAAATAACAAATTTCTAAATTGGGATTTGTGATAGTAAGAGACTCTACCTAAGCAGGTAGAGTCTCTTTTTTGAAATAACTCGATTTAAAACAACTTTAGAATCGTTATAAATTGTCTTTTTTTTGCCTGCAAAAAATATGAAAATATTTGTGTTAATAATTTCTTAATACATTGTTAATGTTTTGTTAAATATAATTGATTCCGTATAAAATTCTGTTTCTAGTATGTTTGCATTGTTTTTATTCTAAAATGAATCTCGCATTTGAATTTGTAAAATACTGCTGCCTTTGTTGCGGTATTTTTTGTTTTTACGAGTGAATGTTAAAAAACTTGTAAAAGCAACTTAGGCTTTCTATATTTGAAACCACTAATAAAAATCGCACTAACTATTATATACTGTAAATGCTGAAAAGAGCAAATTTACAGCTGGATATTTATCTAAGGACTGACTCTACATCTACCTAGAGCTCGCTTTCCCAATAATATTTTCAACTGTTATCCCATGAATGGCTATACGCTATTTTGCGTATTGGTGTTTATTGTCTAAACAATGTCTGTTTAGACAGTTATGTTAACGGATATAGTTTATATCAATATATAGGATTAGAAAAATAATAAAATTAACTAACTAAAACATGAAACAAACATTACTAAGTTTTCTTGTTGGCGGAATGATTTTGACTTCGGTTGCATTCGCACAAGAAAAGAAGATTAGTGGTCGTGTTACATCTGCTGATGGTAAAGCAATACCGGGGGTGACAGTGGTTGTACAAGGAACTAATCAAGCGACACAGACAGATGCTGATGGTAATTATTCTTTGAATGTACCGGCAGGCAAAGTTGTTGTCTTCCGTTCAGTTGGTTTTGACGATAAAACCATTATTGTTAACAACAACAGCACTGTGTTCAATGTATCTTTGTCAGGACAGGATAATGCACTGGAAGAGGTCGTTGTGACTGCAAATGCGATTAAGAGGGAAAAACGCTCTTTAGGATATTCAGCGCCAACAATCAAGAGTGATGAACTGACCGAAGGTCGCAATTCCAGTGCAATTAACTCGTTAGCAGGTAAGGTTGCGGGGGTGAACATTACATCCACATCAAATTCACCGGGTAGCTCTTCTCGCGTAGTATTGCGTGGAGGTTCATCTATTTCAGGTAACAACCAAGCTTTGATTGTTGTTGATGGTACACCTATCGATAATACAAGCAAAATGGGTGGAGCTAGCGATTTAGCGAGTGTTGATTTTGGTAACCGTGGTAATGATATTAATCCAGATGATATTGCTTCAGTAACAGTATTAAAAGGTCCTGCAGCGGCTGCATTGTATGGATCAAGAGCTTCCAATGGTGCGTTGATCATCACAACAAAAAGTGGTAAAAAAGGCTCGAAAAACGAAATCACTTTTAGCTCTACGAATACACTATCATCTATTTTGAAATTACCTGAATTTCAAAATCAATATGGACAAGGTTCATCAGGTTATAATAAAGCGGGGGATCTCATTTACTCAAATGATCCAAAAGAAAACTGGTCATGGGGTGCTCCATTTACTGGTGAAATTCAAGAATGGGGACAAGCTGTAAACGGTGTTCGTCAGAAAAAAGCGTATTCTGCTGTGAAGGACAACGTACGCGACTTCTTTGATCTTGGTATTGCTTCTGACAACAACTTAAGCTTTTCTGGCGGTTCGGATAAATCGACCTTTTATTTAGGATTAAACGCTTTGAATTCGAATGGTGTATATCCAGGTAAAAAAGATAACTACAATAAATATGGGGTTAGATTCAATGGGACAACAGAATTTTCCAATAAATTTAGCGCTGGTATCGCTGTAAATTATAGCCGAATCAATAGTAACAATGTTGGTGGTGGACAAGGTGGTGGTTCTGTTTACAATAACTTATTGCAAACACCGAGAGATATCGATGTTGTTGGTTTGAAAGATTTATCTAATCCTTATAACGGTTATGGTTATACGGATGAAAATGGTGTCGCTCATAATGATGTTTATGGGTATTATGGTGCTTATACCATGAATCCATACTGGGTGTTGGAAAACTATAATAATTTCAACGATGTGAACCGTATTATGGGGAACTTCAATGTGAATTATAAACCAACAGAGTGGTTGACTTTTCAAGAGCGTATTGGCTTGGATAATTACAGTGATCGCAGACGTTCGGAATCCCCTAAATATAGCTATTTACCAGCAGATAACACCACAGGTAATTACGCTTCGACTAATATCCAAACTGATCCAGGTCAATACCGTATTGACCAATTTAATGTGAATGAAATTGTTCACGACTTTATGGCAACTGCTACCCATAAATTCAACGACGATTGGGATGCTTCATTCATGATCGGAAATAACATTCGTCAACGTAAGACGACTTCCAATAGTACAGCAACAAACTCGAGCGGTGGACTTGTTGTTCCGGGATGGTATAACCTAGCGAACTCCAACGGCCCATTGGATCTGATCGAAGATACTTGGACAAACCGTCGTTTAGTGGGAGTTTACGGTGATTTGAACGTTTCATATAAAAACATAGCTTATTTGCAAGCTACCGCACGTAACGATTGGTCATCTACTTTGCCTAGGAAAAATAATTCATTCTTTTATCCAAGTGTAAGCGGATCATTTGTTGCATCGGAATTGTTCTCTCCAGAATTGAAGAGCAAGTTTAGTTATGCAAAAATTCGTGCAAACTGGGCACAAGTAGGTTCGGATACAGATCCATACCAATTGATTTCAACCTTCTCCAGAAGCGTAATTTCAGGAAGTTTTGGATCAACGAACTTTCCGTTTGGCAACGTATCTGCGTTAATGTCTGGTAATACTATTGGGAATTTAAACTTGAAACCTGAAATCACGACTTCATTTGAGGTCGGTACTGAATTGGGCTTCTTTAGCAACCGACTTTCTGCTGATTTTACCTACTACAAAAACAATTCAAAAAATCAAATTTTAAGTATTCCTATTCCACTTTCAACAGGATATGGGCTTAATTTGGTAAATGCGGGTAAAGTTCAAAATAGTGGTGTGGAATTGACATTAAGAGGTACTCCTGTGAAAACAGAAAACTTGACATGGGAATTGTTTGGAACATTTACAAAAAACAACAGTAAAGTTGTTGAATTGATGGACGGCGTACAACAGGTTTCTGTTGGTGGGTTCTCTGGAATGAGTATCGTTGCTGCAGTGGGACGTCCATATGGTGAGTTTTATGGAGTTACAAATGCTACCGATGCGCAAGGTCGTACGATTGTGGATCAGAAAACAGGATTGCCAATAGCTTCTTCTAAGCCAGAGTATTTAGGTACTTATAATCCAGATTTCCAAGCTTCTTTAGGTACAAGTTTGAGTTATAAAAACTGGTCGATGAGCGCCTTGTTCGATACCAAACAAGGTGGTGTGTTCTATTCTAGAACAAAAGGCATCATGGGATTTGTTGGGACCTCAGCTGAATCAGGAGGCGATCGTATCGGTCAAATTTTCCCGAATTCAGTTTATCTAGATGCTGCAGGGAATTCCGTTGTTAATACGACTGCGACCTATGATAAGATAGATTACTATCCTTCGATGGAGGCAGGTGTAAACGTAGTTGACGCGACATATGTTAAATTGCGTAACCTTACTTTTACTTATAAGTTCTCCAAAGACATGTTGAAAAACACACCATTTGGAGCAGCTTCTATAGGCGTATTTGGAAATAATCTATTTATCTGGACACCAAGCGAGAATAAGTATGCTGATCCAGAGGTGAATTCATCAGGTGCCGGTAATGCACAGGGTTTTGACTTTACAGCTCAGCCTTCCTTACGTAACTACGGTATCAATGTCAAAGTTTCATTTTAAGAGCAGATAAAGTATGAAAACTATAAATTTTAAAAATGTTAAGAAGCTTTTAGGTTTAGCTTTAATTGGCACAATTGGCTTAACTGGATGTAATAAATTTTTGGATGTAAATGAAAATCCAAACAATCCGGAAACAGCTACTCCAAGTTTACTGCTGCCGACAGTCGAGGCGGCAATTAGCCAAGCAGTAGGTAACAGCTTCCAGGTATATGGTAATATCTGGGGACAATATTGGACGCAAAATCCTACCTCATCTCAATATCAGTCAATCGACAAGTATCAAATATTGAATACTGCGATGGACAGGCCATGGTTGATTTTGTATCGTAGTGCGTTGAATAACGCTGAATTAATTATTAATTCAAATGAGGCTGCGAGTGACAACTATAAAGGTATAGCTTATTTATTAAAAGCTTATACGTTTCAGGTAGCAACGGATGCATTTGGCGATATTCCTTTGTCTGAATCTTTAAAAGCTAATGGAAACTTAAATCCGAAGTACGAAGCACAAAAGGCGGTTTATGATTCTATTTTCAATTATGTAGATAAAGGATTGGCATTATTAGCGACAAAGCAGGCCGTACCCGTTTCAAGCCAAGACATGATCTTCAATGGTGATTTGGATAAATGGAAGGCCTTTGCAAATACATTAAAATTGAGAGCATATTTACGTATTTCAAATGTTGATGCAAACAAAGCTGCTGCTGGTATCAAAGCTCTTTATGCAAAAAATGCTGTCTTCTTAGATCAAGATGCTTCAATAACTTACACAACAACTGGTGGTAACGAAAATCCATTTTATAATGAGATGGTGGGATTGGGTAAAACTCAGAATGTGGTAGCGAGTGCGACTGTTGTTAAGGCTTTTGTTCGCAATAACGATCCAAGACGATTCTCGCTATACCAACGGGTAGACTATGTAGATCCTATAACAAAAGAAAATAAGCTTCAAGATACCATTGCTTATATTTATCAAGGTGAATATAATAACAAGGAGATTTCCACTAAGCTAGTATCATCACCATCTCCACTTGTCGGTGGCCGTGCGGTAGATCCTACATCAGCAACAGCACCAGTGAAATTGTTCTCCGCTGCTGAGAGTAAATTCTTGCAAGCTGAAGCTGTGGTAAAAGGATGGGGTACAGGTGATGCGAAAGCATTATTTGAATCGGGTATCACGGCTAGTTTTACAGCTACTGGTAATGCTAATGATGTAGTTAAATATATCAAGGAAGCCCCAGATGCCAAATTTGAAGGTGATGCTGAAGCGAAAGTGAAAGCTATTATCACACAGAAATATTATGCAATGTGTGGTTTCCAAGGCTTTGAATCATGGACTGAGTGGAGAAGAACTGGTTATCCAACATTCTTCACAACTTCTATTGCTTCCACTTTAGGAGAAGGTAGAATGCCATTACGTATGCCTTATGCAAATAGTGAGGCTACAACAAATAGCAATTATCCAGGTAACATTGTTATCTATACACCAGTATGGTGGGATGTAAAATAATCGGCTATTATATTATATACTTTAAGAGCGGCAATTTCGAAAGAAATTGCCGCTCTTTGATTTTTATATATTAGGGCAATCCGAACATGCTCTTATTTTTATACTTTTTTATATTGTTTTTATAGTCCTAACTTACCAATAAGCCGGAAGTGTTCTGTAAATCTACCGATGCTGATCCTTACCAGTACCTACACCTTTGTGTAATTTTCTCTTAAGTAAGAAAATATAATAACTTTATTACTTATATTGTCTGATAATTATATTACCAAGTGAAAAGATATTTAACGTTTATAGCGTTGCTGGGTCTAGGCTTTGGTGCGGGTAAGAAAGAGCATATCAACGTATTAGCCTTAGCGAACACCCAAATTTTAATAGATGAGATTTCATTCTAATTGAAAGATTTTATTTTTTTAATATTGTTTTATGAAATTATTTTTTTATTTCCTATCATTCCTAATATTAGCGTCTTGTAGTAAAGAAACAGCTAAAATTTTAGATGACCCAAATATCAATAATGTTATCAGGTCTTCAAAGATGGTTGCGAATTCCGCTCTAATTACCTCATATCCGACGAAAACTTACAAATTTTCTTTCGAGCCATTTGGACCGAATGGATGTATTTTTGAAAATCAAAACCCACTTATTATAAATAATCATGAAGTATATCGTACTCATGGATCTATTTATAAGTGGAATAGAGAAGTTGGACCCAAGGAGCAAATTCGTCTTAATGCATATGTTGAGAACTCCAATGGTCATGGTAGTGGGATTGCGATTAAATTTCCTTTTCAAAAAGGGAAAAGTTATAAAATAACTACATCTGCAGACGGTAGTGATGGCTCTGTTATTTCACCAAATTTTCAAATACAAGTTTCCAATAACTTGACAGTTTTGCAAGGTTGTTCAGATTCCGCTAACCCGTTAGTGCTGACAGGAAATAATATTATTTTTACTTCTAATAATTATAAATATAATCACGCACCTATAGTTATTAATTTTAGGCCAGACTCTTGCTACAGTTATTTGAAAATATATACAGCTTCTAAGCAACCTGCTGGAGAAAAAGATTATCAAAGTTTGGTATTAAAGCCTATCATTATTGAAGAAACTGACCTTATGGAACTAGTTGTGCCAGATTCTATAAACAATGGTTTGACTTACGATGTTGCAGTAAAATATGAGGGGTTTACTCTTAATGAAAATATGACTTGGACAGCTTCAGGTAATATTGAAATTGTCGGCGCAAATTACGGAGGGACAGTTAAAATAAGGAAAAAAGATAATTTACCTACAATGGGTAGTATTACAGCATCTTTTCCAGGTTGTGGAGCTTCTGTAACTCATAAATTTGATGCATGCTCTGGCAATCAAAATTTTGCAGAAATTTATGGTGACTCAATGTTAAAAAAAGGTTGGAAAAACAGATTGTACTCCTATGCTTTGATTAATCCATCATTTAAAAATTTGAGGTGGCATATTGGTTCTCAGTGGGTTACTTTTAGTGGTAGTGAATATTCTGAGGAAATTGCTGTTTCTGTATCACCAAATTTTCAATTTAATGATCCCATAAATGGTGACTATATTCCCATTAGCATTGTTGGAGATGGTCCTTGTGGTAGGGGAACAAAAAAATTTAATGTTTTAATTACTCCATAAGTTTATCTTTATTTGTGATGATTGTGGGACTAGTACCGTGAGTCAACCTTTTAAAGCCATCAGGCAATTTCAAGATCGTCGGCGAGATCCGCTGCGAACTGGTGGGGTAGTTCTAGATCGAATTCCCAGCAGTGTTGACCGCGGTTACCGGGGGAATGCACAGATCGGTCCTACTAAGGTACAAATCCCCAAGCCGTTCAATGATAAAAAACAGACCAGGTACCAACAGAAAAAGCTCAAAAAGGCTCATCGCAGAAGAGCGGCAATAGAACCTGTGATCGGACATTTAAAAACTGACCATAGATTGGGAAGAAACTTTTATAAAGGGATATTTGGAGACAATATCAATATTATGCTTGCTGCTGCGGGATTTAATTTCAAAAGGATGATGAATAAATGGAAAAAATCCTTTTTTGTGATTCTGCAAAATCTGATTATCCAATTCAATAATTATATAATAAATTGCATAATCAAATCAAATTTGGCTTTTTAAGGCTCGACTAATTAATAGATTTTATAACTTCTCGGTATGACAAAAATGAAAACAGCTTTAAAGGCACTCTAAACACACAAAAAAAAACTTCCTACATTTGTAAAACGGCTTTTTTAAGGTGACCCGCTAAGGCTCGAACTCAGGCTCCACAGATTAAGAGCCTTTGCTCTTAGAATTCAATTTCTTTCCTTGATCCCTAATGTACTTTCAAACCTCCCCACCAACTCCCTAAAATCAACAATAAATTTCGCCTTATCAAACGATAATTCCTTGCGTTTTTTCGTTTTGAAAAAATGCTTGTTGTAATAATGATCCCATACTTTCGTTAATTCTCCAGCTTCCCGAAATTCGAGAAGAACTTCGAATCTTTTATCTTGGCAACCTAGATCACCAACAACATTGAAAAAGTTTACAAAATCAGCGAGTGTAGACACAGAAATTGGTTCTTCTGCAAATCCATCGATAATTTCCCCAGGTGAATAAGTAATCGATTCGATAGGAGGTAAGTCTCCTATACGGGACAACCATGCTGCTAAATTAACAGGTGTATTAAAAGTATTGTTACTATTCTTCAGTAAACCATCTATTGAAGAGGAGAGGAGCACTTTTCCATCATTAGTGGTTAGCAGCTTGTCATTTTCGTCTGTATCTTCATACCAAATGAAAAACTGATCTTCGGAAGAATTTATTGGGACGTATTTTGAAATCCAGATACTATTGTCTTGGCAATGCTCCAAAAACTTTTCGGTTTCAGTCAGGATTTTTTTATATGTTATCCTCATATTGTCAACGCCTTCTTCCAATGCAAATTCAGGGTTAGTGCTTTTATTCGTCAATTTCGCCAGCGCAATTTGTAACTCTAAAGGGGTGAATGCACTTTTATAGTTTTTCTTGATCAGAAGATATATTGTAAGCGCGAATTTGGGTTTATTAAAATAACCGCGTGAGACTAGTATTTTTAGAATCTCTAATAGTTCATGATTAACTTTAGAACGCCCACCTTTTTTAACCTCTATTTTCCAACGGTAATTTTTGGTTGTACCATCTTTATACGTAACAGTAAATTTATAATAATCTAACTCTGTAAAGTTGTCCTTATAATAGTCATGAATTCCATGGATATCGATGGTTTCTTTAGGGGCTAGATTATTCGGTATAATTTTTCGGATACCGGTTGACGCAATTGCGGGTAGAATATCTAGATATTCCGTCTTGATGTGCTCCTTAAAAAATGGGTTGAGAATTTTGGAAAAGTATTTGTTTACCTTCCCCATTAAAAATGAAACTTCCCGTTCAGATATTTTTTTCTTTTTGCAGATCTCATAGAAACGGACAAGAATTTCGAAATCAATTCTTGAGACTTTTTGCCTGCTAAGGTGTTCTGTAGTTGATATAATTTGGTTATCTTCTTTCTCTTCCATTGGTGTGGCCAATTTACTCGATCCAAAAGTAAGAAAAATTTAAATTATGCTATGTAATTTCCATTTTGAAGCTTTAAAACGCTATTCGAAGTCAATTTTTCCAAAACATCACTTACGACTTGGCGTTTTTCAATCATATCCTCTGTCAAATAGAGATACTCAAAAATATCTTTCAATGACTTTTTCTTGTTGAAGTAGCCAATCTCTTTCATTCCTACGATTACTTCTTCAGCGTCTGATGGATTAATTAAACTAAAAACTACCTTGTCAACTAGTGTGCCGTCACTATAGGGGGAATTATCTGGAGGTAGAAGATCATGAACTTCCCAGTTAAGGGCAGAAGCTATTGAAGGGAAATCAATTGGATTAAAAACGGCATCCATGTTCTCATTTTTAACATTGTTGACATAAGTGTCTCTCTTTTCCAAAATTAAAGAAAACTTCGATTGCAATATTCCTAATACGTATAATCGATAGATTACTCTATTAGTGATATACAACGACAAATTACTAATTTTCACCATGCGCGATTATACATTCAAATGGCGTATGGAGTGAAAGAATTTAATCCGATAAAATTTGCATATTTGTAGTTGTAATTGCTTATATTTGTATTGTATATTTATTTTATAGTATTGTATATTAATATTTTGAATAGCTTTTAACGCTGAATCTTGTTACAGAAAACCTAGGAAATTTTCAAAAGCGCAAGATCGGGAGTTAAAGGCCATATCTCTACCTTTGTAGGTACAAAGGAGGGATGGGCTTACTCTTGATTCGCTTTTTGGCTTCCTAGGGCCGTCTGTAGAATTCATAGGTAAGTCCCATCTCTTTTTTTGAGATAGTTCAAAACCAACTAAGATTCATCGCTCAAGCTTTTTTATAAACTTAAAAAAGAGAGTTATGAACATCAATGAACATGGAATTTTTATAGGACCTCCCCCTTAGCTTATCTGGAGTAACAGGTCAAGACGACCACATCCGAAACAGTGTCAGTGTATCCATATCAACTGCTGTGTTAACCAATTTTTAGACGACTATATCGGAAAAATTTTACGAGTTATTTTAACTACCTGATCTTAGGCATTAGCTTAGGAAAAGGGTGAATTATGACCATTTTTAGAACCTTAAAAATGAACAATTTTTATAAGGCTGGGAAAGAACTGCCTATTGCGAAAAGGCATCCCAGTTCAAAACAAACAAGATGGAAGCGATCTATTGCTTTTTTAGATAATACGATGAGCGTTCCAATCATACAGATTACAATTTTAGTAATCTTATATCTTTTAGTTTCTATGTTTAGTTTATCGGCTCAGACGCCCCGCAAGGACAGCGGGGCCGATGGGCTTTCCATTAAGCATCTTAAGATAGGGGATACAATCCCACAGGTCCTTTGGGATCTGAAGCTTGATGTCGTAGGGCATCCCGCTGGAGCAAAACAGATGACGCTCCGTGATTATAAGAATAGTGAATTAATTATTTTGGACTTTTGGGCTACATATTGTACCTCCTGTATAGCCGCATTTCCAAGCTTATCTAAGCTGGGAAAAGATTTTGGAAATGAGCTTAAGATACTTTCTATAAGTCATCAAGATGCTGCTTCAATTCAAAAGTTTATTGATAGGAGTGAATATCTCAAAGAAAATAATCTTGATAAATCCTTCTATTCCGTGGTTAACGATACAATACTGGCCAAATACTTTGGAAGGAGTACGATCCCTTTCAATGTCGTTATCGACAAAAAGGGAAAAGTAAGGGCTCTGACCACCCCTGATGAGCTGACAGCAGACAGACTTGCTATGATGATAGCAGATAATAACGCCAATCCGATTCTGCCGAGAAAAAGCACAATAGATGGCCCTTTATTAAACAGCATAACGGGCGAAGCAAAAGATATTTATTATAGTGCTATACTTCCGTATGATTCTACGCTTCCCGTAACAGTAAAGAAAAAGGTAGATTCTTTACGCCAGATCAAGCATATGGTCTTCCCTAACTGGGGTTTAAAACGTCTTTTTGCTTACTTAATCCACCATCAATCTCCTCGTAAGCAAAATATTGCTTCCATTCCTTCACGACGTATTATCGAAGCTGATCCACAAAGTGAGGAATTTTTGTCGGTTTTTGATACCAATGGGAAATATTCGAGAGTAACTTACGAGTCTGTTTCGCCAATGCTGGCACCAGACTCAACTATTTTTGACAAAATGAAGATCGATTTAAGTCTCCTGTCAGGAATGATAGCTTCCTATCAGAAGAGAGCAATTCCTTGTATTGTCCTAACTGTATCGAATCATAAGCTTCTCCCTATCAATAAATCTGGGTTAACCTACTCACGATTGGTACGAAATGGACTATCGGATGGAGATGGCACTGGTGAGGGGAGATTTAGACAACGTGTCAAATCGAAAGATAAGCGGTCAAAGAGCTTTATGAGCAACTATAGCATGAAGGATATACTATATGCTTTTAACCAATCCTTGGAGGTCAACTTTCCGTTTATGATCGATGAGACCGACTTTCAGGGTAAATTGGATTTGAGGTTACCGGATAAATTGGATGACCTCGGAGAACTACAGGTAGAATTTGCCAATCAGGGACTTAAGTTAAACTTAGAACAACGGGAACTGGATGTGATTGTGTTAACCTCAAACAGTTTCAAGAGCACAAATAAACCATTAAAGCTCACTTCAGATGGATATGTTTATGTAATCGGAAAGGAGATTGCTCAATGA
Organism: Sphingobacterium sp. DR205; assembly: GCF_011064245.1. NCBI lineage: Bacteria > Pseudomonadati > Bacteroidota > Sphingobacteriia > Sphingobacteriales > Sphingobacteriaceae > Sphingobacterium > Sphingobacterium sp. DR205. Next base: position 5,573,049 of record NZ_CP049333.1, on the reverse strand, counting down.
ATAGGTTGATGATATTACTATTCGGGTTATTTCTAATAGTAACAAAAGGAAAAGGACAAACAACACAGATCACGCTATTTGATGCGGAAAAAAATACGGTATTAGAAGGTGTATCTATCTTAAACTGTAATGGGAAATATCTAGCAATGACCAATGAAAAGGGACATGCACGTTTGGAAAATGTCGATTTAGCATCTTGTTATATATTTAGACGACTAGGTTATAAAACGGATACAATCAGCAGCGCAATGCTGATGGATAATAATTGGATCATTCAGCTGTATCCAGTCACCAAAGAGTTGGACGAGGTATTGGTCTCTACAGGATATCAAAAGATCCCGAAATATCAGACCACGGGTGCTGTAGATCTGATAGCTCATAAAGATTATCAAAGACAGATTGGTGCCGGTGTACTGGAACGCTTGGATGGCCTAGCTGCAGGCGTAACATTTGACCGAAGGAAGGGGTACATGAAAGATCTCCAGATAAGAGGTTACAGTACCATGACTTCGACAATTGCCAAGCCATTGATCATAGTAGATAACTTTCCTTTCGAAGGAGATATAGAAGCAATAAATCCGAATGATATTGAAAATGTATCCCTATTAAAAGATGCTGCTGCCGCTGCTATATGGGGAGCAAGGGCTGGAAATGGTGTACTGGTCATAACGACCAAAAAGGGGAAAATGGACCGGCCATTGACTGTGCAGTGGAATTCAAACATCGGCATCCTAGAGAAACCGGATCTTTTCTACTCCCCGAGAATCGGCAGTGGTGAATTTATAGACAATGAAATTTTTCTTTTTGAAAAGGGAGTCTTCAATGCAAATCTTTCCAATAATACCAAGCGGCCCATAGTCACTCCAGTCGTGGAACTATTGAACGCGGTGAGGAATGGCAAAGTAAATGAGATTGACGCGATGGCGCAGATAGATCAGTTTCGGTCACGCGATTTAAGGAACGATTATGACCGTTATCTGTATCGGAAAGGTATCAATCAACAGCATTATATAACGATGCAGATGGGTGGGGCTAAATGGAATAATAGACTCGCATTTGGATGGGATAAGGATCTGAATGTACTAAAAGCTAATGATCAGAATAGATTATCTATTCGGGCGAACCAGCAGTGGAAACCATCTCAGCATATTGAATTACAGCTGGGGTTACAATATTCCCAGGCAATAGCTAATATCAATAATCCTGGCGAGCTATCTTCCATATATCCTTATGCGCGCTTGGCTGATGATAATGGGCTGCCCTTACCGGTTGACAATTCCTATCGGTATAGCTACATTGATACTGTTGGTCAAGGATTATTGATGGACTGGCGCTACTATCCCTTGAAGGAAATCCAACAGCGTAATAATAAAACATTGCGTAGAAATATTATCATGGATATCGGGACTAGATACCGTTTTCTGGACGAGCTTTCACTTGACTTGAAATATCAATATGGTAGACAGCAGAAAGATAATAAAAATTATCAATCCGAAGACTTATTTTACACCCGGGATCTAATTAATAGGTTCAGCGTGATCAAAAATGGGACAGTAGCTTATAACTTGCCCAAGGGCGGAATTTTAGATTATCGTAATGACGAAAGCATCAGCCATCAATTCAGGATGCAGATAAATTTTAACCATTCTTGGTCAGACAAACATGAAATACAGTCATTGCTTGGTGCAGAGTGGCGTAAGATTGATAACAATTCACATCTAGGTAGATCATATGGGTATAACGATGAACTCAAATTGTCCAGTCAGGTAGATTACGTTACACTCTTTCCTAATTTCGGCAATCTTTTCTCCAATATGTCGGTTCCTTTTTTGGATCAGTACACTTCCTCTGCGGATAGAATGGTTTCATTTTTCTTCAATGGAGGATATAGTTACAAAAAGCGATATACACTTTCTGCTTCGGCAAGACGTGATGCGTCAAATCTGTTTGGTGTCAATACCAATAACCGTTGGAAACCTTTATGGTCGATAGGTGGGAAATGGATCGTCAATCAAGAAAGTTTCTTCCATGTGCCGTGGATGAATCAACTGGTCTTGCGTACATCGTATGGTCATAGTGGAAATGTAAACAATGCTGTACCTGCCGTAGTTACGATTGATTATAATTCATTTTTGAGTGCACTGGGGAGATTACCTTATGCCAATCTGAGAAATGCGCCCAATCCTGATTTACGTTGGGAAGATGTCGCACAATGGAATATTGGTTTAGATGCAGTTTTTCTGAAAAATAGGATTTCGTTGACAATAGATTACTATAACAAGAAATCAACCGATTTAATTGCAAATGAAGATGCAGATAGAACAACAGGATTCTCGTCCTTTACACGAAATAGCGGAACCTTAGCAACAAAAGGAGTAGACTTCTCACTACGGGCGCTGCTCATAGATAGGAATTGGAAATGGAATGCTGACCTATTGGGAAGTTTCAATAGCAATCGTATGTTAATACTCAACCGGACGAGAACTTCATTGACCGCTGGTGAGTTTTTTGTGCCGCCAGCTATTGACTATCCAATGAATTCCATGTTCTCATACCGCTTTGCGGGATTAAATCCCAATACTGGGGCGCCACAGGGGTTTCTTGATGGGGAACTAAGTGAAAACTATACGAATTTGATCAGTACCACCAAAGTGAAATTAGAGGATCTGATCTACCATGGTAGTGTTGTACCTCGATACTATACTAATTTTAGAAATTCATGGAGCTATAAGGGCGTGGAAATGCTAATAAATATGAGCGGTAAATTTGGCTATGTATACCGTCGAAATACAATACTGTATGCACAGATGTTGTCTACTGGCTTAGCTGCGGCTCATGCTGACTATGAAAAGCGATGGCAGAATCCGGGGGACGAGCTTCATACCAATATTCCTTCATTACAATATCCGGCACTGGCATCGAGGGACAATTTTTATAGGTTGTCGGATGCGACAATCGAACCGGCGGATCACATCAGAATTCAGGACATCAGTTTGGCTTACTCATCAGCCGTAAAGTCTAAATACATCAAGGCTATGCGTATCCAACTTTTTGTCAATAACCTGAATTGGATAGTTTGGAAAAAGAGTAAAAATGAACTCGATCCACTATTTGCTGATAATACTCCGATTGCTCGTTCATATACACTAGGATGTAATTTTCAATTTTAAATCAAATACCATGAATAGAATAATGATATTATTGACCTTTGTTGGCGTGTTAGGGTTGTCTTCATGCAGCGGTTTTCTGGATATAAAACCAGATAGTTCACTGGCACTGGTCAAAACAGTCGATGACTATTTGGCTATAGTTCAAAATGAAACCCGGATGAATGCCAACTATCCATTTTCATACGATTATGCAAGTGATTTTTTCTATCTCTCCGAACAGGATATTGATGCGTTGGATGAGACTGGAAGATATGCATACTTATGGATTGGAGAACCCTGCCATGCAAACAACTGGAACCAAAATTATGCGCGGATTTATGATACGAATGTCGTGCTGCAAGGAGTAGATCATGCGGATTTGGGCAATCGAAGTGAATCGGATCGCAGGATGGCTAAGGGCATAGCAGCATTTTCAAAGGGTTTTACCCTAATGCAGCTTGCCGCTTTGTATGCGCCACCCTATGAACGGGGGAATAATTTGGGGAAATTGGGCATTCCTATTCGTCCCTCGGCTAATATTGAAGAAAAATCTGTCCGTCCTTCGCTCGAAGACTGCTATCAGGAGATTGAGCGTTTGTTGATAACGGCTGGTAATCTGTTGCCAGATCATACGAAAGCCAGGACAATACCGGGGAGGGAAGCCGCATGGGCTGCATTGGCTCGTTTTTATTTAGTAACTCAAAATTATGACAAAGCATTCGTATACGCAGACTCATGTTTACTATTCAACGGCGAGCTGATTGATTATAATCTGCTCGATCCATTGGCTTCGAGTACTCAATTTCCGGTTTTAAATAAAGAAGTAATATTTCATGCAGCAAAAGGCGATTTTTCGGGTATGTCTTCCACTTCGCGGTCAATGGTCGATAGTGTATTGTATCAAAAATATGCTATGGATGATCTCAGAAGAAGTTTATTTTACAGAAAAAATGTTGATGGCAGAAAAGGGTTTTATGGGAGTTATGATGGCAATGTAGCTTCTGCAGTATTCAGTGGAATAGCTCGGGATGAGATTTATTTGATTGGAGCTGAGTGCGCTGCTCGTTTGGGCAAGTTGGATATCGCATTAAATTGGATAAATGAGCTCCTCAAAAAACGAATTGTTAGGGAAAGCTTTACCGTTTATAATTCCAGTGATCCGGATATTGTGCTTCGGTTTGTGCTGGAAGAGCGGGAAAAAGAATTGGCTTTTCGTGCCGGTATTCGATGGATGGATCTTAGAAGGCTTAATCTTGATGACCGGTTCAAGAAAAAAATCACTAGACTATATAAGGGAAAGGTCTATACATTAGAACCTAATGATATAAGATATACATTTAAAATCCCCGATGAAATCGTTTCGATAGGGAAGCTGGAGCAGAATCAATAGAAAAGGGGGCATTGTGTAGTGCCCCCTTAATGTTAATTTTGCAAAAATACATCCGACTCAGATGTGTCTTTGTTCTGTATGCGTTGCATAAGATCACTATCCTCTTCAATTACAGGATGATCCGTTCCATCATTTGGGGCCACAATACCACAAATGTTTTGTGTACCCGGACAAAGTGTAGAAAGATCACCAGTGTAAGGTGAATAGTTAGCGGGATTTGTCGGATCAGCATTGGGATCGTTAAGCGTCCATGCTGGATCTGCTTTTACTTCAATGTCTGCTTTTTTACTTTCTTCCGCCTTGACGTGTCCTACATATAGGCCAAATCCTAAAACTGCTCCCAAGATTGGGACAAATAATTTTACTTTTTTCATGTTGATATTATTTAATGTATTATTAATGCAGGTCTCTAGTTTCTAGCTCTTCAATATCTTGTCCCGGTGACTTGCCTTTTCTTAAGGTTATTATATATCTGGATTGTCGCAATCCCGGGAGAAGAGCTTGGTTAGCTATTGACTAATGTCCTATCGGTTGAACTCCCGTCGGAGTTCGCTATGCATAGTTTTTTAATTCCTTTTTAATTTATGTTCCATCAATAATGCTGGAACGCCAAGTAAAGTAATGCCCAGATTGAAAAAGAAATGCTGTTTCCAGCTCATTTTTTCAAATACTTTGCCGCAGGCACAGGGGACATAACCATAGATTTCGATGAAAGCCAGGTACGCATAGATTGTATATGCGGTCATCAGTAGAATGGCAAGTCCCAATCCCCAGAATCTTAATTTTGGAATACAGAGCAGTGTTACTGTTCCCAGTTCCAGCATTGGTAATAAATAGCTTAAAATTGCTGTCGACCAGTCCGGAAGCGGCTGCTTATTCAGCTGGCTTACAAAAGCCGAATGATTAAACACCTTACCTAACCCCGTCACGAAAAGCAACACAATCAACATCACCACAGCAGATAGGACGTAGATCTCCATGAAGATTTCCCACTTTTTTCTTTTAGTTTTCATCACAACCCTATCAGATTCTAAAGTGTCATCATTTTGTATATATTTTCCGCCTTGTTCCATCGTCTTTTGTTTTAATCGCTTACTAAGTATTATACAATGCTAAATTACTGCAATACCGGGCCGAACGTTAGGCAAGAACAGATATAGGGGTAGGCAGAAAATTAGTCTAAGATGAGTTAGATGGATCTATCGGATCATTTACAGCACCAGAATCGTTGTTGTAAATTGATTGTTGTTGCTGTTTAAAAGTTAATGCAGTAAGGCCCATCTGATTTTTGACGAACTTATTAAGCTCATTGATACTGCTAAATCCGCATTCCTCGGCAGTGGTAGCCAATTTTTCGTTACCTATGATAATAGAAGCTACGAGATCCAGAAGCAACTGGTTGCGGTAGTCGTGAAATTTACAGCCATAGTGTTTTTTATGCTCGGCATTGATATGATCCCTGCTCACTAAAAGTACTTTGGCAATGTCCGATAATCTGGTTTTGGCCCCCTGATGAAGAATCGTAATCTGTAATAAATTGCGCGCCTGATCGATCAGTTTTTCCTGATTATCGCCCAGTAATTTAAACCGGCTGAGCTGGATCAGAAAAATGAGATGTTTGAGCAACATATGCTCGTTGTCCAGGATATTGGGATTGATCTTGCTAAAAAGTTGTTGTAGTTGCCGTCTGGTCACCTCACCCACACGGAAAGTAACGCTTTTGTCGGCCTTGGATGACTGCTCTTTCCTGGCTGTAACTAAATGTTGCAAAAAATTAAAATGCCGGCTGGCGGGTGGCCTGAATAGTCCGGCATCCAGTATAAAGCCAACAAGGATATGATGGCCTTTGGGTACAGTAATCCCATATTCGCTTTTTGCTATATAGATGTACGCGCCCCACCCTTCGAAAAAGTCCATCACAAAATCATGGGTATGATGGCGCTGTCGAATCGGCGAGTCGCTTTGTAGACAATAGGTAAGGTGTAGGTCGCCCAGTGTCGTATATACGGGGATAGTTTCTTCTCGTTCCATCCAGAACTCATAATAGTAGAGATAGCCATAGCGCCCATCAAAAGTCTGTTCGCTAATGCAATTGTGAAGGGATATCCAATGCTGCTCCCGGGCATTACGGATGGGGTGGCCCAGCTCATATTTTGGCCGCCCGATGAGCTGATATTCCTGAGGTAAGGTAAAGTCATAACTTCTTTCCATAATATGTTTTTTTTAACATGGGTTTTCTTTAACTAATTGATTCACTGCTGGTCATGGCCTGTGATTAAATTCTACGAAAAAATGAAGGATGTGACCAAAAAAAACTGTGGATAGGTCTGGAGAGCAGGTAAACCGGTTTGGAGATACGGTGAAATTTAGCGGTTAGCTAAATTTATCGTTTACAGGTCTGTATGCCCTAAGCACCGAAAAATGGCTCTAAAGTCTTGTTTTTCTGCCAAATTAGCCACCGTGATCACCACGCTTTCCCGGCCCGAAAGCAAAGTGACCAGACAAGGCAAGTTTGGTGCTAAGTACGGATAAAAAAGATGGAAAAGAAATGGAACAGCTTTTTATGAAAATGCAGCTTTTGGCTGATCAGGCGCTCTACACGTATTCCGGTTCGGAAACAGTAAAGTTAATGATCGAGTCGGCAGAGGAAAAATGTAGTTTATACTATCTATAATCGCTTTGCAAGAGATAGATGGGTGATCCGGACACCCTTTTTTTGACAACCAATTTATTTGAACAACCATGAATACAATACCTCAAAATCTGGGGAATACCCCAGATTTAACAATCGATAAATTATGCCTTGCTTCCGACCGCTGGTACCGAAGCCTCAAAAGTATTGCGCTCTTATACCGCTGGGGAATGATCCATGGCTATGATGAGCTGATCGGATTACTGCACATACACCAGAGCTGGATGGCCCGGCAGTATTATCGTAGAGATGACAATTTATTGAATCAGTTGATCGGCTCCTGGCCCGTGCTGGATCGGCAACCCCGCATCTGGGCTTGCCTGCATATTGGTCCTTATGGAATGATAGCAAGAGCATTAATGACGCTGGGGCGAAAGCTGGCCATACTGCTCCGTGCAGATGTCTTTGAAGAACAGGGCCAGATTTATCGGCAGCAATATAAACTGTCCTTTGGCCGTGAAGCGACCGAAACCGAACTGATTTTTATTAAAGCTGACCGTGGCAACCCTTTATTAAAGCTCAGGGAAGCGCTTCGCAAAAATTATGATGTTGTCGTTTATATTGACGGGCAGCTTAGTATTGATGAGCAGGGCAGGGGCTGGGCCACAGTAAAACTGCATGGGACCGATCTATCACTGCGTGAAGGTATCGTCACTTTGAGCCATTGGGCGGATACGCCCATTATTGCGCTTCTTTTGACTGAAATCGGTGCGCAGATCAGGCTGCGAGCTTCCGACGATCTTTACGTGCAGTGTAAAGCGGACTATCCGCGTATCATGCAACATGTCTTTGATCCTGTGCATCTATTGAAGGCCGAAGAGTTACTTCAATGGGAATGTCTACCAACAATTTTTGATAAAAGCCCCATAGATCTGCCTGAAAATAAACCTGATCAGGTCATCTGGTTGCCATTTCTTGTAGCAGATAAAGGGATGCTCTTTGATGTGACTACTTGTCGTTCGGTTGGGATCGGACCAAAGGAGTTTGAATTAGCCCGTCAGAAATTTCGGGAAATAGGGATCGTGACTTAATGTCCCTTTTTTGTGACGTGTTTGTTAAAATCTCTTTAAATCTATAAATTGTCTTTTTAAACAATTTTAAACCTGTTTAAATTAAGATCTGTGTTACTTTATAGCCTAAACCGATATGATCAAGGACAGTATTCTGAAACCGTTGCCTTACCGTATTCATATGATTTGTTGGACGATCTACTTTGCCTGGGTCACCGCTGTCAATGTCTATAAATTTGGCTGGGGGCACCTGCCTGTAATGTTTTTCGTAGGGCTTATCATGTTGACAGTTAGTTACGCAAACAGGGCCTGGTTACGCCGTATGCTTTTTAGAAAATTTTCGTTACAGCATCTGTTTCCCTTGCTTGTCTATTTACTGCTGACGATGTTAGTTGTTTTCCTCGTGCTTTATCAGTTTCCAACGGTATTGAGCAAAAGGGTGCTGAAGAATCCCGGACTCTTTAAGGCCGTCGACTTTGGTATTGGCGTCCTGACGTTCTATATATCCTTTGCACTCAAAGGGTTGATGATCTTAGCGATTGAGATAGGCTATAACCTGACAATAGGCCTGTTCCGGCATTTGGGCTTGATTCGGGAGCAGTCGGTGGCAAGCATCAAGACACAGTTCTTTCGTAACTGGACAGTTCATTTTATGGGCAATCTGACGCAGAGCTTCGCCCGCAGGGCAAGAGAAAAGCGTGTAGCTTTGACCCGGATTGATCTATTTTTAAGTTTACAGGCCTATGCTATGCGGAAACTGCAATTTGCTAACTGTATGCTGGGTACTATGGAGGATGAAATCAAGTACCTGCGCATGATGATGCGCTTGTATGATGAGACGCATATCTTATTAAAGACGGATGTTGATGACTTTAATAGACCCATAATCCCAATGACATTATTGAGCCTATACAAAAATATGGTAAAGCACGCCGACCTGGAGGATACGGAGCAACCGGCAATCCTACAGGTGTGTGTAGATGAACAGAAGATCATGATCAAAAGTATCAACCGGATAGCCCAGCGGTCGGCCTGGATCTTTGAGGCTGGCGGAACGGGATTAGAGCAATTGACAAAATTGCTACGCATGGAATACGGCGATGCATTTTCACTGATTAAAAAAAAGAAGGGCGGCATATTTTACCTGGATTTGGAAATAAATTTTAAACATGAAAACAATAGAAAAAATAATGAAGCAAGAAAAACGGCGAAAGAAAATCCGGGCCGCCATTGTGGATGATGATCCGGATATCGTCGATGATCTAAAAACATATGTGGATCTCAGCACAGGGGTCGAATGTGTGTACGCGACGACCAACCCCAAAGAAGCATTGGTCGCATTGCGTAGTCTGAAACTTGACGTACTGTTTTTGGATATTGAAATGCCCATCGTCAGTGGACTGGATATCTTGGGGCAGCTGGCTGGCCTAAAGCGTATTAATCCGGGTATTGCCGGGCTACAGGTTGTTGTGTGCAGTACGAATAGGGAGGTGGGGGATAAAATGTTCCATTATGAAGTAACGGACTATTTTCTAAAACCTTTTGAAGGGGACCGTTTCTACAAGGCGATGGACAAGGTGATAGCCAAACTCCAAAAATATGGACTGAATGATCTTGATGATGGGAATAAATGCTTTTTCTATGGCGCACGGGGCCAGGAGAAACGTCGGTTAAATTACGATGAGATTATTTACATCGAGGCGAAAGATGATCAGACCTGGATCTGGACCGATGAGAAAGTATATATTGAGGTTAATGTGACTTTTGGCGATATGATCCTGTGGTTGCCCAAGGCCAATTTTGCACAGGTGCACCGTAGTTTTGCGGTCTCGCTCAATCATATTACAGCCATTACGGCCGCATATGTAATCTTGTCAGGCATAGAAATAAAAAGGGGCGAAAAAGGAAAGTATAAATATTTTGACCAGTGGATCGAGCAAAATACAATTACGGGCAGGCTCAACAGACATGGAATTGTCCGCGATACAGCGGAGAAATGGGAAAATAAACAAACTGAAAAATAGTTAATGGATTAAAACCAACTTATGAGGATTATTTTGAACAAAACCAGAAATAGCGTCCACAAGGGGAATGATGGCGCTATTTTATTTGCACTGCATATACTCTATAAGCGGCTGCATAACATAAAGCACAATACGATAGATGCTGACGATACAGAAGCTATCTGGTGGGATGCTGCCCGTGTGCAGGACTATGTGGGTGTCAGTGAACGCACACTGTACCGTTATCAGCATAAAGGAATGCTTGGTACGGTACGAAAGGAAAATGGGAAACGTCTTTTCCTCGCTGCTGCAGTTGAGCGTTTTAAGCGTGCTTACTGGAATCTGTAAGCTAACGGTAAAATAGCAGTCATAGTTTAGGGTCTTTCGTTTTCGGAAGACCTTTTTTTCTGAAAATATTTGTCTCTATTGATTAGAAAGTACCTTCGGTTTGCTTTCATAGCCGTTGGTGCTAGCGAAACCACGAACATTTTATTTTTCTTCGGGTCAATTTCTGACCAATACCGGCCTATCTTATGCTTTTCTTTTGCCGCTGCTTGGGGCAAGCTTTGGCTTTGTTCGGGTGGGTCTTTACCGCTGTTCGGGCTGCACCCGAAGCAGCCCAATGCAACAGTAGCCTATCGCTAATGGAAGGGCAGGAGTTGGGTGTTTGTTGGTCAGGTGAATTCCTATAGGATTGTCTTTTTTTACGGCATCCTGCCAGATCCCTGCCTGTCTCCCGAAGGATTCCTGCCAGTATGCTGTCAGACTTGTTTTGAGTATATGTTTTTGATTTTTAAGTTTTTACGTTTGTGGTGTCAGGCTTAAATACCGGTATGTCTTAGCTGCTGACGTTAGTTTAATTTTTAAAAAATAGAAAAAATGGGAACAATTGTAAATGGAATAAATGGACGTGTGAGCGGTAAAACCGGCTCCGTGATAGGGTCCAGCTGGAAGAGTATCAATTACCTCAAAGGGCTGTACAAAAAGAGCAATAAACCTGCTACGGAAGAGCAGTTGATCATTCAGGCAAGATTCAAGCTGGTCATGCGCTTTCTGCTGCCCATCACCTCATATCTTCGGGTTGGATTTGGTCAGAAAAAGGCTGATCGGCAGACACCGCTCAATGCAGCCTTTCAGTTTAATCTGCCGCTGGTCATCCAGGGTGCTTACCCCAGTTTCACGCTGGACTACAGTAAAATCCGTATCGCGGATGGTGCTTTTTATCTGGGGCCACCACAGGCTCCGGTGTATGCCAACGAGGAGCTGACTGTAAGCTGGGATATGGTCAATAATGATATCTACAAGAGTGCGGACGACGACGGTGTCTACATCATCTGTTATCATCCGGAGCAGGATGAATTTTTGGCTCCGGCTTCCGTACCTATGCGAAGTGCGGGGACGGTCACCTTCGGCGTGCCAGCCCACTTGCTCGGAGGCGAGGTGCATATGTGGATGTTTATGGCGGATCGCAAGAAAAAACGTGTATCCAAAAGCAGTTACCTGGGCTTGATCGAGCTCAGCTAGTTTTAATATTGGAATGCCGTCCATTCTGGACGGTATTCCATTCTTATCAAGATAAATCATGAAGAAAATTCGAAAAAATAAGAAAACCCCCGCGCAGCTGGCGCAACAAAAACGATTTGCGCTTGCAGTCAGTTTTTTGTCACCGTTGAAAGATATCATCGACGAAGGGTTCAAATTTGTGGCCAAGCGCAAGAAGCGTTTTATATATCCATTTAACTTGGCGATGTCACAGGTTTTAAAGGTTGCAATCTCGGACCTTTCCGGAGTGCCCAGTCTGGATCCTGAAAAAGCATGGCTGAGTGATGGTAATCTTCCCAGTGTTATAGTGGGTGATGTCACTCAGGAAAATCGTAGGCTAACCGTACAATATTTCGGTGAGGCCACTTTTGGCTGTTGGGACGATCGGGTGAGGCTAATAGCCTACCAGGCTGAGGAAGGAGTAGCACTGGGAAGTCAGGTACCCACATTGCGCCGGGATAATGCAGTTACAATAGAAATCCCCGAAAATTTACTCGGAAAGGATATACTTCTTTACCTGCTCTGTCACGAACGGGATGGCTTGCGCTACGCACGCAGTCAATATTTGGGAACCTATCACATTAATTAATTTTTATCAGAAGGAAATGAAAACATTACAAAAACAAATGGTCTATGATATCGAGGATATCTATTGGCCCCTAACTAATAAGCAGCTGCTCGGAATTGTGCTGGTCTGCCTATGTGTATTTTTTATTTTAGCAGGTCTCGTGCTGCAAGCAATAGATCCTACAGCTGGCGTATTGGATATAGGTATGCTGTCCGTACTGCTATTCTGTATTTTGGCGGGATTGCTCGCGGTCTACTGCTGCTACTGGCTGCAGGAAATCCTCTGGCAGCCTTTTAAGTTCTTCCGTCAGGACCTTAGTTATCACTTTAATCAATTGACATCATGGCAACAATGCATTATTTATTTCTCGGTGTTTTTTCTGTCGCTGTTCTCCTTCTTGGCAGTTTTGGCCATCGTCCTGTAGTGGAACATAATGCACCCTCAAGTCCATATGAGCAGGTAGCTGTGCATTATGGGGCAAGTGAACTTGGTTCATCTGTGAACTTTCGGGAACGAATCGTGGACATTGCCCGACACGAGATGGCTGTCAAAGAAGCAACCGGCAATAACGATGGCCCACGAGTCGAAGAGTACCTTGCCTATACTGGCCTCGGTAAAGGCCACGCCTGGTGTGCGGCTTTTGTGTCCTGGAGTTACGGCAAGGCTGGCCTTCCGGCTCCACGCAATGCCTGGAGCCCCGCACTTTTTCCCCTGGTCCGTCGCTATACAAAAGAGCAGATACTGGGCGGCGTTGTCCGCCAGGCAGATCTATTTGCAATCTATAATCAAAAGCTTGGACGCATTGACCATGTCGGCATCGTTCAGAAAATGGAGGGGAACTGGATCCTAACGGTAGAAGGTAATGTCAATAACGGTGTATTGTCAAAGCGACGGTCACTGGCTACGATCTATGCATTTTCAAATTGGCTAGATTGAAAGAGGGGAAGTTATGTGTAGGATAACGAATTGCCGATTGATCTATGCCATAGGCTTGATGTGCCTAAGCTCCTGCAAGCTTTATCAGCAAAAAAATGGGGCTGAGTTGCAGTCTTCGCGTAGTGAATGGCGGTGGAATGAGTTTGCTCAACGATGGTATACGCTGCAACGGGATAGCCTTTCTCGATCATGGTATTTCTCCTCGGACAGCGGCTTCCGTTTTCATCCGGATAGTGGTTTGACAGCTGAGGCAGGGGAATTGTGGATACAGGAGTCAAAGACTAGGGCAAACACACAACATCAGAAAGTGATCGCTGCTACCAAGGTTTCGGCTCAAAATAGACATAGTATAAAGCAAACGAAAAACAGTTCTCTAAATGCTAATTATTGGTGGTTTGTATTATTACTTTTGATCCCTGTCGTTTTGCTGTGGAATAAAATAAGGAAGCTATATAGCTAGAGCCAGCGAATATAGTTGATTTTGTAAGGTCAGATCTAGATGGATCTGGCTTTTTTTGTTGAATATAGGGCATTTTGATAAATCTGCATATACCTCCCAGTAAGGACCGCAGCGTCAGCAATGTGTTCGGAACAGTAAGAACTGCGTAGACAAAATTCACTTCAATTGGACAAAGCTTATATCGCTAAGCTTAATAAAAGATTATAGTTTACGAAAGATAAAGAGCCATTCCCAAAAAGGAATGGCTCAAAATATTTATAACCTTTATGAAGAAATTGGATAAGCTACATAGGCAGTTCCGCCTTATTTCGATGCATATCCTTCATTTTGTTGAATCAGAGGATTTCCCGAAATTTCGGCATTTGGAATCGGAAGTGAAAAATGATAGTCGTCAGCCGGTAATGTCATTGATGCAGGTTTGGGGGCGTCAGAAGCCAAGCGTTGGACGGGGAGACTTCTTCTTTTCAAATCCCAAAAGCGATGTCCTTCGAATGCAAGTTCCTTAAATCTTTCATCCATGATAGCTTTAATCAAAGCATCTTTAGAGGGAAAAACTTGGTTCGTATAAGCATTAATTCGAGCATCTCTCAATACATTTAAATCAGTCTCTCCACTATTCGCACCTGTAAATTTACCTTGTTCCGCTCTTGCCTCTGCCCTGATTAAATACATCTCCGCAGTCCTGAAAATTTTGATATCATTAACATTTTCATTTCCTGTACCGTAACCGGAACCGCGATATTTGTTGACGATTTTCGAAGGTTTTCCTGTTACCGCTGCCAAAATTGGCTCATCGATGAGATACTCTTTAAACCGGATATCATTATTTTGATCAAACATATTCCATAATTTATCCGATGGAATCCAAGATATACTTGCGGGTGCTACTAAATTTCCAGCTGAATTTTTGCCAAACACACCTCTATAAATTCCGCCGACTCTTCCAGCTGATACTGTTCGAGCAAGTTTGAACGCAATTTCATTCTTGCTTTCATCTGTCCATATTTTTGGGAAATCGGTCTTTGAGGCTAGGGGTAAAGCATTGATATATTCTGTCGCAGACTTCTCCGCTTCCCCCCAATTGCGCATATACAAAGCGACTCGTGCATTTAAACCAACGGCCGACAACATATTTGCTCTATACACATCATTTAAATTTTGCGCTAACAATGGTTTGGCTTCAGCGATGTCCTTTAGCAGGTTTTCGAAATACGGCTTCATCAAATCTCTGGGACGAGCCTCTAACGAAGACTCTGTCATATACATCATTCCCAAACCGGCTGGATCGTAATTTTTACAGTAGTAACGAAACAACTCAAAATGAGCAAACGCCCTAAGAAAAAGTGCTTCACCTTTAACTTTTTCTCTTAGAGCTTCATCAGAAGCTACTTCTGTCACCGCTGTGGGCAATGCTGCTAGCACTCTATTAACACGGTCAATTACGCGATAAAAATTATCAATTGCCATATAGGAATCACGAATGCCAACGTCATCTGCAGAAAATTGCCATTCATGTGTGGTTTGAGCAGCATAAAAATCGCCGGGTTTAAGTTCGTCCGAAAATACGCCCGCTGCTTGAATAGTCATCTCGGCGGCTCCGTTGCCAACAATATCCGATTGACTTCCCAAGGCGGCATAAGCCCCCATTAATAAAGATTCATTATTCTTGACTGTGCGCAAAGCAAGGTCTCCACCCAAAAAGTCGGTTTCTTTAATATCCAATAGATTATTACAAGAGGTAGTTGCTGAAACAATAAATCCAGCAAGAAATATATTTAAAAATAGTCGTTTCATAAATTAGAATTTAAAATCAACACCAAAAACAAACATTCTAGGATTCGGATACTCATTAGCACTGATATTGTTGTTATCTTCAGGATCCTGACCTTTCCAAGGACTCCAAATCGCTAGATTATATGCTGTGAAATACACACTTCCGCCTTTTAGAACAGATTTACCCGCTACGTTAAATCCCGGTAAATCGTAAGCTACGTTTAACTCTCTAAACCGTAGAAATTTAGCATTTTGCAAATCTGCGTTTGTAAATCCCCTAGAGTATGCCGGCGAAGGGAAGAATTTCTCATCACCAGGTTTTAACCACTGATTATCAATCAACTCACGAGTTTGCCTAACACTCGCAGTATAGCCTAAACTTCCATCTGTAATCCAATTTCGGGCATTATCACTCCGCACAACGTCAAACTGGTAGGAAAACAAAGTGGATACAGAAAATCTTTTGTATCTCGCATCGATGTTAAATCCACCAACATGTTTTGGAAGATATGTGCCGAAAGTCGCAAAACGGCCTGCTTGAGACTGACTATATACCTTCGTAACACCATCTTGAGCATAATAAGTAGGACGGCCTGTTTCTGGATCTGCACCTAGGTAATGATAGGTGTAATGCGATCCATAAGGTAGTCCTTTACGAATAATAAAAGTACCAGATTCGTATTCTGAAACAGATCCTAAATCCTCAATTTTATTTATATTAATTGCATGTTGCCATCCTAACGTAAGTTTATAGTCAGGAGTTTTTACTACATCACCACTTAAAGCCACTTCCAGACCTTTATTAGACATCTTACCAGCATTAATTGCCATACTGTTAAATCCTGTGGTATTTGACAAAGGTTGGTTTACGAATAAATCATTTGTTGTCTCTTTATAAAAGTCCATTGACAAATTGATACGGCTATTTAAAAGGGAGAGATCAAAACCTAAATTAGCTTTGGAAATATTTTCGATTTTTAAATTAGGATTACCTGGCGTGGTAGGATACAAACCAGATAACGGAGATCCAACATAACTTGTTGTACCAAAACCCGGAAGTTGAGCTGATAAATAATTTGGTACATCAAAGCCATAAACATCGTATGTATTAACGAGAATACTTCCTATGTTCGGTGTAACGCCATAGGATCCACGAAGTCTCAAATTATTGATGATTGAGTGATCTTTGAGAAATGCTTCGTTATGAGCATTCCAAACCGCACTAGCCGACCAGGTTGTAATCTCTTTATTTTTATCATTCAAAATGCGAGATGTTCCGTCACGACGGATATTTGCATTGAACACATATCTGTCAACATAGCCATAACTTGCATTAGCGAAAAACGAACGGATACCATATCCTGACTTAGCGCTACGTGCATTTTGTGGCATTGTAGCTGCTCCATTTGTCGGCAGTGGGTTGGCGCCTTGCCCTGTCCAAGGCAAAGATTTATTCAAATTATATAACAAAAATCCGCTGCCTTTATTATAGGTACGTAAACCTTCAAAATAACCCGCTACGCTGACATTATGCTTCTCATTAAATGTCTTATTGTAAGATAGGCTGGTCGTGTTGATGATTTGAGCATTAATGAGCGTAGCTTCACGAACGAAGCCACTCAAATGTGTTTGAACACTGCCACGATAAGAATCGGGATTTATATAATACTCATATAAATTATTGTCTGCATCAATACCAAGTACATTGCGTAAGGTTAAGTCATCTGTGATTTTTAGGGAAAGATTTAATCCCGTATTAATTTTCCATTTGTTTTCATTCCATCTGGAATTTTCTTGTGTCTCGATGACATTCGCCAGACTTTTTGGGTTTAGATTTGTACTGCCTGCACCAAAATTCAACGTTCCGTCAGCCAGATAAGGATTATCATAAGGTTTCCCGCGGTAAATCATCTGAAATGGATTTAAGGGACTATTTCCCCAGGAATCACCAATCGCTTTTCTAGATGTTGAATAGGTCATATTAGAATTCCATTGTGCATTAAAGCGCCCTTTGGTATAGTCTAAATTAAAGCGACCGGAATAACGTTTAAAATTAGAGGTTTTGTCAATACCATCTTGGCTATAGTAACCTACAGAACTAAAGTATCTGACATTGTCTGACCCACCTCTTAAATTAAGTTCATAATTCTGGCTTAAGCCATTTCTGAAAAATAAGTCTCCAATATCGGTATTGATATTACGTGTACTATCTAATTTGCGAGCATATTCTGCTTTTTGAGCAGCAGATAAGTTTGCATTAGCTGGGTTTAAAGGGCTATAATACCAGCCTGGAACATTAGAAAAACCAGCATTGCTTGTCTGGGTGATTACCCCCGAACGTTCCTCAAAAGCTAGCAATTCCGCTGTATTCATCAGGTTTAGACGTTTGAAATCAGGGGGTCTAGTCACACCCATTTGTGTACGTAATGTAATTTCAGAAGATCCTTTTTTACCCTGTTTGGTAGTAATTACGATAACTCCCGTTCCACCACGAGCACCATAAAGCGCTGCAGCACTAGCATCTTTCAAAACGGTTACGCTTTCAAAATCATTGGCGTTTAAATTAGCTATGCTGTTATCCGACACTGGAATCCCATCCACAACATATAGCGGTTGCGTCCCTGATCCCTGTATCGATTTAATACCACGAATAATCACATTAGCACGCGCTCCAGGCTGCCCAGATCCTGAATTAGCTAAAAGTCCGGGTACGCGTCCTTGTAAATTTTGAGTGACATTGGCAACTGGTCTGTTTTCAATTTCTTTATTTGCTATTTGAGCAACAGAGCCTGCAAAATCAGATTTTTTAACACTTCCGTATCCAGTTACGATAACTTCTTCCAAGGAGGTTTTATCACTGGTCAATTGAACATCTATCGTAGTCCGATTACCAATAGTAACGGATAGTCGTTGATATCCCACATAAGAGAATACGAGAGTTGCCCCACTTGCTGCATTAATGGAATAATTTCCCGAACCATCTGTCTGTGTTGCTAAAGAAGAGCCCTGAACAAACACCGATGCCCCTTGTATCGCCGTGCCGTCTGAGGCGGAGGTGACTTTTCCTCTTACTTGGCGATTCTGTGCATAAACCACCCCAATCAAGAGTGTATACACAAGAAAAATTTTGAGTAATTTTTGTTTCATATGTTTTTGTTTATATTAATTTGTTTTCCAGAAGAAACTTTAAGTAAGCAATTGAATTGTTTTTGAGAAAATCTAAAGTTAATTTTGGGGTAGCTAGCTAGTACATTTTTTGTTAAAAAATGTTAAAAACAAAATTAACGGATAATTTGATATTCGCAAACGATTGCGCAAAAAAATATTTTAGCCTATAACAGAAGTTTTGATAAATATGTGTCTAATTCTATGTAAACAATAATAACCAAGTGCTACCTAAACTTTCAATTCGCTAATTCATTGAAAATATTTTGTAACATTTGGTGTAGTAAGTAGGTAATGGTTTAAGTTTTGGGTTTGCAAATTATGTATAACTAAGAAAGCTTAAATTAGAAAAATAGAAAATGGTATTTTATGTGTTTTATTATGGCTCTTAGGATGCTAGCTTCAATAGGATAGGGCTTATCGATAGGACTTAATTTTTGGCATCTTCCAATATTTTTAATTTGAATATATTCATAACTGGTTTCTAAATTTTGCTTGTTTTTCAAAGTAAGAGAAAAAATGTATGAGTTTATAGATCGTTCGATACAATTAGATGCTATGATTGAATATTTTATTTTTCTGATATACAGGTTGTTGTGTTTTATTGTGAATTAATTGTTATCACAAAGTTATGCTAGCATTGTAAAAGTTAAAAAAAGTTATAATTTTGTATTTAACATTTTTTAACAAGCAGAAACAATCTGATGAAAAGCATGTTACTAACTATAATACATATATAAATTTTTGGAAAGTATATTGCTAACCATAGTATTTATCAAAAATAAACATTTTAATAAACGTAAACATATGAAACACAAATTACTCAGTTTTTTCGTGGGTAGTATGATCCTGACTTCAGTTGCGTTCGCGCAAGAAAAGCAAGTAAGAGGTCGCGTTACTGGAGCTGATGGCAAACCATTAGCAGGTGTGACTATTGCGGTACAGGGATCAGATGTAGCCACTCAGACAGACGAGAATGGAAACTATTCTTTCTCTGTGCCGATAGGCAAAGTTATCGTTTTTCGTTCAGTGGGATTTGCTGACAAAACAATAATTGTTAAAGAAGGGCAATCTGCTTTTAATGTGACTTTAGATGATTCTAACCGTGAATTAGAAGAGGTTGTAGTAACTGCAATGGGGATTAAAAGAGAGCAAAGATCCTTGGGGTATAGTGCTTCAACTATTAAATCAGAAGAGTTAACAAAAGCAAGGTCTTCCAACGTTTTAAACTCCTTGGCTGGTAAGGCGGCGGGAGTAAGAGTGAATTCACAATCTGGTACGATTGGAGGATCTACCAAAGTCGTAATTCGTGGTGTGAACTCATTGGATGGTGGTTTTCCTTTGTATGTGATTGACGGGCTTACAGTGAGTGATGCCACCTCTGTAGGTGGAACAACTGCAAGTAACGTTGATTTTGGAAACAGAATGGGGGATTTGAGTCCAGATGATATTGAATCTATGACTATTCTTAAGGGTGCAGCTGCGACTGCTTTGTATGGTGCAAGAGCAAAAGACGGTGCTATTATCATCACTACTAAAAGGGGTGCGAAAGGAAGTAACTCAATTACTATAAATTCATCGTTGCGTTTTGATAATCCTTTGGTTTTACCAAAATTTCAAAATGAATATGCACAAGGTAATCAAGGTGTGTATGCATTAGCTCAATTGAATGGTTGGGGACCGAAAATATCAGATGTTCAAGATCAAAAATTCAAAAACTTTTTAGGACAAGATGTAACATTACAGGCCTATCCTAATAATGTAAAGGACTACTTTCAGACGGGGACTTCCGCGATGAACAATATTGCATTTTCTGGAGGAGGTGATAATTCTGACTACCGTATAAGTTTTTCAAGTGCAAATGAACGAGGAATTATACCTGAATCAAAACTTGATCGTTATACCTTATCGGTCAATGCTGGACGTGACTTTACACCAAAGTTATCTTCTAGATTTACAGGTTCATATACAAATTTAAAATCTGATGGTAGGCCAGCGCAAAGCTCTAATAACACAAATGCAATTATTTCGACAATTTTTGGGCTTCCTAGAACTATAGACTTAGACTTACTGAAGAATAATTTTGAAGATCCATTAACAGGAAATCAAATATTTTTGAGCCCCAATAGAAATGGTAATAATCCTTTTTGGGTAATGAATTACAATCGAAATGGCAATAGTGTCGACCGCTTTTTGGGAACCTATACATTGACATATAAACCAGTTGATTGGATTACTATTAGTAATAATTTTGGTGCTGACGTTTATACTGAAAAGAGATCTCAACATGTTCGGAAAGGGACTGCAAGTATTATGAATGGAAGATTCATCAATTTTGATATGTTGAGTAAACAATTTAATGACGATTTAATTGCAACTTTTGAACAAAATAATTTAGTTGACAATTTTAAATTTAAATTGATAGTTGGGGGGAATATTAATGAACGTACTACCGACAATACGAACATTCAGGCAGATGGTTTGACAATCGATCAATTATGGAATTATACTAATGCGGCAAGTAAAACGCCAACATTAGGATACAGTAAAAGAAGGTTACTGGGTGCATACGGTAACTTAAGCGTAAGCTACAAGGATTATCTATATTTAGATGTTACAGGTCGGAATGATTGGACATCCACCTTACCAGTAGAGAATAGATCGTATTTCTATCCATCAATAGGCGGCTCTTTTATTTTCTCTGAATTATTAAAGAACAAAGGTTTTGATTGGCTCGATTATGGTAAATTGCGTGCAAGTTGGGCGTCTGTGGGTAGTGATCTCGCCGCCTATAACTTGGATTACCAGTACACACCAACTTCAACGGTTTTTCTTCAATATGTTTCATCAACAGCAACAGTTTTTCCTGCTGGCCCAATAGAAACAGCTTTTACTGGTCCAAGAATTTTGCCTAATGCTAACTTGAAACCTCAGAAGCAAAATTCGTTTGAAACGGGTTTAGAATTGAAATTCTTGAAAAATCGTATTGGACTAGACTTTTCTTATTATAATAATATAACTAGAAATCAGTTAATACCAATTGATGTAGCTATATCAACCGGCTATTTTGCAAAATATGTGAATGTTGGTGAGATACAAAATAGGGGTGTTGAAATAGGTTTAAACTTAGTGCCAGTAAGAACTTCATCATTTAATTGGAACCTAGATTTCAATTTTGCTAAAAACAAACAAAAGGTAAATGAGTTAGCTCCTGGTTTAACGCAATATAGTTTAGCGAGTGGATACAATGGTTTGCAAATTAAGGCAAGTGTTGGAGAAAGTTTTGGACTTTATGGTAGTGATTGGATAAGAACTGAAGATGGCCAAAATATAATTGATGGTAAAACAGGATTAAAAACAGCTGCTGCCAATCAAAGATTAGGAAGTATATATCCTGACTGGACAATGGGTATTAATAATACCTTTACTTACAAAGGATTGTCTTTAAGCGCTCTAATTGATATTCGTAAAGGCGGTAAATTCTTTTCTGGAACCGTTGCAAATTTGAGGAGTAGTGGTTTAGCAGTTGAAACAGGAGATCGAAACCCAGTCGTTACACCTGGAGTTGTCCTTGTAAACGGTGCTTATGTGCCAAATACAAAAGAAATAAGTGCACAGGATTATTGGGTTTGGGAGTCTAGTACAACAAATACGGTCTCCAATGTTTTTGACGCAGGATTTGTGAAGTTAAGAGAAGTAAGACTTGCTTATGCTTTACCTTCCCATATTTTGAAATCAAAATTTATTAAAGGAGTTGAGTTTGGCGTTGAAGGCAGAAATCTTTGGTTAATTAAGAGCCATGTTCCACACGTTGATCCGGAGCTTAACTTCTTTGGGTCGGGTAGTGTAGGTGAAGGGGTTGAATTTAACAGCATTCCTTCTACACGCTCATTTGGAATGAATTTGAGATTAAACTTTTAATTAGATTGGTTATGAAATTTAAAAATAAGATACTTGCCGGTGCTTTGATTTTATTATCAGCATCAGGTATTGTTTCATGTAAAAAATATTTGGATATAAATACGAATCCATTAACTGCTACAAAAGTAGAGCCTAAATTATTATTTGGATACGCGATCACTGCTTGGGATGTCAGTAAAAATAGTGGGGATAATTATATTGCATTAGGATTTCTTGGACAGACATTGGCCTCAGGGGGAAACTTTTCAGATAACTGGGGAGCCTCTAACCTTTATGATATAAGTCCAAATTTTGTTGGAAACACATGGAAGGTTTATTATAGTACATCCGGTAATAATTTAAAACAAGCAATTTCAATAGCGGAGTCGGCTAGTCCAGTTCAAAATAATGCTGCCGCACAGTGTAAAATTATACTTGCCCAATTGATGTATGAAGCAACTACCTTGTATGGCGATGTACCTTACACAGAAGCCTGGAATGCGGATAAGTTTCCATATCCAAAATATGATCCTCAAAAAGAAGTATTGGAAAATGTGTTGAAATTACTTGATGAATCCATAGCTCAGTTAGATGCTTCTAGCTCACTTAAAATTGAAGATTATGATGTGTTCTATAAAGGAGATATTAGCAAATGGAAAAAATTAGCTAATTCCATTAAGTTTAAAACTTTAATGGTAATGGTAGATAAAGATCCTACTAAGGCTGATGCTATTGGAAAGTTAGTCGCTGCACCGGAATCAATGATTAACACCGTTGAAGAAACTTGGAGAACACCTTATACTACAACGGTAAATAATGAAAATCCAAAGTATAGATTATTTGTAGGAGAGAATCCATTTACTTATGCTAATAAATTAGTTACTGACTTAATGGTTCCTAAGAAAGATCCTAGACTTCCACGTTATTATGACTTGGGGCCGAAATCAACGGAATATGTTGGTGTTTTAGCAAACGAGGATGCTGATGATAAAACTTCTTTGATGTCAAAGTATTTATATAGAAAAGATGCACCTTCTTTGTTGCTTTCTTATCAAGAAATACTCTTCCTAGAGGCAGAAGCTTATGCACGTGGACTTGGTGTCACTAAAAATTTGGTTAAAGCAAATGAGTTATATCGGAAAGGTATTCAAGCTGCTATGACTTTTTATGAAGCGAATTCAGCAGCTATTACTACTTACTTAGCGGCAGAGCCTGCTTTATCAGCTGTTGCTGACCCAGTTAAAGAAATTCATATTCAACAATGGTTAGATTTAGTAGATAGACCTATGGAAGCATTTGTCCAATGGCGTAGATCTGGTACTGATGGTAATGAGGTTCCAAAAATGCAAGTACCTAAAGGGGCTACTTCAGGTCCACTATTCAGGAGATTCCCTTTGTCAACAGATGAGACTGCCGCTAATCCTAATATTCCGAATCCTCAACCGAAATATTATGATAAGGTATGGTTTGATTTATAAAATCTTTAACTTTTAAAATTAATGAGGCGCTTTTTAAATAGCACCTTAAAAGATCTTCGATTGTAATACATCGGAGATCTTTTTTTTCCGATTGTTAGCCTGATAATTGACAAGAATTATGGAATTTGCCTTTCCAGAGATGGTAACATATTTTCAATAAAATTATGCAAAGAATAGCCTTGTTGTTTCTGGTATAATCATATACTATTTAAGATTACTGATCTTTTGTTACAGAGAGCAGTAAATGTTATATAAAATTAATTTGAAAATATTTTATCTAATTGATTTACTTTAGTTTATGTTTTTTTACGTATCATTGAAAAACGATATACTATTATAAAAGTTTGTTTTTTTATTTGTTTTAACAAAACTTTAACACTTTGGTTTTAGGTTTTGAGACTGCTATTCTCCTGCATTCTATTAATGATAGATATGAAAAACATTTTGTTGCTGATATATTTATTCTATATTTGGTGCCAATGGTTGATTAACTAACTAACTAACTAACTAACATCGCCTCGAATTTTAAAATTATTGAAAAGTAAAATTCTAACCAAGGTATTTTTATACCTTCAGTGCTAAATAAACATACTTATTAAACATATGAAACACAAAATACTTAGTTTTCTATTGGGTGGTGCTATCCTGACTTCGGTGGCATTCGCTCAAGAAAAGAAAGTTAGTGGACGAGTAACTGGTGCAAATGGCGAGGGGTTGCCAGGTTGACCGTTACATTCATCCTCAGTAGAAACACTTACGGACCGGAGCTATACTTTGCGAGAGCGTTATTACAACAAAGTATTGGAGTAGACTTAAGTTTCATTTAATAGTTTTTATAAAGGTCGGGAGAGAATATTCCGACCTTATTTTTTGTTGTACTGTTACTAAATCATTAATTTTATGTATACAAATTAATAGTCTAACAATTTATTAATACTAACTTAACATTGGGAATCTATTTTTACGGCATTGAAATAAGAGGGCTTATAATATTTAATCAGAACCTATAATCCTCTTAAGATTCATTCATTATATTAGAGATTATTATAATACCAATGAACCATCTGAACATAAAACTGTTTATACGGATAAGTTCTGATGATATCCATTGCTACAAAAAAAGTTATTCAATGAAAAAAGCACTTTTACTCGCAACTCTGATCGGTCCAGCAGTAGCTATAGCGCAAAATAACAATGCGCCGTCAAGTTATGATCCACATGATATCAAAATCACTGGATACCTTCAGACACAGTTTCAAAAGGCTCAATCACCAGGAATAACTTCGTTCTCCGGTGGTGATTTCTCCAAGAATTCCGACAACCGTTTTATGATCCGACGTGGCCGCCTTAAGATTGACCGTGTGGATACTTATTCCAGTATTGTATTTCAGCTCGATGCGACCCAAGACGGGGTGCAATTAATGGATGCTTTTATCCAACTGCGGCATCCTAGCCAAAAAGGCCTGAGCCTGACCGCCGGTCTCTTCAACAGACCTTTTGGGTATTCCATCGTTTACTCGTCTGGCTATCGCGATTTCCCGGAACGTGCACGTGTTTTTCAAACTATCATGCCGCGGGAGCGTGATCTTGGTGGAATGGTCAGCTACCACCCCGGAGGTAAAGTGAAATTCTTGAACTTAGACTTGGCACTGGTTAATGGAAGTGGGCACTCGGCCAAAGACTATGATTCCAAGAAGGATCTGATTGGAAACTTAGCTTTTAAATTCGATAGCCTTGCGGATAAAAGATTGCATCTTGGATTTGGCGGTTCATTCTATAAAGGTTCTGTCCGTAACGATACCAAAACTTATTACACGGCCATTGCGAACGGTTATACAGCGCATACCAGTGATGATAATGAGGGAAAAGGGATTGGCAGAAATTACTATGGTGCAAACTTACAGGTTGAACTCGACAATAGCTTTGGGAAATCCAGCTTCAAGACTGAATATGTGGCCGGTGACCAGCCCGGTGTTGCAGGAGGGGCGGATATCAAAGGCCCGTATGCAAGCAGAAGCTTTACGACACAGCCAGCCACGGATTTATACCAACGAAAATTTAACGGTTATTACCTTTGGCTTACACAGGAAATCGCAAAAACAGGTGTGACAGCTTTGTTAGCTTACGATGTGTATGACCCCAATACCAAGGCAAGCGGAATGACCATTGGGATGCCAGATAACTTTACCGCTGACGGTGATGTCAAATTCAGTACGCTAGGTTATGGTGTTGCTTATCAGATTAGCAATCGCTTGAAACTTACCGTCTATAATGAACATGTGACCAATGAAAAAACGAGTTTGACCAATTTTTCTGATGATCTGAAAGACAATGTTTTTACAACCCGATTGTTATATAGATGGTAACCATATGACTGCTAATTTTTTATTTCTATTGTAGCATAACGTTTATTTTTTACGTATAAAGTTGAGATAACCTTATTTAGAATTAAAAATTATGAAAGTGATCAGATTATTTGTACTAATTCTTTTCTGCGCTTCCTGTGGAAAAGATAAAGAATCTTTAGACGCGGAGCTGTATGAAAAAGCGGAAAAAAAACTAGCTGAAATGGAAAGCTTGATAGAAACTGCCGATTGTGGTAATCTGTCGGATTGGCAAATTGATACTGTTTCTAGAGGTCCAAGAATAGGCTATGTATATCTACCAGTAGGAAATGCGATTAAAAAGAAATACTATGATTTGAAATCTGAATATTCTTCTTTACTGGAGCAAGCGATGAAGTTGGATCAAAGACCTGTATTGGCAATGCCAATAAGGTTTGAACCTCATTTTGGAATAGGATGTGTAAGTGGCCACCCGAAAGTATTATTATCTTCTGATTTTAATTTGGAAAGGACAAAGTCGTTATTAAGGGAAAATATAGTATCGTTAGAAACATTTTATTCCAACCCAAGGTGCAGTGAAGTCAAGCGTTGGATTGGTTTACCAATTATTAAAGATTGTAAATTAAAATATGTATTATTTTTGGACGATGATAGTGCGGATAGTAAAGCTTTCAGAAAACTATATGAACAACATGAATCGTTGTTAAAAAGACGGTTGCAATTAGATTCGAATGACTTTAAATGTGGAGATTTGATTGTAGGACAGAAAGAAACGGATTGCGAGAATAATACACCAATTATAAGGGATGCATCAAGTTAGATCGATGATCAATTGCAGTTTTGTTTAGTATAGTGATCACCTATTAGACTAAATTTAACACGATAAAAAAAATAACCTAGATATTTTTTCGGATGCGGCTCAATGAAGATGCAGTAATACCTAAATACGAAGCCAACATCGCTAAGGGAACGCGATTTGCCAGTCCGGGGTAAAGTTTTAGAAACAGCAGATAACGTTCGCTAGCGTCGAGATTCATCATGGTATTTGCTGTTTTTAATTTGCTTTCAATCACAAATCCGTATAGCTTAGCCATTAAAAGGGGCCAGATTTTGATTTCTTTTTCTAACAGTAAAAAATTATGGATAGTAAGACTCCATAACTGTGCATCTGTTACGGATTCAATATAATCATTGGATGGGGTACGGTCCAAAAAACTTTGAAAATCCCCAATAAAGCGACCTTCGTAGATAAAGTAGCGTGTAAAATCGTCACCTTTATTATTATAATAAAGGGAACGAAATACACCGCTTTCAATAAAGGCTATACGATCGGTAACCTTGCCACAGGTAACGAAATAGGTTGCTTTTGGAATGTGTTTCTTCTCAAAGGCTTGCCTGATTAGTCCTTCCTCCCGCTGATCAAGCTGACCAAATTTTCGGATGTATGCTAAAAGCTGCTCCATATGCGCGTATTAATTACCTAAGATAATTAATTCTTCTCGTTGCGGACCTGTGGAGAGGTATTTTACCGGGATCTTTAATTCCTCTTCCAAAAAAGAGATAAATAGTTTCAGTCCTTTCGGAACTTGTGCTTGCTGGTTGATTTTGCTGAATGGGATATCCCATCCGTCTAGGAATTTCCAGACAGGTCGTGCGGAATCATCAACAGATGTTGGAGCGGATAAGGCTCTTATTTCGCCCTTTATCTCGTATGCTGTACAAATTGGGACTTCGGACATACCACTTAAGATATCAGCCTTTGTTAATACAAGATCGGTCACGCCGTTTAACATAATGGCATATTTTAATGCGGGAAGGTCTAGCCAGCCAACTCTTCGTGGCCGCTTGGTATTGGATCCGAATTCGCCTCCTTTTTCACGCAGTTCATCGGCAAGGGATCCCGTTATTTCCGTTGGAAACAGACCGTTTCCGACACGTGTGCAATAGGCTTTGGTAACACCATAAATCTTATCAATAAGCTTGGGGGATACGCCTAAACTCACACATGCTGCGGATGCGATGGTATTTGAAGAAGTTACATAAGGGTAGCTACCATGATCTATGTCCAATAAAGTAGCCTGAGCTCCTTCGGCCAATACTTTTTTATTGTTGCTGAGTGCTTCATTGATGATAATTTCTGTATCGGCAATCTGTATTTTTTTTAAAAAATTGCATGCTTCCAGAAAATCGTCATATAATTCCTGCATCATCGGCATATCCTGTCCTAGTGCTTGTAGATCAAGGTACTGCCTAGTTAAGATCTGAAGTACCTCTGCTTCGAAATTGTTGGAGAATATGTCTCCAACACGTACATTTTGTCGAAGTATTTTATTGGAATAGGTCGGTGCAATTCCATTTTTAGTTGTTCCAATAGTACGGTATTGTGGCGATTCTTCGAAATACATATCCCAGTACTTATATGTTGGTAATACAAGGTGGGCCTTCGCTGATAGGAGAATTCGGTGGATTAAATCGGCATCAGACAGAGCGGCTTGGAGCTGTTCCACTTCTGCCCGGAGTGCCAGGGGATCGATAACTACTCCGGTACCGATAATATTTTTGATATGGGGATAAAAGATTCCTGAGGGTAATAATTTCAGCGTAATCCGTTTATCGTTGTGATAAATGCTATGTCCAGCGTTTGCACCGCCATTAAACCGTGCGATGATGTCATAATCACGGCTGATCAGATCAATGATTTTTCCTTTCCCTTCGTCTCCCCACTGGAGTCCAATTAAAATATCCATATTGCTGTTGTTGAATTTACGGAACAAAGCTAGGACATAGCAGAACGGGCACAATTGCCATTTGGCAAAAAAAACAGGTGCTGGTGTTTATTTCTTGAAAAATTGTCCGACGAAACGATGTGCGTTTTATCCTTGTTTTTGCCCGAGCTGTTTGATTTTTTGCAGCCATTTATGCCGCTTTGTTGCGTCCGAAGTCTTTATAATTCCGAGGTATGTCACTTTCACAGGCGATATACCACAAAATAGTAAAGTCGATTTTTTGAGTTGATTGACACTCGGCCTGCCATAGATAAGGGCATAATACCAACTTGGTTGATCTAATGTGGTGATAATTCGGGCGGATTTTCCCTTGAGCAATTTGTCCCAAAAAAGAGAGTTTTCACGGTATTGGAACGCAAAACCGGGCAGAAAGAGCCTATCGATAAAACCTTTCATCATAGCCGGAAGACCGCCCCACCAAACGGGATGTACCCAAACTAGATGATCTGCCCATTGGATATCTTCCCAGGCCCGCAGGAGATCCGGTTCAAGTTCAGTTCGTCTCTGGTAACCAAACTGGAGATTGGGATTAAAATTCAGGTCCGCGATATTGATGGAACGTACTTCTGCACCCGATGCTTCAGCACCTTCTTTATACGCTGCGGCAATACCAAAATTGAAAGATTCGCTATTCGGGTGACCGTTGATGACAAGTATTTTCTTCTTCATGTTATTCTTCTGATAACACAAAGTTAGCCGCACTCATTCTTGATTTATAGGACAAATGTCTAAAAAGTGATTTCATTGCGAATTCTGCTCAAATGACGTTGTGTGATGCCCAGATAGGAAGCTAAATACTGTAGTGGTATTTGCTGGACAAATTCGGGTTGATCTCGTAGTAAGACCGTATAGCGTTGTAGGGCTGTTTCTTTCTGCAATTGGAAGATGCGTTTTTCAAGTTCCAGATATTGTTGTTCAGCGATCATTTTGAGGTACTTTGTCCAGACTAGACTTTCAGCGGCGAGTTTGTCAATAGCGCTCTTTTTGATGACCCATAATTCGGCGGGAGAGAGCGCCTGCATGGTTTCAACACTTGGTCCACCAGTGATAAAAGAAGAGTAGGCCGCGATTAGGCTGTTGGGAAATCGGAAACAATAGGTGACCTCTTCTGCGCTTGAGGTACTGTAATACGAACGAAAGATTCCGGATACAATGAAGGCGACCTCATTACAGGGTTGGTTTTCTTTGACAAAAAAATCGTTCTTGTTCAGCTTTTTATATTCAAAAAGCTGAACGATCTGGGTAATTTCTTCTTGATCGAAGAGACCCAAAGACTGAAAGTAAGCTGCTATCATTGGCATCAAACTTAGCTAAATTTCTCTTTGATAAAGTGCTTATTGTGCGATCAATTTTTTAATCAATACAATTTGCCCAAGATGATAATAACTATGCTCAATCACTCCTTCGATATTCCTAAGATAGGAACCATACTTCTCATCAAAAAAAGGTTTTTCAAAAACTTCGACATCAAGTTGCTCGATTTTCTCTATGAAGCACGCTGCATTTTTTACAAAATCTTGTATGAGTTTATCCCAATCATCCTTGCAAGTTATTTCAGGTAAGTCAAAACTATATTTATCACTAATTTCCAGTTTTCCCGTTTCAAACGCAGTAAGCAGTCCCCTTAAATAATAATTGATATGATAAGTGAGCCCAGCAATTGTATTTAACTCGTTGATCTGCTGGGTAGCTTGTTGCCAACTTATATCCGAGAGTTGTTCCCTATAGTTGGTATTTGCAATCCAATGACCGTTTAGTAAAACTTCTCTGAGCCGATTCGCTATAAAGATATTTCTGTTCATAATGTATTATGTAGCTTATAGATCAGTTTATTCCCCGCTAAACTACATATAATTTCCTTATTCTTCATCTTGGATTAATCTCGTGTTAATAAGACTTTTGTTCTTTTGCTCAAAGTCATTGTTACCAAAAGATCATGTTTGCACTAACCGGAAAAGAACCCGATTTTGAAGTTTTTTTTGCTAACTAATTATCTTTGGCGCGTAAAAAATCCCCATAGAAATCAGGAATATTGCTGTGATAAATAGCTTCAGCGACTTCCTCGACCGGATAATCTACTTTAACTATGGTCGTATCTATTCCTTCCTCCGTCAGCGTAACTAATACATAGGAAGCCTTTTTGTCTTTTTCCTTGCTTCGGCCGACAGATCCACAATTGACAAACAGCACTTCTTCGGCCCGCTGGACGTAGGCCTGATGGGTATGACCCATGACCAGGACATCAATACCTCTTCTGTGCAAATCAACTAACAAGTCTCCTTTAGGGGTGGATTCATGAACATATTCATCATTACTATGAAGACTTGCATGTACGAGGAGAATTTTCCTAAAACGATCACCTACCTGGAACGTTAATTCGAGGTTGTAAGGTAATGTGGATAGCCACTTTTTATGCGAAGAGGAAATCTCCTTTTTACTGAGGTTAATGGCAATTTCACGATTTGCGGTCTCTACCGCATCATGGTGTGGCAAGGGGATAATAGGCTCGTCAAAAGCAATTCTTTGATCATGATTTCCTAGTAAACAGGGAATGTTTTTTTCCTGGATTCGATCAATAACTTCATTGCCCCAGGGTGCGAAGTCGACCAGGTCACCCAAACAGTAGATCTGTGTTACCCCGTTCTTTTTTATGTCTGCCAGTACTTCGTCCAATGCCACTATATTGGCATGTATATCACTTATTATTGCGAGCTGTATCTTCATTTATTCTACAAACTTAACAATTTGATAGGCGAATTTATGATTATAGATTGTTGTTTTAGGGAGAAAATGAAATAAGCATTATATTCATTGATGCGATGACAAATAATAGCATGAAAAATCATTCGCGCTATATTTTTAAAATAAGCATATGTCCGGTACAGTCTATTAACTGGACATATGCTTGTTGAAGAGCAGCCTGACTATTAAAGGTTCATTCCTCCGGATACCTCAATGCGTTGTCCAGTGATCCATCGGGCATCTTCTGTGCACAAAAAAGCAACAACACCGCCGATATCGTCAGGCACACCGGCACGACCTAAAGCTGTTACACTGGCGATATGTGCATTTGTTTCCTTGTTATCACGTACATGTCCGCCGCCGAAATCTGTTTCAATTGCTCCCGGAGCGACTACATTTGCCGCAATACCACGAGGTCCCAACTCCTTGGCCAGGTATCTTGTCAGAACTTCGACTGCGCCTTTCATCGAACCATAAGCGGAAGAGCCCGGAAAAGCGAAACGGGCAAGACCCGACGATATATTAATAATACGTCCGCCGTCGTTTATAAAAGGAAGCGCTTTCTGGGTTAGAAAAAAGACGCCTTTATAATGGATATTGTATACTGCGTCAAATTGCTCCTCTGTCGTGTCCATGAAAGGGGCATATAATGCCGTACCTGCATTGTTGATCAAAAAATCAAAATTCGACTGACCCGTTTGTTCTTTTAGATGATCGGTTATTTGCGCTATAAACTGATCAAAGGATTTGGTGTTATTCGCATCGAATTGAAATGCAGCGGCATGCTGCCCTAAGGCCTGAATGGTAGACACCACATGATCTGCTTCTTCTTTGTTGCTATGGTAAGTCAGTATGACATCGATTCCTTTTTTAGCAAGATTAATTGCCATGTTTCTTCCTAACCCTCGGCTTCCGCCAGTTACTAAAGCGATTTTATTTTTAGCCATTTTTATTTTGTTTTAAAATTTAATAGTACAAATTTCGCTTTTAAAGTATCCGATGCGTTTGTGAAAAGCAAATGAATATTTGCGAAATTCAAATTATAATGGCAGAGAACGGAAATTGTTTGGGGAAAGCTTGGTCTGCTTTTTAAAGAAATTAGAAAAATGCGCTATTTCTTCAAAACCGAGCGAGTAGGCAATCTCCGAAATATTCCAGTTTGTTTGTTTGAGAAGAATTTTTGCCTCCTGTGTGATTCTGGCACTAATTACCTGGGTGGTTGTTTTACCTGTATTGTCTTTCAGAAGTTTATTCAGATGGTTTACATGGACTGCAAGGCGTTCGGCAAAATCATTTGCTGTTCGTAGCTGCAAACGCTGCATCGGAGATTCTACGGGGAACTGTCTTTCCAATAGCTCAATGAAAAGTGAGGTAATTCTAGTGGCAGCGTTATGGGACGGGTTGCTGATGCTTTTCGGTTGTAGTTTCTGTCCATAATGAATAATTTCGAGAACATAGTTCCGTAAAAGATCATATTTATACGCATAATCGGAAGATAGCTCCTTATTCATTTTTTCGAAAATGCGTTCAATCTCAAGACGTTGCTTAGGGGAGATCTGAAAAATGGGAAGTCCCCCCGGCTGAAAGATAGGCAGATCATCCAATATAACGCCACTTTTATTTCGTGCTAAAAAATCATCGGTAAAAACGCAAAAATAACCTTGTTGCCGCTCGTCCTTGGGTATCCAATGATAGGGGACCTTGGGTGTCGCAAATACCAAAGCAGACTCTTCTATTTCAATCACTTTATCTGCATATTCAGCAGTGTTCTTTCCCGTGATTAAGCTGATTTTATAATAGGTCCGCTTATTGTAAGGCATGATGGGTTTTTCTTTCAATGTGACAGCAAGTTCTGCGTAGCTAAATACATTAAAATGCCCGATCTCCCGTGCTATTTCCTTAGATATCGTTGCGTTGATTTCATGGTAGAACTGTTCAATTGAGGTTGTTTCCATATTGATTAAATTTGCAAGAATCAAATTTAGATTTTTTTATTCATTAACTCAAAATATCCCCGATCTATAGATTTGGATTGCAACCAATTTTCATTTTAATGTCAATAGAGCAATTATATTTTGCGCAATATAATTTTTCAATCTATATTTGTAGTATTGAAACAAAAACAAAATAAAATATGAAAACGTTATACACAATAGGCGCTACCGCCAAAGGCGGCCGAAACGGTCAGGTAAAAAGTGAAAATGGTGTATTGGACCTCGAGGTTCGGATGCCGAAGGGTCTTGGTGGTGCAAATGATAATTATGCAAATCCAGAAATGCTTTTTGCGGCCGGCTATGCTGCCTGCTTTGACAGTGCTTTGAATTTAGTAATTCGACAAGAAAAGATACAAACAGGTGAGACAACCGTTACCGCCGTGGTGAGCATCGGTCAATTGGAGAATGGTGGTTTTGGACTTGCTGCAGAGTTGCATGCGAATATCCCTGCGGTTAGCTTGGACATAGCGCAGCAGCTGATTGAGAAAGCGCATCAGGTCTGTCCGTATTCTAATGCGACCAGAGGTAATATCGAAGTAAAGTTAACAGTATCAAATAACGAATAATATATGGATCATATAGCCACTGTGCTTACGCTACTTGTACTGGTAGAACATCTTTACATTGTTTGGATGGAAATGTTTGCATGGGAGACTGCAGGACGGCGTAGTTTCGGGAAATCGCTTCCCGATGCACTGTTTAAACCCACAAAAGGACTGGCCGCAAATCAAGGCTTATATAATGGCTTTTTGGTCGCTGGTTTGGCCTGGTCGTTTTTTATCAGCGATCCGGACTGGAGCGATAATGTTCGCCTATTCTTTTTGGGTTGTGTCCTTGTCGCGGGCATTTTCGGCGGTTTTACAGCTGGTAAGAAGATATTCTTTGTACAGGGAATTCCTGCATTGTTGGCGATATTATCCGTTCTTTTTTCAAAATAAATAAACAATTAAATGTCATTAATTACAGACTTACAATGGAGACACGCTGTGAAAGCGTATGATCCAACAAAAAAGGTTTCACAAGAAAATATAGATAAGATATTGGAGGCAGCACGCTTTGCGCCAACATCTTCGGGGCTACAACCATTTAAAGTATTGGTGGTCGAAAATCAGGCTTTGAAAGATGAACTGGCAAAAGGGGCCTTAAATCCTGACTGTATGCGAGAATGTTCTCATGTGCTGGTTTTTGCGGCCTGGGATAAATATACAGAAGAGCGCATTGATAAAGTATATGATTTCACAACAGATGAGAGGGAGTTGCCGCGGGGCCGCTTCGGATCTTATACAGATAAATTGAAATCCATTTATCTAAATGAGGCCGCAGAGCATAATTTTGCCCATACTGCGCGACAAACTTATATCGCATTGGGTTTAGCCTTGGCACAAGCAGCCGAATTGCGGGTAGATAGTACTCCGGCGGAGGGCTTTGATAATAAAGTTGTGGATGAGGTGCTGCAGTTGGATAAACTTGGGCTGAAAAGTGTGTCGTTAATGTATGTCGGTGTTGCCGATGCTTCTCGTGACTGGATCTCTACCATGAAAAAAGTGAGAATGCCAAAATCAGAATTTGTCGTCGAATATAAATAGGACACTCCTTATTCCTCAGACTTTAAGAAAACAATATCTTTGTAAAATGGATGACTTATTAAAATTGGATAAACAGTTGTGTTTTTCCGTATATGTTTTGCATCGGGAGATCATGCAACGTTATCGTGCTATTTTAGAAGAGGTAGATTTGACTTATCCACAATATATTACGATGATGGCTTTATGGGAAAATGACGAACAAACCGTAAACCAGCTTGGGGAAAAGTTGTTTTTGGATAACGGAACCCTTACACCTTTACTGAAACGGCTGGAAGGCAAGTCATTGCTTACCCGTACCCGAAGCAAAACAGATGAACGGGTAGTGAAGATACAGTTAACTACACAAGGAGCGGAACTGAAAGAAAAAGCGAGTTGCATTCCTATGCAGATCTTTGAAGCCTTAAAGCTGGATTATAGCGATATGCAGCAGCTTAAAGCGTTAGCAGATAAAATCGTGACGAACGTGGGTAATAGCTAATATTTTAATGTTAGATTTACGAATTGTATTTTAGCTGAATCAATGGCTAGTCAAATTTTATCAGAAGAATGCGGTTAATTGCAGTTGCGGGTTGTTTTATTCTATTGGTACTACTGTTTACAGGTTGCCAGGAAAAGAGAAGGGATGCAGAGCTATCGAAGTACGTTGCTTATAGTAACCGCGATAGTGCGCAACTTGAACTTAATCTCTTTGAAAGCCGCTTTCATGGGAAATTACGGTTTTATCGCCCTGGTGGTGAGATTGATTCCGGAGAGATTCAGGGGAATATCAAAAAAGATACGCTGACTGGTGATTATTACTATATTCCCTTTGGCTGGGGGCAGAAAAAAAGGAGACCCTTTGTTTTGCTTAAGAAAGGGTCTCAATATATTTTAGGAACGGGTACCGAACAGGTATATATGGGAATACCACATTACATACCATCAACGATCAGTTTTCAACAGGCTAAGTATGTTTTTACAGCATCTGTCTATTGAGATCTTGGGCTGAAAGGATATCGCTACAAAATATTGTTCAACCTAATATATTGCAGCAGCATGATGGTTTTACCATCTTTGATTTCACCGCTTTCGATCATAGCTAAAGCATCTTGAATATGTAGCTCCAGTATCTCTATATTCTCTTCTTCTTCCTCTAATCCACCACCATCACCGATCTTCATGCCGTTTGTATATTCCGCAATAAAGAAATGTAGAATTTCGGTGACCGAACCGGGCGACATATACGCTTCAAATATCTTTTTTGCTTCCTTGATCTGATAACCCGTTTCTTCTTCTGTTTCCCGACGGATACAATCCTGTGGCGAATCTTGATCCAATAAACCAGCACAGGCTTCAATTAACATTCCAGATTCATTTCCGTTGATATAGGTTGGAATTCTAAATTGTCTGGTCAAAATAACAGTTTGGTATTCTTTATTATATAGCAGTATTACGGCACCGTTGCCACGATCATAGGCTTCGCGGCTTTGCTGTTGTACTGTTCCGTCTGGTTTTGTATATTGATACGTGACTTTTTTTAAGGTATACCAATTATTGGATAAGATTTCTGTTTTTACAATTTCAATGTCTTTGATTGCCATTTTTAGCGTGTTAAGGTCAAGCTATAAAAGTAAGTAATACGTTTCATATAAAATAGGAAAAAGATAGTTCTGCCTGAATCGTTTTAAGACAATAGTGACCTGTCCATATTTTAAGAATAGATTTATTTTAGGCCGCGAAAATTTATTCCGTAAAGCCTGTCGGAATCGGTAATCTACTTCTGTGTTAATAAAAGAATTGATCCCCCGATGTTGTGAGATTTAATTTTTAAATTTAACAAAGGATAAAAATGCCCTGAATCAATGGATGAGCACAGCATAATATACAAGTGGAATAATATAATGGAAGAAGGGCTATATTACAAGATTATTAAACCTGATGACCCACTTTCTAATTTTGTAGATAGTTTTTGGTGTCTAAATAATCACTCAGGTGAGATAAAAGAAACGATAGGCCTACCGGATGGACGGGTGGATCTGTTTCTTTTTTGTTGTCCGGCAGATGGTTTCCGGATTCTATTGCTCGGCCTGGGTACACAGCCGCATGAGCAGGCGTCAATTCCAGTTGATTGCGTAATGTTTTGCATTAGTTTAAAGTTACTTGCAGTAGAATATATTTTACATGAGCGCATAGCTGATATTATAAATTCCGGTAAATTATTGAAGGAAGATTTTTGGGGTTTTGGTGAGCAGGATCTACAAGATTTTGATCGGTTTGTTGAAAAATCTACCCAATTGTTGCTGTCAATTTTACCAACAGCTATCGATGAGCGTAAACAGAAATTATTTGATCTTATATACAAAAGTAAAGGCTCTATTCCAGTTTCTGAGCTTTCAGAAAAAGTCTGCTGGACAAGTCGACAGATCAATCGTTATTTTAATCAGTGGTTTGGATTATCCCTAAAAGCGTATTCCAACATTTTACGTTTTCGGGCTTCTTTAGATCACATTGTACAGGGCAAGCTTTTTCCTGAGGAGCATTTCTTTGATCAGAATCATTTTATCAAAGAAATCAAGAAATTCGCAGGAGTGGCTCCTAAGGAATTGCTAAAAAATAAAAATGACCGATTTATACTATTATTTTCCCTGACATCAAAATAGTTTTGTCTTAAATATTTTAAGAACACTATGATGTTAATTGAAAACAAAAAAATTGCCATCGTTGGCGGTGGAATGGGCGGTTTGACCCTAGCCCGATTATTACAGATGCGCGGGGCGAATGTACAGGTTTATGAACGCGATATTGACCGCGGGGTACGTGTGCAAGGATCTACACTGGATCTTCATGAAGGAACAGGTCTTGAAGCGATAACACGCGCCGGACTTATTGACGAATTTTATAAATATCATCGTCCGACAGCTAGTAAGCTACGTATCGTGGATAATAAACTCCATGTTAAATTTGACGATCATGACCATATCACTGCAGTCGCCGAAAACCGACCAGAAATTGATCGCGCTCCACTACGTGATATCTTATTGAATTCGCTGAGTACAGATACTGTGGTCTGGGACCGTCATTTTGTTTCAATGGAAAAAAAGGGAGAAGGCTGGAAATTACAATTTAAAAATGGACAAACGGCTTATGCGGATCTCGTTATTGCCGCTGATGGTGCAAATTCTAAAATACGTCCTTATCTCAATGCACCCAATCCAATTTATTCGGGAATTACATTGGTCGAGGGAAATATTTATGATGCGCAAAAAAATGCGCCTAAATTATTTGAATTTACAAAAGGAGGGAAGGTGATGGCTTTTGGCGATGAACAATTTATTGGGTATGGAACGAAAGGAGATGGATCCATCATGTTTGTTGCCAGTACAAAAGCGCCCGAACATGTTTTTAACGAGCAGCTTAATGATGCTAATCTTAAACAACAGGTTTCCAATTGGCTAAATGTTAATTTTTCGGGCTGGGGAGAAGGCTGGGAGGAATTTTTTGCTAACGAAAATGTGTGTTTTATACCTCGGCCGCAGTACTATTTTCCGCTCGATCAAAGTTGGACTACGCAGTCTAATCTCACCATGATTGGCGATGCTGCACACCGTATGCCGCCTTTTGCGGGAGAGGGCGCAAATGTTGCCATGCAAGATGCATTTGAACTTGCGGCATGTCTGACGGAAGGCAATTTTGAAAGTTTAGAACTTGCACTTTCCTATTTTGAAAAACAGATGATCCGACGTGGGGCGGAAGCGACAAAGGATACATTGGAAAATAGTGACAGAATGCATTCGGCAACCGCTTTGCAACAGATGTTGGACTTTTTTGGTGAAACCGAGAGTGGAAAATAGAAAAAAGAAATTATTGCTTCGAAAGAATTATCAAGTCTGCTTTTTATGAAATTTGTTGGTGGTCAGCTTTATTGATAACGTTTATTGATCTCTTTCAATATCTTTTTATAATACTTTGTTTTGTCCGATTCATCAATAACAACTATCTCCACATCATTGGCTTTGAGCAATTGCATTTTGTCCACAGCGATTTGATGCCATTTTTTTGTGGTATAGTAAAATAGCTTATTTTGAATAAAGTCACTTTTTCTATAAAACTTGTTTCGTGCACGATAGGTCAATAGCCACCAAAGATCGATTTCTACAAAATCCAGTGAGAGCCCCAAGATGTGAATATCTTGCGTAAAGAACAGGTCTATCCAAGATTGTAACTGCAGGTCTTTTTTTTGCTTTAATCTTTTTATTAAAGAGGCCTTAAATACCGTGTCCGAAGTATAATTAGTGCCATTGACAACATAATCTCTCATTTTTTGAAGCTGCCCGCAATAATGTTCATAGCCGAGATTGATGGAGCTTGGATTGTCACAGTCGCCATGAATATGCCAAAATGTTTTATCTGCTGTTTCATGCCGGCGAAAAACACTGTATGTTGTTTCTCTAACGAGACTTGTATTCAGCTTTGAAGCTGATCCTTCTAAGCTGAATTCATAATTTGTTGTAATAATATTTTTGGTCGGAAGGGATCGGATCAATTGGTGTATTTCATTTTGCTTTATTTGGGAGACGCTGTCCGAGATATAGGTTTTAAGTTCCCTCTCATTAAGCTGCTGCATCTTAATTGCATTTAAAAAAATCTCCTCATATAACATCGGGAAAGGTTTTTGCCCATTTTCCAATCCCGCCAGCTGATATTTTGCTTTAATATTGGTCAATAAATCGCTCCAACTGATTCCGGGAGAAATATTATTGATATCATTTCCAAC
This sequence comes from Sphingobacterium sp. DR205, assembly GCF_011064245.1. Classification (NCBI taxonomy): domain Bacteria; kingdom Pseudomonadati; phylum Bacteroidota; class Sphingobacteriia; order Sphingobacteriales; family Sphingobacteriaceae; genus Sphingobacterium; species Sphingobacterium sp. DR205. The sequence continues at coordinate 5,532,777 of NZ_CP049333.1, read as the reverse complement.
TAAAAGACTGAATTTATCCATTTGCAATTAATTCTTATTGAAAATTGTTCTATTAAATTGTTTCGCGCATATTTTGATTTATGATAGTATGAATTCTACCATGAAAATTATTGACCGGTCTCTAATTTAATAAAAAAGAATGAAGGAGGTCAAGCGGATCTTTAAACTTTCTTTTGTTTAGGGTGGCTAACAAGGAATCTCAAATTTTTGCTTTACTTTCGGGAGCTCATCTATCTATCGGAAACCGAGTTTCGAAAACGGTGGGGCTGATGAAAAAGGCTAGGCGAACCGATTTCCTAGCCTTCACGGTATAACTCATCCTATGCTATAACGATCAAATAACAAAAGAGTAGCAGAAATGTTTTTATCCGGTATTCTCTTATCCTTATGGTAGGAGATTGATCGAATTGTGGGTGAAAATAAGGCTTGGATAAAAATATATCTTGATTTTTCCGGAATTTTCCTAGATTTACGCTATTAAAATCTCTTTATAACATAGCGTAGTTAGCGAAAAGAAACGCGCACTGTATCATTCGCACAGTCTTGGTCTTATTGGACCGGGAACTGACAGCTATTGTCTTAAAAATTTATAAAGAGAAAAATGAAAAAAATAATAAAAGTTGCCCTTATCGGTGGTACTGGAAAGTCAGGGCAATACCTTGTAAAACGTTTGCTCGCAAAAGGGATATCCATAAGGTTGCTTGTTAGAAATGCTGATCATGCCCCTGAGAGTCACCCATTAATCGAAATAGTATCGGGTGACGTAAATGATTCTGCAACTATTCATAAACTTGTAAAAGGCTGTGAAGCCACTATCAGTACATTAGGTTTAGGAATTCCCCCCAGCGAACCAACGATCTTTAGCCAATCAACTAGATATGTTTTGCAGGCGATGCATAGTTATCGACTGAAGCGTTATATACTCATTACAGGTTTAAATGTCGATAGCCCGTATGATCAAAAAAGTATGGCGACTCAACAGGCTACGATATGGATGAAAACACACTATCCGCTATCCACCGCAGACAAACAGCTTGAATACGAGCTGTTGGCAAAAAGCAGTGTTGATTGGACGCTGGTTCGACTGCCCAAGATCGAATTAACAAATGAATATGGACGAGCAATAGAAGCAAGTCTTGTAGATTGTCCCGGTGATGCTATAACTGCTATTGATTTGGCGGATTTTCTTATCGCTCAGTTAGAAGACAGAAGTTATATTCGCAAAGCTCCTTTTATTGCCAACACTTAACAATCATGATCATATATTCTTAAGGAATCCATGACACTATTTAAAAGCCACATCAGTCCGATGTGGCTTTTGTTTTTTACATCAGGAATTAAAACAGTCATCCTTTCACTGATATTCGGTAGTTGTTTCATACCGCTTATATAGGTGTAACATTTCATTTTTCAGGTGCTATCCAGAGGTAAATTTGTATTGAAATACGAGTTGCAGTATACATTGCCAGCTTTTATTGAATAAAACTAAAATCCGGATTTTGATAAAAAGAAGCGCTGAAAATAGAAATAAATCATCAATAATATAAGAAGACATGGATATTGAAAAAAATCAATTGGTAGGAGCTTCCTATCACGAGACATCTAATAAAGGCAGTGTTATCAGCCCTATTTTTATCATTGTGCATTATGATGGTGCATCTAATGCCACTAGTGCGATTCACTGGATGTTGGATCCCAAGAGCAGGGTTTCGGCCCATGTACATATCAGCCGGGACGGTATAGTGACACAATTGGCACCATTCAATATTAAATGCTGGCATGCGGGACGGAGTTCATGGGCGGGGTTGAAAGATCTGAACAATTATAGCATTGGGATCGAGCTGCAAAATAAAGGAAATGAAGTTTATACGGAGAAGCAGATTACCGCGGCAATTGAAGTCTGTGAGGCAATCGTTGCCCATTATCCGATTCAGGAAATTTTAGGGCACAGTGATATTGCTCCGGGAAGAAAGGAGGATCCGGGAAAACAGTTCCCATGGATAAAGTTTAAATCACTCATAAAAAAGAATTACTATGGAAATACTTGAGATTTTAGAAAAATTGATTATCCCTATCGTTACGGCTATCGGTGGTTACCTTGTTGGACGGCCTAAACAGCAGGCGGAAGTGGAAGCAACAAATGTGGAGAATGCCGGTAAAGTCATCGACAAATGGGAAGGTTACGCAAACCGGCTCGAAAAAGACATTGAACATTTAAGAGCAATTATTGAGGACCTCAATGAGGGACTCAGGCTCGCCAATGACGATCGCATGGCCTGTTCAAAGACCCTGGCGGAGTTACAGGTGAAATATGATGATCTGATGAAGCTTTATAATGAATTGCAGATTGAGTTAAAAAGGGTGAAAAATGAAAAATATACTTGTATTGACCGTAATGCTACTACTCGTTAGTAGCTGCGGTCTATTTAAAAAAACAGGAAAGACAAGTGAATCTCATATGCTTGAGGCAAGGGGAGAAGCGATGGTATTGTCAAAAATAGATTCCGGTAGCAGTCATTTGGACGTTGGGCAATCCTATGTCCGAATTTTGAAACAATCTGAAGATCTTATGCAGATCGAGGGTGAGCAAATCGAGATCAGTCCGGATGGAATTGTACGGATAGGTAAAGGGAGGATCAATAAAAAACTGACGCTTCATGCGGATAGCGGCAATGTATTCCGGAAGTATATTTCCGGACAGAGTCAGCAGGTCATTGAAAATGTACTGCGCAAAGATGAAAAATTAAAGTTAACGGAAAGAACGACAAGACGAACGGAACGACCAATGGTAACAAGTATGCTATTTTTTATTACTGGTCTACTTGTCCTGGCGAGCCTTATGATCTGGTGGCTGCGAAGAAAAATCCGGCGATAAGGTTAAAGATTATTATACCGATCAAAGTAAGTGTTGAGCTCACTAACTGATGATCGGTATAATTTCTGAGAAAATCATTTTATTTAGCATTGAAACGTTTATGAATGAAATAGTAATTTGCCGCCTGTTTGATATCTTTCTTAAAATCACTATATAAGTCAAATTGGTTACATGCACAGATAATAGATTTTTGTAAGGTATCACTATTAATCTTTAAATACGGTCCAAGTTCCTTGTATATTGTGCTCTTTACTTTAGTTTTTAAGTTGTCTAATTTTTCTGGCTGAAAAATACGCAAGACCACCGCGATTGCTTTGTAGCGATGTTGAATATCTTTATAATTGATATATTCACCCATGATCTGTTGCGTGGATATTCCCATAAATTCACAATAACAATCGATGACCTGACTGATTTTGGAAAGATCAGGTTCATAAATTTTGTCAATTGATCTCAATATTTCCGGATGATTTTCTTTTAAGAAGCTCAAAATGAAAGAGTAATATAATGTGTTCATGCCTTGGGAATTGGTCTTGTTATTTCGTCGTATTTTTGCAGCAGTTAATTCTTGTTGTGGAAATAGAACTGACATAAGCTCCATTTCATGTGCTTGTTTTGAAATAATATTCTGATTTCTGATATCGTCCCGGTTTAATCCGACTGATCTGCCTAGCTGTGCATGCGTTGTGATGAAGCGTTCCATATTTATGTTCCTTTTAATTATATGCCTATTTTTCTCTATTTTTTGTTAGTCGTTAATCGAAGCCATCGATGGGGTATTGCTGTCTAATAAATTTCTCGGATATAATCTACCGATGTAAACGTGTTGTTAAACAAAGTTAAACAAAATTGTTAATCATTCAAGGGTTTTGAATTTTATTTTGTACAATTTTTTATGTTTTGTTAGTTTTGTTAAACTTATTTGTTTAATTATAAATATCTTATAATCAGTGTTTAGTGTGTTTTATTCGTTTATTTATTTGTTTAGGTTTAATATCTTGTGTAACTTAGCGTCAGATTGTTATGAATTAGTGTAACATTTATTCTTATCCTATAAAAACATGGAAACTTATCCAGATAATAATTTTGAGGTTTTGCGCTTGGAGATGGGGATTACCAATCGAGAATTCGCGAGTTTATTGGGCGTGCGTGAGCAGGTATATTCCCGGATTAAGAAAGGGGAATATCCAATTGGACTTACCATGAAAACACGGATTCAAAATGCCTTTCCACAAGTTCAATACGACTGGCTGCTGTATGGGAAGGGAGAACGAAACAAACCGGATATATTCGTTGAGTCTGATCCAGTTTTGATGGCCAATGTCAGGAATGGAAGATCAATTGGATATTTTTCCAATGATGTTATGTTTATTGATGAAAATAAGAACAATATATTCTTTGAGGTATCACCCGGACGATATCTAATGCAGACCAAGCTGGTTACCGAGAAGGCAAAAGCCGGTTATCTCTCGGGTTTTTCTGATGCTGAATACATGGACGATTTGCCAGCGCATTTTATTACTGTAAATGAATTTCACAAGGGAGCTTACCGTTCTTTTGAAGTCAGTGGTGATAGTATGACCGACGGAACTGACGCCAGTGTTCTTGATGGTGATATTGTCACTGGACGTTTGATTAAACGTGAGCTATGGCAATCGAAATTCCATACCCATAAATATAGATATTGGGTCATCGTCCATCGATACGAAGGAGTAATCATTAAAGAAATTGCACATCACGATGTCACGAATGGAATTCTTACACTCCGTTCACTCAATTCGGACAAAACTATATATCCGGATTTTGATGTCAGTTTGGATGATGTAGATCAGATCTTCAATGTTGTTGATATCAGCCGCTCACTTTAGGATCAGGTTTAATCGGCTCATCTCTCTTGTATATACCCGTTCGTGATCAGTCCACTACTTTCTCACGGATAAGTTGATCACTGCGAAATTAAACCCATGGACAATAGTTTGTTATCTTTTTGGCTAAATAATATAGTAAATAAAACTAATTTAATTAGTTTTATTTACTATATTTGAACATGAATTGAAGGTGGATGAAGATGTTTTTGTATAATGTTTTAGCGTCGAACAGTATATATAATGCGCTATGACATCTCATTGTACATAAAGAACATTGGTTGCTCATTATTCTTGCATGTTCGTTGCCTTCAATTCTTATAAATCCAAGCGATAAATAAAACTGGGAAGCCATTTACTAATCCATCATATGTTTATTTTTAAAGCCAGGTTTTTTTACCTGGCTTTTTATCCTATACATCTTATACGTTTACGATAGGTTTCTACATTTATGATCGGTCACCATGTAGGAGAGCATATAAATGAACTTTTTTCCTCATTAAAAATAGGACTATTATGAGTAGGATATTACTTTGATTTATCGCTCTTCTCTAATAAGGGAATAAATTTCTCATAGCCTTGTGCTTTCATCTGATCTTTTGGGACAAAACGTAAAGAAGCACTATTGATACAATACCGCAATCCCCCTTTTTCGGTCGGCCCATCATTAAAAACATGCCCTAAATGCGCATCACCGGTTTTGCTTCTTACTTCGGTTCTGCTCATCCCAAAAGACTTATCGTTTTTTTCGGCGATTAAACTATCGCTAATCGGCTTGGAAAAGCTGGGCCACCCACAATCTGACTCAAACTTATCCGTCGAAATAAATAAGGGCTCGCCGGTCGTAATGTCAACATAGATACCTTCCTTAAATTCATTCCAGTAGGCATTGTCAAATGCCTTTTCGGTCGCATTGTTTTGCGTAACATCATATTGTAATGGTGTCAATTCCTTTTTCAAGATTTTTTTATCTACCTTATTGTAAAGAGTGGGTGGGTTTGCTTGCCGGGCTTTTTCAAATAAATCCGCCGGAATATGGCAATAGCCTCCCGGATTCTTTCCTAAATAATCCTGATGATAATCTTCAGCAGTATAGAAATTACGTAATGCGGCAATTTCGACGACAAGTTTGGAGTTGTAGTTTTTAGCAAGCCGTTCGATTTCTCCCCGGATTATTTTTTCATCCTCTTTTTTTGTAAAGTAAATTCCGGTTCTATATTGCGTACCTATATCATTCCCTTGTTTATTCAAACTTGTTGGGTCAATCGTTTTAAAGTATAAGTCAATCAACAATTTCAAATCAGCTTTGGTCGGGTCGTAATTGACTTTTACAGTTTCAACAAAACCAGTATTGCCCTTGGATACTTGTTCATAACTGGGGTTGGCTACTGTTCCATTCGCATAACCAACCTCGGTGGCAGTTACGCCTCTTATTTGTTTAAAATAATGTTCTGTTCCCCAAAAGCAACCTCCAGCAAAATAAATCTCCTTGGTTTGACTGTAATCTACGGTGCTTTTTCCCGAAACTGATGCCTCTTTTCCATATTGTGAAAAGCCTATTTTTACTATCGCGAAGCCAAAAAGGACGAGAATAGTAATGGTCGATATAATTTTCATGATCTTTTATTTGTTAGCTGATTGTAGTAAATTGATTCCATATCCAAGAAATAGTATGTCCTTGAGGATAAAAAAGTCCGTCACCGGAACCCCGTCTACGTATCTCAACATATTGGGGCTTGTAAAAAGATAACTGAGGGTCATTGTAAAAATAATGCATACCCCTATACCGGCATATTTCCTCAGTTGATTGAATTTTAAACTTAGTAAAATGAGCAGGGCAACCACGATTTCAATGACACCGACAATACTGGAGACTGTTTGTGCACTTAGCAGGCGATACAACCAGGAAGAAAGTGGATGATTTGCTATTAATGGCTTTATGGCCATTGCCTCCGTGGCTGTAAACTTGAATATTCCAAGCCAGAGAAGAAGGAGTACAACGCCGAACGTGGACATGTAAAATCCGTATTGCGATGACAATGTCATGGAATTTTTTGTTTTTGTCATGAGATGCATTTTTCTAAAATTTAAATTGTTATTATTGTTTTTCTATTAGTAGTATGCACGTCAAATTCCTGACAAAAAAATCTTGTTATTTCAGTTTTTCTTTTAATTTATCTTTAAATAGTTGTAAATCAGTTTTGTTGAATTTTTCTGGAGCGTCTTGTGTAAATATTTTTTTCATCAGATCTTCCATTACATTTATCTTACGGTTATAGGCGTTGCACCATTTGCAGATCATGAGATGCGCGCTCAGACGTATTTTTTGGAAAGACGTGATGCTGTCCGCATTTCGCTTTTCAATGAGTAGCGTTGCCTGCCTGCAGGGCATGAAGAGAATATGTATGAGTCGCCTTACCATCGTTTAGGAAATCATAAAATGTTAAACCAATTAAATTCCAGACACTCCCGAAGTTGCATACGGCCACGTTGAAGGATCTTCCACAGGTTAGTTGCCGTAATGCCAGTTTCCTGACATACTTTGTCCGCTTTTTTTTCTTCCAGGTAATAAAGCTTTACCGGGATAAGCCATTTTAAAGGCAATTTATCTATACACTCGGCCATTACTTTATTGAAATCATTGTTGTCAAGCAGATTTTCGTCTTTTTCATTCCAGTCTTGTAGGATATCATCATGTTTCCACGATCCTTCCTGATCAAAATATCGGTCCAGGGGAATATTGTCTATGTGTCGATATTTTTTGCGGTAAAATTCAGCAACTTTATTTTTGAGAATAGCCATGAGCCAGGTTTTTACACTGCTTCGACCTTTGAAAGAGGAGTAGGATTCAAATGCGGAAATAAATACATTTTGGACAATATCCTCTGCATCCTGTTTGTCAGATAATAAAAAAAGTGCGCTATCGAGAAGGGTATCACTATAGGCATCAATCCATTGCTGTATGTGCGTCGCACGTTTATCCATCTAATCTATGATAATGGTATAAAATTAGAAATAGTTTTTGATACTCTTTATTTTATCCCAATGGATTAAAAACTTTCGAGGGTTCAGTTTCTTAAAAACTGAAAGACAATTGCCAGAAGCAATATAAAAAGTAAGCATATCACAATAAGTGATAGATTGTATTGTTTTCTATTTCTTCTTTTGAAAAAGCGGTTCGTTTTCCAGATAAAATAGATATAGGCTAAGAATGGGTAAGTAACACTAAAAATCTGGGCCCAATGGGGGCTAATGGTAAACAATAGGAAGCAGAAGATCAACAAATAAGAGCCTGCCAACGATAGGTGGAATATTTTGAAATAGGGAATAAATGCCTTTATATCAAATAGCTGTTTTTCTTCCGGTGAAAGGCTGTTATATCCAGAGAGTGAGGAGTAACCATATATTTATCCGATAATCAGTTCCACTGTCTGTATTTTTTGGGGATTAAAGGAACTCCCTTAGGAAAATAGAGCCCATCGAAATCAAAATAAAAGAAAGTTCCGGTTTCGGAATGTCTGATTTGCAGAAGAGCTTCTAGATTTTTGGATGTACTGATATACCGGTAATCGAAGTGATCATTTCCCAGTACGGGAGCATTTCCCTGTTTGGTGTTAACTAATACCAGTTGTCCTGGATCGCCTGTTGCTGGTATTAAACTAAATTCATTGTTCAGTACAATTGTTCTGTTTTGAGGAATAAGTATTTGGTTTGCCATACCGGGAGGAGATATCATACTGCCACGTAGTTCAATTTTCTGGTTGAATAGTTTGGCAATTGCCTCATGCTCATAAACCGTAGTGCCTAACTTTTTAAAACTGGTATTGTAAACTTCAATGGTGTAACTCGATTCGGGTATACCGTATTTCTGACCAAAAGTACGTTGGATTGCGGTTTTGCTTCCAAGCACAAATCCGATCAGGGTCAAAGGCGCATTTACGTTTATTCCGTATACGTGATCAAAGCTTTCAAATTTGGGTAAGGAGTTTACTGGAGTAAAACCATCATTGGCGACCAAAACATCGTAGGTCTCATCTTCTTTTAGCGCCCAGAGATACTGTTTGTCATCCACACTTCCATTGTCCCAGGAATCATGATTTGGTTCTATTTTTTTGTATGATGTTGTAAGTTGTATCGGCGAACCTGCGGAATTTAAGAGAACAGAATTTCCGTTTACTTTAAAGTGATAATAACTGTCTTTGTTGATTCTTAAAAGACCACATGTTCGATCCAGACGTCCAACAAACTGTTCTTCTCCAGAACGTGCATCAATGACCTCGTCTTCACCTTCATTTTTCGCTATGATATAACTTTGAAAATCTCCAACCACATCATAATTACCGGGGCCGTCCACAAAAGCATCGGGAGGGATAAGTTCCGTTCCCGAAACGTTCAATAAACCTAATTTACCTTCGAATTTGAAAGGAACAAACTGGGAATGCTTCTGAGCATAGGCACAGGAGAAAAATAAAAAAATACTAAAAGTGAAAATAAACTTCATTGTAAACTGACTTTTGACATTCGGCGTCGATCGTGCGCACTTTCAAATTTAAATTTACAAAAATAAATCTATTCAACTATTTAAGTTTTTTACTTATGTCGAATGTCTTTGAGATTAGCTTGCGCCGTAGTGACTGGTCTCACACCATGCTACATTTAATGTTCAAAAAGCCATTTTATTCCTACGACCAACATTACGATTACCGCGATGATGTATTTTACCTTAATCACTTGTTGTTTTCTGTATGCAAGGTAAATTCCCAGTGCCATGATCAAGGCAATTGCAATAATTATCCATCCAAATGAGAAACTGTTTCCAAGTTGAATACTTATCATATTTTTATTCTTTTTAATAATGTGTTTGATCGGATTTGCGGGATCGTGCCTTAGTCTTTTTCAAATGTCACGTCCGTTATCTTGTAGTTGAAATTAGTTTTGTCGCGCTCAGCTTCAGGCTTTTCTAATTCATTGTAATGTACGGTGCCGGTCATTTTAAACGTAGTATGTGTGTCGAGATTGGTTTTCTCCCCATTTTTATCAATGACATGGAAATTTTTGAGTGTATAGTTCTTTTGGTCCGCCGGAAGTTCAAATAGAACACTGTTGTTCTCTGTTCCAACCGGTAATATCACGCTGAATGCTGTAAATTTTTCGGAGCTGATCGCATGTGGTTTTACAACAAAATTCATTGCCATTGTCTTTGATTTACCCGATGAAAAGGTAAAGGATGGAGCGTCGAACTCACCAATGAGCTCAATAGTCTTGTTATGGTTGTCGTAGTTGGATTCCATTGCCTTAATTGTATCTACTGATGTACCATTGCACGATAATAAGGATGTTAAACCCAGAGATGCAAGTAACAAGGCTGGAATTATTCTTTGTATTTTCATAGAATTATGTTTTTATTGATTTTGATTAGTTTATACGCAATATAATTTTATCCGCTTTTTTTTGTTCTTATTTTTCATAAAAGTACAATAGAATCTGCGGCCTTTTATAGCTGGATTTAAATCCGTTGTGAATAAATTTAAATCCGTAAGCTCTTTTGCTTTTTTCGTTTTTGGCGGGATCAGTTTCCTGTGATAGCTTGGGTCGTCCGCCCAGGTTTTTAGAAAATGCTGTGGAGTAATTTGAACTGGATCTTGTGTTTTTTGTTAATTTTTAGACCTGAAAAAAATCAGGCTCATGATTAGACAAACTAAGGTGATAAAGGAGAATACGGTTCGTATATTGTTCCAGAATACCCAAGGATCTTCAATAAGAAGGCGTATCCGATATATTGCATCCGATGAAGCTGTTGAAATATCGAACGAATCCAGTTGGTTGTTTAGGGGAACGTTTTTGGTGCCGGTAATCATAAGTACACCGATAATATAACTTAAGCATGCGGTCAAAATCAAATAAAATTTCGGCGATGACAGGTCAAAATACAATACTGACGAAACAATTAATAACAATGGCGCTCCCAGAAAGCAGCTGTAAAATACAGGATTTAAGATTTCTCTGTTGATGTTTTGCATCGCCATCAAGTAGGACTTATCGTCCAATTTATGAAGCCCTAGATTGACAGAGAATGTATAGGCGAAAAATAGGCCTGATATTAATGCAGAACAGGTTGCTGTTATTGCTAAAATGATTTCATGTAGTTTCATTGCTTTTGAATTTAAATAGATAACGATTTTTTTTAGTTTTCTCTACGTAAAATTCGGCATCAATAAGCTTTCAGAATAGAATAAAAACGACAATTCTAGATTTTGCCAAACGTGTTAGGAGTTACTCCTGTAAAGGCTTTGAATACCCGGATAAAGTGTGATTGGTCGGCGTATCCATTCGCATAAACGATATCATTTATCTTGCTGAAATCTTTTGTCTCCAGTTGGTTGAGTGAAGATTGAAATTGGACTATTTTCGCAAATTGCTTCGCGGAGATCCCCGTTTCTTTGAGAAATCTTCGTTCGAGTGTTCGAATGTTCAACTTTTCTTTTTCAGCGATTTCTTTGATAGGAATTATCCCTCTGCTGTCAATGATGTATTGGATTACTTCTCTTACCAGGAAATCAAGTTTGTTCCTTTTCTGTTCAAAATAATCGAGCAGTAAGTTTATGATAATCCTGATCTTTTCCTCCATAGCTGAGGTCAATAGGATTTCTGAAATGATCTTATTGATATCATTTTTGGGCCCATTAGTTAGATAATGGCAACTGTCATTGATATCTTGGGGATTGATTCCCCAAAAAGCGCGTAAAACAAATGGATAAAATTGAAAAATAATGATTTGAAAATGACCGTTCACATGGATGGAGATAGGCTTGATCGTTTGGCCATATAAAAAGATTGTTGGCATTTTTTTTCCATGCGGCTGTATGGTTAAACCATTTTCGGTTTGATGGAATAGAAGTCCGGGGTATCCATCCGCAAAGAACGGCAGGACGGTTTCTGGGGTATCTTTGTTTTCGAATACGAGAATATTTTTGACAAACAAGGCAATGGATTGATCTGGAATAATATTTTGGATATCCATCGTGACAACTGTTTCTGTATGAGATTTTAAATAGGCTTAAATATAAAGAGATTTTTACTGATCTGGTAATCCTGGTTAGGTGCTGACCAAAAATAACACTACAAAAGATTCAATGTTTTTACAAGTTCCCTTGCTGCTGCGCTTCCCGCGCGGTTGGCTCCGATCGTGGAGGCCGAAGGACCATAACCAACCAAATGAATTCGAGGCTCCTTAGCAACCATTGTCGCAAGGCGACCGTCCATTAAGATGCCCCCATTTTCTTCTTTAGGTAATACTGCGTCCAAATGTTTCAATGAACTTTTAAATCCGGTGTTCCATAAGATAATATCAGCCCTTTCTTCTCGGCCGTCTTCCCATTTTACGCCAGTCGCTGTAATTTCGCTAAACATAGGAAATCTCGTGAGTACACCTCGTTTTTCCATCGCTTGAATTTCGGTGGAATAGGGAAGGCCCGTGACCGACACGACCGACAACGGCGGCAATCCCTGTCTGACCCGTTCTTCGACCATCGCCACAGCATTGTGACCGGCCATATCATCAAAAGGTCCTTCACGGAACAGAGGCGGTCGTCGGGTGACCCACGTTGTGGTTGTCACTGCTGAAATCTGATCCAGCAACTGGATGGCCGATATTCCGCCGCCGACAATGATAACGTGTTTATTTCGAAAATAGTCCGCTGTTTTGAAGTCTTTTGTATGCAATTGTTCCCCTTGAAATAAATCTGCTCCGGGATAATATGGAATATAAGGGTTCTCCCAGGTACCTGTGGCATTGATAATGCCTTCTGCGGAAAATAGGGTCTCCGCAGTGTCTATGTGAAAACGTTGCCCATGTAGGGAGACCCGATCCACTTTGACTGGACGATATACCTGTAACCCAAACCTCTTTTCATAGCGATCGAAGTAATTTGGAACAGCAATATTTGCCTGTACTTCAGTCTCCTTGTTTGTCAATGTTTCCTCAAAAGACATGCCCGGCAAGTCATGGATTTTGTTTACTGTGCTTAGCGTCAGCGAAGACCATCGAAACTGCCAGGCTCCGCCGGGGGAAGGGGCTTCATCCAGAATAATGAAGTCACGATTAATTTCCAATCCCAGTTTCTTCAGATGGTAAGCTGAAGAAAGACCGGCTTGGCCAGCACCGATTACTGCGATTTTGGTTTTGTAACGAATGTTATTTATCATTTATAGGAGATCGCTAACGCCAGCCTAATTCAGGTGCGACATGTTCTAAAATAGCGGAAAGCACATGGACATTGTAATCCACACCTAAGGTGTTTGGAATTGTTAAGAGAACGGTGTCTGCTTCTTGGATGGCCTCGTCCTGAGCCAGTTCTTTGACAAGTTGATCAGGCTCGGCGGCATAACTGCGGCCAAAAATAGCACGTTTGTCCGCTTCTATAAAGCCAATCTTATCGGCCCGATCCGACTCCTGCCCAAAATAATACCGGTCTAAGTCATCTACCAATGCAAAAATTGACCGGCTCACGGAAACTCTAGGTTCTCCGGGATGCTCGGCCTCTTTCCACGCTGCTTTATATAAACGTATCTGTTCAGCCTGTTGTATATGAAAAGGTTTTCCATTTTCATCATATTTCAATGTCGAACTTTGTAAATGCATTCTGTTTTGAGCCGCCCATACTGCTGTAGCATTCGATGCCGCTCCCCACCAGATGCGGTCACGTAATCCCGCAGCGTGTGGCTCTAGTCTGAGCAGGCCCGGAGGGTTCGGGAACATCGGGTAAGGATTGGGCTCGGCAAAACCTACCCCTTTAAGTTTTTCCAGAAATTCCAGTGCCTTCCTGCGTCCCATATCAGCATCGGTTTCCCCTTCAGCGAGCTCGTAACCAAAATAGCGCCAACCGTCTATCACCTGTTCGGGTGAACCCCTACTAATTCCTAATTGTAACCGGCCTTCCGAAATTAAATCTGCTGCCCCCGCATCTTCCACCATGTATAGTGGGTTTTCGTAGCGCATATCAATTACTCCGGTACCTATTTCAATCGTACGGGTCTTGGCGCCAATGGCAGACAGTAAGGGAAAAGGAGATGCCAGCTGGTTCGCAAAGTGATGGACTCTAAAGTAGGCTCCGTCTATGCCTATTTCTTCTGCTGCTACGGCCAGATCGATGGACTGAAGCAAGGTGTCACTTGCTGTCTGCGTACTGTAAGCCGGATGGTTGGACCAATGTCCAAAAGATAAAAATCCTATTTTCTTCATTCGTCGAGATGGGATTTGATGTTTATCAAATTTAATAAATCTACACTGATCTGTGAGCTGGGGTTTGTCCTATGGATGTCAATAAAATTGCAACTGGAAGAACTATCCCTTAATTGCCAAATGGCAATTAAGGGAGCTTATAAATGTACTAATTTTGTATATGGCTTACCTGATAATAGAATAGCTATGACACCTGAGAAATTATTAAGACAGATTGATTTTATCAAGGAGATTGATAAACTGAAATATATTCCCTATTTACTTGTTTTCTTTACCTGTAAATCAAAAGTATTGGTATACCCCAAAATTTCGCCCGTGGTGATATGCATGGCAAGATAACTAAGCGGGTAAGTGAAATTATCAGAATTGCTTTCCATTCGAAGGTTTAACGCTGAAATTGTATTTTTGATCTCCTGAAAATTGACAGCATGACGAATAAAGGTATCCCTACTTCCATCTCGATAGTATACAAGTAGTTTTGTTGCACTGAGAACTTGCTCATCCATATTATCCAATGAATTTCCTTCTAACAATTTATCAATAGCTCTATTCATGTCAGGTCTTGTGAAATCGCCTTCCGCTGCGATGACCAGTTGATAACCATAATTGACGGATAGAATAAAATAGGGTGAATAACCTAATTTCTTGAGATTATTCAGGTCTGACTCTCCGTAATTTGAGAAATAATCTACTTGATCGGTATCTAAGGTTAATCTCCTCACCAATGTGTGTCTGAAAGTACTGTGAGTCTTCTGGACCGTTGTCGAATCACTATGCCTGACAAGATTGAGCACTTTTTCAATATCCCTATTTCGAGGGATATATAATTGTATCTCAGCATAATCTGAAAAATCTCTTGAATTCATTTCTAATGATCCCGAGAGGTTAGTGTTCTTGAATAAATTAGCATAATTCAATATGTTCACATAGGACGGTAAAAAATGGCCAATTTCCTCTTTTGCTGAATTCGCCATGACATAAATAGGAAAGTTTTTTGCTTTGGACTGAATGTTTTCCAAATGCAAACCCTTTGTTGTGTCCTTAAGGTTCCAAAGGCTCCCTAAAAAGAGTTGTTGATCCACTGTTTCATCTACAAAGTGCTCTTTGACCATAAAACTCACTGATTTGCGTTCAAAGACTGAGTCCTTAGGTTTGGGAACAATAACCTTCGTTGTGTCTATTGGCGTGGGCGGCTCTATTTCTGGTTTGATCACAGGATCTTTTGTGCAACTTGAAATTAAGCCCAGTCCAAATACGAATAAAAGTAGTGTCCAATTTTTTAGGAGCATTTTTTAATTTATTAGTTATATAAACAAATATGCTTATAAAATATGTAAATGTTTTTGTTTATTTAAAAATTACACATTTGTGTTTAATTTTTCTATTTTAAATTAGTTTGTGGCTTCTGCCGAAACCTGATGAAGGTACTATTCATATTTTATTTTTATTTAAACGGATATTAAATCAACTGCTGCGAATTGTAAATGTAAAGTGATCGTAGAAATGGTATTGTATACATTTGTCTCAGAATAAGCGTAAAAGTAGTATAGTAGTACATCAAAAAACCAATATAATGGATACAGCGCAACTTAGCAAGTTTGAGCACGACAGCACAATTATCGAGAAGTATGTAAAAAGTTCAGCGTTTGGAAGGAATAAAGTCGTTTATGTACCATTTGTGATCGGTATAGGCTTGCTTTGTTTTCTGGCATTGGCGATTTTTGGAGGATTGATCGAAACGATTGGCATCAGCGTTATTACTTTGTTGTCTGCGATCGTTGTTGTCTGTTTTATTTTGGTTGCGGTCATTAATCGTTCAGCAGGTAAAAAGCTTTCTCAGGAAACGCTGATGGCACCTGTCTGTATTGCTAAGAAGGTTTATGGAAATGATATGCAAAATATTTACTATTGTATTTATAGTACTGGTGAAAAGAGGCATGACGGAGTGTTTATAGATACAATTGCCGAAAAAATTTTCGCTATCCCCGGAAATACCGATGATAAAATAGAAAGAGACTTTTTAGAACTATTTAAGATCGACTTTGCCAACCCCGGAGAATTTGCCAAGAAACTTCCCTTAGCGTTTACCAATGGGGTCGAAGTATGGAGGCGACAATTTGCGCTGGGTGCATTATCCAAAGATGCACAGCGACAAATAGAAGGTAACGCCGGGCAGTTTGCCGTGGTGGCGATCAGATCAGAAAACCCACGCATATTAACAGAACAGTTTTCTTAAGAAGCCATTTAAATCAATATACTAACGAAGCCACATTTTTTCTAATGTGGCTTTTATTTTTACTGAGAAATTAGAAAAGGTCATTATATTGTTGTTATACAAAATGTATTGGCTGTTCGTGTGAGACGAGATGTGGCTAGGTAAACAGATCGTTATACCGTAAAAAAGGAATTGTCCACACGATTTTATTCTCAGGAGTCTGAACAGTACTTAAGGCCGCTATTTCGAGCCTGGATAAAACAAAAGGATAGACGAAGGAGGATTAAGTCGATACGATTTAAATTCTTGACTATGGCTATTAGTAAACAATGCATTGGGATAGATATCTCAAAAGCGACATTCACAGCATGTCTGTGTCAGTGTTCAGATGATGGAGAATTAGTGTTCTCCAAGACAGTGGATTTCAGTAATGATAGCAAAGGGTTCAACCAGTTTCTGCGTTGGGCCAAAGGAGTCATTGCGAAAGATGCAGCACTTGTTTTTTTGATGGAGGCTACCGGTGTGTATTATGAGAACCTTGCCCACCATCTGCATAAGATTAAGAAAAGGGTTCATGTTGTTCTTCCCAATACGTCAAAGCACTATTTTTCGAGCCTCAATATCAAGACCAAAACGGATGCTGTTGATGCACGGATCCTGAGTCAATTCGGTGTAGAAAGGATCCATAAAGCATGGAGTCCTCCTCCACCAGTCTTATTGCAGCTGAGAAATCTGACCAGATACCATGTCCAGCTACAGGAGCAGAAAACGGCATTAGGTAACATCAAACATAGTAAGGACTGTTCGCATGCTATCCAGATCTTTATACTAAAAAGCAATAAAAAACTTATTTCTGAGATAGATAAGGAGATTGGCAGATGCATCGGGGAAATCAACAGGCTGGTAAAGTCAGACCTGGGGCTCCATAAAAAAATAGAGAAGCTTGCAACAATAAAGGGGATTGGAATGATCACCATGGTTACCATTCTTGCCGAAACAATGGGGTTTGAACAGTTCGGTAGCGCCA
Source organism: Sphingobacterium sp. DR205 (assembly GCF_011064245.1). Lineage (NCBI taxonomy): Bacteria > Pseudomonadati > Bacteroidota > Sphingobacteriia > Sphingobacteriales > Sphingobacteriaceae > Sphingobacterium > Sphingobacterium sp. DR205. Next base: position 5,515,554 of record NZ_CP049333.1, on the reverse strand, counting down.
AACAACTTGTCAGCTATGCTGGATACGATGTTGTTCAGCGGGAATCTGGGACATCTGTAAAAGGAAAAACCAGGATCTCGAAAAAGGGGAACAGGTATATCAGGAATGCGCTGTATTTTCCGGCTATGGTAGCTTGTAGGCATAATTCTGTGCTAAAGGAAGCTTACACGAGAATCATCCAGAAAAAGCCGTCAAAAATGGTCGGACAGGTTGCCGTACAGAGAAAATTATTAATCTTAATGTATACACTTTGGAAAAATGATACCGTGTTTATAGAAAATTATAAAGTAAGTAGTCCCGATCCGAAAACCGAGACTACACTAGATAGTTCAGAAGCTGAACTTCTTTAGAATACAAAAATACTTTTTTGTCTAAATATTTGGAATTTAAAACAGTACCTTTTTTCTGTTTGTACGATTTGCACTTCATTTTATGCCGTTGGCTTCTGGGATCAGAAGTGTTGCCTCTTCCTTTTGGACAAAATATGCAGTAGATTTTATTCGATACGAATGACTAAATAAAGAAAAGCATCATGTTGTTAAAAGGGAAAAAGAGTTCGTTTACCGAGCTAAATGTGCCTTTCACCGAAAGTGTCTGGGAGAACTTGCTCTCTTTTTGGAAATTAGGTATTAATAATTTAGCTTCTACAGGTATGGCACATCTTTTTAATGCATTGATTCTCTTGTTATTTGTGGCAATTATAGCGTTGTTTTCAAATACCGGGGAAAAGAAAGATAACGAAGTTTTTCATAATGTTTTACAAGTCTATCGTACGGATTCAGTATCTACAGATGGGTCGAGGTATCCAACAGATTTACAGCAGGTATTAAAGAATAAATAGTAAAGATCTGAAAGACAGATCAACAGGATGTTCACTTACGTGAAAACAGTGATTGAAAGGAATTTGAAAGGCTAAGCAAGTTATTTGCGAGCGATAGAATTTAGTGAAATATAATACAATGAAAAGGGTTGAAATATTTAAAACGAATGTCTGCAAATACAGGGAAGCACAACAAATCGTCACGACGCTTCTGGGGTTGTTCTCCGCATATAAAATTAACTTTGATCTTGACGATGATGAAAATATTTTAAGAATAGAGTCTTCTCAGTCGGAGATAGACGCCAGTAGAGTTATGAAGCAAATGTTTGACTGGGGGTATGAATGTGAACGGATCGTGTAATAATTGCGCTGTGGGGATAGCTTGATATGATCTATAACGACAACAGGAAATAAATATTAAAATTGTATTTTATTGATTTTTAAACTTACTTTCGAAGTTATTATAGGCCATTGCCATGTTTTTTTGTCAAGGAGATCTACTGCATGGAATCGGGCTTATTTATAATATAACATTTGAAATGAAGCGTACAATTTTATTTTTTTTAACCCTACTCATCTGTCATTATTGCGCTATTGGACAGACCAAAGACCGTGATTTGACCATCGGTAAATCCACTACTCTACATTCAAATATTTTAAATGAGGACCGAAAGATCAATATTTACCTTCCGGATAATTATGCGGAAAACGATACGTTGACCTATCCGGTTGTGTATGTCCTCGATGGTGGTATGGATGAAGATTTTTTTCATATTGCGGGGATCGTTCGTTTTGATACACAACCTTGGATAGCGCGGTTTCCCAATAGTATTGTTGTGGGGATTGAGGGCAATACCCGTAGACGTGATTTTACATTCGCAGTTCCTGATATTGACTTCTTGGAGAAAGAAGGATTTCAAAAAGCTAGCTTTCCAGCCTATGGTGGATCGCAAAAATATATTTCGTTTCTTAAAGATGAATTACTGCCTTATATTGGTAAAAACTATAAGACAAAAACACAAAGAACCGTAATCGGTGAGTCTTTGGCAGGCCTTTTCTCCGTAGAGCTCCTGCTTAAACTGCCTGATCTTTTTGATAATTACATTATTATTAGTCCGAGTTTATGGTGGGGGCAACAGGAGCTTTTGAAAAATACCGAAAGGCTATTAAACGCTAACCTAAGAAAAAACGTGCGGGTTTACCTCGGAGTTCCCAATAAGGATGAAGATCTTAGAATGTATCGTGATGCCGCGGCGTTTTACAATATTCTGAGCAATCATAAAAAGATAGAGGTTATTTTTGACTATATGCCCGATGAATTACATTCAACCGTTATCCATCAGGGGGTGTATAATGCGTTCAGGAAATTATATCCAAAAACAGCTTATTCTAAGTAATCTTCGACAACTTGGGTTAAACACTTTTTTGGGGGCCTTAATGTGCTTTGAATTTATCCAGTTTTTTTTTATTAGCGGCCTATGTTTTACCTAGCTTGTGAACGCGATTGTTGAATAAACTCTTTTGGCGTCAAATTAAATGCTTTTATGAACGCTTTTGTGAAATAGGATGCCGAGCTAAATCCCACAAGAAATGCCACTTCGTTAATGCGATAATCCGATTCAATCAGTAACGTGCAGGCACGTTTTAGCCTGTAATTTCGTACATAGTCGCCAGGGGAAGTTCCGCTAATTGCTTTCAATTTTCGTTGAAAATTAGAACGGCTGATTTTAAATATATCCACCAGTGATTCTACATTGAATTGTTCGTCTGAAAGATGTTTTTCGATTTCAGCGTTGAGCTGTGTTAAGAATGCATCATCATGGGCATTTGTGGCCAAAGAAGAATAAGAAGATAATGGTGAAGCATGGAAATTCTCCAATAAATATTTCCGGTTTTGTAGTAAGCTGCTGATTTGTGCTTTTAGAAAGGTCATCGAAAAAGGCTTTTCAATAAATACGTCGGCGCCGGAAAGTAATCCTTCAACTTTCGTTGCATTTTGTATTTTGGCAGATAGCAGAATAACAGGTATATGCGAATAATTAATGTCATTTTTTAAACGCTTTACAAATGTAATTCCGTCAATCTCTGGCATCATGATATCGGAGATCACAAGATGATAAACTTTATTGTCTAACATGGTCAGGGCTTTTGACCCACTATCAGCAATATCAATATGATACGATACGGCTAACGAATGGCTAATAAAAGCCGTAATGTCCGGATTATCGTCAACCACTAAAATCTGGGTGAGATTGTATTCCGGCCTGTCAAGTGGAATCGGCTGTTCCTCAATTATCGGACCTGTAGCTTCATGGGCGAGTTGCATGCTCCTGATTGTGAAAATAAACTTAGCACCTCGGGGCAGCATATCTTCAATTTTTATCTCAGCACCCAGCCGGTTCGTCAGATGTTTGACCAAGGATAGTCCGATGCCAGTTCCACTGCGGTCTTTATTTGTGCTAAGCTGGTAAAAGGGATCAAATACAAGCTTTTTAAAGTCATCCGGTATTCCTGGACCGTCATCCGAGACTGTAATCGTAAAAGATTTGTCCGAGTTTCTTTTCAGGTTGATCAAAATATAGGAATGTGCGAATTTCGTCGCATTGGTCAGTAGGTTACTCACAATTTTCATCACAGCATCCAGATCGGTTTCAATAATCAGGTCTTGATCCTGGGGAATTGATAGATCGAAACGGACCCGGTTGCGGTGTACTGATTTTCTGAACCTATCGTAGAGATCTTCTAGCAAATTTTTCAAATTTACAGATTCAGGGCTTAGTGGCGGTCCATTCCCATCCATTTTGCGAAAATCAAGTAACTGATTAATCAACACGGTAAGCCGTTCACAATTTTTCTCTATGATCCGGAGATTGTGCATGGTTTCTTTATCTTCGTTTTCTTGTAGTATTATTTCTTCCAAGGGTGCTGTAATCAGGCTCAAAGGTGTACGGATCTCATGTGCAATGTTAGTGAAAAAGTCAATTTTTGATCGGAAGGATTTCTGTTCCTGTTCAGACTGGAAGGCCATTAAATCGCGAGCTTGCTTACGTTTGTTCGCCATGATATAATATCGTAAACAGACATAGCACAATGCAACGAATAGGAGTGCATACGTTATTTTGGCTGGCAAGGAGAGCCACAGCGGCGGTAGTATTTCAATTTGCACCGCCGCACCTTTTTCATTCCATAAACCGTCATTATTGGATGCCTTTACATGGAAAACATATGTTCCCGGCGAAAGATTGACGTAACTTACACTTTTGGTGTTACCCGCTGAAGTCCACTCATCATCAGCTCCCTCCAGTTTATGGGCATATTGATTCTTGGAGGGGGATGCAAAGCTCAAGCTTACAAAGGAGATATTGAATGAAGAAAATTGGTGGGTTAGTACAATCTTTTCGTTCTTGTTCAATTGAATCTGAATGTCTTTTTCTAAGTTGGGATTATGCTTGTTCAGTAATTGTATCTGTGTAATGAAAACATTTGGTACAGCTTGATTTTTGACTGCGCTAATTTCATCGGGATAGAAGCTTGTAAATCCGTTGATCCCGCCAAAATAAAACCGACCATCGCTGGCTTTGAAAGATGCTTTGAAATTAAACTGGTTCGTTGAGAATCCGTTCTCCGTTGTATAGAGTTTGTAATTTTTGGGATTGTCAGGATGAAAACAGATAATGCCTTTGTTGCTGCTGAGCCAAAGGTTGCCCAGGGCATCATCGAGTATGCCGTAAATCACATTGTTTGGCAAGCCTTGCGCTTGCCCGATATTGCGAAAGCTATCTTTCGTCTTATCATAAATGAATATTCCTTTTCCCTCACTTGAAAATAATAACCGATGTTGGCTATCAACATAAATACTGGTTAGTTTACTTGAAGAAATGGGATCATTTGGCCGGATCAAACTATAATGAACCCAAGCTTGCTTACGGAGGTCAAATTTTATGGGGCCTGATTGGTACGAGGCGAGCCAGATATTGCCCTCATCATCTTCTTTGATGTCATAGATAAACTGGGTGACTTCAGGGATACGGACAAATTTCTTTTTTTGCTGATCATATCGACTGAGCCCGGCCGGTGTTCCTATCAGAAGATCCCCTTTTTTTGTTTTAAACAGCGAAAAGATGCAATCATCGTTAATTGTTTCCGTATTGTTGGCATCATGTCTGAAATTTTGACGTTGACCAGTTGCCAGATTGTAACGATCAAGCCCGCGGGAGAAAGTCCCTATCCAAAGATGATCGCCATCCAGAAGCAGGGCATGGGTATTATGATAAGAAGCTTTTATCGGTTGCGAAATTTGTTTCTTTTCTTTGTCATAGTAGTTGATGCCACCATCTTCTGTTGCGATCCAAAGGTTCCCCTTAGTATCTTCACAAAATTGGCTGACAGCTTTTCCGGACAGAAATCCGGGGAGAATATCCGGGAAAAAAGTCTCTACGGAAAGCAGTGCTGTATTGAGATAATTTATACCCCCAAAATAAGTGCCGATCCAGATGGCATTTTCGCGATCTCTCGCGATGGAATAAACATTCTGGTCACTTAGACCGTGTTTATAATAAGGAATGTCTAATCTTTCGGACGTCCCCGTTTCAGTGTGAAACAGGAAGAGTCCGTCATCTGAACCAACAAGAAGCTGGTTTTCGCGAAATTCTCGCAGGGCACGGATATGCGTGACATAGGGATGGCTGGTATTATTTAGAAAGCGACTGAATTCGTTTGATTGTTTGTTGTAACGAAGCAGGCCCTGCGACCAGGTACCTAACCATAGGTCACCTTTAGGGTCTTCCCACATGGAAAGAATTTCAAATTGAGGATCTCCAACTTCGCTGAAAAGCGGGCCGACGATATCAAAATGTGCCTGCTGATTGTTGAAGCGAAGGAGCCCCAGACGTGTGGCTGCCCAAATAACACCGGAACGATCCTGTAGGATAGCCCAGGTCGCATTCTGCCCCAATCTGGCTCCCTTGAGTTGTAGCTGCGTAATTTTAGTTGTACTTGGGTTATATTTCCAGATGCCCTGGGACATGGTTGCAATCCAAAGACTTCCTTGCCGATCGACATGAAGGGCGTTAATAGCTGAGTTAAACGTTCCCTTGCCGCTTATGCTAAGCTCAACCTTTTGAAAGGCTGCTGTAATCTTGTCCATGATATACAAACCGTCGTCAGTTCCGATATACAAGTGGCTCGGCGATTTTTCAGCTATACTTCGGACAAAATTATTCCCCAGTGACTGTTTCTTTTCTGATTGGTAGTGGTAATTTTTGAAACTATTCCCATCGTATCGATTCAATCCGTCTTTTGTCCCGAACCACATAAATCCCTGCTGGTCTTGGACAATGCAATAGATCGTGTTTTCGGAAAGGCCATCTTCCACCTGCAATTTTCTAAAATGAAAATTTGAATAACGTTGTGCTTGGCAGGTGACCGAACAGACCAGATACAAAAAAACAATACCAAAAATGAGAACCCCTTTCATACCAACTAAAATAAAACTAATAAATGATTCTGTTGATATGGCTGATAACCGATAAATGGTCATTATCGGTTAAAAGATGTATAAACTGGTCAAAAAGCGGGAATGACTTATTTTTACCATTTTTTGGATCATATCTGCTATTTTGTTTCTGTAACGCCTGTTACATTTGAAATAGGTTTAAAGCTAAAACCCGGCCATGGGTTCTTGTCTTTGCCTATTTATAAATAACCAGTTTTATACGCTAATAAATCAAATTATGAAGGGAAAATTTTTCATTCTTTTCTTGTGCTTGCTGTCGTTTGCGGTAAAGTCACAAACGAGTAACCTTCAAGGGAGGGTATTGAATGAAACGGGACGGCCGTTGCCGGGTGTAACCGTTACCATAAAAGCATCAGGAACCGCAAAGACGACGGACGAAAATGGCCGTTATACAATTGCTGCCAGTAGCGGGCAGGAGCTAATCTTCTCTTTGATTGGTTTTCATTCCAAAACAATTTTATTTAACGGTGAATCAACTTTAGATATCACGCTTCAGGAAGAAAATAAAGACCTGGAAGAAGTCGTTGTGATTGGGTATCAGACGATCAAAAAATCGGATCTGACGGGCGCCGTTTCTGTCTTTAACCCGAAGGAGATGAAAAACACCACGGTAACAGGGACTGTAGGGGATGCTTTGGCGACATTACCCGGGCTCAGTGTACGCACGGCAGGCAATCCGGGAGCAGAGGGTAAGGTTGAGATCCGTGGTACCGGGACATTTGGGTCAAGCACTCCTTTATATGTCGTCGACGGGGTTGTATCGGGAGCAAACCGGGATTTTAATTTCAATGATATTGAGAGTATCCAGGTACTGAAAGATGCCTCCGCTGCTGCGATCTATGGTTCTAGGGCCGGGAATGGTGTTATCATCATAACAACCAAACAGGGTAAAGAGGGGCAGATGAAAATCGAAATTTCCTCCCGGGCCACCGCACAATGGCTGCCACGTTACAATTTAGCCGACCGAAATCTATGGCTAAGTTTGAATGATCTGGCATTTAGCAATGGCAATAGGCAATCGGCCAACCATTTCGAGGGCAATACTGATTGGCAGGAAGAGGTATTTAAAACAGGCTGGCTGCAGGATCAACAGATTGCTTTTTCAGGTGGAAGCAAAGAAAGCCGTTATTATATTTCGGGTAATTATCAGGCCAACACAGGGACGACGATCGGAACATCCAGTAAACGTTTTACGCTACGCTCCAATATGTCTACTTCACGCAATTTTGGAGAACATGTCAAATTAAGTATCGGCGAAAATATCGTGCTGAGTAATTTTAATGTACATGAACTCAATACCAATCCCATAGTCGATGTCTATCGTATGCTGCCAACCATTCCAATCTACGATGAAAATAATGCCGCCAAAGGAGGATATGGTATTGGTGATGGGAATCGGGATGTCACCTTTGGAACCAATCCTTTCGCCAAAGAGGATTTTGAGCAAACGGAAAATGGCAATCTGCGCACAAGAGGAAATGTATTTACCGAATTGGAACTGTTCAAGTCATTCAAATACCGTTTTAATTTTGGCTTTGACCTGAGTAATGATCGTCACATGTATCTTCGAAAAGAAGGTTTCTGGACCTACAACCAACCTTATGATCCTTCCTCCTTAAATAAAAACCAGGCACAATACCGTGGGTTGGTGTATGATAATACCTTAGAATATGCGAAAAAGTTTGACAAACATGATGTCTCTGCCGTTGCGGGTATCAGTTATCAAACCTCCAATTATGAACAGCTTTGGGGAACGAAAAATAATGTGCTCATGTCGGGAAAAAACTATTTTACCAACTTGGATGCTGCACTGGACAACCCAAAGACCGGCAATTATCAAGATCTCGAAAAGTTATTTTCGCTCTTTGGCCGGGTTAATTATGCCTATGATGATAAGTATCTGTTCAGTTTTACCATGCGCCGGGACGAATCATCCAAGTTTAATCCAGATTATCGGGTGGGCTATTTTCCATCTGTCTCCGCAGGCTGGCGTATAAGTAAGGAAGATTTTTTTCAGGCACCTTGGATCAATGATTTAAAGCTGCGCGCCAATTATGGTGTTTTGGGTACTTCCAATATCGGTGTTTGGGACTGGGTTTCTTTCATCAATGTTTTTCCGCAGGTCGCTTTTGGAATTGATCAGACCGTTCAAAACGGGATGACCCAAGTTAAACTGGCCAATACCGATCTCAAATGGGAGAAGGTCGCGCAGTTGAATGCCGGATTTGATGCCCAGCTATTCTCCCATAAGCTCAATCTATCCCTGGATTATTTTATCAAAGAAACCAAAGATGTATTGACACCGATGCAAATCTTGATGGCTACAGGCAACAACGGCGGAAATCCTTACGTGAATGCTGCCTCCCTGCGCAATACAGGTATCGAACTTGCAACGCAATGGCGTGATAATATGGGTGAATTTGGTTATCAAATTGGCGTCAATGCATCCTATATCAAGAATAAGATCCTCAAATTAGGATATGACAAAAAGGAGTTCACGCAATGGGATACAAAATCCAAAGTTGGTAGCTCGATCGGTAACTGGTATCTGATCAAAACGGATGGTCTTTTCCGTTCAGACGAAGAAGTACAGGCCTATAAAAATAGCCAAGGACAATTGATTCAGCCGAATGCCAAACCAGGTGATGTTAAATATATTGACTTTAATGATGATGGACAGATTACAGATGCCGATCGGCAGTATTTAGGACGAAGCATACCATTATATCAATTGGGGATGAATCTAGGCCTAGATTACAAAGGTTTCGATTTTCAGGTACAATTGACAGGAGCATTTGGCTTCAAATCCTTTAATGGGCCACGCAGTGCGTACGATCGTTTTGACGACAATTCAAACTACCGCGCCGATTATGATCCTTGGACTCCAGAGAATCCCAATGCCAAAGACCCGCGACCCATTTATGCGGATTCCCGAAATGTTCGCGGAGATCAGGACCGTTGGTTAGAGAATGGGAATTATGTTAAGGTCAGACAGCTCGCTTTGGGGTATAATCTGCCGCGTACGCTGTTAGGAAAGACCTTGAAGCAGGTTCGGTTTTATGTCAATGCACAGAACCTGATCACCTTTACCTCCTATCGTGGACTGGATCCCGAGTTTTTGAATGGCAATATTTGGGATCGAAGCTATGATGGTGGCGCATTTCCGAATGCCAAAGGTTTCACTTTTGGAGCCCAAATTACTTTTTAAACCTAATTTTTGAACACAATGAAAAAGCTACTCTGTATTTTATTGGCGGCGAGCCTGATGCAAGCCTGCAAAGTGGATGTGGAAAATCCCAATACCATTACCGTTAAGACCTATTGGAAAACCGAACAGGATGCGGTACGTGGGGTCAACGCAGTGTACAACATGTTCTATAAACCAGGTACCTTTAGCCGCTGGATGTGGTTTCGTTTGGACCTCACTTCAGATGAAGGATTTAGTCAAAGTCCTTGGGCTGAGCTTAAGGAATGGACACAGTTTCGGTACAATAACTACAACTTCTGGGAAGGAAATGCCTGGACCTATCGCGATTGCTACGAGGCTATTTTCCGCGCAAATCAAGTGCTGCATTATACCCCAGATATTACATTTGCCAATCCATCTGATCAGGGACCGATTCTTGGACAAGCCTATTTCTTGCGGGGACTATATTACTACTACCTTGCGCTATTATGGGGTGGTACCAATCCTAGTCTTCCAATTGTATTGGAACCTTCAACCCCAGGAATTCAACCGGAAGGACATACCGAAGCGGATGTTTATGCGCAGGCAATCGCCGACTTTAGTAAAGCCGAAAGCTTATTGCCCGAAGTATGGGGCAGTTCCGAAAAAGGAAGGGCAACTAAGGGCGCGGCATTGGCTTTTCGGGCAAAATCATATATGCAGCTGCATCAATGGAATGAAGCAAAGGCAGATTTGGCTTGGCTGGTAACAGGCGCCGGAAAGGGCTATTATAATTTGACAGCCAATTATTTTGATAATTTCGATAAAGCGAAAGAGAATAATATGGAATCTGTTTTTGAGATCCAATATTCAGACGCCAATCCCTCTCCGGCGGGCGATGGTGATTTAGACGTGGGCCCCAACCTAGGCTTGAACCGTGGACAATTTTTTGCCCCTCCGGGCATTGGTTGGACCGATGGTGAACTTCGGCCCTGGTTAGTTGATGCATTTAAGAAAGAAAAGAATATGGCCAATGGATTTGATGTACGGTTGCGGTATACGGCATTTTATAATGGTATGCAGGACGATTTTCCGAATAATAACAAAATCTATCGATTGACAAGTGATGCGGCCCAATGGAGTAACTGGCCTGGACGTGTCTTTTTTAGAAAATATGGGTCAGATTACTTCCGTGATTTTGATGACTATTACAATCCAACAAATGTGCGGTTAATTCGTTTTTCCGATGTGTTGTTAATGTACGCAGAATGTATTGCAGCCTCAAATGGTTCACTGTCGGAGGCTGTGGCGCTTGTCGACCGTGTACGTGAACGTGTAAATATGCCAAAATTAGCTTTAAATTACCCTGGTGCAACTACCGATAAAACCGTATTTCTGAAAAGATTGCAGACCGAAAGGGTGTTGGAACTGGCTACAGAAGGACATCGCTGGGCAGATCTAAAACGTTGGGGAATGGTAGACTCACAAGAGGGACTTGCCGAATTGAAACAAAGGGATGCCGATTTTAATAATTTTACCCTAGGGAAACATCGTTCGCTACCGATTCCCTCAGATGAGGTCAACAATAATCCAAATGTAAAGCAAAACCCAAATTATTAATGGCTTGGCCGTATAAACTTTATAGGAAATGAAAAAACTAATTTATATTTGTCTACTGTTGCTATTTTCACTTTATAGCTTCAGCTGCTCAAAATCTGAAAAGAGTGATTTTGTATTCGAACCTGCCGTGCCGTTGGGAGATCCATTTATTCTTTTATATGAAGGTACTTATTACGCTTACGGTACAAATGCCGAAAACGGTATCGAAATATATACTTCGGATGATCTTCGTTATTGGAGCAAATCAAATACGCTGGCACTGAAAGGTGAGGATTCCTGGGGTGGACGTTGGTTCTGGGCGCCCGAAATCTACTATATCAAGGATAAAAAGAAGTTCTATATGTATTACAGCGCCAATGAACATATTTGTGTCGCGACTTCAGATTCACCGTTGGGACCATTTGTTCAAGAACCAAAAATACCAATGCTAGAAATTGAAAAGGCCATTGACAATAGTCTATTTATCGACAATGATGGTACAGCTTATCTTTATTTTGTCCGTTTTAATAATGGATCCGCAGTGTGGTCGGCGCAACTTGCTGCTGACCTGAAAACGATCAATGGTAACACCCTTAAACAGCATATCGTGGTATCACAGGAATGGGAAAAAGTGTGGGGACTGGTTAATGAAGGTCCGTTTGTCATTAAACATAATAACCTATATTACATGACTTATTCGGCAAATAGTTATGAAAGTCAGCGTTATGGTATTGGCTTGGCCACGGCAAGTTCCCCTACAGGACCTTGGACAAAATATGTGGGCAATCCAATTCTGCAGTTACCGGCGGATCTGGTCGGAGTGGGACATAATGCACTTTTTTGGGATAAAGACGGGAAACTCAAAATCGTTTTCCATGCGCATCATAGCAAAGATAGTATCCATCCACGGGCGATGTATATTGCCGATATTAGTTGGACAACGGATGCGATTCCCCTCATGAAGATATCCACCGAAATTATTCGCCCGAAAATAAAAAGAAAATAAATCAGTAAAATATAGCCAGAAATGGGTACCCAAAACAATCATTCGAATGAAAAAACACTTTTTAATAGCTTTATTATTAGCCACAAACTGGTTTACACTGAACGCTCAGGAGATGAGTCAGGCGATCCTGTTGAAGGCACCGGGGAATCCGGCCAAACGCTTTGAACTACTTGACAACGGTGGGCAGACACTTGAGTCCTCTGTGACTATACCCTTGGATGTGAAGCAGACTATTGTCAAAAATGGAGGAACAACTATTGTTAATGTAGTTGTAACTGCCAAAGAACGGGTATACTTTAATTTTGAAAAGACATTTAAAATAAATAAATATACACATACTGAAAGTGAGTTTCTGATGCCGGGTTTCTGGTATCATAAAAATATGCGCTCACCGCAGGAAGCACCTTCTTTTAAAACCAGCGATAGCTGGCAGGTAAGGGAAGACCGTCTTAGCACACCTTTGACTGGCGTTTTCAATGCGGCTTCCAATACATATTATACCGTTATTCGATTGGATAAAATAGACCGGGATGCTTTGACCACACATCAAGGTGGAGAGGTGATTTTAAGTGGTAAAACTGATCTTGGATTTACTGGATTTAAAAATGTGGATGGAGCCTCAGCTTTGGTATTTGGCTTTCCTTATCACGAAGCACCTAAGACTTATCTCCGAAAATTGACCTTAGCTCCCGAGGTTGTTACCTTTGAAAAACTTGAAAAAGGTGAAACAAGACAGCTTTCCTGGGAGATCAACGAAGGTAAAGCCGATAATTATGGTGATTTTGTATCCAAGGTATGGACTTATTCCTACGACAGGCAGAAGCCGTCGACGTTTCCGACTGCTTATACTCCGGATCAAGCCAAAGATATTTTAGCAAATTTCTTTAAGGAGAGTTATGTCGGTGAAAATGAACTAAAATATTATTCAGGAGTACATATGCGGACAGACGATTGTAAAAATACCGGATCTGCAGAAGTCGGATTTGTAGGACGTGTGTTGCTCAATGCATACAATGCGCTTGAATATGGAGAAGCCCATGCACAGACTCCATTGGTCCGTAACGCTACAGCAATATTTGATAGCTACCTGCAACATGGATTTACTGCAAATGGATTTTTCAGGGAGTTTGTTGATTTTACACACAACAGCGAAACACAAGAATTCAGTATTCGGAGACAGTCAGAGGGGATCTTTGCGATACTTAACTACCTCAGTTACGAAAAGAAAAAGGGTAGAGAGCATCCTGAATGGGAACAGCGCGTTAAAAAATTGCTTAGCAACTTCGCCAAGCTCCAGCAGTCGGATGGAAGTTTCCCACGTAAATTTGACGATCAGCTGCAGGTGAAGGATGGCAGCGGCGGTAGTACACCTTCAGCGACAGTGCCTTTGGTTATGGCTTCCGTCTATTTTAAACAGGGCGAATATCTTCAACATGCGCAAAAATCCGCAAGATATTTAGAGCGGGAAATCATATCTAAATCGGATTACTTTTCGTCCACCTTGGATGCTAATTGTGAAGATAAGGAAGCCTCATTATATGCTTCTACAGCAATGTATTACTTGGCACAGGTAAGTAAAGGAAAAGAGCGGCAACATTATTTGGCGCAGTGCAAGAAAGCAGCTTACTTTTGTCTCACTTGGTACTACACCTGGGATGTGCCTTTTGCCGTTGGACAAATGCTGGGCGATGTCGGTTTTAAATCCCGCGGCTGGGGAAATGTCTCCGTAGAGAACAACCATATTGATGTTTTCATCTTTGAATTCGCTGCTGTTCTTGATTGGCTTGCCAAAGAAACCAAGGAACAGCGGCTCGCTGCTTTTTCGAGTGTGATTAAGAGCTCCATGTTACAGTTGATGCCGGTTAAGGACCATCTTTTCAATATCGCTAAGGTAGGTTATTATCCAGAAGTCGTACAACATACAAATTGGGATTATGGTAAAAATGGAAAAGGATTTTACAACGATATTTTTGCGCCCGGCTGGACCGTCGCTTCACTCTGGGAGTTGCTAAGCCCATCCAGAACGGAAGATTTTTTGGCCGCAGCGCAAAAATAGTAATAGTAATTTTGTAAAGTAGTAGTGTGTTTATATAGAAGCCATGTCGTGAGATGTGGCTTTTTATGTACGAAACCTTGTGGGAATAAAAACGCAATAAGGCCTTTTTTGATGAATTGTCGACTCCTGCTATTGAGGTATAAATGTCCAGTTAATATGTTAAGAAAAAAATATGTATTTTTAGCTATATCAATTCTTACAGCATCATGATCCGCAATGTTTTAAAGAATATTTTTATCATCATTTCGGTGCTAATCGCCCTGAGTTCATGCAAAAATAAAAAAGCTGAAACATTCGATGCTCTTCTTACGGCCAAAGAATCCCGGGCGTTTTCGATGCTCGTGGGCGAGAATGGTCTGGAAACGATCAAACTAAATCAGCTGATAGCAAAGGAATATGGTCAGGCTTTACATACCATTGATCAACAGGAGCTGGTATTTGATTCCATTATTAACGATATTAAGAAGGCAGACATTGTTGGGCTAGTAGAAGGAAAAGAAGTTCAGTTAGAAGCTATAAATTACTATAGGTCTTTAAAGGATCTTTTTATGTTTAGTAGAAAAGAAATAGAACAGGAGAAATTAATGCGTAGCGGAACAAAGGAACTGCAATATGCTGCACAGGATCAGCTGCTTGTACTTGCCCGAGAAAAACAAATTCGCTATCAACAGGTCTATAAAAGCAGTGAAAAACTTCATGCCAAAAAGAAACAATTTGAAGCTGAAAATGGGCTTAAATAAGATGTTATTAAACGCCTTTATCTAAATCGAGCATAGCGGCAGTGCCGTTTTGAATAGGCGAAGTGGTCATGTTAACGGTCCGGTTTCGTTTACTTAACTCGAGTACCCTTTCTAGTCTTGGACGATTGAATCGCTGGAGAAGAATTGAATAGACATGCAGAATGATATTAATAACAAAAGTGACAATGATTTCGTAACTCCGTATTTGAACGCAACAAAAGCATTAAAACTCAGGTCTGAACGGTTTTTTTAGGTTATTCGATCGAGCTTTTATATATTAATCAACTGCTCCATTCTTCTTTTAGTATTGCCATAATAAGTTTATCATGAAATTTATTGTCTCTATAGCATGCTTGGCGCATCTTGCCCTCGAATTTGAAACCTGCATTCGTGTATGCTTTCACAGCAGCATAGTTGGGTTCAGAAACAGTAAGCATAATGCGATTGAGGTTCAGTTCTTCAAATCCACTGGCAACAATTAGTTGCGTTACTTGAGAGCCTATACCTTTCCCCCATTGATTGCGGTCTCCTATAAAGATAAAATACTCGCCAAGCTTGTTTGCAGTCGAAATATTACAGATCCCAGCATAGCCAATAAGTGTATTTGAATTGGCGAGAAAAATGCCCCGGTTATAATTTTTTGAATCGTTGACCACAGAGATAAACCATTTATCGATTGCTTCTCTCGTATTTAAAGATTGAAATAAAGAAAGTGAATATTTAATAGCGTCGGGATCGTTGAGCCAGGTATAAAATGATGTGACATCCTGGATTGATAGGGGCTTCAAAATTATTGCTGTGTCCATTTATTTGATATTTTTTCTCGCATTAATAATCAGTTATTAATACTTAAGGAACATTTCTCAATTCTAAATGTAAAAAATAGTTCGATTTCTTACAATAGAAAGTAATGTCGACATGTTTAAAAATAATAGAATATTTTATCTCTTCTCAACATCGGTCGGACTGCTTTGATCAATTCTTTTGTTCAGCGTTAACTTTCTGTAATTTCCACATAAATAACATGATAATGATCAGGAAGGTCGAAAAGATAAAATAACGCCAGGCCAGCCCATTTTGCGTTGTCACTTTTCCGCTTATTGCAACAATGAAGTTGGATAGCGATGTTACAATATAAACCATTCCCCCCATTAAACCGCCAGCAGTACCTGCATGTTTTGGGAAAAATAACATGCTAGTGGTAAAAAAGCTTGTAAACAAGACGCCCGAAATCGTATGAATAAAAAATGCAAAACCGACCATAATATATAGATTCTGTTGAAAGATGCCGACCACCATTAAAGCGATAATAAGAAATGCCTGCAATAGAACAGGAGCAATCACACGGGGAACGAAGTCAAGATGCATGCGCTTTTTTGTGATAAACCCACCGATCATCCAAGAAAAACCAAGTATCAAGGTACAGTAGCCAATTGTAACGGATGAAAAATGAAATGCATTTTCGATAATAAAAGGTCCTGTAATATTGAACAGCATAACAATGGAATAACTAAATCCCAATACCAAAATCCCTAATATAAAACGCCTATTCTGCAGCATCATTTTATACAGGTTCAAGTTGTCCCTTAGGTTGATTTTTTTCTTTTCGGCAATGCTTTCCCCACCATAAAGGATTTCAAACAACAATAAGCCACTGGCGTAAAAAGTAAGAAAATAGAAGTTGGCTTGCCAATTGAAAATTTTTTCCAGATAGCCGCCCAGAAATGGCGCAAGTATCGGACCGCAGGACCAGACAATAGTAAAGTAACTCAGGTAATTCTTTAATCGCTCACCGGCATAAAGATCCACGAAAAGCGCACGCGTGGCTACCACCAGAATGGATATCGCCACACCTTGGACAACTCTTAACAGACAAATGAAAAATACGCTGTCTGTATGCGCTATCAATAGGCTGCTTAGTATCAACAGCGTCAAGGCCAGGACCTTGGGGCGATAGCGGCCGATACTGTCAAGAATGTTGCCTATAAATAACTGAGAAATACCATAACTGAGTAAATAGCTTGTTAATGTCAATTGAATATCTCGCTCGTGAACATGTAAACTTTTAGCCATTGCCGGAAACGAAGGCAGGTAGATGTCCGTTACAAACCCGGAAAGTGGCATGGATACAAATGCCATGAACGTAACTAGCTTAATGCGGTGTGCGGATGCTTCTCTCAACATTGTCTTGCTCTCTTTTTATGAAACAAAACTAGAGACTTTTTTGATAGCGTTAGTACTATTTGACAAAGTAAAAATTACGAAAATCAAATATTACTTGTTTTTCTGTCTGAATTTAAGTGGGGATGTTCCCGCATTTTTTTTAAAGAAATTGTTGAAATGAGCTGGTTCTTCAAACCCGAGTGTATAGCCGATCTCAGCTACATTCCAATCGGTGTAGATTAATAGATTTTTAGCTTCTTCAAAAATTTTTCTTTTGATAATTTGTGTAGTAGTAAGATTAGTAACCGATTTGACAGAAGCATTGAGGTGGTTGACATGAACATTCAGCTGTCGGGCGAAATCTGCCGCTGTATGTAAGGCCAGTGGATATGCAGGGGAGTCTAGGGGAAACTGTTTATGCAGCAGTTCGTCGAATAAACGGTACATACGGAGGCTTCCGGATTGATCCTGTGGGGCTACATCTTCCACTCGCCATTCCAGCGCAAGGTGGAGAATTGCAGCTAAATTGCTCTTGATCGCGCTGCAGCGCAAAGGATAGCCGGAGTTATTCAGACGGAACATATTGTCAAAAAAAGTTGTGATTAGGTTTAATTGCTCCGCATCCAGAAAAACAATCGGCTTACTCCATTCTTTGAATAAGGAGGTCTTTTTAAAAGGTTCAAATGTTTGGCTACCAGTGAAAAACTCTTGATTGAATAAACAAAAGTACCCCTCTTGTTCATTTGTGTCACAGACCCAGCTATAAGGAATATTCAATGCTGGTAAAAAAAGAGCAGGCCGATCTATATACAACTCATGTGGACCATATTTAAACCAACCTTTCCCCAAGATTAGACTGATCTTATAAAAATCACGTCTATTGTAAGGCGTTTTAAAATCACAGTACTTACGGGGTGATATATTAAAATGTGATTTTCCGAGCTCCACATCTAATATTGTCCCGTCGTTGGCATGCAGATGGCTTAATCGTTTATAATAATCTTGTATGGTCTCTAACGTTTCGCTCATGATTTTGCAAAGTTACAAAAATCAAATGTAATCCCCGCTTTCTGTTAAACGGCCAACTTAATATTACCTTTTAAGACTAAGAAAGGAGAGGTCTGAAACGTAAAATACTTACGTCCAGAATAAAATAGCTGAAATATACCAAAAGAAGATTGGGCTAAGATCCAAGAAAAAGTGGAGTTTCCAAAACTTTGGAAACTCCGCTTTTGTCAGAAAATTAATGGGAATTAGTTGAGCGGCTTGATCACAACCTGATCCACGACATTCCCTTGCTGATCCAGGATTTTAAAGGTTCCTTTTTCATTGCTTAGATCCACCCGAAGTACATTGTTATTAGAGTTTACAATAATGGGGAAATGGGTGCTGTTTGTTGCATTTTGGATAATATGTTTATGCAGATGGCCGGATAACATAATTTGCGCCCCGCCCTTATTTAGGATGGGGACAAACTTTTCTAAGATTTCCTGTTCACCATGCCAACCTCCGAAAGGCGGCATATGGCAGATAACCACCTTATATTTGGCATCTTTAAATGACGGATCTTCAATCGCTTGCGTAAGCCATGTGGCCTGTTCTGTCCGATAATTATCCATTTCCACAATACCGCTATATTCGATATCCGTATCGGGTTTGTCTTCGCCACAGTCGAGTACGATGAAGCCTGTGTTGCCATGCCGGAATTGATAATAGAGTTTACCTGTCGGTGTGGGAAAATATTTTGGATACTCAGTTGCAAAGGGACCACGGGTTTCATGGTTTCCTCGTGAATAGAACATGGGTTTTTCACTCGCAAACCTTTTAATGGCCGTGTCCATGAATCCATCATATAGTTGTTTCTCACTCAAAAGATTATTCACCATATCCCCGTTGAAAACGACAAAATCACTTGTTTTTAAATCGCCGATATCCAATAGTTTATCCAGAACCTCATTGCGTTCATGGATATCATTGACAACAGTAAAATGAGTCGAGGATGAATTGCCAAGGGTTTGAAAGGATAATGGCGCCTGCCGATAGACGTTGCTGGCCACGACTTTTCCATATTGTACATTGACACCTTCATGTTTTAAAACATGTTGACTATATACACGGTATCGGTATCGTGTTCCCGGTTTCAGGTTGTTTAAGTTAACCTGATGTAGTGTGCTAACTTTCTTAAAACCGTAAGCTGATGCAAAATACTTGGGTCTCTCTTTAAAGTAAAAATGGCTCGAATCCTCTGGTGCCAGTTCTACCCATCCCGTTGCCGGTAGATCTGTTGTCCAAACAATTGACACCGAATGTTCGGTTAGTCCTTGGATAAAGGGGAGATGGGTTATTTTGATATCTTCTTGTCCAAGAGTCAATAAACTATTGAACAGGAGCAAAGCGATTATGAGATGCAATCTTTTCATGTTAATATCCGGGGTTTTGAATGAGTAAATTGTTCTTTTTTAATTCATCGCGTAAAATAGGCAAAAAATAGGCTTTATCTATCCAGCTATATTTCTCAAAATCAATATGCCTGATCGTCGGTATGCTTGCCGTGCTGTGGTCAGGGTTCATTTTGTACACAATGTCTGCAACCTTTGTTGTTCGGTTATAAATTTGAGGGCCTAGTAACCAACGACGGACATCATAGAAACGATGTTCTTCAAAAGCTAGTTCTATTCTTCTTTCATTGCGGTATCTTTCTTTCAGTGCGACTCCTGCGTCGGTAATGGCTGGCATCCCGGCTCTTTTACGGATCATATTTAAGTAGGTGCGGGCTTCATCCTCCAGTCCCAATTCAATACAAGCTTCAGCATAATTCAAAAGGACTTCCGCATAACGCATGAAACGCCAAGTCACCGCTTGCTTATCATATTGCGCGTTTACTGTAGGATCAATGTATTTGCGTAAATAATAGCCCGTATAGGATCCATTCCAGTCTTCAATTGTGCTTTTTCGTGTATCAACACCATAAATAAGGTCTATTTTTCCAGTGGTAGCATTCCAGCGTTCCCATCTTCCTGTCTGTACTTTGTTTTCGGTGTCCAGTCCTTTTGCATCATCCGGTCTTTGTCTCCAAGAGGCACCATTATAAAGCACTGTTGCTGCAAACCTGGGATCCCTATTGCTGTAGGGGTTTGCTGCCATAGCTGGGTCAGACCAGTCAAATTTTTTACCTTCTAGTGTCTCAAAATCATCAACAAAGTCACCTAGCGGAGCGTTTGTACCCCAGCCATGGTAACCATTGGGTGAGGAGTATAATCCTACACGTTGTCCCATCGGAACCGTAAAATACTTAATGAAAATATCCTCTTCGGTGTTTTTACTAAGGAAGATTTCAGTTAGGTTTTGGGAAATGTTATCCGTTACAGCAGGTGTCGCTTTATATAGCTTATATTTGTTCAGATCAATGACGGCTTTGGCTGCCTCTTTTGCAGCCTGCCATCTTGCTGTGCGATTTCCATCAGTATAACGTATCAATTCAGGTTTTTCAAATCCCGGAAATACGTCTTTATTATAAAGATCGCTCGCAGCGTAGAGTAGGATCCTAGCCTTTAGTGTGAGTGCTGCCCCCTTGGTTGCACGTCCCAGATTGGCACCTGTATGATCAAGTGGTAATAATGTGGCAGCTTTGTCGAGTTCATCTGCCATAAATTTGACGCAATCCGCGTACGAACTCCGTTCTTTTTGGAATTCATCAGTCAGTGTATAAGGATCGATTATTAGGGGTACGCCACCGTATGTACTTGTCAATAAATGATAATAATATGCCCGCATAAAATGCATTTCACCCGTCATACGATCTTTCATTGTTTTCCCATCAATGAGATTAGCTGAAAATGGAACTTGATCAACCTTCGAAAAAAAGAGATTGCAAAACCGGATACTTTTATACAGATCGGCCCAGGATCTATAGCGTGATACCCCCCAACCTAGAAGATCGTCCGGAGATTGGATGCTGCGGTTAAAATTTAGAGAAGCCGCATTCCCACGATAATGTCCTTCATCGACCAGGTTAGCCTTGAATCGGCCATCTGTCAATGGCTCGTCCAATCTGAAATATAATTGATTGATAAATGTCTCTACCAGTGCAGGGTCGGTCCAAACCGCGTTTTCAGAAAACTCCGTTGAAGGATCTGTATTTAAAAAGTCCTTTTGACAAGAGCCAAATGTCAAAGTCGCTAATAATATGAATAAATTGAATTGTCTTTTCATGGCTATTAAAATGTTAGTGAAAGGCCTAGATTATACACTCTGTTGAGGGGGTATGCCGTCGCTGCAGTTGTTTCAGGATCGAAATCTTTTACTTTTGTCCAGGTGAGCAGGTTCTGCCCACTGAAATATAACTGGAGTCTAGTCAACCGAAGTTTTTTACAGATATCATCCGAGAAATTGTAACCGAATTCAAAATTTTTCAACCGTACATAATTGGAGCTTTGTAGCCAATAGGTATTATCGTTGGATCTCCAATATTCATTGTATCGGTTCCATGTACGCGGTTTTGAAGCATCGGGATTCTCCGTTGTCCATCGCCCTTCGACATTTTGCTTGAGATAATTGCCCGCCTCACCCTGCATTTCGTAATAATTGTTGCGGATGGCACCAGCAGCACCCTGGAAGAATAAGCTTGTATAAAATCCTTTATAAGATAAGTCAATATTAAATCCACCAGTCAATGTTGGAAGTTCAGTTTTTTCAGATCTCACACGGTCCAGACCGTCTATTTTACCATCCTTATTGACATCTTCAAAGACGATATCCCCAGGTCTTGCTCCGGCCCAGTGCGGATAAGCGTCGACAGCGGCCTGATCCCGAAATATACCTATCGCATTGTAATAGAGCTTAGCATTCATGGGTCTGCCTGTGGACTGTTGATAATCAGGGATTCCCGGAGTTTCATCCCAAAAACGAATACGGTTATGATTGGTCGCTATATTTCCATTAACTGCGTAGTGAAAACCATTGACCTGATCAGCATAACCTAGTTGCAATTCAAATCCTTTGTTTGTTACCTCGCCAATATTTTCTTTGGGTAAGGTGAGTCCCGAGGTGGAGGGAACGGAGGCATTTCTGTTCCATAGAATATTGGTTCGGACATTATAAAAATATTCAGCGGTTAGCGTTAGTTTGTTGTTCAAAAATTTAGCATCCAGACCAAAATTGGATTGGTTGGCGACTTCCCAAGTTACATTTGGATTAGGTATTCTAAGCTCATTCAAGACTTTATTTTCTTGTGTGCCATTAAAAACATACACATTTGAAGCCCCTGTCAGGAAGCCATAACTTGACATAAATTGATAATCATCTATACGGTCATTACCTGTTTGACCCCAAGAAGCCCTTAATTTGAGGTCAGAAACCACAGACTTGATAGGTTGCCAGAATGCCTCATTGGATAAGCGCCATCCTCCCGATATTCCCGGAAAAAACCCGAACCGTTTGTTACTTGGAAACTTATAGGAACCGTCATAACGCCATAAAAATTCCAATAAATATTTGTTGTCAAAGTCATAATTTAGGCGGCCGAAATAATTGAGTCTGGCTTGCATGGCGGATTGACCGGAGTTATCTTTTTCAGCATCGCCACCTGCGAATAACTCTTCAATGGCGGCAGATACATAGTATTTTCTAAAAGCGTAAAACTCCATATTATCACCTTTAATTTTTTCTACTCCCACCAAACCATTGAAATGGTGCTTTTCGCCGAAATTTCTTTCGTAGCGAATCAGCGCGTTTAAAGTCAATAGATTTTTAGTATTAAAATCTTGCCGGAGCTGTGGTGCGGTGAATCCTTTCAGTCCGGCGACCAACGCTGGTGTGCCGTTATTGTCCACTGATTTGCCATCCCAATTGTACAATGTCCACGGTGTCTGCCATAATTTGTCGTTTTGTAACGTTCTATCATAGGCAACATTCCCACTTATAGATAAGCCGTCAACTCCCGGAATCGTGATTTCCAGATTTGCTCTGGATTCGAGCATCATGGTTTTATTTCGGTCATAACCGGTCTGATTGGTTGTGATAACGACCGGATTATTTCCGTATTCTATGTCAGGGCCATTTTGTCCGGTCGGCCAATACGCATGCATGTTCGGCTTACCCCTTAAGATCATTCCAAAGATATCTGCGGCGGAACGCGTTGGATAATTTCGGTTATATTCACGCAATGCGGCATTAACCCCATATTTGATATAATCATTGAATTTTCCATTCAGGTTGCTCCGGAAATTGTATTGGTTAAACTTTGTTGCTGAATTTTTATAGATAGCATCCTGTTTGTCATAGCCCCCCGAGATATAATAATTTAGATATTCCGAACCGCCAGTAATATTGAGCGCAGTTTTATGTTGAGGTGCTGCGGCATGAAATGTTGCGTCAAACCAATCTGTATTGGGATATTTCCAGATATCTGTGCCGGCACGGAATAAGGCTAACTCTTCTTCGCTGTATTTTGGCTTTTGACCAGCATAGATACCGATCTCATTGAGCATTTGTGCATATTCTGCAGCGTCTGCCATCTTTGGAATGATAGTGGGTTGAGACCAGCCTTGATTATGCGTCAAACTAACCTGCGGTTTACCGCTTTTTCCTTTTTTTGTCGTTACCAGAATAACACCATTGGCGGCTTGGGAACCATAGATGGCGGCCGATGCGTCCTTTAATATCGTCACACTTTCGATATCCTGAGGATTGAGTCTCTCAATAGATCTGTTGGCGATCCCATCGACGACGATCAAGGGTGAATTGTCCCCCAAGGTATTAGCTCCACGAATCCGAAGTGTTGAATTATCACTTCCCGGTTCGCCAGAAGTCGTTGTTGCCACTAAACCCGGTAGCCGTCCCGCAAGCGTATTGGTGACGTTCATCACCGGAGCCCTGTCTAATACATCTCCTTTGACATCGACAATGGAACCTGTGACGGTCGATGCTTTTTGCGTACCATAGCCTACGATCACTACTTCCTCCATCGAAGTTACGGTTTGTTGGAGTCTGATTTCGACGCTTTCGTTGGTTGTGACTTTATAATTTACAGCTTGGTATCCTACCATGCTGACATGAAGTGTGGGGGTATTGGTGGCTACTGGTAGAGTAAAAGAGCCATCTTCGAGTGTAGAAGTCCTATTGACGGCTCCTACCTCATTTACAGTAGCATTAGGCAATGGTTCTCCCTTTGCGTCCAGTATCTTACCTTTTACTATCTTTTGTTGGACCACGGCAACCTTACCTTCGGCAGCTTCATGCGTCATACTGGTACCCTTGCTCAGAATAATATTCTTATCGACTATTCTGTAGACAATTTGATACTTGCCAAGTAGTTCATCCAATACAGACTGCAACGGTGCATTGATGAATTTTACATCAGCTGTACGTTTTTTTGGCAAGAGCGATTCTTTATATAGGATATTATATCCGCTCTGCTTTTGAATATCTTTTAGCAAGGTTTCAAGGCTTGCTTTATTTTTTTTGAGATTGATTGTTTGTCCGAAAGAACTAGCATATGCACTTAGGCTAGTTGCAAGGAGTAGTGGCACTGCGATCGACAGTTTCATAACCAATGGTTTGAGGGTGATGTCCTTCCTAAAATCCATAGGAAAAACAGACCGATTTTTTTTGTATTTTTGCATTCGGTTGATATTTTAAGTTAATATTTGATAAGATGTGTCAACTGTCTCTATGAGACCAACTTCAGGGGCGGTCGCAACGCTCCTGAAGCCTTTGGTTGTAAAAGATTAGTTTTTTACATATATTTTCCTCCCCGTTAATTCAAAATGAACACCACCTACAAGTTCGATAGTCTTTAATAATTTTTTGATGTCACTATATTTCGATATTGTACCCGAAAATTGAAAATCCTCAAACTTAGATTTAAATTCCACTTGAACATCGTACCAGCGACCGATAATAGCCATTACTTCAACAAGTGGTGTTTTATAAAAGGCAAAATTACCATCTTTCCATGCGATAGAATAGAAAGGATCAATGGGATCTATGGAAAACTGATTTGATTCATGTTCATATATGGCCTGATCATTGGGCTGCAGGAATTGATCCGGAATTGTCGTATCCTTAAAATTCAATTTTACTTTACCTTCCACTAAGGTGGTAATGATTTTCTTTCCATAGTTCTGCACATTAAAAGAAGTTCCCAATACCTCTATCGATTGTGCGCCTGTATGGATAATAAAAGGGGTTCGTTTACCCAGTTCGGTTCGTTTTGCTACGTCAAAATATGCTTCACCATACAGTTCTACTTCTCGTTTTGATTTATCAAAAACAACAGGATATTTTAACGAAGTAGATGCATTGAGCCACACCTGTGTGCCATCAGGCAATGTAAGATTATATTCACCGCCCCTTGGCGTTACAATGCTGTTGTAAACAGGTTTATGGGGGTCAACACCGTCCTTTATATGATAGGAAATACTTCCAGCTGCGGTTTTGATAATCTCAAAATCACCATGGTCAATAATTGTGTCGCCTTTGATTTTTTCCAGATCAATTCGTCGTCCGTTTTCTAGTATAATCTCGGCACGATCTTTCCCCGGAAGAACCGTTTCTATCCTATTGGTTGTGAGCTGCTTCTCTTTGACCAATGCCCCGTTTAATCTTCCGATAAAATAAATAAGTGAACCGACTCCGACGACTAATAACAGGGCCGCGGCGACTATACTTCGCCAAGGAAACATAACTGTTTTTCTTAACGGATCCAGCTCCAGCAGTTGATGCTTGATGCGCTCATCAGCTGTGACTTTTTCAAACATGTTTTGGTTGTCTATTTCGGATCCAAGCCTGTTTACTGTCTCTTCTTCAAGCTTTATTTGTTCCCAAGCATCCAAAAAATCTTCATCGTCCATATATTTTATAAACTGTGTTAACGACTCTCCTTGGAGGTTGTCATCATAATACTGACGGATTAATCTCTTGTAAGCTTCTATTTTTGACATCGATGCTGATTTCTACATGCTATACTATCTATTCGCATCAGCTATCAAAATGTACTAGTCAAAAAAATAAAATTTTTAGAAATAGCTGTTACAAAATTGGGGAAAAGCTGCAAAAGAGCAGTATGTTAGCATAGCACTAGTAGGACGGCCAGCGTGAAGAGGATTTTTTGGAGTCTTAATTTGACAAAACTACAGGCAGCAGTCAAATGGTTTCTCACCGTATTTCGGGATATGCCAATATGCTCCGCAATTTCCTTATAGCTCTTTTCTTCAAATTTATTCATTTGGTAAATCCGTTTTTGTTGTACGGGAAGGGCATCAATAATCTTTTCCAGCATCTGTTCACATTCCTTTTGTTCTAGCTGTATGTGTGCACAGGATGTTGCATTTAATTGGATATTTCCGTGATCCATTTGGTATTGTTTTCGGATGACTTCTTTTCGGAAATTAGATATGGCCAATCTTTTGGCGACCACATAGAGAAAGGGAAATATTGCTTCAGCAGACGGAATTTCATTTCGTTTGAGAAATAGCTGGACAAAAACTTCCTGCACGATTTCTTCGGCCTCTATCGGAGAAGAGGTCAAACGACATACTTTCCCCTGTAAACTGGGTTTATAGCGGTCAAATATTTTTCGAAAAACTCTCCCATCAGCCATCTGAAATCGTTCAAATTCCTCTAAGTCAAGTGGAAATCCTTTCAAATCCATTATTACATAGGTTTTTGTTGGTCTAAAGAAACAAAATTGATATTAAATTTATATAAAAAAGGTATTAATTCAAAATGAAACATTTCGAAATCAAGATAGGCAACCTGAGACCATTCGCCGCCATATAGGAGCAGCGAGGTCATATGCCAAAATGGAATTAGACATATCAGATCATTATGGGACCACTCGAAGATCCATTTCAATGTGTTGTTCGCACGTTATTTTCTGAAAATTAGGATGTAACTAGTGATCTTAAGCAATTAAAGTTTACTTTCAAAATGATAGGTTCCCGAACCGATTTCTTTTGTAGTGTCGGGCAGTATTACTTTTGCATTAGTGTTTGCAGGTATAGTGACCTCAAGTTTTAACAATCCGTCTTCTAGTGTCCATGCCGATTTTACCGGACCATATGGGGTTTCTAATGCTGCGGCGGCATTGGTTATTTTACCACCTGGTTTGGGTGCGATGACAATAGCTTTGTAACCTGGTTGTTCGGGGACCGAATTGATGCCCGCAATCGTTCTGTACATCCAGTCCCCAATTGCTCCATATGCATAATGGTTGTAGGAGTTCATATCCGGTGTTTGAAAAGAACCATCCGGCTTAATCCCGTCCCATCGTTCCCATATTGTTGTTGCACCCATTTTGACGGGATAAAGCCATGAAGGATAGCTTTCCTGCATCAGGAGATCGTATGCTACATCATTATGGCCAAATCTGGTCAGCACATGACATAAATAGGGGGTACCCAAAAATCCTGTAGTGAGATGAGTCCCATAATCACGGATGTTCGCTACCAAACGATTTGCACATGCTGCTCGAAGTTCTTCGGGCAACATATCAAATTGTAGTGCTAGCACGTAAGCCGTTTGTGTTCCAGAAACTAATCGTCCCGTAGCTGTCATATATTCCTTCACAAAAGCGGATTTGATATTTGCCAGCAACGCGCTGTACTTCGCGACATCTTCCTGTTTGCCCAATACTTTAGCTGCATTGATCAATAATTGGGTAGAATGTGCATAGAAAGTCTGGGCAATCAGGTATTTATCTGTAACTGCAGCTCTTCCGTCATTGTCATCATTAGGACGGTAGAAAAGCCAGTCTCCAAAATGAAAACCGGAGTTCCAAAGATTATTTTTGGCCACGGAAGAGATATAATCAACCCATTTTCGCATACTCTCAAACTGTGTTTCCAGCAACTGCCGATCACCATAAGCCACATACATATCCCATGGAATAATTGTAGCTACATCTGCCCAACCTGCTGATGCCCCATCATTCACACCCAGTACATTGGGGATCACATGGGGGATTGAACCGTTGGGCTGTTGATCGGCCTTCACATCTTTAAGCCATTTGGTAAAAAATCCCGCAACATCCATATTGTAAGCCGCTGTATTGGCAAAGGCCTGTGCATCACCCGTCCAGCCTAGACGCTCATCACGTTGTGGACAATCCGTGGGTACATCTAAAAAGTTTCCCTTCTGTCCCCATTGAATATTATGTTGTAGCTGGTTCAGTAGACTATTGGAAGTAGCGAATTTTCCGGTGGTCTCCATCGCAGAGTATAGCGCGACAGCAGTAAGGTCTTCGGTTGTCAATTCTCCCGGATAGCCCTCGACCTTCACATACCTGAAGCCCTGAAACGTAAAATGAGGTTCAAAGACCTGTTCGGTATTCTCCTTTAAAATATAAATATCCTGTGCCTTTGCAGATCTTAGGTTTGTGGTATAAAAATTACCTTCTTTTGTAAGTACCTCAGCATGGCTCAATGTGATCTTAGTTCCGGCGGTACCCTTGGCTTTAAGCATGACCCAGCCTACCAGGTTTTGTCCGAAATCCACAACGGTCTCGCCCGCTGGTGTTTTAAAGATTTTAAGCGCTTTGAACAGTTCATGCTTTTTGACCGGCGGGCCGCTCATTGCGACAAGTTTTTCCGACCCTTTCTCCATTGTGCCGACCGCATTCCATTTATTATCCTCCTGATAGCCAATATTGTCCCAGCCGCTTATTTCCATTCGGGCATCATAGATTTCACCATCATAAATATCTGATGCCATAATCGGTCCGTAAGCATATTTCCAACTTTTATCGGTTTGGATCGTTTCCATCGTGCCGTCTGTATATTCCATTACAAGCTGCAAGAGCAATCCGCGCGTATCGCCATAAAAATTGTGCTGATTTCCAAAGCCAATCCGTCCCTTATACCAGCCGTTTCCGAGACTAACTCCAAATACGTTGGAACCGCTTTTTAAGATCGTGGTTACATCATAAACCTGGTATTGCAAATGATCC
The DNA here is from genome assembly GCF_011064245.1 of Sphingobacterium sp. DR205. NCBI lineage: Bacteria > Pseudomonadati > Bacteroidota > Sphingobacteriia > Sphingobacteriales > Sphingobacteriaceae > Sphingobacterium > Sphingobacterium sp. DR205. The sequence continues at coordinate 5,486,542 of NZ_CP049333.1, read as the reverse complement.
TTGTAACTGGTCCATCCCGGAGCAAAATAGGTATCGCTGACGCGCTGACCATTGATACGCGCTTCGTACAATCCCTTCGCGGTCACATAGGCAATTGCCGATTTAAGCTTTTTATTAACGACAAATTCTTTTCTGAAAAGAGGGCTTCTTGCCGTAGTATCTTTTCCGGCCACTTTGATCCATGTCGCTGTCCAATCCGCGGGGCTAATGCCCATGTGAAAGAACGCGGGTTCAGACCAGGCGGAAGTATTGCCATGATTGTCTTTTACCCGAATTTGCCAAAAATATCTTTTTTTTGATTGTAATGCAGTCCCCTCATATTTAATCAGTACCGACTGATCACTCGATACCACCGCTTTCCATACCAGATCTTTTCCCGCATTCATCGCGGCTTTATCACGACCTACTCTAATTTCATAAGCGGACTGTAGTGTATTTTTTACCGAAGAACTTATCTTCCAGCTGAACCGGGGACTATCGGTTTCGATTGCCATAGGATTTTTAAGGTGTTCCACTTTAAGGTCAGTTACGCTTAATTTTTGGGCAAAGGTGCTGATGGAAATTATACATATAAATCCTGACATCATAATTTTTTGAAGCAGAGTGTTTATAAATGGTGCCATATTTTAGGATTGAGGGTTAGCCGAAGATCCGGAATGATTCACTATTATCACAAATAAATTTGATATAAGTGTCATGTACTATCCTGTTTGTTTTTTTTAAGAATAATTGCGCATCACCATAAAAGAATTGGTTAGTAAAAAGGAGGCAACTTTCGGCGGTATGTAGGGCTTCAAAGTGGATATACGGCAGTATTTGATGGTGATAAGGTTATCGATGTGCTTGGCGTTATTCTACTCTAGTTGCTATTGAATTACTTTTAATTTGGCCTTCCTGCACCTCAAAAGAGGCCTGATCAAGCATAAAATCCCTATCGGCCTTTAAGGCCTCAAAATTTACAGTATTCAATGTTACTTCTTATTCTATAGTGGGTAAACTTTTGTTTGTCCCTGATGCATAAATTACAAATGTATATTTCCCTTTTTCAATAGAAAAATCTTGTTGGCCTTTTCCCTTTGTAAAGGATTTTGTTTCTTGATATGAACCCGCAGTGTGTACAGATGGATGGAGGCAATTCATCGTAAGCTTGAAATTATATATAGAAACTGGTAAGGGAATCCCTTTTGTTCAGCCGCTTCTTACTTCATTATTTTAGCTTTTTTTGCTGCTTTAATATTATAATTTTCTGCCGGCTTCTATTTGCTTTTAGTTTTGACGACAGTATTGCTTTTAGGTCTGTTTGATTCGCAAGACCTTCTTTGGTAATGATTGCATTTTAAATTTCGCCTCCCTATTTCCTTCGTTTACCGAGTTTTTATATCCGTTAACCTAAAGCCAGTAGGGCTGGCGACAATTGAGTTGTAGTTTTGAATCAACAAATATGAACAACGGAACGAATATAATAAAATCAAGATATTATGAAAGCATTAGTAAAAACATTCCTGGCGGTAGCAATGATAGCAGTATCTACCTTGGCTATTGCAGCAGATAAAACTTCTCCAAAATCGGAAAAAGCCATAGTTAATCTATTCACGGCAAACATTGCTCTGAACCAATATGTTGCGGTGATCACTGAGGGGGAGTCAACAGATTTAGAGCAATTATTTACAGCAGATTTTAGCCAGAAGATCCAATCAGGAAATGCAACAACAAATGATCGCAAAGAAGTTGTCAAATTCCTGAAAAAGCAACGCGGCGAGAAGCTCAAGTGTAAAGTGAATACCCGGATTATCGAAAAGTCAGCAGACTATATGGTTGCGAAAGTAACGATGCAATTTGAAGATTTTACCAAGACAGACCTCGTGACTTTAATCAATGATCATGGCGCTTGGAAAGTGTCCGGCTCTGTAAATACCTATAAATAGGACAAAGAATCAAAAGCTAGTAGTGAGTCAAGTTAGCTCATAGCCTGACTATTAGTGAATCATAAGTTTATAAGTTTAGTTTAGTGGCCACGTCGTGAGATGTGGCTTTTATTGTTTTTTCACCAAGAGAATTGGCTTAATGAGATAACCAATCGGCTAGCACAGTTTCTTACCTGCGAAGCGATTGATCCATTGTCAATTCGCTGGTCTCAGTTGCAAACGCGGACTTTATAAAGTTTCAATGTTAGTATATGTACTTTGTTGGTATATGTACTTTCTGATTGGGCTTGATCGCATATATATTGAATGTCCACCAGCTGTCTTCGGTTTTAGCATATACCGGACAGCTTGTTTTCGCATTCCGGTTTACAAGTTTTATATGATGAACATCCGCCATTTTTTTATTCCTTTTTAAAGTTAACTACATAAATTGTTTGAAAAGAATATACGCATAAAAATAGTTAGCTTTACTTATGATAGTTGATCACTTAAAAATGAGAGCGGTATATTTTTCGTGCTTGGAGCCATATACCGATGATACCCCACTATTGGAGTTATGTTGGAATGAAATCACAGCATCATATTCCGATCAGCGAAGAGGCTACCATACGTTGGCACATCTGCAACATTTTAGCCAGCAGTTGGATCTTTGTAAACACAAATTGTCCGATTTTCCGACAACCAATTTGGCCATGATTTATCATGATATAGTATACTTTATGCTGGATGGCACTAATGAAGAAAAAAGTGCATTGGTTTCGGTGGATCATTTACGTAGATTGAACTATCCATCAGATTTGATCGACACCTGTAGGGAGATGATTCTGGCCACAAAAACACATTCAGTGAATAGCAGTTCTGATATCAATTATTTTATTGATGCTGATATGTCTATATTGGGAGCAGATAGCGCATCTTATGCAAAATACGCTTCTGGTATTCGTAAAGAATATGGAGATTCAATTTATTTTGATGTGGGTAGAAAGCGTGTTTTACAAAGTTTTCTTGCCATGGAAAAGATATTTAAAACGGATTTTTTCTACGAAAAATATGAAGAACAGGCCCGTCTTAATGTTCAAAGTGAAATCGACGATTTGAGCTGAATTTCTAGCTACTGCTTACCGCCCAAATTCTGCCATTCACCGAGTTTTCCTGTCCGTTGGTCTAAAGAAAATAGGCTAAGGTAGCGTTATGTTGTAGTTTTGAATCAATGAATAGAAAATAAGATACCATCATAAGCATAAATAGTGATGCTCATGATAGCTTCATTACGGATAAAGAACGAATACAACATAACAAAGACATTATGAAAACGCTTGTAAAAACATACTTCGCCGCAGCATTAATCACAGTATCTACATTTGCGATGGCAGCTGATAAACCAACGACAAAATCATCGAAAGCCACTGTTAATCTTTCTACGGCGGATATGGCGTTTGACCGGTATATCGCGGTTACTACCGAGGGACAATCAGCAGGTGTGGAACAGTTGTTTACAACTGATTTCAGTCAAAAGATCCAGTCCGAAAATGCTGTGACCAATAACCGTACGGAGGTGATCAGATTCTTTAAAAAACAAGCCGGAGAGAAGTTGAATTGTAACGTGAGTGCTCAGATTGTCGAAAAGTCAGCCGACTATATGATCGCAAAAGTAACGTTAAAATTCGAGGGATTTACAATGACTGACCTCGTGACTTTGGTCCGTGAAGGTAACAGCTGGAAAGTATCTAAATCCATTGATGCATATCAATAAGCATGTTGTTTAAAATATATATGTTGGAAAGCCGCGCGATACAACGTGGCTTTTTATTCGAATGATTGTAAAATTTAGCAATGTATACAGTAATAATTTTTTTTGCTAAACACATCGGTACATGATCGTATAATAAACAATTAACCCGCTTATATATGAAGATTTTAATTCTTTTTATTGCATTGCTTTCATTTCAGTGCTCCTTTGCTCAATCCTATGAACAGTTGATGGATCTGGCAGCAGCACAGATAAAATCACAAAAATATAGCGATGCGCTTTCAACTTTTAAAAAAGCATTTCATCAACAAGGTGACAGAGGTAAGTATGATTATGCCAATGCTTTGGTTGTAGCACTTCAGTGCGGTAAAAACGATCTTGCTATGGAATGGTTAGAGGATGGAGTTAAATTGGGGCTAGGTGACAATGAAGAGGAGCTGTCTTATTTTAAAAACGATTCCATTTTTAAATCAATATTATATGATAATTCCTACAAAAAAATTCTTGAGCGCATGGAATTACACATAAAGGAAAAATATAAGCGGGACAGAATTTGGCAAAATGAAGTTGTCGCCAATGCAATTTCAGAAAAACAGACATCCCACAAAAATGCAAAAGCAGGCTTTGCCTTATATCATGTTAATCAGGAAGGGCTGGAAATTCCATATCTTGTATTTGTTCCCCGAGGCTATCATAGTGATACAGCCACAAGAGCCTTGTTTTTTTTTCACGGCGGGGTCGACACAAATACAGCAGCTTTTACTGTGGATCCTCAGACCCGGTTTGAACCTATTTTTAACATTGGCGATAGTACAAATTCGGTTGTGATCTATCCCTTTCAAAAAGGAAATCCGGGGTGGAAGAACTACAAGTATATGTCCGCGCTTATTTCGACGATATTAGCTGAGGTTAAGCTACGCTATTGTATTGATACCAATAGGATTTATTTGGGTGGATTATCTATGGGAGGTAATGTGTCTTATCAGTTTGCGCAAGAACAGCAAACAGATTTCCGTGCATTTTATACCATTTCGGCAAAACCGAAGATTGCGGAAGTTTTTCATTCCATCTACTCCCTGCATGCGAAAGATGATAGTCTCTATCGCTATGATGACCTGTTGAAAGTTCGCCGGAATGTAAAGAAACAACAGAAAAAATGGGTACTGAAATCAGTAGCGAAAGGCGGTCACGGATTTATGTATCTACCCATGGGAGGAAAATTGGCTTTGGATTTTTTTAGAATGATGTTTAATAAAGAGGAAGAATAATATTTTTTTATTTTGTCATCCAATACGTTTTATTCCGCTATCAATGTTCCCCCTTGCGTTAAAATTTTTTGCTTGTTTTTTTTGACAACAAGCGTAATATCCGATGCATCTTTTTCCGCTATAATATTTCGATAGATAGCATAGGTATAAATCCCGTTGGTAAAAGTGATGACATGATTACCGCCGCTTCCTTCAAAATCCAGTTTGCCGTTACTCAGGATAATGTCAGGTGGCATGTTTTCTTTTCTTCCGATCTTCCACGAAGCATACCTGTATTTTCCGTTGGCTAATTCATCTATTCTGATCAGGTATTTTTCGGACCTTATTGTATAAACTGGGTTTTTGAATTGTTTTAAAGAATTGTGTATGTGTTCTTTTTGTTTTTGAATCAGTGTTTGTCTTAATTTTTTTTCGAATGGACTCTGATAGTTTACTGCTGTTATTTTTCCTGCTTCGCTATCTATCCATAGTGTGCCATTGTCGAGCATGATTCCCCGCCAGCCAACTTCTGTCCATTGTTCTGGTTTTGAATGTGCAATCAGATCCACAAGTGTCTGATCAAAAACCTCATGAAACCTTTGCTTGAATTCCTTCGGATTTTTTATCGCTGGAATGGGGTTTTCCCGCTTCAAGGGATAGTTTATGACCGTTGAAATCTCATCTATGTTTTTTTGTTTGAACAGTGAGATAATATGGCTGATGTTGGCTTTTTTTGACGCATCTGAATCCTGTGCGTGACCAAAGCTATAAACAAATAGCGCTACAATTAAAAAGCTAAATTTCATCTCTTCCTTTGTTATCTGGTATGTAAATGCCTATGAAATTAATAAATTAGATCAGTAATGATCAGTTGAGATTTCCTGTTCGGTTTTATTTATTCCGTAAATAATATTGTCTAAAACGTCCGGATCAATTTTATCAGCGACCAATTTAAAACCCAGGCGTTCCAGCAGCTTTTTGGAAGCTATGTTTTCGCGATGTGTATACGCTTCAATTGCCTCAATTCCCATTTCATGAAAAGCATATTTTAATAGGGCCTTTACAGCTTCACTCATTAATCCTTTACCTTGGAATTGCGGAAGCAATTCGTAGCCAAGTTCTGCATATTTTTTGCTCCAGTCAATATTCCATAAGGTTATAGTTCCCACAAATTCATTTTTATCTATTGTTTTAATTGTGAAATAGAATTTATTTTTTCTGACCATTTCAATAAACTGTCTTGTCTCTTCAAGACTTTTATTGAGATCTCTTCCGATGTATTTAGCAACCTGGGGATTGGTCCTGAGATTGTGCATATTTTGCAAGTCGGACAGTTCGACAGTTTTTAATAGCAATTTCTCTGTTGAGATAGTAGTTTCCATATTCAGCAATAGTTTTATATCTTGTTCAAACAAAAAAGTGTCAATCTGAATGTATGTTAGGATAGTTGATTTAATTGTTATTATATAGATGAAGTTAGTTAATTGGGCTTAATGTTTCTTCTATTTTGTGTTGTTTTTATTTTCAGTAGTCATTTTTGTTCGATACCTTGACAGTTCTTCGCTTTCTGTTTTGTAATTTTCTCCCAAAATAAGCAAAACCGTTTTAGTTTTTTTATATTTGTTTTACTCAATCCTATGGATGTATCAATAGTTCTGCTCGAGCCATGCTAGGGTCTCAATTTTTTGGAAATGCCGGCACGATCCTTTTACTTATTCTAATAGAGATCTATGGTACACGAAATAGGAGAGGGGATAACCAAATACAATAAAGCTTTAGCATTTTACTTTTCAACGAAAGGGATAGTTCTTGCTATTTTGACGACAATATATGAGAAAAGAGCAAGATTTGGTAATCCGTTATTTATATTTTCACTTGAGTGACTATGTATAAACCGAAATATGATCATATGGAAGAAAAAGAGATGCTGTCTGACTTGCGTTTGGGCAGCCAAACTGCCTTTCGTCAGATTTACAGTTTGTACAGTGGTCGTATTTACCTCAATATTCGTAAAATGGTCAAATCCGAACAGGATGCTGCAGAACTTTTACAGGAAGTATTTATAAAAGTATGGGATAAGCGCGAGCTGATTGATATCGAACAGTCTTTTCGGTCTTATTTATTCCAGATTGCAAAATACACGGTATATAACTTTATCCGCAAAAATAATCTGGAGAAACAGATACAAGCCTATCTTAGTCTCCATAATACACAGCTCTATACCCATGTAGAGGAACAATTAAACGAAAAACAGGACGAACAATGGTTGTCGCAAACGATCGAACAGCTTCCGCCTCAACGCAGGCTGATCTATAGACTTTGTAAGATCGAAGGGAAAAGCTACGCCGAGGTGAGTACCTTGTTAAGGATATCTACTTCAACAATCAACGATCATATCGTAAAAGCTACAAAATATATCAAAGAAAGGCATGGTGTTTTGGATAAGTCAACGCTATTGATAGCTTCTTTTATACTCCTCCAGCAGCATCAATAGCTACCGTTTTCTTTAGGCTGAAAAAAAGTAAAATAAAATTACGATCGGAGCAGATGATGTCTGCTTTTGAAGTGTATTAGCTAAAAAGAAGATAACCAATTGTGGAAAAAAAATTACTTCAATATACTTTGAGGCAGTATATACGAGGGGAGCTTAGTGAGGAAAATTCCCGTGCTTTTCTTTCCTATATAAAATCTGGTGAAGATCGGATACTGCTGCAGGAACTGATACAGGATGTTTTGGACGACCCGGTCGATCAGGGATTGCTTCACGACCCTGAACTATTGGCGATATTGAACAACACCTGGGAGCAATTGCACCGTCAGATAAATAAACCCAAAACGAAACCAATGTGGTCTCGAAAAACTATCGGTGCCGTTGCCGCCACAGTCATTGGGATCTTGTTTGTTGGCTGGTGGACTTTTAGTGGGGTACAGCATAAAGTGCCGCGGCAGTCTACAGCAGAAGTCATATCGCCCGGAAAACAATCGGCTACCTTGACCCTGGCCAATGGCAAACAGATTCATTTGCAGGAAACGATGGATGGACAGATTGCGGATGAAATGGGTATAAAGATCTCTAAAAGTAATGATGGACAGTTGATCTACGAAGTCGGGAAAGATATAGACGATGATACCGGCTACCATATATTATCAACAACCAAAGGTGAAACTTATCGTATTAAGCTACCTGATGGTACGCAGGTGTGGCTCAATGCTGCTTCCGCCCTTAAATATCCAATACGCTTTGCTCTGAAGGGAAAAAGAGAAGTGGAATTAACTGGCGAAGCCTATTTCGAAGTAGCGAAGGATACCAGACATCCCTTTGTTGTACACACTGCGGGTCAACAGATAGAAGTGCTGGGTACCCACTTTAATGTGAACAGTTATTCTGACGAACCGGCACTGCGGACCACACTGTTGGAAGGTCGGGTCGAAGTCTCTTCCCATCATCAAAAACTACGTTTGCTACCAGGACAACAGTCAAGTCTCAGCTCCAATGGAGTACTAAAATTACAACAAGTGGATACCGCGCCAATCGTTGCCTGGATAAATCATGAATTTATGTTTGACGATGATGGTATCGAAAGTGTCATGCGTAAGATAGCGCGTTGGTATAAAGTCGACGTGATCTTTCAGGGGAAAAAAACAACAGAGAAGTTCGGTGGCGGCATTTCTCGTTTTGATGATGTCAGGCAAGTCTTAAATCTGCTGGAAAAAACGGGAGCAGTCCATTTTCGGATCGAGGGGAAAACCCTCTATGTTCTTCCATAAGTATTCGTTAAATATTCGATTATAACTCATACCCTAAAAATAATATGATGAAAAAACATAGACAAAACGAATAGCGATCCCTGTGGGATACAAGAAAGCAACCAAGATCCCGGGGGACTCGGTTGCTGTTTGGGACAATTAATTTTTAACTATCCAATCTGCAGTATGTTTATGTTTTGGACGACTCGAACATACTGCGAATCAAACCTTGCAAATGTATCAAAATTATATCAGAAAAAAGGAGATAGCTTATCTGCTATTCCGTAAACTATGGCTTATTATGCGATTGACGACCATAATTATCTTGGTTACTTTTATGCAGGTTAGTGCTTCAACCTTTGCACAGAAGGTAACATTGGAATATTCCAATATGAGCCTTAAAAAAATCTTTAAGGAATTAAAGTCACAGACAGGATACAATTTCCTTTATACAGAACGGCAAATGTCAGTAGCCCAACCCGTCAATATAAAAGTAAAGGAACGGATGTTATCGGACGTACTGGTTCAGATCTTTAAAGACCAGCCCCTGTCGTATCAATTGGACAATAAGACAGTTGTCATCCGTGACCGGCCACAAGCAACGACGATACCGTCATCGGCACCCTCCGCGGCAGGATCAAATCAGGAAACGATCAAAGGACGGGTAACCAATGAACGCGGTGAAGCACTTGCCAACGTTTCTGTACGCGTCAAAGGGAATGAATCTGCCGGAACCTCTACCGCTACCGATGGTAGCTTTACGATCCGTAATCTTTCTCCGAAAGCGACCTTGATTTTCTCTTCTGTCGGATATGATCAATTGAGTATGGATCTCGCTTCCATGCGTGCAGAAGATCTGGCGCAGTTGCAGGTCGTAATGAAAAGTAGCAATAGCCAACTGGAAGAAGTTATTGTGATCGGATATGGTACCACCACCCGGCAACGATTGGTTGGTGCTGTCGATCAGATCGGTGCTAAGACCTTTCAAGACAGACCGGTTGGCAACGTGACACAGGCCCTACAGGGAGCTTCGCCAAGTTTGACCATTCAGCAGAAAAGCATGGATCCAAACGATAATGCAATGAACATCAATATTCGCGGGATATCAACGGTAAATAGCAATGCGCCTCTCGTGGTGATTGATGGAATCATTACCGAAGGTGGAACGTTGAACAAGATCAATCCAGACGATATCGAGACGGTATCGGTACTCAAGGATGCGGGATCTACAGCTATCTATGGTTCACGTTCGGCCAACGGTGTCATCTTGGTAACGACAAAAAGGGGACGGCAAAATCAGAAACCTAGCGTTAACATCGGAACACAATGGGGGGTACAACAGCCCAAGATCTTGTTTTCTCCCGTTAAAGGCTATGAAAATGCGACGCTACGCAACCTTGCGCTCACCAATTCAGGAATGGATCCTCAGTTTTCACCCGAAGCGATCGCGGATCTGTACGCACATCAGGATATTGAACAATGGAATTTACCTGAGATCATGAAAAATTCCTTCCAGCAAAAATATAATATCAGTGTCTCCGGTGGTGGTGAAAAGAGTTCATATCTATTTTCGGGGGGCTTTTATAATCAACCAAGCAACTTTGTGGGACAGGATTTCGGGATAAAACGCTACAATCTGCGGACTAACCTCAGTACGGAGATCGGTCGTTTTAAACTGACCTCGATTTTAGCTTATACACGTAATAATAATTTAGGAAATACAGCCGGAAGTGCCATTATAAATGCTTCCCGTCTACCTTCGTATTATTACTATCGGATGCGGGCCGATAATGGCAAATACCTGGTCAACAATGCCCTGACGGATCAGAATCCGTTGGCTGAACTTAACGAAGGTGGTTATGTCAAAAATGACAATGATTATTTTAACATCAACTTGAATCTGGAAGCGAAACTGCTCGATGGTTTAAAATTGCGTGGTATCTTTGGTGCCGATATTTACGCCGACCATCGTTTTATTCGACGTATTCAGGTACCCCTCTATTCTGACCCAAATGCACTGCAGCCACAGGTCTATGTCAATTCGGATCGCAATACCGAGGACTTCAATGAAAAAGCTTCCCTGTTGAATTTCCAGTTGTTGCTCGATTATGACAAAAACTTTGGGAGCCATCACGTCTCGGGTTTGATCGGCGCATCCAATGAGTCCTATACACGTAGGCAAAACGAACTTAAAATGAAATTTACCGATCCTGTGCTGGGTACACCGACCACCGGAACGGTTATCGATCCTGCAACTGCGCGAGTTACACCCAATGGTACTTTACAAAATAGCATCAATTCAATCTTCGGCCGTGCCGGATATGATTTTGAAAGTAAGTATTTTGCAGAATTCAGTTTCCGTTACGATGGCTCTTCCAAGTTCTCGAAAGCAAACCGCTGGGGCTTCTTCCCTTCTGGATCATTAGGCTGGCGCGCCTCAGATGAGCAATTTATGAACTGGTACAAGGATCATGTCGGAAGTCTGAAGATCAGGTCAACCTATGGTGTACTGGGAAATCAGGCCGTGGATGATTATTCCTATTACTTCACTTATGAATCCTACCCGAACAGTTATGGATTTAATAATAAACCCGTCGCCGCTGCTGGGTTTAATTATGCCAGCCTGGATTTGCGCTGGGAGAAAACCTATAATTTTAATATTGGGCTTGATGCGACTTTCTTTCAGGATAAGCTGACCGCCAGTTTTGATTACTTTAAAAAACGGACAGTCGATATTCTGATGGCACCACAGATCCCCTCTACCTTTGGGACTTCATTAAAAAACCAGAATCTGGGCGAAATGAACAATGAAGGCTGGGAGATCAACCTGACTTATCACGCAACCACAGGAGCGTTTCAACATCAGATCAATGCCAATATGGGGGACAGTCATAACAAGATCGTTTCGATGCCCGGAGATGACCGGATCTCAACCGTGGATAATATTACCAAACTGACACGTGTCGGTCTTCCCTATAATTCCTATTACGGTTACAAAATGGCCGGACTTTTTCAGAATATCTCCGACATAGAAACCTCGGCTCTGCCAAGTGGCATCACTGCAGCTGATTTGCGCCCCGGAGATGTCAAATATGTCGACCGAAATAACGACGGCATCATCGATGCGCGGGACCGATTTGTCCTGGGCAATGGTTTTCCCCGCTTTACATTTGGGCTGACCTACAATCTTAGCTACAAAGATTTTGACTTTAGCATGTTCTGGCAAGGGGTGGGCAAGCGTGATATGATGATCCGTGGTGAACTGATTGAACCGTTTCATCAGAATTATTCGTATGCCATTTATCAGCATCAACTCGATTACTGGACACCGACAAATATCGATGGACAGTGGCCTCGGCTTACCGCAAATGGGTCTACAGCATCGACCAACAACTTTGGGAAAGATTCCGATCTCTACCTTTTCAACGGAAAGTATGCACGGCTGAAAAACCTGCAGATAGGATATAGTCTTCCAAAAGGAGTTGTTTCAAAATTAGGGCTACAGCGCGTACGCTTTTTTGTCAACGCCCAAAATTTGCTGACCTTAAGCAAAAACTCCTGGATAGACCCCGAATCTTCTGAATTTGATTCCAACATGGGCGGGTCTGCCAATAGCGCCCGTAACTATCCAACGTTGAAATATTATGGGGGCGGATTAAATATTCAATTCTAATTTTTGATGTGATGAAACGATATAAATTACTTATAGGAGGCCTAAGTTTGGTGGCTGCTGTGCATTTCACTTCCTGTAATAAGCTGGATACCTTGCCAACAGACCGTTTTACCGATGAAAACTTTTGGGATTACCCTGAAAATGCGGAAAAAATGGTCAATATGGCCTATAATCAACTATTTTCTGCAGACCGTTTATGGAATGATGAAGCCCTCAGTGATAATATTTTTGAGGGTAGGTCTAATACAGATCAACGCGCCATCCGTAATGGCACTGCGGACCCGACATTAGGGCGTTTCGGCTTGGAATGGTCAGATCTCTATGGGGGCATCAAAACCTGCCATGTTTATCTTGAAAATGTAGATCGCGTACCGGGGCTGGATGCAGCACTAAAACAACGACGTATAGCAGAGGTTCGGTTTATTCGCGCTTCGCTCTATTTTAGGCTGGTCAATTTTTACGGTGATGTCCCTTTTTTTACCAAGGATATAACCCTGGAGGAGTCCAAGACGATATCAAGGACACCTAAAGCCACCGTCATGGCCTTTATTCATCAGGAATTGGATGAATGTATGACGGATCTGCCCAGCAAAGATGCGCTACCCGCTGATGATAGAGGCCGGATTACAAAAGGTGCGGCTTCGGCTTTTCAGGCACGGGCCTACCTGTATGAGAGCAACTGGAACAAAGTGCTGGAGTATTGCGAAAATCTGATAAAGAAACAGGCGGAATTTGGAACATATGCCCTTTTCGATAGCTATCCCGACTTGTTTACAGCAGCAAAAGAGTACAATTCGGAGGTTATTCTGGACTATGCCTATGTGCCGCAGCTGAAAACCTGGAATAAACTCTACGATGCCGCGCCGATCTCGGCCCAAGCTCGTCTGAATGGTTATGCACCTTTGCAGAGCCTCGTGGATAATTATATCACCCTAGATGGAAATACAATCGCTACAGATCCCAATTATAGCAGTGACAATCCGTATGTTAATCGGGATCCCAGAATGGCCGCAACGATTGTTTTCCATGGCGGTCAATGGACCGACTTTGATGGAACGGTGCGTAAGATTTTTATCAAACCGGGGTCTGGAGGGACAGATAAAGAGCGTCTTGACGAATACCAGGGAGCAAGTGCCAATGCATCACCCACAGGGTATTATGTCAAGAAATATTATGATCAGACAGCGACCGTAAAATATGATGCCGGGCTCAATATCATTATGTTCAGATATGCTGATATCTTATTGATGTATGCCGAAGCGAAAGAAGCGCTTGGACAGCTCGATGCTGCAATATGGGATATGACGATCAAACCTATCCGCAAACGGGCCGGCTTCGAAGCAGCGAAAGCATTGGATTTTCCGACATCCGGTGACCTGAAAACAATTGTCCGAAATGAACGGCGTAGCGAGCTTGCGCTTGAAGGTTTACGTTACTATGATATCCTGCGTTGGAAAGCTGGTAAAACCTATCTGGATGGTCAGGTATTGGGGGCTAAATATGGCGGCAACAATAGCTATATCAAATTGGATATTCGACGCTTTGATGAGAGCCGGGATTATTTATGGTCAGTTCCAAGGACACAGATTGATCTGAATAAAAATCTATTGCCCAATAATCAAGGTTATTCAAACTAAAATTTAATTGAAACAAACCGTCACCGACGATACAGAAAGAAAAAATGTACGTTTTGAACGATAAAATTAAAGAAAAGACATGAAATGGTATTTTAAAGTTATAGCAATGATCGTATTGGCTGCGGGCATCGTTTCCTGCAAAAAAGATGATATGGAATATTCGGATGCGGATGTATCCGCTGTGGAGAATTTATATGCGCCTGCGGACGGGAAATCAGTCAAATTGTTGAGTTCCAGTTCTGCTGCCTTATATTTTGAATGGGAGTCCGCATTGGTAGCTGACGGGGGAGCGGCCCAATATGAAGTCGTTTTTGATAAAGTGGATGGCGATTTCAGCAAACCCTTATATACCGTTACCTCGGACAATAACGGGAACTCAAACGGAGCAAACATCAGTCATAAAATATTGAATCAGGTTGCTGCCAAAGCGGGAATCGAGCCAGGTACGAGTGGCGATGTCAGCTGGTCCGTCTATTCAATCCGAGGGATGAAACGGGTGCTGGGTAAAGTGAAAAAAGTGTTGAACATAAAAAGCCTGGAAGGATTTGCAGATATTCCGGATGAACTGTTTATTACCGGAGAAGGAACAGAGGGTGGCGAAGCAATTACGCAGGCGTTACCTTTTAAGCTCGTCGGCAACGGTGAGTATGAAATCTTTACCAAATTGGAAGCAGGTAAGAAGTATACGTTTACGGACCGAAAATCAGCAGATGGCCGGATTTTCTATTCCGAAGATCAAACAAAATTAAAGGAAAGCGAAGTAGGGAGTAATACTGTGACCAAAACAGCAGTATACCGCATTCGGATTGATTTTAATGTTGCGACAATTACCTATGCGGAAATCAAAAGTATGGGTGTTTATTTCTCACCTTCAGGAGCAGTTGTACTTGACCTACCCTATCAGGGTAAGGGGATCTGGTCAGCGACCGGCATTATCAATTTTAAGCAGGAAAGTTGGGGGCGCGACCAGCGCTATAAGTTCCAGATGGAAACCGTCAAGGCAGGGAAAGCAGAGGCAGTACAACTAGGCCCCACAGAACCTGGACTTGATGTTGCGCCGAGCGGATCCGATCCAAGCTATTTCTTCGTTCGTATTCTGCCCAACCTCTCGCAATGGGATGATAAATGGAAATTTGTCAATGCGGTCGATGGACATCCAACAAAAATCTCGATGATCCTACAGGGTGACAAAGATTATACACATACGGTAGTTCCAAATTAGGGAGGAGGGATAATGAAGAAAATAATAATGTTGTCATCTATGCTGTTGTTACTGTTTGGATGTACAAAAGTCGAGGATACATACCCATACGACGATACGATTCAGGAATCTTGGACTGATATTGCTACGCAGGTGTCCGATAAAATGATTAGT
Source organism: Sphingobacterium sp. DR205 (assembly GCF_011064245.1). Lineage (NCBI taxonomy): Bacteria > Pseudomonadati > Bacteroidota > Sphingobacteriia > Sphingobacteriales > Sphingobacteriaceae > Sphingobacterium > Sphingobacterium sp. DR205. Next base: position 5,471,188 of record NZ_CP049333.1, on the reverse strand, counting down.
GGGTTCTGGAATGAAGCGGGGTATTTTAACAATGCCATCAACCAGTCCGATCTGGGATTTCAATATTGGCCCAATGCTCACGCCATGGATGTCGTTATCGATGCCTATTTACGAACCAAGGATGCGAAGTATAGTGCCTATTTTAGCAAGTGGTTTGTGGGTGTTAAAGTCAAAAACGGTAATAACTATTACAATGTATTCTACGATGATATGGAATGGAATGCCTTGACCATGTTGCGGTTATATGAAGTTACCAAAGAACAGAAATATCGGGATGCAGTACTGCTTCTATGGGCAGATATCATCAAGGGCTGGAATGAACAATTTGCTGGTGGAGGATTAGCATGGCGGAAAGATATGTTATATAGTAAAAATGCCTGTTCCAACGGACCGGCTAGTATTCTTGCCGCTAGACTTTACAATCTAACGAAAGATGAAAGTTATCTGACATGGGCCAAAAAGATCTATGAATGGCAGAAGGCAACACTTTACAATCCATCTTCAGGGGCTGTATATGATAATATCAATGGTGAGACCGATGCTGTCGATCAGACAACACTGACTTATAATCAAGGAACTTTTCTGGGGACCGCCGTTGAACTTTTTAAGATTACCAAAGATCAGATCTACTTAGTCGATGCACAAAAAATTAGTTATTATACCATTACCCGCTGTACCGATATTGGAAATAATATTCTACGTGATGAAGGCAGTGGTGATGGCGCATTGTTTAAGGGGATTTTTATCCGGTATTTTGTGGATTATTTGGATCTTGAAGGGATCAACGCAGATTACCGTGCTAAATTTGAAAAGTTTTTGGTCAACAATGGGAAAATAGCCTGGACCAAGGGGACCAGTCTGCCGACTTTATTTTTTGGTTCTTCCTGGTCTCAGCCGCCAGTTGGAAACAGTGAAATTACAGCCTATACAAGTGCTGCAATGCTGTTTGAGGGCCTGGCACGCTATCAAACGAAATTAAAATAATAGATTGTATACGATAGCCATTAGGTTGCCCGTCAGCTCCTGATGGCTACATTAAAATAATAAATGCTGATGAAACAAATAAACCGGATAACGACAACAGTACTCTTGACAGGCCTGTGCTATATGATGGGACAGGCACAGGTGAAGAAAGGTCAATTTTCTGATCACGCCCAGAAGACCCTGGATGTGATCTATGATAAATATGGGAATACACAAAATAAATTATTGACTGAAAAGTACCCCTTTGACGAGAATTTTAAAGCAGACTACCTGAATAATAACACGCAGGCAGAACAGCAAAAGAAATATGCCTATCTCTGGCCTTTCTCGGGTAGTTTTTCGGCGGTCAATGCGCTGATGGAACAGTCAAAAGATAAAGCAGCCTACCAGAAAATATTGGACCAGAAGGTACTCGTAGGGCTCCATGAATATCGGGACGAAAAGCGTAAACCAGTGGGGTATGCCTCCTATATTAATTCAGCACCGGCATCGGATCGTTTTTACGATGATAACATCTGGTTGGGCATTGATTTTACAGATAGTTACATACAAACCAAAAAGACAGATTATCTTAAACATGCAAAGGAGATCTGGACCTTTGTAAAAAGTGGTGAAGATGACAGGCTTGGTGGCGGTATTTACTGGTGTGAACAGAAGAAAGAATCCAAAAATAGCTGTTCGAATGCTCCTGCAGCGGTATTTGCCCTAAAACTGTTTGAAGCGACCAAACAGAAAGATTATTTACGTGAAGGCCAACGTCTGTATGAATGGACAAAAGCAGGGTTGCAGGACCCAAATGATAAGCTTTATTGGGACAATATGCATCTTGATGGTAAAGTTGAAAAGGCCAAGTATTCTTATAATTCAGGTCAGATGCTGCAGGCTGCAGCATTGCTCTATCAGTTGACCAAAGAAAAGAAATACCTGGACGATGCGCAGCAGCTTGCTGAAGCTTGCCTGGGCTATTTTTTTGAAACAAGAGCGGGAAAAGATTTTCCGGTCTTAAAAAACAGTAATTTATGGTTCCACGCTGTGATGATGCGCGGCTATATCAGCCTGTTCGAGCAGGACGGAAATCGAAAATATATCGATATTTTTGCTCAGAATCTTGATCTCGCATGGCTTCGGATGCGGGATCAAGATGGACTTTTTGATACGGACTGGACTCTGGAGAATCCTAAAAAATCAAAATGGCTGTTAGATCAATGTGCTTTCGTGGAGATGTACGGGCGATTGGCGAAATTCGGGTATTAGAGAATCCCTAACAAGCTTCTAAGGAATGAAATGAGAACTCGGTACAACACCGAGTTCTTCGTTTCTGTCCTTACGCTTCTTTACGATTGTTGATCCATATTATTTTTTGGCTATCGCACGCTCAGGATTTTATTTCAGTCTTATAGATAGGGAGGCTGTAGCAAGGGAAAGTATTCGTACATTATTTCTTACTAAAATTGAAACGTCGTGAAATGCTAAATCCCCAGCGGAATTGACCTTTACCCCAAGAGCTATTTGTTTCGCTGATAAATTGCGATTCTTGAATCGCAGTAGCATTTGTAAAATTGAGATGGAATATATGTCCTCCGGTGTCCATTTCTAGACCAACACCCAATGCATTATAATAGCGCTGGCCACTCACTTCCTCGCGATATTTTTTATTTGATGACTTGCGGAAAGGAAATATATAGTCTGCAACAAGTGCTATCCGATTACTGATTTTGGCTCGACCACCAATCCCAAGTGCAAAGAGATCATTTTGGTCATTGTAGGCAGTATAATTCCGATGAAGATAAGAAGGGACAACAGTCAGTGATAAATTCGAACTGAATTTTCGCGCAATGATCAGCTGTGTTACGTAGCTTAGCCGGTCACTGAACCCGGTGAAACTTGCTGCCGACTGCTTATCCTCGGATGCTCCCATGGCTGATACCGTCATACTTCCAAAAAATGCAATGGACACCGGTATCCTGTTGTCGACTGTCTGTTCGATAAACCGGTACTTGATATTTCCTTCATAGAGCTGTCTGACTTCCGTAGCTCCTTTTGCTCTGGCGATCGCTATGTTCAGGTTATCGAGTAGGCCATAGTCGAAGCCGATTCTTATATCGGTTGAATTGTCTAGCCCAAAAAAATTCTTTGCGCCACCGGCGCTACCGGCGATATCACCAAAACGATGATCGACCCTAAAGTCCATTTCATGACGATGAATAGTTTCGGTTGTCTTAAGATTGATCAGGTTGCCCGATTTAAAGGTTGCCGTAACTTTTTCATTTTTTGGACCTTCTATAGCAATTAATTTTTCAAGATCTTCCTGAGCAGATGTCGTTACCCAAACAAAACACAGGATTATAAATAGTATATTTCTCATTTGCAACAAATTCGTGTCGTTATTGTTTGTATAGCGCATCTACACTGATTTTCACTACTTCTGCAATTTTTTTTCCTACGATGGAGGGAATCGTGATTCTGTGATCGGCCAGCCTGATCTGAAAGCTTGTATTGGCCTTTATTATTCCGCTCTTTACATTGAATATCGCCGCGGTTGTGTAAATTTTAGTCACCCCGTGAACCTGCAAATTGCCCTTTACGTTAAGGGTGTAATTACCCTCATGGATTAATTTTTCGACCCCCTCGATTTTTCCTTTAAATTCTGCTAAGGGATATTTGTCACTTTCCATGTAATTTTCGTTAAAATGCTCCTGCATAAGCTTTTTGTCGAATTGGAAAGAGGTATTTTTTACCCGAAAGATAATATCTCCGGTTTTGATGTTCATGGCAGATGCCGCTAGCGTGCTCTTCGCTTCGATGTCTTCCAAAGGAGCATTGCTATAAAAAGTGATACTTGTTTCTTTTGAAACTAGGGACGATGTTTTTTGTGCGAATGCCGCGATACCACCAAATATCATAAAGAAGAATATGCTATAAATGTTGATCTTATTCATAAGTAGAATATTAATTTTCAGGTGTATTTCGTTTAATCCAGGCGTCCAGTAGCTCGATCTCCTTGACTGTAAGTGAACCGCCTATAGGCATGGATTTGGTGATCAATACAGCATTGTTGATTCTTGTACTATTGTCTTTGACCGATGAATATCCGCTAAATGTCCACTTTGCGCTGGCGCCGCGCCCTGCTGCATGACAGGAGCTGCATTTTGTTTCAAAGAGCGCTTTTGCAAAATTGATGTACGACACATTTGCAGCCGTCACGGTTTCCTCTTCATCATCGGGACTGAGTTCTTGTGCCTGCTTCTTGGTACACGCTGTCAATGCAATGGCAACTATAGTCATTGACAACACAACGATAGGACGACTCGTCCGACCGTAGGTATTTGGAGTTTTTAGTTTTTTTAACATAGGTTCAATTCGATTAGGAGTGGATTAACTTGTTGGAGCGATTGCCGTATTATCGTTCAGGATAGGCCATATACCAACACGAGGAAAACTGATTCCTTTATTATCTCCCAGCTGCTGATCCTGTCCAAAATAGTATAATGGCCAACCTTTGTATGTCAATTGTTTCTTCCCAAAAACGGTTATGACGGCGATATCTGCCGTTCGTACTAACGAAGGCAATGAACCGGTTTCTTTTTGATAGATTGGCCAGATGGCGTCATTGCTGAAATCTGCCTCCGTATAATTGTTCTTGTTGAACTTGTCCGGTTTAAAAGCATATAGCGTTCTTCCTTTATCGTCAGTCAGATAGATTGTTTTACCCGTTCCCTCGCTGTAATCACTCAAATAATTTTTACCGTCATGGCCGACGAGCTGTGCATTGGCTATCATAAGTAAATAATCAGGTTTTGCGACATACCAGATTTTATTTACGGCATCACCTTTTGCCTGACCAGATTGACCGTCGCCAGCATAGTAATATAAGGGCCAGCCTTTGTAGGTACTCTGTTTGGAACCATCTTCGCGGGTGATTTCACCAAGTAGACTTTTATCGATTTTGACATCTGTGCTTGTTTCACTGCTATAATAAATAGGCCAGGTTGCCAGGCAGTTGCCGCTGCATGTCGAATTTCCTTTTGTGTCATTGGAAAAGAAATAAAGTGCTTTTCCGTTTTCATCCGTTAGGATACTGCCGAATTGGCTGTTAACGGTTATCTGTATGCCTTTGTTTTTGTTCTCAACATCTGGGCTGTCACCGTCGCTTTTTGAGCAAGCCGAAAACAGGCTCACTGTTGCTATGGCTATAATGGCTGCTGCAACATGTTTTTTGTTTGATTTCATAATTGTGTGTTTTAAAATATTGTCTTGATACTACGAGGACTGAAAAGGAAAAGTTGCCTTGAAGTGGCAACAAAAAAAAATATTTTTTACAGGCAACCTTTTGGATTATTCCTTCGTATTAGTCTTAATACTATATTTATCAAAAGAAAGAAAGTAATATCGAGTGGCGATAACAGAAGTTGACGAAAAATCTATCCATATTATTAAAGGATGTATCGATGGGGACCGTAGGGCTCAAAAAGATCTTTATACCTTGTATTATGCTATGGCCTTGGGAATATGTCTACGTTACTCGAATAATAGAGAGGATGCCATAGGTATATTAAATGAAGGTTTTTTCAAAGTATTTAAAAATATCGGCAAATACGATTATCAGAAACCTTTTTCTGTGTGGATAAAAAAAATCATGACAAACACAGCTATTGATTTTTATCGGGCCAAGATAAGACAGGGAATACATGTGGATGTAGCGATGTATGAACAGACGATCGTCTATGATGACACAATCAGCCAAAAATTAAACTATGAAGATCTATTGGCAATGGTGCATCAGCTTCCGCCAGCATACAGGGCAGTTTTCAACCTCTATGCCATCGATGGTTACGGACATGAAGAGATCAGTGGCATGTTGGGGATTGCTATAGGGACATCAAAATCCAACCTGCATAAAGCCCGCGGCCGGCTTGCTGAAATGGTCAAAATTCAACGCGCAATATGTGGTAAAACTGAGGAGAAAACATGATGGAAAAGGATAAGAATAAGATTGATGAGATTTTTAAGGAGGGCCTCAGTGATGCGAAATTTGAATTTAATGAATCACATTGGCAAGACGTAGAATCTCGGTTAAACAGGGCGAACCAATCAAAGAATAAAAAGATTGCCCTATTTGCAACACTGGTAACTACCAGTGCAGCGATTTTAGCATTGTTTTTTACATGGAATAACGATGGACTACAATTGAATAAATCATCGGATAAAATAAATGAGCCCGCTAGTGCACATAAGAAGGAGACTGCGGAGAAGGAAATTCTTGCCCCTTCGGACGCTCCTTTTGTTGCACCCCAGCAAGAGGAGCAATGGATTTCGCTGCAGCCGAGAGAAGCGAGCGTGTCCAGGCTTCAAACAATAGCTGAAGGCACACAGGGGCTGCGTGTCCAAGTTGTTGAGTTTGCTGATGTAAGGCATACACTGACACGAGAAACTAGTCTAAATACAGTTTTTTCAATTCCAAAAATGGAATACAAAGTTAAAGCATTGCCTAGCTATAGGTTAAAAGCTGATCCTGTCGAAGCTACTGGCGATCGTTTGGCGGCGATTTATCAACCCAAAGGTGGCGAAGAAATAGTTCCCTTACAAAAAGAGCGGTCGGTTGTTAGCTTTTTGGCCGGCCCCGATTTAACGAGTGTCAAGGGGGCGGGTAAATCTTCAATTAGTGAAAATATCGGTTTAGCCTATTCCTACCCAGTGACCAAAGGGCTAAGTGTTTCTGTGGGAGCCACCTATGCGAAAAAGAACTATAAGTCAGCGTATAAATTTTATGCACCCTCAAACCCGCCTGAGCTGACGCAATTACCGAGCAATGTCACTGCCGTCTGTGATGTTATTGATGTGCCACTAACAGCAAGTTATACGGTGCTGAAAAGTAAAAAGGTTAAATTTAATGTCAGCGCCGGGCTTTCAAGTTATTTTATGCTGAAGGAAAAATACACGTTTGATTACGAAGGAGGAGGGAGTTATGGCGGAGATAAGAAAAGTGCCGTCTATGAAGTTAATGGTGAGAATCAGCATATTTTTGGCGTTGCTGATTTTTCAATATCCATTGAAAAGAAAATCAATGACAAGATCAACGTCGGTGTGAAACCTTTTGTTAAATTACCATTGACAGGGATTGGTTATGGTAATGTAGACCTAGAGTCAAAAGGGGTAGCCTTTACGTTGGGAGTGAGTCTGTAATCTTAGCATTCGTTACCAAATGCTGGCATTCAGTGTTTTTTTTGATCTGACTCTGACAATATCATATTTCATTACCATTGTCATTGATTTTTAGCAAAGCGCATTTTATTATAATATTTTCATATCGCGTCTATTAGTAGATTTTTTACATCAATATTTATCTTATATTTGGGTACTAAGCTTTTAAGCAAATCAAATATTGCCTTTATGATGAACTACCTTTTTACGATCCTTTCCTTTCTTTATTTGAATGTATTGCAAGCCCAAGAGTCAAATAAGACGCAACTTTATATTATTGGAACCGTACATGATTCGTCTGCTATTTTGAACCCGGAAATGTTATTCGAAATATTAGATAACATCAGACCTGAAATACTGTTGCAAGAAAACGATAGCGCTCAGATAAAGGATTTCGCTAGGGTAATTAGACCTAATTCTAATGAGCAGACAGCCACGTTAAAATATCTGGAGCAATACCCTAAAACACGTAATCTACCATTTGAATTCGAGGGTAGGAACCAGTATAGAAAAGATAAAGGTATGGTTCCAGCAGACAGGCTTGTTATACAGCTTATAGATAGTTTATATAAAACGGACAAATTAAGCATTGTCAATAAATCGAACTATCAGAAATATAGCGAAGCGAATAGTGCATTGATCAATTTCTCAAAAACTGACATCAAAACATTAAATTCGATAGTCTTCGAAGCGTTAAACAGATACAGGCAGGATCTTCAACATCATGAAATTCCAAAAATTTCCAATTCTGAACCAATTTTTGCTGAAAGGTATATCACCAAGCCCAATGGCCAAAAGATCTCCTATCGTGAAGGTTATCAGCTTTGGTGTAATTTCTGGGACTTAAGAAATAATACAATGGCTATTAATATCATAAAACAGGCTAACATACATCGTGGCAAAAGAATAGTTGTTTTAACTGGCGCACAACATAAATATTATTTGAAAGAATTACTTGCCAAATACAATGACGGCAGCTACCAGGTCATAGAATATTTTAAGTGATAGCCAAATCATAATATTGGCTTCTTATCGTCCAATAAGTCCGGTGTTCGTCACACTTTCCTGTGTTCTTTGTAAGGAACTAAAAATTATATTATTTTTAAGGAGTATCATTTTATAAATCCTAACAGCAACCATATGGAAATGGAGTCACTTTCCGGATACGTTAAAGAAGAACGGTTTATAGATCTGTATAAGGCAAACATCTTTGCCCTTCTCTTATTTATTCCAATTATACTGTTGTATGTTTTACCATTTTATCTTATTTGGGGACGCAATGAAAGCCCGTTTGTTTTTATCAAAAATATGTTAGAGATAACGTCGTTATCTTCTGCGTTGTTAGGTGTGCTCGTAGTAGTGATTGGAGTAGTGGTGCACGAACTAATTCATGGTATAACCTGGTCATGTTATATCAAAAATGGGTTCAGATCGATCAAATTCGGTGTTTTAATGAAAATGTTGACACCTTATTGCCATTGTAAGGAGCCACTTCGTGTCAAACAGTATATCATAGGTGCATTGATGCCATCGATTATACTAGGGATCATTCCCATTATCTATGCATGGTTCAGTGGAAATACCAATATACTCCTATTTGCTATTTTTTTTACGGCTTCCGCTGCCGGTGATTTTATGATCGTTCAACTGATATGGCGCGAAGATATGCGCAGCTTGGTTCTTGACCACCCTTCTGAGGCAGGATGCTTCATCTATAAGAAAAAAGATTATTAATGTTATTAGATTGCGACTGTACTATGTCAATTTTTATGTTGGTCCCTTCTTTCGAAAGCACAACCTGAAACCTTGGCGACTGATTACAACAATAGCCATTTTGATCATCCCCCGGTCATAGCTTCTTGTTCTGAAAGCTGATAGGGGCAGAGATGTTAATGACATATGCTGGTCCAGTTGAATGTTATAGGGACACAAAGGAGTTTGATCCAGATTTTTTTTGAAATTCACTTGGAGTTATTCCAAATGCCGCTTTAAAGCATGTGGCAAAATAACGTGGATCGGAGAAACCTGTCGCGAAGGCAACTTCACTAACAGATATAGACTTATCTATTTCCATGATCTGGCAGGCATGTTTTAATCGTATGTTTTTAATAAATTCGCTTGGAGATACATTCAGCAGCACCTTTGTTTTTCGATAAAGTGTTGATTTGGACAGGCTCAATATATCCCCGAGTTTGATAACATCAAATTGATCGTCAGAAAGATGTTCTTCGATAACTTGGATCATCTTCTGAACAAATTTTTCATCCAAAGGCGTGTGATCGAGCGTTGCAATATTAATCTTTGTGTTACTATGAAAAACGAGCTGCTTGCAGCGTTTATTGATAATAAAGCTTTGAATCTTCGCTTCCAATACCTTAATCTCAAAAGGTTTGCTAATGTAACCATCCGCACCGGCTTGATAGCATTCGATACGGTCCTCAATACTGCTCTTGGCTGTCAACAGCAAAACTGGTATATGGTTAAACTCTGTATTGGATTTAATGGTCCTGCAAAAATTCAGACCATCTAGTTCAGGCATCATGATGTCACTGATAACAATATCTATTTCGTTATTTTCGAGTGCTTCTAAACCCTGTAGACCGTTATGTGCAATATGTACTTGATAATTCCGGGCCAGAATTCTGGCCATAGTTGATCGGAGTTCTTCATTGTCTTCCACCAGTAACACATTCAGCCTTGGCTGTAAGATGTCGTTCGATAGGTTATTGCTCCTTTCATGCGACTCAATAATGGTATCTTTAATTTCTTCCACGAAAGGTTGCTCCATCACCCCTATTCCCTTGCTGAGATAATATGATTTATCTACTGGAATACTAATCTGAAACATACTACCGATATGGAGCTGACTATCTACCCGGATTTCACCATCATGTGCTTCTACCAATTGCTTGGTGACTGAAAGTCCTATGCCATTGCTTTCAGGGTGCTTTGTAGAATTATTGTTATAGAAAGCGGTGAAAATTTTCGTTATATTTTCAGGGTCTATTCCTATGCCATTATCACGGATATAAATCAGCAGTCGACTCGATCCTTTTTCTTTCTCAACATGATAGGTAAGCGTAATTTGCCCCCCATGGTCTGTATATTTAAATGCATTAGATAATAGATTGAATAGAATTTTATCGATTTTATCGACGTCATAGAAAAGGATTTCAGGACAGTCTCCATGTTGAATTTCAAAGCTGATATTTTTCTTTTTGGCAATTGGACTAAAATGCATGGCACCCAATTGGTTGATAAAAGTTGGGAAATTCGATGCGCTGATTTGAAGCTTCATGCTACTGGTTTCCATTCTTCTGAAATCTAGGATTTGTTGGAGCAGCCGCTTTAACCGGCTTAAATTGAGCCGTATCTTATCAAATTGGTCTAAATTATTTTTCGTAGTCATCTGCACATCATCAACTAAACAGGAGATAATCGTTAGCGGAGTTAGCAAATCGTGCGAAATATTGGTGAAATAACTGAGTTTGGACTGTGCAAGCTCCTTGGTCTTCTCTTTTTCGATTTGGGCGATTTTTAAGTCATTACTCAATTTTAAACGATTGAAAGAATAATTGATAAAAAAGAAGACAATTCCACCGAAAATACATGCATAAATAAAATAGGCTAAATTGCTTTCATAGAATGAGGGTTTCTTTATAATCTCAATTTGGGTAAAACTCGTATTCCATTTGTTGTACAAGTCAGTCGATCTGACCAAAAATCTGTATTTCCCTTTACTTAAATTGTTGTATGTTGCAAAGATGCGATCCCGGGGAGCATATATCCAATCTTTGTCGACTCCTTCTAATTTATAAGCATAACGGATTTTTCCTTCCTGTGTAAAAGGTAATGTGGAGAACGAGATTTCTATGTTTTGATCTTGCGGGTTCAAGGTCAGTTTGGAATGATCATCGCTGAATATTTTTTGTTTTGATTCAAGGATGATGGACTTATTGTTTATTTTTATGTCGGTAATAAGTACATTCTCCTTAAAATTAGGTATAATGCTATGATCATTGAGTTGAACCATTCCATTGTAACCACCGAAATAAATGGTGTTGGTGTTTTTATCTACTGCGAAAGCCCGCTTAGAAAACATGTTGACCTGAAGGCTGTCAGAAGCGGAAAATTCACTGATATTCTTGTTTAAACGGTTGATCTTGTAGATATTACGTGTTGTCGACAGCCAGATGTGACGATCGAGACAGACAACATCAAGAAGCTGGTTTTTTTCAAATAATGTCGTATTGGCGATTTCCCTTACCTTGTTATGGGCTGGTTGATAACTCAGCAACCTGTTGTCTTTGGTGCCAATCCATAGAATACCATCATTATCCACATCCATGGTTTCAATCTGGTCACTTTTCAATCCTCGGGTTTCTTTACCGATATGCAAAGGTAAGGAGCGCAAGCTGCGGTCATCGATACAATAAATTCCATTTTCTTTGGTCGCAACCCATATATGATTATAATTGTCCTGGGCTATCGCCACCGGTTGATCATTTACCGCATGGATGGTCGTTATGCTTTCCGATGCCGACTTTTTTAACAGGAGGCCCTGTGTCGTTGCAATCCAGAGTCTTTTTTGTTTATCTGTGAAAAAAAATGAAGGCACTCCCTGATGGGCGACCTGTTGTTCCAGATTTATCTTGCGGAGGAGTTTGATATTGTTACTTGTCTTTTGGAAAATATTGATCGAAGATTCGTATGCAGATCCCACCCATAGCTCCTGGCCGAAATCTGTTGCACAGGTCACGGCACGTATGGAAATTAAATCCCTGAAATTGGAATTACTATAGGTATTTAATTGATTTGTTTTTGTGGATAGGCTTCCAAAACCAAAACGCTCGAGATTAAACCATATTACGCCTGAACTATCGCGATACAGCATGTTTAGGTTTGGTGTAATACTATATTTTTTTTTGATTTGTTTAAAGCTGCAATTTTTTAAGTTTGGCTTATCAAAACTCAACATAGCTACTCCTTTTCCGCCGATCGCAAGCCATAAAGTACCGTATCTATCTTGGTAGATGTCATTGAAAATGTTGGTCGTACTGTCGAAATAACCAGAAAGGTCTATTTCCTTGACCCGTCCATCTTGATATTGAAGTGTCGATATGCCGGAAAAAGATAGCACCCAGATGTAACGTCGACTTTGATCTTGAATAATATTGTAAAACAAATCTTCTTTACCAATGGTGCGCCGCTTATTTTTAATCTCAATTTCTTTGTATGGATTGTTTGGCTGTTGTGGATTGAATAAATAGATGCCGTCCCCCCAGGTGCATAGCCATAGCTGCCCACGATCGTCTTCCATGAGTTTGAAAGGATTGTTGCGTTGGCCAAGCCTCGGATAAGATGTCAGTTTGCTGCTACTAGGATTCAGCTTAAATAAACCGGCTCCCCAGACCCCGATCCAGATATTGGCCTGGCTATCCTGAAAGATCATGTTGACGGTTTTGCCCTGCATACTGCTATTAAGAACTTGTGAACTTTGTGCTTCTGTCAAAGGAATTAAATCGCTGTTATAAATAAAGATGCCATTATCCGTACCGATCCATAACCGTCGCTCAAGATCCACCATCAACGCATTGACACGCACAGTAGCTACACGTGAATCCTTAAGGGGGAATACCTTATAGTTGCGTTTGTCAAGTACATAAACACCGCTCTCGCTACCCAAAATGAGTTTATTCCCAAGTGCTATTAGTGCCCTAATAGACTGTTGAGTGGTCACTTTTCCAGCGGCATTCCTTAGCTTGAAATTGAGGATATTATATGCATCATAACGACTTAAGCCCTGTGTCGACGCAAACCAGATGTATCCTTCTTGATCCTGTATTGTCTGATTGATAGTCAGTGAAGGTAAGTCATAATTTTTTGTCAGAGGGTTTAACCCGATATGTTGGCTATATACAACAGTTGTAAGGGATAGATATAGATACAAAAATGCTATAATCTGCGTAATACCTGCGCTCATCTTGATAGTCTTTTATTCCACCTGTTCAATCCATATTTCGCTAGACTTCTTCTCCCAAAAAAACAGTTCTTGTAATCGATCTTGTAGGGCTCATAATTGCTAATGGCATGTTTTTCTGTTTCAATACTACCTTTATCGTGTCTCGAATAAGGAAGTCCACTTAAAGATTTTTAGGTTATATGCTTAAATATACAAATGTTTTTTTTAATAAGTGTATATTGTACGTTTATTTGGGGTAAAGTGCTTTATTATGATAATTTTAACGTTCTTACCCAAAATGATCCCATTTTGGGGTATGTTTAGTCTTTATTCAAACATCTTACAGAACGATTTGAAGTAGTTTTGTATGTACCGATTGGGGACCAAAAAATTATAAATCTCAAGACATGCGTATCAATTTTATTTTATGCCTGCTGTTCATAGTACATTGTTCATTTGGACAGAAACTAAAAAAAGAAGTTGTTTTTTCTCAGCTCAACAGTGCAAACCGCTATTGGCAATCTCATCATAAGCCAGAGGTTTGGGCATTTTGGGATCAGGCAGCTTATCATACCGGAAATATGGAATTCTATAAAATTTCCAAATCAAAAAATGACTTAAAATATTCTGAGGACTGGGCCAGATTCAATGATTGGAAAGGAGCTAAATCAACAAACAAGCAGCAATGGAAATACAGCTATGGCGAGACGGATGACTACGTTCTTTTTGGTGATTGGCAGATTTGTTTTCAGACCTATATCGATCTTTATAATTTGTCACCAAGTCCCGAAAAGATCGCCCGTGCACGAGAAGTAATGGAATATCAGATCCATTCAGCCAATAATGATTATTGGTGGTGGGCCGATGGTCTATACATGGTCATGCCAGTCATGACCAAAATGTACAAATTGACCCAGGATCAGCTCTATCTCGATAAGATGTATACCTATTTGCAGTATGCTGATCGTATCATGTTCGATGAGGAAATTAAATTATACTATCGAGATGCAAAATATGTTTACCCAAAGCATAAGAGCCTACATGGGAAGAAAGATTTTTGGGCACGGGGTGACGGTTGGGTTTTCGCTGCCCTAGCGAAGGTCCTTCAAGACCTACCTAAGCAGGATAGACATTACGACTATTACCGTGAGCGTTTTAAAGAGATGGCAATAGCCATCATACGCTGCCAGCAGGAAGAAGGGTTCTGGACGCGTAGCATGTTGGATCCTGCCCATGCTCCAGGTCGGGAGACTAGCGGAACAGCCTTCTTCACTTATGGTCTACTCTGGGGGCTAAATGAAGGAATACTCACGGATCAGACATTCCACAATGCGGCGATTAAAGGCTGGAATTATCTGAGTGAAGTTGCTCTACAGGCTGATGGGAGAATCGGATATGTACAACCTATTGGTGAGAAAGCTATCCCCGGGCAGGTGGTGGATGTCAACTCTACGGCTCCCTTTGGTGTAGGTGCATTTTTATTAGCTGGCACCGAAATGTATCGTTACCTGGATAAAAAAATAAGTTAGAATATGCAAATGAAAAATCGAATTTTATTTTTCTTCCTATTGGTTTTGACAGTTCATACGGTCTATGGGCAAAGTGTAAAAAAGAAACCTACCTCACTAAATGAGACAAGTAGAGCTTTTTGGCTTAAAGAAATGGACCGTATGCTGCGTCCAGTAGTAAGAAGTTTGGCCCATGACAGCCTGCGATTAAATATGCCTCAGATGACATCCATTCATGTGGATAATAGAGCCCATCGTATCGAAGTACAATATGTCGAGGTATTGGGAAGAGTATTGTCAGGAATGGCACCTTGGCTTTCATTGGATGATGGTTCGGTCGAGGAAAGAAGGCTACGCGATCAATACCGAAAGTGGACTGTGCAAGCACTTAAAAATGCGCTGGATAGCAATGCACGAGATTTTATGCGTTTTGACCTGGGCGGCCAACAGCTTGTAGATGCTTCTTTTATTGCGCTTGGTTTTATGCGCAGCCCATGGTTGTGGGATCACATCGACAATCAAACGAAAAAGAACTTGATTACATCCATAAAGATTACGCGACAATTTCGCCCAGCTTATTCGAATTGGTTGCTTTTCTCTGCTATGAACGAAGCTTTTTTAGCCAAATATTCGGATGATTGGGATGTCATGCGTGTTGACTATGCTTTGCAACAATTGGAGCAATGGTACGTTGGCGATGGTATGTATATGGATGGTCCGCATTATGCCTTTGACTACTATAATAGTTATGTTATTCATCCTTTTTTGGCTGGCATCATGGATTTTATCCAATTGAAAACCAAGAGTTATGATCGTATGTTTGCGAAAGTCAGACTCCGAAATGAGCGCTATGCAATTATTCAGGAGCGGCTGATCAATGCGGATGGTAGTTTTCCACCAACGGGCAGGTCAGTAATCTACCGCGCCGCTGCTTTTCATCACCTTGCAGATATGGCGTTCAAAAAGCGACTTCCGGGGGAACTTACCGAGGGACAAGTTCGTGGAGCACTGTCTGCTGTATTGAAAAAGACGACAGAAAGTCCAAGTACTTATCAAAATGGTTGGTTGACACTGGGAATGTATGGGAGCCAACCGGGGTTGGGTGATCCTTACAATAATCAAGGGAGCCCTTATCTCTGTTCGGTAATCTTTTTGCCATTAGGATTATCGGATCAGGATCCTTTTTGGACAAGCGAGGTTACGGACTGGAGTGCTAAACGCATCTGGTCTGGACAAGATTGGAACAAGGATCAAAGTAAAGTCATTCAATAATCGGGGATTTCCTGTCAAATAGGACTTCAAGGGCTTATTACTGTAAGAAAAAAATTGGATGAAAAGATATATAAACCAAATCTCAAAAATAGGATTGCTCTGTTGTACATTACTGTTATTTTTTTGCGATGTACAGGGCCAGAAGATGAAGAAAACGACAGCTGGAAACGGTTGGTCAAGGAATACCGTCAACACAGCTGTATTTCGTAAAAATTCTTTGACCAGCAATCGTAAATATCAATATATAGCCTATTACGATGACGAAGGATGTGTGGTGTTGGGACGACGGCTACTCTCCGGAAAAGTTTGGCAGTTGCGGCGTACAGGTTATACCGGGCAAGCTAAAGATGCGCATAATGTCATCAGTATTATGGTGGATAAGGCCGGGTATCTCCACGTTTGTTGGGATCAGCACAATAGTCGATTGAGATATGCACGTTCCATTCACCCGAATAGCCTCGTGCTCGGCTATGAGCAGGCCATGGTCGATCAAAATGAAACACTGGTGACTTATCCTGAATTCTTGAAACTGCCCAATGGTCAGCTGCTATTCCTCTATCGGGATGGTGGATCTGGCAATGGTAATCTCGTTGTCAATAGCTATGATACCAAACAACAGAAATGGAAACGTATCCATAGCAACTTGATTGATGGGGAAGGAAAGAGGAACGCATATTGGCAAAGTTATGTAGATAATCGGGGAACTATACATCTGTCTTGGGTCTGGCGTGAAAGCCCCAATGTCGCAAGCAATCATGATATGGCTTATGCCTGTTCTAAAGATGGGGGATTAACATGGCAGCGTAGCACTGGAGCAGTATATGATTTGCCAATGAATGCGTCTACAGTCGAATATGCAGCTCGTATTCCACAGCAGCACGAATTGATTAATCAGACATCAATAGCTGCAGATGAAAAGGGGAATCCTTTTATTGCAAGTTATTGGCGTGATAGCGAATCGCAGATTCCGCAGTATAGGATTATTTATTTACAGCGAGGAGAATGGAAGATTCGATCTTTTGACTTTAGAAAAACGCCGTTTAGCTTGGCCGGTGGCGGAACAAAGGAAATTCCAATTGCCAGACCACAGATATTGGTTCGTGGAAAGGACAATAAGATTGCCATAACCTTAATTTTCCGGGATCAGGAGCGCGGTTATCGGCCTTCGATGTTGAAGTGGAATGTGCAGCAAGGGGCCGATGATATTGTTGACCTGTGTGATAAATCTGTAGGCTCTTGGGAACCTACCTATGATACGGAATTATGGAGTAAGAAACGTAAGATTGCATTGTTTGTACAGTCTACGGTGCAAAAAGATGGTGAGGGGCTGGCAGAAGCAGCTCCGACATCGATACAAGTTATAGAGTGGCGTGACAAAGCCAGAAAAAGCAGAGGAAAGTAGGACGATGAAAATAAAACAGCACATACGCCAAATGCTTACATTCATCTGTGTTTTTGCCGCTATCGGAGCGATAGCGCAAAGCCAGAAGAGATCGGTTTTTGAAATAAAAGATCCAGATTTCAGACAAAGCCCTTATACTGGGCTGACAAGGCTACACTGGATGGATGCCGCATCATACTTGTTGGAAGGAGCATTTTCTGTAGTACAGGATTTAGATAGTCCAATGGTATTTACCAAGCAACTGGGACGGAGTTATCCTAGAGACGGTGTGCATAACGAAACGAAACAATTGGACCCAGAGAGACCACGGGATAAATGGTGTATTACAGCTACAGCTGTGGAAAAAAATCTGGGGAAAAATGGGTGAAGGAAGAACTTTTTTCGCAACTGAAAGCTACGAATACCGAAGTTGGAGTTCATAGGCGTCATGGAGAGAAACATGTATTTCATAATCTTACACAATAAATCATAATTTTATCTAAAAAAGGCCAATCTGCAATTAAGCGGATTGGCCTTTTTTCTTTACTGTAGTTTCCCTAAACTCGTTCACTTGCGGCTGCACAAGGTCAATATAATAGTCCATCGATGTTCAATAATGGCTTTTTTATGCATTTTGAAGTGAATTTCAACTCAATTGAACCAAAATTAAACACAGCGATCTCACTTCGAAGCTACTTTTGTTTAAGTCGAACGACATTGTCTGACGAAATTATTCGCTTGCTTAAGCGGAAAAATGTGCGTGCCATTTTCCACTAGAAACAAGAATACCAATTATAAACAACAGTCTATGAATTCAAATTGATCAATGACATATCCTATTATTTATTTTATGAACTTTTTTTTATTCATTACCGATTCCTAACGGTTCAGATACGGACAATTTATTATGACATCAATGTATAACCAATTATGAAAGAATATGAAAATACCAAATTATAATTCGAAGGGAAATAATAATACCTTAAAGAAAATAGCACTAATGCTATCAGTGGGATTATTGATACCGGTAAGTCTTTTAGCGCAGAATAGACAAATTACAGGCACGGTGGTAGATGCAAAAACAGGAGAGCCTCTTTCTGGCGTGAGTGTGAAAATCGAAAAGACTAATATAGGAACACAAACCAATGCATCTGGCGGATTTAGCATAACGATACCGCAAAATACAAATCTTGTGGTATCCTACGTTGGTTACAACAATCAGGTAGTTAAAATGGGAAATGGGGGTACTTATGAGGTAAAAATGGATGCAGGGACCAGTTCACTTGAAGAAGTTGTAGTTGTTGGCTATGGGACAATGCGGAAAAAGGATCTTACCGGATCGGTGGTACAGGTAAAACCCGATAACTTGGCAAACGAGAATCCAAAAACTGTGCAGGACATATTGCGTGGTACTCCAGGATTGAGTGTTGGGTACGATGCTTCTGCAAAAGGAGGAGGTTCTATGCAACTACGGGGCCAGCGATCCGTTTATACCGATGGAGGACATAACGATCCATTGATCGTGTTGGATGGTATGGTCTTTTTTGGTGAACTTTCTGAAATAAATCCTGATGATATTGGGCAGATCGACATTTTAAAGGACGCATCTGCCGCGGCAGTGTATGGATCAAGAGCGGCAAGCGGTGTTATTATTATTACTACCAAGAAAGGTAGGCAGGGCAAACCTGTGGTGAATCTTACTGCAAATATCGGTACGACAATTAAAAGCGCATATCGTGAAGTGTTTTCACCGGACGCTTATATGAAATATAGGGAAGACTGGTATAAAAAAGATACCTATGGCACCAATCTGACGACCGGAAAATATGAAGCCTATCAAAGTGCAGCTATGTTAGCTAAGCCCGGATATTACGAAAATCCGGACAACTTATCAAAATATGGCATTACATTAGATCAATGGCGGGCATACACAGGTAATACTTCCGGAGAGTCCGACAGAAGCATTTATGCTAAGCGATTAGGTTTGGAAGGAGGTGTCTTGACTAATTATCTTGCAGGAAATACATTTGATTGGTACAATCATACGTTCAGGACGGGTTTCAATCAGGACTATAATACAAGTATATCCGGAGCTAATGATAGGATGAATTATTATATGTCGATGGGATACCTGCGAAACGAAGGAGCTGTTGATTTTAATAATTACAAAGCTATACGATCCAATCTAAAATTAGAAGGAAAAGTAAACAGATGGCTCGAAATTGGAGCAAACGTGAACTTTCAGGATCGCAGTGACGGTGATCTGCAACCCGGATTAGGTCTGAATTATTGGGATTCCAACCAAGTTCGAAATTCACCTTTCAGTCATTATCGAAATGCTGATGGAAGCTTGGCACAGTATCCTATGGGAGACGGTTCAATTAAAAGAGGCGTAAATGCCGATTTTGACAGACAATATCTTGATCTAGAAAAAGGTTATACTGTTTTGAACACAATATTCAATGCAAAAGTAAACTTACCCTTTAACATTACCTATTCGTTCAATGCCGCTCCACGTTATCAGTGGTATTACAACCGGTACTTTATGTCATCTTCCCTGCCGGAATCTTTGCCTGTAAACCGTGGTGTGGATCGCGGATGGTCAAAGAATTTTGATTGGATGCTCAATAATACAATTAATTGGGAACATACATTTGCTGAAAGACATCGTGTGAATCTTACCTTGGTCCAGGAAGCTGAAGATCATCGTTACTGGTCAGATGTGACTAATGCACGTAATATACTGCCTTCGGATGCATTGGGTTTCCATAATACACAGAATGCTACCAAGGAGAATAGTTCTTTTTCAACTAATGACACCCATTTTACCGCAGATGGTCTATTGGCACGCGTTTTCTATGCCTACGACGATAAGTATATGCTGACTGCATCTGTACGTCGTGATGGCTATTCGGCCTTTGGACAGAACAACCCCTATGCTGTATTTCCTATGGTGGCTGGGAGCTGGGTCTTTACTAAGGAAAAATTCTTCAAATGGAATGCGATGAGTTCGGGTAAACTGAGAGTTTCCTGGGGTAAAAATGGCAATCGGTCCCTAGGCGACCCATATGTTTCACTCGCCAATTTGGGGTCTGGATTAGGAAGCACCATGGGATATATTGTTGGTAGTGGAATGGAAGAGGTAAAGTACTTATTGGTCGACCGCATGGCAAACCCTGGCCTTCAATGGGAAAAAACAGCCGCAACCAATATAGGACTTGATTTCGGATTTCTGAACGAACGACTTTCCGGGACATTGGAATTCTATTCGATGACGACGCACGATATGATCATGGCGCGTACACTTCCCCAATTCACGGGTTTTGGCAGTATAACGACCAATCTGGGAGAGGTTCAGAACAAAGGTTTTGAAGTTTCTCTTTCTTCCTTAAATGTCAAAAAAGACAATTTTGAATGGCGATCCAGCGTGAGCTTCTCCTATAATAAAAACAAGATAAAACATCTTTACTACGATTATCAGGATGTGTTAGATGCAAATGGAAATGTGACAGGCCAGAAAGAATATGACGTTACAGCCAACAATTGGTTTATCGGACAACCTATCAGCACGATCTGGAATTACCGAGTAAGCGGTATATGGCAGGCAGACGAAGCTACAGAAGCTGCAAGATATGGCCAACGTCCGGGTGATCCAAAAGTAGCAAATATCTATACTGCTGACGATAAGGTTAATTCTGATGGAACCATAACACCTGTATATAATGATAAGGACAAAGAATTTTTAGGACAGGCCGCCCCACCTATCAATTGGCAGCTCCGGAATGATTTTACCCTGTTTAAAAACTGGAATCTTTCATTGAATATTTATTCTTATATGGGACATAAGAGTCTTGATGGAAATTATCTGAATCAGGACAATGGAGGTTCGATGATCACTTACAACTTCAATACTTTCGCCAAAGAATACTGGACACCTGAGAATCCAACAAATAAATATGCACGGTTGGATGCAATGGCTCCCGCTGGTGCATCTGCGGGGAAATTATATAACCGATCATTTATCCGGCTTGAGAATATTTCCTTAGGTTACACTCTTCCCAAACTTTTAACGAAAAAATGGGAGATCGAAAGAGTAAAAGTATTTGGATCAGTTCGAAATGTGGCCACCTGGCAAAAGGATTGGGAGTATGGCGATCCTGAGACAGGAGGTTTGGCCACCCGTATTTTTTCTTTCGGACTAAATTTAACATTCTAAATGTATCGCTATGAACTTATTCAACTCAAAAAATAAAAGAAAATCAATCTCATTTCCAATATTCCTTATTATGGTTAATGCGATAATGATAAGCAGCTGTAGTAAAGATTTTTTAAAACCAGATCCTTTATCTATCTATGAACCGGGAACCACATTCAATACTGAATCTGGATTAAAGGCAGCTCTGGCAATTAGCGACAGGCATCTGAGATCTTATTGGACCAATACAGAAGCAAATACAAATTCAGTCGTGATCGGTACAGAATATATGTTTTCAGATCTTGCTGTTTATGGTAAAACGGATGTGGATGGAAACAATGTCAACTTCAATTTTGCTGATGGATTGAAACCAACTAGTGGAGCAGGAGGTCCCAGTGGGAATGATGGGAATTATATCAACCACTATTGGGCAGAAACCTATAACGGTATTAAATATGCCAATACGGTTTTAAGTTATGTGGATCAGGTCAGCACTTTGGATGAAGCTACCAAAAACGCGTACAAAGGACGTGCATATTTCCATAGGGCATTTAGATATATGGGACTCGTTTTCCAATATGGTGATGTACCATTGATCACAAAAATTTTGGAGGTTCCCAAGCTGAATTATCGGAGCACAAAAAAGGAAGCCATTTT
The DNA here is from genome assembly GCF_011064245.1 of Sphingobacterium sp. DR205. NCBI lineage: Bacteria > Pseudomonadati > Bacteroidota > Sphingobacteriia > Sphingobacteriales > Sphingobacteriaceae > Sphingobacterium > Sphingobacterium sp. DR205. The sequence continues at coordinate 5,449,028 of NZ_CP049333.1, read as the reverse complement.
GGAGATGATAACGCAAGATCTTGAATTTGCAGTTCAGTGGGTTCCCGAGCAGAAGGATATGACCTATATTGGGATGGTTAACAAAGGAGCCTGTCGTATGCTTTTGGCGAAATGCTACTTAGCTACAGGACAGTTTCAGAAAGCAAAAGAGCAAACTGATATTTTGATTAATCAGTCCGGTTATGCATTGATGAAAAATACGTTCGGTACGTTTTTTTCTGGCGGTGAACCGAAAACTTGGTCTATAACCCGAAATGTTATTTGGGATCTACACCGTCCCGAGAACAAACTGATATCCGCCAATACAGAAGTGATTATGGGAATGCCAAACAGAGGTGTGCAGTCTAATATCGCCTTCGCAACAATGCGTATATTTGGTCCTCTTTATAATACGGGAAACCTAAAATCTCCAGATAATAAAAATGCAGTTGATCTGTACGCCCGTAATAATCCCAACTATAGAGCCGACTTAGACTTCGGTAGAGCAATTGGCCGCGGTATAGGAATAATTCGGCCGACAGCATATGCTCAGCATGGTTTATGGGTTGTCAATGGTATTGAGGATACAGATGATCTGCGTCATAATAGCAATGTAGGTAACTGGGGGAAAATGGACATGATAAAATATGGAACTGCTGGATCGGCTAATAGAGGGGAGCATTTAACACTATTTAATCCAGCTAATAATGCAATCTTATGTACTGATACGATACGTAGTTGGTTTGACTGGCCACATTATAAAATATTTATAACCGATGCCGAAGCCGAAGCTAATCAAGCGAGTAACGCTTACATTGGAGCTACAAAAGGTAGCAATGGAGATTGGTATCTATACCGTTTAGCTGAAGCATATCTTTTACGTGCTGAGGCTAAATTTTACTTGGGTGACGCATCCGCTGCAGATGACGTCAATGAAATAAGGAAAAGAGCAGGAAGTACACTGTTGTATTCGACGGTAACAATTGGAGATATTATGAATGAACGAGCGCGTGAGCTTTATCTCGAAGAATGGCGGCATATGGAGCTAAGTAGAGTTTCGTACTGCCTTGCCTTAAGTGGAAAAGCTGATGAATGGGGTACGGTATATGATAAGAACACATATGATAAGAGTTCAGGTACGGATTTAAGTGGTGGAAGTTATTGGTACAAGCGGGTAGTAAACTACGGAAAGATGTACAACAGGGGCGGGGTAAATTCAAATGGTAGAACGCTTAATTATAAAATGGACAAATGCAATTTGTACTGGCCAATCCCAAATTCAGCAATTGCAGCGAACACCAAGGGAAGATTGGCTCAAAACTTTGGATATGACGGTTATGATCCGTCGGTACCCAAATGGGATAAATGGCAGGAAGCAGTTGCAGATGAAGATCAAACAGAATGATTCTGAAATCCAACTGAACAATAAAGACGGTGACAATCTGAAGCAAAATACAGGATATAAATAGCAAGATGCAAGATACGGTTCTGTAGATAGATCATCCTTTTCAGATAATGGGCTTATTCGAGAATAAGCCCATTGCTGTTTTTAGGATAAATGTTATTTTAGTATAAAACGAAAAAATATGAGTATAGCATTGATATTGAATAGTGCCCGGGCCGAAGAATGGAAACTCGAAATCAACAGGTATTTACCGGAAATAAAGGTTGAGATCTATCCTGAGATCCAAAATTATAGTGAGGTTGAGTTTGCGCTTTGTTGGAAGCCTGACGCCGGTTATTATACTCATTTTCCCAAATTGAAAGTTATCCAATCTGGAGGTGCAGGAATAGATCATTTATTCCCTAAAACCATACCGTCACATATTCACACTTGCAGGATTGTAGATCCCATGTTAAAAAGCGATATGTTTGAGCATGTTTTGACATGTTTGATGCATTCGATGAAGAATTTTTCGCTTTATACAATCGATAAGGCGACAAGACACTGGCTGCCCCTCGTGTATAACTCCATTGGTCAAACGCGTGTAACGATTTTAGGATTAGGGGAAATTGGAGGTCACGTAGCCGAAAGATTGGTCCAACTCGGTTTCAATGTCAACGGATGGTCCAATTCTCCAAAAAATCTACAGGGTGTCGTCTCATTTGCTGGGATGGAGGGACTTAGCCGAGCAGTTGAAAACACGGATTTTATTGTGAATGTTTTACCGTTGACCGATGCGACAAGAGGAATTTTAAATCGTAACCTTTTTAATTTATGCCCGAAGGGAACTGTTCTCCTCAACGTCGGTAGAGGTGAACATCTTGCAGAAGACGACTTATTAGAAGCTATCACCAGTGGACAACTTGCTCACGCTTACCTCGACGTATTTCATCAGGAACCGTTACCCCAAGATCATCCATTCTGGAATTGCGGTTCCATATTTATAACACCCCATGTTGCGAGTAGGACAAATATTGGTTCTTCGGTCATACAAGTGGTGGAAAATTATAGGCGAATGGTTGCCGGACGGCCACTGCTCAATGAAGTTTCCCTGGAAAAGGGCTATTAGAATTCAAACTATACACATAGGTTTAACCTGCCCATTTTTACTATTCACTGAGTTTTCACAGTGCTTACCCTAAAGCCGATCGGTAGAAGGCTGATTGTGTTGAGGTTTTGAATAGATAACTAAGAAAAACGGAAACTAGCACATCAAAGGGCCATTATGAACCATCATGAATGTTTTCAAATAACACCTCTGATAGCTTTATCATCATAAAAGGTAATTAGTGCCTTTCGGATCAGTTTGAAGGCGATCATTAGTGATTCATATGTTGTAAGTTAGTTTTAAAAGCCACATCCTAGGATGTGGCTTTTATATGTTAAAAGGTGGCTGAGAAATCACCCGCTGATCAGTAGAATTACTGTTTGTGAGGAAAAACTATTGATTAAGATTTCTGAACTCAGCAATGAACTCAAACGAAATGCAGAAGTTGATAATTAAAATAGGCAATGATTAGGGGGAGATAACTCTTTTTTGTACATACACTATATGAGCGTAGTAGACTAGTTAAGCTTACTAAAAACAATTGAAGAATGCTTTTATTAATGTTTTATATTACAAAAGGCTTAACCTTAATGAAAGGAGGGCTATGTCTGTTCCATAAATAAATTCAATTAGAAACAGAATCAAAAAGGCAGAGGATTTTGCTCAGCGCAAGACATAAAAGAATTATCTCCAAGCAGAATATAATAACCCTGACCACTCACAAGAAACTGGAAATGTTGAGTGATGTAAAATTTGCCTCTAAAATTATGACCAAGTAAATGAAATAATTGTCGGTTTCACAAAATGTCTAACCGATAAGAATAAACCAAATTAAATTTTAAAATGATGAAAAAAATATTCCCATTTGTATTAATTCTAGTTTTCTTTTTTACTGCATGCAATAAAGATTTGCACCCAGTAGATCCAAATACTGTATATACCCCAGATGGTTTTAGCAGTGATAGAACGAGAAACTTAAATATTGTTTATTTTGTTCCCAATGATTTAGATACATTGCCCGACTACCAACGTCGGCTAAGCGATATCATGTTATGGGTCAGGCAATTTTATAAAAATGAGATGACTCGAAATGGATATACAAATAAAACTTTTGGGATGTTCGTTAATAGTGATAGTCTTGTCAAGATCATAACAATTAGGGGCACTAAACCCAAGAGTGGCTACCCATATGAGGGAGGAAGTGGAGCAGTAGCAGAGGAGGTCAATGCATGGTTTGAAGCTCACCCCTCAGATAAGACGAGCGATCATACCCTTATTATTATTCCTAGATATGAATTTAGACAAGATGGTACAGCCACTGGCGGACCGTTTTACGGAACAGGGAAGTGGTGTTATGCACTAGATTATGAAGATTTTAATATTGCCAATATCGGTTTGGGCAATAACCAATTTACAGGGTGGTTTGGTGGTTTAGCTCATGAACTAGGCCACGGGCTAAACCTCCCGCACAATTCAGAAAAAGTTTCTGATAGATCAACACTAGGAACCGCCCTGATGGGATATGGCAACTATAGTTTGGGAAAGGAAGCGACCCTTTTAACAGCTGCAGATGCAGCAATTTTGAATGCAAACCAGATCTTCAATAAGGATAGCAAAACTTATTACGATGCTGCGAATGCGGAAATTGATCGTATTCACGCCAAATATGACGCAACAAAAGAAGCCATAGTTGTTTCGGGTAAGTTTCATGCATCAAATAAGATCAATAGTATTGCATATTACAATGATCCCGAAGGAGGTGGAGATTACAATGCGATAACATGGGAATCAAAAACCATTGGCGTTGATAGTTTTTATGTTGAAATGAAAATTTCAGATTTACAATACAAAGGAGACTCATTGTACGATCTAAGGCTGAGATTTGTCCATGAGAACGGAATCATTTCTACTTTCACTTACAACTATAAGTTCGGTAACAATATACCAATAATGAATTTCAGTACCCGTTCAGAGCTAAGCAAGCAAGGTTGGCAAGTACATACTTTCAGTTCTGAAGAAACAGCTGAAGAAGATGGAGCGGCGACAAATGTTATCGATGGCAATTCTTCGAGCTATTGGCATTCTAGATGGTCGGCTAACGAAACAGTTTTTCCACATGAATTAGTAATAGATTTAGGATCCACCAAAACTGCTCATGGATTAAGCTATACACATCGCAATGGATTGTCACGTGCTGTTAAAAATATTGAAGTTTCTTACAGTATCGATGGGGTAAGCTTTAACCAGGCTGGAAATTATGAGGTTCCCAATTTCAATGGTCCACAATATTTAGATTTTATGACACCAGTTTCATTGAGGTTTCTTAAAATAAAAGCTATTGATGCCCGTGATGGGGAACAGTTCGCAGCAATTGCTGAACTGGGTCTTTACTGATCCGGTGACTAAATTTTTATAGCATCAACGCTGATTCTGACCATCAACGTTGATGCTATAAATACTAAAGCAAATCAGACTTTTTGCCAGAGAACTCAATTTCTCTCACGGCCACAATGCTATTTTCAGGTTTAATTCCTTCGATTAAAAAGCGTATGTAGCGAACCCGTAGCTGCTTTATGCTCTTGGAACTGTAATCTTGCCCCGAAGAGGATAGGTGACTGCCTATTGGTGACCATTTAACCCCATCAGTAGATGATTCCAACGAATAAAGATACCAATCACTGTCCTTTCCCCAATAAATACGGTAGGTATCCAGATCATAGCTATCTCCCAGATCTATAGAAATTGCAATCGGGAGTTTTAACTTATCCGCTCGCCAGGAACTAGTGAGGTTTCTATCGGTGATGACCTTTAGTGAATCCACTGGAATTCCATCTATCTCAACGGAGGCTGCAGAAAGATTTAACGTTTCCCTTTTGTGCGGTAATTTTATGGTATCTATATTTTCAGCATGAAAATTATCATGTTCACTCATCCAGATATATCGTTTCCCGTCAGGAACCTGATCCTGATTAGAGGGAATACTTTCTATTTTGGCAGTTGCGGATTGTAATCCGTCACTACTTGCTTCGATAATAATTTGACCTGCCTCAGCCATTGTACGTATAAGTGCATATGCAATGCCACCTTCGGTAAATTGTGGAGAAACTCCCGTATGATGATTATTTCCACCTATCAGACGACCTTTTCCTGAGACCACAAGCTTAACTGGAATTGCATCCGCTTGGTCTGGCGAGCTTACCAGATTTCCTTTTTCATCACAAACTTTAATATAAACTGGAATCATATCTGATCCTCCAGCCAAAGGGGCGATGCCCTGATCCGCGAATTCAATTTTTAGGTGATGTGGTGATGCAGCAGTCGAGACCTGATGGGTACAAACAATACCTCCATCCAATATTCCCTCCGCTTTTAGTTCTCCCGCCTCATAATCTTTTAATTCAAAACGAAAATACGGGCTGCCTCCTTTTTTATAAATAAATGGTGCAGTTACCGAATTGTTTTCCCTAGTTTTTTCCCCTACAAGTTTGTTATTTCTAAATAGCCTGACCGTGTCACAATTTGAGAAAACGATGATATTAGTATCAAGATCCTTCCTTGTGTTGTGCGTTGCTATATGCACAATGGGGCCATAAGTTGGATTCCTGGCATCCTGCATCGCTTTCATTTGATAGTAGCCAAATTTTGGGTATCGGTCTAAATCAACAACTCCGCTAAATGCCGTCACAGGATCATAACCGCGTGTATAATCGTTGAAACTCCAAAGAAAATATCCACCTATACGTGGATTGGCATCTAGACCTGCGTGATCCCAATAGCCTCCGAGCGACTCCTCTTTTTCCCCATTGAGTGCATTCTGCCGCAATATAGATTGATTAATTAATCCTTTATCTCCATAGCGCCTCGACGCACGTAATCCATTCTCTTTACCGGGGTCCGCAAACCATGCATCACCCCATTCCCTCGTCAATGAAGGGCTGCTGGGCAATGGGTCAGTTCCGTCAGGATCGATTACTTTATAAAACACATCATAGAAGGGCTGACTTCTACTATTTAGATCATCTGCTGTAAATAGCTGGTCACCGGGTAACTCATCATGAGCAATTTTTACCGCTTTTTTCATCCAGGATGCCGGAGTTGGAGATTCGTTGAGCGATGTCTCCCATAAAAAAATAGAGGGATGATTACGGTCTCTTCTGATCATTTTGCGTATATCACGATATGTACGTTCGATAAATAGTTTATCGTCATTGAAATATTGCCAACCTGGCTGGCATTCGATGACCAAAAGTCCGAGAGAATCACAAGCATCCAGAAATGCCGGTGATGGCGGATAGTGCGCTGCTCTTACCGCATTAAATCCTCCTTTCTTCAGTAACATAGCATCCCGATATTGCATAGAATTGCTAGCAGCATCTCCTACATAAGGAAACGCCTGATGCCGGTTGGCTCCTCGGAGATACAGTTTTTTGCCATTTAGATAAAAACCGTCGGCTTTACCCGCAGGTGAACGAAAGCCGAATCTCCTTATTCCTATCCAAGTGGTTACCTCGTCAATCAAGATATCTTTGTCATAAACCCGTGATACTAATCGATATCGGAACGGATCGTCGGGAGACCATAACTGCGGATTAAAAACCTCGAGGTTGTGGGCAAAAGTTGAATCTCCGGGGCGCATGTTTGCCTTACTATTTGCTCCTGCAACGATTTTTCCTGTATTATCCAATAGTATTGTCTCCAAACGTAACTTGGAAATAGAATGAGTTTTGCTGTTTACTACATGGGTTTGGCAATGAATTGTAGCCTTTTCTTTCGTAACCATTGGAAAGCTCACTAAAACTCCGCCTCCGGCTATCATCTCTGTTTCCATTGGATCCGAAATGTAAGTTTTATTGGTAATAATCATCTTCACATCACGGTAGATTCCGCCATAATAATTAAAATCAAGCTTTTGCATGGGCTTGCCGGGGGGCGTCAGGCCATCATCCATATTGTTAACGCGGATCGCAAGTACGTTATCTTTATCATATTGGATATACGGCGTTATATCAACCACAAAACCTATGTATCCGCCAGCATGTTGAGCTATTTTTTCTCCATTAAGAAAGACTGTACAATTCGTTTGAACTCCCTCAAATTGAAGGATGACTCTTTTATTTTGTAGCTTGCCGGAAAGGTGAAAATAACGGCGATACCATCCTGTACCCTGGAATACACTACCGCCGCTGTGTTTTGGCTCCAATCGCATAACATGTGGTATGCTGACTGCTTGCCATTTGCTATCATCATAATTTGTCTCCATTGCCTGATCTATATCTCCCCGATAAAACGCCCAATTGGCGTTCATATCAAGGACTGTTCTTGCAGATTGTTTATTCTTTGCAAACGACAACGAGCATATAGCCCATAATGATAAGGTGAGCAAGATGTAATTTATTTTTTTCATGTAAAAAAATGGGGACACTCTCTTTAGTTCTTGTTAAAAACAGTCAGAAAATAACTTTGTTAGTGACAAATAATTTGTAAAAATAGTCTGTTTCTTCGTAAAAAAAAGTAGCCATCAGTGCTAAATTTCTCCAGCTGATGGCTACGATGCACTAATTAGGATAACCCGGGTTTTGCCCGAGGTTGTTGTTTACATCCGTTTCCTTTCTGGGAATAGGCCAAAGATAATCCCTGCCGGCATCAAATGTTCTGGACTCTGCCTCGACATGATCACCTGAAAGGGTCAAAGCTCCTGTTTTTGGATCGACTTTTCCCAGACGAGTACCATATACTTTTCCTTCGCGTACCTGCGGTCCTATTTTCCAGCGTTTAATGTCAAACCATCGCAAACCTTCCAAAGCAAATTCTACTCTTCGTTCTCTTCTTACCAGTTCGCGCATGGCTGTTTGACCGGCATAGACAGACCGGTTCACTTTAGGCATTCCGGCCCGCTGCCTGACCGCATCAATTGCATCATATACACTGTTGTCTATGGCTCCGGTTTCGATTTTGGCCTCGGCATAGGTCAGCAGCACTTCTGCATAACGGATGACGATCATGTTCAGGCCTGTATTCCATATATCATCATAGTCAGATAAATCGGAAGTGAATTTTTTGTATAGGTATCCAGTTTTGGAATTATTTCCACCATTGTAGTAATCGCCCGAATTGCTCTCTATCGGGTTATAATATTTTCCCTCATAAAGCTGTCCCGGAAAGACAATCGACGCACTTAAACGGGGATCCCGATTTTTATAGGGTTCCTTTTCATCATAGCCTGAATTGAGTTCAGCAATGGTCTTTCCATTGTTCATTTCATAAGAATCTACCAGAGCCTGGGTGGGGCATAGTGAGCCCCATCCACCGAAGGTTGAAGAGGGCATGACGCCCAGGTTTGAATTGGGATGGTCATTTGCCCGGTACTGAATGTCCAGAATAACTTCACGATTGTTTTCATTCTGTATACGAAAGAGATCAGCGTAGGAAGAAAAGAGTGAATATCCCAACGCCATAATCTGCTCGCTTGTCGTAATGCAGTCAGCGTACCGTGCAGTATATAACTCCAGACGGGCCTTTAGGGACAGCGCAGCACCCCGGGTGATCTTTCCCACCTCATTGCCCGAATAGCTTACCGGCAGTTCCGGTGCTATAGCCCCGAGTTCATCCAGCACAAACTGCTGTACCTCGGTAATAGAGGTTTTATTAATGACGTTGGCCTCTTCCAGGCTGAGAGTTTTGGTAGTCAAAGGGACGTCGCCATAAAGCTGCGTCAAGGTATAATATTGATAGGCACGGAGGAAACGGGCTTCTGCTTTCATCTGTGTTTTCTTTGCCTCATCCATGGGAGTTTGGTCTACATTTTGCAGAAACCAGTTGCATTTCTGAATGGCCGAATAGGCCGGGCTCCATCGGTCGGTTCCGTAGGGGTCGGAAGGACTGGCACTGCCGTTTCCCAAGCTGGTATAGCCTTCCCAGTAATACTGGCTGTATGCGTTGTCCGAAATGGCATCCATATAGAGGATCTGGTAATTATCGTCCCAACCGCTGTATACACCGTTCAGGGCTGCCTGGGCATCAGCTTCGGAAGACCATAGGGAAGAGTTGCTGTAGGCATCTTTGGGATTTTTGTCTAGAAGGTCCTTCTGGCATGCCGGAAGCAAACCGACAAGGACAAAAAATAAGAGATATGTGTGTTTTTTCATGTTGATTACGCTTTGGATATTAAAAAGTTACGTTCAAACCTATGGTGTGGAGTTTCACCTGCGGGTAGTAGTAAATGCCACTGCTATAAGGTGCTTCTGGGTCGATCCAGTCGTAAAGCCCGCTGAGGGTCAGTATGTTCTGGCCGCTATAATAGATGCGTGCCCGGCTAACACCCAGTTTTTTTGCCAGGTTTGTAAAATTGTATCCCACCTGCAGGTTCTTTAATCGGATATACGATCCATCTTTTACCCAGAAGGAAGACGGGCTGTCTATGCCACTGTTCTGTGTCTGAGAATATAAAATTCGTGGAAGCGAAGCTCGGGGATTATCAGGCGTCCAGGAATCCAATAGAGCAGAAGTAGGTTTTCCTGCACCATCACTTACTCCGCCTAGTTTTCCTTCCAGATAAGTTTTTACGCTGGCAGCTCCCTGGAAGAAAAGGGTCAGGTCGAAATTTTTATACGATCCACCCAAGGTTAGCCCAAAAGTGGATTTCGGATAAAAGTTGCCCAGATACTGCTTATCATCGCTGTCGATCACATTGTTGCCATCCAGATCCTTGTATTTCAGGTCTCCGGGGGCCGTACGGTTGCTTTGTACAGCATGGTTTTTGACCTCTTCTTGTGACTGGAAAATCCCCTCGGCTATAAAGCCATAAAGCGAATTGATGGGGTAGCCTACATCCCGGAAGGTCGTATTTGCTAGCTGTCTGCCTGTCCCATGGAGATCGGTAACCTTGTTGTCAATAAAGGAAATATTAAACGATCCATTGTACGAAAAATCACCTTTCCGATCTTTATAGGAAAGCACAAACTCCCAGCCCTTGTTTTCTACAGCTCCTGCATTCTGGATGGGGGGGGTAAGCCCGTAGACGGCGCTCACCGGCACGTCCAGTAACATATCATTGGTTTTTCGGTTAAACCAATCAACGGTCAGGTCTAATTTGTTCTGTAGAAACGATGCATCGATCCCGGCTCCGTAGGTAGTGGTACTTTCCCATTGTATATCTTTGTTGGCTCCTTTGGTAGGTGCCACACCCGCTGCGATGATAGAGGAGGTCCCCCCAAAAGTATAGTTCTGCTCAGCACTGATTGTGGTAATATAAGGGTAGTAGCTGCCTACCTCCTGATTACCCAGTTTACCCCAGGATCCGCGGACCTTGAGCGCTGGTATGATTTCTTTTAAAGGTTTAAAAAATTCTTCTTTACTCAGATTCCAACCAGCGGAGAATGAAGGGAAGGCACCCCATCGATTGTCGGGAGCAAAGCGGGAAGTCGCATCGTAACGGAGGTTGGCCTCAAAAAGGTATTTTCCTTCATAATCATAATTCAACCGGCCGAAGTATGATCGTAGTCCCATTTCATAACCGTAGCCGGTAGCTACCTGCCCATCTGTTGATCCCAGGTTTATTTCGCTCAGCTCATTATTGAGAAATCCCTGCCTATAAGCACTATTTTCAGTATACTGGGTAAGCTCTTGGAAATAACCGCCAAGTAGCTTGAAATTATGGTTGCCAAAGTTCCTGGTGTAGTCCAACAGCCCCTGTAAGGTGGTCCGGCGGAAGGTCGTATTTTTATCAGTGAGTTTGTTTGGTCCCTGATAAAAAGCTTTATCGCCTGCAGCATTATAATATTGGATGTCGGCGATAAATGTTTTGTTCTGGGCGGTAGATGTGACAAATCCCAAAGTAGGTTTAAAATGGAGTCCTTTTATGATTTCCCAATCGGCGCCGACATTTCCTACAAAATCATAATAATTTTCACGGTTAAAAGAGGGCGATTCGAGCCAGGCCATGGGATTTCCGTCACTGATACTTCCATATTCCCCGTTCTCATATTTATAAGCAATCATCGGAGCAATCCGGTTAATCTGACGGATAACTTGGGTAAAGCCCGGAACATCGGGCATGCTCGACTGGGGTTCCTCCATAGGTGAAAAGGTGTAGGCCAAGTTGCCGTGTGCACTTAACTTATCATTTATCTTCGTCTGAAGATTCAGTCGGGAGGTATACCTTTTCGCGTTGGTCTTTTTTATCAGGCCATTTTGATCATAATACCCCAATGACATCATATAACTTGATTTATCATTACCACCATTTACGCCAAGATAATGGTTCTGTTGGAAACCATTTCCTTTATAGGCGAGATCCAACCAATCGGTGTTTGGATAATTGTAAGGGTCGGAACCGTCACGGAACTTATCGATCTCTTCTTGTGTATACCGCGGTTGACGGCCTTCATTGCTGAGGGCCTGATTATAGAGGTCAGCTGCCTGCCAGGAGGGGAGAAAATCAAATAAACCTGTGGCGCTTTGTTTGCCAAGGTAGTTGTTATAAGTAAGTTGAGTTTTTCCTGCCTTGCCTTTCTTGGTCGTGATCAAGATAACCCCATTAGCTGCACGAGAACCATAGATAGCAGCAGAGGCCGCATCTTTCAATACCGATATACTTTCAATATCATCCGGATTGACATTGTTCATGGAGGAGACCATACCGTCTACCACCACCATGGCACTGGCGTTGTTGATCGTGCCAATACCTCTTACCCGGATCGTAGCCGCATCACGGCCGGGCTGCCCGGAGCTAGCCGCTGTAACGGTGACTCCAGCCATTGTTCCTTGCAGCGCATTCCCCACACTACTCACAGGACGGTTGGTCAGTTCTTTTGGCCCAACTGTCGATACGGAGCCGGTAAGGTTTTCTTTGCGCTGCTGGCCAAATCCGACAATAACCACTTCCTGAAGATTCGCCTCGTCCGATTGCATGGTGACATTGATAGCGCCTTTCCCATTGGTTGCTATCTCCTGAGGTTTATAGCCTACGTAACGAAAGACAAGAATACCATCGTGAGGTATTTTCAGTTGAAATTTTCCATTTGCATCGGTCGTTGTTCCAATTCCAGTATTCCCTTTTAACACGATACTGACCCCAGCTAATACTTTTGAAGAATCACGGACAGTTCCTGAGATTATAAGTTCCTGTATTTTATAGGCTGGAACAATACTTTCTTTCATTTGGACGATGATGGTTTTATTCTTTATTGTATAAGTAATGGGCTGATCAGCAAAACACAGGTCAAGAGCTTTTATCAGTGTTACATTACTTACAGTTAGGTCTACTGGTTTACTTTTCTCCAATACGTCATTTTTGTAGACAAAATCATAGCCAGTCTGCTGTTTGATCGTGTTGAATATAGTCAGTAGTGTGGCATTTTTCTTATTAAGGGTTACTTGTTGACCATTTACGGCCAATGAAGACTGTAAAAAGGCAATTGTTAACAGGATACTGGTTAGGCATAACTTTATAAAGCCTTTTTTTAAAATAGATCCATATGCCTCGTTTATTAGCTCATAAAAGTATTTTACATTGGGATGGGGAGAACAGTCTCCCTTGGAATTTTTTAACATCTTTTTATATTTAGGGTTAAATCAATTGAAATTAATCTGGCTACATCCAGTTTGTATAAAGCAATAGGACAATTCCAATTTACAATGTGGATGACTTATAGGTTGTTTTTTGTCTAGCGTGTAACCATAATCCTCCTTCCTTTTAGGTTGAAATGAATTCCGGTTAACTTGAGTACCTCCAATACCTCCTTGATGTCTTTTGAGCGGGAGATCGACCCTCCAAACTTTATTTTGCCCATATTGTCTTCGTAGCTAACCTCCACATCATACCAGCGTGATATCTGCCGCATAATTTCTTCTAAAGGCATTTCATCAAATGTGAAATCACCCTGTTTCCAGGCAATAGCCTGCGAGACATCGATCTGTTGTATACTTAAATTTTTACCACTGAGTACGCTCTGTTGTCCCGGCTTTAATATTTTTGGAGAAGCCTGTTCGCTCGGAGATACCTGTACACTGCCCTCTATCAGTGTAGTTTTTACGTTTTTTTCATCTGGGTATGCATTAATATTAAAGGTTGTTCCCAGTACGAGCAATTGCTGTCTGTCCGTTTCAACAATAAAGGGAACTCTTTCTGTTTTTGTACCTTTAATTATTTTTTTAGCCACTTCAAAGTATGCTTCTCCTTCTAGTTTGACCCGTCTTTCGCTACCAGAAAAGTTTGTCGGAAAGGTTAGCGAAGAAGATGCGTTGAGCGATATCTTAGTTCCGTCAGAAAGCAACAGACGAAATTGTCCGCCCCTGGGAACGGTGATCGTATTGGTTCCCAGCCCTTGCTTTGTCCCTTTCAAGTTGCTATAGTCCAATACTCCCATTTCTGATATTTGAACTGCCCCCTCGGTAGCATGCGCTATATTTTCTGAGGTGGTGCTATCAAGATATATGGTCCGACCATCAGCAAGCCGTAGTTTAGCCTTGTCTGATCCCGGTCTAATAACCAAATTCTGCGGTTCTTTTTCGTTTGTTCTGGTTTGATAGAATACTAAGGAGCAGACCCCCAAAATAACAACAGCCACAGCGGCCGTAGCCATCAATGGTCTGAGAAGAAACAGAAATGGCTTATGTGTTTTTTGATCATCGGCAGTTCTTGTATCGATCTTTTTCCATAACATATATGCTCGTATTTTTTTATTACCATGTAGGGATTCATCCCAATCTTCTGTCTGGGGTGCGATATGCTCGTAAAATGAAAAGAGTTGTTCATCTTCTTGCTTGCTCGTTTTGTTTTTCAGGTATTTTTTAATGATGCTCTGTATGGTCTTGCTCTTTTTCATATCTGTATTATATTGTATGTGCAAAAAAAAAGCACCAACCCCTAAGAGCTGATGCTTTTTTTGTTTGTAGTGAATTATCTAAAAAAAACGAGCGTTGCCAACAATAGCATTGGCAATGTCCAGGGAGATAGGTATTTTCTCATTTTTTTGATGGCGATCGTTATTTGGTTTTCAACGGTTTTTATAGAAATGTTGAGCCGCAGTGCTATTTCTTTGTTACTCAGATGTTCCTGCCGGCTTAGGTGAAATATTTCACCACATTTTTCAGGTAGTCTCTCGATACCACTTTTTAGCGCTTCTTCGATTTCTTTATTATCTCTTTGTGAATTGAAGAAATCGGCTGGCAGGGTACTTAGTTCCATGACAAAGCTGTTTCTGCACTTTTTATCGTTAATGCAGCGGAAAACCTGAAAGCGTACAGCTGTAAATAAATATGCTTCTAAATTTTTGATCGCCAAGGAGGAGCGTCGCATCCAAAGTTGGCAGAATATCTCCTGGACGATATCTTCACACACTTGTTTGTCCCGAATTATATTGTACGCAGCGAGATACAATCTATCCCAAAAGCGGTTGTATAGCTTTTCAAAAGCTATCTTTGACCCGCCACAAAGCGCTCCGATAAGTATGGTGTTTTCATGTTGTTGAATATCCTTCTTTTCTAAATCTGATAAATAAACATTATGAATAATTTCCATAGCATTTGAATGATTATTAGTTTTTCTGTACAGTTATTAAGGATGGGTTGATAACTGGAAGGCGATCTGAGGTGAGCATTTTGCTGATTGGCCAATTTAACTGGCTGTCGCGCACATATGTTGTGCCCAGATCAGATAGGTTTTTGTTTTAGCAGAGCCAATTAGTGGGATTAGCAGTCTTAATTGATTTTATAATATTGTCAAACACTGGTTTGTATTGATAAGTGAAAATCTTTAGGAAGACGTCACTAAGGGTATTTAAACGCCGATAGATAATAAAAAGCAACCTATTAAATAAATAGGTCGCTTTTTACCGTTATCTGTAAGGAACGCCTCCCCGCTAGATAACTTTATTAACCATCAAAAAGAACGCACAAATTAATTTCTTACACAACGGACGTTTTTCAGCTGGGTTTCTACTAAATCCACGCCGATTACTGACACATTGAGTAAGCTAGCTGTAAGGTCGTCATTGTGAATATTGAAAGCACCTCTATCTGCATGATAATACCATGCACCGAAGCCAAATAAGCCGCCAAGGTTTACTCCCGATGTACCTGTCCATAATTCGGCACGGTTACCATAATTAGCCAGGTTGATCTGTAATATACCATTGACAAAAGCGAATGAGTCACTGCCACCATTAAAGTTAAAATGAAGCTTGTTGCTTGGATAAGGAGCGGCCGTTCCACTTGCATCATATTCAAAATAACCACGGTTATTGACTGACCCGTAAGTCGTTTGCTTACCGCCAATTCCTAATAGTCCAGTGAGCTTTCTGAAATCGCTTTCACTCGCCTGGCGCCATACGCCAGTAGGATACACCTGAGCACAAGGATCACTATTTACGCCAAATTGATCCGGAACAAGGCCTTTAAATGAGAAGTATGTATTTCTGGCATTGGAGTGCGCATACGTATGGTGAAAACGATAAGGGTTGTGTCCGGCTTGGTAATAAATATTTTGTCTAGCCCATCTGGTTCCTTCCACTGTCAATGGAGATTCTATCAGGTTGACCAGCAAACGGTGACTGTTTCCTAATACCGGAGTGATGTTGAATGCAAAGTTGACAGGAGTCGCTGAAAATTGACGGGTGGAGTTGTCATCAATCTTTAACGCTAGATTGGAGACATTCACTTTGATCCCGCCTGTTACTGCCGCTGGATCCGCTGTGTACGTATAGGCGATTTTAGCATCTTGATAGAGAGCATTAATGTCCTTAAAGTCGACAAATGGGATTTCGTGGTCGGCGGCGACAAGATCACTTAAGGCGCCATTGGCGATATCAATCGATGCCGTTTTGATTCCGGCTACTGCGACCTTTGCTCCGGTCATATTTGCAAACATCCCTTGGGTATTTAATTCTATACCAAGTCTGGCAAATTTGTGGTTGAACATGATATTGATTGGCACATTTACACTTGTACCACCAGTTGGAACCGATACCTCACCCGATGTATATAAGATATCTTTTCCGCCAGGAAGGTTGATTTTAGTATTGGTAGGAGTAATCTCAGGGACATCATCGGTTGTATTGTACGAAAGTGCCACCCATTTATACGTTGTTCCTTGCGTCACATCAATAGTTCCCTGAGTTCCGGCAATAAACTGCTCCGAAGAAATCAATTGAGTTCCATCTTGTGAAAACAAGTATAGACGGTATTTTACCCCATTTTCTATAGCAGCAGCTCTTGTTGAGCTACCGCTAGTTGAAGCTGCTTTAGTTAAAGATTGTGCTGCCTTAAATGGTATGTTATTATCTGTCTGTAGGACAGCATCAAATTCTGGAAATTCCAATACTTTGGTATTCGCTGAGTTTGACGCAGCCACTTTTGCTTGCGAACCCTTTGTCGATATAGATTGACTCTCATCAATACCCGACACGTTCAACATTAATTTTGTCCCCTCGACTTTAGCTGTTTCTTCGACTTGTTCCTTGTCTTTCGAACAACTTGAAAAGGTACCACTTCCTACTAGCAAGAATGCAATGGAAGCAATGGTCCAATTTAATTGCTTTTTATATAATACTCTCATAAAAATCTTAATTTTGTAGTTTTTTAATAGCTTAATTTTATAAATCTCCATTACCACTACCATCCGAACCATCACCCCAGTCACCTACACCAGGGTTAGGGGTACCTGTTCCAGAACCAGCAGCAATCCCTTGCTCCAGTTCGATTGTAAGCACGCTGATAGCAGGTGCTTCATAAGTTTTCTTTTCTGTTTTCATTTTGAATTATTTAAGTTTTAAATCATTGTTAATGATTAGTCGTTGGATTCAAATACATGGCCGAGCTTTTCCGGGAGCAGGCAAGTCCTTGGAAATCCGATACAAACATGAATATTTTATGAGATAGAAATGAAAAATCAGCCCCCCCAAGGACTACTCTTGTTTTGATAAGTTTCTGTTTTTGAGTGTCTTAATTTTAATTCAAGGTGTTGGGGCGCGCTTGGGGAGCCTGCTGTTTATTGTTTATTATCGAAAATATTTTAATATTTTATGATGATAAATAATTCTGAACAGATCTGGAGTTGATTTTTTAGGGGGATTTCTTAACCTTCCGTTGGAGGATTGTCGTCTACACGGTTGCGGAGCCAAAGGATAAGGTCTTCCTCTGGCGCAAGTCCCAGTTTTTTTCGCAGGTTATAACGATTGTTTTCAATTGTTTTGGTTGCTTTGAAAGTATAATCTGCAATTTCTTTTGTTGAAAACCCCAGATAGATATAAGCACATAGGATTAATTCAGAGGATTTGAAATTTGCATCGATGCACAGCATTCTTTTTAAGAATTTCGGATGGACCTCTTGAAAGCGTGCCCAAAATGTGGGTGAATTTTTCTTTGCTAATTCAATAATCTCCGAAAATGATTCATTCACCTTAAGTTCCAGGGTCTCTATAAGCTGTTTCTTTTGCGCTATCTCGATTTTCTGTGCGGATAAGAGCTTTTTCTTTTTTTGCTTGTACTCCCTATATTTCCATAGAAAAAGCATTAAAGTGACCAACAGAGCTATACAGAGAACTATCTTTAATTGATTATCTCTATTTTTTATTGTTCTTTCTTCCTTTTCGATATTGTCTAATATAGCCTGCACCCTTTTTCTGTTGTTATTCTCGTCAATCAATCTTTCAGAAGCAGATAACCTAAGGTATTTTTCTCCCTCTTCGTACCGATTGATTTTATTGTAACTCTTCGATATTTTTAGGTACAAGTCTGCAGAGGTAGACTTGTTCCATATCCTTTTCTGCTTGTCAGCGATAGCGAGTAAATAAAATTCAATGGCTTTTTCTGTTTTCCCCATCTGCATATAGTAATCTGCATATAATTCAAGAAAGAGGGCGAGCGGCCTATCGTCTACTATTGCCTGTTGATGGGCCAGCTGAATAAAAGGAAGAGCTTCCTTGGGTTTTAACTGTTCAATGTAGGTCATCGCCTTGTAATAGAATAGATTTGCTTTTACTTTGTAGATCTTTTTAAGGCTATGATAAACCGTGTCTGGAATCGTTTTTGCATGTTTCAGTGCTCTATCAAGGTGCTGGTGGGTAGGGGAATAGTCATTGATTATCGTATATGATAAACCTAAAGATGCAAGACTGAGCGCTGCGATCATTACGGATTCCGGATCTTTTCTTGACATTGTTAGATCTATCACTTCCTGATGCTGTTTCGCCTGCTGTTTATAGAGATGAAGTCGTGAGTAATGATAGCCTTTTAGGGACAGGAAGCGGGCTTTTAATAGATTATTACCCCTTGTAGCATCTTCTTTTAGCCCTTTTTCAATGAATGGAAATGATTTTTCATATTCTTCCAATATGTTTAGGCTATGGGCGATATAATAATAAGTTTCAGCCTTCCTTTTTGAATCATTTGTCTTTTCAGCAATTAAACTGGCAGTTTTGGCATATTCCAAGGATTTGAGACCATCGCTGTCCAGCAAGTTGTCTGCCTGTTGTAACAGGTCATCAATTTTGGAGTTTTCTTCTTGACCGCGACTACAAGAAACGATAAGTAGTGCACAAATAAATAATGATAAAAATTGAAGATCGTTACTTAAAAATCTGTTTAACATAGTTATAGATAGATATTCTTAAATATTAGTATTTATTTCAAAGATATTTTCAGCTATTTGATAGCCTTTTTATCGCCTATATACATTCGAATAAAGAATAAAGTGCAATGCCGTTCAATATCTATAAAGATATAAAAGACAAGAGCCGAATGGTTGACCTTGTACTTTATGGGCAATACTTTAGCTATTTTATTGTATTAAAATATCAATAGTAGTTATGTTTTTTGTAAATTGGTGCCATAATAAGGGGCCTTGAGCCTGGTTTTCCTTTAGATCATTATACAGTCCTTTTTCCAAAAATCAGATGAAAGAAAGTCAACATGAACTAGTCAAAAGGGGTACAGAAATTACAGAGCGGTATTTTGAGTTTTTGAACCAACATATTGATGATGTTGTGTCGGGTAGAGTCATAGAGTTTATGGAAATTAACGAGATCGCATCCGCACTTTTCCTTTCCCATACCCATTTAACCGATACACTACAAAAAGAAACAGGAAACCATCCTTGTCATTTTTATGATCTAAAAATTATAGAAACGGCAAAGGAATTACTTTCATCTTCCACCAGACCCATAGCTGAGATTGCACGCTTGCTGACTTACGACCCCTCCAATTTCTCCAAGTTCTTTAAAAAGTTTGTCGGGAAAACTCCCGGACAATATCGTACAGATCTAAAAAACGAAAAAATTTAAAACCTCAGTATAAAACAAATGACTTCTTGTTATTACAGCTCTCCCCTCCAGCGATAAACTAAATAGCTGAATACTGCTAGTTCACATTTTTGGATTTGTTTCTTACGTGCTTTCGTAACCAGGCTATAATAGTTCGTCTGTCGGGAATGTTATATTTTTCCATGGCTTCTTCGAGGAATAGTTCTCCCTTTACGATAGAAAGAACGATCAGTTCCTTATTCTCTTTAGAATAGCGGTTAGCAGGATTCTTTTTCATAATTTTTATAACAATACTGATTAAAATAGTTAAGCTGCCTTATTAAATAACATGACAGTTGGCTCTGTGAAAATTCTGAGAAGTATCACAAAAGTACTACAAAATTGAAAAGTTTTTTTTGGGGGGTGAAAAAACTCACCCCCCAAGAACTACCCTAGGAAGGTTAATCTTCTAGTATTTAGTTATTTTAGGCTATTAATATGGAAATAGTCGAATTTTTGGCTACATCATATTTAACAGAACTTGAACCCTCTACTCAAAGCGATATATATGAAATTACAACGCACATTGGTGAACAGTGATTCTGAAATAGGCTCATGAACAGCAATTTGCCTTATAAACAGGATTGACAAATAAATTTATTTGTCCGGATATTAAATAAAACGGGTTACGAATGCTACTATAAATTGGAACTGTGCTGTAGGATTGTTTTAGTGCAAACACCCCAGCATTTAGTTGATTATCTAAATGTTGGGATTTAACATTGGTAAACGTATCTTTGTTTAAGTGTTAATCCTATTCCTTTTTTTGATGACTTTGATTGATGTTATTAATTTGTGTGAAAATGAATGAAGATACCATTACAATAATCGGTTGGCTGGGGTTTATTTTCTGCTCCCTGGCATTTTTGCTGCTCAATTTGAAAGCGCTGAAGTTCGATAGTTTACCCTACCAGATATTAAATGTGTTAGGAGGGACCGGATTGGTCATCAGTGCATTTTATTTTGCTGATACTCCCAATCTAGCCGCCAATTTGGTGTGGGTACTGATCGCTCTGTTCGGCGTGATCCGGTATTCCAGACAACTATCCAAAAGAAATTCAAGTCATACTACGAAGACCTAACAGGTGAAATGCTTGCGTTTTGTAGCTCGTGATCTTTTTATTGAATGCTTTGTTGTCTGTTGACATACTCAGATAAAAATAGGCTCCATCGATCAAAGCGAAGATAAGATCTGCCGCCCTTTGTGGATCATCCACCTCAACAAGATTCAAAACTTTGCATCGCTCTATGAGTTCAGCGAGTGATAACCTTAGTTTATCGGTCAGGTTGCTGTACATAACTTTCACTTTTTTGTCACGGAAAGCCAGTGCATAACAGCTATAAAATAGTCCGTCATCAAAAAGATTATTCCATTTTCTTGAAAATAAGTCCTCTAAAACCGCTGTCAGCGCTATCTGCGGAGGGACGTTAATGTCATTGCCTACCTTGTAAATTAACAGGTATTTGTCAAGGAGATAATCTATAAGTGCATAAGTTAACTCTTCCTTGGTCTGAAAATAGTGGATTATCAAACTTGGATTGATATCCATGACCTTGGCAATCTTTGCAATGGATGTATTTTCCAGGCCTTCTTTCTTTGCCACTTTATAAAAGATCTTTATAATTTCTAACTGACGGGTTTCTTTAAGGCTTTTTCTTCCCATAATAATGTTTAATATGAAACGAAAATATAAAAAATCATATTAGAAATCTTTTTTTTTATTGAATGTATATATATTCAATAAATCAATCCAACTCCAATATACATTTTCGTATAAGAAACTTGGTGAACTTTATTTGATTTTTTCTCTTTAGGATAGGGTTTTACCTAGCTTATTCAAGTTATTGATTTCTTGTTTTGTGATTTGCCTATCTGCAAATATGGCTCATAATCTGACTTTTCGAATTGTAAATTCTTAAACGCGCACTGCGTTTAATGAATTCATAACACTCCATTTAAATTAAGTTCATGAGGGGATCCTAATATTGTAAATTGAATAAACGTTCAAACAATATATTCTGAAAAATCCAAAATGAAATTATGAAAAGAATACAACAAAGTAAAATTCGATGCTGGCTTATCAGAGTTTGCATGGGTATGACATTCACCTTGATACAGGTAATGTGTCTCAACGCCATGGCGCAAAATCGCTTAGTGGGGAAGGTAACAGACCCGTCAGGTCAGGTATTAGCTGGAGCAACAGTCGCTGTGCAAGGGGGATCGTCAGCGGCGGCGACGGACGCTGACGGGCGGTATACACTGGAAGGTCTGAACGCCGGTATGACATTGGTGTTTAGTATGGTAGGCTATAAGGAGAAAGAGGTAGGGTACACCGGTCAACGGCAATTGGATATAGTTTTGGAATTCGACTCAGGGAACCTGGAAGAAGTCGTTGTTGTTGGTTATGGCACTCAAAAGAAAGTGAATCTGTCGGGGGCCGTAGACCAGGTCAGTTCCAAAGTATTGTCGGGGAGGCCGATTTCCAATGTTGCACAAGGCCTGCAGGGATTGGTCCCAAATCTGAATATAAGATTCAATTCGGGTGCACCGGGTGCTGCGGCAGATATTAATATCCGGGGTATTACTTCCATCAACGGCGGAGCTCCATTGATTTTGATCGACGGAGTACAGACCAGCTCAGCAGAGCTGAACCTGATCGCGCCCCAGGATATAGAGAATATTTCCGTTATCAAAGATGCTTCTGCAGCAGCTATATATGGTGCCAGGGCAGCATTTGGTGTCATTCTGATAACTACTAAGAACGGTTCGGTTTCGGGGGCCTCAGTTAGTTATTCAAATAATTTTACCTGGAATACGCCGACCGTAATGGCCGATAAGATAACAGATCCGTATATTTTTTCAAGGTTGTTGCAGACCTCCACTGACAACACACCATGGAAAAACGTGAAATACAGTGACCAGTTCTACCAGTATGCAAGGGAACGTTCCGATGATCCCTCAATTGCTGGTGTAAGGATCAACCCTACAGCTCCCGGAGAATGGGAATATATGGGTAACAGGGACTGGACCCGTTATTTTCTTGACGACTTCAATTTTACGACAAACCATGATCTTGCGATCAGTGGGGTTAGTGAAAACAATAAGGCTCGCTATTACCTATCTGGCGGTTACAACCGTCAGAACAGCCCGCTGACATTAGCCGAGGATTTCTATGACAGGTACAGCCTACGGTCAAAGATAGATTACGACCTGACCAATTGGTTGAAGGTTGGGAACAATACATCGATGTCAAATGCACAGCGCAAATATCCAACACGACTGAACGTTTTTGATATCTATAACTATTTTCCTACGGACTACAATATCAACCCGGATGGCACCTGGGCAAATACAAGCGTGGGCAAAGCAGCAGCCGGCATCGTGGATGGTGGTAAAACGACCAACAAACAGGAGATTTTCCAGACCCAGTTCACTGCGGAGCTTTCTTTCTGGCAAAAGCTTCTCCGGATTAACGCAGACTATACATACCGACGTACGAGTGAGAATTACAATTCATACCGGACAAAGTACCTTATCGGATATGGTCCGAATGACATTCGCGAAGAGGGCGACAACGCTGCAACACGTGGCAGTGTATTCGACCATTACAAGGTTTTCAATATCTATGGTACATTAAATAAAGATATTGGGAAACATTCTTTATCCGCCATCGTCGGTTTTAACCAGGAAAGCTTCCGTAAGGAAGACTTTGAAGTCAGCAGGACCGGACTCATATCCAGTTCGTTCCCAACCATAAAATTAGCTACCGGTAATGCCACAGGCGATGAGAACATCGAGACATATGCCCTCCGCGGAGCATTCTATCGTCTCAATTATATTTACGATAACCGATACATCATGGAATTCAATGGCCGATACGACGGTTCCTCCCGGTTCCCAAAAGATAAACGCTTCGGCTTTTTTCCTTCTGGGTCGGTAGCGTGGCGGATGGATCAGGAACGTTTCATGGAGCCGATCAGAAGTACTGTGAGCAACTTGAAGTTACGAGCTTCTTACGGCTCATTGGGAAATCAGAATGTATCCAATTACGGCTACATTCCGTTTATGACGACGTCCTTGTCAGATTATCTAATCGGTGGAGCACGACCTTCCCATATCTCACCACCGTCATTGGTCTCTACAAACTATTCATGGGAAGTGGTGAACACGCTGAATTTTGGCGTAGACATCGGATTCCTTCAGGATAAATTTACGGCCGTGTTTGATATCTACACAAGAAATACAAAAGATATGTTGACCCTTGGTAAACAACTCCCGGCAATAATCGGAGCTAAGGAACCCAATGAGAATGCTGCGGATCTGAAAACAAAAGGATGGGAACTTTCCCTCGGCTACCGTGACAAATATATTGTGGGGGGTAGTCCGTTCAACTTGGAAACACGCTTTATCCTTTCTGATTCGCGCAGCGAGATCACAAGGTTTGACAACCCAAATAACAGCATCCTTCAATATTACAAGGGAATGCAGTTAGGTGAGATATGGGGCTTGCAGAGTGATGGGCTGTTTAAATCCACAGAGGAGATCGCTCAATTGGATCAGAAATCCATTATTCCCTGGGGTGCTTTGGAAATAGTTCCAGGCTGGCCAAAATACAGAGATCTGGACGGTAACCACGCTATTGAGAAAGGCTATACCTTGGGTGACACAAAAGATCTTTCCATCATCGGAAACTCATCCCCCCGCTACCAGTTCGGGCTGGATGTCAACATGGGTTGGAAAAATATTGATTTCAGAATGTTTTGGCAGGGTATTGCTAAGCGCGATTATTATCCCGTTGATTACCTGTATTGGGGGAATTTCCAACAGCCCTATGGTAATATGTATGCACATTTGCTTGATTTCTACAGAGGAAGAGATGAAACCCCAGAAGAGCGGGCACGCCATTCACAAGCCTATCTGGATGCGGGGCTGGCAGACAAAAATCTGGACGCACGTTTTCCCCACCTGCAGGGATGGCTCGCAGATGCCAACTTAGGTACCAGGATAGATAACGCCATGGGAACTGCAATTCCCCAGACAGCACATCTGCTAAATGCATCCTACCTGCGTCTTAAAAACTTGACTGTGGGCTATACCTTTCCCAGCGATTGGACAAAAAAAGCCGGAATAGCAAAACTGAGAGTATTTGCAACAGGGGAGAACGTACTTGAGTTCTCTGAATTGAAAAAGTTCTTCGATCCCGAAACAACAAATGCCAATATCAATGCTGATCCAACCAAGGCGGTAGGACGTACAGGTAACGGGATGACATATCCGTTCCAACGGAGCTATTCTTTCGGTATAAACCTAATATTTTAATTTCATCAATTGCAAGATCATGAAAAGAAAAAGATTTGCCAACTATTTTATCATAATAGCCATAATAGTACTTTCCTCGGCATGTAACGATGCTTTTTTGGAAAAGTTTCCTGAGACCGACATTGGTGCTGGAAGTTTTTTTAACAATGAAGGTGATTTGAACATGGCCATCTATAAGTTGTATGACTTCCCTTCAACAGGCATTTATACCGCAGATGCAGCAACTGACAATGCTTGGACTACAGGAAATACCGAATTAAAAACGATGATGATTTCCAGTCCGACTTCCGCAACGCTAACAAGTGGCTGGACCTGGGAACAGGTCCGGAACTGCAACTTCTTTCTGCAGCACTTCCGTCAGGCTAAGCTTTCAGAAGACCGACTGAAACATTTCGAAGGCCTGGGACGGTTTTTTAGGGCAAGGGCTTATGTGGTCAAAGTGAAACGCTACTCAGATGTACCATGGGTAGACCGGGTGGTGACACCAGAGGATAAAGATATTCTTTTTGCGCGTCGTGATACACGTGATATGGTGGTGGGCAAGATACTCGAAGATTATGAATTTGCCATCAACAATATCGACGAATCAGCTGCTGAAGGATCGGTGACCCGTTGGCTCGCAAAGGCTGATTTCGCCCGTTTCCTACTCTACGAAGGAACGTTCCGCAAATACCATCCTGAACTTAACCTCGCCGGTAGTGCGAAGGATCTACTCGCGAGAGCGGCTAAGCTAGCCCTGGATATCATAGAAAAGGGACCTTTTACCATACATAATACCGGCAAGCCCATGGAAGACTATGGTAGTCTTTTCGCTAATCCGAACCTCGGGGTGAACAAAGAGGTTATCTTTGCAAGATATTACCAAGCAAACCTTTTGAACGGCGATTCGGGAGAAGGTGTCTTTGGTAATTATGAGTATAATCCGGTAAAGGATATGTTGCAGAGTTATCTCATGAAAGATGGGACGTATTATAGTAATCAACAGGATTACCAGACATTCGAATTTTTAAAAGAGTTTGAGAATAGGGATCCAAGACTTTATCAGACTTATGCCTATCCGGGGTGGGTGTTGGTACGTAGCGGTACGTATTCCCGGGGAGCAGGTATCTATGTACAGCAGTTGGCCAATAACTTTTCCGGTTACCACCAGATCAAAGGATTTTATAACAGTACCAACCAGGATGAAAGAAATAACATGGATGTCCCACTCTACCGTCTGGCAGAGATTTTGCTGATTTATGCTGAAGCACGGGCAGAATTGGGACAATTGACACAATCTGACCTTGATATTTCGATCAATAAACTACGCAAGCGAGCAGGTTTACCCGATCTAACCCTGAACCCACCAGTTGACCGGATACAGGCAGCCAAGTTTCCGAACATTACATCACCGCAACGTGCGGAAATCCTTGAAATACGTCGTGAGCGAAGAGTGGAACTAGCATTCGAGGGATTCCGGCATGATGACCTCATGCGCTGGGAGGTTGGTAAATTGGTAGAAAAGGAGCCGCAGGGAATCTATTTTTCGAGATTGGGCAAACATGATCTCAATGGTGACGGTGTTCCGGACATCATACTGCTGCCGGCATCTGAATCCATTCCCTCAAAACAAGAAAAAAACAGCCTTGGGATCCCGTTCATCTATTACCGCGTGGGAACCTTTGGCCAAGATGTGTCGTTATTTCTCAGTAGCGCAACCTCAGGGAATATTCAGGTTGTGCAGGATGCCGGGATATTTACAGTGCCGAAATACTACTACCGGCCAATCCCTCGGACACAGACGGGCGACGACCTGAATCCGAATCTTAAACAGATATTTGGCTGGGAATAATATAGAGGAAACAAATATTTTAACGCTATGAAATACATAAAATTTTTAATTATTTTGATTGCCTGTCTCAGCGCTGGATTCCAACTGACAGCGCAGGAAAAATTCTCTTTTGCATTCCTTACGGATATGCATGTAAACGGTAATCCGAAGAGCCGAAGCCTGGAAGGACTGAAACAGGCGATAAGGTCTGCGGAAGCCTCAGGTGCAGAATTCATTATTTCCGGAGGGGATAACGTGGACGTCGATGGAATGAAGGCTGAACGTAGGACCGATGCAATCAAACTATACAAGGATTATAAGAGTACCCTAGATGCTTCCTCCTTGAAATGGTATCTTACGATCGGCAATCACGACAGGTTCTGGTATGAAGGGAAGCCCTCAACCAACTACGGGACGGGGTTGTTCAGTTCGTATTTCGGTGAAACTTATTACTCATTTCAGCACAAGGGCTGGTTGTTCATCGTTCTCAATTCTGTACAGGTATGCGACGGGAAATACTGCATAGATGAGAAACAGAAACAGTGGCTGGCTGGCTTGCTTGCAAACACAGCTGCAGATCAGCCTATCGTGATCTCTACGCACGTTCCTTTCCTATCCCTGTATTATCCCGTGCTGGAAGGACGTTATACGGACGCAGATACCTTCAGCAATCAGAAGGAAATTTTTGATATGTTTTCCAAACACAACCTCAAACTTGTGCTGCAAGGCCATCAGCACCTCTATGAAGAAATCAAAGTAAAAGGTGTGCAGTTTATTACTGCGGGGGCAGTCAGCGCAAATTGGTGGGGCGGTGAATTCCACGGAACACAGGAAGGGTATCTAAAAGTCGACATAGACGGCAAAGATTTCAAATGGACCTACAAAGACTATGGCTGGGAAGTAAAAAAATAATGATGATTCATTCAATGATAAAAAGTCTTTTTATGATCTTGCTGCTCCTGTCATTCTATGGGGCAGCAGGTCAACAATTGAAGGTAATGACCTTCAATATCTGGCACGGCGGAAGGGAAACGGGTGAAGAGGCCGGCCCCCTGCGGGTTGTGGATGTCATCCGGGATTCGGGCGCTGATATTGTGGCCATGCAGGAAACCTATGGGTCTGGCGAGCGGATTGCCAAAGAACTGGGCTATCATCTATACCTCCGTAGCACGAATCTATCTATCTTGAGCCGGTATCCCATCGTGGATACTTTAGACGCATATGAACCGTTTAACAGTGGTGCCGTGACCATCAATGTTCAAGGCCAGCCTGTTGTTGTCGCCTGCAACTGGCTCAACTTTCCCTTCGATTATTGGGAAATGCTGGAAAAAAGGCAGGTAATTGATTCTGCCAAATGGATCCACGCGTTCGAAGGTGAGAAAAATACGGATATCCTGCGCGGAATACTTCATAAACTGAGCTCGTCCATCTCAAATTCGGAGGATGTGCCCGTTATTGTATGTGGTGATTTCAATAGTGGTTCACATTTGGACTGGATACAGGAGACCCGGCATTTAAATAGCGGTTACGTAATACCTTTTCCGGCAACTTTGTTGATGGAAAAAAATGGTTTTGTTGATGCCTTCCGCCAGATTCATCCAGACCCAGTAAGACATAGAGGGATAACTTGGACACCTGTTAATCCCGCAGCACATCAGGATCGCATTGACTATATTTTTTATAAAGGATGCTCTTTACGTCCTATTGACGCTGAGGTCATCAATACTCACTCAGAGGTGTATCCTTCGGATCACGGTGCAGTTACCGTAACTTTCAGGATGCAGACTAGTCCGGATGATACGAGACGACCGTAGCCTCAAGAGACCTTCCTGTGACACCTCCTTTTATCAAGAAATTGTGAGGTGCCACAGGATCGTAATCGATGTTGCATTTGGGCGTTAAAATCGGAGTTATTATTTTAGGGAATTATAATTTTTGTAACGCTTGCGATTCTACGTGTGGTTGGATGTCCATCAGGTGTAATGGCTTTTACCTCATATGGAGATTTTAAGAGTAGTGTATGCAATTCACGGATAAAATTTTCAGTAAGTGGGAAACCGCCTTTAACGAGCTCTTCAATCCATTTAATTGCTTCATCATGTCCTGTTATCTCGATATGGTCTTTTAAAGGTTTTCCCTGTGCAGTAATTCCGTGCAATAGAAGAGCTTTTGTTTCACCATATGTCAACGAGTTTCCTTCTAGGGCACAGGAGTGGTAAGTCCAATCAAATCTGAATTTTTGTTTTATACTGTCTGAAATTTCTTTTTCGATAAGGAATCTACCCAATTTTATTTTCAATGACAAGATTTGTTTAATGTTCATCGATTTTCCGGCTAAAGAAAAAGACAAATGAGGCATAACTTTTCTATTTCAATTTTTTAACAGTCTTATTTTCTACGAGCGACCTCATTGGCATCATCCCTCTGAATATTAATTTTTTATTCTTATTCATACTTTTTGGTTTGATAAGTTACTCTTCTCAGTTTGAAAAAATTAGACGGAATAATTGGCTATTATTTTATTAAAATGCGAGTAACGAATAGAGAAGTCACGCGAAGTGATAAATGACCAATGTAATTAACAGTTTTTTTCCACGGGATTTAGATAAACGTAATTCATCATTTTGTCAAACATAGCCACATATAATGCAAAAATCTAAATACTATAAGAGGGAAGTAAAATTATATAGCTGCGATAATCTCTTTTAAGGATTCATCTTCAGGATCTCGAGAATTAACTGAGGGATAGAATTTATCAAGAATTTTTTGTATCAAAGAAAAGCTTTGTGGAGATTGTACTTTAGGGGCAGCTAATGCATCAATAAGCTCGCCAACAAGTTTAACCTTTTTTGCTTCATATTGAGAGGTCATGAAATCCCCATCTTCTGCATTTTTATGAAGAAGTAGAAGCGAATCAATTTTTTTGATTTCGTCCAGGAGGTCTAAAATGTTATATACTTCTGACTTGGTCATTAGATTCTCTATTATTTATTTCATTAATCCTTTTTGTATTTTAATACCCCTTCTATTACGATACCAATTTCATAAGTTATTTCCTATCCAGCGTTTAGTGTTATTGGAAAGCTATTTAAGCCAACATATTTTCCAAACCTCTCGAATTCGAGAGGTTTGGAATTAAGGTATTATTTTCTGCTAATGACTAAAATGTACTGATATATTTTTTATTAGTAATCCACTTATCAATTAGACCACTTCTTTCACCAAAAGATTAGATCATTAATTTGATTTCATTGGTCAAATTCCGGAGTAATTGTCTTTGCAATTGTGACACTACTTCCGTGTTAATGGAAGTTTCATAATCAAAGATATATTGGATGGCTTTTTGTCCGTTTACAGTAATCTTTAATATAGGATGGACGTTGTCCAAAACCAACTTTAGGTCTATTATAAGCTTGGTTTTATTATTGCCACCTTTTAGTCCAAGATTCTCAGTCCGCCAAATAATCTCGCTGATATCTTCTTTATATAGATCTACTCCAAAAATCTCTAGACTTTTCTCTCCTGTAAGCTTAGCTGCCAGATCAGCAGGTATTCCTTTTAGACCGAAGGAGGTCGTCGCATTTGCTAAAACACCACCAAATGATTGTTTATGCTGTTTTTCATCTATAAAAATAGAGGTGTTAGATTCTGCAAACAGGTCAGAAATTTCGCTTATGGTCTCTTCAAAGAAAGGTTTGGTATCCTTAATAAAGGTGTTAATTGTTCTATAAGCTAATGTAGGAGATTTTGTCTTTTTTTCTTTCTTAAGTCTCGCCTTTAGAAGCGCTAATTCTTTTAAGGCATCGTCGTCCTCTTCAATATTTTCACCCTGAGCTCCAGAAATCATTATTTGTAATGAACGGATCAGGTTCATTGCAATATAATTAATGAACGGCTCGATTTCTCCGCCATCAGCCTGCTGTAAAGCAGAAAAATAATTCTCCTTGTCTTCTGTTTTTATTATAACAGGCGGATAGCCAAATTTCATTAATATAAAATTCATGATTATTCGGGCGGTACGTCCATTACCGTCGTCAAAAGGGTGAATTCTAATGAAGCGGTAATGGAACTCTGCAGCAAGAATAATCGGATTTAAATCTGGCAGCTCGCTTTCTGACCTATACCAAGAGATTAGGTCATGCATTTTAGCTGGTGTTTCTTCTGGTGTTGCAAACCTGAAAATTTTGCCAGTTTTTGTTTTAACGTGATTTGGTGCTGTTTTATATTGTCCGACTGCGATTCTACGTGTGGTCGGATGTCCATCAGGTGTAATGGCTTTTACCTCATATGGAGATTTTAAAAGCAGTGTATGCAATTCACGGATAAAATTTTCAGTAAGTGGGAAATCGCCTTTAACGAGATCTTCAATCCATTTAATTGCTTCATCATGTCCTGTTATCTCGAAATGGTCTTTTAAAGGTTTTCCCTGTGCTGTAATTCCGTGCAATAGAAGAGCTTTTGTTTCACCATATGTCAAAGAATTACCCTCTAAATTGTTGGAATTATAATTCCAGTCCAATCTAAATTTTTGCATAATGATTTCTTCTTGCTCTTTTGAAAGAGGTCGAATAGAATCTAATTCATTTTTTAATAAAATAGCTTCCTCTATTGGTTCCATATTTGAAAAGTTATTTTTTCGTTATATTTTGCTTGACAAGCTCTAATAAATCCGTACGTGCTGCTTCAAGTTGTCTTTCAAACATTTCAATTGTTTCCTTTAAAGGATTATGGATATTTTCAACGTTTGCCGCGATATTGGACGCTGACACACCGCAATTTTCGTAGAAATTATTTGTATTGTACAAAACTTTTTCTTCGGTAAAATCACGCAATCCTTCGAAGGTGACACCAAGTGCATGCGCAACCTCTGTCAGTTTTTCATCGCTGATATTTTCTGCTTGTTCTAATTTGGAAACAGCTTGTTTCGATATGTTTAGTTTTGTTGCTAAATCAGTCTGAGTCCAACCTCTTAATTTTCTTATTCGCTCAATTTTTCTGCCTCTATGGAGACTTATTTTATTTGTTATAACTTCTGACATATCGATTCAATTACAGGTTGTTTTGATTCTTTAAAATTTCAATTTTCTCACGTTCACTAGCTAGTAATCGTTCGTAAAGCTCTATAACCTTTTCAACTGGACTAAATACTTGATGAATTCCATGTGCGTTTTCATGAATTGCCGTATTATCTATTTTGTTCTCAATACTATAGAAAGCTTGATTCTCGTTAAACTCCTTAATCACATCAGGTGTAACATTAAAAATCTGAGCTATTTGAAAAATTATTTGATCGTCTACAAAGTTCGAATTTTCTATTAATGAATACTCGGCTTGGCTGATTCCAAGTTCTTGAGCTACCGCCTCTTGTTTAAAACCTTTTAAGTTTCTAATGAATTTTATATTTGGCCCAATTTTGATTGTTTTTTCCATGATTTATGCTGGCTTATTAGACAAATATAAGATAAAAGTCAACCTAAAACAAATAAAAATCAACCTAATTTTTTCTTTTCGAAGATTAATTTATGCTTTCTTTGTGTTATTAGGAACCAAAAATGAAAAAACAGCTGTACAAAAATTTAGTCCGTTCTCCAGAGTAGCTCTCGAGGCGAAAAGTCCACAGGACTTTTTTAATCGTAAAGAGCGTGACGACCCTACTATATACCTTGGAAACTAACCAATCAAACGCCCTTCGATTTTTTATTAACCTTATTATTTATTTGTGACCTAAGCTAGGCTTAGGAGCAAAAGCGATGCATTTGTAAGTATCCGAAGGGATTCTAATCCAGCAGGTCACAGCCCGATTAACACCTTTAAAAATGACTCATTTTTACAAGGGTGGGAGTGAACTGCCTATTGGTACACCATGCTCCTGCCTAAAACAAACTAAATCGAACTGTTTAAAATTGTCAGTCCTCTTCTTGAGTATTGTAATGTTTTCTATGTTTAGTTTATCAGCTCAGACGCCCCGCAAGGATAGCGGGGCCGATGGGCCTTTAACAGTATCTGGTACTGTAGTATCGATAATAGATGGTAAGCCGATACAGGGCGTATCGGTCCGTATAGAAGATGAAAACCTCAAGACATCTACCAATAAAGATGGGTCTTTTGCCATGTATGTAAAGAACCGCAGTGGTAAAGTAAAATTCACCTATGTGGGATACAAGACCTTGGAAGCCACCTATACAGTCGGTGCTCCACTACAGATCCGACTACAGGCTAAAGAAAATCAACTGGAAGAAGTGGAAGTCGTCTCTACCGGATACCAAAAGATTCCTAAAGAAAGAGCGACAGGAAGTTTTGAACTGATAGGTAAAGAACAGTTCAATATCAATAAATCGACAAACATCCTATCCCGTCTGGAGGGGCTTTCCCCGTCATTTATCTTTGATAAACGCTCCACGGCAAGTACCCTGATGCAGCAGATGCGCCTGCGTGGACGTACAACATTCTATGGTAAAGCAAGTCCTCTGATCGTATTGGACAATTTTCCATACGAAGGCGATATCATGAACATCAACCCTAATGATATCGAAAATGTTACGATCCTAAAAGATGCCGCAGCAGCTTCCATATGGGGGTCAATGGCCGGTAACGGTGTTATTGTATTGACGACAAAAAAGGGAGCGACAACAGGAACAACAAAGGTCGATGCGAATATTGACCTACAGCTGACCGAAAAGCCGGACCTGTTCTATAGGCCTGATGCGAGCAGCCGGTCTTTTATTGAAATGGAAGAGTTTCTTTTTGATAAAGGGTTTTATGACTGGCAGCTGGCTGCGCCCGAGCGGACCATGTCCCCAATTGTGCAGCTCCTGGATGAGCTGAAAAAGAACAGAATTGATCAGGATACCTACGACAGGCAGAAAGCTATTTTTTCGGCACAGGATGTCCGAAAGGATTACCTGAAATACATCTACCGCAAGGGATTCAATCAACAGTACAATGTTAATTTTTCAGGTGGAAACCGCCTCCTGGATTTTGTAGCTTCCGGAGGATACAACAAGAGCCTCAATTCGTTGCAGTCCTCTTCGGGTGACCGCTATAACTTTCGCACCGCCATTAATGCACGGCCGACCCAGCGCCTACAGCTAAATCTGAGTACCGTACTGAGCCGCAGCAGCGCAAAGAACCTGGGCAGCGAATCTTCAATAGCGTATGGTGCGCTGTATTCCGGTGACGGGAGGTCCAATTACCCTTATATCAGATTAGTGGATGACAACGGAAATTTTAGAGACCTGGAAACAGTGACGTTTAAAGGTTCTTTTATCGATACACTTTTTAATGGGCAGCTGCTCCCTGCAAGATATAATCCGGGGAACGAACTGCAGGCCAGTGAAAATGTAAATACCACAACCGATATCATGCTCAATCTGGGCGGGCAATTTAAGATCAACGCATACCTGCAGCTGATGCTGAACTACCAATATCAGGAGTCAACAAATAAAGTTACAAACTGGCAGGGCCTGCAGTCCTATTTTACACAGCACTATATTAACCTATTCTCCCAATATTCCCACACTGCGGGACTAAAACACATCATTCCAATGGGGGATATCTATACCACGCAGGATGGAAAAGTTCATGCCAATAACCTGCGCGTGAATGCGCAGCTCGACAGATCGTTTGGAAAAGGGGAACTTTTTCGGGTCAGCGGCATCCTCGGTGCTGAGCTGAAGGATTTTCGGAACAGGATCGATGGCAATAGACTGTATGGATACGATAGGGAAACACTGAACTATCAGCCTGTCGACTTTCTTGGTACATTTCCCCTGCTGGGTGGACTCGCCGGATCGGGTGTTATCCCAAATGGCACTATGCTCGAGGAATATAGGCAGCGGTTTTTATCTGTTTTTTCCAATGCTTCGCTGACCTACAAAAATAGATATGTGCTGAGTGCCAGTGCCCGGCAGGATGCTTCTAATCTCTTTGGTGTATCGACAAATGACAAATGGCAGCCGCTATGGTCATCCGGACTGAGCTGGGATATTTCGCAGGAGCCTTTTTATAAAATTTCTTTTCTACCGTACCTGAAGCTAAGGATGACCTATGGCTATAACGGTAAGGCGGTAAATGATTACTCGGCTTATCCGACGATGGAATATGGCGGTACAAACAGCATTACGGGATTGCCCTATGGGTATATGGTCAATCCGCCCAATCCCAAATACCGGGCGGAACGTGTGGGAATACTAAATTTTGGGATCGACTTTGCTTCCCGCAACCAGTGTATTTCCGGTGCTATCGATCTGTACCGCAAAGAGGGTAAAGATATCGTCGCACGGGCAAATGTGGATCCTACCGTTGGATTTGATAATCAGGTGCTGAATGTCGCCAGCTTTGTCAGCAGGGGATTGGAGGCCTCCATCAGATCAGTAAACATAAAAACCGGCAGCTTCCAATGGTCGACCGACTGGATCATCAATTTCAATAGGAACTTTACAAAAAAATATAACTATAGGTCTACTTCCGTGTCAAGCTATATGGAAGTCGGTATTGTGCCCAATCCTATTGTCGGCAATGACCTGTATGCCATCTATGCTTATCGCTCTGCTGGCCTTGATCCCGAAACTGGCGCTCCGCGGGGATACCTAGGTGGTGAAGTAAGTAAGGATTATCCAAAGCTCACCTCGGTGTCGATAGATGATGTGCGGTTTATGGGGTCAGCGATACCGCTCTATAATGGTTTTTTGAGAAATACTGTTCAGATAGCTGATTTTAAGCTGTCCTTCACCTTACAGTATAAATTTAAGTTTTTCTTCAGACGCACAGGGATGAGTGCGCTGGCATTCGCAAACTATTGGATGTCGCATGAGGATTATGACCGACGCTGGCAAAAACCGGGTGATGAACGCATCACTGATGTGCCCGCTTTTATGTATCCGCTCAACCTGGCGATGGAGAATTTTTATAAGGCCTCGGATGTCCTTGTGGAACGGGGTGACGCTATCAAGCTGAAAGATATCAATCTTGAGTACAACCTAAAGGGGAAAATACCGGGGGTGAGGCAGGCATCCCTATTTTTAAATGCCGACAATATAGGTCTGATGCTGTGGAAGAAAACAAAATATCGGATAGATTCCGACTATGGTACGGCAATTCCTTTACCGGCTATCTATACCCTGGGACTAAATATTTCACTTTAACGAAGCTATCATGAAACCATCATGATTTATTCAATCACACAGAGGAATGAATAACCGAGCAAAGCGAGCTCATGAATGCCGCTTAAAATATACGCTCGATGAATAAATCTGATAGCTTCATCACAATTGAAACCGCCGAAGGCAGCATGAATACCTTAAAGGGAAAATGAAATAATGAATAAACAAATTTATTAGGATGAAAAAAATAAATCTATTTAGGGCGGCAGTGTCTATCTTGTTTTTTACAGCATTCTTGGGCTGTACAAAATACCTCGATATGAAACCCGACCTGCGCAAAGCAGTACCTACGACCTTAGAAGACTGCAGTGCCCTGTTGAATAATTACAGTATAGTCAATCAGGGCTATCCATATATAGGCGAACTGGCATCGGACAATTTTATGATGACCAGCTCCAATTGGCAGTCTGTTTCCATCGTTGAGGATAAGGAATTATTTGTCTGGAACACGGACATTACCCCGCCAGCTACCCAGTGGTCCGCACAGTATAAAAAAGTATATGTGGCCAACCAGGTGCTGGATGTGTTGAAAACGTTGGATGAAACCCAGCAGTCTAGAACATTAAAAGGTGAAGCACTTTTCTTTCGGGCCTACGCGCATTTTTCACTGGGCGAATTATTTGTGCCGATACCGTTAACCAACGGTACCAATAAAGACAGCGAAGCTATTCCGTACCGGAAAACGCCAAATATCGAGGATAGGGTAGAACGGTCGACCATAGGCGAATTCTATCAGCAGCTATTGCAGGACGCGAATGACGCAGCAATATTGTTGCCACCTACTGGAAATGTGCCTTCTACCCCGACCAAGGTTGCCGCCAATGCTTTGTTGGCGCGAATCTATCTTTACCTGCAGGATTATCCAAGAGCTGTGCAATATGCCAACGCCTGTCTCCGGGAAAAACCGGACCTGCTGGATTTTGAAACGCTCAACGCCGCAAGCAACAACCCCATAGCAAGATTCAATAAAGAGGTGGTTTTTCAGGCTATCGCTGTAGGGAGTGCCACGTATACCCGGACACGATGGAAGGTGGACAGTACACTGATGGAAAAATACGACGATGCCGATCTGCGGAAAGCGGTTTTCTTTATTAAAAATGCCGACGGAACCTATTCCTACAAAGGAAACTATGACGGTCAGCTCAATCAGGCCCCTTTCAGTGGCCTGGCGGTAGATGAAATACTGATCTCGCGTGCCGAAAGTTACCTGAGGACGGGAAAGGTCGATTCCGCTTTAATGGATCTCAATATGCTCCGCAGGTCCCGCTGGGTCAAGTCGCAGTTTACCCCCATTACCGAGAAAGATCCTCAAAAATTGCTGAATATCATTTTAATGGAGCGTAGGAAAGAGCTGATCATGAGGCAGCGTCGCTGGTCGGATCTGAAGCGCCTCAATCTGGATCCTTCGACCACGCAGGCTCTCTATCGAAATATAGAAAATAAGGAATATGTATTGCCTCCAAATGATGCGAGGTACACGATGCTGATTCCGCTTGCTGTTTTAGAAAACTCAACCCTACAACAAACAAAAAGATAGTTATGAAAGGTATATATAAATTGATGTGTATGGTGATGGTCGTCTATTGTTCTGTAAGGACAGCAGTGGCCCAGCATAAAGCCGTTGAGGAAATGGATCTGCCAAAAATAGGTCAGGCTGTGGAGGATCTGCATATAGGGACACTGCTGAATGGCAGACAGGGGCAGAAATTGTCCGCGTATAAAAAAGACCTTGTTGTCCTGGATTTTATGACAAGTACCTGTACGAATTGTCTGGCATCCATCCCTAAAATTAAAAAACTTCAGGAGTCTTATTCCGGGCAATTGAAAATTATTCCCGTGGCCTATGAAAGCAGGCAGATTATGACCGAAGCGTTAAAACGTTCTGGAACCCCTGACAATTTATCATTGGATTTTGTTGTGGACGATACGGTTTTCAACCGGATGTTCCCGCATCGTACGGTGCCCCATCTGGTCTGGTTGTATAAGGGGAAAGTAGCTGCGGTCACCTATGGCGAGTATCTCAATGAAAAGGTTATTGAGGAACTGCTGAACAATAAAACTATTGATCTTCCCATAAAAAACGATTATCTGGAATTTGATTATACGATACCGCTCCTGCCCAGATATACAGACAGTACCAGATCATATTCAGGTATCATAGGCTACCTGGAGGATGCTGATACAAAATTTGGCGTGCAGGTGGATTCTTCGGATGGGACTATCCGTGATTACGCGGTCAATGTCACGGCACTGCCGTTTTATTTCTATTGTTATGGAAAAATGCAGAAATTACCCTTTATGAAGCCTTCGCGGATAAAGCTGATGGTCCGCGATAAGGATCGTTTTATCCACAATCCGGATGTTGAACTTTTCGAAGAGGACTGGAAAATTAAAAATAGTATTTCCTATGAGCGAACGGCCCGTTTAACTGACAGATCTGCTGATCGCATGATGGCCATTGTACAGGATCTGGACAGCTGGTACAATGTCCGGACCAGTTTTGTAAAACAAAAGATGCCGGTCTGGGTGATCAGGGAAGGGGAGCCAGCCACCGTAGATACTGCACAGATGCGTTCTTTTGTGTCTGATTTTGCTTTTATGGCAGACTTAAATGTAGCTATTCCACCGCTAATAAATGAGGTGGATAAAAATAGGAAGATGCATGCCGGAAAATGGGATTCATTCGAGTCTTTAAATAATATGCTCAGGCAGAGTGGTCTTCAGCTGGTTGCTGAGGATAGGGAAACAACTGTTTTTTTAATGGAGGAAAGACCATAGACACAGAAGGGGCCACGCGTGGCCCCTTTAATTACTTAATGGATGATCCCATTAAGATTTCAACTGAACGTTTGTAGAAGAAGTTCTGGTGTTGAGCGCTGTAAGCATCTCATTTCTCAGATCTTCCGTGATTTCAGGATGACCACTACCGTCATTATCTGCCTGAAGTGCACAGATCTGATTATTTCCAGAACAACTTGGCGATCCCACCGGTTGGTAACTCGAAGGTTGCCCAGGATTGGAGGGATCAATTAATGAAAACCATGCCATAACTGTATGATTTAAATTTTCTAACTTTAGATTTATGAACTGATCACAATGCCGCTGTCCCATATCGGTCAAAACGTTGGACAGCACATTGGCCCCGCGTCCGCCCATAGCGGACGCTCTGGTCTGGCGGTGGGACTCCTTATTCTGCCAGACCATTTTCTCTATACCGCCCAGGCGGGAAAGTGGTAAACCTACGGCCATGTCGGTCTCTGACTGGCCCGGCGCAGCAACAGCTTCCCGGCAGGATCCATTGATCCCCCGCAATGACATGGGCTACCTCTGCCAGCCCTGCTGGATGGCCCCGCTCTGGATCAATCCACATTGAGCTGATCGGGCGCGTCTCTGAGGTATACCTGCTGTCCTGTCCTTTGCCGTTTGACTGTTGTTGCATCATTGTCATCATTTTTGTTTCATTTCTCCGGCCTTATATCAGGTATATGTAGGGTGCTCAATTTCTTTTTTTATGTGCCTGGCCCCGTCATTACCTGATCTCAATTGCCTATATGTTGATCAATCATCCAATCACCAATGGGAGAGGAGACATCCGTAATTGTCTGCCCGATCAACTACAGTAAAGTTAGTAAGCAAATCAGCCGGTCAGATCTCATATTTCTGAGAAAATGACTTCATATTTATGAGAAAATAATCTCATATTTCTGAGGTTTTTCATTTTATCTCCCTCCTTTGGAGCTATAAACTCGAATAGGTATTGGGGTTGATGCCCAAAAAAGAGCAGATATCTTTGATGCGGCAATAATGTGCAGCAAATGGATAATGATGCTTGAATGCTTCTTTTTTTTCTTTGGAGCTCATGTTGATCAGCCCGCC
This sequence comes from Sphingobacterium sp. DR205, assembly GCF_011064245.1. NCBI lineage: Bacteria > Pseudomonadati > Bacteroidota > Sphingobacteriia > Sphingobacteriales > Sphingobacteriaceae > Sphingobacterium > Sphingobacterium sp. DR205. The sequence goes on along the minus strand of NZ_CP049333.1, from coordinate 5,409,093 downwards.
CCGAAAGGTGCGCTCCGACAGCAGGTGGGCGAGAAAGGCGTTGAGCTGCTCGGAAAACCGCGGGTGCTGCTGGACAATGCTGACAATATCGGGCTGACGGATCAGAATGGCCATGCTGTCCAGTTCGGCCTGAAAATAAATGTCACCCGTGCTGAGCGTATGATAGATCGCCTCATCTGAGCCGATAAAATCAAGCACCTCCGAGCGGATATGCCCAGCAGGGGAGCGGCCTCCCGTGGGTAGATCAACATTCGATTGTTTCTTTTCATTGTTCTGATTTTTGGAGGCTCCAAAAGTCATATCAGACCGGGATAGAAAGAAGGATCAGGTATGGATAGAGCATCGATCAAGTACTGCCTAAGCGTAGATACAGCGTCAATAGTGCGTCAAAGGTGCACTTATAACGCACTTACCACGCACTTAGTTCATTCCGAAACGGTACATGGCGCAACAACGCTTATCGAATCTGTGTTACCGGTTTATCTACGCTTGGTCTATACTTAACGGCAAGTTTGAACAGGGGCTGCAGCTATTGGTCTGATTCCTCTCCATGGCTTCAAGAGGCCATGTTAACAGCTTTAAGGTACCTGTTTTTTTGTAATTTACGACCTTTTTTAGCCATTTTTTCCATCCATTGCCATCTCTTCCCGATCGTTTGGGCACCCTATGCATCTTCGTATTGTCAACATCAGATAATGTCATGGCAAAACAAGTAAGTTTAATCAAATTAGAAGGAAACGTCGGGGACCTTTCCTTCTTTAAATCAAAAACAACCGGTTTTCAGGCTCGCATGAAGACCGGAGTCTCGGGCGACCGGATCGCCTCCGACCCTGCATTTGCCCGCACCCGGGAAAATGGCAGCGAATTTGGACGCGCGCAGCAATATGGTAGGCGACTGCGGGATCTGCTGCGCGATGCTTTGTTCCAGAATTCGGACAACAAATTCAGTAGCCGCCTGGCCAGTAGATTTTTAAAAGTGATCCAGAGCGATACGGAAAGCGCCCGTGGCGAACGCGTCCTGAAGGCCGAAAACCTAGTGATGCTGCAGGACATGGAATGCAATGACCGCACGAAGCTGGGGGCTATATCACTGGTGCCGATCACACTGGTTTACGACCGCCTGAGCGGTGACGGCACGCTGGAATGCATGGGGCTGATCCCGCACCTCAACATCGCCAAACTGCAGGGGGCCACGCACGTGCGCTATACGATCGTGCTACAGGAATTTGGCGGCGATGACAGTGACCAGCGGCCTGCGATAAATAGGTCGCCCTATGTACTGCTGCGCGAGACTACGCCGATGAATCTGCAGCTGACTGCCACCCTGGAGGCTGATACAGCCAGATCTGTCTTGCTGCTGGTGGGGATGGAATACTTTCAGCTGGTCAACGGAGCCTATTATCCGCTTGCCAATGGACAGTATAATGCCCTCACTATTAAACGGGTCTATGTGCCTTAGGAACGGGGAAAGCCGGCAGAAAGCGAGTCAATAATACTGCGCGGCGTTAAAGTGGCGCCGTTGTGTAAAGACCGTAGATGGCGGGGATATTACCCAAAGTCTACGGTGCTTTGCTTCCCTGATCGCCGCAATCTATCGGATGAATATTTATTTCAAACAAAGATTACTTTAAAACATTAAGAAAATGTCAATTAAACACACCTTGAGGCTCCACCGGACTTATGGAACCCTGGGCACCAACGGAACCCTATATTACAATAACCAAAAGGTCTGTCATACCATCGAGCTGCCGGACCGGAACAATCTGCGGCGCCTGAGCTGTATTCCGGCAGGTACATACAGACTCAAAAAACAACAGTTCAGCAAAAATGGTGAGCAGATTGCTATTACCAATGTGCTGGGCCGCGAGGCTATCATGTTCCATGCAGCAAATGATGCCCAGCGGGATCTGCAGGGGTGTATCGCACCAGTGACAACGATAAAAGGTGAGGGGAGAGGCGAGGAAAGCTTAAAAGCACTCAATAAACTTAAAGCGCTTGTATATAGCCTTTGGGATATGGGCGATGAAGTGTTTCTCCAGATCCGCTAATCTGTTGGATATCAAACTTGAGATCCAATTGGCGTCTTATGAACTTATTTCGAAGAGACAGGACACTTTAATGATGCCTCCATTAAAACTGAAACCGCGAAGGTAACATGAACCGAGTGCAACGAGGTCATGAATACCATTGAAAATAAATACGTATGAATAATACCTTGGTTAAAGAATAAATGATTAACAAATGAAAAAAATAATCAATAAAATTGGGCGAGTGCTACAAGTGATCTTGCTGGCACCTGTGAAATTGCCGGGGAAGGCACTGGATATTTTAAAATACCTTTCTATTGGTGTGGGGATTATTGAATCCGTGATTGATGAAAAGAAAGAACCCGAAAAGGAGGAGACTGACAAGGAAGGAGAAGGGAAGGATGAAAATCAATGATATCCGCATAGGTGCAATTGGCGGTACGCTATGTTCGCTGTGGGCGAGTGTTTCTTTTGGCGATATCCTCCAGACACTCTTGACCGCAGCCTTAGGGACACTGGTCAGTTTCGCAACAAGCCAGTTGCTAGGGAGATGGATTAAGCGAAAAAAGTAAGGGAGAAGAAAACCTATGTGACGTATTTGTGATGGTTTTACGTGAAGTTCAACAAAAAACTTTGCAAAACATACCGTTTCGAAGGATTGAAAACGGGAAGGGAGAAAGTTCCAAAATCGTCATAAGGAAAATGAAAAAGCCGTTTTACGTGAGTAAAAACGGCTTTTTTAGCAAGTGCCCCCACTGAGGCTCGAACTCAGGATCCACAGATTTTGAGTCTATAGGACTGCGTGCTTCAACAAGGTTAAAAATCTTTGTTTCCTGCTTGCCAGAGCAATGATAAACAATTTCTCAATATTCAAAATTTAGGGCCGTGACGTATCTGTGATGTTTTTTAAGGTACGTCATTTGCTGTCCAGCTAGCGTAATACGCTTATTAGCTGATCACTTAAATAAAAAATTGAACCTTATTGTTTCAACGTTGCAGCAGGATTCACCAATATCGCCTTCACGATCTGGTAGCTTACTGTGAACAAGGCTATCACCAAAATACTAATTCCGGCCAATCCGAATGCCGAGAGCGGGATGGGCGAACGGTAGGGATAATGCTGTAGCCAGCTATCCATATAGAAATAGGCAACGGGTGATGAAACGATAATTGCCATCACGTAACATCATCGCTGAACTTCTCGGCGTACTGATCATCGACGAATTGGTATTCGAAAGGTTCGGAGGGATTATAAGCCGTAAATACCTTCCCCACAGCGGCGAGTCCCGCATTGATACTTCTAGCTGGATTCAGGCGTACGGTAACGGCCAGGATATGATAGATGGAGGGTGTAACTGCCCTATACGGTGATTCGAACACAATATCCTTAATTACGCCGATAATATGGTACACCATTCCGTTCCATTCGATCATCTCCCCGATAGAGTGTTCGAAACCGATAAGTTTTCGGGCTGCTTCGTTGATAATGACACCAGACGAGTCGGTTGGGTAATCTTTTGAGAAATCCCTTCCTTCCTTGATACGCCACCCGATAGTTTCCGTACCCGTGTGTTACGTTACTGACTGCAAAACCTGCCCATTTTTCCGACAGCTGCGATTGGATTTTTCCAATTGATATTTAACAAAAGTCCCAGTTCAGGACACATTACCAATCCGGATCTTGTAAACCGTATTAAGATGTAAGCCAGTTTAACTAGATCGATAAATTAGAATCTGTTTTGATGGTTCATGCAAGGTTTATTTTGTTAATTTTGAAGTTATAATTATTTTAATTTGAAAAGAATACAAATATTAAAGGCGGGCCTGAAACTTTTTGTGACCCAGGGCGTTCATGCGGTTACCATCGCTCAGATCGCAGCCGAAGCGAAAGTGGGAATAGGTACGGTTTATCGAAACTTCAATAGCAAAGAGGATATCGTCCAACAGATATGGATACTGCAGAAGTCCGAGGAATCTGCCTATGTTTTCCAAAATTATATTCTGCAGGGTAGTATCCGCGAGCAGTTCAATTTTCTCTGGGAAAGGGTAATCCGGTATTTTTTGGAACATCCCCTGGAGTTTCATTTTTCCTACCAGTTTGCAGCATCACCTATTCTCACAAGAGAGATTCACGAGGTAGCAATGAAAGATTTTCTACAGTTTGATGAGTTGTACGAGAGGGGTCTAAAGCAAAACCTATTTAAGCCATTAACCGCAAGACGTTTAAGGCTTTTCACCTTTAGTACAATAAACGGATGGATTTTGTGGGCCCTGGATGAGAACATGACCCTTGATGATGCAACACTTGCTATGTTTCTGCAGATGTCTTGGGATTCGATCAGTGTAGCATAATTTTTCCTACAAAAACTGACGGAATATTCCGTCAGTTTTTGTAAATTCGTTTTTAACTTAAAAAAAGATATTATGTCAAAAAATGATTTGAAAGGAAAAGTAGTACTAATTGCTGGGGGAGGTAAAAACCTTGGCGGATTACTAAGCAAAGATTTTGCAGCTAAGGGGGCAAAATTAGCAATACATTACAACAGTGAAAGCTCAAAAGCTGAGAGTGAAAAAACATTAGCTGAGGTTGAGGGATTAGGAGCCGAAGCATTTTTATTTCAGGGTGATTTAACTAAAGTAGAAAATATTACCAAGTTTTTTGATGAAACGATTGCTAAATTCGGAGGTATTGATATTGCTATCAATACGGTCGGTATGGTATTAAAAAAGCCGTTTACCGAAACTACTGAAGAGGAGTACGACAAGATGTTTGGGATCAACTCCAAATCAGCCTATTTCTTTTTACAGGAAGCAGGAAAGAAGGTTAATGATCACGGTAAAATCTGTACGATAGTGACTTCGTTATTGGCCGCTTATACAGGTCTGTATTCAACATATGCCGGAGCAAAAGCTCCAGTAGAACATTTTACCAGAGCCGCTTCCAAGGAATTCGGATCAAGAGGTATTTCTGTGACGGCCGTAGCCCCGGGTCCTATGGATACTCCTTTCTTTTATGGCCAGGAAACGGAGGATGCAGTAGCATACCATAAATCTGCCTCAGCGTTGGGCGGGTTAACAGACATCAAAGATATTGCGCCATTAGTTGAATTTTTAGTGACTGACGGCTGGTGGATCACCGGGCAGACTATTTTTGCTAACGGTGGATACACAACAAGATAAAACATTTAAAGGCAGTTGAAAGATTGACCGCCTTTTTTACAATTTAAATTCACAATAGTTATGAACGAACTGAATGTCATCAGAAGACAGCCAACCCATAATCTCCCTAAAAAGAAGATTTTGTGTCTGGTATCCAATCCTGCACAGCTCCATGGCATGGAAGTTGGATTTTTTGCCGAAGAAATGACACGGCCATTTTTCGATTTCATTAATGCAGGTTATGATGTAGATGTTGCTTCTCCAGATGGAGGTCGCGTTATTTTTGACGGTCATAGTAACCCAGAAAACCCAAAAGGAGCTTATCCGAATGACCTGATCAGTATCGGTTTTGTACATCACGCGACATTTGGCAAATGGATGGAGGACACCATTCCTATTGCAGCGATAAATGTTGCTGATTACGATGCTATTTGCGTAGCTGGCGGAGGTGCACCACTGATTACATTTAAGGACAATGTAAAATTACACCAGCTCATCGCTGACTTTTATGAAGCCGGAAAAATTACCTGTTTAATTTGCCATGGCACATCTTTACTTCTATGGACAAAATTAAGCGATGGGACACTTTTGGCTGATGGCAAAACCTGGACCGGATTTGCCGACAGTGAAGAAGAAATGATCAATCAGATGTTCGGAATGACGGTAAACGATTATACGATCGAAACAGAAGCCCGGAAAAATCCAGATACCAATTTTGAGGTGGCTGGCCCGCTAGAGCCATTTGCGATCAGAGATGGCAGACTGATTACCGCACAGCAACAGCACAGTAGCTTTTTGGCATCCCAATTAGTTATTGAAGCTTTATCTGACTAATCTGCTTTCTAATCGAAAGAAAAGGAAACGTTGAGATCTGTTAGGAAATCATGACACAATGCCAAAAAAAACAATAAATTATGAACAGGTACCAATCAATATTCGATAAACAAAAGGAGTTTTTTTATACCGATATCTCCAAAACTTACGCATGGCGGCTGTATCAATCAGACCAACTTGCATTGCTGGATAGACAGCCTGCCATTTGGCAGGGTTGGTTATGCCGGTATGGGAAAATATTATGGAAAAGCAGGCTTTGATGCCTTGAGCAATACCAAAGCCATGTTGATTGGCAATCCGGATCTGGAACTGGATGTGTTTCCACCTTATGAAGGAAAAGACATTGCGAAAAATTTAAGTGTTTTTGGATAAATATGGAGCAACAAGAAGCTATTGATTTGATTGGAAAAGCGATACCGCAGCGTGCCAGTCCTCAATTATGGGCAGATCTGGGTTGCGGAAGGGGAACTTTCACTGGCGCATTGGCACACTTACTGCCAAAAGGAAGTCATATATATATGCAATAGATGCTCAATCGCAAAACTTGTCAAAGGATATAGGGGACAATGTTTTCATTGATTTTATAAAAGCGGATTTTGAGATATTTGATTTTGATTTCTCGAACCTTGATGGAATTTTAATGGCGAATGCTTTACATTATATAAAAAATAAACAGTTGTTGATCCATAGGCTGGAAAAGTATCTGTCGGCAGATAAGAAGTTTATCATTGTAGAATACGATACTCAAATTGCGAATCAGTGGGTGCCGTATCCGATAGATTTTACAAACCTAAAAGAGTTGTTTACAGCCCTCGGTTATTCAAAAATTAGTAAAGTAGGAGAACAACGATCAATATATGGAAAAGGCAATCTGTATGCCGCTGCGATTGAAAAAACTAATTAGAAAATAAAAATATGATCTTAAGAATTATTAGTTCGATATTGATGCTTGTTGCAGTATTTATGGGTTTAAAGCAGGGTTGGGCGATGTTCTCCGGAAAACCTGAAATGTTAGCCATGTTCGGTAAATGGAATATCAATAAAACAGGCTTAATGGCTATTGGAGCAGTCACCATGTTAAGTGCATTATTGATCATTTTCCCAAAAACATTTGTGTGGGGGAACTTTTTGATGGCAGCGGGTATCCTATTGATTATCTGTTTTCATCTTTTTGACAGAGATCTTAAAGGAGTAGCCATCGAATTACCATTTCTCTTGCTGAATCTGATCATTATCTATTTACAGCATCCACTTAAAAACGGGTCATTATGAACAGTAAATTTCCAACGATGAAAACACTTCCGATCAGTCTTGTTCTTGCTGTTGGTCTGTCATTTACGGCCTGTGGACAATCAAAAACTCAAAAATCAGAAACAACAACTAAAGAAAAGCAAAAAATGGACACGAACCAACTGACAAACGAAACTGTAAAAGCAGCTTTTGGTGCATGGCAAAAGGGCGATAGCAAAACCTTTTTATCCTACTTTGCCACAGATGCAAAACTTTACGATGACGGCAATCCCCGAAACTTTCAAAATTTTGTAAAGGAAGCCTGTGGGCGTGAACGATTTACCAGCATAGGAAAGGTAGAAAATGAAGGAAAAGATATTACCGGAAACTTTCATACGGAAAGCTGGGGCGATTTCAAGACCTATTTTAAGTTTAGCATCAATTCGGATGGTAAATTTGACAGATTAGATATTGGGCAGGCTAAGTAATTGAATTCTAAAGTCTATTTCTGCTTCGATGAATAACACGATAGCTTTTCTTCAAAATAGAAAATACGAATTATTGCTTTTGGCATTACTTCAGCATCTTTTTATAGGCATTTTTCTGACCGATCTTCATTTTTACACAAGGGTCGTGTGGCCGATAAATATGTTGATATTGGGATTGGGAAGCATTTTTATATTTACAGGCAAGCACAGCTGGAGACATTGGTTCAGGAACATTCATTTTATAATCGTACTGCTCCTGCCTATTGGCATTCCTTTTTTTAAAGATGTACCTTGGTATTTCACATTCCTGAATATCAATTATGTCATATTTTTTGTATTTCTGTTTCTAGAATTATTGCGTTTCTTAATGAGGCCGGGATATATCAATAGTGATATCATTTCTGCTTCTGCATGCGGATATTTTTTATTGATAGAAATTTCAGTATTCCTCTTGCAGACTTTTGAGTATTCCGATCGCAGTTCCTTTAAAGGACTTGATACAACGTCTCCGGCAGGTATTTTTATAGACTTGGTCTATTTTTGTTCCATCACTTTCACCAGTATAGGCTTTGGAGATATTACGCCATCTACTCATATTACCAAATTGATTACAGCTTTTATCGGTATAGCCGGTCAATTTTATACCGTGGTGCTGGTCGGAATTTTAATAAGCAAATTTTCATCAAAAAATTAGTCATATGAATATAGGTTCCCATTATAAACTTTATCATTTTATTCCCTGGACAAGGGTAAAGATTTATAAAATGCTCGTTTTGAGTATTATTCCCACATTGCTGTTTTGTTTTGTAGGCTGGAACTGGCTTGCTATCCCCTGGGTTCCTGTTGCATTATTGGGAACAGCGGCAGCATTTATTTCGGGGTTCAAAAATACCCAAACATATAACCGTAGCTGGGAAGCCCGTCAGGTCTATGGGGCTATCATCAATAACAGCCGTAGTTTCGGTATTTTGGTAAAAGATTTTATTAGAACGGATGATAAGGTAGAGGAGTCCGCTTTACATCAGCAGGTTATTTACCGTCATTTTGCCTGGCTTACAGCATTACGATTTCAACTCAAGGAAACAAAAAGCTGGGAACATGTAAAGACAAAAAGCTACAATAGAGAATATCTACAATATTATAAAGTCCCTGAATGGGAGGGGAAAATTGAAGATGAACTCAAAGCTTATTTAAGTGATACTGAACTACAGTATGTGTTTTCTACCAAGAATAGAGCGACGCAGATCATTGCCCTACAGTCTGCCCAGTTGAGAAAACTGAACGAAGATGGTAAAATTTCAGATTACAATTATACGGCACTGGAAAATCAGTTCAAAGAATTGTATGATCAGCAGGGAAAATGTGAAAGGATCAAAAATTTTCCTTATCCAAGGCAGTTTTCAAGTATCAACCTTTATTTCACGAATGCTTTGTGTTTTTTGCTTCCTCTAGGGTTTTTAGGGGAGTTTTCAAAAATGATCGAAAAATTTGGAGACAATATAGTATGGCTTACCATTCCGTTTAGTGTGCTTTTAGGCTGGGTATTTTTGGTTTTAGAACAGATAGGGGAGAGTACGGAAAATCCATTTGAAGGCAATGCCAATGATATTCCTATTACCCAGATCAGCAGGAATATCGAAATTGATCTACGTGAGATGTTGGGTGAGAAAGAGCTTCCACCTGCCATACAGCCCGTTAATAATATTGTCATGTAAAAAATAAAAAAATATGAGTATAGCATCTGTAAGAAAATGGTATCCGAAGGCGTTAACGTCTATTGATACCGTCAATCGGTTGTTGGACACGATTGAAACACATCTGGAATTAAAACCTAATCAGTTAATGCACGCGGACAGTATGTGCTGTGATGATGTCAATGCGATACAATATCCACCCAGAGCTTATGAAATGCTTGGCCCATTTCACATGGGTGGGCTTGACGGCTTTCCCTTTGCAGGTATTACAGGAATGAATGCCTTTGCACATCACGTTCCGGAAGACGGAGCGGTTGTCATATTTTATGCACCGCACATTGGGATTACCAAAGATGGAAATATAGGCGAGATAAGCAGGATAGGGCAGCGTAGTAATTCCGCCTGCTGTGGTGCAGCTAAAGGTGCTTTGGGAAAACTTTCTGCGGGTCAGATTATTGAGGGAAATGTAACATCACTGGATTTTCAGATGAATACTATTGAACAGATTTTCCTGCACAGCAAAGAAAGGATACTGAATGCAGAGAATCAGCTATTTGAGGCAACTGAAGTAATGTATGAAGCTATAGATGAACGCATTGAAGTATTGGTAAAAGAAACCAGCTATCCTTGCAAATACGTAATCCTTGTAGGCGGCATTTTTATTAATGGCGATAAAGATATGGGATCATTCTGTCAATACAAAAAGTTTGAATACATCAACCTTGAATCGGGTGAAAGAAAAAGTCTGATGACCGAATATTATGAATAATTAAAAACTATCATCCAAAAATATCAACTGCGTGTGTTGCTTTTTTGATGTAAATAAGTAGGCAGAATAAAAAGAGCATTATTATTGATTAAGTATCCTTAAAAATGTTCTCTATTTTTATGATAAATTATGCCATTGAAATTGTTTAATAGTGAATTAGAATTTGTAAAGCCTGATTGGAAAGGCAATACGTTAAATAGTGACGGCTTGTATACTAACTTGTATGGCGATGATATTAAGGGGTTTGGTGATCTGTGGCGTTGGATGTCCAGCACCAGGCCACTTACAAAATTTAAAAAAGGACAAGCATCACCCTTAAGTTGGAAACCTATAAGCAATATTATAGATAAAAGTAGAAATGGAATTATTCCTATAGGCCACGCCTGCTTTATTATTGATTTAAATAATATCCGGATACTAATTGACCCTGTTATTGCTCCTAACCTTTTTATGAAACGATATACAGAAGTGCCGTTTCAGATAAATGAGTTAGTTAATGTTGATTACCTTTTACTGTCACATAATCATCGCGATCATATTGATAAAAATAGTGTTATTCAGTTGTGCAAGTATAATCCTGGAGCCATTATTTTAACAGGGTTAGAAATCGGAAAAATTTTAAAAGGTTGGGGCCTAAAAAATGAAATTCAGGAAGCAGGATGGTATCAACGATATAAAACGAAAGAAAACCTTGCTATTGACTATTTACCAAGCCAGCATTGGTCAAGACGATGGATTACCGACACAAACCTAAACCTGTGGGGTTCGTTTATGATACAGGATAAGGTAGCCCAAAAGAATATTTACTTTGCAGGAGACAGCGGCTATGGGGATCATTTCAGTGATATTGGGTATGACTACAATATAGACTTGGCATTGATAGGAATTGGAGCTTATGAGCCTCAATGGTTTATGCACTCAGCACATACAGGGCCATCAGATGCGTTTAAAGCATTCAAAGACTTAAAAGCAAAGTACTGGATGCCTATGCATTATGGAACATTTGACCTTAGTGATGAACCCATTTATTATCCTGAAAAAATACTAAGGGAAAAACACCCTGAAGCACTTACCAATATAATCTGGATGCAAATTGGAGAGAAGATAACTATATCTTAAGTAGTTCATCTACAGCTAGCCAATATCTGAAGCTAAAAAACTCCATAACAGCGAGATGATATGCAATATATTTATCATTTCTGATTTAAAAGCAAATGCATTACATAGCGTTACCATTCATTGCATTATAAAATTGCTATTTTAGTATAGCAAAGATAAAAAGCACCAAATTGGATAGAATTGAAGAGTTTAAACCGGACAATTTTAAAAAAATAATCAATGTCGACCGACTGGCTACCAAAGGTATTTTCAGCGATTTTGTGATTGAATCCCTTACTTCTTTAAATGAAACGGCAATTCTACCTTCCGTTCCTCATCGTAAGACAGTGAACGATTTTGTTTTCATAACAAAGGGTGAGTTGTCAAAAATGGTCTGCTCGGATGTATTCATATTAAAGTCTGGAATGTTGATGCTTTTGCCTGCTTATAAGATCCGGACGATCTTAAAAAAAACAGGAAATATTGAAGGCTTTTACGGTCATTTTTCAGATGATTTCATCAGTGATCTTTCGTCTCAAAAAAAGTTAAAAGAAATTTATAATTATATTGAACTGATCTATAACCCTATTTTCAGTTTTGATAAGGAGGCTGAAAATCGAATTCAATATTTGCTACAGCAGCTCTTTTTACTTTATGAAAAAGATATGGGAGGTAGTCTATTAAAATCCTATTTAAATACCGTCCTGCATGAAATTGCCAATTTCATCCAAACGCTACCGTCGCCTGTATTTTCTCCGAAGGAAGCATTAATACAACGCTTTAGGAGATTAATTACTGATAATATTCAAGAGACCCACAAAATACAGGTGTATGCAGAAATGCTCAATATCACACCCAATCATTTAAATAAATGTGCAAGATCTGTAACAGGGAAAACGGCATCAGCTATTATAAACGAAGCACTAACCATGGAGGCAAAGGCACTTTTGTCATTACCCAACCATACGGTTTCTGAGACTGCATTCGTCCTGGGATTTGAAGATGTTTCCTATTTTTCCCGGTTTTTCAAAAAACATACTAACCTTCAGCCTAGCGAGTATCGAAAAAAGATTGATTTATCCTAGTCTTTGATTTTTTTGTTCTACAATTATGATTAGGATCTGAAGAAATTTGTACTGTCATAAAAGTTAAGAACAAAAAATCAATGGACAGGATATTTTTAATTAATGTATTATTTCTTTTTTCCTTCAAAATTTTCGCGCAGGAAAATGCTGTTCGGGAAGTGAAAAACCCGCCTGTTGTGTTCGAAATTTTACCGGGAACAAGTGGATATGCGGCACAAATGACAGTTAATAAAACATTTCGTGACTTTCCTAAATTCGGATTTTTCAGTGTTACCAATTTTTCCTCGAAATGGAGGGAGACCTATTCCAGAGATATGATGAATCAGATTCATCTCACTTATCAGTTTGCCAAGGGGCTTAAGATTTTAGTAGGAACACATTATACACCCAATTCCGGTTTGCGTCCGAATACGGCGGTTTCATATACTTATTCCTCCCGAACACTTATGTTTTCCCTGATGCCAAGGATTGATTTGTCTAAAAATAGTAATTGGGAAGGATTTGCTATGCTGGAATATAAGCCGCAATTGAATCAGCACTGGAATATTTACACCCGGGTGCAAGGCCTGTATTGTGCAACGGTGAAAAATGGAGATCATGCAAGAAGCTATCTGATGCTCAGGGCAGGATTGAGTTATAAAGATTTTCGTTTTGGTTTAGGAGTCAATTGGGATACATACGGACCAGAGAAAACAAGCAAAGAGAATTACGGAATTTTTATAGCTTCCAACGTCTTCAATTAAAAATGATCGGTAAGCAAAAAACATCTGCATTATTATTCCCAGCGAAATATGGTCATCAGTTGAAGCATAGGGGGGCGGATTATCAATTGTTTCAGATGCTGCTATAAACCGGGATACAATTTCAATAGGGTCACAATTAAATATTCAAAATAATGAAACACATAATTTTTAAAACTTACAGCACATTCACCGGATTAATATTACGGTGTACATTGGGCCTCATTTTTCTGCCACACGGCCTGCAAAAAACAGTAGGATTGTATGGTGGTGCAGGATTTACCGGGACGATAAAAGTCTTTACCGAGCAGCTGCATCTTCCGGCAATTATAGCATTCGCGGTCATTATGATAGAATTTTGTGGGGCTGTTTGCCTCTTGTTGGGACTGGTTACACGATTCTGGGCAATTGCTTACGTAGGTTTATTGTTAGGTATCATGTTTACAACACATTTTGAAAATGGTTTTTTTATGAACTGGTTTGGAAACCAAAAAGGGGAAGGCTGCCAGTTTGATTTATTAGCCATAGGAATAGCAGTCGCTTTAATTGTGGAAGGCGGGGGCAAATATTCAATGGACACATATATTTTTCGAAAAATATCTTTAATATCAAAATAAAGTAATATAGACTTGAACATACAATCATATTTTGAAAAGATTCAATTTCAAAATATTGCCAAGCCAGATTATGAAACACTGACACAATTAGTAAAATTGCAAACACGGTTTATTCCATTTGAAGATGTTGATGCGTTTACTGGCACATCACCATCCCTGCAAATGAATCTATTTTTGAAAAATTGGTTTATCAACAGCGTGGAAGTCCGAATTCTCTACTTTTAAAATAATCCAGTTTTTTTTGGGAGAGGTCAATTAAAGTTCCGAAAAGTTCACCATAAAATCTACAAATGGGATGAAGATCTTTGTAATATCAATTTTAAAACATTAAAATAAAAAGAAAAATGGCAAGAAACGATTTAAATGGAAAAGTAGTCTTAATTGCGGGAGGCGCGAAAAACTTAGGCGGCTTATTAAGCCGTAATTTGGCAGCAAAAGGTGCCAAAATCGTTGTTCATTACAATAGCGATAGTACGAAATCAGACGCCGAGAATACATTGGCAGATATTAACAGTGCAGGCGGAGAAGCATTTATATTCCAAGCAGATTTGACTAATGTAAAGAATATTACTAAACTATTTGATGCAGCAATTGAGAGGTTTGGCGGTGTTGATATTGCTATTAATACAGTAGGAAAGGTTTTGAAAAAGCCTTTTGCCGAAACGACTGAGGAAGAATACGATAGTATGAGTGACATTAATGCCAAAGTGGCCTATTTCTTCATTCAGGAAGCGGGCAAGAGATTAAATGATAATGGAAAAATAAATACAATTGTCACTTCTTTACTTGCAGCATATACAGGGTTTTATTCAACTTATGCAGGTGCTAAGGCCCCAGTTGAGCATTTTACAAGATCAGCCTCCAAGGAATTTGGAGGTAGAGGTATTTCGGTGACTGCCGTTGCTCCGGGACCGATGGACACTCCGTTTTTCTATGGTCAGGAAACAGATGATGCAGTCGCTTATCACAAATCAGCCTCCGCGTTGGGAGGACTAACAGATATTAAGGATATTGCTCCTCTGGTAGAATTTTTGGTAACTGATGGCTGGTGGGTGACGGGGCAGACCATTTTTGCAAATGGCGGGTACACGACGCGATAATGGAAAAAAATAGGACTATAAATTCTTAACAAGTAATAGCCGCCTCTTTGAGGTGGCTTTTTGCATCATAAGCTTACATGCTTAAACCTTTTTTAAACAAAAATATTTGCAGTCTATTAAACCAAACCTTTCACGGACTTGTTCCAGTTGAAAATAATTACCACAATAAACAGCCTATGAATAATCCGGATAAAAACAAATGACCCTAAAGAAGAAAGAGACAACACGACGAATGAAGAATCACAAGTTGAAGAACGCGAGTGGAAAATAGATGAACAGCTTGAGCAATCGTTTTCAGCCAGTGATCCGCCATCATATTCCCGGCCGGGAAACGATAGTGCCGAGTATTGGTAAATTTAAGATCCTAACGACATTTTCTGCATAAAAATTTATTTCGAAATGCCAATATAATACTTTTTTGTGTTTGGTAATCATATGCACTGGTTGGGATCCAATGGGGAATATCAAGATAAAATAAATAGCGATTTTTTCTAGCGGTTGCTGTTAATGGAGATGCTATTAATATATAATAAAGGTATAACCAGATGCCCCAGTTTTTTGAACCCCAAAAAAGGAGCGAATCTTATTCCCTTTGATTAATATATATTGCTCTATTGTATTTTTTGGACTTAGCCTGTATACATTGGTGCGATCTTTCTCCTCTAGATAATGGAATTTGGTCTTTTCATTTTCACCAAATGAATCAAAATGTGAAATTACGTAATCTCTATTTTCAATATCCTTTTTTAATAGAGAAAAATGCTCATTAGCATTGCTCAATGGCTGTCTCAGACTCTTTACCGAGCCTAATGCATGTTCGAAGCCAATTGTGTCTGAATAAATGATATGATCCTTTACAATTTGTTCAGGACTGATGTTCAGATCATAAATTTTTTTATAAAATAGCTCAATTAATTGGCGCTGATCATTTTGGCCTTTATAGAAAGTTGATAGGGCTATGAGCATATTGAATAAGAGAAGTAGAGCTTTCATAATTCATTTACTTTAATAATTATGTCTTCTTTTTGAAAAAGCTTAGTCGCCAGACTCACATCAAAAGGGCCTGATGTTAATCAGACCCTTTCTCTTAGCGTTTATCTGCACAGTAATTTTTATGTTTCCTATCGTTTCCTCTTTTTTGTTTCGTCATCCAATGTGCTTTGAATACTATCGGATTTTCACTGTACGACGCCGATTTTTATGGTTGACCTTTCTGATGAAAGGTAGCTTGTCAGCGGTTTCTATAGGAAGAACAGGAGCTGATCTGAAATAGTTTTTTGGAAAAATTGTTTTTTGGGTTTTTAATACCTGTTACTTCACCTGCACATTTTCACAATTCACCGAGTTTTTCCGATCGTTGGTCTAAAAGCTATAGCCGATAGGTCTGCTGTATTGTAGTTTTGTATCAGCATCTCCAAGGAAAAATGATGCAACAATATTAATATCCTTGCGACAATTAGAAAAGATTAAAAAACTAACAATATAAACTCCATGATGATGAATACTTCCGTAAAAACATTTGTAGTAACAGCCCTAGTTGCGGTATCAACTTTTGCTGTGGGCGCTGAAAAATCAGTATTTATATCAGAAAAATCAACAGTAAATCTATCAACTGCAGATTTTGCACTCGCCCACTACATTGCGGTAACTACCGAAGGTGCGTCAGCAGCTGTTGAGCAGTTGTTTGCTGATGATTTCATCCAAAAGATTCAAGCTTCCAGTCAACAGACTTACGGACGCAGCGCTGTGATTAAATGCTTAAAAAAACAAAAGGGAGAAATTCTGAATTGTAAGGTGATTACGAAGATCGTTGAAAAGTCTGCAGATTATATGATTGCAAAAATTATACTGAAGTTTGAGCGCTTTAGCATTACTGACCTTGTGACGCTGGTCTATGAGGACGGTAGTTGGAAGGTCTCCACTTCGGTTTATTCCTATTAACAAAAAAGAGTTATCAAAAAGTATGTGCTGTAAGCCGTATTATGATATAACGCCTTTTCACATCAAAAGGCCTATTGAAGGCCCGTTTGATGTGAAAATAATGGAGCGCGAGATCAGATCAGCTATAGAGGCTGAATAATAAATTGGCGAAGCAGGAGATAAATGGTCTTAACTGCCCATTGTTGGCATATTGGCGGCTCTTGTCTGTCAATGCGAAGACTAACAAACACACTGAAATCAATAAACCATTAAAAAAGCAAAGAGCTGAGTACCTGAACTGTATGGTGAGCATCGGTTTCTTTCAAAAGTTAGCAGGTTATATGGTGGTCAAGGCGAGCTTCGGTACACCAAAAATGATTTATACAATATATTCTATTGCTAAATTGTTAAAAATGGTTATTTTCTTTACCAATACGGCCGTTTTTTGCTACAATTGTTTGTAATTGTAAACTAATACAATCCATAATAAGATAACGATTTGATTAACCTCAATGGTTAGTCTTCTTCTTGGATAATGCTGTTCCATAAATCGAAGATGGGCCTTGTCTGTTGAAAATCTTATGTAAGGCAGACCGGAGATTCTAAAAGGTGTATGTTAACTTTTAACAATTTATATGTTAACGAATAAAAACTTATGTTTTGTAGCTTTTGCTATGCTATCAGGATTTTGCTGTTTTGGGCAAGGATACAATCGGGTCAAAGTTAAGATAAATCTTCATGGAATTGATAATGAAAAGCTCGTTGTAAGGTTTGATGATGGCATAGTATTGGATGAACTTAAACCAAATCAGGGAGATTCTACCTTGCTTATCGATAGGCCAATTAATACCCCCTATCCCAGAATAGGTATCATTTATAACCGCAAATATTGTGAAAATTACTTTATAGACGACAACGTAGCCGTTTTGAATCTTTTCTACGATGCAAACAAAAAAAATACGCAGGTTTATTCAGATAAAAATATCAATATTACTGTGATTGATACCATTTCCAATAAATTTTATGGGGATCTGAGAAAGGATCAAGAGGTCGAACTATCCAGGTTGACTCCCTTTTTTAAAAAGCATGGCCACGAAATACGCACTAACGATTCTGTTAAATATGAGCTAGTCAGTCTTATAAAAGCAATAAATGCAAAATCAATGAATTTTCTAGCCGCTAACGCCGATGATTTTTTCTCTTTTTACTATTTTAAAGATCAGGTGCTTGGGTTTACAAGTTTTATGGAAAGTGATTCTGAATATTTTACGCATCTTTTAGCGTATTACAATAGCACATTCCCAGAAAAATTCAGACAGACCGGCGAGGGGAAACAGATCGCGACAGATTTAAAGCAGCATATATCTCCTGTGCTCCTAAAAGAGAATATGACTATGCCAGAGATCCATTTTAAAGATAGCCATGGAGACAGCATCTTATATAAGAATCAAAAGGAAAACTTCGTCTTACTTGATTTTTGGGCTAGCTGGTGTAGCCCTTGTGTACAACAAATTGCCGATATAAAAGCATTAGCTGAGCAATTTTCAACGGACAGTCTGAAGATCGTCAGCATTTCCATAGATCGTGATTCGATAAGCCATATCAATAGTATAAAGCAACATAAAATGGATTGGGTACATAGCTTGGATAGAGGAGCGGTACTGAGCGGATCACTGGGAGTCACTAGTGTTCCAACTGTGCTATTGTTAGACCGAAATAGAAAGATTGTTTACTATAAAAATGGCGGGAAACTTGATGTCGATAGAATACGGGCAATCATACGGAAGGATTGATATTCTTTTGTTACAAAAAAAAAAGGAAGATCATGTTGTTTTTTTTATCTTACGGGATAGATTTTCGATTAGCACACTTATTTTAATCAATTCACATGAAAAAATCTTCAAATCCACTTTCTATTTTCTCTTTCTGGGTATTGTCATTTTGCCTGCTTTTATTTATTTCCTGTTCCAAACAAGATGATACAACAGGGGAGAGATTAGTCGCGCTGAATTTTAAGAATATCGTCCTAAGTACAGGATTCACAGATAATGTCGTACCTATCAAAGCCGATAAATGGATCATTTCCTACGTTAAGGATGGATTAACTGGGGAGCTGCTAAGAGATTCTAGTGGCAATGTGCTAGAATTGGAAAGTGTAGGCACAATCCAAATGAAAGAAGGATGGCTAACTTTGGAGAAGACAGCCGACAATGAGTTAAAACTAACGTTGCTGGAAAACTTCAATGAGCAGCCGCGAAATTTTGTGATCGGTATCCAATCGACGGATAGACAAGATGAAATGAGCTTTACTCAATCAAGAGGTGAAGAATACGAACTGATCAATAAAGAAATTGAAGAAGTAAAGGGCAGCCGCAAAGTATATGTTAGCAGCGAGGGATGTAGTTCGATGGTAATAAGAAATGACTCAGGTAAGGAGAAAAATGTAGAGACATTTGAGATCTTTAAAGATGTCAGGTATAGTTCCGAATTCTTGAGCAACAGTTATGGCGCTTTTGACTGGAACAATAAAAAAGATGTCAGTATTTTTATGGATGAGATATTGATAGACGGCGCTAGCCATTGGCAGGGGAAGGTCCCTTACGTTAAAAACAAGACCTTTGAAAGCTATCTTAAACCGGGCAATAGTCAAAAGATATTGCTCAGAGCCCATTCAAGCCTTTCTGTGCGTGGCGAGTTTACCTATCTTGAGCGGATCTGTAATTATACATTTACAATAAAAAATAAAAACTCAGGACATCGATTCAATATAAAGGGAATCTGGAAGCAGAAGGTACCATTGACTCCTCATACGATTCTTGAATAAACAGGTGAAAATTAGTGCGAATTTGCATTTCCATACCTCTCTATACTCCATAGTGGCCAGTTCGCGCAGGAAAAACTTATTGAAAAACTGTGCGGACTATTAACGTATCCTTGGGATATGGAACATGTCACCCACCTGCCGCAACCAGCGTTGCCACATTACCCAAAGATAAAAAAATAGATTCCTGGACGGTTCAAACGCTTTATTGTCAATTGAAATGATAACCAAGCGGAATTTAGCTGTTACATACAGACCATCATCACCGATGGGGACTTTTGCGAGACTCATACCAATCAATTGCAAATAAAAATCAGATATTGTATGGCCTCCAAAAATTAAAAACAGCCGAGCTCGATACTGAGGACGAGGAAGCCATCGCACACTCGTATTCTATATTTTCGCTAAAACATAAAATCGAAATCACAATCGACCTCAATCTATTTATCGCGAATACTTTCCACCCTGTAATATAAACCGGCCAATCCACCGCTAATTCCTTTCTTGTACAGTAAGAACAACAGTCGATTTGAAGTAGTTTAAAAAAAAATATGTACTTTACATGCGGTATTATTGCTGTAGTACATATTACAAAAAGTAATTTTACGATGAAACTAAAAGTTCTCGTTGCCCTTTTAAATACAAGCTTTTTCCTTTGTTCTTGCAATTACAAGAGCTTAACAAATTCGACATGGAAAAATTGTGGTGATAATGTTGGTTTACAGGATATTATTGTATTCGATAGCAGCCATAATTTCGTGCGAAATGACACGGTTTATAATAGGTTAAGTATCGACTCGCCCATCGCGGTAATTGACAGGATTGATACTTATTATGGCGAAAGGAGATTATATCTGAAAAGGCTTTCTGATCGTAAAACGTATAGATTTTGTGAGCAATAATTGACCATGTTAAAATATTTTGATTTATCTAATCAACTCAATATTGACCACCGGCAGATCATAGATTTTTTTGCCCGCAATTACCGCTGATATTCTTATCAATTATGGATGCAGCTAAAGATTTTAAGTACGGAAATATTATTTTGTTTTCTTGCCTTATGATAAGCGCTGAAAGGTTATTTATCTATACTTTTATTTTAGTCAAAAATGATCTTGGGGGAAGAGATAGTTGTGATCCAGGATTATAGATAAAAAGTAACCTTATTATGAGAAAAATCAGCGTTTTAAACTGGGTATCGATCGATGGTTTTATTGCAGGTATTCATGGGGAGACAGATTGGTTTCCCTGGGATAACGAGATTGAGGATTTCTATGAACAGCGGCAGAATAAAGCGGATACCGTTATTTATGGCAGGGAGACTTATGAAGTAATGTCTCAATACTGGTCCGATGAAACTTTGACTGCATCTGATCGCCCATCGTTTGTTAATTTCATGAACAATACACCAAAGATTGTATTTTCAAAATCGCTTGCCAACGCTGTATGGAACAATACAAAAATTGTTAGGGAAGTTAATAAGCGTGATATTGAGTATTTGAAGTGCGGGCAAGGAAGCGATATTCTTATTTACGGAAGCGGTACTATTGTTTCTCAGCTCTCAAAGTTGAAATTAATAGATGAATATGCATTAATGGTGTATCCCGTTGTTCTCGGTTCGGGAAAGCCTTTATTTCCCAATATATCAGATAGGATCAAACTCGATTTAATCACTACTAAACGTTATTCTTGTGGTAGTAATTTACATACTTACCGTCCCTATAATTAATTTTGAAATTAACCTTTAAACAGCAGATTTTGCACTAGACCATTATGTTGCGGTAACAGCAGGAGGTGAATCAGCAGGAGTAGAGCAATTATTTGCTGAAGATGAGATTGAATCACAAAATTGACCGTAATGTTTCAGTGCTGATTTTTAAGTTTCGTTTGGCACCGGAGGATTTAATAAGGTTTATCAAACGAATATTTATACGATCTGTTGATAATATTGCAATGATAACAATTATTAATACAGGTTGAAGACAATCCACCAGTGAATCATGTTTTATTAAGGCTGGGTCGGGAAACGTGGCTTTTTTATATCAAAAGGGCCTGATGTTAATCAGACCCTTTCTCTTAGCGTCGTGTTGTACAGCAATTTTTATGTTTCTTATCGTTTCCTCATCCAACGTTTTTAGCATACTGGATTCTCACTGTACGACGCCAATTTTATGTTGATCCTTTGTCTCGAAAGACAACTAATAGGCATTTTGTATAGTAAGAACAGCAGCTGATTTGAAATAGTTTTATTGAAGCATATTTTTATCAAATAGAACTGTTTTCCACCAGTTTTTTTGCCGTCCATTCAATCTTACTTTTTCCATTCCTTAGCGAATTAAAAAAGGCCGGTTCATTATTTTAACATTTACGTAGATCTTTCATATATCTGAGAACAGAATCCTCTGCTTTATTGTAAGAAATTTTGTCGTTGAATAAATCTTGACGTAAGGTTTTGTAAAGTTGTACCGCATTAGAGAGCGCATTCAGTAGGGATTCTTTATTGTTAAAGGATAATGTACTTTCCAAAGATTTAAAGTCATCATGTGCCAATGTTGTCTCTACTCTGCGTACACCTCTGGGAAGATTTTTATTTTTGATATGAAGAAGAGGACCGAATATTACCATACGTAAATACGCCATAAAATCAAGTGCTTCAAAATATTCACCCCTTCCAATTTTTGTTAGCCCATAATGCAGCCATGTCCAAAATCTGTCCTCGATCCATTGGTAGTCAGGAGTAGGAAATTCTGCTTTAGTCGTGCTAATTATCTTTTGCAACGCTTCGTCGTTATCTAATAAGATGACCGGATCTTCAATTCTGTCGCAAAACTCATCAAGTGTGACAAATTTGATATCAACGTGTAAAAGCGGTTCGTCATACAGACAGATTAATAATCTTTTTTCACCAACATGTTCACCTGTAAAAGCCGATAGCAGGTTTCCGAAACGGCTAGCATACTCGACCATCAGCGATTTGTCTGCGTTCAGATTATCTTTGGTGACTATTACCAAGTCCAGGTCTGACCACTGATCGATTTCATTGGTGACCCACGATCCAGCTCCTGCCAGTCCGACAATAGTCGGGTCATTTTTTAGGATATGAATGACATTTTTTGCAAATTCTTTCTGCATAAGAACCTATTTTGAAATAGCAATATAACGCTTTTTTGTCTGTGATACTAACGTTTTATTTTCGGGTCTTTGTTAATATTTTTGATAGTTCGTCGGGTTTGATATCCAATTACCTTACAGTTTTGGAATTCACCTCCCCATTCCCGCTATTTACCGAGTTTTCCTGCTCATTAATCTAAAGCCCATAGGCTAGGAGCGTGTTGTGCCGTAGTTTTGAGTCAACAAATAAGAACAGATAAACTAACACGATAAAATAAAGACATTATGAACTCATTCGTAAAAACATTCGCAGCAGCAGCCTTGATCGCAGTATCCACTTTCGCTATGGCAGCTGATAAGACAGCACCAAAGACGGAAAAAGCAACAGTAAACCTTTCCACAGCAGATTTTGCGCTGGAGCATTATGTGGCGATCACAAGCCAAGGCGAATCAGCTGGCGTAGAGCAATTATTTGCTGAAGATTTCAGCCAAAAGATCCAGGCTTCCAATGCACAATCTTATAGCCGTGTTGCGGTGATCAAATCCTTGAAAAAGCAAAAAGGTGAGCACCTGAACTGTGCCGTAAGTACCAATATTATCGAAGAGTCAGCCGACTATATGGTGGCTAAGGTGACCATGAAGTTCGAAAACTTCACCAAGACTGACCTTTTGACTCTCGTACGCGAAGGCAATAGCTGGAAGGTATCCAAATCAATCAATTCGTATAAATAAGAGCCATCTCAAGTAAATATATAAATGTTGTAAAGCCATACCGAAAGATGTGGCTTTTATTTTTATTGCGCAAACGCCATTAGAGCGGTCAATATTGATTGAGCTGTAATAAAAAATTAAAAATTATAGTCTATTCCAAAGCTTATGTACCGGGGTAAGAGCCGGTATTCGGTGGTGGATCGCGAGATGTCCGTGAGCATAGCGTTTCTGAAGGATCGGGTGTTAAAGATGTTTTTGGCCGTTATGTCAAAGCGGGTTTTGTACTTTTTGAGGTCGTAAAATACTGAAAAATCCGAAAAATAATAAGTTTGGGCCTCTTGTTGGGGCATAGTTCCAAATCGATAAACTTCGTTCTTGAGGCTCATCTGCAAATTGTCGCCAAAGCGCAAAAAGAGATTCAAGAAAGCTTGACCATTGGTCAAGGTGTTTGTTATACCTTCCGTGCGGTAGCTGTTGGTTTGCAGGAGATAACCTGTATATATATTGAAGCTGGATTTCCATGAACTTCTAAACGATAGCCCATAATCGTATCTATTTGTGCGGATTTGCCTGCGCCCTAAGCCGCTGACCAACGTCTCGTAGTCAGACCTGTTGAAGCCTACATTCAAGCGCATATTTCCGTTTAAGGGTTTCAGATAATAATTCAGTTCTCCTTTAAAATAGGTAAGGGTTTTGTTTTTGAGCATGTGCTGTTGCACGAGGTTAAAATTGGGGTTGAGGTCGCTTTCCGTTCCAATATAGTCAAACAAGATCTGATGCCCGATTTGAAGGTTGGCAAAAAAACGGTCGCTCATATTGCCGTAGGTGTACAGGAGTGTTCCACCCGAACTACTCATGGTAGCTAAATTATCCATACCTTTTACAAAATTGCGTACACCGATGGTGTAATAGTTAGGTATCAAGTCGGTAAGACTGGCGTTCTGCTGTTGAAAAAACAAATCGGTTTCCAGCCGTCCTTTGTGGTGTATTGCCCATTTGGCTGATAGTCCGGGCGAGAGCTGTAGGTTGTTTTTGTGTTTTTGCTCTTCAAAATTAATCAGCCCACTATATGCCATGCCCACTTGCAGCTGGGGAGTAACTTCCCAAGTGCGGTGTTTTACCGTGTATTTAGAAATAAGATTAGTCTGAAACAAACGGAGGGTCATTTCGTTGGCAAATTCTGGTGGATACATTATCGTTTTGCGTTCCGCTTCCGGGCCGGGCAGTAGCCGCAATTGGCTGTTGAGCTGCTGCTGCTGATAGGTTGAACTTAACCCGAGTTCGAAAAAATTGCCGTTTTGTTGTCGGCTGACATAATGTGTGGTAGCCCCCAGGTAGTGCAGGTTGTTGTCTATATGCTGTTGTACCTCACTCACCGAGTGGGGGCCGAAGAGGTCTTTGTAATAGTATTGATTGATGCTGTAATCAACCGGCGACTGCTGGTTGATGAAGCGTATAGAGCTCACCAGTGCTTTCCGCTCCGACAGTTTGTAGCTGTACGTTAGGTTGTGGTTGGTGAGGTAGCCTTTGTTTTTGGTGGTTTCTAAGCTAGCTATGTTATTAAAAAGCAGTGTGCCCACCTCATTGGTGTTCAGAGATCCCAGCGTACCAGTATAGTTCAGTGTGGTTTGTGGGTTGGGTTCGTACTGCACTTCCAGTTTGGTGAAATAATTGTCGATTTTGCGGGCAAAGTCATAATTTTCGGTGGTGGTAAATTGAATGTCTTCCAAGCTGTACTCCTGCACGGTATTGCGGTAAAATGATTTTTTTGTAGGGTTGGCAAATCCTAGCCATTTAATCTTGAATGCAGCTGTAGGGTTTAAAATGGTATTTAATGAGATGAGTCTGTCGTTGTTGAAATTCGTGCGCCGATAATCGAAGTTAGGCAGGTTGGGCGTATTGTCAATAAGGATAGGTGTTCTTACATCCACACCAATCTGGCCGGGTTCGTTGGCCGAACCAGACTGGATAAGGTGGTTGATGCTGCTTACGGCATCGTAGCCATTGTTGTTGGCGCTGGCCAGCAAGTAATATTTGTTGCGCTTGCCAAAATTCATGAGGTTGGCGCTTGCTTGGTTATATTTGGGGTCAATTGGTGAGCCCTGTAAACCCACCGAACCCAGCCACTGGCTTTTGCTATCAGCTTTCAGTTGCAGGTTAAGGGCTACCTTGTCCGAGTTTTCGATGCCTTTTAATTGTTTGTTGTTGGAATAGCGCTGCAATACCTGAATTTTTTCCAGCGGCTGCACGCTCATATTTTGTGTAAGCAGGCGGTAGCCTTTTTCAAAGAAATCGTCACCTTCTACCATTACCTTTTCCACTTCTTTGTTACCAATCTTGATGCTGCCATCGGTACCTACGTTGATCCCCGGAATTTTGCGCAGCAAATCTTCTACGTTGCGTTCATCGCCCTGTAAAAAAGAGTTTACCGCCAGTTCGATGGTATCTCGGCGATGTAGGTAGGGTTGTTTGGCGTGTACAATTACTTCTTGTAGCCGCTGGACGCCACCGACTTGCATCTGCACGTCAATAAGGGTGTCTGCTTGTGTCGGAGCAATGGCTAGGCTAAGTGGTTTAAAGCCAAGTGATTTGAATTGTAAAATGAATTTTCCGCTTTGCTTGGTCTGCAAGCGGTAATTTCCCTGGGCATCGCTAAAAGAATAGGTCAGCATTTGGGAATCGGCGGCAAGGCGCAAAGCAATGCGCACACCGCCCAGAGCTTCATTTTTTACGCTAACCCTGCCATGTATGACTACCTGTGCCTGTGCAAATAAGGGCAACAGGCATAGCCCGAGCCATCCTATTAACTGCTTAATTTTTTTCCCACTCATATACTTGCTCTACACTGCCACGAACTTTTTTGCGTTCCACGGTTACGCCTTCTATCAGGGGCATTTTACTCATCATCATGCGCATCCGCTCTTCGGTTTCGAGATCTTCTTTTTTTATGAAGCTCTCCAGGCTGAGTTTGGGCAGCGCATTCATGTATTTTTCGTTAACGGGTACATCGCCTGTGTAGGGGTATTCAATTTCTTTTAGCAACCAGTAGTGCGGGTTGGCCCCTTCGTTGTATAGCATGACGATAAGACCAGGCAGACCGCCAAATTTGTAGGGCCCGGCGGGTACCGGAATATCGTTGGTATAGTAAGCTACTAAGGTAGTACCACGGTAGGTGACGGTGGCCTTGTGGCATATATGTTTGCCCAGGGTATCGACATCGGTGTAGCTGGTGTTCCACGCCAGGGGCGGAAACTCGTCGCTAACGAGGTAGTTGCTGCCTTTGAACGAGCGGGTTTCGACCAGTTGGGGCGCATTACTTTTTTGGATAATGATGTTTCTGTATGTTTTGCCCATATCAAGGGTAACGGACATGCTGCCGCTCAGTTCTTCTTCACTACTGTTAGGGGCCTGGGGCTTGAGCTGCGGCAGCGAATCGCGAACGGACGTTTTTACCCCGTTCTGAAAATAAACCTCTTCCCGAAAAGTAGCTATGGGCGATAGCAGGTATTCGTACACTGCCTTTAGTTCTTGGCCATACGAAACTGTTGTAGCCAATAAAAATAGAAAGAATAGAGAGTATTTGTACATGATCGTTGGGTTTGAAAAAGCGAGGCCTGAGCCCCGCTTAAATTTTTGCATTTGTAATTCAATTGAAATATAGTTCTCAGACTATATCCCTAGTTCGCCACTTGCAAGCATATGTCTATAAATCGTTCTGCAGTTGGCGAAGAATCCTGAACAGGAATTTTCTACGTAAGTTTGCGAAGTGAAGGTGTCAATCACTTGGCCGCTGCTATTGTAAACATTTAGGGTATAAACACATTTTGTCAACATGCTTTTGCTTTCCTTTGACGCTTCGGTAACTTTAACCTTAGCGTTGTTTTTAGCTAGCTTGTAATTGGTTGTTTTTACATTTGCATTTTCTTTAGAAACTTTTGCACCTGTTCCGGCAAATGCCGCAGTTGATAACGTAGCTACTGCGAGCAGACTCATGACTAATTTTTTCATTTTTTTATATTTTTTTGTTTAACCATACATGCCTTTTTGGGACATGTTTTAATTATCTGGTAATAAAAGTAGGACAAGGAAACGAATTGATTTTGGCCGTTTGGTATTCGCAAAGGTTGAACTATTATTCGCCCTGACTTATTCGATTTTTAGTTTTTGTTAGACCCTTAAAGCATTGTACATATCCGAACAGTATGTTTAAAAACTGTTCGTATGCGCACATTTCCATTTTAGAAAAGCTCATTATAGAGTCTAGGAGGCATAAATAAGTTCATTGGGGCGACCATCCCACGTCGCGGTATGTGGCTTTTACTTTTAATGATATGGAGACAGTCGGTTGTCAAAGAATTGGGAATCCTACAACGAAGGTGATCTTCAAAAGGGACTATTTCAAAGAGACATCACATTCATATAATAGAAGTGGAAATATGTTGGATGATGTAGTTAATCTGCTGTTGGTTGATCCATTCCGATTATGGGAAACCAAAGTTTAGTTAGTCTGGACTTTTTAACACACAAAAATCCCCTGTTTGTACAAAAATGAACCATTTCTGAACAAATCAATACCATTAGCCTAATGGAGGATAGCTACTTTTGTTTACCGCCCAGATAAATTAACAGTGATTGAAACAAAGTGTTAACGTTTTAACATGAAGAAGAAAGCTGATAATACGGGCACTAAATAACCAGCTAATGTATGAGAAAATAGCGGGCTTAAACGTATTCTATATACGAGCGATGTAGCTTCATGATTGGATTTCTAAAATACGATAAATAGAGAGCGGTAGAGATAAAGACCTTCTCAGAGATGGAATAACAAATAGACAGATGATATTGAAAAGAATACCTAAAATTATTTTATTAGCCATATTATGCGCTTCTGTGTTGCTTGGCTTTAGTCAAAAAGATAGCGGTCAGAATGACCTGAGCAATGGCGATTATATTATTTTAAAACCCAAGTACGACGACCATTCGTTCCTACGCAACCCTTTAAATGGCTGGGTAATGTATGCCCCCCGTAACGCCGACGATACATATTGGGATATCGAATATTTTGTGCCGGCATTGGGAAAAAAAGTGAAGGTCATCGATTATGCTTCGACATGTTATGTGCGTACGAGCTGGTCTTCTCTGAACCCTAGTGATGGTGTTTATGCCTGGGATGACCCAAACTCCAAAATAGGAAACCTCATTAAAGGAGCACAAAAAAGAGGGTTACCCATTGCGCTGCGTATTGTGGTAGACGGTCGTGACCAAGGTCAAAATACACCCAGATTTGTGTTTGAAGCTGGCGCCAAGTATTATCTGGAAAATAAAAAGTATCCTGATAGACAGACCCCTATCCGCAGGATGCGGTATTTAGAAAATATTACAGCAAATTTATCACAGCTCTAGCACAAGAATTTAATGATCCTGATAAAACTTCTTTTATTGATGCCTATGGTTTGGGGAAATGGGGCGAAGCACATTTTGTAGTTTATGAAGATCCAACAATAGCAACTACCGAAAGTACCGAAAAAATAAAGGAAGAAACGTTGGATTGGGTAACCAATTTATATGCTCAAACCTTTACCAAGGTGCCTTTGGTTATCAACTATCATCGTTTGGTCGGTCATCCGGAAAGTTGGGGAGCCGTTAATCCAAATAGTGATCGCTTATTGGACAAAGCGATTGAGAAAGGTTATAGCCTACGCCAGGATGCTTTTGGTATGACAGGCTACTATCAGGATTGGGAAAAAGATTTTGCAAAGAAATGGAATTTCAAGCGTCCTATCATTATGGAGGGCGGTTGGATTATTGCTCCGGGTAAGCATCGTTACTGGAAAGATCCAAGTGGAAAATATAGAGAAGGGCACGATGAGGATGTGCGAAAAGGAGAATTTGACGCTTCGGCCGAAGCTCATGTCAACATGATGGATTTTAGGGCGGGAGGAGAAACCGAATCCTGGTTCAAATCCTTTGATCTCGTTCAACGGTTTAATACGGAAGGGGGATATCGCCTATATCCCCAACAGATCAAGCTGCCTAAACGTATTAAATCCGGTGCGGTAGCGCTAATTTCTCATCGTTGGCAAAATAGGGGCTGGGGCTATTTTCCTAACAATATTCCACAATGGAATTTCAAATATAAAGTCGCTTTTGCGCTTTTAGATGCCAAAGGGAATGCGAAAAAGATTTTTGTAGATCAGCAAAGCGAACCGTCTACATGGTTGAAAGATGCTACCACAGGTTACGAATTACATGCTAAAATAGATCTGCCTGCTGGAAATTACAGCTGGGCAGTCGCTATTGTTGATACCGCAATGAAAAATAAACCAGCAATTCAGCTAGCTCTTGATGAAGCTCCACAGGTTCATGGTTGGACAAAGCTGGTAACGTTGCAAGTACGCTAACTTAAAAACCAAATTGTTGTGCTTCCCTTTCTCATCAGCACTAATAATCGCTATGAATGTATTCGGTCGATGTGCCATGTTGAAAACGAGGAAATTTAGTGAATGTGCGACTTGCATTTACAATTTTATTAAGAAGTAAACCTATTATGATAAAGCTGAGCAATCTATATTTGATATTGTCCCTGTTTTTTAGTCTGATCACCGTTAAGGTTGTCGCGCAGCAAAACATGACCAATGTGTATGGTAGGCGTGTACAATCATTAAACGGAAAATGGGACGCCATTGTAGACCTATACGACCAGGGCAGAAAAAATAAAATCTACCTGAATAAAAAACCGGAAAGCAAGACCGATTTTTATGAATATTCCTTTGATAACGGTCTACGTCTGAATGTGCCTTCGGATTGGAACAGTCAGCTGCCTGAACTTAAATACTACGAAGGTACCATCTGGTATGGTCGAAAGTTTGACACAGTGAAAGAAAGCAATGGGAGATTGTTCTTATATTTTGGTGCTGTAAGCTATCGTTGCCGTATTTACCTCAACGGAGAAGAAATAGCACAGCATGAGGGCGGTTTTACGCCCTTTCAGGTGGAAATAACCGATGCGGTTAAAGAAAAGGATAATTTTTTGGCAATCGAAGTCAATAATACCCGGCAGGTAGATGCCATTCCGGCAATGGCCTTTGACTGGTGGAACTATGGCGGCATTACCCGTGATGTTTTTTTAGTAAGCACGCCAAAAGTTTTTATTGACGATTATTTTATTCAATTAGACAAAACCGAAGCCGATAAAATCAATGCTCATGTAAAGCTTTCAGATAAGCTGGCCAATTCTTCCATCACCATCGAAATACCGGAATTGCAACTTACTCAAACGCTCAGGACAGATGCTCAGGGAGAAATAAAGACATCATTTATAGCAAGGAAAATTATACGTTGGTCGCCAGCTGCACCAAAACTGTATAAGGTAAAGATTTTAAGCCAAGAGGATCAGATCGAGGAGGAGATAGGCTTTCGCAATATTGGGGTTAAGGGGGAAGATATATTTCTGAACGGCCAGCCTATTTTTCTAAAGTCCATTTCGTTTCATGAGGAAATACCGCAACGCAAAGGCCGTGCTTTTTCGCAGGCAGATGCAGTAATGCTGCTTTCAGAAGCTAAAGCTTTAGGTTGCAATATGATTCGATTGGCACATTATCCGCAAAATGAATATATCGTGCGGACGGCCGAAAAAATGGGCTTTTTGTTGTGGGAAGAAATTCCCATATGGCAGGGGATCGACTTTGAAAATGAATTGACCAAAGAAAAAGCGGGCAAAATGATGCGCGAAATGATCTCTCGAGACAAAAATCGCTGTGCCCTCGCTTTTTGGGGGGTAGCTAACGAAACCCAGCCGTCCGAACCTAGAAATAATTTTATCAGGCATTTGATAACAACCTGCAAAAGTATGGATACCACCAGACTGGTTACCGCCGCTTTTGATTTGGTCCGTTTTCAAAAAGAGAAACAGGTATTTGTCATGGACGATCCTTTTGTTAACGAATTGGATGTAGTAGCCGTTAACAAATATATGGGCTGGTATCATCCCTGGCCAATCACCCCTGATAAAGCCAGATGGGAAGTGGCAAGAGGAAAACCGTTAATTATTTCTGAATTTGGGGCAGAGGCGTTGTACGGCAAGACCGGCGATGCAGATGTTGTCAGTTCATGGAGCGAAGATTACCAAGCAACCTTGTATAAAAATAACCTCGAAATGTTTAAGCATATTCCAAACCTGCGCGGAACTTCGCCCTGGGTACTTTTTGATTTCCGTTCGCCATTCCGTTTTCATCCGATCAACCAAGATGGCTGGAACCGCAAAGGATTAGTATCAGATCAAGGCTACCGAAAAAAAGCCTGGTTTTTAATGAAGGAATATTATGATAATAAATAAGACCTCAATCCTTGCACTTCCAAAACAGAACCTAAAGAAGATTATCACAATGACACTTGTTTTTTCATCGTCGCGTACAAAAATATTTAATAAAAGAATGAAAGCACATAAAAAATCGAATCACAAAATGGACGAATACAAGGTAAGTATATACAAATACGCTAAGATGCTATGCTTACTGGGGCTCTTCGTGCAAGCAACCCTATTAAGAGCGCAAGATGTCATCGATTTATCGGGTGCTTGGGGTTTCCAGACCGATGTCATGGATTTCCGTAGAGGTTCGTTGTCGCCGCGCTATAATCACGTTTTACAAGAAACGATCAAACTTCCTGGCATTACCGACGATTATCAGATAGGATATAAAAATCCGTATAAATACATTGACCGTCTGACCCGAAAATACGAATACATGGGGCCGGCATGGTACCAACGGGATATCGAAATCCCTGCCGACTGGAAAGGTAAAAAAATATTCCTATATTTTGAACGCACCCACTGGTTAAGTTCAATTTATGTGGATACCAAAGAAGTTAGCAGCATCGATTATGTAAGTGTACCCCACAACCACGATCTTACAGCATTTGTAAAGGCCGGAAAAACGCATCGAATTACAGTCTGTATCGATAATAGGTTTCAGTATAATACCCATAAGTGGAACCATGCACATACCGAATTTACCCAAATTAATTGGAACGGTATCTTAGGAGAGATGAAATTAATGGCCATCGATCCGGTTTATTTGGAAGACCTTCAAGTTTATCCCAACATAACTGATCATTCCATAAAGGTAAAATTACAGGTAAATAATGTGACTAAAAAACAGGTAAAGGGCAAGGTTTCCTTTGCTATCGCTGGAACAAACTACAGCCTTAAAAATGAAATCGCATTAGTAAGTACCGATTCGATCACGTATGTGGAGACGAATATTCCCTTGGGTAAACAGATTAAACTGTGGGATGAGTTTAACCCCAATCTCTATCGGATCAGCTGTCAGTTGAATACCTCCGACGGCAAAAATAGCTACCGACATGAAAAATCGACGACCTTTGGTATGCGTGAAGTAAAACAAGGGAAAAACCATGTGTTGCTCAATAATCGCCCTATTCATTTACGAGGCAACGTAGAAAATGCAGTGTTTCCAAAAACAGGACATGCTCCGCTCGATGATGCCTCTTGGGAACGGATTATGGTGCTGATGAAGGAATACGGGATGAACCATTTACGTTTCCATTCCTGGTGTCCCCCTGCGGCGGCCTTTCGCATGGCAGATAAACATGGAATTTACTTTGAGGTGGAGATGCCCATGTGGGGCAAAGATGCGGAACCTGACGAAGCCAGATATAACTTCTTCCGTAGGGAAATTAAGGCTATTTTGAAAGAGTACGGCAACCATCCTTCGTTTATTTTGTACTGTAACGGCAATGAAATTACCGGCAACTTCGATTTTATCGAAGAACTGACCGCCGAAGGCAGAAAAGCTGATCCACGACATTTATATAGCGGTTCTACGGCTAGAACACGGGTCAAATCGGATCAATATTACGTATCCCAGCAGACCAACAAGGGGCCTGTAAAGGTTTACGAAGGTCTACCCGGTACCGACTGGGATAAGAATATGGAATCTGATGTAGATGTTCCTGTGATTTCGCACGAATCGGGACAACGATGTATCTATCCGAATTTTGATGAGATAAAGAAGTATTCCAACAGCCCCGTTGAAGCGCGCAATTTTGAAGTATTTAGAGATCTGCTGCAAAAAAATGGCATGCTGGATCAAGCGAACGATTTCTTTCGGGCATCCGGTGCACTGACCGTACTGGAGTACAAGGCCGTGATCGAAGGCTTGTTGCGCTCCGGTAAATCAGCAGGCTTCCAGCTCTTGTCAATGAACGATTTTCCTGGACAAGGGTATGCTCCCGTAGGAATCTTCGACCCATTCTGGGATTCTAAGGGGCTGGTTACCGCCGAAAAATTCAGGGAGTTTTGTGCGCCGACAGTCGCTCTATTGCGATACGATAAAAGTAGTTATTTCAATACCGAAACATTTAAGGGAAAAGCCGAGGTCTATAACTTTAGCAATTCAGCCCTTGAAAATGCCAAAATTAAATGGTGGTTGACCGATACAGCGGGCAGAGTATTGCAAAAAGGATCGCTGAAAAAGCAAACCATTGCCAACGAACATGTATCGCCAGTGGGTGAATTTGAGATTCCCCTAAAAAACATCAGCAGCCAGAAGGTTACGGTTCATCTTGCAGTTAATGATAAGATTAAAAACAGCTGGGACATTTGGGTATATCCAAAACATCAAAATCTGATGCAGTCTACAGATAAAGTATTATACACCGATATTTACGATGATGCGGCAAAAAAACAGTTGGCTCAAGGCAAAACAGTTGTTTTTTATCCATCGCCAGCCAGCGTAAAAGGTCGAAAATCAATGTTTCATAATCATTTCTGGAACCCCATTATGTTTGCTTGGGCACCGATGACGATCGGTAACCTGGTCCATCATGAACAGGCCATGTTTAAGGATTTCCTTACTTCGTCCCATACCGATTGGCAATGGTGGGATATCCTGAACAATGCAAAAGTAATCGAAATGCAACATGCACCACAAAAACTGCGTCCCTTTATACAGGTCATCGACAGCTACGATAACAACCAAAAATTAGGTATTGGTTTCGAAGCAAAGGTGAATGGCGGGAAACTGCTGTTGCTGGCATTGGATACAAAAACAGATATGGATAAGCGTCCGGCCACCCAGCAGTTGTTGTACAGTATTGATAAATATGTGAATAGCGATAAATTTTCGCCGCAGGTACCCTTGGACGAAACTTTTATTCAATCATTTTTAACGAAATAAGGAAGGTTTAAACGATGTTAAGAACAGTTGTATTTCCGATGATGACGTTTCTTTTAGGCCAGACCCTAATGGCACAGGAAATTATATTTGAGCGAAAAGCTCCTGTATCCCAAGTTTATAAAGAGGCGGTGGAAGCCGAAGATGCATTGCCCATGAACGATTTGAACATCGAATTTGGCTATGTGCTTTATCAGACCGAGATAAATATAGATACCGAAAGTAAAGAGCTGGAATTGGAAAACGTACGGGATTATGCCGTGGTCTATGTGGACGGCAAGTTACAGGGTACCCTGACAGATCAGGATAAAACGTTGATCATCCAAGTAGATCCGGGCAATCACACACTCCAATTTTATGTAGAGAACATCGGGCGGATCACCTATGGACCAGAAATTACGGATAATTCAAAAGGGCTGTTTGGCAACGTTACCTTAGATGGAAACAACATCCAAAACTGGAAAATGGTTCCCCTAAATGTACGCAATTACCCAATAAAGGATTTGGTGTTTGAACAAAACCCAGGCACTGATACACCCGGTTTCTATCAAGGTCAATTCGATTTCAATCATCCTCAAAATATGTATCTTAATATGACCGGATGGGGAATGGGAGAGGTATGGTTAAATCAACGGTATTTGGGGTCTTACTGGGAAGAAGAGAAGCAACAATCAATATTAATTCCATCTGAAAATCTAGTGACCGGCAAAAATGAACTTGTGATCTTTGAACTCAAAAACAATCAACAAAAGAAAATAAGTTTGTCTCCAACCCCTATTTTTAAGTAAATAGGAGTTACGGTTTTAGGATGTATCTGAAAAAGAGTAAAAAGGAACGTATGTCGAAATTTTGACACAGCCCTTTGGATAATTAAAAGAGAATCGTAGCTTAAAGAAATGCTTGTCTTAATAAAATACAGCTCGGCATTTTGACAGTAACCTAGCAAGTGGAAAAATTTTTGATTGAACTTAAACAGCTTTAGTAGGATTGGTAAATGAATAAATACAGTCTGGTCATATGTTTCATTGTTTTTTTTGGACAATCTGTTCTCGGTATTGATCTCTCGAGGTACAGATTTCACCTTATGCCCGAAACTTCGTATTACGGCGGTATACAAAGCATTGCAAAAGACAGCTTAGGGCGTATCTGGTACACCGGTCCCGATGCGCTATTCATGTACGATGGCAATAGCTTTTATCAGTTAAACGATATCGTTTCTGCGATCAAACCGAAACAGAAATGGGGATACGGTTCGTTAATCCGGGATAAAAAAGGAAATCTATTTTTAGCTTCGGGCCACGGCTTATTAAAATTTGATTACGAGCGATTTTCTTTCATAGTCGTGGTTCCGGGAAAAATCCGATCATTATGTGTACATGGTGATGGCCAGCTTTACATGCTTTCAGACAATAGTGTACTTCGTTATCATCCACAAGATGGAAAAACAGAAAGCTTTTTATTGCCCAAAGACAAGTCTTTCCAAAATATATTGAGTACCAGCGACCATGTGTTTTTAACGCAAGGCGCGATCATCTACAAAGTAGAAATGACTAAAAAAAGCCTGGTCCGGTTTGCGGATTTTGGCAGTACAACCAATCAAGTGAACGATGCGATCGCATACCGTGGCTCCTATTACTTTTTGACACAGCGGGACGGGATCCATGTAACAGATTTGACAGGCACCTTAAAACAGAAAATTCCCGTAAGCATGGGAGGGAACCCATCTGTTTTAACCAAAAAATTGTATGTGGACCACACTGGGGTGATCTGGGTGGCTACGCAAGCTGGATTATTTCTTTATGATCCCGCCAATGAGAGCAGCAGCGCCTTGCAGATGAATCTCAACGATGCTTATTCATTGCCTAATAACTCGATATGGACAATCTATGCGGATCCGGACCAGGGGGCCTGGATAGGTACCTACGGTGGTAAAATTGCCTATTGTTCGCTCTACGACTCCAGGGTACGCTACTTTAAACCCAGTCCAGGAGGTCTAAACCATCCCATTGTCAGCAGCTTTCAGGAGGACCATCTGGGAAATATATGGATCGGCACCGAGGGGGGGAGTCTCAATTATTGGAATAGAGAAAAAGATCAGTTTAGTCGCCCTGAGCAATCGCAGGGCAGTTCTTCAAGCCCCAATATGATTAAACGCCTGAAGTTTGATGGCATGAGCAAAAGCCTATTGATTTCGGCCTACAATGGTGGTATTGGCCGTTATGATGTGGTCAATCACCATTTCAACAGTTTCGATTTTCGCTCTCCGGAAAGCAGGCAGCCGCTTACGGTTTATGATTTTGTAAACGACAAGGAAGGTACCTGGTGGATGACAGATCCCGATAAATCATTTTTATATCGCAAGAAGCCACTGGGTCCGGTAGAAATGGTGAGCGTCATCGACGCTACTGGGGGGAAATTGAATCTGGAAGTCGAAGCATTATATGTGAATAACCAAAATCAGCTCTGTTTAATTAGCCATCAAGGTTTTTTTGTTGTAGATGCCCATACCTTAAAGGTGTTGAAACACTACCTGGTCAAAGATGCCTCCTATTCTGCAAATTACCTGTGCAGTTATACACTCACCTCGAATGGCGAAGTCTGGTTGGGAACATTGGGCAAAGGTGTAAATGTGCTCAAAAAAGATGGAACATACATCAATTATAGTGCAAGTAGCGGATTTCCGGCGAAAATGGTATTTGGCCTATTAGAAGATAACGCCACGAAAAATGTTTGGTTAAGTACCAGTGATGGTCTTTATTGTTTCGATCGGAAATCCAAAAAATTTGAGAAAGCCAGGTTCTACCAGGAAAATAAGATTGGTTCGTTTTACATTCATGCCGCTTACAAGACATCCAGGGGTGAAATGCTGTTTGGTGGCACCAATGGATTTCTGCTGTTCGACCCCGCATACCTCAATAAAAATATGCAAAAGCCAAAAGTGTTTTTTACAGGATTTTTGGTCAACAACAAATTAGTGAAACCAGATGAAGGCTCGTCAATTTTAGCCAAAGATATCAGTAGCCTTTCTAATCAAAAAGAAGATCAGATAAGACTCTCCAGTAACCAGTCTAATGTCGAAATCAAGTTTTCGGCAAATAGCTATCTTTCAGCGGATAAGAATCAGTTTGCGTACCGGATGTTGGGACTTGGCGAAGAATGGCAAATTAGTCATGCAGGTCAGAAATCTGTACAGTTTCTCAATCTCCCGGGCGGAGATTATACCTTCGAAATCAAGGCTTCCAACAATGATGGGCAGTGGGGCGATCAAATATCGCGATTGTATATCCACGTTGATCCGCCATTTTTCTTGTCCTGGTGGGCCTATTGTTTCTATGCGGCACTTGTTTTTGCCCTGCTCTTTTTTATTATGCGGTATTACAGCAATAAAAGAGTGTTTAAGGAGCGTTTGGCACTTGAGCGTTTAAAAGAACAGAATATGCAAGAGCTGAATCAGGCGCGTACAGACTTTTTTACCAATATCTCGCATGACTTAAAAACGCCGCTAACCTTGGTTTTACAACCACTTAAACAACTCAAAGAAACAATTGTGGCCAATGATACTGCTTTGGTTTACATGGATTTAATAGAGCGGAATGTCTCCAGAATACAGCGGATGATCAGCCAATTGCTACGTTTTCGCGAAATCGAAAGCCAAAAAATTACACTCAATCCGCAAAATGGCGATTTTATCAACTTTGTAAAGGATATATTTGGCCTATTTGAACTCTATGCCAATAAAAAAGGCGTTGAAACCAATATTTCGGCGCATAAGGACAGTTTATATGCTGCTTTTGATTATGATATTATCGAGAAAATATTGACTAATCTTTTCTCCAATGCTCTAAAGTATACACCTGACAATGGGTATGTGGGCGTACGTATCTATCCTGCTACAGCAGAAGAAAAAGAACGGTTTTCGGTGCTAAACCCAGAGGGGACAGAATATATCTCCATCGAAGTTTTAAATACCGGCGATTGTTTTTCCGAAGAACAGATTGCAACGTTGTATACCTCTTTCAATCGGCTGTCGTCGCATAGGCCAACTTTTGAAGAAAGTTCAGGACTAGGGCTTGCCATTGTAAAAGAACTGGTAGATGTGCTTGAGGGCAAAATATGGATGGTCAATAAGACCGATAAAATTTCATTTACCATTTCCTTACCTTTAAGAAAACAGGCCGGTTCAGGCGATATGCAGTCTAACGTGTATGATTATACTGTTTCTGAAATCGACGAGATTATCACGCAAGATACAGTAATGCCTGAAAGCGGATCTATCCCTATCAAAAAAACAGATAATATCCTGCTCATTGAAGATGATCAACAACTTCGTGTCTATCTGGAGCAGCGCCTGGCCGAAAAATATAATGTATATACGGCAAGTGACGGAGAAGAAGGCTTAACAAAAGCTGAAAAAATATATCCGCAACTCATTATTACCGATCTGATCATGCCAAATCGCAGTGGTTTGGAAGTCTGCCGTAGCCTTAGACAAAATTTTAAGACGAGCCATATTCCTATTATCATGATTTCGGGTACCGGAGATGATAATCAGAATAAAATAAAAGCATTGGAATATGGGGCCAATGTGTTTATTGATAAACCCTTTCATGTCGATTATCTCTTGCAACAAACAGAAACTATTTTAAGAAATCAGCAGGAACTAAAAGAAAAATACAGCAAACATATTCAGGTGGATCCCTCCAATGTTACCGTCACCTCCATGGACGAGGAACTACTGATTAAGGCCATTCAGGTCATTGAAGAAAACATTGACAATGCCAGTTATTCTGTAGAGGATTTTGTGGCTGATATGAACGTGGGCAGAACCATTCTCTATCAAAAAATACATGATATTGTTGGGATGTCGATCAAAGAATTTATTTTGAACATGCGCCTGAAAAGAAGTGCTTACCTGTTGGAGAAATCGGATTTGACCGTAGCAGAGGTTGCTTACCAGACCGGGTTTAACAATTCCAAATACTTTAGCGTCTGTTTCAAAAAGCAATTTGAACTGAGCCCTTCCGAGTTTAAGAAAAAGGTTTCCAGTGGAAAGAAATAAAAAGAACAGCCAATTTTGACCGATAACCCTTTCAGCTGGGAGAAAGGCAATTCTATATTTTTGAAATCCTAATGATAATGAAAATGACAATTTTTAAAAAAAAGCTTCTGCTCACCTATTTGATTTGCTTGTGTAACGTATTTTATCTGGCAGCGGCCGTCAGCCAAAAGGTAGAAGAGACTTTTATCAGCCCCAATAAATACAAAACTGGTTCCCAATCAGAGCGGATACAAAAAGCCATAAAGGAAGCAAAAAATACGACTGGAAAAGTAGTGATCCCTAAATATGATGCGGTAGCGAAAAAAAGTGTCTGGCTCATTGATCAGGCCATTTTGCTTCCCAGTGATTTTGAACTCGAATTGAACAACTGTACCATTAAGCTATCGGATAAATGCCGGGATAATTTTATCCGTTCGGCAAATGCCGGATTGACCATCAAAGACATCGTACCCTTAAAGAATATCCGGATTATTGGCAAAGGCAATGTCCTTTTAGAGGGAGCTGATCACCCCAGGGCTACAGGTGACCACAATAAAACTTTGTCCCTAAACCCTAACGGATTTGGACAATCCTACGGTACCGATGCTGGCAAACCGGGAGTGAACCAAAAAGGCGGATGGCGAAATCATGCCATTATATTGGCTTACACTGATGTATTTGAAGTTAGCGGTATTACGCTAAAAGATTATCATGGTCATGGATTAGTACTGGAACGCTGTACAAATGGTAAGGTGAGTGATATGACCTTTAACGTGAGGCAGGCCGTCACTGTTGATGGAGTGGACAAACAGATCTTAAACCAGGACGGCATGGGCGTACGTTTTGGCTGTAAAAATATTCTTATTGCAAATTGCAAAGGTAAAAGTGGCGACGACTTTATTAATATAGGGTTGACAGATACGGGAGTCGGAGCAGGCGAAGAAAATGTAAATGTGGTCAGTGGTTCGATCTATAGGGGCGAGATAGACAATATTTCAACTATTTATCTCCAGAACTGGCAGGACTTCTATTCCATTTCACACCGATCCATACGGATTATGCCCGTGGGTAAACTTCGGATAAGCAATGTTTTTATCGAGAATATGGTCATCAGTCCTTTAGCGAAACAAGGTTTGGTTGTCGAATATGCCGAACATGTGAAGGGCCTATTCGTACGAAATCTAATCAGCCATCAGCCTATAAAAGCCAAAGGTATCTCGCAGGCTAGTTTCAGGGATATTATTTACCAAGGCAAGGATGAAGCGATCGATGTACAACAAAGTGAAACAGTTGTCCTTGATCATGTAATGCGTATAAAGAATTAATTATAAATCGCTCTATATCCCTATTATAGCGCGAAAAACACCTGTTTTTGCCTTTTGTACAAAATCAAACCATTTTCGTACAAAAACGAACCCTATGAATTGGTTATGATGATAGTTTTGTCTTAACCAATTTTAAAAAAGCAAAATATGTGTATGAAAATTCCTCCTGACCACGTGATTAAGCTCACGAAGGGTAACCCCAACTTTACAAAAAACATGAGCAAGGCGCAACAGAAGTTTATGCTTCGCCAATGAGTCCGAAAACGAAATTTTTCGATCAGCATCGCGCATGCATTTGCAGCAATGAAATGTTATTTATCACAAGAAGTTAAATTAAAAATCCAAGCCTATTGAAGCAGACCTATTTTTAAACTCATAGTCTTTACGAGAAAGGGAACGTAAAGAACGCAAGTAAATTTTAAACTAACCAATATAAATCAATGATACAAAAGATACATATCTGGCTCAGGAGCTGGGTAATGAGTGCCACCCTATTATCGGTGGCGTCCAATTACGCTTATTCGCAAGCAACAGATCAAATGCAAGTCAAAGGTCTGGTGGCCAATGATGCAGGAGAAGGACTTAAGGGTGTTTCCGTCATGATTAAAGGTGCGAAAAACGGGGTGCAAACAGATGCAAATGGTCATTATACCATCCGGGCGGCATCCACTGCTACGCTACTATTTACCTATACCGGTTTCAATAGCCAAGAAATAAAGGTCAATCCATCTGGAGTCATCAATGTGAAGATGTCCGGAAACAATGTCCTGGACCAGGTCGTGGTCGTAGGTTACGGTACCGCCAAGAAAAAGGATCTAACAGGTGGTTTGGCTGTCGTCGGAAAAGAGCAGCTCAGCATGGTATCTACCTCCAACCTGATGGATCGTTTGGTGGGACAAGTGGCCGGTTTCTCCATTACTACCGGAGAGGCCGCGCCAGGAGCATCGCAAACCTTGTTGATACGCGGTGAAAATTCTATCTCGGCAAATAATAGTCCACTGATTATCTTGGATGGTATTCCGTATAGCGGTTCACTGGCAGATATAGATCCTAACAACGTGGAGAACCTTTCTATATTAAAAGATGCCTCCGCGGCCGCTATTTACGGTTCGCGTGCGGCCAATGGGGTTATTCTGATACAAACCAAAAGGGGGGCATTGGGTAGAGCGCAGGTAAATTACAAAGGTTTGATCGGTATGGCCGAGCCCATGCAACGCATCAATGTCATGGGCCCAAATGAATACATCCGCTTTCAACAAGATATTGCCCGTATCAGGCAGGGATACACCGGTGCTTTGTTGGATCCTATTGCAGGCGATATTATTAGCGTAACGGAGCGTGGCAATTATGCGAAAGGTATTACTAACAATTGGCAGGATTACGTCTTTCGAAAAGCCATGACCATGGATCATCAGCTGAGCATTTCCGGTGGTACCGAAAATACAAAGTATATGGCTGCTCTGGCAGCTTTAGACCAAGAAGGTGTGGTGTACAATTCCAAGTTGTCACGTTTAAATATAACCACAAATGTAGATCAGACTTTTAATAAGTGGTTAACGACTGGTGTTGGCCTGCAATATACCCGAAAAAGCGACGGTGGTATTACGCCCAATTTGGAACATGCTATAAAACAAAGTCCTTATGGCAGCTATAAAGACGAATCGGGAAAGTATGTGCCCGAGCCCATGGAGTATTCATTGATTGTCAATCCGATGCGCAACGTCAATGCCATTCAGGATAGGTATAATAACAACTTCTTTCTTTCTGGCTACGCCAACATTTTGCTGCCTGTGGAAGGGCTCTCCTTACGATCAAATTTTGGTTATAATTACCGGAACGGATTTACAGGAACCTATTACGGACGCAACACCTTTGAAGGCAGGGATCAAGGTACACAGGCCGGAGGGAGTGCTTCCATCAACAATTCCAATTATAACGATTATACCTGGGAGAACCTGCTCAAATATGAGCGGCAGATCGGCGATCATCGTTTTGATGTGACGGGTTTATTCAGTATGCAAAAAACAAAAAGCTGGTCAACAGCCCAGAGCGGAGCAGGTTTTGTAACCGATGATACCGAATACTTTATGATCGGTTCGGCCAGCCGGCTTGTTTCCAACAGCGCTTCCTTATCCGAATCCGCAATGTTATCCTATATGGGCCGAATAAATTATGCTTATAAAGGCAAGTATCTATTGACCTTAACCGGGCGTACGGATGGAGCTTCCGTATTTGGTATAAACAATAAATACGCATTTTTCCCAGTTGCCGCAGCGGCATGGCAAATCGGAGAAGAGCGTTTTCTGAAAGATAACGCCAAATGGCTGGACATGCTTAAAATTCGTCTTTCTTACGGCGCCAATGGTAACCAAGCGATTACACCCTACCGCACATTGGACCGTCTTTATTCAAATGTAAAATACATTTGGGGTGACGATGGAACGGCCGTTACAACAGCCTATTTGGCGGGAGATGGCGTGGGTAACCCTAATTTGAAATGGGAGACCACCTATTCGACCAACCTGGGGCTGGACTTTCAGTTATTTAATAACAGACTGGGGGGAACTATCGATGCCTATCTCTCTAAAACGAAAGATTTACTGATGACCCGTACTGTGCCTATCATGAACGGGTATAACCGGATTTGGGACAATATTGGTGCGACTCAAAATAAAGGGATTGAGGTCACCTTAAACTCAGCGAACGTTAAAGGAGAAA
Organism: Sphingobacterium sp. DR205; assembly: GCF_011064245.1. Taxonomy (NCBI): domain Bacteria; kingdom Pseudomonadati; phylum Bacteroidota; class Sphingobacteriia; order Sphingobacteriales; family Sphingobacteriaceae; genus Sphingobacterium; species Sphingobacterium sp. DR205. The sequence goes on along the minus strand of NZ_CP049333.1, from coordinate 5,365,413 downwards.
ATTTTCAATGGAATACGACTGCTGTGTTTTCCTTAAACCGAGACAAAATTGTCGAGTTGAGGGGGGATGGTATCGATGATATTGCCAACAACTGGTTTATTGGTCAACCATTAAGAGTATTCTACGATTATAAAATGATCGGTGTATGGCAAAATGGAGAAACCATTACTGTTGATGGGGCAGCGCCCGGAGCCGCCAAACTGTACGATCGCGATGGTAACGGCAAGATAGAGACCAGCGATCGAATGGTTATAGGGTCTAAGAACCCACGTTATACCGCTTCGTTGGCCAACAGATTTTCGTACAAAAATTTTTATGCATCCGCGTTGGTTACAGGTGTTTTTGATGTATGGCGCGATGATCACATGGCCAATCTAGGGGCCTGGACTTTCGGAATTACCAACTATGTACACGATGCCAATTATTGGACGCCCGAGAATCCCAATGCGACGATCGTTTCGCCGGGCTATCTCAATCCATTGGGACACGGCTATTATAAAGAGGTGAGCTACGTACAGGTAAAGAACATCACCCTTGGCTATAAGTTGCCACACAAAATTGCTAAAAAGGTAGGTGTAAATGGTATTGATGTAAACGTCAGCGTCAACAATCTCAATACTATTTCTAATATCAGGGAGGTACTCAATTACGACAACACCTGGATGGCCTCTTATCCAACGGCACGATCGTATATGTTTGGCTTAAATGTAAACTTCTAATCGAATAGGATATGAAAATGAAAAATATTATCACAACAAGTTTGGGGCTTATGGTATTGTTCTCTCTAGGGGGCTGTAAGAAGTTTCTGGAAGAAGAGCTGAAAACTGAACTGGCGCCATCCAATACCTATACCAGCACCTATGGTTTCGAGGTGGGCAGCGCAGGTTTATATACACTCACCCGGTCAGAATACAATACCTATGGCGAAGGTGGCGCCTTTATCCACAATGGTGCCTGTCCATACGAAGCCTTGCAAGTATCTACGGATATCGCTGATGCCATCAATAGCGATGGCTCACTGACGGCTTTTGCCAACCTTACACTTACAGCCTCAGAGCGGTTTGTGGGTACCTACTGGAATTGGGCTTACAATCTTATTTCATCGGCAAACCTCATGCTGGTGTATTCCGAGAAAAATACCAATTGGGATACGCCGGAAGATAAAGCCCGTTTTCAGGCTGAGGCCCGCTTCTTTCGGGCTTACGCCTACCGTACCTTGGTTTATCTCTACGGCGATGTCCCTTATGTAGAAACCATTCTATATGATTTTCAGCTGAATTTTACCCGTACACCAAAAGCCGAAGTTATCGGACATATGGTAGACGACCTGAAGTTTGCCGTAGATAACCTGCCCACCAATCCGGACGGCGTCAAAGAAGGGAAGCTGACCAAATGGGCGGCAAGCCATTTGCTGAGCGAAATCTATCTGTTGCAGGGCAATCATATCGAAGCCGAAAAGGCGGCATTGGCGGTCATTAATAGCGGTTATTATACCCTCATGAAAAGCAGGTACGGTGTCAATGGCAGCAAACCGGGCGATGTATTTAGTGATCTATTTCTGGAAAATAATCAAAATAGAAAAAGTGGCAATAAAGAAAGTATATGGGTTTTGCAATTCCAGTTTAACACGATTGGCGGTGGTACCAATTCGGATGATTGGACGCGCAGAGCCTGGATACCGAACTACTCGACGATTACCGGATTTGTTTTGGCGGATACCCTAGGTGGTCGTGGTATCGCACAACTGGTTCCGATGAAATGGTGGGTAGGCACCGCGGGTACCAATGCCTCGGGCAATGTCCCCGGTATTTTTGAAGCAAATGATATCCGTAATTCGGGCTACAACATGAAGCGCAACTGGTATTACAACAACGCGAACGAGGCTTCACTACACGGCAAGAAAGCTAATATTACCGAACAGACCTGGTTTACGACAAAAAGTTTATTTCCGGCGATTACCAAATTTTTTTACGGACGTACTGAAAATTTAAGCTTGACTGGTAGTTATAAAGATCGCATGAAATTCCGTTTGGCCGAAACCTACCTGTTGCTTGCCGAAGCCTATCTGGGGCAAAATATGCCTGATAAGGCCGCGCAGGCCGTCAATGAGGTACGGAAAAGAGCGGGGGCATCCGAAATTACCGGCGCACAGATGGATATGGATTTTCTGCTCGATGAGCGTATCCGCGAATTAGTCGGGGAAGAAAGCAGAAGGTTTACTTTGGTACGTACCAACAAATTGGTGGAGCGTGTCAAAAAGTACAATAACGCCATTAAAGATAAGATCACAGATAATAACATCTTGTGGCCTATTCCGCAGGTGATCAGGGATGCAAATACAGGAGCACCATTCCCTCAGAATCCGGGTTATAATTAATGGTAGCGGGAAGCTGTCCGAATAGCATTCGTATTTTCGGCAGCTTCCCGGTCTGATGACAAAACAGCAGCTGCGCGAGTCAAGCGCGTGATACTATCCAAATGTTCGTAAAAATATAAACCAATGAAAATAATCAATTATTTATACAAAGCTTTATTTTTCTTATGCATGGTACTGTGCCAGGTATCGTGCAAACAGGAAATTCAGGATATACCCAAAGTCAATGAAACGATGGAGCTTCAGCCCTCGTCAGAAAACATTACACTGGACGAGGTCAATATGACCAAAGATATTGTCACATTTAACTGGAAGCCCGCCAGGGCACAGTCAGATGATCATGTGGTCAGCTATATTACCATGTTAGATGTGGTTGGGAACAATTTTGGCACCGGTACAGCCATATTCAATTATGAAGATGATAATGTATTCAGCAGAAGCTTTACTTCTGAACAATTGCAAAATTGGGCTAACGAAAAATGGGGCATACCCACAAATAAGAGCTTTACGCTGGAGTTTAGGGTGGTTGCCCAATGGGAGGGTGGCGCCACTTTTCAGGCACCCGAAGTACGGACCGTAAGAATTACCGTTAACCCAATTAAAACGGTCGTTTTTGATGCCGATAAAGTGTTCTTAAGCGGAAGTGCCGTTGGCGAAAGTAAGGTGGAGATGCCTAAAACATTGGAAAACCTAGATCAATATGCCTATGTATTGAATTTACAGCCGGGCGAACTCGAAATTCCGGTCGAATTTAACGGGGAGACCAATTATGTGGTTACTGCCGATGGAAACACAGTATTAAACGATGGAAACGCTGTCGGTATCAAGATGAGAGAGCGTGTGTTCTCCTGGAAAATAGAAACTGCTGGAGAATACCGCGTGGTGGTCAACATGCAGAAAGCCACAGCAACGATCTATTCACCGGCAAAAGCCCTCGCAGCAAAGACCGTGACCTGGACGGGAGATCAACCTTATACGACCACTGTGACGGATTTATGGATGCACGGAAGTATTAATGGTTGGGGAACTCCGGTTAAAATGGATTGCCAGGTAAGTTTGGCCGACCCGCAAGTTTTGGTCTATACCGGCGGTAAAGTGGGCACTACCAAGTTTATCGTGACTGGGGATAACAGTAATAACAAAAATCTAGCTTACGCATTTAGCGCTCCACCCACATCTGATGGTGTGGCCCAGACTCTGACGCTCACTTTAGGAAAAGTAACCGAAATGGGAGGGGGAACTGTAAAAGGTAATCGCGATTCTTATTTCACCATTCCCGCCACGACCAATGTGCTGATTTTTGATTTAAGAAACATGACAATTCTGGCGTTAAAACGATAAGCGATCGTATAAAAGCGCATAAATTAACTTTAACATTTTTGAAAGTGAAAAATATAAACTATAAAAAATCCTGTCTCAAAGCATTTGCTGTCATGCTTTGCTTTCTAGCAGTTTCATGTAAGAAAGATGGCGCTGATATTGAGCATGCTATGCCGGGTACCTTAGTGAAACCCAGTTACAACAGGAGTTCTATGTTTCGTAACCCTTTAAACGGCTGGGTCATGTACGCTTCAGCTTCGGGCAATCCCTCTTATTGGGATACCCAATTCTATGTACCTGACTTAGGTAAAACGGTCAAAGCGATTGACTATGCATCAGCCTGTTATATCCGTACCAGCTGGCGCACCTTTAATCCTGCCGATGGCATGTATGCCTGGAGAGATCCCAGCACTTCAATCTATAAAATGATCAAGGGGGCACAAGATAAAGGATTGCCAATCGCCTTTCGTATCGTCGTCGACGGTCGAGACCAGGGGGCAAATACACCGCAGTTTGTGTTCGATGCAGGAGCCAAGTATTATGTCGCCAATGCATCTTTTCCGGACAGAAAAACGCCGGTGCTGCAAGATCCTATTTTTAGAAAATATTATAGCAAGCTGATCGAGGAACTGGCAAAGGATTTTAACGATTTAAATAAAACCTCTTTTGTAGATGCCTATGGACTCGGATTGTGGGGCGAGGGGCACAGTGTCATTTATGAAGATCCCAATAACCCCTCCGGTCAAAATATTGAGGTCATCAAAGAAGAAGTCGTAGATTGGATTTCGGATGTGTATTCGAAGAACTTTACAAAGGTCCCCTTGCTGATCAATTATCATCGCGTAGTCGGCGACCCAGCGGGCAATGGAGCTCCAAATCCTAATTCGGAGAAGCTGTTGAATAAGATGATCAACAAAGGGTACAGCCTGCGTCAGGATGCTTTTGGGATGACCGATTATTATCAAAGTTGGGAGAAAAATTTTGCCAAGGCCTGGAATTTTAAACGTCCGATTATTATGGAAGGCGGCTGGATTACTACAGGCACCCATCGTTACTGGACTGATCCAAGTGGTAAATACCGACAAGACCATCCCGAGGACGTTCGGCAGGGCGAATTTGACAGCTCCTTGGAAGCAGGCGTAAACATGATGGATTTCCGTATCGGTGAAATTGAAAGCTGGTTTACCAAATCCTTTACCTTATGTCAGCGTTTTATTTCTGAGGGTGGCTATCGTTTATATCCTGATCGGGTTTATTTGCCGGAGAAAGTCAATGCGGGTAGCGAAACGATAATTAACCATCGCTGGCGGAATATGGGCTGGGGTTACTTTCCGAATAATATTCCCCAATGGAACTATAAGTATAAAGTAGCTTTTGCACTTCTGGATGAAGAAAATAACGTAAAAAAAGTTTTTATTGATGACAATGGAGAACCTTCAACCTGGATAAAGAATACTTCAATATCGTATGAGTTAAAGGCGAACGTGGATGTACCTGCCGGCAATTACACCTGGGCTGTCGCTATTGTAGATACGACAAATGAAAATCAGCCGGGAATACGGCTTGCCGTAAATGGGGATATGACCAGTACCGGATGGTTAAAATTATTGAAAGTACAGGTGCAATAAAAAGTACCAAGTGATAATCAAAAACAGCCACCAGTAGTTATTGAGGGCACTGAAAAAGTTCTTTAAAGCTTTTAACAAAAAAAGGAGTGGAAAATCTTAGATTTTCCACTCCTTTTTTTGTATCTTATAGTTGTATTTTATGTTCATCCAATGTTAGTTCAACAACAAAAAATCCAACTTAGTGAATATTCCAGGCTCTACGATCTGATTGTTCCTAAAGACAATCTACTTCGCAAGATCAATGAAATGATAGATTTTAGTTTCATTTATAATGAGCTTTTGGATAAGTATTGTTCAAATAATGGGCGGGCTGCAGAAAGCCCTGTCCGGATGTTCAAATATCTGTTGTTGAAAACCATATTCACCGTTTCAGATGTTGATGTTGTGGAGCGCTCCCGTTACGATATGTCCTTTAAATATTTTTTGGAGATGTCACCTGAAGAGGATGTCATCAATTCCAGCTCTCTGACGAAGTTCCGTAAACTGCGGCTTAAGGATATGGATCTGTTGAATTTATTGATAGGGAAAACCGTTTCCATAGCATTGGAAAAAGGTATTATCAAATCCAAGTCCATCATCGTTGATTCGACCCATTCGCTTTCCCGGTCGAATCCATATTCCCCACTTGAGGTGCTCAGACAACGTTCAAAATTACTGCGTAAGGCTGTATATTCGATGGATGAGGATTTCAAGGATCAAATGCCTCAGAAAAATGAGTCAAATGATATCCAGAAAGAAATAGCATATTGTAAGGCGCTTCAAAAGCTGATTGAGTCTGATACGACTTTAAGCGAAATTCCAGCTGTAAAGGAGAAACTAAACCTGCTAAAAGAGACCGTTGAAGATACCCAGGAGAACTATATAATTTCCAAAGATGTGGATGCCAGAGTTGGGCACAAGACCGCAGACAGTAGTTTTTTTGGTTATAAGACGCATTTGGCAATGACAGAAGAGCGTATCATAGCAGCAGCAGTTGTTACCTCAGGAGAAAAGGGGGATGGTCCTGAACTACCAAAACTATTGAATCAGGCCCGGTCCAACGGAATGGAGGTAGATACCATCATAGGTGATGCGGCCTATGCTGGAAAGGAAAACCTGAAGCTTAAAGACCAACAAGGCAATAAAATCAAAATTGTAGCCAAGATAAATCCTGCAATCACCCATGGTGCCAGAAAAGAGGAAGAAAAGTTTGACTATAACAAGGATGCAGATATGTTTGTCTGTCCAGCAGGGCATCTGGCAATGTACAAGCGAGTGCAGGGTACAAAGATACACCGGTGCAACCAGACAATGACGTATTATTTCGATGTCGAAAAATGCAAGGTATGCCCACTAAGGGATGGATGCTACAAACCGGAAGCTAAAAGCAAAACATATTCAGTCTCTATACGAACAGATGAGCATATAGAACAGGAGGTGTTTCAGCAGAGCGAATACTTCAGGGAAAAGTCGAGGCATAGATATAAAATTGAAGCAAAAAACAGCGAGTTAAAGAATGTTCATGGATATGACAGGGCGGATTCCTACGGCCTGGAAAACATGAAAATGCAAGGAGCACTGGCTATATTCGTAGTAAATCTAAAAAGAATACTCAAATTCTAGATTTGAGAGTCTCATTTCTGAAAAATCCTTTTCGAAAGTAGAAAACGCTCTCTAGATTCAAAAAACATACCAAAGTCGACCTTAGAGGAAAAAATAATATGCCGCTAAAAAATGAAGCGGATGAACATCTTATGATCTGTTCATCCGCTTATCTTTTTATAGACTATTTTATGTCTACTTTTTCAGTGCCCTAGTAGTTATTGGGTGGCTGTTTTACGTCAAAAGGGCCTGATTCTCATCAGACCCTTTCTCTTAGCGTTTATTGTACAGTAATTTTTATGTTTCCTATCGTTTCCTCTTTTTTGTTTCGTCATCCAATGTTTTTAAAGACAATTGGATTTTCACTGTACGACGCCAATTTTTATGTTGAACCTTTCTTTCGAAGGGAAGCTTGTAGTCGTTTTGTATAGTAAGAACAGTAGCCGATGTGAAATAGTTTTATTTGAGTAAATATTTTTGATAACTTGGATTAACATGAGCTTATCTAAAAATTTAAGCACGAAAACAACTTTTTTTCTTGCCTTATGGTAAGCGCTTAAAGGTTATTAATCTATAATTTTATTTAAGTCAAAAATGGTTTTGGAGCAAGTAGCATTATGATCCAAAAATTACACGTGAAATTAAGCTTATTATGAGAAAAATCAGCGTTTTAAACTGGGTATCGATTGATGGTTTTATCGCCGGTACACATGGCGAAACAGATTGGTTTCCCTGGGATAGCGAGATAGAGGATTTTTATGAACAGCGACAGGATAAAGCTGATACTATTATTTATGGCAGAGAAACCTATGAAGTAATGTCACAATACTGGTCCGATAAGACTTTGACTGCAGCTGACCGGCCATCGTTTATTAATTTCATGAATAATACGCCAAAGATTGTTTTTTCAAAATCGCTTGCTGAGGCCGACTGGAACAATACGAAAATTGTTAGGGAAGTCAATAAACACGATATCGAACAATTGAAGCGTGGTTCGGGTGGTGATATTCTTATTTACGGAAGTGGTACTATTGTTTCTCAACTGGCAAAGCTGGATTTAATAGATGAATATGCATTAATGCTATATCCTATTGTTCTCGGTTCGGGAAGGCCATTATTTCCCAATATATCAGATCGGATCAAACTCGATTTAATCCGTACTGAAAGTTATTCTTGCAGAAGCAATTTGCATATTTACCATCCTCATAATTGATATCTAATGAACTTTATTGCGAATTAATGCTGGTGTTGCATTTTAATGACTGTCGGAAATTCTTCACCTCCCTATTTCCGCCATTCACCGAGTTTTCCTGTTCGTTAGTCTAAAGCACGTAGGCTAGGGGCCTATTGTGTTGTAGTTTTGAATCAACAAATAAGAACAGATAAATAAACTAACAGAATAAAATAAAGACATTATGAACTCATTAGTAAAAACCTTCACAGCAGCAGCCCTAATCGCAGTATCCACTTTTGCGATGGCCGCTAACAAACCAGCATCAAAAACTGAAAAAGTAACCGTTAACCTTTCTACAGCAGACTTTGCCTTAGAGCACTATGTTGCTGTAACTACGGAGGGAGAATCAGCAGGGGTTGAGCAATTATTCGCGGAAGATTTCAACCAAAAGATCCAAGCTTCCAATGTACAGTTTCATAGCCGTAGTGCGGTTGTCAAATCCTTGAAAAAACAAAAAGGGGAGAAGCTCAACTGTACGGTAGCTACTGACATTATCGAAGAGTCTGCCGACTTTATGGTTGCTAAAGTAACACTAAGATTTGAAGACTTTACCAAGACTGATCTGGTAACTTTGGTACGTGAAGGTAATGATTGGAAAGTGTCCAAATCAATCAACTCATTTAGATAGTCTCCAATAACTAGTGGTGAGTCCAGTCAACTCAGGGCTGACCACTAGTGAATCATATGTTTATTTAAGGCCACCTCGTTAGATGTGGCTTTTTTACGTCAAAAGGGCCTGATTCTCATCAGACCCTTTCTCTTAGCGTTTATTTGTACAGTAATTTTTATGTTTCCTATCGTTTCCTCTTTTTTGTTTCATCATCCAAAGTGTTTGAATACTATTGGATTTTCGCTGTACGACGCCAATTTTTATGTTGGTCCTTTCTTTCGAAAGGTAGCTTGTAACCGTTTTGTATAGTAAGAACAGTAGCCGATGTGAAATAGTTTTAAAATAAATATTTCGATACTTTAAATTGATATGTTTTGAAATAAGCTTATACATATTGGGATTACAATCGTAATTCCTAATCCAAATATCTCCTCGCCATTTTTTCTATCAGCAATTTGATGTCATCATATCGGGCGAGGTTCAGAAGCCAATCTTTAGGTATACCTTCCAGCCCATAGTACAAACCAGCTAATCCACCGGCAATCGCAGCTCCGGTGTCTGTGTCTTCGCCAAGGTTGATAATAGCTAATACAATATCCTTATAATTGTCTTTCTCCATAAAACACCATAGGCTTGATTCTAAACTATCAATCACATATCCACTAGACCTTAGTTCGGCATATGATTTAGATCGAATGTCATGCAAAATAGTACTATTAAAATGAATTCTTTCTGAATCAGGAAAATTGCTGTCTTCCCAGAATTTGGAAATTTGGTTTCGCATTTCAGTATAAGCCTGCTCTTTGGCCAGGCCAAGAAAAATGAGTTCGGCTAATTTGAGATAGATAAAACATGCCATTGCAGCTCGAATGTGCTTATGCGTTAAGGCGGAAATCTGCCAAATTTTCTCAAATTGTTCCGCCGACCTAAGTCCTTTGATTTCAAATAAAAGTGGCAGGATTCTCATCAACGAACCATTGCCGTTGTCTTGTTCTTTTGCCCGATATCTTAGCAAATGTAGCTCACTAATTTGATCGGATTCAACAATACATTTAAGTTCACTGATTGATTTAGCTGTAGTGATACCGATATCAAAGACTTCCCCTCTTGCCGTCCACAATATGCCTTCCTTCCAGTCTATAAATTTTTTGGACACATCCACCAAATCATATTCACCTAAAAGCGAGTCTGCAAGACACAAAGTTAAAGATGTATCATCAGACCAAGTACCCATAGGTTGATTATGGCTGCCAAATCCAATCATGTGAGTAGCTGGATTTTTTTGCATATCTTCTTTCGACCTGAATTCAAATGGTACACCAAGGGCATCACCAACCGCAATGCCATACAATGCTCCATACATTTTACTTTTCGCTTGGCTAGTAGGCGTATTTGGATCACTAGCGGATATGTTTGATTGTTCGTTCATAAGTGATTGGACTATTGATTTTACATTAATATAATAAAAAATATTTACCTTCCCATTTCCGCCATTCACCGAGTTTTCCTGTCTGTTGGTCTAAACCCCATAGGCTAGAAGCGTATTCTGTCGTAGTTTTGAGTCAACAAATAAGAACAGAAAAAAACTAACACAATAAGATAAAGACATTATGAAAGCATTAGTAAAAACATTCGCAGCAGCAGCTTTAATCGCAGTATCAACATTCGCTATGGCGGCTAACAAACCAGTATCCAAAACTGAAAAAGCAAACGTAAATCTTTCAACAGCGGACTTTGCACTTGACCACTACGTTGCGGTAACGACCGAGGGTGAGTCAGGAGGCGTGGAGCAATTGTTTGCCGAAGATTTCAACCAAAAGATCCAAACCTCCAATGCACAATCTAACGGTCGCAGCGCGGTTGTCAAATCCTTGAAAAAACAAAAGGGAGAGAAACTAAACTGTGTGGTAAGCACCGATATCCTTGAGGAATCAGCCGACTTTATGGTTGCTAAAGTAACTTTGAAATTTGAAGATTTTATCAAGACTGATCTGGTGACTTTGGTTCGCGAAGGTAATGACTGGAAAGTGTCCACATCAATCAATTCATACAAATAAGAGCCATCTCAAATAAATATATAAATGTTGTAAAGCCACCTCGTTAGATGTGGCTTTTTTACGTCAAAAGGGCCTGACGTTAATCAGACCCTTTCTCTTAGCGTTTACTTGTACAGTAATTTTTATGTTTCTTATCGTTTCCTCTTTTTTGTTTCGTCATCCAATGTTTTTGAAGACAATTGGATTTTCACTGTACGACGCCAATTTTTATGTTGAACCTTTCTTTCGAAAGGAAGCTTGTAGCCGTTTTGTATAGTAAGAACAACAGTCGATTTGAAATAGTTTTATACAAAATATCTTTTCAAACCATTGTTCCAAATCAGCTTGTCAGATTGACAAGCTCTGTCAAAATTATTACGATTTTTCCACACGGGTACCTGTCTCGGACTGTTTGATCGCAAAGGCGATCTGTGCTATCGCTTTTCCTCCCTTTTAAAATTAGTAATTCATCACCGAATTCTCTACTTTTAAATGCTCCAGTTTTTTGGGGAGAGGTCAGAAAATTAGTTATGATGAAAAGCGTGTGTATTAGTGAATTTTTGAGAGCGATAAAGTTCATCGGCATCGGCATAATCTTAATACTTTCTTTGAGTTCCTGTCATAGAAGGTTTAAAGAGAAAATTTTGATTAAAGCCGTAACAGTAAATAGTGACATGTTTGGAGCTGCAGATTACGCTGTTGAAATATTTGAAGACTCATCCTATCGGATGACTGATTATTCAATGGATCTTGATTCTGTTACATTAGAATTAATAGATCCTAAAGAAAACCCTCAAATGTTAGCAAAGAATACACTTGTAGGTAAAACTCTAATAGATGGAAATGTTTTATTCTTTACTCCTGTTTTTAACAATGTGAATAGAGCAATTTTAGAAAACGGCTATATGGATTTATATAGTGGAGAGAGTTTTTTTAGAAGGCTTTCTTTGCAAAAAGGGGAAATTTATTCCATAAATTATTTCGATCAAAAGAGATTTAGAGATTATGCTGTTTTTAATGCGCCAAGAGATACAATTTTTGACAAGATTTATAATCTGAAACAAAAAGATTTAATTTTTATTGATTCTGTATTAACATCAGTTCTGACCAAAACAGTAGGTAACAATGCCTTTTACAAACAACTTAAGGTCTATAGCAATTCGGATAGTACAATTGTTGATGTAAATATGTTTTTAAAAAACGACAAAAGCCTGAAGGATATTTATAAATTTTACCCTATAATTTCTTTTGACGCACCGACATATGAGGGCGCTTATGGAAAATTAGAAATCAATCTTTCTAGACGTACTTCGTCGAACGTCTTTTTTGATAATTTGTAGTATTGGAGGCTCGATAGATTTAATCATTATTTCAAATTTAAGATTTTTTATTGTTCTTAACTTGATATGCCGACTAAGTTAGCAACTCCAGTTTTTTATACCTGACTACCGTTCTCGATCTATACGACCGCAAATGTATCGGTTGGAGTATTAGTGATGGGATGAAAACCGAAGAAACCTCCTTGGCCGCTTGGAAAATGGCAATTAAGAACCATAAACTTTCTCCCGGTCTAATCTTTCATTCAGATCGGGGTACGCAGTATGCATGCGAAAAATTTAGTAACATGTTAGATTCCTATAAAATCGTTTCCTCTTTTTTGTTTCGTCACCCAATGTGTTTTCTATACTATTGGATTTTCACTACACTACGCCAATTTTTATGTTGATCCTTTCTCTCGAAAGGTATTTAATAGCCGTTTTGTATCGTAAGAACAGTAGCCGATTTGGAATAGTTTTATTTGAGCAATTTTTTTGATAACTTGAATCGGCTATTAAAAATGGAGGAGACCTTTTTTATAAAAAACTTTTAGCGCACTATATTTCCAATTTGGGACAGGAGTTATAGCATTGACTTGGTAAAAAAGTTCATCTCGGGATAATGTCTACTTGCAAAGTAATCTTTATGTTTCTGATTCAGTGTGACATGCTTGAAAACATAGATTTAGATTTTTGAAAAAAAGAATGAAATGGAATGTAGGATTGTTCAAGTCCTATAATTGGTATTAAAAAGAAAAAAATAGTTATGTTTAACCTATTTAAGAAAAAATATCGAAAATTAAGAGGTTGGGAAATAACAACTTTACAGCAAGTGTTTAAATTATTAGGCAGTAGGTACGAACACTATATGGGGCAGCTAGAATTTGTACATAAAGTTGGTATTAATAGGTCTGACATCCCCAATATAATTAATTGTCAACATCCTGTTTCATTCTATAAGGAATTCGAACGTGAATTGGACGAAAATTTTAAAGTGGAAGGAATTATAATTGGAGATTTAATAAAAAAAGAAAGTGTAAATGTTACGCTATATTTTGGACACAACATATTTTTGGGTTATTCAACAGATTTACAAGTAGGATCATTTCAATTTGACGATAAAAATATTGATATTTCTAAAATTAGAAAAAAGTTCTGGGGCGATGAACGTAGTATTATTGCTAAAAAAATTCTTACGAATAAAGAATTAAAATACATCAATATCGGAGATATTTATATAACCAACATTGATGGAAAAGATTATTTTCACTTAAAGGAGCTTGAAGAAGGAGATTTTCTAGGGTTTGATCAAGATGGCAATTTTTTTATACTTACTCATGACCCATTTAAAATACAAGATATCGATCGAGAAAGCGTAATCTATTTTTTGACCTAATGAATACTTTTATGGCTATACTGAATTGACAAAAAACTGTTAAGCTATCACTTATGGTATAAATGATGCTTAGACATCTGGGGCAAAAGAAATATGCATTAAAATGAAAAACCGACTATTAATTATACTATTTCTGATAAGTAACTATGCCTATTCGCAAAAGGCTACATTTGTGATAGGAAAAAACTATGAAGGGGTTATTTTTCCAAAAGAGCATCCTATTTGGGGGTTTCCTCCCGAAAGTGGACGTTATACACCAAGTGAAGAAGATATTACAAGAGCAGAAAAGATCTTACAGGATAGCATTGGGACGGATTATATAGCAGAGAATCAAAGGCAGTATAAGAAGCTAACCATAAATAAGAAAACGCTGAGGAAATATATTCGTCAATATCTTGGTTATTTGACCTCGGAGGGTAATGTCATTATCCGAGTATATTTATACAGAGGAATAGAAATGGATGACGAAAAGTTATCAAAGGATATTATTGAGATTCAAGACGGAGGAAGTAATTATTGGAATATTGATATAAACTTGTCTACAAAAGAACTATCCGGCATGAGTGTGAATGGAATAAGCTAAACAAGATCATGCGAAATGCTGAGTTATCCATAGAAAGATATACCTTAATTTACTATTATGGATCAAATGATTATGAAATGTATGGTTTTCTTAGTTGCTGTAGTATCGTCGTGCAGGGTGAAATCGGACTTTGTGACAGTGAAACACGTTGTCTATAAGGGAAGTATATATAAATTGGATATTCCCCGCGGATATCAATTTACAGGCTTTGAAGCCGGTGTCGAAAACGAAAATATTTATCTGTATCCTGACTCTAGCCATATTTATATTACCGACTTTAAGCATACGCCTAATGCAAATAATATTAAAGCACTTGGAGATAGTATTTTTCAGTTAAGATTCCAAAATGAAGACCTGCTAAAAGAGGTAAATAGGAGTATTGGAATAGAAGTAGCAAAAGTGCTGCCTGATACTTTTGAACTTTTGGGAGTTGACAAAGAAGGGAAGTATTGGAAAGATGTGAATATAGGAAAGACAGCTGTTGGTTATAGTAAGGTGCCTGAGGGCAAAGTGCCGATCTATGAACGGGTATTGTCATCGTTTAGAAGGTATTAGTTGATGGTTTCCTCCTTCGTGGAAGAAGTAATTAAGTATAAATTTTTCGTGCATATATTCAAGTCTGGCAGTATAAAAGCATACATTGAAATAGTGGAACATATGACTAAAATAATCCTAACGCTTATTCACTTTCTTATATTGATTGGCTGTAAATCGTCTATTGAATCGACTGACTATTTTGGGCAGGCTCCTCCTGATTCTATCCCCACAATTTTTGCTCCAGGTATTGTTTCAGTGGAAGGCCGATTAGAGCATGGTATTTCATTTACACCCGATGATCGGGAATTAGCATTTGGTGTACTCAACAAGGACGACTTCAGTGGGAAAATATTTTATGCTAAAAAGATTGATAAAAAATGGACTGAACCTGTGATTTTTGAACCATTAAAAAGTGAATGTGCCTATCTTCCTTACTTTTCCCCTAATGGTAAATCCCTGCTTTTTACTCAAGGTAAAGTTGATGCTGATAACGCCTATACTGATATTTGGATAGTCGAGAAAGTTAATGATGGGTGGGGGGCTCCAAAAAAGCTAGAAGCTCCGATAAATTCGGCAAGTAGAGAAGCTAATGCCAGTATGACATCTGATGGTACTATCTATTTTTCTTCTAACAGAAATTGCGAGGGTAAAGATAACTGTCACACTGCGGATTTGTACTCTTCAAAACTTAATGATAATGCATATCAAATCGTTGATATTATTTCTGAATTTGTCTCATCAAATGATGAGGAAAGTGTATTCATTTCGCCAAAGGAGGATTACATCATCTTTTGTAGATATACAGACAATGAAAGCGGGGTGGATTTATATATCAGTTATCGTGATATCAACAATCACTGGGTTGAACCCCAGTTGGTTGATGAAACCATAAATTCAAAAGATTGGGAGAGAAGGCCATTTGTGAGTATTGATAATAAGTTTCTATTTTTTACCCGACTGCAAATTGGAGAAAAAGGAATAAACGAATCAGATATCTATTGGGTCAACGCGTCAAAACTTTTTAAGCCGTTTGTTTATAATGCTCTTTCTGATATAACGCTTAGAATAGGAGAGAAATTCGAGATATCCGTCCCTAAAGATTATTTTAAAGATATAGACGATGGACGATTGGCTTACAGCGTTAACCACCACCAGTTTGACTGGCTCAACTTTGATAGTGCGCAAATGAAATTATCGGGGCGCCCAACCGTGGCTGGAGATTTTGAGCTGACTTTCACAGCAAGTGATATGCATTTAAATAAGACAAGCCATAAGGTTATAGTAACCGTAAAAAAATAATCATTGCTTTAGGGCTTTTGATTAACCTCCCCATTCCCACCATTCCCCGAGTTTTCCTGTCCATTGGTCTAAAGCCCATAGGCTAGGGGCGGATTGTGTCGTAGTTTTGAGTCAACGAATAAGAACAATATTTGTCAGATGCTTTAGGTAAAGGTTTTTCAGAAGCCAATTTATGGAACATGAGGCAGTTCTACCAAGTGTTCCCTGAATTTGACCAATTCTCTACGCAGCGCGTAGCGAATCTTAGCTGGACAAATATCCGTTTGATTATGAGGATCGACGACCCCAGTGAACGGGACTATTATATCAAGGAGGCCACAGGGCAAAATTGGACATCCCGTGTATTGGAACGGAATATCAAGAGCGGTTACTATCGTCGCTTACTTTCTACCCAACAAGCTCAAGCACTTTCTGATCTGGAGAAATATAATCCGGCCGATTTTATTAAAGACCCTTATATTGCCGAATTTTTGGATGTGCCTGAAGATTTGACTGGAAAAGAGTCTATTTTAGAAAAAGCATTGATCAACAATTTGCAAAAGTTTCTACTTGAATTGGGAAAAGGATTTTCCTTTGTCGAGCGTCAGATGCGCATCAGTACGGAAACTTCCCATTTTTATGTGGATTTAGTTTTCTACAACTATCTGCTCAAGTGCTTTGTGGTAATTGATCTGAAGACAACCAAGCTCAGCCATGGTGATATTGGCCAGATGGATATGTACGTTCGTATGTTTGATGCACTGAAGCGTGGAGAAGACGATAATCCGACTATTGGCATTATACTTTGTGCCGAGAAGGATGAAACTATCATAAAATATTCCGTTTTAAAAGAGAATAAGCAGCTGTTTGCTTCGAAGTACAAAACGGTATTGTAAGAAAACAATAGTCCATGGGAGGCTTTTGAGAAGAAAAATTACTTTTCTGCAACGCTCACAATTTCAATTCCCATGGATTAAAGTCAGTTCCTATTATAATTTTTTGTATTTTAGTTTTACTTCCTACCAGAATAATTTCGGAATAAAATTAGGCTAAACTCAGTTCATAGAATGGAATAATCAGTCGGGAATAATTGAGGTATTTTTTTATTAAAATTTATGGTGGATAAGTATTAATCTATTCAGGAAATTCAGCGTATGTATCAGTTTTTTAGACAATACCTTAATACAATTACTTCAAGCATTATCTGCGATGAAGAATTCCAGCTTATCGAAGAAGCATTTACTTTGAAAGCAATGAAAAAGAAACAATTCCTTTTGCATGAAGGCACTGTATGCAGATATATGGCTTTCATCATAAAAGGAGCGATGCGTCAGTATTCAATTGATGATAAAGGAAATGAGCATATTGTCCGATTTGGTATAGAAGGCTGGTGGATGAGCGATAGGGAAAGCCTAAGGTCATTGAAGCCTACGAAATATAATATTGATGCATTGGAAGACTGTCAGCTTATGATAGCAACAAATGATCAGTTAAACTGGGTGAAAGAACAATCGCCTTTGTTTTTTAAAATGGCTCACATTCTTGATGAAAGACATTCTATTGCTGCCCAACATCGGATAGAAGCATCTATGAACTATACTGCTGAAGAGAAGCTAAAAGACCTGATTAAAAATTATCCTGATTTTTTAAAAAGATTTCCGCAAAATATGTTGGCGTCCTATCTTGGAATCAGCCCCGAAACATTTAGCAGAGTCCGTAAGCAAATAGGACGTCAATAGTATACATTGAGACCATTTTCTCTTTCCATACTTGATCTATATCAAGTGAAATTTTTGTTGTGCACCATTTTTATTTATTTCTGGTCTTATCATCTTTGATAAACAAATCATTTTTGAAAATGAAAAGAATAAGTTTCATGTTTATATTGGCTTTAGTACTTGGAATCCAATATAAAACCCTCGCACAAAAGGTAAATAACCACAAGCAAGAGGAAGAGAACAAAAAAATTGCAACTACATTTTTCTATACGTTTTACAACGATAAGAACCTGGAAGAAGCAAGAAAAATGATGCATCCTGATTTTATAAATCATCATCCTTATTCTGGTAAAGGAATTGATGAAACCATTGATGCGGTTAACAAGCATCTTTTCGGTAAGTTCCCGGAGTTTAAAGTGTACATAAAGCGGATAGCCGCAGAGGGTGACCTCGTATGGATACAATGTTATACACAGGATTTTCCGGGGGATCATGGCAAAATGTCTATGGATATCTGGCGTATTAAAGACAAGAAAATTGCTGAACACTGGGATATTATACAGGATATTCCAAAAGATGTGGAACCGTCTTCAATGTACAATTAACTCTTTTTTTAGTTATGGATTTAGAAAATACAAAAGGTAGTTTACTATCTGATCTTCATTTTGATCTGCGAATGAATCCGGTCTATTATTCCTACGCCTTACAATGCTATGGTTCGAATTGAAAATAGACCTATTCCATTACAGAACTCTGAAATAAATCTTAGATTACGTTGCTATTATCTTTTACAGGTGGAAGGACCATTACCTGTGTTTTACTGGATTGATGGTGGTAGGATGATGGGAGGAACACCAGAACAGGATGATGGACAAATTTATCCCGGAGCAGTACATGGTTTTGACTGGTATATTCCAAAAGAAAAAATGGCGATCTCTTTTTTGCAAAAGCGTATCAATGCAATACGGTTAGCACTAGAAAGCAGTAAAACCGCCATCAATAATTAGTTCGGCCCCGGTCATGAAGGAAGATTCTTCACTGGCGAGAAATAAAATACCCATTGCCATTTCATCGGGACTTGCACCTCGTCCTAAAGGCGTACTGCCTACCGCCATCTCCCTAAAAGCATTGGCGTCACGCATATCTTGTACCATCGGTGTTTCTACATATCCGGGATGGATGGAGTTAACACGGATACCCTGTTTTGCCAATTCGATGGCAGCTCCTTTGGAAAGCATTCGTGATCCACCTTTCGAGGCTGTATAAGCATTTCCACCCGCATTTCCTGTGATACCCGCAATGGAGGATACATTGACGATAGATGCACCTTTCTGCATAAAAGGTACAGCAGTCTTAATCCCTAGAAACGGACCTAATAAATTGGTTGATAATACTTGCATAAACTCTTCAGCAGTTCTGTCGGGCAAAGAAGCCAGCAGATCCCCTGTTATACCCGCGTTATTGACAAGGATGTCAATCTTTCCAAATCGGTTGATCAGTGCCTGTATGGTTTTCTCCCAGTCTGCTTCTTTAGAAACATCTTGAATGGCATATAGGGTATTACCTCCGTTGCTTTGAATATCTTTTGTAACTTTTTTCAATTTTTCTTCCCTTGTTCCAGTAATCATTACGGATGCGCCTTCGGAGGTAAATAACTTAGCAGTAGCTTCTCCGATACCTGATCCACCACCGGTGATGAGTGCGACCTTTTCTTTCAATCTAGATCTGGTTAACTGTAGATTATAGGTGTTGCCGTTATTGATCATAGCTGTGGTATTTTAGGTGATTTGATTAAACAAAATAGCGACATAATCTTCGGACAATTATTGATACAGATTAAAAAATCAACTTGATATAGATCAATTCAATTTCATGCTGTAAATCATCTCAATTGATCGGATAATCACCCATCTTGCATCTATATTTTCAATCATTAAAACAATCAAATCATGGCTACAGAAAAAAATCCAAAAGCGGGACTAGGAGCGCTTCTAACACCAGATAACTGTGCATTGATCCTTATTGATCATCAGGCTTTTCAGTTTGCAGGTTTGCGCAGTCATGACTCGCAAACAGTTATCAATAATGTCGTGGGATTGGCCAAGGCGGCTAAAGTATTTGGAGTACCTACCTTACTGACCACTGTCATGGAGGATAGAGGGGGACTACTGCTCAAACAATTACAAGAAGTGTTTCCTGAACAAAAACCACTTGATCGTACCTGGATCAATGCATGGGAAGATAAAAATGTTATTGAATGGGTAGAGAAAACAGGTAAAAAGAAAATTGTAATCGCTGCATTATGGTCTGAAATATGTCTTGCGATGCCAGCCATTCAGGCTGCCGGAGAGGGCTATGAAGTATATGTTGTTACAGATGCTTCGGGAGGAGTAAGCCTTGAGGCACATGAAATGGCTATTCAGCGCATGATTATGGCCGGAGTAGTCCCTATAACCTGGGGCGTATTTGGAGCTGAATTACAACGTGATTGGGCACGCACAGACACTGTACCTGAACTTGCGAATACTTTAATTGACCATTCAGGTAACGTAGGAACGAGCCTATTATGGGAATGGCAACTTTTGGCCACCGTTCCGGATTCATCGTCCGGGGTGTAATCAAATGATTCCGGACATAGACAAAAAACTCTAAAAAATAAGAATATGAAAATAGGAACAATTGGTGCCGGTAGAATTGCAAAAGCTGTTGTTAAGCATGCATCTGCGGCAGGATATGAAATAGTAATGAGTAATAGATCCGGTGTTTCTTCTCTCAGCGAAACTGTGAAGGAATTCGGGTCAAATGTACGAGCAGGGACTCAGATGGAGGCCTTGGAAAGTGATATCATTTTATTGTCAATACCTTGGTCTGAGGTTGAATCTGTTCTTAAAGGAATCGATTCACCGTGGCATGGTAAAATTATAATTGACACAACGAACGCAGCAAGTTTTCCTGGTTTCAAACCTTTGGACTTGAATGGCAAAACATCAAGTCAAATCGTTTCAGAGTTAGCAGATGGTGCAGCGGTTATCAAAGCCTTCAATACTGTGGAGGCGGCAATATTAGCAGATGACCCGAATGAAGGAGGGGGTAACCGTGTAATTTTCTTATCAGGAGATAATTACGATGCAAAAAAGACCGTGATGGAATTACTTACAAAGATGAACTTTGCAGGTGTTGATTTAGGAGGACTTGCCGAAAGCACCATTCAACAGGTAGGAGGTCCTCTGATAACCAAAAATTTCATCAAACTACCGAGGTAGTCGGTTAATACCAGCAAACGGATTAGATTTGGAGTTTTACATAAAATGAGATTATGTAAAGAAATGCCAGTTCATGATTTGTCTTGGACCATTTTGGACATATTGTGCTTTTTATCTGAAATGTCACAAACCAATGATAAATCATAATGTTATTAACATTTATTGCTAATCAGTTAAAAAAAAAGCTTAATTTGTAGTCAAGCCATAGTGATTTTAGATATATAGATGACTCATACTACTCATAATAAATTAGTTATATTTATTTGGTCCATTGCCGATGATTGCCTTCGCGACGTATATGTCCGGGGTAAATATCATGATATTATTCCCCACTTTGACGTATTACGTCGTATCGGTTCTTTGTTGGAAACGGCTAAAGATGCGGTCCTTGAAGAAGTGCGGTATCAGCGGGAGGTATCAACAAAAATTGCTCAACAATTTATCTTAAACTTTTAGGCTATGGAGAAACAGAGTAATTTACTTATTTATCAAAGTGAGGACGGTGTTACACGCATTGAGACACGATTAGAGGGGGAAACGGTCTGGTTGACACAGGCGCAAATGGCCGATCTATTCCAAAAAGGAAGGACGACTATTACGGAACATATTAAGCATATTTTTGAAGAAGGAGAATTAGAGGAGGAAGTGGTATGTCGGAATTTCCGACATACCACTCAGCACGGTGCAATCGAAGATAAAACGCAGCAACGTGAGGTAAAATATTATAACCTCGATGTTATTATCTCTGTAGGCTACCGTGTAAAAAGTCATCAGGGTACCAGGTTCAGACAATGGGCTACTGCACGTTTGCGCGAGTATATTGTCAAAGGCTTTACGATGAATGATGAGCTGCTGAAGCAAGCCGGGGGCGGAAATTACTTTGACGAGTTATTGGCTCGTATCCGTGATATACGCTCATCCGAAAAAGTCTTTTGGCGCAAAGTCTTGGATATCTATGCGACCAGTATTGACTACGAGCCTAAGACGGAGGTCTCACAACACTTAGGCTCTCTTTTAGTTTTATTAGTTTCGTGAGGCCTGCGGATGAATCTAATGTTGTATTTTTCGATGTTTTTTGTCACAAATATTTACTAAATTTGTGACAAAATTAACTAATTTATGTTTTGGAAAGCGTTGTAAATAAGATAAAAGAAAAGATTATTAAATCAGGAAGAGGTGGGTTGTTTTTCGCTGATGATTTTGCTCGATTGGGTACATCTGCCAACATCCGAAAGGTGCTTTCCCGATTAGAGAAAGATAATCTATTGGTTCGTTTGGCGCAGGGTATTTATTTAAAACCTAAACAAGACCCTTTGTTAGGTGTTGTCTATCCCAATATAGAAGAAATTGCAAATCAGATTGCGAACAGAGACAAAGCTCGTATTGCTCCGACAGGAGTATTAGCGTTGTATTTATTAGGGCTGACTACGCAGGTGCCGCTAAAAGCCGTTTATCTAACAGATGGTTCACAACGGGATATCAAAATCGGTAAGCGTACAATCAAATTTAAACATACTGTACCTAAAAGTTTTGCTATAAAAGATGGTTTATTGCATTTGGTTGTTTCGGCATTTAAAGAACAAGGTCAAGAGGGACTTTCTGAAGAATTCTTAAGCACGGTCAAACATTCAGTCAAAAAGATAGAAAAACAAGTTCTTGATTCTCAATTGAAATATGCGCCAGTATGGATTCAGAAAGAAATAAATAAGCTTTATCAATCTTAAAATTATGTGGCTAAATCTTAACACGGAACAAAAGAGCCTTGTTCTAGATCAATTAAGCAGTATAATGGGATTACCAGTTTTTGTTATTGAAAAAGACTGGTGGGTCTGTATCGTCTTGAAGGCTGTATTTGCAACGAAATATGCTGAGTTTATTATTTTTAAAGGCGGTACATCACTAAGCAAGGCATATCAACTGATAGATCGTTTTTCAGAAGACATTGATTTAATAATCGACCGACATCTATTAGGTTTCGACGAATTAGATTCAAAATCTCAAATAAAAAGACTGAGAAAAGCCTCCGGAGGTTTTATTATCAATGAGTTTAGAGAGGAATTGATCATCCAATTGGAAAAATTGGGAGTTCCTAAGGATTCCTATGAAATTCGTTATAATACTCATGTAGACGATACTAGCGATCCTAATACGCTGGAAATTTATTACCACTCGATAGCACCAGTCGGTCACGCATATATCCAACAAAGAGTACTCTTGGAAATGGGCGCCAGATCGCTAACTGAACCGTTCGAAATACAGTCGGTCCTATCTTTTATAGATGAGCATTATAAAGATACAGGATTTGCTCAGCCAGCTTTTAATGTTCAGGTTGTAATTCCTACACGGACCTTTATAGAAAAAGTTCTCTTATTACATGAAGAGTTCTCTAAGCCGATTGATAAAATCAGGACTAATAGGCTAACTAGGCACTTCTATGATATAGATAAGATTATGAATACTGATTTTGGAGCAAAAGCCATTGAAGACGAAGAATTATTTAACACAATAGTCCAACATCGCAAAACAGTCACTCCACTACGAGGAATTGACTATTCCAGCCATCAAAAAGGGAGGTTAAGGATCCTTCCGCCTGAAGAGGTAATAAAAGAGTGGGGGGCGGATTATAAAGCCATGCGTGAAAATATGATAGTGGGAGAAAGTTTAACATGGGAGGATCTTCTAATAAGTATCAGAAAAATTCAAGATAGCATGAATCGTTAAGGGGCAAAATAGCAAAATATTCTAAGCGATTAAGAAAATATAATCACGATAAAATAACCGTTAGATATCACAGCAATCTATATGATTCTACTAAGTTTTTAGACGCTTTTGATATTATAACTGATAAAATATACAATAAATCATGCTCAGATTAAAAGCTGCATGGCAAATTATAGCTCCCCAAATAGCTCCTGATTTCACCTTGAAGAAGTAAAACAGTCTGCTCACAAAATACATTGACAAACACCAGATGAGTGCGGGTATGAAAAGAAAATGCCAACCGCCTTGCAGGTATACTAGTCCGAAATGTGCAATGTGGGTTAAGGCAAACGCCGAGCTATCTATTATTGACGCTCCACGATTTCCAAATTTCGAAACAAAGGTTTGATGAACTATCCCTCTAAAATAAAGTTCTTCACCAAAGGGACTAAATAACATTCCTGTACCAGCCATGATGAGGAACATTTGCCTTTTTGCCTCTATCGTTAAATCTGAGGGAATCTTGTAAGAATTCGCGATATATACATACCAGTTTTGATAACTGTCCTGATAAAGGGATTTACCCAGGAGGAATAACAAATAAGCATATAAGCAACCGCTAATAAAAGCTATGCACAGCCACGTATAACTTTTAGGTCTGTTCCACCCAATGGCCTTCATACCCTTTTTATTCAAGAACATGAAAGGAACAATAAAAGATAACAGCATTATTAAACCAATAAAACGATAATCGGCATATTTCATCTTCCCATTCCCGCCATTCACCGAGTTTTCCTGTCCGTTGGTCTAAACCCCATAGGCTAGGGGCATATTGTGTCGTAGTTTTGAGTCAACAAATAAGAACTAAAAACTAACATATAAAATAAAGACATTATGAACTCATTAGTAAAAACCTTCGCAGCAGCAGCTTTAATCGCAGTATCTACTTTCGCTATGGCAGCCAACAAACCAGTATCAAAAACTGAAAAAGCAAACGTTAACCTTTCCACAGCAGACTTAGCACTTGACCACTACGTTGCAGTCACTACTAAAGGAGAGTCAGCAGGCGTAGAGCATTTATTTACTGCCGATTTCAACCAAAAGGTTCAATCGGCAAATGCAAAGACCAACAGCCGCGATCAAATTGTAAAATACTTTAAAAAGCAAAAAGAAGCGAAGCTAAACTGTGTGTTAAGCACCGATATCCTCGAGGAGTCGGCAGATTACATGGTTGCCAAAGTGATCCTAAAATTTGAGGATTTTACTAAAACTGATTTGGTGACTTTGGTGCGCGAAGGTAACGACTGGAAAGTATCCAGTTCAGTCAACTCCTATAAATAGTCTCTAATAATTAGTGGTCAGTTCGATTACAAAAGTTGACCACTAGTGAATCATATGTTTATTTAAGGCCACCTCGTTAGATGTGGCTTTTTTACGTCAAAAGGGCCTGACGTTAATCAGACCCTTTCTCTTAGCGTTTTATTGTACAGTAATTTTTATGTTTCCTATCGTTTCCTCTTTTTTGTTTCGTCATCCAATGTTTTTGAAGACAATTGGATTTTCACTGTACGACGCCAATTTTTATGTTGAACCTTTCTTTCGAAAGGTAGCTTGTAACCGTTTTGTATAGTAAGAACAGTAGCAGATGTGAAATAGTTTTATTGGAGTAAAATATTTTTGATGACTTGAATTAGCTTGAGTTGCATTGTATAACCAGTATTGGAATGTCTTAGAAATTCGAGTTCCGGAACTCGTAAATACAAGAAGATTTTATAGTACGCAGAAGACTTGTGCAGCAGGTTTGTGTAATCCCTATAGTTCTCCTCCGTATTTTTTATTGACACACTTGGTGGGACAGTCCCCAAAAATTAATCTGTATTTTTCACATTCGAAGCCGAAGGCTTTTCTTCGCCATCAATCAGTATAATGTTTTTAAGTTTATCTAACTTTAGCTCTTTTAGGATCTTTACCGCACGATTATGCTCGGCTTTATTGAAGTGCAAAATGGCAATTACAGATTGATCTGTACGATTAGCTTTTTTATAAATATCAACTTGGTATTGGAGGTTTTGTTTAAGCTTAGAGCTTTTTGCGAGCTTAAGTTCAATTACTGTTTTGTCATTAGCACCTTTGGAAACGGTAAAATCGACAGGCCCTCTTCCGTTGTTAACTTCTGAATTTATATCCCAGATTGAATCCGAACAAATGGATTTGAAAACCAATTGAAACGCAGATTCATTTTGATTTTCAGGGCTCTTGAAGGCCCTATTGCCATTGTTGTTTTCGATGAATCTCTTCAGTAATTTGATACGATAGATCGCCTCTTCAAATGAACTTTTTGTTTTCTTAACTGGATGTGTAAGCATGCCATAACGATCTATCTCTATTATTTGCTCACTATTCTCATTAGCGGCATTTGGAACATTTAGAGAGGGAATCGAAAACCTTTTATTTTGCGATGGATTTTCTTGGTGTAACCTCATCGCTTCTTCTAAAGAGTTGCATTGAATCAATTCAGCCATCAAAGCGTTGAATTCATCTTCATCCGAATCTTTGAAATAATCGAACAGTTCCTTTAGATCTCTATCCAACAGTGAGAACACTAATTCCAGCGTAAGGAAATTTGAATTTGTTTCTTTTCTGAAATTGAGATACTTATTCTTGTATGCGATTATTATCGGAACATCAACAGACTCAAAGGTAGATTTAAAGTTAATAGCGGCGGATGAAACGTAATTGCTAATGCTTGCAAGCGCTCGGTCTCCGGACCAAATATCTAATTCGGCCAATTTATCCATTACAGGGTGATAAACCTTCGAAAGGAGAATCTCGAATTTAGGGCTTATTTCCTTTTGAAGGACATCATACTGCTGTTTATCGCGGTAATTGTCGTGAGGTTTTAATTGATTCCTTTGTCCAATTAACTTTTCAAGCTCTTCACAAATTGGTAAATACTTTCCTATATAATTCTTTTTGTTTGAGTCTAGGAAGCTAATGAATTCGAAGATATTCTGTATTTCTGTAGTAATCATGTTAAGCGGTTATAACTATGACATTTTTTAGAACTAGTGCATTCTAATATACATAATTCAAAAACATTATTCTAACCTTTGCTTTAAGGCTATTCAATATTCATCGCCTTCCTCTGCCTCAATAACCACTCATAAATTTCAGGTTTAGTTTCATAAAGATATTGAATTCCATGTCCTTCACCTTCGAGTCGATGGAAAGTGATATCGCCATTGCACTTCTTAAGTGATTCTTCTATTCGTTCTGTTTCGTGTATGGAGATATCAGCATCAGCGGTTCCGTGAAATGTCAGGATGGGGATGTCTTTGAGCGTGCAAATGCGACTGGTGTCACTGTCATTTATACCACCGCATAATGGAACAATAGCTGCGATTTTTTCAGGATGATTTAATGCTGTAATGTAGGTCCCATAGCCACCCATACTTATTCCGGTCAGATAAACGCGACTTTTATCGATGTGGTAGTTTGAGGTTACTTCATTGTATAATGAATCAAACCAATTTTCTGTAGACCAATATTTGCCTTCTGGACATTGGGGTGCGACCATAACAAAATTGAAATCCCTTCCCTTGTCTACTAAATAGGGAAGACCATAGATCTTTAGTTTTTCCAGATCATTTCCTTTTTGAGATCCACCGTGGAGATAAATAACGAGTGGATATTTGGAAGTATCTGTATTATAATTTTTAGGGAGATAGGTCAGGTGTTTGTAATTTACTCTTTGTTTTTCTTGTGCAAAGGATTGCCAGCTAAAAAAGCCAAAAAAGCTAATTAAAAGAACGCTGGCAAGTAGATAGTTCCTTGAACTGAAAATTTTGATAGATAATTGGATAGTCATTGTAATTAGACGTGAACCTTATTCTGAATACAGTTTCTTTTGCACGAGCAAAGGGAATTATTTGCTAAATTTAATCGGGTTTCTTTCCCCATAAAAAGGGTTGTTTTCTCAATTGCTGTTCATATTGTTCTTTGCTTATAAATGGCCATAGCTCGTGATCGCCCGTATTGTTAAATGCTTCATACTGTTTCTTTCGTTCATTTAATTTCACGTTATAATGTTGTCCCAAGCTCAGGACAGTAAATAACAGGTCTTTAAATGATAACCGTATTAACAGATTTATACGATCAAAGTAGGGCCACTCGTACTCAAAATCGGAATTCAGGAATAAAATAATCCGAGCAATGTCTTTTAGTTCTTTATCCGAAAGTTGGTATTTACCCGTAAGTTTACGATTTTCTAAGTCGCTATACAAACACCAGCTTAGCTCGAGCATTGGCCTTATAATAGGATCATCAGATTTTGCCTCTTTTGAATGATAATATTGTTCAGGCAGCCAGCCGAAAGAGACATCGTCAGTAATTGACTCTTCAAACTCATCATTGCTAATAAGCCCGACAACTAAATGTCTTAAATGATACGCAAGTACCTTTCTGCGTGTTAGGTCAACCATATTAGAATGTTTTCTTAAAGATAACCAAATATTCATTTGTTAAGATATTAAACACAAACTTCACCTCCCCATTCCCACCATTCACCGAGTTTTCCTGTCCGTTGGTCTAAAGCTCGTAGGTTAGGGGCTGATTGTGTAGTAGTTTTGAGTCAACAAATAAGAACAAAAGAACTAACAATATAAAATAAAGACATCATGGACACTTTAGTAAAAACATTCGCAGCAGCAGCCTTAATCGCAGTATCAACATTCGCTATGGCAGCTGAAGGACCAGGAGCAAAAGCAACAAATGCAAACGTTAATTTTTCCACGGCAGACTTCGCACTAGATCACTATGTTGCGGTTACCACCGAAGGTGAATCTGCAGGCGTGGAGCAGTTATTTGCGACAGATTTCAATAAAAAAATCCAAGCATCCAATGCACAAAATCATAACCGTAGCGAAGTCGTTAAATCCTTGAAAAAACAAAAAGGAGAGAAGCTGAACTGTACAGTAAAAACTGACATTATCGAAGAGTCAGCGGATTACATGGTTGCCAAAGTAACCTTGAAATTTGAAGACTTTACCAAGACTGATCTGGTTACTTTGGAACGTGAGGGCAATACCTGGAAAGTATCCCAATCGTTTAATTCGTATAAATAAGAGCCATCCCTTACAAATATATAAATGTTGTAGAGCCACCTCGTGAGATGTGGCTTTTTTACGTCAAAAGGGCCTGATTCTCATCAGACCCTTTCTCTTAGCGTTTATTTGTACAGTAATTTTTATGTTTCCTATCGTTTCCTCTTTTTTGTTTCGTCATCCAAAGTTTTTGAAGACAATTGGATTTTCACTGTACGACGCCAATTTTTATGTCGGCCCTTTCTTTCGAAAGGTAGCTTGTAGCCGTTTTGTATTATAAGAACAACAGTCGATTTGAAATAGTTTTATAAAAAATATCTTTTTAAACCATTGTTCCAAATCTGCCTGTCAGATTGATACGCTCTGTCACAATTTACTGCGATTTTTTGTTTAATTAATTAAATATTACTACCTTAAAGTTATAAACAGATCAGTCAGATCATTGACTGATCGTTAAGCTATATTTTTCGATTATAAACTTATTGTGATTTCTCACAGCAGCGCCATGGGAATCACGAGCTATTTAACCGATATCCAATATGAACCAACAGTCAGCAGATCAACATCCCATCTTAGAGGTATTTCTCAGTGATAAGCCAGATGCTCCCACATCATACTCCAATTTTAGTTTAAAAGATCAGGGCACCATTATAGATTTTCAGGAATATATTTTTGGAGATTCCACCATCAAATGCCACTACCTCTATGGCAACAATATTACCGCCTGCTTCTTCGCCAGTTTTACCGAAGATGAAAAAAAAATATACACTATTCCAGCGGAGCCAGTCGTCACCTTTCATATACAATTGTCTGAGGACTGCCTTTTAAGGTTTGCACATGGGCAGGAGCAACACCGCGTTACTAAGCGACAGTGTCGTTTATTCTGGCAGAATGATCAAATCATGGCTCATCAACCGGCACAGAGCGAGTCTGACTACTTGAATCTGTATATCCGGCCCGGCCATTTACTGGAAATGGCAGACCGTTATCCGATTTTGAGTGAACTGGCGATGGATGTCGCTACAAAGGCTCAAGGTTCGCTAGATTTTTTTGTAGGAAGGGCTGACCAACAACTATTGGACTCCATTGATGATCTGTTACTTGAAGTGAGGACCTATCAGGTAAGCGACCAGCGCTTT
Organism: Sphingobacterium sp. DR205; assembly: GCF_011064245.1. NCBI lineage: Bacteria > Pseudomonadati > Bacteroidota > Sphingobacteriia > Sphingobacteriales > Sphingobacteriaceae > Sphingobacterium > Sphingobacterium sp. DR205. The sequence continues at coordinate 5,335,598 of NZ_CP049333.1, read as the reverse complement.
ACCCATCTGTGCGAATGTCTCTTGCTCAGATGTCTAGATATTCCCGTTAGCGTGGAGCCCCCGCCTACAGATGCGGTCAAACGAACTTTTGACAGTGCTTTCGCTCATTTGGAAGATAATGTATTTTCTGAGGAGCAAAATAGTAACCTATGGAGCATAGCACGCTATTATAATAGAAATCAGCTGATCGAAAAGTTTTATGAATTCAAAGAAGAATATCTACGTCTCAAAGCGGATCGAAATAAAAGTAAAGCACTTATGCAGCAGGTCAAAGCCTGTTATCACCGAGTTATGGGCGATTCGGCAGATGTCCTGGCTGACACCTATTTCTGGATGGCAACACAATTGGATGAGCAGAAGGAAAGATTTAGCCTGACCGAGCATGAGGAGCAAACCCTGGCCGAGGCGATTATTACTCTCTGTGATCAATCCTTTGAGCTGTCTACCCCAGGCCCAGATCAGCTCGAATTTTATACCCGCTATACCGGGCAGCCCTATGCCGGTGATCTGGGGTTACAAGAGTTTGGCCGGATATTGAATATGTTCGTCCCCAATTTGGATTTGCCCCTGGACAAACTGGACGAAAGTAAAGAGAGCGGGGCCATCATGGACCAATACCTGCAGGACCATCTCGGATTTACACCCTTATCGCATTTTACAGAAAAAGGCGAAATGGACAAACCCCGAAAAGTGGTGGAGCTTTATCATACCCTTATGCAACAGATGACCGATGAGTTCACCATTACTGATACGGGTGATATCAAGAAGAGCGATCTGATCCGTATCCTTGATCATGCTTACCAGCAGAACGATGTCATCATGCTGTTGCTGTTTGAGATCCACCACCTCACAGATCAGGAGGATTATGTCAAGAGCCAAAAGTTTAATAAAATAAGTGCGTGGGTGATGGTGTTGGAAGAAACCAACGAAAACTGGTATGATCAGTCCTACAGCAGCAAGCAGGATGAGCTATTTGGCTATTTGGTGCATGTTTATATGCGGTCAGGCAATGATATGGAAGCTGTGGAGCAACAAGTTAGACAAACCAAGGAGATATACGACAAGATGGTGCCAGCATTTCTTGATATTGGCTATGCCATGGAATCACAGACGGAAAAGAATATGTTTATGCTGTTGGCCGAATCATTGATTATTGCCGCTCAAACTCCTTATGAAGAAGGGGAAAGTTAAATATGAAAAGGAAGAAGAAAACCAAAGCTCCAGTCAATACCGCTAAAGAGACTCAGGAAAGATATCGCGCCTATATCAAGTCGATTAAACTACTTTTCGAAAAAATGGTCGGTCCGGGCTACTTTGAGATGCTTTCTCCAAAGCTATTGGCTCAGTTTTATAAAAACCGTTATCCGGCACTAAAGATCATTATTGATGACGACGTTATTGCCGACACTCAGAGCCGAGAAAGCTATCGGGCAAGCATTACTGGTCTTATCAAAAAATGCACGCTCACCCTACCATCGGGCGAGCAGATTTTTATTTCGACTTTTTTTACGGATTTGGCACTTATTGTTCATTTTGTCGAGTTCCTTTCTAGCCACTGTATTAAAGAGCATGTCAAGATGAGGACTGCTTTTGCGCCTTATCTGACCTCTGGAGACTGGCTTTTTCAAACGAAGACTAGAGCTTTTTATACATTGAGCTTTACGAACGAGCAGTTTTATGATCCTATCAAAGGTACCTTGCAGTTTGATGTATCCGATCTGGCACTGACTAAGCCCGGCGGGCGAAATCAGATCCGTTTGCGGAGGTTGAAAAACAAATTGGATAAGCAGGAGATCGATGGCTTTGCAAGACCAATTGTGGCCATCGGTGATGCTTCGGTTTTCGTAGGCGACTGGACACAATGGATACAATTCGATCCGGCGAGGTTCGGTATCACCCATATTTCCGATGCGGAAGCCAAACCACTCTATATACAGCATCATGCGCTCAATCGTTTCGAAGAACGCACCTATAGTCCCAAAGGCTTCATACAGATTTACCTTGCCCAGACTTTTATTTATGGTACACCCGAGGTAATCGTATATCGTGGGCAGGTACTCATCGCCTGTTATTGTGCCAGACACAAGGTTGGCTATTTTCTGGTGAGCTATCATGGTGATAAATGGATCATACGTACCTTTCTTTTTCTGACAAATGAAGGTACTCCCGAGGGTACAAAGCTCAAGGAGATCATAGGATTGGAAAAAGAAGACGCTAAATATCTGATGATAGACCGGGTCACCGCGTTTTTGGATTATGATATTGAGCATGATCAGCGGCTTCGGGATTTGTTTGAAACTGCGGGCTGCGGTTCGCTTTTCGAGTATATCAAGCTTTTTGTACGTCCGGAAGATGGAGTCAAAAATAGCGCATCGATCGCTAATTACCTTTTTGGTAAAGCGGACGAATACGGCGAGTCAATTCAGATATGATATCAATATAAGTTTTTTACCTCCCATTTGTCTAAAATTAAGAAGTAATGATATTATACTTACTTGTCAAAAAGACTTCTTTGTTTATATTTTTCTTTATTATCGGCGTTTTTCGCCGATAATATAAGTTTTGTTAAACAAGTATAGTTATCACAGGGAAACCATCATTATTTACCCAGATATCGTGTCCTCCAAATCGCCATTTTATTTCTCCGAGTTTTGTTCTTCTTGCCTGATTAATTAATAATTTAGTACTGTTATTTTAAAATTTGAGAATTGTAGCAGGCAGTTTGGTTATATTAGATTTATGGTAAAAAGATCAGTCTTAGAAAAGTTATCCGATAAGGATTTGTTACGGTATATTACAGAAGATACCCGATCAGTCCCTGAAGCTATAGAAATGGCTTTCGATATTCTGAAAAAAAGAGGCTACTTTTTTTCAGAATTAGAAATTGTTCAGATAAGTCAACTAATAGAATCGAAGAAAAAAGAAGAGCTTGATTATAACGCCCTTAACACATGGGATATTGACGAAGATACTAAAAAAGCTACAGTCAGTTTCTATTCACAAAGAGCAATTTGGTATTTTAGTATACTATTCGGATTATTTACAGGCGCTATATTGTTAGCAATAAATTTATTCACATTATCTAAGAAAAAAGAAGCGGTGATGACTCTCCTCTTTGGATTTGGTTATACGATAGCGCTAATTTTAGTATACAAAGAATTTAAAGATTATTTTGATCAAAGCAGGTTCACTGGTATTTTGTTATATGGAATAGGTGCAGCAGTATTGCAGTTTGGGTTTTGGGATCAATATTTGAAGGGAATAAAGTACAAGAAAAGAAGCATAATTGTTCCGCTTGTTATATGTTTAATTGTTTTGAGTCTAATCATATTACGTCTTATAATGTTCATAAGGTGATTTTTACTTTCAACAATAATGATAAGCAAGCCTCTCAGCCCATTTACAGGCCTCTGTATTCAATTTCTAAATTGTTGAATGTCCTGGAAATTATTCCATTATTGCTCGATATTTCAAAATCATCCTTTATCTCGATTTTATGGGCCACTGCATTTTAGCTGTGGTTCTTGTAATTTTCTACTACGATAAGGTCAATATCCGGGTAGTCTTTACCAAGTCGGTCAATTATAGATTTTACATCTTCCCAATTCAAACCTCCTAAACCAGCCCCTATTTTTGGCAAGGCTATTTTTTCGATGTTATTTTGGCGGGCATATGCAAGCATCTTTTGAAATGACTCTTCAATAGCATCGAGTTCCGCTTTGGTTCTCCAGCTTTTTTGGGTGCCAAGATTGAAAACAGTTCCTTCACCATAGTTATAAGCGAAAACGTCACCTAGATTAAAATCACCATCTTTACAACGCTTTTTGTATTCCAAATACATTTGGCGATATTTTTCTTTAAATTGTAAAGCGATACCTTTCCCCATCGCTCCTGCACAGTTACAGCCATGAGCATAATTTTTTACATCTGATAAATTGAATATATTTCCGAATTCTAAGTATGTAATCATTCTTTTTTAGTTTTTATTCCGTTATTCAAGTCATTTTTAAGAAATTGTCCTTTTACCATTTCAGGGGTTGAGATTCCTCTTTCCAGATCAGCAGCCTGAATTCCTCGTAATGGTTTCCATCACCGATGGTGTGTTTATCCCGGTGTCCTTTACCCAATAAAAGTTTATGGATCATACCACTACAAGAGGCTACCCACAATGTATGGCCATCATCTGAAGCAGTGATTCCACTTATTGTCGAACCTAGAAAGTGTTGCCAACGTTTTATCCCATTTTTATCAAAGGCCTTTATATAACCGTAGGCATCCCCAAGAATATAATAGTCGTCAATTGCTACACCAGCATACACCCGCATGTTGCCATCTATTACGTTGTATTGATCGCTTTCGGTATATGGTTCAACATTCGCTCCCTTTAGTTTATCAGCATCTATACCGATCGTTATACCACTATAGAAATGGCAAGAATTGGTAATCAGTTGGCCATCATCATGTGAAAAAAGACAGAAATGAGGATAAGAAGACTGTGGGCCAATATTTCCTAAAGTATTTCCCTCCGCATCCATAATAGCATGGTCATAACACTGGTCACCCGCAACAATATAAGCGTTGTCATTAGACAAAGTTGCATTTTCCATGTCTATATTGGGAGACCAATCCTCATCATTACTTTCATTAAGCGGATGGATCAGCTTTTCGGCATCTTTGACAATTAGATAGATTCCTTCAGAAGTGACCAGGAGAATTTTTTTACCATCGTTAAACGGAACAAGCTCGGTGATACCAAATTCAGCGGTTTCGTTAAGTATAAATTCGGCAATCAATGGGCCTTCCCAGCCATTATAAGTAGAAATTTTTCCTAACACCGCTATTGCAAAGATATTACCGCGTTTGGATTTTCCAATTGCAGTGATATTATCTTCTAGTTCCAGAATTATATCATTGTCCAGTATGTAGGCCTGTCTTTTCTGATATGATGTGCCAGTCAGAAAAACAATCTTTTGATTGTCTATAAAATGAAGCATTTCTATGCTTTGCCCTTGTTTTTCCAAAAATGGTATGAATGGTTCGTGAGCAGGTGGAAAACTTTCTCGGAATAGGTCAGTTTTTTGCTCTCGATTTGCCGTTCTAAGGAGACTAAGGATTTCATTCGCCAGATGGTTTCTTTTGTCCTGTGGTTCTTCTCCTTTCCAGTTTTCCCAACCATTTTTTTCTCCAAATTCCACCATTTTATTTATTGCAGAGGTGTATTGCTCGCCCTTACTATTCCACTCTTCCTGAATATTAGGTTTATTTTTTTTGAAAAAATTAAACATGCTCATTATTTAAAATGTCGTATAGAAGTCCCAATCATCCACTTCACACTTGGATTGTTGGGAGAATGAATATGAGCAAAATTATTATGAAATGCAACCCATTTCACCTCCCCATTCCCGCCATTCACCGAGTTTTCCTGTCTGTTAGTCTAAAGCCCATAGGCTAGGGGCTGATTGTGTTGTAGTTTTGAGTCAACAAATAAGAACTAAAAAACTAACACAATAAAAAAAGACATTATGAAAACACTAGTAAAAACATTCGCAGCAGCAGCTTTAATCGCAATATCAACATTCGCTATGGCGGCTAACAAACCAGTATCCAAAACTGAAAAAGCAAACGTAAATCTTTCCACAGCAGACTTTGCCCTTGACCACTATGTTGCGGTTACGACCGCAGGTGAGTCAGTAGGAGTAGATCAGTTATTCGCGACAGATTTCAATCAAAAAATCCAAGCATCCAACGCACAAAACCACAGCCGTGAAGCAGTCATCAAATCTTTGAAAAAACAAAGAGGAGAGAAGCTAAACTGTACAGTAAAAACTTACATTATCGAAGAGTCTGCCGATTATATGGTTGCTAAGGTGACTTCAAAATTTGAAGATTTTACCAAGACTGATCTGGTGACTTTGGTTCGCGAAGGTAACAACTGGAAAGTGTCCACATCAATCAATTCATACAAATAGTATCCAATAACTAGTGGTTTGCCAAGATCAGTATAAGGTCAGATCACTAGTGAATCATATGTTTATTAAGGCCACGTCGGGAGATGTGGTTTTTTATTTGTATAGACGGAGGTTGTTACCAAAGCGTCATGCGTTAAAAAGAGTTAATAACATTGCTTAATGTTTAGTTTTATAATATTTTTATTGTAAAACTAACTGAAAATGAGTAGACTACAATTGTTGCTACTATTGCTCTTTATCACAAACTTATCTTCTGCACAAGATCTGAAAGGTACGATTAAAGATAAGCATTCGGGTGATATTCTTATAGGTGTTTCGATCAAAGTGCTTCGCGCAGCAACTATTCCGATGGTAATGGCAACTTTACATTGTCGGGCATTAAGCTTGGAGATACAATCACCTTTTCTTCAATCGGATATCGTGAGGAGAAATATATAGTTGGTAATAGCAATCTTGATAATCTGGTTATATATATGGAGCAAACAGCAATTTTGTTGGATGAAGTCAAGATCAATTCTTTAAGAAATTATAAGGCTGATTCCTTAAAGTTTCGGGAAGAATTTGCCAAGACCTTCAATTATAGCAAACCCAAATTTAAAGACATTTTCATCACCAAAAACTATTCTTCAAATGTCCCGAGACGCCCTAATCAGGCGAGCAATAGTACCGCCTCGCTGATAAGTGTTGATGTGCTTTCTGTTATCTCTTTGTTGGGGAAAAAACGTAACCCTCAATCCAAGCTCCAACAGAAATTGATAAAGAAAGAAGAAGAGCAGTATCTTGATAATATCTTTTCAAAACCTATGGTTCAAAATTTGACGGGCCTTAAAGGGGACTCTCTACAAACTTTTATGCAGTTGTACCGCCCGAATATTGATACAGCGAAATACATGTCCGACTATGATATTATCCTGTACCTCAAAAAGAGTTATCAAGAATATATCAAGCCTTAAGTAGCTTTATCGTCTGAACTACTCTTTTTTTGTTTTGATAATGTCATAACTACTATTGCTATTTGGGATATTAGCATAATTGAAAGCCCTCTAGTAAAAGAATCATCTTCTCCATTTATACAACGAAAAAATATAAATGATACTTCCAAAAGCATCAGATAGTACATTAGTTTTCTAAAGATTGATTCCATGATCTTTCGAATTGGTAACTTTTCTCTATAAATCCCTCTTATACCAATTTACGCAAATAAATCCTGTGTCGCAACTTTAAAGAAAAGGAAACTTGGCTATGGATGTCCGTTAATCTCCCCATTCCCGCCATTCACCGAGTTTTCCTGTCCGTTGGTCTAAAGCCCATAGGCGAGGGGCATATTGTGTCGTAGTTTTGAATCAACAAATAAGAACAACAGAACTAACACAATAAAATAAAGACATTATGAACTCATTAGTAAAAACATTCGCAGCAGCAGCTTTAATCACAGTATCCACTTTCGCTATGGCAGCTGAGACGTCAGTATCAAAAACTGAAAAAGCAAACATTAACCTTTCCACAGCAGGCTTCGCTTTAGAACATTATGTTGCGGTAACTACCGAAGGAGAGTCGGCAGGCGTGGAGCAGTTATTTGCGACAGATTTCAATCAAAAAATCCAAGCTTCCAATACACAAAACCACAGCCGTAACGGAGTCGTTAAATCCTTGAAAAAACAAAAAGGGGAGAAGCTAAATTGTGTGGTAAGCACCGATATCCTTGAGGAGGCAGTAGATTATAGGATTGCTAAGGTGACGTTGAAATTTGAAAATTTCACCAAGACTGACCTGGTTACTTTGGAACGTGTGGGGAATGAATGGAAAGTATCCAAATCGATTAATTCGTATAAATAGGAACCATCTCAAGTAAATATATAAATGTTGTAAAGCCACCTCGTGAGATATGGCTTTTTTACGTCAAAAGGGCCTGATTCTCATCAGACCCTTTCTCTTAGCGTTTATTTGTATATAGACAAGTGTAATTTGAAATTAATAATATTCGTATTTAAATTCCATTTTTGAGGGATTTAAAGATTCGGTTATTTTTTCGATTTCTAGGTTATTTTCGTCATAATTCGAAATGGTTTTTTCAATTAATGAATTATTGAAATCAGTTTTAATGGATTCTATTTCATTGTTAGCGGAATCATATGTGTATTTGACGATAAACTTTTTATTTTGAATATTATCAATCACCCGCCATTCTTTGACGAAAGAATTGTCGTTTAATATATACTTATTTTCATATTGCAAATTGCCTTTGGGGTCTAGTAATCTTTCAATATGGGTATTCGTAATGGAACCGTATAAAGATTCTGATTTTGACGTTATTTCTCCCTTACTATTATAAACGATTTTGACGTTTCCCTCTTTTTTACCTGCATTTTTATTTATTCTTTTTACTGCTCTGTCAGGATTGTAATATTTGGTCCTTAATTGATGTCCGTTCTCATCATATTCCCATCCCAATATTTCTGTTACCTGATTTGGTTCAATATAGGCAATCATTTTAATTGAGTTACCGAATTGATCGTATTCATAAGCATTTTTTAGCGTCATATTGGAAAGGAACATTTCGGATACCAGCACTTTGCCTAATGAATTATATGTAGTACGATTTGTTAATACACCTTTTTTGGGGAGTTTCCTATTGGGGCTATGCTTCATAGACATAAATAGAAATTTGTTTCACTTTGCCTGTTGCTATCTTCTTTTCCGCATCTTTATTTTTCATTGTCCAAGGCCCTATTTCAGTTTGCTTATTCCTTTACTAGAGGAGAAAATTATCACAAAAAACAAGCTTAAAATTTTTATTTTTTTTATCATATTATCTTTACTGTTGAAGGTTTATTTTTTTTAAAAAAAATAGAGTTACATGGCACTTCTTTCTAGATTTCGTTGCTGAAAATAGGTTAAATAAAGGAATAATTAAAAGGTATCCGTTCTACTAAGTATATATTGACTTAGTAGGACGGATACGAATATTTGATGTTATCAACGGTAAACAAATTATGGCGATTTTCGGTATTCCTTTCTTACCGCCTATTTAAATATTTTAATGCAATTCCATTACCCCTTTATCAGATAAATTTGTGCCAGTAACTTTCATCAGCCTAATAAAGCAGGTTATGAAGTAAAAGTGAATGCTTATAAATTTTGAAAAGTCTTTTTGCTTATTGCTGCATCAGGTGTAGAGAATACGATATAAGAAAACAAAATTGTTAATGCTTTCATAAAACTGGCTCGGATAAAAATAGACGATCAATAATAAGTGTATTTAAAATAGTTATTTAAAAAAATGGATCAACATGGAACTATTAGATATTTTAGAAAAATTAATTATTCCCGTTGTCACCGGGATTGGTGGTTATTTTGTTGGGAGACCTAAACAGGAGGCAGAAGTTGTGGCGACCAATGTTGAAAATGCGGGAAAGGTGATCGATAAGTGGGCAGCCTATGCTGAAAGACTGGAGAAAAATATAGAACAATTAGGTATTGTCATAGAAGATTTGAACGATGCGCTCCAACTTGCCAATAATGAACGACTGGCTTGTGAGAAAACCTTGGCCAAATTGAAGATTAAGTATCATGATTTAATGCAACTCTATAATGAACTACTGCTCGAACTTCAGGAACTCAAAGGCAAAAGCAATATAAAAGATGGACAGGATAGTATTGTTCGCCAATAATGTTTATACGAAGCTAGGAAGCCTTATTATTTGCATTGAGGTTTTTTCTTGGTACTGATTATCAAGATTCCTGCTGTAAAATAAGACAAATTGCCCCAAAGAGCCCAGTATTTTTATTAGGGCACTGAAAAAGTAGACATAAAATAGTCTATAAAAAGATAAGCGGATGAACAGATCATAAGATGTTCATCCGCTTCATTTTTTAGCGGCATATTATTTTTTCCTCTAAGGTCGACTTTGGTATGTTTTTTGAATCTAGAGAGCGTTTTCTACTTTCGAAAAGGATTTTTCAGAAATGAGACTCTCAAATCTAGAATTTGAGTATTCTTTTTAGATTTACTACGAATATAGCCAGTGCTCCTTGCATTTTCATGTTTTCCAGGCCGTAGGAATCCGCCCTGTCATATCCATGAACATTCTTTAACTCGCTGTTTTTTGCTTCAATTTTATATCTATGCCTCGACTTTTCCCTGAAGTATTCGCTCTGCTGAAACACCTCCTGTTCTATATGCTCATCTGTTCGTATAGAGACTGAATATGTTTTGCTTTTAGCTTCCGGTTTGTAGCATCCATCCCTTAGTGGGCATACCTTGCATTTTTCGACATCGAAATAATACGTCATTGTCTGGTTGCACCGGTGTATCTTTTTACCCTGCACTCGCTTGTACATTGCCAGATGCCCTGCTGGACAGACAAACATATCTGCATCCTTGTTATAGTCAAACTTTTCTTCCTCTTTTCTGGCACCATGGGTGATTGCAGGATTTATCTTGGCTACAATTTTGATTTTATTGCCTTGTTGGTCTTTAAGCTTCAGGTTTTCCTTTCCAGCATAGGCCGCATCACCTATGATGGTATCTACCTCCATTCCGTTGGACCGGGCCTGATTCAATAGTTTTGGTAGTTCAGGACCATCCCCCTTTTCTCCTGAGGTAACAACTGCTGCTGCTATGATACGCTCTTCTGTCATTGCCAAATGCGTCTTATAACCAAAAAAACTACTGTCTGCGGTCTTGTGCCCAACTCTGGCATCCACATCTTTGGAAATTATATAGTTCTCCTGGGTATCTTCAACGGTCTCTTTTAGCAGGTTTAGTTTCTCCTTTACAGCTGGAATTTCGCTTAAAGTCGTATCAGACTCAATCAGCTTTTGAAGCGCCTTACAATATGCTATTTCTTTCCGGATATCATTTGACTCATTTTTCTGAGGCATTTGATCCTTGAAATCCTCATCCATCGAATATACAGCCTTACGCAGTAATTTTGAACGTTGTCTGAGCACCTCAAGTGGGGAATATGGATTCGACCGGGAAAGCGAATGGGTCGAATCAACGATGATGGACTTGGATTTGATAATACCTTTTTCCAATGCTATGGAAACGGTTTTCCCTATCAATAAATTCAACAGATCCATATCCTTAAGCCGCAGTTTACGGAACTTCGTCAGAGAGCTGGAGTTGATGACATCCTCTTCAGGTGACATCTCCAAAAAATATTTAAAGGACATATCGTAACGGGAGCGCTCCACAACATCTATGGTTTTCAACAACAGATATTTGAACATCCGGACAGGGCTTTCTGCAGTCCGCCCATTATTTGAACAATACTTATCCAAAAGCTCATTATAAATGAAACTAAAATCTATCATTTCATTGATCTTGCGAAGTAGATTGTCTTTAGGAACAATCAGATGGTAGAGCCTGGAATATTCACTAAGTTGGATTTTTTGTTGTTGAAATAACATTGGATGAACATAAAATACAACTATAAGATACAAAAAAAGGAGTGGAAAATCTAAGATTTTCCACTCCTTTTTTTGTTAAAAGCTTTAAAGGACTTTTTCAGTGCCCTCATTTTTATACTGGGCTCTTTTTATTTATTAGTCTTATGTTTCCCTTCCTACATAAGTTTTTTTAGACTTTTCGGTAGATCATAGATACCGAGAGAAAAGGGCATTTTTCTCACCAAAATCCATCCCTTCCAAGTGTAATTTTGTCTTGTTCCCTTTTGATATATATGCATTATAGCAGTTTTAAGCCCTTTTTTTAGGTTGTTGGAGGCTGCTTGGCAAAGGCTAAATAAGAGAACAACGGGTTCGAACACCGTGAAAAGATAGATGTCGTATTACAATAAAAAGAAGATGAAAAATGAAAAGAAAAAACGAAAAGAATATAAACCATAAAGTCGGAGGGATTGGATTTGCAGCAAAAACAAAACCTGTGGTAAACAATGCTAATCCAGATGATCTCGATGGGAGACGAAGAAGCTTTACGAGAGACTCCAAGCAGAAAAGAAAGATTAAGGATAATCGCCGATCAGCAATTGATGAATTAGAATTTATAAACTAAAGAATAATGTTATGTCACAAAATATATGTATACAGACCAGCAGGTTTGGCATTGGTGGTGAAACACTTTTCCCGGGCACAGCTTTTCAATTTGAAATTCAATTTGTCAGTTCTGAATTAATGGCTTCTGACGTACTTGCCTGTGAATGGTTTCTCGATGGTATTCTGGTTGATAGTATCAACAGCTTGGAATTCACAGGACAAGGGTACTGTGGTGATCATATTGTCGCCGTGCGAATATTGACTGCGGATGGATGGTCTGGGCTTAAGACAATGGCTTTTGCTAATTGTAAATCTATATTGGCTTCACAGGTTGACTGGCCCGCTTCTTTAAAGGAAGGGAGCTCGTCACCATTCAACGTGTTTAGGACTTTTACCGATGGGACTAAGTTTGATATTTCGGCCTCCTGTACCTTCACCGTTAGCGACGGTGGATATTTTGAAGGCAATATCCTCCACGTCGATTATAGCCCAAGTTTGGCTCCAATAAAAATGATCGAGGTTACTGCTCATACCGCTGAGGGTGAGCTGCTTGGACCGGAGCAGGTTGCCATTACAAATATTGATAAACCTGTGATTTTCATTGAAGACTTCGATTACATGGTCGTTCGCTATAGCTGGCAGAATGGTACCTCCTTAGGGCTTGATGTTGCGGTGGGGTTTGAAAATACCGATTCCGACGTCAATAACCAATATGTAGGCTATGGTCAGTTGGGGCCTACTGTTCCTTCCGGACGGAATATGCAAGATGCCTATCTGTATTGGCCAAATGATAATATAAAGGAATCTGGAGAAGAATCTGTACTGATCAATTTGAAAAAATTTACGCAAGATTTTGCCGCAAACGACATAAAAGGAGACTTCTCCTACATTGATTTTGCAAGGTCAGATTTTAGTGTGGATGATGTCAAAAATCTCGGTGATATAGGACTATACGCTATTTGGCGGGGCAAATCGGAGCAATCGGAGCTTTTTAAAGTACAGGTGACGACTTACAAGGGTGGTACTATGCAGCTACAGGGATCGCAATTTGTGAATCAAACTGGGGTAATGCACTACAATGATGAGTATACGTTCTCCACAACGAGAACAAATAGCAATCAGCTCGACGCATATTATCGTCTTGGCAAGCTTCGCTTCAATAAAGCTACTAAACGGTCAACCATCGAACTCTATGATGGGGCCTCTAATTAATTTTAAACGAATAGCAAATATTATATGTCAACAAATATCATAAACAAACGTTACTATCCGTCGCTATCGGAAGTAATTACTGTAGATGACTTGCCTGAGTTCTTGCAATTTGCAGAGGAGGGGCTGGGTGGTTTGCTGGATCGCATCCATTATAAAAATCTGCAGTATTCGAGATCACCGCGGGGCGATTCAGCTTATTATAGCCTGGATGTCATCGCCAATAATATTGGGCTTGGCTTGCCATTCGGCATGCGGCTAGTCTTGAACCCGGATGAAGATGGCAACAGTAGCATCTCTTCCTTTCCGGTATCGCTGCAGTATCAATGGGAGATGCTCGCTTATCTCAGGTCTTTCAAGACGCAGCAGTTTGCCTTTACACCACAGGCATTTTTCGATCTGGGACTCCAGATTTTCAAGATCAATGAAAACGTGGCAATCGCGCACATCATCAACAATTTTATCGTGTCGGACACCGGTATTCAGAACAAATTTGTTCAGCTCGTGAACGCAATTAATAGCACTTTCCCCGAAGCTAATTTGGTCTTACCTACAGATGAAGAGCCTACAGCGGCAAGCCTCGCCGAACTGATTAATAGCAATAGTCATATTGATCAATCTGTATCGGCGGTTCTGTTTGATACTTACATCAGTGCTGATCCAAGTCGTGCCAGAGAAAACCTGGATAGGTTTTATCAGGATATTATACCGCTGGGCATAGAAGAGTATATACGCGGTTTGATCATACCCAAGGTACGTGCGACGGTAAAGCTTGCTGCTGGAATTGAATTCCCGAATAATATTCTTAAACCTGTAGATGCTCACGGTGTGGAGCTACCGGATCGACGGGCGCTCTTTAAATTTGCCGAAGCAACTTTCTATGCCGATACCGAAGCTGGTATTGGCTCGGATATCGAATTGGTAGGTTCGTTGGAGCCTGGTCCATGTATGATCGGCAATACTGGATTTATTGTTGAATTTAACAGGGCTAAATTAGATGTCAGCAAACAGCGAAATATTCCCGAGGCGGATTTGGCTGGATATGGCCCTGATTTTAACGGTCTATACATCAGACGGGCGGGTATCAAATATATGGGGCTTGGAGAGGGCGATGTTGGATCCCTGGCCATTGTAGGCGATGACCTCTTTATCGGTTCGGGAGGGCTGTCCGGTCGTATCGCACTTGAATCAGATGGTGTGCTCCAACGCAAGTTTGGTAGCTTCTCCCTTGCATTGGATCGTTTTGCCGTAGATTTCAATAGAGGCAAGGTACGACAATCAGCTATCTCGGGCACCTTGACCATAGATAAATTTCGACAAGGTTCGGATGCATTTGTCATTGCTGTTGATGCTCAGATTGAAGATGACGGCAACTTTAGGGTGCTGGCGAGAACAGCGGAAGAGCCAATAAAAATTACGATGCCCGATGTGCTTGAAATTAAGATCCGCAGCTTGAAGTTAGGCCGGGAGGATCGCGGTTTCTACGTGGAACTAGCCGGAACTTTGGATTTTTTGGCCGATGTTCCCGGATTGGGCAAAGTGTTGCCTAGAAATATTGAGGTTCAGCGATTCCGTATTTGGCAAGATGGTGATCTTGAATTTGAAGGCGGAAGCTTTATGGTTCCACAGGCTATTTCCCTCAAAGTAGGTCCTGTCAACATGGAGATCAAAGAGATCAGCTTGGGGGCCTACGCAAGACAGCATCGCGGTATTGAACGCAGGTATCGGTATTTTGGGTTTGATGGGATGATCAATACTGGTCGTGCTGGAGTGAAGGCCACTGGAGATGGGATTAAATATTATTTTACTGTCGATCACAATGATACAGATAAGCCATTTGACAGTTTTACCAGCGTTGATGGTATCGGTATTGATCTGACAATTCCGGGCAATGTGAGCAAGGAGAATGCGGCATTTATCCTGAGCGGGTATCTGAGCATGAACAATCCCGATCCGAATATTGAGACATCCAATGCGGGGACAGAATATACCGGGGCTGTGAGCTTTGCTTTACCTAAGTTGCGGCTGAGTGGTTCAGCCGCTATGCGTCTTAATCCCAAGGTTCCTGCATTTATTGTTGATATTGGACTGGATCTTCCTGCTCCAATTCCGCTGGGGCCTACAGGTTTGGGGATCTATGGCTTCCGCGGTTTGATCGGGCAGCATTATATGCCATCGAAAAAGGCTGTTACACCGGCGCTGTCGGAGGAAGCAACCTGGTGGGATTATTACAAAGCTAAAAGTAAGATTACTGGCCGCGAGGGCATTGAGATCGATAAGTTTGCCAACGAACCGGGCTTCTCGGTTGGGGCTGGGGCGAGTATAGCGACGACCTTTGATGGCGGTTATACATTCTCTTCCAAGTTATTTCTGATGCTGGGGCTACCCGATGTGTTTTTACTGCAGGGGCAGGCAGGCATACTGCGTAAGCGTCTTGGACTTAATCAGGATGTTGATCCACCATTTAGCGCTATGATTTCCATTGATAGCAAATCTGTCATGGCAAGCTTGGGTGTAAACTATCGACTGCCAGAGGGAGGGTCATTAGATGGAAAAATCCTCAGTGTACAGGGGAAGATGGATATGGCTTTTTTCTTCAACAATGCATCAGGTTGGTACATCAATCTCGGCAAGGACCAACCCGAGTCTGAACGTGTGAGGGCAAAGGTGCTCACGTTGTTTGAAGGACATTCCTATATGATGCTCTCAGCCAAAGGCTTTAAGGTGGGCGCGGGTGCCAGATTTGATTTTCAGAAAAAGTTTGGCCCAGTGGCTGTGGGCTTAGGTGCTTATATTGATCTTGCAGGCTCGGTTAGTTTCCGCCCAATTCAATTGGGGGCGCAGGCTAAATTTGGTGGCTATGCATACCTGAAGGTCTGGAAGTTTAAGTTTGGACTATCTGTGGATATTGTTTTAGGTATAGATGCCCCCAATCCATTTCGAATTTATGGCTCCTTGGGTGTCAAGCTCAATCTGCCTTGGCCGATCCCAGATATCAAGTTTAAACTCGCCGTTGAGTGGACATTCAATAATAATAGACAACCCTTAGAAGAGCCTATTGAGATCCTGAGGTTGCCAAGTGAAACGGAAAACTATATGCCAGCTGCGGCAATAAATATGTTATCCGAGGAGAGCTTTCCGATCAACTTTGTCGACCGGATTACAACCGGTGTGATCGCCGAAATTCCGGCGCCGGGAGCTTCAGGTTGGCGCTACAATTTTACTTCCGAGCAGGAGGTTAAGAAGGTGACCATTCCATTGGATAGTTTTATTGATATCGATTTATTGAGCCCTGTAAAGCCATATGCGGCTACGCGTCTTGGCGGTGCAATGAACCAGCTTCCGGAGGGATATCTGCAAATGGTACCACCCGAACGGGGACTGAGCGACCAGGTGAAACATGAACTGTTGCTGACAGGCTTTGATATTTTCTGCTGGGCCGACAATAGCTGGAAGCCTTATCAGGTCTACGATGCTGTTACCGCAATTGTCGATGCCAACAATGGTGTCGTTGACCTGGGGACACTGAAAGATGGTTATTGGCAATTTGACGAACCCAATAAGTATAAGAAGATCCGTCTACTCTCCCAGCATATGTTTTCAATGGCTAAAGAGGAGGTATCAGTAGCTCGGGATATGGATGCACTGAATTTTAAACGCAAAGACCTGTTCTGCTTTGAGGATGCGGTAAAGAAATACCAGGTTGATTGGAAATATTTGCCATCGGGGCTTATTTACAGTTCAGGTCGCACTTTCGAACGTGAGGGGTTTAAATTTTCGCTCCAGGGTATTTCCGCCGTTATTGCTTCTGATATCAGCACGGTGAACAACAATTTCCGTTTGCGCGAAAATGGGGGAAGTCTGAACATTCTGCTATCAGAACCGCTGACTTATTTTCAGTTAAGGGTTGCAAAAAGTGAGAATACAGGAGAGGTCAAATTTGTTCGCCATCAGCGTATGCCGACAACATTCGGTGAGACAATTGTTGAGCCAGTTGTGGTTCATACGATAGCACTGGAGCGGACCGATGATGTGCAGGAACTTGTTTACGAAAATCTGGGACAACCGATTCATGAGGTTATTATCAAGCTCCATGCTAAGCGTGTACTCGGGTTTGAAGGTAACCTAAAGATCGGTGGTTACGAAAGATTGCCATTATCAACGAGCATAACCACAGCGCATCAATACGAAACCAAGAAAACTATTGCAGATGTTGTCCTTTTGAATCGGGCGCTCGAACCAGCGGAACTACTTACATCCGATCTGGAGACATTGCCGGGGGCAGTGGGCAACTGGAATGGCTACGAACGTTTGGATCATATTGGTGGTCATCATGCTGTTCTCAGCAATGCACCGATCCTCATGGATACCCTATGGCTGAAGCCTGCTTCTGATACATTGATGAAGCTTTCGCGTAACTTTACCTATCTCGCTAATGCAGATAGCCTGCAGGTGATGGCTTCTCCAGATTTGAAGGTAGAGGAAGGTGATTTTTCGATCGCAGTAACAGCGATGTTCAGTGCCCTGGAAACAGGAGTCAGTACATTGGTATCCAAAGTGTATACACATACTGAAAGTAGCGATAAAAAAGGTTATGCAATTCATTTGGTACGTCAGGAACGGATTGTGTCCGATCATGATTACCGGGGTGATCAGGCTTTGCCAGCTTACGATGTTGTTTTTACAAGTTATCATGACCAACAGGCCAGCAGTATTATTGCTAGCGCTGAGATGACAATGGATTGCAGCAGTGGCATTATTCCCGTGACACAGTACGCACAGGTGGTCGTAACAGTGTCGAGAGCTCAAAATCAGGTCAAGATCTATGTGGATAAAGAACTCAAAGCGACAGCTCCCATTCCCGCGGAGTTGCAGCTTGATCCCCCGCGTAATTTTGCAACTGATATTGCCGAATTGATCTATATGACCGAAGCAGTACATCGCCGTGTTGAGGAAAGTGAGATGACACGTGAAGGATTTATTGAGGAAAATCAAGCCATTAGCGCCAATTTGAATCAGACCATTCAACCTGTATGGCGACCAGATACGATGTATGCTATCGTAGTAAAAACCAAGGATGTTGTGAATGACGATGTAGCAGGTGCTGCAGAACGGGCTTTTATCTATGGCTTTAAGACAGCTGGCCCGATCGGACATTTCCACAAAGAGAGTGCGGTATATGAAGCATTGGCAAGTGAGGATCAAACGGCATCGTTTAAGCTTGCTAATCTGAGACATTACATCGACTACGAGCGCTCGTTCCCAGATGCGATGGGAAGACAAGATCGGAGTAAACCCCTCTTTTATGAAGAGGCCAAAGTTCGATTGCTCTTTAACAAAGCCTATCTCAATGCGATGTATAGTGATTGGGACAATTATCAGGGACGACCATCTATTCAGAGCCGTTTAGATGTCAAGCTGGTGGATCCCTATGGACAAGTTTATGAGCAGCAACTGGTCTGGGAAGAGTTGCCGGAGCAATCCATTAATGATAGCAACTTCCGCAGTTTGCCTTCCGACCAACAGCGGATTTACCTTCTTAACCGTGCCGCATTTCAGGATGCCTGTAATGCTAGTGACATCGCTATTGTTCGCAAGCGTAAGCGGGGAGAGTACCAATTTCCACATTTGCTACCCAATCGATTGTATACCGCATTGTTTGAATCGGTCTACAAACCCGATGGCCATCCAGCCCAGCAGGCTGAGGTACACCGCTTTGGCGTCATGACCTCGCGTTATGCCAATTTTCACGATCAGGTTAACAGAGCGCTGACCGTCGATCCGATTGTGCTTGAAATGGCCGACACGGAGGTAAATGGTCTGCTCAAGGATCTTTGGAATGGAAATTACCAGGGCGATGATGCCCATATTCTTCGGTATACCGACAGTTTTGAGCGGATGGTTTACGGTGGTTTGCAGATTAAACAGCTACAGCAGTATGAACACACCGTTATTCAGCCGATTGTACAACAGGATCCGGTTACCAAGAGACGAAAGATTATTGGGGTGCTGGTGCGTAATCCAGAACCGTTCAATCACCCCAATCTGCCTAAAGAGCAGCTGTTGGATACCCTACAATGGGGTCAGGAACGGGAGGATGGCCAGTTTGAAGCCAATGACGCTATCAAAGCCCTTTATTCCCGCAACCTTTCGGCTGCCTTGCTCAGCAATACGGATCTGTCGATCACCCCGGCGGACATCCAGTTGCGCTTTGTTTTCAAGGAGTTTGATGGACAGGATTATGTGGCTTCAGCGGAAGTTATCCTGCCACTGACCTTGACCGATCAGATCGATGATACGGCTACATCAAGTTATAATTCAAGAATCAATCTTTAGATAAAATAAAAATGACCAAAGTAATAAATTACCATGCTTACCATGCAGATTATAGCGTTATCGCTGACTGCCTGGATGCCATTTACCAGCTCGAAGGAGCTGGTAAATTTGACAACAATGGCACATTGTTGCAGCAACTGCGCCGGTTGGAAAGTGATGTACTGAAGAAATTGTACACCCGGGCGATCTATCTTTATGCCGAGCTTTCTGGGGTAGCTCCAGAGTCCTCACCGTTGCCAGACGATTATTTTTATGGCGATTTTGACCAGGAGGATTTCCTCTTTGACGACTTTTACGTAGGTTATGTGGATTTTGACAGTACTTCATACAATGTGCTTTTCCGTACGATCCTGCTTATTTTTCAGGAAATCAAAAGTCGTGGGTTTAAACTGGACGAAGATATTCAACTGCCTTTAGCGGATGCCGATCTTGTTGCTTTTTTGCTTGCTTTTTGGCAGATTCAGGCGAGTATAAAGGCGATGGGAATTCCCGTCTGTATTGATCAAGAGAATAGTCCCTTTAACAATGATAGTGGGCTGATGCTCCAAACTTCAGGTGCAGATGGCACCCAAGGCATCGTCCCAGGGGTACATCTACGTTGGAGCTTTGCCGGAGATCTTGGACATCAGCATTTGCCCAAAGGCAATTATTTTGACCACAAAAATGTTCCCTTGCAAGGATATAATCAGACCGATGACTTTGTCCATATTTATCGTACCCCCTATAAGGCGGACAATACGCTATTTGTGGATTTTCTGATCCATCGTCCTGTGGTGCTCGCAGCAGAAAGGACTTGGATTTATACCATCAACGAAACAATAGATAGTCAATTAAGGACAAGCCACCTACGTATTGTGTTTGAAGATGAGGCAAATTATGATCAGCTTTTGGGACCTTATGACCCTGTTGGGGATCCGCAGGGATTTATCGATCAGTATCAAGGTGTCTTGCGCATCGATGTCTATGGTAAACCTTATTTTCAGCTTGGGTTAGCGGTTTCCAATAGCAGCGATATTGCACAGTCAATTAAATTGGAAGGCATTTCGGGACTTGTCACAGAGAATGTGCCAGCAACTGGAGACTTGAGCAGCTATGCGACTGAAATCATTGATGCTGAGCGTAGCCGTACGGTGCTGTTTACGGCAGAGAACCTCAAATATGTACGGATCAGAAAGGCGCAACAGCTTATCCTAAAGGGACTACAGGTGGAAACTTACGAAGGACTGCTGGCAGATCGTCAATCGGAGGATTGGACAGAGGTGGGCGAGGGCTTTGCATTGTCCCTGGACGATGTGGAAGTATTTGCCCGGCTGGAAAGCCCCCAAAAGCCTATCGACAACCTTTGGCCACATTTTAACGAAGGAACCCGGCTTCGTGCAGCCAACTATGTCGATAAATGGCAATATGGCGATGCCGACGATCCCGCCCTGCGCAATCTTGTGAGCAAGTATCTGGCGCTGTCCGAGACCGATCCGCGTGCCATGGAAGAACTACAACGTGATGAATCCGTTACCGAGGAAGTGGAGACGGTTCGGGTAAGCTATCTCGATATCATCAATCTGATTGGTATGGATTATCATTTCGCACGAATGTTGGGTCTGGGGCATATTGATCAGGATCTGGAGACAGATTTAGGTAAAAAATACATCTATCAGGCACGCTACAGCAATAAAATGGCTGAGACAGGTGTCATAAAGCAGTATCAATATACCAGTATTCCTGCATCCCGACTTGATGACCGTAAACCTGAAAAGCCGCTGATGCGCCCATTGACCTATACGTTCCCCAATAGCATGGGGACACTCAACGATATGCTGGATACCCAAGGTTACCATAAGACCGAGCGTATGCGGGTAATCAATATCGGTCGTGAAAAGTATTATGCTGAGGAGCAAGGGCATAATTTCTTTGCAGACCTCAATGTTCCGGTCAATCACAATCCAGCTTTGCAGCCAAAACCCGTTTATTACGGTGTCGAATACCGCAAATCAACTGAGGAACACTATGTCAAACCAGAGATTACCTATTCGCTTGAATTGGGGGGAAAAGATTATTATGACTATGATGACAGCCATTCGGAAGGAGTATTGGAGACTGTTCCCGTCCTGGACAATGCCGAAAGTCTGTATACCCACTTTATCACAGCGAATGGAAAGCATGTCTACGCCATTTACGGGATAGACTGGTTTGGCCGGGTGTCAGCAGTCAGTACAGAAGTATCGTCAGATGAGACTGTTTTTCCTGCGATCAATAAGCTGCAGCCACCGAGCAATGTTGCAGTACAGTACCTACAGGAAGAAGATCCCCTTATTTTCACGACACAAACCGAGCAAGATTGGTTACGGGGTCGTAAGCAGGCTTTCCCTGGACGCGACATCGGGATAACGCGTGTCACCTTTGATTGGTTGGATATGGTAGATGTTTCAGATCTCTCCTCAACTACTATGGGTGAACTAGGAGGTATCATCAAAGCAGATAAAGCACAGCCGCTTTTTTTGGATCGGATGCCTCTACAGCTCATCGGCCAGATCAGGTCAATAGAAGAAGTCGAAGGAGAGCCCACATTGTCGCGTATGACCACGGCACCACATATCCTGATCGATGGTAGTCAACTTGTGCCCCAGCTTCCTGCAGCGGATCTTGATCGCTTTCGGGATAGTATTCTTACAACTGCTGATGGCAATTTCAGAATACATTCTCTCCTGAGTGGACAGCAAGGGGTAGATATTATGCTTTATAAAAGAAGGTCAGAAAGTATCGTTTCCGATGAGGAAGAGATTCCAGCTTACGGTACGGCAGTGCAGTGGCAGTTGCCTAAAAGTGGTGATAAGTTTACCACGATCGAAAATTTGGGGCAGCACAGCAACTGGGCGCCGGTGCAAGCCACCGTATCACTCGTCGATTTTGCAAGTCCTCAACAGCCAATAATTGAAACTACAGTGGACATTGAAGGCAATCGCAGTCAGGTCTGGGTAGGAGGCATTACCGAGGAAGCTCAGGTCAGACCATTATTTGGGCCACAGGTGGAGACTGATGAGCAGCTGCCTGGTTATTACGAGGTTAGCATACCAAATTATACTTTACAGGCCCACCCACAGGTGAATATCCCTTATCAGGCTGGTCAGCCTACAGGTAATTCTCCAGATCAGGTCAATCCGGCCCATGTGGAATGGTATCGAGGGATTATCCGTATGCCATTGGCCGGGAATACGGGCGATAAATACAAAGAACTGCAAGTTGTGCGGATTGAATCGCAGGATCCTTTATTGCTTTATGTGGTTGATCCTGGTTTTGCAGATAGACCGATCGCGGTGCCGACTATTCCAGAGGCTACTGTGAAGGTCAACTTTCACCCAGGATATCGGGCTTATTTCTTTAATGAGCCGATGCCGGGACAGCTTCATAAAGCCAATATTGAACCGGCTGAAGGTGTCAATGACCGCAAGACGCTATTGACCTTGTACAGTCAGGATACAGTACATGAAGGTTTTACATCAGGAATTGCTACTCCAGCAGTGCTATTGGCTTTGCGGCATGATGAGCCGCAGGATCTCGAACCACCGGTAGCATTGGGTGAAGGGGGGGGCGCAGCACAACGTCGGACAAGATTCCGTCGCGCTGTAGCACAACCGATGGAGGCGCAGAAAGTTCGTCCGGATTCGACCGGTATGGGAGCCTTTACATTTGATATAAAAATTGCTCCCGACTGGGGTGGAAAGGTGCGCAATCCCTTTGGTCATGTTTTCTATCGTACAGATGAGGACGAACTGCTGGAGGCGCTGTATAAACCGGAGACGGTACAGACGATTCGGACCTCGCTTTCCGCTCTGACCGCCGATCCCTATTATTATCAGCGGTTCCATGAGCTAGCCAATCAGATTTTTCCGTCTGCAGATGCGGTAGCCTACAATGTGTTTGAAGCAACACCACAGCCCTATGGTTTCCCTGTCCCTGATAAATCGGGCTTGGATTTAAGTTCAGATCCGCTGGCAGTCAAAAAGCTTAAATATATCGGAGCAATACAGTCCGTGCTAATGCCGATAACCGAGCAACCTGTGATTTTTAATTACGTTAAGGAGGGGCAGCGTACAGAGAATACAGTTCCTGTTATCCGAAATATAGATGGACAGCTATTGGATCCCAATGATGCGACGTTCAATCCGTTTCCCATGGTGCGCAAATTTACCGATCCGCAATGGCCAGACACTTGGTTTCTGCGTTTTACGGATTACAATCTGAACAGCAATTCACAGAAACTCTATTTCTATGCTGCGGTGGAGATTAATGCCAAACTGCAACCGGGGAATCTGAGTCCCTTTGCGGGGCCTGTTATGGTGATGCAGACAGTAGCTACAGAGGCGCCCAAGATCAAAGGGTATGAGTTGCTGCGCAATGAAACCATGGAGTCCAAGTTGCGGGGTATCAGTTTTACTATTGGTGGTTTTTCGGAGGTCGATAAAATTGCTAAGATCCGTCTCTATCGCTTTGCAACATCCGAACAAGCGGGACGACTTTCGGGCTATCAAGCGGAGATTGAAGATCTCGTAGATGGGACAGGACAGCAAGTTTACAGTGTTGTCGATACATTTTCGGCAGTAGACGGAGCGACTTTTTCCGGAGCGACCTACTATTACCGTGCGGTTGGCGTGCGTACAGTGGTCAATGAGCAAGGAGGATTGGAAGAGGTGTTAACAGTTCCATCCGAAATTATTGTGGTAACGATTCCCGATGTGAGGAAGGCGGCATCACCTGTATTGAACTATGATCAGACAGCATCAAAATTGACCTGGCAGCCCATCGGTACAGACTACAGCTATTACCTTTTCCGACTGAATAATCAGGGAAATTGGATCAAAGTCGCTGGATTTGAAGCATCCGAATCCAATCGGGAGATGAGTTATAATCTTAGTGCCAGCGATTACCCAAAACAGGATGGAGATGGTGGTGCCTTGTACTACCGTTTTAAGCTCACTGTCGCCAATACCTTGGGTGAGTACAGTATAAAAGAAAGTGAATTAACAGTGTAAATAAATTTTAAGAACAATTTAAAAATTACAATTATGGCAGATATTATCAGTAAAGATCCAATCAGCGATGGCTATGTGGATCAGGTCATCAAGGCAAATGAAGCCTTAGATGAGAATTCGTCAAATACGCAGGGTGTGCAGCTCAGGAAATTGGTGAAAGACCTCCGTGACCGGCTTGAAACGGAGGTGGAAAAAAGTAGTGCGGTTATTGCGGGCAAAGTGGATGCTGTGGCAGGCAAAGGACTATCGACATTGGACTTTACACAAGCAGATAAAGATTCCATCGACAATTTTAACAACTGGTCCGAGGATGTTGCATCGAGAGATTATGTTGATGCAAAGGTTGCACCATTACAGAGTAGTATTGACAATCTTAACAGTGGCGCTAATGGAATCGTTAAACTATTGGACGCGCCTTTTGGGAAATTATTCAATAATCAAAACATAAATGAATTTGCTTATCTCCGTTACGAGGGACCAAACGGAGCCCAGGCTTATCAGATAAATATACCTGTGGAATTCTATTCGGATGTGAACGGCAAAGGATTTATACGCCTTAAATTTTTACTGAAAATAGTACCGAAAGAGAATGGCATTGTTAATGTTAAGGCAAATTTCTTTGGAAATGGTGCACGTGGTTTTGGGATTGTATCAGAGATGATGCTAGCATTTCAGGAAAAGGAATATCTCGTAGAACTGCTGGTGAAAAGGGGTATAGATGGTACTGAAATATTTGTTTTAAGGGACGGTCAACAAATTCCGGATCAACATTCAAAGACCGATGACGGTACGGTGGAAATAGAGTGGGAAGATTTTCCAAAACGAATTGATTATATGATGTTCTCAACTTCCGCTGGTACAGGTCGTGCAGACGCGACTATTTCAGGTTTGACAGTGGAAATTGCAAGCTTGACGAGTTAAATTGGACTTATAATGTGTTAATTTTAAATTTTGATTGTCATATTCTCGGAGCTCTAGGTACTATACCCGGGGCTTCGTTGTTTTTAAGCCTATTATGGATGCCTAATCGGGTCATGTTTGATGTAAATTTCATTTCTAAATAAGTTCTCTTTCTATCAGACTATCTATCTAAAAATATCAATTTTATCTAGTTTTCGGTACTTCTCATTTACCGATAGAAAAGACCAGTTTTCCATCTATTTGGGGCAAGGTTCCATATTACATTTGTCTTATTCAAAGGAATATAGCATCGCGTTTCAATGGAGACAGGTATTTAAATCTTCAATAGCGGAAAGCAAAAAGCTAAATAACAATGAATATGGAGCCCAGGGTGAAAAAGCTGTGGACTGATGCAAGTAGAACTCCTTTTGGGAGCTATTTGAACGTCTTATGACGATAAGACGAAAAAGTCCAGATGGTAAAATTAGTTTAATAAAAAAGATAACAATGAACAATGATAATTCATATTTCTTCCTAGCCAATGGAGACTTGATATCCCAGCGCAAGGAACAGGCATTTGGTGTTATTGACGAGCAGAAATTTCAATTAACAGCGTCGTTCGATTCCAGTACACCTAATATGGCCTATGCCATTTGTAAAGGTCAGGTGTTTATTCTGCCACAGCAGGGCAAGGAATCCGATACGGTCAATTTGGTATTAAAGCCCTATATACAGCCACTTACGGGTACTAAGATCAAATATTTTATTTATCGGGGCTTGCAGCGTGCAGATTTTTTTACAGCAGGGCAATCTCCTTTAGTTATAGCAACAGACAGCTCAGACTTTGTTACTACAATTAACCGAGGGTTCGCCAACTTGTATAATAACGGTGAAATTCCACCTTTTAAAGCTGAATATATTGGTTTTGAAGCGGGTTTTCAATCCGATAACCTGCTTTCTTCGATTTTCTTTAAGACGTCTGTTTTGAGCAGCGATAATAACATTATCACTGAAAGTGATGCTTATGAACTTCCGATGATCGATATAGGCAAATCTTTGGGTCGATTTAAGCAGGGTGAATGCGGTATAGATGTCGTGTTGGACTACGGTGATTTTGAAAATCCCCAAGATGAAAGTTTATTCCAACTAGATCTCGCTTATGCTGGAGCGCAAAAAGCAATGATTGACCTAAGCGGAATGACAAATGATTATAAAAAGAAATTAAAACGGGAGCAGATTGCACAGTTTCTGGATATAGCGGCTTTTTATGGCAGTCAGGTAAATCAAGGTCGAGTCAACAGCGTCTTGGGAGAACGTAAAGGAACTGCGATTTATGAAAATCTACTGCAGCAGTTTTTCACTAAGAACAAAGTATATGTGTATATCCAAAGTGATCGGGGTAGATCGTATAACTTTTATAACAATTATACAATCTCGCCCACAGCTAACACCTGTATTTTTAAGGGGGAAATCGAGAATGCCCTGACGGAAAGTGCTTATCAGACACTAGGGTGGCCATTATTGATAGACGATCAAGTCCAAAATCATGATCTTTTGGAAAATAAGCTACTATTGCGTTTTCCGATTGACTATAATAACCACGTAGGCTGTTATGTACAGTCAGGTAAACTTCAGGCTTCGGCAATAGATGGGCTGATTACAAGAGAAGAATTGTCTGAGCAAACTGTGCCTGGTGCTGTCCGTTCAGATTATACCAAGCCAGTTGTTTTGTTGCACCCCAATATAGGACCTAGTGGTTCAAAGATTCCTATTACCACATTTGACAGGCTTTTATACCAAGGTAAAAAAAACAATTATTTGGGATTGGAGGAGCTTGGTATAGAAACAGCACTTACTGGAAGTCTCGATGATATTTTTGATCAGCTTAATGCTGTCGCTGTATTCAAAGGAAGCGAAGAAAATGCTAATTCCACATTAGCGATCCACAAATTAAAATTGGTGAGTCCTTATTATAACAAGGATCAGAAAGGTATCTGGGCGACACAAACGGTCGTTGTTAAAGACCGTTTGGATTTCTCAAACGACGTATATCGTGTTACTTACCGCGCGGAAGCCAGAGAAGCAAAGCATCGCTTGATTGATAGTGGCGAGGCGGGTGTCGATACGCGGACCAGTGCTTCTACACTACAATCAGTAGGATCTGGAGATTTCAACCGATTAAATGCTGGTGGCACTTTTGACTTTGTCTACTTTTCTGATTATCAGTTGAAAGTTCCGGGATTGATTCTTACCTCAAGTGACGGAAAAGGAGTACCACACATGCAGATTGGTCTGGTGAAATCTGAAAATGAAAGGATTTTGGAAGCTATTGTGTCTTCAGGGTTGCAAAATGTTCAGCTTATGTTGCTTGACCTACATGGTGCTGGCAATCAATTTATTTCCGAAGAAAAAATAGCGTATAAAAAATACAGACTGGCACTATCTGGAGAGAACATTGAAGGACGGCCAACGCTGTATCAGATTGAGCAGGACATTACGGTTTATACAGTCGATCAGTACACCTACTTTTCTTTTCTCTATGCGAGTAGCATCAATGATCTCTACGGGATGCCGGAAACCAGAAATAGTTATGTAACATTTAAAATCAATTAATTATGGGATTAGCAGGAATATTGAGTACGGGATATGCCGTAAAAAATATTGATAAACTAAGCAATATATCCTATCATGTCTACTTAGGTACAATCATTGGATTTCAATATAATGGTATCAGCTATAGATATTTTGATGCACAGGATTTTCTTAAAGGCGATTATAATATGCCGATCAGATTTCGTCAGGGGAAGACGGATGAAGAAATATTTTATGTAACAGCAGGGTTCTATGAGGAAACTAAATTTCTGGCCTATCTTTCCAAGCAATATGATTATGCCAAACTGGTTATTGAAAATAAGTTTGATACCAGTGTACTTCCTAATGCTTCGATTGGAGTGGATACAGTGAAGATTATCCGAGTAAAATCTACGGCACCTTATTCAGAGGAGTTCAAGTATGAAGAGATTAGCTGGCTGTATCAGGGAAATCCCGTCTATGACCGGGATCTCTTAAAGTGGATTATCCCGGACAACGCTTCGTTTGGGACACAAAGTTATGAACTGAGCGGAACCGCAGGCAGCTATTACGCTAATAACATTCAGCAGATTACAACGAGTTCACGTATTAATCCCAATGATTATGGTCAGGCGGCCGGTTTGCTTGGGGCAATTGCCCTTGTCATTGACCAAATCGTGTTGGAAGTATTTCCAGTGCTGGACAGCGCATCTGAATTTGGAGATTTTATCATTGCACAAAAAAATTATTGGCGAAATGAACTTATTCATACTGATATTTCCTTGACCGAACTGAGCGCTTATAACACGAGTTTGGTTACACTTTATGAAAGTGTCTATCGCTCGCAAAACTATCTCAATAATGCTGATGGAAAGAATAAATTGCTAAAACTCGGTGCTATATTGTCCGAATCGGCATTGCGGATAGTTCCGTTAAATAAACGCATTGAAATTTTGCGGTTAATGAGCCGGCAATCGATTGAAGGTGAAGTGATAACTGTTGTGACAAACGACATTGACTACGAAGCACTAATTATCAGAATCGTCAATTCCGTTCAGCCTAGCGAGGCCGATCTATTTTTGGAAGTATTGGCAAAAATGGAAATAATCAGTTCCAATAAAAATAAGACCCTATTTGAGCTGCTTTATTCTGGAATCGATAATGGGCATATGTTGGTCGGTGTAAACAATCTCGATCGCTTTATGCAAGGAATGTATCGGATTTGGCTGCTGAGTGCGTATAACCCAAAGGATCAGCTTGCAGATGAAGACATCAAAGAAAAAGATTTAAATAATGTTGTTTGCATCAATTACAAGACTGACACAGCATTCCTTTTTTTTAACGATACTAATTATTATTTCGAATTTGCGGGCAATCAGATTCTTGTCAAGCCAGATGACAGCTCAGCTTTACTTGAAGAGCAATCGCTGCACATGTTTCGCTGTATGATATTGATGGGTACCGAGCATATTAGTGGCAACCAACAGATTATGGAGGTCAATATCAACGGTCAACAGGAAATGGCAATTCCGTTATTTTATTTGAAGTATATCGACGATAAAAAGGCGACGGAAAATTTGGTGACCGGGATACAGATCGGTGTCGATATTGCTCTTACGTTAGCGCCGATAGGCAATCTTAGTAAATTGAAACATATAACCAGATTGACAAAGTTTGGACGTGCAATAGCCGGAAAAACGATTGTAGAGGGGCCGGGAGAGGTGTTGTTACGGCTTGAGTTGGCTCAGGGAGTCGTTTCGGCAGTCGAGATCACAGCGGGATTGGCATCTATCTATTACAACTATGCGAAGCAAGTGGAAGAGGTCTGTGATGTGACCAGTTCGCAATATGATCAGGAAAAATGTATCAATTATCGAAGGCTGGCGGATCTATTTATGTATATCGGTATAGTAAATGGGGTTCTTGATGTTGTTGCGACGCGTAAGGTTAAAAATGTAGCAAAAAAGATTTTGGACTCTCCGATCGCAAATACCCTGGATATTGATGTCTATAAAATCTTGAAAAGGTTTGCGGAACCACTTGGTGATGCTATCGAAGCAACCAACACCTTTTGGCTGTATGTACGGGATCCGAAAAATAAAGAGCTGCTTACTCAAGGATTTATTGATCTGTGGGAAAATACGAATATTTGGACGGAATCCCTACGAACTAAGTTTATTACGGATTTCTCAACTGAAGTGGCTCAACTGCGTTATTTTCAGACCGAAGAAACGCTGGCACGCTGGCGACAGCTCGCGACCAGGGATATCCCATTGTCTGGCAATATAAAGTTTTTGCAGGATCCGGTAGCGGCCAATCGTTTGGTGGAGCTTTTCGATAGCCCTACGCTTAAAAGTGTGTATAATACTCTGTTGGATTCACATGCGAGACCAGATTCGATAAATATGTTTTTGAAAACATATGGAGGAGAAGGTATTGTCGAATTTGAGAAGTTTGCCTCAAAATCAGATCTAGTACACTCTTGGTTCCGATATTTTGATGATGAAAAAATAAAACCGTTCTTTTTTAAATTAAAAAAAGATGGAATGTTTAAATTTGTTGAAAGGTATGGTTATGAAGATGTTACGAGTGAGGTCTTTATGCTAATAAAAGGTAGTCCTGAGAAACATATAAGTCATTTAATGTCATTTTCTGATGCTACTCATAATATCAATTATTTTAATAAGCGAAGGGCTGAAATGCTTCCGAATGTATTTAGAGATCGTGGTGGTAGTGGTGGACTTTATGGAATTCAAGAAGTGGATAGTTTTATTGAATTAGAATTGCGTTTTGGCGGAGAAGCTCGAGCTTCTTTTTCGGAAGAAGCCGGAGATGTAATTATGCAAGGAGGAGTTTTACATGGCTTAAGCTTAGATCCCATGGGTATTTCAAATTCGGCTATTCCTGCTTGGGAATTTAGGTTCACGAAGCAATTTAATAACTTCAAAATTTCTATTGATAGACATTTTCGCAAGATTTACAATCCAAAACCAG
Source organism: Sphingobacterium sp. DR205 (assembly GCF_011064245.1). Classification (NCBI taxonomy): domain Bacteria; kingdom Pseudomonadati; phylum Bacteroidota; class Sphingobacteriia; order Sphingobacteriales; family Sphingobacteriaceae; genus Sphingobacterium; species Sphingobacterium sp. DR205. The sequence goes on along the minus strand of NZ_CP049333.1, from coordinate 5,304,592 downwards.
GGAAGCCATCTTTAGATAAAGTGGTTATTGATTTCAACCATATGGATCAGATTTCTCCAACATTGAAAACGGAAGTTATGGATTATATAAATAGTAAGTATCCGGATTACAATAATGACATGTATTTAATTAAGTTAAATTTTTAGTTATGGCAACAACATTTATAGATTACAAGGATGATAAGGGATTCTACATCGCAGAAACCTTTATGCAATTGGTCACTCACTATATTTATGAGGAAGCTAAGAAAGAGCAATATATTTTTTCCAATAAAGAGGATATTTTGGAAGATATGGAATGGGATATTAATGGCATTCATGCTGGATATTTAGTATTAATGTGGCACGAGTATTTTAACGGAGCTCCAGATGAACAGGTAATGTTACAGGTTCTTGGAAATGTTAAGAAAACATTGCAAAATAAAGGACCACAAATTTCTGTTGCTGAGCTAATGTCTATCAAAACAGAAGATCACGTATTGAAATATATTCTTGATAAAAAACCTTTTCCGACAGCCGAGTTGATCAGAGTGATAGATGCTTTGATCCAGATGTTGGAAGGAACATGGGAATCTACAAATTATGATATGGATCTAAATTGGAGGTATTAGTGGTTAACCTATTCTTGTAAATCGTATAATTCAATTTTGGCCCAAGACAGGTGTTCTTGGGCTTTTTTATTGATTTGAATAATTTGACCTCCCCCCGCAAAAAAGGATCAGCTTGCTGATGAAGACATCAAAGAAAAAGATTTGAATAACATTCTTTGCATAAATTACAAAACAGACACCGCATTTCTTTTTTTTAACGATACCAATTATTATTTCGAATTTGTGGACAATCAGATTCTTGTTAAGCCAGATGACAGTTCAGCTTTACTTGAAGAGCAATCGCTACATATGTATCGGTGTTGATATTGCTCTTACGTTAGCGCCGATAGGCAATCTTAGTAAATTGAAACATATAACCAGATTGACAAAGTTTGGACGTGCAATAGCCGGAAAAACGATTGTAGAGGGGCCGGGAGAGGTGTTGTTACGGCTTGAGTTGGCTCAGGGAGTCATTTCGGCAGTCGAGATCACAGCAGGATTGGCATCTATCTATTACAACTATGCGAAGCAAGTGGAAGAGGTCTGTGATGTGACCAGTTCGCAATATGATCAGGAAAAATGTATCAATTATCGTAGGCTGGCGGATCTATTTATGTATAACGGTTTAGTAAATGGGGTTCTTGATGTTGTTGCGGCGCGCAAGGTTAAAAATGTAGCAAAAAAGATTTTGGACTCTCCGATCGCAAATGCCTTGGATATCGATGTATATACGATCTTGCGGAAGTTTGCGGAACCGCTTGGTGATGCTATTGAAGCAACCAACACCTTTTGGGTGTATGTTCGGGATCCAAAAATAAGGAGCTGCTTACCCAAGGATTTATCCGAAGTTGTACAACTACGTTATTTTCAGACCGAAGAGATGCTCACGCGTTGGAGACAGCTCGCGACTAGGGAAATCCCCTTATCCGGCAATATTAAGTTTTTGCAGGATCCGGTAGCAGCAAATCGTTTGGTGGAGCTTTTCGATAGTCCGACATTAAGAAGTGTGTATACAGTTTTGTCGGACACAAAAACTAGGACCGAATCTTTGACAGCATTTTTGAGGAAATTTGACGATCTTGGTGCTACGTACTATCAAAAATTTGCTGATGATACTAATGTAGTGAAATCTTGGTTTAGATATTTTGATGAGCCCTTATTGAATCTCGCATTCCTGCAGCTAGAAAGTGAAGCAATGCTTAAGTTTGTGGAAAGATATGGAAAATGCTCAGAAGAAGGTTTTCAGATGATCAAATATAACGCGAAAGTACATATTGCTCGTTTATTGGAGTACCCTGATGCAACACACCATTTAGATTATTTGAATAATAGACGAGCGGAAATGTTACCTCCCGGATTTAAGGAGGCTGATAAAGGTGATTTTTTTAATCTCCATGAGATAGACACTTTTATTGATGTTGAAATTGCATATGGTGGTAAATCAAGAGCCTCTTTAAAGAATGAAGCAGGAGATATAATTATGTTAGGAGGCAATTTTAATGGTCAAAGTTTAGACCCGTTGGGTTTAGCATATAGTGCAATTCCGTCATGGAATTATAGATTCACTAAGGAATTAAATTCATTCAAAAAATCATTAAGCCGACATTTTGGGAAAATAAGTAATCCTAAAGGCAGACCACCTTTAAATAAAGTGGTGATAGATTATAAATTTATGGATGAAATATCAGTCTTAATAGGAGAGAACCCGAACTATTTGCGAGAAGAGGTAGACCAATATATTTTATTGAATTTTCCACAGTACAATAATAGCAATTTTATAATAAAAATAAACTACTAATAACATGGCAAGGACATTTATAGATTACAAAGAAAATAAGGGGTTTGAGATTAATGAATCTTATATGCAACTGGCTTTTTGTTATATTTATAAAGAGGCAAAAAAAAGTCACTATATTTTTTCAAATAGAGAGAATTTATTTTATGACTTTGAAGCAAGCATCAATGGACATAGATACGGATATTTCGTTCTGAATTGGGACGAAGAATTAGTTTCAAATATAGACGAACAAATAATGCTTCAAGTTTTACAAAATGTAAAAACTGCATTACAAGTTAAAGGGACTTATATCTCGGTAGCAGAACTACAATCCATTCCCACTGAAGATAAGGATTTTAAGAGATTATTTAGTCGTAAACCATTTCCTACCGTGGAGTTGGTCAAAATAGTTGATGCACTTATTAAAATGTTGGAGGGCAATTGGGACTCTACAAACTATAATATGGAAATCAACTATTCTTATTAATAAGTTTTGAAAGTAAATTTTGATGATATTGAAATAGGTAATGTTAACGCAGGAGGCGGAAATATGTACTATTATAATGATGAGCCTTTTTCGGGAACTATTGTAGAATATAATGCTGAAGGTGTTTAAATTGGAGAGTATAATTAATACATTCTCATAAACCATATCATATAAGCTTTTTAGCCCGAGACAGCTGTCCCCGGGCTTTTTTATACCTACTTGATTCCAGTAAGCAATTTAACCAAACGTCGAGCTATCTTCTGATTGATAAAGTTTGGACGTGCACCAGCCGGAAAAACGATTGTAGAGGGGCCGGGAGAGGTGTTACTACGGCTCGAGTTGGCGCATGAAGTCGTTTCGGCAGTCGAGATCACAGCAGGATTGGCATCTATCTATTACAACTATGCCAAGCAAGTGGAAGAGGTTTGTGATGTGACCAGTTCGCAATGATCAGGAAAAGATAAAAAAGCAGCGATCCAATTTGGATCGCTGCGGGTGTACTGCATTTGGGCAGCATTGTTATACCAATTCCCTCAGGTTTGCTTCGGGTGTTGTTTCTGAATAATATTCATTGTCACCTCCTGCTTCCGCCGTCGTGTAGGGTCTGTAACTGATTCTTGAGATCTCCAGGTTTAAGGTGGAAAAATCTGCAGGATGCCCTGCCCAAGCTCGGTTAGGGTCGTAAAGCCATGGTGTTTCCGAAGACCGCGCAAATGCCGACGGAAACCAGGCTCCAAAGGTTAGCCTACCGGGAATATAAGGCACAAAGGCCCGGTTTTCCCTCACCAGCACGTCATCAATCCAGAGCTGCGTTTTATCCTTAAACCATTTAATGGTCCATTTATGAAACTGCTCATCAGCATAATTGTGCTCTGTCTTGGTCAGTAAGGCCAGGTATTCTTCATATACATCGTAAGACGACTTGTCTGAAGAGAAGCCCTTGCCCGAATCCTTTTCCCCAATCCAGTTGTTAAACTTCAGATTCGAATAGGACGGTTGATCGCTCGGCTCCCAATCGTCGGATTCCTTTACCCAGGAACTTCTTTGGTTTGGCAGACTCGGATCTATCAGTCTAAAAAGGCCTATGTCGTCGGTAGTAGCCCCAGTTTGCACTGCAATATGAAACTTGGTATCCATAGCTTTTGGATCAAAGTAACAATTTGCCAGCTCAGCCCAGTTTTCCACAACACCCATTGTCAGATGCGACGGTAACTCCATATCTATCTCATGGTTGATCACCATATAGCTGTCTTCTCCGCCGTATGGTTTTCCGCCCTTATCGATCCAGTGTTGCCACAAGGGGTCAGTTGGATAAAACTCCTGGTAGTGAAAGACCCATAAAGCTAGACAGTAGCCGTAGGATTCCTTCGGGATTTTCATCCAGGTAGACCACTCGCCATACCCACAATAGGCTTTGCTCACAGCGACCGCACCAACACGTGTCTTCCAAGCTTGTCCGTTCAATGGATCTTCGGGATGATCGTGCACTTTCGGTACGCCATAGCCTGAATAGGAAGAATCCCTTGCTGGCCGGCCTACACCTTGTACTTCACCATTGTAGCGATCACCGTGGGCTTCAAATTGTACCGTCCTGTCGTCAGGATTAAAATAGATTAGATTTGCATTTACACCACCATTTGCACCGCCCCATTGACCATGGAGTCCGTAAAATGTGTTTTTAAAATCATTGACCCTGTCAGCAAATGCACCTTGGGAAAAATCAATGTCAAAGCCAGTTGTAATCTTGTTAAATTCTTGTATTTGAATACCTGTTTTTAAATTGAGTTTGTTTCCCTGATAGTTCTGTATCCAACAATCATAGGTGCCGGGAATCAGCGTTTCGTCTGGAGGTACAGCAAATGACAGTTGCACATCATCGAGTTTTTTGCGCCAGATCTCGGGCAACTGGATGGTCGTGCTCTCACCATTTTTCTGAAACATGACTTTGGGTGTCTGACCCCATGGATCCGAAAGTTTATTTAAGTTTTGGTTAGTCATTGTCGCCGACGGACTGTAGAAAAATCGAGATACCAGAAGCCCTGCCGTGGTTACACCAGCCGTAACGTCTCTGCCTAGATAAATGGCAGGTTCAGCCGTAGTGACCATCGAATGGGTGATTTGACTTATCGTAGGGAAATTAATATTGCCCGTAGGGTGGTAGAGATAGCCGGTGTTTGCTGATGGGGTTCCTGGAGAGATCTTGATACCCAACATATACCATCGGCCCTGAACGACCTGACTGGCGCTGCTTGCTATGTTGGTAACACCATTTTTGGTCGCCGAGACAACGATGTACCGCCCTGTATGGCTAATCTTAAATTCATTCTGAGCATCATTCACCGTATGGAGAATAACTTTATCATTCTGATCTTCTAAATGAAAGAAAAAGAAAAGGGAATAACTCTTGTCCGAATTATTGCCAAAGAGATCATTAGCACGGATCTGTGCATCTCTATTGGTATTTACATCATTAAATTTGGCGTATTTGCTGCCATCAAAATAGAAGCCCTGTAGCTTTCGGTTGCTGATGGTCGCTTCTGCCACAGTCTTAAAAGATATCCCGTCAACAGGTACCATATTGCCAAAATTCTGTTCCACTTCCCGATAATTTCCATCAAAATTGAAGAAGAACCCGCCTTTAGTATCCGCGAGGGTGGCCTTCATCAGACCTGGATAATACCAGTCGATGGTCTGACCCTTAAAGAAAATCTTGTCTGCATAAGGGTTGTTACCACTGGAGACGTTGAGGGCAGTCCGAAAGTTTTTTGTAAATACCTTCTCAGGATATGCCTTATTCGTGAAACGGAGACTATAGTCTGTGTTTTCCAGCAAGGAAAGAATCATAAAACCATCGGTATTATTTCCTTCCATATCCGTCTGATAATTCGGATGGATCATCGTAAATGAAGAGTCCGGCTCATTTGCCAGTTTGAGTTCCAGTATAAAAATCTGGGGCGTTGACGCTGGACGGTCAAAGCTGAGTTTGGGAATTGTATATTTTATTCCTATTGTTTCAATTGCCATGATACGTTTTCTAAATGTTGTTCGAAAATTTTATTATTTAAAAGTTTTGATTTCCGCGGCCAGGATATTGGGGATGATAAGCTCATCGGGGAGAACCACAATGGGAATCTTGATCCATTTGCCAGCTGGCAGCTGTATAAACTGGCTTTCCTTTGCTAGATCTACGATGCAGGTTCCTACGGGAAGCTGGCCGAAATATTGGTGGAAAGCCGCATTGTTTTCATCAGGAGGTGTGACCTCTACCCGTAGTGCCGTTCCTGCCGTTAAACCGGCCAGTTTTTCTTTTTCGGCCAGTGTAAAGTCCGATGTAGAAAGTCCTTTTCCTGGGACTTTATCTACTTTTTGTTCAAGTACTAGAGCCTGTTCCGCAAGTTCCTGCGCGAGGCGATCGCGCAAGAGTTTGATCAACTCGCGCAGCTTTTTCCCCTGTGTCTTATTCAATGCAGGGTTGTAAGGCAGATTTGATTTGATGATCTCATCAATATACTGGTCATCAAGAAGTGTTATCTGTTCCATAAATTATTAATTTAACTGTTGTGTAATCATTACTTTCTGAGTGTCGATATCGGAGTCTCGCGAATGGCGAGATCACCGTTGCCATCTGTTTTATAAGTCATGTTTTTTAATAAAAGATATTGTCCCATAACAACTTATTTGTCGTATAGGCAAATGTAAGCCGGTTTTGGAGACCAGCTCTTTAAAAAAGGTTGTATGTTATCGGTAGATGATGTTTACCGAAAACTAAGCCCGATAGACTCGTTTCCTACTTGTTATTTCCCCTTATCAATTGTTTTTTCGGGACTTTTCTGTACATCCCCATACTTTCCTTACGCTCACCTCCCCATTTCCACCATTCACCGAGTTTTCCTGATCGTTGGTCTAAAGCCCCTAGGCTAGAGGCGTATTGTGTCGTAGTTTTGAGTCAACAAATAAGAACAAAAAACTAACACAATAAAATAAAGACATTATGAACACGCTAGTAAAAACATTCGTAGCAGCAGCCTTAATCGCAGTATCTACTTTCGCAATGGCAGCTGAAGGCCCAGGTTCAAAAACAGTAAAAGCAAACGTTAACCTTTCCACGGCAGACTTCGCACTAGATCACTATGTTGCGGTTACGACAGTGGGGGAGTCGGCAGGCGTAGAGCAATTATTTGCTGAAGATTTCAGCCAAAAGGTTCAATCGGCAAATGCAAAGACCAACAGCCGCGATCAAGTGGTTAAATACCTGAAAAAACAAAAAGGGGAGAAACTAAATTGTGTAGTAAGCACTGATATCATTGAGGAGTCAGCGGATTACATGGTTGCTAAAGTGACGCTAAAATTTGAAGACTTTACTAAGACTGATCTGGTGACTTTGGTACGTGAAGGTAATAACTGGAAAGTCTCCAGTTCAGTCAACTCCTATAAATATAAATAGTCTCTAATAACTAGTGGTCAGCTCGTTTACAAAAGTTGATCACTAGTGAATCATATGTTTATTTAAGGCCACCTCGTGAGATGTGGCTTTTTTACGTCAAAAGGGCCTGATTCTCATCAGACCCTTTCTCTTAGCGTTTTATTGTACAGTAATTTTTATGTTTCCTATCGTTTCCTCTTTTTTGTTTCGTCATCCAATGTTTTTAAAGACAATTGGATTTTCACTGTACGACGCCAATTTTTATGTCGGCCCTTTCTTTCGAAAGGTAACTAATTGCCGTTTGTATAATAAGAACAACAGCTGAGTTGAAATAGTTTTATTGGAGTGAATAATTTTTGATAACTTGAGCTGACCTATTTACAGTGTATGTTAGCTGTATGAATTGGAGAGTAAATGAATAATATGAAAAAAAATACAACGCGATGGATTATTATAAAGTATTCTTCGATACTAATTTTTTTTTATACAGTTTTGGATCTTGTTAGCGGGGAAATTAAGCCTTCTGAAATTCCATTACATATACTTAACCTTATCATACGCCTTTTTGTAACTATTTTTATTTGCTATATTTTATTTTATATAGCTGTAAAAATATTTCGACTAAAATAGCTTATATGGCGATAGCGATTTTTTACCACAGTGCAGTTGTTATCTATTTAACCTCTAATGCCTTGATTAACCTTTATCAATGGCTTTAATAAAATTGTTCCAGTAAGCTAAGATGTTTGCTTTGCCTACAGGGTTTTGGGAATGACATAAAACCTGTGGGAAAACCTGAGATTGTTGTTCAATAATAAAATCAACGATATACTTTACAGCATCATAACCCGATTCTGCTTCAGTGTTGTCAAGATTTACTCCCAGATCATGATCAAAAGAGATGATGGAAGGAATCCCGTTTTTGGATATATAGGCTACAAAATCTTGATAATTACGAATAACGGTCCAATTGGTTAGAAGATATGGGACTAATTCTTCCTTTGATATATAGTGTGTCAGATCCGATGGGAATCTTATATCATCCAAAAATATGCCCTTAGTGTGATGCTCCATTGACTTCTCTAATTCCATGTTTAAATATAGCTTATAGAAGCGTTATTTCGAATAGTTGCTTTTTGAACCGATGTTCGTTTATGTGTTTCAGTTGTGTCGTGGATATACCCATAATTGGGAGATAGATTGGTCATAAATGCTTTAAAGCCATTTTTTTAATCGAAAAGCTAGGAGTAAGATAAATAGTAAGAATAGGTCATTTAAGTAGCTTCAATAGCTCATACAACGAAGCGTTGACAAACTGAATAGCCTTAACCTTCATCTTACCATAGCCTGCATGATTATGACCAAAAATATGGTACTTCGGTGATCGCGCTGTCACAAACTCACGGATTTCATCGCTACCACAGCCATTGTCCAAGATACCAAGTGGGGGATAGTGTGACACCATAATATCAATTTTTACGTCCGACTCGATATGGTGATAAGAAGGAAAACCGCTGATGCCCATGATCTGCATATCATTTATCCTAATCGAACTGTCGTTTAGCCAATGGATACCTTCGGGTATCAATTTTTTGCTTCGCAACGGTTCCAGTTCGAACGGTAGATCATGATTCCCATGAACAAATACTTTGTGCGGTATGGAAAGCCCCACATACCACACAAAGAAATCCGAGAGCTGATCCATATCACCTGCATCGCAGATATCGCCGCAATGGATGACGATATCAATCCCCTCCGGAATATCTAGCTGGCGATGCATCCCATGCGTGTCAGACAGCGATAAAACGGTTTTCTCTTTTACTTTAATAATATGCATAAAGGCTGTTTATCTAGGACTGATGTTGCAATGCTTTACGGTATTCCTCTTTTATGCTATCTGCTAGGCTTTGGGGGGCAATGACTTTGACTTCGGCACCTACGGAAAGCAGTTCCATGACAAAATCGTGCGTGACATAGATGTTGAGTTTTACACGGAGCTCTTCGTCGTTGTCGACCAATATTTCCTGCGTATGGTGCAAAGGCAACGACTTGATGTAATTGCCCTGAAATTCGGAATAGGAAAGAATCACTTCCTCAATGCGTTGGTCTTCGCGCGGAAGTATAATGCCGAAGCTATGTTCAAAAAGCGTTTCGGGATCTATATCCACTGATTTGAATTTTCCAGCCTTTACAACTTCCAGAGCTAAGATCCTGTCCAATGGAAATATCCGAAGACTATCCTTGTCCAAATCCTGCCCAATGACGTACCAGCGGTTGCGTACTTCTTTAATAAGGATGGGAAATAACCGACGGTGCTCTACCTCGGTTTCATAATATTTGCAATAATCGAAATAGAGTGCACGGTCATTGTGAATGGCATACACAATATCTCCCAGATACTCTGTACCCCGGGGCCTGCGCTGTTCAAAGACAATTTTTTTAGAACTATTATTTCCCAGGCGCATCAGGTTGAATACGTCAAATGCATCCAGTGCACGTTCCGCTTCTTCGGTGTCCTGCTGGATGAAGTATTGTTTTTTCGAACGGTTGTTTTCGATCGATATCCCATATAGGGAGCTGATATCCGCAATATCGCGTTGAAACTGACGCTGGCTGACGGTTAGGTTGTACTCGAGCAAAGCTGATTGCTCTTGTAGGATACGATCAATCTCTATCCAGGAAAGCGGCTTGTGACGCAATTTGCTGATGACTAATTTATGGCGTAATATGGTTTCTCTAACAGACATGATTAAGCTTTTGACAAATATAAGCTGAGAGAACGACAAAATATGGCGCTTTGTATTGAGACGGAAAAAATAATCCTGTTTTTAATATAGCGACGTCCTTTGGCCGTACCTCAGGCTAAGTTTGGACCAAACAATTATTTTATGGAAAAAGAAACCAACCAACAGAACATCGTACAACGGGAGCAACAGATTTTGGCCAATAGCGGAACAGGCATCGGAACTGCATTATGGAAAGCAACAAAGTCATTTATCAAAGTCTCGTCCATGGCAATTGTAGCCTTTAGTTTGAGCTTTCATGTGGTGCCCGACCATGGTTATCGGATATTCCCAAAGGAACGATTATCCTTTGCGTATACTGTGATAACATCATCAGATGTAAATTATCTGATAGATCGGTACAATGAAGCAGCAGGTATGGATCGCATATTGATTCGGCAGGAATATATCTACCAACGGCTATCTGAAGTGGGTATTATCGTTTCAAAGGAAGAAGATGGAGAGTAAATATCGGGCGGCCTCAACTTTCTGGAACCCGATCAGGTCGTAAGATCATATTGCTCACAATTTTCTGGTAGCGGCATACTTTGGCGTTATTGGTATATATATGGAGAAGTTAATCTAGCGTTTCGTTTTTGTTGTAAAACAAATGATATTATTTTTATCTACATAAATATTTATTAATTTACGCATATTATATTACTCTAATGAGCCTATTTTAATTACTGTAAATCACGTCTGGCGGTGAATTTGCCCGTCATGGAAAAAGTAACGAGAGTGGAAGTATCCTGTCGAGATTACGAACTGTTGCTAATGGCTGTCTTAAGGTTAGTGTAGGCTTCGAAAATCAAATTATAACCAAACTATATTAATGACTCAAAAACAGATTGACGTAGATAAGATAGATTTGTTAAATCTTCAAAGTTTAGCAGATGTTAATCCTATATTTTATGTTGCAGATTATCAAAGAGGATATAGATGGGATTACAAACAAGTAAACCAACTGATGAATGACATCCATCAAAATCCAAAAGGGAAAACCTATTGTCTACAACCTATTATGCTTACGAAAAGAGATCATTCCGATCACTTATTAGAAGTAATAGATGGACAACAGCGCTTAACCACTCTGTACATACTTCTTAAGGTATTAAATAATCGGTTAAAATCTTTTGCAATTCCTTTTAGTATAGAATATGCTACTAGGTTAACTTGTATTGACTTCCTGAAAAATATTAATCGACATAGTTTTGTCAATGTGGTAGATCAAATAGAAGAAAGTTGGACTGCAATAGATAAAGCAGAACAAAATGTCGATAACTATCATATTTTTTCAGCGTTCCAGATCATAAATCTATGGTTAGAAACAAAGAAAATTGACGAAAATGTTTTTTTGGAAAAAGTATTGCAAGACATCAAACTGATTTGGTATCCTGTAGTCACTACAGAAAATATGAACGCTAAAAAAATGTTCAGAAATATCAATAGTGGTAAAATCAGATTAACAAGTTCTGACTTGATAAAGGCTCTTTTTGTGCTTAAATACCAAGGGCTTCAACTTCCTTTGTCACAGCGAAACCAACTGAAGCAAGAATTTTCAAATCAGTGGAACGAAATTGAGAAACAGCTCAACGAAGATAATTTTTGGTTTTTCATAACTAATCAAAATCAAGTTAATTATTCGACTCGCATAGGATTGCTGTTTGATTTGGTTACACATTCCACAAAAAACTCAGATTCCTATAGCGCTTATACGAAATATGCTGAGGGGACTGTTCCATTAGAATGGATGAAAATTGTGGACGTTTTTAGGAAGATTCATGAATGGTCAACTGATGAAAAGTACTATCATAGGATTGGTTTTTTAGTCAATTCCGATCGAATGTCTTTTGCAGATATCATTGAAATGTACGAAAAGTATCGGAAAGAGTCTAAATCACGTTTTTATAGGGCTTTAGAAGATGAAATTAAAACATTTAGAGAATTTTTTGTATTAGAAAACATTAACTATAATAGTCATCGTGAGTTATGTAAGCATGTCTTGTTATTGTATAACATCCTAATTTTCGAAAAGGATTTTCCTGCTCAAAAATTTCCTTTTGATAAGTATGTGAATGAAGAATGGAGCTTAGAACATATACATCCTCAAAATCCACAAGATTTTAGTCATATCGAAGATGTAAAATTTTGGTTAATCGATACAAAAAAAATATTAGACCAAAAGCATAATAACCTTGGCGAGAAATTACCAGTAATGGATAAGATAGAGAGTTTCCTGGAACAAATAACTAAAGAGAACTGCTCTTATAATAAAGAACTAAGAGAAAATATTCGAGAAATTAAAGATTTGTTGGAGGTAGAAGTTGCTACACATAAAATAAATAATTTGGCATTGCTTGATAAAGCGACCAATAGTAAACTTGGTAATGGTTTATTTAAGAATAAACGCGAAATAATATTGAAAATTGAAGGCGCTAACCAAGAAAATTATGTCCCGTATGCAACCGTCAACTGTTTTGTGAAAAAATATACGGAGAAAGACTCCTTACAAAATGAATTCTGGAGCGAAGCTGACGCAACTTATTATTACCAAAGCATTAAAGAGATCATTTATGGAAAACAGTAAATTCACTTTCAAAGAGCTTCTGTCTCAAAAAAAAGTGGAAATTCCTATTCTACAGAGAGACTATGTTCAAGGAAATTTAAATGATAAAAAAGCAACTGCTATCAGATTAGATTTTGTCGAGGACTTAATTAATCATCTGTCACAACCTAGCGCTACGCTCATGCCCTTAGATTTTATCTATGGTAAATTAGTAAATGACGATTTGAGTGAGGAGCAAGAAAGACAAGAAGAGCATTTAGAAAGTCTACTTTCTACTGTAAGCGAATATGCGGAAAAAAATGGTTATGAGATTCAACGGAATTTTAAACGCATCAACCGCTTTGGCTCAAAAAATATATTCATTCCTTTTGATGGCCAACAGCGCCTCACCACACTTTTTTTATTGCATTTTCTGGTATATGCGAAACGCAACGAAGACATATCTTTTTTACGCCATTTCACTTATAAAACGAGAGTTAGTTCTCGAGATTTCTTAGAAGCTCTGTTGTCAAGTAGTGCGGAGTTTAGATCCAATGATATTTGGGAAAAGTCATTTATAGAATACGTAAAAGATCGAAATTGGTTTTACGATTTTTGGAAATACGACCCAACTGTGATGAGTATGTTGGTTATGATAGAGGCTTTCCGTAAAAAGCTGACAGAATTTGAAGATTTAGATAATGTTGTTGAAATAGTGTATAAAAATTTAGAAAGTAAAAATGCCTTGTCTTTTGACTTTTTAGATATAGACGAGCACCAGCTGGATGACAAACTCTATGTTAAAATGAATGCCTCCGGAAAGGAGTTAACGGATTTTGAAAAATTCAAGTCTTGGTTGATTGAATACACAGAAAATCCGAAGAACGCGATGGGCGAATTCCAAATAGATTGGGAAAATAATTTGGATACAAAATGGTACGACTTATTTTGGGATGCTGACAAGCTTAAAACTGATATGCGTTTATATCAGTTTATCAATATACTGCTTGGCTATAGCTATTTTAGTGATGAGCCAGCGATTGATAAAGAAGAAGGTAAGGTCGATTTAAAAGATAAAAGATTCATTTACCAGCAATTAAGTGGCAACGAATCGATACCTTTTAGATTTTATATAGAACATAATATTATAGAAAAAGATCGTCTATATTTCATCTGGTATAATCTAAAGATGTTTTGTGATGATGCTAATTACAGCGCATTCGAAAATTGTATCAGAAAAGTTTGGAACTCCACATTTATAAACAATTGGAATGAAAAAGAGTCATTTAAAACTTATGTTATTAATAACATAAATAGTTTAAACTTATTTCATCAGACCTTTCTGTTTGCTATATTTCATTTTATCGATTGTTTAAACAAATCATCGGCAGAATTGAATGAAAACAATTTTTATGGTTGGTTAAGATTAATTCGAAATCTAATTTATAATTCGAGAATTGATGATGACATTCGTTTTTTCGATGCTATTCAAAGCATTAAGACCTTCGGAAATAAATGCCTTGATATTAAAAATAATTTACAAGATGAAAAATTCATGGACTTTTTTCCAGAGCGCCAGCGAGTGGAAGAATTTGCAAAGAATCAAGACTACTTTACAGCTTGGCAAGAAGATTTGATAAAAGCAGAAAACCACGGCTATTTCTATGGTCAAATTGGTTTTTTGATAGAGTTAGCAAAAGATGAAGAAAGACCAAACTTGGATAAGTTTCAATATTTGTATCAACAATTCGCGGAAATATTTAGTGATGAGAATTTAAATAGTAATTTTCTCATAGTAAGGACCCTTTTGAGCATTAGCAAAGAATGGTTATCAGTCGATGGAAGTAATAGATGTTTACTATATCTATCAGATAGAGCTAATGCAAGGGATAGAGATGAGAACTGGCGGAGACTGTTTAATGATCAAGGCAAAAGACACATATTAATTGAACTTGCAGATCTATATAAAGATTTTGGAGATTTGACGAACATAATAGAAATCAGGAAACAAAATATATTTGACTGGCGGAGGTTGTTAATAGAATATCCAGATGAACTAAGATATTGTAAACAGGGATTAATAAACTATTTAAAAGAAGGAGATTACATCCGTTTATTAGGTCAGTCTAGATTAAGTCATTATCACCGCGAATTGAGAACTTCTATTTTATTTAATTATTTTTTAAAGGAGAAATTTTCTTTAAAAAATGAAAGCTATGGTGAAGTGAAATCGGACGAAGACTGTGTTATTTTATTTCCAATAGGAGAAGATACAATTCAAATTTATTTTGATCATGATGAATTAGAGTTTAAATTCTTTTCAAATGCTAACGATAGCAGAGAATATATCAGTAAAACTGAACTTCAAAATTTAAATATTGATTTATTTCAGCAACTTCAAAACATGGAGCTTTATCTATCAACATCATTAAACCAACCACAATAAAATAGAACGTGACTTTAACCGCTAGGGAAAAAGCAGGGAAGAAAGAGGGATATTGAAATATCTATATATTACGGTTTACCATATTAAAAACGTACTTTTTTAAGTATATTTAAAGCGATTATTAACATTGCTTTAATCATAAAAAACACATACTTAAAAGCTGGCTATGTACAGCTTTTTGATGAATAAAATATTAAATATTTCAGATGACAAGAGAACAAGAAAGAGACGAGTTGCACCGAGCGATATGGCAGATTGCTAATGATTTAAGAGGAAGTGTAGATGGGTGGGATTTTAAATCCTATGTGTTAGGTATCTTGTTTTACCGTTTTATATCTGAAAACCTAACCTCTCACATCAATAAAGCGGAATGGGAAACAGGAAATACCGATTTTGATTTTGCAAAAATATCTGATGAAGAAGCTGAATTTGGTCGAAGAGATACCGTTTCGGAGAAAGGGTTCTTTATCCTACCCTCTGAGCTGTTTCAAAATGTACAGCGCAATGCAGAAAAAAATTCCAACTTAAATGTGGATTTGCATCGCATTTTCAAAGACATTGAATCATCGGCTAACGGCACAGATAGCGAAGATGATTTAAAAGGCTTGTTTGACGATGTCGATGTCAATAGCAATAAATTAGGAGGAACAGTTGAACAACGAAATAAGCGTTTAGCCAAAATTCTAAAAGCCATAGCTGGCCTAAAATTAGGCGATTACCAAGATAATAATATCGATGCCTTTGGTGATGCATATGAGTATCTAATGACCATGTATGCAAGTAACGCTGGTAAATCAGGAGGTGAATTTTTTACACCCCAAGAAGTTTCTGAATTGTTGGCTGAAATTACCGTTGTTGGCAAGACAGAGGTCAATAAAGTCTACGACCCAGCCTGTGGGTCGGGATCTTTACTGCTGAAGTTTGCTAAAGTGTTAGGAAAAGAGAATGTACGTCAAGGTTTCTATGGGCAAGAGGTGAATATTACAACCTATAACCTGTGTCGTATCAATATGTTTTTGCACGATATTAATTTCGAAAAATTCAATATTGGTCACGGGGATACCTTGATGGATCCGATGCACTGGGATGATGAACCTTTTGATGCGATTGTCTCTAATCCACCATACTCAATTAAATGGGAAGGTGATGCTAATCCATTATTGATCAACGACCCACGCTTTTCACCAGCAGGTGTGTTGGCCCCCAAATCTAAAGCCGATCTAGCTTTTACTATGCATATGCTATCTTGGTTGGCAACTTCTGGGACAGCTGCTATAGTTGAATTCCCTGGTGTGTTATATAGAGGTGGTGCAGAGCAGAAAATCCGTAAATATCTTATCGACAACAACTATGTAGATACTGTTATTCAACTACCCGCCGATTTGTTTTTTGGAACAACGATAGCTACTTGTATTATCGTGTTGAAGAAAAGTAAAAAAGATAATGCGACTTTGTTTATAGATGCTTCCGCTGAATTTGTACGTGGTGGCAGCAAGAACAAATTAGCTGATGCCAACCGTAAAAGAATTTTAGACACTTTTATCGCTCGTGAAAGTGTAGATCATTTTGCACGATTGGTACAGAATAGTGAAATTGCTACGAACGATTACAATATTGCGGTCAGCTCATATGTGGAGCAAGAAAACACTACAGTAGCTACAGATATTAAGGAACTAAATCAACGCATTACCGAAATTGTAGCTCGCCAGCATGAATTGCGTACGGCTATTGACGCAATTGTGAATGATTTGGAAAATAAGGGTTAATGGTAAACGTATTTCAGCATCTGAAAGTTAAGGTATGAATAAAAAAAAATCAGACACTAGAATAGATGTACGATCTTCTGCGGCAGAATATTTAACATTTATCGCAGCTACGGGCGAAAGTGACGTAAATGTTGTTTACGCTGATGAAAATATTTGGCTGTCTCAAAAGATGATGGGTACACTTTATCAAGTAGATGTAAGAACCATTAGTGAGCACCTTCAAAAGATATTCAAAGACAAGGAACTTGAGGAAGACGCAGTTATCCGGAAATTCCGGATAACTGCGTCTGACGGCAAAAATTACAATACGCAGCACTATAACCTTTCGGCCATTATTGCTGTTGGATATAAAGTCAATTCGGAGCGCGCGGTACTCTTTCGCAAATGGGCGACGCAAATTGTGCAAGAGTTTACTATCAAAGGTTTCGCTATGGACGATGAGCGTTTGAAAAATGACGGTACTATTCTCGGCAAAAAATACTTTGAAGAACAACTTCAACGTATACGGGAAATTCGATTGAGCGAACGAAAATTCTATCAAAAGATTACCGATATTTATATTACAGCCATCGACTATAATGTAACGGCCAAAAGTACCCAGCGTTTTTTTGCTACAGTTCAAAACAAACTGCACTGGGCCATTCATGGAAATACGGCTGCAGAAGTTATTGTAAACAGGGCTGATCATCAAAAGGAAAACATGGGTTTGACTACTTGGAAGGATGCTCCGAATGGGAAAATTCAAAAATTTGATGTCAGTGTTGCTAAAAATTATCTCTCTGAGAAGGAAATGCAACAATTACAACGTTTAGTTTCTGCTTATTTAGATCTTGCAGAAGACATGGCATTGCGAGAAATCCCGATGACAATGGAAGATTGGGAAATTCGGTTGAATAGATTCATCGAAGCTACAGACAGAAAGGTTTTACAGGATGCAGGAAAAGTAACTGCTGAAATAGCCAAAGCTCATGCCGAATCGGAATTTGAAAAATATAGAGTCATTCAGGATCAATTGTTTGAAAGTGACTTTGACAAAGAACTAAAAAAACTACAGCAAAAGGGAGAGAACAATGAGTAAGATAGAAGAGTTAATAGCACAGTATTGTCCGGATGGGGTCGAGTATAAAAAATTAGGAGAAGTGCTACACTTTTTAAATGGAAAGGGGCACGAGAAAGCAATTTCAGATAATGGTAACTATATTGTGGTGAATTCTAAATTTATTTCCACAAATGGAAACGTAAAAAAACATTCAGATACTCAAATCTCACCTCTTTTTGTTGATGATATCTTGATGGTGATGAGTGATTTGCCTAATGGTAGGGCATTGGCTAAAACTTTTATAGTTGATAATGATAATTTATATACGTTAAATCAACGAATTTGTTCCTTATCCGTAAAAGATAAATCAAGTCAATTGCCAAAATATTATTATTATCTATTGAATAGGCATTTATCTTTTCTCCGGTTTGATAATGGAGTTGATCAAACTAATTTAAGAAAAGATGATATTTTAAATGTTCTAATCCCCATCCCACCACTACCTGTACAAGAAGAAATAGTCAATATTCTTGACAAATTTACTGCGTTGGAGAGGGAGCTTGAGGGGGAGCTAGAAGCGCGAACGCGCCAATACGAATACTATCGTAATGAACTGCTCACTTTTGAAGGTAAGGAAGTGGATTGGAAGACTTTGCCTCAGATTTCAGAAAACCTGAACAGTAAGAGAAAACCAGTTAAAGGAGGAAGTAGGGAGAAAGGAAATATACCATATTATGGAGCTTCTGGTATCGTTGACTATGTAAAGGACTATATTTTCGATGGAGACTTTTTATTAATTTCAGAAGATGGTGCCAATCTGTTAACAAGGAATACACCAATTGCATTTTCTATCACAGGTAAATCTTGGGTAAATAATCACGCCCATGTGCTTAAGTTTAAGCATTATGCAACAAGAAGATTGATTGAATATTATTTAAATTCTATTGACTTAGTTCCTTATATAACTGGTGCAGCACAGCCAAAATTAAATAAACAAAATTTAAATAATATTTTAGTCCCAGTTCCCTCATTAGAGGAACAAGAACGCATAGTAACTATTTTAGATAAATTCGATGCTTTAGTCAATGATATTTCGGTGGGGTTACCTGCCGAGATTGCAGCGCGTAGACAGCAATATGAATATTATAGAGGAAAATTATTAACGTTTGAGCCATTAGCAGTAGCTCAGTAAAGAGAATGTAAGTATATGCCAGCCAATTATAACCTTATTTCAGAAAATTCGGAATCTACTGTTGTTTCAGAATACATTGTCGAATATAAAAAGGAAACTAGATACCAAAGTGAAGCCGAATTGGAAAAGGCTTTTATTGCATTGTTGGAAAAGCAAGCGTATGAATTTCTATCCATTACAACCAACTTGCAGTTGGTAGATAATTTGCGCTTGCAATTAGAAAAGTTAAACGATTACCAGTTTACTGAAAAAGAGTGGAAGCATTTTTTCGAGGGTAAATTATCCAATCCCAATAGCAATATTGAAGACAAAACCCGATTGATTCAAGAAGATTATATCCAAGCTTTGCATTGCGAAGATGGTTCCTTACGCAATATTTACCTCATTGATAAAAAGAATATTCATAACAACCACCTGCAGGTAATCAATCAATACGAAACTGCCGAGGGTAAACGTTCCAACCGTTATGATGTAACGGTATTGGTTAATGGTTTGCCTATGGTGCATATTGAATTAAAAAGGCGGGGTGTTTCTTTGCAGGAAGCTTTCAATCAAATTGATCGATACGAAAGACAATCTTTTTGGGCGGATAACGGCTTGTTTCAATTTGTGCAATTGTTTGTCATTTCTAATGGTACACTGACCAAATACTACAGTAATACTACGCGTTATACGCATCTAAAAGAAAAAGAAAAGCAGGGAACGAAGAAATCCAAAACTAGCAATAGCTATGAGTTCACTTCATGGTGGGCTGACGGGAATAATACCCCTATTTACGATTTAATCGATTTTGGGAAGACTTTCTTTGCGAAGCACTCTATCCTAAATATCATTACCAAATATTGTGTATTTACATCAGATAAACTGTTGCTAGTGATGCGTCCGTATCAAATTGTCGCAACGGAGCGTATTCTGCAAAAAATCAACGTTTCAAACAATTATAAGAAATACGGAACAATTGATGCGGGTGGATTTGTATGGCACACGACAGGCTCAGGTAAAACCTTAACCTCTTTTAAAACAGCTCAGCTAGCGAGTAAGTTACCATTTATCGAGAAAGTCATTTTTGTGGTCGATCGTAAAGATCTGGATTACCAGACCATGAAAGAGTACGATAAATTTGAAAAAGGTGCTGCTAATAGCAATACTAATACAGCGGTACTCAAAAAGCAATTGGATAATCCCAATGCAAAGATTATCATTACCACAATCCAAAAGCTTTCTATTCTAATCAAAAAGCAGAAAAATCATCGTGTATTCGGTAAACCTATCGTATTTATATTTGATGAATGTCACCGCTCGCAATTTGGAGACATGCACGAATCGATCACCAATTCATTCAAGAAATACTTTCTTTTTGGCTTCACAGGTACCCCTATTTTCGCTAAAAATTCCAATAGCGGTGGTAAGGCACATTTAAAAACTACTGTTCAGGCATTTGGCTGTTATGTACACGGCGATCCTACAAATTGTCCAGAAGCCAATCATCAATCGGCTATCCATACATATACAATTGTAGATGCAATTTCAGATAAGAACGTACTTCCTTTCCGAGTAGATTATATTCGTACAATTAAAGAGAAAGATAATATTACTGATCAAAAAGTGCGCGATATCGATAGAGAGAAGATCCTTTTAGCGCCGAAATACATATCAAATAATGTGGGTTACATCTTAGATCACTTCGATCAAAAAACGATGCGGAATTCCAAGCCATATTATATGACTACGCTGGCAAATGTCCATGAAGTCTCGACGGCCAAGGATCGCAACAAGATCGAAGAAATAAAGGAGAAGATAAGACTTAGTGGCTTTAATTCGATCTTTGCAGTTTCATCCATTGATGCAGCTAAATTATATTATGAAGAATTTAAACGTCAGCAAAAAGAAGTATCGGAACTACGCAAATTGAAAATTGCTACTATTTTCAGTTTCGGACAAAATGATCCTGAAGAAGATGGTTTAGAGGATGAAAATTCCGAATCTACAGAGGGCCTGAGTGCATCACATCGTGATTTTTTGGATCATGCCATCATGGATTACAATTTAGCGTTTAAGACCAATTACGATACATCTTCAGATAAGTTTCAAAATTACTACAAAGACGTTTCTCTGCGCATGAAGAATCGGGAAATAGATTTGCTCATTGTAGTGAATATGTTTTTGACTGGTTTTGATGCGACTACTTTGAATACGCTTTGGATAGATAAAAACCTGCGAATGCACGGGTTGTTGCAGGCATTTTCGCGTACAAACCGAATCCTGAATTCGATTAAGACCTTCGGAAATATTATATGTTTCCGTAATCTGGAAGATAATACGAATGAAGCATTAACCTTGTTTGGAAACAAGGAAGCTGGTGGCATTGTATTGCTAAAAACATTTGATGAATATTACTATGGCTACAACGATGGGAAGAAAGATATTAGAGGTTATGAAGATTTGGTTCAGGAGCTCTTAGCGAAATTCCCTATCGGTGTAAGAATTTTAGGCGAAGAAGCTCAGAAGGAATTTATTAGACTGTATGGAGCTATTCTTAAACTGATGAACGTCTTGCGATCATTTGATGACTTTGAAGGCAAGGAAATACTTTCTGATCTTGATGTGCAAAATTACCACGGTATGTACATTGAATTGTACAATCAATTTAAAAAGCAAAGCAAGTCGGACCGTGAAAATGTAATCGATGACATTGAGTTCGAAATGGAGTTGATTAAACAAGTTGAAATTAATATTGATTATATTTTGATGCTGATCCGTAAATATTACGAAAGTAATATGAAGGACAAGGAGATTGTCATCAATATTCAAAAAGCTATTGACTCTAGCGTCGATCTTCGGAATAAAAAGGAATTGATAGAGAAGTTTGTTGATTCATTAACACCATCATCCGATGTGGATGTAGACTGGCATAAATATGTAAAAGAACAAAAAGAATCTGAGCTGAACCGAATTATCGTGGAAGAACGCTTGAAAGAAGAAGAGACAAAAACCTTTGTAGATAATTCTTTTAAAAACGGGGAAATTCAATCGGCGGGAACTTCTTTCGCAAAGATATTGCCACCAGTTTCGAGATTTTCACCATCAGGGGATTTAGCAAAGAAAAAGGAAACTGTACTTGAGAAGCTAAAAGCTTACTTTGATCGGTATTTTAATATAAGTTAGGGAGGTAACTATTCTATAATCCATTATAATTATAAACCTAAATTTTATGGCACTATTTGATGACAAGGAATTAAAAAAAAGAGTTCAATATCTTGAAGAAGAGAGAAAGAAACTTTGGGATAGAGTTGTAAAACTAGAAGATGAGGATAAGGCTATCAGGAATGAAATAGTTAATAAAGCTTCAGAATCCCAGAAAGATGCTTTCCAATTCTCTAAAAAAGCAGCTGAGTATAAAAACAAAACCGAGGACAGATTAAAAGAAGCTATTGAAAAAATCGGTGAAATTACTTCGAAAGTCAATGAGGCTGACCGGTTAGTTAAAACAATCACTAGTAATAATGAAATAATTATTGAATTAAAAACAAAAGCTGAATTAACAGATTCAGAATTTGAAGAATCTTATAATAAGCTTAAAGAAAAAGTTGACCACTTAACTTCATTCATTGAGGAATATCCCGAACTGGATGAAAAATTAGCCGATATTAATAAGTTCATTGAAGATATTGAAGGTAACTTATTAAAATCTAGAACATCTTTAACAACAATTAATACTCGTAAAAAAGAAATTGATGAATACTATCAAGAGCTTTTTGGATATGAAGATGAAGACGATAATGGGGAAACTGTCGTAGTGGAAGGTAAAAAAGATGTATTAGATACTACCTATGAAGATTTAGAAGAAAAGCTTACAAAAGCTGAAAATAGGATTATTTCAATAAAAAGAGACTTTGAAGCCAATTATAAGAATTTCGAAGAAGAGCATAAGACTAACTATTCAAAAATCAATGAAGAAATAGCAAGTTTGTTGCCTGCGGCATTAACTGCAGGATTAAGCTCTGCTTTTTCTACAAAGAAAATAGAAGAAGAAACAAATTTAAGTTCAATGCAAATACGGTTTTCAAAGGGAATTTATTTGCTCATAACCGCCAGTTTAATCCCTTTTGTAGTAAGCATTGTGCTGATGTATCGAGGCGAATCATTAGATCAAGTAATTTTTAAAATCCCTCGTATGGTTTTAGCCATTATTCCTATGTACATTCCTATCCTATGGTTCACTTATTCCGCCAATAAAAAATTAAACCTTTCTAAAAGGCTGATTGAGGAATACGCGCATAAAGAAGTATTAAGTAAAACCTACGAAGGACTCTCCAAGCAGATAAACAACTTGGATAACGATGAACAAACATCAGAACTAAAATACAGGCTATTATCTAATTTTCTTCAAGTTACATCAGAGAACCCTGGAAAACTCATTTCTAATTATGAGTCCTCTGATCACCCGGTTATGGAAGCTCTGGAACAAAGTTATAAATTCCAACTCGCTATCGATAAATTAGATGGAATTCCTGGATTAGGAAAAGTAGCAGCAATCCTTGAATCAAATTCTAAGAAGAAACTTGAAGAAAAAGGACAAAAAATTGAGAAAATTCTTTCTGGGAGTAAGGAGGAAAGTTCACCAACTGATTAGTAACTTTAACGATATTGTGTAAGTACCCCATTTTTCCGACAGCTGAATTGGCGACTTATAAAAGCTCCATTATTTGTAATTGACTACCTCATCGTACATGAATTGATTCATAGTTTGGTGATGAATCACATTCATAAATTCTGGACGTTGTTAAGATCCTACTATCCAGTCTATCGCGATGCGATTAATTGGCTGAACAAATATGGAAATAGTTTATAAAGCGTTTAAATATATATAGGTATTGTCTATTCTTTGAGAAAAAATAATTTATGATCGTGCCAGTTGTTAAAATTTACTTTACTGATGGATTGAAAAAAAAGTAAATTAAAATTAGAGAAATTATCAATAATACAATTATTGACCAAGCCATTATCAGTATTAATTGTGCTTTAACGTCAGATGACTTAAATTGATTATCTATATCTTCGTAAAGTGAAGGATATAATTTGTTAAGCTTCTTCCTATCATTTTTAGATTCCTTCTTAATACTCTCCAGCTCATAAATATATGTAGCAATGAGGTAGATAATAAAAAAACTATATAAATTAACGATTAGGATTATTGTATTTATTTGATTGGCTTTTTCAAGTTGAAAAAGAGCAAATAAGGAAGCCCCTAGAGTAAGTGGAATTGAAACTATTTGGTTCCCAATTTTTTCCTTTACGGAACTTAAATTTGAAAAATATTTTTCCTTTTGATCCTTGTATTTGTTTAAAACGTTTTCAAAAGAGAAATTTGTTATAAATAACTGGAAGTTCTTTTCTGCAATATTAAATAAGTAATTAAAATTATGATAAAGCCTGTCGAATGTAGATATATTCTGGTTGTCTGCAAATTTACATACCTCTTCTTTAAAGCAACTTAACCACTCATCACTTTTTATCTTCTCCGAAAATAAAACTAAGTCAATTTTTTCAAATTCTGCTTCTAAAAAATTTATACAATTCTTCTTAAACAAAATGGAGGATACAGTTTTATAAGTAGACTTATTTACTATTATTAGTTTTTGACCATCAGATGCTGGAATTTTGTGTTCTATTAGATTGATATTTGAGTCGAATAATTCGTATAATTCAATATATTGATGAATGTGTTTTGTTATCGTTGTTACATTCTTTTTCTTTGTGTTGCTAATAGTTTCTTCATTCTGATCAATTAACAAGTATGTTTTTTCGGAAAGTAAGATTGCGCATCTTTTTTCAGCTTTACGAATTTTCTTATTTTTATACTTGTTGAAGTATGATAGCTCTCCGCAAACTAAAATAAAATCTTCATTGTATATAGGTGTTAGAATAACTCTATCGCTTACTGCTTTAAAATCTTTTATACTATCAAAGCGTTGAGCAAATTTTGCAGCTATATTATTGGTGAATTCTATCTTTATATCTTCGCCATCTTCAGTAATAGCACATGAGGATGAAACCAGTTCATTCAGAAGAATAGCCAGAATATCTCGATTTTTATTCTGTTCCATTTTCTATTTGAGAAAGTAATTTATCAAAAATCGACTTATTTGTTATTACTACGACCTGATTGTTTGCATCAATGGTTATATCACCACTATCAATATCTTCGACATTGAAACTAACATTAATCCCTTTTGATTTTGCACTGTACTTCACTAAGGATCTAAGTTTGGCGCTATTAACCTTTAGTTCTGTTTCAATTTCATATCCTAATTCTTTAGCATAATTTTTTATGGTATTTTTATCTCCAAATAAATAATCACTGAGTTTGTCAATATTTACATAGCCCTTATTAATTTTCTTATATTGAGTCATCCAAGAAAAGGCGTTTCTACGGAACTCATTTTCATCGGTATCGATGGGTTTTTTAATAACTCGAAGAAGATTAACTAGATGTTGAGTAGATTTAGTTGAGTCGTTCGTTATATCTGTATTAGTCCAAGTCAGGAAATAATCGGAAAGACTTTCACCCTGGTTACTAACTAAAGCGATATAATTCCGATCAGCGGTTATATTATCTAATAAGCTGCAATTTAGCCTGAAACCCATTGCTATTTTATCGATATTGATATTAGCTGTTTCATCAATAGTAAAGGTTCCATTTTCCCAGTCAATCTTAAATGCTTCTTTATTTCTTACAATAAGCACTAAAATAAAGGGAGTAGAATTCTTTTCATAATCGACAAAGAAATAATATCCTCCTGTTGCGAGAATTACATTTTCTAAAATAAGAACTAATTCATTTAAGCTCAATCTGGTAAAATCAAAGAATGTTTTTTTATCAATACGGTTAGCTGAAATGTACTTTATGGCATTTAAGCTAAATGCATTTTCATGCCCATTTCGAAATCTCCCATATTTAATATTCGAATCATCAAAGGAATTGACTAAAAATTCAGTCATTCTTACAATATTGTCGTCTATATTGATCTCGCCTTTCGAGATGTTTCTATTTACATTTTTATCTTTACTTTCTTTAATAATTTCGTGAATTATTAGGCGGTTTACTTTCATTGGTCAATTAAGCTATATTTAGCAATTAAAATAATAAAAAAGAATGAATTTATATTATGAAAAATACTTTTAACCATTATACTGGAAAAACGTATGCAGTTATTTGATGACAGATCTAGTTATTTCTTCCCAATTTTCAACTCCTCATTTTCCTTAATTGTCACCCCGTTTTTATCTTTCCAAGCTGTACGACCATTGACGGAATATCCAAGTATGACAGCTCCAGCTGTTGAAGGACTCGAAAATTCGTAATTCTCGTTGAATATATTTTTCCCATCCTTAAGGATGACAATTTCTTTCTCTATTAAAGTACTCCTAAGATTTCCATAAGTACCGGATAGTGCCTTAAATTGTTTCTTGCTCATTTCACTTCCTTTTAGCACTTCAATACCGTTTGAAGTTAATATAGCTTTCGCTGTAATTCCACTCATGGATAATGAATATTCTACCGATGGCAAACGGGATTTTTTATCTAACCTGTCATCATGTGTTAATACGGAATAGCCTAATGTCGGTAGTATAATCTGCATGTTTTCGAAATAGGTATCCATTTCATCCCTCACCATGATCGGAAGGTTTACAGTTGTTCCAATGGTCCTATTTGTTAAGCGGTATTCACTTGATTTGCTAATCTTTGAGATAGTCTTTTGTTCTAAATATTTTGTATGTGAAACCGTAAGGTTTTCGTCCTTTGAGCAGAAACATATAATTAATTCAAATGATTGCTCGGAATTTTTAAGGTGCTGCCCAATTCTATCTGCCAATGAATTTGCTTCTCCGACGTACACCAGTTTATCATCTGGGTTTTCATCGTTTTGGCCGAAAAGGAAATAGATACCAGGTTTCTTTAATTCTGGCAGTTCTTTAGCTTCCAAAAATAAGTTTCTTGGTATCTTGATAGCTTGTCCAGTCCAATTAGACATGTATGAAAAAATTATTCCCTCGGGATTTCCAGAAGCTAAATAATTGGTTACCGTAATTCCTCTTTTGCTCATGTTTTCCAACTCAATCCCCCTTCTTCTTAATCGGATACTTGAGAACAAATTTTTTAATCAATTCCCCTGTTTCTCTTCCTGTAGCTTTTTCAATAAGTATAAGCTCATAAGGCTCAGGTGCACCGCCATTGTAATAAATGTCAGTTAGTCTCTTCTTATCAATTCCTGTTTTTTTCAAAATAAAATCAAAAGCGTTCTGACCCTGAACTTCAACTTCATCTCTCATGAAAATACCAAAGTTGGTTCTTTCTTCAATTTTTTCTCCAGTTTTTAGTTCTAAATTTCTATGTTTATACACGGCTTTGATAGCATTTTCAATAATATCACCCGAGTATATAGCAATCTTATAGAAGGAGTGTACAGAAACACTTTTTCTCTGTTGATTTGTAATTTTACTAATTTCCCCCCTGGTCATATCAACCATCTTTGCAAAATTTTCAATTGCCAATCCTGATTCCGCTTTTCTTGCTAAAACA
The DNA here is from genome assembly GCF_011064245.1 of Sphingobacterium sp. DR205. Taxonomy (NCBI): domain Bacteria; kingdom Pseudomonadati; phylum Bacteroidota; class Sphingobacteriia; order Sphingobacteriales; family Sphingobacteriaceae; genus Sphingobacterium; species Sphingobacterium sp. DR205. The sequence continues at coordinate 5,276,961 of NZ_CP049333.1, read as the reverse complement.
TACTCTGCAAAATTTGCTATTTCTATAGCTAGGAGTTCCTTTTCATCCATAATATTAAAAATTTCACAGGTTTCCTTTATTTTTATTTTGTTTTAATGGAAACCAATTCTTATCTTTGTTTAGCGATTAGACAATAAGGCTATTAGCCATATTGAACGATGTTTTCTCGACCCACAAACGACTAAAATTCCATCGAGAGAACCGTTAAGATCGCCTCATGCTTAAAAAGTTTTATTACTTTTGTTAATAAAGCATGTGGGTGGTCTTGCGATACTTTAGATGGATAAGTCAAAATGTCCTTTGAGACATAGATGAATGGGCTAGTCACCCGTGGGTCTAAAGTGCAAGCCACCCCTTGTATTTTTAATAGGTGGTTATACTTGCTGAGAAACGTCGTTCTTAAATAATCAAAAATTATGAGAACGACACCATTTAAAACTCTAACCCACCAGTATCAGATCAAGGATCGACTTACTCGGTATTCCGCCAAACAGCATTTCAAAAATCTAATCCGAGCGCCGGATTAAAGGTTGTGTTAAGATAATCAGTACGTAAAAGGAGAGGAGCTAATAAAAATGGCTTAGTATGGCTTATTCACACGAATAACCAAATTCTCCTTTCGCGTGTCTGCCACCGACCCTGCACATCAATATATAAAATAGCGATTGAAGGCAATGAAGATGGCTTTTACTAAATAATTGTTTCGCAGCTTAAATTTAGTCAAACTTTTCTTCGAAGACAAATTTCTATCCCAAATATTGTTGTGATACAACAAAGGGTCGGTTCTTCCTATTAGTATGGATGCCCGTGATGAACCATATATAACCGAGTAATTAAGAGTAAAACGGCATTCTGAGGTTTAGTTAATTTAATTTTTTAACAGCGTGATGGATTGGGTCTTTTGACCCGATAGGGGATCTTTTTTGCTCCTTTTTTCAAATGACTTTCTACCATCATGCGCCCTCAAAAGCCAAAAAAATGAAAGAGCTTTTTCACAAATTGATCGCCATAGATAAGGCGATTTACGAGATCCATCATTTGGAGTACGATCCTGTAGCATGTATTAAAGAGTTCTGGAGTCACTATGACATGGATAGCTGCCGCAACCATATTGTCGAACTCCTGACAATTTACTTGGATAAGGAACGAAAGGCAAATCCTGCGATCAGTACAGCTGATGTACAACACTTTACTATCGCCTTGTTTCGCATGCTAATGGCCTATTTTATTGTCCATTACAAACGGATCAATCTATCGGGAATTGAAATCTCCTTTCTGCGTAGTAACAGATTTATAGCCTGCGAACTCGAAAGTAGTAAGGAAATCTACGACTTTTTTTATCAGCTCTCACAAAAACACTAACTATCAAATTATGAGTACGTTAAAATTATTGACACTAGTCAAGATATATATAAATACCTACATCTGCCAAGCACTGACCAGATACTCGAGCAGATCATACTGTAAGAGTACTGGTCGGGTACTTCTGACATGCATTACTTTAGTTTTTCAATCATCTAATTTTTCTTCTAAAGCATTGAAGAGCATCAGAACTCTTATGGTATTAGCTCTGATGGTTTCTATGTTTAGTTTATCGGCTCAGACGCCTCGCAAGGACAGCGGGGCCGATGGGCTAAAAGAAGCCGCGATGCTGACTGTAGGTCAGAAGGTGCCGGATTCATTTTGGACCTATAAATATAAGTTTTATAGTAATGGCGATACGCAGACAAAAACGCTAGAACATCTAAAAGGTAGCCCTATCATATTCGATTTTTGGGCCAGTTGGTGCTCTCCTTGTATTAGTTCATTAATAGAGACAAATTCCTTTATCGGCAAACTGACCGAAAAAGGAAATTTTATTGCTGTCACTTCTGACAACAAAACCACCGCCCTTAATACTTGGATAAAACAAGACCTACATTTGCCAACGATTATCGAGGACAAGATATTGAAGAAGTTTTTTCCGCATGCTTCGGTGCCGCAGGTAATATGGATAGACGCGGATGGAATGGTCAGATATCAAACTTCACAGGAGCCGCTTAGCCAAGCTAATCTGAATAGCTTTTTCGCGGGACAGTCATTGGATCTCAAAGCTAAGCCTGTGTTCGATAAAAATCTTCCTATTTTACCAGGTATTCAAGCTGATAAAAATGTATTACAGTGCTATCAATTGGTGCTGAAAGGTTATCAGGATTATCTCCCTGTGGCTAAATACTCGAGAAATTTACAGGAAGGATATTTCAGTACGAGCTTTGTCAATTTGCCGCTGATAACCATTTATCGGGATCTAGCACCTAGGTTATTTTCGGCGATTGGTGAACCGTTCTTTAGGGAGAATTTTCAAATCAAAACGGATGATTCAATTGAGCTGAATAGGCCTTATACCTTAGACCTGATCGTCCCCACAAGAGACCAGCTCATCATGAATAAAGGTATGGTAGAATTACTGAATGCGGCTTCGGGTTACAATGCTGGTCTGCAGAAAGAAACACGGCAATGTCTTGTGATGAAACGCATCGGCCAAATTCCTCAGTCAATTGCCTCTAATGGAAAACTGAATCGTTCGATTGACTGGGAGAAAAAAATCCAAATCGATAATGCGCCAATAGCCTATGCACTGGGAATCCTCACCGACCAGCGACTAGCTGGAAAATACATTGTCAACGAAACTGGATATAAAGGCAAGATTGACCTCAATATCAGGGTGACCAATGATCTTGGTGAGCTCAATGCGCAGTTGGCTAAATCGGGTATGAAGCTTGAAAATGCAATCCGGGATATAAATGTATTTGTTGTTGAAAAAGCGAAAGGGAAATAATCATGAGATCTATAAAAATCTATGGGTTATTGCTGTTGGCAACAGTCATTTTCCCTTTATTTATTCAAGCCCAAGAGAAGAAGGTGAGTGGAATCATCATTGAACGTGGCTCTGGTAAGGCAATCGCTGGTGCTGCGGTCAAGTTGCTAAAAGGAAAAGCTGGGACAACGACAGATGCAAAAGGCATCTTTGAGATCGATGTAAAAGATCGAGATAATACCGTTTCATTACAGATCTCTTCAATCGGATTCCGTGCGATTGATACGTTGCTGACTTTTGGAGCAGGACATCGGATCGAACTGGTCTCGGCGGCAATCGGTATTGATGAAGTGGTGGTATCAACGGGTTACGGTGCGATTCCTAAGGAAAGGGCCACGGGTTCCTTTTCTTTTGTCGGAAAAGATCGGATCAATGAACAGATCAATTTTAATATCATGGATCGCCTGCCAGCGGTGGCATCTGGATTGGTCGTGGACCGCAATGCAAAAAGTGCGAAGGATCAGTTCTTGGTCCGGGGAATGAGCACCATCCAAGGGGAAACCCAACCCTTGATTGTGCTGGATAATTTTCCGTTTGAAGGTGACCTAAATAGCATCAATCCGGATGATATTCAAAATATAACCATACTACGGGATGCCGCTGCTGCTTCAATCTGGGGCGCTCGGGCAGGTAATGGGGTTATTGTCATCACGACCAAAAAGGGGACGGCCGATCAAAAGCTGAAAATAGATCTCAACCTGTTGACAACGGTGCAGCAAAAACCGGATCTGTTTTCATTAGATCGTATTTCTTCGTCGGATATGGTTAATGTGGAAACCATGCTTTTTGATAAGGGCTATTACGATGCTTCCATCAATTCGGCCCAACATCCGGTGCTTTCGCCGATTGTCGAACTGTTGATCCGAAAAAAAGCAAGTCAGGATCAAAATGAAATCACAGCGATCGAACAGGAAATCAACCGTCTTAGAAATGTCGATGTAAGAAATGACTTCGAGAAATACCTCTATCGCATAGGGCTACAGCAGCAGACAACAGTGGGACTATCTCAGGGTACGGATAGGCTCATATGGAATGCCTCTGTCGGAAACGGTCTGCAGATCGATAATTTGGATAATCGGGTCAGGCGTAATAATGTATTGATGAATGCCAAGGTTCTGCTTTCGAAATCGCTCACACTCGAAGGCGGCATGAATATTTCCTTTCAGAACATGCGGAGTGGCAGGCCGGGTTTTGGCAGTGTTTCGGCATATAACGGCGGACTGTTTCCTTATGCCGAGCTCGCTGATGCCGACGGCAATGCCTTACCGCTGCTCAAAGATTGGCGTGGGACGTATCTTGAGCAGCAAGCAGATAAAGGATTATTGGATTGGCAATACTATCCGCTCGAAGATTATAAGCACAGTGTGCAAAAGCAACAGATGCAAAATACGATCTTGTCTACCGCTTTGACTTATAAATTGCCCAAATGGTTTGGACTCTCGCTCAGATACCAATATCAATCCGAATCGGGTAGGACGGAAAATTTGAGTGATATCGATAGTTATGAAGCCAGGAATACGGTCAATTCTTATGCCGTGCTAAATGCGGCTACAGGAAAAGCAGACTTTAAAATCCCCAAGGGTGGAATATTTGATCAGTCAAATAGCATGCTCAGAAGTCACAATGTACGCGGGCAACTGGATTTTAACTGGGAAAGAGGGCCGCATAAAGTGTATGCCCTTTTGGGGTCAGAGTTGAGAACTGTCAGTTCTAGAGGTAATGGCAATAGGTTGTATGGCTATAACGAAGATAACTTATCGTATGCGCTGTTTGACCTCACCGTTCCTTATGTCCATTATGTCACCGGAGCCAGAAACTACGTGATGGATGGCCTCTCGATCAGCCAGAAAGAGAATCGGTTTATTTCGACATTTTTAAATGCTTCTTATTTGTTTGAAGATAAGTATACTGTCACTTTCAGTGCGCGGCGTGACGCATCCAACTTGTTTGGACTCAACGTCAAAGACAAGTGGAATCCATTTTGGTCAGCAGGTCTGGGCTGGACGGTGTCAAACGAGAAGTTTTGGAATAAAGATCTGATTTCTTATCTGAAATTGCGGGGAACCTATGGCAAAACAGGAAATCTCAATCCAGCCATGGTAGCACTTACCACCATTAAGTATGCAGGGCCGAATCCCTATACGCAGACCCCATATGCAAGGTTTGACAACTATGTCAATCCTGAATTAAAATGGGAGAGTGTGTCGACGGTCAATATCGGTCTTGATTTTGCCCTGAAAAACAAACGGATATCGGGTACACTGGAGGGGTATATAAAAAATGGTAGCAATCTCTATGGAATAGCACCTTTGGACTATACCAGCGGTATTGGACCATTTGTAATGAAAAATGTTGCTGCCATGCAGGGCAAAGGTTTGGACCTGAATCTGGGCACGATTAATACCACAGGGCAGCTGCGTTGGACCTCGGATGTTAACCTGAGCTTCAATGCCGACAAAATAACCAAATATCATATGGAAAGCAGATCTGCAAACCAATTTATTAGCGGGATTAATCCAATCTCCGGCAAAGAAGGCTCTCCTGTTTATTCGATGTACTCCTACAAATGGATGGGGCTTGATCCAAAAGATGGCGCGGCACTTGGGCTTCTCGATGGTCAGCCTTCCCGTGAATACCGCAAATTTACAGGTACTAACGCTACGGTAGATGACCTGATATTTCATGGTAGCATTCTGCCCAAGATTTTTGGATCTTTTGGCAACACGATAGCTTGGCGGGACTGGGCGCTGACCATGCGTTGGACTTTCAAGTTTGACTATTATTTCCGCAGGGAGACCGTACGTTATAGTTCACTTTTTTCAACTTGGAATGGTCATGGTGATTTTAATAAGCGCTGGCAGCAACCTGGCGACGAGCACAAAACAGATATCCCAGCAATGTTTTACCCCGTATTGTCTGGTGCTGAAAATTTCTACCCTTATGCTGAGCCATTTGTCGAAAGGGGAGACCATGTAAGGTTTGAGTATTTGAACCTTGCTTATCGGATCAAAGGTGCTCCGAAGAGCTGGTTTAAGGATGTACTCCTTTCGTTCAATGTCAATAACCTGGGATTGATCTATCGGAAAAACAGAGCGGGTATCGATCCTGATTTTAGCAAATCTTCGAATACGGGCTTTTCACCCTCAAAAATTTATTCATTTAATATCAAGTGTTCGTTATGAAAAGATCTATCATCAAAGTATTGAGTAAGCTATCGCTACTTTTTATAGCTTGTTGCTCGTTACTTTCCTGTGAAAAATACCTCGATGTCAAACCGGACCAAAAGCTGGCCGTACCTGAAAGTCTGGATGATTTGCAGGCGCTGATCGACAATTATCCGATTCATATTTTCCAAAGTGATGCCTTAGAAGTGAGTGCGGGCGAGTTTACAGTGATAGACGCCAATCTTGCTTCGCTCTCGTCCGATTTTCACCGTAGAATGTACCAATGGGATTCGTACAATTTGTTTCAAGAAGGAACGATAGTTTCCGATTGGGCACGCTACTATACTACGATTTACAATTGTAACACGGCTTTAGAAGGATTAGCAAAAATTGAACGCAACAACGTGAATGCTGCGCAATATGATCAGATTAAAGGAAGGGCGCTATTTGTTCGTGCGGAAAAATTATTTCATGCTAGTTTGGTTTGGTGTCTGGCTTATGACAAAAAAAATGCTTCAAATACACTGGGGATGCCAATCCGTCTCGATACGGATTTCAATAAACGATCCGCTAGATCATCTTTGGAAGATACCTACAAACAGATCCTTGCGGATGCCACTTTGGCGGTACAACTTTTGGTCAAACAAACAGGAAGCCCTGTTGAACCTAATCGATGTATAGCAAATGCGCTATTAGCCAAAGTGTATTTGTATATGGCAGATTATGAAAATGCTTTTAAATATGCCGATGCGGCACTGGCATTAAATAATCAATTGTTGGATTACTCCACATTGGACGCAACAAAACCATATCCCATTCCACAATTCAATAAGGAGGTTATCTATCACTGCTTAGCGGGCTATCCTCAAATATTAAATACCACTAGAGCCCAGATTGTTGAAGATCTGATTGCAAGTTATGAAGCGAATGATCTTCGGCTTGACCTATATTTTACAAAAAATGCAGATGGAACTAATGGTTTTCGGGGACTATATACGGGCACTACATCATTATTTATGGGCATTGCTACTGATGAACTTTATTTGATTCGGGCAGAAGCGGCAGTGAGGTTGAAAAGAACTGATATTGCCCTCAAAGACCTGAATACACTTTTGGTAACGCGCTGGAAGAAGGAAAACGGAAAAACGACCTATCAGGAAATCAAAGACATGGGTAGCGAGGAATTGCTCGCACGCATCTTGTTAGAACGACGAAAAAGTCTTGTTTTTAGGGGAATTCGTTGGTACGATCTAAAACGGTTAAATCGCGACGGAGCAAATGTTGTATTGAAAAGAAAAGTTGAGGGGAAGGAGTTTGTTTTACAGCCAAACGACCTGCGTTATGCACTACCAATACCTAACGATATTATTGAGTTGTCTGACATTGTTCAGAACCCCAGATAGAACAATAGACCCTTGCGAAAAAGGGTCTATTGTTTTTTTGAAACCCAGATTCGCACTATAGTATCTCAGGTTTTTGAGAATCCGCATGATTGCGGACTTCATCAGCGGTGTCTGATGGGTATGTTGCTTCAAAATAATCCATCAGTTCTTCAGAATCCGCGATAGTCTGGTCAGTCACCGTGTATTGGCAAGGTAACGGCTGGAATGGGTCGTTCTGACAGTTTGGATCGGAAGAAGCGCCTTGTTCCCATTTATCCGCTTGAAGAATCTCACTCGAATTTGTACCTATAAAACGCCAAACCGTTGCGGTCACTTTGGTTGTTGAAATAGGTTTCACTTCTTCTTTTTCGGTGAAACTTTGGGCTCCATAAGCGAGTCCCAATCCTAATACTGCTAATGTGCCGGTGCGTAACCAGCTGTTTCTTTTTGTAAGCATAAGCTTAAAATTTAGTTTATAAAAATGTTTATTAAGCCAGCATTCTTCACTGGCGCTAATACAAAGTTGGATATAAACTATAGCCGTTTTTTGCCTGTCCTATGGGTGCTATTTTGGGAGGAATTTCCCTGTTAAAAGAAAATATTGTGCCTCCTGTACAGCATGACGTGAAATACCGAGTAGATCGGCCTGCTCAATCTGGGTGGTGGCAGCCTTGATTTCGGGTAGTAGCTTGGCAAAGTGCAGGTAGCGCTTAAAAGGGGAGTGGCCTAAAGTTGCGCGTCTCAATAGCGCAAGCTGTCTTTTCTTTTTATTGCTCAAGACGTCTATCAGTGTGTCGATAGATTTCTCATTTTCTTGAAATTGCCGGAGGATGAGGTGCGGGATCGTAATAATGATTCCCGAGCGGAGCGCTACGATATTGCCCGGATGCAAATTGTGGGTGTAAAGATGATTGGTCGTCATCAAGGCCATATTGGGAATGGCGATGCTCATAATCTTGCGTTTGCCTGTATCGGGATTTACCTCAATCCGGGCCAAGAGTCCGGTAGCCACAAAATAGGTCATCTCCTGGTGATGATCAGTTGAGTTAAGCTGTTCGCCACGTTTGACAGTCTTGACTTTGAGATTGTCCTTGGCCCACTGATAATGAAAGTTGTCTATTGTATGATATTTTCCCCAAAAATCAAACAGTAGTTTTAGTCCAGCCTTGTGGCTGCGCTTATCCGTCATAATGTGTTGTTTTTAGTTTATCTGGTTTATTGTCAATGAAATAGGTCTGTGGACGAAGTTACACCTATTAAAAACCAATATCGAATCTCCCCCTAAAATGGTCTTTGCTTCCAGCAAAACCTAATTTGCCTATCAAAATCCAAGGCAAAAACCAACCTATGCCAAGCAACAGGTAGATGACCATGCTGTCCTTCAATACCTCGATAAATAGTTGTTTTTTTACTCCCGATCGATCTGCAGTCTTCAGTGCCTGAAGCCGTAAAGCTGTTGCGAGAACAGCCTATGGTGTATCTTATTTAAAACGTAAATACCGTGGAAATAACATTAATATTAGCACAGTATGGTCTTTACGATCTGTTGCCGCTAAGCTACAATGAGCTTATGTTGGGCAGCGAGGATGTAGAGGAAGGACGGAAATGCAATATCGCAATTCCTTTATAACCAATTAGCGGAAGTACTGCGCCATAGCGATATGGTGCAGCACTTTCCATAGATTAACCTTAACGTATTTTATATGGATTTTACTTACAAAGATGCCATGCAGACCTATGCTGAAAAAGACTGGATGGAATTTGTGTTTTTTGCGGCCAATGTGCAGCACCTCCTCTGGATCAATAACTTCAATATCCAGCAGCAGCTTTACCTTCAGACTTGCAATTATGCCATTAAGCAGGCTAATACAATCGGGAATAAGTTTCGGTTTGAAAAAAAGTGGATGAGATTTTTTCCAAAAGAGGCACCTAGTTTTATCCTGACCTTTCACTTCGGGCAGTATCGGGCCATACCGGCTTTTCTGATCCAGCAGGGATATAAGCTTTGTATTCCGGTTTCCAGAGAAGTGATTGTACAGCAAGAGCAGTATTATTCGAAATTAGTGGGGGAGGACTGGGGCGCTCAGCTGCTATTTCTGGAAGCCGAGGATCCGCACTTATTTTTCAAAATCCGCCGGCAGATGGCGTTGGGGTTTCATGTGCTCTGCTATCTGGATGGTGCTGTGTCTGCTGTAGCAGATGAACTGCGTAAATTGGTCAAGATTCCCTTTCTCAATGGCACCATCTCCGTACAGCAGGGGATTATCAGAATGGCTTTCCTGCTCAAAACGAAAATAAGCGTACTGATCGCTGATCCCCACAGTGACAATGAAGTATTGGCCATCCACGGCCTGGATTTTTGTGATACGGACTGGTATCGTTACGACAAAGACTTTGCTGGATACTACCTTAGGAAGATTTATCTGGACTTTGAGGATGTCCTGTTGCGGGAGCCGCAGGCCTGGGAGCCCTGGTTATACCTGCACCGGAACATGAGACCGGACTCGGAACAGGGACGGTGGAATGGCAGTTCCCGCTTGATCCCATTTAAGCATAACGGAAGTTATCTATTGCTTGATAAATTTACGTATTTAAGTTATTCAGTTTCGTGTAAAGATTTCGATAGATTAAACCAGCTTATTTGCGTATAAATACGGGGCTGATTATATTTAGAATTCCAGTTATTAATTAATTAAATTTTATGCTTAAACGATTCTATCTTGAGTGGAATACCCACATTTATTTTTGGCTCTTTTACATCCTCTATTTTTTTGGTGTCAATTACCTGGGAAATGACAACATGTCTTTGAAGTCTTCGATCTTGACTGTGCCGTACTTTATGTTCATCTTTTATTACGTGAATTGCATCCTCAAATACTTTTACAGAAATGGACGCATTGTGCTTACGGTAATACTACTCGCAGCCTTCTATCTGCTTTCAAGCGTAGTGGTGTATTTCGCGGTATATAGTAAATTTTCAATCAATCTCATCAATGGGGCTTATGTGGTCCAAAATTATAAGTTTCATTGGGGCCAGTATATCCAATCGCTGTTGGTGATCAACGGCAATTTTACCATCCTTGCTTTGCTCTACTACCATTATAAGGGCAAGCTTGCTGAACTGGATGCAAAGCTGGAGGCCGTCAATAAGCAGCTGGAGGCCGAGACCAAAATGAAATCGTATGAATATGCTGCCTTCTCGGCGCAGGTGACCCCACATATGATGGGAAATATCTTTATCAATTTGCGGAAGCAATTGCAGCATGTAGACCCTGCGCTGGCACGGCAGGTCAATGAAACGTACAAGCTGATGAAGTTTTATATGGATGCACATCAGGTCGAAGGAAAAGAGCGCATATTGTTGTCCGACGAGGTGGATGCATTGCAGCGATATCTAGCCATCCAAGGGAATGTAGAGGAAGTTCGTTTTTACATCGATGTACAGCTGACCGGCAACCTGATGCGGTTTACCATTCCGCCCACCACCTTGCAGACCCTTGTCGGAAACTTATTCAAACACGCCGAGATAACGGATCCCGCTGAGCCAGCGCGTATCGCAATCGAAGTGATGGATAGGGGATATACCATAGCGGTCAGCAATAGAAAACGACGCGGTGCCTTGACAGGTGTCAGCCATGGCAAAGGGATGCGCAATTTGCATGCACGGATGCGGTATGTCTATGGGGATAATTTTTCAATGCGCGAAGAGAAGGGCGGGGACTATTATCAGTTGTGCATCAACGTACAATTTGTAACCGATTAAAAACAGATAAACACTAAACTAAACACATATGAAACGAATATGGATCGGGGTGATCATTGACGATCAGCAGGGCTGCATAGACTACCTGCTGCAATTAATGGAGGATATCGCCTATGTAAAGATCATCAAAACATTTAATGATCCAAAGGAGGCTAAACTTTTCCTGCGGGTCAACCAGGTGGATTTTATGATCCTGGATGTGGAGCTTGGCTATACCAATGGGTTTGATTTTATCAGGACATTGCCCAATACAAATTTAAAGACAATCTTGTATACCGCCCATGAGCAATACGAGGACTGCGGCTATGATTTCGGTGTGGTAGATGTCCTGCTCAAAGAGGTATCGATGAGCCGCCTCTGTGGTGCATTGCGCCGGCTGGATACAGAGCTGGCCAAGCTCCTGCCTGTATCAGCGAGCGATTCACTCGATAATTATTATCACCATTTTATGGTTCGGGTGGGCTATCGTTATGTACGGAATTTGATCTGGATGAAAAATATTATCTATGTGGAGAGTGGCAATGGTGCTATTACATTCCATATGGTGGATGGTACGTCCAAGAAATGCAACAATAGCATGCGCGAGGTGTTAGAGAAGCTGCCCATAAAGTGGTTTAAGCAGATCCATCAGAGTTTTGTGATCAATATCAGTTTTTTCTATAGCTACGAAAAAGGAAAGGTACGCATGACGCTGGATAATATCATGCTGCCCACCGGTGATAAAAAGATCTATAGCGATTTCTTCACATTCATTAACTCCAACGTGCTTGGCGATTAAAAACCATTTTATGATGATAAACCTTTAAAAAATATGAGAAAATACGCTACTAATGCGACAGACCGAAAAACAGATGCGCATCTGCTCAGGGCCCTACATCTACTCTTTAATGAAATTCAAAAATTGAAAAAAGCAGTGCTGGACAGTCTTCCCCCCGAAGATGTGGAACCCGAACTGCGCGATACCGATTTTGTCAAGGATACGGTCGGCGTATCGGACCGTACCCTCCTGCGGTATCAGAACCTGGGGCTGATCGAAGTATATCGGCGTGATAAAGGCGGAAAAAAGTACTTTAAGCTCGACGATGTACTTCGCCTCAAACGTTATCTACACCCATAAATCGTCACGGTTGTCCAAAACGCTGGACAACCTTTTTATTTTAAATCTTCTACATAGTGGTCCCCACATTCTTTTTAGGTATGCTATTACCTCAGCAACTTGATAATATATTTTTTTATAAGCGAATCATGATTTCCATCCTGCGAATATGAATTGAATAATGAATTGACTTCCATAATTGGTAGATTTAGAATTAAGATGGTGGATTTGTCTGATTTTATTGATATAAAGATTAAAGATATGCTATTGGATATTATTAGAGAAACTAGAGAAGAGTTGTTCAAAAATCTTCATGGACATTTACCTTTGGCCAAGAGAGACTATATATCCAAAGAGTTAATAGAGGAGAAATATGAATAAAAATGAGATAACAATAGCTACTTTTAATAGTAAATATACTTTTTGGGCGGCGCTAACGACCATATTTGTTTTATATCCTATTGCTATAGTATTGATCAAAGCTTGGTATGTCAGAACCACTGTAAACCAAACTCAACTGATTATCGCAGTACTGAGTATAGTTTTTGGCTTTTTAATAATTGTCATGAAAAGCACCATGCGAAAAATTACCTTTACGGTATGCGAGAATAAATTTTATTTGAAAGATGATAAAGGAGATAAAGTGCACCTACCCGATGATACAACTTATAATATGTACAATTATAACTCGAGAAAAGCCTTTATGCTGCGTGTGACTACGCAGGCTGGAACGAGATATTTTTTGTCGCCTGACATGAATATGAAATCCAGCGTCGAAATTTTTTTTGAAAAATTCTCCAAAGAACCTTCATGTAAGGACATTTTTGCCAAAGGTCTTCCGATAATAATCTGTTTTGCTTATGTGATCATAAGTATTGTTTTGGTGTTGTTCACATCGTGAGGACAGCATTCGCACCAAACAGCTCCTTTCTTTGCTTTTTTTCCTGATGTTGTTCGCACGCTATCCTGTTATTGACCTACAGTTTGCCTACAGCCGGCCTACTTCAGTAGGCCGGCTGTAGGCAAACTGTAGGCGAAAAGTAGGTAAATGGTAAACTAATCCCTAAACCTGATACGAAGTCGGTGGCAACTTTTCTTATCGATGCCTCGATGCTGAGTTCCTGACATATCCCAACCGGGAGATTCTATAGTATGATCCAAGATAACCATTCGACTTATTTACCTGGTTAGGAAAGGTCTTCTCATGCCTTTTTATAAGCTAAATAATGGACGTTTGTCAGAACCAGCAAGTCCGGTGTCAGACAACATGTAGGTGACCGCCGGACAAGCATCGGACAATCGTTTTGCAAGTGTATGTTTCTGTTTTTAAGTGTTTTATGTTTGTATTGTCAAGCGAGAAATACCGGTATAAAATCTTGACGATTTATTTTTTTAACATTTAATTTTTTAAAAATGGGAACAATAATCAATGGAATAAATGGAGGTTTCCGGGGTAAAACCGGGGCAGTAATAGGCTCGAGCTGGAAGAGTATTAATTACATCAAAGGTCTCTACAAAAAGAGCAATAAGCCCTATACAGAGGCACAGTTGATCGTGCAGGAACGGTTTAAAATCATGATGCGATTCTTGCTGCCGATCAACAACTTTTTGAAGATCGGATTCGGGCAGAAAAAGACAAATCGTTTTACGCCGATCAATTACGCTTTTCAGTTTAACCAGGACCTGGCTATTCAGGGGATCCATCCCAACCTGACGCTGGACTATAGTAAAATCAGAATAGCTGATGGCCTATACTACGGCGGCGGGACGGTAGCCGCCAATTTTGCCGGAGGAGAGATCACTGTCACCTGGTCTACGGATAATAATGAGGTGTACGATACCAAGAACGATGATCTGGTGTACATTGTCTGTTATCATCCGGTATTGGATGAGTTTCTGACCTCAGCCACGGTGCCGACGCGGCAATTGGGTACGGTAACCTTCGGGGTACCCGAACACCTTTTGGGTGAATCGGTACATATCTGGTACTTTATGTCAGACCGTACCAAGGTCAAGGTGAGCCGCAGTAGTTATCTGGGCGAGATCACTCTTACCTAATGCTTTTGGTAATGGGCGCATTTAATTGTGCCCATTCCTGTCTTTTAATCAAATAATATAAACAGATGGAAGATCCAGCTCCCCTGCTTGGTACACTGTTTTGTACAGCTATGAGGTCTGGCTTGCTTTCATCATCAATTTCAGAAAATCAGATGAAACGTAACTCACAAAAAACTTCCGTCGGGCAACTTATCATGCAACGCAAATTTTGCCTGGCAAATGAATTTCTATCCCCACTGGCGAAAATTATACAGGAAGGGTTTGCACACCGGGCGAAGCAGGGAAAGCGCCTGACCCCACGTAATCTTGCCCTGGGACATGCGATCAAGTATGCGATCAAGGGAGAATTTCCAAATTTCCATATTGATCCGGCTTTGGTCCTCCTATCAGACGGGCCAATAAGGGAAATAACCATTCTGAAAGTGCGAAGGATGGGCAGCAGCGTGTCGGTCAATTTTGACGGCGGTGCATTGACCAAGATGAATCATGACGATGAGATCCAGCTGATCGCTTATCATCTGGAGGATCGGGTGGCCATCCGGAGCCACCGGACTGTGAATCGCTCCATGAAGCTCATCTCCCTGTCCTTGCCCGATTACCTGCTGGATGCGCAGCTCTATTTATATATCCTCGTGTGTGACAGGGATGGTGTCTGCTATGCGCGGAGTCAGTACGCCGGGGTAGTTTAACATTGGTAGAAAATTAAATTTTATTCTTATGAAGACTTTAGAAACTGGATTGGGCTGGCTTGGCCCAGGTCAAAAAATCGAAATAGACCGCAAGTATATACTCGGTTTAACAGGTATTTTATTATTGGTAATATTCTTATTTGTAGGCAGTATACTTCAATTTTTAGACCCCACAGCGGGTATATTGGATCTGGGGGCTTTATCGCTGCTTTATTTTGGGCTGATGGCGGGCCTGGTATTTATCTGCTGCTGTACCTGGCTGCAGGAATACCTCTGGAAGCCTTTCAAATATTACAGGCAGGACATTTATTATCACTTTAATCAATTAAACTCATGGCAACAATCTATTCTTTATTTCTCGGTATTCTTTCTTTTTCTCTTTGCTTTTCTACAGCTGTTAAAAATGCTGTTTTAAATAGCAGGACTATAGGGAGTGAGTCAATCTTTAGTGCATCTGACCATCTTAGCCGGCAGGTCGATGGCAGGGAATTATCGGCAAAAATAGCGATACGGGATCGGCTCATTCAGATAGCTGTAGCCGAACTGGGCGTGCGGGAAGAGGGGGGTGAAAATCAGGGGCAAAGGGTAGGGGAATACCTGGGCTATGTGGGGCTGGGGGCGGGGTACGAATGGTGTGCTGCATTTGCCAGCTGGTGTTATGGGCAAGCTGGACTTTTGGCGCCGCGCAGTGCATGGAGTCCCGCGCTTTTTCCAAAGGCACGCCGATATGCTGCACCGGATATACGAAGGGGAAGATTCGAGCGTGCTGACCTATTTGCGATCTACAGTAGCCAGCTCCGGCGTATCCACCATGTTGGCCTGGTGGAGGCGGTCAATGGTGGGCTGATGATTTCCGTCGAGGGCAACAGCCATGACCGTGTGGAATCCCGCAGAAGGCCCTTGTCTACCATCTATGCAATGGCTAACTGGGTGGACTGAGGTGCGATCTATTGTTTTCAGGCACAGACCATAGGCTGTGCCTGAAATTATTTAATTAAAAACCTGTACTATGAAAGAGAAAAGAATGCATATTATAGTGAGTTTATTAAGCT
Source organism: Sphingobacterium sp. DR205 (assembly GCF_011064245.1). Classification (NCBI taxonomy): domain Bacteria; kingdom Pseudomonadati; phylum Bacteroidota; class Sphingobacteriia; order Sphingobacteriales; family Sphingobacteriaceae; genus Sphingobacterium; species Sphingobacterium sp. DR205. Next base: position 5,260,900 of record NZ_CP049333.1, on the reverse strand, counting down.
GTTGGCTGATCGCAGCTTGTGCGATATTCCGTGGTCAAAAACAACTGGAGAAAAATTCCTCAACGCGTGCCAGTCAATACGAAAATCGGAATCTGCTTTTTCATTACAAACAGCAGGACAGTCTGTTCACCTATTGGTATTTTCGAACGGATAGCCTATTGTCTTTTCGCCCGGACAGTGGATTGAAAGCGAGGGGTGGGCAGCTGTATGTGCAGCAATCGCGAAGCTCTTCCGCTGAGCAAAAATTAGCGGCCGATCAACAGCATACACGGGCAACGGAAACATTGGATTCGGTTACAAGAAGGGAACGATGGGTCCTTTCTTTGGATGCTTTACGAATTGCGTCAGTTGTTTTTCTGGTCTTGCTGTACCTGATGTGGCGAGTTTGGAAGAAAAAACGCTTTGAGTCTTGAAGATCATACTTCTGCCTTTAGAGACATAGAAATGCCCGAATAATTTCGGTTTACACAATGCCGTAGTGCGTAATATATATCATTATAGTTTATTTAAAATGTATTTTGTTAAATTTGAGACTATATTTATTTTATTTTGAAAAGAGAACAGATATTAAAGGCGGGCCTTAAACTCTTCGTAACCCAAGGGTTGCATGCAGTGACCATTGCCCAGATAGCAGCCGAAGCAAACGTAGGTATCGGTACCGTATACCGAAACTTTAATAGTAAGGAAGAGATCGTACAGCAGATTTGGATACGGCAAAAATCCAGAGAATCGGCCTATGTTTTCAAAAATTACAAGAAACAGGGCAGTCTACATGATCAGTTCAACTTTCTCTGGGAAAGGGTGATTCGGTACTTTCTTGAGCATCCCCTGGAATTCCAGTTTTCTTATCAATTTGCAGCATCACCGATTTTGACAAAAGAAATCCATGAAATAGCCATGACGGACTTTCTGAAATTTGACGAATTATATGCGCTGGGCCTGGATCAGAATTTGTTCAAGCCATTAACGGCAAGACGCCTAAGGCTGTTTACGTTCAGCACGATCAACGGATGGCTCCTGTGGGCGATAGATGAAAAGATGGATATAGACGATGCTACAATAGCCCTATTTTTACAAATGTGCTGGGATTCAATAAGAGCGTAAAATTTTTTTACAAAAACTGACGGAATATTCCGTCAGTTTTTGTAAATTTAATTACACAAGAAACAAAATTATGGCACACAACGATTTAAAAGGGAAAGTAGTCCTGATTGCCGGAGGTGGAAAAAACCTTGGCGGCTTATTAAGCAGAGATTTTGCAGCAAAAGGAGCAAAGCTGGCTATTCATTTTAATAGTGAAAGCTCAAAAGCAGAAAGTGAAAAAACATTGGCTGATGTCAAAGCCTTGGGTGCTGAAGCATTTTTATTTCAGGGAGACCTGACCCAGGTAGGTAATATCACCAAATTTTTTGATGAAGCCATAAAAACTTTCGGTGGAATTGATATCGCCATCAACACCGTGGGTATGGTTTTGAAAAAGCCATTTGTCGAAACGACAGAGGCAGAATATGATACCATGTTCGGAATCAATTCAAAATCGGCTTATTTCTTCCTGCAGGAAGCTGGTAAAAAAGTAAACGATCACGGTAAAATCTGTACGATTGTGACTTCCTTGCTTGCTGCATATACCGGATTGTATTCAACATATGCTGGCGCTAAGGCACCGGTAGAGCATTTTACAAGAGCGGCCTCGAAAGAATTCGGAAACAGAGGCATCTCTGTGACGGCAGTGGCTCCGGGTCCTATGGACACACCTTTCTTTTACGGACAGGAGAGTGATGATGCGGTAGCTTATCACAAATCAGCTTCTGCGCTGGGCGGACTGACAGATATCAAGGATATCGCTCCTTTGGTAGAATTCTTGGTAACGGATGGTTGGTGGATCACCGGGCAAACTATTTTTGCCAACGGCGGTTATACCACAAGATAATAGTTGATTAACCAGAAATAATTGATCAGATAATGGATAATGGTAATTTTAAATAAAACCCATTATCCATTTTTACTTTTAAGCCTAAAATTATGATACTCAGATTGATTAATTCGATATTGATCCTCATCGCTGTATTTATGGGAATAAAACAGGGCTATGCCATGCTGATGGGGAAACCCGCAATGATGGACATGTTCAGTAAATGGGGTTTTAACAAAACAGCACTGGCAGTAAACGGTGCGGTTACGATGATTGCCGCTTTAATGATCTTGTTCCCGAAGACTTTTGTCTGGGGAAACTTTTTAATGGCAGCTGGAATTTTGCTGATCATTTGTCTGCATCTGCTGGATAAAGACCTGAAAGGGGTGCTGATCGAACTGCCGTTTTTACTATTGAACCTGGTGATTATCTACCTGCAATATCCCTTAAAAAATACATAGTCATGAGAAATATAATGACGGCGATCGCAATCTGCGCTACTGGATTTACAGCCTGTGGACAGCAGCCCCCTTCTTCGGCTAATAAAACGATCAAAACACAACAAAAGAATAATAATATGGATACCACTAAACTAACAGATAGCATCGTAAAAAAGGCTTTCGACGCATGGCAAAAAGGAGACAGTCAAGCTTTTTTGTCTTTCTTTACCGCGGATGCAAAATTGTACGATGACGGAAGCCCGAGGGACTTTCAGAAATTTGTAAAGGAAGCCTGTGGGCATGAACGCTTTACCAGCATTGATAAAGTAGAGAATAATGGAAAAGATATCTATGGAAACTTCCATACAGATAGCTGGGGCGACTTTAGGACCTACTTTAAATTTCATTTCAACACAGAGGGAAAAATCTCGCGTCTCGATATAGGACAAGCTGATTAGCCCTCCAAAACGTAAGGTTATGAGCAATTATCAATCAATTTTTGATGTACAGAAAGAATTTTTCTTTACAGATGGCACCAAAACCTATGAATGGCGCATTGATCAGCTCAACAGGCTGGAAAAAATGCTTGTCGAAAATCAGGAAGCATTTTGCCTGGCATTAAAGCAGGATTTTAATAAACCGCCTTTTGAACAGCTATTTGAAATTACCGTACCGCTGGGCAATATAAAATATTACAAAGCAAACCTCCAGAAATTAATGGAGCCGGAGCCGGTTGCCATACCGGAAGGACTTGAAAAAACTGGTAATAAAGGGATCATTTATAAAGAGCCTTTCGGCGTAACATTGGTTATTGGACCGTTTAATGCGCCTGTCTTACTGCTTTTGGATCCTGCCATTGCGGCCCTTGCAGCTGGGAATCCGGTTATTCTCAAACCCGCCAATACCACGCCTACCGTGGCTGCACTTTTTGCGGAGCTGATCCCCCGATACTTTGAACCGCAGGCGGTCAATGTGGTGACAGGGGGGCGGGAGGAAATTACGGAACTCCTGAAGCTGCCCTTTGATTTTATCTTTTTTACCGGAAGTTCATCCGTGGGAAAAGTGATCATGAGGGCTGCCGCGGAAAACCTTACTCCGGTTATTTTGGAACTGGGCGGACAGAACCCTACCGTCGTCGATGAGACTGCCAATCTTGATATTGCCGTAGACAGAATCGCATGGGGGCACAATGCGATTTCGGGACAGTGGTGTATTGCGCCGGGCTATGTATATGTCCATGAAAGTATTGCAGACCAATTCATTGATAAATTGAAAAAGTCGACCTTGAAAATGTACGGCGAAGATCCGCAGCAAAGCCCTGATTTTGCACGAATGATCAGTGAGCATGACACGGAAAGAGTCGCTTCTTATATCATTCCCGAAAAAGTAGTTTTGGGCGGCAGATATGACATCAAAGCGAGGTACGTCGAGCCCACAATATTGTATCCAAGTACTTGGGAAGATCCAGCTTTGCAACAGGAAATCTTTGGCCCGGTTTTACCTGTGATGGTCTATGCTGATTTTAAAGAAATGGTGGATATCGTCAAAAGAAAACCTAAATCGCTCGCTGCTTATATTTTCAGCAAAAACCAGAAGAATATTGACCATTTCCTGAATTCGGTTTCATTTGGCGGAGGCTGTATCAACCAGACAAACCTGCACTGCTGGATCGACAGTCTTCCGTTTGGCGGAGTAGGATATTCCGGGATGGGAAAATATTACGGCAAAGCCGGCTTTGACGCATTGAGTAACACCAAAGCCATGTTGATCGGGAATCCTGATCTTGAATTGGATGTTTTTCCGCCCTATGCCAACAAGGATATTGCTAAAAACCTGAGTATCTTCGGTTAATAATGACCAGCTTTCAATTTTTATTAAAATCGCCGATGATCATTCAAAAGTTGCAGAAAAGAAAATATGAAATTCTTCTGCTCGTCCTGATGCAGCATTTATTTGTAGGAATATTTCTTACGGATCTGGATTTTTATACCCGTGTCATATGGCCGGTCAACATGCTCATATTGGGAGTAGGGTCTATCTTGTTGTTTACCGGAAAACATAGCTGGGGCAACTGGTTCAGAAATCTGCATTTCATCATCATTTTGTTATTACCTGTTGGCATCCCATTTTTTAAGGACCTATCCTGGTATTTTACCTTTTTGAATATCAACTATGTGGTGTTCTTTAGCTTTCTTTTTATGGAGGTACTCCGGTTTCTGATAAAACCCGGATATATCAATACGGATATTATTTCGGCAGCCATATGCGGGTATATGTTGCTGATAGAAATCTCGGTGTTTGCACTGCAATATTTCCAGTACCGCGATCCTGCATCTTTTAAAGGAGTTGATCTGTCCTCCCCCGCACTTACATTTATGGATCTGGTCTACTTCTGTTCGATTACTTTCACCAGTATCGGATTCGGAGATATTACGCCCAATACCCATGTTACCAAATTGGTCACCGCATTTGTGGGAATAGCCGGTCAATTTTACACGGTTGTACTCGTCGGGATTCTGATCAGCAAATTTTCATCAAAAAATTAATTTATTTATGAATATAGGCTCACATTACAAACTTTACCATTTCATTCCCTGGACCCGGATGAAGATTTATAAAATGCTTATTCTGAGTGTTATTCCAACCTTACTTTTTTATTTTATGGGCTGGAAATGGCTGGCTATCCCCTGGGTTCCGGTCGCATTGCTGGGGACGGCGGCGGCATTCATTTCGGGATTCAAGAATACGCAGACGTACAACCGGAGTTGGGAAGCCCGTCAGATCTATGGTGCGATCATCAACAACAGCCGCAGTTTGGGGATCTTGGTACGCGACTTCATAAGAATGGACGATAAGGTACAGGAGCAGGCTGTGCATCAGCAGATCATCTATCGCCATTTTGCCTGGCTTACGGCATTGAGGTTTCAGCTCAGGGAAACAAAAAGCTGGGAACATGTAAAGACAAAAAGCTACAATAAAGAATTTCTCAGGCACTATGAAGTTCCTGAATGGAAAGGTAAACTTGATGAGGAACTCATAAACTTTTTGAGCGATGATGAGCTTACCTATGTGCTTTCCACAAAAAACAGGGCGACTCAGATCATTGCCTTACAGTCTGCGCAGTTAAGGGAATTAAATGAAGCAGGTAAAATTTCGGCTTATAATTATACTGCACTTGAAAATCAATTCAAGGAATTGTATGATCAGCAGGGAAAATGTGAAAGAATCAAAAATTTTCCCTATCCACGCCAGTTTTCGAGCATCAATCTCTATTTCACAAATGCACTCTGCATTTTGCTTCCTTTAGGGTTTTTGGGGGAGTTTTCTAAAATGATCGAGAAATTTGGCGAACCTATCGTCTGGCTTACCGTTCCTTTCAGTATCCTATTGGGCTGGGTGTTTCTGGTGCTGGAACAGATCGGGGAGAGTACCGAAAATCCATTTGAGGGGAATGCCAATGATATCCCGATCACACAGATCAGCAGGAACATCGAAATTGACCTGCGTGAAATGTTGGGTGAAAAGGAGCTTCCTCCTGCGATACAGCCCGTTAATAATATCGTTATGTAAAAAAAATAATAAAATTATGAGTATAGAATCGGTAAGAAAATGGTATCCAAAGGCCTTAACGTCTATTGATACGGTCAATCGTTTATTGGACACGATTGAAAAATACCTGGAATTAAAACCTAAGCAGTTGATGCATGCAGACAGTATGTGCTGTGACGACGTCAATGCCATACAATATCCACCTAGAGCCTATGAAATGCTCGGTCCATTTCACCTGGGCGGACTAGACGGTTTTCCTTTTGCCGGACTGACAGGGATGGGAGCATTTGCGCACCATGTCCCTGAAGATGGGGCTGTAATCATTTTTTATGCGCCGCACATCGGGATTACCCGGGATGGGCAGATAGGGGAGATCAGCAGAATAGGACAGGCCGCCAATTCTGCCTGCTGTGGGGCAGCAAAAGGCGCTCTTGCCAAACTGGCCGCCGGACAGATCATTGAAGGAAATATCACTTCGCTGGATTTTCAGATGAATACCATTGAGCAGATTTTTCTCCACAGTAAAGAAAGAATACTGAATGCGGAGAACCAAATTTTTGAAGCGACAGAAGTCATGTATGAAGCGATAGATGAACGCATCGAAGTATTGGTAAAAGAAACCCGATACCCCTGCAAATATGTGATTCTGGTAGGTGGTATCTTTATCAATGGAGATAAGGATATGGGATCATTCTGTCAGTATAAAAAGTTTGAATATATCAACGTTGCTACCATGGAAAGGAAGAATCTTATGGATGCCTATTTTTCTTCTTAAATTTTCGGCCATACCAGATGTAGAAGCCTGTAACCGGCAGGGAGGCGCAGATTAAGCTTGCTATAAATGCGATCCACATACCTGTCCTCCCGGCTATTTTTCCGACATGAATGTCGTAATTGGAATTTCTCCATTTCATGCCTAATGTTTTATCATTTTGTAGCCAGACGCTACTTACACAGGACGATCGGCCAATAAATGAAATTTCACGCTTTTTAGGTTATAACAATCCTGCGCATTTCTCAGCGAGGTTCAAGAAGCATTTCGGCGTTAAACCAAAAGTAGTACAGTCTTCTTCGAAAGAATAATGCCTCAGGGTAGGTTTCGGGAGATTTTAAATGTTTGTAATTTACAATTTCTGGATGAACAGCCTAGGTCGGCGACATAGGTTTCCTTATTGTTCAAAGAAACAGCGATACCATCAATGCCGATTTCAGTCAGGAGCTCCTGTAGATGATCAATTGACGGCATAGGTTCATAAACCTCCCATATAACTCCATTGTTTGTCTTGCGTTATCGCGGACAGGCAGCTGGTATTTTTTGCGGCCTTTTGTGCAAGGGAAAATACAAAATTATCCGGAGAGCAGCATTACTTTTTATCGATTGCAATTTCTTCGTCGTTCCACTTAAAATTATGCGATTTAAACATGGCAATCGCGCCATCGTAAAAAACCGCCATTTCTTCATCGCTGAGGACGCAAGTGAATTCCCTTCACCTAGTTAACACCCATAAATCACAACCTGAGAATTTGTAATTTGTCAATTTTAACGTAAGTTTGATTTCAGGTTCTGACTAACGAATGTATTGCCAAACAGATTTATCGGATAAAGAATTGCTAGCACTTGTTTTAAAAAAAGATGAACAAGCGTTTGGCCACCTATATGAACGATATTTCCCGCTGTTATTTATCTATGCCCATAAAATCATATCCGACGAAGAGGTTGTCAAGGATATTCTTCAGGATGTATTTGTTTCCCTCTGGTCAAAAACTTCGCTGGAAATAAACACGAGTTTTTCTTCTTACATCTATGCGGCGGTGCGTTTCCAGTTATTCGACTATATCGATAAGCAAAAGGTTAGAAAGGGCTATGCAGATTCGCTACAGCATTTTTTAGATCAGGGAGAATATTCGACTGACAACTACCTCCTCGAAAAAGAACTGCAACAACAGATCGAAAAAGAAATCATGAATCTTCCGCCCAAGATGCGCGAGATATTCATCCTGAGCCGTCAGCAAGAAAAAAGCTATGAAGAAATTGCAAAACAAAGCAATGTTTCCCTAAATACTGTACGTAAACAGGTCAGTAACGCCTTGAAAATCATGCGTTCAAAATTTACATTGCTGTTTTTTACTTTTTTTTAAATTCCATCTACTACTTTTCTACTCTTTAACCTACATATAACAAAGAAACGTATTAAACCTTTGTTATCATGGAGACCAAAAACGCAAAAGAAATTCTTGAACGTTACCGCTTAGGCATCTGTTCCGAAGAAGAGAAATCTTGGGTGGAAACCTGGCATCTTCAACAACTCAAAGAAAGCCGATATACCGTAGATCCGGAGGATATAAAGCGTGTTCAGGAAGAAGTAAAAAACAAAATAGACTCCGATATCTACACTAATATCAAGCGGATAAGAAGGAAGAATCAGATGCTTAAAATAAGTGCGATTGCAGCGTCCTTAGTCTTATTGCTAGGTGTCAGCTACTTTTCCATTAGACAATCCGAGACGATACCCATAGACAAGGATACTTCGCAACAGGTTGATATCCGGCCGGGAGGCAACAAAGCTATTTTATTGAGCAGCGACGGAAGTGCCATCCAATTAAGTGAAAATAGGAATACCATCCGCGTGGGAGCAAACATCAGTTATGTCGACGGTCCGGACGTACGGCAGGGTTTCGGTACTACTTCATTATCCGAAGCGCCCATATTTCATACACTACAAACCCCCAGGACCGGAGCATACAATATCGTACTCTCAGACGGGACCAAAGTATGGCTTAATGCCTGTTCCTCCTTAAAATTTCCGTCCAGATTCGACGGCAAAGAGCGCGTGGTAGAATTACTCGGTGAAGCTTACTTTGAAGTGGCCCCCAATAAACAACAGCCCTTTAAAGTACGCAGTCAAGAGCAAACCATAGAAGTACTGGGTACACATTTTAACATATCCGCTTACGAATCCGAATCCACGGTAACCACACTATTAGAAGGCTCTGTTAAAGTAAATAGGATTGCCAATAGCCGTTCGGTCTTACTAAAACCCGGTCAACAAAGTACAATTGAGGAAGATACTGAACAGATACAGCTAGCCCATATCAATACCGAGCATGCTTTAGCATGGAAAAACGGCTATTTTAATTTTGATAACGAAACCTTACCCAGCATCCTGACCAAGATAGAACGCTGGTACGATGTCGAATTCATTTATGAAAAGACGCCTTCCAAGAAGACCTATATTGGTGCTGTATCCAGATCCCGTAACCTATCCGCTGTACTACGTGCATTGGAGGCGGCGGCCAATGTTAAATTCAAACGTACGGGACGAAAGATTACCGTCACATCCTAACCAAATAAAATAATATTAATCTTTTTAAAGCAGAAATGATGAAACACCCTACCTAGTAAAAACTAAAATCGGGCATAAAAAAACCGAATGTGCTGCGAACACATCCGGTCGATTTTTGGGCCCCGATCATTAATTCCAACAAACTAACAATAACATCTAACCCAAATTACTCAAATGTATGAATTTTTACCTTGAAAAATGGAGGGAGACGCCTGTCTATATCCTCCGCAAAACGCTCGTCGTGATGAAACTTATCATTATGCTACTGACATTCGGCCTTTGCCAGGTATATGCCAGTGGCTTTGCTCAAAAAATAACGCTAAGCGAAAAAAATGCTTCTTTAGAGCATATTATCAATAAAATCCGCAAACAAAGTGGTTACGATTTTATTGGAGATGCACAACTGATCAAAAAAGTCAACGGTCTCAGCCTGACCGTAAAAGATGCTCCGTTAGTTGACGTCCTAAATCAGATTTTTAAAAATACCGATATTGCGTATCGTATAGATACCGATATTATAGCATTAAAACCAAAGACTGAGGGTGCAGCAGCTATGCAGCAATTCGTCATCAGAGGTAGAGTCGTTAATGAACATTTGGAGAACTTATCCGGTGCTTCCATCCGCGTGATTCAGAGCGATAATACAACCACAACAGGCAAAGACGGTACGTTCAGCCTTCAGGTATCCGATAGAGATGCCATGATTTTGGTATCCTACGTCGGTTATGAGCCCCTCACCCTCAAAGCCAGAGAAACCATGGGGCTGATCCAGCTGACTCCCAGTTTATCGACATTGGATGCTGTCGATATCACGGTCAGTACAGGATATCAGACTATTTCGAAAGAACGGGCTACAGGATCATTCAGTCAAGTCGGACAATCTGTACTGGGCAAGCGTCCTACATCCAATCTTTCCAGTGCTTTACAGGGTACAGTAGCCGGTATGCAGGCCAAGGAAAATGAAGACGGCAGTGTAGACTTTCTGATCCGGGGCAATAGCACCCTTTATGCCGATAGTAAACCACTGATCGTGGTGGATGGCTTCCCGATATCCAGTAGCAACTTCTCGGATATCAACCCCAATGATGTCGAATCCGTCACGGTACTGAAAGATGCCGCAGCGGCATCCATCTGGGGTGCGCGTGCCGCCAATGGTGTTATTGTTATTGTCACCAAAAAAGCAAAAAGCGACAACAGACTCACGATCCAGGGGAGTGCATTTTCTAGAATATCGCGGAGACCAGACCTAAACTACATCCTTACCCGGGCCAATTCGGCCGATCATGTTGCCTACGAACGCAAGGCCTACGAAAACAACTGGACTTTCTACCCTTATGCGAATTCGTTTGGTGATATTACCAATTCGTTGACATTGGCGCAGGAAGCGCTATACGCCAATCAATATGGCACAATGTCTACAGCCGAAATGAACGCCGAGCTAGACAGATTGAGCAAAATCGACAATCGGAGTCAGCTCCGGGACCTGCTGACGCAAAGAGCCGTACTCAATCAATACAATGTCAATTTGCAGGCAGGCAACGAGCGTGTACGCAACTATACTTCTGTCCTGTATGAAAACAGGAAAGGCTCCTTTCAGAAAAATGGTTATGACCGTTTCAACTTGAATTTCAACAACGATTTCAACATTACCTCTTTCTTAAAGTTCAACCTAGGCGCCAACCTGCAGTATAAAAAACAACAGTACGGCGGTGCTACCATTGCAGAAATAGAGCAACTATCGCCTTATGAACTTCTATTGAACCAAGACGGTAGCTACGGGGTCAATCTAAAAGACTATAACCGCGAGCAGCTGGGACTGATCCCTACAGGAAAATTTACCTATTCAGATTGGTCGTACAACCTGCTACGCGAAGTACGTGGCCGCGATTTTACCGATGAGCGCATCAATGCCCGCTTACAGACCGGATTTAATCTAAAGATTATTCCGGGGCTTACTTTCGATACTAAGTTTCAATATGAGCGAAACAAGATCGATCGCGAGCGTATCTATGATGAGAGTACCTTCTACGTACGGAGTCTGATCAATAGCAAAACACAGTACGACGATGGCACCAAGACTGTAGGTAAGGCTTATATCCCTAAAGGCGGAATCCTGAGACGTGGAATGGTACAATACGAAGATGGCTTCAATGCTGAAGAACTGGGGCAGGAGGACATACAGAGTTTTGTCTTTAGAAATCAATTGAATTTTGACCGGGTTTTCGGTTCTGATCATCATATCTCGGCTATAGGGGGTATGGAAATGTCCCAGTACCTGACAAAAGGCACGATCAACCCGGCTGTATATGGCTACTATGGTGATAAGCTCCAGGCCACGACACCGCCTTACGGTTACGGCAGCTCGGTAGACCAGTTTACCGATTTTGAAGGTTCCCCAACCACCATTCCGGGGGGCAACACAACATTCAGATGGCAGAAAAACAAGTTCATCTCTCTTTATGGAAATGCGGCTTATACCTATCTCAGCCGTTACACCCTATCGGGTAGCATACGGAGCGATGCATCCAATTTCATTACAGACGACCCCAAGCTGCGTTGGTCACCGCTGTGGTCTGTGGGTGCCAAATGGAATGTCGCCAAAGAAAACTTTATGGCGGCACAGGACGCGGTAGACCGCCTGGAGATGCGCCTAACCTACGGGAAAAACGGCAACATGGAAAATTCGACTTCCACAGCGACCTTGCTCAATGTGGGCGGGAGCTTAAATACCTCAACAGGAACCATTACCGCTACCATTGCCGATAACGGAAACCCGAGACTGCGCTGGGAAAAAACCGCTTCGACCAACTTCGGAATCGACTTCTCCTTTTTCAAGAGCAAGTTCTTCGGTTCATTGGACCTATACCGCAAAAAAGGTTCGGGTATTATTGGACAGATTGCGCTGCCTACAGCGACCGGAACCAAATCGCAGAAATTTAACAATGCCGAGATCACCAACAAAGGATTTGAGCTCGCTTTGGGTACCAATTTGGCGATAGCCAAGAATATTCAGTACAGCACAAATTTCAACTACGCTTACAATGCCAACAATATTGATGCGCTGTACAATCCGTCGCTCTATACCTATCAGTTGATCTCTGGGGCTTTCGTCGAAGGCCGCCCCGTTGGTTCGGTTTACGCATTCGATTATATCGGCATGATCGATGGTGTACCGCACGTGGCCGGGCCAAACAATAGCCCGCAGACATTTAATGATGTCTCTATTTACAACAGGGGCCTAGGACTTCCCTTCCTTCACTATATGGGTACAAACGTACCGCCACATACACTGGGCTGGACCAATACTGTACAGGTAGGCAACTTCAACATCATGTTTATCCTATTGGGCAAGATGGGAGGGGTATACCGCAATCCTACCTTCAACTACGCGTCACTTGTAGGGTCGGACAAGACTTTCGTCAATAAGTATGTTAATGATGTGCTTGCCGGAAATCCGGATATTCCAGGATTTGCACGGCCGGATGAGACCAAACTATACCTTTGGAACCGCTACAGTGAGGCTTTGAGCAGCCAGGTCGAAAAATCATCTTATATTGAATTTAAGGAGCTTAGCTTAGGGTACAAACTGTCCAACCGCTGGACGGAAGCCATCCGCCTGAACAATGTCAACCTATTCGTGCAGGCCCGTGACCTAGGCTTGATCTGGCGTGCCAACGCTAAGGGGTACAATCCGGATTGGTTACCAGGCACGATGCGTCCTGCACAGAGTTATACATTTGGTATCAATTTTCAATTTTAATAACAGACAGACATGAGAGTGTTCACATATATAGGGCTTGCCGCTGCGATGCTATCGACCGCAAGCTGCAAAAAATACTTATCCGAAGAACCTAAAAAACAGGCCAGTATCAAAACCGTCGATCAGTTGGAGGCCTTAGTAGATAATGCGACTGTATTTTCCAGAGAAGAGAATTACGCAGCCACCTACGCTACTGATGACACCGAGATCAGCAAGGAGCTGTACAAAAATAATGTTACGGCATTCACTGTCGACAACCTCCAACGTTATGTATCCTCTCCGGAGGGTATTGAAAACCTCGCTACGGACGAGTTGTGGACCGGAGAATATAAAAAGATCTTCACCGCAAATGTCATTTTAAAAAACATAGACCTGGTGAGCGGTGATGAGGCCAGTCGCATACGGGTAAAAGCAGATGCTCATTTTATTCGGGCGATGTCTTATTGGACCCTTGTCAACAACTATTGTGCGCCATACACTGCGGCGAATATGAATAGCTTAGGACTTCCCCTAAAGCGTAGCGTGGATTACGAGGAATCCTTAAAACGGGCAACATTGAAAGAAACCTACGATTTTATCCTGGCCGATATTCAAGAAGCGAAGAACGTAGCCGAAGCCGATGTCGATCCTAGAAAGGCCTGGCGTGTGAGCCAAAAAGCTATTTCCGCTTTCATGAGCCGGTATTACCTATTCACTGGCGACTATGATAAGAGTTTGGCCGAATCAAACAAAGCACTAGAGTCGGGCACCGTAACTTTAGTCGACTATAATACCTTACTTCCGGGCAGAAGCGTCTCCTACAGCAATCCGGCCGCAACGCTCAGGTACTGTGAGTTAAATGACTGGAACGCGGCAAAATACCTCTATTGGAGCGAACTTTATTACAGCCGCTTTCAATACACAGGTACACAATGGTATATTCCGAGCAGCGCATTGGTGGCCCTCTACGATCAGACCAACGACCTCCGTTACAAACACCTGATGATCCCTAATGGAGGCCGACGTTTCAGTGTCGTGACACCGGCTGCGTATCGGTACACCATGTTTACCGATGGTAGCACTTTGGTTTCGGGTCCTACAAGAGCGGAGATGCTTCTTAACAAAGCCGAGGTGCTGGCCCGTAAAGGGGATGTTCAGAATGCGTTATTGACGGTCAATACCCTGCGTCAAAAACGCATGTCTAGCTATGTGGCGCTGACTGCCAATAACAAAGACGAAGCCATCAAACAAGTGCTCGCCGAGCGACGCCGTGAACTTCCGTTTGTGATGCGCTGGTACGATATACGTCGATTTAGTGTCAATGACTATGCCGCGGATAATATCACTGTAAGAAGAGACTTCTATCAGGTCAGTACAACAGGCGTCGACCTCAATACACCCAAAACCTATACCTTGGAAAGCAAGCATCTGGTCGTACCTATCAATGGTGTCGAAATAGATGCCAGCAAGGGACAGATACAACAGAATCCATACTAAAAAACTATTATTTAGCTAATCAATTCGATCATGAAACTAAGAAAATTATTCGTCCTAATAGGCCTGCTGGTAGCCAGCAGCTTGCATAGCTTCGGACAGAGCAAAACTTTTACGGTGACCTCCCAGATCGCTGACTTTAAGGACAGCACTTATAACATGACCATCTGGAATGGCGTGACCGATGTCTATTTCAAAAAAGGCAGCACTAAAAACGGGCAGATATTCTATCAGGATACGACTTCTATGCCATTAATCATACGGCTCACGCTTCCGACCGAAGCACTTTACAAGCGTGTCGACCGAGGTTATATCCCTGTCAAAAGCCAATCCATCTGGTTTGTGGCCATGCCGGGTGGCAAGATATTACTCAAAGGAAAGCTATCCGACTTTGCGGAGGTATATCCTAGTGGGGATAAAGAAAACAGTATCATCAGTAAGCTAAATAAGGGCTACCATCCACTGTTGAATAGATCGGCTAATATCGAGCTGAAATTGGCAAAAGACACTTCAGATGTGGTGCAAAACAAACGTCTTACAGCCGAGCAAGAACAGATCGATGCCCAGGCAGCTAAATACGTGAACGACTTTCTAAAGAAGCATGTTTCGTCTGTAGCCGGCCTGTATTACCTTGAAGATATGCTGGTCAGGGAGATTGTAACGATCGAGACTGTGGAGGCGCTGTTACCTACCGTAGATAAGGTATACCGAAGCTCTCCTTTCTATACCTCTTTAAAGAATCGTGTAGCGGGCAGCAAATACGATGTAGGCAAGTCCATATTCCAGATCAACAGTAGCAATACCTATGCTGGGAAGACATTCGATTCAAACAACTGGAAAGGCAAATTTTATCTCATCGATTTTTGGGGCTCATGGTGTGGCCCATGTATGGCCGATGTGCCTGATCTGAAAAAACTGAGAGACAGTTATCCCGATCAGCTGCGTGTGCTAGGCATCGCGTCGGATAAAAATGAGAGCTGGCGCAAAGCCATCGAACAGCACGACCTCAACTGGGTACAAATATTGAACGACAAAGGTAGCAACAATTTTGTCCTGCGTCTGAATGTCACCGGATTTCCGACAAAGATCCTCGTGGATCCCAATGGCAAGATCGTCTACCGCAGTACGGGCGGCGGCGAAACTTCCTTTGACAAGATGAGTGAAATCATCAAAAACTGGAAATAAGCCCGATAATCCAAACGCCTGAGTCTAAAAACCTTAGGCGTTTACTTGTTACATTTTTGTCCTGCTTTTTGTACCCTGCAGGTAAAACTGAAATTTTCATCGGCAGTGGCATTTCGTAAATTGCACAGTACCTGATCCACGATAAGACGATCTTCAGGATAAATATGGTTCAAAACTACATATCTGGACCTTGGAAAAACTATTATAAATTTGAGGAGATTAAAAATTAGAGGAATATTTTTATTTAACAACAATAACTGTAGTTTTGGTCTAGTCGGGATACGGCAGATATTAGTCTACCCTTTTTTAAGCCTTTATCATGAAAAAAATTATTCTTCTGGTTTTATTGTCCATAGCGTTATCCCCGGTTCTTGCAGGGGAAAATGTAGATTCATTGTTGCAGGTACTTGATAAAACGATAGTGCAGCGAAAGGAATTTTCGGATAAAAAAGAACGAGAGCTGAAAGAACTAAAACAGGCACTCGATAATAGCCGCGACTTATTTGACAAATTCAATTATACGGATAAGCTCTTTGATGCTTATAAACACTACAACCTCGACTCGGCTATTGCTGCTGCCCGGATGAAATTGACGGTTGCGCAGCAGCTGCATGATAAACAACTTGAGCTACAGTCACAAATGAACATTGCCGAGATCATGGGAAAAATGGGCATCTATAAAGAGACCTTTGATTGCATGGACAAAATCGATAAATCCCAATTAAAGAAAGATCAATGGGGCTATTACTATCACCTCTACCACTCCATTTATACGCTGTTATTCAATAATGCATCACTGGATGACGAAAAGAAACAGTATAATACTCTTATTAGCCGTTATAAGGATTCACTCCTACAGGTGTACGATGC
Source organism: Sphingobacterium sp. DR205 (assembly GCF_011064245.1). Lineage (NCBI taxonomy): Bacteria > Pseudomonadati > Bacteroidota > Sphingobacteriia > Sphingobacteriales > Sphingobacteriaceae > Sphingobacterium > Sphingobacterium sp. DR205. The sequence continues at coordinate 5,244,367 of NZ_CP049333.1, read as the reverse complement.
ACAGAGCATAGCCTATCGGCTGACTTATAATGATAAATTGCTGGAAAAAGGGGACTTTAGAGAGGCACTGCTTGTATTAAAGCCCATTGGAAGCCTTCCCGGGCAAGAAAATGCACAGAAAGCCAGTATTGCTTATCGTTTTGCAAAGACTTATGAAAAACTGGGCGATGTAGCTGAACAAAAAAAGTATCTGGCGCTCGCGGCCCTGATTGACATCCGAAGAGCAGCCAAGAGTTATGTGGCTCTGCGTGAACTGGCTGTCTTATTGTACGAGGAAGGACAAGTGGATAGGGCCTACGCCTATATTCGATGCGCCATGGAAGATGCTTCCTTTGCCCGCGCCCGGTTTCGGATGATAGAAATTACAGAGGCTCTTCCTATTATTGTAGCGTCATACGATAAAAAAATGGAAGCGGAGAAGAGTACGTTATTCAACTATTTGGTATTAATATCGGTATTGTCGGTGATCTTACTAGCGAGTAGTATCCTCATTTACCTACAGCTCAAGCGGATCTCTGCAACTAAAAAGATTATAAAAAGTAAAAACGATGAATTATTAGGGATCAATGTCACGCTTCGTGATCTGAATACCAAGCTTTCCGAATCTGACCACGTCAAAGAGACCTATATCGGCTATGTCTTCAACTTATGCTCGTCGTACATCAACAAACTCGAAAGCTATCGGGTCAACCTGCACAAGAAGCTCAGGGCTGGCCAGATACAGCAGGCTTTGTCGGATACTGGTGACACTAATCTGGTCTCTAATGAAGTCAAAGATTTCTTTCAGAATTTTGATGCGGTTTTCCTGAGTATATATCCTCGATTTATCACTGACTTCAATCAGCTGCTCAAACCTGAAGAACAGATCCAGCCCAAATCGGATGATTGTCTTACGCCCGAGTTGCGCGTTTTTGCGCTGATGAGAATGGGGATTCCGGATAGTAGCCGTATCGCAAATTTTCTGCATTATTCGCCACAGACAGTTTATAATTACAAACGGAAAATTATGAACAAATTGGTGGTTAATAAGGAGGATTTTTTGCTCAAAATGGAGCAGATCGGACGGTGATCCCGAAGAGATTGCCTACTCTGATGATACATTTTGTCTACTTTATTTTTAGTGTTTATTTTTTGTAATATATTGTTTTTTAGTTTTTTATATTTTATTTATTCTGTTGTTAATCTACTTTCTGAATCTACTTCTATTTTAATTGCAACTGTCTCGGTCTAACTTTGACCTGTCAAGCAAGGGATGTCCCATTGCTCAGTCATTTACCAATTATAGACAATTATGATACAGTTGAAACAGCGGAAAAATCTGCTCACTTTTCTAATTTTTCTTGTCAGCTATTTTTTCGTTTTGCAACAGACGATAGGACAAGAGATGCCTACGGTTAAAGGTACCGTTTTCAATCGGTCGACAGGAAAGGCAATCGTCGGGGCAAATATTAAAATCAAGGGACAAGATCGTACTATCCTCACGGATGAAAAAGGAAATTATCAGCTTAAAGCTGGAGAAAAGGTGACGCTTATCATCTCCTATGTAGGTTTTCAAAAACAGGAAATAGAATTTGACGGCCGTGCTCAGACTGATATCTATCTGGAACCTGTCGATCAGGAACTAGAAGAGGTGCTGGTGATCGGTTATGGTCAGGTCAAAAAAACGGATGCCACGGGGGCAGTAGCCAGCCTTAAGCCGGATCAGTTAAACAAAGGGGTCCAGGTGACACCGCAGGATGCCCTGGTCGGGAAAATTGCAGGTGTCAATATTGTTCCCGGAAGCGGTGCCCCCGGTAGTGAAGGGACTATCCGGATTCGGATGGGGGCTTCCTTATCGGCATCCAATGATCCACTGATCGTGATCGACGGGGTTCCCATTAGCAGTGGATCGCCACTGAGATCGATTAATCCGGGCGATATTGAGACTTTTACTGTATTAAAAGATGCCTCAGCTACGGCAATCTATGGTTCAAGGGCATCAAATGGTGTGGTCATTATCACGACCAAAAAAGGTACACTGGGGCAGTCAAAACCGCAGTTCAATTACAGCAGCAATTTTACCTTGAATAGGGTAGCAAGTTATTATGATGTGCTTTCTGCAGACGAGTACCGTAAGGCTTTTGCAGAGAAAGCAAATGCGCCAGCAGATTTTCAGCTGGGGGCAGCATCTACCGATTGGCAAAAGCAAATCTATCGTACGGCCTTTGGTAATGACCACAATATATCCTTAACTGGCAATACTGTGGGTACTCCATACCGTATATCGGGTGGATATACCAATCAGAATGGTATTATCAAAGAGAACAATTACAAACGGACAAACTTAGGATTTGGCATTTCGCCCAAATTTTTGAATAAACACCTATCTGTCGATCTGAATCTCAAAGGAAGCCTAGAGCGTGAACGCCCTATTTCCACAGGCGTGATCGGAAGTGCGATCTCATTTGATCCTACACGACCGGTGTTTGAGGAGTATCCTGAGCAAGTGGGATTGGGTTATTATGTATGGCGGAATGAAAGCACGCCGATTACACTCGCACCAAGCAATCCTGTGGCAGATCTTTTTTTGTCCGATAAGCTCGACCGAATCAAACGGTCTATCGGTAATATCGCTCTGGATTATAAAATACATGGCTTTGAAGAACTGAGACTAAACCTCAATCTGGGCTATGATGTCCGCAAACGGGATTATGAAGAGACTATTCCGGATCATGCACCGTCGATGTACACGTCAAACCGTAACGACGGGAGGGGAATATTTAGTACACAAAATGATAAGAATACCAATTATATGCTCACGGCCTATGCCAACTATGTGAAAAAGTTTGCCGGCAGGCACCAGATCGATGCGACCGCAGGCTACGAATGGCAACGGTTTTGGTATAGTACCGATCCCAAAAGCGTGGTCAAAGATGTCGTAGATACCTCTATTCCGGATGAAGATGTTCTCTACCTACTCTCGTTTTTTGGAAGGGTCAATTATTCCTTTGCAGATAAGATTTTATTGACAGGTACATTGCGGGCGGATGCATCCTCGCGTTTCTCTCCGGATAATAGATGGGGGTATTTTCCATCCGCGGCATTGGCTTACCGTCTCTCAGAGGAAGGTTTTATAAAAAACATGGAAAAAATCTCTGATTTAAAGTTGAGATTGAGCTATGGTCGGACAGGTCAGCAGGAGATCGGTGGCTACCATCCTTATCTGTCAACCTATTCGGTATCTAGCAATGCGGCCAGATACCTGTTTGGAGACAATTGGCTCAATATGTACCGACCTAATGGATACGATCCGAATATCCGATGGGAGACGACTGATACCTATAACTTGGGGCTGGACGTTGGCTTCTTTAAAAATCGTTTGTACGGAAGCTTTGATATCTATCAGCGCTATACCAAAGACCTTTTGAATAAAATCGCAGTTCCTGCCGGCAGCAACTTTACCAATATTATCGAGACCAATATCGGTGATATGGAAAGTAAAGGTATTGAACTTGCCCTAGGAGGGAGTCCGATCAAGAAAAAAGATCTTGAATGGACAGTCAATGCAAACTTCACTTATGGTAATGCCACGATAAAAAAACTCAATACCATCGATACAGATGATAATTATGTCAAGACTGGAACGATCAGTAGGAATGACTTTCAGGTGCAGAAAGTAGGCGAAACACCGAACACCTTTTTCCTACTCAAACAGGCTTATGACGACAACGGCAAAGCGATAGAAGGAAGTTATATCGCCAAAGATGGTTCGATAACGACGAGCGAGCAGGATGCTAACAAATACATCACGGGCAAAAGTTCGCGTGTGCCGTATTATTATGGACTCTCCACACGATTGAACTATAAAAATTGGGATTTGGGGATCAATGGGCATGGCAGTTTTGGGAACTATGTGCTCAACTACCAGCAGGCAAGTCAATCGCTGATGGATCTGTTCAGCTCGGAACGTGTTTCCAGCAATATTTCACAGAAAGCATTGGAAAGAGGTTTTGTACAGGAACGCTATTTCTCCGATCTGTTTTTGGAGAGTGGTGCATTTTTTCGGATCGACAATATTACCCTCGGTCGCTCGTTGCGCCATCTTTGGAACGACAGCAGTACACTGCGCATTGCATTGAGTGTACAGAACGTAAAGCTCTTTACAAAGTATTCCGGTGTGGATCCTGAGCTTTTCAATGGACTTGACAACAATGTGTATCAACGTCCGCGCGTCTATACACTCTCATTAAATCTTAGCTTTTAATCTCCTTAAGAATGAAAATCATGAAACACAGGATAATGATATATGTAGGTAGCCTTTTGATGCTATCCGGAATATTGAGTTCTTGTCTTAAAGATCTCGATACCTTGCCACTCAACGATCGACAATTGATCAATGAAGATGTCTATAAAACGGCTGCTGGTTATAAAGGCGTGCTGGCCAAATGTTATGGTTCGCTCATCTTGAATGGGCAGGAGGGGCCTGATGCCAATGGTGATCTAGGTGGATTGGATGTGGGGTATAGTGGATATACAAGAGCCTTGTTTTATCTACAGGAATGTACGACAGACGAAGTAGCCTTGCATTCGGGAAGTTCGCAGGGATCGCGGGATCTCCTTTTTGTCAATTGGAACCCGTCGACCATGATCAGCAAATATGCTTACTATAGGCTATATATGACCATTGGCTATTGCAATGAATTCCTCCGTGAAGCAACAGAAAGCAAACTGAAAGAAAGAGCGGTTTATGATGCGCTCAAAGATGATATGGATGCATTTCGTGCTGAAATTCGTTTCCTCCGCGCGTACTGCTACAGTATGCTCTGTGACTTGTATGGCTCGGGGCCCTTTATCGATGAGACAATGGCCACGGGAGCTATTCCAAAGCAAAAAACTCGCAAGGAAATCTACGATTATGTAGTTTCCGAACTTGAAGATGTACAGGCGATAATGAAATCCCCCGGTGAGAATGAATATGGACGGGTTGACCGGGTAGCGGCTTGGTTTTTGTTGGCGAGGGTATATCTGAATGCCGAAGTATGGTCAGGAACTAAAGAGTACACGAAGGCATATGCGTATGCCAAGAAGATCATTGATGAGGGTACCTATCCTCTGGCATCCGATTACCGTCATATCTTTTTGGCTGACAACGACAAATGCAAGGAGATCATCTGGCCATTGGTACAGGATCAGGACAATACGATCAATAGTGCGGGTACCAACTTTCTGATCAAAGCATTGGTCAATGGTGCGATGGGCAATTATTATTTGACTGGGATAGGCGCGCGCGGTTGGGGAAATGTACGTGCAAAAACACAGCTGCTGGATAAATTTGTGGCTACTGACCAAACATTTACCACCACCGATACTTGGGGAGATAGCAAAAAGGACAAGCGGGCCCAGTTTTTTTCGCCCGGCCATACCAAAGAAACATGGTTAGATGGCAAAGCATTCCAAAATGATTTTAATAATGGCTATGCCATTGTCAAATGGCGCAATGTCACCAAAGACCGCAAAGACCTTGCAGAGGGTGGTACTACCTATAGCGCTGTAGATTATCCCATGTTCCGTACAGCGGATGCCTATCTGATGGCTGCGGAGGCTATTTTGCGTGGGGCCGCAGGGACTAGAACGGAGGCATTGGATTATGTCAATCAGCTTCGGGACCGTGCTTACCTATCGGGTAATTACGGTACAGAAGCTAGTGGAAGAATTAGTGATGCTGAACTGAACTTGGATTTTATCCTTGACGAACGTGCCCGTGAGCTATACACCGAATCCGTTAGACGGACAGACTTGATCCGATTTGGCAAATTTACCAAAGGGTACAATTGGGACTGGAAAGGAAGTGATGGTGCGGCAGGACATTATGTGGGTAAGGATGTGGATGATAAATTCAACTTATTTCCGATCCCACAGGACGAGTTTACCGTTAATCCTAATCTAAAGCAGAATCCGGATTTTAATTAAGTCCGCGATATTGTCCACATTTCACGGGCATTTGATAAGACAGACACAATTTTTATAGCATGATAAGATATATTTATTTTCTTGTACTCTTTATTTTAATAAAGCAGACGACAGCACAGACAACAAAGGCCGAACTGTTCAACCAGATTGAAAAGGCTGGTGGTGTACACTTTGCCTACCCCGAGCATGAAATCAGTTCGCAAAGCCCGGTTCCCGACGGTTATATTCCTTTTTATATGAGTCACTTGGGGAGACATGGTTCCCGTTATCTCATCAGCGATACAGATTATAAAAGTATCATTGATATTTTTGAACGTGCGGCGCAAAAAAATGAATTAACACCATTGGGTAGGGAGGTTCTCGGTAGGCTCAATATCCTTTGGAGGGAAGTGCAGTGGCGGGGTGGCGATCTCTCCCCTCGTGGTGTCCGTGAGCAGCGTGGTATCGCTTCGCGTCTGTATGGCAGCTACCCAGAACTGTTTGGTGCTGAGAGCAAAGTAACGGCCTGTGCTACCACCGTGGTCCGCTGTGTACTGAGCATGGATGCATTTTGTGAACGCATCAAAGAGTTTAGCCCTGAAACACATATTGATCGCAACGCGGGTGAGAAATGGCAACGTTTTCTCAACCACCATACCAAGCAAGCTATTACCTACCGTTCGGCAGAAGATACTTGGAAACCTGAGTATAATAAATTTGAGAAAGCCCATGTAAAACCGCAAAGAATGATGGCGGCATTGTTTACGAACAGCAAGTCCGTTGAAAAGGAAATGACAGCCGAAAAGATCATGTGGGGACTTTTTGCCATTGCTGAAGGAATGCAGAATGTGGAGACCAAGATCAGTTTCTTTGACATCTTTACCAAAGATGAGCTGGTAGACCTTTGGCAGTGCAAAAATTTGAAAACTTACCTCAATGATGGCAATTCGGCGCTGAGCAAAGGTATTATGATGGAGAATGCGAAGCCTTTGTTGCGCAGTATCTTGGATAGCGCAGCGCAGATCATTGCTAATGGAGGGAGAGGGGCTGATTTTCGATTTGCCCATGACGGAAATATCATCCCTTTGGCGATGCTACTGCACCTGAAAGGTTGCTATAGCAGTGTTTCGGATGCGAATGAAGTGTATCTGACCTGGAGTGATTTTAAAGTTGCCCCAATGGCGGGAAACATACAATTCGTCTTTTTTAGAAAGAAAGATGGTAATCCGGATGATATTCTCGTGAAAATTCTACTCCACGAAAATGAAATTACGGTTCCACCGGTTAAAACAGTTGACGGTGTACATTATAGATGGAAAGACCTTCGGCAATTTTACGAGTCCTTGCTGTAACCCCAAGCAATGTTCATCATAGGGTTGTCTATGTTTATTTAGTTTTGAGCCATATCGCGAGATATGGCTTTTTAAGTTAATCATTCATGCCGTCGTAATATACATCAGTGTTGCTAGTGAATATTATACGCTTTTAGAGAGATCTTGTATTGGGTACAGGTGGATTATCTGATTGCGGGGACTACTTAGTCTCAATCTTATACACATAAATCGGTATACTCGGGTCTTTGACAGTTGGTAACACAAGTGCTAGCGTATCTTGGCCCTGCGTCCATTTCACCTTCGACGGGCTGCCAAGGAGGCTGATCGAGCTGATCGCAAGTTTGTCATTGGCAAGCTCCGGAATGGCAATCGCTTTTGATGCCGGACTCCGCACAAAGAGATAAACAACATTCCCCTTCTGCGTAAAACGATAGTCTGATACAATTTCTTTTGGGGTTGCATCATTGACAGCGTCCTTCATGCTGGCTTTATCTTTGTCGGATTCTTTTTTTGCCACTTGCGCTGCCGCGACTTCCTTATTGCCGTTCCATACGCTGCTGCCGTATAGGGCTTCGCCGTTGACCTTCATCCAGGCGCCTATCGCCTGTAGGTTTTCCTCACTCTCCACCGGCCAGCTGCCGTCGCCTTTCGGACCGACATTGAGCAGCAGATTGCCACCTTTGCTGACCACTTCAATCAGGTTGCGGACGAGCAATTCGGGGCTTTTCCATTTTTGATCATGCCGGTTGTAACCCCAATTTTCACTCATCGTAATGCAGGCTTCCCAATCCTTTCGTGCCGTTGAAACCAAGGTTTGCTCGACCACGGCATAGTCGCCCAGACCATTGCCGATCCGGCTATTGATAATGCACTGGGGTTGAATGGAGTGGATCAGATCGCGGATCTCCTGACTCTGTTTTTTGGTAATCAGTTCCGGTGTATCAAACCAGATAATACCGATGGGGCCGTACTGGGTCAGCAGTTCACGAAGCTGCGGTTTGACCTTGTTTTCAACATATTTGTTCAGGTCTTTGGCGTCTTCATCGGGATAGTCCCAGGTATTGCTGCGGCCGGCTTTGGTCGGCCAGTTGGTCGGTACATCGGGATCTGCCCAATCGCGGCCCAGGGAATAATAGAAGCAGAGCTTTAACCCGTACTTCTTGCAGGCCGCCGCGAGCGTGAGCATGGGGTCTTTGGCCCAGGGGGTTCTCCTGACGATATTATAGTCACTGACAGCCGAATTGTACATCGAAAAACCATCGTGATGCTTGGCTGTAATTACAATGTACTTCATCCCGGCATCATGGGCCATCTGCACCCAGCGGTCGGCATCGAAGGCGGTCGGGTTAAACTGATCGGCGATCTTCGCATAGGTCTTGACCGGGATCCGTTCATAGAGCATAAAATGTTCACCCCCTTTGGTCGGGTGTCCGTCCCAGTCGCCGGCCGTCTGCGAATACAGACCCCAATGCAGAAATAGCCCAAATTTGTCCTCGGTAAACCAGGGAGCGGGCTGGCCAAACAGGTTCAATCCTGCCAAAGCAAATAGCAGAAGCAGGATTGTTTTTGTTTTTCTAAAAAGTAATTTCTTCATCTCAGCGCTTTGCTCTTTCTAACGGTTTTGTACTTTCATGGATGAAACTTTATCGTTGAACGTAGAGAGATAGGAAGACGTAGATGTAACGACGAGGCTATCGCCGGTAAAATTATTTCCGTTGTATAAGGTGACTTTAACATTGGCTCCAACTTTAATGGAAGAGATGCTATTGTCTGTCACGCCTTTCGCCAATAAATCCGAGGTGGTATACTGCCCTTTACCAAAGCTTCCTTTCACACCGGCATAGGAGGCATTGGAATAGGTATACACCGAATCTTGATTGGTTGTCAGGAGTCCGTTGACATAGTTGAAATCGTAAACATTGGACGTAGTGTATCCATTTTGCAGTAATAATTTTACTTTAAGTTCGTAAGGTGTATTGCCTTTGTAATAAAGTTCATTGAGGTCTATGGTTCCTTGGATGCTACCCGAAGAAAGTGGCGCAAACTTCCATGTGACTGCATTGTAATCTTTGTTGGCCCCGGTACCTTCGTTGTTCACGTTGGGATCCATATAAACCAATATCTCGCTCACAGGCAAATTAGAAGTATAATTTCCTGTAATAAAGATTTTTTGCTGACTGTTGTCAATGGCAAATTGAGGTTGTACGGTATAACTGGGCGCCTGATAAGGACTGGCTGTTGCTACTGTTGATTGAAAAACTTCATTTCTGCTGAGAATTGCTGCATCAGAGCCCGTTAGGAAAGTAGGCAACCCCTTGCTAAAGCTCACATTGCCGCTTCCCATCAGTGATGTGCCCAAGGTAGGTTCTTCACTGACATATTTAGCACGGTTATGGGGCAGGTTTAATCCATGTCCCAATTCATGGAGCATACCGCCGAGATAGTTTGAGCTCGGATTCGGAATTCCATTGACGGACATGGAGGAATTGTCCACTGCAAAGCAGTATTTTCCATAGCCATAGAATGGCTGGCTGCCATCGCCGTCTGTTCTCGCCGGCAAAAGTACCAGGTAGTGATTGTTGGATGAAAATTGGCCCGGATGGCTGGTTTTGTAGGCATTGATCTCATTTATAATTTTACCGGCTGATATAGCTGAGCTATAGGGATAGTCCGCTTGTGCTCCCGCCGCCGGAATTTCAATAATGTTAACCAGACCGGTGGAATCTTTTGCCAGACCCAGATAATTGCTGTAGCCATAGCGCCCCATTTCATTATGTAACCAGTCCTGAAAATGGACAAACAGCTGAGATAGCCGGGTTTTGTAGCCGGGTAAGGCTGGATTGTCTGTGGGGACAAACATAATGATATTGAGATTGACCGGATTCGTGACAAATGTAAGGTTGGATAGTGATGTGTCTATGACGCCATTCGAGGAGGCCTTTGACCGTCGGATTTCTGTCGTACCTTGCTCTGACAATGGCTTTGAACAGGCGAAAAAAAGTGATAGGATTGTGGTGGACAATGCAATTCGTTGAATGATTTGCATCCATCTTTTTGTTGGTTTTTTCATAATTTTTGAAATAAATAATCTATAATTGTTAATGGGTATTGGTTACTTAGGGGCAACCAAAACACATATCTATAGTAGAGAATATATTTTGATTTATAGCGATTTCCGTTTAAGTCAAACGTTTGCGTAACTTACGAAAACGTTTCAATTGATATACTTTATTCAGAGGATTTGCGTGTGAGGATAGACGCTTGTAATTCAATGTTTTGGTACTGTGTTGCAATCTCGTTATCCGAACTGTCCAAAATTTTATGGAGAATAGCGAAAGCCTGAGATCCAATTTCACGCGAAGGCTGTACAATGCTTGACAATGACGGCTGAAAAATATTGGTGTATTGGAAATTAGCAAAACCGATAAGGGCTAAACGATCCGGTACGGAGATTCCGATTGTATGTAGAGCCTCTAAGGTTAAATAGGTAAGTTGATCTGATGCGGTAAAAATTGCTTGGGGCGGGGTACTTGAATTAACGAAATGTGTGAGGTGATTTTTTAGCTGGTCCAGCACATCTATTCTTCTTCTATTCGTTTCTATCGATAGCACGTAATTCGAATTATAAGCTATGTCAAAATCCCGTAGACATTGAATATAACCACGCCGACGCTCCGATGATGTTCCTGGCGATAGATTGGAAATAAATAGAATTTTTCTCTTACCGCGATTGATTAACTGAGAAATACCTTCGTAAACGACTTTGAAATTATCTATTCCAATCTTATACGTATTTATATCGTAATTGGTCCGGTCGATAAGGACAATAGGGGTGCCCTCATTTTTTAATTTTCGGAGATATTTTAATGAGATACTATTTCCTGTTGCTGCAATGACGATAGCATCCGCCCCCTTTTTAGATAACATTTCTAAATGTTTCAATTCAAGCTTGGGGTCGTCCGCACTCTGCATAATGATCAGGTTGTAAGCCGTTTCGGACATTTCTCTTTCAATACCTTCGAGAATCTGCGAGAAAAACGGATTGCCGATCGAAGGAACAATCATACCGATAATATTTGTTCGCCCCTTACGCAATAGTTTGGCATATTGATTGGATTGATAGCCGTTCTCATGAGCAAAATTTTGAATTTTAACTTTAGTTAATGAGCTGATTTCGTGACTATTTGAGAGTGCTTTGGATACGGTACCTACAGAGTAGCCTAAAGCCTTGGCAATATTTTTTATAGTTATTCTTTTCATGTTTTGGAATTGCTTTTATTTACTATTGGTGGCCTATTGAAAGTTTTATCTGTACTATCCCGGTATATGAAAGAAGACTACCAGGCGGTTTTGCCTGATAGTCTAAACTAAACACTAATTAATACATGGTCATCTCTTACCATTATTTTTTGAGCTTGTCGATCGTTGGCTTTTAGTTGGTTACATTGACAATATACCATACATTGAGTTCGCCAGATCGTATGGTGACAGTGTCCTTGCCGACGGCTAAGCCAGTAACCAGCCCGGTATTGCTATACGTGGCAATTTCGGGATGTTTGTTGCTATAGGTCGCGTCTGTTACAGTACGGTTTCCGGGATTGACTGCCAGATTGATCTGGAGCGGTGTACCGATTTTAACAGGGATCTGCATAAAGCCCCCCGAATTTACGGCCTCCCGAACAGTTAAATTGTCTTTGATCGGACCAAGATCTTTTTTGCAGGAATGAAAAACTAAACTTCCGCACAGGCAGCTTAGCAACAGGTATATATTTGATCTAATTTTCATGATATTATTTCTTTTTTATCCTCATTATTTTGCACCCAACCATCCGGGGTTCTGAACCAGCTGGCTACCGTCCAACGTGAGGTCATATAAAGGTAATGGCCAATAGTAGCGGTAGTCTGCCCATAAGGCGACGCCGTTTGTGATGGTGGCACTCCTCGGATATGCGATAATAAATCCATTATTATCCAAAAAGATGTCTTTATTGACTTCTTCTTTGAGGGCGATAATAGGTTTGGCGGTATGCGAACCATCGTATAATTTTCCTTTTTCGGCTGTAAATTTCATGCCGCGCAGGGGAACGGTCATCAGATTGCCGGCTTTCCAGCGCATCAAATCCTCATAACGGCGGTCTTCTAAGACCATTTCTACACGACGTTCACGCCTGATTTCACGGATAATAGGGCTAACGGTGTAATCCAGTTTGGTAGCGTAGATCTCATCGAGCCTTGGGTCTGCCGGAGGGTTGCCAAGCTCGAGCTTGCTGCTGGGGTATTTTGCAAAATCAAATCCTGCACGTTGGCGCAACAGATTGATCGTCCGATCGAGGTCATTCTGAGTCAAAGTGCCTAGGATAGCTTTAGCTTCTGCCAACATCAGCAATACCTCTCCATAGCGGAATTCAATAGCCGTTTGTTGTCCGTTTGTCGTCGCCTCATTTTCGGTCCGGTCACCCATCCAGTGTTTAATGGGAAGGTAACCGGTTACCGTGCTGCCTCCACTGACATTGTAGGATAGTCTAGGGTATGTGATACCATTTTTTTCGAGACTGGTGGTTCCATCCGTTCTGTTAAACAGGGAACGATTTTCACCTGGATAATTAATGGTTTGCTTCAGGCGTGGATCGCGGTTTTCAAGTTCGGACCATAGGCCATCATATCCTTTGAATAGGGGGTTGGCGGTATAGTTGCCAGCCGCGCCCGAGGTATAGATGGGTTTCCCGTCAATACAGAGGTATTCGTCAATAAGCCCACGTGTTGCACCTCCCGCTGGTCGCCCGCCTGAGACACTGTTGTTCTGATCCCAATACCGTTGAGTGGCATGGCCCACCACAGTACCATTGTATACCCTGGCTAAAATAGCCTCTTTATTACCGTCAGAATTTGGGTCTTTTTTAAACGTAAATAATTTCCAATAAGGGCTGTCGCCTGTGGCATAGAGCTGATAGCGACCAGTGGCTATGATTTTTTCACAGGCATCTACAGAAGCTTCTAGGAAAGATTTTGCTGTACTTTGCAAGGATAGCTCGTTGTGATAGGTTCGAAAGGAACCTTCGAACAGGCCTATCCGTGCTTTTAAAAATAGTGCCATATCCTGATTGATGCGTCCATCGGGACGGCCGGTGACGCCTTCCAGTCCCGCAATGGCCATATCGATCGTCTTCATTAAGGAATCAGCGACCACGGTGCGCTTATCCCTAGGATTGAACAATTCCTTACTGTCGATATTGAAATCACTAGAAATCCAGGGTACATCGCCAAACAACATCAGTTTGCGATAATAATCCATGGATTTAAAGAAATACGCCTCCCCGATATATTTGTTCAGTCGGGTAATATCATTATTGACCGCGGGCAATGCATTTGTGTAGTTTTGGATGAAATAATTGACCGAGCGCAGATTTTCCCATGTCCAGTCGACCGAAGCGCCTCCATTTGGCGGAATAAATGTGTTATCCAGGATACTGCTAATATTGCCATAACGGACCATATTGTCGGTCATAAAATCGCTGGCCAGCAGATGGCTGCCGCCAACCACATTGGGATTGACTTTGGCATCTGCCCAGACCGTACCATGCCCTAGAATATACCGGCTATAGAGGTTATTCAGGTAGAGTTTCAATTCGGTTTCAGTATATAATGAGTTGTCCTTCGATAGGTCGGTCTCAGGACTTAGTTGTAAAAATTTATCGTTACAGGACTGGGTCAGCAAGAGGGATGATGCTGCACCAATCACGATTAATCTGAATATGTTCTTTTTCATAATAGTTTAGTTAGAAGACAATTTGGGCACCAAAAGCAATGGATCTCTTTTGCGGATAATCGGCGGATATCTGGTCGACGTCAAAAATTGTTGGTATTTTAGTCACTTCAAAGATATTGTAACCGGCCAGTGTGAAGCGTAACCGCTCGACGCCAAATCGTTTGGTCAGCTCTTTAGGCAGGGTATAGCCTAATACGGCTTGTTTGAGTCTGAGGTAGGCACCGTTGATCAGATATCGGTCCTGAACGTCGACCGAAAGGCCATACATGGGAAATTCGGCATCGGTACGATCCGGAGTCCAGGATCTTTCGTACATCCATTTTGAGCCAGCGCCACCGCCCCAATAGGACGATAAGCCAGTCCAGATATCACGTTTCAGTACGCCCTGGAATAGGAAATCAAGATCGAAATTTTTGTACTGCACATTTCCAGTGATCCCAAACCGATAACGTGGTGTGGAATTTCCGATGACGACACGGTCACCCGGATTTGCCAGCGTATTCAAACCAGCATCTATTTTACCGTCCGGAATTCCCTCAGGTCCGCCCAGATCCTGGTACCAGATATAGCCTGGAAATACCGTTCCCTGATAAGCACCATTGTAAATCCAGTTGCCATTGAGTGGATTTTTGCCGGCAAAATCACTTTCCTGCAGTATCCCGCCGGTACGGTATCCCCATATTTCGCCAACGGTTTTCCCATCATACATCACTTCTCTGTTTGATTGATTGACAATCATCATGGTCGTATTAGAAGCATAATGCTGTACCTTGGTCAGGTAGTCGGAGAGGTTAAGACCGACACGATAGCGGAGCTCATTGTTAATCGTCTGCTTCCAAAGGAAAGAAAGTTCGAATCCTTTTGTCTCCAGTATCCCTGAATTTTCCAAAGGTGCAACCGTACCCAAAACGGATGGGAACGCGGCACTGCCATCAGTCAGGATATCCGTGGTCTTTCTGTTGTAATACTCAAAGGTAACATCGAGTCTGTTTTTGAGCAATGTACCATCTAAACCGATGTTCCAGGTTCTGGCCTTTTCGAAAGTCAGATAAGGGGAAACTAGGCCAGGCGGATTGATATAGACGATCTGTTCCCCATTGATCAGATAAGGAGCTTTTCCTGTTTCCATTGTTGCCTGATAAGGATAGATGGAGGAAGGCTGATTGCCTAATTTTCCCCAGCTTCCGCGCAGCTTAAGTTCGTTGAGCCAGTTTCTTGTACCTTCCATAAAACCCTCCTGCGAGATCCGCCAACCAGCAGAGAAAGATGGAAAGGTAACAAACCGATCATTCTTTGTAAATTTGGAACTACCATCATAACGCAGATTGCTCTCAAAGAAATACTTTTCGGCATAGTTGTAGTTCACCCGTCCGAATACGGCACGGCCGGCAAGCGTATATGCATTTCGGGATACAGTATGCAAAGATGGATCCTCTGCAGCATCAGGATTCTGTATGTCTGCTGAGATCAGTTTCCGGAATTTATTGGTGATCTGATTAAATTTTGTCTGTTCCTGATTATATCCCACGACCGTGGAAAAATTATGTTTCTCGGCCCAGGTCTTTTTGTAATCAGCATAGATATTAACCAAATATTTATTGGTGTTGTTGTTATCAAAATAAGCCTGATTCTCTCCTGCGTCGGCTTGTTGGGAGGAATACTTCCAGGAATCTATTATTTGGTTGAATTTTGGACTATACCGATTCAGGCTATAAGATTGTGGTTGATAGCTCAGGTCGGCCTTTAGTTTCAGTGCATTGGGTATAAGGGTAAATTCGGGCGAAATCAATAATGATACTCTTCTGTCCGTGGACTGGTTGTTAGCACCATAACTCAACCAGGCAAGAATGTTATCGGTGTAGGTATTGGGCAAAGGATCATTTGGCCCCGTTTGGATGGGCATATTGATGTTTTTGTGCGTCTCGCCCATCATGGCAGACCAGATGCTTCCCTTTCCGCCAACAATATAAGGGCTGTTGAAATTGGTCTGGTCAAAACCTATTTTCCCAAAAACGCTGAACCAGCTATTCACTTTGGCATTGATATTCATCAGGGCATTGTAGCGTTTCAATTTATCGGTGTTGATCTTATACATACCCGATTGATTCTGTAAGCCTCCGGAAATATAGTAGTTAATGGATTCGGCACCACCGCTGAGGTTAAGCGTATGTTTTTGCATCGGGGTCCATTTTTTGACCGCTTCCTCAAATGGATTGACATTGGCTACCCAAATGATGTTGTTTCCCTCCTGATACCAAGCATTTTCAGGCGTTGGATTATCCATGTACTTTTGGATCATTTCCAGCCTTTTTTCATCCGATGTGTTGGGTTTGCCATTTGTCCATAGTGTTCGGTCCATACCCGATTTTTGGATCTCATAGGCGTTGAGGATATCAGGAAGGCCAGAAGGCGTATCAAAGTTGGAATCGAAGTTGTAGGCTATCCTGCCTTTTTGATTGAACTCCCCACGTTTGGTGCGGACCAGGATGACGCCATAGGCTGCTTTTGTACCATAGATTGCAGCTGCAGAGGCATCTTTGATAAAAGACATGTCCATGATATCATTCGGGTTAAGCTGATTCAGGGCACCTGTGGAGCTCTCGACACCATCGATGATCACCAAGGGGTCGCCATTGACGGATTCAAAAACTTTTGTATTCGTATTATAACTCATGGACGTACCGCCTCTCAGGTTAAACCCCGGTGTACTGTTTGGCGAACCATTGCCAAAGGTAATGTTCAAGTTGGGGACGAGGCCCTGTAAAGCCTGCCCGATATTGGCAACCGGACGATTCTCAAAAGCTTCTTTGCCAACATGTGAAATAGCCCCTGTTAAGTTGACCTTCTTTTGTGTACCGAAGCCCACAACAACAACTTCTTCCAAAGCGCTGTCATTTTCTACTAGGGATACGGTTAAGCTGCCAGCCGTAGCACTGTTAAATTTGACAGTCTGTGAATTGAAGGAAAGGTGGGAGATCGTCAAGCTACCTTCTGATAGTGTGGATTTTAGCATAAAGTTTCCGTTGCTATCAGAGGATGTTCCGGTATTCGTTCCGTTTAAACTGATTGTTGCATTTTCAATGGGGGCACCGTCTTTTTGGGCAATCAACTTGCCTTTAATCGTGTATTGTTGTTGGGCCTGAACGGTATTTTTTGGCGCACTTGGCAGGACGATAATATGCTTTTTGTGCATTTCAAACTGAAGCGGCAGCTCGTCCGAAAGTTCTTTGAGTACGTTTTCCAGCTTTTGGTTGGAGACGTTGACGTTCACCTTTCTTAGATCGTTAAAGAGACTTTCATCATAAAAGAAATGATAGCCGGTTTGTTTCTTGATTTCCTGAAAGATCGTCTTCAGGTCGCCTTTGTTGAGATGCATGGTGACTTGTTGGGCTTCCGTTTTACCGTATACGCCATAAGTAAATAGTAAACCAAGAAATAGGGTTGCTTTCACTTTTTTTGAAATAAGGGGTGCAAAGCTAGGTTCGGTCATACGACTCCCGAACAGGTAATCTTTACATTTGATAAAGTAATTCATATATTCAGCAATAAGATTGGTTTTTTGTTTTTCATTCAGGTACTTAGGTACCTTTAATTAGCATCGACTGATGCGGTACCACTAAGGTTGGTTACGTAAATCTCTAAATCATAAATAGGTCCTCCTTTAATAATTGCTTGTCTTACTTGTTTTTGTTCTTGACGGTGACGGTTTTCTTGTCGATGGCGAATTCAACTCCGGCGCCACGCTTAATCAATTCCAACGCCTCGGCCAGGCTCACGCTTCGGCTGATGCTGCCCCCAAAGGTTTTCTTGGTGATGGGCCCCTGATAAATGACTTGGATGTCATACCATCTTGCCAACTGTTCCATAATATCCTGGATCTGGTCGTGCTCGAAGTAAAAGTAGCCCTGCTGCCAGGCAATTTCCTTTTCAATATTCGCCTTGGAAATATGCATGTCGTTGCCATTGAATTCAACTTTTTGTCCAGGAACGACCTGTTTTGTCGTTTTATTGGTATTGGTCAGCTGGATGCTGCCATTGATCAGGGTGACATTGGATGATGCACTGTTGTATGCCCTTAAGTTGAAAGCTGTCCCCAACACTTTAATATCACCATGGGCAGTGGTGACAATAAAAGGTCGATTTTTTTCATGGGCCACTTCAAAATAAGCTTCTCCGCGTAGTTCTACTTTGCGGACTGATTTGCCGAAGGCTAGCGGATAGCTCAGTTCAGAAGCTGAATTGACCCAGACTTTGGTGCCATCGGGCAGTACCATGCGATAGAACCCTGATGCAGGGACTGTCAATGTATTTTTTAGCGTAGCAAGTTCTGCCTGCGCACTGTTGGGTTTATAGTGCAGTTGTCCATCGCTAATCCGGAGCTGTTCACCATGTTGTTCCTGCAGGGTAGCCTGCTCTTGCGAAAGTTCTACAATCTTACCGTTGGAAAGGGTGAGTGTGGCTTTCTGTCCACCCGGTAAAACATCATTTTTATAATGATACACCTGATCGGCGACAATCTGTTTATCCTGCTGTGTTTTATTCAGGAACAGTGCGGCACCAATAATAAGGAGCAGGCTGGCGGCCAAGCCCACATAGATTTTTAGGTTTCGTAGGCGGCCATTGCCTACGGACCGAATTGCTGCCCTGGTCGGCTCGTAGTTTAAGATCTTTGTTCTTGCCCGATCAAGGTCCAGGTTACTCCAAAACTGGGCATCACTTGATTTGACTCCCCGGCTGATGGATTGCTCCCATTGATCGCGCAGGGTAGGATCATCTTCAAAGATCTTTTGGAGAGATTGCAGATCTGTTTGACTTAGTGTTCCGCTAAAATGCTTTACTAAGTAATCTACGAGTATAAATTGGTGGTCCTTCATGTTCTTCAATCGGCTGTTTGATTAAAAGAGCCACAAAGACTGCAAAAGGATGGAAGGAAAAATAAAAAGAATCGTAAAATATTATTAGTCAGGAAGTAAAAATAATAGGAGCGCTAGCATGCGGCTATCCAAACGCGTGCGTAGGAGCTGTATCGCTCTTTTTTTCTGGCTTTTGACGGTATTAATGGAAATGGTCAGGTTGTTGGCGATTTCATCGTTGGAGAGCTTCTCAAAAATTGCCATGTGCAGCACTTGCTTGCAGCCCTGCGGTAATTGGTTGATCGCTTCCATCAGTTGGTTGATAACTTCTGCCTGCATCATGGCATCCATGATCGTCTGTTCTTCGATCATGTCCTTATCGAGTTGGTCGAAGTATTTGCTTTTTACTTTTTCGCTCCGGATCTGTTTGAGGCAATTGTTTCGGATGGCGATAAAGAGATAGCCTTTTCGGGCATGCTCCTCCTGGGGCAGGGTATTGCGCCCTTCGCAAAGTCCGGCAAAAAAGCTCTGTACAACATCCTCAGCCTGTGCTTCGTCATGAAGGATATTATTTGCAAACAGACAGAGCTGTTTGTAATACTGCTGAAAGAGCGATTCAATATCATAAGGTAGCGATCTCTGCAAATTTTCCAAGTGATTTAATATGTATTAAGAAATTGACATAACAGGAGCTCTTGGAGCATCGCATAAATATAGGAAAATATGCTTAACTTTTGAATCGGGATCATTTGAACTACTTTTAGACGACAATTGCTGCTGGTCGGCCTTTTTCCACCGGATGCACTAGCTACTCTATCTGCTGGTTTAAGAAATGCCGGGCAATATATAATTTTCTTTTTTATAAGGACTTCGTGTGAATTTTATTAATTTTTGCATCATAGTCTTGGAGACCACATGAATGACAGCATTAAATACGAATAAACCCTATACAAAAATAGCATTTTGGGCTATTTTTATGCTTTTTGGTTGTGGCTCCAAAACTAAGCAACAACTGTCAGGTGCAAGAATCTTGCATGAGGTTCCTGCAAATGGGACCTACTGGAGGAATTCGGATAACACATTTCTTGTCGCAGTCGTCCAAGAATTAAATGCAATTTATTTATATAAGATTAGTCTAACGGACAGTGTTCATATCGTTAAATTCTTTGGTGAAAAAAGTAATGACACAATTTTTATGGATTGGCGAGATTATCAGGAATATCCATATAATTCGAAAATAGGTTATATCGGAGGTCAAATTTATCCCATGTGGACCATCGCCCGGAAAAATAAAGAAAATCCTAAAAACGATATAAAAGGATATTTTTCAGTGGATGAAATGTTGAAAGATGCCAATTTAAATCCAAAAATTGAACAAATTTCTAATAGCGATTTTTCTATGATATTGTCCCGTCAGCTTGAAAACAAGATCATTGACTTCAATAAGAATCAAATTGTATTTGATGCCAAACATTTAAAAAGTCGGAAATATAATTGTAATATGAGCATAAATTATGGTGATCTAGACTATACATCTGATAATCCGTACGGAACAATTAATTTATTTTATAATCTTACAATTTCCTCAAATGGGCAGGTCGTAAAATCTGATATCGATGGTATGAAAAATGCGAACCAAAACACGGAACTGTTAAAAGATGTTGCCGATAATTTGATTGGTAAAAAAACACAAATTTATACAATCTTAAACCTTCCTGTTTCAACTTGTATCCCTTGTGCCGTTGCGATACGGTTTAATTAAATTGAGTGATCTTATGATATGCTAGTACCCTTTGCTTTCTTGATCCGCTCAAGTACATATGCATAGATATAAGGCAACGAAATAATAATGGCCAATGCTACGATGATTTTTAGAAGCATGAGGATAATCTGAAGGGGGAGAGCGACCCAAAAGCTAAAATAATCCAAAGGAATAAATAGTCTGGAATCATCTGTTCTATTGATCAGTATTTTATAATTTTTAGCGTTGATGTACTCCTTTATCTGCTTGTCCAGTGCTAAATTATGGCCTTCGATATCGCCGTCTGTATTCCATAAGTTATTGGAGTAACGGCGGGTTGCCTCCGAAGCGTAAACTCGCTGCTCTTTGTCCCCGACCCTGTACGTGTAGGTAATGGATGCGGTAGATGAAGCTGCGGAGTGCTTTGTCGTTGGCGTCCAGCGGATTTTATAATCAATAATTCTGCCCTCTGCTTCCGTCCAGCTGGGATGAAAAAAAAGAAAGCTCCGGTATTGAAACCACGGTAAGCAGGAATAGATAGTTGATCCGGTCAAAAAGATCACAAACGAAAAAATAGCGAACTTCTTACTGAAGAGTTTACGGTTAAAAAATAGTATAAACAGCAGCGGGGATAAGACTATCGTAAAGATAAGAACAGGTGGCGGACTGACGCACAGGAATACAATATATAGCACTGGCATCAGAAATTTGTACGTAATTTTGTCGTACAATTTCCTTGTCTCTTTTAGATAACTTTCGTTTGAGTTATTCATCGCTATTGATCATCATATTAGATTATTGGCCGTTTGACTTGCGGCCAGACTGCCCAAAGAGGCCGTTGAAAGATCCGCTAAATCTTAGTCATTCATGCCGTCGTAATACACATCGATTTTGCTCAGGATCTTCTGAAGCTGTTCGTACTGTTTTTTGGTAAATCCTGTTTCGTACAGGAAGAACAGTCCTCGCCATTGTATTTTTTTGATAGAGGCCAGGAATGGCTCCCATTGCAGGGGATTATCGTCAAAGGGAACATAGACCAGCTTGGGATTTGTAGCAAGTACTTCGGGAAACGACTTAAATTGATTGTTGGAAAAATTTGCGTGATCCAATTTTTTTAATGTCGCGATAGATCTGGGCAATGAAGAAAGTTCTGCATTTTGTATACCCAGCTCTTTTAGTTCCGGCAGTTGCTGAAACAGGTCAGGTAGTTCCTTCAGTTTCGTTTCACTTTTGTAATTGCCCGATAGATATAATATGGAAAGTTGGCTCAGGCTAAAGATTTCTGCTGGAAAGGCTGTAAATAGGTGGTTGTACAGTCCAAGTTCTTCTAAGTTTTTGAGTTGTGTGAATGATGGCGGCAGTTCGGCAAGAGGGTTGTCACAGTCGAAAGCTGTTAACGCGGTAAGATTGGAAATGCTTGCTGGCAGTGATGTTAGCTTGTTTTTTCGTAGTGCCAGTTTCTTTAGGTGATGATGAGCTGTCTTGATTTCAGGAAAAACAGCTAACTCGAAATTGTCAATACCTAGTATTTCCAGTTGCGTAGCACGTTCAATGATTTGCTGCAAAATGCCGCTGTCGATAGACTTGCCGCTACCCACCGATCGAAATGACAGTTCTTTCAGTTTCGATAAGTCTGTCGTCGTCAGTTCTTCGATATTCTTGAAACGCATTTCTTTTCCTTCGATGGTTGTGGCATGGATAGGAACGGGGGCGATTGTGTAAAGGATAGGAACAGAGCTGGTTGTGGGCATCGGCACAGAGAGAGTATCTGCGGCCGAACCGTTGGTAATATAGTCTGGTTTAACGACAGGGATAAACTCCTTTGGTGGGGGTACCTGCTTTTTTCTTCTTTTCTGCGCAGCGACAGTTAACGTGAGTAGCGAAAGACTGAATACGATAATATATTTTTTCATGTTTGAATCGACGTTGTTTACATGCAAATGTGCATATTAAGATCGAATATTTTTTTACTGATTTATATCTGTCCTGCCTGATTTACGATTCGTCGACTTTGAAGCCATAGTCGACTTTGACCGCGGAACTTTAATCCTTGGCATTTCTATTATCGATGCTCATCTCATTGCACCTTTCGATCAAATAGGTCACTGGTCTTTGTTCAGCCATTGATCTATTTGATCGAATGATGTCTATATCCGAAGCGTCAGCTGATAGACTAATTTTTTTGGACATTGTTGTTAAATATCTTGATTTTCATTATTTTCATTTGGAGTTCGGTATTTGCTTATTTTAAGTATAAAGCTTATCATAATTTAAGCAATACTTTTATAGTAATGGAATAATCTAAATACATGTATGGAACTGGATACGCTCTATATCAGCATTCAAATTGAAAGAGAAAGATTAAACGCTTTTTTCGCAGCGAGACCAATGCAGGCAGCCATTGATAAGAATTGGTTGCAATGGTGGGAAAGCCGCCAGATGTATAATAAATTAGTCTTGGAAACCATTCCTACCTATTCAAAACAGTGTATCCGTGATGTCTTGGATGATTTGCTCAGAACAGCATCTTACGGAGCTATGGAACAATACGATGACACAAATCAGCGCTGGACTTTTGCAGCACTCCATTTCAGCGAAAACTATCACGAGATACTGCCAATGCTGGCTCTTTTTAAACAACTGGGCAGCTATACCGAGAGCGGTTTTGCATTGATCTTTGACTGGATGTGGGGCGGTGATACAGTGATGGCTTACGTCGATTTTAAGGGAGGCGAAG
The DNA here is from genome assembly GCF_011064245.1 of Sphingobacterium sp. DR205. NCBI lineage: Bacteria > Pseudomonadati > Bacteroidota > Sphingobacteriia > Sphingobacteriales > Sphingobacteriaceae > Sphingobacterium > Sphingobacterium sp. DR205. The sequence continues at coordinate 5,221,008 of NZ_CP049333.1, read as the reverse complement.
CATCGCTTGAGCCTGTGACAGCATCTTATGAGATCGAACTCAAACGTTTTGAAGAAGCGGATAGCTACTTACAGGTTCTTTCAGAAACCCTTTACGGAAATGGGCAGGATTGATGTGTATTCCCAAGGGCGTTCCGATCGTTATGTAGCGGCATAAATACAAGCAGACTTTTGTTTATTGTGTCTGAATCAGCGCGTTAGATCTATTTAAATATCATTATTTTAATTTTAATGGGTTAATTTTAAATACTTTGTAACAATAACCTGTAATCTTTAAAACTTCTATATTCAAATTCCTTGCATCCTTTTTAAAGTTTAATTACATTTGCTTTAACGATGCAAGGAAGATTCCATCAATATCTATTCAGCGTTCTGTGTGCAATACTTGTCAGTTTGGGCTGGTATTATGCATCAGCGTCAAATGAGCCTGCATCAGCCAAGCGTCATGCTGTCGAGCACTACAACAGACAGGTAAAAACCGAGGCACAGGATGTAGATGTCATCCGTAAAGGTGGACACCACCGCCACGAAAAACTCAGAGCTTTTGTCGCGGAGAAAGACGGTGAAAACGACGAGACAGGAAGTGATTCGGATACCACTAATTTATTTGCGCTTGCCAAAGAGGGTTTTGGAAATCTGAGCGCCTATATCCATCCCGCTTTTCACAATACGTGCACCGCAGTTTCGCTTGCCAATACAGAGCATCTTAGCCCATTAAAAAACGCCCTTTATATCCATTACAGTGTCTTCAGGCTGTGATTTTTAACTAATTTTTTTAAAAGAATATCAAAATGGCTTTCATTTATTTTGGAAGCTGGTCACACTATTGTTCAAATTTTTCAAAAATTATTATAAAAATATACGATCATGAAAAGCTTCATGTATATCAGCCTGTGTTTTATTGTGCTATCAACGAGCTGTCAGTCTGAAAAAAAGGAAAAGAAGGAAGCCGCAGTTTTCAACGTGACAACACCCCTGGTAAAAGACACCATTGTCAATAAAGATTATGTTGCCCAGATCCGCTCAATCAACCATATTGAACTGCGTGCGCAGGAAAAGGGCTACATCCAGTCCATATTTGTGGATGAAGGACAGTTTGTACAAAAAGGACAGCCGCTCTTTAAAATTATGCCCAACCTCTATGAGTCCGATGTCAACCGCGCAAAAGCAGAGGTCAAATATGCCGAAATCGAATATCAAAATACCAAAAATCTCTCTGAAAAAGATATCGTTGCGCCCCAGGAAACTGAGATGGCCAAAGCAAAATATGAGAAAGCTAAGGCCGAACTGGCGTCGATGAACACCCACCTCAAATTTACGGATATCGCAGCCCCATTCTCGGGTATCGTCGGTAAACTACATGTGCGCAAAGGAAGCCTGGTGGACGAGGGAGAATTGATCACCGAACTCTCTGATAATAGTAAAATGTGGGTATACTTCAATGTGCCGGAAGTGGAATACCTCAATCAGATGGAAGCCAAGAAGGACAACAGCCCCCTGCATGTTCGCCTGAACATGGCCAACGGCAAGGAATTTGGTCAGGAAGGTATTGTTGAAACGATCGAATCGGACTTCAATAATGAAACCGGAAATATTGCTTATCGGGCCACGTTCCCAAATCCAAAGGGGTTATTACGCTTTGGGGAGACGGGAAATATCGTCATTACCTCTCCTTATGTGAATGCGATGATGATCCCGCAGAAAGCCACATTTGAGGAGCTTGAAAAGAAATATGTATATGTCATCACAAAAGATAATAAAGTAAAAGCAAGGGAAATAAAGGTTGCTGCCGAACTGCCCCATATCTATGTTGTCTCTTCGGGACTGAATAAGGACGAAAAGATTCTGCTGAACGGTCTTCGCATGGTACAGGAAAATCAGACCATTGAAGCGAGGTACCAGACCCCGGAGAAAGTCATGTCAAACCTGGATTTATATGCAGAGTAATTAAAACGCAGCACTATGTTTAAAAAAGTAATTCATCGACCGGTATTTGCTATTGTCATATCGGTTGTCATCCTATTTATCGGGGGACTGGCGATCAAGCAGCTTCCTACCGAACAATTTCCGAAGATCGCACCGACCACGGTGGCGGTTTCGATAGCCTATCCGGGCGCCAGTGCGGATGTACTTGTCAAATCTTCGCTGATTACCTTAGAAAATGCCATCAATGGGGTGCAGGGCATGCGTTACATCGCCACGGACGCAACCAGTGCCGGGGAGGCGACCGTCAACGTGATCTTTGATCCGGGAACGGATCCCAACGATGCGGTGGTGCTGGTCAAAACCAGGGTGGATCAGGTGATGCCCCTCCTGCCTGAATTGGTGCAAAAGGAGGGGGTGATCGTCAATCCGATCCAGCCCAGTATGTTGATGTATGTTAACCTGTACAGTACCAGCAAAAGCATGGATGAGAAATTCCTGTACAACTATGCAACGGTCAATATCATTCCTGAAATCAACCGGATCCATGGGATCGCCAAATCCCAGATCTTGGGTAGCCGCCGTTATGCCATGCGGATCTGGTTAAATCCCGACCGCATGCGAGCCTACAACTTATCGGTGGATGAGGTAATGAAAGCGATCGGAGAGCAAAGTATCATCGGCCGGCCGGGTCGATTGGGTCAAAGCTCGGGTATCGCCGCCCAATCCCTGGAGTATGTATTGACCTATAAAGGACAGTACAATCAACCCGAAGAGTACGAAAACATTATTGTTCGCGCGAATTCGGAAGGGGAGAATATCAAACTCAAAGATGTCGGCAAAGTCGAACTGGGCAGTGAATTTTTTGATATCTACTCCAATCTGGACGGACATCCTTCGGCTTCCATTGTGCTCAAACAGAATTATGGTAGCAATGCCAATGATGTCATCAAAGATGTCAAAGCGAAGCTGGCAGAGATGAAGGGCAATTTCCCTCCTGGTATAGACTATAAGATCAGCTATGACGTATCGCAGTTTTTGGATGCCTCGATCGAACAGGTAATGCATACCCTGCGCGATGCCTTTATTTTGGTAGCTATTGTGGTGTTTATTTTTCTTGGCGACTGGCGCTCTACCCTGATCCCGATCATTGCGGTGCCGGTGTCGTTAATAGGTACATTCTTTGTCATCCAGTGGTTCGGCATGTCGATCAACTTGGTCACGCTGTTTGCACTCGTTCTGGCGATCGGAATTGTGGTGGACAATGCCATTGTCGTGATCGAAGCCGTGCATGCCAAGATGGAGGAGAGTGCGATCTCACCTTACAGTGCCGTCAAGGAAGTGATGGCTGAAATTGCAGGTGCGATCATCGCCATTACGGCGGTCATGGTGGCGGTATTTATTCCGATTTCTTTTATGACAGGCCCCGTGGGGACGTTCTACCGTCAGTTTTCAATTACCATGGCGAGTTCCATTGTGATATCGGCCGTGGTGGCGCTGACACTCACGCCGGTGCTTGCAGCCATGCTCTTGAAAAATAACCATGGAAAACCTAAAAAATCAAATCTATTTACCAAAGCGCTCGATGCCTTTAACCGTACCTTCGATCGGGTGACCGGCTCTTACGCTTCTTTTCTCCGAAAAATCGCCAGCCGTAGGATCATCACCTGGGGGATATTGATTGCGTTTTGTGTAGGCACGTTCCTGATCAACCGAACGCTTCCGGGCGGTTTTATACCGAGTGAGGATCAGGGGACGATCTATGCCATTATTCAGACGCCACCAGGATCGACGCTCGAACAGACCAATAAACTTTCCCGCGAGTTGCAGAAGATCTGTCAGGGGGTGGACGGCGTGGAGTCGGTCTCTTCCCTCGCAGGTTATGAGATCATGACCGAAGGCCGGGGTTCGAATGCCGGGACTTGTCTGATCAACCTGAAGACTTGGAGCGAACGAGAGCATTCGGTTAAAGAGATCATGGAGGAACTGGAAGAAAAATCTAAAAATCTGGGTGCAACCGTAGAGTTTTTCGAACCGCCGGCTGTTCCTGGTTTCGGTTCCTCAGGAGGTTTCTCCATGCGCTTACTCGATTTGAATAGAACCACAGACTACCAGGATTTTGATAAGGTCAACAAAGCCTTTATTGCTGAACTTAAAAAACGCAAGGAGCTGACAGGTGTGTTCACCTTTTTTGCTGCCAATTACCCGCAATATGAATTGGTGTTTGACAATAATGCCGCCATGCAAAAAGGAGTTTCTATCGGTAAGGCCATGGACAACCTCAATATCCTGATCGGTAGTACCTACGAACAGGGCTTTATCCGCTTTGGCCAATTTTTCAAAGTGTATGTGCAGTCATCACCCGAATTTAGAAGGCTGCCTTCGGATATCTTGAACCTCTATGTCAAAAATGACCATGATCAGATGGTGCCTTATTCGGCCTTCATGACCTTGAAAAAAACGCAGGGCCCCAATGAGATCACGCGTTATAATATGTACAACTCTGCTGCGATCCGCGGGCTGCCGGCCAATGGGTATACCACGGCCGATGCCATTCAGGCGATCAACGAGACTGCCCTTGCTTCCTTGCCGCATGGCTACAAAGTGGCCTGGGAGGGACTGTCCTATGATGAGGCACAACGGGGAAATGAGGCGATCTATGTCTTTTTGGTCGTATTGGTTTTTGTCTACCTGGTGTTGGCCGCACAATACGAGAGTTTTATTATTCCGTTTGCGGTATTGCTGTCGCTTCCTGTCGGTGTATTTGGCTCTTTCTTCCTATTGAAGGCCATGGGACTGGAAAACGACATTTATGCCCAGGTCGGATTGATTATGATCATTGGTTTATTGGGTAAAAATGCCGTACTGATCGTTGAATTCGCCGTCAAACGCCGTCAGGCCGGAGACACGATACTGGAAGCAGCCATCGAGGGCTCACGGGCACGGTTCAGACCGATTCTGATGACTTCATTTGCTTTTATAGCCGGACTCGTACCGCTGGTCTTTGCGAGTGGGGCCGGAGCCATCGGGAACCATACCATCGGTGCTTCTGCCCTGGGCGGTATGCTCGTCGGAACAGTCTTTGGCGTGATCGTCATTCCCGGACTCTATTACATTTTTGCAAAATTGGCTGACGGAAGAAAAATGATCCAGGCCGAAGACGATTCACCTTTAAGCGAAGACATGATACACTATGAATAAGAACAGAATATATCAATATACGGGTATCGCACTTTTCTTGCTCGGTTTTGCAGCCTGCAAACCCCTGGAAATACAACAGCGTGCCGAAAACAGAACAGTGCCGGAGAAATATGGGGTAGCTGAAAATGACTCTGTCAATACCGGAAAAATCAGATGGAACAGTTATTTCAATGATCCGCATCTACAGGAGCTGATTGGTATGGCATTGGCCAACAATCAGGAGCTCCATATTATGCTCCAGGAAATCGAGATGGCCAAAAATGAAGTCAGTGCCAAAAAGGGGGAATATTTACCCAGTGTGGGGGTAAAGGTCGGTGCCGGTGTGGACAAAGTGAGCCGCTATACCAATATTGGCGCGATGGAGAAAAATACGGAAATCGAACCGGGCAGGGAAATGCCTGAGCCGCTGTTTGATTTTGGGGTCGGTGTACAGGCAAAATGGGAAACGGATATCTGGGGCAAACTGCACAATGCGACCAAAGCACAGCTGCAGCGCTATTTTGCCAGCGTAGAAGGGAAGAACTTTATGGTGACGCACCTGATCTCCGAAATTGCGGATGCGTATTATGAGCTTCTGGCCCTGGATAATGAGCTGCTGGTCATCAATGAGAATGTGAAGATCCAAAATGACGCACTTACGGTGGTCAATGACCTGAAAAAGAATGCCCGGTCCAATAAACTTGCCATCAAAAGATTTGAGGCGCAGATCCTAAAGACTCAGGGCATGCAGTATGATATCCAGCAGCAGATAACGGAAACGGAAAATAGGATCAACTACCTGGTGGGACGGTTTCCGCAGCCGGTACAACGGGATCACGAAGCGTTTGATAAGCTTGTTCCGCAGACTGTATATACAGGTATCCCTGCTGATCTGCTGGAAAATAGGCCGGATATCAAACAGGCGGAATATGAACTGGCGGCTTCCAAACTGGATATCAAATCGGCGAAGGCACGGTTCTATCCTTCCCTGGATATTGCTGCTGGTGTAGGCTTGCAGGCTTTTGATCCGACTTACCTCATCAAACCGGAGTCTTTTCTGACCTCACTCGTCGGCGAACTGACTGCTCCCCTGATCAACAAGAGGGCGATCAAAGCGGCGTATTACAATGCCAACGCAAGACAGGTACAGGCGGTATATCATTATGAGCAAACCATACTGGGGGCTTACATCGAAGTGGCCAACCAGCTTTCCAAAATTAAAAACCTGGAGAATGGGCTGGCAATCAAGACCAAGGAGGTGGATGCGCTCAAAGAATCCATAGACATCTCCAATGACCTGTTTAAATATGCGCGGGCGGATTATATGGAGGTGTTGCTGACACAGCGCGATGCACTGGAATCCAAATTTGAACTGGTGGAAAAGAAAGCCAACCAGCTCAAAGCAAGTGTCGCCATATACCGATCCTTAGGTGGCGGATGGGATCGTCAATAATATAATTTTTGTTTTTTACTTGTTAGGGACTTATCGTATGGTAAGTCCCTTTTTGTAGTTTCATTTAATCATCAAGACCGATGAAAGCTCCCTCGGTATTAAATTTTAAATCCACCTCATTGGACAAGTCGATTTGGTAGCCATAAGGTTCTTTGTCAATCCCTTCAATAAATAGGGAGGCAGGGTATTGCTTGGTGACATAGTTCAATATCGGTGATGGAATTAATGCGTCGGGTAATTTTTGATTATTTCCGTCGATATCGGTCCAGTTGCCATCTTTGTCGAGATCGATCTCGATGCCGCTGGTCAATCTGACTTCATAGAGGCTACCGTCTGTATCGGCATTGTTTTTTCGCGTAACGCTGGCTACTGTGTTTACTCCAAAATGAGTTTCAATCATCGTTTTACCTGCCTGCGGCAATTCGGCATAGCTTGTTGTTGTTTCAATCGGATCGTCTTTGTCACATGCCATAAATGTCAATGCGCTGCCTGTCATTAGGACAGCGGCTAACCAAGTTAATTTCTTCATATTTGCTATTTTACTAAATTCTATTACATCTGTTGTTGACTTGTTTTCTGTCGTGCAGGCTGTCTTAAGCCTGGAAACAGAAAATGCTACAGGGTAAAGTTTCAGATAGATTCTGGAAACATTTGGGAAAGAAACTTGGAAGCTAAATAAATAAGCGGATAAATCTACAATTCGATTTGATTGAATTTATGGGTAACCACCTTTGCGTATTGTTCCTTATATTCCTCAGTTAAAAAGCTACGATCAATCCAAATGGGAATTTTATCGGCATGTTTTGAAAAGTCGCTGTAGATATTATTCCGAACTAAATCAGAAATTCCTAAACTTGAAGCGAATTGGTTAAAGTCAGATTGCTTAATCTTTCTTTTGCGACCTCCCAACGTTAAGGCCATATCGTCCTTGTCTTTCGGGAAGATCAAGTTCACATTTAGGAGATCATACGCAGGCGATAGTAAAATATTGTTATTATGATGGATTAATGAAAAGTTTTTTAGGTGCATGTCATTATTACCAGTGAGGAAACTAAACAGCACTAATCTAAAGTATTTGATAGCATCTAGTCCGGAATTTGTAGCAAATTGTCTGATGATTTTCCCCACTCGCTCATAAGAGCTATTGTATTTTTGCTCTGTCAGTAGCTGCGATAATTGGCATAAATCTTCAATATGAATTTTCTTCCCCTTTTCTCGGTCAAATCGTTTTGTGATATATGCTAATTCTCCAGTAGCTGTTCGTATCAGGGAGTGCTCAGCAGTTTCTATTTTAAATAGCTTAGCCAAATGCATTGTTAAATCTTCTACTTCAGGCATAAAAAGAAAATCTGTAGATTGGGGCTTAAGGATATATTCTCCCCATAAGCCGACAAGTGTTAGTCGTTTACTACCCTTTTCCCCATTTAAACTAAGTGATATCTTGGGTTGCACGCCGGTTAACGCCAGTCTTTCATTTACTGTTATTTGAGCTAATTTATTTAATTTTTCCCTATCTAATTCCAGATAAGGAACTTGGGCTGTGCCAAAAAACTTTTTTGAGCATGCAATATGGTATTCCCCACTTTCAACTGGCTGGTAGCAAAATAAACAATTAAGCATGATCTTCCGCCTCCATCGGATAGACGGAAACGGCCCCGATGGTGTCCCGGCATAGATTAATCAATAATTCAAAGCGGTCTCGGGGATTGAGTTTCCAATACTTTTCACCTATTTCCAATAACCATCCCTCTGGAATCAGACCGTCAAAAAAGGGAAAAAGCACATTGCTGTGGTACGCGTGTTCCGAAATCGGTAGGGTTAAACTGATAGGCTTAGGATCGGCTGTTCTGATATAATTTTGATCGTAGTTAAATGAATAACCACGATCGGTTTCAATTAGATATCCTGCTAATTGATCTTGAAAATATATTTTTGCTTCACGCGCCATTATGCTCTAATTTTATCCACTACGCCAACCTCTTTACCAAATAAAGCTAATACATCATTTACTTTATCTAACCGAAGTGTTTTTTTTCCTTGTTCAAGGTCACGGACAAAACGTAAACCTACCCCAGCATTAAATGCCAAATCTTCTTGAGTAAGCTTTAGTTCCTTTCGTTTTTGTTTTACAAATAATTGCAATGAATCCATATCTATACCTTTTCTGATATAAATATAAGTAAAAACAAATTATTTATACCACTTCGGGTATAGATTATTTGCCTTTGCTGTTTTTTATACCTTATCGGGGTTATTTTTTAAATCTTATTTGTCCTATCAAACTATTTTCGCCCTGTACTGTCTTCTAATAAAAAAGTTATGGAAAAATCTTGTTTTAAAAAGATCGCGCGCTATGGCCTAGGTGCATTTTTGGTCGTCGCGGGAATTGGTCACCTCACTTTTGCCCGAAAGGAATTTCAGGCGCAGGTACCGGATTGGGTACCGATCTCTAAAGACGATACGGTGGTCTATTCCGGTTTTGCTGAAATTGCCCTGGGCACGGCGCTGCTATTGGCCAGGGGTAAACAGCGTGCTGCCGTGGGTAAAATTGCAGCGGCTTTTTTTGTTGCGGTGTTTCCGGGCAATATCGCACAATATACTGAACATCGGGATGGTTTCGGACTTGACAGCGATGGGAAGCGCCTTGCCCGTTTATTTTTCCAGCCAGTATTGGTTGCCTGGGCGTTAAAGAGTACGAGCAAACGAAAATAGCTTATAGAATCAGGTATGGAAAACGTAGAAGTATGGATGCGGGGACCGATTGCAGGGATTCCCGATCTTTTGCAGCCGGTGGCTCATGCGCTGCTGCAGGCAGAAGAGGATATTGTAAAATATACCACGCAGCTGTCATCTGAGCAGCTCTGGGCTCGTCCCTGTGGAAATGCCAGCATTGGATTTCACTTGTTGCATATCGGCGGTGTGATCGACCGCATGTTTACCTATGCTGCGGGCAAAGCGCTGTCTGCTGGGCAGTTCGATTACCTTCGGCAGGAAGGTGTCGTGGATATGGAGCTTGATGTAGCTACTTTAGTCGAAAACTTACAGCTGCAAATTGAGCAGGCCTTGCAGCGCTTATCTGAAATTGACCCTGGGACCCTGACAGAACAACGTTTTTTGGGAAGAAAACGTATTCCAACGACCCTGATCGGTCTCTTGTTTCATGCGGCAGAACATGCACAGCGCCATGTTGGACAGCTATTAGTCACTGTCCGCTGCGTAAAATAGGGGCGTGCCGAATGCTTTTTCTGGCAAGGTGTTGATAGACAGTGGCTCCATCGGTGTATGGGGAGCCGAGAGCTGGATAAGGGCATCCATAGAGGCAGTGGACGGCTGTGGACTGCAAGGGATTAATTCTTAATTTCGTATACTTGCAAGATTCCATTGGGAAATACATGATTTTTATAACCCCATATAAAGATAAACTCCGTTTATGCAGATACTTTTGGTAGAGGACGATCGTCGTATCAGTAGCTTTGTGGTGAAAGGACTGGAAGAATTGGGCCATCGGGTCATTTTGGCGGAATCCGCGGAGGCGGCGCGGGAATGGGTCCATGCCGAATCCCTGGATATCGTGGTATTGGATATTATGTTGCCGGGAATCGATGGGATCCAGTTTACAAAAATGCTGCGCTACCGCAAAAACTATATTCCGATTCTGATCTTAAGCGCGCTGGGTGAAATTGAAGATAAAGTCGATGCCCTGGAAAGTGGTGCCGACGATTACCTGGTCAAACCTTTTTCGTTTAAGGAGCTCGTCAGCCGCATCAAAGCGCTGGTGCGCCGGGACAGTTATAAAAATATAGTTAATGACACCTGCATCGAAATTCGTGACCTCAAAGTAGACCTGGACCGTTATGAAGTCTATAAAGGCGGTGCAAATGTGGATCTGTCCCCCAAAGAATTTAAGCTCCTTAAGTATCTGATCGAAAACCGCAATAAAACACTTTCGCGTACCGCTATCTTGCAGGCGGTCTGGGGAATTGATTTTGACAATAATACAAATGTTGTGGATGTGTACGTCTCTTATCTGCGGGGTAAGGTGGATGACAGAACTGATACATCCATTATCAAGACGGTCAAAGGGGTTGGTTACATGCTCAAAACAGACTGACGATGAACCTCAAGATCAGATTGACACTTTTTTCTTCATTGGTCTTCACGATCATTTTTGGACTTGCCACGCTGGTCATCTATTGGATATTCTATAATTCTTCGGAACGCCATCTGATCAGTTCGCTGGAAAAAAATGCAAAGATTGCCGGGATCTACTACCTGGAAGCGGATGAACAGAGTCCTTTGAAACACCTGGAGTCTAAAAATCAATACGAAAGTCTGGTCAAGCGGGCCATGGTAGCAGTCTATAATGCCGAGGGCCGGGTAAGCTACGGTGGCTTGAAGTCGGATAGTCAAATCAATAAAAGCTTGCTGACGCAGCTGAAATCACAAAAAAAAGTTTATTTTAAAACGGAGGATAGCTTTTATTTCGGTCTATATTATCCAGATAATCAGGGTGATTTTTTTGTGTTTGTCAAGGAGTCAAATGCGGATTTCAGCCATCAGTTGAACCGCCTGCTTTTTATTCTCGTGCTTGTTTTTCTGGTTGCCCTGATCAGTATCGTCCTGCTGTCGGTCTGGCTGAGCAAATATGCTTATCTGCCCATTCGGAATGTCATTCAGGAAATCCGGCATAAGGATTTAAATACCATCCAGGAGCCGCTCACGGTCATCAGGACGAAGGATGAGCTGCAGGACCTGATCGAAAGCTACAATGCGCTCCTGCGACGGATCAGTGAAAACATGATCATCCGAAAGAATTTTGTGAGTTACGTCTCCCATGAGTTCCGCACACCTCTTGCCGGTATTCTGGGATCGATGGAGGTTTTTGGGACGAAAGCCCGCAGTCAGGCGGAGTATCAGGAGCTGGCAGCAACAATCACCGAACACGTCAATTTTCTGAACCAGCTTATCGGTAATTTTCTGTTGCTGACGGAAGACCGGGCCCTGACGCGCTCCATGGAGGTCTTTCGCATAGATGAGGTGGTATGGGACCTGGTGCCTAAGTTTAAGCGCACATTTTCCGTACCCCTGAAAATTGAGCTACAGGTGGATGAACCGCATTATTTTAATTTTCGGGGCAATCGCATGCTCCTGGCATTGTCGATTTCCAATCTGATCGAAAACGCGCTTAAATACGCCAATGGTCAGGAAGTGCTGGTCCGCATGACAACAGTCGATGAGCGTTTGTCCCTGGAGATCATTGATCAGGGTATCGGAATTCCGCAGGCGGAACTGGAGGCGGTGAAGCAGACCTTTTACCGCGCAACAAATGTCGGAAAAGTCAAGGGCAGTGGCATCGGTCTTTCTTTTGCGCAGATCGTTTTTAAAGACCAGGGCGTAGACTTTGCTATCCGTTCCGATGAACGCGGGACAACGGTATCGCTGCTGTTTCCAAAATTCTAATCTTTCTCTAATCTCTTCTAATCAAACTTTAATTTACCTTAAAGTTGCCTGTAATTCCTGTCGCTTAGTTTTGTGGAAATACAAAATAGAGTGAGAAAAATACGCATTGCATTACTTATTCTTCTTGGCCTGAATAGCAGGCTATCTGCACAGGAAATGCCCGAAAACCGTTTGCAAAAATCGGAAATAGAACAAGTCTTCTTAACACACAACCTGGCCCTGATGGCACAGCGTTTTCAGCTAAAGCAGGCTGACGCAGCGATCCTGCAAGCTAAGCTGTGGCCCAACCCTAAGATCTCCATCGGCGAGGTCAACCTCTGGAAAAACTCTTCCAGCGAGGAAATGCCGGCATTGATCGGGAACTACGGACGGTACCAACAGGTGGCCGTGGAATTGGAGCAGACGATTGAACTGGCCGGCAAAAGAAAAAAACGGGTACAGCTGCAACTCCTCGAAAAGGAGAATGCACAACTTCAGTTTGAGGAATTGCTCCGGAACCTGAAATATGACCTTCGCAGTCAATGCCTGGAGCTGCAGGTGCTGCAGGAAAAGGAGCGCCTCTACGCCAATCAGGTTGGAATCTTTCATCAATTGACGCAGTCTTACCGGAACCAGTGGAAGGAAGGCAACGTCAGCGAAATGGACTATCTCCGCATCCAGAGCGAGTCCATTGCTTTTGGGAATAAACTGAATGAAATCCAGCAGGATAGAATTGTAAAAATGAACGATGTCGCACGTTATCTGGGGGCGAAAGGAAAGGCGCTTTCCATTGTGGATACCATAGGCAATCCGGCCTTTATTGCGAATAGACAAAACGAATGGAAAGTCATGGCCCTGGATAATCGTGGTGATTATAAAATCATCCACAATGAATTTAAGAAAGGTCAGGCCCAGCTGGAAATAGAGAAAGCCGAACGTGTGCCCAACCTCGATGTTTCGGTGAATTATGATCGGGGCGGCAATATTATGCGTGATTTTATCGGTCTGGGCCTGTCCATGGACCTGCCCCTGTTTAATAGAAACCAGGGGAATATCAAGATCGCCAAGCTGGAACTGGAAAAAAACAAGGTCGAAATCGAGCAGTCCCGAATCGATATCGAACGTGAGATTGATTTTCTTTCGGCACGTCTTAGTAACCTGGAATCTAGCCTGAAGGCTACAGATAATGGATTTGACGGTAGATTGGATGTAGCCCTAGAACGCTACGTCCGAAATTTTCAGGAACGCAGACTGACGATTGTTGAGTTTATAGATTTTATCAATAATTATATGGAAAACAAAGAATCAATATTGGAACGAAAGGCAAAATATCTTCAGTATGGCGAAGAACTGAGCTATTTAGTCGGAAAGGATATCGTCCAATGAAAGGGAATGTTGTAATGCTGATGACGCTTTTGTCCATCTATCTCCTGTTGGGCTGTCAGTCATCGCAAAAGGAGGAACAGCAGATTGTGGGGACAAAAAACTTTTGCCTCAGTGATGATTTCAAAAACCATATTAAAATTGATTCAATCCAAAAGCGGGATGTGTCCGAACAGATTGCCTTAAATGGCGCAATTCAATACAACCAGGATGAACTTGCGGCATTGAGGAGCCCGATTCAGGGTATGGTGCAATCCGTCGCTGTAAACGTGGGTGATTATGTGGAGAAAGGGCAGGTGCTGATCGCACTCAAAGGGACTTCGGTCAATGATCTGGGCAAGGAACTCCGCGAACTGGAAAATAGCCGACGTCTGACGGAAAGTAAAGTGAATAGTTTACGCAGCATGCTGAAAGACGGGATGGCTTCCCAACGTGAGCTGGAGGAAATGGAGAGCGAACTGAAATCGGTGGAGATCGGGATCCGGAACGTAAAGGCAAATATGAAGCTGTTGAACGGATCGGCCGAAAATGGTATTTTCTATATCCGTGCGCCCAAAGCGGGGTATATCATTGACAAAAAGGTGAGTCCGGGCATGACGGTGGGCGACGATACGGATCTAATGTCAATCAGCAACCTGAATGAGGTCTGGGTGACTGTCAATATTTACGCAAATAACTTACCCTTTGTCAAAAATGGGGCGCATGTCAGGATCACAACACTGGCCTATAAAGGGGAATATTTTGAAGGCTATATCGATCAGGTGGCCAACTTTTTTGATCCCGAAGAACGGGTGGTCAAAGCGCGTGTCAAGCTGCTCAATAAGGATCTGAGGCTCAAACCGGGCATGAGTGTGGACGTATTGGTGGAGAAAGGATCCGCAGGGCAGAAACAAAACTTGCTGGCGATCCCCAAAGATGCGGTGATCCTGCATAACAACCAGAATTATGTCGTGATCTACAAAAGTGACTGTGATTTATCCTTGAAAGCTGTCGATATCGTATCGGAAAACGAAACCTATGCTTTCGTCGAAACGGGTCTGGAAGAGGGGGACCGCGTATTGACAGAAAATGAACTGATTGTATTTGATGAATTGATGAACAGATAGGATGAAGAAAGTTGTACAAAATATCGTTTCATTTTCACTGAAACATTCCCTGGTAGTGCTATTTTTTACGCTGGCTTTATTGTTCGGCGGAATTTACGCTTACCTCCATACACCGATCGAAGCATTCCCGGACGTGACCAATACCCGTGTCCGGATCATCACGCAATGGCCGGGACGTAGTGCCGAAGAAATCGAGAAATTCGTCACGCTGCCCGTCACCAAGGAAATGAACACCATCCCGAAAAAGACGGATGTACGGTCGATCTCCCTGTTTGGGCTCTCTGTCGTCACGGTCCAGTTTGAGGATGGAGTGGAAGACTTCTATGCGCAGCAATATGCCGGCAACAAGATGCGTTCCATTGAGCTGCCGGAAGGAGCGGAGAGCTCCATCGAACCACCGTCGGGTGCCACGGGAGAAATCTTCCGCTATGTGGTCAAGAGCAACCTGCCGATCAAGGAGGTATCTGCCATTCAGGACTGGGTGATCGAACGGGAGCTCGTCGGGGTGCCGGGCGTAGCGGATGTCGTGAGCTTCGGCGGTGAAGAAAAGATCTATGAAATAAAGATCAATCCAACGGAACTGGCCAACTACAACCTGTCCCCATTGGATGTATATGAGGCGGTATCGCGCTCAAATATCAATGTGGGCGGAGATGTGATACAAAAAGGAAATCAGGCCTATGTGGTACGTGGTGTGGGCTTGCTGGATAAAATAGAAGATATTGGCAATATTTTGATCAAAGTGGTGGGTAATACGCCCATCCTGGTCAAGCATGTGGCTGAGATCGAACTGGGTGCCAAACCGCGGCTCGGACAGGTAGGGCTCAATCAGGAGGATGATCTGGTACAGGGTATCGTTATTATGCTCCGGGGTGAAAATCCATCAGCGGTAGTGACACGCCTGAAAGAAAAAATTGAGGAACTGAACGGCCGTATCTTACCTGAAAATGTCAAGATCGAACCGGTGATTGACCGCACAAAATTGGTGAATAATACGGTACATACGGTGTCGAAAAACCTGATTGAGGGCGTTATCCTGGTTTCGATCATTGTCTTTATCTTTTTGAACAACTGGAAGACGACCTTTATTGTGGCCTCGGTGATTCCATTGGCCTTCTTGTTTGCGATTATTTTATTGAAAATACAGGGTTTGCCGGCGAATCTGATTTCCATGGGGGCACTGGACTTTGGTCTATTGCTCGAGGGCACGCTGGTGATCGTGGAGACGGTTTTTGTCTCCCTGGAAAAGGAGGCGCACCGGCTGGGGACGGCCCGTTTCAACAAGGTATCCAAACTGGGGATCATTAAAAAAAGTGCGGGTTCGGTGGCGGGGTATATCTTTTTTGCCTTACTGATACTGATTGTCGCACTGACACCGATTTTCTCTTTTCAAAAGGTGGAAGGAAAGATGTTTTCGCCATTGGCCTTTACCCTCGGCTATGCCCTGCTGGGCTCCCTGGTCCTGAGTCTGACCTATGTGCCTGCAATGTGTAAGTATCTGCTGAAGACGAATATCAAAGAGGATGATAATAAAATAACTAGGGTCAGCCGAAAGGTAATTTTTAGTGGGTTCAAAAAAGCTTTTGATCATCCAAAACGGACCTTGACGCTTTTTGGACTGGTGCTGGTTGTTTGTATGGTGCGCTTTAGCCATTACGGTTCGGAATTCCTGCCCAAGCTCAATGAAGGGGCCATTTATGTCCGTGCGACATTGCCCAATAGTGTCAACCTGGAGGAATCGGTCAAGTTGACGAAAACAATGAAAACCAAATTGATCAAGCAGTTTGATGAGATTGATTTTATTATGACGCAGACGGGTAGACCCAATGACGGAACGGATCCGACGGGGTTTTTTAATATCGAATTTAACATTGAACTGAAACCGGAGGGGGAGTGGAAGCGGAAAATATCGAAAGAGAAACTGATCGGGCAGATGCGCGATAGCCTGCAGACTTTTCCGGGAATCAATTTTGGTTTTAGCCAACCGATTCAGGACAATGTGGAGGAATATGTGGCCGGCGTAAAAAGTCCGCTGGTGATCAAGATTTTTGGTGAGAACTTGCAGGATCTGGAGAACAAGGCCAATAAATTTGCTGAATCGCTCAAGAAGGTAGCAGGAATCACGGATGTGAATGTATTTAAAAATATTGGTCTGCCCGAACTGCGGATTCAGCTGCACGACTCCAAGATGGCGAAGTATGGGGTGTCGACCAGAGATGTGCAGTCGGTCATCGAGATGACCATCGGAGGACAGTCCGTGACGCATTTTTACGACAATGAGCGCATATTTGATGTACGCCTGCGCTTTCAGAAACAGTACCGGGACAGCCCCGAAAAGATCGGAAACATCATTATTCCGACGATGAATGACCAGAAGGTGCCGCTGCGGGAAATCGCAACTATAGACTATCATACGGGACCGGCCTTTATCTACCGCGATGGGAATTCGCGCTATATCGGTGTTGGATTTAATATTGAAGGCAGGGATCTGGGCAGTACCATCGCGGATGCGAAAAAACAGATCGCGACTGACATTAAATTGCCCAAGTCGTACAAGGTTGTCTGGGCCGGTGAGTTTGAAAGCAAGGAAAGGGCCACTAAACAGCTGATGAACGTGGTGCCGGTTTCCCTGCTATTGATCTTGCTCTTGCTCTACGCCAATTTTGGCAATCTTAAAGATACGCTGATCTCCTCCCTGACGCTTGCCTTTGCATTTATCGGTGGGTTTGTATCCCTATGGATGACGGGGACGACATTCGGGATCTCGGCCGGTATCGGTTTTATTATTCTCTTTGGCGTGGCAACGATCGACGGAATTGTCTTAATAGGCGTCATGAAGGAAAATCTGCTGCACAAGATGGGCTTGAAACCTGCTATTTATGAAGCCGTAAAAAGCCGGATCCGGCCGATCTTAATGATTGCACTCATGGGAGCGATGGGCTTATTGCCAGCTGCCCTGTCCAATGGCATGGGATCTGAAATCCAGAAACCCTTGGCTATTATGATTGTCGGCGGCTTGATTATCTGTATGATTCTTTCGTTTTCCATTCTCCCGATTGTCTTCTACTACGCTTACAAAAGAGAAAATAGAGATTAAGCACCCATTTTTTATTCATTATATACTTGATAAAGGCTGCCTGCTAATAAAGCGGTGCAGCCTTTGTTGTTTTAGTATATTAAAACGATGCGATCAGCTCCTTATTTCCCTTCGCATAAAAATGTAATAGGACCAGGCAAAGCAGACCATCATGGCGGCGGTGAGTCCACTGATCTGGGGCCAGACCATCAGAAAACTTTCGCGAAAGGAGAGTGGTGAAGGGATGGCGCCGACCATCTGTTCCATGGCGATAGGGCCAAGGCTGCGTACCGAAGGCATCAGCAGGGTGGTCGTGGCATCGGTATAGAGCTGGCTTGGCGATAAGCGAAGCAGATTTAAGATCAATTCATTGTAACCAAGATATTCCTGTTCGGAGATGTAATTGGGATTGGGTAAAAATGGTCGAATGGCCAAATTTACCAGGATAGGAAAGAATACAGTAAAAAATAGCCAGATGCCGATTGCGGTGAGTGCTGAAGTGGCCGGCTGACGAAAGCGGATCGACAACAGGATGGACAGGCTCAGCCAGAAAGCAACATATAGCACACTGATTAGAGTGAAACCCAAAATACGCAGCAATTCCTGGGGTTCTATCCGCACACCGGTACCAATGAGTCCGCCACCGATCATCAACAGGACCAACGCGATAAATAAGGTGCCTACGACAATCAGCGGGGCCAAAAACTTGGCAAACAGCAGATTGTCGCGGTAGATGGGCTGGGCCATCAGACGGGTGAGGGTACCATTGTTATATTCTGCATTGACGGCGTCAAAACCAAGGGCTATGCCCAATAATGGTGCTAGAAAGTTTAAAAAAACATGAAACGGCGGAATGGAATTATCCGTTGTGGTCAGGAGCTTGAGGTACAGAAATGACTGATCGGGATCACGCATATTGCTGACAGCGTCCTTGAGCCCCATGGAAGAAACATACAGGGATGCTCCGAAGGTCAGTACGATGAGCAGGATCAGAATAATAAAACGCCAGCTGCGGATATGTGCCGCGATTTCTTTGCGGACCAGCACCTGCATCGGAACGGATGGTCGGTTATTGATATCTTTTGAAGAAACCGTTGGATTTTTCATAGACAGTATTTGTTGTTATGCTGTTCTCAAAATATGTATTATAAATATCGTCGAGCTGGTAGTCATTGCGGTTTACGGAAACAATATCAGCACCATTGTTGACCAGAATGCGTACGGCGGCCGCGGTGGCATCGTTGTCGGTTATCAACTCGATCGAATGTCCTGTGATAGCAAGTTTGCGAATTCCAGGCAGCACATGGAGCGCTTGCTCAATTTTTGCGCTATCGCCTGGGGGCTGTTCAAGAGTAATGACTGTGCTGACTCCTTTCTGCTGTTGCAGGTTTTGGGCCAGGCTTTCAATAGAACCTTCGACAAGTAACTTACCGCCAACGAAAATGCCCACCCGATCGCATACTCGCTGTACCTGGTGGAGGTGGTGTGAAGAAAGCAGTACTGTAAGGTTATGCTCCCTGCTGAGCTTCTTGATGAGTTCCAGGAATTCATCAACGCCCTTGGGATCAATGCCCAGCGTAGGCTCGTCAAGAATGGCAACCTCGGGAGCCTTGATCAGCACCTCGGCCAAGCCCAGACGTTGTTTCATCCCGCGGGAAAAAGCACCCGTTTTTTTATGCATCTCCCGTTCGAGTCCCACGACATGCAACATGTCTTTAGCGGCAGCTTGTGCATAGGATTCTGTAAGTCCATTTAATTGGGCAATGAAGCATAGGTTTTCCAACGCTGTCATGTCCGGGTAGAAACCTACATTGTCGGGAAGGTAGCCAACTTTGCGTTTCACTGCGATAGGATTGCGCGTGGCATTATGGCCACAGACATGGGCTGTACCGGCCGTGGGTTCGGTCAGGCCCAGCATCATGAGAATACTGGTTGTCTTTCCGGCGCCATTGGGACCAAGTAGGCCAAAGATCTCTCCGCGATAAATATGCAGGTCCAACTTGTCTACGGCGGTTACTTTACCGTAGTTTTTGGTCAGGCCTGTCAATTGAATGATAGGATCCTTCATAATGATAGTCTTTTTGTCGCGCCCTTATCTGCGGCCGTATTTGCGGATAAGATAATACACCAAGCCAATAGCCAATACGATGACCAGCATGCCGATCCAGCCGGAAAGCAAAGAGGTCTTGACGATCATACGGAATGAAATGTCGGCGTTGCTGTTGGATGACTTGATCTCGAATTTGGCCGCATAGTCACCGGCGATAGTCTTGTCGGGAACTTTTAGGTTGACTTTGACGTCGATAGATTTACCTGCTTCGAGCTGTTTGATAGTCGAGGGATCGAAGCTTGCCTCCCATCTGCTGGGTAATTGGGACGTCAGTTCCAGTGTATTGAGCGGAAGAGTACCTGTGTTTTTGACTTTAAGCAGAATTTCCTTGCTGCTGCCGGATACGACTTCGTCGCTGAGTCTTCCACTTGGTGTGGTCAGCTCAAGTGCATAAGAGCCCTTGACGACTGCTTCCAGATCGAGTTGTAGGGTATCTTTTGAAGATATGGCTTTTACGGGGATTTTATATTTATCGGGCTTAGCAGTGATGGGACAACTGATTTCAATGCTGATTTCCTGTACTTTATTGGGCTGCATCTGTAGGGAAGTCACTTGCGATCCTTCTACGCGGTAGCTAATCTGCCATCCGTCGGGTAGCTGTGCATTCAAGTTGTAGTTGACCAATTGAGCAGATCCATTGGTCAGAGTCGTGGTATA
Source organism: Sphingobacterium sp. DR205 (assembly GCF_011064245.1). Taxonomy (NCBI): domain Bacteria; kingdom Pseudomonadati; phylum Bacteroidota; class Sphingobacteriia; order Sphingobacteriales; family Sphingobacteriaceae; genus Sphingobacterium; species Sphingobacterium sp. DR205. Next base: position 5,200,682 of record NZ_CP049333.1, on the reverse strand, counting down.
ACGAAAAGGTTCATTGCTAGGGGCCTCAATATTGATCAACCTCGCTTCAAAACTGGATTTGAGCGGTTTCACGGTTTGCCCCGATAGATAAAGGCTGTTTGCCAGCACAATAAGTGCGATAAAAAATGGCCTGAAAGAAAAATGTCGGTCTGTGTTTGTAATTAGTAATTTTGTTAACATGATCCAATAACTAAAATTTATATTTAAATAGAATATTAGCTTTTAAAAAATGTCGGTTTGGGGTATCAGGTACCTTTTTGAAAAAACCGCTCCCAAATTAAAAATCAATTTGATAAAAATCAAGGGTGAAAGAAAAAAACAATTGTAAAAAAAATGTGCTTAAATGAACTGTAAGCCGATAATTTGTGCTGAATGCCAGAGCGGACTGCCGTCAGTCGAAATTTACTGACCGGAAGGTCTTCTTAATAATAATCTTGGTGTTTTCTGCCAATTCATCCAGTGTGCAGTGTATTGATCGTAATTGTGTCTTCGGAACCTCTGTGTCGTTCAGGAGAAGATTGATGCGCAATCGCCGGATGTCCGAGGCCTCATGGTCGCCAAGTAATTCATCAAATAATTCCTGAATAATCTTTTCGCAGCTGTTCTGGTCGAAACTGGCGATAGTGATATAACGTCCGTGGCAGTACATCTGTAATTCAATATAATAATTCGATGTTTTCATAATCTTTGTATTAAAGACTGAAAAATAGGTTAGCCTCCAGTGGAGGCTAACCAAGTTAAAGTTGCTATTTGAATCTTTAGGATATTTCGATCAGTCGTGGTTCTTTCTGTTTGGCCTCTTCTTTTTTAGGTATTGTCAATCGCAGCATGCCATTTTCATAGCATGCCCGGATATTATCCTGGTCGACTACATCCTTCTGAAGCTCAAAGCTACGCTGGAAAGATTGATAACTGAACTCCCGGCGTGTGTAGTTTTCCTTATGTTCCTCATTTTGTTCCTCCTTAGCCGAGGATATGGTCAATAGGTTGCCATCGAGCGTCACCTTAAAATCATCTTTGGCCATGCCCGGGGCAGCGACCTCAACTTCAAAAGTATCTCCATTTTCCTTGATGTTGACCGCAGGAACCGTGGTACTTGTTGATGAGTAATTTTTGTTGTCCCAATTTAAAAGCTCACGGTTAAAATTATCAAACATGGGCGAAAAAAGTGAAAAATTGTTCCAGTTTCTTTTTGCAAGTTTCATAGTAACCTCCTTTTAATGAAGTATAACAATAATTTAAATTTGCCAGCCGGCCGACTGTATTAAATAATCCACAAAAAAAATACCGAGCTTAAAAAACTGAAATTTTTGCACCAAAACTGCCAAATTTTACATGATAAATTGACAGAAAAAATAGAGCTTTTAGAAAAAATGGCTATTTGAAGCTTTTTTAAACTATTTTTAATTGGATCTTGTCCTTATAATAATCCATTTGATGGATAACTTAGTTATAAAGGTCAGGATTCTTTTATGTTCCTGGCCTTTTCTTTTTTTTGTGGGAAACTTTCGGCTCCAACCGATTGTTTATAAGATAGAATAATCGGCACAATGGACCGTACATGCTGTCGGACTTGACACGGTTGAATGTGTGCTTGTCGATTAGGGACTAGAGATTAGGTATTAAATTAAAAATTGATATATGAAACGGGAACAAATTGAAGTGTGGATTGCCGAGGGATATAACATTCTGGAACATAATAAACCCAAAATCGTCCAGGGGGATGTCTGGGAATATCTAAACAAATGTGATGGACAGGGCACCGATGTGTATGCCCTGTCGGAGTTGGCAAACTGGTCGGATCGGGAATTGTCGGAATTGGAACTGCGTAAATATGCGAAGGAGTACGGGCAATTGGGGGAGAAGCAATTCCTACGCAATGAAGCCATCCGAACGAAACAGTTTGATAAGTATGTTGCATTCCTCAAACTATTTTATCCCAATAGTGTCGAAAAAGAGCTTGAGGAAGCTAAATTTTTGGCAGAAAGGGTACAGCAGCTGACCAAAGCAGAGATGGAACAATGGGTCGTATCCAACAATATCAATGTCCTATTGTCCGATTTAAACTGTTTGGATGAATCGGCTATCATTACGGGAATGGTTGTCCCCTCCGAAGAACTGGTAAGTTATACCGATGGGGGATTACAGGATACCATGGACTGTCATGTGACGCCCATGGAATTTTTTAGCCACACGAACCACACTGCTTATTGGATAGATCCAAAAATAAAAGCCTAGCATCAATGCCGGGCTTTTGCCTGTAAAATGGCTCTCGAATTATCTTTTCTGCTTAATCGACGACATGAGTCTGTACGGCCTTTTGCCAAGGCTGACGACTCTGGGTATATTTTTGCTTTTTGCCAATGGCGTCTTTCTGCTGATCTGACTTGTCCTTCTGTATTTTGCGCTGACTTTTACGAATCGTAACTGATCTAATGCGGATATTAAAATAGATCCGCTTGTTGTGATGTTATCCCTATCTTTAGGGTCAAATAGATTATAAAAGCAAAAAATGAACGTAAAAATAACAAAGTTGTTAAGTCTGCTAGTATTGATTTTCTGTATGGGCAAAGGCTTGTTTGCACAGAAATTCTATCCAAGAAATTTCATTCATCTATATACAGATGAAGGGGTTCAGGCAGATAAAATTGCTCGGTTAAATAGAAGCTACCTACTACCAACGGGATTCCAGGAGGTCAATGATAGCCTCTATATACATCCGCAGACGAAGGAAAGACTGTCGTTGTCCACCAGACAGCAGGACAATAAGAATGAACTGTTGCTGACTTATATTACGGCTGCCGATCTTAGCGTTTTTAGAGCGCGCTTGCTTGATTATGAGCCTAAGCTTGAGCAGATCGATGCGAATACCTATCAAGCTGCGTTTAACAATCCGGTGGTTAGGTATATGATCGCCGGGGATACCGCCATTGACAATAAGCGGCTTCATACCATAAAATTCCTGCTGATCTATGACAAAGGACAAAAATTTCCTTTTTCTTCGGATAATTACACATTTCCTGTTACGGAGACTTATCCGCTCCAGCATACAACCTGGTATTTTACAGCCAAATACGAAAGATCGCCATCAAATTCGGAGTACAATGAGATGAGAATAATATTCGGCAAAGAGAAGACCGCCTACAAGATTGATTTTGTGGATGATATCAATTTTAAGTTAACGTATACGGATCCGAAGAAAAAGACACATGTGTATCAGGGGCAATATCAAAACTACAAATCTGATATCTCCTTTTTTAACCGTCAGGGCGGATGGTCGGACAAGGATAAAACGGGTAGGGCGCTTGCAACCCCCGGCGAACAGTATATGGGTAAGGAATCATTTTATGAAGATCCTAAAAAGTTTGCGGAGGAGGCAGGGACGGCCAGATACTTTCGATTTATCTTTTTAAATAACTACCAAGCTATTTACCATTCTGATTTAGGTCTGATGGAATTGAGTAAACAGGAAGCCAGGGAACAGGAAGATATTTTAAGTATGCCTAGGCGGGAGAGGTAAAATTGTATAAAAATAGGTATATTGAAGTCAATATTAACATACAATTCATAACCAAAATAGTAAATGATGAAAAGGATAGGTCTTTTAGTTTATACCGCTGTCGCTGTATCCTGTCACCAGACGATAAAAAGTGGTCCCGCTGCAACCTCAACGACTGCATCTGAATCCACAATGGAAACAGCGGTGAATTTAGATTGGCTCAACGGAAATTGGAAGCGGGTGAACGAAGAAAAAGGAAAAGAAACTTTTGAAAACTGGGAAAAAATAAGCGTGACAGAATATGCAGGCTTTTCCTATACATTGCAAAAAGGGGATACCGTAAGCCAGGAGCAAATGTCGTTAATCGCAACGGATGGAAAATGGAGCTTATTCGTTAAAACTCCGGATGAAAAAAGACCTATTGAATTTAAGCTGGCAGAGCTTAAAAGCAACGAGTTTGTTTTTACAAATGATTCGATAGATTTTCCGAAACAAATCCAGTATTGGACCGAAAGTGGAAAGCTGAAAGCAAAAGTTTCTAATAAGGACATGGAAATTCCCTTTGAATTTGAGAAAATTCAATAGCTTAAATGGATTTTCATTAGGAATACGCCAAATATGTCTGGTGATTCCGGATGATTATATTTTTTAAATGAGGAAAGACAAAACCTGCCGTTTAAAGTTTAACTGTATAAGTTTGGCATAATATCTGTTAACATAGCAACGTGTGTTAATATAATTAATCTTAAATTGAAAAAAGGACTACAGGTAATGAGTAAAAAGTTTTTTGCCGTTTTATTGTTTTGTATCGTTACGGCATTTGTGCAAGCACAATCAATGAAAATAACACCGAAGGATTTTGTAGATACTAGCGATGAGTCCAAAAGCTATGTTGTGTTGAATTTCGCCGGTAGATCACAAAACGATCTCTATAAAGCGGCGCTAAAGTATGTGAATTCCTATTATAATAATCCTGAGAAAGTAACGACGAAAATCGATGGCGAGCAAATTGTGATCGATGCGATGGAGCAGAAGGCTGTTTATACCACCTATTTGGGTTCAAAAACGTACTATGATTTTTATTATAAGATTACCCTGGATTTCAAAGATTCGAAAATAAGGTTCGCACCGAATTACAAATATTTTGAGTCGCCGGGCGGAGCTGAATACCCGTTGAACGGTACGAATAACTTTATGTCAAAAAATGCATTGTATGGTAGCAATGGCAAAGTGGCCCGAAAAAGCTTGCAGGAAGGGTTAGATGCATTCATCAATAGGTATATCGCTGAATTCTCAAAGGGAATCAACGATAGCAAGTCGAATGACAATTGGTAGAAAAACCACCAAATAATATATAATGAGAGAGCCTCCGTATGGGGGCTTTTTTCGTTTATGGGTTATGGTGTGAAATACGAAGCTATCAAAAGGAATTTTTAGGTGCTATATTATATAATATGCCGTTGTTCCATAACGATTGTGGCGGCCTGCTGCAAGTTGACAACTTCTCCGATGACAATAATCGCCGGATGCCCGAGGCTATTCTCCAGACTAGCTCGCACAAGATCTTTCGCTTTACATAACACCTGCTTTTGTTGTGGTAGGCTCGCGTGCTGTATAATGGCCGCGGGTGTATCTCCTTTGCCATAGAGCACATAAGTACGTGCAATCTCATCAAGTTTACGCATCCCCATATAAATCACCACGGTCGATTTGCTCTGGACAGCTAGTGGAAGGTCGGCTGATAGGCTGCCATCTTTTTTCATACCGGTCAATGCCCATACACCTTCACTTACACCGCGATGCGTGAGCGGGATACTATTGAGACCTGCACCTTGCATGCTGCTGATTCCCGGAATATAGGTAACATTTATATTTTGGTCTTTCACGGTAAGCCATTCTTCAAAACCACGTCCAAAGAGGTAGGGATCTCCGCCTTTCAAGCGTACCACATGCTCAAAATTTTGACAATAGTAAAGAATAAGGTCATTTATTTCTTCTTGTGGTACGTATTTGCCATAAGGATGCTTGCCAACATAACGTTTTATACAGTTTTTATTCGCTATACTTAGGATTTCCTCGTTGATTAAGTTGTCATATAGGATAACTTGCGCATTTTCGATCGCTTTATAGGCTTTAATGGTGAGCAATTCTGGGTCTCCCGGACCAGCTCCAACAATAAATAATGATTTTTCGGTTGATTTTTTCATGTTTTACCTGTTTTTACTGTCTTTATGTATGTAAATGTATTAAAAATTATGATTAAAATCACAAAATATTTGATTGTTTGTAGTTTTTTAATGAAAAAATATGATAAAAATCATATTTTTGTTGATTATTTGATTTTTTATTTCATAAATTAGTGGTATGAAATCAGGTATATGGTTTTTTAATAAAAAAATAGATGTTATGGAAAGAAAAATGATTGTAATTATCGGAAATGGTATGGTCGGGAATAAGATTTGTGAAAAATTAAAACAAAAATCTCCCGATCTACAGATAACTGTGTTTGCAGAAGAGCCAATTCGTGCCTATGATCGCGTACATCTGACAGATTACTTTAAAATTTCATCGATTGATGAACTTTTTCTTTCAAAAAACGATTGGTACGCTGAGAATAACATTAAAATTCATTTAAATGACCCCGTTGTTGATGTAGATTTAAGTAAAAAAGAGGTTTGTTCATTGAAGGGTGAAATTATTCATTATGACTACCTCATCTTTGCAACAGGCTCGGCTGCTTTCGTACCGCCAATTCCGGGGATAGAAAAGCAAGGCGTATTTCTCTACCGGACTATTGAGGATCTAGAATTGATCAAAGCTTATGCGGCGAAAGCTAAAAAAGGAACGGTTATGGGGGGCGGACTGCTGGGTTTGGAAGCGGCAAAAGCCCTCGTTGACTTGGGTATTGAAGAAACAGCAGTCATTGAATTTGCGCCGCGATTGATGCCCAGGCAGATCGATGCAAGCGCGAGCGCCCTTTTAGAAGCTAAGTTGGCTGAATTGGGGCTGAGCTGTCAACTGCAAAAATCCACAAGCCAGCTACTCGGAGATGAACACCTTACTGGTATTGCTTTTAATGATGGTACGGTGCTCGAAACAGATATGCTGGTGATTTCTGCTGGTATCCGTCCGCGGGATGAGCTGGCAAAAAAAATTGGATTAGCCGTCGGAGAACGTGGCGGGATACTGGTCAATGCACAGATGCAGACTTCTGAGCCTGCTGTATATGCCATTGGGGAATGTGCGCTGGTTAATGACATGATTTATGGCTTGGTTGCTCCTGGTTATGAAATGGCGGAAATTGCCGCTTCTCATATCATAGGTGAAGAGAAATCTTTCAAGGGATTTGATATGAGTACCAAATTAAAACTGATGGGGGTGGATGTGGCTAGCTTTGGTGACCCTTTTGTCAGTGAGCCTTATGCACGGACGATCCTGCTGGAGGATCGCAATAAAGGTGTCTATAAACGATTGAACGTCAGTACGGACGGTACGCGTCTGCTCGGTGGAATTCTCGTGGGCGAGGCTACCAGTTACAACATGCTCCTGCAAATGGTCAACAATAGTATGCCTTTGGCTGAGCATCCCGAACTGCTGCTGTTTGACGAGAAGCGCGAGAGCAAATCGGCTTCTTCGGGATTGGAAGCCCTACCGGATCAGGCATTGATCTGCAGTTGTGAAGGGATTACCAAAGCGCAGATCTGTGATGCTGTGACCACACATAATTGTGAAAATGCAGAGGCTGTTAAAAAATGTACCAAAGCTGGTTCGGGATGCGGTGGTTGTGTACCTATGGTAAAAGATCTGGTCAACTATACCATGAAGCAACAGGGTAAATATATCCGTAATACAATATGTGAGCATTTTGACCTGAGCCGTCAGGAGCTGTACGACCTGATCAAAATACACGAGCTGAAAAGCTACGATCATGTGCTGGATGCTTTGGGCAGGGGGCACGGTTGTGAGGTATGCAAACCGCTGGTATCTTCATTGCTCGCTAGTCTCTGGAATGAAATGATCCTTGGTAAGGGAAATGATGTGGCACAGGATAGTAACGACCGTTACCTAGCCAATATACAGAAAGGCGGAACCTACTCTGTCGTTCCACGGATTCCGGGCGGTGAAATTACACCTGACAAGCTGATCGTTATCGGTGAAGTGGCTAAAAAATATAATTTATATACAAAAATTACGGGAGGACAACGCATTGATTTGTTTGGTGCACACCTCAATGACCTCCCGTTTATCTGGGAGGAACTTATCGCAGCGGGTTTTGAGAGTGGGCATGCTTATGGAAAGGCACTGCGTACCGTGAAAAGCTGTGTGGGTAGTACCTGGTGCCGATTTGGTCTGCATGACAGTGTGTCTTTTGCTATCCGCATTGAGGAGCGCTATCGTGGACTGCGGGCTCCGCATAAGCTCAAGTCTGCTGTCAGTGGCTGTATCCGTGAGTGCGCCGAAGCACAGAGCAAGGACTTTGGTATCATCGCGACGGAAAAAGGCTGGAATCTCTATGTCTGCGGAAACGGTGGTAGCAAACCTCAGCATGCGCTACTCTTGGCGGCCGATATTGATAGTGAAACCTGTATCCGGTATATTGACCGTTTTCTGATGTTCTATATCCGCACAGCAGACCCACTGACGCGTACTGCTCCTTGGCTCAATAAAATGGAAGGGGGGATCGACTATTTGCGGAATGTGGTGGTGGAGGATAGTCTCGGAATGGGAGAAGCTTGGGAACAGGATATGCAATTGCTTGTTGATAGCTACCGTTGTGAATGGAAGGCTGCAGTAGAGGATCCCAATATCCGTAAACGTTTTGTACATTTTGTAAACGCACCTGAGGAAAAGGACGATACGGTACAGTTTGACATGATGCGCGGACAGAAAAAAGCAGCCGATTGGAATCTAAAAACTATTTAAACATTATACAAAACCTTTTTAAAGAGAATCATATGGAAACGCAACTAGACACACAATGGCTTCAAGCCTGTAAAATAGAAGATGCTATCGAGAATGGCGGGGTTTGTCTCAAGCTAAACAATCAACAGGTCGCGCTATTTTATTTTGCACGCCGCAATGAATGGTATGCTACCCAGAATGAATGTCCGCACAAACGGCAGATGATTTTAAGCAGGGGAATGTTGGGTTCGCTGGGGGATACGCCAAAGGTGGCTTGTCCATTTCATAAGAAAACCTTTGCACTGGATACAGGGGAATGTCTCTCCGGTGATGAATGTGCAATTAAGACTTACCCTGTTAAAGTGGAAAACGGGAACGTGTATATCGGAATGATCGCTTAGGGCTTTCGGAACTATTTAAATGGAAAACTTTTAACGTAAATAAATTATGGATTACATTAGCCCCAAAGAAGTGGCGGGAACAATGATGAATACCGCTATCTACAAATCTTCCTTGCCGGTCCGGGATCTCCTGATCCGTGGTGCGCTTGCCGGTGCCTTATTGGCGATATCGGTGACGTTGGCCTTATTGGCGACTTCACAGACGGGTTTGAGCCTGGTGGGGGCATTTGTCTTTCCGGTGGGATTTGTCATTATCGTCATCCTTGGATTGGAACTTGTGACGGGAAGTTTCTCCCTTGTGCCCTTGGCCTGGTTTGAAGGAAAAATTGGTTTTAGGGTGATGGCGAACAATTTGTTTTGGGTATTCTTGGGAAATCTCTTGGGAAGTGTCCTTTTTGCGTTGCTATTCTGGGCTGCAAGCACTGAAACGGGGCAGATCAGTCAATTGGGTAATATCGAGCAGAGTCTGATCCTGATCAGTGAAAAGAAAACAATCGGCTATGGTGATCATGGCGCTGCGGGTTTATTTGCCGCTTTTGTCAAAGCGATTCTGTGTAATTGGATGGTCTGTATGGGCGTTGTGATGTCCATGACTTCCAAGTCTACTTTGGGTAAAATACTGGCCGCGGGCATTCCGATCTTTATATTCTTCGCGCTGGGCTATGAACATGCGGTGGTCAATATGTTTGTGATTCCTGCTGGAATGATGTTTGGTGCAAAAGTAAGCATCTCTGATTGGTGGCTTTACAATCAGCTTATCGTGACCGCTGGTAATATTGTTGGCGGTTTGTTGTTTACAGGAATGGCAATCTATTACACGTATAGCAGAAAAGGACAAGTATCGACCTCGCAAAACTAAATAGTTATGGCTAAAATAAAACAAATCACGGTCATGCTGATGCTGCATGTGCTCTCGCTGGCGGCCTATAGCCAGCAAAACCCCGTAAAAGCCAGTTTATTTGAGGGTATTTTGGTGGCGGGATACGCAGATCACGGTGCTTACATTAACTGTACGGGGCCTGCCGTGAAATATAATTTTGCTAAAAAGAGGGCTGTAATGCTCGGATTGCTGCCTACGTTGAAATTAAAGGATGACAAGGTGGAAGAAGGGAAGCCAAAGAATTCTTGGATTACCCCGACGCTTGGATTTGGTCTGACGCTGGTATCCGGACATATGGCCATCCAGTTGCCCGCTTTTTATAATGCAAAAACCAGTACTTCTGATGGGAAATGGAAATTGGGGATCGGAATGGGGTACAAATTTTAACGTTGACGTATAGATTGGGAAATATTTACGCTGGGGAGCACAAGATCATTTTTAAGTTGTTGGCTCCCCCTTTTTTATACTTCTTGTTCAGAAGCTAATCTGTTTAACTGCTGGAAATCTTTAATAAAAATTTTCTTTCCCTCAACCGTGATTGTTCCCATCGCCGCAAGTTCGCCAAGCATACGATAAAAGGTCTCGTAGGTAGTACCCACATAGGACGCCAAGTCTTTCTTGCTTAGTGCAAGACCAATGTAACCCTCGCTAGACCCAGCACCAAAAATACGGTGGAGCAGCAGTAGGCTCCAGGCTAATCTGTTTTTAACGGATAGTTGGACAAGATTGCACATCTTCTGCTCCGAGAGCTGTAACTCGTCAGCATAAAAGAGCATGAGTTGATAGCTTAGCTCAGAGTTGATGCGTAGCGTTGACATAAAAAAGGGTAGATCAATAAAACAGAGTTGTGTTGGTTCCAATGCGGTTGCTGAAATTGGATAGACAGCTTGTTCGGATGAAACGCCCCGATGGCCGACAATATCACCTTCTTTCGCGAAACGGACAATGATTTCCTTGTCGCTAAGGTTGCGGTGTACTTTGATAAGTCCAGATTGTACAAAATAAATACCGTGGACAGCTTCTCCTTCAGCGATAAACTGCTCGCCTTTTTTTACCTTGATCTGTTTTCGATGCAGATCGATCTGGCCAAGCCAATCCTTTAAAACATAGCGGCACATAAGGCAGGAGTGGTCACAGGTCGTTGCTTTTTTTGATTTCATCAATATTCGTTTCAGGTACTGAAGTGGTTTTATCTGCCCAAAGGTATTATCTATTCACTTAAATTCCTATTTTGTCTGCTATAAAAAACGGACGATAAGGCAATTTTAAATTTGCAGCCTGTGCAATCCTTTATTTTATTAACGCTTGATAAATGGTTGGCTATTGAGGATCCGATATAATTCTCTAATGTCAATAGTTTATGCTCATAGCGGTCTATTTTTGATGCAACAATAACGTTAACTATACAATCGTGGGTTTTTACCAGCGAATTTTTACTTATATTTGAGCTACGTTTGATCAATTATAATAGCCTAGTGAAAGCGAGACAACTTATTCTTCTGTGCATTTTTGCATTAGCTTACTGTACACCACTGCACGCGAACAAAGTAGATTCCTTATTGAACGTACTGGATAAAGCAATCCATAATCGGGCTGTCTATTTAGATGCCAAGATCCATCAGATTGATTCAATCAAAGGTTTATTGAAAGGCCTTTCAAGGGACAAAGAGCGCTACGAGATCCAAAATCAGCTAATTTTTGAATACCAGACGTTAAACTGTGACTCATCACTGGCTTATATAGACGGCAATATTGCGATAGCCAAACAGCTGAACGATAAGATGCTCATGACAGAAAGCCAAGTCAAATTGGCTTTTGTTCTTTCCATCTCTGGATTGTTTACCCAGGCATGGGATGTACTGAAGCAAATCGATTATGATGGACTGCCTCAGCACCTGAAGGTCCTCTACCACTGGAGCAATATCCGTTATTATGAAAATTTGATCAAATATACTGACCACGATAATTACAATACGGAGTACGAAAGTGAAATCGCCAAATCCAGAAGCAGCCTTATGGGGCTGCTCGATCCTAACTCAGATATGTACCTCAAGGAGAAATCATTTAAGCTCAAAGCAGAGGGTATGTTCAAAGAGTCCGGTGATATCCAGTTGCATTTGTTCAAAAAGGAAAAAAGTGATACACATGCCTATGGGATGTCTGCGATGGGTATTGCGATGATTGCTAAAGAACTAGGAAAAGCGCAATTGGCGGAAGAATATCTTATTATGGCCGCAATTACAGATGTCCGACTGGCAATTAAAGAAAACGAGTCATTATTGACCTTGGCGATTTACTTGAATAAAAAGGGTGATGTGAATAGAGCCTTTGCTTATATTCAGGCTGCTCTGGACGATGCCAACTATTACAATTCGCGCTTTCGCAATACTGTTATCGCACGCACACAACCTATTATTGAAGCGACCTATCTTGCCAAGATCGATCAACAGCGGAAAAATTTGCGTCTATATGCAATCGTAATTAGCATATTTGCAGTTATTTTGATCCTCACACTCTATTTCTTATTTAAGCAGATGAAGATTGTATCCCGTGCCCGAAAGAAGCTCAATATGACTAACGAGCAGCTGATCTTCGTCAACCATAAATTGGACGAGGCCAATCTTGTACGTGAACGTTATATCGGCTATTACCTCAACCAATGTGCGGTATATCTGGAGAAACTGGATGATTTTAGAAAAAATGTGTACCGTAAGGTCAAAAGCCGCCAGCTGGAAGACTTACAACAGCTGACTTCTTCCAATGAATCCCTGGAAAAATACGCACAGGATCTTTACGCTGATTTTGACCGGACTTTTTTGGAGGTATATCCCAATTTTGTTGATGAATTTAATAACCTCCTCCGGCCGGATGAACAGTACCAGCTGAAAAAGGATAAACTCAATACCGAACTCCGCATTTTTGCCCTGATCCGCCTTGGAATATCTGATGTCAATCAGATTGCCATCTTTCTGCGCTATTCGATGCAAACCATCTATAATTATAAGAGCAAGGTAAAGAGTAAGGCCATTGATGATGCCCAACATTTTGAAGAAAAAGTGCGAAAATTGGGCGCAGTATCCACAAATCAATTCTAAATCATTTACCAAAATAGCTTGCTTATTGTTTTGTAACTATTTGTTTGTGAGCTGATTGTTATCTTTTCTTTGTTATAATCGTTTACTAGGAGCCCTACTTGCACATGCAAGTAGGGCTCTTGCGTTATACATTTGTTTCTAAGGAAATGCCGATAGGACCAATACCAATTTAATAAATCTATTTTTACGTTTTACCTATCGTCACCCCCTGTACAATTTTAATCTTATGGGAAATTATTCTAGAAAAATCTTTTCGGCGGGATTTGCCGTTCTTCTGTCTTTGGGAACAGCCGTCCGGACTCTTGCGCAACAAATTTCACCCTTTAAGGATGGCGACCGCGTGGTCTTTTTGGGAAATAGCATTACGGATGGTGGGCATTACCACGCCTATATCTGGCTGTATTACCTCACACGTTTTCCCGAAATGAAATTGAAGGTATTCAACGCCGGGATCGGTGGGGATCGGGTGGTTGATATGCTTCGACGATTGGATGGCGATGTCTTCAGCAAGCAACCTACGGTATTGATCACGACTTTCGGTATGAACGATTCAGGCTATTTTGAATATAACGGTGATCAGCCTGAGGATTTTGCTGATACTAAGGTAAAAGAGTCGTATGATGGCTATAAGGAAATGGAACAACGATACAAAGGGTTGGTCGATACCCGCCTGGTATTGCTTGGAAGTACTCCTTATGATGAAAATGTGGTGATCAAGGATAATAAGCCCTTTAAAAATAAAAACAAGGCTATGAAACGCATCGTCGATTTTCAGCGTGAATCTGCTAAAAGTAATGGCTGGGAATTCTATGATTTCAATCAGTCCATCAGCGCAATCAATGCGAATTTTCAGCAAAAGGATCCGTCTTTCACCTTATCGGGAAGTGACCGTGTGCACCCAGATAATAATGGGCATATGGTGATGGCTTACTTATTCTTGAAAGCACAGGGATTTGCCGGTCAAGGGGTAGCAACAGTAGGCATTGACGCCCCGAAACAACGGGTGACAGCAGCAAAGAACTGTACGGTTGAAAATGTCAAAAAAGCTGGAAATAACCTCAATTTTGATTATCTCGCGGCGGCACTACCTTATCCCATGGATACAGTCGCTAGAGGCTGGGGGGCTAAATATAGTCAGCACGATGCGGTTAAGATCGTCCCTTTTATGGAAGAAATGAATCAGGAAATCTTGCAGGTAAAGGGACTTAAAGGAAACTACACCTTATGGATTGACGATCAGGAAATCGGTGTATGGTCTGCTGCGGATCTCGACAAAGGGATCAATCTAGCGAATCAGACACGGACACCCCAATATCAACAGGCCTTGAAAGTGATGTTTCTCAATGAAGAACGCTGGGAGATTGAACGCCGCTTCCGTGATCTGGCCTGGGTGCAGTATAATTTTTTTCTTCCCAAAGGACTGTTGAATGCCGACAATCGCAAGGCAATCGAGGTCATGGATCAACATGTAGCCACAGATGGTTGGGTGCGCGCAAAAAGAGATCTTTATGCCAAAGCGATGTATCCTGAAGTACGTGCAGCCTGGCAAAGCCAGATTGATGATCTGCAGCAGCGGATGAATGAAGTAAATCAACCTGTTAAACGGTCTGTGCGTCTTGTACAGCTGAAAAAATAGTGGCATGACCGGGTTGAAAAAAATAGCAGTTATTTTGTTTCTTGTGTTGGTATCGGCAGCTGGTCTGCGGGGGCAGCAGCAAGCTTATTTTGTCGATGGTTACCACGGCGGGGTTTACGGACACTACCCCCTTTGGGTAACGTCATTTATGCTCGACCATCTGGAAGCAGTGCCAAGCTGGCGAATTGGACTTGAGATTGAACCGGAGACCTGGGATACGGTCAAGGTCAAGGATCCTGCTGGCTATGCACGTATGAAGGAATGGGCGAAGGATCCGCGTCTGGATTTTACAAATCCAACCTATGCGCAACCTTATCTGTATAATATCTCTGGTGAAAGTATCATTCGCCAATTTGCTTATGGCATGGCCAAATACCAGTCGCATTTTCCGGGTATTAATTTTACAACCTATGCTGCGGAAGAACCTTGTTTTACAAGCAGCTTACCCCAAATACTCAGGCAATTCGGATTTCAGTATGCGGTACTTAAATCTCCAAATACCTGCTGGGGAGGCTACACAAGAGCATATGGTGGTCAATTTCTGAATTGGGAAGGGCCTGATGGCACAGCAATCCTTACGGTACCCCGTTATGCAAACGAGGCTTTTGAAAAAAACTCAACCTGGCAGACTACGGCCTGGACCAATACTGCGGAATATTGGAAGAGCTGTTATGATGCTGGAATTATGAATCCAGTCGGTATGTGCTACCAGGATGCTGGATGGAAAAATGGTCCCTGGATGGGAACGTCCGAAAAGGTAAAAAATAATGTGCGCTACACCACCTGGACGGAATATTTTAGGTCGGTCCCGGCTGGAGGAGCTTTGCCCCGCTGGAAAATGGGACAAGAGGATATTTTGGTCAATTTAATGTGGGGCAGCCAGGTATTGCAGCGCATCGCACAACAGGTACGCCAGGCTGAAAATCGTATACTCCAGGCTGAAAAGATCGGAGCCATGGCTTTTATGGATCATGGCTTCGTGCCGGATGGTAAACGTCTTGACGAAGCCTGGCGGACGTTGATGATGGCACAGCACCATGATTCCTGGATTGTGCCTTACAATAAGTTGCATAAGGAGCAGACTTGGGCTCAGGCTATCGAAGAATGGACCAGCAATACGCTGACCATTGCGGATCAATTGATCCAGCAGGCAAATGCTTCTTATGCGACTTCCACGCGGAGCAGTAATGCTGAACTGGGCTATATACGGGTTTATAATACGCTAGCCCGGCACCGAAAGGAATGGGTACAGGTGCGCTTACCTGCAGATGTGGATGATGTCACCGTGTGGACTGGAAAGTACCAGGTATTGCCCGCGCAATGCCATCATATGGCTGGCGGTAAGGTCGTGGAATTTGAAGCGGAGGTGAACGGCTTTGGCTATGCTACCTATCAGCTTAGGGCAGCTCAACCTATTACGCTAGGGCAATCTAAATCGGGTGAACCGAAAAAGATTGTCCGTTTTGACAATGAAGGTAATTGTATTCTCGAAAATGAATTGTACAGGATTGTGCTGGACAAAAAGCAGGGGGGAACAATCAAGAGTCTGATTGCCAAATACGCAAATCAAAAGGAATTTGCGACACAAGATGGGGCTTATCGGATGGGAGAAATCGCTGGACATTTTTATGAGGCTGGGAAATTTTATTCTTCAAAAGACAGCCCCGCGGCGTTCGCTGTCGTACAGGACGATGGCCTGAAAACAACGGTCAAGATAACAGGGGAAATAAATGGACATCCTTTTGTTCAGTTGCTATCGCTTGTAAAAGGACAGCAACGCATCGATATGGATCTGACCATCGACTGGAAAGGCAATGTTGGGATCGGTGAATATAAGCAACAAAAGAAATGGACAGACAATAGACGTGCCTTTACGGACGATCGCTATAAGTTAAAAGTCATGTTTCCGTCAGCGATAAAGCAAGGGAAAATAGCCAAAAATGCCCCTTTTGACGTCACTGAAAGCGGCTTGGAAGACACCTTTTTTGGCCAGTGGGATCAGATTAAGAACAACGTTGTGTTGAACTGGGTAGATCTCTTTGACGAAAATAGCCAATATGGCCTCGCGGTACTGACCGACCATACAGGGTCATACGTCCACGGTAAGGAATACCCATTGAGTCTGACAGCGCAATACTCGGGTTTGGGATTGTGGGGGATGGATTATAAGATCACTGGGCCATTACACATGCGCTATGCCTTGATACCTCATGAAAAGAATTGGAATATAGCGCGTATCGCAGGCCGAAGCAATGCATGGAACGAACCATTATTGGCATCCTATCATCCCAATATCGAAGTCAGAGATCGCCAGTTGATCGCACTTTCGGATGATAATTTGGAAATATCGGCCATGCAGTTGGACCATGGACAACTTAGCTTACGCCTGTTTAATACGGGCAATAAACAGGCACCATCAACTGTCACCATAAACTTTCCAGCAACTTCGCTGCAGGAAGTCCTGCTGAATGGTGAACACAAAGGGAATATTTCCTTTAGAAAGATGGCAGAGGATAGGAAAGCTTTTGTCGTGCAGCTGCCACAATTCGGAATCAGGACCTTTAAAGTCAATAAATAGAACCTAAAAACGATAAATCACTATGAATAAATTATATGGACTGCTATCTTGTTTTGTTATCGCACTAACACTGTCTTCGACATCTTGTGCTAATCGCCGATATCATCCTGTTTCCAGTCCAGCAGACTATGTCAATCCATTTATTGGTGCCAGTACAAGCGTTGGCGCTGCAGGCACGTATCATGGTCTAGGTAAGACTTTTCCGGGGGCAACGACACCCTATGGCATGGTGCAGGTGAGCCCTAACACGATTACAGGCGGTGACAACAGCCCAGGGTATAGTTACGAGCATCGCAGTATTGAAGGTTTTGCCTTCACGCAGATGAGTGGAGTGGGTTGGTACGGCGATCTCGGAAATTTCCTGGTGATGCCTACCATTGGTAAGTTGCGTACCATTGCCGGAAAGGAAGATGGTAGTGTGAGAGGCTATCGTTCGCCTTACAACAAGTCCAGTGAGGTTGCTCAGGCTGGATATTATGCGGTTGATCTTGAACGGTATCATATCCGGGTGGAGGCTACCGCTGCGCCACATAGCGGCATGCTGCGTTTTACCTTTCCGCAAAGTAAGGAATCCCGCATCCAGATTGACCTTGCGCGTCGCGTCGGCGGCACAGCGATACAGCAATATGTCCGAAAAGTAGATGACTATAGTATTCAGGGATGGATGCGCTGTACGCCTGAGGGGGGCGGCTGGGGTGATGGCGACGGCAAGGCGGATTATACGGTTTACTTTTATGCACGCTTCGATAAACCCCTAAAAAAACACGGTATCTGGTCGGCAGCAATCCCCGACGACTGGAAGCGTAAGCGTGATGATATACAGTCCATCCCTTACCAAAGTCGGGTAGCCGAAGCGAAAGTGTGGCCCGGAAAAAATGAAATGGAAGGCAAACACCTCGGGGTATTCTCCGAATTTGAAACCAGTCAGGGCGAGCAGGTCAATCTACAGGTCGGCATTTCTTTCGTCGATATGCAGGGCGCCGAAAATAATTTAAAAAAGGAAATAGCAGGCAAAAATTTCGATCGTGTCCGTCGGGAAGCGAAAGAAATGTGGGATGCACAGCTATCAAAAATCGCTGTCAACGGCGGTACAAAGGATCAAAAAACGATCTTTTACACCTCATTGTACCATACCATGATTGATCCGCGCATCTTTACGGATGTCGATGGGCGTTATGCGGGTGGTGATAACAAAATCCGCCGTAGTCAGGGCTTTACCAAACGGACAATTTTTAGTGGCTGGGATGTCTTCCGGTCGCAATTTCCACTACAGACTTTGATCAACCCCTCCTTGGTAAATGATGAGCTCAATTCATTGATCAGTCTGGCTGACGAGTCTGGAAAGGGGTATTTTGAACGTTGGGAATTATTAAATGCGTATTCTGGCTGCATGATCGGCAATCCTGCGCTATCGGTATTGGCAGATGCTTATGCGAAAGGGATACGCAATTACGATGTATCCAAAGCATTAACCTACGCGATCAATACCTCCAAACGGTTTGGCAACGATTCGTTAGGCTACACTCCGGGGGCATTGAGCATTTCGAATACGCTGGAATATGCGTACACCGACTGGTGCATTGCGCAGCTGGCAAATGGATTGAACAAGACTGATATGGAACAAGTGTATTTGGCCAAAAGCCAAGCTTACCGAAAGATATTTGATCCAGAAAAAGGCTGGTTCAGACCCCGGAAAAGTGACGGATCATGGGAAGAATGGCCCGAGAATGCACGCACTAAAGAGTGGTATGGTACGATTGAAAGTAACCCATATCAACAGGGCTGGTTTGTGCCACATGATATTCCGGGCATGATCGAGTTGATGGGTGGGAAAGAAAAAACCTTAGCGGACCTAACAGATTTTTTTGAGAAGACGCCTGAAAATATGCTCTGGAACGATTATTATAATCATGCCAATGAGCCAGTGCATTTAGTTCCCTTTTTGTTCAACCACCTGAATGCGCCTTACCTCACCCAAAAATGGACCCGTTACATCTGCGACAACGCGTATAGCAATGCTGTAGAGGGGATCGTGGGAAATGAGGATGTAGGACAGATGTCGGCCTGGTACGTGCTGGCTGCATCGGGGATACATCCCTCTTGTCCGGGGTCAACACGCTTTGAAATAACAAGCCCCATATTCCAGGAATTGTCTTTTCAGCTGGATCCTAATTATTTCTCGGGTAAAAGGTTTCGCATTGTCGCTCACGATAATTCGCCGGACAATATGTATATCCAACGGGCAGTCCTAAACGGAAAACCCTATGCTAAAAATTACATTGACTTTAAAGATATGGTGGCCGGGGCAACTTTGGAGCTCTATATGGGGCCTAATCCAAACAAAGACTGGGGGATCGAATGAAAAAAAGACTAGTATATATACTGCTATTCCTACAGCTGGCGCTTGTAGGCTATGGTCAAGTACGCGAGATTTCGCTCAATAGTGATAATCCTGCGATTCGCTGGGAAATAAAGCCGCAATCGGATCTGCCTTATTCAGGGCAGGAAATAGCACAACCCAATTTTCGGATCAAAGACCCCGTACGTGGTATTGTCCCGGGTGTCGTCTTTACCGCTTATGTGAATCAGGGACTTGTACCGGATCCCAATTTTTCAGACAACATCTACCGCGTAGATGAACAGTTATTCAACCGTCCGTTCTGGTACCGTACCTCTTTCCGCCTCCCTGCAGACTATAGAAAGGGGCAGCGTGTATGGATTCATTTTGACAATACCAACCGCTATGCTGACTTCTTCTGCAATGGGGTGAAGCTATCGGGTGTAGCAGGCTCTACGAGAGATGTCAGTGGCCATATGTTGCGCAGTAAATTTGATATTACGGATCTGGTGCGTATGGGGCAGGAAAATGCAATTGCGGTGTTGATTACCGATGCCGATCAGAAAAAAACACGTACAGCAAAAGAACCGTTTGGCGTAACGGCAAGCCCCACGTACTTGGCTGCAGCTGGCTGGGACTGGATGCCTTATGTGCCGGGACGCTTGGCTGGGATTACCGGCAATGTATCGCTGCACTTTGGTGGCGACGTCAGTATGGAAGACCCCTGGATGCGGTCCGACCTGGAAAGCAATGAGTTTGCTTATCTGGACTTTTCGACTGATCTAAAAAATGCGGGGGACCAGACCAAAGAAATAACGCTGGAAGGAGTCATCAAGCCCGGAGATATCCGATTTTCTAAAAAAGTAAAAGTTCCGGCACATAGCACCCAAAAGGTATATATCACCCGCAACGAGGTGAAGGAATTTTTGATCAAACAGCCGCTGCTATGGTGGCCAAATGGTTATGGGGAGCCGAATTTATATCGTTGTGCACTTACCGCCAAAATTGCTGATGAGATCTCGGATCAGAAGGAGTTCCAGTTTGGGATCCGTAAATATGAGTACCATTATGTGCGTAATAAAGCGGGATGGCCAGTGCTGAATTTCTATATCAACGGAAAAAAGATCTATCTCAAAGGTGGGAATTGGGGAATGAGCGAATACTTGCTCCGCTGCCAAGGGGAAGAGTACGGTGTCAAGGTCAAACTTCATAAGGATATGAATTATAACATGATCCGCTTGTGGACGGGCTCAATCACGGACGATGCTTTCTATGATTATTGCGATCGTTATGGGATGATGGTGTGGGACGATTTTTGGCTCTATGTGGCGTATAACGATGTGGCCAATGATGATGATTTTAAAGCAAATGCGCTCGATAAAGTAAAACGATTGCGAAATCATGCCAGCATAGCGATCTGGTGCGGCGCCAATGAAACGCGTCCAAAACCCGAACTGGATAATTATCTGCGTGCTATTGTGGCATCGGAAGACCATAATGACCGGCTGTATAAGTCCAGTTCCAATCAGGATGGACTTTCGGGAAGCGGATGGTGGGGCAACCAACCGCCGCGGCACCATTTTGAAACTTCGGGAAGCAACCTGGCCTGGAACGATCCTCCTTACCCTTATAGCAGCGACTACGGCTATGGCCTACGTACGGAAATTGGAACGGCCACTTTCCCCAATTATGAAAGTATCGTGAAGTTTATCCCAAAGGACAAACTTTGGCCATTGCCTACGGACGAACAGCTCAAATCGGAAGATGACAATGTGTGGAATAGGCATTTTTTTGGTAAGGAAGCCTCGAACGCCAGTCCTATCCAGTATAAAAATGCGGTCAATAAACAGTATGGCGAATCGATGAATTTAGCTGCATTTGCTGAAAAGGCGCAATACCTTAACCTTGAAGTCATGAAGGGCATGTATGAAGCCTGGAACGACAAACTCTGGGACGATGCAGCAGGCATGCTGATCTGGATGAGCCAATCGGCCTACCCTTCATTTGTATGGCAGACGTATGATTATTATTACGATGCAACGGGCGCCTATTGGGGGGCGAAAAAGGCCTGTGAGCCGGTACATGTACAATGGAATGCATCCAACAACAGTGTCAAGGTCATCAATACAAGCTTAAAGAACCTGGATTCGGTATGGATTTCGGCGCAGACCTTTGATATGGATGGTCGGGAGATTAAAAAATATGGCCTTCGGACCAATGCTACTGTACATTCTAATGTGGCGATGGAGGTCTTTCGTCTAAATTTTGGCGGCGAACAAGAAGATACAGCCTTGTCGGATCTACACTTCATCAAGCTTACCCTGAAGGATAGAAAGGGCGTTTTGCTGTCTGAAAATTTCTATTGGCGAAATGGCCGAAAAGAGCTGGATTATACCAGCCTAACTAGCTTACCGAAGGCCAAGCTTGAATTTGACTATAAAAAAGAAGCGGGTACCGAAGGTATTGTGCTCCGGATCGTTAACCGTGGAACGACAATATCATTTGGTAATCGCTTGCGCCTGGTTGATGCAGCAACAAATGAACGGATTTTGCCGCTCATGATTTCGGATAATTATTTTACTCTAATGCCGGGTGAGGAAAAGTTTGTTCGGCTTACGGAATCTCATGCACAGCAATTGAAAAATGTGAAGCTGCTATGGAAGCAATATGGTCATGCCGAAAAGGAAACATTGAAACTAAAGAACATTTTTTAAAGATGATACAAATTTAAATAACTGATTATGAAACGAAGATTATGTATTTATCTAACTATGATTTACGTGATGCTAAATCAGGCGCAAGCCCAGCAGGTGGATCTGGTAAAGTATGTGAATACCCTTCAAGGAACGGATTCTGAATGGAGCCTGTCCTATGGAAATACTTACCCTACGGTAGGACTGCCTTTTGCGGTGCATTTCTTTTCGGCTCAAACGGGAAAAAATGGAGATGGCTGGAAATATCAATACAAAGCAAACAGCATACGGGGATTTCAGCAGGTTCACCAATGTAGTCCCTGGATGGGCGATTATATGGTTTTTTCTTTAATGCCAGGCCTTGGAAAACTGGAGGTCAATGAGGAGCGCCGGGCGCTCTCTTTTAAGCATGAAAATGAGATCGCTAAGCCGCATTATTATGCGGTGAATTTTGATAATGGTATCAAAGTAGAACTAAGTCCGGTGGAAAGAGGAGCGCATATGCGCTTTAGCTTCCCAAAAAAGGAAAAAGCATTCTTGGTATTGGATGGCTTTTTGGGCGATAGCGAGATTAAGATTATACCCGAAGAACGCAAGATTGTCGGGTATGTACATAATGGTCGTTTTGTCCCCGAGCATATGAAAAACTATTTTGTGCTGACTTTTGATGAGGACTTTAAAGCTTACGGCACTTGGGAAAATGTGAAAGGCACCATCCAGGATAGGCAGCACTATGATGCCGGGAAAGGTAAAGGTGGGTATCTGGAATTCCGCCCGGGGGCAAAAGTGGAAGTGAAGCTTGCTTCATCCTATATCAGTCCTCAGCAGGCAAATCTTAATTATAAACGCGAATTGGGAGGACACAATACTTTTGAGGTAAGTAAAAAGAAAGCTTTTGATACCTGGAATGCATTACTGAATCGCGTGCGCGTAGAAGGGGGGACGGAAGCGGAGATGGCAACATTTTATTCCTGCATGTTCAGAGCCAATTTATTTTCACGTAAGTTCTATGAAATGGATCCGGAGGGAAATCCCTATTATTTTAGCCCTTATGATGGTAAGATTCATAAAGGGTATATGTTTACGGATAATGGTTTTTGGGATACTTTTCGTGGGCAGTTCCCTTTGAGTAATCTCTTGCATCCGGTTATGCAGGGACGTTATATGCAATCCTTGCTGGATGCGCAAAAGCAGGCCGGATTTTTTCCGACCTGGTCCAATCCCGGGATGTCGGGCGTGATGATCGGCAATCATGCCATATCGCTACTGACGGATGCCTGGGTGAAAGGGATTCGAACCTTTGATGCCGACAGTGCTTTGGCAGCCTATTACCATGAAGCAACAAATAAAGGATTGTGGGGCGGATCAAATGGCCGCGAAGGGTGGAAGGCGTATTTTACCAAAGGGTATGTTCCTTATGGGGATATTCACGAAAGTACGGCAAAGACATTGGAATATGCCTATGATGATTTCTGTGGTTATCAGCTGGCAAAGGCTACGGGCAATACTTTCTATGAAAATATCTTTGCCCGGCAGATGTATAACTATAAAAACGTATTTGATCCTCAGGTAAACTTTATGCGCGGCCGGCTGGATAATGGGCAATGGCGTGAACCCTTTGATCCTGTCGAGTGGGGTGGCCCTTTTACCGAAGCGAATGCCTGGCAATATAGCTGGTCGGTGATGCACGATGTGAACGGCTTGATCAACCTGATCGGCGGGGTGGATAAGTTTAATGCAAAACTAGATACGTTCTTTACCATGGAACAGCGCGTCAACTATGGTAGCTATAAACAGGAAATCCATGAAATGCGCGAAATGTTGTTATCAAAAATGGGACAATATGCGCATGGGAATCAGCCTACGCAGCATGTTCCGTATTTGTATAATTTCAGTGGCCAACCCTGGAAAGCGCAAAAATATACCCGCATGGTGACATCAGGCCTATACAATGCGACCGAAAAGGGTTATCCCGGCGATGAGGACCAGGGGCAAATGTCTTCCTGGTATGTCTTGAGCGCTATGGGGATCTATAGTGTCTGTCCCGGAACGGATGAATACGTTTTTGGAAGTCCGGTATTCAAAAAGGTGACGATTAGTCTCGATAATGGCAAAACATTTACCATCAAGGCGGACAATAATAGTCCACAGCATGTCTACATCCAATCAGCAGCGCTCAATGGAGCAGTCTACGACAAAAATTTTATTCGGTATGAAGATCTGCTAAAAGGAGGGGAGCTTCATTTTGTCATGGGCGATAAGCCCAATTATAAAAGAGGAGTTTCGACGGATTCAAGGCCATTTTCCCTGAGTTCGATCAATTAGATTATTTAAAAATTTGATACCAGCGAGCTAGGCTCGCTGGTATAATGATAGCATAACCAATTATTTTACTGTTTTACAAAAAATTATGAACAAAAGCCAATTGACATTTTGCGCACTGGCCTTCCTGGCCTGTACGGCTTGTAGTAAACAGGGATTTTTAGATCAGACGCAATCATCAGATCTGAATGAAGAGGTCGTCTTTTCCGATAGTACCTATACCATCAACTTCCTGTCAGGAATATATGGTGATATTGGGTTTGCGACTTGGCCCAAACGCTTTGGTGGGGGTGGTCTTGATGCCAGCACAGACGAAGCGGAGGGAGCTGGACTGGGAAGCATCAATACCTTTATCCAGTTTGCTACAGGTACCGTCAACTCCAATATTATCACCAATGATGCTTGGGCAAAACCTTATACCAATATTCGTAGGGCAAATATTATGCTTAAAAATCTGCATAGGGCACGCTTTGGTACGAATATTAAGGTGCGGGTGAAGGCAGAAACCCGGTTTTTAAGGGCCTATTATTACTTTATCTTACTGGAGCATTATGGTGGTGTACCCCTGATGAGGGACAGTGTTTACACGGCCAATGATGCGATCCCTGCCAAGCGTAATACCTTCGAGGAGTGTGTGCGCTACATTGTGACTGAATGCGATGCCGCAGCGCAGGATCTCCCCTGGGAGCATGCTGGCGAAGACTATGGACGGATCAATAAAGCAGCCTGTTACGGATTGAAATCCCGCTTACTGTTGTATGCTGCGAGCCCCCTGTTCAATGGTAGCCCAGTGACAACAGAAGGAGCATTAAAGGACGTCGTGGCCTATCCCAACGCGGATGAAACACGCTGGCAGCAGGCCGAAGCGGCGGCAGCACAAGTCATTGAATCGGGACATTACAGTTTGTATGTCAACAATGATCCTGAACCGGGATTTGGCTTCTATCAGCTGTTTCAACTGCGGAAAAACTCAGAATATATCCTCGCCAAAATGCAAGATTCCAACCGGGATCTTGAAGGTATCTGGAATCCGCCAACTTTTGGCGTAAGCAACCCCGGAGCTTATCCTTATCTGGAAACGGTGGATGCTTTTGGGATGCGTAATGGTTTGCCTATTAGCGATCCGAATGCTGGATACGACCCGAAATCTCCCTATAAAAACCGGGATCCCCGCTTGGCGAATACCGTGACCCGGGATCAGTCTTTGGTCTTCCACCGGGATGGATTAGCCCGGAGACCAGTCAATATCTATATCGATAAGACCAATCCAAACAACGTGACTTCGGGACAGGATGCCATCTATAGGGGCACGCCTACAGGATATTATACCTATAAAATGGTCAATCGGGATGTAGCCGCGGATTGGTTTAATACCTATACGCCACGCTGTCTGCCAATCATCCGATATGCCGAAATTTTGTTGAACTATGCTGAAGCACGGAACGAATCGCTCGGGATCCCGGATCAGAAGGTCTACGCGGCGGTGGAGGCAATCCGAGAAAGGGCAGGATTGGATCCTTTTGTATTGCCGACTGGCCTAAACAAACAAGCTATGCGTGAGATTATCCGGAATGAGCGACAAAAAGAACTGGCCTTTGAAGGACATCGTTTTTTTGACGTACGCCGTTGGAAGTTGGCTGAATCATTGGAAAATAAACAGCTGCATGGAACCGAACCCGTCCGTACAGCAGCGGGAACAACCTACAATACCATCAACGTACGAAAACGTGTCTTTGACAAACGCATGTACCTCTGGCCCATCCCCCAATCTGAAGTAGCGAAGTCCTTAGACTTGATTCAAAATCCAGGTTATTAAAAAATTAAACGGATGAAAATATATAAGATACTTTCATGGCCCTTGATGCTGGTCCTATGTTGGGGAATAAACTCCTGTAAGGATGAGCTGGGCAATATCCGCACTGAGGAGGCGGAAAAAGATATTACCGGAAACTGGAAAGTAACACAGCTAACCCGAAATGGTGAAAACCTGAGTAAGCGGTTGAAATTGGAAAACTTTAAGATCGATTTCAATGCCGACGGCACCTATTCCATTGCTGATGATCTTCCTTTTGTGGTCAGCGGATCGGGAAGATACCGTCTGGATGATCCACAATATCCCTTTAGTGTTGTGCTTAGTCCAACGGAGGGCAAAGAAGAGGTGGTCCTCAAATTCCAATTCCCTGTGGTCAATGGCAAACGCCAGCTCAGTTTAGTCATGAGCCTGGGTTGCAGCAGCAACACCTATCAATATGATTGCGAACGTTTAAACGGGGGAATATGAAAAAGAACACACATTATTCGACGTATATCTACTGGGCAATGGGTCTATTTTTGGCCATATTCCTAGTCCAATGTGGTCTTAAAGCCATCTCAGTGGTTGTGCCGACAGCTGCAAAGGCAAATCAGCGGGTGACTTTTACGATGCATTGCGGAGCCGAACCCCGTATCCAGGGTGGAGGTAATTATAGCACCCAGCTGGTCGCGGGTATCATGGTGCCCAAGGGATGGAATGCGCGCAAAAACCTGACCATGTCCTTTACCAGTCCAAAAGGAAATGGCACCATGCGTATTATTCCGGACAGTGAACTGGAACCTGTATCTGGGCTGAGTTGGCATCAGGCCGCCAAGAAAATGTTCGGGATCGGCCCCAACTTGGTGGATGATATGGAATGGATTGTTTTTAGAAGTACGCAGGCCTATTCCTTTGTCAATAACGAAGACATCGATTTTACGGTGAAGGCGGAATGTAACGTTGGATCCGAAAATATGTTGGTGTCTTTGGGATTCTATATCGGTTCTTCAATCGAAAATTTGCGTCCAGAGGATACAGATTATAAAAAGTTTACCTTCTCAAATGCTTTCGAGGTAACTGATGGTGAAGGCGATCTGATCGATTTTATCAACCCACAGTTGGGTACGGTACAACCGGTCAAAAGTCTGGACAATGATATCATTACCTTGACTTTTGATGGCGGGGTTACCAATACGGTGCTGGATCAAGAGCCTGCCATCTACCTGCATGTCAGGGCAATGGATGAGTCAGGAAAGCTAATTGCCGAAATCAAGAAACAGACAGCAGATAC
The DNA here is from genome assembly GCF_011064245.1 of Sphingobacterium sp. DR205. Taxonomy (NCBI): domain Bacteria; kingdom Pseudomonadati; phylum Bacteroidota; class Sphingobacteriia; order Sphingobacteriales; family Sphingobacteriaceae; genus Sphingobacterium; species Sphingobacterium sp. DR205. Next base: position 5,173,255 of record NZ_CP049333.1, on the reverse strand, counting down.
CAAACTGACAGACATCGGTGGTAAAAAATACCTTATCGACATCTGGCCACGTGGATTTTTTAAGGTCGATAAAGATCGGCACATCGCCCGTCTGGAATACTTCTATACAGACATTACGGGAACTAAAAGTGTCGGCTATGGCAATACGGATGAGCCTTTTAAATATACCTTCCGCTGTGAGTGATTGCTAACCTAATAAACGAATGACAAATGTTTAACCATTATATAAAATTAAGTGTTGTCGGTGTACTGTTGGTGATTGCCGATAAACAGACCGCACAGGCTAGCTGGTATCCACGGCTCCGTGAGACAGTCTCAGGGAATGAGGAGCGGGCGATAGGGGAATTTCCGAAAATTGTGGATGAATATGGTAAGCCAATTTCAGGTGCTAAGGTCTATGATGCCGGGCGGCAGCTTATTGGTGAGACCGATGAAAATGGAGATTTGTCTCTGACAGGCCATGTTACGCATGAAGTCTTATGGGTGGAATATCCAGGATATTATAGAAAGAGGATAAAGGGAAGTGCCGATAAACAAGTGTCCCTGGTGCCTACCGTACTTCAAAGTGCAGACTCCCTGCGTATAGGTTATGAAAAAAAGAAAAGTTCGGAGCTCCTGGGAGCCGTTTCGGTAGTCTATAACAGTCAGATCAAAGATGTACCGACATCCTTGTATTTGAATGCGCTCACTGGTCGTATGCCGGGGCTGTTTACGCAGGAAGTCAGCGGATTTAGATCACCGAGCATGACCGCAATTACCTCAAATGATCTGGCAGGATCTCTCCCATCGGATGCCGTGAAATATCGTTCCAGTATCGGTGACAATACCGAAATTGGCTTCAACCTAAGGGGACAAAGTCCGGTGACTTTAATCGACGGTGTACAGCGGGATATCTATTCCATAGATCCCGAAAACATCGAATCGGTGACCGTCGTCAAAGATGCGCTGTCCAGTATTTTATTGGGACAACGGAGTTCTAGGGGGATATTGCAGGTAACGACGAAAAAAGGACAGGCAGGACCACCAAGGATCAGCTTTACAGCACAAACAGGAATCCAGCAATCGTTGAAAATGCCGCAGCCCTTGAACGCCTATCAGTATGCCTATCTCTACAACGAAGCACTACTCAATGCAGGGCGACAACCCGTGTATAGTTCGGACGATTTTAAGGCCTTTAGGGATGGAACCAATTCCTTGTTCTTCCCGGATGTCAACTGGTATGATGCTGTTGTACGGGACAATAACCCGACCACCAAATATAACCTTGGTGTGAAGGGCGGAATCAAAAATGCACGTTATACCCTTTCGCTAAGCTACCTGAACCAATATGGTCTATTTAAATCGGATGATAAATTTGACTACGAGACCAACGTACAGAATAAACGTTATCTCATCAATAGTGCAATTGATGTGGATGTAACTGATGACTTAACGATTGGACTGCAGTTTTTTGGAAAAATCCAGGATGGCAGACAGCCGGGGGCAAAAACAGGAACGATCTTATCGACCTTGTACAATACACCGAACAACGCGTATCCAATTTTTAATCCCGACCAATCTTATGGTGGCTCCTCGGTGTATCGGAGCAATTTGTACCAGCTTACTACGGGATCGGGCTATCTTTTGGACAATACGAGGGACCTGCTGGCTAATCTGGATTTTAATTACAAGCTTGACAAATTTGTTCCCGGACTGTACGCAAAGGGTAAGCTAAATGTTTCATCAACTTCGTCGAGCCTTATCGACCGGAATCGCCAACAGCCGGTGTATGACTTAAGCTATAACGAGCAAAAAGAACTCGTGTATGTACGTTATGGAACGATAGCGGATCAGCCTAATTCATTTGCGACTACTTCTACAGCAAATTTTTTCTATTTCCAGGGAGCACTGGGGTATGACAAGCAAGTGGGTGAGAAACATCGTGTCGGAGCCAAACTGTTTATGGACAGACAAACAGCCAATTATCAGTTTGACTTACCTGCCATCTATACCAACTTTGCAGCGACAGCAAACTATGCCTATCAGGATAAGTACTTTGCTGAAGTAGCCTTAAACTACTCAGGATTCAACCGTTTTATGCCGGGAAACCAATATGGCCTGTTTTATGCTTTTGGCTTGGGCTGGGATATGTTGCAGGAAGACTTTCTGAAGGAAAAATCGGATTGGCTTTCTCAACTGAAATGGCGCGCTACATTTGGGCGGACGGGAAATACCAACGAGGCCGCCCTAGGCTATTACAGCTGGCGAGCTTCTTATGGACAGGACGGAGCGAACGGCTATGACTTCGGCTCAGAATATGCTTATACCAATAGCTTGATCGAAAAAGGGCTAGCCAACATTGAGGGAACCTGGGAAAAGGGAAATAAATTTAACATCGGTTTGGATGCTGCATTCTGGCATTCAACACTAAAATTGACCGCCGATTATTTTAGAGATACTTATTTTGACCTATTGCAACAGCGCGGATCGACCATTGACTTGATCGGTATTGGATATCCGAATGAAAATATTGGTAAAAACCGTTATGAAGGGCAGGAAATCAGTTTGACCTATCAAAATAATTTGGGTGAGTTTAACTATTTCATTACCGCTAATGCCTCACGTATGAAGACCCAAGTGCTGTATATGAACGAGGTCTTTCAGCAATATAATTGGAACAGGCGCACGGGAATGCCCGTAGGCCAGACATTTGGTTACCGGGCCGATGGACTAATCCAGACGCAGGAAGAAGCCGATCATGCACCATTGCTATCGGGAAATAAGGTGTATCCTGGTGATGTCAAACTGGTGGACCTGAATGGAGATGGTATCATCAACCAGTACGATCAAACGGCCATTGGCAATACAAAACCACTCGTATATTTTGGTACTACCGTGGGATTCAATGTTGCGGGGTTTGATTTCAGCGTATTGCTTCAAGGGGTATTAAACCGTAGTTACCAACAGACGGATTATTCCTTTGGAAATACTGGCGACGGACAGGGATTTGATTATATGCTGGGACGTTGGACACCGGAGACCGGTACTGCTGCAACTTATCCAAGGTTGACGCTGGGACCCGATCCGACCAATACACAAAATATTTCGAGCTACTGGACCCGTTCGGGGGAATATCTTCGGGTTAGGAACCTTGATGTCGGCTATACATTGCCTTTCAATTGGACAAAGCGGGCGAAGTTATCCTCGGTACGCATTTTTGCAAACGCGCAAAACCTGTTCACTTTTACCCCCTATGGCCGTCTGGATCCTGAAATCTCATCAGGTACCGCTTATCCAGCACAGCGGATCATAAGCTTTGGTGTAAACGTCAAATTATAAACCTTAGAAATCGATAATGATGAAATACCCCTATTCAAACCACATACATGCTGAGGAGCACGAAATATCATGCGGATTGTCTGAAATGAAACCTGTGTCCAAAGTGGACCGGGGCTTCCGGATGCCCTTTAAATTACAAATCATTTGTATGACGTATGATCAGCTAAAATGGATGCTCGTAGTCGGAGTTGCGATCGGGATCTTCTCCTGTAAAAGCGACCTAGAGGAAGAGCCTATCGAGCTGCAGACACTGGACCAGGTGTTTGACCGACGGGATTCGGCCGGCGTAAATGCAAACCGGTTTCTGACCGATTGCTACCGTTATCTGCCCAGCCTGGGAAATCGGGTCGGTGGAGATTTTCTCGACGCAGCCACGGATGATGCTGTTTCCTCCAATCCGACCAATACATCGGTACAACAGTTGGCAACAGGCTCTTATACTTCGGATAATTATCAGGACAACCTTTGGGCATCTTGGTATCAGGGGATTCGAAAGACCAGCATTTTTATCCAAAATATTGATCGGGTACCGGTAAAGGGAAAACTGGAGAATGGTACGCCCATGCCGCGTGTATGGAAAGCCGAAGCAAAATTTATACGTGCCTTATTTTATTTTGAATTGGTCAAGCGGTACGGCGGGGTGCCGTTGATGGGCGATAAGGTATACCAGTTGAATGACGATATTGAGCTGCCACGGGCAAGCTTCGAAGAATGCGTCAACTATATTGTGGGGGAATGTGACGCAATAAAAGACAGTCTACGTACCGATCCATTTAATCTGGCTTTTTATGGAAGGCCTACGAAGGCGGCGGCCATGGCGCTAAAATCCCGTGTGCTCCTATATGCTGCCAGTCCATTATTCAACGGTGGAAATAGCAATGGACAGAATGTTCTTACGGGGTATACGGCATTTTCCGCTGGGCGATGGCAGTCTGCCGAAAATGCGGCCAAAGACTTGATAGACCTAAACCTGTTTAAGCTTGAACCTCAGTTTAAAGATGTCTTTATCACACGCAACAATGAACGGATCTTTGCGAAGCAAGGCGGCAATAATACCAGTTTTGAAAATAACAATGGCCCCGTGGGCTATGCCAATGGGGTGAACAATGGGCGCACTAGTCCGACCCAGGAACTTGTAGACGCCTTTGGGATGAGTAACGGTTTGAAAATTACAGACGAAAATTCAGGTTATGATCCAAACGATCCTTACACAGGGCGCGACAGCCGCTTTTACGCAACTGTTTTTTATAATGGCGCACCTTGGTTAAATCGGCCTGTACAAACCTTTGAGGGGGGATCAGATAAACCAGGTGGATCCAAGCAACAGACAAAAACGGGCTATTACCTCCGCAAGTTTATGGGGAACTTTGAATCCCTTACAAATTATAGTAATGTAAACCATGACTTTATCCTGTTCCGTTATGCTGAAATATTGTTGAATTATGCTGAAGCACGAAATGAACGTCTGGACAGACCTGATGTCAATGTCTATCGTGCTGTTGAACAAATACGACAACGGGCAGGACTAACTCCCTATCAGCTTCCCGAAGGATTGACCAAAGCAGAAATGCGGGAGCTGATCTACCTCGAACGGAGAAAGGAACTGGCCTTTGAGGAGCATCGCTTTTATGATGTGCGAAGGTGGAAAATAGCCGAAGAGGAGTTTAATAAGGAGCTTCACGCCACAGTCATTTATCAAACGGGAACCGGGGCGATCAGGCAGTCACTTCCTATTCTGAAAATGACATTTGATACGAAGATGTATTTGGCTCCCATTCCATTTTCGGAAGTGATCAAAAATCCAAAAATGGTACAGAACCCAGGCTGGTAATTGGCTTATTTACGTAAGCCGAAGAAGGCTGCGCGAATGGCTTTAATCATGAATAAATAAAATATAAGCGGATGAAAAAGAGCATATATCTGTTAACAATAATGGTTTTGACGCCATTTATACTATTGGCGCAATCCATTGTGAATGGTATTGTCAAAAATAGTTCGGGTCCCTTGGTGGGTGTATCGGTGCAGGAGAAAGGAGGGGGAGCCACACAAACAGATCAAAATGGACGGTTTAAATTGGCCCTACGTGGTACTAAGGTCTTAGTATTTACAAGTGTGGGATATAATACCCAGCAACGAGACGTGAAGCAGGGTGAAAATATCGAAGTGATTATGCAATCAAGTAGCCAGGATATTGATGAGGTGGTGGTGGTGGGATTTGGTACGACGAAAAAGCTCACTAGCACGGGCGCAGTCAGTTCAATAAAGGGGGCAGATATCCGTCAGGTACCAACGTCGAGCGTACAGAATGCATTGGCTGGAAGATTGCCGGGATTTGTGTCGGTACAACGTTCTGGCCAACCCGGTAAGGATGCTTCGGATTTTTATATCCGTGGTGTCAGTTCGCTAAATCCAGAAGGAAACCAGCCGCTGATCATTGTCGATGATATTGAATATACCTATGAACAATTGTCGCAGATCAACGTCAACGAGATCGAAAGTATTTCGATCTTAAAGGATGCATCGACGACAGCAGTCTTTGGTATCAAGGGGGCAAATGGTGTATTGGTTGTCAAAACGCGACGCGGTGAATCGGGACGGCCAAAGATCAATGCGCGTGTCGAATCAGGTATGCAGAGCCCGGTTACAAAATTGAAGTTTTTGAATGCCTATGAAAGTGCGCTCTTATGGAATGAAGCGATAGCAAATACGGTAGGAGACAATTCCAATCAACCCTTTAGTGAAGCCGACTTGGCACATTTCCGTTCGGGGGACGATCCTTATGGCCATCCCGATATCAATTGGTATGATCGGATCTTTAAACCGTCGAGCCAACAGTATAATACGAATATTGATATCACTGGCGGTGGTGAAAGTATTAAATATTTTGTGTCGGGTGGTGCTTTCTCCCAAAATGGAAACCTCTACAATTTTGAAAATGAGGGCGACAAGGTTAACAATAATTATTATTATCGTCGTTTCAATTTACGGTCGAATCTGGATGTACAGGCGACAAAGACACTCAAATTGCGTTTGGATTTCCGGGCAAACTTCAATCGCATTAATTCGCCCAGGGCGGGAAATATTGTTGGTGAGGTGTTTAATTTTAATAAGATAAGACCCTGGTCAGCACCTTTTATCAATCCAAATGGTTCATTTACCTATGCCAGCGATACGCAGGAGTTGCTTCCGACCATCAATGCACGCCTGGCAGCAGCTGGTTATAGCTTGGATCGACGCAACGACATCAATATTTTATTTGGCGGGACGCAGGAACTCAACGCTTGGTTAAAAGGGCTTTCTTTTTCGACTCGTGTAGCCTATGCCAGCGTGGAGTCAAACGGCCGTGAGCAGGCCCGTGATGAAATCCCGGTCTATCGTTATGACCCAAGCTCGGGCAGTTACCAGCTGAAAGGTGGGGCACCTTATGTGCTGGGTAATTATACCCTGCGGGCGTATCAGGGGGATTACAACAGTCGGGTAAATGTGCAGGCCAACTTCAACTATGCGCGAACTTTTGGGGATCATGCGGTGACAGCACTCTTACTATATAATCGGGAATCCTATAAAACAAAGGGTGATAAGAAAATCAACTGGATTCCACAGAATTTTGAGGGCTACACCTTTCGGGCAGGATACAATTTTAAAGAGAAGTTCTTGTTGGATGCGACGACAGCATACAATGGGTCAGACCGTTTTCCGGCGGCACAGCGTTACGGTCTTTTTCCGGCGGTCTCAGCTGGTTATAATCTAGCTAAGGAATCGTTTTTCAAAGACGCCTTTAGCTTTGTGGAGCTCTTTAAATTGCGGGCTTCCTATGGAATCGTTGGTTCTGACAAGGTTGCCGGTGATCGTTACTTGTACCAGCAAGTATACAATGAGGGTGGAAATTATTCGTTTGGTGAAACCCATCAGCCTTCACTGATTATCACGGAAGGAAATCTGGGAAATAATAATGTCACTTGGGAAAAACAAAAGTCATTTGATGTTGGGCTTGATGTCAATCTTTGGAAAAACAAGTTTTCCATGACCATTGACTATTTTAATAATTTACGATATGATCAGCTCGTGACTTCACAGTCGCTTTTCCAGCATATTGGTGTAGGCGTCTCACCATCAAATATTGCGAAGGTACGGAATAGGGGAGTGGAATTGGAACTGAATGTAAACAACAATATCGGTGCGTTTAATTATAATATCAAAGGGGTATTGACGTATTTCAAAAATAAGATCTTGTTTCAGGATGAACCGGCACCAGCTTATCCTTGGCTGCGGCTGACAGGGCAGCAGATCAATCAACCATTGGGCTATCTGTACGATGGTTTTTATACCGATGAAAATATCGGTACAAGCCCAAAACCATCAGGAGGATATGAGGTGCAGCCTGGTGACCTGCGGTATAAGGACCTCAATAACGATGGTGTAATTGATGACTATGATCGAACGGTGATCGGTAAGCCTAATATTCCGAATACCAGTTTTGGGCTTACCCTCGGGGGAAGTTACAAAGGTTTTAGTTTTAATGTGCTGCTGCAGGGAACTACTGGGTACAGTTTTAGCGTTCAGGGAAGTGGTATTGAGCCCTTTCAGAGTCAGTTTCAACCGATCCACCAAGAGCGCTGGACTGCACAAACAGCTGCTACAGCTAAATTTCCACGCTTGACGACTAATCCGACAACGATTAATAGCCCGTCAACCTATATGTCTGATTTCTGGCTTATTGATGCGACCTATTTACGTTTGAAGACAGTCGAACTGGGTTACCAGTTGCCCAATAAATGGCTGCCATTTAAGATGAACAATGCGCGCTTATATCTAAGCGGATATAATCTGCTGACTTGGACGAATTATTCCTTATATCAGCAGGATCCTGAGGTGACCTCCAACAGTGCTGGAGATGCCTATCAGAATCAGCGTGTCGTCAATCTGGGCATACAGATCGGGCTTTAGCAGCACCTGATCAGGTTTAAGATTTAAATAATAGGATTACGGGTTTAAATAATAAGCGGGACCAAATAGTTTTGGTCCCGCTTATTATTTAATGGCAATTTGGCGGATCTGGATTGCCCGCTTATCTTATTTCAATCGTTGGATTATTGATGGTAATTGATCGTGATATCCTTCTCTTCGAATCCTTCTGGGGCTTTTACCGTAGCAGTACTTCCAACAGGAAGGGTAATATCGAGCTTTAATTTATGCTTTTTGATGGACCAATCTACTTTAACCTCACCATAAGGAGTCTCAATGGCTGTTTTTGCCCAAGTAAGGCCTTTGGGAATCTGCGGACTAATTAGGATATGTTTATAGCCTGGTTGTTTTTCATCAACACGGATTCCACCGAGAGCTTGGTAAAACCAAGTTCCGATACCATTATAACAATTATGGATCCGGCTGCGCTCTCCACTCCAATATTCCCAGGTCGTGGACGCACCGTGGTCAAGCATAAAAAGATAGCCGGGATAACCCCGCTGCTTGAGCATAGTATACATAAAGTCAACAGCATCGTTGTCCGTGGCCCATTGCGTGAGAATTGGTACGCCAACGAGCCCTACGGCTATATGATTGTTGTATTTTTCGGCACTTTCTCTTAAGAGCTGTTGTTTTACTGTCGTATAGGAAGCTTTGGGCGTGATTCCGAGCAGCATGGGATAGCTCATGTCAAGTTGAGAGCCTGTAGCATATTGGTTTGTCTCTTCATTAAAAAATACCTGATGGATCAAAGTGTCCAATTTTCTTTTTCGTGTGGCAAAGTCCTGTGCTTCTTGTGGGAGCTGGAGGATTGTGGCTATTTTCTCCATCGTAGCCAAGCATTCGCTCACGACACAATTGCTGACTAGGTCGACCGAGCGAGCAGCTCCCGCATCTACGCCAGCTGGGGCAAGCCAGTCTCCTAAAAACCAATCGCGGTATTTGGTATCTGGCCAGCGTGTAAGGAGCCCATCTCTGCTATAGCGCTCTACATAAGAGAGCCATTGTTTCATGGCAGAATAGTGGCGTTGGATCAACCGCGGATCTTGATAGTTGACATAAGTACGCCAGGACGCCATAATGAAAAAGCTGCACCAATAAGGCCCGCCGCCACCTGCACCAGGATTGGGTGCTACATGTGGTAGGCTGCCTCCCTCGCGCATGCTATCCGACCAGGCCTGTAGCCAGTTGACAAATAGTGGCGAACTTGCAAACATGGTTTGTAAGGTATTGGTGGATGAATTTCCGTCGCCACCATATCCGGCCCGTTCCAAATGTGGGCAGTCGACCATATATCCACTGAAAGAAAGACAACGCATGGTGTATTGGATCATCGTGTGGATGGCATTGAGGTCCGAATCCGAACAGATAAAAGAAGAGATCTGGCGAAAGTCAGTATGGATTAAATGCGCTTTAACGTCTTTCTTTTTGGGGCTATGTCCGAGGTTAGAAATTTTGATGTATTGGAAAGCATGGTGATTGAACTTGTTGCGAAAAGTTTCGCGATGAAGTCCCAATGCAATGTAGCTATCCTGTTGTCCCTGAGGTATAAAATTACCAGTAGTGTCCAAGGCATCGCTATAATCGAAAACAACGGTCTGATCTTTCTTTAAACCAGTCATTTCCAGTTCGAACCATCCATTTAGAGCTTTTCCGATATCAATCAGCCAACTGCTATCGCTGAGCTGTTTGATTGAGGTGGGCCGGTAGGTCGCTTGAATGCTATTGGGCTCGGTCATTTGTGGGCTAGCCTGTATATGGGGAAGTGCTATCGTGGATACTGGCGACCAGGAGCGATGGTCTAAGGCAATAGCATCCATATCTGTTGGATTTAGGCTCGCATGGACACGCTCGCCTCCAAATTGCAGTGCCTGCCAGGGCCCTGTATCGGCGTACCCAGTTACTGAACCTTGCCAGGAGGAGTCGGAGACAAATTTTGTTTGCCAGTGACCCTTGTTGCGAATGTCGAGCTGAGCCCGGACTAACGCGCCATCGAAAGCAACGTTAAAACCTGTGGTTTTCTTGTACCAGCCCGTGCCTAGCCAAAGTACTATGCTGTTTTCACCCTTACGAAGATAGCTGCTGATGTCATACGTATTGATCAATGAACGATTGTTCAAATGGGACACTGCAGGAGAAAGTACATCTGAGCCCACCTTTTTCCCATTAATATATACTTCATAGTATCCGAGCGAATTGATATGTAAAAAAGAGAGTGCCACGGCATCCAGATGAAAGTTTTTTCGGAGCAAAGGGCTCTGCACACCTTTTAATCCAATATACTCACCTTGCATAGGCTGATCCTTCAGAAGCCCAATGCCAAACCGTTGGATATCACTCCAGTCGGATTGCTCGCCTTGGTTGCTCCATATCCTCACTCGCCAATAGCAAAGGGATCGAGACGCAAGGGGTTTGCCCTCATAAGGCACCATGACGGATGCGTCGGAGGCGATCTTATTTGATTGCCAGAAATCTGCTTGATGATTTTCAAGTAAGGTTATGCTATCGGATGCAACTTGAATTTCGTAAAACTGTTGGCTCATTTCTCCTCCGTGGGACTTAATTTTCCAACTGAAATGGGGACTGGTATTATCCAATGCATTTGGATTGATCAGGTTCTCACATCGAAGATCGTATAACTTGATGTTTTTGGATTTGCCGTAACCAACAGAGGTCAATACACTAAGTAGGCATAACGATAATAGGGCAAACGAATTGGTCATTTGAGGTCTAGTATTTGGTTTCCATAAAGGTAGTGAGCAAAGTGAGTGTTTTTCAGTAGCGTAAATCTGTTGGTAAACTTTTTAAAACTTCTTGTTGGTTTATATTGTTGTTAGTTAGGGTTTTATAGGTGTTTTTGATTTTTGGTTTGGTAGATGTATGTATTCTTTTTTATGCTGAAAATAAAAACAAAATGCTGGATCTGTAAGGTTAATTCTTGTTGAAAAGTTTGGCTAAAAATTGTTGTCCATCAATTTTTAGCTATCTTTATAAGAGTACTAAGCTATTGAATCTTACGATTTAAGAAAGGATGTTTTGAACGCTCAACTATGTAAACAATGAAAAAGATCGAATTTATTCCACTTGTAGGAATTCATATTGAAGACTTAGGGCGAGTGCCCTTCGGCATGGACCAAGCGCAGGTACAGGAATTTCTGGGTGCGCCATCAGACGCCCTTGACGGTCAGTATTATTATGATGAGCTCGAATTACGGTTGGATTTCAATGACCTGGGGCAGCTTGAATTCATCGAAAGCATTAATGGCCCTTATCCCCAAAAGACCGAAGTCAGTATCTACGGAGTCAACCCCTTTCAGGTGGAAGCCGACGAACTGCTCCATATATTGAGTGAAAAAAACAGTGGACCTGTCGATGATGCTGAGGCGGGGTATTGTTATGCCTTTTTGAACAGCTCAGTTGGTGTTTGGCGGCAGATGACCGTAGAGGATATCCAGGAGGATATCGAAGCGATAAAGGCCGAAGGGGAATACGAAGAGAATGTGGATATGCTGCTCGAAGACTTTGAAAAAGCGAAGTTTTTCTGGACGATCGGAATTGGTGTTGAAGGGTATTATGCCGATTAATGGTATCGCTAAAACTGCAAAGACCCAAGGCAACGGTCTATGGATTGGAGGAAATAGCCTAAGATCGATCGGTTTTTCCAGATCATGCGAGCAAAATGGTGGATACGGATGATCTGGATGTTTGCAAGCCGTACTTATTGAAACGCCTGCCTAAATTCTACGGGGCTCTGTTGCGTGTTTTTCTTAAAGACTTTACTGAATGACTGCGGGTGCTCAAAGCCTAGCTCGTATGCTATTTCGCTGATCGATAAGGCGCTGGTACTCAATCTTAGTTTGGCGTATTCGATCATTTTGTGTTGTATATGCTGCTGGGTATTTTGCTGCGTATAGATACGCAGTAGGCTACCGAGATAATTAGGGGAAAGATTGAGCTGCTGGGCAAGCATGCTTACTGTTGGAACTCCTTTTGTGATCAGGCTGTCGTAGCTAAAATGTGCCGAGAGTATATTTTCGAAACGGGTCACCAGCTCCTGAGTGGATTTTTTTCGTGTGATAAATTGACGTTCGTAATATCGTTCTGCATAGATGAGCAGCCGTTCGATCTGCTTGAGAATCAGATCGCGGCTGAATTTGTCGATGTTGGATTGATATTCTTTTTCGATATTCTGGAGAATGTCAACAATTACCGCCTCCTCCTTTTCGGAAAGAAAAAGTGCTTCGTTGACTTCATATTGGAAAAAATCGTATGTATGGATATGCTTCGCCAGTTCGCTGTTCCACAAAAAATCGGGATGTATCAAGAGAATCCAGCCACTGGGTTGGGCACGGACCTCTTGATTAATCTCTACTTTCAAGAATTGTAATGGTGATATAAAAGTCAATACACCCGAATCAAAGTCATATTGTTGCTGCCCATAATTGAACCTGGCATTTACATTTCGCTTTAAACCAATCGAATAAAAATGCTGTATCCAACTTAATTTGCTGTCATTAATAGGATAGTGCACTTGACTATAATCAACCAAACTGATCAAGGGATGCTCTGGTTGGGGCAGCCCGCAAAAGCTGTGGAACTCCGAAAGGGAATGAAAGCGAAATGTATTCTCCATAATTGTAAATTTAGTTATTTTCTTTTTTTAATGTTGCTGATTTTTCCTTGCTGTCAGTTCTAGCTTTAGGCTATTGTGCAGTCTGTTCAAAACCTGTGGATACCGTATAGCTCTTCCATTTTTCAATCTCGGCAGTCAACATGTTAATCTTGTTTTTGGCTAGTTCAAAGGCATCTTCACCCATTAGGAAATGGACTGGCGGATGTGTCAAAGTGCTGAGCTCGATCAATAAAGTAGCTGCTTTTTGCGGATCGTTTGTCTGATTGCCATGGATCTGGTGTAAGTGCGCTGCTTCATTTTCCCGTGCTGTGACATAAGCTTCGATGGGATTGGCTGCGGTTTGGATTGATCCATCGGATAAAAAATCCGTTCTGAAATAACCGGGATAAACCAGGGTCGTGTGAATACCAAAAGGCTGCATTTCAACAGCGAGTGCTTCCGTAAATCCGGATACAGCAAATTTTGTGGAACAATAGATGCCAAAACCCGGGTAATTTCCTGCAAGGCCACCAATGGATGCAATGTTAAAAATATGCCCCGATTGCTGACGTCGCATATGCGGTGCGATATGCCGGATAGCATTGAGTGATCCAAAGACATTCACGTCAAAATTGCGTCGGGCTTCGGAGTCGCTGAGTTCTTCGACACTGCCTGTCTGCCCGTATCCTGCATTGTTGACCAGGACGTCGATCCGCCCGAAATAATCAATTGCCGACAGCACTGCCCGTGCGACGTCCGCATCATTGGTGATGTCGACTTCAAGGGGAAGGAAATTTTCATTTTCACCGATTTCTTGTTCCAGGGCTCGTTTCGTACGCGAGGTCGCTACAACAAGATAATCTTGTGCTAAAAGTTCCTTTACCAAACTTAAACCCAGTCCTTTGGAGGCACCGGTAACAAACCATACTTTTTGTGATTTCATGTGTTTTAGTTTAAAAATAAATTGATGCTACAAAGTTGATGATTTGGTATTTTTGGGATGTAGGCAGATCGACGGATCTCGTAGCCAAATCGTGGGTTTGATGTTTTTTATAAAATTGTATTTTCGATAGGCAATCCCTACGAACTGTGCGATGAGAGAAAAGATAGATACCGGGCATAAGTATATCCCGGTTGTGTAAATGTAAACTTTTAACAAATAATAACTATGGAAAATCAGGGAGCCTCTGTCGTTATAACACATCATATTTTAGATGACAAGCAATTGGAATACGATCAGTGGCTAGCGGAGGTTGTTCCGCTCACCAAACATGCGAGAGGATTTATAGACTTACAGATCATCCGTCCTATCCCGAAATTGACGTTTGTCTATACGGTAATTATCCGGTTTGATACTGTCGATAACCTAAAAAATTGGATGAAATCGGACACGCGTCGACGTATGATCGAGAAAGCTGCTCCCTTATTTCGGAAGCAAGACCGCTATCAGATCAAATCAGGCCTCGAGTTTCTTTTTGAAACAGCAGAGCAAGCCCATCAGGTGCCGCGACGCTGGAAACAATATCTTGTTACCTGGTCAGCAATTTACCCGCTGTCATTGACTATACCAATAATTCTGCTGCCTGTTCTCCGGTATTTTCATATTCCTCAAAATCATTTTTCTGATGGATTATTGATCTCCGGATGTATCGTTTTTTTGATGGTTTATCTGGTCATGCCCAATTATACAAAGATGATCCGTAAATGGTTAAACAAGTAACGGAAACGATGAAATACAGCTCAATTGCTGCGTAAATTTGAGTGTACAACGGGCACTGTATTGATTTGATCGCAAAGAAAATAAAACAATTTTTCCATTACAACACTTTGTTTTATAGGTAGGGCCCAATGCGATAAATAGCTAAACCGGATTGCGGCCCTGGGTGATGGTTAAATTTTAAATATCTTAATATGCTACAGAAGAATGATGTTGCGCCTGATTTTACCTTGTATGCGACTCCGGATCAGACAATTAAATTGTCGGAATTTAAAGGTCATAATGTAATCCTTGCTTTTTATCCTGCTGACTGGAGCCCGGTATGTAGTGATCAAATGGCGCTGTACAATGAAATGCTTAAATATTTTAAGAAATATGATGCAGAGATATTAGGTATATCTGTAGACAGCAAATGGTGTCATCTTGCTTTTGCACAATCCAGAAAATTGCACTTTCCACTGCTGGCGGATTTTGAGGCAAAAGGTGAAGTCGCGAAAAAATATGGGGTGTATGATGAGGAGGAAGGAGAATGTAAACGTGCTCTTTTTGTGATCGATAAAGAGGGTGTTATTCAATGGAGCTACCTATCGCCAACAGCGGTAAATCCAGGAGCAGATGGGATAATAGAAGCATTGGAAAATCTTAAATAGAAATTTATGTCATTAAAGCCAAAAGTAAACGATAAGGATCATATCCAGGGTAATGGCAATGCAGAGGTAACGATTGTCGAATATGGGGATTATCAATGTCCACATTGTGGCGCTGCTCATCCCATATTGAAAAAGATGATGGCCGAATTGGGGAGTCAAATCAGGTTTGTATTTCGCAATTTTCCATTGTCAGAGATGCACGAATATGCGCGGCCAGCGGCACTTGCTGCCGAAGCAGCGGGCCAACAGGGTAAATTTTGGGAGATGCATGATGCAATCTATGAAAACCAGTTAAACCTGAGTACAAGGTTGTTTATAGATCTTGCTGAACAACTGGGGCTCGATGTCGGGAATTTTAAAAGCGCCATGCAAGACCAAAGCTTGGACGAAAAAGTAGAGGGTGATTTTGAAAGTGGTATGATGAGCGGGGTAAATGGTACACCTACATTTTTTGTCAACGGCGAGAAATTCGATGGCGGCGCAGAGGATCTTGTCCGGATACTATACGAAAATTGATAATTTAAATCTTGCCTGAATTAGGATTGGGCGGATAAGATAAGGCCTGTTGCGCGTGTTGGAAGGTTCGTGGACAACCGATCAATCCAATATGCAATTAACGATATTTCGTTGTTTTTAAATGGAAAGTTTTTGTTTTAAATACCTTAAAAACAACGTATTGTGTCTTATGGTTAAGTTGTTGTATTACGTATATTGTATAAATTAAACAATTAAAAATATAAATTATTCATCATGGCAACATTCAAAGTTCAAGACGGAACTGAAATTTATTACAAAGATTGGGGTACAGGGCAGCCCATCGTTTTCCATCATGGTTGGCCTTTGTCAAGCGACGACTGGGATGCTCAGCTGATGTATTTCCTCGATAAAGGCTATCGCGTAATTGCGCATGACCGTCGTGGTCATGGACGCTCTACACAGACTGACCAAGGGAATGACATGGATACGTATGCTTCTGATGTAGCACAATTGGTAGCAGCTTTGGATTTAAAAGATGCGATCCATATCGGCCATTCTACTGGTGGTGGGGAGGTAATCCGCTATATAACCAATCATGGGACTTCACGTGTCGCAAAAGCGGTATTAATTAGTGCCGTAACACCGACAATGGCTAAGAGCGAAACAAATCCTGACGGTGTACCCATGGGCGTGTTCGATGAAATCCGATTGAATACAGCGACACGCAGACAACAATATTTTCAAGACTTTACCCTTGCTTTTTATGGCTATAACAGGGATGGAGCCAATGTGCAGCAGGGGGTGATGGATAATTGGTGGCGACAAGGAATGATGGGGGGAATAAAAGCGCACTACGACTGTATCAAAGCATTTTCTGAAACAGATTTTACGGAAGAACTTAAGCAAGTAGCGGTTCCTGTTTTGGTTTTACATGGTGAGGATGACCAAATTGTACCGCTGGATATTACGGGTAGAAGAGCAGCACAATTGGTGAAAAATGGTACGCTGATCACTTATCCTGGATTCCCGCATGGAATGCCGACAACTGAAGCAGAAACAATCAATAAAGATATCCTGGCTTTTATCACAAAATAAAATGTGCCGCGGATCAAAATTAGTTTTTAAATAGTAGTGGGGCTGTTCTTTTTTAGGAACGGCCTTTTTTGTTTATTCTTTTAGGGATATAAATTTCTTACTTATACCAAGCTTTTTCATTTTGGACTGTAATGTGGTTGCTGGAATGCCAAGAATGGTCGCAGCACCATTTGTGCCTGAAATAAGCCCATTGCAGCGTCGCAACACCCAAAGGATATATTGTTTTTCAAAGTCTGCAAGGGTCTGTGGACTAAAGTCCGGAATTTTGTTTGCTCCGACAAAAACTGGGTTGTCTGATAACATGATGTTTTTTATGGTCGGACCCTCTGTCAAAAGAATTGCACGTGCTACAACATGTTCCAGTTCACGAATGTTGCCCGGCCAAGGATGTAAACCAAGACGTTGGAGCATTTTTTTTCCCATTTGCTTTGGCGGAACTTTTCCGGCATGTTTTTCAAGGAAATGCTGCACTAAGATGGGGATATCTTCTCTACGCTCACGTAAAGGAGGTAACGTGACTGGAAATGCGCTTATACGGTAATAGAGATCTGCTCTGAAGTTGCCGGCCCGTACTTCGGCTAGTAGATCCTTGTGCGTTGCGCAAATAATGCGCACATCTACGGGAATAATTTTATTGCCGCCAACACGCTCAACCTCTTTTTCTTGTAACACCCGAAGCAACTTAGCTTGTAATACGAGAGGGAGATCACCAATTTCGTCCAAAAATAAGGTGCCCCCATTAGCTTGTTCGAACTTACCGATCTTACGCTTTATAGCACCGCTAAAACTTCCTTTTTCATGACCAAAAAGTTCGCTTTCGATCAATGTCGGTGCAATCGCAGCACAGTTGATTTTGATCAAAGAATGCTGAGAACGGGTAGATAGACGATGGAGGTACTGAGCGACGACTTCTTTTCCCGTTCCACTTTCTCCTTGAATCAACAGGGTCATTTCTGTACTGGCAACTGTTTCGAGCTGTGATTTTATGATCTTTATTTGCTCGCTATTTCCGATTATTTGTGTTCTTAAAACCTCTGGCGTTGTAAAATCGGTTCGCACCGGGGCGGAGGATACAATTGGCGAGGCGAGTATTTTGGATGTCGTAAGCTGTACTGACTGGGTATTCATCCGTATATTGCCTATGGTAATGTTAAGTTGCGGAATAAGGCTGGTGATGCGGTTAATGAGTTGTAGATCGTTATCTGTCCGTTTTTTGTATTCCAGACTTAATATTGCCCAGCGTTGGTCATGCATTCGAAATGCCATGGATATAATTGCCTTACTGCCGCTACGTACCGCTTCAACAAGAATCGTAGGGAAGGTGCTTTCGGCTTTTAAAATCTCTTTGGGACCATGTTGAACTGGCTCGGCTGAATCAATGCAATGCTGAAAAAATCCTGCTTTGCAGCTCCACAAGTCGTTATTGATAACCTGCGTATTTCTTTTTACCTGTAAAAGTAGGCTATAGCTTTTTTCCTCTTTGTCCGCAACAAATATGTACAAGTTATCTTGATCCAAAAAATTTTGCAAATCTGGTTGAAGCGCCTCAAATGCCTTATGGGTAGATATTGTTGCCATTTTTTGACTGAGTGCTAATTGCTTAAGCTGTTCGCTTTCCCGTTTTCGTAAACGGTCGTATAGCGCTTGTAGAGCTGTTTCTGAGGTCATGTTTAGCGGTTATAAAGAAGGAAAATGAAATTTTGTTATTAATAGAAGTCCGATGTAATGCCGTATTTTTTCATTTTGGTATAAAGGGTGGAGCTGCTGATCTGTAAAATCTCTGTTGCTCCGCCTGGCCCAGAAATCTTTCCATTGCAGGATTCAAGGACCCGCAAGATATGGGCACGTTCCATTTCTTCGAGTGATCCCAATTTTTGGGGTTGTTTACCCCCAATTTTGGTTTGACCTCCCATATGATCTGTAAAAGCAAATGTGCTGATCATTGGATCTTTTGTCAGTAAAACAGTTCTTTCGATCAAATGTTGCATTTCCCGAATATTGCCCGGCCATGGATAGGCCTGCAGCTGTGCAAAAGCATTGGCTGTAAAACCCACAATGTCTTTGTTGAGTTTAGAAGCATATTTAGCCAAGAAATAATTTGCGAGTAATTCGATATCCTCTGTCCTTTCACGTAGCGGAGGGATAGCGATCGGAAAAATATTGAGCCTATAGTAGAGGTCAAGTCTGAACCGCCCTTGAGCAACTTCCTGTTCGAGGTTGCGGTTGGTGGCAGCGATGATGCGCACATTGATCTTGATCGGTAAGTCGCCGCCAACGCGGTCGATTTCTTGTTCCTGAAGTACGCGGAGCAATTTGGTTTGCGCCTCCAGCGGCAGTTCACCAATCTCATCCAGAAAGATTGTGCCGCGATCAGCTTGCTCAAATTTGCCGATACGGCGATTTTGAGCTCCCGTAAATGCGCCTTTTTCATGGCCAAAAAGTTCGGATTCGATCAAGGATAGGGGGATTGCTGCACAATTGACGACAACTAAAGGTTGTTGTCTGCGTAGTGAAAGCTGATGTAAGGATTGTGCAATCTTCTCTTTGCCTGTGCCACTCTCTCCTGAAAGCAATACCGAGGTATCAGTCGGAGCGACAAGCTCCACCTGTGACAACACCTCCTTAAAAGCGGGGCTTGTACCTACAATTTCCTCTTTGGCAGATTTACCAGTTGCCACTTTTACAGGCGTCTCCCAATCCTTTTTCTCTGTCATGAACCGTTCCTTGGCAATATCTAACATGATGAAAAGATCTTTCTCCCGGAAAGGCTTGGTCAAGAAGCCATAAGGTCTGGTTCCTTTTACCGCTTCCAAAATTCCCTGGTTTGTATTTGCTGATATAAAGAGAAATGGAATTTGTACTTCGTTAAGTCGCATGGCAAGGTCGATACCTGTTTCCGTTCCTTTTAATATGATGTCAAGCAAGACCCAGTCGGGCTTTTGGGTTTCGATGATTCCTGTAGCTTGCGTAACCGAAGATGCGATACCAACAACTTGATAGCCATGTTTTTTGAGAATCATCTTGAGATCGTTAGCGACGATAAATTCGTCTTCTACGATTAAGATCTTGTTGCCTTTGTGCATAAAATTTTGTCTTAAATTTCACCTTCTTTTTGAGAAAATTGGACGGTAATAAAAACGCCATGGTCTGATACAAGGTTAAACTCACCTTCGAGCTGAGAGGTCAGACCTCGCATGAGGCTCATGCCAAAAGAATCGTTTTCGTCCTTGTCAATATCTTCCTGCAAGCCCACACCGTTATCAGCAATACTGAGCATAAGATCATAGGGCGCTACCTTGATTCGTTTGAAGCTGATAAAAACCGTACCCTCCCGTTGATCAAAAGCATGTTTGATGGCATTATTGATCGCTTCATTAAGAATAAGTCCAACCGGTACGGCTTGCGATACGTCGAGGCTGATCTGATCCAATTGCATGTCAAAGCTTATCTTTTTTTCAGATTGGAAGCTATCTTTGAGGTAACCGGTAAGCTCCCGGATATACCACTTCATGTCAATGCGTGAGAGGTTATCGGTCTGATACAGTTTTTGATGGATCAAAGACATCGCATGCATCCGATTTTGGCTATTCTGGATTGCGCTGATCGCATCTTGATTATCTAAGTAAGCGGATTGTGTATTTAGCAAACTGATAATAATCTGCATATTGTTTTTAACACGATGGTGGATTTCTTTGAGGAGCCATTCTTTTTCAGCAATCAACTGTTTTAACTTTTCGTTTTGGGTATTGATTTCTTCCTGCTTAAGCGTGAGTTTTTGGTTGCTTCTTTTTTTAATTGTGTTCTGAACATAGAGAAACCCGACGAAGATAATAAGCACAATTAGACTGCCAATGAAGACATTCCGTATAATCGCTTCACGTTCAAGCAGTGATTTCTGGAGCTCACCTTTTTGTTTGAGCAAAACGATATCGTGATCCTTCTTTTCGGTATCGTAGTCCAGTTGTAGTGCGGTCAGTTCTTTTGCACGGTCCACGCTGTTGATCGAGTCGCTGATGGTTTTGAATGCTGCAAAGTTTTTAAAAGCTGATTTGAAATCCCCGCGTGCAGAGTCGGCCAGGTAATGGAGTTTACGTAACTCTGATACACGCAACAAACTTGTTTCTTTTGTCAAGGAGCGCTCAATTTCCGCTAAATATGGGTACATTTCCTTGATCTGACCGTTTGCAAACAGGAAGCTTGTAATGCCGATCATCATAATGTGTTTTTCCTGTCCGGTAATGTTTCCTGTCTTGTAATAGCTTAACAGTTTTTGATAATAGGGGCGTGCTTTTTGGGTGTCCTTGGTTTTGCAGTAAAGCATGGTATACAAATAGGCATAACGTATCGTATAGAGATCCGAAATATAGTCTTTTGTCACATTATCAAGCAGGTTCAACGCATCCGCGGTACGATTTAAACGGGATAATATCGTCGCCAGATTGAGGGTTATGGTATGGATAGCATAGCGGTCACCTTTTTGCTTGGCAATTTCAAATGCTTTTTGATAATTTGCAAGCGCCTCTTTATTGGATTTAAGATCATAATAGATTAGCCCGACAATATTATAAACGGCAGCCATATCATCTTGCGTTGTCGGCGTATTTTCGTTTTCGACAATACGGCGAGCTTGAAGAGCATATTTAAGTGCTTCTTTGAGGCGGAGGAGTAATCGGAGGTTGCCGGCTACGGATACCAGTTCCCTGCTGACGTTCTGATCCCCGGCCTGTTTTTTTAATGTGGCAGCGCGGTGTGCGGTATTTACTGCTCCTTTGTAATCACCATATCCGGAAAGATAACTGGAATGTTCCATCAGAATTTTAGATTCGAGCAGCTTGTCATTAGTCTTAGTGGCCTGTAGCAAAGCCTCTTTAAAGATTGCTTCTTTTTGATTAAAGGCTACGTCCTTGATATCCCCTGCCATGGATAAGTAAATTATTGCCGCAGCTTTATTGAGGCGATGGCTATGGGCAAAACGTAGGCTTGCTGCCTTTTGTTCTTTAGCAAGGGATGGTTTGCCCATCTCTTCCTGAATGCGCGCATCTAAAAGCATATTCATGGCGGCTTCGGTTTTGAGATTAGCTGCCAAATGCAGCTTTTGGGACCTTCTATTGAGCCATTGCGCACTGTCGAGGTCTTTTTTCAATTCACCGGGCTTTTCGAGATAACACTTTGCGGCCTCATATAAAAAATGACCTTTGCGTCCGGTATCATGCTCAAGGGATAAACTGTCCATATACCGGTCAATTAGGCCATTGTCCTGACAAAAAGCACTGTTCATCCAAAGGATAAATACGCTTAGTAAAAATTTGATTTTCATCAAGGTGGATATTAATTGGGTGCAAACGGACGATAAGTCGACGCTTGCACCGCTATTGTTTTTAAGCTTGCTATCCGTTAATGCTCGCTATCTCTGGAAAGAAAATAACAGATTAGCATTGCTATTCCTGCAAATATAATAGAACTTAATCCAAGTTGTTTACCGAAATAAGCACCAGCCAAACATCCAATGAAAAATCCCGATAGTGTAATCAGCTGTTTCCCAAAACTGACATTTGTCTCAGGGTTTTTAAATTTATTGGCAATCAACACACATAGGTCCAGTGAGGCCTGGGTCACATTGCCGGTCATCATGGTCGTCGGTCCATGTGTAGCTTTTGCAAATAATTTTCCGAAAGCATTTTGCATCCCCAGCGCAAACACAACAAGCATCACGAGTCCATACATGACTGTTTTGGACTCTTCGACTGGAAGCATAATTGCCAATAATCCTACAATTACGAGTAGCAGGGCTTCGACGAACAGAACGGTGTTTTTCTTGTGCGAACGTGAGGTGAGCCACCCGCCCGCCATGACAGCGGCGACAAAAACGGGAAAAGTGGCCAATTTGATCCAAGCACTGATATCTCCACCATTGATCAGCTGATAAGCAAAAACAATGAAGTTGCCTGTAACATGAGCCGAAAATATTTTGTCAGCGGCCACAAAAGTGACGGTATCACAATATCCTCCTACAAGCGTAAGAACCAGTGTGGTGATGTGCGCATTGTTTTGATTTTCCATAATTTTATTTTAAATGTGCGCGTAACATCCAGGCCATTTTCTCATGGGTTTCCATTAATCCTGTGATGAAATCACTTGTTCCAAAGTCTTTAAGCTGGGTGGCCAGATAATCGATCTTTTCGCGCAATGAAATAATAATGCTCTCGTGATCAACAAGCAAGTCACTGATGTATCCGCTGCTCTGGTTGGTCTGTCTGCTTTCTTCAGTGAGTTGAGACAATTGTAGGAATTGTTTTAAAGTTCCCGGTGCATAATGCCCCAATGTGCGGATACGCTCGGCGAGGCTGTCTATGATTTCATCCAGTTGGTTATACTGGGCTTCAAAAAACAAATGCTTGTTGTAAAAGTCTGGACCCTCGATGTTCCAGTGTGCATTTCGGGTTTTGGTGTATAACAGATACTCATCCGCTAATAATTTAGCGAGAAAATGGGCAGCATCAGCTAAATGAATTTCCTTTATTCCGATATGTGGTTCCATGTTGTTAACGTATATTTATTAATAGTTGATAGATAAAATGATCGATAGAGTAGGCTCCAGGGCCGGTCAGTAGCAGGAATAGAAGACATAACGTATACATAAATGGAATGTCTCTGACCTGAGGCGAATCATGACGGTGGACCACGAAATAGCCAACAGCGGTGACCCCAAGGGTTGGAAGTATAGCCAGCCTTCCACATAGTCCGAGTGCGATGAAGAAAGGTACGATGGTATCGGCAAATTGGGCAACAGCAGCATTAAGCTTCTCAGGGAGATGCAGGGGATTGGGAATCTGCTCTACCTGAGCTTCCTGGCTTTGCTTTATCTTCTTGAGGCCATGGACGGTAAGTAATTCCCAAGCGAATAGTATCCGAAAAATAAGTAGAGCGGTATTGTTGACCGCGGTACCTAAGTCGGTATAAAATAGTTTTTGAAGTATTTCCATCATTTTCTTGCGTATTAGAATGCAAAACATGAACAGCCTAAGGCCCCCCAGAATGCTGAATAATTGTTGATAGCAATATTGCTCATGCGGGCATGATTGTGGTTGTGTGCATGCACCTGGCAGCTGCCGCTACAAAGATGGACCGTATCCACAATATTGCTTTTTGTGGAAGCAGTATTGGGGTGATCGTGCTGGGGCGTTTTTGAGACACGATAGTAGCCACCATAACTTTTTGTGGGGGACCAGTCAGGTAGAACGGGGATAGGCGGTGGTGAAAATGAACTGAAATCGCCATCAGCGTAGACAATCTTACCTGCTACAATCGTCAGTTCGGATTCAATCGATTTGATGGCTTCCTCGTCGATTGTGAAATAGTCGCTGTTGAGCACGGTCAGGTCGGCCAGCATGTCCACCGCAATATCACCTTTTTGCTGTTGTTCTTGTGAAAACCAGGCACTTCCTTTGGTATAAAGCTGCAAGGCCGTCTGACGATCAAGTACACTGTTGTGATACAGTTGCCGTCCACCAACTGTTTTGCCAGCGGTAAGCCAATAAAGGGATACCCATGGGTTATAACTGCTCACACGGGTTGCATCGGAGCCACCACCGACAGGAACTCCCATTTCGAGCATTTTCTTGACTGGCGGTGTTTGTTCGGCTGCCTCGTGCCCATAACGATCGACAAAATATTCACCCTGATAAGCCATACGGCTTTGAATGGCGATGCCACCACCTAATGCCTTGGTGCGTTCGATATTACGTTCATCGATGGTTTCGGCATGATCAAAGATCCAGGCAAGTCCATCAAATGGAATATCTCGGTTGACTTTCTCAAATACATCCAAAAAGCGACTGATGCTTTCGTTGTAAGTGGCATGTAATCTAAAAGGCCACCTGTTGCTCACCAATAGACGGACGACTTTCTCAAGTTCGGCTTCCATGTTTTCATTGAGGTCAGGTCTTGGTTGTAGGAAATCCTCAAAATCTGCTGCCGAAAAGACTAGCATTTCGCCGGCGCCATTGTGTCGGTACATGTTGTCACCTTGGTGTAAGGGGACTGTATCAATCCATTGCTGAAAATCCTCATATTCATGTTTTGGTTTTTGTGTGAATAGGTTATAGGCAATGCGGACAGTAAGCTGATCCTCGCGGTGTAGGTCACTGATGACTTTGTAGTCATCAGGGTAATTCTGAAAACCGCCTCCAGCATCAATGACACTGGTGATCCCAAAACGGTTTAATTCCTTCATGAAGTGACGAGTCGAATTGAGCTGCTCCGCATAAGGAAGTGTAGGACCTTTTGCTAAGGTCGAATAGAGGATCATGGCATTTGGGGACGCAATAAGTAAGCCTGTTGGATTGCCTTGGCTATCACGTTCAATTGTGCCACCGGGAGGCGCTGGTGTATCTCTGGTATAGCCGACAGCACGGAGGGCAGCAGCATTCAATAATGCCCGGTCGTAGAGATGCAGTATAAACACTGGTGTTTCGGGTGCGATGGCGTTGATCTCTGCTAAGGTAGGCATACGTCGTTCTGCAAATTGAAACTCGGACCATCCGCCGACCACCCGTACCCATTGCGGATGAGGTGTTCGGTCAACCTGCTCCCGGAGCATGCGCAGAGCATCGGCTAAAGAGGGAACTCCATCCCAGCGTAATTCCAGATTATAGTTGAGACCACCGCGGATCAGGTGAATATGGGAGTCGTTGATCCCCGGGACTACGCGTTTTCCGCCGAGATCTATAAGTTTGGTGCTGGAATCGGCAAATTGCAATACGTCCTTGTCAGGTCCGACCGCGATAAATTTACCATCTTGAATCGCCACGGCGGTCACCTCCTGCTGTGCACTGCCAAAATGGGTTATTTTCCCGTTATGGAGAATGAGATCTGCTTTCATAGTCGTTGAGTTTAATTGTGTAAGGATGAAATCGCTTTTTTTATACCTTCACCTGCGGTTTCGAAGAATGCAGGGCCGGCCAATAAAGTGATCTTTTTTAATTTCGGCGATTGATCCATGTTTTTTGCACCCAACCATTTCTGGGTTCTAAAAGCATCAATGCTGCCAAGTACGATATTTTCTGCAATTAAGGCTGTCGGCGAGTCTATGCCGGCATCTTTGAGGTCGCTTGCAAAACTGAAATCCTCGACCCCTAGCCTAAGCGCTTCACGCATGGCGACGTGGGCAATATCTTTCATTTGTTCGGCATCGAAATCTTGACGGTTGCCCAAACCGATTAACAGTAGCTTTTTGCTTGCGAGTGTACCTTTTTGGGTTGGAGTCAGCAGAATGGTTTCGCGTGCGTGCCCCTTGAATTTACCCGATTTACGCATTTCGGTAAGGGAACCATGCAATGCCTCATCCAAATGGACAAGACCATTTAGCGCTGGGGGCAATGCAGGTGGTGAGATAAAGATATCACCTTCGGTGTATTCAAAAATACAGGCTATTTGCAATTCGCTAACTGCTGCCGAAGGGCCTTGCACCAATCCTTCAATGGCAAGTCCATCGACGTTGCCCCATATTGTGCTTGTTCCTATTGCTGTAGCTTTGGGGGCAACAGCGGTTGCTTGGGCATTGCTCTTTACAGGCGCAATTGCCAGAGCAGCAAATAAAGCAACCAGTGTCCATTGTGGTGTTTTGTTGTGAAAAAGTCTCTTTGCTATTTTCATATGATTAAAATTTAAAGGCTATCCTGCTATTGAAGAAAATTCCGTTTTTAGGTGTCGTAATGATGTCTTCAATGAATGCACCTGTTTTAAAATACTGGATCCCTGACACAAGCGAAAGTTGTTTGTTGGCAGCCCAAGTAAAGTTGGCTAGATAGGCTGTGCCAATGTAGCGTTTTCGGGACATTGAGCCTGCAAGGTTAAATGATCCGCTGGGTCTATAAACGCCGTCCTGAAGTGAATGGCGCCAATTAAATACCAGGTCAACCTGTAACTTCAAGTTTGCAAGCAGATCCAATGTGGCATAGGGATGGATATCGATCAGGTTGACCGGGCCGACCTGCGGACTGAATCCGAAATATCCTCCCTTGGGATAAATGGGATTGAAAGTCTGTAGGTTGCCATCTCCAGCCTTCTTGTCGCCTGAGATATAGTCGTTGCGCAGATTGATCGAAGGTTTTAAATAGCTGTCTTCGAAGAGGTAGCCGATATCGACCGAGGCAGTCCATGCGGATATTTTGCCTTTGCCAAAGGATCCGAACTGATAGGCTCCCTCAAGATTGTAAATAAAACCACCGCCATATTTCCATATACGGGTGCCAATGCTGTGTCTGGTTTCTTTGGCGGCATCTTCTTCAAATATTGACTGATCACGGTATATCCCAATGTAATAAAGGTCGATGTTTGCTTGTCGAGGCATGATGATTTTGCCATAGGCACCCCAAAGGTTGATCTGTTTGGACGGTTTGTTGTCAAAAACTCCCGCTTTAATGGTATCGGCCATCATCGCAAAAGTTTCGAGCTTGACTTTGCCTGAATTATAGGCAATTTTTGCACCTGTAAAATATCGCCTTGCATTGGGGCCTTCACCAACGGAGATCAGACGGCCAGAACCGTAGTCAAGTTCCTGTCTGCCTATGCGCAGTAGGAGCGATCGACTATTTCGTTCGAGGATTGTCCAATCGATAAACAAATTCTGGACATTCAATTGGTCCTCGTCGATCTGTCGGGAGCCGTTTTTGCGTCCATATTGCAAGGCTGACCGCAATTGTGTGAATAACCGGAAGCGCTCACCAAAATGGAGGTCTGCATGGAGGTTATAGCGCTGCAGTAGAAAGTTGTTGTTTCCAAGTTGTAAGCGCCCCCAGTCTTCATTGTTAAAATCCACGTATTCTGCTCGCGCCTCCCCCCCAAGAGATAGCCAAATTTTGTCGTCAGAGGCAAGTGGCATATATTTGAACCGCTCATAACCCCGGCGTGCTGAATCAGCGAGGCTACGATAATCTTCCTCAAAACGCATCAATTTGAAGCTTTGGGCGAAGAGATTTGGTAACAGGCCAAATAACAACAACAGAAGGGTCGCTCGACGGAAATAAGGGGCTATGGGTTGTTGTGGATACACGGCGTTTGGATTATAATTGTAACTTGTTTGGATGATGTTAGGAATGTTTGACCATATTGTGGGCGTAATGGATACCTAAGCCATAGCCGCCACCATGTTTTTTCATCAAGTCTGTTACGGCAACATAAGTTTCCTGACGTGCCCAGTCTCTTTGCAATTCTAAGAGGTACTGAACCGAAGTAATCGGTTTGACACCCCTATGAATCATACGTTGCATGGCACGTTCATGCGCTTCATGGCTCACGTCGCCACAGGCGTCAGCAATAACGTAAACTTCATAATCTTCAGCCAAAGCGGAAAGTGCCGGACCGACAATACAGACACCTGTCCATAGTCCTGCAAGAACAAGTTTTTGTTTTCCGGTGCCTGTGATGGCTTGATACGCCGCTTCATCTTCCCATGTGTTCATGCTTGTCCTATCGATGTATCCGCTGCTAGCTTGCGGGTAATAGGTTTCAATTTCCGGAAAAACCGGCCCTGAAAAGCTCTCTTCGGCGACAGTAGTGACGATTGTTGGGACATTAAATATTTTGGAAGCGCCACAGATTACTGCGACATTGTTTCTCAATTCTTCCATGGTAATGCTTTTGGTGGCAAAGGCCATTTGTCCTTCGAAATCGATTAATACAAGCGCATGGTTGCTTGGTGATAATAGTTCTGCTGATGGTTTCATAAATTATGTGTTTTAAATGTTGTTTTATGTTTCTTGAGAAGTTCAATTTTTCTGCCTGTTGTTTTAGTTGTCTATTTTATAGTGTATTAGGTGTTTTGTCTTTGTTTTAAATTTGACGATATTTCGTTAAATGACCTTTTCTTTAGATATATCTAATTAAATGATTTGCTAATGTTTGACTGTTATCCGTTTTTTTACAGCGGGTACACTCAAAATTAAGCGACCGAAATTTGCTGTTCATTGAACTAGTTTAAGAAAAGGGGGAAGGAGAAATTAATAAAGCGAAGAATTGCGAATACCTAGGTTAGCTCAATATTAGGATATCGCTCTTCGCTGACTCATTATTGGGAAACGCTAACGATATATATTAAAAGCTATTGTGATATTTAAACTGTTTATAAGTTAATTTTTTATTAAGTAAAGTTGTGCTAAACCTGTTTAGTAAGGGGTTGTATGGTTATTAATTAAATATTTCTTAATATTAAGGTAAATTATAAACCAAGTGAAAGCATCAACTTTGGTGCTGAATTCTAAACCAGACTAAAAATGCAGAAAACATTACTAATCAGTATGGCATTGGGTCTCTCATACCCCACATGGGCGAATGTAGAGCGTAATTATGTCAAATTGAACGAGAAAACGCAAGCTATTGCTATTCAGTCTACCGTGAATGGTGTGGTAAAAGACAAAAGCGGCACAGCTATGGCCGGTGTCACCATTACCAATCTATCGAGTCAAAAAACGACATCTACTAATGCATCCGGAGCGTTTAGCATTGAGGCTGCGATCGGCCAAAAATTGAAGCTGACTCTTGTAGGGTATAGCGAACAGGTGGTGACTGTAAACGCAACCCAATTACAACTTGTGATCGAGTCGAAAGATACCGAGTTAGAGGAAGTTGTCGTAGTGGGCTACGGAACCCAGAAGAAAGCAAATTTGACAGGTGCTGTGGATCAGGTAGGGTCAGAAGTGTTTGAGGGACGTGTCCTTGGCAATGCGAGCCAAATGCTCCAGGGTGTTGTTCCTAACCTGAATATCATCCCTGCCGATGGTAAACCAAATCGTTCTCCCAGTTTTAATATTCGGGGGACAACCTCGATTGGGCAGGGAGGAAGCGCCCTGATTTTAATAGATGGTGTCGAGGGCGATCCCGGTTCGATCAATCCAAATGATATCGAAAGTGTGTCGGTACTCAAAGATGCATCATCAGCAGCAATTTATGGTTCAAGAGGTACTTTTGGTGTAGTATTGATCACAACAAAACGGGCCAAATCGGGAAAGACTTCGGTGAACTATTCTGGAAGTGGATCTTTCCAAAAACCGGTTACTATACCAAAGTTCGTAACAGATGGTTATGAATATGCTTCTCATTTCTTTGAGGCTTACAACGCCTGGAACAACTATACCTTAACACCTAGTAAACTGAATAAGACCCAGATTTTTACTAAAGAGTGGTTGGACGAATTTAAACGTCGCAAAGAACAGGGCATAACAGAAGACGTCACTGTCGATAAGGATGGTAACTATGTTTATTATGGTAATGAAGATTATTATGGTACCTTGATAAAGGACAATACTTTTGTGCAGGACCATAATCTTTCGATCAGCGGAAACACCGAAAAGTTAGATTATTATATCTCGGGGCGTGCTTATGATTACAAGGGTATGTACCGTTATAATACGGACAAATATCAAAATTACAATACACGGGCTAAGGCCGGACTGCAAGTGACAGATTGGTTGCGGATTGCTAATAATATTGATTTTAGTTATGCCAAATACTGGGATCCTTCTACTGCTGGTGAAGGCGGCAATATATGGCGGAATATCGCGGATGAAGGACACCCTTCGTCGCCAATTTTTAACCCAGATGGCTCACTAAGTTTCTCCGCTGCGTATACCGTAGGCGATTTTATCTATGGCAAAAATGGAACCAGAAGTGGCAATCAGGATTTGCGGAATACAACCTCGTTTGAATCTAAGTTTTTTAATAATACGTTTCGTGTAAAGGGAGATCTCACCTTTAGAAGCCGTGATCTTAATTCGCTTCGCGTTAGGGTGCCAGTACCTTACAGTACAAAGGAAGGGGAAATCGTCAAACTGACGACAAATATGAACGATAACCTCTATCAGGTCAACGAAAACTGGCGCTATTTGTTCGGAAATATCTACGGTGAGTATGAAAGGACGATAGGAGATCATTATTTCAAAGGTTTGTTGGGTTATAACTATGAGCAACGCGCTTATAATGCGAGTTATATCACCAAAAACGGCCTGCTCAATGATAACGTGGAGAATATCAATCTCGCAGTGGGGCAAAGTACCACCGCAACAGCCAAATACAATAAATATCGAAATGTAGGTGTGTTTATGCGGGGCAACTATATTTTTAAAGACCGTTATCTATTTGAATTTAATGGACGTTATGACGGTTCTTCAAAGTTTCCGATCAACCAGCAATGGGGATTTTTCCCTTCAGCTTCGGTAGGCTGGCGTGTATCGGAGGAGCCTTTCTTTCAGGTGGATAAGAAGGTCTTGTCAGACTTAAAGCTACGTGCTTCTTACGGCTCTTTGGGAAATGGTAATGTGGATCCGTATTCGTATTTGGATCTTTATAAGATCGATATCATGGATAGGCTACTGAATGGAGAAAAATCGACGTATACCTCCGTACCCAAAGTTATTCCCGATAATCTGACCTGGGAAACAGCGCGTACGGCAAATGTTGGACTTGATTTTTCATCGCTCAACGGAAAACTTACTTTCACCGGTGATATGTATCAGCGTAAAACATTGGATATGTATACATTGGGGATGGCATTGCCTGAAATATTTGGTGCTGAATCTCCTAAAGGGAACTATGCTGATATGACGACCAAAGGTTTTGAGGTCAGCCTGGCTTACCGCGATCAATTTGAACTCAGCGGAAGCCCCTTTAACTGGTCTGTCAAAGCCACTTTGGCGGATTATAAATCGAAAATAGATCGCTACGATAACAAGGAAGGGATCATTAAGGATGGATACTATTATGAAGGTCAGCAAATCGGAGATATTTGGGGCTATGTGACACAGGGATTGTTTCATAATCAGGCGGAGATCGATGGTGCGGCGAAACAAAAGTTGATCAAATCATCCAATAACGGAACGATTTATCCGGGAGACATACGTTTTGCAGATCTCAATGGAGACGGGGTTATAGATTATGGGAACAATACCGTTTATAGCCACGGTGACCGAACAATTATCGGGAATTCCGAACCCCGTTATATGTATAGCTTTAATATTAACCTAGACTGGAAAAATGTATATTTTTCTACTTTCTTTCAGGGAGTGGGCAAGCAAAATTGGTATCCGAATAATGAATCTCTATTTTGGGGACAATATAATAGACCTTATAACAACCTACCGGAATGGCACCTGAACAATTATTGGACAGAAGATAACCCGGATGCTTATTTCCCGCGCTACGCTGGTTACAATGAGTCACTAAAAGTTACACCACAGACCCGTTTCTTGCAGAATATCGGTTATCTACGGATGAAAAATATTCAGATCGGCTATAATTTTCCAAAATCTGTAACCTCTAAACTGAAAATCCAGAATCTACGTGCCGGTCTTTCTGGTGAAAATCTGCTGACATGGTCCCCTTTTTATAAACATACCAGAGACTTGGATGTCGGTAATGTGGGAAAATCAGATCCTACTGTAGAAGCAGGTACACGTGATGGATTTAACTATCCGATCATGAAAAGTGTGAGTTTTAACTTATCCATTGGTTTTTAATATTTAGTATAATGAGAAAGATATTTTATTTGCCGGTTTTAGCCTTGTTGTTCGCTTCCTGCGAATTGAAGGAATTGCCAAAATCGGAGGCAACTGAAGAGGATATTTTCGGAAGCGAAAAGGGACTGAAAAACTATAGCAATTCATTTTATCGGAATATTACGTCAGGTAGCGATGCCTACAAAGGGGATGCTATGGCCGATTATGCGGCTGTGAATCGGGTGAATGACTTTATAATCGAAGGTGCATATAGCAAAGAAGTGGAGGAATTAAAGGGACTCTGGACCTGGACAACACTGCGTAATATCAATCAGATGATCGCCAAATGTACAAGCCCCAATTTAAGCGATAAGGTTAAGAATAATTACATTGGTTTAGCTCGTTTTTTCAGGGCCTGGTTTTATTACGAGAAAGTGGTTCGTTTTGGTGATGTGCCTTGGGTGGACCACCCTTTAACAGTTGATGAAACGGATATTTTAAAAGCACCCCGCGATTCGAGAGAAGTGGTCATGAAACATATCATGGAAGATCTTGATTTTGCGTATGAGCATATAACGGACGCGCCGGGAGATGGAACTACAGTAAATAAATGGACTGCACTGGGACTGAAAACACGGATCGCATTATTTGAAGGTACTTTTCGTAAATACCATCAACTGAATCTGCCAACAAAGCCCGAAGCTTTTTTTCAATACGCTGTGGACGCAGGTAAGATCCTGATGGAAACTGGGCCTTATCGCCTTCATATTGCCGCTGATCCTAAAATTTCACAGCGTGAGCTTTTCATTAGCGAACAACCGATGAAAGACGAGGTGATGCTGGCTGTTGCATTTAGTAAAAATCAAGCTTTGATGAATGATGCAAATTGGTGGTGGACTTCGGCCACTTATGGTCCGCGGCTGAGCCTGGTACGCCCATTTATCAATACGATTTTGAATGCAGACGGATCGCCTTATACTGATCGTCCAAACTACGAAAAAGAAGAGTTTTATGAGGAATGTCAAAATCGGGACCTCCGTTTAGCGCAGCTGATCCGCACACCGGGCTATAAGCGCGCCGGTAAGGCTGCTCCGCCCAATTTCGCAAGTTATACCTATACTGGCTATCAACCCATCAAATATGCACTGGATGATCCCTACTATGACAATGGTGGATTCAATACAAATGCGCTGCCCTTGATGCGGTATGCAGAGGTGTTGCTGAATTATGCGGAAGCGAAGCAGGAACTCGGAACATTCAACGATGTGGATTGGTCAAAGACCGTTGGTGCACTACGTGCTCGTGCCGGAATTTCCGACGGAACCAATGTGCTGCCGACCAAAGTGGATACCTATTTGAAAAACACATTCTTTCCGGGTATCTCTAATCCTGTTATGCTGGAAATCCGCCGCGAAAGACAGGTGGAGTTAGCATTGGAAGGATTCCGTTTTAATGATCTGAAACGATGGAAAACTGGTGAACTGATGGCTAAATTACAGTGGACAGGTATCTATATTCCTGCTTTGGAAAAACCGATGGACCTTGATCGCGACGGTACTCCTGATGTACTGTTTTATGATGCAAGCAGACCGGAGCCCACCGTGGAAGGGGTGACCAAGGTGAAACTGGGTGGTGCTAAAAACTCCCAGACAATGACTGCAGATAATCATTTGCAATGGGGTATAACAATGAATAGAATGTGGTACGATGATGGTAAACAGTACCTGTACCCGATCCCTTCTTCGGCGCTTGTGCTGAATAATCAATTGGGACAAAATCAAGGCTGGGAAAAATAACGGCTTAGTTCCCACAGTATACAAAAAGCACCATCTCTACATTTGAAAGGGCACTGAAAAAGCTTCTTAAAGGAATTTTTTCAGTGCCCTTATGGTTACCAACTGCCCTTTTTGTATATATTGGATCCATTATCTTCTTTCACCTTAAATATTTTAGTGGATAAAAATTGAATTAACCATTAAGTTTTTATTAGGCTTTCATTAGGTTTCCGTTAAGCATAGTGCCCAGCTGTGTATAGTATCTTTACGAATACTAAAAACCTTATACCTATTCAAGTAACTAATAAACTTTTTATGTTATGAATCATTTTTTTATTCAACCAAAGACTCAATATA
The DNA here is from genome assembly GCF_011064245.1 of Sphingobacterium sp. DR205. Classification (NCBI taxonomy): domain Bacteria; kingdom Pseudomonadati; phylum Bacteroidota; class Sphingobacteriia; order Sphingobacteriales; family Sphingobacteriaceae; genus Sphingobacterium; species Sphingobacterium sp. DR205. The sequence goes on along the minus strand of NZ_CP049333.1, from coordinate 5,138,801 downwards.
TGCTTCGTTGGAAAGCAAATTGTCATTGGTCAATTTTGCTATTGACTTCGGTAGCATGTTATTCGCCAGCCAGATCGGCTGAAATGAAAATTACCAAACCAATATTAAATCACCTCAATCTACAGGATTCGTTGATTTTAGTGACGGGGCAAGTAACAGGAGTACAACAAGGATTAAAGGGTATTTCCGGAGCTACAGTAGCTGTGAAAGAAAGTAAAGAACAAAGCCAAACGGATAGCAAAGGGATGTTCAGTATTCGTGTGCCGAAAAATGGCTCACTTGTATTTTCCTATGTGGGCCATCAAACACAGGTTGTTCCGGTACACGGTCGAAAAATGTTAAATGTAACTTTGCAGCCTTCGCAAACCAGTCTAAATGAGGTGGTCGTGGTTGGCTACGGCACACAGAAGAAAGCGAGTTTGACGAGTTCTGTTAGTACGGTTTCGAGTGAGGACCTTGAAAATCGTGCTGTTCCTTCAGTGATCAATATTCTTCAAGGCCAAGCTGGTGGTTTAAATATCCAGCAGACCGATGGCAATCCCGGCTATGGTTCAACTTCAGTGGATATTCGTGGCAATAGCACTTTGTCGAATAATCCGGTTCTTTATATTGTTGATGGTATTGCTGTGAACAATATTAATTACCTCAACCCAAATGATATCGCGTCTGTCAGTATTTTGAAAGATGCTTCGGCGACGGCTATTTATGGCGCCCGGGCTTCGGGCGGGGTACTTTTGGTAACAACTAAGAAGGGCAAAAAAAATAGTAAACCAAATGTACAATATAGCGCGATGTTGGGGGCACAACGTCCGGTGAAACTTCCTAAATTTGTAGATGCGCCGCAATTTGTAGACCTGTACAATCAGGCCCAGTTGAACGATAATCCAAATGCTCAGGTTAAATTCGATCCCGAATTAGCTGAAAAGTACAAATCTGGAGCCTTGCCGAGTACAAACTGGATCCCTTATATACTTGACAATCGTGCAATGCAAAACCAGCATAATTTAAGCGTGTCCGGTGGAAGCGAAAATGTAGATTATTTCGTTTCGGGAGGCTACCTAAACCAGGGCGGATTAATTAAAAATGTGGAGTACAAAAGATATAATACGCGGGGTAATGTAAATGTTCAGGTATCGAAAAGGTTGAAACTTGGTGTTAATACAGTGCTGACCAAGGAAGATAAGCAACAGCCTGCTTATGGCATAGGCAATGCACTACAATGGTCCTATATTGTTCCTGTAACCGAATATCCGTATACAAAAGGAGGAAATGACAGAAGTTACCGTGGGGGTGCTCAGCCGAATGATATCATGACAAAGGGCGGGGTCAGTAATGAAAATCTTAACACCATAAATACGAATTTTCTTGCTGAATTTAAAATTCTGGATAATTTGGTACTGAACGGGACATATAGTTATAACTATACCAATAGTTTTACTTCGGCATTTTTTAGCAGATATCCGCTTTATAATGATAATGAACAGATCGTAGTGTATGTGAATGATCCCAATAGTGCGAGTAAAGTAAATTATGCGCAAAGCCATCCCACTGGAATAATTACATTAAACTATAATAAGACCTTGGCTGACCACGCGATAAAAGTTTTACTGGGATATTCTCAGGAATCCGATCGCTATGATTACAACGCTATTACACGTTATGATTTCTTAAACAATTCCTTGGATCAGATTGATGCAGGATCATCTGATCCAACCTTGACCAATGTGTCCGGAAACGCAACATCTTACGCTGTTAGATCTTGGTTTGGCCGGGTAAATTATGATTATAGAGGGCGTTACTTATTGGAGGCAAATGCCAGATATGACGGCACCTCGGTTTTTCAGAATAAAAAATATGGCTTTTTCCCATCGGTTTCTGCTGGCTGGATTATTTCAGAGGAGAACTTTTTAAAACCTATCACGAATGTTTTAAATTTCGTTAAACTCAGGGCATCTTATGGCCAGGTCGGCAATCAAAATGCAAGCGGATTATACCCTTGGGCGAATACCATTGGACAGGATCGATATATTCTGAATAAAAATAGCACTACGACCACCTATTATAATAATTCGCCGAATCCAGATTTGACCTGGGAGGTCAAAACTACTGCAAATGTTGGGTTGGATTTCACATTTCTAAATCATATTGATGTGAACGTGGACTTATTCAGAGAACGAACATCAGGAATTTTACGATCGCCCGTTGTGCCAAGTACTTATGGGATTGGAGCACCTCAGCAAAATGTCGGAAAGCTACAGAATCAGGGTTTTGAGGTAAATATTGCCTACAAGAACCATGTCAATGATTTTCATTATCATGCTTCCGTTAATTTCTCTGATAATCGTAACAAAATCCTTGATTTAGGGGGAACCGGCCCCAGTTACGGCGATAACCCGCTTATCGTGGGACAATCGAGATGGATCTGGTATGGTCTGAAAGCAGAGGGGCTTTTTCAATCAGTAGACGAGATAGCGAATCATGCAACCCAGACCCCAAGAAATATCCCCGGAGATATCAAATTCAGGGATGTCAATGGGGATGGCAAGATTACGCCTGATGATCGCGTGATTTTGGGACAGGCAACTCCTCGGTATCGTTATGGAATTAATTTGGGTGGATCCTACCGTGGATTTGATATCGGAATTTTATTGCAGGGGGTTATGAGCAACCTTGCCCGTGTCAGCGGTGGAGCTCAAGTGCCTTTTTTTTATAATGGTGATGGAAATATGCTGGAATCACAGTTAGATTATTGGTCACCGACTAATCCGGACGCACGTTATCCCATATTGCGTACAGATCAGTCCATTAATAACAGTCAGTTTTCGAGTTGGTGGTTGTTTAATGCTTCTTATCTGCGTGTTAAAAATATTCAATTGGGCTATACGATGAATAGCAAAATTGTAAACAAGCTCGGTCTTTCCTCTTTGCGATTTTTTGCATCGGCGGACAATCTATTCGTTTTTACAAACAAAGATTTTCCAAAAAGTTTGGATCCTGAGATCTCGAATTATGGTGATGGATCCAATTATCCACAGGTTAGAAATCTGAGTCTGGGTCTAAATCTATCGTTTTAAAAGAAGGGAAAGTTGATTTTTAGAAATATAAAATAATGAGCAATCAAATGATAAAGTTAACACAATTATTAGGTGCCATGGCGCTCTGTATCATGACAGGAGCTTGTAACAAAAATATGTTGGATCATGTTCCGCTGAATCAGATCACAGATGAAACGTACTGGCAGTCTTCGGAGGATGCAGTGATGTTTGCAACTCGAATGTATACCTTTATGCCCCAGGATAATTTTGTATATTATGAGGGAATGAGCGATAACGGTATTAGCAATGATCCGACAACAAAACGCTTTGGCAATAGCACCCAAGATCCGACCATCAGTGGAAAAGAATGGAATTATGCTCCCATGCGACAAGCATTCAGTTTTTTTGAGCACGTAGACCAGGTTCCGGGCATGGAGGTCAATCTGAAAAAAAGATTGATTGCAGAAGTCAAATTTGTCTTAGCATACCGCTATTTTATGATGACTACACTCTATGGGGATATTCCTTTTGTTAATAGTCTGATTAAAGATCCAAATGAAGCAGATCTACCTAAAACTGCTAAATCGGAAATTATAAAAAATGTTATTCAATGGCTAGACGAAGCCGCGGCAGATTTACCTCAGTCTTATACAGGTGCAGACTTGGGGAGGGCGACCAAAGGTGCGGCGATGGCCCTTAAAGTTAGGGTATGTCTTTATAATGAACAGTTTAGTCAAGCGGCAGCTACTGCCAGAGAACTAATAGCGATGAAGACTTATAGTCTTTATCCGAATTATTATAATTTTTTTCAAAAGGACGGTGATTATTCGGCAGAGGATATTTGGTCCTTTGGGTATACTTTGTCCGTTAAGCAGAACAGCCTGAGAGATATTCTGGGATCTCAGGCCTTGATGAACGGTCGTAATATTCTTGGGCCTACGGCCGAATTGGTAGACGATTACGAAAGTAAAAATGGATATTATCCTTTCACGAAGGATCCTGGTTATAAGTCAACAGACCCTTTTGGCAATAGGGATCCCAGGCTAAGGGGGACGATATTGTGTCCGGGGGACATTTTCCCTTATCCTTTTTTTTCCAATATAAATCAGTATGACCCATTTAATAATGCTGGTGACAGAATCGGTGGTGACCTTGGCTCACGGACAGGTTTTTCATGGGCCAAAAATGTAGACAGATATGATTATGTAAGATCCGGAACAAACAATTGGAAAGCTTTTCGTTATGCTGAGGTTTTATTGAATTATGCTGAAGCACAAAATGAGTTATCAGGACCTTCAAATGAGGTTCTCGCTTCCTTAAACCAAATTCGGACGAGAGCAAATATGCCATCTGTCGAGCAGACTTTTGCATTGAATGGCTGGGCAATGAATCAATCTGGTTTACGTACTTTTATCAGACATGAACGAAGGATAGAATTAGCAGGGGAGGGACTTCGGTATTTTGATATACTGCGCTGGAAAATCGGAGAACAGGTTCTGCAAGGGCCTATATATACAGTTCATGCTCCGGATGGCATTGCCTCTATAAGTACAGAAAATGGCCATAAAAATAAATATTTGAAAACTGTAGTTGACACACGGTATTTTAATAATCCAAAATTTTACGTCTGGCCGATACCTCAATCTGCAATTGATGCTTCTAAAGGGGTATTGGTTCAGAACCCGCTATGGAAATAAAGGTAATGGTAAAAGGTGAAAACGAAAATTCCCGAGACGCTTTGCGATCGGGAATTTTTGCTGTTTTATATAGCGGGGAATCGTCTATTTCTACCTTCTTTCTTGGTAAACACCGATCTCATTTACCACCGCATTATCCTTCTCGGGATGGATATTGAAGCGTAATTTTTCTCCAAGGACTTCGTCAAAACGAAAGATCTTAATTCGGCCTTGTTGCACCGGTGTGGCTGAAATGGAATGCCATTTGCCACCTTTGAGGTAAGATAAACTATAGTGCGATGGGTTGTCTTTACCTTCCGTGATAACCACGCTATTGAAAGCTTTGCTACGCTCAAAATCCAATTCATACCATACTTCTTTTTTAGCCTGTGGATTGGATACCCAGGCGCTACCAAAATTATCATCATTGGCAAAATCCATAATATTCATATCCTCACCCCAGCTGCTGTAAGAAGCGACTTGTTTGGCAATATTGTGATCGACAATTGGAGCCTGATAGCTTGGTAAGGTGCTGTAATTAGGTTTGTTTTTGTACAATGTACCGATGGTTTTTAAGGCTTCAAGTGCGTTTTGATCCATTAAACCATCACTATTGGGAGCTACATTGAGCATAAAGTTGCAATAGGCATTGTTGTAGGGGATAACGAATTTTTCCACAAGTTCTTTCACATCCTTTACTGGAGCGGTTGGAAATGATGTTTTCCAGAACCAATTTTGCTGTAGGGGCAAACAGGCCATGGCGGGCAGCTTATTATGTTCTTTGGAGATAAATTGTCCCGCACCCTGCTCATAGGATTTGATGTCGGTATAAAATAATGCATCACCCGGATATTTAGCCGAATTGAGATCCATCAATAGGCATTTGGGCTGTAATGATTTGACTAAATAATAAATATCATCGAAAGGAACATCATCGTACGAAATGCGCGACCAAGGGGCATCCCAACCATCGATAACCAAAGCATCGATCTCGCCATATTGTGTCAATAATTCTGTGAGCTGATCCTTAATCAACTGGATATGGGCTTTGGTGATCGTCTTTGGGCGTATTCCCTGATGCATGTCCAGAATGGAATAATAAAGCATCACGCGCAGGCCATTTTTACGGAAGGCATCGGTAAACTCCTTCACCACATCGCGGTGTAAAGGGGTGTTCATAACGTTATAATCCGTGGTTTTGGTTGCCCAGATCGGGAAACCGCTATGATGTTTGGTGGTGAGACAGCCATAGGTCATATTGGCCGATTTAGCTGCCTTGGCCCATTGATCTGCATTGAGTTTCGGTGATTTGAACAGTTCCAAAGGAGCATTGGGATCAGACCAGTCCTGTTCCATAAAGGTAGGCATGCCATAGTGAATAAACATTCCAAATCCTAAGTTAACAAAATCGAGCTGGCTCTGCTCAAGAACTTTTTTCGAAAAACTGGACTGTGCGAATAGTGTATTACCCAACAAAAGGTAAAATAGGCTGTAAAGTAGTGTTTGTGAAATTTTGGACATAATTTGCTAATTTGTTATACTATAAAAGTACAGTTAATCGGGGTATCATCGGCCTAACGAAAGCTTAATGAAAGCCTAATAAAAACCTAATAGGTATCTTGAATCGGTAAATAGATGCTATTTTTAAACTATGAATAGCCTCAATAGAAATATATATCCTTGGGCATTTGGGACAAGTTTCTTGATCTTAACTGCCCTAATCGGCTTTTTGATTTTCAATACCTATCAACTTGAAGATAAAAACTATCAGATTGGACAGCTCAATCTGATCCAAAATGAATATGGTACAGCCATTATGGATGATAAGATTTTTCCCGGGGGGGATGCTGTATTTCAGGCGGAACTGGTTCCGTATCTGCAGACCTGGTTTAGGAAAGTCATGGCCCATTCGCCAGATGCACAACAGTACGGCAAGCAAAGGATGGAACAATTTCTCGCTAGCATGCGTAAAAAACAGTCGCTGGACAGCCTCTTTTATCAGATCGTTCAGCAGCAGCAGCTCGATACAGCACTGGTTTATTTATTTCATTTTGATGAGCTAGAACTCTACAATCCAATAGACAGTACCTGGAAGGTGTTTTATAAAAGTACGAATGCTAATTATATGTCGGCCATCAGTGGCTCACTCAAACAGGGATCGCTCAACAATCGGGTATTCCAGTTGGCCGTCAGCGACAGAGCTCCGATTCCTTATCGTTTTACTTATAGTCTCTATGTGGATTATGAAAACCGGAACTGGCGGATCATACAACAAATGGCGCCCGTATTTTTACTTTCCTTGGCTTGTATAGCTCTTATTGTGCTGCTGAGCTATAGAACCTACAGAAATTGGGTCAATCAACGTAAACTTGTCGATCTGAAAACAAGTTTCCTGAATCATATGCGGCATGAATTCAATACACCATTGACAACAATCTTGGTCAGCGCGCATAGCCTGATCGATCGGGAGACTGATCCGGACAATAAAGAGGTAGCTCAGTTGGGGCGTGTGGTCGAAAGGCAGGCAAAGCGGCTTAAGGACTATTTTGAACAAGTGATGGGATCCGTTGCTTTGCAGGAGCAGCAGGCCAAAATTGTACAGGTTCCCCTTGACTTATTTACGATGGAGATCTTACACGAACTGCGACTGCGTTACCAAGGAGAAATTGAAATTGACTATACGCCACTAGGGGAGGAGCTGTTATTGCAACTGGATGAAGGGTATTATTTTTCAATACTTGACAATCTGATCTCAAACGCCATCAAATTTAATGACCATTCCACCAAGACCATTCGATTGAGCTGGGAGAGGAAAGTTGAACAATATTGCCTGAAGATTGAAGACAATGGGCGGGGAATTGCTCCATCGGATAGGAATGCGCTATTTACGGCCTTCTATCGCGGACAGTCTTCGGGGGGTAAACCCGGACTTGGATTAGGATTATACTATGTAAAATCTTGTTTGGATCGCCTAGGTTGGAAAATCTGTTTGGAAAACAGGCCCGGGGGCGGTACTATTTTTTATATTTACATTGACAATGGGGATTTCAATAGCAAAAAAAAGGATTGATATCCTGCTAATCGAGGACGAACCTGATCTGGGCGAGGTTTTCTCACGCTATCTCCGCTACAAGGGATTTAGTGTGGTGTGGGCTTGCACAATGAAAACCGGACTGGAAGCCTTTGAGGAGCACGTGGCTAAATTGCTGATTATAGATGTGCAGCTACCGGACGGAAATGGTTTTGATCTCGCTCAGGATATTGTGCAACTGAAGAAGGGACAGCCGATTTTCTTTTTGACAGCCTTGCACGAACGAACTTCACGCCTCCAAGGACTGTCCCTGGGGGCGGTGGATTACATCGCTAAACCCTTTGATATGGATGAAATATTGCTTAAAATTCGCAATTTATTGGCCGTAGCTGCTGCTCCTGTACCGGATGATGTGTCTGAGACCGGACTGCGGATAGGTCAGCTGTGGCTCGATATGGAGCGTTATAGCTTGTCGGATAGCGAAGGAAAAGCACAAAAGCTGACCATCCGCGAAGCAGAACTGCTGCGCCATCTGATCTTACATAAAAATCTGTTGGTCAACAAAAAGGATCTTCTTTTGTTATTCTGGGGGAATACAGATTTTTTTAATGGCAAAAGCCTGGAGGTTTTTATTTCGCGTATTCGTAAATTGCTGCAGGTCGATAAGATGCTACATATCGAGAGTATCTATGGTGCCGGTTATATTTTACATGAAAATAAGTAGGTTTGACAATAATGATATGATGTACGCAAATATCCTCAACAATGTTTCCAAGTGTATAATACTTACAGAAGAAGAGATAACACAATTTACTGATTTGTTGACTACACGCAAAGTCCCCAAGAAAACCATGCTGCTGCAGGAGGGGGAGATCTGCCAGTTTGAAGGATATCTCCAGAAAGGCTGCGTTCGGATCTATTATCTTGATGAAAACGGTTTTGAGGTAACCTTGGCCTTTGCAGTCGAAGATTGGTGGATCAGTGATATCGCCTCCTTTCATTACCAAATACCGTCGAGTTTGTATATGGAAACATTGGAAGAATGTGAATTCCTTATGCTGACTCCGGAGACTAAAGAAAAACTGCTGGATACTATTCCAAAGTTTGAACGCGTCTTTCGTATGCTGGTACAGCGTAGGCTTGCTGTGCTACAAAATAGGCTGATCCACACCATGGCCAAACCGGCCACTGAACGCTATCTTGAATTTATCGACTTATATCCGACGATATCACAACGGGTGCCACAATATTATATCGCGTCTTATCTCGGTGTTTCACCCGAGTTTGTCAGTATAATAAGGAAAAGACTTGCTACAGGTAAGTAAGATGCGCATGGTGTCTTTTTTGATGATTAAAAGTGTGGAAAGCACCACTTCGGCCTGTATTGGAAAGAGGAGGTCCATACAACAATACGAAATAATGGTGGGCTAATAATCTTTGTCGGCAGCTTGGCGTAAGGTCGAGAGCACAATATTTTTTAAATGAGCTTTTGGGAACATATCATCTGAGCCGTATGGAAAATGAAAATTCAAAAAAGCAAACAATATTTGTTATCTTGGGAATAGGTTCCGCTTTTCGTACGAGGACGGCTTATTGCTATATGAATTGATAAAATTGAATATGATCAATATGGAGGAAAAAGATTTTGGAAAGGCTTTTTTATATTCCTGTTATGTGGATAAGGCTTTTGGTCATGAACAGTTTATCCCTGAACATGCGGTGCTGTTCCAGCTATCCGGTGAGACACATTTTGACCACGAAAAGGGAAAGCTGGTGACAAAGGAAGGGCAGATATTGGTCGCCCGGAGAAATCAACTGGCAAAGGCGTTCAAACACCCTTCGAAAAATTCCGCTTATCAGTCTATCTCCATCATGCTCCATGCAGACCGGCTCAAGAAATATGCCCTGGACCATCAGCTCTCTTCAGATAGGAAGCAGCAGTCGGATACGAATATTCTTCTGGAGGGTGATGTCTTTATCAAAAGTTATTTTGAATCATTGGCGCCTTATGCGGAGGCTTCGGACCGTGTCAGCCCTCAGATGGAAACCATCAAGATCTACGAACTGATCACCTTGTTACTGGAAAGATATCCATTCCTAAAAGACCTGTTGTTTGATTTTTCCGAACCGTTTAAGATTGACCTGGAGGAATTTATGTTGAAAAATTATAAGTATAATGTTCCTTTGGAGAATTTTGCCAAATTATCCGGTCGTAGCCTAGCAAGCTTTAAACGCGATTTTGAAAAGATATTCCGCACCTCGCCCCGCAAATGGCTACAGGAAAAACGTCTTTCGGAGGCATACTATCTGATTGAGAATAAGCGGAAAAGACCTGTGGACATTTACCTCGATCTTGGTTTTGAAAACCTCTCCCATTTTTACGCTTCCTTTAAAGAGAAATTTGGAATAACACCAGCAACAATTAATTCAATCGCTTAATCAGTTTTTCCACCAATAGCTGTGGCCACTGTCGGTATCATCCAGATCAACTACTTCACCGATGCGTGGGGTAAGCAGGGTTTGTTGCTGTATTGATGCTTCTTTGGAAATACGCTCTAAGGGTTCGTACCAGGCATGATTGGCTAGGACAAATTTGGAGGAGTGCACGGGTAATAACTTGGCTGCCTTTAAATCTATAGCCGCCTGTACCACTTCTTCGGGCATCATGTGGATGTATTTCCAACTCAGATCATATTGTCCATTTTCGAGGATGGCCAAATCAAATGGGCCCAGCTTGTCACCGATTTCTTTAAAATGGGTATCGTAGCCACTGTCTCCGCCAAGGTATAATCTGCGGCTTGGCGTCACAAGCACATAGGAGGCCCAGAGTGTGTTAGCCGACCAGATGCTGCGACCGGAGAAATGCCGTGCCGGTGTGACTGTTACATGAAATCCATTTCCCAGATCGATCTCTTCCCACCAATCTTTTTCAATAATCTGATCGTTACGATAACCCCAATATTCCAGATGTTCACCTACGCCAAGTCCAACGATTATTTTGCCGACTCGGGGTTGCAGTGCTTTGAGCGTTTTGTAATCCATATGATCGTAATGATCATGGGAAATAAATAGATAATCGATGGCCGGAAGCGCATCTGCTGTTGTTACATCAGCGCCCGCAAAGGCTTTGCCACTGCCCGGTATAGGCGAAATGCTGCCGCTTAGTACCGGATCGACAAGGATAGTTTTTCCGTCTGCACGCAAAAGATAGGAGGAGTGCCCCAGCCAAACCAAACCATGGGATCTGGTAAAAAGACTGTCCCAATTGACTGGAACCGAAGGTATCTTATGTTTGGGGCTAGTCTCGCGTGATTTTTTGAAGAAATAATCAGAAAGGGCTACCGTCCAGCTTTGTGTCAGCTGTGGTGTTGGGCTGCTGTTGCGAAATTTTCCATCCTTGAATTGCTTCGATTGTTCGATACGTTTAAGTCTTTCGCCTGAGGGTCTTTTACCAAATTGGGGATGCATCATATAGCCGGTGATTAATCCGATGAGAACAACAAGCGTTAGGGCTGACCATTTCAAAAATCGGAAGAAGCCTGCGGCTTTGTGCTTTGTTTTCATCTTTACTTGTTTTTACAATACAAAAATAAGTAGCCCGGTAATCTTTTGTTTTTGTGTAAAGCTCAATTTTAATGTGCTGTACGGCTCATGGTCCTCCGTATGCGTTTACTGCGTTGTTCAAGATAAAGTTACCGTAGATCTATTCAGCTGGTTACAGAAGTTGATTAACGAGAGCTAATATTTTTTTTCCATCCAGTAGCTTTATCCGTGTTAATCATGTATCAGTTTTATTAGGTTTAAAATAAAAGCCTTTGCGATTTGATCGTAAGGCTTTCTATAAAAGTTGAGCCAACTTAAAAAACTATTTTGTTGACAATAAACGCTATTGGTCTACAGATTTTAGCTGATCAGGATAGGGAACCTGTTGTCCAGTAGCCTTGTAAGTCGGCAGCTGTGCCTTCCATATCCGAAGTTGATCGGAAAGTAACTTGCTGAGTGCTTTTGTTTTCTCCTTCATTCGGGGAGCGAGGTTGTTGCGTTCACCGATATCCTCCTTCAGATTGTAGAGCTCTAATTTCCCCTGTTTCATGTCATAAAGCAACTTGTAGTCGCCTTGGCGTAGCGCCGAAAAGAAATTGATACCCGGACCATCCGGAACAGTCCATTTATTGGGTATATTCCAGATAAGGGGACGGTTATTCCATCGGTCGTCATTCTTGCCTGCTAGCAGACTCGTCAGATCCTTGCCATCCGGCTCGCGCTGTACGAGTTGATAATCCTTTATTTTTGCCATATGGAGAATCGTTGGAAATAGGTCTTCTACCATAACGGGTGTAGGATTACTGCTCGGTTCATGCCTGCTGGCTTGTTTTATCAGCAGTGGAATACGTATGCCCCCTTCGTAAAGAGAACCTTTGCCCGCTTTGAGCGGCAGATTCTGTGTATGGACTTCTCCCGAACGCTGGGGGCTGAGACTGAGCCCGCCATTATCGCTCAAAAAGATAATAACCGTATTGTCGTAAATGCCTTTGTCTTTTAGAAACTGGACAATATCGCCAATACTTTTGTCATAGCCTTCCACCAAAGAGGCATAAGCTGCTTCAGTAGAGTCCAGACCCCGGTCGAGGTAGCGCTGTACAAAACGCGGATCGGGCTGAATTGGGACATGAACAGCATAATTGGAAAAATGGAGGAAAAAGGGTTCCTTGCGACGAATAGGTTCCTCAAGTGCTTTCAGTGCTTCCTGCGTCAGTGCCTCCGTCAGAAAAGTGGATGACCCATGGTATTCCATCAGGTCCGGTACAGCCTGATAACTGGTTTTGCTCGGAAGGTTGCCATAGTTCTGTTCGCCATAGTAATTTTGTGGATGTCCCGCCGAATGGCCGGCCACATTGACCATAAAACCCAAATTAAGCGGACTGGCGCCAGGTGTGCCAGCAGATCCCCAATGGGCCTTACCGATATGGATGGTGTAGTAACCGTTAGACTTAAGGATGCTGGGAAATGGTGTCGCATATATGGTATGAGGAATATTTGGTACCGGACTCAATCCATTGATGTTCCAGTCAGGTGGATTAAGGATCTCATCGTTGCTGTCGGTAGCTGTATTGGCTTTCGGATGTGTCCAATTCGTTACCCGGTGATGTGCAGCATTTAACCCTGTGAGAAAGCTCACCCGCGAGGGCGTGCATACCGGCGTAGCATAAGCATTGGTAAACTTAACGGCATCTTTGGCCAGTGATTCGATATGTGGTGTATGAAACTTCTCGTTAATAGCTGTTTTGGTGGAATAGAATGGTTCGGACATGTCCTGCCAGCCCAGGTCATCCACAAAAAATACCACAATATTGGGGCGTTCATTCGTATTGAGATCCTGTGACTGATTGGCCGACTGTGCCAGGCATCTTAGTCCCACACTGCTAAATAACAGCAATAAAATCAGGTTGCTGTTGTTTTTAAAGGATATCATAGCGAAAGATGAAATGGTTTGCCATCGATGGTGTTATTCGAAATTTCATCGTGAACGACGCGCTCGAAGAATAAAGGTTTTTTATTCCAGTGGAATGCCGGATACGCCCTGTTTGTCCTGATCCGATTGTTGCGAAAAACTAGACCATCCACGGATTTCGCATAGAGTATGGGTTTATCAAAGGTCTCAAAAAGATTATCTTCGATGACTATACCGCTATGAAAATACTTTTGTTGATTTTTGAGGTCAGGAATTTCAGGATAGACCGAGATAATCGCATTGGTAAACTGAAACATATTGGTCAGCGCATTGATAAATGTATTGTGCCGGATCACAATATCATGACAGCTGCCGGTCTCATACCAGCCGTTGGCATCGCCGCAGAGTAGGATTGCAGTGCCCGAGGTATGGTCAAAAAGATTCCCTTCGACGAGGGTTTTTCTCGGTGTACTGAACAAAGCCCCGCGTGCACGATTGTGACGAATGGTATTGTCGCTGAAAACAACGCGAGGTGTCCAGGTGAGGTTTTCAATACCGATAGCTGTTTTCGCAGGATCTATTTCCGGATCGAGTGCCTGTTTGAACGTAATCTTAAATTCACGGACCGGATCATCCTCTTTGTTGCGCAATATCTGAATGGATTGAATCTGGTTTTTCTGGTTCCAAAGTTCCATCGTCCCTGATCGGATAAACTGCACCGTGTCTCCGGCATCACCCCAGTCAAATCCGTAGGATTGGTCATGCATATAACGGCCCACCAGTGTTTTATTGTCCAGTCTTGTCGTGATGTTGAGATAAGTGCCGTGGATGTTAATGGCATCGTCCATCATATTTTCGTATAGCCCATTTTTAGAGACAATAACACCTTTACAACCTGAAAAATGGGTCGCGTCAGCTTGTGCGGTAAAATACCGGGGATCTTGATCACCGCGCAGTGCCACTTGGAATCTGTCGAGGCTGATATTTTCGGTGAGCTGAGCCAATAAGCCCATGCCTTCCGCATAATGCACGCTGATATTTTCAAGTCGAATATCTTTTCCTTTATGGACAAAAACACCGGGGTTGGGGCGATGTCCTGCACGCATGGCCACGACGGTGCCCGGAATAAGCTTTGGATTTTTCCATTGCTCGGCTTGGATAATACCCGGCGAAAGCTCGGTTACTCTTTTTGTTCCTACCCCAATATCACTGGTATTGTAAACGATGCGTTTGGTTTTTTCCTCAAAGGCGATTCCGGATGTTGGACGCATGGCCCAATCTTCGCCGGTATTGTAAAATACACTGTCTTTGATTGTGTAAGTCACCCAGGGAGCTGTCTTGTAAACGATCGTGCCATTGATCGTGTCATTCTTCAGGATCTGGACCTGACAGATCTGTGGGCGTTCAAAATCTATATGGATATTTTTAAGGGTCAGATTTTTATTTTCGATCAATGCAATCGGCAACATCCGGCCATGATAAATGAAATCTGAGCCCTGGCCATCGATCGTGAGGTTGTTGCATTGTTCGAATGCGATACCTACTATCTTGGGATTATCCTGATCGTGGTTGGAAATATAGTATGTTCGTGATAATGCGCCCTCGGGATAAAAGTCATAGCGTCCTTTTTTGAATTTTAAAATGAGAGACTGATTTCTATTGGCCTTTCTGAGAATTGTCTGAAGGACTTGATTGATTGTAGCAGCGCTATTGGTCCCGGTATTGGGAAGTACACCATAATCGGAAAGATAAACGATTTTGGGGGCTTGTGAAGCAATGCTGTTCAGGTAAAAGCATGTTGCCAGTAAAGTAATCAGTGTCGATCGTACCCAGCACGTATGTAATTTCATATTGATTGATGGTTTATGCGCTATTGTAGCCAATTGGATGAATGCTTGCCGAATATAGGCATTATCCCTTAACATCCCAATTCCACTCTGGTCCGTAGCAATATTTTTACCCGAATGGAAGCAACACCGGAGACCATCATATCTCGTTGTTGGTAACGAAAAATAGACTGTTTTGACGAGCTGTAGATAATTGGAGAAATGTTCGGTTTCTCTCTAAAATTTTATAATTGAGATCAGGCTAAATCTAAATTGTGAAGGGAACAGTATGCCTTTTATCATCATAGTGAACTTTCGCAAAAAAAGCGAGTTCATTGATTGGCCGCGTTCGATCTGCATAGACCGCCTGGAGGATCATGCTGATGGTAGTATTAAACAAGTAAAACAAACGGGCCTCCTGAAAGGACCTAAATAATGGATACGGAGGGAATAAATGTGGTCAAAAAAAATTATCTTTAAGGGCGAAACGGATGTTTGGCCCTTAAACCATTAATCACTTAATAATTCTAGAATGCTAAATAAGAATATCAATCTGAAACATAAAACCTTTCTACGGACAGTCTGTTGTTTTTCTTTTTTGTCTATCTTTTTGCTAAAAGGTTTTTCCCAGTCCCAAAAACAAAAAGATTTTGTGGATTATGTCAATCCATATATGGGTAATATCAGTCATTTACTGGTGCCAACCTACCCGACTGTCCATCTGCCTAACAGTATCTTGCGGGTCTATCCCGAAAGGGACGATTTTACCTCGGATCGTCTGTATGGCCTTCCACTTATTGTTACGAGCCATCGTGGATCGTCGGCTTTTAATCTAAGCCCAATGCTGCAGTTGCCCAAGGAGCTTAAACCTGTGCAGTTGTACAGTTATGATCAGGAGGAGATTAAGCCTTATCGTTATTCAGTTGTTTTAGATCAGGAAGATATTAAAGTAGATTATGCGCTGTCTCATCAGTCGGGCATGTACACGTTTGCTTTTCCGAGCACAGCGACAACATACCTGCAGTTCAATTCACGCGACGGGGAATTGAACTGGGATGGACAAGCTCTTTCAGGCAGTCAGGAAATTGGCAATGGCACACGTGTGTATATCTATGCCGTTCCTGATATTCAACCAACTGGAGTTAGTAAACTGCAGGGTCAGCAATTAGAAAAAGGTATGGACGCAAAGGGCAGAAATGCTTGTCTTGTCCTGCAATTTGACAAGGCAGGAGCGAATTTAAAAATCAAGTACGGCGTTTCCTTTATTGACGCAGTACAGGCTAAAGCAAATCTGAACCGTGAAATTGCTGATTTTGATCAAAAGAAACTAGCAGAAAATGGCCGTAAAATCTGGAATCAAGCACTCGGAAAGATTGCTGTGGAAGGCGACAGTGAATCGGACAAAAATGTCTTCTATACCTCTTTGTACCGCACTTATGAGCGGCCGGTCAACATTTCTGAAGGGGGGCGTTATTTTAGTGCATTTGACGGCAAAGTACATTCGGATGAAGGTAAACCTTTTTTTACAGATGACTGGATATGGGATTCTTATCGCGCCCATCACCCCCTACGCGTTCTTCTGGACCCAGCGTCAGAATCGAATATTCTCCATTCCTTTGTGCGGATGTCGGAGCAGATGGACAGGCCTTGGCTGCCGACTTTTCCAGAGATCACAGGAGATAGCCGCAGAATGAATTCCAACCATGGCGTAGCAACTTTACTGGATGCCTATCGGAAAGGGATTCGTGGTTTTGATATTCAGAAAGCATATCTGGCTGCAAAAGGAGCGATTACCGAAAAAACCTTGGCGCCATGGTCGGGCAAGCCTGCAGGAAAAATGGATGAATTTTTCAAAGAAAAGGGCTATATTCCGGCTTTGCACCCGGGCGAACAGGAAATTTACCCAGAAGTACATGGCTTTGAAAAACGTCAGCCTGTAGCGGTTACCCTCGGCACTTCTTATGACTTGTGGTGTCTCGCGCAACTGGCGAACGAATTGGGTATAAAAGCGGATTATGATCTGTTTATGAAGCAGTCTTTCAATTACCGAAATCTGTTTAATCAACAGACCAAATTTTTCCACCCCAAAGATGAAAAAGGTAATTTTATCATGCCTTTTGACTATGTCTTCGCCGGAGGACAAGGAGCCAGGGGGTATTATGGTGAAAATAATGCTTGGATCTACCGCTGGGACGTACAGCACAATATCCCCGACCTGATTAAGTTGATGGGTGGCAACCAGCTGTTTGTCCAATATTTGGATGAAATGTTCCAACAGCCGCTGGGACGTTCCAAATTTGATTTCTATGCACAATTACCGGATCATACGGGGAATGTCGGTCAGTTTTCGATGGCCAATGAGCCGGCCCTTCATATTCCGTACCTCTATAATTATGCGGGACAACCCTGGATGACACAAAAGCGTATCCACAAACTAATTGGCGAGTGGTTTAGAAACGACGTGATGGGGGTACCGGGTGATGAGGATGGTGGTGGTATGTCTGCTTTTGTTGTTTTTTCACAGATAGGTTTTTATCCTGTTACACCCGGACTGGCGTCCTATAGCATTGGATCGACATTTTTCAGGAAAACAACGTTAAGCCTGCCGAACGGAAAATCTTTTGTGATCATCGGAAAAAATGCGTCAGCAAAAAATAAGTATATCCAATCGGCTACGTTAAACGGAAAACCATTGAATAGTACACAGCTAAACCATGCGGATATCCTGAACGGTGGTACGCTTGAATTTGTGATGGGGGACAAAGCGAACAGAAACTGGGCAAATTAATCCTGATCGAAAGAAATAGAGAAGGTATTACTATAATTTAAAAAACTGGCATAGACCGTTGGAAGTGCTTCCAACGGTTTTTTTATTTACCTATTATTGGTTTCGGAGACAGATCATAGGCTCTCTATTGTGACCATTGTTGACAAGTCGGTCCTACAATGATAAAGATTTGCGAAAGAATGCACTTAACAGAAACATAATACTAAACACACACTGCCCACATATTTCTTTAAGAATTTAGTACCGGAAGCATAATGTCCTGTAATTGGCCTGGAAATGCTTCCCTGCCATTGTGACCGATGAAAGGAATGTTCCTTTGCCGGTCATACAGAGAAAAAGAACTAGGATCGAAAATTTTGACCAGGGGTGAATTATACGAACTTATCAGACCGCGAATTATTGGAAAGCTGTTGTCAGGATGACGACTTGAAAGCTTATAATGAGCTTGTGGCCCGTTATTCCCCAAAATTGTATGCAACATGTCACTTGTATCTCAATGATGCCTTTCTTGCTGAAGAAATTGCACTAGATATCCTGTTCTGGCTCTGGAAAAAACGCCAGGAGTTTAGTATTCCTGATAATCTAAATAATTACCTCCATCGAGCGGCACACAATGCTGTGATTAGCCAATTGCGCAAACAGCGCCGCAATATTGTGGAAACAGTGGCGGATTATGCCGAAACTACCGCGGTGGAATACCGCATGGCCGATTATGCAGTGAGCTGTCAGGAGGAAGAAGAACAGTATCAGAAGCTTTTGTCTGGACTCAGTTCCCAGCGTAAAGAGGTTTTTGTACTCAGCCGTGAGCAGGGCTTCAGTTACAAGGAGATTGCACAGAAAACCAACCTATCTATCAACACCATCGAAAATTATATGGTCGCTGCACTAAAACATTTTCGTAAAGGAATCTTATCTCTTCTGCTACTGTTTTTAAATCTATTTTTTTAATTTTTATTTCTCAATATCAGTTAGTTGTGTTTTTTTTTGATTGACCGTAGGTGGTACAGTCTCATTTCTGCGCCTTTATATGTGAAGAAGCAAAAAAATGGACGAACAAATAATCACAAATGAACTGTTAAAGCGATATCTGCAGGGAAAATGCACTGTTGCAGAACAGCAGCTTATCGCAGATTTTCTGGACGATCCGAACAATTTGATCCTGCTACATCAGATCATGGCTGAACAGACAAACAGTCTTTGGGATTCTTCGGCAGATGTTCCACAGCATGATCGTGGGCAAATTACAGTTTGGCAGCGTCGTCTGCATGAAAGGATGGAAGAGGAGCAATTGATCCCATCGGATAAAACCAAGCCGAACTTACGTAAAAGAGGTATTATCCCAATCCGACAACGGATACAATGGTATGCTGCAGCTATCCTGTTATTTGTTGGACTGGGAGCGTTGCTCTGGTTGTGGATCCCTCAGGGAGCCAAACCGTCAGAGCAACTTGTTCATCAAAAGAACCGTATCACTCCCGGCAGTGACAGAGCTATCTTGAAACTGGCAGATGGATCGACGATCTCTTTATCAGATGCTGCCAAAGGAAGCATTGCAGATCAAGGTGGAGTGAAAGTACAAAAAACAGCCGAAGGTGAAATTGTTTATGCCGCTGTAGATAAAAGAGCATCCACACAATCCTATAATAGCATCAACACGCCCAATGGCGGACAATATCGTGTCACACTGCCTGATGGAAGTAGGGCATGGCTCAATGCGGCATCTTCACTGACCTACCCAGTGGAATTTGAAAAAAAAGAACGTCGGGTAAAAATGACCGGCGAAGTCTACTTCGAAATAGCCAAAATCACTAACGAAAATAAGGAACGCGTACCATTTTTTG
The DNA here is from genome assembly GCF_011064245.1 of Sphingobacterium sp. DR205. NCBI lineage: Bacteria > Pseudomonadati > Bacteroidota > Sphingobacteriia > Sphingobacteriales > Sphingobacteriaceae > Sphingobacterium > Sphingobacterium sp. DR205. Next base: position 5,119,152 of record NZ_CP049333.1, on the reverse strand, counting down.
TCGAGACCGATAAACAGGTGATCCAGGTATTGGGAACCACCTTCAATGTCAACGCTTATGCCGATGAACCTTATGACTGTACAACGCTGTTGGAAGGGAGCGTACGCCTCGTTGCCGCACATAGCGGGAAATCAGAATTGCTCAAACCCGGACAGCAGGCATTGGTCGGAAACAATATGCTGCTCTCGGAAGCAGATATACAACAAAACTTAGCCTGGATAAATGGGTATTTTATATTCCGTCGGGAAGACTTAGGCGGTATTCTGCGCAAGATCGCCCGATGGTACGATGTCACGGTGGAATGTCCTCCTGAATTAAGCACAATGAAATTTACGGGAAAGGTATCCCGAAGTCAATCGCTATCGGCGGTAACGGAAATGATCGCTTCCATCAATAAGGTGAAACTGGAGATCAAAGAAAGGAGGATTATCGTGAAGAAATAATTACCCATTACCATGACATTGGATAAAAAATAAGCGGCGATGCTACCAACATCACCGCCCGAAATAGCTAAAGTCATTAAAAAAGATGTGTCGTCAATTTTTAACATTTACTATAACTACAAGACAAAAGTATGAATTTTCATCAAGTCATGCGTGTTATGAAAATCACCATGGTATTATTAACCTGTGTACTAGCACATTTAAGTGCAGCTACATATGGTCAGCGCCTAACTATTAATAAGCAAAAGACCCTTTTGGCTGATCTGATGGAACAGATTAGCGTACAAACGGGGTATGATTTTTTTTATGACGCGGAGATCTTTGATCATGCACCGCGCATCACGATCAATGTGGTGAATGCACCCTTGGAACAGGTGCTGGAACGCTGTTTTGAAAAACTTCCTTTTGCCTATACGGTCAAAAATAGGATTGTAACCATTCGCCGTACAGGACCGGAAGATCCGGTGGACGAAAAAAAGCCTGTTCGTTTGTCCCAAACCACCACGGTCCGTGGCCGGGTACTGGACGGGAGTACAGGACAGCCACTGGCAGGGATTTCCATTAGTGTCAAGAATACCAAAAATTCAACCTCAACAGATGTAAATGGAAATTTTTCCATCGCGATCTCCGGTCAAAATGGGGTGCTTGTCTTTACCTCACTGGGCTACCAACGGAAAGAACTTAGTGTCACTGCACAGCAAGCTGATATAACCATACGTTTGCAGTCCCTAACGACTGCATTGGAGGAAGTTGAAGTCACAGTGCAGGCCCGAAAAAGAGCGAATACCGAAGCTTCAGTGCTCGAAGAACGCCGCAAAGCATCCATCGTACAGGATGCGATCTCGGCTCAATTGATCGAACGTACCGGTAGTATCACCACAACACAGGCCTTGCAACGTGTGACTGGGGTGACCATAACCGACGATAAATACGTGGCGGTACGTGGACTGGGCGACCGCTCGGTGATCGGACAGTTGAATGGCGTACGGTTGGCATCCTCGGATCCTGACCGCAGTGCTATCCCATTGGATCTTGTTCCGGCGTCTTTATTGGATAATATTACCGTCTATAAGACCGTCACACCGGATAAGCCTGCCGATGCGGCTTCGGGCATCGTCGAACTGAAGACCAAATCGGTGCCAGAAAAGATGACGTTTGAAGTGATCGCGCAGACAGGCTTCAATTCCAATATCGGAGTTGGCGGCAAGTATAACAGTTTCTGGAATAGCGATATGGGCGTATTAGGTACGGCAATCAATAAGAAAGATCTTTCCAAAGACTTTCTGAATCTATCCAAACAATACCCCAATGGCCTCAGTTCGATTCAGCAGCTGATTGCCTCGAGCAATTATAGTCCTGAAGTGCGCCAGGAGGTCAATCGCATCAATGGCATTATGCAGGGATTTGACCCCGTATTGACCTCACAGACCAAACGAGCACCACTCAATCAATTGTATTCCGCTACGTTCGGTAACAGTTACACCCTTTTTGATAAACATAAATTGGGCGTGATTCTCGGCGGAAACTATTACCGACGCACAAGCAATATCTACGACGGAGACCTGACACAATATAGCATTTACCAAGGTGTGGTCACAGGTAGCCCCTATATCTATAGCCAGCGCAAGATCCCTAATTTTACCACCACCAATAATATTGTGATGGGCAAGTATCAGACCTACAAGGAAAATACTGGTGTCGAGACGCTTAATTATGGCCTATTGGGTGGTCTGACCTATCGCTTTAACCCGAGACATGAAGTGAGTTTTCAGTATCTGGGCAGTTGGGGCGGGGAGAATAAGGCAACGAACCTGCGTGGCGGATATTACTATGCGGGTTTACCGGGTGAAGTAAACAGTACCACCTACTCGCTAAAGCAAACCTTCCGCACGCTACATACCTTTAATCTACAAGGAGAACACAAATTTTTAACAAGTGCATATTCACCACGGTTGAGCTATAATATGGCGTCATCCAAATCCAACCAGAATGATCCGGATTACCGCTTTGTCAATATGGTGGATTACAAACCGCGCTATGGCGGTGCCATTGAGCGGCCAAGTATTGCCCATCTCCCGAATACGGGGAATGTAGACTATGTTTATACCGAACGCTATTATGCGTTAAGCTCGGGTTATGTCAATGGATTTGGTCCTTTCGGTATTCTTCAGGCTGATCCGAATGGACGGCGCTGGCGGAATCTGGACGAAACCAACTATAATTACAAAGCTGATCTGACGATTCCTTTTAAGTTATCGGGCCATAAACAGGAATTAAAAACAGGATTCAACTACCTGAACCGTGAGCGGAAATTTGGGGAAAACGTACTGTTTCTGCCGGGATCTAATTTTACAAGTTATGGTGCTTATGGTCCTGGTAAATTTTCCTCAATTCCACTGTATGATGTGGAAGGTAATCTAGATCGCCTGGTCAGCAATGAGGTGGTCGGTGTGCGCGTACCCACAGGCGGGGTAGGTGAAGGTGACTTTCCCGTGGGGGGCTTCTTGTACAACATCCAGAAATCACCTAACAATTACACCGGATTTTACGAAACCAATGCGTTCTATGGAATGCTGGACCTGAAACTGACGGATGAACTTCGGGTCGCCGGTGGATTGCGGTTTGAAAATACCAATATCCAGTCCGCGGTGGATACGGCGAATGTATATCTGGATCCATCCCTGACAGCAGCCAATGCAAACGGGACCGTAAACCTGAACCCACAGAATCCAAATTCGGCCTATAAACAGGGCTACAAACCGTATTATTCAGTCAATGCAACGTATACCCTCAACGATAACATGAACTTTAGGGTTGCATTCAATACCACACTGGCGCGACCTGAATTACGGGAAATTACCAATGTTTACGAATTTGACGCTTTCCAGATGGGCTTGGTCGTCGGAAACAGAAACTTAAAAAACCAGTCGACCAAAAATCTGGATTTTCGCTGGGAATGGTTTCCCAATAGCGGTGAAGTCATTGCTGTTTCGGCCTTTGGGAAAGAAATCAATGATCAGTTGGTGAAGGTGTTCAGCCTACAGACACAGGGACTTGCCGCTACTTTTCCGGAATTTCCGATCATTCAATTTCAGAACGACCCCAACCGGGGCCGGGTCTATGGAATTGAACTGGAACTGGTGAAAAACTTAGGCTCATTCTGGCAACCCGCACAGGATTTCTTCTTGGGGTCGAACCTGTTGCTTGCGCAGAGCAATATTAAGAAAACACCGGAACGGCTTGCTGCCAACTGGTCTATCGACCGGAATGCACCGACCAATAGCCCGCTCTTTGAACAGGCTCCCTATAGTATCAATGCCTGGCTGAATTATAACAATAAAAAATGGGGCACGGATATCACAGCGACATACAATACGGTAGGCGAAAGGCTGGTACAGATCAATCTTACCGGAGAGCCGGATCTCTATACGCGGCCATTTTCCATGATGGACCTGGTATTCAGTCAAAAGTTGAATAAGAGGTTGCTCGTTAAAGGTTACGCAAAGAATATCCTGAACCCGGCCATCAAAACGGTTTATGCCAATCCAAATACAGGTGGCAAATGGTATGGACGCGAATACCTCAACCGGAGCTACAAACGCGGTACAGAAATTATGGTTGGATTTACCTATAACATTTTATAAGTATGAAACAGCAAAAAAAAGGAAATAATGGACAGCGCTTGAATGCGATGGGGTGGCTATCCCTGCTACAGGTCATACTGCTATTGGTCAGTATTTTTGTCCTCTCCTGTAAACGGGAAAACTTAGATTACACTTTTGACTATAGACCTAATCCAGATGCTGAAAAAGCCTCAAATATACGCTTGGTCAATTTATCCGAGAATGCACAGCTGATTGCTAATGGCGACAGTCTGACAAATTTCTTTGTGCCCCCACAGCGTTCGGGCTATATTCCACCCGAAGAGCTGACGCCACCGGGAACACGTTATTTTCCGAAAGATGGACGCTTGGGGCAGAGCTGGACCGTGCCGCAGGATCTCTTTCAGACCGATGGCACAGTACGTCTTAGGACAACCTTTGTGCCGATACCAAATAAGACCATTGCTTCTCATGATGTCGAATTTACAGTCCACGATTCTTACAACACTCCGAAGGACTATTACCTGCTGATCAATCACGAAAGCAGGGTGCAGAAACCGGATAGGCTGGTGGAGGTACCACGCAGTGTGACAGCTCCGGCACGTCCGGATCATTTTAAAATTCGGATCATTAATTTCGCCAAGAAGCTGATGCCAACAAGCGCTATGGAAGATATTACGGGACCTATTACATTGGCTTATGCTGATGGAACCCCCGTTGGTAATAGCACAACAAAGATTGCCAGTGATACTTGGTCGGATTATGTGGAACTACCCTATGGTACCTATCAGTTTAAACTGTTGACGGATGACGGCCGGCAGATTCCGGCTGTGGGGCATACTTATTACAATACTATTGACCGCTTCAACTCAACCATGGAGATGGGCGGCGGTGCCATTAGCCGAATGTCTTCTGGCCAGACCTATGCACCGGTTCAGACCTTCCAACCCGGTGGTATCTATACTATTGTCGTCCATCCCAAAGAATTTACCTGGACCACGGGTACTGACGATATCCGCGAACTGCAAAATGGTTTCCAGATTATAGCCGATATCAGCGAACCCCTGAATCGGACCTATGCGCAGATACAGCTTGCCAATGCCATTTCAGGACAAGACGTGGTGTTGCAGACTAAGGGCCAGGTTACAGCCGCCACAGGATATGGTAAGGCATCGAACTATCTACGGGTGGTCGGCGGTCAGCAGCATATTGTTATTGAAACAGCTTCAGGACAAGCTTTGGCCGCCATCGATACTGAACTACAGCCCGGACAAAATTACACGGCCTGGCTTTACATGGATCAGGACAAAAAAGCGAAGGCCCTAGTAGCAGCCAATAACTTGGCAGGGACGGTCTATACAGGGAAAGAAGGGGCAGGTAATAATGCAACAATAGACCGGGTCCGGTCCAGCTATATGTTTAATTTCCGTTTCCTGAATTTCTGTGCAGCTTTGCCATATGCCACATTCACCAACGGTGAGGGCCGTCCTTTTGGGACAGGGTCAATGGATAGTGGTGTAAATATGGCTCCTGGAGTTTTAAATATCCTGCAACCTTATACTTCGCTGCTCTATAGTGCCTCCAATGATGTCGGTGGCCCTTATCAGTTTATGGCTTACAGTTCGCTGCCAACACGTATCCCCGGCGATTGGCTGGAACAGGTCAAACCTATGTCCAGTATGCAACTTGTAGCAAACCCAAAACTGTATACTGCTGTCGGGCGTAAAGTTCCACTGCATGAACCAGGGGTATACTCCATTGCGGTGATAGGTGATCTGAAAAGCACCTCCGAAACTCGCAAAGCGAAATTTATGGTAGTAAAACATACGAAATAATCATTTTTATGAAATACAAGATTTTAAATTGTCCCATTTTTGCAGTTATCGCGTTATCGTTTATTTTTTGCGTAGCTAGCTGTACAAAAACCGAATATCGTACTGTCGAAGATCCTGCCTATATCCGGGTATTTAATAATTTGACATATACGCTCACCTTGGATAATAAAGAAGAAGCGCAGCCCTTTTTTTGCATGTTTATTGATCCAGAGTTTGATGCATCGGGCAAACCTATTGGCGGATTGGCGATAGGTGATTTTTTGGATAAACGGAATATTTATGCAGCCCCTAATGCCGCACATGCCGGATTGAGTACTTCTAAATACAACCCCGAATACCCGGGTAAAGAACTGGTACCCACAGCACCTATATTGAATGGTTTTGATTTAACAAATTGGGCACAGGTCTCTGCGGGAAAACGTCGTTTTTTATTTATGGCACGCCCTATCAGCACTGTGCCTTTCGCGCAATTGCCCGATGAGCAGCAGCGCAAAGTATTTCTGGATACAATTATTGATCTGTCCTCCCGTGAAGTGTATACTTTACATATACTGCAGAAAGACTTTAAGACGAAGGAAAACGGACTCTATGTACGTCAGGAGACTTTCCATAAACAGAGCTTTTCGGATACCCTGACTTATGTCAATTTTTATAACCTGAGTGCCAAAGGTTTTCTACAGGCGGACCTTTCACAGAAATTGCCCGTACCGGGGACAACAAGGTCCTTGCGTTATGGTATACGTGATACGATGAATATTTTTATCACGCATATTCAGCCAAGTGTGAACGCTGCCGGAGCGACAGTGCAGCAACGTATTCCAAATTTTAGTTATCAATACGCTGGTCAGATATTGCGTAACATTGGTGCCCCTAAAGTGACGCCTTATTATGGTTTCCCGATCTTCTTGCAGGATAAAAATAAGATTTATTCCAATACCTGGCAATATATCCAGTTGTTTGCGCCTTCCATTGATCCGCGTACCGCAGGATCCTATCTCGAACCGCCATCGGTCCCGGGAGGGCTTACGGAACCTGCTGTTAAAGACGGTACTTTCGGCTATATCCTGATGGATCATGCACAATATTCGCCCAGTTATTATCTAAATACTTTTTTTCCCGGTCTAACAGTCAATGTTCATTCTGGAACAGCTAATCCACGAACTTTCGGTGTAGTCAATAGTATTGAAATCGTCAATGGAAATGCCTTTCTGACCACGGTACAACGTAAATATCCGCAACCTATTTATTAATTATGAGACCTGATATTTTAGCTATAAATCAGCAAACAGTGGGCAGACAGACCGGCGGCATGCGATCGGGCAGTATGAAAATACTATTTTGGCTTGCTTTACTTTTAAACACATTCTTTTTCCATGCATGCAAGAATAAAGATCTTGATCTGTATGTCGAAAGTGACAAATACAGCAATGCAGCGGATTTTATTGGTAACAACTATAATCTGACCTTATTTTATGCTGCATTGAAGCAGGCTGATTTGTTGGATCTGCTCAAAGAGCCTGGGCCTTATACACTGTTCGCGCCAACGAATAAAGCTTTCAATGATCTCGGTATTGTCCGTGCCAGTGATTTCGCGAGCATGAAGCAAGATAGCCTGCGGCAGCTATTGCTTTATCATATTTTGCCGCGCAGGTTGTATACCAGTGATGTACCACCAAATACCATCGACAACAAATATGTTAACATGATGGAAAAAGAACTGTTTATCGGTTATAAAAACCAAAAAGTCTGTGCGGAATGTACGCTAATTTCGGACTTCTATGTTAATGGCTCAAAATCTGTCTTAGCGACGCAGAATATTGTATTGGCGAATGGTGTATTGCATGTCGTTGACAAAGTGCTGAAGTATCATCCAACCATACAAGATGTATTGAATTCCAAACCTGAGTATAGCTTATTTATTGCATTGCTCAAACGTACGGGAGATTGGGAGCGCCTGGGAGCGCCTGCAAATACCACTGTTTTTGCGCCCGATAACGAAGCCTTCGAAAAGGCTGGAATAACAGCCAATGACATCGCTCAGTTGGATCCTGGCAAATATGGCAAACGATTGTCGCATGTTTATCTGCTGTACAACCACTTCTTTCTTTCCGATATGGCAATCTATGGACAGTTACCGGGCTCAGGCTATTACGGAAGTCCTTATTATCGTGCGCGCATCGTGGGTGATGAATTATATTATTTTGGTATTTCCGCCAATACGCCAATGGAACCCTTTATTATTCACAGCCAAGCTCCTGAAGCCAATACGCCACTACGGATCAGTAACTTTCAACCTGGTTATCAAACGGATTATAAAGCGGACAATGGCGTTGTACATGGAATAAACAGCCTTTTGGTATTGCCCGAAGAAGCATTGATTAAGGAATCAACTAAGACAAATCAACGATGAAAAGTAGTTTAAATCAATATATTACGCTTGCAATATTCGCTGTCGTTCTCTTATTTTCCGGCTGTAAAAAGACGGAGTTTATGCCTGACGCAGTGGGAGAAGAGATCCCGGTGCCAACCTATCCTTCGCTGCTAGAAGGACTGCCGGAGAATACCAGTTTGTTTAAAGCAATGTGGCAAAAGGCCGACATGGATAAAGTACTGGCCACCGAACAGGCGCAGGCCAAATTAACCTTTTTGGTTTCGAACAATAGTGCAATGGAAACCGCTGGATATACGGCCGTAAAAATACAGCAGCTAACAAAAGACTCCTTGCAGACTGTATTGCGCTATCATGTACTCAACGGTGCAATCAGTTCCGATCAACTGGCTATGATAGGGCGGGATCTGACTTATTTTACACTATTGAAGCATCCTAAATTTTTGGATGGTGAACCCCGGGATGGTACATTGGTGCGGACGGTACCTTATTTCTATCGGCAGCAACTGAGTATGGACGGAGGAAACTTCATTATCGATGGAAAGAAATTAAAGATTGGGCAGGAACTTGCCGTTGCGCAGGGACATGTTTTTATTATTGAGCAGGTTCTTAAAGCTCCCCAGAAGCAGATGTACGATTTTTTGGTAAAGGACGGCCGTTTTTCCTTGTATTTAAAGTCCATGGAACTTAGCAATACAGAATATGCCAATGATTTTATGATGAATATGTATCCGGGTTTTGGTTTACCGGTTCGTTTTATGCTCGATTGGAACTATTATTTTGAGGGTACTTTTCACTACAGTAGTGAACGGCCTAGACATGTAATCCATTGCACACTGTTTGCGCCGACCGATGCAGCTTTCAACCGGATGGGCATTTATACGGAGGCTGATCTACGGGCATTGAATGGACGGATCGAAACCCCATGGTACTATGAAACAAACCAATTAACTCCGGTGGATAGCCTGCTCAAGTACCAGTATATAGGAGGTGCGAGACTGGAGACAGGTTACAATGAAGATTATTCCATGGTTACGGTCGATGTGCAAATGGACCGTTTTTTAAATAATGCAACTATTTTTTCGCAAATGTTGGACAACAACAGGTTGACTGAATTCAAGAATATCTACCATCGTTTTTACCACGAAGGCAATCGCATCCGGGTTGGTCATGTGAAAAGCAAAGAACAGCCTTCGGACATTATTGAGGAAAATATCAACACCATCCAGGGGCCAGTCCATGTTGTTGATCGGATCATTGTGCCGGATGATTTCAGCATGTGGCACAAGACAAAATAGTACAAAAAGCGTAAACGATTAGACAAAAAGACATGAAATCAATCAACTATCTATACGCCATCTTGGTGATATTATCCCTGGTGAACTGTTCCAAGGATGCGGTGAATCCTACGGCGGCTGTCGAAAAAAATACCTTAAATGATGTGGTTCGGGATAACTTTGGACTGACCTATCTCGCGACGGCACTGTATAAAAGTGGGCTGAATAACATATTGATGCAGGATGGTTCGTATACATTATTGGCCCCATCCGACGATGCTTATAAGGCTGCTGGTTATCAAAATCCAGCGGCAGTATATGCCGAACCAGCGGGCAAGCTCGCCGAGCAAGGAAATTATCATATCTTGAAAGCCCCGGTAGTGTTTACTGGAAAGGCCTTAAAAATGAACCAGGAGGAGGAAACTTTATTGGGTACCAAAGTGTATTGGAGTCGCGTGAAGCGCGGAAAAGATACACTGACGACGATCAATGGTGGGCGACTGCTGCAGGCTGATACCAAAGCTTCTAATGGTGTGATGCAGGTGCTTGACCGTCTATTGGTTCCCAATGTTCACGGCAATCTCAAACAGGCGCTGGCCGCGAATGTGGATCTCAGTCTGTTTTATCAGGCTTTAAAGGTTTCCGGACTGCTGGAATCATTGGCAGGTACAGCGAATTATACAGTATTTGCACTCAATAATACAGCGATAAAACAAATGGGCTATCCCGATCTGGAAGCGATCGAAAAGGCTGACCCCGTAGAGTTGAAAAAACTACTGAGCTACCATATAGCCAAAGAGCGCAAGTTTGCACAGGATTATTTTTTGCTGACGCCTGATGGAACAACGAGTTATACCGAAACGATGCTGAATGAAAAGACCGTGACCATCAACTTGCTTGGTCAATACAATGTACCCAATAGTTTTACGGGGATAACTATTAAAGGCATCGGCAATTCCTGGGCACTAACACCGCTACGTATGGATGTACTTGCGGGAAATGGAGTCATCCATGTAATGGGACATACACTCCAACAATAAGGTGAAAGACTGGGTGTTATTCACGCAGATTTATAAAAAATGTTTACATGAGAACAATCAATAATACAATATATCGTTGGCTAGGGATGCTTATTGCCATATTCCTGCTGCAATTACAGCCAACAGGGATTTTGGCCCAGGAGACTTCGGGGGCTCTGACGGGGCGTGTATTGGACGGTACAAAAACACCGATAGCGGGAGCTTCCATCGAGGCTGTTCACACGTCTTCGGGTACAAAATATACACTTTCAGCAGATAAGGACGGACGTTTTACGATCAATAATATGCGGATCGGCGGACCTTATCGCGTTACGGTTACAGCTGTAGGGCTGCAACCCGATATACGGGAAGATATTTATATCCGTTTGGGGGGAGCCCAGGAGGTTGAGCTGCTGCTGACCGCAGCCAACCAACGGATAGAGGAGGTGGTCGTCAGCGCCCGGACAAGGGGGCAGCGAGCTGATACCTTCGGTGCCGGTAAAAATATCTCGGGTGACCAGATCCGCAATATGCCGACAGTATCGCGTTCAATTACCGACGTTACACGCTTGACACCTCAGGGAAGCCGCGACAATAGCTTTGGCGGAACCAATTTCCGTTACAATAATGTCACCGTGGATGGTGCAATCAACAACGATGCAATCGGTTTTTCGCCTTCTTTGGGTGGGCAGACCGGTACCTCGGGCATGGCGGGGAGCTCGACCCGAACCAATCCGATTTCTATCGATGCGATTCAGGATGTGCAGGTTTATCTTGCGCCCTATGATGTCAAGATCGGGAACTTTACCGGCGGTTCGGTGAATGCTGTGACCCGATCGGGAACAAATAAAATCGAAGGCTCCGTCTATGGTTTTGGCCGCAATGCGTCGTTGACCGGAAAAGATAGGGTCGGTACATTGGGAAAAATGAACAGTGACTTCTACGACTATCAGTCTGGTTTCCGTATCGGTTTCCCGATTATTAAAAATAAACTGTTCTTCTTCAGCAATGAAGAAATCGCGAGCCGGCAGGATCCGACACAGCTTATTGTCGGCACAGCTGAAACGGCTCAGATACTGAGTGTGACGGATGCAGAAAAAATAGCAAATACCGTCAAAGAACGCTATGGTAACTTATTTGACGCCGGGACTGCTGGTTTGTATACCAATTGGAGCAAATCGGTCAAGTTCTTTAACCGTATAGATTGGAATATCAATGCCAAGCATCAGCTGGCGGTCCGGAACAATACCATCCGCAGTTCGGCGACGCATATGGACCGCGACCAACAGGACTTTCGCTTTTCGAGCATGGCCTTCAAACAGACCAATAACCAGAGCAGTACGGTAGCTGAATTGAAGAGCCGGTTTTCAAACAATCTATCCGCCAATGCGGTGATCGGTTATACCATTGTAAATGACAGCCGCGATCCACTTTCAGACCCCACGCTGCCGCAGGTGCAGATTCAGGGGCATACCCCCGGAACGACGATCTACATCGGTACGGACCGCGAAGCAAGTATTTTTGATATGCAGCAGCGTACCTGGGAGTTTACGGCCAATTTAACCTGGAACACAGGAAGACATAAACTGCTGTTCGGTACCCACAACGAGTTGTATAAAATTCGTTACGGCTTTGTCAATAGCTGGAACGGGCGTGTTGATTACAACAGTATCGAAGATTTTGTTAATAACAATCCATATCGTGTGCGCGGTAGCTACAATTATTACAACAATACCCGCGATTATATCCTAGCAAATCCAGCGGCAGATTTTGCTGTGAATATGTACAGTGTGTATGTACAGGACGAGATCAGAATACACGATAGACTGCGGATCACACCTGGGCTACGGGCAGATTTGGCAAGCCTTCCGGAAATGCCCGGACTGAGCGATAAAGTAAAGAGTATTCTCTCAGATCCTAATTTTGGTACGACCTATCTGTATACCCCATTAAGTCGTCTGCGCAATGATTTTATGAATAGGGTACAATTATCGCCACGAGTAGGCTTCCGTTGGGAAGTAACGGAAGATCGCAAACTTGTATTGCGAGGCGGTGCAGGATTGTTTACGGGACGTATTCCTTTTGCGTGGTTGGCTTACGCCTATTACAATACCGGAAATAGTTACGGTGCTTTCGACCAGCGGGCAGATCAAAAACCTTTTGCTCCGGGCAGTGATGCAATACGTCCGAGTGAAAATGGCCTGGCAGATTTTATTGCTCAGAATGGTGCTGTCGTCAATGATCCGAATAGCGGAAAAACGCAGGTCGATCTCGTTGACAATGGATTCACGCTACCACAGGTATTCCGTGCAAGTTTAGGAATGGATTATGAGGTGTCCGGTGACTGGAAGTTTACGCTCGAAGGGATCTATACCAAGAATATCAGTGATGTGTTATTCCAGCAGCTCAACACCTCCGATAATCCACATTGGTATGGTTATGATCGTACGCATCAACAGCCCGTATACAGTGGTACAGTAGATACCCGTTTTTCGAATATTTACTTGCTGAGCAATACCAATCAAGGGTATAAATACAGTGTGACAGGGACGGTGGCGAAGAAATACAAAACTTTAAATGCAACTGCGAGCTACACCTACGGCATGTCAAAAGATCTATCCAATGGGGTGCGGAACTCCATGGAGTCGAATTGGCAGCTTAACCAGTCCCTGATTCCCAATAATCCAAACCTGGCCCATAGCAATTTTGATATCCGGCATCGGATTGTAGCGAGTATCGGTTATGATAAACTATGGCATCGTGCCGGACGGACAAATGTCACACTGTTCTTTTCCGCGCAGTCCGGTTCGCCATTTACTTATGGTATTGTAAACAATAGCATACAGGGATTACCACAGCAGGTATCGCTGGTCTATATACCGACAGCGTCGGAAGCGATTCAATATTTTAAAGACATTGCCGGTGGGCAGACAGCTGCACAACAAGCTGCCGCTTTTAATGCTTTTATTGATGCAAATGAATATTTAAGCGGGCGAAGGGGCGATTTTACCGAACGTAACAAAGCACGTACGCCCTGGAATGTACAGGCCGATCTGCGGCTTGCACATGAACTACCGGTCAATGGAAAGGGACATATCCTGACACTTTCGGCTGATGTGATGAATCTGACCAACTTACTTTACAGGAAATGGGGGGTACAGTACTTTTCACCGAATACATTCAATTCCACCAGTTCGGTGGGACTGACGCAGACGCTGTTTCCACCGCAGCAGAATGAGGGAAATTGGCCTGTATTCGAGTTTCGCAATCCCGGGACACCTTATAGTATTGATTATTTTAATTCAAGAGCTCAGGTACAGCTCGGCCTGCGCTATTCATTTTAGATCCTGATACAGGATGAGGCATCTGGGGCTTTCTTGCTCCAGGTGTCCATCTTACTTAAATAGACAGAAAATTTGGCTACCGGAATAGACAAAAAACAGCATAAGCTGCTGATGGAGTGTATAGATCGACTACTTGAAAGTGAGGCTGATCCACAGGAATGGCTCAAACGCAAAGCGGAACTGGAAGATGCATTTGGAGAATTACTCCGTGCGATACGGCAGGTTGAACAGTCCATTGCTAATTATAAAAATCTGTATGCCGGTATCCGGCCCTTAGCGTCCCAAGCCCATCGAAGGCGGACGAAGAAATCATCAAAATCTTTTCACAAAAATTCTGATAAAGACAATTAACATAAATTTCATTTTATAGGGATTAACAATCGATCCCATAGAAGCGCTGATCTGTGGTCTTCAACTTCATTTTATAATGAAAACTGTCCTGGATAAACGCGAATTTCCCGATTGCCCAGGTGTTCGATACTGCCGCCGATGCTATTTTTTTACTTTACGGCATTTGTTGCTATTATTTTCGGTCAAGCTCTTTTTTAAAACTGCTTGGCGACTGTCCATATCTCTTTTTAAATGCTGAAGCAAAATAGGAAGCCGATGAAAAACCGACACTGCTAAAGATCTCATTGATATGGAGGCCATCTGCCATCAGGCTTTTGGCTTTTTTGAGCCTTCTTTCGACAATATATTCGCTGATGCTACAGTCGAGCAACTGTTTAACCTTTCGATAGAGCTGCACGCGCGATAAGTGAAGTTCGCTGGCAATATCGTCGACGCTCAGCCTTGAATCGGCCAGCTTTGATTCAACAATCGTCGAAAAACTATTGAGAAAGCGTCTGTCGCTCTCGTTAATGCTATCAGACTGTGAAGTATCAAATTGCTCCACAGTGCTGCTATATTTTTCTTTCAGCTGATGCCTCGATTGTAGGATATTGCCAATCCGTACCTTAAGGAGGGCTGCATTGAATGGTTTGGTGATATAGTCGTCTGCCTTCAAAAGGCTTCCCTCAAGCATAGTTTCTTCGTTAGCAAGTGCACTCAACAAAATGACTGGAATATGAGCAGTCTGATAGAAGGTTTTGACATCTTTGAGGATATCTAGGCCACTGCCGTCAGGCAGCATAATATCGGTGAGTACCAAATCTGGGAAATGCGTTTTCATAAAGTTATTGGCTTGACGCGAATCTCTGGCCAATAATAAATTGTAGTCGCTTTCTAAGATAGATCTGAGGTAGTCCCTGATTTCATCGTTATCTTCAACAATTAGGATGCTTTTTGATTTATCAGAATGAAAGGAAAGATTCTTTTCGGGAGACTTTACCTCAGGCTCCAGGTATTCTTGCTGCTTGAATATGGGCTTTATGCCGGATCCATCTTTCAGGAGCTCTTCCTGCTCGTAATGGGCATTGCCTATGGGCATCCGTAGTGTAAAAATCGAACCATGGCCTAATTTGCTGCTGGCCGTGATCTGGCCATGATGTAGCTCGACGATTTGTTTGGCGTAAGCAAGACCAATCCCAGAGCCATTCCTGCTACCTGTTCCTTGATAGAAAGGATCAAAAATATGCTCTATATCGATAGGTGCAATTCCTAAACCATTGTCCAATACGCGTAAGTAGAAGTAATCTTTGAAGCTATTTTCTTCCAATGAAATTTCAATTCTTCCGCTGGCTGCGGTATGTTTTATGGCATTGGAAAGGAGGTTGGATAGCACCTGTTCCATCAGGTATTCGTCAATCCATACTTCTTTTAATATACTTTTGTTAACGTAGCTGACGGATATTCTGTTTTTTTTGAGCAGTGGCTTGAAGCTGTTGATTACCTGTTGTATAAAAGGGTCAATCTGTACTGCTGAAACCTGAAGCTTGATCTTTGCTTTGCTTATGCGATGGATATCGATGAGATCGCTTACCAGGCGTTGCATTTTTTTCGCACTTCGTTTGACACGTGACAATTGGTCTTTGATATCGTCGGCAAGATCCTTCCGTGTTTCGAGATCCTCTATTGGTGCTAGGATAAGAGTGAGCGGAGTTTTGAACTCGTGGGAGATGTTGGTGAAAAAATCGTTTTTAATTTCCGCTGCCTGCTGAATCTGGCTGTTCATCTCAACGATTTGCTTCTGCTGGGACAAGATTTCGCCATTTTTGATTTCGAGATGTTTGTTCTTCTCCCAATTGCTTTTGATGACAATGACGGAAACACCGCCAAACACGACTGCGAGCACCAGACTGACAACAAGGACATTGAGGACAGACTTTTGATTTTGATAAATACGGTTCTGCTCGGTAATAAATTCCTGTCTTTTGTCGATATCTATTTGTTGCTGTTGGATCTTATGGGACTGCAGTGCGAGTAGTTCTGCATTTGTTTTGTCAATAACGGAGGTAGCAAGGATGTTCTCACGTTTATAAGGCTGATTGTTTATTATCGCTAGCGCTATTCGGATTGCTTCAGTACCGCCAGTGGGGTACAACATGGAAGCATACATATGGCCTTGCATAATCTGTTCCAAGCCATTGCCCGGTCCGGGCAGTGCATCTACGCCGATGATTTTAATATCCTTTTTGAGCTGCGCTTCGTCCAGGGCTTTTTTTACGCCCATGGCCATTTGATCATTGAACGTAAAAATGACATCGCTTTGCGCCATCTGACTGATGTGCTTTCGCGTTTCGGCATAGGCTGTGTTTTTTTCCCATCCCCCGTGGATAATACCGCTTATTTGCATGCCAGATGCTGCCAAAATACTTTGTTTAAAACCCTTTTCGCGTTCAATGGAAGCCGATGTCCCCGATAGTCCGGTCACTAATCCGACCTTGCCTTTGCCTTGAAGGACAGTTTGACTATATTGACCAGCAAGTTTACCAATGGCCAGGTTGTCTGCCCCTACGTATGCATTATATTGACCTGAAGAGGTTTTGCGGTCGGTTACGATCACAGGGATATGAAGCTGGTATATGGAATCAACGATGGGAGTAAGCGGCTCCGCCTCATTAGGCGAAACAATCAACAGGTCGATATCTGCTTTGGCAAGTTCGCGTATCTGGTCAATTTGCAGCGCATTGTTGCCATGGGCATCCCGGTATAAGAATTCAATGTCGGGATTAAAGGAGAGTTCGCGTTTCATTTCCTCGAGCATGGTCTGTCTCCAGGCATCATTCCCAATGCATTGCGAAAAAGCGATGACCCGTTTCTTTTTTTGGCTTACTGATTGACAACCCAAAAAAAGGAATAGGATCAATAGGCCATAAACGGTGTGTCTTCCCATGATTTTTTTTCCCTTTACAATCCGAATATACATCATTTCACTTTTTTTAGATAATCAGTATATGGTTAGTGTATTCATTACACTAAAATGGATTGAGATAAATATGTATCATTTTCTATAGGATATGTCTAAAAACTAACAGTTTTAAAAGATGAATTTTTTGTAAAATATTGATATATAAAGGTTTGTTGTGTTTTTAAAAATGTTACATAAATACATGTTTTTGCTGTGTCCAAATTTAAGTTAGCATGAATCCTGAGTTAAATTTGAGTTAATCAATTATAGGGAAAACATGAACAAAAACACCGTATTAGCCTGGTCATTTGTAGTGGCGTTGGGCGGATTCTTATTTGGCTTTGACACAGCAGTGATTTCTGGAGCTGAAAAGGCAGTACAGGAGCATTGGCATCTGAGCGAGTTTCAGCATGGGCTTACAATGGCTATTGCCTTAATAGGTACTGTCGTCGGTGCAGCATTGGGGGCGCTGCCTTCGGATAAGCTTGGCCGCAAGAATACATTATTTGTTGTGGCAGCACTTTATTTTATTTCCGCCATTGGGAGCGCATTGGCGAATGACTGGACTATATTTATTTTATTCCGTTTTTTGGGAGGAATCGGGGTCGGTGTGTCTTCGGTGACGGCGCCAATTTACATTTCCGAAATTTCCCCTGCGGCTTCAAGAGGCAAGTTGGTGGGCCTCTTTCAGTTTAATGTGGTATTGGGAATTCTGATTGCCTACTTATCTAACTATTTTATCGGACAATTGGGGGAAGAATCCTGGCGCTGGATGCTGGGTGTGCAATGCTTTCCATCGCTCCTGTTCTTTATATTGATCTTCTTTATTCCCGAAAGTCCGAGGTGGCTGTTATTGCATAAAAATAATTTGTCCGAAGCAACGAAGATCATGAAAAGAATAAATTCTGAAGATTACGAGCTTGAAATCGAGAAAATTCAGGAATCCAATAATAAGATGGCGGGCGAAGGTAAATTATTTATACGTGAAAATGCCAAGCCGATCTTGTTAGCCCTCTGTTTTGCGCTATTCAACCAGCTTTCGGGTATCAATGCGATTATTTATTATGCGCCGCGTGTCTTTGAGATGGCTGGCCTCGGCTCGCAGAGTTCGCTGCTATCCACAGTCGGTATCGGTGTGATCAATTTTATTTTCACTTTGGTGGCGATCAATTTTATTGATAAGGTAGGTCGCAAAAAATTAATGCTTGTGGGTTCTCTGGGATTGATCGTATCGCTAGCATTGGTTTCGCAGGCTTTCTACACCGGACAGACAACAGGATTCGCCATTACCATCTACCTGATGAGTTTTATCGCTTTTTTCGCCTTCTCGCAGGGAGCGGTGATCTGGGTGTTTATTTCCGAAATTTTTCCAAATGATGTACGGGCCAAAGGGCAGACATTTGGTAGCCTGACACATTGGGTGATGGCGGCAATTATCACTTTTTGTTTTCCGGCACTGACGGAGATTCTTGGCGGTGGAGGCACCTTTCTGATGTTTGCCCTGTTTATGGTATTGCAGCTTATTTATGTAGTGAAATTTATGCCCGAGACAAAAGGACGGTCTTTGGAAGATATGGGGCAGACCATCAATCTGCATTAAGTAGGTATTTGTAAAGGAAATTAAAATAATCAATTCGGTACACTGTTTTGGCACTCAGCCAAAGCGCTGTATAAAAAAGAGTAAATATGAGAAACGGAGATAAATCAATACAAGGTATTTGTTTTGGAGAGGTTCTTTGGGACAATCTACCTACAGGCAAAAAATTGGGTGGCGCTCCTTTGAATGTAGCGTATCACCTGAATAAATTGGGCGTTGTGACGCGTATGCTGACACGCATAGGCCGTGATGAAAATGGAAGCGAACTGCTTTCTGCGTGTGAGCAACTGGGAATTCCGACAACATTTTTTCAGTTTGACGATAGTTTACCCACCTCAACGGTCGAGGTTACGATTGATGCGGAACGCAATGTACAATACGAAATCGTTTATCCCGTTGCTTGGGATAGAATAGCGGTGGATACTGTTGTACTGGAAGAGGTTGAGGTCATAGATTTTTTGGTATACGGCAGTTTAGCCTGTAGAGATGAGATAAGTTTTCAAAGCTTGTTGTTGTTACTGGAAAAAGCACGTTTCCGCGTGATGGATGTCAATCTGCGCGCTCCATATTTCGGTCCCGAAAAAATACATAGCCTTTTAAAATACGCTGATTTTGTGAAAATGAATGCCGAAGAACTGCACATTATTTCGGATTGGAATGGTGCTACAGCTACTTCTACTGATCAGCAGCGTGTAGATCTAATCATGGAGCGTTTTGCAATTCAGGAAGTTATAGTAACGTATGGTGCAGACGGTGCAGTGTATCATTTTAAAAAAGACAATATAAGTTATCATTTTCCAGCATTGAAGGTTCAGGTAGAAGATACGATTGGAAGCGGGGATTCATTTTTGGCAGCTTTTCTGGCCAAGAGGTTTCAGATGCAGGATGGTGTTCAACTTGAGGAAGTACTGGAATTTGCAGCTACGCTCAGTGGTTTTGTGACGCAGAGCAGCGGTGCATGCCCTGCTTATAGTCCTGAAGATATCAACCGCTTCCATTGGCTGAATCCAATCTTTCGCGATAGCAATCTAAAGGTGAAACAATAGCTGTTTATGACAAAAATAAAACCAACAGCGAGACAAATAATCTAATTAATAATCTACTTATAATAACCAATTATGTTTACAAGACAGCAAGTTATGTTGCTCCCGTCTTTGGCGCTCTTTTCGGTAGCTGCTTTCGCGCAGCAGACAGAAATTCGGGGGCGGATTTCGGACAGCGGAACAGCGGCTCCTATCGCTGGAGCGTCATTAGTGGTCAAGGGAACCACTCAGGCAACCAAATCGAATGAAAAAGGGGAATTTGTGTTGCAGGTAGCGGGTAACAAAGGTACTTTGGAAATAACCTATGTAGGCTACGAACCTCAGACTATGTTATTGGGGGATCGGAAATTTTTGGATATCCGATTGATCAACACCGAAAAGGGACTTGATGAAGTGGTTGTTACAGGCTACCAGACCGAGCGCAAAAAGGACCTGACTGGGGCGGTGAGCGTCGTCAATGTGACAGAAATGATGAAAGCGCCTGAAAATAATCCAATGAAAGCACTTCAGGGACGCGTGGCAGGTATGACGGTAACCTCTGACGGTAGTCCCAGCGGAGCTGCCACGGTACGGATGCGCGGTATCAGTTCGATCAACAGTAGCCAAGATCCACTCTATGTCATTGATGGGGTACCTACGCAAGGCGGGATGCATGAGCTTAATGCTAACGACATCGAGAGTATTCAAGTCCTGAAAGATGCCTCATCAGCAAGTATCTATGGATCACGCGCAGCAAATGGCGTTATTGTGATTACAACCAAAAGAGGAAAAATCGGCGCAACAAAGCTTACAGTTGATGCCTATGCAACCAGTACACATTTTAACAACCGGATGAAGGTGCTTAACGCCCAGCAGTATGGACAGGCACTATGGCAGGCTACGATTAATAGCGGTGGTAATCCGAACAGCAATAATATTGGTTATCAGTTTGAGTGGAACAATGACGCTAATGGTCTGCCACAGCTAAACAAGGTCGTTATACCACAATATATCGACCGCGAACATACCATGTATGCCGCAGATACGGATTGGTTCGATGAAGTTTCTAAACCAGGTCTGCTCCAGTCCTATAATGCCACTTTGAGTTCGGCGACGGATAAGTCGAGTTCATACTTCTCGTTGGGTTATCTGCGTAATAACGGAACTCTTCGTTATACGGATTTCCAGCGCATATCAGCTCGGATGAATGCCGATTACAAACTTTTTGATGGTAAGCTGGTTGTTGGGGAGAATTTTACGGTCAACAATACAGGCGAGGTACAGGTACCCGGAGATGTACTTGATCTATCCCTGAAAGCATTGCCTATCATACCAGTACATACTGTTGACGGCATTGGTTGGGGCGGTCCAGCGCTGGGAATGAACGATCGCCATAATCCGGTACGCCTGCTGCATGACAACAGAAATAATAAATACAACTATTGGCGGTTATTTGGAAATGTCTATGCCGATTTGCAGCTTATTAAAGACTTGCATCTCCGGACAAGCTATGGGATAGATTACGGTAATTATTATAAACGTAACTTGCAAGTTTCCTACCTTTCCGGGTTTATGAGCAGCGATAGAAGTGCTGTCAATATGGAACAGTCACATGGAATGAAATGGACTTGGTCGAATACGGCAACCTACCGAAAAGAGATCGCTAATCATACGATAGACCTATTGGCTGGTGTTGAAATGAATCGTCAGAATGATATTAATTTTAACGCATATACCGGTGGTGATGGGGCTTTTTCTATCGAAACGCCTGAGTATATGTGGCCTGGCGTAAGCACTGGAATTGCTGCTGTCGGTGGTACCTCGACAGGCTTTTCGCTCCTCTCTTATTTTGGAAAGGCAAACTATTCTTTTGATGACCGTTATTTGGCTTCCTTTACAGTGAGACATGATGGCTCTTCCCGTTTTGGCAAAAATAACCGCTTTGCAACCTTTCCGGCTGTAACAGCGGGCTGGCGGATTTCATCCGAACGTTTTATGGCGAATACCAAAGATTACATTTCTGATCTTAAATTACGTGTGGGCTGGGGGCAGACTGGTAATCAGGGGATTGGTAATCTAGCGACTTATGCACTTTTTGTGCCTGAGTATGGGGTTGGTGACCCAACTTGGAATATCGTCGACGGTACTGCTTATGATCTTTCGGGTTCGGGAACCGGAATCTTACCTTCGGGATACCGGAAAATTCAGACAGAAAACAACGACCTGAAGTGGGAAACTACGACACAGACCAATATCGGTTTGGACTTCACGCTGTTTGGCCAAAGTCTTTACGGGTCAGTTGATTGGTATGTCAAAGCAACAAAAGATATGCTGATTAATCCCGCCTATATTGGTGTTGTAGGTGAGGGTGGTTATCGCTGGGCCAATGGGGCTTCGATGGAAAACAAAGGCCTGGATTTTACTGTGGGATACCGCAATAAGACCGCTTTTGGGTTGGATTATGATGTGACCGCTGTCTTATCGTCGTATAAAAACAAGGTAACTCACTTGCCTGTAGCCGTTGAAAACTCCTACGGTGGACGCCAGGGGGATAATATTATTGGTAGACCGTTGGGTTCGTTTTATGGTTATGTAACCGATGGGATCTTTCAAAATCAGATGGATGTTGACAATCATGTCAACCAAACCGGGAAAGGGATAGGGCGATTGCGCTACGTAAATGTGTATGATGCAGATCAGCAAATTACAGACATGGACCGTACCTGGATTGGAAACCCACACCCTGATTTTTCCTATAGTTTGAATATCGCACTGAAATATAAGGGCTTCGATCTTTCAGCCTATTTTCAGGGGGTGCAGGGGATTGATGTTGAAAATTGGCTGAAAAAACAGACTGATTTTTGGAGTGTAGATGATGTAAACTCCAACAAAGGTGTGCGCCTGCTCAATGCTTGGACACCGCAGAATCCAACTTCGACAATTCCAGCATTGCAGACGACAAATAATAATGATGAAGGCCGACTGTCCAATTATTTTATTGAAAACGGATCCTATCTGAAACTTCGAAACCTGTCCATTGGATACACGTTACCCACAGCAACCGCTTCTCGTTTGCGGATGAGCCGGTTACGCGTCTACCTTACGGGACAGAATCTGTTTACTGTCAAATCGAAGAATTTTACAGGTGTAGATCCAGAGAATGTAGGCTGGGGCTATCCTATCCCTACGACATGGACCGCGGGAGTAAATATTGGCTTTTAGCAAAAAGTAACCGAGAATCCTTAGATAATGGACAAAGGAACCAAAAGAATAATCCATCAATATGGAACATGTTAATAAATAGAATTCCAATGAAAAAAATAACCAATAAACTAGCGATAATAATGATGGTGTCAACCGGCCTACTGTCTGGATGTACCAAGTTTCTGGAGCAGACCCCCAATGCTGTACTGAGCTCCGACCAGGTAAAGGAACCTGAAAGATTACTGACGGCTACGTATGCTGCTTTGGGCAATGACCATTATGATGTACCTTTTAGCCTCTGGCCTTATGGTACAGTAAGGTCTGATGACGCGTACAAAGGTGGCTCGGGTCCGCAGGATATTCAAACGTTCCATTTTTTGGAGGTATCCAGCAATATTACGACCAATTTTGCGGAGCTGGATAAACTATGGTTTCAGCTGTATGTAGCCATTTCACGTGCCAATACGACGATCAAAACGATTCAGGAAATGGATGGTTTTGAAGGAAAGGAGGGAAAATTGGCCGAAGCAAGATTTCTGCGAGGACACTTCTATTTTATGCTTAAAAACCTCTTTAAGTATGTGCCCTATATCGATGAAAATGTGCCGATAGATAATTATGAAACGGTATCAAATCGAGCGTTGAGCAACGATGCACTTTGGCAAAAAATTGTGGATGACTTCCAGTACGCGGTAGATCATTTGCCGACCACGCAAACGGAAATTGGTCGTGCCAACCGAATTGCAGCTGCTGCCTATCTTGCGAAAACATACCTGTATAAAGCTTATCGCCAGGACAATGCCGAGCGACATGCCGTAACAGGAATTAACTCGGACGATCTGAATAAAGTGTTGGAAAATACAGACATTGTACTTGCTTCAAATCATGCACTTGAAGCGGACTTCGCTTTCAACTTTTTGCCCGGGAAATATGAGAACGGTACAGAAGCAATTTTTTCAGTTCAATTCTCAAAAGATGATGGAACCAAGTTTGGCCGTGTGAATTTCTCGGATGTGCTCTCTGTGCCAATGGGTGTAGGCTGCTGTGATTTTAATAAACCTAGTCAAAGCTTGGTAAATGCATTTCGCACGACAGGAAAGGGTGTGCCTCTTGATAACTATAATACTTTAAATACGTTCAATGCTACGGAAAGATATGACCCAAGGTTATTTCATACCGTAGCGATTCCGGGACTGCCTTATAAATACAATACCAAACGCACCTATCAAGAGAGCTGGAATCGTAATCCCGCGGACTATTCGGTTTATGCTTCGCTGAAAGAGAACGTTGATCCTGATTGTGATTGTTTTGTACCGATGGCTCCATTTTTTGCGAATACCAAAAACCGTATTGTGCTGCGTGTGGCCGATGTCTTGCTGATGCGTGCCGAAGCACTTATAGAATCACATCGTCCGGCCGAAGCCTTACCGTTGATCAACCAAGTGCGTCTGCGTGCAAAAAATAGTGCCACAATGACGGGGTATGCCACCGATAAAATGTTGATCGAAACGTATAAAAATGGTGAAAATATCATATGGAACGAGGAAAATGCACGGAAGGCTTTACGTTGGGAGCGCCGTTTGGAATTGGCGATGGAAAATGGCCGGTTCTTCGACCTGGTACGCTGGGGAATTGCGGATCAAACCATGAATGCGTATTATGAA
Source organism: Sphingobacterium sp. DR205 (assembly GCF_011064245.1). Classification (NCBI taxonomy): domain Bacteria; kingdom Pseudomonadati; phylum Bacteroidota; class Sphingobacteriia; order Sphingobacteriales; family Sphingobacteriaceae; genus Sphingobacterium; species Sphingobacterium sp. DR205. The sequence goes on along the minus strand of NZ_CP049333.1, from coordinate 5,094,467 downwards.
TCGGAGAAATCGCGTCGTTCTTATTATGCTGTAGCTCATTTTACGGCAGATAAGAATGAGTATTTGCCCATTCCGGAAGCACAGATCAGGCTAAGCAAGTACCTCTATAAGCAAAACCCGGGATATTAAAACATTAGCCAATGCCTCTTGTGGGAATATTAAAACGAACGATAGGATAGTGTCTTGTGGTTCCGTCAATATTGGTCTGTTTTCAATTTTTACGCTAAAGAGCTTAGAAAAATAGTTCCGATATACTTTAAGCAAGAAAAGACGGAAGCGCCTAGGTAGTGACAATTCATCATAGTGAGATGGTTGTTGCGAAGATTAAGCCTAAGTGAAACAGGATGGATTGGGAGGAGTTAAAGATACTGTAGGGGAATAGGCAAAACAATAGTAAGTAATAGTTTTATTGAGATCGTAAATGAAAACAAAATTTTATTTAATTCAGGTGCTATGCTTGATAGCGTTGCTGACAAGTTGTAAAAGTGGTGATCAAAGCTTGCCTCTCGATAAGCAGAGTGATCCAGAAGCAGTAGATCGGTCTATTTCCTGTACTTCGGTACAGGAAGCCGGCCTGTTTCAGACCTTTTATAAGCCACAGGAGGGATTTGTCGGAGATCCCATGCCGTATTACAATGCCGATGATAGAAATTATTATTTGTTTTATCTCTACGAAAATGCCAATCGTCATCCGATTTACGTGACCAAAACCAGCGATTACGCCACATTTGATGGTTTTACACAAGTATTGCCGGCCGGGGCTATCGGAAGTCAGGATGAATGGATAGGGACAGGCAGTTTTATTAAGAAGGATCAGACCTATTTTTGTTTTTATACGGGGCATAATGGCAACCTGAACCCAGCCGAAAAAGTGATGATCGCGACTTCGACAGATTTACTGAATTGGACAAAGCAGCCTGCCTGGACAATAGAGGCCGCTCCGGGTTATGACCAAAACAATTTTCGGGATCCCCATGTCTATTGGGACGAAACTCGTGGCAGTTACGTGATGTTGGTATCCACGCGTAAGGATGGCAAAGGTGCTATTGCACGGTATACATCTGCAGACCTAAACAATTGGTCTAGTATAACACCCATCGTAGCGACAGATGCACAAGCTGTAGGGACGTATCAGATTGAAACGGATGCAGAAATACTGGAGTGTCCAGATCTATTTAAAATGGGAGACAAATGGTATTTGACATTCTCCCGGATCAATCGGGACGCGCATCGCAAGACTTTTTATCGCATTGCTGATTCACCCGATGGCCCTTGGAAAATATGTCGAGATGCAAACGGCCATCATGAAACTTTTGATGGCTTATACCTTTATGCTGGCAAGACAGCAAGTGATGGAACAGCGCGCTACCTTTCGGGTTGGTGCTCCACAGGGCAGACCATTAACAGTAATAATGAATTGCCCTGGTCTGGAACTTTGATTACACACAGGCTACTGCAGGGGCCGACAGGGAGATTATATCCGGGTATTCCCGCTGCTGTGGACAATAAGTTTAATGAGGAGTTACTGTTTGAAAAGCTGAATGCTGTTGGAAATGTTTTGGAAAATAATAAAACATATCGTATAACGGCGCAGTCCAATGGGAGGAGCTATGCACAATTCAACCGAAACAAAACCGCTGTTAAAATATCAATGACGATAGATGCTTCGCAATCTGACCACTTTGGTTTCACTTTTGGTGCTTGTGACAATCCTTCTGAGTTGTACAGTATTGCCTTCGACTTAACTTCTGCAAATCGCTGGAGCATGCCTTCGCTCTTTATGAATCGGGAAGTCAGTTTGGGGGGGACAGCTGGAAAAACAGAACTTAACTTTACGCCGTTGATCATACCTGCCGATAAACGTTTTGACGTAAAAATTGTCATCGAAAAATCTATCTGTGTGGTCTATGTTAATAATAATGTCGCTTTTACCAATCGTATTTATAAAATGGAGCAGAATCCATGGACGATTTATGCTGATCAGGGTACCATTAAAGTCAATATGATGAAAGTCGAGAAATTATAAGAAATATCGCTATTTTATGGACAAACATAAATAACCTGAAATGATATAAACTAAATAAGCTATGAATAGAATAAAGAAATATGGAACTATGCTGCTTCTTGCGGGCATAGCGAGTACAACATTTGCGCAAGTTGATTTGAAAGAAATAAAAGATCCTAAGGAAAAATACCGTCCGATCTACCATTTTACGCCCAGGCAAGGCTGGATGAACGATCCGAATGGCATGGTATATATCAACGGAAATTATCACCTCTTTTTTCAACATAATCCCGATAAACCAGTCTGGGGGCCTATGCATTGGGGGCATGCGACCAGCAAAGATCTGCTTCATTGGGATGAAAAAAAGATTGCCTTATATCCGGACAGTTTAGGAACTATTTTCTCGGGAAGTGCTGTGATCGATAAGGATAACACGGCAGGTTTTGGAAAAGGTGCCATGATCGCCATTTTTACCCATCACAATCATCAGGAAGAAGACCGGAAAACAGGATTACATCAAAACCAAAGTTTGGCGTATAGTCTGGATGAGGGAGTCACCTGGACAAAGTATAAAGGGAATCCAGTACTACCTAATCCGGGCATATGGGATTTTAGAGATCCAAAAGTAATGTGGCATGCGCATAGTAAACGTTGGATCATGACTTTGGCAACCAAGGATTGCATCACTTTTTACTCATCTAAAAACTTAAAGGAATGGAATAAGGAAAGCGAATTTGGTAGGGAGGTGGGCGCACATGGCGGAGTCTGGGAATGTCCTGACCTTATCCCCATGAAATACAAAGGCGAGACGAAATGGGCTCTATTGGTAAGCATAAATCCGGGTGGACCCAATGGTGGTTCGGTAACGCAATATTTTGTCGGTGATTTTGATGGAAAGCAATTCAAAGCTGATGATACAGCAATTAAATGGTTAGACTGGGGACCGGATAACTATGCTGGCGTAACCTGGAGCAATCTAGGCGATAGACCTCTGATGATTGGTTGGATGAGCAATTGGCAATATGCTAATGAGGTGCCTACGACTGCATGGCGTTCCTCATCAACCATACCCCGTGTTTTATCCCTGGAAAAAGTTGGACAGTCTTTCTACGTCGCGAGTACTGCGCCTAAAGAAATTGAAACTGCATTTCGGCCGTTAAAAAAATACCATGACGGCGGGGCGAAAGAAGTTTCATTCGAGGAACACCTTCCACAAGCGTACCGTTTGGACCTCAAGAAATTGAAGCAACAGGCTTTTAAAGTGATCTTATCAAATGAATCCGGTGACGAATTGGTCATTGGTTATCGTGAAGACCAAAATGCATATTACATCGATCGTTCTAAGTCCGGCGAAGTGTCTTTCAATGCGGAATTCGCTAAAACGGCTTTGGCGCAACGCCTGTTGAATAACGGTACATTGTCTTTCAGCTTGTATGTCGATGTGAGCTCTGTGGAGCTTTTTGCAGATGGAGGACTGACGACAATGACCAGCTTATTTTTTCCGAATAAGCCAATAACCAAGATTCGTATCCTAGGGGATAAAAAGCTGGAGTTTCAAGAGCTGAGCATCGCTGAGTTTAAAAAATAAGCGCTGGTTTGTGCGATTAAAGCGATCCTTTGTCACGACAAGGATCGCTTTAATCCTGCGCTACTTGGTCGTACTGTCTGGACGCAAGTGTGCCGGCATTAGTGTTGGGAAGGTCCACGCAAAATGATTTTTTTTGTAGACCACGGGACGATAAATGGAGAGGTACGAATCAAATTCAGGCGTATGATAAATATCCTTCATGGCTTCGAACAGATTGGAAGGCCAGACTCCCACTGTCCTGTCCTGAATATCAACATCAGGATTCTTAAACCAAGGCCATGCTGTCGGATGTTGATTGTAATAATATAAATAATCTATGGCCCGCTTGATTGATTTTCCATCCTTCGTTGCTGCAAAAAGGTTTTCTCCCGTCGCGTTGTGTATGCACCACATGGCGGCTGTCAATGGAGCCAAGGAAAAGTACGTATACCATAAACCTTTCTCACCCCGTTTTACTTCTTCGATAAGGTGACCATCTGCTGCGATCTTTTCAAAAAGATCAGTCTTGATTAAGGCTATTGTAAAAGAAAGCTCTTTTTGGTCATCAAGAAAATTTGCTGAAAGTAGATTAGCAAATCTTGCCCAATCAGCAATATTATTGGGTCTTTCACGTAGGAAATGTGTTGCTTTTTGATAGACGTTCATAGTCCAGGTCTTAAAATGATCACGGTCGTTCTTCGTCCAAAGAGGATCGTTTTTAAGTAATTCAGCTGCGATCATTAATCCGGCACCAGCATAAGAAAGTACAACGGGGCCGTCAAAATCAGAATATTTTTTATTGATTGTGGCCCAGGAGTTGATGAAATATAGGGCTTTGGATGCATATTTCTCCTCACCGTTTAAGGTATAGGCTAAGGCAGTACAATAGGCCGCAAAAGCATCCGCATGGAGTTTTTTTGCCATGGCACGTTGGCCTTCTTTATCGCTGTAGAAGCCAGGCACACTAAAATCCTCGACAGCATGATGGTCGGCCAATAAAAGAGAGTCGGCCAGTATAATCAACTGCTTGTATGCAGTATATACCGGTTCGGATTTTTTGCTGATTTGGGATTTGACATCATGGATCTGGGTAATTGGGTGCATTAGGGATTGGGCATGACCATGTGTGGGTCTGATAAATAGGCCGGCTAGCAACAAGGTTAATCCTAATTTTAGAAATTGGGTGGTTCGGACCTGGAGGCCGAAAAATAAGTATATGAAATTTTGCATGGTTTTAAATGGATATATTAATTGATTGATTATGCAGCTATGGGGGGATTAGCTCCTGCAAATTAAGAAAAAATACCACAAGTTTGTAGGGATTCAGAAATTTGATTTGAAATATTGCAGCGAAGTAATTAACTTCATACCTAGAATAATCAATTATGGACATCGATCAAAATCTGCCTGAGAAGGAACTCTTGTGCCAACTCCATCATGGAGATATGCAGGCCTTTGATATTTTGTACCATCGTTATAGCCAAATTATTTACGCCAATATTCTTAAGTTTCTAAAAGATGAAACTAGCGCCGAAGATTTACTTCAGGATGTTTTTCTACGTATTTGGGAAAATAGATCAAAAATAGATCCTGAGCAATCTTTCGCAGCATTTCTGTTTACCTGTTCGCGTAATATTACTTTTAATTTCAAACGACGACTGAAATTGGAGATGGAATCTGAGATCCAGCTCGCCTACGGGGCATCGGAATCCGAGAATACCATTGATAAAGTGCTGGAATCAAAGGAGGCCATGGCCCTGGTTGAAGACTTGTTGAGCAGATTGCCCAAACAACGCCAAAAGATATTCAGGCTGTCTAAGCTAGAAGGTAAAAGCTATCAGGAGATTGCGGAAGAAATGGGTATTTCTATTGCTACTGTTCGTGACCATATTGTCAAGGCAAATAAGTTTATCCGAAGCGGTGCACTGCAGGACAATGGTTTCTCGGCCTTGTTACTGATTCTGCTTCTCCATTCTGCACATTAAAAAAAAAATTTTTCTAGAGCAGACCTTTATTCCATGCTGTGTGTATTTACTTTAAAAATACAGCTCAGTGGAGACCAATAAATCTAAAATAGACCAATTACTTCAAAAATATAAGGAAGGGAACTGTTCGCTTGAGGAGATCGAATGGCTACAGCATGCGCTTTCTACTGCTGATATCCATGGTCAGGATGCCATCGACCAAGCCATAGTCGCTAATTTACTGCAGCCTTCCTCTGTAGAGAAAATGAGCGAATCCAGGCAGAAAATAATGCTTGAAAACATCAAAGAGCAAATTCAGCGGAGGGCCGAAGATAGCGATGAGATATCCGATATGGGTGTAGAAAGTATCGTTCCGATGCAAAAGAAAACCATATTTTCTATTCGATGGCAATACTGGACTGCTGCGGCTTGTCTGCTGCTCTTTGTTTTTTCAATGGTATTTTGGCGGCAGCAGACGAGCCCTGTTCAGATGGATGGCAACCTGGCTGGGATACAGGATACAATGAAGGATATCGTACAGCCTGGCGGAAACCGTGCGACACTTCGTTTGGCGGACGGTACACTTCTGGAGCTTGATAAGCAAGCATCCGGGATTGTTATGGGCGAAAGTATTACCTACGAAAATGGGAAATCTATTGCTTCCGCCACATTAGGTAAAGAGAGGATGACAGTAGATCCGAGCAAGGTTATGTTGGAGTTAACCACTCCGTTGGGCGGGATGTACCAGATTACTTTACCTGATGGTACAAAAGTGTGGCTCAATGCGGCCTCATCTTTAAAATATCCGATGAGCTTTGCCAAAAATGAACGAAAAGTTATCCTGCTGGGCGAGGCTTTTTTTGAGGTGACCAAAGATAGTTCACGACCTTTCAAAGTGCTGAGTAAAGGACAGGAAATTGAGGTGCTTGGAACCGCGTTTAATGTAAATGCATATCCCGAAAATACGACGATCAAGACGACCTTAATCACAGGGAAGGTTAAATTATCAAAGGAAAATCATGCCACGCTGCCTATATACTTGAAGCCGGGACAACAATCGACCAATACCAATAGCGGAAATATACAAGTTGCAAATTTGGATACAGCACCCTTCACTGCTTGGAAAGATGGCCTGTTTTATTTTGATGAAACACCACTGTCGGAAGCATTGCAGCAGATTGGTCGCTGGTATAATGTAGAAGTGAGATACAAAGCCGAAGTGCCGCAGACGCATTTCTATGGTCGTATAAAACGAAGCAAGCCACTCCGGGAAGTACTCGAAGTATTGGAAGAAGGTGGGCTGCATTTTGAGCTGAGCAAAAAACAGGAAAAAAATATCTTATTGGTGACACCATTGTAATAATAATCCTAAATACTGATGAAAAAAGAAATGATCATGGATTCCACCTAAGCTGGAGAAGGGTATAGGCAAGACAAAAAGGGCAGTGCTGGGGGGCACTGCCTTGAATTGGATGCATATACTTACAAGTATTGCCCGAGGGCAAATTTTTGATAACCATTTATAAATAAATACAAACCGTACAAACATATGATTTTTTATCCATTTGTTAGGCTACACCCGTGGAGTTTAACTTTACGAAGTATACTGATTATGAAATTGATCGTACTCATTTCCTTGCTGACCACCATGCAACTGTTTGCTGAGGGAAATGCGCAGACCATAAACTTAACCGCTAAGCATGTGACCTTAAATCAGGTAATGCGAGATATCCAAAAACAAAGCGGGTTTAATTTTTTCTTAAATGGCAAGTCCTTGGCCCAGACTCGTTTGTCTGTCAATATACAACATGCCAAATTGGAAGATGCGCTAAACGCCATTGTAACGCCTCTGAATCTGGAGTGGGTCAAAAAAGACGAGGTAATCGTGATAAAACCCAAAAGAAAGCTGCTAAATACCGACCGAAAAGAAGTTCTACAGCGGAGCATTGGCGGTAAAGTCGTGAATGGCAAGGGACAGGCTGTTGTAGGAGCCACTATTATGGTGAAAGGTACCAATATCTCCACGATCACGGACCAAGAGGGAAGGTTCACCATTCAGTTACCTGCTACGAATGGCATCTTGGTATTTTCGAATGTGGGCTACCAGCGTTTGGAAAAAAGTGTCACTGGAAATGACGAATTAAGTATTGTGCTTCAGGAGGAGGTGAACGGTCTGGACGAGGTTGTTGTTGTGGGATACGGAAGCCAGAAACGCGCAAATGTGATTGGCGCTGTATCAACCGTGAGCGGAAGTTCAGTAGAAAACCGGTCAACGTCCACGCTTACCTCTTCCTTGGCTGGACTCGCGGCCGGCGTGAATGTACAGACCACAACAGGAAAACCAGGGGCAGACGGTGCTAATATCCTTATTCGTGGAAAGGGAACATTAAACAATACCTCACCCTTGGTGGTGATCGATGGTATCGTGGGTTCCATGGATGCTGTCAATCCCAACGATGTGGAGTCGATTTCGATTTTAAAAGACGCTGCGACGGCAGCAATTTATGGATCGTTGGGATCGAATGGCGTTATTTTAATTACGACAAAAAAAGGTGCCAAGGGGAAAAATAATGTTTCCTATACGGGCATGGTTTCGATGCTTCGACCCAATAATGTGCCCGAATTTATCACCGACTATGCACAGCATATGCGCCTTGTCAATGAAGGCTTCAAGAATTTGGGGCAGGCGGCCGTTTATACGGATGCAACGATCAATCTCTGGGAAGAAGCGAAGAAAAATCCAAACGGGCTAACCGAATTTGGTATTCCCAATGAAGTCGCTTATCCGAATACCAATTGGGGCGATGTGCTTTTTGGACAACGCAAACTTTTACAAAATCACAATCTTTCCTTAAATGGTGGCAACGAGAATACGCAATACCTCTTTTCAGTAGGCTATTTCAACAATCCGGGGACGATGCCCGAAACTGGCGCGGACAAGATACGTATGCGTATAAACTTACAGTCCAAAGTCGCCAAGTTTTTGACTGTAGGCACCCAGACGTTTGGCGATATGCAGAATTTGAGTGTGGCCGATGTGGTTACTGCATATTCCTATCTGACCCAAACTGTGCCCGGAGTGTACCCTTATTACAATGGTGTCTATGGTTTCCCGGCTGCTGCCGAAGAATCGGCCACTGCAAATAATGCCTTGGCTTTTCTAAATGGGATGGGCGGGAAGAACCAGGTCAATCGATTCAATACTACGGTATTTGCAAAATTAAATTTAATGAAAGGGCTGGAGTTTGAATCAAAGGTAAATTATAACCATACGTACACCGAAACCAATTCCCATCAGGTTCCTTATGAAAAATGGAATTTTGCAACCAACAAATTGAGTACAGCGGCGCTATCGTCAGGACAAATAACAACGCAATATGGCGTGACTAAGAGCTACAACGTGATCATCGATAATGTATTGCGTTATTCAGGATCATTTGGTAAACACGATGTGGGGGGGATTTTGGGTTACAATGAACAGTATTTTAACCAATATAATATTGGTGCGGCCAAACTGGGACTTGTGCATCCCGACTTGACGACATTTAATTCGGCGACAACAATGAGTTCCATTACAGGCGATGAGCTTGATTACGGTTTGCGGTCCTTTTTTGGCCGTGCCAATTATGCATACGATAATAAATACCTTGCCGAAGCGGTGGTACGGTACGATGGGTCATCGCGATTTGGCACCGCCAAACGTTGGGGCTTCTTCCCGGCCTTCTCCGCGGGATGGCGTATTTCGGAGGAATCTTTTATGAGTCCGCTCAAATCCTTTCTGAATGATTTGCGGCTAAGAACCTCCTGGGGGAAAACCGGAAATAATGCATCTCCGGGTAATTACGATCATCTTCCGTCATATGGTACTGTAAATTACTCATTCAATAATCAGGCTGTCCGTGGTTTGGCGCAGACTAAGTTGGGAAATGACCTGCTGCACTGGGAAACGACCACCACGACAAATGTTGGCTTTACAGCGACAGCATTGAAAAATAAATTGACAGTCGAGTTTGATGCCTACCGCGCTTACACGGATGGAATTTTATATGTCCCGACTATTCCTGCGACAACAGGGACCGCTACAGCAGCAACGATGAATATTGCCGAAGTCAGCAAACGGGGGATTGAATTGACCTTAGGATACCAAGATAAAATCAGCGATTTTAAATATGGAATATCAGCCAACTTCGCCTATAATACCAATCGGGTAGAAAAATATAAAGGGGCATTGTCGGAGGGCTATGTCACTGATGCCGCAGGTAATCGGGTTTATCAGTCAAATATCGGCATGGTTTCTAACGGGGTAAACCAGCGGATTCTGGAAGGGCACGAAATCAATGAATTCTACTTGTACAATGTGTACCGTGGATCAGGAAACCATTTTCTAACGGATGGTGCTGTTGATAAAAATGGTGGACCGCGCGACGGTATGATCCGCACCGAGCAGGATATGGCCTGGTTAAAGGCCATGGTCGCAGCAGGCTATTTGTTTCAGCCTGCAGATGGCATAGACCCTACCAAGATCTGGTATGGTGATTTGATTTATTCGGATATGAACGGGGACGGTATTTATGGAAATGTGTATGACCAAAAGTTTATGGGCAAAAGGGCAACACCGTCATTCAATTATGGTCTTACTATCAACATGGCCTATAAAGGATTTGATGCGTCTATGATCTGGTCCGCTTCTTCAGGCATGTCGTATTATTGGAATGAACTTTATCTCAATTCATCCATCGTGGCGCAGGGTAAATCGGTACCGGCATTGGTCGCTAACGACCATTATTATTATAATCCTGCAAATCCCTCAGATCCCAACAATCGGATCGATGGTTATTATCCACGCTTAAAAGGCGTGACTGACGCACAGAATGGACGTACCAGCGATTATTACTTGTATAACGCTTCTTTTGTGAAGCTGAGAAATCTTCAGTTGGGCTACACCCTTCCTGAAAGCTTAGCGAGCCGTTTATCGATCGCTAAACTCCGGATTTATTTAGCTGGCGAAAACTTGCTGACATGGACGAAGTTCCCGGGACTGGATCCGGAAATTGGACCAGCAAGTAACGACCCATCGTTGATCAACTCTTCTGTTGTAAACTACCCAACGATGCGCCAATATTCACTGGGTTTGAATCTAACTTTTTAATCCGAATGAGAACAATGAAAAAGATGAAAAAATTTCTGGCGATTGTATTGCTAACAAGTATAGTGGGGTGTAAAAAAGATCTTTTGGATACCTCTCCGTATTCATCGGTCTCCACTGAAACGATGTGGACAACCGATAATTTAACAGATTTGGGCGTTGCGGGAATCTATAGTTCCTTTCGACTCTTAATGGGGCATAGCGGATTGATTTCGCCTTATGAGCTCTATCAGTTTGACCGTTTCTCCTACACTGGGCAGGCACGTTTTGATGAACCCTTATTGACAGGGACCATCACTGCGGGCGATCCCTTATTTATGAATGTTTGGAAGATCCAATACGAAGGTATTCAGCGGGCAAACGACGCTTTGAAAAATATTCCCATAAAGTCGCCTTCAACAGCAGAAAAGAAAGCGAAATATATAGCCGAAGCTAAATTTCTACGCGCTTACTTTTACTTTCGACTCAATCAACTTTACAAAGGAGTACCTATTTACCTTGAGCCTTTTACGGCGGTCGAGGCCATCAAAGGGCGTAGTTCGGAAGATGAGGTCTGGAATCAAATATTGGCTGACTTGAACGATTGTATTGCGGAAACTAATTTTCCGGATCGTTATCCCGCGGGCAATGGGAATTATGGACATGCAACAAAGGCGGCGGCTTATGCCTTACGGGGTAAAGTGTATCTCTATCGAAAAGATTGGGCAAAGGCTGCAGCTGATTTTCAAAAAGTAAAAGATGCTGGCCACACACTCTTCGCTGATTATAAAGCTTTGTTTAAGGAAGCCAATGAGCAATGTCCTGAGATGATTTTTTCCATTCAGCATCGGAGTGAGTCAGGCTATGGAAATAATATGCAATTGTTTTGCGGTTGGCCGTCAGTCTATTCGCGGGGCTGGAATTATTACATGCCTTCACCACATTTGGTCGATCTCTATGAAAATAATGACGGTTCTAAATTTGAATGGGATAAAATCATTCCCGGATATAGCAGTTTAACTGAAAATGAAAGAGAAGTCTTTTTTCTACGCAACAACCTGACGGAGGCTGAGAAAGCGGCCGCGGCATTGAGAGGAGCAAAGATGAGCCTATATCTGCCGCAAGGTAATGAAGAGCGTATCAAAAAAGCCTATGAAAACCGTGACCCTCGTTTGCAGGCCAATGTCGTGACGCCTTATTCGACTTTTAGGGGCGCCTATAATTTTACCAATGTAGAAAGTCTTCAATTTATGCGCTGGCCATTTCGTGGACAGGCACAGGTAGATGGCGATATTCAGAGTGATACACAGATCAATTTCTTTTATTTCTACCGAAAATTTGTTGCGGAAGGAGTCAATGAGATTGTGGACCGTAATTATGGTCCCATTGATTTTCCGATTTTCCGCTATGCCGACGTATTGCTGATGTGGGCTGAAGCATTGAATGAAGACGGGAAATTGAATGAGGCTATTGCAAAAGTCAACGAAGTACGGCAGCGAGCTGGTGTCGCGCTTTTAAATTCAAATGCTGCAACGGCTGTTGGGGGAAAGGATGACTTACGCCTGCGTATTCGCAATGAACGTCGTGTGGAGTTCCCGAATGAAGGAATCAATTACTTCGACGAACTGCGCTGGGGAACTTGGAAAGAGAAGGTGTTTCAAACTGGCAATGGACGTAAACAGATCTGGGGAACAAATGTTGGGAATTACAGCTATAAGGGCGATTTCTTGACCGTATGGCCTATCCCTACCTCCGAAATACAGATGAACGTGAACTTGGTGCAAAATCCGGGTTGGATCGACTAGTTTTTGTAAAATAAAACCGGGGAGTGAGGCTATTTGGAGCTATCCCCGGTTCCATATAAAATAAACCTAAACATGATTGTTTTTAAATATAGCCTATACGTTATTTATTTTTTGACCTTTTTTTATCCTTTTCTTCTGCATGCAGATACAAGTGATATTGCAAAAAAAGGATTCGATTTAGCCGAACGACAATATGCTTTACTGTATCAAGATCATAAGGACATGAGTAAGTATCCACGCTCGGCAGATCGCAACGGAAAAACAACTTTTACGGATATCCGGGATTGGACCGGCGGTTTTTGGGCGGGCTGTCTCTGGTATGTTTTTGACTATACCGGTGACGATAAATGGCGGGACGCAGCATTAAAATGGACGAATTCATTACACCAAAATCAATTCAATACCAATCACCACGATATTGGTTTTGTCATGAATAGCAGTTATGGCAATGCCTATCGGCTTACTGGAGATACAACGTTCAAAGCGATTTTAATCCAGAGTGCTAAATCGCTGCTGACACGTTTTAATCCCAAGGTAGGTGCTATTAAATCATGGGATGTATTTCCTTCTTGGGACGGTAAACATAAATATGAGTTTCCGGTTATTATTGACAATATGATGAACCTGGAGCTGCTTTTTCTGGCTTCCAAGTTATCCGGTGATCCCATTTACCGTAATGCTGCCATTCGGCATGCGGAGACAACACTAAAAAACCAATATCGTCCAGATTATAGCTCTTATCATGTTGTTGCCTATGACCCCAACACCGGTGCTGTATTAAGCAAGGAGACCGCACAAGGTTTTTCGGACAATTCCGCCTGGGCGCGAGGACAAGCTTGGGGATTGTATGGCTTTGTGCTGATGTACCGTGAAACGAAAGACCCAAAGTATCTTGAAGTCGCACAAAAAATGGCGGATTTTTATATAAAGCATCCGCGTCTACCCCAAGATAAGGTGCCGCTATGGGATTTTGATGTCAACCAGCCCGGATTCTTTCCAAATTGGGATTATCGTAACGCTGATTTTAAGTCCGTACCGCGTGATGCTTCTGCCGCCGCAGTCACTGCTTCGGCATTGCTGGAACTGGTTGACTATATGGAAACTGGACAACAGCAGGAATATTTGGATGTGGCCGAAATGATCTTGCGATCATTGGGTTCGCCACAGTACTCCAGTGAGGTTGGAGCAAATGGCTTGTTTGTCTTGAAGCATAGTGTGGGCAGTATTCCGCATAAAGGGGAGATCGATGTACCCTTGGTATATGCAGACTATTATTATTTAGAAGCGTTGATGCGTTGGAACAAGCGAAGACATCGGCTTGCGCAATTGATGAAGGAATGGCAGGAGATGAACAGGCAGAAGGCACCGGCACTCAAGGATTTTCAGCAACAAAAATTTGGACTCTTTATTCATTGGGGGCTGTACGCCATTCCGGCGGGTATATGGAATGGAAAGAAGATAGAAGATTTGGGTAGTCCAAGTGTTGCCGAATGGATTCAATTGGTTGCAAAAATTCCACGGTCCACCTATGCCAAATTGGCGGATCAATTTGCGCCGCAATCTTTCGATGCCGATAAAATCGTTAAAATGGCCAAGGATGCCGGAATGAAGTATCTTGTTGTGACTAGCAAGCATCACGATGGATTTGCCTTATATGGCTCAGCGGTAAGCTCATTTAACGTGTTACAGGCGACACCCTATAAACGGGATGTCATTCAGGAACTTTACGATGCTTGCATTCGTCATCAACTCGATTTTGGTGTCTATTACTCCCATAATATTGATTGGAAAGACGGTAGTGACGCACAGTATGCCACTACCAAAGCACAGCATGATATGCTAAACAAAAAAACTGATGCCTTTGGGGCAAATCTTTGGGACCCCAGTGCCAATTCCTTTGCTTCCTACTTGAATGAAAAAGCAATTCCGCAGGTACAGGAAATCTTACAACGTTTCAAAAAATTAAAATATATCTGGTTCGACATGCCCGGCTTGATGACTGCCGAACAGAGCTTTCGCTTTTACAAAACAGTGTATGACCTCAATCCGAATATCATCGTCTCCGAACGGATTGGTAATGGGATGGGCGATTATGCCATTCCGGGCGATAATCGGATTCCCGATCCTTCGGAGCATTTTACCAGACCTTGGGAAGCCATCGGTACATTCAACCATTCCTGGGGCTATAAATCTTATGATCATGATTGGAAAGATGTGGATGAATTACGGTATTGGCTCTTGGAAATAGTCAGCAAAGGAGGTAATTATATGCTCAATATTGGTCCCGACGCAGAAGGAAATTTAGCCGCACCTGTAAAAAAAAATCTTGCTATCTTAGGGAGATGGTTACGACTCAATGCTGAAGCGGTTTATGGGACATCGCCTTGGACCATCGCACACGAGGGACCAACAATAATTCGGATAACAGACACCGAACAACGGGAAAGAGAGGGATTCAAAGCAGCATTTACTGCCTCGGATTTTTGGTTTACACAAAAGAAAGATTTTGTCTATGCCATGGCTCTCGTAGTACCCAAGGATGGGGTCGTCAACGTAAAGTCTCTGAACCAAAATAAAGCTAAAGTGAAATCAGTGGAAATCTTAGGGTTTGGTCAGGTCCATTTTTGGCAGGATGACCAAGGACTGCAGTTGAAATTACCTAGGAAGATGCAAAATAACAGTTTGGGCTACGCGCTCAAAATAAAATTAAGCTAATTCGAATATTGGCTCTATCAATTATAACGATGTTACAACTAGTAATGAATACAAAAAAAATGCGCGTTTTGTTGCTGCTTTTTTGCTTAAGTTTATGGTATACGCAAGCTATTGGGCAGAAAAAAGGAAATAATTTTGCTTGGGACGCGGGGCAAAAAGTGCTCTTTTTGGGCAATAGCATTACTTACGCCGGGCAATACGTCGCTATGACCGAAAGTCTGCTTCTGAGCAGTCACCCGAAAGGGCAACCTCAATTTATTAATTCGGGGCTACCAAGTGAGACTGTTTCTGGACTCAGTGAACCGAATCATGCCGATGGAAAATTTCCACGACCTTGTCTATTTGATCGTTTGGCCAGCGTGCTTGATAAAATCAAGCCTGAGGTTGTTTTCGTCTGTTATGGCATGAATGACGGCATTTATCTTCCTTTTGATTCCGCCCGTTTTGAAGCTTATAAAGATGGAATTATCCGCCTGCACAAACGCTTGGTTGATCAGGGCGTCAAACGCATAATATGGATGACTCCTCCTGTACATGATGATCCGCAGCTTCGACTCAATGGCTATAATAAAGTATTGGATCGCTACGCCGAATGGCTTATCGGCTATGCCAGAAAGCAGTCCTGGGAAATTATCGACCTCCATTTTCCCATGCGTCGTTATTTGGAAGCCAAGATCGAGAAAGATGCTCAATTTAAGCTGGCAGCAGATGGGGTACACCCTGGAGAACTGGGCCATTGGCTGATGGCAAAGGAAATTGTGCAGCACCTGATACCTGACTTTCCGCTTGAAAGCACATGGGACGACAATTTGCACAATAAGCCAAAACTTTTGCAATTATATGCGCTCGTTTTAAAAAGGCAGACAATTATGAAAGACGCATGGTTGACTTTTGCAGGTCATAAACGACCTGGACTATCCAAGGGAATTCCAATGGAAGATGCAAGCAAAGCATATGCTGCTATCCAGACGGAAATTAAAACTTTGGGTTTCTAATCGGCGATGGTTTGTCATCCGAATGAATGAACTTTTATGTATAAATCTATATCATGATGAAAATCAATTTTTTTAAGTGGAAGTGTGCAGTAGCGGTGGGAATGTTGCTGTGCATGACTGAGGGCGCAATTTCACAGACCAAGTCGCCACCTTATGAAGGTGTGGCTGGTTGGCAAGAGACTCAAGATAAGCGCATGGAATGGTTTAAGGAAGCCCGTTTTGGACTATTTATCCATTGGGGCTTATACAGTGCCGCAGGAGGTTCTTTTGAAGGAAAGCAATACCCACAACATTATGCCGAATGGATTCAGACTTGGGGTAAAATTCCTAGCAAGCAGTATGCTGAAGTGCTGAAACCAAAATTCACATTACGTTCTTTTGATCCGAAGTCCTGGGCGCGTCTTGCAAAAAAAACGGGAATGAAGTATATGGTGCTGACCTCCCGACACCACGAAGGTTTTAGTCTATTCAATAGCCAACAGCCTTATGCCCTGAAAAATGATGTAACGGGTACGGCAAATTTATCGCCAAAGGGAAGAGATCTTTACCGCGAAATTATGGAAGCTTTCCGCCAGGAGGGAATGAAAGTGGGAGCCTATTATTCGCTGTTGGATTGGCAGCATCCCGATTCTTATGAGGCATTTCAGTTAAATCCGAATACGGATAACCATCAGCCTGATCATGAGCGGTATAAAGCCTATCTCTATGGTCAAATTAAAGAGCTTGCCCAACATTATGGGCGTTTAGATATGTTATGGCCCGATTTCAGTAGCAAACAGCGTGAGGGCGAAGCCTGGGGTACAAAACATATTTTGACAGATCTGATCAAATGGCAGCCCAACATTATTATCAATAATCGATTTTGGAATGGACTTGAAAATAAGAACGGTGATATCGGAACTCCGGAGAAATATATTCCACCGACAGGTCTACCTGGCATGTATTGGGAGGTGAGCCATACCATGAATGAAAGTTATGGTTACAGTGCTCACGATCAAAACTGGAAAAGCTTTCCCAAGATCATGCAATTATTTGTAGAAACGGTGAGTAAAGGCGGCAATTTTCTGTTGAATGTCGGTCCGGATGGAGATGGAGCAATTCCCGAACCTGCGGTGCGGATTATGGAACAGATCGGTGATTGGATGAAGATCAATAGTGAAGCGATATACGGAACCACGGCCAGTCCTTTTCAGGCCCTGGATTGGGGCTATTGCACTCAAAAGAACGGTAAATTATACCTGCATGTCTTTGACCGCCCTGCCAGTGGAAAAATAGATCTGCCTATCAAAAACAAGGTGACAGCTGTTTATACTTTGGCTTCGCCCAAAACGAAAGTAAAACCTGCTTCGGAGAATGGAAAACCTGTAATTCCTGTCGATACCTTTGATAAAGGTAAAGGCCCGAAAGTTATTGTTGTTGAAATACAGGGAAAACCAATTATTGAGGAGAGTCTGACCCAGACACAGGCAGATGGGCGTATTGTAATGAACGCAAATAATGCAAAACTACAGGAAGGGAAGGGGTTGAAAATAATTGGCGCACATACCCATGATCCCAATCGTCCAAACGCTATCGGCCAATGGAAAGATCTTCAGGACAGGGTATTTTGGGATATCAAAATTCAAAAACCCGGTAAGTATAAGGTGCTCATTAATTATCTGCCCAACAACAAGCATCGAGGAAAAATTATGCTCTCGATGCTCGGCCAGCAACTGCCATGGGAATTTATAGCTGAACAAGAAACTAAATTTAAGGAAGTGAGTATGGGGACCATAGAAGTGTCTCAGCAAGTGATTGGCGAGCCCAGTACAAAGGTGATTTTGCAAGCTACGGCCATAGAAGGTGACACTCTGCCGGAGATTGCGTCGATTACCTTGGTTCCCATTCAAGAATAAACTATCTTTAGGAAAACCTGAATAAATCATTTATAGCTAAACCATTTTGCCGTCAAAGGCCTAAAAAGTGCCGGTAAAGACGAACAGAAAATAAATTATAAAACAAAGAATGAAAAGAAGAGAATTTATAGCCAAGGGGATTGTATCCTCTTTGGCTTTTACAATTGTCCCTCGTGTTGTGTTGGGGGGAAATGGATTCCTTGCACCCAGCGATCGTATCAATCTTGGCTTTATTGGTGTAGGAAAACAATCCTATACCTTAATGAATGGCCTCAATCGCTGTAAGGAAATCGCCAGTTTGGCTGCCTGTGATGTCGATCGTAACAAATTGGCTGCATTTATTGCTGCAACAACAAAAAAACAAACGGAACTATCAAAGGCACAGGTCGAAATCAAAGCATATCACCATTATCGGGAACTGTTGGGTCGGAAAGATATTGATGCGGTTGTCATCGCGACGCCGGATCATTGGCATGCACAGATTGCGGTCGATGCTGCTAAAGCTGGAAAGGATATCTATTGTGAGAAACCTCTTGCGCTTACCATTGCCGAAGGTCGGGCAATGGTCGATGCAACCCGGAAATATAAACGTGTATTTCAAACAGGTAGCATGCAGCGTTCGTCGTACAATTTTAGACAGGCCGCAGAACTGGTGCTCAACGGTTATATCGGTAAAATAAAGGAAATCAACGTATCTGTTGGCGAGCCGGTCAAGCAATGTGATCTTCCATCCATGCCAGCCCCCGACTATCTCGACTGGGATATGTGGGTAGGACCTTCACCCTATAGGGGATACAACCCAATCTTAAGTCCGCCATTGGAAGATGATAAATGGGCATGGTGGCGCGGCTATCGCGATTTTGGCGGTGGTTATATCACCGATTGGGGGGCGCATATGTTTGACATCGTCCAATGGGCATCGGGCATGGACGAATCTGGCCCAGTTCGTTTTAATCCACCCAAAGAAGCCAATAGCAACACGGGGCTTTCCTTTAGCTACGCAAATGGTGTTAAGGTAAATCATGTGCAATGGGGAGTACATAATGCGATTCAGTTTATCGGTGAAAAAGGTAAGATTGAAGTAAGCAGAGAATTTATCCGCTCGAATCCGGAAAATTTGGCCAATCTTAAATTGACATCTGCAGATCGTCGTCTGTATTATAGCGATAATCACTATCAGGACTGGGTTGATGCGATTAAAAAAAGAAGCAAGCCTATCTGTGATGTGGAAATAGGCCACCGGACGAGCTCAGTGTGCAATGCCATTAATATTGCTTATGAACTTCAAAAGGATTTGAAATGGAATCCACACAAAGAACAGTTCGACAATGACTATGCTAATCTCATGCGCAGCCGACCCTATCGCGGTGAATGGGATTTTAGAAAATTCTAGTCTTTGCTGTAAATTTTCGACTCAGGCTTGACAAGATTGTTTTGTCAAGCCTGTTTTGTCAAGCCTGTTTTGTTTATTGATCAATATTTCTACCACAATACAGACCTGTATTACCCTATCTTAGACAGCAACATGTTATAGACATCGAATCGCATACTTGACAAGTTTGACCTTATATTTTCTAGCTATCAACTTCAATATTCTTTCGTATAATAGACGTTTTTTTTTCGGAACTTAGTCGTTGCTTATCCGGTTCCAACCGAAGTAGTACCCAACAAATACCGAAGTAGTACCGAATAAGAAGCGAGTAAAGTATGAAAATGGTATTAGGTAAAACTAGTTTTTGACTGGCCGAAATAGGCAAGTTGTCTGATGGCGGAAAGATGATGAAAGCTAGCATATTGGAATGATCATTTACAATGTTTGATCACTAGATTGCTTTTCTTATACGGTGATAAATAAATACATGACTAGCTGATTTAAAACAGCGGGAACAAAAAAGAAAATTTGTTATTCTGGAGAGATAATTGCTTTATTTGTATTAAGCAATTATTAAATACGAACAGCAGAGGGAACCCCGATATGTCTCAATTAACAATAGTAGATTTGGCCAAAAGACTAGGCTTGTCAAAGTCCACCGTCTCCCGTGCATTTCGGGATAACGTCGATATTAATCCGGCTACGAAAGCTCGTATTTTGGCTATGGCCGAAGAAATAGGGTTTTCGCCAAATGTTTATGCAAGTAGCCTCAAAGCGAACAAAAGCCTGACTATTGCGATTATTATCCCCGAATTTGGCAATAAGTTTTTTTCACAGGCCATCAAGGGTATTGAAGCTGTGGCGCGGTCAAAGGGCTACCATACCTTGATTTACGTGACTGATCATCAGGTGCAGAATGAAGCCTCTATCATTCGTTCCTTGGCAAATGGGCGGGTGGATGGTGTTATCATCTCGGCTTCAGGTGAAGGAAAAGATCACTCCCATATCCAGTTGCTGGAAGAACGAGGTATTCCGGTGATGTTTTTTGACCGCGCATATGACGACTGGAAAGGGGGCTACATTACGGGAAATGACTTTGATTCGGCTTATCTCGCAACGAAGCATTTGATTACGAATGCCTGCAAACGGATTGCTTACCTCGCCATCAATCCCAATGTTTCTATTGGTAAGGTCCGTAAAAACGGGTACGAGAAAGCTTTGCGGGAAGCTGGACTGACGATCCATCCGGAACTGATCTTGGATACTGTTAACGATGCGGAACAAAATATGCGGGATATCGCCGCCTTGATCGAAAGGGAGAAACCAGATGCCATATTTGCTTCTGTTGAGCGCTTGGCGATTTCCAGTATCCGCGTTGCCAAGCAGCAGGGGATACGGATTCCGGAAGATCTCAAGATTATTTGTTTTTCCTGTCTGGATATCGCCGATCTCATTGATCCAGCACTCAGCGTGGTGAAACAACCGGCCTATGAAATGGGCGAATTAGTAACAAAATACCTCTTGGATAAGATGGATGATCCAACTAGTGATAAGTTTGCTAATTCGGTTTATCTTGATTCCCAGCTTATTTTTCAAAAATCCAGCCTGAAATAAGAAAAAAAATATTTGTTTTTTGTTATCCCATTATTTAGCTTTGATTACTTTCGGGAACATTCCCGAAAATGTTTAAATAATCAATTTGTATAAAATATTGGAAGGGGAAATCCAGAAAATCGCAATAGGCGATTTCTTTTTACCTTGATTTCGGGAACGTTCCCATTGTCAATTTCCAATGAAAACTAGTTATCGATGGGGAAGCATATCACGCGTTTAATAGGGTATCTTTGGATGGTCGTCCTATTAGCATCATGTGCAAATAAAAAAGATATTGTTGATATTGAACAGCCGCCTGTGACTGAACGGCAGGAGACCGGCCTCGTCAATCTTTCTTCTCCATTCCTCTTCTGGGATAGGGAAATTACACTGCAATTTGATTTTTCAAAAGGAAATGCTGCTTTAAAAGGTAGTACAGCAGATCTATACCTACACGCTGGATTGATCCCTATCAATGGTGGTAACTGGCAACACGTGGTGACAGGCTGGTCAACCAACGACAATGCCTACAAATTGAAGTTTATCGCGGCTGGACTTTATTCATTCACATTTACTCCCGCCAAATTCTTTAACCTGAGCAACGCTGAGGCCTTTGGCCAGCTGGCATTTTTGGTACGCAATGGCGATGGATCGCTGATCCAACGAAACCAAAATAATTCAGATTTATTTCTGCCTCTTGTGGCGGGCAATGGGCAGGCGATTCGATTTGTGTCACCTACGCTGCAACCCACTGATCCGATTACAACCGAGCATATGTATATCGTTGGCGAAGATTTGAAGCTTGAAGTTCAGGCAACGCGGTCCGGAAAAATCAGTATCTGGGACAATGGCCAGCAACTAGCAGAATCTACTGCTGCGCTGTCGTTGGAAAAATCCATCAGCTTACAAAGCAATGGGCTGCATGAGCTTGAGGCACGTCTGGAAATAGGTGGCCAGGTCGCTACGACTAAAATCACATTACTTGTACAGGCAAAACCGGCCATTGCGGCGCTTCCAAGAGGCGTTAATCCCAACGGGACGACAATCAATAAGGAAAAAGGACAAGTCAGTTTCGCATTGACTGCCCCCTTGAAAAACAGTGTGTATCTATTGGGGGATTTTAACGGTTATAAAGCATTGCCAGCCTATGCGATGAGTCAGACACCGGATGGTAAAACCTGGTGGGTGACTTTATCTAATCTGGATTTCGCTCAAAAATATACTTATGAGTTTTTGGTCGATGGTCAACTTTATATTGCTGACCCCTATGCCGAACTGATTCTCGATCCACAAAATGATCCGGCCTTGGGTCTGACAAGCAATGTTCTGCCAGCTTATCCGGCAGCAGCGCACGGAATTGTGGGGGTATTGGATCTCGCGGAAAAGCCCTATTCCTGGAAAAATAGCTCATTTACTAAACCTGCGCAAGGTAATCTGGTGATTTATGAATTGTTAGTCCGTGATTTTGTCAAACAGCATCGGTACACCACACTAAAAGACTCCCTAGCTTATTTAAAACGCTTAGGGGTTAATGCGGTTGAATTGATGCCTGTCCAGGAATCGGAGGGAAATTCGACTTGGGGTTATAATCCTTCTTTCCATCGCGCTCTGGATAAATATTATGGATTGAAAAATGACTTGAAAGCCTATGTGGATGCTTGTCATGAAAACGGTATTGCCGTGATTTTGGACGTTGTATTTAATCATGCTTTTGGTCAGTCCCCACTCGTACAGCTCTATTTTGAACAGGGCAATGTCGCTGGGAATAGCCCTTGGTTCAATACCGTTGCTAGACATCCGTTCAATGTCGGTTTCGACTTCAACCATGAAAGTAGCTATACCCAAACCTTTGTCAAGGATGTGTTGACCTATTGGATGCAAGAATATAAAATTGATGGTTTTCGATTTGACTTGTCCAAAGGATTCACGCAGAAAAATTCGGGGACTTCGGAAAATGACCTCAGCGCCTGGAATGCCTATGATGCATCCCGTGTGGCCATTTTGAAGCAATACCAGCAGCATGTTCATAGCATAGATCCTTCCTGTTATATTATTCTTGAACATCTTGGTGGAGATCAGGAAGAAATGGAGCTGGCACAATCGGGCATGCTGCTCTGGAATAATATGAATACTGTCTTCAATGAAGCAGCAATGGGATGGAATGCAAATAATGGCTCAGATCTGGGCAGATTGTTTGCCACCAGCCACGGTATGGCGCAGCCTTCTTTTGTATCCTATATGGAAAGTCACGACGAACAACGGCTGTTGTTCAAATGCCTGAATTATGGGAATTCATCAGGTAGTTATAACATCAAAAACTTGAGTACAGCGCTCAAACGTATGGAATTGGCGGCCCTGTTTTTATTGACTTCACCGGGGCCAAAGATGATCTGGCAGTTTGGTGAATATGGCTATGATGTGTCTATCGACGAAAATGGACGTACGGGTGAAAAACCGCTTTTATGGAGTTATCTGCAACAAGAAGCGCGTAGGCAGCTCTTTGAGACCTATGGCAAACTCACACGTTTTAAAACGCAAAATAACATCTTTCAAAATGGAAATATCACTGCCGCAGGTGTAAAGGATGTAGTGAAATATTTTGTACTGGAAAAAGATGGGCAACAAGTAGGGGTACTTGGCAATTTCGGAGTAGAAGATGCGGAGTTTGCATTGCCACAAGCATTAAAGGAACAATGGGTGGATAATTTTACGGGGAAAGAGCTCAACTGGTCCGGCCAGTCAAAACTGAGCCTTTTACCAGGGCAATACCAATTGATAAGCAAAACAAAACTAAATAAATAAACGGTTATTTTATGAACAAACAGCTATTACGTCCATTTTGGGCTCTGAACATGCTACTTGGGGTAAGTGCTTCGGCATTCGCCCAACAGGCGACGCTTCAAGGGCGAGTAATGGACCAGAAAGGAAATTCCTTGGTCGGTGCCACAGTGCGCTTTGAGGATATTCAAAAATCGCTGTCTACCAATGCGAATGGGGATTTTAGCTTGGATAGACTGCAAACGGGGAAATTACACCTGAAAGTGAGCATGGTCGGATATGCGAGCTTGGATACTTTAATCCAAGTGAACGATGGACGAAATCCGTTAAACCTCTACCTTAAATCCAATACGAGTGCCCTAGAGGAGGTCGTCGTTATTGGTTACGGTACACAAAAGAAAAGTGATCTTACGGGATCGATCAGTACGGTAACATCAAAAGACTTTCAAAAAGGGCAGATTTCTTCTCCTGAGCAGCTCATAATGGGTAAAGTACCGGGTGTGCAGATCACAACCAGTGGCGGACAGCCAGGAGCAGGAAGCACAATTCGTATCCGGACGGGAGCTTCCTTAAACGCCAGCAATGATCCACTTATTGTTGTTGATGGAATCCCATTGGCTGGTGGTGGCATTTCAGGGGTTGCCAATCCCTTGAGTATGATTAATCCAAATGATATCGAGACGTTTACTATCCTGAAAGATGCCAATGCAACAGCAATCTATGGTTCGCGTGCATCCAATGGTGTCATTATGATTACCACCAAGAAAGGTAGCCGTGCCGGTACGCAAGTCAATTTCAGTACACAGAATTCACTGGCGACAGTAGCTAAGAAAGTCGATTTATTGTCCGCAGATCAGATTCGTGATTATGTCAATGCAAATGGAACCGACGCGATGAAAAAGCTGTTGGGAACAGCGAATACCGATTGGCAGGATGTGATCTATGGTAATGCTTTTACAACGGATAATAATATCAATATCGCCTCAAAAGTTGCCAAGATGCCTTATCGTGTTTCGGTCGGATATATGAACCAGAATGGTGTGCTGAAAAATGACAACATGAAGAGGACAGCAACTTCACTGGCCTTGACACCCAATTTTTTCGATAATCATCTGAAACTGGAGGTAAACGCACGCGCAACTTGGTCGAAATCCAAATTCGCAACGCAGGACGCTATCGGTTCAGCCATACAGTTTGACCCGACCCAACCGGTCTATGTTGATGATAAAAATAGCTTTGGAGGATACTACGAATGGATACAGGGTGGGAAACCGAATCCAAATTCGCCCAGAAACCCTTTGGCATTACTGGAATTGCGAAAAGATATTGGAGATGTCTTTCGGAGCACGGGAAATGCCAAATTAGACTACAGTATGCATTTCTTGCCCGAGCTTCATGCTAACCTGAATGTGAGTTATGATTTGGCTCGTGCTAAAGGAAACACCCTGACACCTGCTATTGCGGCGCGTAATTTTAATGAAGGAGGGGAACGTACACAGTATAAGTCAGATATCAACAATAAAGTGCTGGAATTCTATCTGAAATATGATAAAGAATTGCCAACTATAAAAAGTAATATTGACGCCACCTTGGGCTATGGCTATTATAAAAATAGCACGAAGTCCTATAATTTCGATCGCACCAGTGAGGCAGGGGACATTTTGACCTCGGTGAATCTTCCTTTTGATAAACCTGAAAATCTGCTGATCTCCTATTATGGACGGATGATCTATTCCTATGACAACCGTTATGTGCTGTCCGGAACGTTAAGGGCGGACGGATCTTCCCGATTCAGTCCCGATAATCGCTGGGGATATTTTCCATCGGTGGGCTTTACCTGGCGAGCAAAAAATGAAGGTTTCTTAAAAGATCACAACGCGATCTCGGATCTGAAACTACGGTTGAGTTATGGGAAAACCGGACAACAGGATGGTATAGCAAATTATTCCTATATGCCTAATTATACCATAGGTGGTGACCAGTCGATGTACCGTTTTGGCAATGAATATTATTATTTGTACTCGCCGGTAGTTTACGATGGTGATATCCGTTGGGAAAGTACCACAACCTATAATGCCGGAATCGATTTTGGTTTTAACGATAATCGCATTTATGGTAGCGTGGACTATTATTCGAAAAAAACCAAGGACCTATTGAGTACCATTCCGATTGCGGTGGGATCCAACTTTAGCAATTTTCTACTGACTAACGTCGGTAATATGGAAAACCAAGGTCTTGAATTTAATCTACATGTGTTACCGGTTAAAACGGAAAATTCAACCTTGGACCTTGGCATCAACCTGACCTATAACAGAAGTAAAGTCACCAATTTGACGCTATCGGACGATCCGAATTTTATGATCGAAACAGGTGGTATCCGTGGTGGTACGGGCAACAATATTCAGGCCCACATGGTGGGGTTTACACCTTATAGCTTTAGGGTCTATCAACAGGTATATGATGATGCTGGAAAACCAGTAGAGGGATTGTATGTGGATCGCAACGGCGACGGCGTGATCAGTGATAGCGACCGTTACATGTATAAATCGCCTTTGCCTAAATATCTGATCGGTTTTTCGGCTGCTTACTCGTACAAAAAATGGTCTGCAAGCACAACTTTGAGAGCCAATTTGGACAACTATGTCTACGATAATGTTTCGTCCAATTTTGGAAGCAGTTACAATGTGATCGACCAGGCATCTTTGGTGATCAACAATGCACCTGTGGACTTTTTGAATACCAATTTCAAAGAAAAACAGTTACTCAGTGATTATTATGTCAAAAATGCTTCTTTTTTAAAGATGGATAACCTTAATGTCGCTTATCAGGTTGGTCATTTTATCCGCAACAGCAAAGCTACGCTTTCGATTTCGGCTACCGTGCAAAATGTATTTACGATTTCAAAATACAAAGGCGTGGATCCTGAAATTTCCAATGGTATAGATGATCGTTTTTATCCTAGACCACGTACCTATGTACTCGGAGTCAATGTCAATTTTTAAACTGAAAGAATTTGATTTAAAGCATAAACAACATGAAAAAACTAAATAAATATATAACGGTCTGTTTAATGGCACTATCGCTTTCGAGCTGCCATAAGGATTTGGATCTCAAACCGACCAATGATGTCACCGCGGATCTAGCCTATAAGGATTTCAAAGGGTATACAATGGCTTTCGCGCGATTATATGGTTCATTGACCATGACCAGTACCTCGGGACCAAACAATACAGATCTAGGTGGTCTCGATGCGGGTACTTCGGATTTCTTGCGTCTTTTTTGGAATGCACAGGAACTGACAACAGACGAGGCCGCTTGTGCATGGCTTAATGATGGCGGAGTTAGCGGTTTGGATTACCTCAAGTTTGATGATAGTAACCCCATGCTCCGCGGTCTTTACACCCGTTGTATCTATAGTGCTACGCTCGTCAATGAATTTCTAAGAGAAAGTACAGATGCGAAATTGAGCGGCCGCGGCATCTCGGATGCAGATAAAACTGAAATCGCTTACTATCGTGCCGAAGCTCGCTTTTTGCGTGCATATAACTATTGGGTATTGCTTGATCTGTTTGGAAATCCACCCTTTGTAACCGAAGAAACTCCTGTAGGGAAGGTGTCTCCACCGCAGATTAAGAGAGCTGAACTCTTTGCTTATGTGGAAAAAGAACTCCTGGAAGTCGCCAATCAACTGAAAGGAGCCAAACAGAACGTTTATGGACGTATTGACCAAGTAGCCGCATGGGGATTATTGGCCAGATTGTATCTCAATGCCGAGGTGTACCTGGGAACTGGCAATAAAAAATATGGCGAAGCCATTACCTATGCCGAAAAGGTGCTGAACTCAGGCTATAGCTTGGGCACGAATTATAGCCAATTATTTTATGCGGATAATGATGTCAACAATCCTGAATTTATTTTCTACTTGCCCTATGACGGTACCAAAACACAAAGTAAAGGTGGAACGACTTACCTCATCAATGCTGCTATCGATGCAACAATGAATCCGACTTCCTTTGGTGTTCCCGGAGGTGGATGGGCCGGTAACCGCGTACGCGATAATATCGCAACGATTTTTGGTGATTATTCCGGCGCAACGGACAAGCGTGCGATGTTTCACTTAAATACAAGTGTTAAAATTGAAGATATCGCTGTCTATAAGCAGGGTTTGGCCGTGACCAAATTCCGTAATGTGAACAGGGATGGATCGGCACCTACCGCCGCAGAAGGTTTTGTGGCATCTGTAGACTTTCCATTAATCCGCCTCGCTGAGATGAATTTGATTTATGCTGAGGCGACATTGCGTGGTGGAACAGGTGGTACGATGGCCAAGGCACTCGATTATGTGAATAAGCTGCGTGTCCGTGCCTATGGTAACAACAGCGGAAACTTAACCAATCTTTCGTTGGACGATATTCTCAACGAACGGGTTAAGGAACTATACTGGGAAGGATTTAGAAGATCTGATTTGATCCGCTATGGAAAATTTACGGGCGATAATTACCTATGGCCATTTAAAGGTGGAGTATTGGCAGGACAGGCAGTGGAAAGCTATCGGATATTATTTCCCATTCCTGCTGCAGATTTGATTGCTAACTCAAATCTTGTTCAAAATCCAGGTTATAATTAATTGAATATCATATTGGAGTGTCGGACAGTATCGTGTTCCATGATGTGAAATCGATAGGCCTGACGGACGCCAAAATAAAAAATAAAGGGATGAAAATTAGACACTATATCGGAATGATCCTGACTTTGTTTGTGGTCTTCCAGAGTTGTAAAAAAGACGAGACACAAGCAAGATTGGCTAGCGACGATGCCATAAAACCGGCGACATTGACCCTCGATAAAATCGCGGTGACCCTGTCAAAAGATAATGCCAGTGACACGGTGTTACACCTTACACTGGTACAGCCTGACTTTGGCTTTCAAGCTGCTGTGACCAATGTGCTGCAGATCGGTTTGAAAGGGGATAATTTTAAAACTGTAAAGGAAGTAGTGATCCCTAATGGCCGGACAAGCCTGGGATTTACGGGCAATGAACTGAATGGGTACCTACTTTCCCTTGGCGTGCCAACCGGAACAGTTTCAGATTTTGATGTTCGCCTCAAGTCGAGTATCAATACGAAAATTGCCGCTGTGTTTTCAGCTTTGGCAAGTCTTAAAGCAAGCCCGTATGCTTCGACGAGCTATTTGTATGCCATAGGCGCGTACGAAGATTGGGTAGAGGCCAATGCCGAATCGTTGATTTCGCCGACGAGCGATGGAATCTATACGGGAATAATCAATTTTCCAGAAGGAAAATTGACATTTAAACTGACACCTGAACGGAATTGGAGTAATTCGTATGGAGAGACAGAGCCGGGTAAATTAGTTTACAATGGCGGTCAGGACATCAAGGCTCCGCGCACAGGCAATCTCGAGCTTCAGGTCAATACCAACACAAATACCATTTCATACAAAGACCATAACTGGGGCATTATCGGTAGTGCCACACCGAAAGGTTGGGATGCGGATACGGATATGAAATACGACAACGCCAATCAGGTATGGAAGCTGACCGTTAGTTTGACGGCGGGGGAAATCAAATTCCGTAAAAACCACGATTGGGGAACTAATTTTGGTGGAGCAAATGGAACCTTGGAAGCTGGTGGTGCCAATATCACTGTTGCAAGTGCAGGTACCTATGATATTGTCGTGGATTTCAATGCAAATACCTATACGCTGACGAAGAAATAGCACATTATGTTAAAGAGCAATAGAAAGATTACCACCGTATTGGTGGCACTAACAGTGTTTGGATGGAGCCCCTTAAAGGGGCAATCCATCCAACGCATAGAACCCCTAAACTGGTGGGTAGGAATGGAAAATCCGACACTACAACTGGTGATCTATGGACCTGAGATTGGAAAAACCGATGTGCAGATTGAGGATAAGGGGATAGAGCTTGTGAAAATCAACCGGGTAGAGAATCCGAACTATTTATTTTTGGATGTCAAGGTTGCTGCTTCGGCTAAACCGGGCTGGTCAACCTTGACCTTTAGCCAAGGAAAGAAAAAGCTAACTTACCGCTATGAATTAAAACAAAGAGACCAAAAAGTAAAAGCGCAAGGGGTGAACAGTGCGGACTTGATCTACCTGATTATGCCGGATCGTTTTGCAAACGGCAATAAGGCAAACGACCAAGTAAAGGGGATGCTGGATATGAGCTTAAACCGGGATTCGATGTACCTCCGTCATGGTGGTGATCTGGAGGGGATCATCGGTAAGCTGGACTACTTACAAGATCTTGGCGTGACATCGTTGTGGTTAACGCCCGTGTTGACCAACGATATGCCGCAAGCTTCCTACCATGGCTATGCCAATACCGAAACCTATCATATCGATCCGCGCTTTGGCAGCAACGATACCTATGTGCAATTGGGCGAACAACTGCATAAGCGTCAGATGAAATTGATTTTTGACGTAGTGCCCAACCATATTGGAAGCTATCATTGGACGGTGAAAGATAAGCCCATGTCCGATTGGCTCAATGAATGGCCAAGCTATACACAGACGTCTTACAAAGACCAAACTGTTTTCGATCCCTATGCCTCGGCAGATGACAAAAAGAAAATGGTCAAAGGCTGGTTTGTTCCGACCATGCCTGATATGAATGAGCAGAACCCGTATGTCCAAAACTATTTGACCCAAAGTCACATCTGGTGGATAGAGACTGCGGCAATTGATGGATTCCGTATCGATACCTATCCCTATAATGACCTTGATTTTATGGCCAAATGGACCGATCGGATTCAGCAGGAGTATCCCAATTTTACGTTTTTTGGCGAGACTTGGGTGCATGGCGTAGCTAACCAGGCTTATTTTCTGGGCGGGAAACACGTAGGTCAAGAGGTGGATTCCAAGCTGATGGGTGTCACGGATTTTCAGCTTAATTACGCGATAGGTGATGCGCTCAATCAAAAGACTGAATGGACCGCAGGCGCGAATAAATTATATTCTACCTTGGCCTCAGACTATCAGTACCCCACGCCTGAGCGCAATGTGCTTTTTCTAGATAACCACGATAAGGATCGTTTTTTCTCCGTTGTGGGCGAAAATGTACAGAAATACAAATCAGCCATGGCTTGGCTGATGACCACGCGGGGGATCCCACAACTGTACTATGGCGCGGAGATTCTAATGAAGAACTTTTCCAATCCCGATGGCTTATTACGGGAAGATTTTCAGGGTGGTTTTGCAGGTGACAAAATGAATAAGTTTAGCCCCGAAGGGAGAACCAAGCCCGAGCAGGATATGTGGAGCTATGTGCAGACCTTAGCCAATTACCGAAAACAGCATGCTGTTTTACAAACCGGTAAAACAATGCAATATGTACCGGAGGATGGAATTTATGTTTATTTCCGTTATAACGAGCAGCAGACCGTCATGGTTGTGATGAATTGCAATGATGTGGCCAAGGAGATCAAACTGGATCGCTTTAAGGAAAGAAATAGCAAAGTAAAATCCTATTTCGATATTATCCAAAAGCAGGAGACTAGTCCGGCTGACAATACCTTGAAATTGGAAGCTTATGAGACTAAGGTGCTTGAACTTAAGTTTTAACACAATTTAAAATTCTATATAGTTCATTTTTCAATGATTAATTATAATACTATAAAAGCCGTAATATTTGATTTGGACGGCGTGTTGGTGGATACGGCAATCTACCATTTTCAAGCTTGGCATAGATTGGCAGAAGGCTTGGGCTGTTCGTTCAGCATTGTTGACAACGAACAGCTGAAAGGGGTCAGTCGTATCGAATCCCTGGAGCTGATTTTGAAATGGGCAGGACTCGAAAAATCCGAATCGGAAAAGGAAGATTTGCTACGGCAGAAAAACCAGTGGTATCTGGAACTGATCGAGCAGCTTAGTCCAGCCCATTTGCTTTCCGGAAGCCTCGAACTGCTAAAAAAGCTGCGGGAAAAGGGAATTAAGATTGCACTTGGCTCGGCCAGTAAGAATGCATTGGGAATTCTCCAGAAAACAGGAATCGTTGGTTATTTCGATGCACTGATTGATGGAAATGCGGTTCAGTTGTCAAAACCCAACCCCGAAGTATTTCTCAAAGGTGCGGAAGCATTGGGGATAGCAACAGCGGATTGCCTGGTCTTGGAAGATGCGCAGGCTGGAATTGACGCGGCAAGGGCTGCAGGTATGCAAGTGATAGGGATAGGACAAGCCGAAAATCTAAAAGGAGCAGATTTGGTCGTGGCTGATTTAGGGTTCTTAGTCGGTAAATTTTAACGTGTAGTAGCAATTTAGGTGATGATACGGCGCTATAAATAACATTGGTAAACAAAACAATAATTATTTATAGCGGCTGTCATCGGCCGTTGAAAAAATTAAATCAATGAAAACATATATCAAACATAACCCTTGGCAAATTATTGAGGATACATTTCGTCCGGAGCATAACGAATTTTCGGAAAGTATCTTTGCAATTGGTAATGGTCGGATGGGGCAAAGGGCTAATTTTGAAGAAGACTTTAGCGGGAAATCCTTGCAGGGATCATATTTGGCTGGTATCTATTATCCCGACAAAACACGCGTGGGCTGGTGGAAAAACGGGTATCCTGAATATTTTGCCAAGGTCATCAATTCCGTGGATTGGATTGGATTGCATATCCTTGTCAATGGTCAGGTACTTGATCTGGCTAAAGCAAAGGTCACAGCTTTTGAACGCCGATTAGATATGCAGCAGGGTATGCTATACCGCAGTTTCGTTGTTGAAATGCCAGATGGTGCGCAGATTAAGGTTGAGGCAAGTCGAATGTATCATCTGTTTGCTTCCGAAACGGCTTCCTTGCAATACAGGATAGCGGCACTTTCGGACGACATAACGCTAACGGTCACTTCGCGATTAAATGCCGAAGTAACCAACCGTGATAGCAACTACGACGAAAAATTCTGGGAAAGTGTAGGCCAAGGTAGGGACGAGGATGGTATTTTTGTGGCTGCGCGGACCAAGAAAACGGGTTTTGAGGTATATGCTATGCTCGAGACTAGCATAAAGACTGCGACAGCAACATACGGCGTACAGGATACGATCATAAGTTCAGGTTGTATGGCTGAGGTCTATAGCGTGAATCTGGCTAAATCACAGACTTGTAGTATTGAAAAACGTGTCGCCATTGTTACATCGCAGAATCATGCGGTAGCTCAGCTAAAAGAAGTTGCTTATGCGCATTTGCGAGCGTTTAGAGGGCTTGACTTTGATCAGTTAAAGGAAAAGCAGGCAGCAGCATGGCAAACGGTCTGGGCAGAAAGTGATATTGAAATTAGTGGTGATGTCGCCGCACAGCAAGCGATACGGTATAATATTTTCCAACTCAATCAAACCTATACCGGAGAAGATGAGCGGCTCAATATCGGTCCGAAAGGGTTTACGGGTGAGAAATATGGCGGTGTCACCTATTGGGATACTGAAGCGTACTGTATCCCTTTTTACCTCGCTACACAATCACCAAAAATTGCACGCAATCTATTGATTTACCGCCATCAACAATTGGATAAGGCCATTGAAAATGCCGCCAAGCTGGGATTTGACAAAGGAGCAGCGCTCTATCCCATGGTTACGATCAACGGGGAGGAATGCCATAACGAATGGGAGATCACCTTTGAGGAAATCCATCGCAATGGGGCCATCGCATTTGCCATCTACAATTATGTCCGTTATACAGGCGATGAAGACTATATTTGGTCACATGGTTTGGAAGTGTTGGTGGCGATTAGCCGATTCTGGGCACAGCGTGTCAACTGGAGCGCCGAACGTGGGCAATATGTCATGTTGGGCGTAACGGGGCCGAATGAATATGAAAACAATGTGAACAACAACTGGTATACCAACCGCATTGCCTCCTGGTGTCTGGAGTATACGCTCGAATGTTTAAAAAAGCTGGCGCAGCCGAAGTCTGACAACCTTAGTGCATTGAAAGTTAAGCTGGCAATTGGAGCTGAAGAACAACAAAAATGGCAGCATATCATTGATAATATGTATTATCCTTTTGATGCGCAACGCAATGTGTATTTACAGCAAGATGGTTTTCTGGACAAAGAGCTGATTCCTGTGGCGCAACTCGATTCATCACAACGTCCCATTAATCAGCATTGGAGCTGGGATAGGATTCTGCGTTCCTGTTATATCAAACAGGCTGACGTATTGCAGGGTTTTTATTTCCTCGAGGATCAATTCGACCGAGATACACTAAGCAGGCATTATGAATTCTATGAACCACTGACAGTACATGAAAGCTCACTTTCTCCTTGTGTACATGCGATATTGGCGGCTAAACTCAATAAAGCGGAAAAAGCGTACGAGTTTTATCTGCGGACTTCGCGTTTGGATCTGGACGATTATAACAACGATACCGAAGATGGCTTACATATTACGTCCATGGCCGGTACGTGGATGACGATCGTGGAAGGTTTTGCGGGAATGCGGATCAAGGCTGGAAAACTTTACCTCAATCCCATGTTGCCGAAAGAATGGGACGGGTATAAATTCCGTGTATTATTTCGTGGATCTACCTTGTTGATCGCGGTACATGCCGATGGTTATACGATCGAAAATATCAGTGATACAGCGGCTCATATCCAAACAGCAACCGAAACTTTCATACTCAGTGGACTGAGCAAAAAACAGGTGCCGCAGGTTAGATAAACCCTTGTTTTCAGCAGCAGAAATGGATTCTTTTGCTGCAGGGCTAACGCATTAAAAATAAAAAATTCAGGAGAGTTTCCACATTTTTAGGTTTTCGATGTTGGTAATATGTGTTTCGTTAATGCTCTGATGGAGGTATCTTTGTTCCATCATGTTAGAGAAAAAGAGTACCCTCCATCACTATTTTGAACAGTTTCCCGACCACCGGATTAGCCGGAACAAGAAGCATCTTTTGAGTGACATCATCATTCTGTCGATCCTTGGTGTACTTTGTGGTGCTGAATCCTGGGATTCCATTGAGGCTTTCGGTAAAACCAAGCTTGGTTTTCTCAAAGGTTTTCTCAAACTGCCTCATGGGATTCCCTCACACGACACGATCAATCGTGTCTTTAGCGGTCTTCGGCCCAAGTTGTTTGAAAAAATGTTCGTAGAATGGGCAGGTAGCCTGAAGAATGAGTCGATCAAAAAGGAGGTCATCAGTATAGATGGGAAGAGCATTAGGGGTTCAAGGGATAGTTTTCATTCCCAGAGTCCAATACACATGGTGAGCGCATGGGCATCCAGTAATGAGCTGGTATTGGGACAATTGAAAGTCTCTGATAAGAGCAACGAGATCACCGCAATCCCCCTTTTATTGGAACTGCTGGACATAGAAGGGAGTATCGTGACCATAGATGCTATGGGTACCCAAGTCGATATTGCACAGAAGATCGTAGAGAACAAGGCGGATTATATCCTATCGGTCAAGGGAAACCAACAGGAACTATTGGATCAGATAAAGGGTCGATTTGAAAACCAGCTTCCAGCAGACGCAGATCTCGCCCAGGAGAAAGGGCACGGACGCATAGAAAGCCGTAAATGCGAGGTGATCACCGACCTTACCTTCATAGACAACAGTATTTCATGGGCTTCAATAAAATCGGTGGTACGCATAAGTTCCACAAGGGAGATAGGAAACAAGGTGACCACAGAACAGCGCTATTATATCAGCAGCTTGAATGAAAAAGCTGCACATTTCAATAGTTATATCAGGTTACACTGGGGCGTGGAAAACAAGTTGCACTGGTCACTGGATATGATATTTAATGAGGACAGGCAAAGAAAGAGAACAAAGAATGCCGCCGACAACTTCTCATATATTAGAAAAATAGGACTCAATCTGCTCAAAAAGGATACATCAAAGGGCTCATTGGTCACAAAGAGACTCAAAGCGGGATGGGATGATAAGTATCTAATGCAAATTTTTAATCAAATTTAAATGCGTTGACCCTGTCTTTTGCTGCTGAAAATCGGGATTAAATGATAATTAATTGTATTTTGTCTTAAATTTTGATTGCCTATTATGGGAAATAAACCTGAATTAAGCATTAGCCAGGTCGTCAATATGAGTTTTGGGTTTCTGGGGATACAAATGGGTTTTGCTTTGCAAAATGGCAATGCCTCCCGTATTCTACAGACTTTTGGTGCTGATGTGGAACACCTTTCGCTATTTTGGCTTGCGGCTCCGATTACGGGGATGATTGTACAGCCAATTATAGGGCATTATAGCGATCGAACCTGGAATAGATTGGGCCGTCGTCGACCCTATATTTTGGTGGGGGCGCTGTTGACCACTTTGACTTTATTTTTAATGCCCAATGCGGCATTGTTTACAACATTACTGGCGCCACTTTGGATAGGAGCAGGCTTACTGATGTTTATGGATGCGTCCATTAATGTAACTATGGAGCCCTTTAGGGCCTTGATCGGCGATAATCTCCCCAGCAGTCAGCGGAGTCTGGGTTTTTCGGTACAGACCTTTTTAATTGGTATTGGAGCTGTTTTGGGATCACTGCTTCCGTTTATACTGACGAAGTATTTTCATGTAGCGGGAACTTCCGAAGTTGGGCAGGTACCCAGCAATGTCATCTACTCCTTTTATTTGGGCGGTTTCGTACTACTGCTGACGGTGTTGTGGTCTGTGTTCAAAACGAAGGAGTATTCGCCGGGTGAACTCCAGAAATTTTCGGATACTATTGCAGCTGAACAGGAAGCAGCACCAAAATTTGGCTTGCGATCCATTGTTAGCGACATCGGTAAAATGCCAATGATTATGCGTAAGTTGGGTTGGGTGCAGTTTTTCTCCTGGTTTGCCCTCTTTATGATGTGGGTATACACAACTCCGGCGATTGCAGATTCGGTTTTTTACTTGCGCGAAGGCAATCGGCAGGATCTCTATATGGAGGCTGCCAACTGGGTAGGTGTGCTCTTCGGTATTTATAATGGGGTTTCGGCAATATATGCCTTGTTTATTCCGCGGATAGCCAAACGCTTCGGGCGTGGAAAAACGCATGCTCTCGGCCTTTCCATTGGCGGACTCTCTTTAATTTCATTGTTCCTGATCAAAGATGCTAATCTCCTGATCCTTCCCATGATCGGTATTGGTATCGCTTGGGGGAGTATTCTGGCGATGCCGTATGCAATTTTGAGCGATCATTTGCCGGCGGGTAAAATGGGGGTTTATATGGGACTTTTCAATTTCTTTATCACCCTGCCTCAGATCGTGTGTGGTTTTTTCGGAGGCATGATCATCAAATATTTTTTTCACAGCCAATCGATTTATGGATTATTGTTGGCCGGTGTATTTATGTTGCTGGCGGCATTTTTCGTTCCAAAAAGTAAACACTAAGGTCATTATCGTAGACGTATTGGATCTAGCCTACGTCTACGATTTTTTTCTCACTTCGCTCGAGTCCCTCAATTGGATTTTATTCGCTTCCTGAATCTATCCTGACATTCTTTCGTTATCTTGGGCAGTTTTCTACGCCATCGGGATATTCATCTCGTTCCATGGACCAAAAAATGAGTATCCATCACTTGCTGTTTTCAAGAATATAGCTGCTCGGTGACATTCCGTAATGTTTATGAAAGTCCCTTGAAAAATTGGATTGCACGGTGTAACCAACCATAGTGGACACCTGAGTAATGTTATATTCTTTTTTGGTGAGCAGTTCTGCCGCCTTTTTTAATCGTGAAATATTGATCAATTCATTGGGCGTTAGGTCAGAGAGCCCTTTGATTTTGCGGTAGAGGGTTGGACGGCTCATATGCATCAATTTGGCCAGTTCATCGACATTGAGGTCTATCGTTGAAATATTTTCGTAGATAACCGTATTGAGCTGGCTGATAAAGTCTTTGTCCGGTGCAGATACATTGATATCCATTAAATTGGAACTTGAAGAATTGGTGAAGTAATTCTTGATAATTTTGCGGTTCTTGAGGATATTGCGTATTTGTACCATGAGGAATTCAAGCGAAAAAGGTTTTTCGATATAGGCATCGGCACCATTTTTTAAACCTTGGATTTTTGAATCCAGTGCATTTTTTGCCGTCAGGAAAATCACGGGAATATGACTATACAGAATGTCCGTTTTGATGCGTTTGCATAAGGCGAGCCCATCCATAATGGGCATCATAATATCTGTCAGTACGAGTTGAACATTCTCTTGATCTAATATTTCGAGTGCCTCGGCACCATTGCTGGCCCGTAGTATCGTATAGCTGGTTTTTAATTCTTTATTGAGGTAAGCCAGTATTTCTTTATTATCCTCGACGAGCAGAATCACTGGTTTTTCTTCCTCCTGTTCATCCAATTTATCATTCAACAGGTTATCGTCGCTATCTTCCTGAAAAGATTTGATATCCAGCGATTGCTCCTGGAAAATTGGCAGAGAAAGAAGGAATATATTGCGGTTTTCCTCCAGATGTACAAGGGATAAGGTTCCTCGGTGCAATTCGACCAAAGAGCGGGATAGAGGAAGACCAATGCCAGTTCCCGTATCTTTATCGGATTCGTTTAACCGATAAAATGGTTCAAATATTTTTTCTCTCTTCTCAAAGGGAATGGGCTCACCGTCATTCTTAAACTCAATATTGAACATAATATCATCGCTATTGAAAGGAAGGAGCTTGACATGGACTTCTTCATCCGCATATTTGATTGCGTTGTGAATAAGGTTAGTAAAAATTTTTCGCAAAGCTTCTTCATCCACATAAGCAGTGAGGCTAATGCGTGGAAGGCTGAGGTCATAGTGCAGCTGTTTATCTTTCGCCAGATAATTTAGATCGTGGAATACTTCGGATAGCAGGGCGTTGATATCCGTTTTCGTAAAAATAAGACTCATATTGTTGGTTTCTGCTTTTCTAAAATCCAGTAATTGGTTGGCCAGGCGAATTAATCGCGCTGTATTTTTTTCAATCAGTGCGAGATCTTTAACCGTGTCGCGGTCGGTGAATTTTTGATTATTTATTATTTTCTCCAGGGGCATTTTGATCAACGTGAGTGGCGTACGGATTTCGTGGGCCAGGTTGGTAAAGAACTCCAGCTTGAGATTATAGATTTCCTGTTCTTTTTTTCGTTCATAACTATCCATCTTTTGCGTATTGTTGGCCTTTAATAGTAAAAAATAATAGCGCAATACGAGCAGGGCAATCGTACCGAAGCTCAGAAAATAAAGTAAATAGGCCCAGCCTGACAACCACCAGGGAGGGGAAACGATGATAAGCAGTTTTTTTTCGGCCGGATTCCAGACACTGTTATTATTTGCGCCCCTGAACTTAAACGTATAAGTGCCCGGTGGGAGTTTATTGTAATAGATCTTTTGATTGCCAGTAATATCGGTCCAGTCTTTGTCATAGCCTTCCATGATATAACGATAGGGATTGCTTTTTGGGGACACAAAGCTCAAGGCTGCAATATTGAAACTGATATTGGAGTTATCGTAGGTGAGGTGGATCTCCTTTGATAGGGAGATGGACTGTTTCAGTATGCCATTTTCACGAACCGGTATGCTCACATTGTTGATCTGAATACCGCTGATGAATATAGGCGGAATAAAACTATTCTTAATGGATTTTGTGGGGTTGAAGCTGACCATTCCTTTGATGGTGCCAAAATATAAGGTCCCGTCGCTATCTTTAAAAGCTGAATTATAATTAAACTGATCTGCGGGAAGCCCGTCCCTTGATGTATAGATGACCCTCCGGGGAATACCCTCATCCAGTCTGACCAATCCACCACCCGTTGATATCCATATACTCTTATTGTCGTCTTCCAGGACTTTGAATACTTGGTTTGACGGTAAGCCCGATTCGGTCAGATAGTTGGTGAAACGTCCATCACGTCGGTATTTTGAAAGCCCACTTTCAGTACAAAACCAGATGTTTTTTTTGCTGTCTTCAAATAAGCCATTCACGTAGTTATTGACGAGCGTATTTTGTTTGCCTTGCTCGG
Source organism: Sphingobacterium sp. DR205 (assembly GCF_011064245.1). Lineage (NCBI taxonomy): Bacteria > Pseudomonadati > Bacteroidota > Sphingobacteriia > Sphingobacteriales > Sphingobacteriaceae > Sphingobacterium > Sphingobacterium sp. DR205. Next base: position 5,054,682 of record NZ_CP049333.1, on the reverse strand, counting down.
ACAGTAAATGCTGTATCTGTCCCGAGCTGCGATTATATTGATAGACCCCGCTGCCATAGGTGTTGACCCAAAGTATGCCATATTCATCTTCATAAATACCCTGGATCCAAGCCGTAATGGGAAGGAGATCAAAACTGTCGCTTTTTTTGTTGTAGACGTATAATGCGCGGTCTGTCCCTACAAACATACTGTTGTCTTTGGACTTATAGATGCAGACGGCAAAGCTACTTTGTAAAGAACCCTTACCGATGCGGTCATAGTGTTTTTTTAATTTTCCGGTCTTTACGTCAAGTATATCAAGGCCATGTGTTGTGGAACCCACCCAGAGGTCATCGCCGATCGTGGCCAAGCCATGAACATTATTATGTGCAATACTTCCCTTTTTTCCATTGGCAACAAAATGTTGGATTTGCTGCGTCTGAGCATCTATTTTATTCAGGCCTCCATCTTCTGTGCCTATCCAAAAATTTCCATATTTATCTTTGTTAATGTCGTGTACGATATTTCCCGATAAGGCTGATTTACCAAATCCGGATAAGTATTTTTTGAAATTGTCGAATTGGTTGCTGTATTGATTAAAGCCGCCAAAAAATGTCCCGAACCAGATGTTGTCTTCACGGTCCCGATAGAAATTCAAAACAGCGTTGTCCGATATGGCGAATGGATTGAGCAGATCTTTTTTGATATGTTGGCTTCGACCTGTGTGAATATCATACGTATATATTCCGGTCTCTGTTCCGATCCAGTAGACCGACTCTGTTTGTTGAATAATGCAATTCGCCTGAATGACTTTGTTGGGGTAATGGCTGGCGAATAGATTTTTTAGCGTTCCGTTTTTAAAATCAAATAAATAAGCTGAATTGATGGTGCCGACCATCAGCAGCGAGTCGTTAATGGCATAGACGGTCTTGGTATTGGACAGTGCTTTCCGATCTGTTTTTTTGAGCGCTATTTGAACAAATTTGCCCGTGTTGACTTGATACCGTTCGATCGTACTGTTATTGTCTGTTGTCCACAGGCCGCCTTTTTTGCTACTGGTAATGGCCACCAAGGTGTTTTTGTTTTGGTCGAATGAGACGATCTCTGTCGTGTAAGGATTATATCGATAGAGTTTTCCATTGGAAAGCAACCAGATAAAACCGGCGTATTCATGTATCGCATTTACTTCACCTATCGGTATACCCTTAAATGGTCTGAAATTTTCTTTAACGGGATCGTAACAATAGGTCCCCCATGTCGTTCCGACCCATAAGATACCTTGGCTGTCGGTAAGGATGCTTAATATGGATGAACTCCCGATACTTGTTGAATCCGAAGCGCTGTGCCGAAACACCTTAAATTGATTGCCGTCAAAACGATTAAGGCCATTCCTTGTCCCTAACCATAGAAAGCCCTGTACATCCTGAGTAATACACTTAACAGAACTATTGGAGAGACCATCGTGGGTTTGATAATTTTTGAAATAGAGCGATTGAGCCCGTAAGTTAGTCCATACGAGTAGCAGGCATAGGATAGGTATAAAGGTTATTCCGCGCAAAATTTATAATATCTATATAAAAATAGTCAATTAAAAGATAAAAAAGAGTTTTGTTGATACGCTTTGATATAAAATTGAGACGCTGTGATTGGAATTACAATAGGGATTTGGCGATTTTTATAGTACAATAAATAACCAAAAATAAACGTATGCCTTGCCCTAAAATTATGACAGCAAATTGCTGTATTCTTATTTTTCAGCGCGTTACTTGTTCATCTCTTGCCCTGATGCGAGCATCAGCGGGGAGTTTGTTTTTTACGACAGTTTTCAGGTCTCAGAATAGGTATTTGTATGCAGACTCAACGACAGTCGCACGAAGGTGTCCGTAGATCTCAGTCTATATTTTGTACTGTAAACATTGAAATCACTTCACACTATTTGAGCGAGAGATCGCCCAGAAATAATGAATCAATTAAACCAATCAATTTAAACGCGTATGAAAAACAAACTACTTGCGCAATGTTTCATGATACCGACTTTAATGCTTGTTACTTTTATAGCAGCAGCCCAGACTCGGATCTTGAAAGGAAAGGTCGTGGATGAGACCCAAAGTCCATTGACGGGCGCCACGATCAAAGTAAAGGGAACGAACACGGCAACAACGACGGATCCTGAAGGATCCTTTTTGTTGAATATTTCAAATGATGCCAAATTCCTTGAAGTATCGTATATCGGTTACGCACTGAAAGAGGTTCCCATTGCCGGAAATGACATGACGATTGCTCTTGAACCCAGTACAGATCAGGGGCTTGAAGAGGTTGTTGTCATTGGTTATGGTACCGCGAGAAAAAAGGATCTGACCGGCTCTATGGTGACCATCGGAGCAAAGAATTTCAATAAGGGCATTATGACAAGTCCCGATCAATTGATCCAGGGAAAGACACCTGGCGTAATGGTTATTAACAACACTGGGCAACCCGGCGGATCGACAACTGTACGGATCCGTGGTAATTCGTCTATTCGTGCAAGCAATAATCCGCTATTTGTTCTGGATGGTGTGCCAATGTCAGGTAATTCGCCGTTGCCGGAAGGCAGAGGCGGGTTCTCTTCGGATAGAGGTAATCCATTAACCTATTTGAATCCGGGTGATATTGCGAGCATGGATATTCTAAAAGATGCATCCGCTACAGCTATCTATGGTTCACGTGGAGCAAATGGGGTTGTCATCATTACTACAAAAAAGGGAAAAGTAGGCTCTCCAGAAGTTTCTGTTGGCGCATCCGGAGGTGTATCCTCCATGCGTGAATATCCAGATGTATTGAATGCGGCAAGATTTAGAGAAGCATTGAAATACTACACACCATCTGATGCTACTAATGCCGATTTTGGAGGCAATGAGGATGCGTTTAAGGCGATTACACAAAAAGCAATCACACAAAATTATTATGCTGATGTGGCCGGAGGAACCGAGCATGGGAAATATCGCCTATCTGGTGGTTATCTAAATCAGAACGGTATTATTCGGGGTTCACAATTGAAAAAATATACGGCTAATTTTACAGGCAACTTCCGTTTCTTGGAAAACAAGCGATTGGGACTTGATTTTGCGGTATTCTTGACGCAAATGGATAATAAATATGCACCGATCAATGCAATGGTTGGTTCGGAAGGTAATGTTATTTCGCAAGCTTTGCAGTGGAACCCGACCAGACCTTTACGTGATGAACAAGGTAATCTGACTTTTGTCAGTACAACGACACGTAATCCATTGACAAGTATTGAAGCATTCAAAGATATAGCGACCACCAATACCATGGTGGTTAACTTAGCACCCTATTATAAAATTACCGATGACCTAGAATACCGATTCATCTATAGTGCGATGCGTCAGACAGGTAATCGTCAGGGAATGTATCGCGCGGGACTGATCGATCCGTCCACAAATAAAGATGAGCAAGCTTTTATTTCCAATAATGGTGAAACCAATTTGCAGATGACGCATATGCTCTCTTACAACAAACAAATTAACGAAGATTGGAGCGTGAATGCAGTCGCTGGTTATGAGTACCTAGATTACAAATTCAATAATAATATTATGTTCGGTCGAGGTTTTAGTTACATGGGACTAGATTATTTCGATTACATGCAATATTCCACGGCGGCATTAAGAGAGGTAGCTTCTTACAGAAGCCCGACCAACCAATTACAATCGCTATTTTTACGTGGAGGTTTTAACTATTTGAATCGTTATTTATTGACAGCAACAGTCAGACGGGATGGATCGACCAAATTTGGTTCCAATAACAAATATGCAGTATTTCCATCTCTTGCAGTCGCATGGAATGTCGCTGAAGAACAATTCTTAAAATCCAGCGGCATTTTTGATCAATTAAAAGTAAGATTGGGCTGGGGAAAAACAGGTAATCAAGAATTCCCTTCCGGAGCTTCACAGGACCGCTTGGTTTTTGGAAACCAAAGCATTAGTCAGGCTAACTATGGTAATCCGGATTTGAAATGGGAAACCTCCACCACCATAAATGCGGGTATCGATTTTGGTATCCTGGGCAACCGCCTCTATGGCTCGATCGATTACTTTAATAAGAAGACCACGGATGCGCTATTTGAGCAAACTTTAGCACAGCCAGCACCCGCAGGTAGGATTTGGGTGAATCTAGGCGGTGAGATCGTTAATAAAGGGGTAGAAGTAGCTTTGACGGGTACAATCGTTAAAAATGACAATTGGAATTGGGATTTAACCGGAAATGCGACATTTCTAAAAAATAGCGTCAGTGGCCTGATTGGTTATTATCAGACCGGAGCACTTAGAGGACAAGGCTTTTCGGGGGTATTGGGACAACGGATGGTAAATGATCAGCCATTGAATGTTTGGTATTTAGCCGATTATCAAGGGATTGATCCACAGACAGGCATGAGTATGTACCGTGGTTTAGATGGTAGTATTTCCTCTAAAAATGATCCGGCGATGAACAAGTTTTATATGAACAGCCCGAATCCAACAACTTTACTAGGTATTTCGACAAATATAAGCTATAAACAGTTCTCTTTGGCGGCTAATATGAATGGTGCTTTTGGCCACTATTTATTCAATAATACAGCTGCGACCACATTGGGGTTAAGTAATTTATCATCGCGAAATATTGGTTCGGCCTTCTTTGATACCTCAGTACAAGAATCCACATCCAATTCAGCATCAGCTTCTACCCGGTATCTTGAAAAAGGTGATTATCTAAAGATGGCTAACCTCACATTGAGTTATAAAGTGGGAAATGTTGGGAAAACACTTAAAGATCTGAGTGTTTCACTGACCGGACAGAATTTGTTTATCATTACCAAATATACGGGATTTGATCCTGAAGTAAATACGGATGGTGCAACAAATGGAATTCCGTCACTAGGTATAGAGTATTTGCCTTATCCGCCGGCTCGAAATATTCTATTGGGAGTCAATTTCTCATTATAAGCACATAGATAAGTTATTGGGCTACATTAAAAAAAAGAAAGATGAAATTAAAGACTTTATTATATATAACAATTGCAGGTTCTATTGTGACAAGCACATTCTCCTGCACAAAGCTGAAAGAAGAATTTAATGGAGAACTGGGCGAAGGCAATACCAACGTCGAAGCAGGGGGCCTACTTGTTACAGCTTATACCTCTTTAAACACACCTTATCAGCAAGATCAGCGCTGGGTAATGCAGGAGATATCAACGGATGCTGCAATAGCGCCTACGCGTGGGGGCGACTGGGATGACAATGGGATGCACAGGGCAATTCACCTCCATACATGGAATGCTGATAACGGCTATATGAATGATACTTACGTGAGCTTGGGAACAGCAATTTACAATGCCAGCAATGTTTTGCGCTATAAGCCCAGTGCCCAGCAAGCTGCTGAAGCGAAATTTATTCGTGCGTTGGCAATGTTTGATATTTTGGATCTATATGGTGTGGTGCCTATCCGTGAAGGAGAAGCGATGGATGATTTTAGAATAGCGCCCGAGGTTTTACAGCCGCAGGCGGCCATAGATTATATCATCAAAGATCTAAATGAAATCATGGCAAGCCTGCCTAATAAAGGGCCCGCCTTTATTGCGAATAAAAATGCTGCAAGAACTTTGTTGATGAAAATCTACCTCAATAAGGGAGCGTTTTTGAATAGACAGACACCTACTTTTGCAGCGGAGGATATGAACAAGGTAATTGCGCTTTCAAAAGAAATCAGAACAAGCGGCTCATACAGTGTGTCGCCCGCAGGTAAGTACTTTGATAACTTTGCGCCGGACAATGACCTGAAATCAACGGAGAATATTTTTACGCTGTTTAATAAAAATGGAGAAAGAGGTGGTAATGTTGATCGTACGTGGAATACTATTGCCCACTATAATATGAGACCCGGGGGCTGGAATGGCTGGTGTACGTTGTCAGATTATTATAATAAGTTTGCGGCGTCTGATGAAAGAAGAGGGATATATTATGACTATCCTTCGGATACCACAGAAAATAGAACCCAGTCTTATCATCGTCAAAACGTAGGTTTTTTTGCGGGACAGCAATATGACTGGAAAACAAATGAACCTTTGAAGGCCAGAAATCCTGGAACTGCACCGCTGGTTTTTACTCCAGAAGTAACCATTCGGACGTCGGGAGCTACCTTAGAAACAGCAGGTATAAGACCTATGAAATATGCATTTGATTATGCTGTTACTGGCCAACGCAATAATGACTGGGTGGTTTACCGCTATTCTGACGTGTTGTTAATGGAAGCCGAAGCCATGCTCAGGGGGGGAACCGGAGGTGCGTCAGAAGCGCTCAACTTGGTTAATAGTATCCGCACAAATCGAGGTGTTGCAGCGTTTACAGCCCTAACTTTGGACAATCTATTGGATGAACGCGCACGGGAACTGTATTGGGAGGGCTGGCGAAGACAGGATTTGATCCGATTTGGTAAATTTTTGCAGGCTTGGCAAGAAAAAGAAGCTGATCCGGATCCAAAAACGCTTGTCTATGCATTACCTAGTCAACAGATAGCAGTTAACCCCAACCTGAAGCAAAATCCAGGTTATTAATAAAGAATAGCTCAGGTGCTGGCAAAAAAGTAGCTTGAACGATTTTGTATCAAAGGTATTTAGATTGTAGGAATTTCCCCCTATAATCTAAATACCTTTTTTCTTTAGATAGACAGATGAATGGCTCACCATGGTGTGGTTCGGGATTCCGTCGTGCTATAGTTAGGACTCCTTCGGGCCATAGTCGCCCCTGATTCGCCATGAGAACGCCATGAATCCGTACTGAGTCCGTGATGAGTCCGAGTTAAACACGGACTCATGGTTTAAGCAAGAGGGTCTTATCCCGCATATAACTGCACTATGGGGCGAAGAAGGGGTATCGCAGGCCCGAAGCAGACTCGAATCAATGCCGAAAGGCTGTATTACATGGACTATATTTATATGAGCCATTTATAAAACAGGTATGTGTTTTATTGTTACTTAACAGCGTATTGGCCAGCGTTGATCCGGCACATTTATTTCGAGCAAGACCAGCGTATGTTTTAATTCTCTTTGTCATTGATTGCTATAAAAACAGGGAGATTTTACCGTATTTTATATTCAATAAAAAAGGTGTAAATTGAATTAATTATACAAGAGATGAAATAAATGGTAAGAATGATCTTTAGGCAGCTCTATTTGGTATTGTTGATCATGGCATTTTGCCAATGCCATGGCAATAGCAATACGGTAGCAAATCGTGAAAAACTTATGTCAAGAGTGGATACGTTGGAAAAAGTGGAATCTGTTACGGGGCAGTTCAAGTCGAATAATCAGGTTATTCAATTAAGTGATGCAATGGAAAAGTTACTTTTTGTGCTTAATAAAGGTGACATCTATCTTCCTGAAAGCGGTTTTTTCTTACACTTGAGTCAGGTAGACGCCAAACGGCTGGGGACAGCATATATTTTATTGATTCCCCTTTTTCCCGATAGAGAAAACTTATTTTTCACCTATGACCAGGATTTTACGTTTGAGATAGTCCCTATGCCAGGCATGGAAAATTGTTATTATACAAAGAATGTTACGTTTTTCAATGCACATAATAAAGACAAGATATCGTCAGAAAATGACCGTTATCCAGCTACTATTTTTAACCAGCCTACATTAAAAGATACCATCGAATGGTCGATTTTTTCTGATTATCGCGACCTGCGCCATGTACCACAGTGGATAGATCATTTAGACAATAATCAGCAGGTTATCGTTCACTATGTAGGTTGCGCTGAAACAACTGATGGAGGGTATGCCATACATGATTACAGACCTACTACAGTGGCTGACCTTGCGAGAAAAAGGTTGAATGATGTCAGTAATCAGATGGAATCTTTGGGCGTACCGGGGGCCGAGGCTTCGCAACAGGAATGGAAAACCTGGTTAGATAAGGTAATCAGTCTTAATCCTAAAGATCAGTTCTCAAAAGGGGGGGCAAAAGTATGGACGAAGACCTTTCAGGAGAACACCAATGGGCTATTTGCCTTAGATGAAACAAAGGGCAAGATCATCCGCTTGCACCCACAGCCGGATTACCTGAATTTTAAGGATCAGCAGCTGTTGTCTATCAATCCTGCGGACAATAGTATACAGGTCGGTAAAATTGCTTCTTCACAACAACCAAATGCAGCGGAATTTGTTGATTTTAGGGTTGAAAATGGAACGCTATTCAGCATCAATAAGCTATTTCAATGGGGGCAATATAGCGCGGAACCAAGTAATGAAAAGACCACATTTTATAAAGAACGGGCTTCCAAAAAGTTGTTGCCAATGGTACGGGATATGATTATTGATCATACTTATATGACTCCGGAGCATAGTTATATCCTTTATCATAAGGACCAGACCGTAAATTATGAAATATTATGTATCAACAGTAGGACAGGGACAATAATAGCGCAAAAAACAGTAGACAGGTTGTTGGCTGAAGCACATATTGCCAAAGGAAAAATCGAGTATCTACCCTTCGCAACAATGAATAGCACTTCCCCGGACTTTCCGTTGCTGTTTAAATTAAACGAGGTCATCTATCACCTATCGCTCAATGCTAAATTGATACCTGTTGAAACAGTGAAGCTGCCCGCTAATTTACCATGGCACCCCAGTTATCTGTCTGCTGATAAACGGTCGTTTTATTTTGATAAAACCGATAATGAACTATTGTTTTATCCTATCGGTCAAAAAGAGTCCATACCATCGATCAAACTACAGGACCATCTTTTTGATCGGTATATCATGCTTCCAGATGGGGATAATTTTCGTTTCTTTTATGAATATGGAGACACTTTCACGCATGGCATAAAGACGGTTTTAATCAATGGTTCTACATTTAGGCAAGAGGGAGAAGCTGAGCTTGTTTATTCTTATGTGCCATTGGAAACGGAATCCAGTGACAATACACCCAATAATTTAAGAGCTTTTAAAATCGGAAAGAAATGGATAGTTACTTTTATGTTGGAACAGAAACTGATTGTGGCCGAAATTTGATTTACAATAGGATCCGTTTGAATCTAGGGTTGAATCCCAGGCTATAAAAAGAAAGACCACTTCATGCTTAAAATGAAGTGGTCTTTCTTTTTCTGTCGGGATGGCCGGATTTGAACCGACGACCTCCAGCACCCCATGCTGGCGCGATACCGGGCTACGCTACATCCCGAAATATTCCAATACGAATGTGGAGGATAATCCTAAACTCGTTTTTTAAAGAATAATTTTTTGGTAGCGCTAAAATAATAATTATTGACAAAAAATAAAATCTAATTGAAAAAAAATGGGATGTCCGACTTTTGACATCCCATTTTTTTAAGCTTTATTCGTATTCCCCCTGCATGCTCTTTCCAAATATTCAATCGTCGGGGGAGGCATTTTTTTGTTTAATGAGCATTGTCTAAAACTTATAGCCGACCATAATGCCAACAGTTTTGTTCTTAGCGTCTAAAGTTTTGTCCACACTCGTAAATCCATGACTGTAATAAGCGTCTACGGTAAAGCGACTGACATCGATTCCAATTCCGGCTCTGCCGTCAAGAGAGAATTTCTTATAATCTGTAGCCGCACTGGATTTGACGGTTTTTAGATCATAGTTTAATTGTGGTCCTAATAAACCGCGAAGGCTGAAATCACCGTTTTCTAAAAATTTATAGCCAACTTGCAGGGGAAGATTGACCTGGTAAAATTTAGGTGTCTTCTGATTATTTTCAAAAGTATATTCCTTTCGCAATAAACTGGCGCCAATGCCGGGTTGAAAGAAGATGCGATCCCCGACACGTGCAAATGCAGCGACAGAAACGCCTACTTTGCCATTATTGTCTTTAACAGATTTGTTTCCAAATGATGACATGTGATAGTTGCTTCCTACCTGTATACCATAGGTCACTTCCTGTGCTTGTGCCGTACCTGTTATTCCTAAGACTGTCAATGCCAATAAGGCCGCTTTGAAGGTTGTTTTCATGTTTGATATTATTTTTCGTTATCTATTTTCTAATGCACTTTTATCTTATGACAACGGAAAATCAGTATACCCTTAGAAAAAAAACATTTTTCTATTTTTAGATAATTAACTTTAGCACCGATCTGGGATAGAGGGGGCATCTTCGCAATTTAAAAGGTGACAGGACAAATTGGCCAAAGGCCCTTAATTTAGTCGGCATGACAATCATATATAGGATTGTGCAATAGACCGTTATTTTATGTAAAAAAAAATAAAAAAATAATAAGGGTAATAACTACTTCTGTTGTCTTAGTAATAAAGTAGATTGTTTAATCAATATGGTAGAGTAACCAATGTCGGAAAATAAAGAAAAGAATTTCGAGCGGCTTTTTCGAGCGCATTACAAGGAATTGCATCGTTATGCTTTTAGATATCTAGGGGATAGTGATGGGGCCGAAGAGGTCGTACAGCAAGTATTTCTACGATTATGGGAGAAAGACTGGGAGGAGCAGATTCATACTTCGCTGAAAGCATACCTATACCGTGCTATCTATAATGAAAGCATGAATGTCCTTAAGAAGGAACAGCGGAAGTTTAAATATCAGTCTTATGAACAGCATAGGCAGGAGTTGGAGCCGGCTGTAGATGAGAGCAGCAAGGATCTGGATGATAAATTAAGGGTCGCCTTGGCCGAACTGCCCGAAAAAAGCAGGACTGTATTCGAATTGAGCCGTTTTCAGGAGATGAAATACAAGGATATTGCAACAACATTGGATCTGTCCATAAAAACAGTAGAAGGGCACATGAGTAAGGCTTTGCGTCACTTACGCGTCGAACTTATGGATTATTTGACATTGATTATTTTCTATCTTATCTATATGTTATGAATAAGGAATTACTGGAAAGATATATCGTTGGGGAAACCAATGAAGTAGAGAATAATTTAGTACAGCGCTGGTTGGAGGAAGATCCCGACAACAGAGCAGAATACCTAAAAGTGAAAAATGTATTTCTATCTTATCTATACGCTATGAATAAGGAATTACTAGAAAGACATATGGTCGGGGAAACGAATGAAGCTGAGCGTATGATCGTAGAGGAATGGTTGGAAAAAGATGCTAATAATAGGGAGGCATATTTGCAAATGAAAAAGTTATGGGATAGCTTGCCTAAACCCCTGGAGGTTCCAGAAGTGGATGTGGATAAGGCTTGGATGGATTTTAAAATTGTTAGGGACAGAAGAGCATTGGAATCGACTGAACCCCCCAAAAGAAAAACAAAAGTGATCCAATGGAACTGGTGGGCCGCGGCGAGCATTTTGTTGGTCTGCATGGTGGGATTCTATGTGTTTGATCGTTCACAGCGGAAGGAAATGCACCTTGTGAGCCAAGAAGCCGTACGTCAGGATGCATTGCCTGACGGATCTATAGTCACGCTCAATAAGAATACTGAACTGGCCTATTCCAGCACATGGAGTAATAAAAACAGAAATGTGGAATTAAAAAAAGGAGAGGTGTTTTTTCGGGTGCAAAAAGATAAAAAACATCCTTTTGTGATCGCGACAGGCAATACGCATATAACAGTGCTGGGCACAAGTTTTAATGTGCGTCGCATTCCCAATGCAACGGAGGTCATCGTCGCCACGGGATTGGTCAAAGTGGCTTATGCAGATAAAGAGATTTTCCTACGGCCCGATCAGATGCTTACGATTAGAGATACAGATACCATGAAAGTTGCAAAGAAGCCTGTTCAGGATAAATTCTATAAATATTATGTAGACCGTGAGTTTAATTTTGAAAATACACCTTTAAAAAGGGTTATTGAGGTGCTTAGTCAAGCATACGACTATAAAGTTATGATCGGTGATCCTACTCTTGAAAAAATACCATATACTGCCGAATTTAAACAAAATAGCTTGGCAGAAATACTTAAGGTAATGGCAAAAAGCCTCGACTTAAAGGTCGAAGTGCGGGATAAAGAAATTCACTTAACAAGATAATCAAAAGCGATAACATGTTTTCGAAACAAAATTGTACAGATAGCAGCATGATACTATTTTTTATAAAGCGAATCAGGTTTTATATCCTCTTCTCTCTGCTATGCTCCTTTCATTGGGGGCTAGCACAGCAAAAGCTCGCTGCGGAAATTCAAATGCCCGCTTTCTCAAAAACTACGGTCGGCGAAGTCTTTCAGCTACTAAAAGAGCGGCAGGATGTGCTCTTTTCCTTTAATGGAAATATATTACAGATGGATAGTGTCATCTATCCCAGGGCTTATAGGGGAAATTTATACGATTATCTCGACGGGATTTTGGGTAAAGAATATAGCTTTAAGGAATTAGGCAAACATATTATCGTTCAATATACGCCGCAACGGATGTCGGTTGATTTTGAAGTACAGACCCCGAGGAAAGATAAGGTTGTGATCACGGGGTATATCAAAAATATCCGAACCAATAACCCGATTTCCAATGCCAGTATTTTTGACAGAAGCGCGTTGCTATCTACGTTGACAGATAAGAATGGTTATTTTGAATTGGATGTCAAGAAAAAAAGTAATCTGATCGCCGTTAATGTGAGCAAGGAGATGTTTCGGGATACAAGTGTAATGGTTATTTTCCCTATTGAAGCACAGATAGGTGACAAAAAGAAACGTGAGTATGGTTATTTTGAAGGCTATGAGGAGGATCATGGCCTTTATCGCTCATTTTTTGGAAGGGTCTTTTTGTCTCCTGCCCAACAGATACAGAGCATGAATCTCGGTGGTATGTTTTTGTATAGTCCTTATCAAATATCTATGACACCGGGATTAAGCTCACATGGTTTTATTCGGTCACAGATTGTCAATAAGTTTTCATTAAATATCATCGGCGGTGCAACCGCCGGGGTGAGTGGCGTTGAGCTCGGCGGAGTATTCAATATCAACCAATATAATATGCAGGGGTTCCAGGTGGCCGGGGTATTTAATACTGTCGGCGGTAATGTAGGTGGAGTACAGTTAGCGGGGGTAGGTAATCGGGTTTTTGGAACCGTTAAAGGTGTCCAGATTGGCGGAGTATTGAATAAGGTTGATACGGTAAGGGGCGTACAGATCGCTGGTGTTGCTAATACCGCAAAGGAAGCTGCCAGAACAACCCAATTAGCGGGTGTATTAAATAATAGCAGCGGAAATGTGGGCATCCAAATAGCGGGGATTGCAAATAAGGCAAAAAAAGTAAAGGGATTTCAACTGGCCGGAATTGTTAATATTGCTGATAGTAGTGATTACCCGATTGGTCTATTAAATCTAATCAAAAACGGAGAAAAAAGCCTTTCGTTGGCAATAGACGAGAATCGGTACCTTGGACTGCAGTTTCGTTCCGGAGGCAGGGTACTTTATAGTGTGTTATCTGTCGGTGCAGCTCTTGTTGATGATGGACCTTCTAAATATGCTTTTGAAGTAGGTCTGGGGGCAGTTCTGCTGAACACTTCTAAGTTTGCGCTTCGCACGGAAATTACGACACGTAATCATCTGACTGATAAATTTAAATTGTTGGATAATCACCAGTCTTCTTTCCGTATTATTCCAGCCTATAAATTAACTGAAACCCTGTCCATTTTTGTAGCACCAAGTTTCAACTATGCTGAACGGGATGAAGACACTATTTCTGGGACCGGTACCCGTTGGAAAACCTGGGGAAGAGACCGCACCAGAAATACGTTCTACGGTGGCGGTATCGCCGGGCTAATGTTAAAATTATAATTTAATTAAAACTATTTTGGGTACACAAGTGTTATACAAATAGCTTTTAAACATTTAACATTTTACATAAGCGCCCTTGTTGTATCAACAAAGGGCGCTTATGCTTTAACGGATATATCGTCTATATACGAGTATGTATAATGACCGTTTGAAATTTACGCTTTAACTAGACAACAACCGTGGCTGTTTTCAGTACATTCCGGTATGGGTAAGAATGAAAAACATGTCTACGTGCAAATCGTCCTAAAGAATCAGCATTGACAAATTTTACATAATCATTTCGTTGGACGCCAAAGTATTCATATTGACTGCCATCCTGGAAGGTGATTGTCAATATTTGGGCCTTCCAGTCGATATCCTGAATAAGCGAATTCGTAATAGTTTCTGTATAGATCGGTAATTGTTGTTCAATAGTTTCCGGGCAGATACTGACCAAAAAATGATAAGCTTCAATCATTTCTACACTCTTTTCTTCAGCAGCCAAACGACCTTCTTCGTCATTGACAAATTTATCCGGATGACATTCTTTCATAATCGTCCGATAGGTGGATTTGAGCGTTTTGAGATCCGCTGATTTATCCACATTTAACAACTTTCGGTAGTCGGCAATTTTTTTCATGGCGGCAAAGATATGCTTAATAATCAGATTATTTGTATTATCAGGGAAATAAGATTATTTTTTACCCAGGGTTTTGACATAGAGTTGTTCAACCTTCTCACGCGCCCAAGGTGTTTTCCGTAGAAAAGTTAATGAGGATTTTATGCTCGGATTTTCATTGAAACATCGGATGGCTATCCTTTGCCCGAGTTCTTCCCACCCATAATAGTCGACCAGATACTCAATGATGGTATCTAATCGTTTTCCATGTAATGGATTATTGACTTGTTCTTGCATGTTGTAAAGTTAGCAATCTTTGTATATTTTAAATGACTTTTTATTGCATTTCCATAGCAAGTAGATGGATTCAACAATATTTTTTATTAGAATTTCTTGAGCTGTTCGGCAAGTTTATCAAGCTGTTGCTCAAGTTTTTCGTCCCAAATATTTCCCGTCGCGTCGAGTTTGCCTTTTATTCCCTGGACAAGCAGGTTTCTCTCGGGGTCAAGCTGTGCTCCAAGTCCCTGCATGATGCGTTGCAATTCGGCATGGCCCGTCTCTCCTTGCGCTGACGCGGTAATAATGCTGACAGGCTTGTCGGTAAAAATAGTCGTCGCAGCGCACCACTCAAGCAGGTTTTTTAACCCACTGGGAATGCTGAAAATGTACTCTGGACTGCTGATCAATACCAGATCTGCATCCTGAATAACCTGACGTAAGGCAATGATTTCTATTGGTGGACGGGACGTGCTTTCCTCAGGATCGAAATGAGGCAGCTCTTTTAGACGGTCAAAGACAATCAGCTTCACCTCTGGATTTACCTTATGTTGAAGATGCCCTATGAGCTGGTGATTGGACGAATGTTCACTTGCACTACCTATTATCGCGAAAATGGTTTTCATTGAATATATTTACTTGTTGGACGCTAAGGCCCTGATTGTTTAATGTATAATTTTCAGTACTGGAGCTCAGTTGTGCCCTATAAGATTTTGAAACCGCTAATTTACGATTATAGATCCACACGATTGACATAGTTTTTAGCCTGAATGTAATTTTTTCGTTCCAGAAAAAATAGCAATACGGTAGGATATAGCGTGAAAAAATGACTACTATCGAAACTGTTTTCATGTCCCTTTAATAGAACCTCACAAATAATCATCACTAAAACTAACAGAAATAGGTTGAGTATGATAATGACTCTTAAGTCCCTTTTTCTTGAAAATTGATATTGGATGAAACTGGGGTAATCTATCGTCATAAAGGCAAGCTGGCTGAGTAGAAAGGTTACTGTGCCAATAAGAAAAAAGATACCCTGATTGGTATAAGATTGCATGATTAACGATTCTAATCCGATAAAATCTTTCCGGAAATAGAAAAAGGATACCGTTCCAAGTATAATGAAAAGAAATAGTCTGTACCCTTTTTTTTCGAGCTGGATCAGGTTGGTCAGTTTATTTAATGTATCAAATAATTTGCAGATGATCGCTGTAATAACGAGGCAAACAATACTGTTGATTTGAAAGGTGCCAAAAAGTCCAATAATATTGTCATCTTGGTCTGTCTGCAAATAAGCTTTTCGGATCAGAAGAAAAAGACAGTAAATAAGATTATAAATCGTCGCATAGAAAGAGATACGCTGTAACAATAAAAGCTTTCGGTCTTTCTTATGGCGTTCATCTGGAATTTCCGTCATTTCGACAGCAGAAATATTGGAAGGGGCGACTAGATTGGGTTGTCGTGAACCTTGATCTTGGTCTGTTTTATTTATGGACTGTGAAGACGTTGTTTGGAACTTGGAAAGAGCTGCTGGTTGTTCAGCGTCTTTCGGGTTCAGCGAAACCACACTGTTTTCGTCAATTTTGGGATCAACAATTTCGGTATCTATGCTCTCTTCTTTTTCGGAACGAAATTTTTGCGGTGTAAAATAGATGATAGTCTTACGGAGCAAAAAGATAATGATAGCGATCCATGCCAAAGCAAAGACCGTCAAAAATACCCATTTTATCATTAATAAACGGATACATAAGTAAAGTATTGGTGTGATTAAATAAGCTAAAATACCTTTTGGACGCATCTTCCGATGGTCTTTAAGCCACTTCAACACATAGAAGTTCAATACAATACAGATAAATAAGGTAATTATAATTTCAGACCACATACAGATAACTATACCTAAAGATAAAAACTTTTTCCTTTTACGGATTAAGTTTATACTTTTGGAAATAAGGACTTATATTAGCTTTAATACGGATTATATGCTTTGTTATGAGAAATAAAATGGGGTACCGCCTGTTGTGGGAGCGTATTCGTACGGGTGACGAGGGAGCATTTTTTGATCTGTATGCGGCACTCTATCAGGAGCTTGTTAATTTTGGAATCCGCACCTGTGGTGACAGCGACCTGGCAAGTGAAGCAACTGATCAGGTTTTTGTCAAGATCTGGGAAACAAGGGCACAGCTTGAACGCGTTGAAAACGTACAGTCCTATCTTATTACCTTTCTAAAAAGACGTATTCTTCGTCTGATCGAAAAGCAGCATAAAATTAATACGGCACTTCAAAACGTCAAAGCAGAGGATGAATGGATCGAGATGCCTTACGAAGAGTTTGTGATCAAAGTACAAACCAATGAGATTATTCAGATCCGTTTAAAAGAAGCATTGGAGAAGCTGTCTTTTCGCCAGAAACAATTGGTCAATCTGAAGTTTTTTGAAGGCTATTCTTATGAGAAGATCTCAGAAATCACGCAGATGTCTGTCAAAACCGCTTACAATACGCTTTATGATGCATTGAAAATCTTGCGGGAGGAACTAAAGGATATTTAATACGATCGCCTACGGGGGGTGACAGATGTAAAGCATTAAAGGATTGTCAGATTGAATTTTGCTGGTTTTAGGATAGTTTTTCTGAAAAATAAAATACTTATAATGAGGTTGTTATAAAATATTTCATTTTTTTCTTAGGAAAAAAACTGCTTTCAGGGCACTATAGGTTAAATACCCATTAGAATGAGCCAAAAAGATTATAAACAGTTAGAGGATTTTTTGATTGACGATACTTTTCAGAAGTATTGCTCCGGAGAGGATAAAAACTGTATCCTTTACTGGCAACAATACAGCTTAAATCATCCCGAGCAGGCTGAAATGATCTTAAAAGCAAAACGTCTTTACCAAATATTGGTCGGAAACCGAAAATCCGTCCATGAGCAGTTGGAAAGATTGAAAACTGATCTTCAAAATGCTCCCATTGAATCTTCACCTATCCGTCGAATAGCATGGCAAAGATGGGCAGCTATTGCTGCGGTATTCGTCGCTTTAGTGGCGGGCGGAATATGGTATTATACAGTTCCGACACAAGATATTGTCCCTCAGGAGCTGACCGATATTGGTCAGGTTTACCAGACAAAGAAGGGTGAGAAAAAGACTTTTGAGTTAATTGACGGTAGTACTGTCACTTTAAACTCTGCAAGTAAATTGGAGGTGTCTTCGGATTTTAACCATGAATTGCGCCTCGTGAAATTAGTTGGTGAAGGCTATTTTCAGGTCGCGAAGAATAAAGAAAAACCATTTATGGTGCAGGCTTCTGATTTTGATATCAAAGTTTTGGGAACAACCTTCAATGTGAAAAGTTATCCCGAAGAGCCAACAGCCGAAGCCGTATTGGTAGAGGGATCTATTGAGATGAAAAGCAAAGGCCAGCGCGAGAATTCCGTTGTCATTAAGCCAAATCAAAAAATTACAATATTCAAAAATCAGGCTGCACTTTTAGTTAATTCATCTCAGGGAGATAAACCAGCCCTAAGTAAGTTGCCCATTAAGGAAATTGCCATCGAAAATATCCCCGTAGTGGAGTCAGATGCCACCGAAATACCTGATATCGCCTGGAAGGAAAATAGATTAGAAATTGTGGACCAAGATTTCGAAACTTTACGGCGCACGCTGGAGCGTTGGTATGACGTGGATATTCAGCTTCAAAGTGACCAGTTAAAGCAATATCGCTTCACGGCAACCTTTAGCAAAGAAAACATTACTCAGGTACTGAGTGCTTTACAAAAAGTCGAACCTTTTAAATTTGAATTATATGGGAAAAAAATAACTATCTCAGAAAAATAAAAAGGATGGTGGACCAACACCATCCTTCATTGAAAAAATGATTAACCAAAAGCAGCAACATTGGGGCGTGCTGCTTAATATTAATTTTAACCAACACTAAAATATGATTAAAAATTGCTTATTGCAAATGCGCAATGGATATATTGTGCATTTTAGATTCATTATCCGGATGAAACTAGCCTTAATTATGACTACGTGTGCTGTAATCAATGTCTCAGCATCTGTATTTTCCCAACAAAAAGTTTCCTTGGATGTCCAAAAGACAAAACTGAGCAAGGTACTTAAGCTGATCGAAGAGCAAAGTGATTATTACTTTGTTTATAATTCGACCAACGAAAATTTAAATAAAGAAGTATCCGTCAATGTCAATAATACGAAAGTATTGGACGTTCTGGCGAAGCTTTTCAATAAAAGTGGACTGGTATATTCGGTATCAAAAGAAGGCCTTGTTGTGGTGAGTCAGCAGCAACAGGTTTCCGTTTCGGGTTTAGTAACAGACGACAAAGGGAATCCATTGGCAGGAGCCAGTGTTCGTGTTAAAGGAACTGCTGTCGGACGGGCGACCGATATCAATGGGCGATTTTCCATCGAAGCGACTACAGGTAATACGTTGATTGTTTCTTTTGCGGGCTATGCATCGCAAGAAGTGGCCGTGACAAAGGACGGTGACATGAAAATCATCTTAATCGAAGACAATCGGATGTTAAATGAGGTGGTGGTGACTGCCTTGGGGATGAAAAAGGAAAAGCGTTCACTAGGGTACTCCGTTACACAGGTTGCTGGGGAATCCCTAACCACAGCGCGTGAAAATAATGTGATGAATTCACTTGTCGGAAAAGTTGCTGGTCTGGATATTAGCTCAACTTCAGGTGGGGCAGGCGCTGCATCGAATGTAACAATACGCGGGGTTTCCAGTATCTCACAGTCTAATCAACCTTTATACGTGATCAATGGTATTCCAATGGAAAGCAAGCCTGTTGGTGTTGGAAATGCTAATTCCAGAGGAAACTCGGGTAGCCAATGGGACAACGCACCGGATCTGGGAGACGCAATCAGTAATATCAATCCTGACGATATCGAAAGTATTTCGGTATTAAAAGGCGCTGCGGCTTCAGCATTATATGGTTCACGGGCTAAAGCAGGTGTTATTTTGATTACGACCAAATCCGGAAAAGGAAATTCAATAGATTTTAACAGCAATTATGTCGCTGAGAAAATTATCGATCAAACGAACTGGCAAACGGTATATGGTCAGGGGGCAAACGGTGAAAAACCTGCCGATGGTAAGGCCGCAGCACAAGTTGGGGGCTCTAGTTGGGGAGCGAAATTGGACGGCAGTCCAGTGCCCCAGTTTGACGGTGTATCGCGACCTTATTCCTATCAATCAGGTAATCTGGGACGTTTTTATCGTACAGGTTCTACATGGACAAATACCTTGGCATTAAATAAAACATTCGAAGGTGGTTCAATCCGTTTCTCTGGTACGGATGTAAAAAATAAATCTGTTGTTCCTAATTCGGGATTGGATCGACAATCATTTAATCTAGTCGGTTTGTTTGAACCATTGAAAAGGTTGACCATTGATGCGCGTTACAATATGATCTTGGAGCAAGTGAAAAACAGACCCATGGTGTCCGACATGTCAGGTAATGCCAATTTTAACGCAATGTTTTTGCCAACAAGCATCAATGTGAACGATTTAAAACCTTGGAAGAAAGAAAACGGGTTTGAACTTCCGTTTACAACAGGTAATACCTATGCAACCAATCCTTGGTTTGCGGCTTACGAGTTTCAGAATAACACAAAAAGAGATCGTTCAATTGCTTCTTTGACGGCGAAATATACGCTTGAAAATGGACTATTTATTCAAGGACGTGCTGGTCGTGATGCTTATAATGATCACTACAGAAATGTTTTGCCTACCGGAACAGCCTATTATGAGTATGGAAAAATAAATGAACAACAAACAAAATTTGCCGATATAAATGCGGATATCTTAGTGGGCAAAGCTTTTAGTTTTGGTGATTATACAGTAACACCGAATATCGGTGCCAGCTATCGCAATACAAAAATGTCGCAGTTAACGAACTCAGGAACCGATTTTATTATCCCGTTCGTTTATAATATATTAAATGCCAAAAATAAATCTGTTAATTACCTGGAAAGCGAGTCGGAAACTCAGTCTGCATATGGTACAGCGGAGTTTGCCTATAAAGATGTGTTTTATCTGACAGGTAGCTTGCGCTCGGATTGGTATTCCACCTTGGCAACACCGGGTTACGATAATAAATTGAATTCGGTTTATCCTTCAGTTTCAGGTTCATTCATATTTTCGGAGTATTTTAAACCATCTTGGTTGTCTTACGGTAAATTGAGGGCGGGTTTCGCTCAGGTGGGACAGGCCACTGATCCCTATCAGACAATGTTAACTTATAATTTTAGAGGCGAGAATTTAAATGGAGCTCCCTTGGGATCAATTAGCAACAGAGGGATTCCGAATACTTCCCTAAAAGCCTCTATTGCGAGTGAATTGGAAGTAGGTGCTGAACTTCGTTTGTTGAATGATCGCTTAAATGTGGATTTGACTTGGTATAATAAGAAATCAAAAGATGAAATTATATCTAATACAACAACCCCCGCAACAGGATATGTTGCGGCTGTATTGAATTCTGGGGAAATGCAAAACAAGGGTTTTGAGGCACTGATTTCAGCGACCGTCGTGAAATCGGAGAGTTTCAAATGGGTGTCTTCGATAAATGGTTCTTACAATGACAACAAAATTATATCGTTGGCAGATGGCTTAAAAGACCTACTCGTGGCAACTTCACGTTCTAACGTTGGATTTATTATGAACAAAGTGGGTATGTCTGCATTTCAGGTGATGGCCTACGATAATAAATACGATAGTGAAGGTAAGATAGTAACACTGGAAGACGGGTCGCCGGCACGCGGAGAACTTAAATCCTATGGATCAGCAATGAATAAATGGTTTGCGGGTTGGAACAACGAATTTAATTATAAAAATTTCAATCTGTCTTTCCTTATTGATGGTAAATGGGGAGGAAAATTATTCTCAGCAACCGATTATTATGGATATATCTGGGGACTACATCAAAATACGGTGGAAAGACGCGAAGAGATAGGAAGGGCAGCGGCGAAATATTATGAAAATACGGCGAACAACGTTTCGAAAAACTTTGTCAACAGTGCCGACTTTATAAAATTTAGACAACTAATCATCGGTTATACCTTCCCAACAGCAATGTTTAATAATAAAATAAAATCCTTAAATGTAAGTGTTGTAGGACGGAATCTCTTTACATTGATGCGTAAAACCGATAATATTGATCCAGAATCAAGTTACAATGCAACATTCCCCGGTCTTGAATTGGGAGGTGTGCCAGCCATACGCACATTTGGAGCAAACCTAAGTGTTAAATTTTAAATCTAAATTGAAATGAAAGCAATGATTAAACCAATTATATCTACGTTAGCTGTTGGTCTTATTTGTTTGACAGGTAGCTGTACCAAGGATTTTGAAAAAATAAATACAGACCCCATAGCTTATGATAAGGAAAAATGGGATCCTAATTATACTTTATCTTCATCCCAATTATTCTATACAGGCAGTTTTGACTTCGCCTATGATACCTGGCGTGGAAATTTGATTTATTCAGCCACTATGATGCAGGGGTTATCTACAGTAATTAGCTATTGGGCAGGCGATAAATATTTGCTAAATGAAGGTTATACAGCAGCTTATTGGGGAAATGGAACTGTAGGAGCGTATATTGAGCAGGTGCGGAATATTCAGGATGTGGTGATGAATACAAAAGGTAAACCCGAATTAAATAATTTATATCAGATAGCAAGAATTTGGCGCGCTGTTATTTTTGCAAGACTAACTGACCTTTATGGCGATGTACCATATTCGGAAGCTGGTGTTGGGTACTATGAGAAAATTTATAAACCCAAGTTTGATAAACAACAGGATATCTACAATGATTTGCTAAAGGAAGTTGATGAAGCTGTAGCAGCATTGAAGACAGATGGGGACAATGTTTTTGGAGATGTTATTTACAAAGGGAATATTGATAAATGGAAACGTTTTGGAAATTCTTTTTTGCTGCGCCTGGCAATGCGCCTAGTGAAAGTAGATGAGACCAAAGCAAAACAATATGCGACCAAAGCTGTAGCAAATACATTGACTAATAATACTGAAAACGCTTACATCTCACACGATGAAAGTGGTTCGCGTGTAACACAGAATAGAAATTCACAGGTACTATTAGGGGATGGAGGACAAGAATGCTATTATGTGAAGTGGTCAAATACATTTATTGATTTTCTAAAGAAAAATAATGATCCTCGTTTAGGTTTAGTGGCTGTGACTAAATTATATTTAAAAGACGATGTTAAGGCACAGAATCCGGATTATGTAAGTAATCCCGCGGTTCAAAAAGGAATGCCTAATGGAAAGGATTTGAGTTCTGATCCTAAGTATAAAATTAGCAGTGACCCAAGTTTTACCACATTCCCTGATTATTCATCACCGAATCCGAAGATGATCAAGAGAAATGGTGTGACATTTATACTGACATATGCCGAGACAGAGTTGTTGAAGGCAGAAGCCGCAGAGCGTTGGGGGGTTGGAGGTTCGGCTGCTGAACATTACAAAAATGGACTGAAGGCCTCTATTACTTATTTGAATCAATATGATCCAGAACTAGCTGTTTCGGATGCATTAGCAGAGGCATTTGCTGTTGCGAATCCTTATGATGCGAGCAAGGGCTTGGAACAGATCAATATGCAGTATTGGGCACATACGATTACCATGCTGGATTTTTATGAAACTTGGGCCAACTGGAGACGTACAGGGTTTCCAAAACTGACGCCAGTAAACTACCCTGGAAACGCCACTTCAGGAACTATTCCACGTCGTTTTCCATATCCTTCTACGGAAGAGGCTATCAATGGCGAAAATTTTAAAGCAGCAGCAGCGGCAGTACCCGGCGGGGATAATCTTGCAGGCCGGGTCTGGTGGGACAAATAATCACAATGGTTTGTTTTTTTTGAGGCTGAACTTTCGTAGTTTGGCCTCTTTAAACCTCTTATAAATTACTATGAACCTAAAAAATCAAATTTTGCTAATTGCGGTTATGCCATGCATAGTCTTTTCCTGCAATAATGCCGGTGAACAACAGAAGGAAAATAAGGCTGCAAAAGCCAAATCATTGACCGGGACTTACAGACTCCTGGAAAGTAAAACAATCAAAGGGAAGGATACAGTGACTGCATTCGCGGATACCAGTAAAACCGAAATGTTTAAAATGTTTAATGAAGATCATTTTTCGTTTTTCAACCACGACAAGGAAAAAGGTAAAGGGAAAGAGCCTCATTTTCTTGCTGGTGGGGGGACTTATTCATTTGACGGTAAAAATTACCAAGAACGGCTACAATATTGTAGTCTGCGCGATTGGGAAAGCAATAAGTTCGATTTCGAATTGGAATTTAAGGGGGATACACTTATTCAAAGGGGGGAGGAGAACTTGCCTGAACTTGGTGTAAAACATACCATTATTGAAACCTATCTAAAAATAAAATAATATAACACTGGCTTATTGAAGATCTCATAAAACTTCATAAAGTATTTTTTGTTAATGCAAGCACCCAAGGTATTCTTTGGGTGTTTTTTTTATTGCTTAAAAACAGTGAAAAAAGTTGTTTATTGCGGTTTACGAGTGCTTTGTTATTTATTTTAGAAAAAAAATAAAATTATATTGCAACATTTTTCAACGCTTTCCGACTATAGAATAGAAACATAGAAAATTAACAGTATTAAATAGTACACGTGCAGAATCAACTTAGCGATAGAGACTTATTAGCTATGTGCCAGTCCGGTAACGAATCAGGGTTTGCACAGCTTTATCATCGCTATGCGAAGAAGATTTTTAACTCGATCTATCGGATTTTGTCCAATCAGGAGGAGAGCGAGGATATTTTACAGGAGACTTTTGTGGAGTTTTTCTCAAAATCCGATAAGTGGCATGCGGTACTAAATGTTGAGGCTTGGTTGCGGCGGATGGGAGTGAATAAAGCGATCTCTCTTTTACGGAAGAATAAGCAATATCACACACCGATTGATGATCTGGAAATCCGGGACGAGGGTGAAGATGAGTTATTGGAAAAGGAATGGCGGGAATGCCGATTAACTGACCTGGAATCGGTTATTGATCAGTTGACCGGGATACCCAAAATGATTATCAATCTTTATCTTTTTGAAGATATGAGCCATGATGAAGTTGCTGAGTCTTTGGGAATGACGGCCGTAGCGGTAAGGAGTCAATACCATCGTGCCAAAAAGAAAATTTACGAACAATTGAAGGAGAGGTATAATTATGCGGGATAATTTGAAAGATTTTGTAAATGCGAATCGGGATGCATTTGACCATAGAGAACCTTCTGCGGATTTATGGAATAAAATCAAACCACAGGTAGTTCCTCCGGTACAGGAAAAGAAAATTAAACCATTATGGCGATGGGCAAGCATTGCAGCAGCGACATTATTGGCTGGTACTGCTACATTACTGATTTTTAATCAGCAAGAAGATCACGCGACCAAAGTAGCAGATAGAAGACCAGTTTCTGTCCAAAAGGATGCATCGGAAACAATGACACCTGCACAGCAGGGAGTTTCTGTAGAAATTGAAAAGAAGGAGCCGGTTCGAACCATACAAACAATGTCAAATGTTCAAAAAATAAATCGTGTGGCTAAAGTGAAAGGACAAAAAATAGTTCAGGACAAGAATCGGTCGGCCAAAAAACAGGATTATATGGAAATGCTTCAGGATTCCACTTGGGCAAGTACACGTCTCGCAGCCATACTTGCTCTACAAAAACAAGGAGATCTGAATGACGATGCAACACGAGTGCTGGAGAAAATGGCAGTTTCTGATGAAAGCAGCAATGTACGTATGGCAGCCATTGAGACCTTATTGGAAGGAATGACACCGGAAGCCAGACAACAGAAAGTTCAGGATTTTTTTGTCGCACAGAATGACCCTACATTGCAGGTCGAACTGATGCAAATGATCGGGCAGCGAGATGAGCTGGAAATGAAAAACAGCACAAAGGATAAACTGAATGCGATCGTGGAAGATCCCTTTACATTGAAGTTTGTGAAAGAACAGGCCTATGCCGTGTTGCTGCATCAATAAGGGAACAAAGCGATAAGGACTATGAAACAAATGGGATAGGCGGGGCCAGCGAATACAGGAGGAGATTAAAAAAAATTAGATAAAGAAACATTAAAATTAAGGAAATGAAAAGGATAAGAATAATCATCATGGGAATGGCGCTGATTTTTGCACATGCATTGCAGGCTCAGATATCAGAGCATGTGGAGGGGGCTGTACCGCCGAAGCCTCCCAGACCACCAAGAGCAATTCGAAGTGCTGTTGAAAATAGTGGAAAGAAAGTTTGGAAAGAGTTTAAAGTACCTGCTTTAGGAGAGAAGTTATTGCTAAAATTTGATAATGTGGCTATCGAAGGCTATAATGGCAAAGAAGTTTTAATTACAGCGAATGTAGAGGAGCAGGAAGAAAACGACCGTGCTAAAGGTTTACGCGTAGTCAACGGTTCGGGTTTGTCCGATAATTCGGGAATGGGGATGAATATCCAGAATAATGCTGGCGTGACCGAAATCAGCATGGTCGGCATGCCAATGGAGGATTCGGTACATGTGCGTGTTCCTTTTAATCTTCCTATTAGCGTAAAAGGCCGCGGCGGTTTTTTTAATGGCGGTGGTATCGAGATAAAGGATGTTAAAGCTGAGGTGGAGATTTCCAGCACGATGGGCGATGTCAAGGTGATCAATGTAACAGGACCGATTAATGTAAAGGTTGCTCAGGGTGATGTTGTTGCCAAATTTGTGCAGCCCGTCAAAGGGCCTATTTCGCTCATTGCCGCAATGGGTGCGGTGGATGTGGCCTTCCCCGCAAAATTCGGCGCCAACGTAGATATGAAGACCTCAATGGGCAATATCTATGCGGCAGATGAATTTCAATTTGAAAAGCCTGTTGAGGAACCTAAAAGTAGTCCTTACAACATGTCAAATACTGTTAAAGGAAAAATGAATGGTGGCGGACAGGATGTGATCCTGAAGACTTCTATGGGTGATATCTATATTAGATCCCAAAAATAGTAGATGAAGTTGAAATAGGCTGACCACATTTAGCATACAAATGCAAAAAACCTTAACTACCGATAGGTAGTTAAGGTTTTTTTGATGTGTTTTCAGTTGTGCCTAAAGTTTTGAAATAGGTCTGTTATTTTTTCGGTTCCATGCGTACCAAATACTGATCATTTTCATCTTCATATAGAATCTGGACTACCCAGCCCAGTTCATGGGATATGTTGATCAGTTTATCCTGATCTAAATACAGCCATTTGAAGGGAAACCCCCTTTGTCCTTTATATTCATATTGATATTGGATCTCTCCAAAATAGTAGGGCGGCTTTTTGATATTATAATCTTCGTAGAGATAAGTGATGTCCGAAGAATCGAAAATAAGCTGCCCTTTTTCAGTTAGAAGTTCTTTACTATGGTGCAATAGCTGTTTAAAACCAGCAATGTCACGAGAAATACCGACACCATTCATAAGAAACAGAAGCGTATCATACTTTTGTCCGTTAAATTGATAAAAATTTTGACAGATGATATTTTGTACGCCGCGTTGTTGCATAATATGGCAGGCAGTTGGTGATATTTCCAATGCATCAACCTCAAATCCCTTATCCTGTAAATACAAGCTATGACTGCCTACTCCCGCTCCTACATCCAATACCCGTCCGTCACAGAGCGATAATGCGATAAACTCCAGTTCTGGAAAATCATCTGCATCCCTAAAAAAAACTTCTACGGGCATTTCTTCTTCTTCCCCATAACTTGTATAAAGCATTAATGGGAATTTTTCTTCCTGGTGGACAAAGTAATCGTCCAATGCCTCACCATATACGTCTCTAAAAATTGTCATTATCGATCATTAATACTTTTTTTGCGATATAAATGGAATCTTCATCACCAGTGTGTTTCATTGGCTCATCCGAAAGTTTGATGACAGGTGTCCATTGGTCGTCTTCCGGGAGAGCATCGGTCATTTTGATGACGATGTTCATAGGTTTAAGTCCCACATCGTTGGTAAAGTTGGTACCAACACCAAAGGAGTGTAATATCTTGCCTTCGCAATAATTCGCTATCCGCTCAACTTTATCGTAATCGAGCCCATCGGAAAATATAATTGTCTTTGACAGCGGATCTATGCCATTTTTCTTGTAATGTGCAATAACCTTGTCCGTAAATTCCAACGGGTCGCCGCTGTCGTGTCGTACACCGTCAAATAATTTGGTGAGCTTTTTATCGAATTGCTGAAAGAAAACTTCCGTGGTATAGGTATCGGATAACGCAATCCCAAGGTCGCCTCGATATACATCAGACCAGTGTTCCAGCCCCAGCAGGTTAGCCATCTTATAGCCATATTTGGCGGCGTGAAACATAAACCATTCGTGTGCATGCGTGCCGATGGGTTTGGTCTCATATTTCATGGCCAGATGAACGTTGCTGGTTCCGATAAAGGTTCTTTCTCCGTATTGCTTTAATGTACGGACAACCAAATCGTGAACTTCATAAGAATGCCTTCTGCGGGTGCCAAAATCAGCGATGGTGATATGGAGTTTTTTGTATTTTTCAATTTTGTCTTTAGCTGTGGCGATGACTCCTTCATCTGATGCACGGATTAAGCCTTGTGATTCATAAAAAAGCTCACAGATAAGTGACATTAACGGTACCTCCCAAAGAATAGTGCGATACCAGTACCCTTCGATGATAACCTCTAGATCAGGTCCATCCTGTGTGATCTTAACTTCATCGGGATCATAACGATAACCTTGCAGAAAATCAAAATAGGTTGGATCAATGTAGGGGCAGTTTCTCGCGAAAAAGGCTTTTTCAGCTTTGGTAAGCCGTAAGTCTGCCATTTCGTTTACAGCCTCCTTCAAAAGGACATCGAACCCTTCCGGAAACTTGTGATGGCCCCGATTGATAAAGTGGTAGCGCGCTTTTGCCTTTGGAAAGAGCTTAACTACCGCATTCTGCATCGTGAATTTATAAAAGTCGTTATCTAATATAGAGGTGAATGAAGCCATCTTTATTAATCTGATTTTTGTTTGAGTTTGTAAATTTACTAATTAACATGAAATTGTGCGGATTGTTCATCATAAATAAAACTTTCGCGGTTCGATGGCTGCGCGAATAGCGCCGGAAATTTTAATGGAATGACTAGGGGAGCAAAGGAAATTCCTCGAAGTCTAAAGAGAATAAAGAAGAATCAACAAGCGGCCGGATGACAAAAAAGCGGGTCAGTGATTCACTGACCCGCTTTTTATCCTAAATTTAATCTATTATTATCGTGTACGTGTTCTTTCAGAACCGCCGCTTGAACGGCTAGCGCCTTCAGATGATCTTGATCTTGGCGCTGAAGAGCTACCGCTATGTGCCGAACCTGATCTATCCACCGCAGGGGCCGAGGACCTAGTACGGGTGTTCTCATAGCTTCTATTTTGTACTGGCTGGGTAGCTTGATTTACAGGCTGACTAGAACGCGTTCTACTGTTGCTTGTCTCATAACTCCTATTTTGCACCGGTTGAGCAGGTTGGTATACGGGCTGGCTAGAACGGGTTCTGCTGTTACCCGATTCATAGTTTCCATTTCTTTGCGGTGTCGTTGTTGGCTGCGAACCGCGTGAAGAAATGGCGTCAACAGTGTTTCCTTGTCTGGTTCTACCGGTAGAAGTAGGGTTGTTATTATTTGCTGGATTCGACTGCCTGTCGGATCGTGTTCTGAAATCGTAATTATTTGAATTGGGCGTTGTTCCAACATTATTTCTGTTGGTTGCTCCATTGTCTCTTGTTCTACTGTTATTGTCAGTAGAGCTACGTGTAGACCCGTTGCTGTTTGCATCATTACGTGATCTGACCGAGGCATTACCACTATTGTCTATATATAACTCCCGGTTTCCAGATCTGGAATTGATGTTATCCCGATTGGAAATGACACGGTTGTTGCGGTCTGATATCGCACTATTATTATTACGTGTGCGGGTCGATGCATCGACGACATTGGTCGGGCGTGCCGATGAACGTGTGTTGCGGTCTACAGTCGGACGGTACATACTGATTTCGTTTGTCCTCGTACGGCTGTTGCTGCTGCGCGCAGATCCGGGTCTGTCCGCATTGGCAATCCGATTGACCGTAACACTTCTGCCTGTATAACGTTCGATATCAGATCGACGCGGTCCACCGACATAGTAATTATTGTTGATGATAGTCGTATTGTTGATAACAGTAGTTCTATTATAGATGCTGTTATAATTTCGACGATTCACATAATATCTATCCATGTTTCGGTTCATAAAATGATTGACTGAAACAAAGGTCCAGAAGTTCATGGGGATATTGACAGAAACATTGATATTCATGCCGGGACCTAATGGAGCCCAGCCATAATAATCATTGCTTTGACGCCAGTTTACCCATGCTGGTCCCCATTCATAGTCAGGAACCCAACCCCAGCCATAGCGGTCATTGTAATTCCAACGACCATAGTGGAAAGGAGCCCAGCCCCAATCGTAGTTGGAGACCCAGGTATTACCATAATCCGTCATCGACCAATACCCATTGGTTGCATAAGGTTGGAAATCAGGGCCAGCATCCGGAATCCACACATATCCATAGTTCGGATCATTGACCCATTGCCCGTATGGTGAAAGCTCATCATAGAACATCTGAAATGAAACACCGGAATTGCTATAATTGTTATACCCTGTGTTGTATCCCCCTCTTTGGGCCATGGAAGTTGTACAACTTGTGAAAGAAGCAACACCGATCAAACCCAATGCCCAATATTTTATATTCCTTAAATTTTTCATCTTCGTAATATTTTAAAGTATGACAAAACTCTATGCGCTTGTCGTTGTTATTATGACAGCATAACGTATTAAATGGTTTAATCAGTACACTATAAATCTGATTTTTTTTATATAAAAGTCAAATTGATGATCTTTTTACATAAACGACAATTTTAGATACATATTTTTTATTTACCTTTACCGCTCGAATTGTTACGTGTTTGTTGAGCATATAAGGTGTTTTATGACACATTGATTTGACATAGACATATTTTTAAATGGCTAAAAAACTTCAGACTTTTTTTCTAGAATTCGCGAACATTCACC
Source organism: Sphingobacterium sp. DR205 (assembly GCF_011064245.1). Taxonomy (NCBI): domain Bacteria; kingdom Pseudomonadati; phylum Bacteroidota; class Sphingobacteriia; order Sphingobacteriales; family Sphingobacteriaceae; genus Sphingobacterium; species Sphingobacterium sp. DR205. The sequence continues at coordinate 5,023,974 of NZ_CP049333.1, read as the reverse complement.
GTTTCTTATTGCGGTTTTGGCGCGAATTAGTAACACCACCATACGAATTCAAGGAAATTATACGCCAATGCTATGAGATAGGCTATAAGTCGTTGCCTTTGATCAGTTTAACCGGATTTATCGTTGGCTTTGTATTTACAAAACAGTCTCGTCCTTCGTTGGAAGAATTTGGTGCAACTTCGATGTTACCGTCCTTGATCTCCATTGCAATTGTTCGGGCTTTGGCCCCTTTGGTAACGGCTTTGATTGCCTCCGGTAAAGTGGGGTCACAGATCGGTGCTGAATTAAGTTCGATGAATGTGACCGAGCAGATCGATGCCATGGAGGTGTCGGGTACAAATCCTTATAAGTATTTGATTGTAAGTAGAATTTTAGCTACAACCATCGGTATTCCTGTCCTCTGTTTTTATGTGGCCGGTATTGGTCTCTTGGGCGGTTACCTGAGTATGATGAGTAAAGATGACCTGAGTTTTTTGAGTTTTTTTACACAGGTTTTTGAAACCATTGCTTTCAAAGATTTGGGGGCTATGGTATTGCGTGCGGTGATATTTGGTTTTACCATTGGAGCTGTTAGTTGCTATTGCGGCTATTTTTCTTCGAAAGGTACCGAGGGGGTAGGTAAAGCTGCCAACGCTGCTGTAGTCGCTTCAATGTTCCTTGTATTTATTGAGGAAATAATTATTGTTCAGGTTTTGTCGTTCTTTGGATAGTGGTATATGGAAAAAGCGAAATTAAATATAGATCATTCTCAATCTGTTATTGAAATCAGAAATGTGAGTAAATCTTTTGGAGATAACCATGTACTGAAGAATGTTAATCTGGATTTATATAAAGAAGAAAACCTTGTTGTTTTAGGCCGTTCAGGTACGGGTAAGTCGGTTCTGATTAAGTTGATTTCTGGCTTATTAAAACCGGATGAAGGGGCAATTGATGTATTGGGTGAATCTGTTACTGAATTAAACGATCGTCAACTGCGTGAATTACGGTTAAAAATAGGTTTTTCTTTCCAGAATAGCGCGCTTTATGACAGTATGACGGTTCGTGAGAATTTGGAGTTTCCTTTGGTGAGAAACAAACGGAAGCTGACTCGATCTGAGATTAATTATGCGGTAGAAGAAGTGTTGGATGGGGTAGGCTTATCCCAGGCAATCAACCAGATGCCATCTGAACTGTCCGGAGGCCAGCGTAAGCGGATTGGTATAGCGCGTACGTTAATCCTTAGGCCGGAGATTATGATGTACGATGAGCCCACGGCGGGTTTGGATCCGATTACCTGTTTGGATATTAATGGGTTGATTAATGAGGTTCAGGAGCGGTATAAGACTTCGTCAATTATTATTACACACGATTTGGCCTGTGCAAAAGAAGTCGGTGATCGTATTGTGATGTTACTGGACGGTAAATTTGAAAGACAGGGGTCTTTTGAGGAAATTTTTGATACAGATGACGCACGGGTAAGGGCGTTTTATAATTATAATTTTATTCTATAATATACATGAGTAAGGCAGAAAATAAAAGAGCAATCATTGTTGGTATTTTTGTTTTTTTAGGCGTATTGATTCTTTTGGCCGGGATTTTTATTTTAGGCAGTCAACAGAAGAAATTTACAAGAAACATCGAGATCACCACTTCATTTCCTGATGTTGCAGGATTGAAAGTAGGAAGTAATGTCTGGTTTTCTGGAGTTAAGGTGGGCATTATTAAAAATATTCATTTTAAAAGTGTACAGGATGTCGAAGTTGTTTTGACTATTGAAGAGAAATCTGCAGAATATATCCGTAAGGATGCAGTCACAAAATTGGGTTCTGATGGACTGATCGGTAATAAGATTGTTGTTATTTCAGGAGGATCTCAAAACGCACCTACCGTAGAAACAGGTGACTTCCTGCGGTCCGCCAAAACTGCGGATATGGAAGCGATGATGGAGACATTGCAGGTGAATAACGAAAACTTAGCTAAGATTACCACAGACTTTGTCGAGATATCACGTGGATTGGCAGATGGCAAGGGGATGGTCGGTGCGATGTTGACCGATACGGCTATGGTGAATACCTTACGTGCGAGTTTATTGTCCATCAGTGCGGCAATGAACAATGCAAACAAGGCATCGGCTAACTTGGTGACGTTGACAAATTCGTTGAACAGCAACAGAGGTTTGATCCATGATCTGACCACAGATACCGCGATATTCTCCAATTTACGTCAATCTGCTGCCCAATTGCAGGGCGTTTCGCAGACCGCAAATGCATTGATCAATAATTTGAATAACGCCTCAAGCAGATTGAACGATAAGGATAATGCCGTAGGTGTCTTATTGAATGATCCTGCTTCGGCTGACCAGATTAAGTCGGCAATTAACAACTTGAATTCAAGTACCGAAAAGTTGGATGAAAATATGGAAGCCTTGCAACATAACTTCCTATTACGCGGCTTCTTTAAGAAAAAAATGAAGGAAAATGCGAAGAAAGCCGAATTACTTAAGGCAGATAGTGCACAGTAAACTGTCGTAAACATATTATCGAAAGGCTTTACGCTTGCGTAGAGCCTTTTTTTCTTTAATAAATAACAAATCATACGGGTTTTCAAACGAAACTTAGGCTTATAGCGAACGTTTGAATGACTTTTAGTTAAGAGGAAATGAATAAACCTGAAATTACGGATAAAGAGGTGATCTTTGAAGACAATCATCTGATAGCAATCAATAAAAGCGCAGGGGATATTGTACAAGTTGACGAAACCGGAGACCTTTCATTGGAAGATATGGTAAAGATCTACCTGAAAAAGAAATATGATAAACCCAATGATGCTTATGTTGGGGTTATCCATCGTTTGGATCGACCGGTTAGCGGTATGATTCTTTTCGCGAAAACGAGCAAAGCCCTTGAGCGCATGAATAAGTTTTTTCAAGATCGCACGGTAAAGAAAACTTATTTTGCCATTGTGCGCCAACGTCCGAGAAATGCCGAGGGTAAATTGATCAACTGGCTAATTCGAAATAGACAGACGCGAGTGACCAAGGCATTCCCACGTGAAGTGAAGGGCGGTACCTATGCTGAATTGGATTATGCGGTGATAGGTGAGTTGAACGGGTTTTACCTGTTGCGTGTTGAACCGCTTACAGGCCGTACACATCAGATTCGCGCACAGCTGGCGGCGATGGGTTGCCCCATTGTTGGCGATAACAAATACGGATATCCAAGAGGAAGTTCATTGGGAAGTATCTGTTTGCACTCGCGATCGTTGGCGTTTATGCATCCCATCAAAAAAGAGCAGATGACATTGGTGGCGTCATTGCCGCAAGATGGTTTTTGGGACAAATTTGAAGCATTGGTACGCTAATCGTTAAATTTTCAGTAACTTTGGGCTATGAAATGGTTTAAATATCTACTCTTAATATTTACCTTAAGCTGCTCGATGGTGTCTATTTCTCGAGCACAGTGTGCCATGTGTACATTGAATGCCGAAAACGCTACGAAAGAAGGCAATATGCAGGGAAAGGGGTTGAACGACGGTATCTTATTTCTATTGGTAATTCCTTATCTGGCAGCTGCAGGACTAGGCTATCTATGGTATAAAAAATACCGAAAAAAGAATCCGCCAACCAAAAAGTTTATTAACGAGATAAAATAGAATCTAATGCCGACATCTAAATTTCATGCAATGATACATTCCAAATGTCCTAAATGTCATGTTGGAAATGTATTTGAAGGAAAGGTATACAGTTTGCGGAAGCAGCATATGAATGAAGTTTGCCCACATTGTGGTGTTAAATATGAGGTCGAGCCCGGCTATTTTTATGCGGCAATGTATGTTAGCTATGCGCTTTCTGTAGCAGAAATTGTGTCAGTGTCTGTTGCTATTGCGATTTTGACGGGAAGTGAGTCGCCTTGGTTCTATTTGGGAGGTCTGGCTGTTACCATTTTAGTTTTCGCTCCCTTTAATTTTAGGTATTCCCGCTTGATCCTATTACATTTTTTAACGCCAAAAATAAGCTATGAACCTCGCTATGAGCTCGCTTTGGAAATTGGGGAGAAAGATAAGGAAGCGCAGGGTAATAAAAAGAATTAACAATATTTAAAAAAATAAAGAGCTTTATAGCTCTTTATTTTTTTAAATATTTCATTGTACTGTCGAAAAGGAAAACTTTATCCTTGTACGACTCCGAAATAAGTTGTTGTAATGGTATCAAATGCACCTGCTGAAAATCCGTGATATGTTCTTCGGAAGGCAGGATGACTTGAATACAATAAGTCATTCCTTCGTGCGGGGACTGGAGCATTTCCAGAAAATGCACTTGGAATTTTTGGGATTGTACGATATTATCCTCAATCCAGGAAACGATCTCGCGATGGATTGTTTCTTCTGCTATAACAGATACATTGTATAAAAACATAAACAAAAATACGGTTTTATACGCTATTTTTGAATATTACGTTTAATTACTATATCTTGTAAAAATAAGGTTGCATTGACTGCAATTTGGTATTTAATTACAATATTTGGGTTAAATGATAAGGACGTATTCGGGATTATGAGGTTGCAATTTTGGACTGTTTTATTTTTTTGTGCATTGACTATGTTAGGGTGCCAACAACATAAGGTTGACCCTATACCCATTAATCAATTCTTTTCCACACCTGAAAAATCAAATTTTAAAATTTCTCCCAATGGTCGGTTCATTGCTTATATCGGTATGGACAACCATTGCAAAAATATTTATTTGATAGATTTGATGGACAAGGACAGCTCCAAGCAGCTCACTTATCAGAATGATATTAACGTAAAATCCTTTGTCTGGAATAACGATTCCAAAATTTCTTTTTTGACCGAGCAATCTGCCCAGGACAGTTTACGTTTATATGCTGTGGATATTAACACAGAAAAGATTTGGCCCCTAATTAAACCTGCCCGTGCAAGATTCAGGTGGGTTCATCCGATGGTTTCCAATAGCGATAGTTTTGTTGCTGGAATCAATGACCGTGATTCCTCGTTTTTTGATCTTTATCGCATTTATTTGGACGGTAGACCCCGGGAACTGATTTTACAAAACCCCGGTAATATGAGTTCTTGGATTGCATCCAATGATGGGCAGGTGCGTTTAGCAATCGCAAATGATTCGGTACAGCAGTCTGTTCTTTTCCGGGCTTCTGAGAAAGAACCTTTTAAGGAGATTATTCGCTGTGATGTCGAGAGTAGTTTCACTCCGTTGGGATATAAGGATAGTTCAGATCGTATTATTTATGCACTTTCAAATATAAATCGTGACAAGCTGGCTCTCGTTAGTTATGATCTGGTTGATGAAAGGGAATTGGGGGAGCTGTATAGCCATAAAGAGGTCGATGTAAGTCCCGGAGGTTACTTTCCGGAGCAAAACCGCTTGTTGTTTGTTAATTATACAACTTCGAGACAGAGCCGGCATTTTTTTGACGATCAAACAAAACGGAAATATGATGAACTGTCTAAGCAAATTGATGGTTTTGAATTCCAGGTACTCAATACCGATGTTTCGGGAGAGAAAGTCATTATTAAGACCTATACAGATGTTAATCCCGGGGGGATTTATTTTTACGATTTTACATCCAAAAAATTGACCAAATTAGCCGACAATAACTCGGATCTCAAAAGTAAGGAATTGTCTCCCAATGAATTTATTACCTACAAAGCGAGAGATGGCATGACGATCTCAGGGTATTTGACCTATCCAATACATTCCAACCGGAAGGATCTGCCTATGGTGGTACTGCCACACGATGGTCCCAATGGACGCGAAGTATGGGGATTTGACAATGAAGCACAATTTTTAGCGAACAGGGGATATTTGGTTTTTCAGATGAATTATCGAGGTTCAACGGGATTTGGAAAGAAGTTTTGGACTGCTGGATTTAAGGAATGGGGTGGAAAAATTCAAGATGATATTACGGACGGGGTAAAATGGCTAATCAAAGAGGGGATTGCCGATAAAGATCGTGTGGCCATTGTGGGAAAAGGATTTGGGGGCTATTCGGCACTACATGCTGCTTGCTTCAATTCAGATCTGTATAAATGCGCTGTTTCTTATTCCGGATATACCAATCTATTTACCTATTTTAGGGATATTCCACCGTATTTTAAGTCCTATGTACAGAAAATGTATCAGATCGTAGGGAATCCTATTCGGGAAGCGGAGTTGTTTAAAAATATATCTCCTGTTTTCCATTCGGATAAGGTACGGATTCCTGTACTATTAGTCCAAGGGGGCAAAGACCGATTTAGTTCGGTGACAGATGCAAACCAATTTGTTCAGAAATTGAAGAATAACCATGTTCCTGTGCAATATGTCCTGAAGGAAGATGAGGATAGAACTTTTAAAAAAGATGAGAATATATTTGGCTACTATAATGAACTGGAGCGATTTTTGGAAAAATATCTAGCGGACTAGGGGCATTATATGAAAGCAGAGAAATACAGCTATCGAAAAAATTATGGACTATTGTTGATGTTTTTCATCGTCATCAGTGGTTTGTATATTTTTGCGCTTTTTCTATCCAGAAGCTATACCGAGTCCCATATAAAGAATGAATTTACCAATAGGAAATCGGAAATTTTTGATCAAACCTTAATTCCTTTCAATGACTTTTTCCAAAATAGAATTCCTGAGGTCTCGTTTTATCAGGGCTTTTTGGACTCTGTACAAGCCGGAAAATATGCCTACAGTATTTTAAGTTCTTATCCTTTTGTGCGCGAAATCGGTTTTTTTGATTTACAATTTAACAATGATCATAATTTAAATTACGGTTTTATAGTCAATAATTTGAGAATTCAGCCTAAGACCATTACATTTTTTACGGTATCCCGCTCGGGGCTGAACAAAAATACGATCCGTGACCGTGGTCAGATGGGCCTTCATTCGGAGGAAATCAATAACATTGGGGTTAAGCTCGCTACTTATATTGACAAGTTGCAGCCGAATGCGAAACTTTCTGACAAGGATATTTTAAAGGTATTCTATACGATCAGACCCGGACAGATTACCTATTTAAATATACCAAGGGTCAATGATTTGATCGTTTATAAAACCATTATGGAGGGGAATCTGGACCATACTGTCGGCTATGAGCAGGACATGTTCAATTTTCAGATCGACCCAATGTATCTGGAGGTGAAAAATAGTTATGCCAATCTCTATGAAAAGGTGGAGATCGTCCCCTTGGTAGGGGCACCGATTACACCGGAAAATGATGAAATTTCGACAGAAATGCCTTTGCCTGGAGCTTTGGCGGATTATAAACTGCTCTTTAGATCAAGTAAAAGTTTTCTCTCGAAGGAAATAAACCGCAGTTTTTGGCCCGTATTGGGCGGTATATCCTTGATTTATATTATTTTGATCGCTATTCTATATTTAATTTATAGAAATTTAGAAATTAACGGGAGACTTTTTAAATTGCAATATGATTTTATCAACAATTTGACCCACGAGTTTAAGACGCCTGTAAGTGTCATAAAAATTGCTGGAAATAACATCAAGAGTGCACAAGTTTTATCCGATGAGGAGCGAAAGATGTATGGTAATATTTTGGATCAGGAAGCCGACCGGCTCAATAATCTGATGAATAAATTATTGTCGTTTAGTCAAATTGAAAATAAAACCATCAAATTAAATAAGGAGGAGGTAGATCTGGAGGAATTTACCGAAAATTTGGTTGCTTCCTCGAGAATAAAATATGCTGACTTCAAAATTAGCACAAAAATTGATGTAAGAACATCGATGCTTGCGGATCCGGTGTTATTGAGCAGCGTATTTCAAAATATGATAGACAATGCCTACAAATATTCGAAAAATGGGCACAAAATCTTGGATATTGCAATACAACAAAATAAGAAGAATTTTGTTATTACTTTTAAGGATGAAGGAATTGGGATAGAGAAGGCAGAGTTTAACAATATCTTCAAAAAGTTTTATAGAATAAAAAGTCAATATAATCAGCAAGGAAGTATTGGTTTAGGTTTGGCTTTCTGTAAGGAGATCACCGAGTTTATAGGTGGAGAGATTACGGTAAAAAGCCAATTGGGGCAAGGCACTACCTTCACGTTAGTATTTCCGGTTTAAAAAATAAATTTAAATATGAAATATCCATGTTTAGAAAACATGAAAACTTATAATTATAAACTGGATATTCCATAAGACATTTAAAAGACAAATTATTTACTTATGAATAAAGACATCACTGTTGCTGTTATTGAAGATGATGAGAACTTACGTTTCTTGGTAAAACATCGATTAGAATCTGAGGGCTATCAAGTCATCCAAAGCGGAAATGGGAATGAAGCAGAAAGTTTAATCTTGGAGAAACGACCGGATGTGGTCCTCTTAGATTGGATGCTCCCTGGAAAAGAAGGTAACGAGATCTGCGAGGATGTACGTAAAGCAGGATTTGAGAATATCATTATTATGATGACAGCCAAATCCCAGGATGTGGACAAGATTGAAGCGTATAGCTTTGGTGTGACAGACTATATTAGCAAGCCGTTCAATATGGACGTGTTGATCGCAATGATAGATAATAAGGTGAAGTTTTTCCTGCCTAAGAACAGCCCTGAAATCTACAAGTTTGGACAGACAGAACACCATCCGAATATCCATTCCTTGATACGGGATGGCAAAAAGGTCGAATTGACTATTTTAGAGAATAGAATCTTATTACATTTTCTTCAAAACTTAGGTCGGGAGATCACACGTGAGGAGTTGATGGAAGTGGTATGGGGATATAGCTCCAATGTGAATACACGGACGCTGGACATGCACGTTGTACGTCTGCGGAAGAAGATAGAGACAAATCCTGACAAACCGCATTATTTGCAGACAGTACGCGGATTGGGCTATAAATTTGTTGATGAAGAAGAGATTTGATGGATAAGAATTTGTTTTGTTGAAAACAATTATTATCTTCGTATAGATTGAAAGCAAGACCATGTTACCCGAAGAGGGTAATATGGTCTTGTTTCTTTTTTTAAATGTAGAAAATAAGAAAAAGATAAAATTATGGCAGAAGTAACTTATTTTACGGAAGAAGGATTGCGTAAGCTTAAAGAGGAATTAGCTTATCTGAAGACGGAAGGAAGATCTAAAATTGCCAATGCTATTGCAGAGGCAAGAGACAAAGGAGATTTGTCTGAAAATGCGGAGTATGATGCAGCTAAAGAAGCTCAGGGACTTCATGAAGCTAAAATAGCCAACTTGGAGAATACCTTGGCGACAGCCCGATTGATTGACGAATCCAAATTGGATACATCTAAGGTGCTAGCTTTGTCTATCGTTAAGATCAAAAATAAAAAGAATGGTGCTGTGATGACTTATCAATTGGTTGCCGAATCAGAGGCGGACCTTAAGTTGGGCAAGATTTCCGTTAAATCTCCTATTGCTCAGGGATTATTGGGCAAATCGAAAGGTGACACGGCAGAGATCGAAGTGCCTGCAGGTAAGATTGAATTTGAAATTGTAGAGATTTCGAGATAACATATGTCGGTTATGTGCGGTACGCCATAACCGCACATCCGCAAATTAACTTTATATTAAGAAGGTCGGGTTCTAGCAATCGCGACCTTTTTTGTTTATATTTGTTGAGAACATCATACTTAATGTTACTTATGGTCGTTTTTTATCAAATGTATTTAGATCGTAAATGGTAGACGTTAGGCTATCTTTCTGCAAGCCAATGGGCGGTAGAATCGAAGTCTCCTATGCCATACTCATATCTCAATACTTTATTACAAAAAGAGTTTATTCCAATATAGAATAATATGTCAACAATTTTTTCAAAAATCGTCGCTGGAGAGATTCCAGCTTACAAAGTTGCGGAGAGTAATGATTTTCTGGCTTTTTTGGATATCAGTCCTTTGGCGAAAGGCCATGTTTTGGTGATACCTAAAAAAGAAACAGATTACATTTTCGATATCGAAGATGATGAGTACATGGCACTTTGGGTATTTGCAAAAATCGTTGCGCAGGGAATAAAAAAAGTAATTCCGTGTGTTAAAGTTGGCGTGGCTGTTGTGGGATTGGAAGTTGCGCATGCACATATCCATCTTGTTCCGATCAATAAAATAAGTGACCTAAATTTTGCTGGGCCTAAGTTGAGTTTAGGCGAAGATGAACTACATCAGATCGCTGAAACAATCCGGGAGTCCATTATCAGCATAACTGCACAAAATCAATAACAAGATTATATTACACTTGATTTACTTTCGTTTTTTAGAAGAATACTATATTTGTACTTTGTTGTTTTAAAATTATACAGGGAAAAAAGTAGATTTTGATTCTAAAATGGAGAAAACAACATTGATTTTTACTGAAAGTTATGCATGAACTTTTGTTGTCATTTCAACAACTAATGAACCCCGAAGAGCTCCTGAGTTCAGGCGGGTTTTATTTAGTTATATTAATCGTATTTGCCGAAACGGGTCTGTTTTTTGGTTTTTTTCTACCGGGCGATTATTTATTATTTTTAGCAGGACTATTTTGCGCGCTCAATAAGATCGATGTGAGCATTTATACGCTTTGTCTGGGCTTATTGGGAGCAGGAATATTGGGTAATTTTACTGGTTATTGGTTCGGTTATCGAGCGGGCCCCATGTTATTCAAGCGAAAGGATAGTTTTATCTTTAAACGGAAATATGTGGTCATGGCGGAAGAATTTTACCATAAATATGGGGGAACCGCATTAATTATAGGTAGATTTGTTCCAATAGTTCGTACTTTTGCTCCGATCTTTGCCGGTGTTGTAAAATTAGACTTCAAAAAATTCGTTTTATATAATATCAGTGGAGCTTTAATTTGGGTCTTGGTATTAACTCTTTCGGGTTATTTCCTAGGGATAGAGTTTCCTTGGATCATCCATTATGTGGAATACGTTGTGGTTGGAATGATCGTGATCGCATTTTTGCCTATTGCAATAACTTTGCTCAAAAAGCGAATAAAAGACAAAAGAAACAAACAAAATATACAGTAAAATAAAAAATGAGTAAACAAAACCCTTGGCACATGGTTTCTCCAGGTGAGAATGTGCCAAATGCCGTAAATGCTATCATTGAGATTACAAACGGATCCAAAGGAAAGTACGAATTAGACAAAGAAACAGGTTTGTTGCTTTTGGACAGAGTAATGAGTTCCTCTGTTGTCTATCCAGCCAATTATGGTTTCATTCCACAGACTTATTGCGATGACAAAGATCCTTTGGATATTTTGGTAATTTGTTCGGTTGATATTTTACCATTAACATTGGTGGAAGCACAAGTTATCGGTGTCATGAATATGGTTGATGGCGGAGAGCAAGATGATAAAATCATTGCTGTTGCCAAAAATGATCCTATATTCAACTACATTAAAGACATCGATCAATTGCCGCCGCATACCATGAAGGAAATTGTACAATTCTTTGAAAGTTACAAAGCTTTAGAAAAGAAACATGTTATTGTTGAAGGGGTGAAAGGACGTGAAGAAGCACAAAGAATCTTGATAGAGGCTATTGAGTTGTACAAAACAGAATTTGTTAACAAATAACCCCCAGCATGGCGCTCGATATTTTTTGGACATTGTTTTTAGTACTGGCCAACGGTTTTTTCGTTGCGGCCGAGTTTGCTATTGTCAAAGTCCGAATCTCCCAAATTGAAGTTCAGGCAAAAACAGGTAGTAAAGTTGCTACAATAGCCAAAAGTATAACGGAGCATTTGGATGGTTATTTGGCCGCTACACAATTGGGTATTACACTTTCTTCACTGGCCTTAGGTTGGGTAGGAGAGGCTGTAATGACCCAGATTGTGCAGGGGGCTTTAGGTTTCTTTGGTGTTGAATTGACCGGTACGATAGCGACCAACGCAGGACATGTGCTGGCATTTACAATTATTACCGTATTGCATATTGTCTTTGGGGAGCTAGCTCCCAAATCAATTGCCATTCAAAAACCTGTTGCAACAACCATGAAGATTGCGGTTCCACTGCAATTTTTCTACTTTATCTTTAGACCTTTTATTTGGATATTAAATGGTTTTGCTAATTTTCTGCTTAAAATTTTAGGCTTTGAAGTCACTAAAGGTGAATCTGCCCACTCTTCTGAGGAATTACAATACCTCTTGGATAAAGGAAAAGAATCCGGAGCATTGGATATTTCTGAACATGAGTTAATTAAAAATGTCTTTGATTTTAATGAACGTATCGTCAAGAATATTATGGTGCCAAGGACGAAAATTGTTGCTGTCGAAATAACGGCAGACGCTTCAGAATTGATTGAGACCATGACGGAGGAAGGCTATTCACGTCTTCCGATCTACGAAGATAACATTGATCAGATTGTTGGTATTGTGCATACCAAGGACATCCTTCCGCTATTGGCCAAAGGCAAAGAGGTGGTGATGAGAAATATCATGCGTAAACCATACTTTATCCCTGAGACCAAAAAAATCAATGATCTGATGGCCGAGTTTCAGCAGCGACGCCTGCAACTGGCCATTGTACTGGATGAATTTGGAGGAACAGCAGGGATGGCTACCTTGGAGGATATTGTGGAGGAATTGGTAGGGGAGATCCAAGATGAGTACGATGAGGAAACACCAGTTGTGGAACGTATATCTGAAACAGAATATATGGTGGATGCGGGGGCTAGTATTCATGATGTGAATGAGTTTCTTCCGATAGAATTACCTGAAAGTCAGGATTACGATACAATGGCCGGATTGGTCAGTGAAATCTTTGATAAAATTCCTGAGGTAGGTGAGCGGAAACAGGAATACGGTTATGTGTTTACAATCATCCGCAAGGCGCAGCAGAATATCGAATTTGTTAAATTAGAACTGGTCGAGTCGACGGATGACGATCTAGCGGAATAAGATCACAACGAACAGTACATGCAGTTATTTTTTACACCGGAATTAAATCCTTCTTTAGAAAATTTTATCCTCTCTGAGGAAGAAAGCAAGCATGCTGTCCGTGTACTTCGTATGAATACGGGAGACCGTTTATATTTAATTGACGGTCGTGGCGGCCTTTACGAAGCTGAAATTATAGATCCACATCCGAAACGTACTGTACTTCGCATATTAAGTGTCAAAGAGAACTACCAACAGCCAAACTATCATTTGCATATTGCTGTTGGACCGACCAAGAACATCGACCGTATCGAGTGGTTTTTGGAGAAAGCTACCGAGGTCGGGATTCAAGAGATTACACCTATTATTTGTGAGCATTCCGAGCGCAAGGAGGTGAAGTTGGACCGCTTGAACAAAGTCATTGTGTCAGCCATGAAACAATCTTTGAAAGCGTATTTGCCAAAACTTAATCCTGCGATACCCTTTAAACAGTTTTTAAAAGACCTTCCAAAGGAAGGTGTCCAAAAAGCAATTGCACATTGCGTTGATTCGGACAAGAAGTATTTGAACGAGGTATTTGAAGCCGGACAACATTATATCATTTTGATAGGTCCGGAAGGAGATTTTTCAGCCGAGGAAATCGATCTGGCAATAGCTGTAGGGTTTCGGCCAATATCGCTTGGCGAAGCACGTTTACGGACCGAGACAGCGGCATTGGCGGCTTGTCTTGAGACCTCGCTACTCAATAGATAATTTAAGCTATCTTTTAGTGTTTCTATGTGAATCCGATCTAATAATATAGATAAGATTCAGCATAGAAGAGGATATGTTTATTTTACAAGTTCAGCATCGACGATCTGAATTTCGGAATTTCCTTTCAGTGGGTCCTTTGTAAAAATCATCTTTCCTTTGAGCTTGATGGGATCTTCGGAAAATTTTATTGCTCCCCCTTTTAAGGTCACTTCTACCATAGGTGGTATTCCATTGGAACCACAAAATTGACATTGCATGACAGGTAGCACAGACATCATAAAGTTCTTATGATTACGGCCACTGTGTAGGGGCACCATATAGCCCGGTAATTCGACCACTTTGTTTTCAAGCGCTTTGAGCTCTTTCGGATAAAAAGGAGTATATACTTTTTTTGCACCATTATAGGTTACTTTATAAGCCATTTTATCAATGGCATCCCATGTTTTGTTCATCATGGGTGTATGATCAGGCACATCGGGGTTGCTGCCGATCTGTGCCTGTGCTTGCATGATATAGAAAAATATAAAGGCGAATGCTGTGATAATTTGTTTCATCTGTTTAATTTTTTGTAGTTGCGGTGAAGCGATTAGATTTATTCTGTATGATGAATAAATCATAATGGTTTCATCTGTTTTAGTATTGAGTATATTGTATTGCGTACTGAGATTTTGCCGAAGCAAATCCAGAATTTATCTTGTATATGCTATTCTTCGTTTTTTTACTCCAATACGCAGTTGTCCTATTTGTTTGATAAAGTACCGGCTATACTTGTCCTATACGCTTTCACAGCGGGAATCAGCGCTGCTAGCACGCCGATGAGGCAAGCAACAAGCAAAAATACCAATTCTTTTGGATGTAGCCTAAAAGCTTCGATAAAGTCAGCACTCTGGCTCGTTTGGTTACTGATATAATATAATGCCAGATGTGCCAATAACAGCCCGACTAGTCCGCCCACGATTGTTATGGTCAGGCCCTCCAATAGGACAATGGTAAATAATTTTCCTTTAGACGCACCGAGTGTACGCATAATGGCCAGATCATATTTACGTTGTTTCAGCGCATTGTAGAGGTTAATAAATACACTCAGCCCAGCAATGAGCATGATGACATAAGCAAGGATCGCTAAAGAATCTATCCCTACGCCTAGGAGTGAAAACAGACGTGTACTTTCCATAGCAGGAGAAGCTGCTTGCATATCTGTTTGTTGGTCGATCATTTTAGGCAATATACCGATAGCTGCCGGTGACTGGTATTTTATTAAAATAGCTGTTATTTCAAGACCATTTTGTTTGACCATATCGGCTCCAATAGATTTGACAAATACCCCTTCCTCTTCGTGTTCGTGGTCATCATGATCGTGATCATGATGTTCTTTTTCATTGGTTGCCACTTGTCCGGTAGCATTTTCCGGCAAGTCTTCTCCATGGTGATGTAAATGTGCTTTGACTGTTTCCTGACGGTCTTCTTCCCGTTCACGTTGTTCTTTTTGTGCTGCGGTTTCGTTGTCAGCATGAGCATGGGCGATACCATGAACATCCCAGACGCTTTCGAGATTGGTCAATATGAGGTTATCGGTTACATTGTTATTTTGTTTTAGAATACCTACGATGGTAAAAGGATGTTCGTCGTGACTATGGCCATCCTTGCTGAGTCCATGGGAGCTGTTGATCTGGTCACCTATTTTCAAATGGTGCTTTTTTGCGACCTGCTCACCGATAACGGCTTCAAAGTCTTTTTGCCAGATGCGGCCTTCATTTATTTTGGTATTGTAGATGGTCAGAAAAGAAGAGTCCGTCCCCACAATTCGATGTCCCTTAAAGTTATCACCTAATGACAAGGGGACCGCGAGTTGAACAAGCGGGTTTTGGCGCAGGGGTTCGAGTTCATCCAAAGGTATATTTCCAGTTGGGTTGTCGATATGATATACGCTGGATAAGATCAATTGAAGTGGACTGCCCTTAGCTCCGACAACAAGATCAATGTTACTGCTATTATTGTCAAGTTGTTTTTCAAATGTATCACCTGTGATAGAAAGCACAGCTAAGATGGAAATTCCAAAAGCTGTCAGCAAGATACTAAGAAAGACAGAGCCAAATTGTCTACTTAAATTTTTCCAAACCAACTGTATCGTATTCATAACAAATTCTAAAGCTAAAAGGGTGAATGACTATATGACGTATTCAATTATTTTAAGATATACATTTTTGAGAACTGATCTCTAATCCGTTTGTCATGTGTGGTGATCAAGAGGGTTGAGCCGGCGGTATCTGCAATATCCAAAAGTAGTTCCAGCACACGATTTGTATTGCTGTCATCCAAAGCAGCTGTGGGTTCATCCGCGATGAGCAGGGCAGGCTTATTGATCACACTACGAGCAATCGCGGCACGTTGTAATTGGCCACGACTTAATTCATTCGGATAAGCCGCAGTTTTGTGATCCAGTTGCAGTTGTTTCAAGACCTGATGAATCTGATTCACATCCACCTTTTTTCCTGCAAGGGACTGTGCCAATTTGATATTTTCCAACAAAGTTAAATTTTTGAGAAGGTGTGCCTCCTGGAATATAAAACCGATATATTGAGATCTGAATTTGTCTAGTTTGCTATTAGATAATAGGGAAAGATCCTGATTATTAATTTTAACGTGCCCTGTTGCGGGTTTAGATAAGCCGCCCAACATGTTCAGCAAGGTTGTTTTTCCAGTTCCTGAATCGCCCAATAATAGCGTGTGCTGTCCTTTCTCGATGTGGATGTCCGGAAATGCGATGCTTTTAGCATTCGTATATTGGAATGTTAGCTGTTCAGTAGATACGATCGGGTTGCTCATATGCTCAAAAATTGAAAATCTATTCAAACTTAGAGAAATTGCTTTGTATATGCAATATAATTGCAATAATAAGATCATTCTCGGCATTTCGTCTCACACAGAGGTGATACTTTTTCTGATAAAACCTAATATCGTCCCTAATATGTTAATAACTTTTCGGCTTAATAATTTTATTACACTTCTTTAATATTATACTTTGAAAATGATGAAATATTCGCTCAAATTCTCCTTCAGGCGGGTTTTTATCGAAAAATTTAATCTAGAATTTCCAAGGTAACATTAAATTAACAAGTGGTTTACGTAATGGTAATTGGTTGTTAATGTTAATATAATATTGTGCCAATAGCTTTGCAGAAACAAAAAACAAAATAAATTGGAACCACAATTACAACTTAAAAGAATCGCTGCTGCCATTACGTTCGTCGTAGCTGCGTCAACAACAGTTTATGCACAGAGCAGTGGGAAGTTAATGGGGACTATTACAAATAGTAAGACGGGAGAAACGATTACAGGAGTAACTATTCGTGTTATTGGGACTTCGAGAGGCGGAAGTTCAGATGTTTCGGGTAAATATAGTATTCCAGCGTTGCCTGCTGGTAAATATACCGTGGAATACGCTTATATTGGTTATGCCACAAAACAAATTACTGAGGTAGAGATCAAAGCGGATGACATGACCAATTTGGATATAGTCCTTGATAACTCAGAGGGTAAGGTGTTGGATCAAGTTGTGGTTACAGGTTCTTTTAAAAAGGAATCAATCGGTGCGTTATACGCACAACAAAAAAATAGCGCATTGATTTCCGATGGTATTTCAAGTGAACAAATTAGAAGATCACCAGATAAAAATACATCTGAGGCATTACGTCGTGTAAGTGGCGCTACTATCCAAGACAATAAATTCGTTGTCGTTCGTGGATTAGGTGACCGTTATAATGTTTCGATGATGGATGGTTCAGTGTTACCGAGTACAGAAGCGAACCGTCGTGCATTTTCATTTGATATCGTGCCATCTAACTTGATTGACAAAATTACGATTTCAAAAACTGCAACACCGGATCTTCCCGCAGATTTCGCTGGTGGCGCGGTTCAAATTAGTACTAAAGATATACCTGATAAAAACTTTGTGTCCTTTGGTATTGGCTACGGATTTAACTCTGTTTCGACATTCAAAGATTTTTTACAGACGAAAAAGAATATTCAGAATTATTTAGGTTTTGATGATGGTTCAAGCCAACTTGCTAAGAATTTTCCATCGCGTACTGATGTAAATGCTGGACTCTCTCAAAAATGGCAGAGATTGGCTTTAAAATCGCTTCCAAATGATTATGTTATTCAAAATAAAAGTGCATTACCATCACAAAATTATCAGTTTTCTTTGGGGCGCATAAAGCAATATAAAGATGATAGCCGTTTTGGTGCATTATTTTCTGTTAATTACAGAAACTCACAAAATATTCTGCCGAATATCGAGCGGAATTGGTTTACATACGACTATCGCGATCAACAATACAAGTTTTCAACCAATTTAGGAGCCCTTGCAAATTTTGGGTATAGTTTTGGTAAAAATAAAATTACTTGGAAAAATTTATATAATAGAACTTACGATAATACTTATACAGAACGATATGGTACAGATGCTAGCTCATCATCAATCAATAAGTTTTATGCATTTGATATTATGCAAAAATCATTGTTTAAATCTACTTTAGAAGGTGAGCATGTATTAAGTGATAAAAATGATAAGTTAAAATGGACCGCTTCCTGGAGTAACATCGGCAACAATCAGCCAAATCAAACCAAAATAAACTATCAAAAACACGAAGATTACATTAATGATTCGTCAGTACCTTATTTAGCTAATCTAACTACAGTTGGTAAAGCAAATTCAAGACTATTTGCAGATTTGAGTGAAAATATCTTTTCTGGAGAAGTTAGTTATTCCACTCCATTAAACTTCTTAAACGTACCAAGTAGTTTAAAAGCAGGAGGTGGTGCACAATATCGTAAACGTAATTTTGATGCACGTTTTGTTGGGTTCGAGTTCAATTCTTTAGCGGTGAGCGGTGATGAGCAAACTCGCATATTACAAATGACTCCGGATAAGATTTTTTCCTCTGATTTAATAAATCAAAATATTTATAAGTTTGGGGAAGTAAAAGGGGATGGCGATATCTATGAGGCAAAATCTCTATCAACATTTGGATATGCGATGTTAGATCAGAAATTTGCTGATAAATTTCGAGTGGTGTATGGTCTACGCGTTGAAAATTATAATGTACAAATAGACGCGTATAGAATTTTATCTGGACAAATTGAGAAAAGTGTAGACGACACTAAATTAGACTTCCTTCCTTCGGTCAATATGACTTACAGCCTAACTCCTAAAACCAATTTGAGGGCGTCTTATTATAGGACGTTGGCGAGGCCAGAATTCAGAGAATTAGCTCCTTTTGCATTCTATGATTTCGAAAATATGGCAATGATAAACGGTAACGAGAAGTTGAAAAGAAGCTCAATCAACAATGTCGATTTTCGATTTGAATTTTATCCGAAAGCAGGAGAAATATTGTCGGTATCTGCTTTTTACAAAGGATTTACGGATGCAATTGAGCCATTCCGCTACGATGTTAATTCAACACCTGATATCAGTTATTTTAATGCCCCAAAAGCAGATTTATATGGCTTGGAATTGGAAGCCCGTAAAAATCTTGGATTTATTCAGGATAAAGAATTTCTAAAGAACACAATTGCCTATCTAAACGTTTCACTTGTTCATTCAAAGGTAAAAAATCCCACAGATTTAGAATATATAGACAAGACAAGGCCAATGGTTGGTCAATCTCCTTACGTTATTAATGCGGGATTACAACATACAGCTCTCGACAATAGACTAAATGTTAATCTATTATATAATAGAATAGGAAAACGAATTACTCAAGCAAGCGGTATGCGTTTTGCAAGCACTTGGGAGGCTCCTCGCAATGTATTAGACTTTCAGGTCGGGTATAAGGTGATGAAAGGTAAAGGGGAGTTGAAACTTAATGCTGGTGATATTCTAAATAATGCGATCAATGTGTATTATGATAACAAGCAGCTCAACTTACCTAATGAAACAAGTTTTAAATATAAGCCAGGATCAAACTACTCATTGTCATTTAATTATACATTTTAGAATATAACATAAAATTAATAGTGATTTAATCACAAGGTTATAACAGTTGAATTTATTTGTTCAGTATATTAAAACAAAAAAAATGAAAAAAAGATTTTTATTCTTGTCCCTATCGGCATTATTGCTAGCAGGAGCCTGTAAAGAAACAACCATTACGGATGATGGTGATGGAACAGAAACCCCGACAAATCCCGGTAATGAAAATGTTGTAGAGATTTCCGGTGAAATTACGAGTAATACGACATGGACATCGGATAAGATTTACTTGTTGAAAGGATTTGTATTCGTTTCAAATGGCGCTACTTTGACTATAGAGCCAGGAACCATTATAAAAGGAGACAAAGCAACGAAAGGCACCTTAACCATTACACGAGGATCAAAAATAAATGCTACTGGCACTATCGAAAAGCCAATAGTATTTACCTCTGCATTAGCTGCGGGAGCTAGGGCACATGGCGATTGGGGTGGTCTTATTATTTTAGGTAAAGCTCCTGTTAACCAAGGTGCTGATGTCAAGATAGAGGGTGGTCTAGCGGGACCATCAGGTAAAGACGAAAAGAAATACATCTACTATGGAGGTACTGATGCAGCCGATAATTCTGGAACCTTAAAATATGTGCGTATTGAATTTGGTGGAATTCCATTCTCACCCGATAATGAAATTAACGGCCTTACTTTAGGTGGTGTAGGAAGTGGAACAACACTTGATTATATTCAAGTTTATCGTTCAGGCGATGATGCTTTTGAATGGTTTGGGGGTACAGTAAACGCCAAGCATTTATTGGCAATTGGTACTTGGGATGACGATTTTGATACCGATTATGGCTATTCAGGAAATGTACAGTTTGCGGTGGCACAACGCGCGAATGCAGCTGCTGACGTTTCGCAATCAAATGCTTTCGAGTCGGATAACAATGGAAGTGGCACCAACCAAACTCCGAAGACATCTGCTGTATTTTCCAATGTTTCGGTTATTGGGCCAATTTCTAAAGATGGATTTAATCCGAACGCAAATTTCCAACATGGAATTCAGATTCGACGAAATTCGTCTGTTAGTGTTGTAAATTCAGTGATTTCTGGATTCCCAATTGGTATTTACGTGGATGATACAAAGGTAAGCACTCCAGAATCTACATCTAAAAATGTAGTTGACGGAAGTGCGTTATTTGCAAATAATTTGTTTTACGGCACGCCAGTGGGTATCAAAACTACCGCGGCTACAAGTATTGCAAGTCAAGTTGAGGGTTTGCTTAAATCGAGCAATACTTTCGAAAGTAAATTATATGCTAATAATCTATTTACCGCACCATTTAATTTCGGGAAAGATTTTTCGTCCAGCCCAGCTAATCCAGACTTTACTTTGTCGACAGGTTCGGCTGCGGCTAGTGGTGCGAACTTTACAAATGCGAAGGTTTCTGGAAGCTTCTTTGAAAAGGTTGCTTATAAGGGCGCTTTTGGTTCTGAAGATTGGACAAAAGGATGGGCTCATTATGATCCACAAACTTTACCATACACAACTCCTGGTCAAGTTAAATAGTAATGACATCGTATTAAAATTATTAGAAAATCCTGCCACGAGCAGGATTTTTTTTGTAGCATCTCGTGCTGATATTTCGTTATATAGTCAAATAATATAAACTCTAAAAGATGAAAAAAACAATCTATTTGTTTGTGTTGAGCATTTTTCTGCTTTTAAGCTGTAAAAAGTCTGATAATAAAATTGATCCTGAAGATTCTGGACTTAGGATAGAAATCAAAGGAATTTCTGGTTGGGGTAATGGGGTGGACATCAGCATTGATCAAAGTAAGACTGAAATTAAATATCCTAAAGATGGTTTATCAGAGACAAAAAAAGATAAAGTATATAAAACAAGTGAGGCTACATTGAAGCAGCTGTCCAGCTATATCAATACTTATAAATTAATGGATGCTAAAATTGAGGAATGTGCACGTTGCGCAGATGGACTGGATTATGTGATCACAATAAAATCCGAAGGCCGTGAAAATACAGTAACTATTGCTGCTCATCGTACAGATGGTAAATATACAGACCTCTTAGACTTTATTAATAATGTGATTAACTAAAGCTAAGGAGCGATTTAGGAACTTTAAGTAAAATAACGAAAGCGGATAAAATAGAACGCCTCTTTATTATCACGGTTATTTTTAGCTCACAAGTTTACCTCGGTTCATAGTGGTAAACAATCTGATAGGATTGCTTCTTAAGCTCCTCAGACAATTGACCAAGGGCCAGACTCTGTGCTTGCGGAGTAGGTTCGCAGATGGAATAGTATTTGCCATTGTATAAAATCGCATCACCTATAGGTCGTTCAAATTGGACGGCCATCGTGATATGTGTGGGATAGAGCAGTGTGATCATCGGAAGGTTATAAATTTCCTTGACCAGGTAAAAGAATAATGCTACTCGGTCATCACAGTCGCTGGATTTATTTAATAATGTCTGTTCTGGTGATAACCGTTTTTCTGTGCCAAAATTATTTTCATCGTTTTCGTACAGAAAAGCATAACGTGTAAATCGCATTAAATAATCTACGCCTTCCTTTTCGTTCTTGCCTTTTAAATTTTCTTTGAGTGCGGGAATTAATGATTGGTAGGTTTCCTTACTCAATGGAATATTGAAATAAGTTTCGAAATCTACTCCCGGATAGTTTTTAAAAAGGTCGCTGATATCGTTGTTCAACTTAATATTGAAGTGATAAGCTTTATGTCCATCATTGAATGCAAGCTGTTTTTCTATATAATTTGCTGGAACGAAATCCGGTAGTTTAGTGATTTTATAGCTGAAATCGTTAGTGGCTTCCGGTACTTTAATCTTTATGGGTATATAGGCGTCTGCCCTTTGAAATAGCTTTCCATAGTCATGGAAATTTAAGCAGGTATATTTTTTACCATCAATTTCAAAGAAAGGAATATCAGAAATATCCTCATTATTTTGGATAAAAAAGATAATCTGATTGTTGCCCACCGCCAAACGTGCATCATATCCGGACTTACACATCAAGAACCATTTGTATAGTGTGTAGCGCGCATAGTTTTCCGCTTTAGGGGCTATTTGTTGTGCTGTACGGCGCACAAGTTGATAGTATACCCAGTCATTAAGATGTTGCTTGTCCTTGTAATCCAATAGGCTGTTAACTAAATTACGGTATTCTGTCTGATCGGCAGCCTGATAAAACTCTTGGACACGAGCTCCAGTTAAACTATCATCGAATGGAATATTGAACGAGGGGGATACATCAATTGAGACCTTTCCGTCATAGAAATCGAAATCATGACGTTGCGCCCTAACAGGTTGTAGACTGTAGGTTAACCAGCATAAGATGGTCAAAAACGCAATATAGTATCCTTTGATATTCAATTCTTAACAATTTGATAACATTAGTGTAATATAAATTTAACAAATTGTAATAGCTTTTTATAAGGATTAATGAAAAATGTTTTTGGCATTTGGTTTTTTTCGCAAGCTCTTCTCTGGTGAAGTAAGGATTATTGCGTAAATAGGATAATATTAGGGCTGAGTTTCCTTTTAGGTTTTCTCCCACAGTTTTTCCAGCCTTCGGGATTTGGGTGTTTACTTTTCGGTTTGTATAACTTAGCATGAGATTCAATCCATTGGGGATTTCTTCCACTGTTAGTTTCATTGTGGGGTAAATAGAAATTTCTTTACGGATCCTGAGAAATCTATTGCCATATTTTTCAATCTCGCCAGTTAGATAAAAGGCTTCGGCAATTAATTTATTTCGTGTGTAAGCGCTATAACTATTTCGTTCTAGATCTCCATTATAGCGGTAGAAGTTTTCTGATCCAAAATTTCGTAATCACATAAAAAAAATCAAACTAGATTTTTAAGGCTTGGCTAAATAGGAGTGTATTGTTCCAGCAGAGATTTCAGGCATTTTCTCCAATATCTCATTCCTCCAATATCTCAACACTCCATCAACAGAATCTTTCTGCAATAGGGCCTGACGGCTTCCACATAGGATTTTCATACATTTTTCAATATCACTAATGCGAAATTTAAACATGCCTTGCGCTTTAATTTTCTTGAAGATTTCTAAGGCATCACGTTTTTGTTCGAAATAACCCTGGTCGATCCAGTTCTTCAAAAGTGCGAGTATAGCTTTATTGGTCTTTCGGGTACTGCCTTTTGGTGCATTTTTCTTCTTCCAAATGATCCGGGTGCCGTCTCCGTTCGGAGAATAAACGATATGCGAAAAACCTTTATATCCATCCTCGTCGATATTTTTTGTATGGTAAAGCTGGATATTCCCGGATTGGGTGTCATTTACGAAAATTTTTGAGAAAGGACATTCTAGGATAAAAGGAAGTAGATCCAGTTGATCTTCGTGGAAACGATTCTTATCACTTGGCTTGATAATGAAACTAAAGACGTAATTATTGGGTTTGCCAAGGAGAAATGAGAGTTCATCATCGCGCATGTCTATTTCATTCAACCGTTTGATCACTTGGCAGATGATAACATAGTCCATGCAGGACATAATCACATCCGGTTTTTCCGCTTTGCGGATAGATGGTCTTTTGATAATTTCGATCAATGGAGTAGCGATCAAAAATTTAAAACTCTATGGATATTTTGACTTTGCCTCCAAGTCCCTTTTCAACAATGTCAAAAAGTGTTTTTAAAGTAATATTGCTTCCATTGTTCTCAACCCTTGAAATATACTCACGTTTTTTGTCAATCAGTTCGGCGAGCTCGGATTGAGTAATATGTCTTTCCTCACGCGCTTTTTTAAGGAGCAGACCTATTTTAAAAGATTCAAAATCTCTATCCAATTCATCTCTTCTTTGGGTGCCCACTTTTCCGTAAACATCATCTTTAATATTTTTCCAGTTCTTAGTTTCCATCTTCTCTACCTTTTTGTTCGTAATACTCAGCCATGATACTTAATGCTTTTTCGATCTGATTCTTTGGTGTTTTCTGTGTTTTCTTTTGAAAACCGTTCATTAAGATAACGAGTTTATCACCATCAAAAAAGCAAAATACACGCCATATATTGGAGCCAAGCCGAATCCTAGCTTCATATAATCCGTCGGTTCCAGTTAAATGTTTTAAATAATTACTCGGAACCCGTTCAAGAGTTTCTATTGCTTCAATTATTTTAAAAATTTTGTCCTGTACCTTTTGGGGTTGATCCAAAAGGAAGTCTTCAAAATAATTTTTAAAAGCAATTACCTCTCTTACTCTCATTTTACAAAGGTAATTTAAAAGTTACTTTTTGTCAAGTTTTTTAAGCGTTTCATTTTCCTGATTTTTGAAATGTTAACAAAATCAAAGTTAGGGAAGGGGATGCCAAAAAATTGGGCTTTTAAGTACTATTTTTTGGTGTTTGCTTCGCTAATTATTCAGTATTTCTTCGCCTCTTGTCCGTACCATCTTCGGAATGCCCATATAGATTCTCTACCCATTCTCCACTTATTGCCTACATAATCAGTAGGGAAAGAGTAGGGGATGAGTGGAGAAAAGTAAGGTGATAGGCGAATATGGGGCGAAGCAGTCCTGAACGAGTCCCGAATGAGGAATGAGCAATTTTTAGATAATGCCAATCGCACTAACTTCCTATGTTCTTTGCTGTTTTTTATGAGCGTATTCGCTTCCCGCCCCACTTTTGGGTTACTATCTACCTACTGTTGGCCTACTCCAGTAGGCCAACAGTAGGAGAAATGTAGGAAAATGGTAGGTGAAACGTAGAATTAGATTAGGAAATTCCTAAAGGAGAATAGATGGTTGGTAGCTTAAATGTCTTATCATATAAAATGAGAAAAGTGTATTCATTTTATTTGTAAGTCGATCCTTGGATGAAGTACCGGTTTGGAAAGTTTTGTAGAGGAAAGCCCAGTCTTATGAGGGAAGACTGGGCTTTCCTCCGCATTAGGACATTAATAAGTAATTTTGGGCTTATCATTTTCACAAACCACACCTTTAGCTGGTTTGTCATTTTTATCTGGACAGTTGAAGCTTTTGTCTAGCTCCTTTTTTGCATAATACAGGTGATTATACTGTTCCATCATATTGCCAAACTCAGCGAAGTTTTGTTTATCGGTATATAGTATGGGGATAAATTCACAGTCTTTGCGCAAGGTAGCAATGTGCCATTTACTTGGATCGTTGCAGGGAACGTCATCAAAAAAGGTCTGCAATTTGGGTAGCAGATCCGCCAATAGTTGATTGATTTCAGATAATTCCAGATCTCTAGCCGAAGCGACTTTCAGTTTACCGGCAATGCACCGTAATCCAAAATGGGGTGGAAGATAATTCTCAGCAGGACTTGTATTGTATACAGGAGGTCCTTTATATACTTTCTGTGCTCTTTCTTTAAGATCTGCGGCCTCGGCAAGTAATTTATTATAGGCTTGCTCGAAGCTCGGATGTACGGGTACATAGGTGTAATAGAGTGTGTCAATACGGCATTCCTTCAGATCATTGCAAGAAAGATTTTCAGTTAGTTTAACGGCTTGCTGAATTTTATCATCTGCTAGACTGGTGAGTTCTTCATAGCTGTCTTCTTTTTTGCATCCGGAAAATAAAAAAATACTCAATAAAATGGTGTAAAATAAGGTTGTTTTTTGCTTCATAATTTGGTTTTAATTACTTTGATGGTAATATAACGATCAATATTAAAGTTTCGCTACAAAAATAAAAGTAAATATCAATACAATGAAGATGCGATAGTTCTATTGGGGGGCACCTCCTAAATAATTATATCCTGTTTCATCGTTCGATTTGTTTAATCTACAATGTAATTAGATATTGTATATAAAAGCAAATTTATCTAAGTTTGAAAACCAAATGTTTGTGGGTATGTTATTTTCATCCATGAAGTGATCCCAGAAAGTTGGACATCCCTATTAATTACTGACTTGCGATTTTTAGGTTTTAGTTTCTCCATTTTCTTTTTTAAAATCCGTATCTTCGTGCAATGGATAATTTTATTGTTTCTGCACGTAAATACCGCCCGATTACCTTTGATTCGGTTGTAGGTCAGCAACACATTACAGGCACCTTAAAAAATGCAATTCACAACAATCAGTTGGCGCAGGCATTTTTATTCTGTGGTCCACGGGGTGTTGGTAAAACTACTTGCGCGCGTATTTTGGCCAAAACAATAAATTGCGAACAGATCTTACCCGGAACTGAGCCTTGTGGCGAATGTGACAGCTGTAAATCCTTCCAAAACGGTAATTCGTTCAGTATTCATGAACTTGATGCCGCATCCAACAACTCGGTAGATGATATCCGTAATCTCATTGATCAGGTCCGTATACCACCGCAGGCCGGAAAGTATAAGATCTATATCATTGATGAGGTGCACATGCTCTCGCAGGCTGCTTTCAACGCATTTTTGAAAACATTGGAAGAACCGCCTTCCTACGCGATTTTTATCTTGGCTACAACGGAGAAACATAAGATTTTACCCACGATCCTTTCACGTTGTCAGATCTTTGATTTCAATCGTATAAAGGTGGAGGACATGGCAGGTCATCTGGCGAGAATCGCTGACCGTGAGACGATCGCTTATGACCAAGATGGTTTACATATCATTGCACAAAAGGCGGATGGTGGTCTCCGTGACGCCTTGTCTATGTTTGATCAGATTGTCAGTTTCTCAAATAAGAACGTAACCTATCAAGCTGTGATCGATAATCTGAACATTCTGGATTACGATTATTATTTTAAGCTAACGGATTCGATCTTGGCTGAAGATGCTGCGCAAACGCTTTTGACATTTAATGAGATTTTGAACCATGGCTTCGACGGAAGTCATTTCATTGCTGGTTTGTCGGCTCATTTCCGTAACCTGCTGGTGGCCCGAGAGCCCGCGACGTTAAAACTATTGGAAGTTAGCGATAGCATACGACAAAAATATTTACAGCAAGCGCAAAAAGCTTCTTCGGGGCTTCTATTGTCGGCATTGAATATTTCAAATCAGTGTGAAATAAATTACAAGACCAGCAAAAACCAACGCTTACAGGTAGAGCTTGCTTTGTTAAAAATGTGTCACATCGCAAGTGCCATTAAATTAAGTCAGCTTGGTTCCGTACAGATTCCTTCAGCTGCTGAAGGAGTAAAAAAAAAACTCCCTGAGCCAGTAGTTTCGCAGGCAAAGGAAAGTCCTTCTACGGCAGCATCTTCTGGAAATACAGGACAAAATGGGACATCAGTACCAGTTGTATCCACTCCCGGGCCTATATCCAATCCGCAAACAACAGTTTCCAATCCCCAGACTTCAACCGTCAAGCCCGAGGTTAAAAATGAGGCAGTTTCAAATGTGCCGCCAAAAGTTAAAAAGGGGGGATGGGGATCCTCAGCTTCAGCGATTATTCCATCATTGCCGGATTTGAACACCATTTATGACAACAACGCTGTTGCCAAAGAAGGGGATGAACCTGAATTAATAAGAGGTACCGAACAACGTGAGGTAAGCTTTAATCAATTTATTGCGATTTGGAATGCTTATGCTGAGCAGTTGAAGACAGAAAATAAAATCAATCTATATACAATGATGACGGCTACGCAACCTCGCTTGAAGGGCACATTGATCGAGATAGATGTCGAGAATGGTGTACAGATGGATGTATTGCAAAGCGCGAAAGTGGATGTATTGAATTATCTTCGCGTCAAGCTACAAAATTTTGCGCTCGATCTACAAGGGGTTATGATGGAATTTACGGTTTCCCGCAAACCGTACACTTCGCAGGAAAAGTATCAGGCAATGGTAACCAAAAATCCGCTTTTAGATACTTTGCGTAAAGAGTTCAACTTAGGTTTAAGCTAATTTTTGTACCTTTGCAATCTCTTCTATTTGGAAGGTAATATTTAGTTTTATGATGCAAGGAAATTTTCAGAGACGTGATCGCGATCAAGGCGAAAGACGTGAAGTAAATCAGATGGTATTCGGTATCCGTGCCGTTATTGAGGCGATTGATAGTGGTAAAGAAATTGAATCGTTATTTGTACAACGCGGATTAAGCGGTAGTCTGATTCTGGAATTGAAGTCCTTATTGAAAGAACATGATATTGCTTTTCAGCAGGTACCTATTGAGAAACTGAACCGTATCACACGGAAAAACCATCAAGGGGTAATTGCGGTGATATCGCCAATTACTTATCAAAATATTGAAGATCTCTTACCGCAGATCTATGAGAAGGGTGAAACTCCTTTACTTTTGATGTTAGACGGGGTGACTGATGTCCGTAATATGGGGGCTATTGCACGTACGGCAGAATGTTCAGGTGTGCATGCGATCATTGTGCCTAAAAAAGGATCTGCTGAAATAAATCCGGATGCAATTAAAACATCAGCTGGTGCGCTGTATAAAATCCCGGTCTGTCGTCACGACAGCCTTTCTAAAGTGGGTAAATTTCTGATAGATTCAGGCGTACAATTGGTTGTTAGTACGGAAAAAACAACATCAAGCATCTATGATGTGGATTATACTGCGCCTACTTGTGTCATTATGGGAGCTGAAGATGTCGGCGTATCAAATGATTTAATTCGTATCGCGGATAATCTTGCCAAGATACCCATGTATGGCGAAATAGGATCCCTTAACGTGTCTGTATCGGCTGCGGTTGTGATCTATGAGGCAATTCGTCAACGTCTGCCGAAGAAGTCTTAAGCTTTAAAAAAATCTACGATATAACATAGCTTTTGTCTCTGACAAAGGCTATTTTTTTGAATACCGATCTTATTGAGTTTCAATTTGATTCTTAAACAAGGGGGGGGGATTTTATACTAATCTTGCTGATTCTTATTTCAATACATGGACAAAAACACCTGGCCCAGTTACTGATATCTTAGATGCTTTGTTGTTTGCCCCTAAGATCTGCTTGTCTATCTCGTTAAGTATTGTAGATTGCCTCAACCTCTTTTTCATACTTCTGGAGAATGATTTTCCGCTTCATCTTTAAGGTTGGGGTTAATTCTCCAGTCTCTATCGTCATTTCGTTCGGAATAATCGCAAATTTCTTGATCTGCTCCCAGTTACCAAAATTTTGATTGATGCGATTGAGTTCGGACTCAATCTGTTGTTTGACTTCAGCGCTGTTGAGAAATTCTATTTTCGACAGTTTTGCCAATGAAGGGGTGGCGTTTTTGCTCCATTCCAAAAGATTGGCATAGTTCGGAACAATAAGAGCTGCGGGGAATTTCTGTGACTCACCAATTACCATCACTTGCTCAATCAGAGAAGATTCCGCAATTTTGGACTCAAGCTGTTGTGGAACAATGTATTTTCCGCCGGAAGTCTTAAACATTTCTTTTTTACGGTCAATGATTTTAAGAAATTTGCCGTCCACCCATTGACCAATATCACCTGTATACAGCCAACCGTCTTTCAGGACCTCAGCAGTGGCTTCTTCATTTTTATAATAGCCAATCATATTGTTTTCCCCTTTGGTGAGAATCTCCCCATCATCGGCAAGTCTGATTTCGATATTGATCAGTGGCAGACCGACTGTGCCGATTTTCATCCCTCTTTTAAAACAGTTTACAGCAATACAGGGGCCTGCTTCAGTTAAACCATAGCCTTCATATATCGGTATTCCGGCAGCCATGTATAGTCGAATTAATCTTTCCTGTAAAGCTGCACTGCCCGATGCGATACCTTTGATATCTCCGCCTAATGCCGCTCTCCATTTCGAAAAGACTAATTTTCGTGCAATACTTAATTTAATGTCATACCACCAGGAACGGTTATCCAATGTATATTGTTCACCGATACGAAGCGACCAAAAAAATATCTTGCGTTTTAATCCGGTCAGTTGATCACCGTTGGCCTTAATTTTTTCATACACTTTTTCAAGCACACGCGGTACGGCAGAGAAAATATGAGGCCGGACTGATTTGAAATCTTCTCCAATGGTATCCATCGACTGAGCGAAAAAGATTGTCAATCCCTTATACATATAGACGTATTGGAATACACGTTCGTAGGCGTGGCAAACCGGGAGAAAGGAAAGTGCTCGGTCGCCACGTTCAACAGGGAAGGAATACTCACTGCTCATGGTATCGGCCAATAGATTTCGGTGAGCCAGCATAACTCCCTTTGGATTTCCGGTTGTCCCCGATGTATAAATGATTGAAGCCAGGTTATCGGTATTGACGGCATTTCGAAGTGTTTCAAGCTGCTCATCAGCGATGGAAGAGCCCTCAGCTATGAAATGCTGCCAAAGTGGTACATGCTCTTCTTTATCTAAGGTGAAAATATGCTCCAGGAGCGGGCATGAGTCTTTGATCGCAGTGATTTTGGTGTATAATTTTCTGGAGCTTACGATACAATTTCTGATCTCAGCATGGTTGAATATATACCTGTAGTCTGATTCAGAAATATTCGGATAAATCGCGACAACAACAGCGCCGATCTGCTGGATTGCAAAATCAAGAATATTCCATTCGATACGGTTTTCACTGATTAAAGCAACTTTTTCTCCTGCTTGAACACCTAATGCAATGAGACCTTTGGATACCTGATTGACCTGTTCGATAAAGTCTGTATTGCTTACCGCTACCCAATTTGTTCCGTTTTTGTAGGAAAACATAGGAAAGCCGGGCGCAGTTTCTTGTTGCAGATAGGCTAAATCAAATAATCGTGTTGCTGTTAGCATGATGGAAATCCCGTTCGTATAATTGAGCTAATTTACGGATTTTTGGGGAGATTAAAGCAGTTGGGAAATGGAATATCGTGCATGAAACTGACGAGAAGGGGAGGAGTATAACTGGTTGTGGACCCGTCGGGGGATTATAAACGAAAAAGACTCTGATCTGCAAAGCCGGGGCTTCCCAAATCAGAGTCTTTATACGTTTATCTAAATACTAAATCTAGTATTTGCTTTTAGATTCTTTACGTTTACCTGAGAAATCACGGAAACCTCCGCCATTGCTACCACGGTCGCGTTTTTCGCTGCTGAATCCGCCTTCACGTCTTCCGCCACGGTCACCGCCACCATATCCGCCTTCACGTCTTCCGCCGCGATCACCACCACGGTATCCGCCTTCGCGTCTTCCGCCACGGTCACCACCACGACTTCTTCCACGATCACCACCACGGCCTTCGCTTTTTGCTTCTCCAGATACTTCGATACGTACTTGACGACCGTTGTAATCCACACCTTGGAATCCTTGGAATACTTTCTCTACTTCAGCATCTTGAACTTCAAAGAATGTAAACACACCTTTTAAGTCAATTTTACCGATAGATTTTCCTGAGATATTCGCATTGTTACAGATAAAGCCTAACATGTCTCCACGAGAGAATTCATCTACTGAACCTAAGTTCATAAACAAACGTGTATAACCTTTCGAACCTTCGCGAGAACGACCATCACGTCTGTCACCACGATCTTCACGAGAACCTTCGCGGGCTTCGATATTTAAATCAGGTGCATTTTTATAATAATCTAAGAAACGGTTAAATTCAAGAGAAGCAAATCTTTTGATAATATCTTCTTTTGAAAGAGATTCCAAGTTTTCCATAATTGCAGGCAAGAATGGACTGATTTGTTCATCATTTACTTCTACGTTTTCAATCTTCTTAACGATAGAGAACAATTGTTTTTCGCAAACTTCAGCGCCTTGAGGAACTTGTTTTTTCTCAAAAGCTTTACCGATGATCTTTTCAAGATGACGGATTTTGCTGAGCTCTTTTACGTTTACCAATGAAAGAGAGATACCAGTTTTACCTGCACGGGCTGTACGGCCTGAACGGTGTGTATAGTTTTCTGTTTCATCAGGTAAAGAGAAGTTGATTACGTGAGTTACATCACTTACATCAATACCACGAGCTGCTACGTCTGTTGCGATCAATAATTGTAAACTACGGTCACGGTAACGTTTCATTACTTTATCACGTTGTTGTTGGGACAAGTCACCGTGCAACGAATCTGCATTGTAACCATCTTTGATCAACGCTTCAGCGATATCCTGTGTTTCGATTTTTGTACGACAAAATACGATACCAAAGATATCAGGGTTTGAATCCACAATACGTTTGAACGCAGCATATTTATCTTTTGCTTTGATCAAATAATAATGGTGTTCAATGTTGGCGTTACCTGTGTTTTTTGTACCTACAGTAAGCTCAACAGGATCGGTCATATAATTCTTCGCAATACGACGTACCTCGGAAGGCATTGTCGCCGAAAATAACCAAGTTTTTTTCTCGTCAGGAGTTTCTGACAAAATGTTGTTGATGTCTTCTTTGAAGCCCATATTGAGCATCTCATCCGCTTCATCTAATACAACATACTTAACATTTGAAAAATCAATTGCATTTCTGCCAATGATATCCAACATACGACCCGGGGTCGCTACTACAATTTGCACTCCACGTCTGATTTGACGTAGCTGGTCTGAGATATTTGCACCTCCATATACAGCAACAACATGTACGTTGTCAACGTATTTAGCAAATTTTTCTAAATCTTTTGAGATTTGTAAACATAATTCCCGAGTTGGGCAAAGAATTAATGCCTGTGGGTGTTTTTGAGAAAAGTCTAATTGCTCTAATAATGGAAGACCAAATGCCGCGGTCTTTCCTGTGCCAGTTTGGGCTAATCCGACAAAATCGTCGTTACCAGTCAATAAAACAGGAATGGCTTTTTCCTGAATTTCAGAAGGTTTTTCGAAACCTAATTCTGAGATGGCATTAACAACTTCCTCACGGATTCCCAGTTCTAAAAATGGGTTCATGAAATATTATATACAATAGGCACTATTGCCTAAGGCGTTGCAAAGGTAAGAATAATATTTGAATAATCAAAGAATTTAAATGATTGATTTTTAGTGAGATTGAAGGATTTAAAATTAAGGGGATAAAAACTTTAGTCACGCTGTATAGGTAAGGATAAGCTGAAAAGTATTATTTTGATTGTAAACTATTTTGCTTCTTTGTACTTTCTTTATTCATTTATTAATAAAAACTTAATATCCTAACCTTATTTTTGATATTAGTATGGAGCAGGTACCAATGATATATCAACAGTGGCTAAGGGCTATTAAAGAGCAGAATGATACCACTGCTTATGCTGCATTATATCAGTATTGCTGGAAAGACCTTTATCAACATGCTGCCCGGCGTATTCTTGATGCGCAGGATGTAGAAGATATTCTCCAGGAACTGTTTGTCCAGTTTTGGGAAAAACGTCATACGATCGATATCCAGATGAATCTTCCTGCCTATCTAAAGGGAATGCTCAAATATAAGATTATCGATTTTTTCAATTCCAATAAGGCAAAAGACAAACTCTTGGATCATTGGAGCAAACATATTTTTGATTATGTACAGCATCATCCCGAAGAGCTTGAAACTTACCTCATGCTTGAAAAGATGTTGGAAGATGAACTGGAAATTATGCCGCATAATATGCGGCAGGTGCTCTTATTGAAGTGGGAGCATCTATCAATTCGTGAAATAGCACTGCGGATGGGACTCTCTGAACAAACCGTAAAAAATAACCTTACCGAAGCGTCTAAAAGACTAAAGAAAGCAATAACCGGCTATCAAAATGTCCAAAATGGCAGCTTTACACTCCTGCTTATTTTTGTTCTGGAAGAACTTTCCAAGTAAGGATTGTACGTTTAAAAACGATCGCAGGAATAAAAATCAACTTAACAATTCTTTTATAAAACATTAACCATTTCTTGAAGTACTTTCTGGCTTTTTTAAAGACTTGTATATAAACAGCAAGGAAAAAAGTGAAAAGAAGAATTTTTGAATCCTTAATCTATAGATATCAGCAGAACAAAGCCAACAAGGCTGAGCAGTCTCTGATTGATCGCTGGTACGATACGCTTGATCAGGAAGAACTTCCTGTAAAGGAGATAGATGAGGTTCGGTTGTGGAATAGTATACAAGAACGTATTGGAAATACAGCTCCTAAAAAATCAGCGGTTCGGAAAATAAGCTATTGGAGTGGGGCAGTGGCAGCAAGTCTGCTGTTGTGCTTTGGAATTTTATTTTGGAAACAACAGCATGAGCCTAATTTAATCGCAAAAGAAACGCATTTAAAACCGGGTTACCGGATTTTTGAAACCGGGGCCTCACAGCGTAAACGGGTACTTTTGGCCGACGGATCAATCATTGTAATGAATGCCTATTCCAAAATTAAATTGGATACGGTTTCTTACGACAGGAGGGACCGTGTTGTAGAGCTTCTTGCTGGAGAGGCGTTTTTTGAGGTCAAGAAAGATTCTGCAAAGGCTTTCATTGTGCATACCCAACAAGTACAGACAAAGGTCTTGGGAACCTCGTTTACCGTAAAGAACTACACTGGATTGGATGATATATCGGTGTCTGTATTTACAGGTAAAGTACAGGTCACGGCCAATAATCATCCGTTGGGTGTGTTAACTCGTGGCGAAGAGGTCCGATATTCCAAAAATAACCACCATAACAATCAGACGGTTTTTGATCTGACGATACGTAATAGCTGGATTGAGGGAAGAGTTTACCTTAAGCAAAGCAGTTTTGCAGAATTGGCACGGGCGGTCAAAAATATTTATGATGTGGATATTAAAGCTGGCGACCAGCGGATTGCCCAACAACGTTATAGCATGCCGATATCAAAGCAGCTCTCCTGGACGGCAACCCTGGAAAGTATTAAAGCAATTCATCATAACAAATCCAGAAAGGAGGGCGGGATAGTGCATATTTACTAATTCGGGGACAAAAAAAGAGCTGACGACGGCCATCGTCAACTCTGAATCATACACCATTTGGAGATGGTATAAATAACATATACAACAACTTATAGAGATATTATATACGCATACAAATTTATGAAATTTAAGCAATACGTTACGCAAAACGATATTAAGTTTATGATAAGGACATCGTTGGTAGGTTTACTTCTTTCGATCGTGTCGGCCGAAATGCTTTTTGCTTCGGGCGCATACGGCCAGTTACTCAATAAAAAGATCGCAATTTCTTTTAATGAATCCACTATTCCGGCAGCTTTCGAGCGTTTGGAATCCAAAAATATACCTATCGCTTTCGATGCAGCGAAATATAATCTGGCAAAGAAAAAGGTCAATGCCAAAATTTTCAAAAGCAACAGTGTCCGGGATATCATGCATTATCTGCTCAAGGAAACGAACTTGATGGCGCATGACAACGGTGTCTATATTACATTGGTCGAAAAGCCGGTACAGCAGGATGGGCGTATCGCAGGTAAAGTGATTGATGATCGCGGTCAGCCTTTGGCCAATGCCAGCATCAAACTGATCGGTGCCAATAAATCCACCCAGAGCGGTATCGACGGTAGCTATGTGCTGAATGCCGAACCGGGAACCTACATACTGGAAGTCAGTTATCTCTCTTACCAGACCCAACGTATTGAGGGGGTCAAAATACAGGCTGGACAGCGGACAGGACTAAATATTGCCATGAAGACGCAGGTGAATGCGTTGGAAACGGCAGTTGTCAGTGTATCGTTTAAAAAAGCTTCTGTAGCGGGACTTTATGCAGCACAAAAGAACGCAGCTTCGGTGACCGATGGTATTTCGGCTGAACAGATCGCCCGCACACCAGACAATGATATGGGACAGGTTTTGAAACGTGTTACCGGAGTGACAACGGTCAACAACCGGAACGTCATCGTACGGGGCATGTCGGACCGCTACAATCAGGCCATGCTGGACGGAGTCGTGATTCCAAGTACTTCACAGAATAGACGGGATTTTTCTTTTGATATTATCCCAACAGAAATGGTGAGCTCGGTAGTTGTTAATAAAACAGCAACACCAGATGTGTCCGCTGAATTTTCGGGCGGGCAGGTTTCGGTGAATACATTAGATATTCCGGAGAAGGATTTTACGACAATACAATATGGGATAGGCGGAAATTCCCGCACAACAGGCAAAGATTTTTACAGGCTGGGGGAGGGGCATACGAGCGAATATTTCGGTTTTTTTGACAAATCTTCTAAAATGCCTGATGGAATAAAGACATGGCAGTGGAATAGTCGGGCGATACAATTGGACGCGCCTCCCGGTTATATTTTGACTGACTCTGAATTGAACAATACCCCTTTAAATCCAACTGAGTTTGGCGATGCCGTGAAGTATAACGATTTGGATGCTATAGCACAGTCCAAGCGCTTTAATAATGACGCACTGCGACAATATAAATATAAAGCATACCCTAATCAGAATATGCGTTTTTCGCTAGGACGGGTTTATCAACTAAATAACGGACAGCGATTGGGGTTTGTAGCATCCGCAAATTTTAGAAACGAACAAAACATTATTGCATTTAATAATGCACGTAATTCAACTCAGGCTAATTATATAGATAGTTTGGGAGTAGGTGATAATGGAGCTGGCATATCTTATCGCTTCAATAGTAATGGCGGGTTGATGGCCAATGTTGGATGGCAAGGCCAAGGCTTTAAGGTTTCCTTAAAGAATACATATGCGCGTACTTATAGTGATGTTTATAATGAGTCTATTCAAAAACCTTATAACGATGCTATTCCGGTAGCTTATAAAATGATTTATCAATTGCCGGAAGCAATGTCTTTGCAGCAACATCAGTTGACAGGAGAGTATCAGTTACCATGGGAAATAAAAGCTGAAGGAATGGTTACTGTTAACAAAATCAAACAACAGATTTTAGATGAACGAAAACTTTCTTATAGGATAACTACTACGATAGATAATATACCTTATTTTCAAACCCCCAGCCTAATGACCAACAGCAGCTCATCAGTGGCGGGGGTTTTCAAAGACTCCAGAAGATGGACGCATATTGATGAGACGGATTATAATTGGAGTACGGCATTTTCTCGAAAATTTGGTGTGAATTCAGCAGTGCCAACCTTGGTGAAATTAGGCTATCAGGCTTGGTCAAAGAAGAGAACGCTAGATTTATTCAATTTCGTTCCCTGGACAAGATCTTGGGCGGAGGGCACTACGAATCAACCGCCTCCCGCAATAGAAATACCATACCATGAATTGTTCAACGCTGATAATATAGGTAATGGAAACGGTCAGGCCTATTATTACGCAGACGCATTGGGGGGGCGATATTATGATGGTGAAATGTCTTCACAGGCGGTGTATCTGATGGCGGATCAAATGCTATGGCATAAATTACGTTTGGTATATGGTG
The DNA here is from genome assembly GCF_011064245.1 of Sphingobacterium sp. DR205. Lineage (NCBI taxonomy): Bacteria > Pseudomonadati > Bacteroidota > Sphingobacteriia > Sphingobacteriales > Sphingobacteriaceae > Sphingobacterium > Sphingobacterium sp. DR205. The sequence continues at coordinate 4,986,233 of NZ_CP049333.1, read as the reverse complement.
TTCGTGCAGAGTTTTTTAATTTAAACTCTAAGCAAGAGGAATTATATAGGAGAACTTATCAGGATGAACCAGATCCCAATGACGTGCAACGGCACCGTTTCGGTGTAAAAGAAAATAATTGGCGTTTTCTACCTTCCCTTAATGCTACTTATAGGGTAACAAACGATTTTAATATCCGAAGCAGTTACGCAAGGACGGTAATTCGGCCAGATTTTAGAGAAGTTGGTATGTTTGCCATGTATGATTATGAGTTAGACGGTTACGTTTATGGAGAGCAAGTTAAATCCACGTTGATCGATAATGTAGATCTTCGATTTGAATGGTACCCCTCACCAGGTGAAATAATTTCGATAACAGGATACTATAAATACTTGGATAAACCCATAGAACTTGTTCATAGTGGGGGGAACACGTATACTTTTGCCAACATGGAAAATGCGAAAAATCTTGGACTCGAAATGGAGATTAGGAAAAATTTGACATTTCTATCGGATAAGGACTGGTTAAAAGACCTATTTATATATGCTAACGGAACACTGCTCAAATCGAAGGTCAATGTCTTAAGTCATTGGGAATGGATCAATAACCCTGAAACCCAAGTTGCTGAGCGCGTTCAACAGCGCTATCCCAATCAAGATAGACCACTGATGGGGCAGTCACCTTGGTTATTGAATCTAGGCGTAGGATATTGGGGTGAGCTTTTTGGGGTAACAGCAAGCTATAATCATCGAGGGTATCGAACAAATTTAACCAATGTTAATATGAACAATGTCGAATATGAGTTGGCCCCAAAACAATTGGATGCACAACTTTATACACGTTTTCTAAAGGGCAAGATGGAAGTAAAATTCAATATGGCCAACCTATTGGATGAATGGACTCGGTATTATATGAATATTCAAGATTATGAACAAGATGATACAAAATTTTATGTATTGAAAAAAGGTAAATCTATAAAATATAATAAAGAAGAAGGAGATATTATTACCTACCGTCGAAAAGACGGTCGACGTTTTAATCTCTCAGTGACTTATAATTTTTAAGAAAAATACCAACTGCGCGAGGCAGGTTCATGCTAACCCATAAATACTTAAAACAGCGTTCCAAGACTTGTCCAATAGCACAATCTGGAAGATATTCAAATTTATCATAATGGGGGAATGAATAACTATGCAACTATAGGAATAGCTATCCGCTATAGAAGCATAGTCTAAAAAGTGATCTTGTGATGGCTAAGTTATGTAAAAGTTAACAAAAAAATGAAAAAAATCTTAACGCTAGCAAGTGTATGCGCAATCGCATTGGCATCTTGTAACAAGGACAACTTGACTCCGGTAAATGGTTCAACAGCTGGATTACCATCTTTACCTCAAGCAACAGTTCCAACTGATGCTAATGGTCTAATCACTGTAACAACCCTTACTTCGGATAAAGTATGGAAAATTGATGGTGTAGCCTTTGTAAAACCAGGTACAACATTGACCATCCAACCAGGTACTTTTATTACTTCTGGTGTAACCAAAGCGTATCCAGATCAAATCACTGGTATTACACAGAACATCAAAGGTGTATTGGTTGTACCTAAGACTGCAAAATTAATCGCTAATGGCACAGCGACAGCGCCTATTGTATTTACTTCACCAAATGCAGCTGGATCACGTAATCCAGGTGATTTCGGAGGCGTTGTATTGTTGGGGTCATCAACGACAAACCAACCTGTTACCAAAAGAATTGAAGGTATTCCTCAGCCTGTAAACGTTGATGTTACGTATGGTGGTTCAGTACCTGCAGACAATTCAGGTTCGTTGAAATATGTACGTATCGAGTTTGCTGGTTACAATTTGACTGCTGACAATGAAATTAACGGTTTGACTTTGGGTGGTGTCGGTTCAGGTACTGTATTGGAAAACATCCAAGTTTCTTGGGGTAAAGATGATGCGTTCGAATTCTTTGGTGGTACCGTAAATGCGAAATATCTAGTTGCCTTATCAAATGACGATGATGATTTCGATTTTGACCATGGTTATAAAGGTACGATCCAATATGCCCTGTCCTTAAAAGATCCTAATTCAACGAATAGTACTTCAAGCGGTAGCTCAGATTCAAATGGTTTAGAATCTGATAACGAAGCAAACTCACCTTGGTCGGCTACACCTAAAACACGTCCAGTTTTGAGAAACTTTACGTTCTTGGGTATCGGCAATTCTTCATTAGCTGGTACTAAATTAAAATTTGGTAACCGTTGGAGAAGAGGTACTGAATTGGATATCGAGAGATCAATTATTGCTGGTTATGCCACAGGTGCTGCTTTCCAAGATGGTGCTACCGGCAATTTTAGCAACAATGTAGTTCAGGCTTATACTGCAGCTTTTAGTGGAACTGCTCCAGGTACGGGAAATGCAACTAATATTGGTTCAACTCCAAATAGCTATTTATTATTAGGAGGTGCTGGTATAAATCCTTTCTACACAACAACTGCTGCAGCTAGTTTTGATGTATGGAACTTGGTTCCATCTTCTACAAGTCCTGCTGCTGGCGTAAATTATAAAGGTGCATTTGACCCTGCTGCAACGACCTTGTGGACAGATAATTGGACGAAATTTACTCCAAAGACTTATTAACTATTATTTATAACATATGTGATCCTGCCCTATATTACGGCAGGATTACATTTTTTACTACATCCATTCTATGAAAAGACTATCAGCAGCTTTTATTGTTTTCCTAACATTAATCATTTCTTCTTGCCAAAAAGGGGAACATGTTGAGATATTTCAAAAATTTACTAATGTTTTTATTAAAGATCTTAGTATACTAACTGGTCCAGACAAGGGTAAATTGCTGATCGATGATCGGACGATATCTATAAGTAACAATGAGACGGTAAAAATAACTCCTGGACAAAAGAAATTTACGCTTCTCGATAGTACGGGGAATATTCTGTTTAATGACACTCTTTCTATTGGAGACAATATAGATACGTTGCAGTACGTGAAGATTACCGATGATATCCCTCCAAGTTTGATAAAAATGAAAGCAGAAAATCGGGTCGATGGAAAGATAAAAATTCGAATTGTAAATGGTAATAAAGAGTTGAACACGCTATTGGGGGGAGAGAAATTCCACTTGGTTTTCTACCACGTTGTAGAAAGGTTATCAGGGCCGCCTTCTAGAAGAAAAATTGTCTATAGTGCGACAGGAGATACAATAAAAAATATCGGAAAAACCTTGCCTGCAGATTATCAATTACTTACACTGCCGAGTGCGGATGTTCTTTTTAACTATGGTTTTTATGGTAGAGCGCAGATTTTAAAGGAAGATCTCAAGCCGCTTTTGATCAATGGTATGGAGGCTTATTACGGGTATTCTATAAACTATCATAATTATGGTGTCCTAACCTCATTTACAACCAATAATTCGGGAGCAGCCAATAGCCCTGCTGCTAATATCCCAACATATTGGGAGTTTGCAGGTTTAGAGGTTGCATTTGGCAATTAAAAAGGGATAAATTATGAAAGGCATAAACGAAATCAAACACCAGCGCTTACTGCATCTGATGATCGAGATGCAGTATAAGTTGGCATCCGATGGTGACGGGGTTCTGATCAACAAACTACAAGCTGAAGGTGAGAATTTACAAGCTTTATATCTTCGTTATTTAAAGCTACTGGATGAGGTAGGTACAGTGGTGAAAGACTATGAGCTCAAAGAACGGCAAGTCCGTTCGGGCTTATTGTCTAAGCGTATTCGCATGTTATCAAGAAGAAGTGGTAATGATTCACCTATAGCTTCTTGGATCTCTACGATCAATTCTTGCGCGTTAGCTAGCCTTTTATTCTTTTTTATTTGTCCTTTTCAAATGTTGAGAGGAGCAGAGGAAATGTCATAGGAATGGCGCGATAGCTGCTACCGAAATACGGCGAAGTAAACGTTTTTGCACTAGTACTAGCTTTTCTGTTGAGTGATTGTGTTGTCTTGTTCGCTATGATGTTCAACGCCTGTTGTAGCAATGGGTCTTTTTCATCGCCAAAGGGAAGCAAGGGCAATTGTGCAAATTCATCTGTATGGTAATGCGGGATGAGTCCACTGCTGTAATCACCAGATCCATCTCTGTTGTAAATTTTGTATACCAGCGGCATCAGCAACCAAGCACGTTGATTACCACTGACCTGGGGTGGTGAGGAAAGGGTAGTCGAAGCCATATCCTTGCCTAAGGTTTCTGTACCGATCTGAATGACCTCGATATAAGGTTTTAAACTGTTGATCAACATCTCCGAAGCAGATGCGGTGTTAGGGCCTGTGAGTACAAAGATTCGTTTTAGTTGCAGTCCGCTCCGTAGAAGCTCTTCTGCTTGAAAGCTGTAACCTTCGGGCTGCTGAGCTAAAGTAGATTGAAAGGTTTCCTCTCTGTTGCCCAATTTCTCGTTGCCCCTGAACCTGACAAATACAGAATTCGGCGCAATATCAGCAAGTGTTAATGAGCAAAAAGAGGCAAAGGCTACTTGTCCGCCAGTATTATAGCGAAGATCAAGAATCAAATCTCGCACCAGGCCAGCTTTAAGTTTTTGGATAGCCTCCAATATCGAATAACCACCGCTGAAATCAAACTGGCTTAAAAATAGGTAGCCCACATTTGTTTGCTTATGAAAGATCTGACTGGTGTAGACTACCGGCTGGGATATATAGGAAGCGGGCAGCTTCATTTTCTTCCCATTCTGTAATTGCAATTGGATAGAAGGTAGTTTCAACGCCGCTTCTAACACAGGAGCAAAATTGTATGCTTCTAAGGGTTGCGTGTTGACTTGTTGGATGGTGTCACCTCTATGTAGGCCAGCTAAGTCTGCTTCTGAAAAGGGAACTACTTGTGTCACCAATTGCATGGTCTGACCATTGTGCTGAAGCTGAGCTATATCAAACCCAAAGGTATTCGCGAGCGTATTGCCATAGGTGTCACTGTTGAGGACTTGTAGAATAGTAGAATAATGGTCGTCACGATACAATAGATTTTTGAAAAAGATATTTGGCTTGCCATCGAGTGTAACTTGATTGGGCAACTTGCTGTTCCAATAATAATATTGCTGCATTTGCTCTAGCGTCCATCGGTTGATAGCTTCATTTGAACCTGGCTCATCAGGCGGAGGATCTTTTTCACAGGATAAGAGAACCACTGAAAACAAAGCCAAAAGAATAGTTTTTGATTGACGCATTTTTTTGTTTTTGGTAGATTAAAAATACGACTTATTATACTTTAATGGATGTTATCTTTTTGTTGCTCCAATGTTTAATTGCTTTAAAATTAGGTGCTGACAAATGAAAGGGCATTGGCGGTATCTGAAAGATGGATCCATTCTCAATTGGTTATATCGTTAAGTTGTTGCGAAGTTGGGTTGTGCTTAAATCGCAATGACTGAGTGGCGCCTAGGAATGGAATGAGTAGTTATATTAAAAAGAAAAGCTGCCCCAATAAACTTGAGACAGCTTTTTTCTTCATATATCTTGAAGATGTATCGATTAATAAAGTGTAAACTCTACGCGACGGTTTTGTTGACGACCAGCAGCATTCTTATTGGATGCAATGGGTTGGTCAGGACCGTAACCTGTTGCTTCAATACGTGAAGCGTTTGCGCCCTGAGATACTAAGTAAGCTTTCACTGACTCAGCACGCTCTTTGGATAAACGCATGTTCAATTCGCGTGAACCTGTGTTGTCCGTATGACCCGCTAATTTCAAGCTAAAGTTTTTCTCAATCAACAATTCAGCAACTTTGTTCAATGTTGCATAAGAAGTAGGACGGATGGTTGATTTGCTTAAATCGAACTCTAAGTTTTTGATCGCATCAGCAACAACTTTTCGGTCTGCTTCCGTAACAACAACTTTCTCAACAACTTTAGTTTCGTTTTTCACTACAATTGGACAACCTGCACCATCTACCTGTACACCAGAAGGTGTGCCCGGACATTTGTCGTATTTGTTTGCTACACCGTCACCGTCATCATCTTTCAAATCACTGTTCAAACCATCCAATTGACTTTGTAAAGCTTGGTTTTTTGCGTTTAATGCGTCATTTTGAGCTTTTAAGTCATCGTATTTTACCGTATAATCACTTACTAGGGTCGCGACCGGGTTTGAGTTGTTCAAGGCTGGTTTGCTACCGCTACCCAAAGCAAATTCTAAACCTGCGTGTGCGTAAGTGAACAAGTCGTTTTTATCAATTTTTGGTCCGCCAGCTGGGTTAGCCAAATTGTCGAAGCGTTGATTTACCCAGTTCAGCTGATAACCCAATTCAAAATTGATACCTTTTGCAACGGCAAATTTAAAACCGAAATCAGCAGGTACAAAGATTTTTGAATAAGAATCGCCATACTCACCTCTGTTTCCGCCGGTAATTCCAGCGGTTTCGGCATTCATTACCCCCACACCGATAGATGCGTAAGGTTTGATGAAGCTATTGAAGAATCTCCAGTTGGTGTTTGCCGCCAAAAATTCTCCAGATAAAGCTACTGACCAAGGTGTTTTGGTTTCAAAACCGGTTTGCTTGTCATCAGCCGTATAGCCAGAAGTTTTGCCGCCAAAATAAGTTGCTTTCAAACCGAAGGAAGGAGAGATTTGTTTCTTGATATAAGCACTGTAACCTAAGTTCCAGTCCAGTTTATCATAACCTCCATTATTTAACTTGGCAATATTCTGCAAACTCGTTACACCGGCCCCCACACCGATTGACCAAGTCCTGTACTGTGTAGTCGGACCAAATGGAGATGTGCCTTCAATTGATGACTGCTTTGCGCTTTGTGCAAAGGATGCTGTCGAGATGATTCCTGCCGCGATTAGTAATCCTGATTTTTTAAGGCTAATTTTCATAATGTGTTCTTGTAAAATTTTCTACTATAAAATTCTTGTTAAATTAACTCATTGACTACTCTTGCAATAAATTTGCCAAAAATTATTTGGTCAATCCACTCGACCGAAAAAGTTTGGTACCTCAATTTCGAAAGCCATGTGCTTAACAATATTTTCAGTAAAAATGTTTTGAAAAAAAGTTTTCCTACTTTTTGTAATCAAAATCACATCAATATCTTCATCTCTGATAATCGTATGTATTCCGTTTGCGATGTTCTCTCGTGAACCTGCGAAATAGCTCGGCGCTTTGACAATATATGAAATGTCTTCAATGCCTGTTTCAGCAATAATCTGTTCAATCCATTTTTCGAGTTTCTGGCCTAATATATTGATTTCCAGTTCGCTTTTGTTGATGTGGATAAGCTGTAAATGAAAGTTATTTCCATACAAAGGAATCGCTTGCTTAAGCACTTCAAGCTCGCCGGGCTTAAAATTAGTCAGTAATGCAATGTTATCTTTTTTTAATTTTACGGCATTTTTTGGGATTGCCAATACGGGAATTTTTGACTCTTTAATAACGTCATAAGTGTTGCTTCCGATTAGTACAGATTCAAGTCCGGTGACTCCTTTTGTTCCCATAATCACGGTCCGATAGCTATCTTTTATCTCTTGTCTATCCAAAGATTCTGCTAAAATCCCGTTCGTAAACAGAGTAGAAATTTTTATCGAAGGATATTTTTGTAGAAGTTCAGCGACAAGTTTTTCCATGTTACGATGTGCTTCTTCTTCAGTAGGGTCTACTAAATGCTTCGCATTTGCAAATTTATTGATATGTGAAGTGAAGGAGTGAAAGAGTGTAATTTCATCATGTGTTTCCTGCGCGATCTGAGCAGCATAGTCTGCTGCGATTCGAGCATTTTCGGAAAAATCTACGGGTATTAATAATTTAGACATAGCGATATACTTAATTATGCTTTGGTAAAAAATATTGGAACTAAAGGATGGCTAAACAATGCTTTTGCCACTGATCGGGTGAAAGCACGTTCAAAAAACGATTTTCGCGAACGTGTCACCAGTAATATCTTGATCTTTTCGGCATGGATCATTTCATTGATGACCTCAGGGACGGTGTCCAGATCCTCAATATCTCCCTGTATAGAGTCGACTTCAATGGCAATGTTGGTGACGCCGATATATTTTTTGATTTTATATTTCCACACTTCCAATTTGTCTTCAATCCGGTTTTCTGAAGAATGATCATAATGTACATGCATCAGTTTTAATTCAAAATCTTTGCCCATGATATTGACAAAATCCTGAACCGTCTGCACTTCTTCTTCCTTGAAATTGGACAGTAAACCAACTTTGTCAAGTTGTTCAAATGAAACTTCTGCGGGGATGGCCAAAACGGGAATTTTTGATTTTTTACTAATGACATAGGTTGTACTGCCGATAAGTTGACTGTCATCATTTGTAATCCCTTTTGTGCCCATGATCACGAAATCAAAGCGATCAGGTGTAGCGATGTCAGATAAAGTTTCTGTGATTATGCCGCGCTCACATTGGGTCGTAACCTCAAGAGCAGCATTTCTGGATGTTATCTGCTCGGCAAGCTTCTTAATCAGAATATCAGCTTTAAATATAGGACTCTGTTTACCTGTGGAACCTGTTTCCTCCTCGAATACAGCAGAAGCTGAGGTATAATTGTGGTAAAGGTGAATGCTGTACCCCTTCTGAGTTGCCAGATCCACAGCGTAATTTACCGCATTGTTAGAATGTGCCGAAAAATCTACGGGTAGTAGAATGTTTTTTTTCATTGGAAGGAATTTTATCTGCGCTATCTTATCTTAAATTTCTATTTCGGTATAGGGTAACTATTCAAAAGAATCGTTGTTGAGACCCCTTATCCCTATCAAATGTAATAAAACAAATGCAATTGTGAATGCGTATCAGTCAAAATGTTTTTATTGTTAAACGTATTGGACCTAATTATGATGATACAAAGTTGGATAACATTTAATGCTTTTAAAATGTTGTATTTAATGTATAATTGTGATTACTGTCATCTTAAAAATAGAATAACCCTGTCCGTCTGAATCTTAAGTCCTGATCTTTTTGTTAGAAAAGTCAATTTCCTATGGAGAAGAAAGGCTGTTAAAATCGTTGAATCGAGGTTATTATCTCGTATTCTACATTGCATAACAGACCAATTTTGAGTAAGTTTGCACATATTTTTAGATAATTAAATGACAAGTAGAGAAATTCGTCAAGCCTTTTTAGACTTTTTTAAAAGCAAGGGGCATCAGATAGTACCTTCAGCACCAGTAGTTGTAAAAAATGATCCGACATTGATGTTTACCAATGCAGGGATGAACCAGTTCAAGGATTTATTCTTGGGAGAAGCACCAATTAAATTTCCGCGTGTTGCAGATACGCAGCGTTGTTTGCGTGTTTCTGGTAAGCATAATGATTTAGAGGAAGTTGGTATAGATACTTACCACCATACCTTATTCGAGATGTTAGGAAACTGGAGCTTTGGCGATTACTTCAAGAAGGAAGCTATTGCTTGGGCCTGGGAGCTATTGACCGAAGTCTATAAGCTCGACAAAGATCGTTTATATGTGACCATTTTTGAAGGTGATGCAAGTGAAGGTTTGGACAGAGACATGGAAGCATTCGATTTCTGGAAGCAGTGGATAGCCGAAGATCGTATCTTGCTTGGCAACAAAAAGGACAATTTCTGGGAAATGGGAGAGACCGGTCCTTGTGGACCTTGTTCTGAAATCCATTTTGATATGCGTAGCACGGAAGAACGTGCACAGGTTTCGGGGCAAAGTCTGGTCAATGCAGACCATCCACAGGTGATCGAAATCTGGAATTTGGTCTTTATGCAATTTAATCGCTTGAAAGATGGTTCACTTCAAACTTTACCTGCGAAACATGTGGATACAGGGATGGGCTTTGAGCGTCTTGTCAGATGTATTCAAGGCAAAACCTCAAATTATGATACAGATGTGTTTACGCCGACCATTGATTTTATTGCTGCAAAGTCGGGGATAAAATATGGCTTAGACGAAAAGAGTGATATCGCAATGCGTGTGGTATCTGATCATATCCGTGCCGTTAGTTTCGCGATAGCGGATGGACAATTGCCCTCTAACAATAAAGCGGGCTACGTAATCCGACGTATTTTACGCCGTGCTGTACGTTATGCTTATACGTTTTTGGGATTTAAAACGCCATTTATTCATGAGCTTGTTCCAGTACTGGCGGCACAATTCAGTGGTGTATTTGATGAATTGATCCAACAGCAGGATTTCGTGCAGAAAGTAATCCTGGAAGAAGAGGTTTCATTTTTAAGAACCTTGTCCACTGGTGTGCAACGTTTTGAAAATTACGTTGAAGATCATACGCTTATTAATGGTGACTTTGCGTTCGAATTATACGATACTTACGGTTTTCCGATCGATCTAACTGAATTATTAGCGCGCGAGAAAGGATTGTCTGTTGATATGGATGGTTTTAAACAGGCACTTCAGATTCAAAAGGATCGCTCCCGTGCGGCAACAGCGATAGATACCGGTGACTGGATTGTTGTTAATGATGACGAGGGCTTCGAGTTTGTAGGTTACGATACATTGACGGCAAAAACAGAAATCGTAAAATACCGTAAAGTTGTCGCAAAAAATAAGGAGCAATACCAATTGGTACTTTCGGTCAGTCCGTTTTATGCGGAAGGAGGAGGTCAGGTAGGTGATTCCGGAGAATTGATTTCGGAAGAAACCGGCGAAAAGATCTACATTACGGATACAAAAAAGGAAAATGGAATCTTCGTCCATTTTACCAATAAGTTGCCATTGGATCTGAACGGAACCTTTGTCGCCGAGGTTGACAGAACCAAACGATTGGATACGGAAAATAATCACTCCGCAACTCACCTACTGCATGCTGCACTAAAACAGGTATTAGGTACACATGTAAATCAAAAAGGTTCATTGGTCAATGCTGATATTTTACGTTTTGATATTTCTCACTTTGCAAAGATGAGTGAAGAAGAGATCAAACAGGTGGAAGATATCGTGAATGCTAAAATCCGTGAAAATATTCCATTAAAAGAAGAACGTAATATACCTTATCAGCAGGCTTTGGACTCCGGTGTCACGGCTTTGTTTGGTGAGAAATACGGTGATTTTGTTCGTGTGATTACTTTTGAAGATCAATTCTCCAAAGAGTTATGCGGGGGGACCCACGTGAAAGCAACGGGGCAGATCGGATTCTTTAAGATTGTTTCTGAATCGGCTGTTGCTGCGGGAGTACGTCGTATTGAGGCGATTACCGGGACGCGTTCAGCTGCGGTAATTCGTGAGCATTTTGAACTGGTACATCATTTAAAAGAACTCATGAACAATCCGAAGGACTTTGTGTCAGCCTTGGGTAAGATCATCGACGAAAACGGTGCACTGAAAAAGGAAATTGAGAAAAGTATTACCGAGAAATCTTTGGCGTTGAAATCAGATCTGGAAGCAAAGATCGAACAAGTTGGTGATGTCAACTTTTTATCGACTCTAGTTGATCTCCCTAATGCAGAAGCGGTAAAGACGTTAGCCTATGCTGTAAAGGGAGCTGTCAATAATTTGTTTTTGGTTATAGGAGCAGAATTCGACGGCAAACCAAGTTTAACTGTTGTTATTTCAGATGATTTAGCAAAAGAAAAAGGTTTGAATGCAAGCAATATCGTCCGTGATCTGGCAAAAGATATCCAAGGCGGCGGTGGCGGCCAACCTTTCTTTGCGACAGCGGGAGGTAAAAATTCTGCGGGATTAAAAACGGCTATTGAACGTGCGAAGGAATTTTTAAGTTAAATTTGCGTATTTAGATCGGAGACTTAGGATACTTGCTTGAATAAGTTTCAAGCTTATCGGAAGTCTCTCCGAAAATGCTATGCGATGAAACTATCCTACTTATCCAAACCGAGTGTAACGAGTTCATAAATTTGGCTGAAGAGCAATTTATGAATGAATAATAACATGGACGGGCGTAATAAATAGGATAGTTTCTACAATTAAAAAAGAAACCGAGTGCTATTAACATCTAGTTATGGATGGACTTGAAGCACTCACAAAACGATATGTAGATGAAAAAGGCAATTTTTTTAGTAGCTGGAGTGGTTGGATTGATGTTTGGTTGCCAGAATAAAGAGCAGTTTACCATCGAAGGAAATATAGAAAACCCCGGTAATATAAAAGTTATCTCCTTGTACGAAGGGGATACCAAGCTGGATTCTATGTTTTTTAGCGATAATAACAAATTTCAGTTTGTACGTCAAGCGAGTCAATCTAGGCTGTTGTCGTTACGCGTCGGCAAAAATCGTTATGATCTGATCGCTTCTCCGGGTGAGACAATTTCATTTAAGGCAGATTTGCATAAGAACGTCAATGATTATCTTGTTGAAGGATCTGAATTGTCGAAAACAATACAGCCATTTGCTAAGGAACGAAACCACCGCGATTACGTGCAAGATTCTCTTCAGGGTGTCTTTTCCAAATTAACAGCGAATTCGACTGCTGACGAAATTGAAAAACTTCGTGCAGAATATAAAGCCAAATTTGCGGATGAACTCCGTGACTATACCAGCAAGGCGGTCGATTTTTCCGCTAAGCATAATGATCTAGCTGGATTTTACGCCATCTCAACACTGGATCCTGAAGTAGCAGAGGCAGAAATAATTGCTTATGCAGATAAAATTAAAAATGAATTTACAGAAAATAGATATGTGACGCAGTTTAAGGAAGAAACCGAAAAACTGAAGAAAATGGCTATTGGTCAACCGGCACCGGAACTGACCTCCTTTACGCCTACTAACAAAGAAGTAAAGCTGTCCAGTTTCAAAGGGAAATATACTTTAGTGGACTTTTGGGCTTCTTGGTGTATGCCCTGCCGTCAGGAAAATCCGAACCTCGTCAAGTTGTATAATGCTTATCATACCAAAGGTTTTGATATTCTATCTGTTTCATTTGACGACAATCCCGGTTCGTGGATGCGGGCTATTGCAGACGATAGACTTACGTGGACACATGTGTCTGACTTGAAAGCTTGGACGTCACCGGTCGTAATAGATTATCGTGTCAAGGCATTGCCAACATCTTATATCCTCGATCCCAACGGTATTATCGTTGCAAAGAACTTGCGTGGCGAAGAGCTGGCAGATTTTCTGAAGAAAACAATTAAGTAATCAATGTGTTATTGTTAATTGAAATATTACTTAATGATTTGGTAACATTAGATTAACCGATTGTTATCATTTTGTTCATATTTTAGCAAAAAAATAAGACAAATGAGTTCTTCGAAACAAAAGATTTTAATTGTTGATGACGAAAAGGATATCTTGGATTTAATTGCATTCAACTTAAATCGTGAAGGTTATCAGGTCTCTACAGCGCAAAATGGGGAAGAGGCAATACAGGTTGCCAAACAAGTAAACCCAGATCTGATCATCTTGGATGTGATGATGCCCAAGATGGACGGTATTGAAGCTTGTCGCATCATGCGCGCGATGCCTGAATTCAAAAATACCTTTATGGTATTTTTGACTGCCAGAAGTGAAGAATATTCGGAAATTGCCGGATTTCATGTTGGAGCGGATGATTATATTGCCAAGCCAATTAAGCCCCGTGCGCTGATGAGCCGCATCAATGCGATATTGAGAAGAAATGCGTCGGAGGAGTCTGATTCTTCTGTACAGGACAAAATCGAGATCGCAGATCTGGTGATAGACAGAGATTCGTTCTTAGTCTACAAAGGAGAGCAAAAGATTGTGCTTGCCAAAAAAGAGTTTGAATTACTCTACTTGCTGGCATCCAAACCCAATAAAGTTTTCACTAGAGAACAAATCCTAAAAAGTATCTGGGAGGACTCGGTGGTTGTCACCAATCGTACGATAGATGTGCATATTCGTAAGCTTCGTGAAAAAATAGGCGACGATTATGTGACCACTGTAAAAGGAGTGGGTTACAAATTTGATAAAGAATAAAAGAAGAGACTTAGGTCTCTTTTTTGTTTTAGGGATAAGGATGAGTTTTATCTGCTTTTTATCGTCTTATTTGGGCAACTCTTTGAACAGATAACTTGATATCACGGCAACAAATCTTTACTTTTGACAGATACCAAAGTAAAGAGATCAACATGTCATCTATTCTTATAAAATCTGCGCAACTTGTTAACGAAGGTAAAGTTGAGGCTGCTGATGTATACATCAGCAATGGTCGAATCGAAATGATCGCACAGGAGATTAATCATCCTGCGGATCAGGAAATCAATGCTGAGGGACTGCACTTGTTTCCGGGATTAATTGACGATCAGGTTCACTTTAGGGAGCCCGGATTAACTTATAAAGCAGATATATGGCATGAAAGTCGCGCTGCGGTTGCAGGTGGTACTACCTCTTTTATGGAGATGCCGAATACGGTTCCCAATACCTTGACGCAGGAATTGCTTCAGGATAAATATAATATAGCAGGAAAGAATGCATTAGCCAATTATTCATTCTTTATGGGAGCAGCTAACGATAATTTAGAAGAGGTTTTGAAAACCAATCCGCGTGATGTCTGCGGTATAAAGGTGTTTATGGGTTCATCCACTGGAAATATGCTGGTGGATAATGAGAAAGCATTGGAAGGTATTTTTGCCAACGCTCCCACATTAATTGCCACACACTGTGAGGACGAGGCAACGATAAAGGCCAATCTGGCAGCATTCAAGGAAAAATACGGTGAGGACGGATTGAAGATCGAGATGCATCCGTTGATCCGCTCTGCGGAAGCTTGCTACCTGTCTTCATCCAAGGCTGTGGAACTGGCTAAAAAACATGATACAAGATTACATATTTTACATATATCGACAGCAAAGGAGATTGCGCTATTTCGGAATGATATTCCACTAAAGGACAAGAAAATCACAGCCGAAGCTTGCATCCATCATCTTTGGTTTTCTGATCAGGATTACACGACAAAGGGAAATTTTATTAAGTGGAATCCGGCTGTTAAGACGGCCAATGATCGTGATCATATTCTTAAAGCGGTATTGGATGGACATATTGATGTCATAGCGACAGATCACGCGCCGCATACGATCGAAGAAAAAATGCAGCCTTACGCCACAGCTCCGAGTGGTGGCCCCTTGGTTCAACATGCTTTACAAGCTTTATTGGATATGGTCAAAGCGGGTAAAATGACCTTAGAACAATTGGTTCAGAAGTCAGCACATAATACCGCAACATTGTTTCAGGTCGAAGATCGCGGTTATATCCGAGAGGGTTATTGGGCGGATCTTGTGCTTGTGGACCTAAATAAACCATATACCGTTTCCAAAGAAAATATCCTTTCTAAATGCGGATGGTCACCATTTGAAGGACACACATTTAGTTCAACGATCGAACATACCATTGTATCGGGTAAAGTCGCATTTTCTAAAGGACAGATTATTGAGAAAGGTGCCGGAGAGCGTCTATTGTTCAATAGATAAGTTAGCGTAATATGGAGAAAAGGGCTTTTATAAAATCAATTGCTTTGGGCGCATTGGCTATTCCGGTGTTGGGAGCTGGGCGTTCTACAGCAATCGCTGGGGAGCTAGCAGAGCCAGCTACTTTGCTGGCAAAGAAGCTACAGCTCGGGGATACGATCGGATTGATCACTCCCGCAGGTGTATTGGACGATGAGGAATCAATTATTATCGCTCGCGAGATCTTTGAAACATTGGGTTTTAAAGTAAAAGAGGGAAAACATATCCGTAGCCGTTATGGCAACTTAGCCGGGACAGATCAGGAGCGTATTGCCGATATACATGATATGTTTGCTGATAAGGCTGTTAAAGCAATAGTTTGTGTAAGGGGAGGCTCGGGAACTTCCCGTCTCTTGGACAGACTTGATTATAAGATGATCGCCCAAAATCCTAAAATTTTGTTGGGCTATTCAGATATAACGGCATTAATTCTAGCGTTGTATGCGAAAACAGGACTTGTTACTTTCCACGGTGCGGTCGGTATAAGCACATGGACGAAGAAGCTTGCCGATGCATTTAATGCGCAATTTGTAGCGAATAAACCTGCGGTATTTGAAAACCCTAAATCAAAAGGGGACAATATTGTACAGACTAAAGACCGGATTACCACAATTTCTCCGGGTACTGTCGATGGCGTACTGCTCGGTGGAAATTTGACCGTATTGACGGGGTTGTGTGGTTCGCCTTATCTACCCGACTTTAAAGAAAAGATACTTTTTATTGAGGAGGTGGATGAAGATATGGAACGCGTTGACCGCATGTTTTGCCAATTAAAAAATGCAGGAATATTAGCTGTGATCAAAGGTTTTATTTTTGGGAAATGTACCAATTGTAAGCCGTCGGGAGGCTATGGCTCTGTGACATTGGATCAGCTATTCAATGATTATATCAAGCCCTTAAAGGTGCCTGCTTATAGCGGAGCTGTCATTGGGCATATTGCGGAGCAATTTATCCTTCCGGTAGGTGCAAAGGTGAGAATGGATGCATCGCAGGGAACGATTACCTTACTTGAAGCCGCCTTAAACGACTAAGATGAATTTAGTAAAAGAAGATTTTCTCAAAGCCTTTTCTTTATATGAAGAAAAGGCTTTGCAGCATAGACGATTTAAATACGCTGATATCTTGCCACTTTTGCAAGGAATAGAGGCCAGTAAACAATTTACCGTTGAAGAGATTGGACAGTCAGTGGAGGATCGTTCGATTTTTAGATTGAAATATGGGCAAGGACCGATAAAGGTTTTGTTATGGTCGCAGATGCATGGGGACGAACCTACGGCAACAATGGCGCTATTTGATCTGTTTAATTTCTTAAATGGGGAGGCGGACGGCTTTGATGCCTTGCGAAAGGAGATGGGGAATAAACTGAGCTTATACTTTATTCCGATGCTGAACCCTGACGGTGCTGAGCGTTATCAGCGGCGGACTGCCATGGATGTGGATATGAACCGGGATGCGCGTGCGCTTGCAACGGTGGAGGGCAGCCTTTTAAAAGCACAGGCGAGGCTACTTAAGCCAGACTTTGCTTTTAATCTCCATAATCAGAATAATTACTACAATATTCCAGGCAGCGCCACTCCGGTAACAATTTCCTTGTTGGCACCAGCATACGATTATGCGAGAAGTGTGAATACAGTTCGGGCAGATGCTATGCGGCTTATCGTTGGAATAAACAAGATTTTACAGGAGTTTATACCGAATGCTGTCGCGAAATATGATGATGAACATACCCCACGTGGTTTTGGAGACAATTTTCAAAAATGGGGGGCGCGTACCATTCTGATTGAATCAGGAGCCTACGCCGGTGACCCTGAAAAACTGGAAGTTCGAAAATATAATTTCATTGCGCTTTTACACGCCTTTCAGGAAATCGCTTCGGGATCCTATTTAGTACATGATATTGCAGATTACAACGCAATTCCTTTTAATGACGAAAAGCTGCATGATGTTTTGATTCGAAACTTATCCATCAAAAAAAATGGTAAAAGGATGTTGGTGGATGTGGCTATTCGACAAAATGAAAAAACTGTGGCGGGTGACTATTACGTAGAAGGTGTGATTGAGGATATCGGTGACTTTCAGGATTTCTACGGATATACTGATATTGATGTCGCAGGACTCCAATTTATTCCCGCAAAAATGTATACCGACCAGGTCTTTTCACTGGCGGAATTAACCTTACCTATTGTGATTGAGTTGTTGAAACAGGGGTATGGGGCGTTACAGATTTCTGATAGGGACGAAGGTACGCAGCTGCATGATTTTCCGATTCAGGTGCTGAATGGTGCCAATTTTGTTGCTGATACCTGTCTGAGATTAGGGGGTGGCGCTGATTTTTTTATTGGGTCCGAAAAGGAGATACAATATGCAGTGATAAATGGTTATTTAATCAATTTTACGCAATCGATTGATAATAAATCAAAAAATGTAGTGAAATAATACTGTTTTATCGCTTGAAATAATATTAAGCCCATAATTCTATGGGCTTTTTTGTTTGTTTTTGTCTTTTTTATGCCTCGTTTGGAATTAATTAAAATACAACAAAGATTTTACATTAAATTCTAATTAATATATATTTGGCGCTAGAATCTACGAAGCAAGAGAAACTAACTTAAAACCATCCCACTAATTATGTCAGAAAAAACAAAATTATTTTTCGCATTGACTTTAGTAGCGTCAAGTGGATTTGCATTCGATGTACATGCTACGCTGAATACTGCAAATACAATTGAGTACAAAGTTGCGCAACAAGAGATTACTGGCCAGGTCAGCGATAAGGACGGGCCAATTGTAGGAGCTTCCGTCAGTGTCAAAGGATCTGCGATAGCGACCTATACCGATCAGCAAGGGCGTTTCAAATTAAGTAAGCTGAATCCCGGAGCGATTATCGTTGTATCCTACGTAGGCTATGGATCTAAGGAATTGAAATATGAAGGCCAATCAAACCTGTCTATTTCTTTAGATGCCACATCAACTGATTTGGATGAAGTCATGGTCGTAGCCTATGGTACGGCAAAAAAATCAACCTTTACAGGATCTGCGACCGTAGTTAAAAAAGAGCAGCTGGAAAAAATAGGCGGATCGGGGTTTGCTGAAACCCTTCAAGGAATGAGCCCAGGGGTCAATGTAACCAACAATGAAGGTAATCCGGGCGGTGATTCTCGTATTCAGATCCGCGGGATCAGTTCCATGAGCGGTTCATCCAATCCATTATATGTGGTGGATGGCATGCCATACGATGGCCAGCTAACATCTATTGCCCCTTCCGACATCGAATCCATTACAGTGTTGAAAGATGCGGCAGCTTCTTCCTTGTACGGATCCAGAGCGGCCAATGGTGTTATTGTGATCACCACTAAGAAAGGTAAAAGTTCCAAACCTACCCTGAACTTTAAGTCTACCTGGGGAACCTCGGATAATGCTGTTGGCAATCCGACAAAAGCCACACCCGAAGAACAACTGTTGAACACTTGGGAGGGCATGTATAATGACCAGTTTTACCGTTATAACAGAACTTCGAAAGAGGCGGGGGATTGGGCGTCTGCCAATGTACTTGGTAAGCTACTGAAAAAAAGCAGCGCCGGTGTTTACGTATCTCCATTTAAAGACATCAATGAAAATTATGTACTTCATGATGGAAATGGGAACGCTTATATCAACCCTAAATTGGAAAAGATCTGGAATGAGTCTGACTATGACTATTATGGTGCTGTATTCTCCCGCAAATTGCGACAAGAGTATAATTTAGATGTGAGCGGTACCGCTGGCGATGGCAAAACCAATTATTTTCTGTCTTCGAACTATTTGGATGACAAGGGATATGCTATGACTCAATATTTTAAACGTTATGGTTTTAGGGCTAATGTAACATCGCAGGTAACTGATTGGTTGCAGCTCGGAGGGAATATGTCGTTCTCTTCATCTAAACAGAATCTTTCCGGAGCTAGTAGAGCCTTAGATTTTAGTACAACATTGACATCCCCTTGGTTACGTAATGCTGACAATACAGATTGGGTTTATTCTGAAAAGACTGGCCGCCGTATGTTTGACTATGGTACTTATGGCAATAACTTTTTTGGTATCCACGTGTTGAACAATGGCGGTGACTACTGGGATAATCCGAACGACGAAGGATTTACCAATAACCAGCACAACATGATATCAGCCCGTTACTTTGCTGGAATTAAATTACCCTACAATTTAAACTTTAAGTCTAGCATTAGCATAGATAATAATGTTTATAAAGAATTTACGTATGGTTCTGCTGTGCATGGGCCTGGACAACAGGCACCTTACGGAACAAGTGTTCTAACAAGCGGGGGAAGCGCGGGGCGTAAAAACGATGAAAAACGTTCCGTTACATTCAACAATATATTGAGTTGGGAGCAGAATTTCGGAGAACATCATCTATCTGTGTTGGCGGGTCAGGAATCGTATACTAGAAATACTGTTGGTGATAATGGTTACGGCGAAGGTATTATGCAGCTTGGGCAATATGAGTTGACTTCGACAACGACCAACTGGTCCGTGGGTTCGTATAAAGATCGCTATGCCTTATTATCGTATTTGGCTAAAGTGGATTACAATTATAATGACAAGTATTTTGCTTCTGTTTCTTTCCGTCGGGATGGATCCTCTCGTTTTCACCCCGATAATCGCTGGGGAAATTTCTTGTCCGGTGGACTTTCCTGGAAAATTTCCAAAGAGAATTTCTTAAAAGAGGCGACTTGGTTGGATAATTTATCGTTCCGTAGCAGTTATGGTACTACCGGAAATGACCGGTTGATCCGACGTAATGCGCAAGGTGTGGCAACTGATGAGATTCTTTATGGCTACCAGGCATATTATAGTGCTGATAATCTTTATGGATTACCAGGTTTAAAACCTAATACTGTCGCAGCACCTGATCTGCAATGGGAAAAAAACAAGCAGTTTAATATCGCTGCTGATTTTGCTTTCTTAAAGCGTTTTTATGGAACAATAGAATATTATTCAAGAAATTCTTCTGATCTTCTTTTTTACAAAGAATTTCCCATTTCGGCGCAGGCTGGAAATGCAATTGGACAGAATATTAACCTTGGTAATCTGAGAAACAGTGGTTTTGAATTCTCGTTTGGTGCAGATGTTTTCCGAAAAGATAATTTTAATTGGAAGATAGATGCAAATCTATCCACTCTAAAAAATGAAATTACCTATTTGCCGGGCGGAGCTTTTACATTCAACAACCGCGGTGCCGGTTATCGTTTAGAGGAAGGGCATTCATTGTATGATTTCTATATGGTCAAAAATGCAGGTGTCAATCCGGATAACGGCAATATGCAATATTGGGTGAAAGATGATAAGGGGGGCTGGAAGATTTCCGAAGACTATGTTGGTGAGGTCACATCCGATGATTATCAATGGATTGGGTCAGCTCTGCCAAAAGTATATGGTTCACTGACCAATAGTTTCAAATTGCATGGGTTGGATTTCTCGTTTATGTTCTATTATTCACTTGGTGGAAAAATGTATGATTACTCCTATTCTGAGCGTAGTACACTCCGCGGTGGGGTGGGAGTAACCCAGGATTTAGTCCAGGACCGTTGGCGTAAACCCGGTGATCATGCCTTGCTGCCAAAATGGTCGGATGACAATTATGCTTCGACACGCAGAGCTTCTGATTTTTATATTTTCAACAACGATTATTTACGTTTGCGGAATATCACACTGGGTTATTCCATTCCGAAAAACACCTTACAAAGGCTGGGATTATCCAATGTCCGGTTTTTTGTTTCAGCGGATAATTTATTGACTTTTGGTTCTGCCAAAAATCGGTATACCGAACCAGAAACAGGTTTGTCGGGTAATAACTATAATGGCAATGCGGATACGGATAATGGTCGGCAAGGGGCGAGAAGAATCTATACTGGTGGCTTGCAGGTTACATTCTAAGGATAAATTAAATCGAGGAAAATTATAGGAACCGGCCATCTGACTGACGTATAGATCAAATGAAATCGGTGTATACAGGATGAAAAGGTTACTTGTATAAAAAATATATTAATGAAAAAGATATTCAAAACCATACACTTTACAATTTTGGCTTCTTCATTGCTTTTTATGGGGAGCTGTAAGGACTTTTTGGATGCCAATACCTCCGTCGATACCGAAGAGGGAATGGCTTTATCCAGTGCAGGGCAGTTACAAATGGTGCTGACCTCTGCTTATCGACAATTATATTTTAATGACCAGGGCGCAGACCGTGTTTATGCGGGGTTACCGGGATTGCAAATGTATGTGGATCTAGGTGGAGCAGATATTGTTAGTCATACCAACATGGGCGGTAATCAGGTTGATACGTATAAATATGAGGCAGTAAGGACGCAGACTACAGGTACTTCGGACGCAATTTGGTCAATGATGTATAAAATTATCAATCAGACCAATAAAATTATTCAGGCTGTACCGGCGGCACAGGGGGATAATGCGATTAAAAACCAGATTTTAGGACAAGCTAAAGCTATTCGGGGAATCTGCTACTTTCACCTAATCCAGAACTATCAACAAACTTATATGATCGCCAAAGAAAAGAAAGGGGTGATATTACGTCTGGATCCGAAGGAGGACCTTAACTTACCCAGAGCTACCGTGCAACAGGTCTATGATCAAATCCTGGCTGACCTTGGTGAAGCGAAATCATTGTTAAAAGGATTTGACCGTCCGGATAAATGGACAATTAATGAGGATATTGTATCCGGCCAACTGGCACGAGTCTATTTGGTGATGAATAATTGGCGGGGCGCCTTGACTGAAGCCTCAACGGTTTATAATAAATATAGCCAACTCATGACACGGGATCAGTACCGTAGCGGTTTTGATGATGCGATCACCAATGCTTATCCAGAAGTGGTTTGGGCGATGAAGTTTACGGCTACTAATAATTTGGGAGGTGGCACGCAGTTTAATTTTTGGTACAACCAAGATGAAAAATATGGCGAAGGGTATACAGATGGACCGATTTATGCCTTCTTGGATTTTTTTGCGGATGGGCAGTATGAAAAATTGTTTGAAAAGACAGAAGACCGTTACCAATTCTGGAAACGCACCAAAAATGCAAACAAAGAATGGTCTACTAAATGGGCTTACGATAAATACAAGCATTATGGTGATGCCAATGGTGCGGTGCAAGGAAATACACGACCAGAGGTTACACTGATGCGCGGCTCAGAGATGCTCTTAATTATGGCAGAGGCAGCTGCCCACTTAAATAACGGCATGGGGCTTACTTATTTGAACCGCCTACAGACTGCCAGGGGTGTGAAAAATCTGACTAAGATAGCTGCCGGAGAGCCTCTTTTGGAAGCAATTTATGTTGAACGACGCAAAGAATTACTTTGTGAGGGCGTGACAGGATTATATGATCTGCTTCGCTTACAAAAGCCTTTGCAGCGTATTCAGGAAACGCCTACCTATGTGGAGGGACATTATACTTGGGGTATGACCAACTTGGATGGGTATGATCCGAAGAGTGCAAATCCGACAGGGACATTACCGTCTAATGATTACCGCTTTATCTGCCAGATTCCACAGTTAGAAATGACAAGAAATACTCAGCTAAAGGAAAGTGATCAAAATCCGTTTAAAGGACAGTAATTCCAAGACGCATTTACAATCAAAAACAGCACCCCGCCTCGGGGTGCTGTTTTTTTAGAGCTAATCTATTACATCTAGTATCCGGGGTTCTGCTGCTCCTTCAACGTTGGATTGGCATTGATTTCCGATTGAGGGATTGGCAGGATATACTTTTCAAAAGTTCGGTCAATTTCCTTAGGACGGGTTTTGATCGTCAATCCCTGAAAGTCATCATTGAATGTGATTTTCTTATTGAGCCGGATCATATCCCAGTATCGATGCCCTTCACCAAACAACTCTTTGCTCTTTTCATTAAGGATGGCATCTTCGTTGACCGTGGCCGAAGAGAATGCAGGACGGTTCGGAGAGCGTTTACTGATAGCATTTAATAATTCTGCCGATTTTGCGGGATCTGCGCTTGGCTTTTTTAAAGCAGCCTCCGCAGCGATAAGGTAAATTTCAGAAAGCCTGATTACTTTGATATTCACAGCTGTATTATTTGTGTTTCCTTTGTCCCCAAGTGAATTTAGTGGTAAGGAGGTATTGGTATTTACACTACCTAGATTTTTATAAACGGCTCCCATACGTGTTGCCGAACTTTCGTCTCTTCCCAAAATTGCCCAACGCACATCACTGTTGTCCTCTTTCATGCGATTGAGATAATAATCACTTGCGTAGAACATTCCACCCTGTCCACCTGTTCTCCGCATCAGGTAATAACCCAGGCTTGCTGTACCCAAGTCAGCTTCACCTTCGTTAATACCAAGTTCATAGATAGATTCTGTGCCATACATGCTCGCCCAAGAAGACGTCCATTTCTCATTCTCATACAATTTATAGGTACCACTGGTGATGATCTCATTTGCTTTTGAATAGGCATTTTCATAGTCCGCCATTGTCAGATAAACCCTGCTTTGTATGGCTAAGTTCGCATAATAATTGATATACCCATTGTCAATAGCTTTATTTGCTCCAAGTAGCTCCTGGCCGGTTTTGAGATCTTTTAAAATCTGGGTGTAGACTTCTTCTACAGTTGCTCTGGCTGGTTTACTGTTATAGGATGCCGGACTGATAACAATGGGAACCCCCCGAGAAGCTTTATCCTGTGTATATGATTTTCCATATAAACGAACGAGGTCAAAATAAAATAATGCCCGTAAAGTAAGTAACTGTCCCTGTGCATTTGCATATTGCGCTTTGGAATCCATAGCCACTTGGTCAATTTTTTCCAATACGTCATTTGTCTGGGCAATACAATAATAAATCTGTGACCAGAAACCCGAAAAGTTATTTGTTTCTGCATCTTGATTAAATGAATACAGTTGATCAAGCCCTCTTCCTTGGGAATAAACCGTTAGATCGCCCCCTTTGACCTCGCCATATAGTTCAAAGTTTCGACCGTAATAACTTGATGAAGCGATCAGTCTGCTTAATCCGTTTATTCTATTGCGGGCATCATTGGCGCCATTAAGTGCTGTCCCTGCATCAATGGAATTGCCCGGTTCAACGTCTAGAAAATCCTTGCAGCTGCTGAAGGACGTTACCAGAGCTGCGGCTATAATAGATATTTTAAATATTTTCATTTCTTAAAAGATTAACGATTAAAAACCCAGTTCTATACCAAATGTGTAGGTCTTCCCTAGCGGTGTTTCCCAGCCGCGTGTTGCGTATTGACCAACCTCAGGGTCGGCAATTTTATACTTTGATGCGGTCAATAGATTAGTTCCATTGAAATATACTCTGGCATTGCTAAATCCTATTTTGTTCAAAACAGTTTTCGGTAATCTATAACCAAAATTGATATTTTTTAGCCGAAGGAATGAGGCATCATGTAGTTGTCTGGAACTATATTTTTGAGGGTCAGTCAGGTCGTTTCCGTCTAATTTTGGTAAGGTGCCAGATGTATTGTTTTCGGTCCACATATGCTCAAAGGCATATTCCGAGCGAATCCTTTCCCAGTAGTAACCATCATCGGCGACATCTTTGAATGCTCCATCGTATAGTTTACCGCCAAGTTTGTATATAAAATTGAAGCCTAGATTGAAGTTTTTGTACTCAAAATCAGTATTTATACCACCGCTGACATTCGGAATACCATTTCCGATGATTGTATAATCGGCTTGGTTAAAGTCATAAGTTGCTTTTCGACCATTGTAATCAAATATACCCGAACCTGTGTTGCTGTTATTGGTATAATAGACGTTTTTGCCATTGGTCGCGTCAACGCCTGCCCATTCGTAACCATAAAACGCGAGTGTCGACTGCCCTTCTCTATAAATAAATTGCGCACGGGCATCACCGCTCCCTTTCGTATCATTGCCCACTGAGCCAGTAGGATCATACCAGATAATATCCTGGTTGTCATTTAGCTTTTGGACTTTTGAATTGATGAAAGCTGCGTTTACATTTGCACTCCATCTAAAATCATCTTTTTTGATAATGTCACCTGCTAATTCAATTTCTATTCCTTTGTTGTTGATCTGTCCTACGTTTCTCAATACGGTGCTGAATCCGGTTGTTTGTGAGGTTGGGACATCCTGTAATAAGTTTTTAGAAGTGCGGTTGAAGTATTCTACTGACCCCGTGATTCTGTTGTTTAAGAAGCCAAATTCCAGCCCGGCATTAGTAGTATAAGAGGTTTCCCAGGTAATATCCGGGTCTGGGTTGGAGACAAGGTTACCTCCCGGTTGTCCTTTATAATTGAAGTTGTTAAAGGATACAAGTCTTCTCCATCCAAAATTGTCCGTTGGTAAGGTTCCGTTGACACCGTAAGAGGCTTTCAGACGTAATGTACTGATGGCATCGTTTTCACGCAAAGACGGAAGGTTTTTCAAACTATAAGCACCTGATATCGACCAAAAATCTCCCCATCGGTTTTTCGGACCTAGTTTTGAAGAACCATCACGGCGATAGGAAGCCGCTAAAAAATAAGTGTTGTCATAATTGTATTCCGCCCTTCCGAGAAATGACATCAGGTTATAACCCCAGCTATACGCATTGGCTTCAAACTTACCTGCCGAAGAAATGTAAGGAAGCTCGGCGGAACCCAAATTGCGGCCTGTTGTACGCATAAAATCCGTCTTATTTTTTTCGGCCTCAAATCCAGCGAGTAAGTTTATAGTGTGCTTGTCAAATGATTTATTATAATTTACGGTATTTGAAGTTACCAATTTCAGCATATTCGTGTTAAATTGGTGCACTACACCACCATCGCTGATACCATTGAAATGTTTAGCGCTATAATATAAATAGTCCTTCATGTCCGTATAATCATATGAGAATACAGTTTTTGCTGTCAGTTCGGGAAGAATTGTCCAGGTCAGGTTGCTGATGACGCCTAGCTTATTTGTTTTCGAGTTGTTGTCCCATTGTTGGTCATAATAGTCGGCATTATAAGCATAGCTACCATAGCGGTCTGTCCAAGCTTCACCCGTTTTATAGTTTGTAGGCCAGTATAATGGCCACAGGAGATTTCTGGATTGTAGAAAATAGTTCGATCCCGTATTGCGGGTGTCGTTAAAACCTTTTTTCTTGTTGTGACCGATATTGATATTCGTTCCAAATTCCAGGTTATCAACGATTTTTTGCGTTAGATTGAGACGACCTGAGATACGTTCGAAATCATTGACCCTAATTCTACTTTTATCTGTGGTGTAACCTAAAGATGAAAAGTATTTCGTTGACTCGGTTCCCCCTGAAAGTGAAAGATTGTTGTCCTGATAAATTGCTGTGCGAAACAGGGCTTTATCCCAATCATAATATTTGCCTTCACGGTTTTCAATTCCATCAGTCATTCCTAAGATGCTAATGTTGCTCATTCTCAAGGGATCACTGACTTCAAATCGGTAACCATGTTTGTTAAATCTGTTATTTAGCTGTCCAAGGGCGTAAGTACTGGCATCCGCATCGGTATAGTTTACACCAGTTTTTGGATTGACGTTTGACGTGCGGTAATCATGAAATATCTGATACAGCATGTTAACTTGATCCTGAGGCGACGCTGTTTCGTAATTGTCTGTTGCCCAGGTTGGCGTAAAGCCGATAGAGCTTTTAAAATTGACCGTGGGTTTTCCCGTTTTGCCTTTTTTGGTCGTTATTAAGATGACACCATTTGCTGCTCTGGAACCATATAGGGAGGAGGCCGCCGCATCTTTTAGTACGGTAATCGTTTCAATATCATCGGGATTGAGATTTCCCATCACATTGTTGGATGTGTAGATATAATCGCCCATTTGACCACCCGAACCAGAATTGGCAGGAACACCATCTATAACATAGAGCGGTTCGTTCGAAGCATTCATCGAGCCTACGCCCCGAATACGAATGCTAGGTGTTGAGCCTGCTTGTCCAGAGGGAGTAGAAACTGTCAGACCCGCAACGCGTCCACTTAGGGCACTTTCAAATGAGGTTGTGGGAACATTATCTATGTCTTTGGCTTTTACTGTTGCCGCAGATCCAGTATATGTACTTTTTTTTGCTGTACCATAAGCGACAACCATGACCTCATCCAAAGCCTGTTCGCCACTGGCAAGTGTAATACTGATTGTTTTTCGGCCATTGACCTGAATCTCCTGTGCTTTATAGCCGACAACAGATAGCATTAGTGTAGCATTTGAATTTGCATTAAGGGTGAATAAGCCTTGATCATTGGTCGATGTCCCTTGGCTGGATCCTTTGACATTTATGGTAACTCCACTGATGGGATTTCCATTGCTGTCTGTGATTTTTCCGGCAATCTGAATCTGTTGCGCATATAGAGACTGCATCGAACTACAGGCTATGAGACACAACGTTGTGAGTACATGTTGTTTCATAAGAGTTTGAATTGATTAATTTAGTTTGTTAATGTTTTGGTTGCTATTGGCCTTTGCTTACAAATGCTATAGCGAAATCAATGCAATGTTCTTCTTGTAAGACCGAAAAACATTGCATTGAATATAATCTTATTTTCTTAAAATTCCAATTCCCGGACGGTTAGGTAAGATACAGTTGCCATCGATTACCGTCATGCCATCATAGATATCGTTATCGATCAGGAGTGCCCCATCTAAATCTGCCCAATCGGTTAGTGGTGCCAATTGTGCCGCTGCACTGATGGCACAGGAAGTTTCGGTCATACAGCCGATCATTACTTTCATTTCAAGGGAACGTGCAAGTTCAGCCATCCGCTTAGCTTCACGCATACCGGTACATTTCATAAGCTTGATATTGATGCCGCTGTAGACACCTTTTAATGCTGGTACATCAGCCAATCGTTGACATCCCTCGTCAGCAATAGTCGGTATTGGACTGTGCTCGGTTAACCAGGCATTATCGTCGATCTGTTCTTTGGGCATCGGTTGTTCGAGAAAAGCGACGTTACGCTCCGCCAGCCAATGTGCCATTTCCAATGCCTCTTCCCGGGTTTTCCACCCTTGGTTGACGTCTGCACATAATGGGCGATCTGTTGCCTGCCGAATGGTTTCAATAATCATTTTATCGGTATCCAGACCCAATTTTACTTTTAGAATCTTAAACTGATCTGCTTCAGCAACCTTTTTGCGGATCATGTCCTCCGTATCAATACCAATTGTGTAAGAAGTTGGCGGGATAAGATCCGGATTTAATCCCCATATTTTATAGAAGGGCTGGCCCATAATTTTACCAAGCACATCATGTAAGGCAATATCTATCGCTGCTTTTGCGGCAGTATTCTTTGCTGCTACTTGGTCTACATAATGCAAGATCTCCTCCGTTTGGAAAGGGGAGTTGAATGCTGATAAGTCAATTTGATTTAAAAAGGCGATCACGCTTTCCTGCGACTCACCAAGGTAAGGCGGCATGCTGGCCTCTCCATAGCCGATGATACCCTCGTACTCCAGTTCGGTCAATACAACAGGTGTCGTACTTCGGCTGTAAGAAGCGACGGTAAAGACATGGCGCAATGTTAGGGTATATGGACGGAACCTTAGCTTAAAGGCCCCAAAGTCCTTGCTGATCCATTCAGATTGATTGCTCATTATGGTTTATTTGTTGATGTAGTAATTGCTTTCAGCGATTTTTTGAATTGCAGAATCCTTGGCACCTAAATAACGACGGGCAGCAACAACGGTACGTGTCTGAAAATCGTCGTAATCAGCAGCATCTTTCAGCATGCTGTTAATACGAACCAATCCTGCAGCATGGATAAAAGTGCCATTGCCTATATAAAGCGCTACATGGGTTACGCGTGCATTGGGATTACTATTTTTGCCCGCAGCA
Organism: Sphingobacterium sp. DR205; assembly: GCF_011064245.1. Taxonomy (NCBI): domain Bacteria; kingdom Pseudomonadati; phylum Bacteroidota; class Sphingobacteriia; order Sphingobacteriales; family Sphingobacteriaceae; genus Sphingobacterium; species Sphingobacterium sp. DR205. The sequence goes on along the minus strand of NZ_CP049333.1, from coordinate 4,956,992 downwards.
AAAAAGAGTAAATCTGCAGGTTTCAGGTTTTTAAGCGCTTTGTCAGGATCAAAATGCCCCTCGCTGTCCAAAATATCTATCTTTTCGCCCGCTAAAACCTGTTGTGATGCATCTCTAGGGATAACGAAGCCATTCATAAAGAAGCTTGTCTTGGTAAATCCGCTACAATCGACCCCTTTGACCGATGTGCCGCCCCACAAATAAGGTAGTCCCAACATGGTTTTTGCACTTGCGATAATATGGTCAGCGGTAGGATTACGCGTATCCAGCCAATTTTTTAACGTTAGGCTTTCAGATTTCTTGATATAACCTTTGCGGCCATCGGGGTATGCGATTTCATAAAAACTGCCTTTTTGTCCGGTTAATTTTAAGATATCCCCATATACAAGATCCGATACCCGCTGGCTTTTCTCGTTGGGTTCGGAATAAGATTTTCCGAATTCAGTGGTGTAGATCAGCTTTTCTGATTGTCTCCAGTTGTCGGCCTCGGCCTGATCCATGACAGCTATTGAAGATGCTGGCACCCAAGCGATATAACCATCGGGGGTACGTACCCGGTATTCACCACTTTTCTTCTGTAGCAGATCTACTTGTGTACCCAATAAAACTTGGCTTGTCAATTCCGCGGAATTATCCGGGAAGGTACGCATGTTGGCAACTGAAAGTCTGATTACCCCTACAGTTTTTCCCTCAACACTGGCGTCCGGTAAAAGTTGAACTTGGATATTCGCGGATATTTCTTTTGCTTTTTGTTCCAGAACAAACTTAGCATCTTTTTCGGTTGTTTCGAGAATATATATATTTTGAGGAACATCCGCTTTTTGAATAGCCACTATTTTCGTTCTCCGATCCGGTGCAAATTCACGTTTTACGTTTTCTTGCAATTCTTTGATTTTGAAATAAGTGGTGGAATCTACTTGCTGTGCATGGCCATGACTTGTGCCAATAAGACTTGCACATGCTAAAATAGCGAATTTTAGTGTGTTTTTCATGCTGATTAGTTTGTTTCTAAAGATAGGATTAATTCACAATATAAATCAACGTTTGTTGTCGATTTTTGAGTGATTTGAATATTGTGTTGCTAAAAAACGAACCTTTGGGCCTAATTTTAATTAATTTGTCTATTTGCTAAAACCATTTTGTATTATTGCTTATTGATCGCAAAATCGTCGATTGTTTTTGAATCTCACTGCCAAAAAGCAGGTTAGCGATTGCGAATTGTGGCAATGAACAATTAAAAACGAATTATTCATGCTTGTAAAATGCCGGACGGTGGAGGCAAACAGGTTATTAAAAGACAAATAGTTTATATATGAGTTCTAGACGTAATTTTATTAAACAAGGTTTTATGGCTGCTACGGCGATAGGTACCTTGAGCGCATTTGATACAAAAGGGCTGACGATTGCATCCGATGATAAGGTGAAAAAATATCCGATTGTCATATCAACCTGGGATTTTGGAATAGCGGCAAATAAGGCGGCCTGGGAGATCTTATCGAAAGGCGGAAAAGCTCTTGATGCTGTCGAACAAGGTGTGCGTGTACCCGAAGCGGACTTAAAAAATATGACCGTCGGAAAAGGAGGGTATCCGGATCGTGATGGACATGTGACCTTAGATGCCTGTATTATGGATGCTGATGGTAATTGTGGTGCTGTGGCTGGTATGGAAAAAATCGGACATCCGATATCGGTGGCCCGCTTGGTTATGGAGAAAACACCACATGTCATGCTAGTTGGAGAGGGGGCATTGCAATTTGCATTGGAAAACGGTTTCAAAGAAGAGAATTTATTGACGCCTGAGGGAGAGAAAGCTTGGAAGGAGTGGTTAAAGGAGAAGAAATACAAGCCAGTCGTTAATATCGAAAATAAAACTTTTGCTGCGGAGCGCCTGCCGGGAAACCAATACAATCACGATACCATTGGTATGCTAGCCTTAGATGCCAATGGAAATATATCCGGAGCTTGTACAACCAGTGGAATGGCATTTAAAATGCATGGCCGGGTGGGAGATAGCCCGATCATCGGCGCTGGCTTATATGTTGATAATGAAGTTGGTGGAGCTACTTCGACCGGGGTGGGTGAAGAAGTTATCCGTAATGTAGGCAGTTTTTTGGTGGTTGAATTGATGCGTCAGGGTTATTCCCCTGAAGATGCCTGTAAGGAAGCTGTGATGCGTATTGTGAAGAAAAAGCCTGCAATTGCCAAAGAGATACAAGTTGGATTTTTGGCGATTAACAAGAAAGGTGAGTATGGAGCTTTTGCATTGCAAGAAGGATTCTCTTACGCCGTTTGTGACAGTAAGCAGCAGGACCTATTGATCAAAGGAAAACATTATTATTAGGAATCACTCAATACGCACACTAAATATAGAATACACCTTTAGATAGAAGTATTAAATTGAATAATGATTATCTTTGTGTGGGCATTGTGGAAGTAAAATAATAATATAACGAGCGTGCTAAGGGCTTATAAAATTAAAGTCTAAATACGCAGTACTCAATACTATAAAAATATGAAAGCAACATTTGGAGGTGGATGTTTTTGGTGTACGGAAGTGATTTTCCAAAATACCGAAGGAGTGACATCCGTATTGCCAGGATATATGGGAGGTCATGTAGACCACCCTACTTATGAGCAGGTATGTACAGGTACAACCGATCACGTGGAAGTGGTGGAGTTGGAGTATGACGATGAACTGGTCAATTATGAGGATCTGTTGAAGATTTTCTTCAAAACACATAATCCGACAACATTGAACCGTCAAGGTAATGATGTGGGTACGCAGTATCGTTCTGTAGTCTTCTATCATAACGAAGAACAGGAGATCTTAGCGAAAAACTTTATTGATGAGTTGGAAAACGAGGATATCTATGATGATCCAATTGTAACAGCGGTAGAACCGGCGTCAACATTCTGGCTGGCCGAAGATTATCATCATAATTATTTTAATGATCATCCTGAGAACCCATTTTGTTCAGTGGTCATTGCGCCGAAACTTCAAAAATTCTTAAAAGAATTTAAAGCCTAAAGTAAAGGTTTTAATGGGGAGTTTTGTGTTTAGCGCAGCAAATTGATGGTGGGCTGTTTATTAGCGGGGGAGGAGGATTGAAACAAGACCTTGGTGACCTTTGAAAACTACCTGCGATCAATAATAATATAAAAGGCTCGAATATGATGTTCGAGCCTTTTCTTTATGCGGATTACTTATTGAAAAATGTTGTTAAAACATTTCCATTTGCCCCTTGTCATCAATTTGGATGTCATCAGGATTAGTGATCTCTAATTTGATGTCATCTTCTTTTTTATCCTTAGTGGCATCCGCTGATATTTCATCAGTTGCCGCATCGGATTTGGTCTCTCCGGATTTTGTTTCACCACCTTCTGAAGCGACTTCAGCTTTCTCCTTTCCTTTTTCACTTAGATCTTCATCAGCCGTGATCAAGGTGACAGATTTTACGGTATGGAAGGACAGACGGTTGCCTTGTGCTTTTATACCCTTTATGTCAATAATTTCAGTCAACGGTTGTTCCAGTGTTTCCTCCGTTTGTGATTTACCTTTCAGGATGTCCAATTTGACGGTCGGCTCAGCAGCATTGCTCATAAGCACTAATTTTGAACCGGGTTCTTCGTTGATAAACGAAATACGTTTACCAATGGGCTGGTCATCAAATTTAAAACGTTTGACAAAATAAGTACCACTCTTACCATCTTGATGTACCACAGTATAGATATGTTCCGGGTAGAATTTTTCTATACGGATCATTTTTTCATCAAAGTGGTTACTTAGGTCGAAGTTCGATAACTCGTAGCTACCGTCGGAAAGCACAATTAATATTTTATCATCACCATCAAATTCCCCTAAATATTGACCACGTTCATCGGCATTTAAGCGTTTCATGATGCTGTCATACCAAATTTTTCGTCCTGCGAGTGTTGAAATACCTGAGCTTTTAAAGGCGATTTTCTTGACTGGATATTTGGAAACAATATTGCCCTGAGATGCACGACCTTTAATGGCAATTTCAGCGAAGTCCATATCGAAATTCAATTTACGCAATTTCGTGTGTGGTTTGAGCTGTATATTGACCACTTCGGCCTCACCATTAGGATTAGCGGTGAAATATAAAACCTTTGATCCTTTTGACCCTTTGGATACATCATACTCCTTATCGCGGGTAACGCCGACAACCGAGAAACGTTTAATATAACTCGTACCGGTTTCGCCTTCTTTATAGATCACGTTGTATATGGTACGTTCGTCCCCTTTTTTGAAGACCGCTACATGGATAATTCCTTTTCCGACAAATACTTTATCCTGGATTTTGCTGACGACATATTTGCCATCTTCGCGGAATACAATGATATCGTCGATATCTGAGCAATCACAGACAAATTCATCTTTCTTCATTCCGGAGCCGATGAAACCTTCTTCGCGATTGACGTACAGCTTCGCATTGGCTAAAGCAACTTGTGTTGCCTCAACTTTATCAAAGATGCGTAATTCAGTCTTTCGCTCGCGATCTTTGCTGTATTTTTCACGTAGTTTTTCATACCATGCAATAGCATATTCTGTCAATTGACGCAAATGGCGCTTCACCTCTTTGATCTCATTTTCGAGCGTCTTCATCGTTTCGTCTGATTTTTTTACATCGAAACGTGTGATACTACTCATTGGTTTATCGATCAGTTTCTTATAATCCTCCGGAAGAATTTCACGATAAAACTGTTCAAAGAATGGCTCAAACAAGCGATTTAAAACCTGTACGACAGTGTCAAAGTCACCGGCATTTTCATAATCGGCGTGTTTGTACATCCCCTCTTGGATGAATATTTTTAATAAACTATTGAAGAATATTTTTTCCTGAAGATCATTTAAACGGATCTCCAATTCCCGCTTCAATAGATTTTTGGTGTTTTTGGTATTTTCAATCAAGATGTCATTGACACTCATAAAATGAGGTTTCTCATCTTTGATGACACAGGTATTTGGCGAAATGGAAACCTCGCAGGCAGTGAATGCATACAAGGCATCGATAGTAACGTCAGGAGATATTCCCGGCGCTAAATGCACGATGATTTCAACATTTCCAGCGGTGTTGTCCTCAATTTTCTTGATTTTGATTTTGCCCTTTTCATTGGCTGTCACTACACTCTCGATCAAGCCGCCTGTAGTAGTGCCAAAAGGAATTTCTGTGATCGCCAGCGTCTTTTTATCCCGTTCCTCGATTTTAGCGCGCACACGGATCTTTCCACCGCGTTGTCCCTCGTTATAGTTGGAGACATCAGCCATACCACCTGTCGGAAAATCGGGAAGAATATTTGGTCGTTCGCCATTCAGTACCTGAATTGAGCCGTCTATAAGCTCAATAAAGTTGTGGGGCATAATCTTGGTTGCCAAACCTACAGCAATACCTTCGGCTCCCTGAGCCAGAAGCAATGGAAATTTAACAGGTAAAGTAACTGGCTCACGGTTACGTCCATCGTAGCTCTGTTGCCATTCTGTCGTTTCGGGATTGAAGACAACTTCATTCGCAAATTTAGAAAGCCGTCCTTCGATATAACGTGGTGCTGCAGCCGAATCACCCGTGATCGGGAAGCCCCAGTTACCCTGACAATCGATCAGGAGGTCTTTCTGTCCCAATTGAACCATGGCATCTCCGATGGAAGCATCTCCATGCGGGTGATATTTCATGGTATTACCAATCACGTTGGCAGCCTTATTATATCGTCCATCATCCATTTCTTTTAGGGAATGGAGGATACGACGTTGTACGGGTTTCAAGCCGTCATTTATATGGGGTACAGCTCTATCCAAGATCACATAGGACGCATAATCCAAAAACCAGTTCTCGTACAGTCCAGATAAAGGTATTGTCTGACTTCCGCCCTCTGTTTTTCCTGCTCCTAATTCTTCTTGGTTATCTTCCGTTGGGAAGTTTGTTTCGTCACTCATTTATTCAGCAATAGATTAAATTGTACAATACAGAAATGTTCGAAATTTTATTTTATTCGAACGTGTAAAAATACAAAACCATTTTGTTTTATCCCAGTGAAAGTATAAAAAGTTAAAAAAATTAGTTTTTAAAGCTAATATAATTAGTTTTGCACCGATTACTCGACCAGGTCGTACCAATAACATTGGATGTCCCAACGGTCGAAATAAAACTCTTCGGTGACCTGAAAACCCACTTTCTCCAATACATGCCTTGATCCTTTGTTTTCGGTATGGGTGATGGCATGGAGCTCGAAATGAGTCAGGTGTTCCCGATAATACTGCATACAGGCTAATGCCGCCTCAGTGGCATATCCTTTACCCCAGGATTCTACCCTGAAACGATAGCCTAGGTCCAAAAACCCGATACGTCCGTTTTCCAGTTCATCAATATATTTAAAACCCGTCCAGCCGATCCATTGGTTGCTTGATTTTTCAACAACTCCCAGTCGGCCAATACCGTATTTTTCATATTGTTGCCGAATGAGAGCGATCACTTTTTCCATTTCTTCGATGGATTGAACTGGCTCTTTATTGAGGAAGGTATGTACCTCAGCCTGTGAATCCATGGCAAAAAAATAGTCCTTATCGTCCATGCTTATCGGACGGATGATTAGACGTTCGGTTTCTAATGTTGGTAGGTATTTTTCCATCTGGTATATTTTAGATTTTAGTGGCTTTTAAAGCCACAGTTTATCAATATCTTTTTTCAATATTTTCTCTTTCATTTCTTCTTCAAAATTACCGAACTCTTCTTTTTTAACAGTCTTGCTGATCCGACCTTCTTCCAAAACCAATATCTCATCACAGGTATCCTTTAGTGTCGAAAATATATGCGATGAGATCAGAATGGTTTTGCCCATTGCTTTAAGACGTAGTACGATTTCGGTCAGGATAATACTACTTTGTAGATCTATCCCGTTAAAAGGTTCATCCAGAATGTAGAAACAGTTGTCCTGGAGCAGAGTCGCTGTCAGTGCCAGTTTCTTTTTCATCCCCGTGGAATAAGAGCTCGCATACTCTTTTAATGGTAATTCGAAGATATTTCTGTCATAGAGGTTTTTAATACTTTTCCCACGGGCGTCGGTAAGGAGGTAGATATACTCTTCACCCGTCAGTTTTGATAAGAAATACGGATCTGATGTCAGGTAACCTAAATGGTTCTTAAGTGGTTGCAGATTTGCGCTGATCTTTCCCGAAGCTGTTTCCAGCCCTGCTATACAGCGAAATAAGGTTGTTTTTCCAGCCCCGTTTTCGCCTACGATGCCGTAGACTTTTCCGTCCTCAAAAGTAAAGGAGACCTCATGCAAGACCTGATGCTGCCCAAAGGATTTACTGATATGAATAAGTTCGATCATAAATAGTTCTTTAGATTTTTGAGGGCTTTAAAGTAATAAAAAGGTAATAATGCCAATATCAATGGATAGAAGCTGAAACATAATACCAGCGCAAAAACCTCCGGAAAATTGATCTCTCGTGGATAAGCGACATATTTTAAGGTAATGGCAAAAGGGAGTAGGAATAGTATACCGCCCAAAACAATTAGTGCATTAAACCATTCTGATGAAAAAATAAAGGCGTATGTCAGTAGGAGCGGAAAGGCAAATAAAAGGCATTGCAGTATTCCATGCCTAAATTTCCGCAGCAGAAATCTGGCCGGTGACTCTCGGCTGTTCCAAAGATAAAATATAGGTTCCGGTAATTGATAGTAGAATACAGCGGTAAGTGCAATACCAGCGATACAAAATAGAACGAGGTTAGGGTTCATTACATAGAAGCCGATTGCTCCGAGTATATACAGAATGAAAATTAGCAGGTAACTCCTTCGGAATCCAATAATAAATTCAAAAGGTTTCTTTGTGAACGGAGTTGGAATGGATTTACCAAAAGCCCTAAAGACCAAAAAAGCGAATACAAGAGCTAGTGCAATGAGCGCCGCGCCATATAGCCATAGCCCTAGAAATAGAAAAATAGCAATGGTCGGTAAAATCACGAATCCATTTTCCACTAGCCTGATCGTATAAAATTTTTTTTTACTAAAGGTATTTTTAAGAAAATCGTTCCTGTTTTTTTCGGTCAGGAGAAAGAGTAACTGAAAATTGCTAAGCAGTAGGGCATAGCTTCCAAAAACAGGATACTGGAGCAGAAGATAATGGGCAAGATAACAGACTCCCAGTAACAAAAGTGGCGCAACCACAATCGGAAGGCCGGTCGCCTTAAAATGGCGTGTCAACAATTTATATTGAAGCTTTAAATAATTGTTTATCATTTGCTATCTGTTTATAAATAGTCATACAAGCGATGCTATCGTGAGCTTGTTAGTCCGCCGTTAGCGTACTTAAATTTAATGACTCCAATCGAATAGCTAAAGCTAAGATTTTCTTTGCCAATTTAGCATATAGAGTAAGGCAATCACGAGCACCACGGCATTGGCATACATAATTTGCGGAATGCGGAGGATGACATCTGCATAATACAGTCCGGCGAGGAGGGCCCCAAGGCCAATTCCCGCTTCGAGCGAAATATACATGGTCGCGACCGCTTTGCCCCGATGTTCGGGGATGCTCAGGTCAATGGTCCAGGCATTTACCGCAGGAGATAATATACCGGTACCGATACCGTAGATGCTGGCCCCGACCATCATACCGATAAAGCTATCCTCAAAACCAATGACCACCAAAGCAATTGCAATAATCACTAAACCTGTGATAATAACTTTCGGCCTCCCATAGCGATCGGAAACCTTTCCCGAAACAAAACGTATCATGACGGATGCGATCGTGAAGGCCAGAAAGAAAAGGCCTTTATTTCTTAATCCAAGGTGTTCACTCCAATCCGGTATAAGGGTCAGGATCACACCGTATGCCGTATAGGATAGAAAGGTAACTATTCCAGCAGGGAGTGCGCGCCATTCAATAATGTCTTTTCGGTTTATTTTGAGCATGGAAAGGTTAAATTTCTCCTTTTTAACCAAGGTTTCCTTCATATTGATGACGATGAGGATTGATAACAATGCCATGAAAGACGAGGAGTAGAACATGACATTAATTCCAAAAGCATCAAAAATTGCGCTCCCTATTGCTGGGCCTACTGCAGTACCGACACTGAATGCAAGTCCATGCATTCCCAAGGCTTCACCCCATCTTTTCTGAGGAACAAGATCTGCGACATATGCCGAGGTGGAGGTCGGTTTAAAACCGGTGGAGAAACCATGGATCAACCGAAGAAACAGAAAGCCCGCGACGGAAGTTAAGATCGGATAAAGAAAACCACAGATAAAACAGACGATGGATCCGATGGCCATGACTGGTACACGGCCCCAACGATCGGTCAGTTTACCACTGAAAGGTCGTGAAATTCCGGCAGTCAATGTAAATAGTGCTATGATCAGACCCTTATATTCAGCCCCGCCCAGGCTACTCAGGTAATTAGGTAGCTCGGGAATAATCATATTGAAACTAGACGAGAATAGGAGTGAGCTCAGGCAAAGTAAAATAAATTGAAGCGTGTAGATGGATTTCTGTTCAGATGGCATTTTAAAAAAATTATCGTGCATGAATAATTCCTCAAGTATGCGGTACCGTGGATGATACCTGTACTTTTTGAAGTGTAGGTCAAATGTACAGCTTTTGAAACGATTAAACTTTTTCTTTTGTTCGAAATTTTCGAAAAATCTTCCAATTATGACATCACATTGGGTACATCAACGGATATCATCTGCGGTTGAACGTCCATTCAGATCAGCCGCTGCCGGGCGATCTCACTACAGAATATCGTTGTTGCTACGGCAACATTCAGCGATTCCGCTTGACCGATGCGGGGTATGGTCACTGCCTGATCTATTAAAGTTATTACTTCTGTACTGATACCGTTGCCTTCATTTCCCATGACAATCAATCCTTCTGTACTCCATTCGGTCTGGTAAATGGATTGCCCATTGAGCAGTGCGCCATAGACCGGTAGGTCTGTTGAAGAAATAAATTCATGCAGATCCACATAATGAACTTGTATCCTTGCCAATGAGCCCATTGTCGCCTGCACGACTTTTGGATTATAGGCATCTACCGTGCCAATGGAGCAAATGATATGTTTGATCCCAAACCATTCGGCTGTGCGAATGATGGTACCCAAATTACCGGGATCCTGTACATCATCCAAAACGATGTTGTAGCAATTTCTTAAATCACTTACTTCAATCTGTTGTTGTTTTGGGAGCTTGACCAGAGCAAGGATGCCTTGCGGAGATTTTAGTGTACTAATCTTTTGAAATTCAGCCCCCGTCAGTTCATGGGATTTTATATTATGCGAGATTTTACCCACTTTTGTGTTTGCGTCGTCTGTATAGAAAATGGAATCAACCCGGTAACTCGATGAGATAAATTCCTTGACGGATTTTATGCCCTCAACGATAAATAAGCCATGTTGTTTTCTATACTTTTTGTTTTGTAGAGACGTTATTAGACTGATTTGCGCTTTTGACAACATTTTTATTGATGATTAAGTACCCTCGTTTTATCGGATTTGCAAGTATAATGCTTTTGACGCTATTTTTTGCATCTTGCCGATCTTCAAAATATATAGATGACGACCAAGCCTTGGTTACAAAAGTACAGATTTCTGGAGTTTCACCAGCACTGAAAGAGTCTTCCGAGACCTATATCTCCAATCAGATCAGACCTAATTCGCGGGTAAACCTATTTATTTATAATACCTTCAATACAAAAAAAGGTCGCTATAAGACCAAGAAGATCAGAAATGTTGGTGAGCCACCACATTTGTTGGACTCGGCAATGGTCGACTTGTCGGCCAATCAAATCAGACGTTTTCTATTTACGAAGGGATATTTTAACGCCAAGGTCAGTCCCGAGATTAAGGTTGAAAAAAAGAGGGCACATATCGATTTTAGGGTAGATGAAGGAAATGCGTATCAAATCAGAAATATTGAGCGTAAATATGAAGATGGCGATGCAAAATGGTTATTTGATCGGGATATTCTGCCAAAAAGTAAAGTCAAACCCAATACGCAATATGATGCGGCCAAATTGTTGGATGAACGCGAAAAATTATATGTTGTCATGCGCAACAATGGCTATTACGATTATTTGCGGCAATATATGCGTGTAGGTATTGACTCTGCGCTGAACGGTGATCAGATCGATTTAAAAATAACTATTGAAAACCCGAGTGATTCAACGATACATAAAAAGTATCAAATTGACAGTGTATATATGACTGTTAGGAATTATGGGGCAATATCAAAGAAACCACCCCGCCGCATAACTGACTCTTCAAAACGACTTCTTTTTGTGGATGAGACCAATAGCTTTCGCTGGAAACCTTTGGAGCGATATATGTATTTGCGATCCGGTCATTATTATTCCTTGGCCGAAGAAAATAAATCTTATGATCGGCTATATGAGATGAACGGTTTTCGGTCGGTGAAAATACAGTTTGTAAAAAAAGATTCCAATAAACTTGATGTACATTATGACTTTGTTCCAAGACCGCGTATGGGCAACCAGATTGAAGGGGAGTATACTTTTAGTTCGGGGATGAGCGGTTTTAATATTGGAAATACGTTTTCACAGCGTAATATTTTTGGTGGTTCGGAGCAATTGGAAGTGAAGCTGCGGTACGGGGTATTGTTTGATCCACGTTTGTCGGGCGGGCTTTCCAGCAAGATATTTAACAATGATTTTCAGGCGGGTGTGAATTTGGTGATTCCACGCCTCATGGTGCCGTTCAATATTAATCCAGGGGGAAAATATGGTTTACCCAAGACGACCTATTCCATGACTCTTCAGTTATTTGATCAGGATCGGACTTATTCCAACCGCTACTTTACAACTTCACTGAATTATTCCTGGTATGAAACAGAGAATAAGTATCATAGTTTTACGCCGATCGTATTGGAATATCGGGACGGAAGATTGGACTCGAATTTTCGGAAAAACCTTGAACAGGGCGGATATCAGCTGTATGTACGTAGCAATGACCGTCAATATTTTGGACTGGGTACCCAATATACCTTTATGCTGAATGGCAAGAAGCTGACCAGCAAAGAAGATTTTCAATATTTCCGTGGGACGGTGGATGTCAGCGGAAATGTCTTGGATCTGATCAGCAGTCTGGCCAAACTACCGGCGAATGCCGATGGTGAGAAAAAAATATTTGGGGTGCCATTCTTGCAGTATGCGAAAACGGAGCTTGATTATCGTTTGTATCGGAATCTTGGAGGAAACAGACAATTTGTTTTCCGATTTAATCCGGGGATAGCCATACCGTATGGGAACAATTCGAAGTTGTTGATATTTGAAAAGAGCTTTTACAGCGGTGGAATGAATGGTATCCGGGCCTGGCAGGCGCGCACACTGGGGCCAGGCGCCTATAATCGACAAAGCCTAAGTGAGGACCTGCGTCTGAATTTGCGCAACTTGGATCAACTTGGCGAAATTAAATTGGAGGCAAATGCCGAATATAGGTTCCGCATCTTAAATAATTTTCTAGGGGCCAAGATGAACGGAGCCACCTTTGTTGATATGGGAAATGTCTGGCGGCTTAAAAAAGATGATGAATTAAATCCCGGCGGTGAATTTAAATTCAATAAGTTTTTGGGGCAGGTAGCTATCGGTACAGGGTTTGGACTGCGTTTTGATTCAGATTATTTTGTGATCCGTCTGGACGCAGGACTAAAGGTTAAAGATCCGCAGTTTTCGGGTAGCAACCAATGGGTAATCAAGCATTTCTTTGACTCAAAAGAGTTTAAGCAGCAATATTATGACAGCCATAGGCCCGATCGGTATAATTTTATCCAGTACAATTTTGGGATCGGTATGCCGTTCTAGTGCGTACTAATTTTTATAAATAGCTCAGTAAGCTGGATTATGACTTTGCTGTACTGCTATTGCATGCTAGCCCAACAGATTCTTTAGACTGGAGAAAATTGACTCAACGATCTTGCTTAAATCTAATCCCTGTGAGTGATTGAATATAAAGAAAACAATTGCCAGCGCAATGGCTGTCATAATCACTTTTTTGAACATATAGGCGATACCCAATACAACGGCAGGGATGATCAAAAACATCAGTCCGCTGATGGCAAAGGGAGAAAGTCCATTATCTGTCTTGTAGATATAAAACAGGCGACCTTTGGATTTCTCCTGGTTTTTGTGACTAAAAAATACAAAAGTAGATGATTCGATTTTTTGAGCCGGCACAGCTACGCCATCGTGAAATTGGAGCGCCTGAGAGAAACCATTAATGGTAAATAGGTAGTTCCCATTGATAGTCTCATTGGTATTGCCTATTGAATCCAAAGCGACGACCGCAAGTTTTCCGTTTTTGGAAAGATTCTCTTTTATTACAAAGTCTTGGATATTCTGCTCCTGAGCACCTGCCCAGAAAGGTATCAGTAATAGAAAAAATATAAGCTTTTTCATCTTATTATAAGCGTTTAATTTAACCCATTTGTAGCAAGAGATTTGACTTATTTGCTTATATTCCTTTCTACAAGCCAAGGCAAATTCATGTTGGCGATGTCGCAATAGATATCGTCGAAATGAGCATGCAATTTTAGGAATTTTAATCTTGTTTTGGAAATCTTAAATTATTCGGGGGATTATTCTAATCGAAAACTTTCTCTTTTTCTTCTCAGATCTTATGGTTAATTTTTTCCATCAAGCGAAGCTTGGGTTCTTCTGTTTGTTTTTTTGTGTATTAGCAATATGCCGAAATTAATCTTCCTTGTTAGATTCTTTATTTTCATTCTGTCCCCAAATCAAGATGTTAGCAATATTATTTATCTTAAATTCCGCTGCTAGACTCTCTAATTTTTCGGAGAAAAAATGTAACTGATTTAATAAGATTAGCAATGCTTTTTTTATGGTTTGGTAGTCAAGTTCGATTTTATTTTTTGAAAAATATGGAAAGAAAGGTTCGTCTTTATCGTCGCAGAAAATGATAATCCTGTCTTGATTTTTGGTGATTCGGGGTGAGGGGTGGCACTCCAATAGTGAAAAATCTTCGAAATTTTCATTTAGTATTCTTTTCCATTGTTGGATTTCTTCTAAGAGGCCACAGCATTGTGGATACAATTCAATCTGTCCATTAATGGAAATTGCGTACCCACCAAATAGTGAGCAAGAGTCTTTTATGGGCATGTCTCCAATATGGAGTTTGATGATTGTTCTTAAATCTTCGATCTTAATGTCAAAAAGTCTATATTGATAAATTCCTGTTGTGATTGGACGGGGGATATCAATATAGTTTTTCCTTAATTCAATTTCTTGATATAGATCCCATTCTGTCGTATTCGTAAAGGAAGTTCCTGCAGGTACTATATTGCTTTGTGCTCCCTTTATGGTAGGAAGTTCAATAAGTGGTATAAAATCTATTTTGTCCATTAACTTCATTCGTGGTGAATCTCATATATCCAGTCTTTTGGGAGGACTTGCCATCAAAAGTACAATGTAAGAGAATACATTGTACTTGACAAATTTCTAGTTTAAAAAACAGAAGCAAAAAGCAACAATAGTGGGGGCTAGTCATTGCCGGATTCGAACCGGATAATCTTGTTGATTTTACAACTTCATTATTCCTCCCCTTCATGGTGACGAAGTAACTATCGTTTACGGCATTCTGTTTAGCATCAAAAAGGCAACTGACGAAAAGAGTCTTTTCCGACGTTTTCGATATCGTCTATCTAGAACTGATCGGAAGCAGGATTTGAACCTGCCATTGGACCGAAGTAACTCTTTTCTACGGCACTTATCCAATTTTATCATAAAGCAAGGTAACTAACGAAAAGAGACTGTTTTTCCTGCTCTACCAACTGAGCTACTCTAAATACCTATAGAGACAGGACTCGAACCTGTGACACGGGCAACTCAAATGCGAAGTAACTCTCTTCTACGACACTTGCTTATTTTATTCCTTTTATTAATCCCGCAGCCAAATTACTGCGGGATGATCTTATATTTCCACTTGATGGATCTGTTCGACAGCGGATAGGGCATTGTCCATGCCAGAAAGTATGTCAAACACTTTATCCGACCAGCCTGCTAATAGGTAAACATCATTTTGTCTAACATCTATGGGCTGTTTTCCATATCCCGCCAGATCGAATAGGTAGAGTTTCGCCGTTGGGGCTAAACTTTTGTAATTATTCCATGACTTCTCCAAAGAATTACCATTATAATTACTATCCCATAATTGACAGTCAGTAAATATCATGACTTTATCCACGATCTTTTTTCTATGGATTAGATCGTCAACGACCAGGTATCCATTTGTCGAATAGCCTACTTCACCTTCTCGTTTGTAATATTCCATTACATTCGTCAGCACCCGATGTTTAGGCATATTGATTATTTTGTATGTATCACCAAATATCCCTGTTGTTACATCTTTACATTGTGACTGTAATAGCATTGCTAGCATTAAGCCTACATCGTACAGTAAAACCGTACTTTTTGCCGAAATAGGTTTTTGCATAGATCCAGATACATCACAGGCGATTATGACAGAAGTCTCAAAACTGAAGCCTTTTATATTTCTGGCACTGCATAACGTGGCATCTTCCAATGCTGTCAATACAGTTGACGTTAAACCCGATTTTAGCACTTTCAACTCTCTATAAGCTGAAAGAAACCTGAACGGAAGTTGTCTAGAGTTGAGTACCGCTTGCTCATTCGATAGATAATTGCAGACCATCAAGATATGCTGTACTGATACGTTGGCCTCCAGTATATTACGAAGATTTCTGAGCAAAGCCATATAACTCATTTTTTTACTTTCGATCAACTCTTCCCATTTTCTGGCGAAAGCATCAGCTCTGGCCAGGGCGTTATCAAAATTTTCCTGACCCAATTTAGAAAGTTCCGTTTCCCAAGTATAAGGGATTGAAAGTTTATCCGCTGCGATCCTGTCAAAAATAGCCTGTTGTTGATCGTTCTTAGGGCGAGGGTGTACAAGAAACAATGCATCCTTTAACTTAATTTCAGCTTTCCTGTCATATTTTGCAAACTGGTATTCATCAAATCTGTTAAAAGAGTCTACAAGACCTTTTTGGATTTGTTTGGAAAGTTTACTTAACTTTTTCGCTCCATTTCTGTTATTTGCAATCTGGTAATAAGCCAAAAGTTCAGTTATCTCGTCAGCACGCAATACTACACCGCTCACTGCTTTACTAACGATCGACTCGCCAGAGGCTTTCTTCGCTAATTCGACAGCTAGTACTATCGGGATGGATCTTAAGTTCATCGCCGTACGTGCATAGATGGCCAGTTTGGCGACAAATATCGATTCGCATGTCATGACCAGCTCCTTGATTCGATTTAATCTACTGTTGCCGGTCTCATAAAATGAGTCATTCAATCCAGTTGTGACTACCATAGTATACAACTTCAGTTCTGGTGTCATGAGATAAGCCTTTGCTTTTTCATGATTCGTAATCAGCTGTTTTTTAGTGTTAAGGAAGTTGAATTTCATAATCATTGCATTATCGTTAAACGTTTGTGCCAGACTGTTCTGAACTGACATTACAAAATTGCGAGCTGATCTACGCGTTATATGTGCGTAATAAGAGGTTAATGTGCGGTTAATGTTTATTTATCTGATTATTAGTCTGTTATTTTTTTTATTTCGAAAAATTATTTGTTTAGTATATTTAAGTGCGCAGGTTTATTGCGTGGTATTGCTTCAATCTGTTTTACCTGCCTCGCGTTAAGGGTTAAGATTCGTTATAAAAAAACGTAGATGTGTAGATATCATGTTGGACAAGGCTTGGTTTGAGCGATTGGCATTTTGGAAGTTTCCGGATTATAGGGTATTCGTTGATCGGCTCAAAGTAATAAGCTTGCGTTTCTGCTCCCTTACTCGTTACCAATCGGTAGGTCGATATTAATTAAACATCTGTTATAATAATCCGTTAAATTGCAACCTGCATAGTGGTTTAAAATCGAGTTTTTATGGAAATCAAGATCAATGGATTTATTACTTTTCTATCTGCAAGAATATCAATTGGTTTTGTCCAAAGTTACGAGTCTTTCCGATGCGGGGAAGATCATAAAGAACTGAAGAACAAAGGAGTCATCTTTTGCTTTATATATTTTTTTAATTGGTTGTATATGGTATATTAAACAGAATTTTTATTAATTTTAGAGATAACCATATAAAACTATTTGTTGATGAGAAGATTATTATTCGTATTCCTTTTATTGAATTCTGTCTGTTTCGGCCAAAAGAGTGTTAGTTATAAGATAACGGAGGAATCCTTTTCCGAAGGGAAGCTTATACAGTCTAAATCAACCTATTTTACATTGTCTAAGAACAAGTCAGCATCAAAAAAAGAATTCCCTTCAGAAATAAGGATTAATGCTATTGAATATAAGGATTCCCGTAATCCATTTTTCTTTTCCAGTTTTTATCCTGACAGTAACCAAAATGTTTTATCTTCCAGCATACTGGTTGATATTTTGACGAACTTACAACAGCCTATTCGCTTCAATTTCCAGCATCAAGAGACTATTGTTGATACATCTTCACTTAGAAAAGAGATCCTGTCAAAGGCAAAGTACTGGCAGTTATCGGACGATATCACGGATATGGTAAGGAATAATGTTATGGTTGGAGCAGAGTTTCTTTGTAGCTGGTTAAATTATAAGTATCTAGGTAAAGATATCTTAAAGAGACTTCAATCCGGACCAGTGTTAGTCAAAAAACAACTGTACAAAATTGCCAAAAACGATAAGAAAAATTTGTATCTCACTTTTAGGGACACATCAACGCTTTTGAAGGGAGAGCTTGTTGTCGATAAGAAGACACTTTTACCTGTTATGCTCTCACGGCAAAATGAATATAGTTATGATAGTCGGACATTTATCAATACAACAAAATTACAAGTGATCGATACCGTTGTGTCCAGTACTTACAATGTAGCATACGCGGAGATGCTGCTGAATGGCAGCTTTGCCAGTAAGGTGCTTTATACCGATGAGGCAATTGATAGTTTGAAGGTGATGGATTATATTGTTAAGTATGATGCTATTTTTCCAAATGATAGGTCATTCGTACAGCGAAAACTAAGTCTACTTCAGCAAATTAAGAACCATAAACTTTATGACCTAAGTTTGAACGATGCGCCGGTCAATTTTCTTGCGGGTACACATCATCTTTTGAATTTCCTCTACAATGGGGACTTATCAAGGGATAAGTTTATCGCAGCAATTCCGTTACTAGACCATGAAAAACGATATGATTGGATGCAGAATGGTTTATATCAACACTTGGGGCGACCAGCGAAAGCAGGAGCCTTGTCTTCCGATGAACAGACCGACTTATTAGTCAATTATTTTTCCGAAATTGAAAAACAATATACCTATCCGATGGTATTGGGACGGCGGATTATTCAGCAGACCGACAATCTATCGCAATCAAAAAAAATGCTTAATGAGTTGATGGATCTTAATGACGACTATTGGATAAATGGAAATATCGGGCGATATGCGTTATTGGCTTATCAGCGGATGGTCTCTGTAGATCTGGACTACAGTCGGCAATTGTTAGCAGATATTATTTCAAAACTTACGGTACTTTATAATGCAGATAAGACCGATCATCGCAATATAACACGTGCGCATCTCGCTACGGCCAACTATTTAGCCTTCCAAGTGGATAGCAAAAGCAATAAACAAGAAGCGCTGAACTATTTGGAGAAAGCGGCGCTATACTCACCCAAAAACCAGGCGGAGGCTGCATACAACTCGTCTTACGATATTATGTTTTTGAAATCGAAGAAAAGCTATGCGGAAGAATATCTTACAGAATTGGCTGCAGGCGGTAAGAAAGATGTTGCTCTACAGAAATATATTGATGAATTTTTGACCGTTCAGGGGACAGGATACAAGGGGTTACGTGATTTTTACCAGCATTATTATCCGGAACAGAAATTCGGCGAGTTTTTCATTCAGAAGGTCGTTCCACAATTACCCGATGCGCCAGATTTCGCTTTGGCGAATCTGGAGAACAGCAAAGTCGAGAAGGCAGACCTAAAAGGTAAATGGACATTGGTTGATTTTTGGGGTACGTGGTGCGGTCCATGTGTCGCGGAGATGCCTAAACTCAACAATTTTTATGAGAGATTGAAGTCCGATAAATCGAAACGGGACAAGATTGGTTTTATGAGTATTGCATGTAGTGATACAGAAGATAAAGTGAAAAGCTTTATTACTAGAAATAATTATACAATACCAGTGCTGATGTCAGACAGTCAGGTTGAGAAAAACTTTAAGGTCCGTGGGTATCCGAGCAAGTATATCCTAACGCCTGAGGGGAAGCTAATTGCTATACCATTTAGTTTTGACTGGCAGCCGTTGTTGGAAGAAGTCGCGACTTTTTGATGTACATTTGTGCGATGAGACAGTGTCAATTATTCTGTTTCGTTGCTGCTTTTTTCTGATTCGCACGGACTTTGATGCAATAAAAAGTTGATGGATTAGATTAGAAGATCATTTTCATCAATCGTATAATTTATTTTCATTTTGGTGATCAATATTATGGTTTATGAAGCTATTGACGACGGCCTAACGTGATCTTTGTTGTTTGAAGATATTTATCCATTTGGGATTTTTTTTCTGAAAACTTGATATAAGTCCCAGTTCTTGTCTGTTGAAATTTCGTAGTTAAATTCTCTTGTTTTTTTTGAATCCTTTATGCTGTTGAAGACTTTTGTTGCACCTATTTTGTCGTTTGTTACAATATAAAAATTCCTCATCCCTCTGTATGTATCTCGAAAAACATAGTAACATTTGATGTTATTTTCTTTTAGACACATTTCAATAGTATGCTCGAATTGGTCTAATTCATTAAGTTCCTCATTCGTTGGTAGCATTGTCTTTGGCGCTTCGTTGGCAAAAGCTGTTGTTATTTTTACAAAGTGGCAAAATTCTGCTTTATGAGGAAATCTATCAAAAGCCGTATTTCCAACCAGTAAATAAGGAAGATTGTCTTTTAAATAGTCAGTAGTCTTAAATTCATCGGGTACTGTGTAAGTATCCCGTTGTAATGGCTGACCTTTGTTTATATTTCCGACATCGAAACCGTCATAAGTGGTTTTATATTTATCAGCTATTTTATAGAGCTCTTTGTCTAGTTCGAATAAGCTTTTTGCATTATGGATCTCTTTTCTTTCCAGATGCAGCCAATAGCTTTTATCATCAGCCTGGAAAATTTCTACAAATTCAAAATTCTGTTTTTTAAGCTCTTCGCTGATTTGATCGAAATGATCTTTACTATCTGAGGTGAAGAAATATCCCCAAAGTAATATTGTATCCGTATATACTCCATTTGCTTTCATTTTGGAAAACATTCCTTCGATCTCTTCTAAAGGAATTTTGTAGGATTGGGATTTAGAGCTATTACAAGCGAAAAGCCCGAGTATACATATCCAAATAAATAAAGTTTTCATTTCCCAGTATTAATATTATTTCTATTGTCAGAAATTAGGTGGTTAAATGCCGTCAAATTCAAGTTAAACTTCAAATATACCAATTCATCCAATTAACATGAATAATCTAATCATACCACCAATCCATGATTTGATTAGCAAATGATTCGGCATCTATTTCATGGTTGAAAAATCCATATCTTACAACAAGATCACTAGCGATAACTGTCCTGATTTTCGTTCTATCGGCTCTCTCTGATAAGTGTTTTAATAATTTATGCGCCAATGGATCAAATTCATCCAATGGTGCGCCAGGTATTAAGTTCCAGGACTTAATGATTTTCCTGATAAGTCTAATTTGACTGTGATATTGGTTTTGCATAAATTTTCTATCTATATCTCTGATAATCAAATTAATGAATTGAAAATTTATGAATAATGATGGTTTTTATTGTTTCAATAAATCTTCGATCAGTTGAAGCTTCACATTTTCCAATATCCCTTTTGGATCATCAATGACTACTTTTCCAAAGATATCCTTTTTAATAGACGCATGGTTTCCATTGTTATCGCTGGCTTCATAATTTCCAAATATATCCTTTCTTACGGAAACACGGCTCCCTCTGTTGTCTTCAATTGTTTTGCCACCCAATATGTCTGTTCTAATGGTTGTACTTTTACCGGTGTTACTTTCAATAGTCAGGTTTCCTAAAATATCCTTTGATACACGACTGCTATTTCCTTGGCTGTCACGAATGTCTAAGCCACCTATAACATTTTTAGATACAGTGGCGTGGTTGCCACTTGCATCACGGATATCTAAACCGCCGAAGATATTTTTTGAAATAGTAGTGAGGTTCCCATGGTTGTCACGTATCTCCAAATTATCGAGGGTATTTATGGAAGCAGTGGATGGACTCCCGTCCTGATCAGAAATATCAAAATCCCCACTTATATTTTTTCTGACCGTTTTTTCCTTTCCGTTGTTATATTTTACGACTATATTGCCGGAAAAATCCTGTTTTATCGAAGTTTTAAGTCCGTTGTTATCCTTTTTTGTATATCCGTCCCAGTGGTCTTTGCTATATTTGACACTTTTACCCCAGTTGTCTGAAACGGTTACTTCTCCCCAGCTATCGGTTTTTATTTTAATGGAGCTTTTATCTAAGCCTTCCGAAACAGCTAATTGTGTAATATACTTTCGGATATTATCAGAAAGCGTATCAGTTAACTGCTTGGAATAATTTTTATTGGAAGAAAGAGCAGCTTTTACTGTCATTATCGAAGAGAATAACAATGCAAAGCTAAATAGGATATATAAGCGTTTCATGTGGCTGTGATTTATGATTAAGATACACTTTTTTTTGACAAGAATAAATTTTGTTTCAATTTCCTTTCCATGAAATTAAAAAATACTTTTTGAATAGGCCATTTCCTAATTTATGCTTCTTTTTGTTCCAATTTTTTCACTCTACATTTTATGTTGGACTACATATGTGCGAAAAAATTGAAGCTTTGTTGAGCAGTTAATCTAGGCTTCGCATCTGACGATTTATTTACAAAATTTTCATACAATTCGATCGTGATAATCTTAGCTCCAGCAGGGATTTTATAGGTTTCATCCTTTGTATAATTGTAACCCCGAATATTCGAATTTTCTTTGCCCGCTATCCTTTTGATCTCGACAATATATTTCAGCCTAAGAGTATTCCCCGTTAATTCCTCTTCGATTCGGATTTTCTGTATGTGATTGATATAATGGCTACTAGAGGAAATATTGCCCTGCAGACGGAATTTTAATAAGTTTTCCTCTTTGGATATCATAAAAATCAGGGGATTAAGTCGCTCTGTAATCTCTTTAAACGTGTTAAATTTATGGGAGACGCCGTTTTCAGAAACATCGCTTGTTATCTTTTTTGGCTCCGCATAAATAGGGGAGATCCGGAATTTTTGTTCGTTGGTTTTACAACTCAATAGTGTCAAAAAAGTTGAAACAATCATGATATTTCTCATTGCTTATTTTTAATCAATTTTTCGAGTTAAAGTTAGCACAGACTGTCTGATAAGAATATCCCTGATATCGGTGATTTTATTAATCTTTATAAATAAAAATGCTAATATATTTAGTTTTTTTTATTATCTTTAAGGCGAATAACCAATATTATAGATCTAAATGAATAAAAGAGCTAACACATCGAAGTACATCAGTATGCTTTCTGATTTTGGCTGGAAGCTTTATTTTGGACGAGAAGAACACAAGGAAAATCTAATCAACCTGTTGAATAGCCTGCTTGAGGGAGAGCACGTGGTAGCGGATCTTACATACAGCAATGTAGAGGAGGATGGGGATCAACCGTACGATCGGAAAGTAATCTTTGACCTACGCTGTGTAGGCACTGGTGGTGAGGTTTTTTTGGTGGAAATGCAGCTTCAAAATCAAGATTTCTTTTTTGACCGTGCTGTCAGCTATACTTCTCGGACGATAAGCCGACTGCCCAAGAAAGGACGTGCTGGAAATAATTATGAACTTCCACCTGTATATTTTATCGCTGTACTGGGGTTTCCGATAGATTTAGCAAACAGGGAAAAGTATTATTATAGCGCAAAGATCATCGATGAGTTCGATCAGGAAGTCCTTTATCCCAAGCTAAGTTACAAGCTGCTGGTGTTGTCCAACTTTAATAAACCCCTGGCCAAACTAGATACAATCATCGATCAGTGGATGTACCTGATGAAGCACCTCGATGAGTTGGAGGGATTGCCTAAGTATTTGGATAAAAGAATATTCTCCCGTATCTTTGCAATAGGAGAACTGGCAAAGTTAACGCCAGAGGAACAGATGTCATACATATCAAGCTTGGAACAGAAACGTGCCTATAATGCTACGATTGCGTATGCTGAAAAGGAGGGTATGGAAAAAGGTTTTGAAAAGGGTAAGCTGGAAGAGCGCGCCAAAGCCGAAGCGGAGAAACTCAAATCCGCATTAGAACTTAAGAAAATAGGTGTAGCTATAGAGAATATTGCGAAAGCTCTTGGGTTGACTGTGGAGCAGGTCGAAAAACTAAAATAATATTCATTCAAAATACTTTAAAAGCCAGTTCTTTTTAAAAGGGACTGGCTTTTATTATTGCAATATGTTGATTTCGTCTCCAATGCTTGTCCTAATTTGATGCTTGTCGAAAAAAGTGAAATATCATGTCAAAAATAATGTTAATGACCTAGACACTTCACCACTTTTGGCAAACACACTGGTTTGACCAAGATATTGAGCTGGACAAAATACGCTAATTTATCGTTATTTTTTCAGATAGTTATAATCCCAATGCCCTCAGTCCGCTAATAATGTCTAAATAAATTTGTGGTATTTGCAAATTTCCGATATTTCTACGCATTATATCGGTTATAGCAGCATGGGAAATACCTTTTTGCGCACGTATGTGTTCAAATCGATCACCCCAGGCGGCATTTTGTAACGGTATCATCCCGTCATTCTCACCAGCTACCCGTGTCAGATATTTAAACGTCAGGGCATATAACAGATCATCTTGTGCCATGTTCATTGTTGAGGCAAAGCTCTGATAATATACATTGTCCATGTTGGGATTGAACTGATTGAAAGTCTGCATTTCCCTTACACTCAAATCTCGAATTACCTCGATTGGGTTTGGAGATTGACCACCAAATAAGAATGAAATACGGTGTACAAGTTTTTTAGTGATAGAATCTTCCGATAGATGTTTTTCTATTAGATAGTCTGCTATTGGTGTTCCCAAATGTGGGGTTGATAGCGTACTTAGAGATGCGACTATTTCATGTCCCCCTAGTGTTGAAATAAAATGCCGAGCGTCTATTCCGCCCTTGGAATGAGCGATCAGATTAAATTTTTCAGCACCTGTTGTTTCTACAAGTCTTAATAGATTTGCTTTTAACATCTGTGCGTTATCGGAAACATTAGCCCAGCCATCTGTTTTTCCGTAATAAAACAGAATGTTGTTGTCTCTAAATGTCTTTGGAATTCTTCCCCAAAACAAACTGTTATCTCTGGCAGCTGTACCGTGTATAAGAACGATGGGATATTTTAAGCTAAGATCTGTCATTTGAGAAATATCTTACCAAAGCTATGATTTAAACTCTAATATTGATAAATCCAATCAAAAAGTGTTAATTTTTGAAAAATAATGAAGATTTATACCATGTATGAATATCTAATGAAATCGAAGGAAAATATGGAAGGGTTTCTTATAAAATGGAGGAGTTAAAAGATCTAATCTAAAATCTCTTCGTATGTAAGTGTATTTTTACCTTTTAGTACACTGATCTCTACGAATGTCGGTGCTATTCCTTTGCCATTAGGACGGTACATAGAATAGATATAATACTTGCCGTTTGTATAATTAGCCCTCAATGTATCACCTTCATACCTGTCCACTAATGGCGAGTGAATCTGTATGCGTTCATCCGGTTTATCATCCCAAATTCTCCCTTCAATAAATGTTCGTTTATCTTTCTCGGAGATGGACAGTTCAAATTTATGTGTATAGTCTCTAAAACCACCGCTTTGGTTGAAAGTGACCTCGAAATCATCATGCAGTATGACCTGATGTTCTTTTAATATTTCTCTTGCTTCAGATTTAGAAAGGAATAGCTCGTCAAAGATGATGTATGAAGTGAAAAAAAGAAAGGGAAAGATTAAAACTATCGAAGCAATGATGCCAGTTTTTTTACGACCTGATTTTTTCAAGATCCAATAGAGAAAATATATAAATAGGCATGGTACGCAAAAAAATAAAAGAAAGATCATGAAGTAAAATATGTGATCCATCCCATTTAGT
Source organism: Sphingobacterium sp. DR205 (assembly GCF_011064245.1). Taxonomy (NCBI): domain Bacteria; kingdom Pseudomonadati; phylum Bacteroidota; class Sphingobacteriia; order Sphingobacteriales; family Sphingobacteriaceae; genus Sphingobacterium; species Sphingobacterium sp. DR205. The sequence goes on along the minus strand of NZ_CP049333.1, from coordinate 4,931,725 downwards.
TTTTGCTGTTTATTTGAGTATTCATTTCCGAAATTACAAAATTTACAATAACAATATGGGGTTACTCTTCATTGGATTCACACATAAGCCTATCATTAATACATATCTTCTTCATCAATAAAATTATAACCATTATTGATCAGCAACTGGAGATATTCATCGAAACTATCCGCTATGACGCAAAACTCATCGGGATCATGCACGAAACGTACTATTTGCCCTTTTTTACCTTTTTCTGAAGGACTGAAATCTACGAATAATTGTGAAGTGCCACCGTTGTTCATACAGTCGGAAAAATGAAGCCATTTTAAGTTCGCTGATTTATCAGTAATCTTGCTATCAATTTCCACGTGGTCATATTTCCGATCGATATAATCAGCATAATAGGTATGTGCAATAGATTGATTTTCGATCATCTCTTTAGAAGAAAGTAGATAATATGGATACTCATTTAAGTCAGACCCTAGAAAGAAGAAAGCTATTTCCTCATCGGCGTAGGTTCGCCAATAGGTCCCATCAACATACTCGAGCAGTTCTACGAGTGCTTGGGGGATATCTGAAAATATCTCTTTGAGCTTCTCCAGATCTGTTTTATTTGCACCATGTTTAATCTGTTCAAAATGATCCCAGGCTTCCTCGCCATTGTTGTCATAGTAAGTCTTTTTTAAGCCCAATAGATATTTTTCCGCTATTTCCATTTATTTTTCTTCTAGTAATGTGAAGTTAATTAAATTTTATGAGGCAATAAAAGCAAATACTGTCAATTTTCCTTTTCTATCTAATTTTTATAAAAAGCGGTTAAATTTACAATGTTATGCAAAATAAAAGATCAAAAATATTTTTGTATAAGCCTTAAAAAGGTAGTTGCAATTAATTCATTAAATGGTTAATTTAATGAAAATTTTAATTATGAGATCTAATAGCCTATTTATTTTCCTTGTTGTTCTTCTAACGACGATCTCGAATCGTCTGTATGGTCAACAAAACTTTAACTTTTCATTTGATAAGCCCATTGGTAGCCCTTGGTTCAATATCGGAGACACTACCGCCTTCAAGAGCCGTATCAATCAGAATACATATTACAGTGCAAAGGGAGCACTCCAGATTGAAAGCATAAAGAAAAATAAAGGATTTGGTGGAATCATGATGTGGTTGCCGTCAAATTTAAAAGGCGATTCCATTGAGGTATCTGCCATGATCAAGCGCGAGAATATCACAGAAGGATCCTATGCTGCGATGATGTTGCGAATAGATCCGAAAGTCTTTTTTGATAATATGGCTAATCGTCAAATTCGGGGAACAAAAAATTGGGAAAATATTAAGCTGAAGACGAAGTTGGTACCCGACCAAACCGAAGGGATATCCATTGCATTTTTTCTGTCTGGGGAGGGCAAGATGTGGGTTGATGATGTACTTATTACTGTCGATGGTAAAGATATTACTAGAGAAATGGGAATATTTGTTCCGTTTGCAAAAGGGATTAGTGACCCTGTGAGTTCAGGTATTTCTGATTTTAACAATACGCCTGAGATTGATCAACGCTTGGTGGATTTGGGAAGAATCTGGGGCTTTTTGAAATATAAGCATCCAGCGGTAGCACAAGGGAAGTACGATTGGGATCAACAGTTATTTAAGTCTATGAATACTGTTATTATGGCAAAAGATAATAAATCCATCGAGTCGCATTACGCAACGCTGCTAGATAGCCTTGGTACCACAGCCAATTATGCTAAACCACATGTCGAAAATGTCGTTCAGGAGGTAGATTATAGCTGGATTGACGGTCTTCCTTTTAACGATGGCCTCAAGGATAAATTAAGACGTATTCGTTATAGTAGTTTCGATCAGCATCATTATTTTGATTTTGCTAAGGGTGCAGGCAATGTTCTTTTTAAGAATGAAAAAAAATACGAAAATGTATATTCTGCGGATGCGGGATTTCGTTTGTTGACGCTCTTTCGCTTTTGGAATATGATTGAGTACTTTTCTCCCTATAAAAATCTGACGGATCCCAAATGGGACACTGTATTAAAAATCTCGGTACCGGAAATGATCCTTAGCCGGGATGATAGATCTTATGGCCTTTCACTGTTGAAGATGGTGTCACGTGTTAAAGATGCGCATACAGGATTATGGAGCATACCTAAAGGCTTAGTAGGTTTTTATGGTAAGTATCGAATGCCTGTTGAAATACGCATGATAGAGGGAAAAGCCGTGGTGACTAAAGTCTTTGACAGTGAGAAATCAGGAGATAAACTTAGGATAGGGGATGTGTTAATCACTAAAGAGCATAAAAAGGTGGAAGAAATCAGAGATTCCCTATGGGCTTATATGAGCACACCAAATGAAGCGGTTGCCAATCGTGATCTGGCGCGAAAGCTTGTGACAAGCAATAGCGAGATTGTGCGCTGTGAGTTAGTGCGTGATGGCCAGCAGATTAAAGTAGATATTGCTGCAATACCCTCTGGCCAAATTAAACCTGCTTCAAGAGATACCGTGCCTTTTAAGATGATGGACAATAATATTTTGTATATCAATCACAGTTTGCTGCGTGGTAAGATGATCACAGAAAATATGGCAAACTGGAGCAAGGTAAAAGGTGTTGTGATTGATGACCGCAATTATCCTGGTGATTTTTTAGTATTCAAGCTTACACCCTTGTTGTTAACCAAGCCTACTGATTTCGTTCGTTTTACCAGCACGAGTCTTCAATATCCCGGCACTTTTGTAATGAGCAGCCCATTACAAGTTGGGGAGAATGCCAATGATTGTTATCAAGGTAAAGTGGCTATTCTGGTCAATGAAGATACGCAGAGTTCTGCGGAATATCATGTGATGGCTTACCAGGCCACTGCCAATGTCAAGGTTTTCGGATCACAGACAGCGGGTGCTGATGGCAATGTCAGTTCCATTGATTTACCGGGCAATCAGCGGACAATGCTTTCCGGATTGGGGGTATATTATCCCGATCAACGTGAAACCCAGCGTGTAGGTATTAAAATTGATGAGATTGTCAAACCGAGTATCAAGGGGATTTGCGAAGGTAGGGATGAGGTAATGGAAAAAGCATTGGAGTATTTAAATAAATAGGGTAGGATATTCCATCGGTAATTTATGGAATATCCTACCCAATATTTGCCAAGGCATTAGAACCTGAATTGCGAATGCATTGCGTTCGCATTTGGGCTGTACACAATGATTGTTAATGCGGCTTCACTTGATACTATACTGCCGCTACTTCTTGCTTGGCCTCGTTCATATCAAAGTAGTTTGGATCCCATTTTTCATCTTCTAAACCAAGCCAGGTGCGCACGGAGTCGTGTTCCTCATGTTGCTTATTTTTCATGATATCTTTGATGTTTTCATAGCCCCAAGTACCGCCACAATCTTCGGGTGGACAGGCTCCTTTTCCATCCAATAATTCAGCCTTTAACTGGTTTCTATCTATTATGTCTTCAATGGTGATCAGGTGTGTCCAGCCATCACCGAAATCATAAATATAGCTATACTTTTGTCCTTTTTGATTTAGGAATTCTTTTAATATTATCTTCTCTGCATCCTCTGTATTTCCTTCATCCCACTCCTCATCGATAATCCCAATTTCGGGGTAAGAGCCAAGACCTTTTGGAGAGAATTGGTAGAGATGATAGTTCTGCCAGCCGAATGCTACCTGTATCACCTCATGTAATCTATCAAATGTAAAATAATCAGGGACCAATAATTTACGCCACACCGGAGGTTTGGTTATTCCTTTAATCTGTATTTTTAATTGTAATAGCATGGTATCAATCTTTTTCCATTGTTTTCCTAGTTGAATGATCTCACTGTCCTAATGTATTGTATGTGTTCAATACCGTTACAGTCAACTATTTTTATATGTTTGCTTTTAACATGATTTTGAATCGCATTGTTCTATTGCTAAATATACTTAGATTTATTGCATTTGAAAAAAGTCTTTTCTTATTTTACCCATTGGTTTGCCAAATCCGCTTTTAAAAACGATTCTAGGTCTTTGTCGGGGATAATACCCTAAGGAAACTGTTTTTGGTATATCTCCACTGTAAGAAGATGTCTTGGTTGGTAGTTTTTTGAAAGACGACCGCCATAATGAAGCTCATTTATAAGCTCATATATACATATAAATGAGCTCATATCTTGGCTGTTTTAGGCGTAAATAATCTGTTTTGTAAGCTTAAATAGTTCAGGTGGTGAGCCAAAATATGCTCATGCTGTAAACTTAAACTGCATGGGGCATCTTTGGAAACGAAATATTTTATATCGATTTATAGGCATATTAGCCAACGTGTTTTCGAGCAGGAGCGTCAAGGAAAACGGTTTTGGTCAATGATATATTTATTACTAAATATTTTAGTTTTTAATACAATTTTTATTATCTTTACTCAGCTAACCAATTGATATAAAGAGTATATGAAAAGAATTCACAAAAAAGTGGATGATCCATTGTGGAAAGCCGTATTAGAACAGACCTTTGTTCATTTTTTACGATTTATGTTTTCAGATGCCGATATGGTCTTCGATTTAGAAAGGCCGTTCGATTATTTGGACAAAGAATTTGAGAGCCTGTTTCCACCAGAGGCCAATGGTAAAGGTATCCGGTATGTAGACAAACTTGTCAAAGTATTTCTTAAAGACGGCAGCGAACAGTTTGTGTTGTGCCATATAGAGGTTCAGAGCAGTAAAGGTAAGGGAGACCTCGCAGAGCGTATGTTTCAGTACTTTTATAAAATAACAGATCGGTATCGGGCCCCTGTTACAGCTATTGCGATCTTAGCAGATGGCAACCGAAACTATCTTCCAAAGGTTTATTTTAAGGAGTTTATGGGAACATCGCTGCGTTATGAATTTAATAGCTATAAAATATTAGATCAGGATGAGTCAACATTGCGCGCAAACGACAACCCGTTTTCGGTGGTTGTATTAACGGCATTACTCGCTATTTTGAACAAAGATCTGACAGACCAGCAGCTTAGGGATATGAAACATGATCTCTATCATGAAATGATGCATCGCAAGATGGATAAGGAAACACGACAGGGTTTGTATGATTTTTTAGCCTACTATGTAAGCTTTGATAATCAGGATAGTTTGGTTATATTTGAACAGGAATTAAAAGAAAAATTAGGAAGGAGTGATATCATGGGTACTCAAGAATATTTATTGGATAAGGCAGAACGGAAGGGGATAGAAAAAGGTGTTTTGAAAGGTAAGCGAGAAGAGCGTGCTAAAGCTGATACTGAGAAAAAAGCGTCGGCGATAAAGATGTTACAAAGTGGCTTTGATACTAAGCTGATCGCAGACATTCTGAACCTTTCTGTTGAAGAAATTGAAAAGCTGAAATAATATTCATTCAAAATACTTTAAAAGCCAGTTTTTTTAAAGGGACTGGCTTTTATTTATAAATAGGTTTCTAAGATAGCTCAGGGTTATCTATAGCATATAGCGCCCAGCTTTCACCATCCTCCTCAAAATTTTTCACATATTTCAGCCCTAATTTTTCAAGTACATGGATTGAAGCTGTGTTTTCTATGCGTGCCCTGCCGACGATTTGTCTGATATTTAACCTTGTAAGTCCATCAGCAAGGACCACTTGGGCGCTTTCGGTGGCAAAGCCCATACCCCAGTATTTTTTGAAAAAGCGATAACCGATATCAAATTCGTTCAATTCGGGATGGTACTTGAGACCGCACCAGCCTAATATCTCGCCAGTTTCCTTTAAAGTCACTATCATACGACCAACACCAAATCGCTCATACTGATCATAGTTTACCAGAAATTCTTCTGTTGCCGGTATATCCTCAAACTGGGTGTCGCCTGTATATCGCAGTACATCAATATCATCGTTGAGTGCGTACATTACAGCACCATCCTCTTTTCTAAAAGGTCGGAGGTGTAATCGCTCGGTATCTAACTCAAGCCTCGCCAGTGTAATAGCACGTATACATCCCTCACGTATTTTCCAAAGTTCGTCTAAAGAATATGGAATCTTATTTTCTTCAATCCAATGAGAAAGAAAGTTTCTGTGATACTGAACTTTGTATTCTGAGATTTGATCAGGGTTGATTTCTACTTCATTTAGAAGATCCAGTTCAAATTTGGTCTCATTGACACCAATTCCTGTGAAATCCAGTATATAATTCTTCGTTCTGAAATAACTGTGCGCTTCAGGGATATATTTTAACTTATATCTTTCTAAGGTATCTTTTATGGCAAGAGTATTCTTACCATTCATTTTAAAAATCCCCAATATAAGTTTAAGGCTTGTATTCTCATTCTCATCAGCCAATAGCTTTAACAATGCATGTTTGGTACTACAGGTACCACATTGCTCGTCAAACAACACCAACTTATTATTTTTATTGTGATTGCGTCTATAGTCGAGGTCACTTACCCATTTACTGGCCTGTTGAAACGTGTTTATCCCAATAGCTGTAAATGATTCAGAGATTGTTCCCGATCCACTTTCAATTTTAAAATCTAAGGGTTTAAAAAATAATCTTCTTGAGAATAAATTCGTTCGGCTGCTGTCCAAAAGAGGTTCTCCGGATTTTTTATTAATAAAATAGCGGATATTTTGGATCAAATACCTTGGGTGAAAGTCAGGGCCAAATTCATCATAGCTTCTGAAAGTGTTGAATATTTCTAAAGCTGTTCTCGTTGAGTCGAAATAGCCGTTTTCAATTAGTTCTCTAAAGAAAGACTGTACTTTTTCATACGTGCTTAAAAAGAGCGTGGTTTCTAATTCCTCCTCTTTGTCCTCCACGGTTATTTCAATAGGATCCGCTTGGCAGCCCTCATTTTTGATATAGATTACCCGCTTTGTTCTCTTTCTATCGATTTTAGATTCTTCTACTTCGAGTTTGTATAGATCTAACAGGCTTGTATTAGGGTTGCATTCCGTTAAGCATAAGACTTTACCTAGATGGACACTGTCCTCTGGGTCAATCAAAGTCGATTTAAAGGGGTTTTCTGCATCTCTGATGAAAAAGTCGTGCTTTCCTAGTAGGAATGAGCACTCAAAAGCAGAGATTCCCTTTTCTGTTCTTGCCTTATGAAACAATAAAACCTTATCAAATGAGATGGCAGGAAAAGTGGCACTTTGCATTTTTCTTTTTCTTGAGGTCATAATCTGTACCAAGATAAGGATTTTTAAGGTCTTTTAAAAAGTGCTTCCTCTTCGCTCTTTCTGATCAAATTTCCTTTTTTAACAGCTTGTTCTATAATCGCGGTAAAATCTTTTGCTTCCCAATTTTTCTCTGCTTTGCTCCCACAATATTGCGCGATTTCTTTTGATGTGTGCCAATTATCGAAAAAGGTGTCACTTTCCTCTACTAATAATAAATGAAGGCTACCCGTTTGACCCAATTCTGTAGGTTCAATTTTGGTGATGATCTTTTCAACCATTTTTTCTTCAAAATCAATCGGTGGATAGAAATCATTTAAAGTATATATTTTATTTATTCCTTTCCCCTCGCAAATCATTGTAAATGATCTTGCGAGCTTATTTAATTGAACATCTGTATATCTAGCAGTGCTCGATTTTCCCTCTATTGCACCTAATGGATTATTAATTGAATCGATTTCTAAAATATCAGCTATGTCCTTAAATGAAAGTCCAAGTTCAATTCGAATTTTCTTAATGATGTTGATAATATAAAGGTGAATTGATGAGATAATTGCTATTTTCTTCATACCTCACAATATCCATATATGGCTATTTATAGTTTTGGTGAAATAAAATTTGAATTATTATATTTATCTCATTATATTTGTTTTGTAAAACATTTTTTTGTTTTGTGGCATTTAACTAAAAGAGTCTCGGTAGCAAATTCCGACAAATTTGATTTAGAACGAGACGATAGGACAATGCCCTGTGACGACTTTTGTGTATTATTGTACACGCTATAGCGTCACGGGCCCTATCGTAATTCCGTTTCTAAGAGGCGTCGGAACCTTGCTGCACGGTTGATGGGGTCCAGCTATAGTCTTCATTACCTTCCGTGACTCATAAATTATAAAATCAATTTATGAGTATGAATAAAAAGCAAACAACGAAAAACAAGATTAAACCCGCAGAGTAGCTCTGTGTGTCAAGTCATACAATGACTTTTCTAGCTGCTGAAGACGTAACGTACCAATTATAACACTTGAAACTACCAATCAAACGTCTTGCGCTTCCCGCATTTTTAACCATTTTCTTATTTGTGACCTGAGCTAGGCTTAGGAGCAAAAGCGATACGTTTGTAAGCATCTAAAGGAATTCTAATCCAGCAGGTCACAGCCCTCAAAAACCTTTTAAAAATGAACAATTTTTACAGGGGTGGGAGCGAACTGCCTATTGGGAAAGATTCATCCTGCTCAAAACACATTAAACCAAACAGCCAAAGAACCAGACATGCGGCAATTCTGATTCTATTACGCATATGTTTTGTCTATATCTGCCAAGCAATGGCTAGATACTCAGGCGGAACCTACTGTAAGGGTGCTGATCGAATGCTCCTTCTATGCATAGCTTTAGTGTTTCAATTTGTATTTTCTTCTTTTAAGGTATTGAAGAATACATCAATGCTTTTGACATGCATTGCTGTATTTCATATGTTTAGTTTATCAGCTCAGACGCCCCACAAGGATAGTGGGGCTGATGGGTTGGATAAAATAAAAGCTCTCCAAATTGGCGATACTTTGTCAAATGAATTTTGGACCACTGTACATAGTAAGCTCCAAAACGGCGATTCTGCTGAGTTCAGTTTTAATAAAGCAAAAGGAAAGTTTATCCTGTTGGATTTTTGGGCAACCTGGTGCACAGTCTGTGTTAGGGGATTCCCAAAAATTGATAGCCTGCATCGGAACTTGAACGACAATGTGAGGATTGTCTTAGTCAACGAAAAAGGGAATAGAGATAACAAGGAAAGCATCACAGCATTCTTTGAAAAGTATCATAGTCGTTTTCCCTACGCATTGGATATACCACAGATCTACAGCGACAGCGTACTGTGCCAATATTTCCCCCATAGAAGTATTCCCCATTATGTCCTTATTTCTCCAAAGGGAAGAGTCTTGTCTTTAGGTTCTATTCGTGAATTTACCGCGATGATGGAAATGTTGGATTTCGCACCTATTAAAAATAGAACAAAAGCAGTAAAAGAAAGGAGCACAAAATGAAGTACATACTAAAAGCAGTCTGTTATATATTTGTTCTTATTCATTTCGCTAATGGTCAAACTCCTGAAAAGTTAGTGAGAGGTAAGGTTGTAACTTCCGGTGGCCTACCACTGGGAAATGTAAACGTAACTTCAAAAGGCAGATCCGTACGGTCTGATGATTCCGGAAAGTTTTCGATAGAAAGTGGCCTAAATGATTCTATCCAATTTTCTCTGATTGGATATCTATCGGAGAAGATATTAATCAGCAGATATAGCAATAATCTTACTGTTATGCTTAAGGAAGCAACAAATCAATTGGCAGAGGTTGAAATCAATACAGGCTATCAAAATCTCAAGGTCAATCAAATAAATGGATCAGTTAGTGTACTAAAAAAAGATCTGTTGGAAAAGCAGGTTGGAACGAATATACTGGACCGATTGGAAGGTGTAACCAACGGATTGGTTTTTCAGAAAGGAAAAACCAATCTAAACCCGCAGAATAAACTAGGGATTACCGTAAGGGGGTATGGTACCATAAACGGTCCGCTTGATCCCCTGATCGTATTGGATGAATTTGTCTACGAAGGAGATATCAATAATATCAATCCTAATGATATTGAATCAGTCACGATATTGAAAGACGCCGAAGCGACATCGATTTATGGTGCCAGAGGTGGAAATGGGGTGATCGTCCTTACTTCAAAAAAATCAAAAATGGATGGAAAGACTCGTGTAGACCTCAATCTCAATGCGACGATCAAAGAAAAACCCGACCTTTCAAAACTGGCTATCCTTGGTAATAGAGAGTATATCCAAGTGGAAGAAATGCTGTTTGATGCTGGCCAGTTTGATAGCAGACTAAACAGTTGGGATGCACCACCGGTGTCTCCTATAGTTTATTGGCTGGACAAAAGACGTAAAAAGGAGATTTCGGAGGAGATTTATCAATCACACAAAGCCTTCTATTTAAAATCCGACTTTAGGGAACAATATAGTAGCTATTTTTATAATCCTGCCCATACGCAGCAGTTGGCCGCGAATATCTCAGGAGGTAACGTTAACAACAACTGGACTGTGGCTTTGGGGCATGACTGGCAGAAGGATAATTACAGTCAGCCTTCTGCACGTACAACTATTAGGCTGGCCAATACGGTGACCTTGAACAAATGGTTAAATCTCAACCTGTCGGCATCTTATTCCAATCAAAAAAACAAGAATAGCAATATCCCTTCCTATTCTACACTGGCAAGTGTGGGCAACCAGTATGTGGTACCATATCTGTCTTTGTTTGATGAGACAGGTAGCCCGGTAGCATTTTATAAGAATTATGGAAAAACAGTGCTGGATACCGTAGGAAAAGGAAGACTATTTGACTGGAACTATTATCCAACCGAGGACTATAAATACAATACAGAAACGAATACTATTCAGGAGTATATCGGAAATATCGGTGTCAGTGTCAAATTATTTCCTGGTGCTGTATTCAAAGCAAATTATCAGCGCCAGCGTCAGGATGGACAAATTGATAACCATTTCAAGAAAGAAAGTTATTTTGTGCGCGATATGGTGAATTCTTTTAGCCAGATCAATGAAACCACAGGTAAGGTTACCTACATAGTCCCTTATGGGGATATTTTATGGAAGACTGGTAATGACCAAGAGTCTTATGCTTTTAGAAGTCAATTTGATTTTAATAAAAAGATAGGCCAACATTCTTTAATCGCAATGGCTGGGCTAGAAATGCGTGAAACAAAATCGTGGGGTAATAGCATGATCTACTACGGTTATCGTGAGGATCCACTATCACTGGTTCCGGTCGACTTTACAACGAATTATCTCAAGAAACCTTTCGGAAGTTACGGTACAATATTGGGAAGTCCAAGTTTGTCCCCTACACGGTTAAATAGATTCGTGAGTGTATATGGAAATTTTCATTATACATGGAAAGATCGTTATATGCTCAGTGGAAATATCCGACGTGATGGCTCAAACATCTATGGTGTCTCGACCAATGATAAATGGAAACCGCTCTGGTCGGTTGGCGCAGGCTATGTAATGTCCAAAGAATCATTTTTTGAAAAACTTCCAGTAAGTTATCTGAAACTTAAAATGACATTGGGCCATAGTGGTAATGTTGATCTGAGCAGATCGGCATTACCTGTTAGCGGTTCGGCGACTAATTCGTCAATTAATGGCTCGTTGCCTTACGGGAGGATCGGAACAATCAATAATCCCTCTTTGCGCTGGGAAGAGGTGATGCAACTGAATACAGGACTGGAGTTTGCCCTAAAGGATTTTCCACTTTCCGGATCGCTAGAATATTATATCAAGAATGGCTCTGATCTATATGGTGAGACCAATTACGATTACACGAGCTGGGGAGCGAGGGGCACGATCATCCAGAATGTAGCTGCAATGAAAGGAAAGGGCTTGGATGTACAGTTAAATTATAGCCTAAAATCAGGTGTATGGGGCTGGCAATCGTCTTTGATCTATAACTACAATAATAATAAAACAACAGCTTATTATTATCCCAATGATCAGGGACAGCTTTACCGCATGGTGGCAGCATCCGGTTCGCAGATTAATCCGGTTATAGGATACCCGCTCTATGGTCTTGCTGCGTTCATATGGAAAGGACTTGACGATAATGGTAATCCGCAGGGGATATTGAATGGTAAAATTTCCACGGATTATACGGCAATTAACAACGGTTCCATAGGAAGTGCCGAAGAAGGAGGTTCTGTGCGCTTTGTTGGTTCTGCGATACCAGTGCATTTTGGAGGTTGGCTCAATACGTTGAACTATAAAAATCTGAGCCTGTCATTCAATCTCAGTTATCGCATGGGCTATTACTTTCGGAGATCTTCGTTCACTTCCAGTGCATTGATCAACTATGGAACTGGTCATCCTGACTTTTATAATCGTTGGCGGCAAAAAGGAGACCATACAGACGTGCCATCCTTTGAATTTCCATTGATCATGTCCGGCCGGGATGGGTTCTATACATCAAGCGAGGTGCTCGTTGAAAAAGGAGATCATATTCGTCTCCAATTTATAAACTTGTCGTATGATCTACCAAAAACAATTCGGGGACTTTACAATATACAGTTATTTGCCAATGCGGCTAATTTGGGTATTATCTGGCGAGCAAACCGGAATGGACTGGACCCGGATTATCCCGAAGCGATTCCTTTGCAGAAAAATTACTCACTTGGTCTACGGGCCAGCTTTTAACCAATTGCTTTATGAAACTAATTATATTTACTACTTTGTTCTCTCTTATTTCATGTTTTTCGTGCAAACACTATCTTGATCCGAAAAATAGCAATGCCTATCAGGTTCCAACATCTATACGAGACCTGCAGGAAATATTGGATGATTTTGGTTACATGAATGAACTAAGGACGCCCTCGTATGCTGAGGCGGCAGCTGATGATTATTTCCTGACGGATAACAATTATAAAGCTCTTTTACCCGAAAGGAAGTTGCTCTATCAATGGGAAGCTTTTGATTATTCGTATCCTAATGATTGGTCTGCTGCCTATCTGCCGATATATAATGTCAACTTTTGTTTGGAAGTATTGGACAAAATAGAGCGAACCGAGGCTAATAATAACGATTGGAAGAATGTATACGGTTCGGCTCATTTTTATAGGGCTTACTATTTCCTCCAATTACTTTGGACTTATGCTCCGGCATTTGATCCGGGAGGAAAGAATGATGAGAAAGGCATCGTTTTGCGGCTTAAGTCTGATTTCAATGTTAAAAGTGAATTTTCTCCAGTAGAGGAATGTTATCAGCAGGTCTTGAATGACGCTAAGGTTGCCGTAGCAAATCTACAAGATTTACCATTGGTGAAATCACGCCCCTCAAAAGCAGGAGCATACGCATTACTTGCCCGCGCTTACCTGTCCATGGGACTTTATGAACAGGCAGGAAGTGCAGCTGACGAATCGTTGAAGCTATTCGAATCGCTGATGGATTATAATCGGCCTGAGGACGGGATCAAGATCAATGCTGCGGTTCCATTTTCGAAGTTTACTAAGGAAACGATCTTTTATTCTGAAATGGGCCAGAAATTCCCGAACTATAGCCCAAATCGAGCTTGTATTGATTCCAATTTAATGAATAGCTATGACAGTGCAGATCTTAGACGGATAGCTTTTTTTACAGCCTCGGGTGAGTATTTTAAATTTAAAGGAACTTACTCACATTCCGTTCAGTGGATGTTTTCGGGATTGACATCGGCAGAAATGCTGTTGATACGGGCGGAAAGTAATGCGCGAAAGGGTGATCTGAAAACGTGTGTGGAAGATATTAATTTGCTATTGAAACATCGTTGGGATAAGACTAAAATATTTGTGCCAAGAACTGTACAGGATAGGAATGAAGCTTTAAGGCTTGTGCTGTCTGAAAGACGAAAAGAGTTGTTAATGCGGGGAATTCGTCTGTCAGATATCAAACGTTTGAATCTCGAGGGAGCTAATATAAAAATGGTTCGAACGATAGAAGGAGAGCGACTGGAACTTAGTCCTAATTCATCACGTCTGGTTTTAAATGTACCCACAGACTTGGATTCTTTTCTAAAATAGGAGCTGACTTGATCCATGACAATCGCATATTGAAAGCCCATAGCCGGATTTAATAGCTATGGGCTTTTTAGTTTATGGCTCCAATGGTCTGTTCAATGGATCATTGTACTGTGGTGTAGCTGCCGAAGAAGGAGATACGCCGTAATTGTTGGTACTGTGTTGAAATGTCTCGATCGTTACTTTGGATGGATCGATATTATTTCCGCCATTCATTGTGCTGGTAGCTGGTACAGCTATCGAACAGGCAACCTCCTGCTCTGTAGATGCCGAACAGTCACTTGTGCTTCGCTGCCAGTTTGAAGTGTTCTTTACGTTAGTATCCGAATAAGGAGCTGGCGAACCAGCCGGCGGCACATAAGTAAAGATTAAATCAGTATCCTTATTTTGTTTATTTAGTTCAATTACTTTAAACGAACTAAAACCAATTATTGCAGCTCCGGCCAAAACGACCATCGCATGCTTTTTAATGAAAGATATTGCTTTCATACCGAGGCCTTTTTTATAGTAGCAAAAAAAGTTTACCTCCACAAAAAACTCAATGTTAAATTTTTTTGACCAGCACTTTGCTTTAACGAGGTGTACTGGTCCATCCTATGCCTCGGGATCTGTTTTTACGGGCTGTCCATCACGTATCATAATTTAAACTGCACCGGCCCGGCCGGGAAGACAGCAAATCGCATTTTGTATTTCTTGACGCGCTCCAAGATGATCGCATAGATCGGAATACTGAACAACAGAGATCTGACGGGAAATAAAACCACCTGCTTTTTGTATCGTTTAGACTTGGCCATGGGGGTAGTTGGGCCACTCAAGTACCACCCCAAGATGGATAGAAACAACAATAGCAGATTGACAACAAGGTGCCAGCCCCAGGATAGTCTGCTCAGTACCGAAGCACAGCCACAAGGCTTTTGCGCATATAATCCTGCAACGCCTAGTCCGATATAGACTGTAAAGACAGTCAATAAAAAGGCAGATAGTAAGAAAGGATTGAAAAATGTATGCTTTTTGAATTTATAAGTATGTATCGCAAGTAGCGCCACGATACCCATTTCCACCAAAGGCAACAACCAAAACAAGATCCCTGCCCACCAGTCCGGAAAAGGCTGCTTTATCAAGGCCATGCGGAAACTTTGCAGATCCCATAGCTTGTCGAGCGCGACCCATGCCCAAAAGAGTATCATAAAGACACGGATACTGGTGGTGGTGATATGTAAAGCTCTTGTTTTCATTTTTTTATGCACTATAATTTCAGGTCATACTTTTTGTATAACTATTTAAAAATCAAATATTTGTATTTGTTTTGTCGGTTTTTTATTTCTATTTTAGTATTGCCAATTCAATTATTTCATTCCTGTTTATATATAGCTACCATAAGTAAGCGATATGTACCTGCTGTAAATAGAATTATTTTTTAAATAGCTGTTTATTAGGTATTTATTTTTTATTTAGTCGGTTATATAAACCTTTGTTACACTTAAATGATGAGATATGGGGGAAGATCCTTTTGAGATTTTAGTTAGAGAGCCCGACCGCGGGTTGAGGCTCATTATGGCTAAACATGGTAGCCAGCTAAAAAAACGAATCAAAAACTTTATCAACAATGACGATGAACTTGTCAAAGACGTGATTTCAGAAACACTGAAACTGCTATTTGTGGAAAGGGAAAAGATTGCTTTGCGTAATGATCCTTTTGTCTGGATGATGGTGATAGCGAAAAATATTGCCCTGAAAATGCGAAGACAGGAAAAGATTGATCGAAAAATGGCAATAGAAGAGCTCAGGAATGAACCTCACAGCAATGACTGTGACGCTGATCTACATTATAGAGAAATGCTGGAAGTGGTCTTATCAAAAGCAGAACAGCTTACCCCCATGGAAAAGAAAATATTGATAGATGCGAAAATAAATGGTCTGGACAATAAGGAATTGGAAATCCGGCATAAATTACGCCCCCAACGGGTCCGAAACTTACTCAGTACGGCACTCGCTAAGATGCGGCGGCTCCTAAAAGGATAATAATACCAACTTATAATTGATTACAGATTACAATCTACGAAAAATGGAACGCGATAATATAAAAGTTCAAGAGCTGATCAAGAAGCAGCTGCTGGAAATAATAACCCAAGAGGAAGAGGCTGAACTGTTAGTTAGAAAAGCATACTATACAGAAGAGGAATATGACGCTCTGCTCATTGAGGGACTCAGAAAGCTGGAAGGTCAGCTGCCCAAAGATTCGCTGGACAATTGGAATCCTGATTTTGATGCAATAAAAATCCACGGCGAGGATATACGGAAAAAGAGGAAAATAAAGCAATACGTCCAATTTGGATATGCTGCAGCCTTGTTGTTATTTATTGGAGGCATATTGTTATACTTATTTTATCCACATAAAAAAGAGGATATCATATTGCATTTGGAGGGGCAATGTCTTGGCATCGCGGACAACACGGAGATCCCGCTAATTGAGTCTTCCTGTTTCTTATTGGCAACTGACTCAACATGGATAAGGGTTGAGCAGGATACCTTTGGTAAAATAGTACAGCTTGGTGAGCTGGCTGTCACCCGCACAGAGGAGGGGCTGCTGCGTATTCAGAGAAATCAGATAAACAGTAGTAATGCGCCCAGTTTGAAAAATCTGGAGATTTATACTGGCCCGCGTCAGCAATGTGTCGTTGAGCTAGAGGATGGTACGAAAATACGTTTGAATGCACAGTCTCGATTAAGCTACCCTCTTGTAAAACGGGACTCAACAGTAGTGTACATAAAAGGAGAGGCTTATGTAGATGCTAAAACTCGCAACAGAAGTGCCCCCTTGAGTATAGGTACGGAAAGAGGTAAAATAATGACTAGTCATGCCGACTTTCTAATTCGATCGGATACCAGCAATATGAAGGCTATGCTAAATGATGGAACCTTAGAAATTTATTCTCGTAACCTGAATAAAACGCGGTCTATAGTCTGTCCTGGTGATTTCGTATATATTGGGGCTAAATATGTAGGTAAAAATCAGCTTCCTCGTGATACAATGACCTATGTCGCAAATCTGGATTTTGAAGAAGCAAAGATGTGGACTCGAAAAATCCGGATTTATAGAAACATGCCTTTATGGGCCTTTGTGGATGAAATGAGCCGCTGGGAAGGGTTTACGATAAAAAGATGGGACTGCATTCCAAAGAACAAACTCATTTCGGTATCTATCTGCTACCAAAGCGGCAGGGAGGAAGTATATAGCGCAATTCGACAGGCAGGTGTGCTGCTGCATGAAGAGAAAGGGATGATAAGCTTCTGTCCCGAGGATAAACGCGATAGAGTAGCCATGCGGCAATTAGATAGGAATGACAGGAAATTAAAGTAAGAAAGGAGCAAGTAACATGGGCAGCAAAAAGCAGTTTATCGATGAAGTATTCACTACTTTTGAAATCAGTAGCCTGATCGAGCGACACAAATGCCGTGCTACTGGAAAGGTGCGTTTTAATAGTCGGAGCGAAGCAAGCTTCTTTATGCATTGGTTAAAATGGCGTTATAAGAAATGGAGGCTTAGACCAGATAGGCGTAAGCGTAATTTTAATAAGGGACAAGGAAGGCCTAAGCAACGTTATGTGTATAGCTGCACTCATTGCAACGGTTATCACATTACAAAAGAAAATCCCTATGATTTCAACAGAAAAAAAGAAAAATACCAAATGAAATACTTTGAATAAACAGCAGTTTATATGAAAATTCATAGAAAATTTTGCTGTTGCTTCCAGTTATTTCATTACTGGATTTATTTCGTCGCCGGTTTTTTCAATTTTATTTTTCAAACATAGAATATTTTGTACATTTGTATTGAATAAAATCGAAATAGAAATGGCAGAAACTGTACAACCAAGAGCTCCAAAGACAACTGATAATAATGCGAATCAAACTCATTACTACAAAACATTGGTAGTAGCTATCGCTTTAGGTTTAATAGGCACATTTATCCGTTTTGTACCGGATGTATGTACTGCACTGGGACAACAAACATTCTTGTTCTCCGCGATAGCAAATATCTCATTGATCGTAGGTTCTCTTATCGCATTTAAAACTGTTTTTGGTATTTTGGGATTTGGAAAAAACCGTGACTAACTAAAGTCGTTTAAAATATTGAAAGCCTCAGTTTTGCTGAGGCTTTTTTTGTATTGGCGCGGTAACTGGTAAATAAAAAAAGGCATCAACTAAACAATTGATGCCTTTTGCTATGATTGATGAGACTATGCAAATAATGACCATGTACCCCATGGAATACGGGCAAGCATCAGGATTAAGCTGATGATGTAGAAAATCACAACAGTTTGATTTGCTTTTCTGGAATTTTCCATCTTTTTAGCTTTTGAATAACCAATGGTGATCAATACAATGGCAATGATCATTGTCAATGGGTGCTCAATGATTTTTAAACGTAATGTCGGATCTTTCATCACGCTGCCAGAGATCATCGATGGGTACTTCAAAACGAAGAATAAAATCAATCCCACCAATAATTGAATATGCGATACGATAAAACCTAATAAGGCAATTTTACGGTTGTAAGGTTTGTTGCCTAGATAGTTCATTAAGGTGATCACAATAGATATCACCAGGGCTAGCAATAAGACAATTGCTATAGTCGAGTGTAAGTGTAACATAAAAGCTCTCTTTAATTGTTTCCTAAGTTAGCAAAGATAAAAATATAATGAATGTATTTGTTAAAAATCATTGTTCTAGTAGAAATACCTCCGCAATTGGGTTGAACAGGTACATGCGTTTGCTGGTCAGCTCCATGCATTTATAGCGTTTCCGTATTTTCTCGATCCGCTGAAAAGACCGCCCGTTCTTCAATTTAAAAAAATGGCCATCCTCCAATGCTTCTACCGTCAGTGCATTGCTTTTTGCTTTGTCATAAGCTTTTAACGCACGGAATAGATGAAGATCGGTACAGCTTGATGCTGCCGGATTCTCCATATAACTGTGTATTGCGCCGCTTATGTCAGCCGGAAAGATATTTAGTTTTAAAAATGGATCCATTAGCTCCTTAAAATGTTTTTTCCATTCAGTCCCATGCGGTTTTACACGGTGCTGATGCTTGTTCCAAGTCTGTAGATGTGCAAATTCATGTATGGTTGTGATTAGAAAGGAATAGGGATTCAGATCATGATTGACCGAAATACGGTGTGGACTGCCCCTAAAAGGAGCACGGTAGTCGCCCAATTTGCTGCTACGGGAACGGGAGATCTTAAACAGGCACGCTGTATGATTTATCCAGTTAGATATGATCGGCGCAGCTTCCTCAGGCATGTATTTTTTAAGGGTAGCACTGTAATCTTGCATGCTGTAAAAATAGTTATTTATTCATGCTTACCTAATATTGACGCGACATTATTTTGTCACAAGCAAACATGATACTGTCAAAAGATAAGGTTTATATGTTTATAGTCGAAGTAGATACTTGTCGTATATTGCTCTTGATAAGATCAAATCCTTGTATCAAGGGGGCTAATCTGCGTAATCACTGGTAGATAAAATACCATTGATGATTTTTTAACTGTTAGTTTTTAGCTATTATAATTAGTTTTATTTGGAATTTTGATATTATTTTTAGTATTTAGCAGTAGTGAATTAATTAAAGCACTAGATGTTTAAATCCGAAACAATTTTTTTTGAAACAAAATGCATTGAAAACGTCTGATTTTTAGGTAAATTACCTACTAAAGAAAGGACAATAAAAGATACGATACAATCCGGATGAGGAACGGTTTTCCTCCCAACTGTAACAATAGACCTTTAAGAATATGCTAGATACCTTACATATTAAGAATTACGCCCTGATCAACGAATTGGAAATCCAATTTGATAAAGGGTTGAATATGATTACTGGGGAGACTGGAGCGGGTAAATCCATTATTATGGGAGCACTTTCCCTGATTTTGGGCAATAGGGCAGAGGGAAAACACTTTTTTGATCCGTCTAAAAAATGTGTAATCGAAGGGGAGTTTAATATCGGAGCTTATCAATTAAATAGTTTCTTTGAGCAGAATGACCTTGACTATGCGGACCATACGATTATCCGACGGGAAATAACACCAGATGGTAAATCCCGTGCCTTTGTAAATGATTCTCCGGTTACATTGGTGATACTTAAACAATTGGGAGAGCAATTGATCGATGTGCATTCACAGCATGCGACTTTACAGATCAATACCGAGGAATTCCAGTTTTTGGTAGTCGATAGTGTAGCGGATTCATTTGCATTGAAACAAAGCTACAAGGAGAGTTATGTGTCCTATAAAAAGGCAAAGCGCGAACTTGAAGAACTGAAAGAAACGGTTAAAAAGGCGGCTTTAGAACTGGATTATTTTCAATTTCAATTTGATGAGCTAGATGGGGCGAAGCTCGTGCCTGACGAACAGGGGACACTTGAGCAGCAACAGCGGCAATTGGAGAATGCCGAGGATATCAAACGGTCCTTAAATGCGGCCTCCCGTCTGTTAGAAAACGAGGATATAGCCGTATTGACACAATTGAAAGATGCTATGTCGCAGATCGAAGGAATATCTTCATTTCTGCCCGAAGCGGCCGATCTAGCTGCACGGGTAAAGAGCACCTTGATCGAATTAAAAGATGTGGCTGCGGAGTTGACTTCGCTCGAAGAGGATACGCACTTGGATGAGGGTACCTTACTGGAGATCAATGAGCGATTGAGCCTACTGTATTCGTTGCAGAAAAAGCATCATGTCGACTCAGTGGAGGAACTCATTCAATTAAGAGATGATCTGGAAGCAAAACTATTGGCCATCAATTCCTCCGATGAGCAGTTGGAGCGTCTGGAAGCAGAGGTTATAGAGAAGCTGAAAGTTGCGCTACACAATGCGAAAGAGCTTTCAAGCGCACGCAGATTAGTATTGGATAAAATAGCCGGGGAGGTGCAAAATACGCTGTTGAATGTCGGCATGCCAAATGCGGTACTTCAGATTGTATTAGAGCAACTAAAAGAAGGAGAGATGCGTGAGTCTGGAATAGATACCATTCAGTTCTTATTTTCAGCGAATAAAGGACAGGCTTTGCAATCCATCCATCGTGTGGCTTCGGGCGGAGAGCTTTCCCGTGTGATGTTGGCCATAAAGTCTCTGGTTGCCAAAACTTCGGCTTTACCAACAATTGTTTTTGATGAGATCGATACGGGAATTTCGGGAGAAGTCGCTTTGCGTGTCGGTGAGGTCATGGAAAATTTAGCCACAAATATGCAGGTGATTGCGATTTCTCACTTGCCGCAGATTGCCTCAAAAGGTGCTGCGCATTTTAAAGTATACAAGGAAGATAGGGCTAACCGTACCATATCAAATATCGTACGTCTGGATCAATCAGGAAGGGTAAAAGAGATTGCACAAATGCTGAGCGGAGCAAATCCAACGGATGCTGCTCTAGAGCATGCAGAGTTGTTGTTGAAAGGGTAGGTACGAAAGTAAATTATATAGAAAAAAATAGCCTCGGACTTCTATTTCAAGGCTATTTTTTTTATTAGTTACCGCCGTTATCAGCATCTGTAAGTGTAACTTTTGCATACATGTTTGGAGGGGGAGGAGGAGTGCCGTTTACAGGAGCTCCGACATACGCGGCATTAATAATAACATACCCAACCTCATAGTCAAATGTATAACTGTAGTTACCAATATATTCCGCTGGAATATTCGTGTATGATGTAGCATGTCCTTTGTTTGGATCATAGTTGAATGTTATTGCAACTCCTACATGACCATAGTCAAAATATTGAGCATCCAATTCATCAAATTTAAGTTCATGGCTAAAGTTAGATGGGTTATTGTTGTTGCGGACCCAGCCATTTGAAGGAACTGGCGTAACATAACTCACTCCGGGTAGGTAATTTGTAACATACTCCTTCTTGCAAGAAGAGAATGAAACCAAGGCTGCGGTTCCAATTAAAGCTGCTAATAAAAGTCTTTTCATATCGTTTGTGTTATTTGTGACAGTTTTTTTATTATAGGACGATAAAATAGTGTAAAAGTTTAACGTCAATCTTCTTTACAACAAAAAATGCACCATTATGGTGCATTTTCTGAATTTATTTCGAGTACAGCAAGCGATTATTTCTCCGCTGTATCTTTTGAAGACTTCGGATCTGAACTAGAGACCTCAATATCTTTGGTTTCCGGATTGATGCTCACGGTCAAAACTGAACCGGTTTGGACATTTCCTTTCAGAATTTCTTCTGCAATTGGATCCTCCAGATATTTTTGGATTGCACGTTTTAAAGGACGTGCTCCGAAATTACTGTCATAACCTTTATCTGCAATGAAACCTTTAGCCTCATCTGTCAAGTTAATGGTATAACCCAAATCTGAGATTCGTTTAAACAATGACGTCAATTCAATATCTATGATCTTAAAGATATTTTCTTTTGTCAACGAATTGAAAACAATCACGTCATCAATACGGTTTAAAAACTCCGGCGCAAATGCTCTTTTTAACGCAGTTTCGATTACTCCACGGGAATGCGCATCCGTTTGTTGCGATTTTGCCGCGGTCGTGAAACCAACGCCCTGACCAAATTCTTTCAATTGACGTGCGCCAATGTTGGAGGTCATGATGATAATGGTGTTACGGAAATCTACTTTACGGCCCAAACTGTCGGTCAACTGACCTTCATCCAATACTTGCAGCAACAAGTTGAACACATCTGGATGGGCTTTCTCGATTTCATCCAAAAGCACTACAGCATAAGGTTTGCGACGTACCTTCTCAGTCAACTGTCCACCTTCTTCATAACCGACATATCCCGGAGGCGCTCCTACAAGGCGTGATATCGCAAATTTCTCCATGTATTCACTCATGTCAATTTGAATCAGTGCGTCCTCAGTGTCAAACATAAACCGCGCAAGCTCTTTCGCTAATTCTGTCTTACCGACACCTGTAGGTCCCAAGAATATAAAGGAACCGATCGGTTTTTTAGGATCCTTCAGTCCGGCACGTGTACGTTGGATGGCTTTTACTAATTTGCCAACAGCGTCATCCTGACCAATAATTCTTCCCTTCATCAATTCACCCATATTCAACAGCTTTTGGCTGTCAGTTTGGCTGACACGTTGTACAGGGATACCGGTCATCATCGCGACAACTTCCGCTACATTTTCTTCGGAAACAGTATATCGCTTAGATTTGGTTTCTTCTTCCCAGGCAATCTTTTCTTTCTCCAATTCCTCGATAAGCTTTTTCTCTGTATCGCGTAACTTGGCAGCTTCTTCATATTTTTGACTGCGCACTACTTTGTTTTTCTCTAATTTGACCTCCTCGATTTTATTTTCGATGTCAATAATGGATTGTGGAACATGGATATTATTTAAGTGTACGCGTGAACCAGCCTCGTCCAAAGCGTCAATCGCTTTATCCGGTAGGAACCGATCAGTAATATATCGTGTTGTCAGGGACACACAGGCTTCGATTGCATCCGGAGTATAGGTCACATTGTGGTGATCCTCATATTTCTCTTTGATGCGATTCAAAATCTCTACAGTCTCATCATGTGTGGCCGGTTCAATCGTCACACGTTGGAAACGACGGTCTAAAGCGCCATCTTTTTCAATATATTGACGATATTCGTCCAGTGTAGTTGCACCGATACATTGTATTTCTCCTCTTGCCAAGGCTGGTTTGAACATATTGGAAGCGTCCAAAGATCCTGAAGCACCGCCAGCACCTACAATGGTATGTATTTCGTCAATAAACAAAATGACATCCGGTGATTTTTCCAGCTCATTCATGACCGCTTTCATGCGCTCTTCAAATTGACCCCGATATTTTGTGCCCGCAACCAATGAAGCCAGGTCTAAAGTAACCACACGCTTGTTGAACAAGACACGGGATACTTTGCGTTGCACAATACGTAGTGCCAATCCTTCCGCTATCGCTGATTTACCTACTCCGGGTTCACCGATTAATAACGGATTATTCTTTTTACGACGAGAAAGAATCTGTGATACACGTTCGATTTCTTTTTCACGACCTACAATCGGATCCAGCCTACCTTCTTCGGCAGCTTTGGTCAGATCTCGGCCAAAGTTGTCCAATACCGGTGTTTTGGATTTGATATCCGAAACCTTTTTAGGTTGGATATATTGATCATCCTCAGCAAAGTCATCATCACCGGTAGGAGAGCCCGGAGCTTCATCCTTGATGGTGGTTTTATTTTGCTCTACTTCGGCTTTGAAGATGTCATAGGTCACATTATATTGCTGTAAAATTTGCGAAGCGATATTATCTTCATCCCGTAAGATAGCCAATAATAGGTGCTCGGTCCCAATAATGTCAGATTTGAAAATCTTCGCTTCCAAATAAGTAATTTTCAGAACTTTTTCAGCTTGTTTAGTTAACGGCATGTTGCCAATAGGTGCACGTGATACAGATGCCCCCTTCACTGCGTCTTCCACAGATTGACGTAGGGCAGTTGTGTCAATGCCTATGTTTTTAAGGATTTTGATCGCCATTCCATCGCCTTCACGAATCAAGCCGAGCAACAAGTGCTCTGTGCCTATATAATCGTGACGCAATCTCAAAGCTTCCTCTCTACTGTACGATATGACATCCTTTACGCGCGGTGAAAATTTTGCTTCCATTGAATACCTTTCTGTTTTATATTAAGGATATATAAATGTAGTAAATTCTACATTTCAAACCTTAAAATTATTTTAAATAATGTCATCAACAATTAAGCCATGACCATTATACGTCCAAAATGTCAGTATAAAAGATTACATTTGTATGTTAATATAATAAGAGTTTTCCAATTTTTTTAAATTTTATGTCAGACGAGAAGATTATTTTTTCGATGGCGGGTGTCAATAAAATCTATCCGCCTCAAAAACAAGTTCTAAAAAATATCTATTTATCTTTTTTCTATGGTGCCAAAATCGGCGTGATCGGTTTGAACGGATCCGGAAAATCTTCACTATTGAAAATTATTGCGGGTTTGGACAAATCTTATCAGGGCGAAGTCGTGTTTTCTCCGGGTTACTCTGTGGGATATTTGGCACAGGAACCCCAATTGGATCTCGAAAAGACCGTTCTTGAAATTGTACAGGAAGGTGTTGCCGAAATCACGGCAACCTTAAAAGAATACGAAGAAATCAATGAGAAATTCGGCTTGCCGGAGGTCTACGAAAATCCAGATGAGATGGATAAACTGTTGACTAGACAGGGCGAATTGCAAGATAAAATCGACGCAACAAATGCCTGGGAAATTGATTCTAAATTGGAAAGAGCAATGGATGCCTTACGTTGTCCGGAACCTGATGCTAAAATTGCCAATTTGTCAGGTGGTGAGCGCAGGCGTGTAGCATTATGTCGCTTATTATTACAAGAACCAGATGTTTTGTTGCTCGATGAGCCGACCAACCACTTGGATGCAGAGTCTATCGACTGGTTAGAGCAACATTTAAAACAATATAAAGGAACCGTTATTGCTGTTACCCACGACCGTTATTTCTTGGATAATGTCGCAGGATGGATCTTAGAACTGGACCGCGGTGAGGGCATTCCATGGAAAGGAAACTATTCCTCTTGGTTAGACCAAAAGGCTAAACGTTTGGCGCAGGAAGAGAAACAGGAAACCAAACGTCAGAAAACATTAGAGCGTGAGCTGGAATGGGTACGTATGGCTCCAAAGGCTCGTCATGCCAAATCTAAAGCCCGCCTTCATAATTATGAGAAATTGGCTTCTGAGGAAACAAAAGAACGCGAAGAGAAATTGGAATTATTTATTCCGCCGGGACCGCGTTTGGGTAACTCTGTCATCGAGGCAACCGATATCTCCAAAGCTTATGGCGACCGTATTTTATTTGAAAATTTAAGTTTCATGTTGCCTCCGGCGGGTATCGTTGGGATCATCGGACCAAATGGCGCGGGTAAAACAACCTTATTCCGTCTGATCACGGGACAGGAGACGCCGGATACGGGATCGTTCAAAGTAGGAGAGACGGTCAAATTGGGGTATGTCGATCAGATGCACCATGACCTTGATCCTGAAAAATCCGTTTGGGAAAATATCACCGGCGGTAACGATAACATGATCCTGGGCAATCGCTCCGTAAATTCCAGAGCTTATGTATCCAAATTTAACTTTAACGGTGCTGACCAACAAAAGAAAGTCGGTGTGCTTTCCGGTGGAGAACGCAACCGTGTCCATTTGGCGATCACGCTAAAGGAAGGATCAAATGTGCTCCTGCTCGATGAGCCGACCAATGACATTGATGTCAATACATTACGTGCTTTAGAGGAAGGTTTGGAGAATTTTGGTGGTTGTGCTGTGGTCATATCCCATGATAGATGGTTTTTAGATCGTATCTGTACGCATATTCTTGCTTTTGAAGGCGATTCTCAGGTTTATTTCTTTGAAGGTAACTATACCGAATATGAAGAAAACCGTAAAAAACGTTTGGGTGATGTAACTCCACATCGCATTAAATACAAAAAATTGGTGAAATAAAAATGATCATGGAAGGCGGAAGGCTTTTGGCGGCCATAATAGACCATGCAATTGATGGAATTATTACCATAGACAACAGGGGGAATGTCGAAAGCATTAACCCTGCTGCCTTAGAATTGTTTGGATATAACGCTGAAGAAGTAATAGGACATAATGTGTCAATGTTAATGCCTGAGCCCGATCGGGGTAATCATGACAACTATATTCATAATTATCAAACCACCGGCCATAAAAAAATTATAGGGATCGGACGCGAGGTGATGGGGCTAAAGAAGAGCGGAAAGACATTTCCGTTTCGCTTGGCAGTGAGCGAAGTCTGGCTTAAAGACAAAAATATTTTTACAGGATTTATCCATGATCTCTCACGTGAAAAGGCTGCAGAAGATATGCTAAAACAGCATGCTGCCGAATTGGAACATAAAGTCAGTGAAAGGACACGTGATTTGATATCACTGGTTTCCGAACTGGAAAAAGCAAAAGCAGAAGTTTCCAAATCTCTGGAAAAAGAAATCGAACTTAACCAGCTTAAATCCCGATTTGTCTCCATGGCTTCACATGAGTTCCGCACACCGCTGAGCTCTGTCCAATTGTCGGCTTCTCTGATTGAAAAATATGCGGATCGCTCCGATGATAAGGCCAGTATTATCAAACATACCAACAAGATCAAAGGAGCAGTGCAGCTTCTCACCAGTATATTGAATGATTTTCTCTCACTGGAAAAATTAGAAGCGGGAATTGTGGTCATGAACAAACAGTATATTAATCTGGTTGAACTGGCGGAAGAAATCACCGAGGAGATGCAATTGATCTGTAAGAAAAATCAGCATATTGTCTACCAACATACGGGGGAAATAGGACATTTTTCGCTGGATCCGAACTTGTTAAAAAATGCGCTGGTGAATTTGATTTCCAACGCCATCAAATATTCGGGTGAAGATACTTTAATAGAATTTACAACCTGTATAGATGATAAGGGCTGCTCGATCTCCGTTAAGGATAATGGTATAGGTATTCCTAAAGAGGATCAAGTGCATTTGTTCGAACCGTTTTTCAGAGCACATAACACCGGAAATATTCCGGGGACTGGACTGGGCTTAAATATCGTAAAAAGGTATATCGAGCTTATGGAGGGTAAAATGGAATTTGTTTCGGAAGTGCATAAGGGAACATCATTTAAAGTCAGTTTTGATAAGATTTAAATTCTATCTGAATCGATGGTGGAGCGATAGGCTTGTCAATCATAAATGGAAAGGATTTGTGTATTCAAATGACTATAAAGACGAAAGAAGAACTGAGTGTAAAAAGTTAATTGAAAGTAATGACAATAGACACTCATCAATAATTATTGAGACATGAACAATAAAAAGACTATTCTAATCATTGAGGATAATATTGACATTAGAGAGGGGACAACTGAGATTTTAGAGTTGACAGGACGGTATGAGGTGATTACAGCTGAGAATGGTCGGGTGGGAGTTGATTTGGCAACTCGACATATTCCTGATTTGATTCTCTGTGATATCATGATGCCAGAATTGGATGGTTATGGTGTACTATTTATGCTGAGCAAGATAGAAAGTACTGCAAAAATTCCTTTTATTTTTCTGACCGCAAAAGCCGAACGCGCAGATATGCGTAAGGCAATGGAGATGGGGGCGGATGATTACCTGACCAAACCTTTTGATGATGTGGAACTGATGAACGCAATTGAGGTTCGTCTGAAAAAGCATGAGCAGTTATCCGCAGATTCGGGTGAGGAGTATGATTTGAACCTAAGTGAAGAGGAACAAGTTTTATTGCTACAGGAATTGCTCGCCAATTCACGTGTGAAAACGGTAAAAAAGAAACAGTCAATCTTTGAGAAAGACGATTCACCTACGTATGTTTATTATGTCAAATCGGGGCAGATTCGTAGCTTTAAGTTGTACAAAGACGGGCGGGAACTATCGACAGGGATTTATATAGAAGGGAATTATTTTGGCTATGCTTCTGTACTGTTGAATGAAAACTATGAAGATTATGCGGAAGCTGTTGAATCCAGCGAAGTTATTTTAATCCCAAAAGACGCCTTTTTGGAGCTCCTATGGAAAAAACCTGCTATAGCTAGCAAATTTATTAAATTACTTTCGGTGGACCTTCGTGAAAAAGAAGAGCAATTGTTGGGCTTCGCATACCATTCTGTCCGCAAACGTGTGGCCAATGCACTGATCAGTGTAGCCGAAAAAAACGGAATCAATATCAATGAGGTCAATGCCTGTACAATTGATATTACCAGAGATGGAATTGCTTCGATAGCAGGTACGGCAAATGAAACAGTTTCACGTATGCTTTCCGATTTTAAAGAGGAAAAGCTGATCTCGAAGGAAAAAGGAAAGATTTACATCAATTCGATCAAAAATCTAAGGGATGTAAAACAATAACAGAAATAAATTGAATAGTCAGTGCGCTTTGCGCTTGCGATACTTAATATCTACAAAAGGGCCTGTCCGAGCAATTCGGACAGGCCCTTTTCCATAATTGTGATATATATCATTGTCAGGTATGGTCATGTATCATGTTTTTGGGCCTAGCGATGATTTACTTTTGTTTTTAGGATAAACTTATATAGGGTTGATTGTAGAATTCAAAATGAAAGTAGTTGTATATAATGTGAGGTCATTTGAAAAAGAGTTTTGGGCATTGGCCAATGCAAAACAGCATGACCTCACCTTGATTTCAAATGGATTAAATCTCGAAACGCAAAATTATGCGCGCGGAAAGGATGCGGTTGTCATCTCTGGGGGAGATATTTTGGATGATAAAATGCTACTTAATTTAAAAAAATTAGGAATTAGTAAGATCATGACAAGAAGTAAGCATACATCGCATATTGATTTGGTCAAAGCGGGTGATTTGAGAATTCAGATTGCCAATGCGCCTTTTGAGGATCAAAGCCCAAAAGGACTGGCAGAACAGACTGTTCGGAATCTCAATCTTTGGGGAATGGAAAAATGTGTCGGTAAAGCGTGCTGTTGCTTGAATGACTGCGCAAAAAAATAACTTTCAATGAGTACACAGGAAAAATCTATGGAGGAATTGGTGCAGAAATACAATGTCGCGGCGCCACGGTATACCAGTTATCCGACAGTTCCATTTTGGGACGAGCGAACATTTTCTACCGAAGCTTGGAAGGATCAAGTATACCATACTTTCCAGCAGTCAAAAGATAAGGGACTGAGCCTATATATCCACCTGCCCTTTTGCGAAAGTCTATGCACATACTGTGGTTGTAATACACGTATCACAAAAAATCATCAGGTTGAGCTGCCTTATATTACGGCGCTCCTGAAGGAGTGGGAGATGTATCGGGCTGTTTTCAAAGGGGAGAAACTGCTCGTCTCAGAAATACATCTGGGCGGCGGCACACCAACTTTTTTTCAGCCGGAAAACTTAAAATTCTTGATTGAGGGGATTCTGAAAGATGTCGATGTCACAGCAGATCGTTCTTTTTCATTTGAGGCACATCCCGCGAATACCAAAACAGAACACTTACAGATTCTTTTCGACCTCGGCTTCCGTCGTCTCAGCTTAGGGATACAGGATTTTGATCCATTGGTGCAGTTTATGATCAATAGGCAGCAGACCTTTGAAGAAGTTGAAGAAGTGATGCTGAATGCAAGAAAGATCGGTTTTGATTCCATTAATTTCGACTTGATTTATGGCTTGCCTAAGCAGACTGAAGCATCTGTGCAGGATACCATTGAAAAATGCATGCTACTGAAGCCAGATCGTATATCTTTTTATAGTTATGCCCATGTTCCTTGGTTGAAGCCGGGACAGCGGCATTATACCGAGGCAGATCTGCCGAAGGGTACTGCTAAATTAGCACTTTATAATCTCGGGAAAAAGCTGATCCTGGCACAGGGATACGCAGATATCGGTATGGACCATTTTTCGAAAAAAGACGATGAACTCTATCTGGCTTTTCAGGAGGAACGCTTGCACCGTAATTTTATGGGTTATGCGGATCGGTTTAACCCTTTATTAATTGGTCTTGGTGTGTCTTCAATCAGTGATGCTTGGGCTGGTTTCGCACAAAATGTGAAAACAGTTGAGGAATATCATAAGCTGATCGCATCGGGTGTGTTGCCCGTAGTGAAAGGACATATCCTTAATGTGGAAGATCTGGTCATAAGACGCTATATCCTCGATATGATGTGTAAAGGTAAAGTGCAATTGGATCCTACATCGGATTTAACCGAACAGATTAAGGAGGAATTGTCCATATTGGTCCAGGACGGCTTGGTTAGCATAGCAGGTGAGCTGATTCAATGCACTGCCGTGGGGCGTTCATTTCTACGGAATATTTGTATGGCTTTTGATCAGCGTTTTTTGAAGCTGCGTACAAAAAAGCAATTATTTAGTGAAGCAATTTAACAGGGATATGCCGGCAATAAAGGAAGAAGTACAACGAATCGAAAAATGTTTCCACTGTGGAGACAAAATCGAAGAAACAGGTTACCGTCTCGATGATCATGATTTTTGCTGCCTCGGATGCCAAACAGTATATCAGGTTTTGCAGGATGGGGGGATGCAACAGTACTACCGCTATAACCAGCATCCGGGGAAATCCAATAAAGAAAAACAAGCGGATTTTTCGTACTTGGATGAACCACAGATTGCTGCTAAATTAGTTGATTTTAAGGATGATAAAATGACTATCATTACTTTTTATATTCCCGCTATCCATTGTAGCTCATGTATTTGGCTATTGGAAAACCTCTATAAGCTAAATCCAAATGTGCTGCAGTCCCGTGTGGACTTTATGAAAAAACAGGCCAGTATTACCTTTAATCATACGTTACTTCCTCTGAAAGATTTAGTTTACCTCTTAGTGAACATTGGCTATGATCCCAAAATTACTTTGCAGGATGTCGTTAAAGAGGGGAATATGAATAACCTGAATCCCTTGGTTGCTAAGATAGCAGTAGCTGGATTCTGTTTTGGAAATTCGATGTTATTTAGTTTCCCGGACTACTTCGGCATGGGGGCATTTGAAAAGCAATATGCGAATTTTTTCGGTTATATCAATTTAGCTTTTGGGTTGCCGGTTTTGTTGTATTGTGCTTCAGATTACTTTAAGTCTGCCTATGTCAGTTTGAAACAAAAAAGATTAAACCTGGATGTTCCGTTGGCCTTGGGAATATTGGTTCTGTTTCTACGTTCGGCCTTTGAGGTGATGACCCAGACAGGAGCCGGTTTTACAGATACTTTGTGTAGTTTGGTGTTCTTTATTCTGATCGGAAAGTGGGTACAGCAACGCACTTATTACCACATTTCTTTTGAAAGGGATTATCGGAGCTATTTCCCCGTTGCGGTAACTGTGCTTACTGAAAATGGGGACAAGCCCGTACAATTGGCGGATATTCGTACTGGCGACCGTATCCTCGTACGCAACAATGAGATTATTCCGGCAGACGCCATATTATTAAAAGGCGATGCAGCAATTGACTTTAGTTTTGTAACCGGCGAATCAAGTCCTGTGAGTAAAACCTTAGGGGAAATTATTTATGCTGGGGGACGTCAGACAGGGGAGGCAATCGAACTGGAGGTCATAAAGCCGATTTCACAGTCGTATCTGACCAAATTATGGAATAATGAAAATTATAAAGATTATGATAAGCACTTTCAGACTTTTGTAAACTTTATAAGTAAATATTTTACTGTTGTTTTATTGGCGATCGCCTTCTTTGCAGCGCTTTATTGGGCTATGAATGGAAGTGCCAATCGGGCCTGGGGAGCTTTTACGGCAGTGCTGATTATTGCGTGCCCTTGCGCATTGGCGTTGAGCTCTCCATTCACCCTATCTGCGGCATTAAGTATTTTCGACCGAAATAAATTTTATGTTAAAAATACCGCTGCAATCGAACAGATGGCCACAATAGATACACTCGTTTTCGACAAAACAGGGACTATTTCTTCGCCCAAAGCAACTTCTATTTATTTTGAGGGAGCACTTACAACGAATGAAAAAAAGCTGCTCAATGCAACATGTCGAAATTCTAGTCATCCGTTAAGCCGTGAGATCGTGAAATGGCTGAATGTGTCATCGGATATTCCGGTGACAAACTTCAAAGAGTTTCCCGGAAAAGGAATGACGGCCGAGCTTGCAGGGCAGGTGGTTAAGATCGGTAGCGCCAATTTTTTGAATATAGGAAACATCAAGACCGACGGATCCGTCGTATTCGTACGCATCGGTGATGAACTGAAAGGATATTTTACCATGGAACAGGCATGGAGAACTGGCTTGTCGGCATTGATCGAAGATTTCAAACCTCGTTACGACCTGCATCTGATATCGGGAGATAATGACCGGCGTCTGGATGCACTAAAATTGATTTTTCCCTCAGCGGCCTGCTTGATGTTTAACCAGTCGCCAATGGAAAAACTGGGGCGCATTCAGAAATTTCAGCAGGAAGGAAAACATGTCTGTATGATCGGTGATGGATTGAATGACGCCGGAGCATTGCGTAAAGCTGATTTGGGAATTGCAGTAAGTGATGATATCAATAACTTTTCGCCCGGATGTGATGCTATTCTTGATGGTGAGTCATTTTCAAAATTATCCGATTTCTTTGCTTTCAGCAAAGATGCTGTAAAGGTAATCCATATGAGCTTTGGGATATCCTTGCTCTATAATATAATCGGGCTGAGTTTTGCCATTCAGGGGATTATGTCGCCCTTATTTGCCGCAATCTTGATGCCGATAAGTACTGTTACGATCATCTCTTTTACCAGCTTAATGACAAGATGGTATGCAAAACGTCATAAACTATAGTTGTTATGGAAATCATGTACATTCTAATCGGTTGTAGTGTCCTATTGGCATTGGTGTTTTTATGCGCTTTTTTCTGGGCGAATAAATCGGGTCAGCACGACGATACTTATACCCCTTCGGTAAGAATTCTGTTTGATGATGAAATAATAGAAGAAGAGGGAAAATAGATTAGTGTTAACTAAAACGTTATCGTAATTAAATCAATTACTTTTTTTTGTAATTAAGGTTATTATCAATAAAATTGGGGATAAATACCAATTTGAAATAGAAATACATGAGTAATAACCCATTTTCATTAAAAGATAAGGTTGTCGTTATCACAGGAGGTACGGGAATTCTAGGCGAGGCATTTGTGGAAGCACTGGCTGAAGCAGAGGCCAAAGTTGCTATTCTTGGACGTAACCAGCAGATCGGAGCTGAGCGTGTGCAGCAGGTGGAATCCCTTGGTGGGGAGGCCATGTTCGTAGAAGTAGATATCATGGACGAACAGGATATCAGCAGAGCAAAGGATGAAATCCTCGATAAATGGGGGCGAATAGACGGTCTGGTGAATGCTGTAGGCGGAAATATCCCAGGTGCAACAATAGGAGCTGATCAAGATCTGTTTGCAAGTAATATTCAGGATACCATCAAAGCGATCGAGCTGAACCTTTATGGAACAATTATTCCTACACATATTATTGGCCGTGTCATAGCGGAAAGCGGAAAGGGAGTAATCGTAAATATTTCCTCCCTGACTGCGAGCAGGCCCTTCACAAGGGTATTAGGATATACGGTGGCTAAACACGGTATTGATGGCTATACAAAGTGGATGGCAACGGAACTTGCGCAGCGTTACGGTGACCAAGTTCGTGTCAATGCAATTGCTCCGGGTGTCTTCCTGACCAAACAAAACAAAAATCTATTAATAAACTCCGACGGTAGCTATAGTGAAAGAACCAAGCGGATACTCAGCGGAACACCTTATAATCGTTTGGGAGATCCGCGGGAATTGAAAGGGACTTTGATCTATTTGTTGAGTGATGCCTCAGCATTTGTAACTGGAGAGACGGTTTTTGTGGATGGCGGCTTTAATGCATGGTGTGGCGTTTAACGAAATTTTGAGATGAATAAATTAGAACAAACATGGCGTTGGTATGGTCCCAACGATCCGGTATCCTTACAGGATGTTAAACAGGCTGGTGCAACGGGTATCGTGACGGCACTACATCATATTCCCCATGGGGAAGTTTGGCCTCTGGCTGATATTCGGGAACGAAAACGTATTATTGAAGATGCGGGCTTAGTTTGGTCGGTGGTGGAGAGCGTGACGGTTCATGAAGAAATTAAAACAAAAGGACCGAAAGTTGATGAGTATATCGCTAAGTATAACCAGACACTAGCTAATCTTGCGGAATGCGGTATTAAAACAATCTGTTACAATTTTATGCCAGTACTGGATTGGACTAGAACGCAACTGGATTTGGTGATGGCAGATGGCTCAAAGGCTCTTTATTTTGACTGGATTGACCTGGCGCTTTTTGATATTTTTATTTTAAAAAGAGTCTCCGCTGAAAAGGATTATACAGAAGATATTGTAAAAAGAGCAACAGCGCGCTTCGATGAAATATCTGAACAACAAAAAGATAGCTTGTCCAATGTTGTGTTGATGGGGATTCCGGGAGAAAAAAGTGTGGAATTGGATGCTTTAAAAGCTAGCATTGATACCTATAAACATATTGGAAGGGATGGCTTGCGTAGCAATCTGGTCTACTTTTTAAACGGAATTTCTGCCGTATGCGAAGCCAATGGCATCCATATGACCATCCATCCGGACGATCCGCCATATCCGATTCTGGGTTTGCCTCGTATAGCGAGCAATGGAGAGGATTTAAACTATATATTGAACGAAGTACCTCAACAATTCAATGGTATTTGTTTTTGTACGGGTTCTTTAGGGGCCAGCCAGACCAATGATTTACCGGCGATATTAGAGCAGGTGAAGGCGCGGGTAAACTTTGTCCATTTGCGGAATGTTAAGAAAGATACCATTGGTAGTTTCTATGAAGCAGACCATCTGGATGGGGATGTGAATATGTATAAGATTATGCAAATTTTAGTCGCGGAGAACCAATTGAGATCTACAGCAATACCTTTTAGACCGGATCATGGACATCAGATGCTGGATGATCTTCATAAAGTGACAAATCCCGGCTATTCTGCTATCGGTCGCTTAAGAGGTTTAGCCGAATTACGGGGATTGGAATATGGAATTGCCGGTGAGTAACCTATGATAATAATCATGGTAATTAATTTTGTCGGTGATAAGATCATAATATGAAAAAATACAGTCAGGAGATAATAGCACAAGCGATATTTTCCGACTGTATTTTTTTCTTTTCCCTCAACGTAAAAGGGAAGGGTTATAACGAAGATTTTCTTACAATAAGTTGTGTCGGAAGTTCAATGGTTTCAAATTCGTGAATTGGTCTTGTCTGATTGATGGTGTCAATCAATTTTTTGGTTGCTATTTCTCCAATTTCAGTTGCGGGTTGCACGACTGTTGACAATGCAGGATTTAATGACGCTGCGATTTGGGTATTGGAGAATCCAATGACAGCGACTTGAGCCGGAACTTCTATCTGAAGTTCTGCCAGAATTCCCAATGTTCTTGTTGTGATAATATCCGTTGCACCAAAAATTGCATCGATATTTTTGTGATCAAGATATTCCTTGATGATAATTTCTTTTATTGTATTGTCCAAATCAACCACGCTGTTAAAACTACATTCAATGTAGTGATTTTCATTAAAAGGAATGCCTGCATCGGAGAGGGCGGCTTTGAAACCATTTAAACGTTCGACTGCAACCCCTAGGTTTTTCCCCGTAATATGTAATATATTTCGTTTTCCTTGTTGAATTAGATGCTGGGTAGCATTGTATGCTCCCTGGAAGTTATTGACCCCTACCTTGAATGTATCCAATTTGTGGTTGATGCGGTCGAAGATGACAACGGGTATTTTAGCTTTAATAAGATCTTTAAGTTCTTCAATATTTGATCCAGACGATACGGGAGCGATCATTAGCCCGTCTATACCACGCATTCTTAATACGTCTATGCAATTTTTTTCGATACGTTCATCCTCCCTGCTTTGCATGAATATAATATCGTAGATGGTTTGTTGGGAGGCGATCTGGATTCCATCGAGAATCTGTGACACGAAGGTATTGCTGATATTGGAAACAATAACTCCAATGGTATTTGATTTTCCAATTTTTAAACTCCTTGCTAATTTATTGGGATGGAAATTATGTTTCTTGGCATAATCCTGAACCAATTTTTTCGTTGCTTCACTGATTTCGTAGCTGTCTGATAGCGCTTTGGAAACGGTGGAAACAGAAATGTTGAGTTCTAAAGCTATATCTTTCAGGGTAGTTCTGCTCATCACGTTGGAGGTTATTATGAGAAGATAAATCTACATAAAAAAATATACAAACAAACTTTTTTTGATAATTATCCAGGGCTAACGCATTAAAAATAAAAAATTCAGGAGAGTTTCCACATTTTTAGGTTTTCGATGTTGGTAATATGTGTTTCGTTAATGCTCTGATGGAGGTATCTTTGTTCCATCATGTTAGAGAAAAAGAGTACCCTCCATCACTATTTTGAACAGTTTCCCGACCACCGGATTAGCCGGAACAAGAAGCATCTTTTGAGTGACATCATCATTCTGTCGATCCTTGGTGTACTTTGTGGTGCTGAATCCTGGGATTCCATTGAGGCTTTCGGTAAAACCAAGCTTGGTTTTCTCAAAGGTTTTCTCAAACTGCCTCATGGGATTCCCTCACACGACACGATCAATCGTGTCTTTAGCGGTCTTCGGCCCAAGTTGTTTGAAAAAATGTTCGTAGAATGGGCAGGTAGCCTGAAGAATGAGTCGATCAAAAAGGAGGTCATCAGTATAGATGGGAAGAGCATTAGGGGTTCAAGGGATAGTTTTCATTCCCAGAGTCCAATACACATGGTGAGCGCATGGGCATCCAGTAATGAGCTGGTATTGGGACAATTGAAAGTCTCTGATAAGAGCAACGAGATCACCGCAATCCCCCTTTTATTGGAACTGCTGGACATAGAAGGGAGTATCGTGACCATAGATGCTATGGGTACCCAAGTCGATATTGCACAGAAGATCGTAGAGAACAAGGCGGATTATATCCTATCGGTCAAGGGAAACCAACAGGAACTATTGGATCAGATAAAGGGTCGATTTGAAAACCAGCTTCCAGCAGACGCAGATCTCGCCCAGGAGAAAGGGCACGGACGCATAGAAAGCCGTAAATGCGAGGTGATCACCGACCTTACCTTCATAGACAACAGTATTTCATGGGCTTCAATAAAATCGGTGGTACGCATAAGTTCCACAAGGGAGATAGGAAACAAGGTGACCACAGAACAGCGCTATTATATCAGCAGCTTGAATGAAAAAGCTGCACATTTCAATAGTTATATCAGGTTACACTGGGGCGTGGAAAACAAGTTGCACTGGTCACTGGATATGATATTTAATGAGGACAGGCAAAGAAAGAGAACAAAGAATGCCGCCGACAACTTCTCATATATTAGAAAAATAGGACTCAATCTGCTCAAAAAGGATACATCAAAGGGCTCATTGGTCACAAAGAGACTCAAAGCGGGATGGGATGATAAGTATCTAATGCAAATTTTTAATCAAATTTAAATGCGTTGACCCTGGATAATTATCCAAGATTTATGTTGTAACAATAATGTAGTCCGCTTTATAGCATTTTTATGTTTAACAAGTGCAATTTTTGAGTGCTTTTACTTCAAAAAACTACGTTTCTATCCAATGACTTGGTGTTTGATCTATTTTGGCGTTCTTTCGGCGTCGATTCGAGATCCCCTCGAGATCCCCTTGGAATGGGCTCGGGCTTAAAGGAGTAGGAGCGCAGATGTTAGCATGGTTCAACTGGGCTGCTACTGCTGTTCTAGCGAGTTAGGCTCGGATTCACTACGGATATATGCCACCACTAGCCTCATAGTCTGGTTATTAGCAAGACTGGTTTATGCCTAACCCATCTCTATTGTTTACCTATACAAACAGCAGACAATGAGGGAAAAGGTAGGTAAACGTAGAGAAAAGCCGGGGAGATGGCAAGAAGGTAAGAAAAAACCCCCGGAAAAAGGATGTTTTTGGCTGCAGAGATACCTGGTCTGGTATTTTTTAAAGATAAGTCCAATATTAAAGTAGTAGTAACCTACTATTAGGTTAGGATTTAGTTAGGTATTCATTAGCTTTTACCTAAAGAATACCTAAACTAAACCTAAACAAAACCTAAGTAAACCCTAACTAAACATTGGATCTGTATCGGCATTGCTGTTGCTGCTTCTGCCTTGTTTTTATATGACCCCTGCGGACTGCCCGGCTGCGGTTTTTATACCTGCACATGATTCGGTCTCCCTGACCGGGGTGATCCGGCTCATTGGGAGTTTTCCGGTTCTGGTCTTTTGTCTATCCGGCCGGGGTGCTCTTCAGTTCCCCTAGAAGTCTACTGCTATCTGATCCCAGACCTTGCATCGCTGACCTTTCCGATCCACCGTCTCCGCACCTGTGCTCGATTCCCTTTTCTTTTCCACGGCATCCGCCGCGCCTGAGTTCCGATTTCCGTTCCGGAAAGGACCCGAAATCCTCCGTCAGGGCGTCGGAATACTGTAAATAACGGTAAACCCATGCCCATATGGTTATTTTTGCATTGCCATGTCCTTTCTCCGGTACACGATTCTCCATTTTAGGCTTCCTGAACCCTGTTCTGCAAAAACAATCAGCCAGATGTCCAGCCAGTTAGGGTGATATCAAAAGAAAATAAAACAAAAGGCTTGGAAGTTTGTTAGTAATCTCCCTATCTTTGCACCACTCCGCAAGGGAGGAACGGTTGCTTCGAAAGAGGGAGCCAATGAAAAAAGAAGGGTTTAACGGGAGTTAAGCGCAGAAATTGGAAAAGAAAAAGAAAAAAAACTTCAAAAGTTTTTTGGAAGTTCAAAAAAGATTTCTACCTTTGCAGTCCCAACGGAAACGGAGGGAAACATAAAAAGATAAAGACGGGCCTGGTGCCCATCGGAATATAGCGGATACGGAAGTTGAAGCGCAGAAGTTCTTTAAGAAAACACAATCATGTAAGCGTGACGAGTAGGAGACGAAAGTCATGAACAAATTCAAGAATTGGTTCAATTCGGTCCAAGATCAGAGATATAAAAAAAGAATTCTGATTATGTAAATAGTTGGAATCAAAAACTTCATTTTACAATGGAGAGTTTGATCCTGGCTCAGGATGAACGCTAGCGGCAGGCCTAATACATGCAAGTCGGACGGGATCCATCAGAGAGCTTGCTCGAAGATGGTGAGAGTGGCGCACGGGTGCGTAACGCGTGAGCAACCTACCTCTATCAGGGGGATAGCCTCTCGAAAGAGAGATTAACACCGCATAATATAACTATTCGGCATCGTCTGGTTATTAAATATTTATAGGATAGAGATGGGCTCGCGTGACATTAGCTGGTTGGTAAGGTAACGGCTTACCAAGGCGACGATGTCTAGGGGCTCTGAGAGGAGAATCCCCCACACTGGTACTGAGACACGGACCAGACTCCTACGGGAGGCAGCAGTAAGGAATATTGGTCAATGGGCGGAAGCCTGAACCAGCCATGCCGCGTGCAGGATGACTGCCCTA
The DNA here is from genome assembly GCF_011064245.1 of Sphingobacterium sp. DR205. NCBI lineage: Bacteria > Pseudomonadati > Bacteroidota > Sphingobacteriia > Sphingobacteriales > Sphingobacteriaceae > Sphingobacterium > Sphingobacterium sp. DR205. Next base: position 4,891,927 of record NZ_CP049333.1, on the reverse strand, counting down.
TGGGTTGTAAACTGCTTTTGTCCGGGAATAAACCCAGGTACGTGTACCTGGCTGAATGTACCGGAAGAATAAGGATCGGCTAACTCCGTGCCAGCAGCCGCGGTAATACGGAGGATCCGAGCGTTATCCGGATTTATTGGGTTTAAAGGGTGCGTAGGCGGCCCATTAAGTCAGGGGTGAAATACGGTGGCTCAACCATCGCAGTGCCTTTGATACTGATGGGCTTGAATCCATTTGAAGTGGGCGGAATAAGACAAGTAGCGGTGAAATGCATAGATATGTCTTAGAACTCCGATTGCGAAGGCAGCTCACTAAGCTGGTATTGACGCTGATGCACGAAAGCGTGGGGATCGAACAGGATTAGATACCCTGGTAGTCCACGCCCTAAACGATGATAACTCGATGTTGGCGATAGACAGCCAGCGTCCCAGCGAAAGCGTTAAGTTATCCACCTGGGGAGTACGCCCGCAAGGGTGAAACTCAAAGGAATTGACGGGGGCCCGCACAAGCGGAGGAGCATGTGGTTTAATTCGATGATACGCGAGGAACCTTACCCGGGCTTGAAAGTTAGTGAAGGATGCAGAGACGCATCCGTCCTTCGGGACACGAAACTAGGTGCTGCATGGCTGTCGTCAGCTCGTGCCGTGAGGTGTTGGGTTAAGTCCCGCAACGAGCGCAACCCCTATGTTTAGTTGCCAGCATGTAATGGTGGGGACTCTAAACAGACTGCCTGTGCAAACAGTGAGGAAGGTGGGGACGACGTCAAGTCATCATGGCCCTTACGTCCGGGGCTACACACGTGCTACAATGGATGGTACAGCGGGCAGCTACATAGCAATATGATGCTAATCTCTAAAAGCCATTCACAGTTCGGATTGGGGTCTGCAACTCGACCCCATGAAGTTGGATTCGCTAGTAATCGCGTATCAGCAATGACGCGGTGAATACGTTCCCGGGCCTTGTACACACCGCCCGTCAAGCCATGAAAGTTGGGGGTACCTAAAGCATGTGACCGCAAGGAGCGTGTTAGGGTAAAACCGATAATTGGGGCTAAGTCGTAACAAGGTAGCCGTACCGGAAGGTGCGGCTGGAATACCTCCTTTCTAGAGTATCGCGGACCGGTGCTCGTCACGTTACATATGATTGCAAAAGAAGAAAAACATCAGAAGAAAGTGCCCGCCCCTTATGGAGCGGTCCCTGAGAGAGAAGAGATGAACAGAATAGCTAGTCCCGTAGCTCAGTTGGTTAGAGCACTACACTGATAATGTAGGGGTCAGCAGTTCAAATCTGCTCGGGACTACTTGATAGAGTATTTAGTAGGAAGTATTTAGTATTTAGAGAAATGCATGGCGACATACCATGATCTAGCTACTAAAGTCTAACATCTAACTACTTAAAAAAAGGGGAATTAGCTCAGCTGGCTAGAGCACCTGCCTTGCACGCAGGGGGTCAACGGTTCGAATCCGTTATTCTCCACGTTCTTAGTAGTACCAAGTATTTAGTATATAGTATTTAGAGATGATATGGCGACATATAAAAATCTTGATACTGCTATCTAACTACTCACTACTAAAAAAAGAGTTCTTTGACATATTGAAAGAGAAAAAAAATTACAAGAGAAGACAACAGTATAGAGACAATGCTTGTATGTGTTTGATGTGATGAGGAGACCCTCGGTCAAGGCCGAACGAATCATTGCGTAGCATACGGGTATATATATCAAAAGCAGCCGCATAGTGGCAAAAGGCTATGTCGGTGAAGAAAGTAAATAAGGGCACACGGGGGATGCCTAGGCTCTCAGAGGCGAAGAAGGACGTGATAAGCTGCGATAAGCTACGGGGATCGGCAAATGCGACTTGATCCGTAGATTTCCGAATGGGGCAACCTGGCTATTTGAAGAATAGCCGTATAAAACGCGAACGCGCTGAACTGAAACATCTAAGTAGGCGTAGGAGAAGAAAATAACAATGATTTCCCAAGTAGTGGCGAGCGAACGGGAAAGAGCCCAAACCGATTATGTTACGGCATAGTCGGGGTTGTAGGACCACGATATTGTACAATGCTATGAACTGGAAGCAGGTGGGAAACTGCGCGACAAGGGTGAGAGCCCCGTACAGGCAAAGAATATTGGCATAGTGGTATCCTGAGTACCGCGGGACCGGAGAAATCCTGTGGGAATCCACCAGCACCATCTGGTAAGGCTAAATACTCCTGAGAGACCGATAGTGAACCAGTACCGTGAGGGAAAGGTGAAAAGAACCCCGAACAGGGGAGTGAAAAGAACCTGAAACCGTGTGCTTACAAGCGGTTGGAGCAGAGAGATTCTGTGACAGCGTGCCTTTTGCATAATGAGCCTACGAGTTACTCTTGTCTGGCAAGGTTAAGTCCTTCAGGGACGCAGCCGAAGCGAAAGCGAGTCTTAATAGGGCGCATAGTCAGATGAGGTAGACGCGAAACCTTGTGATCTACCCTTGGGCAGGTTGAAGTTGCAGTAACATGTAATGGAGGACCGAACCGATAAACGTTGAAAAGTTTCCGGATGACCTGAGGGTAGGGGTGAAAGGCCAATCAAACTGGGAAATAGCTCGTACTCCCCGAAATGTTTTTAGGAACAGCGTCGGCATGGAGTCTGATAGAGGTAGAGCTACCGATTGGGTGCGGGGGAGTCAAATCCTACCAAATCCAGACGAACTCCGAATGCTATCAGATATGGCCGGCAGTGAGGCTTTGGGTGCTAAGGTCCAAGGCCGAGAGGGAAAGAACCCAGACCATCAGCTAAGGTCCCCAAATTCGTTCTAAGTTGAACTAACGAGGTCCGGTTGCCCAGACAGCTAGGATGTTGGCTTGGAAGCAGCCATTCATTTAAAGAGTGCGTAACAGCTCACTAGTCGAGCGGCCGGGCGTGGATAATAAACGGGCATCAAGAACGGTACCGAAGCTATGGATTTGCATTGAAAGATATGCATCTGGTAGGGGAGCATTCCATATGGGGCGAAGATACCTGGTAATGGGTGTTGGACCGTATGGAAAAGCAAATGTAGGCATAAGTAACGATAAGGCGGGTGGGAAACCCGCCCACCGAAAGACCAAGGTTTCCTGATCAACGTTAATCGGATCAGGGTCAGTCGGGACCTAAGGCGCACCCGAAGGGGGCAAGCCGATGGACAACTGGTTAATATTCCAGTACTCTTCATAACTGCGATGTGGTGACGGAGTAGTGACACTGCCGCGAACTGACGGAATAGTTCGTTGAAAGGCGTAGGTATTGGGGTTGTAGGCAAATCCGCAACTCTAGCTGAAACCCAATAGTACAGCAAAGCTCCGGTGGCGCTGATAGAGCAGGTAAACAGACTTCCAAGAAAACCCGCTAAGCTTCAGGTTATGAAGACCCGTACCGCAAACCGACACAGGTGGTCGAGGAGAGAATCCTAAGGTGCTCGAGTGAGTCATGGCTAAGGAACTCGGCAAAATGGCCCTGTAACTTCGGGAGAAGGGGCGCTGTCTCAGCGATGAGCAGCCGCAGTGAAAAGGCCCAGGCGACTGTTTAACAAAAACATATGGCTTTGCAAAATCGCAAGATGAGGTATAAGGCCTGACACCTGCCCGGTGCTGGAAGGTTAAGAGGGGATGTCATCGCAAGAGAAGCATTGAATCGAAGCCCCAGTAAACGGCGGCCGTAACTATAACGGTCCTAAGGTAGCGAAATTCCTTGTCGGGTAAGTTCCGACCTGCACGAATGGTGTAACGATCTGGGCGCTGTCTCAGCCATGAGCTCGGTGAAATTGTGGTATCGGTGAAGACGCCGATTACCCGCAACGGGACGGAAAGACCCCATGCACCTTCACTATAGCTTAACATTGAGATTGGGTACAGGATGTGTAGGATAGGCGGGAGATGTTGAAGCGGCTTCGCCAGGAGTCGTGGAATCAACCTTGAAATACCGCCCTTTCTGTATCCGGTTTCTAACTCTTTATGAGGACATTGTTTGGTGGGTAGTTTGACTGGGGTGGTCGCCTCCAAAAAGGTAACGGAGGCTTTCAAAGGTAAGCTCAGTACGCTTGGTAACCGTACGCGGAGTGCAATGGCATAAGCTTGCTTGACTGTGAGACCGACAAGTCGAACAGGGTCGAAAGACGGACATAGTGATCCGGTGGTTCTGTATGGAAGGGCCATCGCTCAAAGGATAAAAGGTACGCTGGGGATAACAGGCTGATCTCCCCCAAGAGCTCATATCGACGGGGAGGTTTGGCACCTCGATGTCGGCTCGTCACATCCTGGGGCTGGAGAAGGTCCCAAGGGTTGGGCTGTTCGCCCATTAAAGTGGCACGCGAGCTGGGTTCAGAACGTCGCGAGACAGTTCGGTCCCTATCTGTTGTGGGCGTTGGAAGTTTGAGTGGATCTGACCTTAGTACGAGAGGACCGGGTTGGACAGACCTCTGGTGAACCTGTTATGCCGCCAGGTGTACGGCAGGGTAGCTACGTCTGGAATAGATAAGCGCTGAAAGCATCTAAGTGCGAAACTAGCCACGAGATGAGACTTCCTTATAGGGTCGTAGGAGATGACTACGTTGATAGGCCATAGGTGTAAAGGTTGAGAGACCAGAGCCAAGTGGTACTAATAGCCCGAAGCTTTCTCAAGCAGACAGACACTGTTGTCTTCCTCTTTAATTTTTGAAACGAAAAGAATAACAAAAAGAAACGAAACTCTTTCAATATATATGTCATTTAGACGTGGACATGTATGCGTGCTATGTGGGACCTAACAGGATCTCGGTACTCATATCTCATATCCCACATCTAAAAAGATCTTTAGGTGCCTATATCGGCGGTGTCTACCTCTTCCCATTCCGAACAGAGCAGTCAAGCCCGCCAGAGCCGATGGTATTGCCGTAACAGGTGGGAGAGTAGGTCGGTGCCTTTTTTTATACGGAAGCCCTTGCTGGAAACAGTCAAGGGCTTCTTTCGTTTAGATCATATCTCTTTTCCGGAAGATCTTTTATTTGTCCCCGGTTCTTTTATCTCCCTTTGCTGATATTATGTTCCGGCCGATGTTCCCTATGAAGAAGCGCCGGGCAGGGAAACCCTGGGGAACAGCTACGGAACAAGGATCCAAAAAACCATTCAGAATAGCATTCCTCGAAAGAACTGGGTTATGATCTAATCCCACAACCGATCTGAATACATTTGACTGTTAAAAATACATGTCGATGGTAGGTTATTCACGGCGATCCGAAGTTTTAGGAAAAACGATACATCATTGCGATGGCTAGAGTCGCCGGAGGTGGGGCATATATCATAGGACTGACTTAGCACATGTTAAATTTCTCTTTGGATGGAGCTGAAGAGAACAAGCAAAAGGAAATCGAATGGGCAACACGTAATCCATGCGAGCGAGTTTGGCTATTCTGTCTATTATAAATGCCTATTTGCCGCCAGAATGAATCATAATGGTATAAGAATCTTAACTGTCTTGCATAGCGGGGTATCCCGAAGGAGGTATAGCGAGGAGAGAACAAAATACGACAGAAAATTAGGCGAAAAATAAGGGTAAATCGAGTTTCCAATGTGCTTTCCATAGTAATAATAACCTAGCGATTCTATTGGCGAAAGTGACAGATATCACTTTTATTCCTGGACTTTTGTACAGTAAACTATTTTATTTCTTACATTTTTGATTTAAATATCTTGAAATCAACCAAAACAGACGACAGAAAACAGATTATCGCAATTTATATAAAGTGATGTACATCACTTTTGTACGCCTTGTACATCATTAGATTGTCATAAAATGCTGCTTACTTTTGATTCAGAATCAACAATTTAAGTAATGCAGTTAGAGCAATTTAATTACGACAATAAAATTGTCAGAAATTTCGGAATCGCTACCATTATTTGGGGGATAGTTGGTATGACCATAGGATTGCTTGTGGCAACGCAGCTTGTTTGGCCTCAAATGAACTTCGGATTACAATACACAACGTTTGGCCGTGTACGCCCAGTACATACCAACGCCGTGATATTCGCGTTCGTAGGTAATGGTATTTTTATGGGAGTCTATTACTCCTTGCAACGGGTACTTAAAGCGCGAATGTTTAGTGATGCTTTAAGCAAGCTCCATTTTTGGGGTTGGCAGTTAATTATTGTCGCCTCGGCTATCACTCTTCCACTAGGACTTACTTCAAGTCACGAGTATGCCGAAATGGAGTGGCCAATTGATATCGCAATTACCCTTATTTGGGTAGTGTTTGGGATCAATATGTTTGGTACAATTATCAAAAGGCGTGAACGTCATATGTACGTCGCAGTTTGGTTCTATATTGCCACATTTGTTACGGTAGCGGTATTACATATCGTCAACTCCATTCAACTGCCGGTGGCAGGATGGAAAAGCTACTATGTGTATAAAGGTGTACAAGATGCACTTGTGCAATGGTGGTATGGCCATAATGCTGTAGCGTTTTTCCTAACTACTCCTTACTTGGGAATGATGTACTACTTTTTGCCAAAAATGGCTAATCGTCCGGTTTATTCCTATAAATTAAGTATTCTGCACTTTTGGTCATTGATCTTTATCTATATCTGGGCCGGACCTCACCATTTGTTATATACCGCATTACCAAGCTGGGTTCAGTCCCTAGGCGTAGTATTTTCGATTATGCTAATTGCACCAAGTTGGGGCGGTATGATAAACGGTCTGTTGACCCTGCGTGGTGCCTGGGATAAAGTACGGACTGAACCTATGTTGAAATTTATGGTCGTCGCACTGACCTGTTACGGTATGGCAACGTTTGAAGGACCGATGCTGTCTTTAAAGCAGGTAAATGCGATTGCACACTTTACCGATTGGATCGTTGCGCATGTACATGTTGGTGCATTGGGCTGGAATGGTTTTATGACATTCGGTATCCTCTATTGGCTAATCCCACGTATTTATAAAACAGAACTTTACTCTAAGAAATTAGCCTCAACTCACTTTTGGATCGGTACACTTGGAATTCTATTTTACGCTATTCCGATGTATTGGGCAGCGGTTGTACAAGGGCTAATGTGGAAAGAGTTTACACCAGAAGGCGTTTTGAAATATCCAAACTTCTTAGCAACAACATTGGAAATTTTACCAATGCATATGATGAGAGCTTTGGGTGGGGCACTTTATTTATCAGGTGTCTTCCTGATGACGTTCAACCTGATTAAGACCATGAAGCAAGGTAAGCTCATGGCCAATGAGCCTGCTGAAGCACCAGCTTTATTACCGGTTCAGGTCAATGAACAGTCCCAGCACCGTCGTCTTGAGCGTAAACCCATATTGTTCATGGTACTGGCGCTTATCGCGATTCTGATTGGTGGTATGGTTGAGATGGTTCCTACATTTACCATTTCCAAAAACGTACCGACGATTGCAAGTGTGAAGCCTTATACAGCACTGGAACTGCAGGGACGTGATCTTTATGTCAGAGAGGGCTGTGTCAATTGTCATACACAAACAATCCGCCCGTTTAGATCGGAGACTGCCCGTTACGGTGAATATAGCAAAGCTGGCGAATATGTATACGATACACCATTCTTATGGGGATCGAAACGGACCGGGCCGGATTTACATCGCATTGGTTCCAAATATCCAAATAAATGGCATTTTGATCATCTTTTGGATCCAACCATAACTTCTCCGGGAAGTATTATGCCTTCTTATCCTTGGCTAATAGACCAGCAGTTGGATAACTCTATTTTGAAAGATAAAATGGAAGCTCTCCGCAAATTGGGAATCCCCTATACGGATGTGGCGATAGCAAATGCGGAACAAGATCTGCATAAACAGGCGCAAAAAATTGCTGACGATCTGAAACAGAATCAAGTCAATGTATTGGCCGATCGCGAAATTATAGCAGTAATCGCTTATTTACAACGACTCGGAACGGATATAAAAGCAGCTCCGAAAGCGGCTGAGGATGTTAACGTAATTCAATAAGACTATGTTTAAACAAATCACAAATTTGAACGGAAGTGAGCTTTACCTTATTGTATCACTTTGGATATTCCTGATTTTCTTTATTTCGGTCGCAATCATGTTGTTTCGCATGAAAAAGGACTATGTAAACTATATGAAGGAGCTGCCTTTGGAGGAGGAAACTGAAAAGGAAACGAATCATTCACCTGAAAGTATATAGTATATGAGTTTATTATTAGATACTGCACCTGCTACAGTAGAAGTCATTCCGTCTTCTTCGGGTTTTGGTACAGATAATTTATACACAGATATCTTAATTATCGTATTGATAGTCGTGATGTTGGCCCTTCTGGCCTCGGCACTCATGGTTAACCGCGCAATGAAATCCATTATTAAGATTACGATGCCTGAATTGGTTAAAGAGGAAGAGCTCAAGAAATTAGCCAATAGAGGATGGTTGAAACGATCTTGGAATAAGATCATGGGAATAAGACCTATCTCTGAGGAAAAGGACATAGTCATCGATCACGAATATGATGGTATCCGGGAACTGGATAACCCCATTCCAATCTGGTTTAATTTTTTGTTTTATGGAACAATCTTTTTTGGGGTGGTCTACTTATTCATCTATCAGATTTCCGGGATTGGTATGAATCAAGATCAGGAGTACGCGCATGAGATGGTTGTTGCGGAAAAGGAAAGACAGGCGTATTTAGCTGCTTCTGCCAGCAATGTTGATGAAAATACGGTTGAATTTGAACCAGACATGGCGGTTGAAGGAAAAGCAATATTCGCTGCAAACTGTGTCGCCTGTCATGGTGGAAACGGGGAGGGCGGTATTGGCCCCAACTTGACGGATAAATTTTGGTTGCATGGCGGTGAGATTAAAGATCTCTTCAAAACTATTAAGTACGGTGTTCCGGATAAAGGAATGGTGCCTTGGGAGCAGACCCTAAGTCCGGCGCAAATTGCACAGGTGGCAAGTTACATAGTTACGCTGAGGGATACACACCCTGCCAATCCAAAAGAACCACAAGGAGAAGAAGTTACCTACGGAAATGCTGAGGGTACAACCAAAGCAAATGACGGCACTGGGGCAGAAAAAAAAGCTGAATAGTAAATCAAGATTGAAATGAGTACAGTAGTAGTTAATAATGCCAATAATGGTGGATCTAAGTCAAAAAAGAGACAGTGGATCTATGCAAAAAAACCGCAGGGAGCACTTTATAAAAAGAGACAGTGGGTTGGTTATACACTACTACTGTTCTTATTTGTAGCTCCCTTCGTCAAGATAAATGGTGAGCCGTTCTTAATGTTCAATATTATTGAACGGAAATTCTCGATTTTAGGAAACCTTTTTTACCCCCAAGATCTCTATATATTTGTTTTTGGGATGCTGATCGTCATGGTCTGCGTGGTGTTATTTACAGTGGTCTTTGGACGTGTCTGGTGTGGATGGACATGTCCACAAACAATTTTTCTCGAACTGATCTTCAGGAGGATAGAATATTGGATCGAAGGGGATTGGCAGCAACAAAAAAAGGGCGATGAAGGTCCCAACACCGATCAGAAACAGATGAAGAAGCTGTTGAAGCATGGCATATTTCTGATTATTTCGTTTTTTATATCGAACATCTTTTTGGCTTATATCATCGGTTCGGATGCATTGATTAAAATAGTCACCGATCCATTGGATCAGCATATTGCCGGCTTAATCTCCATCATCGTATTCACGCTGGTATTTTATGCGGTATTTGCCTATATCAGGGAAATCGTCTGTATTGCAATTTGTCCCTATGGAAGATTGCAAGGTGTCCTTCTGGATGATCAAAGTATCACAGTGGCCTACGATCATAGACGTGGTGAACCCAGAGGAAAGCAGCAAAAAGGCGCTTCTACCTCGCATGGGGATTGCGTGGACTGCAAACTCTGTGTGCACGTTTGTCCTACAGGAATTGATATCCGCAAAGGCCTACAATTGGAATGTGTGAGCTGCACGGCATGTATTGATGCCTGTGATGCTGTTATGGAAAAAATCGGAAAGCCCAAAAAGCTGATCGGTTTTTACCCCATGGGGGAGATTGAAGGTACGCTCAAGAAGAAAAGCAATATGCGGGCGGTGGCATACACCATTGTCTTGGTGCTGTTGCTATCGGTATTTGGTTTTTTGCTGTTCAATCGCTCCCAGGTTGATGGTCGATTGTTACGGGCAAAAGGAAGTACCTATCAGCTTCGGGATGATAAGACAATCAGTAATCTTTACGCCCTGGAGTTAATTAACAAATCTGGCAAAGAGATGCCTTTTCGATTAGTATGCGAGGATCCGAGACTCAAAATTCAACTGGTTAATCCTATCCAAAAGCTTGGTAAAGATGGACATGCAACTTTAAGCTTTTTTCTGATTATCGCGAACAAGGATGTCGAAACATATAAAAGTAATATCAAATTATCTATCTATTCAGGAGATAAAAAAGTTGAAAGCTTAAAAACAACTTTTATTGCTCCTCCCGGGATGAATTAACAAATAGAACAATGAATTGGGGTACAAAAATTTTTTTGATCTTAGCGGTATTTATGTTGTGCATCGTTGCGGCTGGATTTTACATGGTCACTCAAGATACGGACAGCTTAGAAGAAGACGATTATTATGAACAAGGCTTGAATTATGATCAGGCTTATGAAAAAAAACAGAATGTGCTGAGCATGAAAGAGACGCCGACGGTTGAGCTCAGAAAAGATACACTTTATATACATTTTGTCTCGAAAGTGAACAAAGGGAAACTATTATTTCGTAAACCATCGGATAGTAAGCTGGATAGGGAGCTGCCATTCCAGACAACGGGCAATGTGCTGGCATTGCCTATTTCCACATTCGACAAAGGAATGTGGAATTTGTATGTTGACTGGAAAAGTGAAGGCAAGGATTTTTTATTTGAGGAGCATATTTTATTTTAAACCGGGAGCATGAGCTATACCTACTTTGCATTCTTTATGGGTTTATTTGGAAGCATACATTGTGCTGTCATGTGCGGTCCCTTAATTTTTGCCATTGAGGGCAGGCATGGGCTGAGTTGGTCTATTTTTCTGAACAAGGTAATGTATCAATTAGGCCGGGTTTTGACCTATGGTAGTCTGGGATTTCTTTTGGGAACCATTGGTACATTTGCACAAATTCAGGGCTGGCAACGCGCATTGAGCTGGGTCACAGGGGTAATATTGGTGCTGATCGCTGTGTTTCAGCTTGTAGGGAAAAACAACCTTATTATAGCCCGCTTGCAGACTCGTTCCGTGCAGCCCTTTGTCAGACTTCTGTCGAAATGGTTGTATAGACCGGGGGGGAGTTTTATTGCGGGCATATTGAACGGATTATTACCTTGTGGTATGGTATATATGGCCTTAATGTCCGCAATGAATGCCGACAGCCCACAACAGAGTTTCCTATTTATGTTGTGTTTTGGATTGGGGACTATTCCACTGTTGTTTTTGTTTTCCTTATTGGGGAACTTCTCCAGATCTTTCAAAATTAGCTTTTCAAAATGGGTACCTTTTTTATATTTCCTATTGGGGATCTGGTTTATACTTAGAGGGGCGAACTTAAATATCCCTTATTTAAGTCCTCTTATCCATATTGACGGTGCAATAAACTGTGCTTAAGGGCATACAATTTGTCGGGGCTAAGTATTATATTTGATATTAAACTTAGCGCATCATATGGAGGTACTTCATTATATTTTACAAATTGCTTTACAATATTACTGGATTCCCTTACTTGTCTTATATATTGGTGTAATCGGCACCATCTTGATTGAAAACCGTAATCCTGCCAAAACGATCGCTTGGATTATGGTGATTGTTTTTCTGCCTGTAATCGGTCTGCTCAGTTATTATTTCTTTGGTCAAAAATTTAAGAAAGTTAAAAGAATGAAGCGGATGTACCGCGAGCAATCAAAAAAATTACTAGATGCCTGGCGCAAGGAATCGGAAATTATGGAGGAACATATTGATACCCTGAACGAACGCATAGGGAGTTTGGCTATGGTCTATCGGTACCTCAAAAACCAGAAAATATCCACATTCTCCCTAAATAACGATGTGACATTGTTTATTAATGGCGAGGAAAAATTTCCGGTATTGATTCAGCAACTGAAAGATGCGAAACATTCCATTCATATGGAATACTATATCTGGGAAATGGATGAGGTCGGACGCGAAATATTGCAAATATTAGAAGAGAAAGCAAAAGCAGGAGTGACAGTACGTTTGATCCTGGACAGTTTTGGTGCTCCTGATGTAATTAAATATTTACATAGACATAAGCCTGATTTTCTTTTTGAGCCCTTTCTTCCCGTCACTTTTTCTTCCTTGGCCAATAGCAATTATCGAAATCACCGAAAGATTGCGGTCATCGATGGAAAAGTAGGTTTTGTTGGGGGAATCAATATTTCAGATCGTTATATCAATAATGGAAAAAATGACATTTATTGGCGCGATACAGCAATGATGATCATTGGAGCGGCCGTAAATACCTTGCAAATTCAGTTTTGGAATAGCTGGAATCAAACGGATGCAGAATCATTTGAACTAGGTAAAGGCTATTTAAATAGATTTCCGATCGCTGATGAGGACGCGAGTGGTGTTGGCTTTACAGCGAGCGATCCCGGCTCTCCGGCTCCATTCAATATGGAGGCAATTATTGCCGGAATCAATGAAGCAAAGGAATATGTACAATTGTGTACACCTTATTTTATTCCGAGTGATCAACTGACGACAGCATTGATGCTGGCAGTTTCTTCAGGGGTTCGCGTTGATCTGATGTTGCCGGCAAAATCTGATTCCTTTTTTGTACAGCATGCTTCCTTTTCCTTTATCAAGCCGCTGCTCGAAAGGGGAGTAAATGTATATCTTTATACCAAAGGATTTCTACATGCCAAAACGATCTGTATCGATGGTAAACTAGCCTATATTGGCACGACCAACCTGGATATCAGAAGTTTTTATATCAATTTTGAGATATCGGGGATTGTTTCTGACAAAGCGCTTTGTGAACGTCTGAACAATCAATTTCTTGTGGATATTGAAGCTTCGGATTTAATTACAATTCGTAAATGGATGCAAAGAAGCCGCTGGAAACGGGGGGTCGATTCCATCTGCCGTTTATTGGCGCCTTTACTTTAGCAGTTTGCTTGAATGCAGGTATAATGTTATAATAAATGTTAAAAATGCCATAATAGGACTGGCCTTTGGGTAAAATTGAATATATTTAGCTATTCTTTTTTTAATTCTAAGACTTTCAATGAAGCACATAAAACTATTGACTTTATCGATAGGGATTTTAGGAGTCGGGTCAACATACGCACAGACTGCACCTACATTACCTATTAATACGATCGTAGAACGAGTTCAAAAATATTTTCAAGGTTACCCAACAGAAAAAGTACATCTGCACTTTGATAAACCTTATTATGCCGTGGGGGACACGCTATGGTTTTCTACTTATTTATCCCGGAATCTTCCAGAATATGAGCCGAGCAAAATCGCCTATGTAGAAGTTTTGAATAGCCGCGATTCACTTATTCAGACCTTTAGGGTTCCGTTGGATAAAGGTGTTGGAAATGGCCAGATGGTGCTCGATCCACAGTTCATGGTGCAGGATAACTATCGCTTCAGAGCTTATACCAAATGGATGTCAAATTTTGACGCTTCTTACTTCTTCAATAAAATTGTTCCAATAGGTGATGTGATCAATAAGAAATTGACCACAAATATTGAATTTCAGAATAACCTCAGTGGAAATAAAAGTCAGGCTGTCATACAGTTCAGGGATCGAACAGGCAAGCCTATGATTAATTCAAAGATCAACTGGGAATTTGTGTCTGGATGGGAAACTGTCGATAAAGGCAAAGGTGAAACGGATGCCATGGGGAAGGTGACGATCAATTTATCGGCAAAAGAAAAGACCAATCTGGAGAAAGGACAATTAAAGGTGAGTATCCAGGAAAATAAAAATGAAAAACCGCTGTCCAGTTCTTTTTTACTGAAAAATGCCCTCTGGGATGCGGATGTGCAATTTTTTCCTGAGGGTGGAGACTTAATCGCCGGACTTGCTAAAAAGGTGGCCTTTAAAGCTGTGGGATCTGATGGCAAGAGTCTGAAAGTAAAAGGTTCAATTCTCGATTCAAAAGGAAAATCTGTTGCAGAATTTGAAGATTTTGGATCGGGAATGGGGTATTTCTCCTTGTTGCCTTTAGCTGGAGAAAACTACCAGGCAGTCATCAAATTTGACAATGGACAGGAACGTAAATATAAGCTTCCGGCTGTTGCTAATGATAAGGCAAATGTTGTATTTGTCAAACAGGATGAAATAAATGCCGAATTTGCTGTTGTGACTAGCGAGGATAATTTTTCGAAAAACCCTGCTCAATCTTACTATGTATTGGTTCAGTCGAATGGTCATCTCTGTTTTGGCGCTCAGGTTAATCTAAAATCTTCATCTGCGCTGGTCAATATTCCAAAAGAAAGATTACCTAACGGTATCGTTCAGGTCACTTTAATGACTCCTGACGGCAAACCTGTAAGCGAACGCCTGGCATTTGTACAGAGTGAGAAATTACTCAATATTCAGATCGCCAGTGACAAACAAAGTTATAAAGCGAAAGATCTGGTCAATTTAAAGCTTTCCGTTGATAATAATGGACAGAAATATCCAGGCAGTTATTCTGTTTCAGTAATTGATGAGTCTAAGGTCCCTTATAATGACCAAGCTGACCTCTCCATCGTGAGCAATTTCCTGCTGACTTCGGATCTGAAAGGAAATGTCGAAAACCCGAATGCTTATTTTGATGAAAAAAATCCAAACCGCGAAAAGGCCTTGGATGCCTTATTAATGACACAGGGTTATCGCCGTTTTGATTATCCTGCATTAATCGCTGAAAAGTTACCTCCGGTTAGTTTTCTTCCTGAACAAGGGATCGAGTTATCGGGGATTCTGCGCATGAATACCGGTCGTCCATATCCGAATGGAGGTCTATTGTTGTCTGTACCTTCACGGAATATCAAAAAGGATGTATACACCGATCAAAATGGCCGATTTACATTCAAAGACCTTGTTTTTCCTGATTCATCTAAAGTGACTGTAAATGCGCGGTCAAACGATAATTACCGGAGCTTGGTGATCAATATGGATCAGAGTTATTATCCCGAAATAGATAAGAATAATGGCTATAAAAGCTACTTTGTTCCCAATATAGACCAAGCAATTGCGCCTTATCTGGATAATAGCCGAAAAGAGTATCGAAAATCCATTCTGTTGGATGAAGTAGAGGTGACGGGAGTTCAGAAAAAGGTCATCACCAATAAGGATTTTCCATCGATTTCGGGTTTGTCTATGCCTGAACATCGTATCGAGCCAGAACGCTTAACAGGGTGTAATGTGTTGACTATGTGTCTGCAGACTGTTTTAACGGGAATCACCTACGACCCCCAAACATTGAAATATTATGTTTCGCGTGATTACAATGCGGGTGGACGTACCCCCGTTCAGTTTTTCCTAAATGGTATGGCCATAGACGAGCCCGGATTGAATAGCATCAATGTGGCGGATATCGAGGGAATAGAAATCTTTTTGCGTGACGAATTGGGCACGGTATCAAGAATGTATCAAAACAATGGTGTTGTCTCTATTTATACTAAGAAAGTGGAGGCCAAGAAACCTCGGATGGCTTTGAGTGAAATTGAGAAACTCCTGCCAAAATCGAATGTTATAGACATGTTCCCACTAGGCTATGTTAAAGAACGTAAGTTCTACACGCCAAAATATGATACACCAGAGCGAAAATCGGCAAACGACCTACGGACCACCATTTATTGGAATCCGAAAGTAACGGTCACCGAGACTGGTGAGGCCGCCGTTCAATTCTACAATGCGGATGGAAACGGCAATTATAAAGTGATTGTCGAAGGGATGGATCAGACGGGTAATATCGGTCGAAAAGTGATCAACTATCGCGTACAGCCCTAATGAGATTGAGCTTAACGTAATACAATAGAAACGCTGTTCTTGAAAAAGGGCAGCGTTTTTTTAGCACAAAAAAACACCTCCTTGATGGGCAAGGAGGTGCAAACTAACCAATTATAAACCTAAATTATGAAAAGTATTTTGTCGCTTTTGAAAGCGTTTATCTTCTTATTTGTAAAGTATATTTCAAATCCTATGCCAAATTGATTCTGGGTCTATCTGGCAGTTATTTCTAACAGAAATGTTATAAATAGATCCGGTAAATGCAATCGGCAAGCAGCTGTTTTTGATCGGAAGGAACGATAGATGCCCAGTAGAAGAATGAAATGACTAGTGGAGGTCGTATTCCTAACGTTGATTACGCGAGTGACCCTGTTGATCCAAATGGTAATAACATTGCCTACAGCGTGGTTCATAGGCTTCCTTTTCACCGAGTAGCACGGTTTGTGTGTCATCTGTGAGCCGATAAGAATAATTCGCTGGAGCGCCGCATTGCATGCATACTGCGTGAACTTTGGTGACATGTTCAGCTACCGCCATCAAACTAGGTATTGGACCGAAGGGTTGACCTTTATAATCCATATCCAATCCGGCAATAATCACACGAATTCCACTGTTTGCCAATTTGACACATACTTCTGTCAATCCGTCATCAAAAAATTGTGCTTCATCTATGCCAACAACTTGAGTAGCCGAACTCAATAGCAGGATTGCTGAAGAATTTTCAACCGGAGTAGAGGGGATACTATTGCTGTCGTGGGAAACGACCAATTTTTCATCATATCGTTTATCGACTGCAGGCTTGAAAATTTCAACGTTTAGGCGTGCATATTGTGCGCGTTTTAGCCTGCGTATCAATTCTTCGGTTTTGCCTGAAAACATTGATCCACAGATAACCTCAATACTTCCATATCGAGCCGGTCTCAATGTCAGATTATGTTCGGAAAAAAGCATTTGATTAAATTATTTTTTTCGGATGGCCAGCAAATAAGGTATTATTTGTCCATAGACCTCCTATTATATTCTGTTTTTGACAATGCTAATATCAGAATTAAATATTAAATTTGAGTAGCAAAAAAGTGACTGCAAATTCAAATATTTATAAATCAAAGGATTGAGTTTTCCACTTTTTAAGGTAAGGAATGTAAAGGAATTATAAACGATTAACAGGCGATTTCAAATAGAATTATGGGTACTAAAGAAGAAATTTTTAATAAGATAGGAGATTTATTACAGGATTTGAATGCACAGTATTTGGATTTGTCGGAAAAAGACGGTACTGCTGAATTGAGTGATTGGGTGAGTTTGGAAGCGAAAGCGCAATCTGTGGCAGCTTATGTCACTTTACTTAAGACAGACACTGTATTACAAGGCGGGCAAGTTCAAAATACCTTAAAAGAATCGGCGTTGGAGAGCAAAAAAATAGCGTTCAATGATTATTTTACACCACCTTCTTCGATACGGATAGCTAACCCGCCCATTGTTGAAACTGAAAACACCGCACAGCATATTGTGGATAGCGGCACATCTAAAAACTCAAATGAAGCTGCTGTTGAAGCACAAGCGGAAGTAGAAGAAACAGTGGATCTGCCAGCAGTCTCGTATACACCGAAGATCGCTGATGAGGCTAATTCAACAGCCGTTGATCAGGCTCCACCTACAACACCTGAAGCTGCTGTAGAACCTGTTGAGGAAAATCAGTATACCATAAATGAACCCAAGATAGATCTTATTGATGAGGAACCAGTGGTGGTGACCGAGGTTATAGAAGAACCAAAACAGGTGATCATCAAAGAAGTTCAAGAGAACCTTATCCAGGAAGAAGTCAATACGGTAATGGAGGAGGCTCCTTCCAGACCGCTCACCTTAAATGAGATTATCTCACAGCAAAAGCAGGCTGGAGTACAGAACCGGGTATATCAAGTCAATCAATCCGGAAGTTCAGATAAACTGACAGACATCAAAACCGGAATAAGTTTGAACGATAAGCTTTTATTTATTAAAGACTTATTTAATGGTTATAGTTTGGCTTATAGCGAAGCGGTAGAGTTATTAAACAGATTTAGCAGCTATGCAGAAGCTGATGCATTTTTGCAAACCAATTATGCGATCAAAAACAGGTGGGCAGATAAACCCCATACTGTTGAAAAGTTATACGAGGTATTGCGGAGAAGGTATAGCTAGTGCGTAATTTCATCACAAAAAAAGCATCTTTAATCAATTTAAAGATGCTTTTTTTGTGAAAGAGATATTAAATTGTTCGCTACTATTTCAATTGAAATTGTAACCAGTCTTTGCCTTCGTGGCCATAAACGAAATATTTTGGCTGAAAGATCTCCGCTAAAGATTCCAGCTCCGTAAGGTAATCGTATCCCGGGGTCTGGGCAAAACCGGGTTTTGTCATGATAAAAAGCTGATCGAGTTCAATAGCCTTTGATTGTGCAATTGAGGGATCATTTAATAATAGCGGAATATGGGTAAATACAGTTTCGTCGCTGTCGATAAGGATAATTTTATCTGCCTCATGCGGAGTTGTCGTAGGAATTCCGCCTGCTATTTTGATAGACTCCTGAAGATAGGCCGATTCATTGATTTCCAGTGGTTCAATTTGATCTAAAACCAATACTTTGGGTCTGTCACTGGCCGTTATAAATTTGAGCTTGTGAATCAAGATGCTGGTTTCATCTTCTATTTTTTCGATAAGCTCATTGATGTTTTCTTCGCTGTTTAATTCTTCGCCAAGCGTATTGATATAAGTAATGACGTCTTCGATGCTCACGATTGCCGATTGCTTTGCTGCTAACTTAGCGTATGTTTCCGGTGAGAAAGTGCTATTATTTAGATTCAGCTGTTCCAAAAAATGGGCAACTAATTTTTCCTGATTGCTTTGCATGCTGCAAAAATACAAAAAGGCGAGCATTAGCGAAAGTAAATTAGCAATAGTAGGTATTGGAGGATTTTTGTAAATTGGCATCAAATAAATGTGATAGATATGTTTGACAAATTATTTCAGGCACAGCAAAAGGCAGAAGAAATCAAGAAAAGACTAGATACAATTTCGGTATCCGGTGAGGCTGAAGGTGGTTTGATCCGAGTAGTAGCAACAGCCAATAAAGAGATTAAAGAGATTACGATAGATCCTGTTTTTTTGTCTAATGCAGATAAAGAAGAATTGGAGGAATTATTGGTTGTTGCTTTAAACAAGGCAATCATCCAAGCAGAGAATATCAGTCAGGCTGAAATGCAGGCAGCGAGTAAGGATATGTTAGGCGGTTTAGGCGGCTTATTTAATCAATAGCAATATGATCATGAAAGCAACTTATTACGGTCAATCTTGTGTTGAGTTTGATTTTGATGGAACGAAGGTATTATTGGACCCGTTCGTAACGTATAATCCACTGGCGAAAGCAATTGATGTAAATGCGATTAAGCCCGATTACATCTTTTTAAGCCACGGACATCAGGATCATGTCGCAGATATGGCGA
The DNA here is from genome assembly GCF_011064245.1 of Sphingobacterium sp. DR205. NCBI lineage: Bacteria > Pseudomonadati > Bacteroidota > Sphingobacteriia > Sphingobacteriales > Sphingobacteriaceae > Sphingobacterium > Sphingobacterium sp. DR205. Next base: position 4,872,482 of record NZ_CP049333.1, on the reverse strand, counting down.
CCATCCAAAAGAATAGCGATGCTACAGTATTGGCCATTGTAGAAACAGCGGCATGGGTAAGAAGACAGGGCGTGCCTGACGAAAAGGTGATTGAGTTCAACCTTGGCGGAACGATACAGCTGCCTTTTGGCACTGTCAAGATGGTTTATGCTGCACATACGAATAGTACGCCCGATGGCCAATATGGTGGATTTCCGGTTGGATTTGTCTTTAATGTACAGGGGAAAAAGATCTATTTCGCCGGCGATACGGCATTGACCATGGAAATGAAGCTGTTGGCAGATCTGAAATTAGATTGGGCATTTTTACCAATCGGTGGATATTATACCATGGATGTAGATGACGCGATCAAAGCAGCGGAGTTTATTAACTGTTCACGTGTGGTAGGGATTCATTACGATTCATTTCCGCCAATTCAGATTGATAAACAAAAGGCTTTAGACAAATTTCAAAACGAAGATATTTCACTGTCTCTTCCAAAAATAGGAGAAACAATAACGTTGTAAAAGATAAAAAGAAAAGGCCGAACTAGTTCGGCCTTTTTTTGCTTAAATAAGTTCTGTGCAGCTATGTGGCACTCATTTTCCGCCTAGGATGAGATAACGATTTTCTTGAGATCTTCTAAGCTGAAAAGGGGAGTGTCAATGATTTTGTTTTTAAGGATCTGTTCCTTATTCTCTTCAAAATAGAACAGCTTCCATTCACCATTTTTGTATTCTAAACTACTGAGATTTTCGATCCAATCACCGGAATTCATATAGGTGCAGGTGCCTTTTCGGGTGATAACTTCCTTTATTTGGGGTTGATGAATATGACCGCAGATCACGAAATCATAATTTTTTTCAATCGCCAGTTCCGTTGCTGTATGCTCAAAGTCCGAGATGTATTTGACGGCCTTTTTAACAGAGTTTTTTATCTTTTTTGAAAGCGAATATTTCTCTTTTCCCATTTTATCCAGGCAATAGTTAATGACATTGTTGAGCTGTATCAGCTTATCATAACCCCAGCCGCCAAGTTTTGCCAGCCATTTTGAGTGATGGATGGATGCATCGAAAACATCCCCGTGAAAGATCCATACTTTTTGATTATTGAGTGAAAGAAGGAGTTTGTTGCTCAGTTTGATATTACCAAGTTTAAGATCCGTAAATTTGCGGAGCATTTCGTCGTGATTGCCGGTTATGTAATGGACTTCGGTACCCGTTGAGCTCATGTCAATGATCTTCTTGATAACCTTTAAATGATCCTGCGGAAAGTAGCTTTTCTTAAATTGCCAGATATCGACAATATCGCCATTGAGGATCAATATCTTGGGTGCGACAGATTCCAGGTAAAGTAAAAGTTCTTTGGCTCTACTTCCGTATGTACCTAAGTGTATGTCTGAGAGTACAAGTATATCAAGGCTTCTTTTCATCGGAATAAACTATAAATATTCTTTTTACAAAAAAAAGGTAAATTTATTGTGTACTGATGAAATTCCTGTTATTAAATCATTAAAATATCCTGTAAAGCGGTATAAGTAAGTTTATTAGAATTTAATATTAGCTTTTTTATTCAATAAAAAAGGTGTCTGATCTGGATCAGACACCCTATAATATGTTAAAGATTATTTACCTTCTTATTTGGCAACTGCAGCTGCTCTATCAATGTGGAACTGGACAAGATCATCAATTGGAGAACGCAGGATTTTACCTACTTTCATACCATATTGTTCTGCCTTTTCAGCCAGTACGTTTCTGAAATTGTAACCTACTGAACCAATGCAATTGAAGGTATAGCTTTGATAATTAGGGTATTTGCTGACTAAATTTCTAAAGAAAGCTTCAAATGCTTCATCGACGATATTACGTGTATACTCAATGTTCACATTGTTGTCATAGACGAATTTGCTGAAACTTGCACAGAAACGGTTAGGCATTGGTTTGGTATAAACCGCATCCATGATTTCGTCTTTTGTCATTTTGTACGTGTTCCAAAAAACTTCTTTGACATCTTTGGGCATTAAATTACGAACATAGTCTGCAAGTAATTTTTTACCAATATAACTACCCGATCCCTCATCACCTAAAATGTAAGCTCCGGAGTCAATATTTAATGTAATTTCTTTACCGTCATAGAGACAAGAATTTGTTCCTGTACCCAAAATTGCAGCAAATCCGGCTTGAGATCCTAATAATGCTCTTGCAGCAGCAAGTAGATCGTGTCCTACTTCCACTTTCGCTGTAGTAAATACTTGTTTTAAAGCATCAACTACAATTTGAGCTTTTTCTTTATTATGGACACCAGCACCATAATAATTTACTTCCGCGATTTTTTCAAAAGGTAAATCCTGCGGTAATCCTTTTTTTAGGGAGTTTACAATGTATTCACTGTCAACAAAATAAGGGTTATAACCCTCGGTATTGAAGTAGATCTTTTTATTTGAATCATCTAACAAACACCAGTTTGTTTTTGTTGATCCCCCGTCAGCAATGATTATCATTATTGAGTAGTTTTAATTGTGTTTATCGTTATAAAATGAGTAATCAATTCATTAATCAATTCCCCGAAAATACATTTTTTAATTTTAAATATCATAACTTATCCATGTATTTTTAAAAAAATAAATTTTAAGAATTTGCTCATTATATAAAAAAACTGGCTTAACGGTGTTGTTAAGCCAGTTTTTGAATAGTGTAATAAAATTGTTTAAATAGTGTACTATTTACAATTAGTTGATGCGCTTAGTGACCTCCTTCAGCCTCGATTTCATCAATATTGATTCCTTGTTTGGTTAAAATTCCTTTGACAAATACCGCAAAGAAAACAATATAACAGAATCCGATTAATGGTAGGATATAGGAGTTGTGTATTCCGATAAGATCGGCCAATTTTCCTTGGATAGGAGGAAGGACACCACCACCAAGAATCATCATAACCAAGAATGCTGAACCCTGAGCGGTATATTTTCCAAGACCAACGATTGATAAACTGAAGATGGATGACCACATAATTGAACAAGCAAGACCTCCTGATAAAAATGCATAAATAGCAATTGTACCGGAAGAGAAAAGCCCGATTAACATGGCAATGATTCCAAATAAACCAAAAATAATCAATGTACGTGCAGGTTTTTCTTTACTTAGGTAGAAAGCCACGATTTGCAGAATAATACAGATCACATAGTAATAAAGGTGTGACATTTCGAAGCCTGCAAGTGTATTAACACCAACAATGATCGAAAACGCAACCAAAGGGACAACGATTAGTAAGCCGTTTTTAGTCGATTTGCTCAGGTTGAATGCTGTAATTGCACCTGCCCATCGACCAATCATCATACTTCCCCAGTACATGGATACATAGGGTGTGATCTGAGAAGATTGTAGGTGACCAAATTCTTTTAAAGTCAACAACTCACCTAAGTTGCTACCAATCGCTACTTCAATACCAACATAGATAAATAATGCAAGCATTCCCAATGCTAATTGTGGGTATTTCATTGCTCCCCATCCTTCCGGATTCTTTTTAGCACTTCTGTTTGAAAAGAGTAAGCCGCCGATGACAACGATTAAAGCACCTGCTAACCATAGCATACGTTGTGTTTCCAGCGGTTTGGCAACTTCCTTAATGTGTGCTTTTAATTGATCTATCTGAACCTGGTCGGTCAGGCTTGCTACTTGTTGGTGTAGTTGTTCGATGTGCAATGCAAGGTCACTCTTGTAACTTAAAAATACAGGTGCGAACATGCCAAATAATAACACCGTCATGATGATCAAAGTGCGTAGAGCCTTGTTAGCTTTTTCCATTGGCTCATTGCTGATTCCAGCCGGTACTTTTTTGCTAAAGTTGAACAATGCCGCAGCGAGGAGAAACAACAGACCCACACCAACGTAGAGGTAGACCACTTTATTTAAAGGTAGATTGGCAATCTCAGAATCAGAAATAGGTTCAAATGTTCCGAAAAGGGAGAACCCAATCACTAAGGGGCCAATGGTTGTTCCAAAGGAGTTGATACCGCCACCAAGGTTGACACGGGAAGCTCCTGTCTTTGGATCCCCTAATAAGACGGCGAAGGGATTGGCTGCAGTTTGCTGCAAGGAAAATCCCAGTGCAACCACAAATAACCCCAACAACATGCCAATATATAGATTCACCTCGACTGCCACTATCATTGCTGCCGCACCAAGTGCTGAAAACAATAGACCATAAACGATACTTTTTTTGTAACCCCATTTTCCAACGAGATCTTTGCCGCCTATCGAACTAAAGATGAAAAGGAGCAATGCACCGATATAGTATGCCGTATAAAAGGCAAAGTCTATAAGTTGCGATTGAAATTGGTCCAGGTGAAAATAATTCTTGCAGAATGGGATAAATACGCTATTTCCCGCCGCAATAAACCCCCAAAAGAAAAACACAATAATCAATGTGTAGAGTGCGGGGTAATTGGTTTTAGTTTGTTGCTGTTCCATATAAGGGATCTAAAAACTTAAATTTTGAAAGGTACGAACTTATGAAAAAAAATATAAAATTCAATCTAAAAATGTTGTTAAATCGTTTTACTAGCTACAATAGTAAATATTTTTTTTGAAATATTTTGAAATAACAAAATTTGTTTTTTTCTTTGTCTAGGTTCTCAAGATTTAATCCACTTCGGTTTAAAAGAAATCATTAAGTTCTTCATTCACTTAAACAAGGAAACAAGCTTAAGTGTGTAATCAGAATAAAGCTCAAAAGAAAATCCAAAAATCATACACAACACATTAATGGATATTAACGAATTAAACGCTAAACTCGTATCGGAATTGCGCGAGATTGCTAAGTTGATCGGTATCGCAGATGCTGATAAATTGCGTAAGCAAGAATTAATAGAAAGAATTAGCAATACCGGTGGGGAAGAAGAAGCAGCTCCGGCTTCTACAGAAAATGTTGCTAAAGTGGAGGAAGACAATCAGGAACAGGCTGAACGTACACGTAAACGTGTGAGAACGGTGAAAACCGCAGAGCCTGTGACTGTAAGAAAACGTGAGGCTGTCGAAAGTGAAGAAAGCAGTCCCGCGGTAGATACAACTCCGACAACAGATAAAGGTTCCCAACCTGAAAAAACTCTTCAAACTCCTAAAGCTGAAAATACTTCTTCCAGTACAGATTTCGACAATGTTATCGTTAATGAGGGTGTTTTGGAAATTATGCCTGATGGCTATGGTTTCTTGCGTTCTTCGGACTATAACTACTTGACATCTCCGGATGATATTTATGTATCACAATCTCAGATCAAATTATTTGGTTTGAAAACAGGGGATACCGTTCGTGGCTGTATTCGTCCGCCAAAAGAAGGTGAGAAATATTTTCCTTTGGTTAGAGTAGAAGCTATTAACGGACAGAATCCTGCAGAAGTACGCGACCGCGTGCCTTTTGACTATTTGACCCCATTATTTCCGGATGAGCGCTTAAATTTAGATATGGGTATGGGTAATTACTCTACACGTATCATGGATTTGTTTACACCTATCGGAAAAGGTCAACGTGGACTGATTGTTGCGCAACCAAAAACAGGTAAAACAAATTTGTTGAAGGAAGTTGCTAACGCAATCGCTAAGAATCATCCTGAAGTATACCTTATCATCTTATTGATTGATGAGCGTCCTGAGGAGGTTACGGATATGGCAAGAAGCGTACGTGCGGAGGTTGTTTCATCTACTTTTGATGAACCTGCTGATCGTCACGTAAAGATTGCTAATATCGTATTGGAAAAAGCGAAGCGTATGGTAGAGTGCGGTCACGATGTGGTTATCCTGTTGGATTCCATCACTCGTCTCGCTCGTGCTTACAATACTGTTGCTCCGGCTTCGGGTAAGATCCTGTCCGGTGGTGTGGATGCAAATGCGCTACATAAACCAAAACGTTTCTTTGGTGCGGCTAGAAATATCGAAAACGGCGGCTCATTGACAATCCTTGCGACAGCCTTGACAGATACAGGTTCCAAAATGGATGAGGTGATCTTTGAAGAATTTAAAGGAACTGGTAATATGGAGCTTCAATTGGATCGTAAATTGGCAAACAAACGTATCTTCCCTGCAATTGACATTACAGCATCTAGTACGCGTCGTGATGATCTATTGACAGACAAAGAATCATTGCAACGCATTTGGGTGCTTCGTAATCACTTGTCGGATATGAATTCTACAGAAGCAATGGAATTCTTACAGGGACAAATGCGTGGTACTAAATCAAATGAAGAATTTTTGATCAGTATGAATGGGTAATCCCATCAAATTTTGATATTTTAGCCATCATTTCTAACCGAATGATGGCTTTTTTTATAAAAAATAAATCACTTAGATGAAAAAACATATTCCAAATTTGCTGACCTGTCTGAATCTTTTTAGTGGTTGTATTGCTGTGCTGATGGCCTTGGAGGGGAATCTTAAAGCAGTGACCATCTGTGTTCTTGCCTCTGGAATATTTGATTTTTTCGATGGCATGGTTGCCAGACTACTCCATGTAAAATCACCTATTGGCAAAGAATTGGATTCGTTGGCTGATATGGTCAGTTTTGGATTTTTACCGGGTACGATCATGTTTACATTGTTGCAGAAAGCGCTTCCTGATGCTTCCTTACTGCCGTATCTAGGGTTTATTATAACCGTATTTTCGGCTTTGCGTTTGGCCAAGTTTAATTTGGACGAACGACAAACTTCAGATTTTATTGGACTCAATACCCCAATGAACACTTTTTATGTACTTTCATTGCCTTATATTGCGGATAAGTATCCTGAACTCATTATAAATCCAATATTTTTGATTTGTAGTGCACTCTTGACCAGTTACTTGTTGATTAGCGAGATTCGGCTGTTTTCGATGAAATTCAGTTCAATGGACTGGGCGACGAATAAATATCGCTTTATTTTTCTATTCTTAACTTTGGTTTTATTTGCAATCGGGCAGTTTATGGCTTTGCCAATTATTCTACTTTTGTATTTTATACTGTCGGCCTTGCACTTCAATAAAAAAAACGATCTGGCTTAGATCGTTTTTTCGTATTGTTCAAGTTCGAATAACAGTTCTTTCATTTCGATATCCAAGACGTGAAAAGTCGCTCGGAGTCCCTCTAAGGATTCCTGATTTTTGGCATTCATTTCCAATTCTTCAAATTTGGCTTTTAAATGGAATGCCCCGATATAGTCCATCGTCGGTTTGATGTGGTGAGCGGCATCAGCAATTTTTTGATGGTCACCTTCAGCTAGTGCATTTCGTAAGTTGTCCAAATCTACGGGGGTTTGAATAAGATACATTGATACAAATTGTTTGATCAAATCTGAATTGTCAAACATGTTTTGCTTGATCAGGTCAATGTCAATATGGTTCATCGTTGCTAATTTTCTTTACGGGTAATTCGTCCTTGCAGTTATGCAATAAATATACGTTATTTTTTTTGTAAACGGGGTGAATGTAGTCCGGCGCTATTTCTGCTAAGGGCGCTAAGGTGAACCGTCGTTCTGAAATAAACGGATGTGGTATAATTAGATTTGGGTAGTTGACAATTTCGTCGTTGAAATAAAGTAAATCAATGTCAATCGCTCTTTGGCCCCATTTCTTCAGACGTACTCTTCCCAGATCCAATTCAATCTGCTGTGTGCGATTCAAACAATCCATTGGGGATAAACCGGATTTTATTAAGATGACCTGATTTAGGAATGCGGGTTGGTCTTCAACACCCCAGGCGGCGGTTTCATAAATGGAAGATGCCATCAAAATTTCTCCAACCTGTTTTTCAAGCGCTTGCTTTGCCCGTAAAAGTTGTCGCAGACGATCTCCCAAGTTGGTCCCTAATAATATAAAAATCTTATTCATCCTACTAAATTAAGGCTTTATAGAATAAAATACTGGGGGAATAAAAAATATTGCACTACCTTTAGTGTAAAATAAATCTTTTCATTTGCAAGATTGTAAAAATTGGGATTAATTATAAAATATGAGATCATTTTTTAAGTATGTATTGGCTACGATTACAGGGATTGTGATATCTTTTGTGATTTTGTTTATTGTTGTTATGGGTATCATCGGGGCGCTTATCAGTTCGGCGTCTTCGGAGCCGGAGGTTGTTGTCAAAAGCAATTCGGTGTTATTTCTATCCTTTGACTATGATATCAATGAACGGAACGACAATAATCCTTTTGGAAGCTTAAATCTTCCGGGATATTCCACAAAGAGTATTGGTTTGGATGATATCCTGGGTAGAATCAGATATGCCGCAACGGACGGGAGTATTAAGGGAATTTATATCGATGCGGGAAGTATCGGGACTGGTTTTGCGAGTTTGAAAGAGGTGCGGGATGAACTGCTGGCTTTTAAGAAAACAGGGAAGTTTATCGTTGCTTACAATGCCGGCTACAATCAAAAAGCATATTATGTGGCGAGTATTGCGGATAAAGTGTATGTCAATCCACAAGGAACCATTGATTTTAGGGGGCTTGGGAGTTCGACCATGTTTTACAAAGATCTATTGGATAAAGTGGGGGTAGAGATGCAGATTGTGAAAGTAGGTACATTTAAGAGCGCGGTGGAGCCCTTTTTCTTAAATAAAATGAGTGATCCAAACCGTCTACAGGTAACATCATATCTGGGAAGTATATACGAAACTTTTATTAATGAGATTTCGACAAGCCGGAATATTCCTGCGGACACGTTACGCGGTATAGCGAACAATTACTTGGTTAGAAGTGCAGATGATGCGGTGCGCTATAAGCTCGCGGATGCTAAGATTTATAAAGATGAATTGTTGGCTGATTTAAGAAAACGACTGAAGATAGGGGAGAAGGAAGAAATATCATTTGTTTCGTTATTAGATTATAATAGGAAGCTGAAGGACGATGGTAGTGGATCTGAGGTGGCTGTTCTTTATGCGGTTGGAGAGATTGTGGATGGCGAAGGGACGCGCCCGGGTGAAATTGGTGGCGATAAATTTTCAAGGGAATTACGTAAGTTGAGAGAGGATGACGCTGTCAAGGCTGTTGTGTTGCGTGTGAATTCTCCCGGAGGCTCAGCCCTTGCCTCGGACATCATCTGGCGTGAGGTCATTTTGACTAAAAAGGTTAAACCTGTCATTGTTTCAATGGGTGATGTTGCCGCTTCAGGAGGATATTATATATCGGCTGCTGCCGATTCAATATTTGCCGAGCCAACGACCATCACAGGATCAATCGGCGTATTTGGTGTAATACCGAATTTCCAGAATTTAATGAACAATAAAATTGGCGTGCACTACGACGGTGTGAAAACCGGAAAATTTGCGGATTTGAATACGACTTTTGATCGTCCTTTGACAGCTGAAGAAAGGGATATCATCCAGCGTGAGGTTGATAAGGTATATGCTACCTTTACAAAAGTTGTAGCGGAAGGGAGAAAGATCCCCTTGCCAAATGTTGATAGCATTGGTCAAGGCCGGGTCTGGACAGGTGCTCAGGGCTTAAGTAATAAATTGGTTGATCGTTTGGGCAATCTTGATGTTGCTATTCAGGCAGCAGCTAAAAAGGCTAATCTAAACAAGTATAAAGTAACGCAATATCCTGAAAAGGAAGATCCGTTCACTTCGATATTGAACAATTCAAAGGAAAAAGTTCAGGCTTGGGTAGCGAAAGAACAAATGGGCGAATACTATCGTTATTTCGATGTGATGCGGCAGGCAACTACACAAAGTGGTATTCAGGCAAGGTTACCTTACACCGTAGAAATTCATTAATGATAATTTAATCCGATAAAAAGGCATTTATTTGATGAAAATAAATGCCTTTTTTCTATATTTAGCTGTTCGTTTGGCAAACGACAGATCCTAAAACATTAAAGTTATATGATGAAAACAGTAGACGATTTAAATTTTGCAGGTAAAAAAGCCTTGGTTCGCGTAGATTTCAACGTTCCTTTGGATGAGAATTTCAATATTACGGATGATAATCGTATTCAGGGAGCTGCTCCGACAATAAAGAAAATTTTGAATGACGGCGGAAGTGTGATATTGATGTCCCACTTAGGAAGACCAAAAGATGGTCCTACTGATAAGTATTCATTAAAACATATTGTTGCTCACCTCTCTAAGGTGTTAGGTACAGAGGTTCAATTTGCCAATGATTGTATTGGAAATGATGCTGTAGAAAAAGCTGCGGCATTGCAAGCTGGCCAAGTTTTATTACTTGAAAACCTACGTTTTTATAAAGAAGAAGAAAAAGGTGATGTAGGATTTGCTGAAAAGCTTTCAAAGTTAGGTGATGTATATGTGAATGATGCTTTTGGAACTGCGCATAGAGCACATGCTTCAACGGCGATTATCGCACAGTTTTTCCCTTCAGCTAAATATAGCGGTTATTTGATGGCTGCTGAAGTAGGTAATGCGGAGAAGGTGTTAAATAATCCGGTTAGACCGTTTACAGCGATTATGGGTGGTGCGAAAGTTTCTGATAAAATCCAGCTGATTGAGGCATTATTGGATAAAGTGGATAACTTACTGATTGGTGGAGGTATGGCATATACGTTTATCAAAGCAAGAGGTGGCGAAATCGGTAAGTCATTGGTGGAGATGGACAAGCTTGACCTAGCCAATGAATTGGTCAAGAAAGCGAAAGAAAAAGGAGTAAATTTGGTTATTCCTACAGATGCGCAAATCGCTGATGCATTTTCTAATGATGCAAATGTATATGATGGTCCAAATGATCAGATTCCTGCAGACCTTCAGGGCTTAGATATCGGTCAGGATTCGGCAGCGAATTTTGCGTCTATTATCAAAGATTCAAAAACAGTCCTTTGGAATGGTCCTATGGGAGTTTTTGAGTTTGATACCTTTGCAAAAGGTACGAAAGCTGTGGCCGATGCGGTTGTCGAGGCGACGAAAAATGGTGCATTTTCTTTAATAGGAGGTGGAGATTCGGCTGCTGCTGTAAGTAAATTTGGTATGACCGAAGATGTCAGTTACGTGAGTACAGGTGGTGGCGCATTGCTGGAATATATGGAAGGAAAAGTTCTTCCCGGTGTAAAAGCACTGGAAGATTAATAGCTTTAAAAAAATAGTATGGAAAAGGGATAATATTGTGTTATCCCTTTTTTATTGCAAAATGTTTCTTATCCATGCATTGAAACTTGTTTCGGTTGAGGAGCATGCTTTAGTATTAGGCGCCAATGGTTTTGAAAAAGACAGCTTTGGTTTAGAATGAGCCATATTTTCTCGCTAATGTCAGATTTAAATCAATTATCTGTTAAATATCTGTATGGCAGTGGCGAGTATTTATTGTATTTCTTAAATTTATGATGACATGATTATATAGGTTTTATTGATGGATGCTAATCACAAAAAAGATAAAGATAGTTCGGGTTTTTTTTCGGTGTTGACTTATAATGTAGCGGGATTGCCGGGGTTTATTTCTTCTGCGATTACAGGTAGAAGCAGAAGTATTGCTGAAATAGGCAAAAAGATTAATCCTTTTGATATTGTGAACGTGCAAGAGGATTTCAATTATAACAATAGTCTCTATTTGGGCGGGAATCAACACCCTTATCGTACCAAACCTAAGGGACGCGTACCCTTTGGAGACGGTCTCAATACCTTGTCCCATTTCCCTATGTCGGATGTTGTGCGAGTTCCTTGGAAAAAGCGTACCGGAGCTGATTTTCTGACACCCAAAGGTTTTACCCTGGTCAAGGTGGAGATCGTTGCTGGGATATGGCTAGATGTCTATAATGTACATGCGAATGCCCAGAATAATAGACGGGCTTCCAGTGCGAGAAGGGATAATCTTAATCAGTTGCGTGATTATATCGGCGAGAATTCTAGTGAAAACGCGCTGATTGTCATGGGGGACTTTAATGCACATTATAGTTTCGGTGATGATAACCTGCACGATTTTATGGAGTCAACCACATTAGTAGACAGTTGGGTTGAACTCCAGAACGGAGGACTTGTACCGGAAGCGAAGCATGCGTTTAAACCACCTCATATGCTGTCAATCGGTAATCAGAGCGAATCAATAGACAAGATTCTCTATCGTAGCAATAGCCATCTGAGTTTGGCCGCCCGTGATTATAATATAGAACACAACCTATTTACGAATGTCAGGGGCTTGCCTTTGTCAGATCACTATGCTTTAGCGGCTAATTTTAATTGGGCCGTTCATCCTTAATAGGTGTAATTTAAACTTACGGTTGGTACGATGCGCTGTGTTGTCGTATTATCATTGATGTAAGTGCCTTTCACGACAAACTCAAAGTCGGGCAGCGGATATCTAAAAGCATTGAAATCAAAGGAAAGGTATGCTCCAAAGCTCTTCGGTGCCGCTTCCTTATGTTTGTGGATATTCTGATAATCCGCGAATACACCACCTTTTATACGTTTTATATAGGCTAGTGATCCTACCCCAAAATCAGGATAGGCAATAGGGAATCTATAGTTGATCAGTAAGGTGTTTTTCACTTTCTCATATTTATAATAACTAAACCCGCTGACCAAGGGAATGTCGTTGATGTATTCATAGATACCTGTACCCGCCTGTGCGCTTAAGCGGACCTGAAATCCATGGTTATTCATGAATCCGGGGAGATAGAATACTGTTCGTGCGGATAGAATTTCACCTTTGGCCTTGTTTTCAAAAGGAGTGTGTCTGTAGGTTACACTAAAATTCTGTCCCCATCTCGGATATTGGTCCATCGTTGCCATGCGGGCATTTCGATTGAAATAAAGTTGGTAAGTCAATGGAAATGCAGTCTCGTAATTAAAGTTTTTAAGGTCATTGCGACTTAAATTGTAGCGTTTCAAATAAGCCGTTGCAAAATTGAATCCCATTGAATAATTGTAATCAAGTCTATAAAAAGACAACGGGATGGAAATCTGTGACGAAACGTAATGTTCTCTCCAGTCGAATCTAATGCTGCTGTCCGGTTTGTTGGGGATCGTTGCAGCTGCGATTTGACCTCTGTTTTCATAACGGAGGGAGAATTTTGGAAAATATTTATTATACGTTAGCTCGGCAGAATAAATACCTTTTCGGATGTCCGTGTCGTATTCGTAACCAAGTGCAATTTGGGTGGTGTTTAAAATGTTATTTGAAAGCCAAAAAATACCCGGTTTGAAATTGTCGAAACTTTCAAAATTGCTGCTGCTTAGTGAGAGACTATGGAAGTTGAATGTTCGGCCGGGTCCTTTGTAGGGTGTGATGATGTATTTTTGGCTGGAATCCGGTGCAGTGGCGGCAATATTGAATATACTGTCCTTTTGTACAGCTGCGGAATAGTAATGGGAAAAATAATCAGTTTCCGGTTTGATTTCAAAGACGGTGTCTATGTCTGTCTGACTGATTTTATAGCCATTATACTGATAGTTATTAAAAAGTAATCGCTTGGTGTCCTTATCGTAAAAGGGATTAAAAGCACCAAATGGCGCTTTCGTCAAGAGCTGTTTGGCGCCCGACTGACGATCTATCTTGTAAATGTTGTCAATACCATTAAAGTTTGCTTTGACAAGGATATTCATACCCGGAAGGTATTGAGGTCGTTCGTATTGTTGGTTTCCCCAAGGAGTCAGGTTTGTTATTTTATCATTTTTTAGATCAATCTCACAGAGTGCCGTTCCAATTTCTGAAAGGCGGATCGCGATGATTTTATCGCCTGTGGCATTAAATGCAGGATGCTGAAGCTGCTCGGACCCCGGAGTTTTTATACGCTTGATTACAGAGCCGTTTTTAAGGCTTATGAGCGTAAGATAGCTTGTGTTGGATAAATCTACTTCGATGCAGGCGATAGACTCTTCTATGGGGCTAAATACGGGTGAGTAATACCTGGATTGCTTGGTAAGTGTTTTAATTTCTCCAGTTTTCCGGTTCATTAAGTTGATGACACTGTATGTTCTCTTGTTATAACGTGGATCTTTTCGGAGTTCATCCCATACGATGTATGTGCTGTTGATGTCGAAATGCGGTGTCAGCTGGATGCCTGTTTTTACAAGTTGTGCTTCCGATTTCTTATCGTTGTCATAAGTATATATCGCATTTGTTTTTTCTGGATTTTGCTTGATGAAGTAAATCAAATTTCCACTTGATTTTGGTAATAGATTGTTGTTGTAATAGCGGTTATTTTGACCAGAAATTTCAACGTAATTTTGGGCGGAATAATTTGCTGTTTTTGTCTTCCATATCGTGTCCAATTTTGCGATCGTTTTGTTAAATAAATAACTGCTATTTCCACCTATTTTTTTCTTCAATACACGATTGATATTATAGGGGTAGAGCGGCCGTTTGTTGAGCTCTGAAAATAAATCTGCTTCGTAATTTGATGGCAGTTCAGCCTTCAGCGTTGATGTCATCAGGTAGCCAATGGTGTAGTAACTGGGGACAATATCCTTAAAGGATCCGAGTAAGTATTTGTTGAAACTGTAGTTGTGTTTCGATTGGAAGTTGGCTTTGATCGGCATTTCAAAAGAAGGCAATCGCCCCCTTCCGCCATGAGAATAAATGGTTTCAGTTAGTGTGGCGTCACCCTCAAAAAACCAGGAAGGAACTGTAAGTCCATAATAAGCTAAGGCTAATTGTTCAAAAAAAGGAGCTCTCAATTTTCCTGTCAATTTGTCAAATTGACTAACGTGTCTAGACTCGTGGAGGATCAGATTAGGTAGCCAAGTTTGGTTGTCGGGTTCAGCTCCGGCGGTGCTATAGAGTTCGGATTTGCGAGGAGATAATTGCACAAAACCATTTGTCTCTAGGTTCGTGTTGTGTATAATGAAAGGAATTTTTCGAGGTGTTATTTTGTAATTTCTACTTGTTGTGCGCAAGGAGTTGTGGACCTGATTTGCTAGGGTAGGGGCTTTGTCTTTCATCTCTTCAGGGAAAATGAGTTTAAAATTAGGTGTCTCAATTTTGAACCATTTCTGACTTAAGGGGGCTTGGCTATCCTCAAAAAACTGTGCGAAAGCACTTTTTGAAGATATTGTTAATGTTAATAGTATTAAAGCGCTGGTAATTATATTTTTATACTTCATTTATATGGCTATTTTTTGATTTGCTATTTTTTTTAGCTAAATATTTTGATTTTATATAAATCTTATGTTTTTATTGATTTTATAAATATGTTGATTTATATATAGTTATGGTTTTGTTGTGTTTATGTTTTTTGCTGTCTATTTGTTGTTTTTTATTGATTTTAGTGAGCTGCTTTCGTCGTGGAAATTTGTTTTTCAACTGGAAAGAAGTATGTGACGAATATACTTAAATATTCATCCATAAGATAGCGCGTGTCAAAAAATATTTGGATATTTTTTGCAGCAGAGAATTTACAGATGAGGTCTGACGAAGCTGCAGTTCTTGTAGCGTTGTACTTGTGGATCCTTCAAATTTTGTGATGGGATTTATAAAGGAAAAAGCCCGGGGGAAGATTTTATTGAGAAGTGGCCCTTCCATTTTTCTTGATCGAATCCTGGGTTGTTTTTGTGATACATTTGATGATGACAAAATGTCTTTATTTAAAAGAACTACATTTGTTAGGTGCATGATTGAAAGAGGGATTTTACCGCAGTTTCGATATCTTTTTATTATTTATTTTTTTATTCAGAATTTACTTTAAAAAAGCGATTTTTGTAACATATAATTTTTTACCGATGTAGGATTTTAAAATCGAAAGGAAGATATGGAAGAACTGGAAATGCAGGTAAGTCAAATAGAACAATTGATAGCAAATGAAGACTTTGTTGGGCTGGAGGAATTCCTAAATGAATTGAATATTTCTGAAGTAGAGGAGCTGATTGATGAACTGCCTGAACATGGTCCACTCTTTATCGAATCCTTAAATTTAAATCGTGCGGTAAACGTTTTTCGTATCCTGGATTTTCCTACTCAAAATCGAATTTTTAAAAGACTTTCTAAGGCTAAAATAAGTGCATTAATTAATGAATTACCTCCTGATGATCGGACCTCTTTTTTCTCCGAAATGAAGGATGATATTAAGCATTTAATATTACTATTACCGCCTAAAGATCGGGTTGAGGCGCTCGCATTATTAGGGTATCCTGAAGATAGTGTCGGACGGTTAATGACGCCAGATTATATTACGGTAAAAGCACACTGGAGTATCGAAAGAATATTAGGGCATATCCGTCGATATGGGAAAGATTCTGAGACCATAGATGTGCTTTATGTCATAGATTCAAATGGTAAACTGATCGATGATATTCGTATTAAAGATGTTTTGATGGCGGAGCCCGAAACAATTGTAGGGGACCTTATTGATTACCGCTTGATTTCCCTGAATGCTTATGATCCGCAGGAGGAAGCCATTAATATTTTCCGGATGAACAATAGGGTTGCGCTTCCGGTTGTGGACGGGCAGGGGGTGATGCTTGGGATCGTTACCGTGGATGATATCTTATGGTTGGCCAATGAGGAGTATACGGAGGATATGCAGCGTATTGGGGGGACAGAGGCGTTGGATGAACCCTATTTGGATGTTTCTATTAAAAACCTCGTGAAAAAGCGGGCTGGCTGGTTGATTGTTTTATTTCTGGGGCAGTTGTTGACCGCGACGGTCATTGAGCATTTCGAAGAGCAGATGGCAAGTGCCATCATGTTATTCGCTTTGATGCCGGTCATTATTTCCAGTGGTGGCAATAGTGGCTCACAGGCTTCGACATTGATCATCCAGGCGATGGCATTGGGTGAGGTGACTCTTTCGGATTGGTGGCGTGTTATGCGCAGGGAGATATTGTCCGGTCTGCTGCTTGGGCTTATTTTGGGTGCATTGGGCTTTTTGAGGATTATGGCCTGGCAGTCATTTGCGCATACCTATGGTGAATACTGGGTATTGGTCGCTTTAGTGATTTCATTATCCTTGATCGGTGTTGTTCTGTGGGGGTCGCTTATGGGTTCGATGTTACCCTTTGTGATGAAAAGATTGGGAGCGGATCCGGCGAGCTCATCGGCACCATTTGTGTCTACGCTAGTTGATGTTACAGGTCTTCTCATTTATTTCACGGTGGCCACACTTATCCTGAAAGGGGTGTTGCTCTAAAGGTCCGTTTGATTTGATTCGTTGGGAGCAATCGCTAAAGGTGTCTTTTTATGTGGCGGTAAAACCTGGATTATGCTGTTTGAATTGCTTAAAGGAGGTTTTTTCCCATGATTCCACAAAAGAAAAATAAATTATTCTTGTTGGATTTTAGGAAGTTGTAAAAAATGTGTTCAAAAAATTTGTAGTATTCTAATAATCTTCCGATACTTGCATCACGGAAACGCGATAGAGTCTCCAGAAAAATTGAAAAAATACTCCTGAATAGCTCAGCAGGTTAGAGCATCTGACTGTTAATCAGAGGGTCGCTGGTTCGAGCCCAGCTTCAGGAGCAATTAGAAACTTACATAACCGGAGTTTTTAAAGTATTTAGTTTTTCATTCCTGAATAGCTCAGCCGGTTAGAGCATCTGACTGTTAATCAGAGGGTCGCTGGTTCGAGCCCAGCTTCAGGAGCAATAAGCAAATGATAAAATTATTTGCGAATACTATAAAAATGTGCTATTTTTGTGCATTCAATGAGAAAGGAGTTTCTCGGAAAAATAAAAATTCCTGAATAGCTCAGCAGGTTAGAGCATCTGACTGTTAATCAGAGGGTCGCTGGTTCGAGCCCAGCTTCAGGAGCAATATTGAAACCGGCTTTATGCCGGTTTTTTTGTTTACCATGCTTATTAAAAAACTATGAGTTTAGTAATTATTGGTACGGTGGCTTTTGATACAATTGAAACACCGTTCGGTAAAACTGACAAAATTCTAGGTGGTGCCGGTACCTTTGCGAGTATAGCGGCATCCTATTTATGTGATCAGATCAAATTGGTCAGTGTTGTTGGAGAAGACTTTGGAAGCTCCAATCTTGCACTTATAAAAGATCATGGTATCGATGTTTCAGGTGTTCAGATAGTTCCGGGGGGACAAACATTTTCTTGGTCCGGAAGATATCACAATGACATGAATAGCCGCGACACGTTGGCGACTGACTTAAATGTACTGGCAGATTTCGACCCGATTATTCCTGATAGTTATCAGGACTGTGAGTATCTTCTGCTCGGGAATCTAACACCTCAGGTGCAGTTAATGACATTGGCCCGTCTAAACAGGAAACCAAAACTGGTGGTGCTGGACACGATGAATTATTGGATGAATGTTGCCTTGGATGATTTAAAGAAAGTTCTCCAAAAGGTTGATGTCTTGACGATCAATGACGCTGAGGCTAGACAACTATCAGGTGAATATTCTCTGGTCAAAGCCGCAGAAGTTATTTTGGCAATGGGGCCAAAATATTTAATCATCAAAAAAGGGGAACATGGTGCATTGCTTTTTGGTGAAAATCAGATTTTTTCTGCGCCAGCACTACCTCTAGCCGATGTATTTGACCCTACAGGAGCAGGAGATTCTTTTGCAGGTGGTTTTATCGGCTATCTTGCCAAAGTGAAAAGCATCAACTTTAACAACATGAAAAACGCCTTGATTTTTGGGTCTGTATTGGCTTCCTTTTGTGTAGAGAAGTTTGGGACAGATCGTCTTGTAGAGCTCACCGATACAGACATACAGAAGCGTC
This sequence comes from Sphingobacterium sp. DR205, assembly GCF_011064245.1. NCBI lineage: Bacteria > Pseudomonadati > Bacteroidota > Sphingobacteriia > Sphingobacteriales > Sphingobacteriaceae > Sphingobacterium > Sphingobacterium sp. DR205. The sequence continues at coordinate 4,853,918 of NZ_CP049333.1, read as the reverse complement.
TGAATGCCTTTGTTGCGCTGTCACAGTTTAGTCTATAAGTTCTAATTAGCCTTTCAAGATCCCAATAACCTCGAATTTAGAAAATACAGTATCTGAATGAGGAGCATCTATGAGCTCCTCAGTTAGATCTTGGCCTGCCCAATGTTCATAGTGCAAGCCATTTTTCCAAAGCCTACTATCACTCACATCATAGATATAACTATTATAAGCCACCCAAATTTGCGGCTTATCTTGTCCATTTCGCAATGCGAGCTGGCTCTTACTATATTCGGGTAATCCTTCTTTTTCCATCACAATCTGTAAGAAGGCGAAGATAGAAAAAACTAGGCGACTTTATAAGCTGATAGTGACCGTTTCATTAATTTCCGTGCCACATGTATTCTTGTCTTTACAGTTCCGATAGGGATGTTTAAATGTTCTGATATCTCATGGTATTTAAATCCTTCGAAATAGAGGGAAAAGGGGACGTAGTATTCTTCTGAAAGATTAGATAGGGCTTCGTGAATATCCTCCATGACAAACTTACTTTCTCCTTGGTTGCTTGAAGCGGATATTAATAGATTTGAATTGGAGATATCCTCATCCTTTGTAATAAAGGAGTTCGTTTTTACAATCCGTCTATAGTTATTTATAAACGTATTTTTCATGATGGTATAGAGCCATCCTTTTAGGTTAGTGCCCTCTTTAAAATTTTTGAAATAGGTTACAGCTTTGAGGATGGTGTCCTGTACAAGATCATTTGCATCTTCATAATCGCTGGTAAAATTTCTGGCGTAGAGTTTTAGTGAGTCCGATTGCTCAATAACCATGCTGTCAAATTCATTCTTTGTCATAGCTTAATGAATTATAACTGTTCTTTTTAGAAAACAGTAAGTTTATAAATGCGGTTCGTTAAGTATGAGGCAAATAATGCGCCAAAATCCTTAAAAAATGGATTTCTTAATGTAATTTTAAGATTATTTTAAGGCATGCAATCGTGTGCGTGTATTAACCCTAAGTAAATAAGACGGGCTTTAGTTGATGTTGAGATCAAATAGAGGCTATATTATTGTTCTTTTAAGTTTCAAAGCGATACAAATATTTTTTTTGATTCTTTACAATAAATTAACTTCGCGCTCGAGCGTAATGCCAAATTTGTCTTGTACATCTTTAATAATCTGGACAGAAAGGTTGTAAATTTCCTGACCGCTAGCATGTTGTCTATTTATTAGTACAAGCGCCTGATTTTTCCAGACACCAGCTTGACCATAATCTTTTCCTTTCCAGCCGCATTGTTCTATTAACCATCCGGCGGCCAGTTTTGTTTGTTGGTCGGGCATCGGATAATGTGGGATCGCTGGATAAAGTGCCAATAACCTTTCAAAATTATCCGCAGCGATCACAGGGTTTTTAAAAAAGCTTCCGGCGTTGCCAACTGTACTTGGGTCCGGTAGTTTTTCCACACGAATTTTTGATACTATGGTTGCGATATCAGCGATGGATGGTTGAGTTATATTTTCTTTTACGAGTTCAGCTTCAATGGCGCCGTAGCTTGTATTTATTTTAGGTGTAAGACTTAGTTTATAGGTTACCTCCGTAATAATAAAGCGGCCCTTATACTCCGTTTTAAAAATACTGTCGCGGTAGGAAAAATTGCAGTCTTCCTTTTTGAATGTTTTAAATGTGCCCAGTTTGGTGTCAAAAGCTTCGCAGGTATGAAAAACATACATTAATTCGGCCCCATAAGCACCGATATTTTGTACGGGCGATGCACCTACAGTTCCGGGAATAAGAGCCATATTCTCTATTCCTGCATAATTTTGTCTGATGCAATGCCAAACAAAGTCATTCCAAATCTCCCCGGCTTTTGCGGTGACATATACATGATCCGATTCAATTTTGGCCTGTATACCTTTGCTGGCCATTCGGATAATATACCCATCAAACGGTTTGGTGAATAAAACATTGCTTCCCGCGCCAAGAACAAAAAAGTTTTTGTTGAAAAGCCCTTGTTTAAAAATTTCGGTCAATGTCTCGTTATCATTCACTTCGATCAAGAAATTTGTCTTTTCTTCTATTCCAAATGTATTGAAAGGTTTCAAAGAGATATTCGATTGAATGTTTAATTCCATATTGACTTTAGTTTTCAAAAATTCAAAAAAATCCGCTATCTTTAGCATGATAATCGGTAAAGATAGTATAAACCGTTTATTTAACGATAAAAAATATAAGTTTAATGGGTAACGCAGATGTAAAAAGGATCAAAATTCTAGAAGCTGCAACAAGGCGCTTTGCACACTTTGGAATGGCTAAAACGACAATGTCGGAGATTGCTAAGGATCTTAATTTTTCAAAGGCACTGCTTTATTATTATTTTCCCGACAAGAACAGCCTGTATTCTGCTGTTTTTGAATATGTTATCGATAAGATGATTGAGGAGATCGAAACAGTTATCGATAAAGGTGGAAATTTTGAAGAAATCATGATGTACTCCATTGATATGCGTGTCAAGGCAATCAATCAATATTACAATTTGTTTGAATACACCATGAAGATGGTCAAAGAACTTCCGGATGAATTGGAACAAGTATTCAAAGAATCTTATCTGCGGGAGGTTGAAATCATTGAAAAAATTCTGAAGATTGGAATAGACGCCCAGGAGATCCAGGTAGATGATCTCAACGAGACTGCCCGTATTTTATTGTATTCGTTATTTGGTATGCGTATGGGGATCTTGAAAGATATGAAAAATATGCTCTTCCCCACGAAAGAAGAATTTGATCATATCCTCAGTTTACAGAAGAAAATGATGAAAATCTTCTTAAATGGTTTGCGGTATCAACAGCGTTAAATCGGCATTGTTTGTATATGTTCGATAATCTGCCTGGCGTGGATACGTGAATTTTCAATAAACCAAAGGTGGGTATTTAATCCACCACAGACAACCCCTGCTAAGTATAGGCCTTTTATGTTTGTTTCCATTGTCTGCTCATTGTGGCAAGGGATGCAAGGAGCCTGTTCTGGGATGTCAACTCCTATTTTGCGTAGAAAGTCAAAATTTGGCCGATATCCGGTCAGCGCAAGTACAAAATCATTTTCGATTTCCAGGATGCCTGTCGGTGTTTGAATGGTGGCGCTTGTTTCGGTAACCGCTGTTAATTCACTGTTGTAAAGTACATCAATTTCTCCCGCAGCAATTCTATTTTCGATATCCGGCTTTACCCAATACTTGACTCTTGGGCTGATTTCATTGCTCCGAATGACCAATGTTACCTGAGCACCTTTTCGAAATGTTTCCAGGGCAGCGTCTATGGATGAATTGCTTGCTCCAACAACGATTACTTTCTGTCCGCTGTAGTAATGCGGATCATTGTAATAGTGTCGTACTTTGCCAAGTTCTTCTCCGGGGATATTGAGTAGCATAGGGATGTCATAGAAACCCGTAGCAATAATGACTTTTTTTGTCGTGTAATTACGTTTATTGGTTTTGACGTTAAAATAATCAGGATCTTTTTTTGTAATATCCAATACTTCTTCAAACAGGTGGGTATCTAGTTCAAATTTTTGCTGGATACGTCTGTAATATTCCAGCGCTTCGGTTCTTCGGGGTTTTGGATTGGTGGTCACAAAGGGAATGTCCCCAATCTCCAGTCGCTCAGAAGAAGAAAAAAAGGTCATATTTTGCGGATAGTTATAGAGCGAATTGACTAAACATCCTTTTTCCAGAATAAGATAGTTGAGATTGGCCTGTTTTGCTTCAAGAGCACAGGCGAGACCGATGGGGCCTCCGCCAACGATAATGATGTCATAGGAGGCTGTTATATGTTCACTCATAATGTAAATTTCGTGAATTTTTGGGATAAATTAGCTTGCCAGTTTAGATAATTCTGTTGCTTGTTCGGCGGCACTTTTATCATGGAGATCCCGAACAATCTTATTTAAGTCCTGGGCAATCTTGTACAGGAATTCCAATTGCTCTTCCAATAGTTTTCCGTCAGCAGAATTGATGTCGCTGTTGTCGAAGCGATGATTCGATATTTCGATTTCCATGGGCGAAAATACGCTACTGGAATCTGATGAATAAAGCAATTGAATAGATTGGTCCAGGCTATTTAATATTTTCCGTATGGTCCGAACATGGTCTTTGTTAAGGTAGTTATTGTCCATTTCATCCAGATGGTTCATCAGTGTAACAGAAAACGAGGCCAGAATATGGTTGAATATGACAAACTTATTGACCTCTTTGCTGTACTTTTGCCTTTTTTTGGGTTCAGTCAGCATACGTTGAAAAGTGGAACCCATATTTGCGGTTTCGACATAAACGGCTTTTCTTGCTAACTTGTAATCTGTAATCGATGGCGCCTGGCCCGCAATTTCCTTTAATGCCTGAAAGATATAATTATAATTGGCGATCAAAAGCTTGCGCATGGATTCCTTCACTTGCATGCTTTCCCAATTCGGGAAAATAATATAGCTGGAGAGGAAGGCGATCATTCCCCCAATAAATGTGTCCAAGATCCTTTCTTTGGTTACTTCTAGCGTATTGGAACTGATAAAACTGAACATGATCAATACATAAGGCGTCATGAAAAGTACAGCAACGACATAATTGACTCTAAATAAGCTGTATGCTGTCAGGAAGAAAAACACCAGCAGTACAAATAGTATGGTTGGATCATGTATCGTCAATAGGATGCCGGCTCCGATCAATCCACCGATGGTCGTTCCGATAAGACGTTGTATATTACGCTCTTTCGTAAGGCCAAAACCGGGTTTTAGGATAACCATTATCGTCAGCAGTATCCAGTAGACATTGTTGGTGATATTGGTTGTCTCAAAAACGTAGTAGGTGACCGACATCACGATTGCCATGCGGCAGGCATGTCTAAAAATTGTCGATTTTAAGGTCAGGTTTTCACGGAATTTCTTCAGGTCGATGGCTGAACTTTGAACGAAACGTTTGGCGTCATCAATTTCTTTCTTTTTGACGTCGTCAGGTTGCAGGTGAGAATAGCCGTAGATATTTTTTATACGACGGACCAGGTCACGTAAATTGATCAGTACTTTACGCAGGGCAAAGGTGCTGTATTGATTTTCTTTGTCAAGCTGGTCAATTTTAGCATGGAGACGTGTGAGGTCTGCATCGAAATCATAGAGGGGTTTGGGCTGAATATTCGTGTTGAGCTGGTAGGCCAAATTGTCGAGTTCGTTCGTGTATTTTAAAATAACGTTTTTGAAGTCCTCTAGGATACCCGTTGGGCCGAAACGTTCGCTAATCGTGTTGTAATCATAATGCGCGGCCATACTTTGCTCAAATAGATCGACAATATCGTTAAAGATCAAGGTGAGATACCGGCCTACTTTTGTGGTGTCTTTAATGGATCTTTTGCTTTGGAATAATAAGTCCCTTACATTTTCCTGATGTTGGTTCACTTCAACCTGTTTGTCAATCAATTTCAGGTAATTTTTGTCATTGTCAATTTTCGCATCGTAAAAATTAGCTTTCAATCGAATATAATCGGCAACATAACGGATGGTTTCTGCAAGTTCCTGTTCGGCTAACCGATAGGGGCGTACCTGTGTAATAGAAAGACTGATCGCAATATACCAGAGTCCACCAAGGGTGTAAAAACCCAGATAACTGATGGCTTGATCCAAGGGGTAGTGCGTCTGCACGTGGATTAGCATCATCAATATGCACATTAGGCCAACATTGGCTGCCCGGCTATTGAATACGGCAAACATGGCAAAGATAAAGCAGGCGATTCCGATGAAAATGGCAAGGAGATATACATTTTGATTGACAATATTGGTCAGGATAAATGTCAGGGTGGTCAGTATGGCCCCGGCAAACATACCTTTTCGTCTATGGCTTGGCGCTCCGGGCGTATCGGATAGCCCGACCAAAAGGGCGCCCAGGGATACAATGGTTCCATTGGTAAACTGGCCTATGGTGGCAAAAATGAGGACAGGTACAATGCATCCGATGGTAATTCGCAGTCCATCCGCAAAATATTGACTATAGAAAAAACTTTTTATTTCTTGTGTCTGTTTCATAATGTATAGCACAAATATACGAGATAAGGCTATATTAGCCTGAGGTTTCCCTGCTTGTTGCGATAATATACTAAAAACGAAAAATTACGAATTTTCATTAATATCTTTATAATATTTTGATGTTTTTTTTGATTAATTTATATTTTTTTATTTGTTTAAATATAATATTGCTATATTTGGTGCGTAGGGTAATTTCAGATAATACAGAAAATCAAGAGTCGCCTAAACTCTCTTGACCATTTTTCAAAGATTTAAATATGAAGCAAAGTAAAAATGAAGCCGTCTTTCAGGACGAGGTATTGACACGCTTTGAGCTTTTTAAAAGTTTGTTTTTAACATTGCCATTCCAACGTGTTAAGGATACAGGTACTTTATTGCCATTTTTTGCAAAGCAATGTGAGAAGGGGGTTGATCAACATTTAACTCCAGATGAGATTATAAAGAGTTTTTTTGATCAGCATGAAGAGTTTTCTTCGGAAGAACAGCGTATTGATTTATTGTTTCGTTTTGTGCAGTATATAGAACGCCAGGTGGTATTGTTTGATGCGATAGAGGATTCATCATTTCAAATGGTGGGCCGCGGCGACGATGAAAATGTATTGGGTGCATTGATCAAAAATGCCGAAGGCAATGGTGACATGCGACGCAAAATCGTTTCTAAATTAAAGGATTTCTCCGTTCGCCTGGTACTTACGGCACACCCTACTCAATTTTATCCAGGGCCAGTACTGGGGATTATCAATGATTTGATTGATGCGATAAAGACTAATGATCTTCATAGCATACATTTATTACTGCAACAGCTTGGCAAGACGCCATTCATCAATAAAAATAAGCCAACACCGGTAGATGAAGCTGCCAGTTTAGCCTGGTTTCTGGAAAATGTATTTTATAAAGTCGCTTCAGAGATCCAGTCTTTTATTGACGATGAATTGGATGTCGATACGGAGGAAGTAAAACAGCTGATCGAATTGGGCTTTTGGCCAGGAGGAGACCGTGACGGAAATCCAAATGTCAGCGTTGAAAGCACCAAGAAGGTGGCGGCTTTATTGCGTACTATTTTGTTTAGATGTTATTACCGCGATTTCCGTATTGTACGACGCCGCATTACATTCAGAGGGGTCGAAGAGTATATGGAGAACTTGCAGACCTTATTTTACGACAATAGCTTTAATCCTGTTGAAAACCCCGCAGATGAAACGGATAACATTATTACGAACTTAAAAGCTATTAAAAATGTTCTGGAAGAATATCACAATGGTCTTTTTGTTGAGATTGTCGATGACTTGCTTCGTAAGGTAATGACATTCGGTTGTTTTTTCACGACTTTAGATATTAGACAGGATAGCCGTATTCTACGTGAAGCAACAAATTATTTGATTCAACAAAATCAGGAGGCTACTGGCGTTCCATTAAATTATTTGGAACTGAATGAAGCGGATAAACAAAAGGCGTTGAAGTTTAAGGAATTGGATCTAAGTGTAGGTGATGATGCAGATCCATTGACAAAAGACACCTCTGGCGTAATCAAATTGCTTAAGGAGATCCAACGTTCGGGGTCTGAGCGCGCTGCACAGCGTTTTATTATTAGTAATTGCCAGCAAGCAAGTGATATCCTTGGATTGCGTCAGTTGTTTTTGTGGTCTGGCTGGAAGAAAGATGCATTAACCATAGATTTCGTACCTCTATTTGAAACAGTGGATGATCTGACCAGAGCTGCTGATGTCATGAAAACGCTATATAGCAATAAAGAATATAAGGCGCATCTAAAACGCAGAGGAAACAAGCAGACCATTATGCTGGGCTATTCGGATAGCACAAAAGACGGGGGATATCTGATGGCAAACTGGTCAATCTATAGAGCGAAAATAGAGTTGACTGCAATATCGCGTGAATATGATATTGATCTTGTCTTTTTTGACGGCCGTGGCGGACCTCCGGCACGTGGAGGAGGTAAAACACAACGTTTTTATGCTTCCATGGGTAAGGAAATTGCCAATGATCATATTCAATTAACGATACAGGGACAGACGATCAGTAGCCAATATGGCTCGTTGGATACGGCTCGATTTAATATCGAGCAGCTCCTACATGCCGGTATTATCTCTGATTTAAAACAACGGGTAGGGGATACGCTGACCAAACATCAGCAAGAAATTATTGATAAATTGGCCGAATTGAGCCATCATAAATTTATGGATCTTCGTACCAATAAGTTGTTTCTGCCTTATCTGGAAACGATGTCTCCGTTGAAAGCACTTTCATCCATCAATATTTCAAGTCGTCCCGTGAAAAGGAATTCGGGACGTGAGTTGCGTCTTGAGGATTTACGGGCGATCAGTTTTGTGACTTCGTGGAGCCAGCTGAAGCAAAATATCCCTGGATTTTATGGGGTAGGGACTGCTTTGCAATGGGCCGAGAAAAATAATCTATGGAAAGACGTGCAACAGCTGTATGTTTCTTCGGGCTTCTTCCAGACCTTGATTGACAATTGTATGATGTCCATGACCAAATCTAATTTTGATATCACAGCTTATATGAAGGACGATAAGGTGTATGGTGAATTCTGGAAAAATCTTCACGCGGAATACCAGATTACCAAAGAGTATTTGTTAAAACTCAGCGGAACATCTAAATTGATGGAGAACTACCCCGTCGATCGTGAGTCAATTTTGGCGCGAGAAAGCATCGTATTGCCATTATTGGTGATCCAACATTATGCGATTCGTGCACTCAATTCGGATAAATTAGATGAGGCACAGCGTGAGGATTATTCAAAACTGATCGCACGCACAATATTCGGTGTGATTAATGCGGGAAGAAATGTTGCTTAATTTTTGCTTCTTTTCGCTGATTAGGTTTCGAAGAATGTATATTTTATCTACTTTTGTATAATTAACAAAATTGATATGAAGATTAATAAGTTATTTATTGTAGCTGCTTGTGCGAGTACTTTATTTGCGTCTTGTGGTGAAACAGCTGCAAATAGACAGCGTCAATATGCCAATGCATCTTTAGCAGATGGCGATGCCTTTGCCATGATTAAATTCGTTGGTGAGGAAGGAAACTATTTAGTAAATCTTGCTGATGTGGCTGCAAAGCAATCCGCATCAACAGAGGTGAAGAATGTAGCAGCTAAAATTAAAGAAGCTTACGCGACTGTATTACCCGAGTTGGACGGTTTGGCAAAAGAACTGCATGTAGGTGATGCACAACGTGGTGTGCCTGCTTTTCAAACTCCGGCGTCAATCGGATCAGATAGCACTGCGGCATTCAACGATAAAGCGTTTTTAGCATTGGTATTGGAAAAACAAGGTGAGATCAATAGCAGATTGTCCCACGAAGAACATAACACCAACAAAGAGGTTATTCATATTTCGGAAGAATCTTTGAAGAAAGTTGAAGAAATCTATAAATTGGCTGGTGGTAAAGTTGAAGGACACGGTCATCACTAAGTAGCGACTATATAAGAAGAAAAAGGAATATTTACTCCGGTGAATATTCCTTTTTTTATGCGATTGTTTCCTTGTCATTCCCTGTAGATAAATGATTGGTCTATACTCATAGCAAATAAGACCGCTGTGAAAACGATTGAACTGCACGGAGATCTTTACTGGGATTTTCAAAAGATTTCTGAGTCTCATTTTAAACGCTGTAATTCAATATGGGGTTTATTTTTCGGGGTGGGAATAGATCCGGTTTTCCATTCATGCAGGAGAATCAAAAAAGAAATAATTTGTTGAGTTGTTAAATTAATAATAACTTAACATTACTATAATGCAGTTGTTAATAACTGTGTTTATTTTAGCATGATTTAATCAAATAATATATAAGAAACGACATAACGTGAGATACGCTGCTATAGATATAGGCTCCAATGCGGTCCGTCTTTTGATCGCTGATATCATTGGCCAAAAGGATCAATACAATTTTAAAAAAAATACGCTTTTACGTGTTCCTTTACGTCTGGGCGATGATGCATTTATTCAACAGGAAATTTCTCCCCGAAAGGCGGAGAGCTTGATAAAAACAATGAAAGCATTTCGTGAATTGATGGATGTTTATCAAGTGGAAGACTATATGGCTTGTGCGACCTCTGCGATGCGTGATGCCAAAAATGGTCCGGATATTGTTGCGGAAATTAAGAAAAACGGGATCAATATAGATATTATCGAGGGGGCTAAGGAAGCTGAGATTATCTACAATAGCCATTGGGATAATAAGATGGAAAAAGATAAAGTGTATCTTTATATTGATGTAGGTGGTGGTAGCACTGAGTTGTCTTTATTTGCGAATGGCGTTCTGGTAAATTCCAGGTCCTTTAATCTAGGTACGATACGTATTTTGGATAATCAGGATAAAACAGAGACCTGGGACGAGCTCAAAGAGTGGGTCCGGAGCAATACGCATATGTATAAACAGGTCATTGGGATCGGAACAGGAGGCAACATCAATAAGTTGGCCCGGTTGTCTGATGAAAAAGTTGATAAGCCATTATCATACGCCAAATTAAAAGCTGTTTATGAGCATTTGGCATCATTTTCTTTAAAAGAACGTATTATTTTATTGGGACTCAACGAAGATAGAGCTGACGTCATCATTCCTGCAAGTGAGATTTTTCTGACGATTATGAAGCATGGCAGGCTAAAACAGATCATTGTACCCCGTGTTGGTTTGGTAGACGGAGTAATTAGAACCTTGATCAATAGGAATTTAGTGAAATAAAGCATTAAAAAGCATTTTTCGCCTTGCAAAAGAAGGAAAAATATTTATTTTTGTGATACCAAAGGCGAATATGAGCCCAGGTGGCGAAATTGGTAGACGCACCATCTTGAGGGGGTGGCGCTCGTATGGGCGTGGCAGTTCGAATCTGCTCCTGGGCACTTAAAAAAGGCCAAATCTTTAATTAAAAGATTTGGCCTTTTTTCTATTTCAACGATCCCATCTTTTGGATCAAGCATAAGATTGAACTTATGAATTGCTATTTCTCACTGATTTCTTTCAGTATTTGTAATGCTTTTGGCCATGTTTCGTCAAAGTAATCCAAATACTCCTCATTGGTGTCCACATCGATCTTTAACAGGGTTTTACTGCCAAGATCCTCAAAGGTGTAATTTTCAAACGAACCGGCCCAATCTTCGACTGCGGGTCCTTCGGTAATCTCTTTGCCTTTGTCTAATATACCGTAATGACGAATGGATATGTATTTATTTGGAATATGATCGGCTATCTCTGCAACCATACCTTCTTTTTCACCATCTTTATTAATGCCTATAAAATAAATCTTGGCACCCTTTTCCCAGCTACCTTCAAAGTCAGAAGTTGGATTGAAAGCAGCCGTCCACTTTTTATAGGTTTCTTTATCGAGCATGGTTTTAAATACATGATCGACCGGCGCGTCGATGGTGATCTGATAATTCATTTTCTTCATATTCTTATTGTTTTGGGAAGTTAGGATCTGCTTTTACCTCTGCAATCTGTTTGGTATGTCGAGCACAATGTGCGGCAATAAACATTAAACCTTGGTAACCGTCGACGACGCCTGTCGGGTAATCGTTGATATGACTGCGCAGGTCTTTTGCATCCGCTTTCGTAATGTAATCGATCACTGGTTGTCGCGCAGCACGAAAATCAGCCAATGCCGTTTTTGAATCTTTGTATATGCCGGTTGGTTGAAGTTCTTTTGGAGCCTGAAATTTATGGCTTCGATCTGTAATTGTCGTTTTTAGATTGTCGTCGGTCATTTGCACCTCGCTCTTTCTTTCGGGCTGTGGCGCCTTGGTCAATGCGGCCTTTGCCATGTCAAATATCATCCGTTCAGATAGTACAATATGTTCCAGGCATTGGCTGATTGACCATTTGTCCGGAGCAGATTTAAATTGTAACTGAGCTTCACTGAGTCCTGATACTTGTTTTTCGAGTTCGTTCGTCGTCTCATTGAAGTACTGCAATAGGGAATCTGTGCCCTCTTGCTCTTTTGTGAGTGTAGTTTGCTCAATTGCTTCAATAGCATCGTGCTGACTTGCTGCTTGCCTTGGAGCTGGGGTTGATGAAAGGAGTACTGCGCTAAAGCCGGCAATCGCTATCATATTCATAATCTTGTACATGTTTATAATTTTTTTAATTGTTAAACGTCACTTTCTTTTTACAATTATAATTCATTTTTGTTTTTTTATTCTTTTCATAAGGCAAGAAATAGGATAGGATAGGATGTATGCCTTTAAAGACTGCCATTTTTACGATAGTAAATCTAAAAATGCTTATGAAATGTTAAATTTAATTTATAATAAGAATAGGCCGGAATCAATAGGAGGACTTAATGGCGTATTTAAAAGGACTATAGGTAAGATTTATTGTATATATTTTCAATTTTCAAACATTTTATTAAAATGTTTGAAAATTGAAAATATATAACTAACTTTAATTCAGATGAACAAAAAGGAACAGGTTAAGGTGCGGATTGGTCAGGCCGCAATGGAGTGTTTTGAGCGATATGGCTTGGAAAAGACAACATTGGACGATATCGCAAAAGCGGTTGGATTGAACAAAACGTCTCTTTACTATTATTACAAGAACAAGGAAGATATTTTTATAGAGGTTGCTATCCGTGAAGGGGAATCCTTTATAGGTGCGTTGCAGCAGAGTACATTAAAGAAAAAAGGAGTGGAGCATCAGATTGCCTTTTATCTGGAATCAAGATTGAACTATTATACGAATGTACTGAATATGAATCGGGTATCGGTAGAGTCACTGGATAAGATTTTACCTCGTTTTTTTGAACTGTATGATGCGATGATGGTGCAAGAGAAAGACTTTCTGACAAAGCTTTTAGTGCAAGCCACCGTTCAAGAACAGCTAGATATGGAAGATCCGGATAATACGGCCTCGGTATTGATCAATTTTGCGAATGCGTTAAAGCATAGTACCGAGCAACAAGCAATCCTAAAGAAGCAAGTCGAAATCGACTATACGCAAAGTCTTCGGGATACTAAATTTTTGGTTTCCTTGATTTTTAAGGGAATCAGAAAGCGGGGATGATGACCTGTTTTAGGGAATCATGGATGGGGTAAAGTGAAGCATTGAAGCGAGTATTATACGCTAACCAATATAAACATGAAAAAAATTACCTTATTCATCCAGATTCTCTGTTTCTGCGCTCCACTGTCGTTGGTTGCGCAACAGACGATCAACGGGCGCGTGCGTAACAGCCTGACCGGAGAAGCAGCTTATGCAGTCTCCATACGTATAAAAGACGGTAAAGAAGGCACCTTTTCGGACGATCGAGGTCGTTTTCAATTGAAAACGACCAAAGCTTTACCACTCATCCTATCTATTTCTGCAATCGGTTTTGAACCCAAAGAGGTTGTTGTTGAAAGCTTGGCTTCCACGTTGGAAATTCCGCTGAATGTTTCGCCGATCTTAGGACAGGAGGTGGTGGTTTCTGCGAGCCGAACGGTGCAGACCAAACTTTCTTCTCCGGTAACTATTGAGCAAATCAGTAATAAAGATATTCACAATGCAGCGCAGATAAATTACATGGATATGCTGCAGGGGCTGCGGGGAGTCGATGTTACCGTATCGAGTATTGGTTTTACGAGTGTCACTACACGTGGGTTCAATACGAGTGGAAATACAAATTTTACACAGATTGTTGATGGGATGGACAACCAAGCTCCGGGCTTAAACTTTCCGTTGGGTTCAGTGATTGGCCTGACCCAGCTTGATGTTGACAATATTGAGTTATTGTCTGGCGCATCTTCCGCTTTATATGGCTCACGAGGACTCAATGGAACCATGATCGCTACAGGAAAGAATCCATTCAAATATCAGGGATTAAGTGTATTGGTAACTCAGGGGGTCAATCATATAAACCCTAAAAAGAACAATGATCCAGTCCCCACTTCACCCTACTATGACTGGTCCGTTCGCTATGCCAAGCAGCTCAGTAATCGGATTGCTTTTAAGATCAACGGTCAATATACACAAGCAAAGGACTGGGTCGCCAATGATGAGACAAACAAAAACGGTTTGGGTACAGCGCTCACAGATCCCAATTATAATGGTGTGAATAGGTATGGTGGGGCAACTTCGGTAGATATCAATCCTTTCCTGGAAGCTGCCCTTGCAGGAAATCCGGATTTGAAGCCTATTGTTGAACCTTTACTTGCCCATCCAAATTATGTCTCGCGGACAGGCTATCCTGAGTATGGATATCTCGATAATCGGGCAAAACTTTTTAAGGTGAACGGCGAATTTCGTTACAAAATTTCACCTGATATCGAAGCGATTGCCTCAGCGACTTTCGGTACCGGAAATATTGTGTATACCAATGATACCCGCTATCAGTTGAAAGGATTTAAAGTAGGCCAATACCGTTTGGAGGTACGGAGTGACAAGTGGTTTGTCCGGGCGTATACGACTCAGGAAAATTCAGGCAAAACACTCGTGGCCGGACCGACTGCGCAATATATCAATGAGTCATGGAAAACCAGTTACGATGGCAATGTAGGGGGCTGGTACCCTGAATATACTGCTGGTCTCCTTCAGGCACTGGCCTCGGGGACAGCACTTACAGATGCCCATCTGCAAGGACGTAGTTTGGCGGATCAAGGACGGGCGGAACTAGGTACTGCGCTATTTAATAGACTCAAAGACAGCATTAGTAATACGCCAATTTCTGAAGGGGGAACGTTATTTCTGGACCGAAGTAAGCTATATAATACCGAAGCACAGTATAATTTCTCGGAACATATCAAATTTATGCAGGTCATAGCAGGCGTAAATTGGCGTTTATATAGCCTGAATTCTAAAAATACTTTATTTCCGGATAAGGATAAACCGATTCACGTCAATGAATATAGTGCCTACCTTCAACTCGCGAAAAAGATTATGGAGGAACGGATGCATATCGCTACTTCTTTTCGGTATGATAAGAATACCTTGTTTGCTCAACCGAAACTTACATCGCGTGCATCAATGGTATACGAAGTGCTAAGACAGAATTATTTACGTTTTTCTTATCAAAATGCGTATAGCTTTCCTTCAAATATTCAGGCGCTCCAAAATACATTGAACGGCTATAATAGTTTTTCATCCGGTGGATCCTCGCTATTATTGATCGATAATTATCAATTTGACCGTTATCCTCCTTACACATTGGAAAGTGTGCAAAAATTTCAGGCGACAAATGATCCGAAGGTACTTCAGCAATTTAAGTTTGACAATATAAAACCACAGTCCGTAAATGCTTTTGAACTGGGATATGCAGCCGTGTTTGGTAAGCGTGTCATGGTTGATGTACTCGGTTATTTTTCAACATGGAAGAATTTTATCGGTTATGCCAATGTCGCAAATACACCGGGCACTGACGATATCAATGCTTTTAAGGATCATGCAACCTATGTCCAATATAATGTGGCCTTTAATGGTGGAGAAACCGTAAATACATACGGCTATGCCGCAAGTGTGAGTATAGATCTAGGTCGGAATTTTATGACAAAGGCAAACTATTATTCGGATTATCTTAAGAACAAAAATAATAGCCAGATCAACAACTTTAATACACCGAATTATCATGTCAATTTTGAATTTGCAAATAGTGGATTCGGTAAAAAGCAGGTCTGGTCTTTTAGCACATCCCTTCGTTATAAACCCGGATATTATTATGTTGTTTCAGGCGGTCTTGCTGCGGGACAGGTGCCTAGTTCGACAGTAATTGATGCGCAAGTGAGCTATAAGTTTATTAAAGCCCGTTCTGGTATTCGCGTCGGTGGAACAAATATTACGAACAAATACTATTCTACAGGTATCGCAAACCCTCGCATCGGTGCGGTGTATTATGTCACCTATGCTTATAATATTTTTTAACCAAAATAAATCATAAAAAAATAAATCATGAAAGGATATGTAAAAAACGGGCTCATAATGGTGTTCATAAGTTTCGCCTTTTGGAGCTGCAAGAATCAACAAAGTAAAGATTATCATGTGCTGACTTTTGGTCCCGGGCAGGAGGAAGCAATTGAAGAGGCTTTTCTGTCGATTAAAGATAGTACAAATATACATTTGAAATCAGGTAAATATCGTTTTGATAACCTGAGTATAGCCCAGGTCAACCATATTAAAATTGAAGGCGAGGGGCACGAAAAAACCATCATCGACTTTTCGGGCCAGACACAGGGGGGAGAGGGCATCCGTATTACTGATGTCAAGGGGCTGACAATCGGAAAGATGACGATCCGGGATTCAAAAGGAGATCTATTGAAGATAAACAACAGCCAGGACATTATTATTGCAGACCTGCATAGTATATGGAGTTCGGCTGACTCTACCAGTGGCGGATATGGAATTTATCCGGTGCTCTGTAAGAATGTTCTTATCGAGAATTGCTATGCCGAAGGCGCTTCTGATGCAGGTATTTATGTTGGGCAAACCAAAGGAGTCGTGGTAAGAAAATGTAAGGCATCCAAAAATGTAGCTGGCTGTGAAATTGAAAATACGACTGATGCGGAGGTGTATGACAATGAGTTTTATGGAAATACCGCCGGTTTTTTAATTTTTGATTTGCCCGACCTGTCCCAACGGGGCGGACGAGTGAAGGCTTATCGTAATAAGATTTATGATAATAATTTTAGAAATTTTGCAAAAGGAGGTAGTTTTGGGACATTTTGGGGTGTCGGAAATGCCTCTCCCGGAAGTGGAATTATTATCCTTTCCACATCAAATATCGAATTGTATAACAATACGATTGAACACAATAATACTTCGGCTATTACCATAGCTTCTGGTTTTGCTGTGGATGAGAAGGCCGCTGAGCGCATCAATAACAACTACTCGCCAATACCCTCGCAGATTAAAATCCATGGAAATAAAATAAGCATGGGAGACAAGTTTCCTCAGCCTGCTTATGAACACCGCATTGGCCAATTAATTATTGCTACTGAGGCGCAGCTCAATGTCGTGGAACCCAATCGTTCAGTGAAAAGAATTCCTGCAATTCTATACGATGGTATTTCCAGTAATATTATGACAAATGGTACTGCCCCAAATCCGGATGCTATTTGCATTGATCAGCCCGGCGAAAATATGTTTGTGTCCGCAGATTTTAAACATGCGGGCCAGGGAGACAAATGGAAACCATCAAGCAATGTGAAACCATTTCAATGTAAATAGCCGTGAAAAATATAAAACTAACCCTAGTTGGGATTGTTATTTTGTGTGTGTTCCTATTGATTTTACAACAAAGCTGCCGGCAAGGGAAAAATAAATCGGAACAGGTCAGTAGTTCATTCGTGTTTAAAGAAAAGCTTTCTGATTATGGATTTTTCAAGGGAAGGTTGAGTGATCTATTGCCGAAAGAAGGTATTCTCCCTTATGAATTAAGTACACCTTTGTTTTCAGATTATACTGTTAAAGATCGTTTTATTGTTCTTCCTACTGGAAAATCAATTGCGTACACGTCACAAGGACCTTTAGATTTTCCGGATTCAACAATAATCGTTAAAAATTTCTCCTATATCAATGTTCAGGGGCAGAAGATTATTATTGAAACACGTTTATTGGTCAAAGACCCCGCAGATCATAACTGGAAAGTCATGAACTACCTTTGGAATGTGGAGCAATCAGATGCGATTAAGCATATTCGGGGGGCAAAATTGGCGATCACTTTGGTCGATAACAATGGGAATAGGAATAAGACAAATTACATGGTGCCAAATACCAATGACTGTAAGCGTTGTCATAATAATGCATCGAAATTAATGCCAATAGGTCCTAAAGCCCGTAATCTGAATTTTGTCCGTTCAGGCGATTCTGTCAATCAATTGGCTCACTGGAGTACCAGGGGATTGTTGAAAAATATGCCCGACTTAAAACATGTCGCGCAATTGCCGATATGGACGGATAAGACCAAATTTAGTCTCGAAGATCGTTCCCGGGCTTATTTAGATGTCAATTGCGCCCATTGTCATACAAAGGGCGGGGACGCGTTTAATACAGGATTATTCCTCAACTACGAAGAGGATACACCGGCACATCTGGGTGTGGATAAGGCTCCTGTATCAGCAGGAGGAGGAGCAGGTGGATTAAACTATGATATTATACCCGGGGATTCGGAGCATTCTATCTTGTTGTATCGAATGAATAGTATAGAACCCGGGACAGCAATGCCTGAATTGGCCCGAAGTATAATCCATAAGGAAGGTGTGGATTTGATTCGGCAATGGATAGATAATATGCCAAAGAAAAAGTAACATTATTTTCACCTTCCGATTTATATTAATTCGAATAGCATGATCGATCAAATAGATTCCATATTTCAGCAACAGCAACTCTTTAAAATTGAATTGCGACATAGCGATGTCCATGAACGGATAGAAAAGTTACGCAGATTACGCCGCGTAATTGAAAGCAACGAAGATTTAATTTATGAAGCGCTGGCAAAAGATTTACGCAAATCAAGAAATGAAGCTGCAATAAGCGAGGTATTATTTATTTATGGTGAAATCGAGTTTGCTATTCGTCATTTGCGAACATGGATGCGGCCAAAACGCGTGGGGAGGTCAATGACGAACCTACTGGCAAAAAGTTCGATTGTATATCAGCCCAAAGGGGCTGTTCTGATTATATCTCCCTGGAATTATCCCTTTCAGCTTACGATGAGCCCTTTGGTATCAGCCATTGCCGCAGGTAACTGTATTGTTTTGAAGCCGTCTGAACACAGTCCATATACTGCATCCCTAATTTGGAAGATGATTTCCGAAGCATTTGATGTCAAAGAAATCGTTTGTATCGAAGGTGAAAAATCTACAGCGGAGACACTTCTGAAACTTCCTTTTGATCATATTTTCTTTACTGGTAGTTCAGTGGTGGGCAAACAGATTATGAGAGCTGCTTCTGACCATTTAAGTTCCGTAACTTTGGAACTCGGCGGGAAATCACCGGTTATACTGGATGAAACAGCTCATCTTGAAAAGGCGGCAAATAAAGTCGCCTGGGGGAAATTGATCAATGCTGGGCAGACTTGTATTGCTCCGGACTATGTTCTTCTTCCAACAGGATTGCGTGATGAATTTGTAAAACATTACTTAAATGCTGTAAAAAAAATGTTTTTTACAGGGAGCGGTGAAATAGACCCGACGCGTTACGCGAAGATTATCAATCAGAAGCATGCTGATCGCCTCAGTACTTTGATCGCCAGATCGGTTGAAGATGGGGCAACGTTGGTTGAAGGAGGCCTGCTATCGGAGGATTTAACTTTAAATCCGACCTTGTTGACAGGTGTTTCTTTGGATAATGCGATCATGAGCGAAGAAATATTTGGTCCCATCCTTCCGATTATAACTTATGACAACTTGGAAGACGCAATTTCTATCGTAAATCAAGGCGAAAAACCATTGGCATTGTATATTTTTAGCGAAAGCAGGCATCATACCCAGCTTATCATCCAACAGATAGCGTCCGGAGGTGTCTGTGTCAATGATGTGCTGATCCATGTCTCTAATCCCCATTTACCATTCGGAGGAGTCAACGGTAGTGGCCAAGGAAGCTGCCATGGTTTTTTTGGCTTCAAGGCATTTTCACATGAGCGTGCTGTAATGCGTCAATCTAAATATGATCTTTCGAAATGGATTTATCCGCCTTATAAAAATGGAATATTTAAATTGCTAAAAAAATGGATTTAGGCTGCTTATTTTTTATACTTGTATATGAATAAAATCAAAAGCATTGTTGTATTTTGCGCTTCCAGCTTGGGCAATTCCACCATATATGAAGATCAGGCGAAATACGTAGGTCATACTTTTGCGCAACGGAATGTTCAATTGGTATATGGCGGTGGACGCGCTGGATTAATGGGCGTGGTTGCAAATGCCGCTTTGGAAAAAGGTGGCTCGGTCATTGGCGTTATTCCCCATTTTTTAAACTCAAAAGAGCGGGAACATCGAGGTGTAACGAAGTTAATCATAGTAGACAGTATGCATGATCGTAAAAGAATCATGAATGAATATGCTGAAGGAGTAATTGCACTGCCCGGTGGATTTGGAACACTGGAGGAGCTTTTTGAAATGACGACCTGGGCGCAACTGGGGCTACATAGAAAACCTGTAGGATTGTTGAATATTAACGGGTTTTATGACCACCTAATCAAGTTTATGGACCACATGGTTCATGAAGGTCTTTTAAGGCCGGAGAACCGCGAGATGCTGTTGGTCGGCCAGACAATTGAAGAACTTTTAGATAAGATGGAAAACTATGCCCCGCCGGCAGTAACAAAATGGATCGAAAAAAATGAGATTTAAAAAAACGTTGTTGTTTTAACGGGGGTGCTTTCTAATATGGTCTTCATATGGCTCTTATTCTTTGTGGAGACCATTCTTATTGCATTTTGATATTGTTTCGGAGTTTGTAACAAAAATTCTTTATCTAATTATTTTATAATTCAAAAGCCTTGCTACACCTTTATTAATTACTGCTCCTTTCTATCTTGATGCACGGAGGATTTCATGTGACAGTTATTGCTCTCTCCCAATATGATCCATGAAGTAAAACAAGTTTCCAATGCATTCAATTTGTCTATAGATTATCATGTTATTGTTTCCTGGGATTTACATTTGTAACAGACAAATTTGATTTTGTTTTTACAGGTCTGATAGCCCGGACGTTCCCTTAAATGTTATGCTGAAATATTTCGCTACCTCCTCTGGGGAACTATTGTTTTTTTTGAAATTTACAATTTGATCAATTTTTTCTAGAAAATGGTCAATAGATAATTGGGCAATGCGCTCTATCTTTGAAATGGCTATCAACTTGGTTTGATTGATGGGGAATAAGAGAAATTTACCCATCGTTAGCTCGATCATAGGTACCCATATTTTAACCGGCGGGGTGCCTATGACAGCTAACTTTTAGCAAACGTTAAAGGGTAGTGTCCTTTTAACAAAAAAGGCTTGATCTTCGGATCGAGCCTTTCTTATTTTACATCGTGATTTCTAAACTGAAATAGTTAAAGTTTATTTGCCCGGGCTGTTATTTCTGCAATATCGAGTACCTCTATTTCGGACTCTTTCTCTTTTATTTTTACACCGTCTTTTAACATCGTCATACAGAAAGGGCATGCCGCAGCAACAACCTGTGGCTGTATTCCTATTACCTCTTCAATGCGTTCAATGTTGATATCTTTCTTGCCTGGTTCGGGTTCTTTAAACATTTGGCCCCCGCCGGCGCCGCAGCATAGACCGTTGCTCTTGCAGCGTTTTAATTCAACAAGTTGTGCATCTAGACTTTCAAGAACTTTTCGAGGTGCTTCATAGACTTCATTTGCGCGGCCTAGGTAGCAAGGATCATGATAGGTTATTTTTTTCCCCTTAAAGATATTATTGTCAGCCGGTTTCAACTTGCCCTCGTCGATGAGACTCTGGATCAATTGCGTATGATGAATGACTTCATAATGACCACCCAAAGCAGGATATTCATTTTTAAGCGTGTTAAAACAGTGGGGACAAGCGGTTACGATTTTTTTGATTTCGTAGCCATTCAAAACCTCTATATTCATCATGGCTTGCATCTGAAATAAAAACTCATTTCCACTTCTCTTAGCAGGATCACCGGTACAGCTTTCCTCCGTTCCAAGAATAGCATAGTTAATACCAACGTGCTGGAGAATTCGACAGATATCACGTGTTATTTTTTGCGCGCGTTCATCAAAGCTACCAGCACAACCCACCCAAAATAATATATCGGGAGTTTCTCCCTTAGCTAACAGTTCAGCGACTGTTGGAACTTTCAATTCATTTTCCATCATTAAACTATTGTTGTTGAGTCCAATTTGCGCGATCCATTTGTGCATATTTCCATGGAGCACCATTATTCTCAATGTTTCCAAACATATTATTAATACTTGCGGGCGCCTGAGATTCCTCCATAATCGCAAACCGACGAAGTTCTATGATAATGTCCAATGGGTTAATATTGACAGGACATTGCTCTACACAGGCATTGCAGCTCGTACAAGCCCATAATTCTTCCCGGCTGATATAGGTATCGATAAGAGACTTGCCATCCTCCACAAAGCTGCCGTTTACCTTAATGTTATCACCTACTTCGGTTAGCCTATCCCTTGTGTCCATCATTATTTTTCGTGGTGACAGAAGTTTTCCTGTGATATTGGCAGGACAGGAGGACGTGCAACGGCCACATTCGGTGCAAGTATAGGCATCCAAAAGGCTTTTCCAGGTTAAATCCTGGACATCTTTGGCTCCAAAACGAGCTGTCCCATCCGAAGATGGTGGCGTAAAGCTTGGATCAAGCATTGCTTTTACTTCATTTGTCACAGCAGCCATATTGGATAATTTCCCTTTGGCATCCAAGTTTGAAAAATAGGTGTTCGGAAAAGCGAGTATGATATGCAAGTGTTTTGAATAGGGGAGGTAGTTTAAAAAAGCCAATACACCTAATATATGAAACCACCAACAAGATCTTTCGATGATATATAAAGTAGCAGTTGAGGTAGGCAAATAGGGCAAGAGATAGTGGCTCACCGGAAACGAACCAACAGACTTAAAATGCTCGAATCCATAAAGCTGTAATTTGAGATCGGTCGCATTCATCAGCAGAAAAGCCGACATCAGCAGAATTTCTGTGACCAAGATGATATTAGCGTCGGTTTTGGGCCAATTATTAAGCTCTTTACTGTTCAGGCGATTTACCCGAATGACATTTCTTCGAATCAGGAAGACTAAGCAGGACACCAGTACCCCAAGTGCCAGCCATTCAAATGAACCGATCAAGAAATTATAGAAGCTTCCCATAAACGAAAATACCCGATGGGTTCCGAATAAACCATCAATAATGATCTCTAGCATTTCAATATTGATGATAACAAAGCCTAAATAGACAAATAAGTGCAGAATGGCAGGAATAATGCGCTTAAACATCTTCTTTTGCCCAAAGGCAACCAAAAGCATTGTTTTCCAACGCTCCGAAGGCCTATCAGAACGATCTAACTCCCGACCTAATTTGATATTACTATAGATCCGCCGTGCATTTTTACTAAAAAAAAATAACGCGCCCAGAAAACAAACTGCAAATATTAGTTGACCTATCATATGCTCGAATATTGGTTACATAACAAATATACCATATTATTTTGTTATGCTAACATAGTAAAAATAAATCAAAAAATTAGATTGTTCATAATCATTTTCTAAAAATATTTAAGGAAGAGATAGCGGGGATGGGAAAAGAGACTTCCAAGAAATTATCGGTATTTCTTGGAAGCTGAGGTTATTTTATTTATCAATTTATTCTACGTCGGAAAATGTCTGCTTAAGAATTCTTCCAATCGTTTTTTCGATACGTGTTTTTCCTTCTTCTGTATTGATATCTATGCCACAGAACGTGCTGCCCGTCGATTTGGCCTGTAAGCTGAGGTAGTAAATTCCACTAACCAATAAAGCTAATGTCGCTCTTATATCGTTTTCAGAATTTTCAAATTTTGGATCAAAGTATTTAAATAGTTCTTCGCCAAGAGCTTCACGGCGATCAGCTATATTTTTTAGTGCTTTTGTTTTTTCACCCAGCCCCCAATGGATGATTTTTTGTTTGGTTTTATCTTTTAAAAATGTATTCAACTGGGATTTAAGTAATTCATTTACCAGGTCAACATCAATATCCTCTGGATTTGATATCATCTGTTCCAAAATTCCTTTATCTCCGATTTGCCAAAAGTCCTTTTGTGTCAGATAAGCTTCAACCAATTGGTCAAGACCGCCAAAATAGTTCCAGATAAGCGCTTTATTTAAACCACATTCAAGTGCGATATTCGGACCGTTCAAGGCATGATAACCTTTCTTTTGGATGACTTTTCCTACCGCAGCAATCATCCGTGCTTTGGTCCGTTCTTTGTCCCGGATGGGACCAGATGTTACTTTTCTTTCTTTCTTTGGATGATCCTCAGTTACTTTCTTTTTCATTAGAATAATTTGTTTATTCATTACCAATTTGTTTTCAAAGGCATTCATGCTGCCTTCGTCGGTTTAATAGCACTGAAGCTATCATAGACTGAGTTATATAAGCCTTTGAGCTGATTTAAGCCCATGATAATTTCATGCGATTAAAACCATTTTTAGCAATGAAGCTTTCATAAGCTGTCCTCTTTGTTCGTTAATAAACAAATTTGAGCTCATGATGTTTTCATTAGGGTAGATATGTATTTTTTTACAATATCTAAATTTTAGCTGGTAAATGCAAGAAAATCGTATGACAGATTTTTTTTCCTATTGATGAGTCGACTTTAGTAGCTATTTCTGTAACATTATTAGCTGCTAATTTCAGGGAGTGGGTAATAAAAAGAGGCAATAAAAAAGGGATTATTCAGATGAATAATCCCTTTTTTATGCTGTAAAATATGTTATTATTTTTTCGCTGGTGCTGCAGGTGCTGCTGTAGCAGAAATACCTAATTTTGTTTTAACGGCAGCAGTCAAATCTTCGCCACCTTGGAAATAAGGAATATTGGTGCTTGAGATATCAAATACATAAGCCATGCCTTTTTCTTTGGATACTGCGCTTACCGCCTCAGCCACTTTTCTTTGAATAGGAGTAATTAACTCATCTTCTTTTTTACCCAACTCCTCTTGCGCAGCTTGTTGTGCTGTTTGAATACGCGATTGAATATCTTGTAACTCTTGTCCTAATTTATTGATTTCAGGATCAACGGTCTCTTTATTCGCTTCACTTCTGTTACGTAATTTATCATTGGCCTCTTTTTGTTTGGTTTGATAAATGGTAACCATATCTTGAATTTCTTTTGTTTTACCATCGCTCAATGTTTTCAATTGGCCTTCAGCTGTTTTATAATCTGAAGTGGATTGAATGATTTCAGCGAAATTGATATGACCAAGTTTTTGCTGAGCATTTGCGAATTGAGTTGAGAAAAATACTGCCACTATAGCAACCGCACCTTTTAATAAATTTTTCATGCTTTTCATTTTAATCTAATAAGCCATCTCTATGGCAATCTTTTTAGTTTTCTAATTAATTACTATTTGTATTACTTGTGTCCACAATGATAATAAACTCCAGCTTAGTTTGCAAGACTAGGATTAGGTTTATAACCTAATTTTGTAATGACTTCATTACTTTTGTTCAATTTTTGGTTCGCATATAGGAATGTGGACTCTTTTCCTTTATCCATAATGAAATCAATATTCTGTGCCGAAGCCACTTCTTGTATTGCTTTTGCAACACGGTCCTGAATAGGCTTTACCAGTTGTATACGTCTTTTAAAAAGTTCACCTTCGAATCCGAATTTTTGTTTTTGATAATCTTTTACTTCTTTTTCTCTGGTAACGATTTCGTCCTCACGACGGCGACGCATATCTTCGTTTAATAAAACTTGATCTTTTTGATAAGCCTGATATAATTTTTCTATTTCAGCATATTTTTGATCCACCTCTTCCTGCCATTGCTTAGAAAGATCATCCAATTGTTTTTGTGCGGCGGTATATTCGGGGACATGTTTTAGGATATATTCTGAATCTACATACGCAAGCTGTTGAGCAAATGTCGCTGTAGCACTCACGACTACAAAAGCTATAACTAACAATATTTTTTTCATATTTCCTGTAAGTTTTATAGACTATAATTTATTATTTAACATTAATTTACTTTATGACAATGTATAAGCTCAAAAGTTTAATCTGACAAATTGCCTTAAATAAATTTACGGTTCAAAAATAACAAAAAAGATGCAATCTAACAGATATTTCTCGGGTTTAACACTATTTAACTTGTTGGCCGATTCTCACGATGCCTTTCTAGAAAGGGCAGTATGTCTAACCTTTGTTGCTGAAAATAAGCTTGCTTCAATATAGGAAGATTTAAATATATCTCGCATCAAATTTGAAAATTAATTTGATACAAAAAAAGCTATCGCAGTTTGTATAGGGCACTGAAAAAGTAGACATAAAATAGTCTATAAAAAGATAAGCGGATGAACAGATCATAAGATGTTCATCCGCTTCATTTTTTAGCGGCATATTATTTTTTCCTCTAAGGTCGACTTTGGTATGTTTTTTGAATCTAGAGAGCGTTTTCTACTTTCGAAAAGGATTTTTCAGAAATGAGACTCTCAAATCTAGAATTTGAGTATTCTTTTTAGATTTACTACGAATATAGCCAGTGCTCCTTGCATTTTCATGTTTTCCAGGCCGTAGGAATCCGCCCTGTCATATCCATGAACATTCTTTAACTCGCTGTTTTTTGCTTCAATTTTATATCTATGCCTCGACTTTTCCCTGAAGTATTCGCTCTGCTGAAACACCTCCTGTTCTATATGCTCATCTGTTCGTATAGAGACTGAATATGTTTTGCTTTTAGCTTCCGGTTTGTAGCATCCATCCCTTAGTGGGCATACCTTGCATTTTTCGACATCGAAATAATACGTCATTGTCTGGTTGCACCGGTGTATCTTTTTACCCTGCACTCGCTTGTACATTGCCAGATGCCCTGCTGGACAGACAAACATATCTGCATCCTTGTTATAGTCAAACTTTTCTTCCTCTTTTCTGGCACCATGGGTGATTGCAGGATTTATCTTGGCTACAATTTTGATTTTATTGCCTTGTTGGTCTTTAAGCTTCAGGTTTTCCTTTCCAGCATAGGCCGCATCACCTATGATGGTATCTACCTCCATTCCGTTGGACCGGGCCTGATTCAATAGTTTTGGTAGTTCAGGACCATCCCCCTTTTCTCCTGAGGTAACAACTGCTGCTGCTATGATACGCTCTTCTGTCATTGCCAAATGCGTCTTATAACCAAAAAAACTACTGTCTGCGGTCTTGTGCCCAACTCTGGCATCCACATCTTTGGAAATTATATAGTTCTCCTGGGTATCTTCAACGGTCTCTTTTAGCAGGTTTAGTTTCTCCTTTACAGCTGGAATTTCGCTTAAAGTCGTATCAGACTCAATCAGCTTTTGAAGCGCCTTACAATATGCTATTTCTTTCCGGATATCATTTGACTCATTTTTCTGAGGCATTTGATCCTTGAAATCCTCATCCATCGAATATACAGCCTTACGCAGTAATTTTGAACGTTGTCTGAGCACCTCAAGTGGGGAATATGGATTCGACCGGGAAAGCGAATGGGTCGAATCAACGATGATGGACTTGGATTTGATAATACCTTTTTCCAATGCTATGGAAACGGTTTTCCCTATCAATAAATTCAACAGATCCATATCCTTAAGCCGCAGTTTACGGAACTTCGTCAGAGAGCTGGAGTTGATGACATCCTCTTCAGGTGACATCTCCAAAAAATATTTAAAGGACATATCGTAACGGGAGCGCTCCACAACATCAACATCTGAAACGGTGAATATGGTTTTCAACAACAGATATTTGAACATCCGGACAGGGCTTTCTGCAGTCCGCCCATTATTTGAACAATACTTATCCAAAAGCTCATTATAAATGAAACTAAAATCTATCATTTCATTGATCTTGCGAAGTAGATTGTCTTTAGGAACAATCAGATGGTAGAGCCTGGAATATTCACTAAGTTGGATTTTTTGTTGTTGAAATAACATTGGATGAACATAAAATACAACTATAAGATACAAAAAAAGGAGTGGAAAATCTAAGATTTTCCACTCCTTTTTTTGTTAAAAGCTTTAAAGGACTTTTTCAGTGCCCTCCAGTTTGTACGATAGCTTCTTTATTAAGATTGATCTAAAGGGTTTAATCATCCCCGATTAGAATCCACCCATATTTTGCATAATGCTAAATGTAAAGTTTTGTTTCCAGGTACTGCTCGGTAATCCTGGGATAGGATCGAATGCGTGACCGTAGTCAATTCCCAGCATACCAAAGATAGGTAGGAAGATACGGGCACCTACACCTGCTGAACGACGTACTTTAAATGGATTGTATTCAGTGAATTTGTTCCAGGTGTTACCCGCTTCGGCAAATGCCAGTACGTATACCGTCGCTTGATCATTTAACATCACAGGATGGCGCAATTCCATTTGATATTTCGTATAGATCGGGCTACCTGAGTTTCTTGCTACATTTACATTTTGAGTACCTTCTGGAATAATCACACCATTTGCATAACCACGCATAGCGATAATTTCTGAACCCTGAAGGTAATCAAATCCCTGCATACCATCACCACCAAGCTTGAATCGTTCGAAAGTGGAAATTTCTGTTTTGTTGGAATACTTACCTAAGAAACCAAACTGTGCCTGAGCTTTGAAAACTAACTTTCCTACAATTTTTGCATACCATTGTGAATCGAATTTCCATTTGTGGTATTCAGTCCAGCGGTAACGATCTTGAGGAGTACCGTTTTTATAGTCAATATTATTGAACAATGAATAAGGAGGCGTTAGTTGCACTGAGAATTTGATGTTCGAACCCGAAGTAGGGTAGATCGGTGCATCTATTGAGTTCCGGCTAAATTCTTGTGTCAAGTTAATATTGTATGCCGTACCATTGTCAAACAAGAAATAATTACCATAATTTTGAAGTTTGTAACGTTGGAACGACAATGAAGTATTGGCTTGGAACCAGTTATCTGGCCATTGTAAACGCTTACCTAAGGTTGCTGTAATACCCGTCATCCAAATCCGGTTCAACTCCGAATCTTTTACAATTTGCTCACCAGTATAATAATTGAATCCACCATAGGATGAACTAGAGGTATAAGCACTTAAACCAAAATAGATAGGTTTTTTTCCACCTAACCAAGGTTCTGAGAAAGAGAAGCTGTATGATTGGTAACGTTTACCAGAAGTCTGACCACGTACACTTAATTTTTGACCGTCACCACGAGGAAGGGGTTTCCATGAACTTTTATCAAAGAAATTACTTGTAGAGAAGTTATTAAAGGTTAATCCCAGTGTACCGATGATCTGTCCAGCTCCATAACCTCCCGAAAGCTCTACTTGATCAGAGGGTTTCTCTGTCACATTGTAAACAATATCTACCGTTCCTTCTGCATAGTTCAAATTGGTCGGAACCGGATTTGTTTTTTGCTCATCAAAATTTCCTAATTGGGCAATTTCACGCACACTTCGCATAATTTGCTCTTTTGAGAATTTTTGCCCCGGTTTTGTATAGATAGAACGTAAAACCACACGGTCATTCGTGACATCGTTACCTTTTACAATGAC
This sequence comes from Sphingobacterium sp. DR205, assembly GCF_011064245.1. Classification (NCBI taxonomy): domain Bacteria; kingdom Pseudomonadati; phylum Bacteroidota; class Sphingobacteriia; order Sphingobacteriales; family Sphingobacteriaceae; genus Sphingobacterium; species Sphingobacterium sp. DR205. The sequence goes on along the minus strand of NZ_CP049333.1, from coordinate 4,824,713 downwards.
GTTGTTAATGGTATATTGAGCACCTTCATAGACGCGTAAATTCAAATCAATGGTGTCATTATAAACACGTGTCTGTTCAGGATCTACGGAGAAAGTCAAATATCCATCGTTCATATAGATCGATGAAATATCATCGGAATTTCGACCACCGCCCAACAATTTGGTATTCAGTTTTTCTTCGGAGAATACATCTCCGCGTTTAATCCCTAAAATCTTATTCAATAAGGTATCGGAATATTTTGCATTTCCTGTCCATACAATATTACCAACGTAATATTTAGGTCCTTCGTAAATATCAAAATTTACCAATACATTTTTTTCTCCATCCCGAATGACCGTATCCTTTAAGATTTCGGCATCACGATAGCCTTTGGCCGCCAGTTTTTTGATCAGGTTCTCTTTACCTTCCTTATACTTCTCTTCTTTGAATTTACCCGGGCCAAAAATGCGGTACCACATTTTCTGTTTGATTGGTTTGGCCATTTTCCGCAGTTCTTTCTGTGAAAAATGCTCGTTGCCCGTAAAGGTCATTTTTTTAACCCTTACCTTGTGTTTTTTATCCACATCCGCAATCAGGATTTCATTGTTGGCCTGTGCCGAATCCTTAACTGTTCTTAGTTTAATCTCCGGATATAAGTATGCTTTTTCCTTTAAAAAGCGTTGGATTGTTGCGCGTGTGGTGTTCATCAAATTTTCATTGACGATTTTACCCGTATTGCTATTTAAACGTTTACGGACTTCTTCCGTTTGGCTTTTGCTCAGTCCATTAATGTCAATACGGGTCAAACGAGGGCGTTCTACTACGCGGATGGTCAAAAAGATGTTTTCGCCTTCAATTTTGTCTGCCCATAATTCGACATCATCGAAGAGGCCTTGAGCCATCATATCTTTTACTACTTTTGCAGTCGCTTCACTTGGCACTTCCAAATATTGACCTACCGACAATTTAGATATGGTAATTAATACGTTTTTATCCAAAAATTGTGTTCCGGTTACATCAACAGCACTAATTACATAGTTTTTAGGGTTGAGATAACTGATTTTTTCGGGGTCATTTAAGTTGAACGCACCTTTTTCCTGTCCGTAGACAAGTTGCATTGATGAGAGACCAAAAAATAGTATTACGGGTAGTATACGCTTCATTTATCTTGAATTATTGGCGCTAAAGTACACCAATCAGTTGTTAATTTTTGTTAATTAAGAAAATTTAACCAGCTTGTTTTTTATTCAAATCAGTTGACAAATTTAATAAAATCATTTATAACTGTTCACTTGTTTTTCCAAACCTTCTTTCTCGTTGCTGATATTCTACAATTGATTTATATAAATCTTCTTTTGTAAACTCTGGCCACATCTTGTCTAGGAAGCATAGTTCAGAATAAGCAATTTGCCACAGAAGGAAATTACTAATCCGAAGTTCTCCGCTGGTTCGGATCAATAAATCTGGATCCGGAAGATCTCGGGTATAGAGATTAGCGGAAAAGATATCGTCATTGATATCTTCAATGGCTATTTCACCTGCATTTACTTTTTTAACCAAATTTCGGGTGGCTTCCACAATTTCCTGACGTGAACTATAGCTCAGCGCAAGCGTTAATGTACAATGTGTATTGTCTTTGGTGGCGTCAATTGTTTCCTGAAGTTTTTTTTGTGCATTTGTTGGGAGCTTGCTGATATCTCCGATGGCATTTAATCTAACACCATTTTCCTGAAATGTCTTGATTTCTTTTTTTAAAGAGGAGACCAAAAGTTCCATCAGTGCGATCACTTCTAATTTTGGCCGATTCCAGTTTTCCGCCGAAAATGCGTAGAGCGTTAGAAATTTGATGTTGGCCTGAACACATCCTTCTAAGGCCTCTCTTACTGCTTTCACGCCATTTTGGTGTCCGAATACACGGAGTTTGCCTTTTTGTTTTGCCCAACGGCCATTACCATCCATGATAATGGCAATGTGCTGGGGTAATTTAATTTTATCAATTTGATCTAAAAAGCTCATTGTTGCTATTTTCAATAAATTAACACTTTAGCTTAGTTTCAGCTTATTTGCGTGTTAAAAACCAGATACTGGTTGTCTGTGTATTATCTTTAAACGAATTTTGACCTCGCAGAATGAATTCGTTTGATCACTAGTGTTGAATCCTCATTATAGATACCTTATATACCTTATCTATGCTTATTTGTTCCAAATATCGATTTTTAATTGGAAATTCAGAAGTACAATATGATAAAGATTAATAGTTTCTGACATCGATACCCCAGAGCAGCTTTTCTCTTAATGTGCTAAAAAAGCTTTCGTGCGGAAGACGAATCAGATTAATCGTAAATGGGGCTTGTTTGATTGTCAGTTTGACAGAGGTGTCAATAGACTCGTTTTTTGAGTCACAGCTGAGTATGTATTGATTGCTTCGGCTTTCAATTTCAAGTTCAAGCGTGAATTGATTTGAAATAACGATTGGTCTGACATTAAGGTTATGTGGTGAAATCGGTGTAATGACAAAATTTCCACTTTCGGGCATAATGATCGGGCCTCCACAGCTCAGTGAATAGGCTGTAGAACCAGTAGGGGTGGCGATAATCAAGCCATCCGCCCAATAGGAATTGAGCAGTTCACCGTTAATTCGTGCATTGACTGTGATCATGGCAGAGCTGTCATAACGAAATACCGTAATATCATTAAGCGCATAATGATTGCCCTGGAACAAATTGATCTGTTCAGACTCTACGGAAAGAAGAACGCGTTTTTGGATATCGTAACGATTGTTTAATATATCATCTATTGCATGTTCGAAATCATTTTTATTAATGGAGGCCAAAAAGCCCAAACGTCCAAAATTAATTCCTGCAATGGGAATCCCAGAGTCTCTAATGAGTGATACGGCGGACAACATCGTTCCATCGCCACCTAAACTGAGCATAAGATCTGCACTGTTTTTAATTTCCTCGTATGTATGGTAAGTAGGGAAATTAAAATCACATTCAAACTGCGTTGTCAAGAACTTATAAAAGGGTGCGTAAACCCAAATATCAACGTTTTTACTAACGAGGTATTTAAATAAGTGCTTCACATGTGCTATAACGGAGGGTTGAAACTCTCGTCCATATATCGCAATTCTCATATTTTTTGAATTTATGGGGCAAAGATGAGAAAAAAACTAATCTTAACTAATTAAATGTTGATGTAATTCATAAGCTGCTGATACCGTTCGGCTGTGTCATCAAATGCGGCAACAGTATTGTGTGTCTCCATAATTATATAATTATGTCTTAAGAATGAATTAAGCAATGCATTGATATTGGATTTATCTACTTTTAGCGTAACTTCAATCGAGTCGCTTTCGAGATTTATTTTTGTAGCGCAATTGAGGATTCTACAGTTGTCACTTTCTACCAGATGCGCAATTTGAGATAATGAAAAGTCATGTAATCCAATTGATAGGACAATAATAGCTCCGGATTCATTTTGAGATTGGATCAATGAAATTGCTTTTAAAATATCTAATTGTGTAGAAACACCGACATATTTGTTATCCTGGTCCAAAATAGGCACCAATGAACTATTATATACAGTCATCATGACCAGGCCATCATAGGGATGTTGGTTAAATTTAAGCTGTATCGGCGCCGTATTAATTTTAATGGCGGAAATAGGAGCTTCTTCATTGTCGGCATCCAATAAAATTGACTCGTTGACGAATCCAATATATTCATCTCCATTTAAAACAACCAATTCTTTACAAAGCATGTCCTGTAGTTTTTCTAATGCCTGCTGTATTGAATCAGCCTTTTGAATGCTGAAATCTGCGTTTGAAAGAAATTGTCCTATTAACATACTCAAACTTAATAAAAAAAAATGATGTGAAGGGGAAATTTTTACAGATCAGATTCCTTCAGGAAACAGTGGCTTTTTTGAGTTTAACGGATAAAATAAAAGTAAGTAATCACATTATTGCAAATAAGTACAATTTTAATGTTTAAAATTGTACTTTTATTAGCATTCTGTTAGTATTTTTGTCAGCAATTTGATATATGCTTAAATAGGGTAAGTAGGTATTTTTAGTCAGAAAAATAAGATTGATGATTACGAGTGAGAATAAAAAATTTATTGATATACGCGAAGTTATTCACAAAAAAAATGCTGGACTAGCAAAATGGATTCCATCTTTCCTGCTGAACTATCTGAAGAAAACGATCCATGAGGATGAAATCAATGATATCATGACACGCTTTGCCGATTTGCAAGGGCTGGACTTTGTCGACGCGTTAATCAATGATCTGGGGGTAAAAGTGAACTTATACGGCGCAGAAAATATTCCGGTGTCTGATTCGGTAATTTTTGCATCTAACCATCCTCTGGGTGGATTGGATGGTATTGCATTTATGCATGCGATCGGAAAGCATCGTCGGGACGTGAAATTTTTGGTCAATGATATCTTGTTGAATATAGGTAATCTGAGGCCTTTATTTGTGGGGGTGAATAAATTAGGGAGTCAGGGTAAACAAGCCATTTCGGCAATTGAGGAAGCTTACGGTGCGGATGATGCCTTGCTTGTATTTCCCGCGGGGCTAGTTTCTAGAAAGCAGAAAGATGGGCGTATTGAAGACCTGGAATGGAAAAAAAGTTTTATTAGTAAAGCGAAAAAATATAAAAAAGATGTCATTCCGGTACTGATTGACGGCAAAAACTCTAAGTTTTTTTATAATTTTGCAAGGCTTAGACAAAAAATAGGTCTTAAGGTAAACATTGAAATGTTATATTTACCCGATGAAATGTTTGCCCAGCGCGGGCATACCGTTAACATTATAGTAGGAAAGAGAATCCCTTATACAGCGTTTGATCAATCAAAAAACGAAAAGACTTGGGCTGAAGAAGTGAAAAGAAGGGTTTATGGATTAGCTCAAGAAAAATAGAATTTATGCAAGAAATTATACCTCCAGTTGATAGAGAATTATTGAAAGCCGAATTGAATAAGGAGGTTTTTTTACGCTATACCAACAATGGAAATAACGAGATATACTTAATCAACTATCATAACTCACCAAATGTGATGCGTGAGATCGGTCGGTTACGAGAGTTGACGTTCCGTGGCGCAGGAGGAGGTACAGGGCTTTCCATCGATATTGATGAAAACGATACATGCGAAGACTGCTATGATCAATTGATCGCTTGGAATCCTGAAGATGAAGAAGTTGTTGCGGGATATCGCGTGATTAAATGTGCCGAAGCAGGAGAGTCAAACGGTATTCCCAATTTATCTACAGCTCATTATTTTCAGTTTTCTGATCAGTTTACAAAAGATTATTTACCGTATACAATTGAACTGGGCCGATCGTTCGTGCAGCCTAGGTACCAGCCGGCAATTGATAATAGAAAGGGGATTTTTTCGCTAGACAATTTATGGGATGGTTTGGGCGCTTTGGTTATGCTGAACCCTGAAATTAAGTACCTTTTTGGAAAAGTAACGATGTATCCGCATTATAATAAGGATGCTAGAGATATGCTGCTTTACTTTATGGATTACTATTTTCCAGATCATGATAAATTGGTTGTTCCACTTCCTGACCTTGAAATTAAAAATGACTATGATCGTTTTGTGGGTGTTTTTGACGGATTGGATTATAAGGAAGGGTATAAAATATTAAATAGTCATGTCAGGGCATTAGGTGAAAACATTCCACCCTTAATCAATACTTACATGAACTTGTCACCAACGATGAAGTCTTTTGGCACTGCCCGAAATGATGAGTTCGGTACAGTAGAAGAGAAAGGGATATTGATTGTTATTGAAGATGTTTATCCAGTAAAAAAGGAACGACACATGAATACTTTTGAGCGGGACCGTGAATATGGTTGCCGAAAACCAAAACGGGTATAAAATAACAAAGGGATTCAATTTATTGAATCCCTTTGTTATTTTATACTTTATTTATTTTATTAAAATATAGACAACAAATGCTAGCACCGCTCCGGTGATAGGTCCTATAATGGGAATCCATGCATACGACCAATCCGAATCTCCTTTTCCTTTAATTGGCCAGATTGCGTGGAATATACGGGGACCCAAATCCCTTGCAGGGTTAATTGCGTAACCTGTTGTTCCGCCTAATGATAATCCAATAGCCCAAACCAAAAAAGCAACAGGTATGGCACCTAAAGAGCCCATTCCAATAGGTTCAGTCTTTCCATTGATGGTCACATCTTGTCCGGTGATAAAAAAGATGACAAAAATTAAGACGAAAGTCCCGATGATTTCACTCGCTAGATTCGTCGCGGTATTTCGGATGTTTGGGATCGTAGCGAAAACACCTAGTTTTGTGGTAGGGTCGGCTGTGGCATCAAAATGATCTTTGTGTATAATGTAAGTTAGCAATGCTCCACAAAAACCGCCCGCAATTTGGGCAAGAATATAGCCCGGTACTTCTGTCCAGGGTAGCGCTTTATGAAGTGCCATGGCGATTGTCACTGCCGGGTTTAAGTGAGCGCCTGTGTAAGGGCCTGCGAATACGACTCCGATGTATACGGCTAAAGCCCATCCGGTCGTGATGACGATCCAGCCGCTGTTTTCTCCTTTTGTTCCTTTTAAGATCACATTCGCAACAACACCGTTACCAAGAAGTAGAAGGAGTGTGGTGCCGATAAATTCTGCTAAATAATGGTTCATAAGTATTGGTTAGTTTTCGGTCCAGAATTGTAATGCTTTAACACCTTTGGTCCATTGCTTAATAATTTGCTGGGTTTGTTCTTCTTGTTCTTTTTCGGGTTCAAAAAGACGGTCTTGCGCCCAGAATTTTGAAAGTTCTTGTTCGTCCTTCCAAAAGCCAACTGCCAATCCTGCCAGGTAAGCTGCTCCCAGAGCTGTTGTTTCAGTGATTTTAGGTCTAATGACATTGCTGTTCAGTACGTTGGCCTGAATCTGCATCAGAAGATTATTTGCCGTTGCTCCGCCATCCACACGAAGTTCCTTGATCGGTATTCCGCTGTCAGCTTCCATGGCCTTTAAAACATCACTGGTTTGGAGTGAAATAGCTTCCAGTGAAGCTCTGGCAATATGCCCGTTTGTCGTTGCTCGTGTTAGTCCGAATATCGTGCCTTGTGCCCTAGCGTTCCAGTAGGGCGCGCCCAGCCCTGCGAAAGTGGGAATAAAGGTTACTCCACCGTTATCTTTTTCGGAGAGTGCCAACTGTTCAATATCCGCGGATTTGTAAATAATATTAAGATTATCCCGTAGCCATTGAACCAGCGCGCCGCCTATAAATATACTTCCTTCTAAAGCATATTCAGTTTTTCCGTTAATCTTCCAGGCTACGGTTGTCAGTAGGTTGTTTTTGGACATAATTGGCTTATTGCCAATATTCATTAACATGAAACATCCTGTGCCATAAGTATTTTTTACCATGCCTTTTTCAATGCATTGTTGACCAAAAAGTGCTGCTTGTTGATCCCCGGCAATTCCGGCAATTTTGACTTTATGTGCGAAGATTGTTGTTCTGGACTCACCATATATTTCGCTACTTTCCTTCACTTGAGGTAGCATGGAGGCGGGGATATCAAATAATTCAAGAAGCTCGGCATCCCAGTCCATGGTATGGATATTGAACAGAAGTGTACGTGAAGCATTGGTCACATCGGTAATGTGAACATCTCCGCGTGTAAGATTCCATACCAGCCAGGTGTCAATAGTGCCGCAGATCAGCTCACCATTTTGGGCTTTTTCTCTTGCGCCATCGACATGGTCAAGAATCCATTTTATTTTCGTTGCCGAAAAATAAGGATCCAGGATAAGTCCCGTTTTTTTCTGGATCATTTCATGTTTGCCCGATTGACGGAGTTCATCACAATAATCCGCAGTACGTTTATCTTGCCATACAATGGCATTGTAGATCGGTTTGCCGCTTTCCTTTTCCCATACAACAATAGTTTCCCGTTGATTGGTTATTCCGATGGCGGCGATGTTTTTGCCATTCAGTCCGGCCTTTGTTGTTGCTTCGGCGGTGACACCGGCTTGCGTGGACCAGATTTCATGTGGGTCATGTTCCACCCATCCCGGTTTTGGGAAGATTTGTGTGAATTCTTTTTGTGCAATTGAAACGATATTTCTTTCTTTATCAAAAATGATGGCTCTGGAGCTCGTTGTACCCTGATCCATGGCCAAGATGTATTGTTGTTCCATAATTGATTACTGCTGGTTATTTTATATTAGTTTAAGATATAATTTTTTGCAACTTTCTCGAAGTTTTCGATCTGATTTTTTTGCCAGTTCTCGTCTTTGCCTAGTTCTTGAGCGATTATTTTAGCGACTTCAGGAGCTGCGGCAATGGCTGCTCTGGCATCGAGAAATAGAATACGTACACGACGTGAAAGTACGTCTTCTACCGTTTGTGCCAATTCATTGCGAACAGCCCACACCACTTCTGCTTTTTTAAATTCTAGATGATCCACTATTTTTTCATTCCAGACAGGATTTTCTTGCGCGAGCGCATGTATCGCTTCCTGGTCAGCGCCATAAATATACATGTGGTTGCTTCTGTCGGTTGTAGGGATGGCGCTATAAATCTTTTGTGTCGCTGAGTTGCTTTCCTTTTTGGGTAAACAGCCAATTTTAATTGCTTTATCGACTGTATCTTGTCCCATTCTGCGAAAGGTAGTCCATTTTCCTCCAGTTAGCGTCAGTAATTTTGAATCGCTGACAATAACTTTGTGGCTTCGGGAAATTTCTTTGGTTTTGTTGGAATTCCCGGTTGGAGCCGCGAGGGGTCGAAGACCGGCAAATACAGCAAGTGCATCTTGACGGGTGGGCTGCTTGGTGAGATAGCGTCCAGCAGTTTTTAAGATGAAGTCGATTTCTTGTTCGAGTGCTACAGGTTCAAGACTATGTTCGTCAATAGGTGTATCTGTGGTTCCCGCAATAACCCGATTGTGCCATGGAACAAGAAAGAGCACCCGGCCATCGTCCGTTTTAGGGATCATGATCGCATCGTCACCGGGGAGGAAAGATTTGTCAAAAACAAGATGTACACCTTGACTTGGCCTTACCATCTGTTTGGCTTCGGGTTTATCCATTTTTAGAATGTCATCGACAAAAATTCCCGTAGCATTGATGATAGCTTTGCCTTGGATTGTGAAAACTTCTCCAGTGTCAGTATCTTGTGCAATAACACCATTTACTTGGCCTGCATTATTTTTGGTAAGGTTGGTTACGCGTATATAGTTCAATGCTACACCACCCATTTGAATACAGGTTTGTGCAACATTGACCGCGAGTCTTGAGTCGTCAAATTGACCATCCTGATAAACAACGCCGCCATAGAGCCCTTTTGTCCTCACTGTACTGATTCTTCGTTGTGTTTCCTCCTTATTGATATGTATGGATTTTCCTAGACTTAGTTTGCCCGCTAGGAAATCGTATATTTTCATGCCGATGGTGTAGAAAGGGCCGTCAAACCAACTGTAATTAGGAATTATAAAAGATTGATTTTTAACTAGATGAGGTGCGTTTTGCTGTAATAGCCCCCTTTCATGAAGTGCTTCTCTGACTAAGGAGATGTCTCCTTGGGCGAGGTAACGTACACCGCCATGGACAAGCTTTGTTGCTTTGCTGGATGTACCTTTTGCAAAATCGACTTGTTCCAATAATATCGTTTTGAATCCTCTACTAAGTGCATCCAGTGCCACACCTAAGCCACTAGCTCCACCTCCTATCACAATAACATCCCACTCACTTGTGTCTTTTATTCTTTCTATTAATCTTGACCTTTTGAATTCTTTTTGTTTCATTTTGTTTCGTTTTTGGTCCTGAGGTTATATCCCTTAGTATGAATCGTTTTAGCCGATTAGTACTAAGTTATAGTATATTTATGAGATTTTAAAGGAATTTGTTAAAATTATTTAAAAACATTTTATGTTTTATTTTCTTTTGTTTTGTTTTGATATCTATATTTTTAGTGTTTTAAATAGTTCGTTACCACCGATGTTTTTTTGTGAAAATTTTAAAAATAATTAAGGTAACATTGTTACTATGGCCCTATATATGTCGCTTGCCTTTTTTCGAAAAGAACGATATAATGTTTAACCATTATAATAGGCTTATGTTTTGGTTTGGGAAAATGATTTTGTAATTTTAAATCATTAATAATTTGTTGAATAATGAGAAGGATTAAATTGTTGTTTTTAGGAATGGGGGTATTAATGGGTGTCCAATTGCCGCATTCAATTGCCTTTGCGCAGGAAGCCCCGAAGATTCAATCGGAACTTTCCAAGCCATATCATCCAGAGGCTGATGCACAGAAAGACATTGATAGCTTATTGAAATTGGCCAAGAAGGAAAAGAAGAATGTCATTATTCAGGCCGGTGGGAATTGGTGTGTATGGTGTCTGCGATTTAATGATTATATCCATAAAACGGCAAGCATAGACAAATTGTTAAAAAGTCGTTTTCTCTATTATCACCTAAATTATTCGAAAGAAAACAAGAATGAGATGGTTTTTCAGAAGTATGCACCTGAGGGTGGAAAGTTAGGATATCCATTTTTTATTGTATTGGATACAAGCGGAAAGACACTTCATGTACAGGAAAGTGGCAGTCTAGAAAAGGATAAAAGTTATGACGAAGAAAAAGTATTGAAATTTTTCAATGCCTGGGTGGCTAAATAAAAAAATCCTGTCAACTGACAGGATTTTTTTATAATTTTTTATTTATTGGTAGCCCAATAATTTCATGACCTGTTTGGAATTTTGTTCCTCCCCAAAGACTTCATAATTGAAAGTTTCATCTCTATTTCTTCGTACCAATACATGTTTAGGCGAAGGAAGCAGACAATGATGAATTCCACCGTATCCACTCAATACATCTTGATAAGCTCCGGTGTGGAAGAATCCTAGGTATTGTACTTTACGTGTTTTAGGCATAAATACAGAGTTCATGTGTGCTTCCTGATTGTAATAATCCTGGCCATCACAGGTGATCCCACCTAAGTTCACTCGTTCATATTCCGAATCCCAATTGTTGATTGGTAATAAAATGTATTTTTGGTTTAAAGCCCACACGTCCGGTAAGTTGGTGATGAAAGACCCGTCAATCATAAACCAACGTTCGCGATCATTTTGTTGCTTACGTCCCAAAACTTTATAAAGAATTCCTGATGCTTCAGCGACTGTATATTTGCCAAATTCAGTAATGATATCCGGCTCCATGACTTCATGGTGCGCGCAAATCTGTTTGATCCTGTTGACAATTTCATTGACCATATATTCATAATCGAAATCATGTACCAATGAATCCTTAAAAGGCATGCCACCACCAATATCCAAAGTGTCTAAATCAGGATTTATTTTTTTGAATTTACAATAGAGCGTGACGTATTTCTCCAACTCATTCCAGTAATACGGTGTGTCTGATATACCCGAATTAATAAAAAAATGAAGTAGCTTCACCTTAAAATTTGGATTGTCAACAATCTTATTATTGTAAAAGTCGATGACATCTTCTTGGCGAATGCCCAATCTGGAGGTGTAAAATTGAGAATCTGGCTGCTCCTCTGAAGCGACCCGGATCCCCAAAGCACATGGTTCGTCTAATTCAATCTCATCATCATAGAGATTGAATTCCTCCTTATTGTCCAAGACAGGAATAATGTTTGTATAACCATCATGGATCATATCAACAATATACTGTTTGTACTGATAGGTTTTGAATCCATTACAGATGACTGTAATGTCTTTTGTTACGGTACCTTGTCTTTCCAATGAATCGATCATCGGCATGTCAAACGCAGATGAAGTTTCAAGGTGGATATCATTTTTCAAGGCTTCTTCTACAATGTGCTTGAAATGGGAAGATTTAGTACAATAACAGTATTTGTAAGATCCGCGATAGTTGTGTTTCAGAATTGCGGTCTGAAAAAGGATTTTCGCTTGTTGAATTTTTTTGCTGACGATAGGCAAATAGGTAAAACGTAACGGCGTACCGTACGTTTCTATCATTTCCATTAAATTCAAATCGTGGAAATACAATTCGTCGTCGATGATTTCGAATCCGTCCTGGGGAAAACCAACACTTAAGTCAAGAAATTCCTGATAGCTCTGCATTTTTTATTATTTTTGCAAAGATATACTTTAATGGTGAATACCTAAATAAGGAATGTTATTTATTTCCAGTTCACTATCAGGAAGTTGTAAAATTTACAAAATCATTAAATGGCAAATTCTATTCAAAGGCGACTTGTTGAAGTCACAGTACAGGCTGTTAAAGCGCTTTACAATGCAGATATTTTAGAACATCAGATAGCTTTACAAGCGACCCGAAAGGAGTTTGAAGGGCAGATTACGATCGTAACTTTTCCAGTAACGCGCTTCTCAAAATTGTCTCCGGAGCAGACCGGAACAGCAATCGGTACCTATTTACAGCAGCATATTACTGAAATCTCAGACTTCAACGTAATAAAAGGCTTTTTGAATATCGTGCTTTCTGATGACTACTGGGTTTCCTTATTGAACAATACGATTGTTGCCAGAGATTTTGGCATCTTTCCAGCTAATGGAAAGAAGTTAATGGTGGAATATTCTTCGCCGAATACGAATAAGCCTTTACATTTGGGGCACATCCGAAATAATCTATTAGGGTATTCTGTTGCTGAAATTCTCAAAGCCTATGGTTATGAAGTCATCAAAGCCAATTTGGTGAACGATCGTGGTATCCATATTTGTAAGTCCATGTTGGCCTGGCAGAAATTTGGTGCGGGGGAAACGCCGGAATCCACAGGCATGAAGGGTGATCACCTTGTCGGTAAGTATTATGTCGTTTTTGACAAGGAGTATAAAAAAGAAATAGAGTTGCTGAAAGCCGAGGGGCAATCCGAAGATGAGGCGAAAAAGAATGCGCCATTGATGAAAGAGGCTCAGTCTATGCTTCAAAAATGGGAGGCAGGAGACGAAGAGGTAATCAGGCTTTGGAAAACCATGAATAGTTGGGTCTATGCCGGTTTTGAAAAAACCTATAAACAGTTGGGGGTAGACTTTGATAAATATTATTACGAATCCGACACCTATCTTTTGGGTAAAGATATTATTCAGGAGGGACTGGACAAAGGCGTTTTCTTTAAGAAAGAAGACAATTCGGTCTGGATAGATCTGACAGACGAAGGATTAGACCAAAAATTGGTTCTCCGTGGGGATGGTACTTCAGTCTATATTACACAGGATTTGGGTACTGCACAGCTTAAATATGATGAGTTCAAAATGAGTGAATCCATTTATGTTGTCGGTAATGAGCAGGATTACCATTTCAAGGTCTTGTTTTTGATCCTCAAAAAACTGGGTAAATCATGGGCGGATGGTTTGTTCCACTTATCTTATGGCATGGTTGATTTACCTTCCGGTAAAATGAAGTCACGTGAGGGAACGGTTGTGGATGCCGACGACTTGATGGCCGAAATGCTTAAAACAGCACAGGAACGTACGGAAGAACTTGGGAAAACCGAAGGCTTGGCTGAAGATGCCAAGGCTGCGCTTTATAACACCATCGGGATGGGTGCGTTGAAATACTTCTTATTAAAAGTAGACCCAAAGAAACGTCTATTGTTTGATCCAAACGAATCGGTAGATTTTCAAGGTCATACCGGACCTTTTATCCAATATACACATGCACGCATCAAATCTGTTTTGAGTAAGGCTGAATTTGATGCGAATAGTCCGGTATCGGTACTTCCATCAATTTCATCTTATGAGCGTGATCTGATTCAGCAGTTGGGTGCCTTTCCCGAAACTATTGAGGCATCTGCACAGGAATTTAGTCCAGCGCAATTGGCCAATTACGTTTACGAGGTTGCCAAGTTATATAATAAATTTTATCACGAAGAGAGTATATTAAAGGCCGAAGCCAACGATGTAAAGAATTTTAGATTACATCTATCAGCGGCAGCAGCGAAAGTTATCGCCAAAGGAATGGGGTTGTTGGGTATATGTGTGCCGGAAAGAATGTAACGATATGAGGAAGATTCGTGTTGGGCTTATAGGCTTTGGTATTTCAGGACAGGTTTTTCATGCTCCTGTAATGCGTTCTATCGTGGCACTGGAACTTGTAAAGGTTACCGCGCGCAAGGCTGAGCAACAGGCGCTATTGAAAGAGCGCTTTCCGCAAGCGGAGACTGCACTGTCCGCTGATGAAATTTTTGCTGATGAAACCATCGAACTGGTCGTGATTGCTACCTCTAACGATATGCATTATCCAATGGCAAAACGTGCTTTGGAGGCTGGAAAACATGTCGTTGTTGAAAAACCGTTTACAAATACGGTAGAACAGGCAGATGAGTTGATTGCGCTCGCCAGAGAAAAGAATTTGGTGCTTGCTCCCTATCATAATCTGAGATTTACTTCGGATTATCGAACGGTAGAGAAAATTATAAAAGGTGGCCGATTGGGACGGATCGTAAATCTGGAATCAAGATTTGACCGCTTTCGAAATTATTTGAGACCCAATGCATGGCGTGAAGAGAATTTGCCCGGATCAGGTATATTTTACGATTTGGGTCCGCATCTTATCGACCAGGCTTTGCAATTGTTTGGAAAACCGAATGCTGTATTTGCAGACCTTGCGATACAACGGGATCACGCAAAGACCATTGATAATTTTGACTGTATTTTGTACTACGATAATTTGAGAGTTTCGCTCAAAGGATCAATGCTTGCGAAAGAACCGACCCCACGATATCGCCTCTTTGGTATGAACGGAAATTTTGTAAAAAATGGTGTTGATCCCCAAGAAGCATTATTGCGGGACGGTAAGTTCCCTGATGAGGACCCCAATTGGGGCGAAGAGGAGCCCAATATCCATGGTAAACTGAACATTGTTGAAGAAGGTAAAGATGTGGAAGAAATTATTGTATCAGAAAAAGGTTCTTATCCTGACTTTTATCAAAATGTTGCGGATACTATTTTAGGTCAAGCCACCTTAATAGCTTCGCCGGAACAGGCTCGAGATGTGATTCGTATCATCGAACTTGGTTACCAGAGTCAATCGGAAAGACGGGTCATTTCTACAGAAGATCAATTGATTGCTTATTAATATAAGACTGTGAATACATACGATGCGATTATCATTGGCGGTGGTGCCTGTGGTTTAATGTGTGCGGCACAAGCTGGACTGTTGGGAAAGAAAACATTGCTGTTGGAACGCAATGATAAAGTGGGAGCCAAGATCCTGATTTCAGGTGGCGGAAGATGCAATTACACAAATACCGGAACTACAATTGCTAATTTTATCTCTGAAAACCCGGATTTTTTGCACGGCATATTTAAGCAATGGACAGTCGAAGATACCATTGATTTTTTTGAAGCATACGGTATTAAAGGGCAAGAAAAGACTTTAGGGCAATTGTTTCCAGCAACGAATAAAGCGAAAGATATCGTTGCGGTATTTTCGAAAATTCTTTATGAAACTGAACAGGATATAGCGCTCAGCACGCTCGTGAAATCGGTGGAAAAGAATGCTGATGGGTTTACGGTTCATGTAGAAAGTCCGAAAGGAGAGCATCTGTATAAAGCTAAAAAGCTGGTGATTGCTTCAGGGGGGCTCCCGGTTCAGAAGCTGGGTGCATCTGATTTTGGATTACGTATTGCAAAACAGTTTGGCTTGGAGCTTGTTGCTACGGCCCCTGCATTGGTTCCTTTGACAATCACGGGAAAAGATGCAGATTGGTACAGTTCGTTGTCCGGGAACTCCGTGTTCTCCAAAGTATCTGTTGCAGGGATGTCTTTTGAAGAGAATATTCTGTTTACGCACTGGGGATTAAGTGGCCCGGCAATTCTTCAGATATCAAGTTATTGGCGGCCGGGACAGGAAATTATCCTTGATCTGCTGCCTAATTTTAATTTAGATAATCTTATCAAACAAGAGCGCCAAGTCGGGGGAAAGAGGCTTGTTTCACAACTGCTGAATGACTATTTTAGTCGAAAGTTGGTGGATGCGCTCGGTAAATTCCTTGCATTGGATATCAAAATAGCATCCCTGAGCAAAGCTGACGCTAAGTTGATTGTTGATACGGTTCATCGTTTTAAGGTCAAACCTGCAGGTGATAAGGGATATGATAAAGCCGAGGTGATGCGTGGTGGTGTTTCCACAGCGGAATTGCGCGGCAAGACATTAGAATCCAAGAAAATACCCGGTCTTTATTTTGGAGGTGAGACCGTCGATGTTACAGGCTGGCTTGGTGGCTATAATTTCCAATGGGCCTGGGCAAGCGGTTATGTGATTGCGCAAGCTATTTAGCGCCCAAGATAAATAGCCGGCTTACCGGGGAAATGTCCTGAAGGTGAACTGCGGAACGATCATAGCTCAATACCGTTACATACAGATTTTTAGGTAAGACGATTAGAAGCGTGCTGATTCTGTGCGGTATCAGTTGGCTTTTCCGACCGATCTAGATATAATTGAGCTGCCGCAGTTAAACGTTGTCTTATCCGGCTTTGTAAATTGCGCGGAGTCAATACTTTGATCGCTTCGCCAAATCCTAAAATTTCCCGCTCCAATTCAAAATTCAGGACAACATCTATACGGATTAAGACTGATCCGTCCTCCTTTTTGTCTAAAATCTGCTGAGAGGGATGTATCGGTTTGGTTTCTACATAAGGCGCATTTCTGGCGTTGATCTCTAGTATCACACGTTGGCCACGATCTTTTTGTGTTTTAGTAACTCCTATGGTATCGGAAAAGTATCGTTCAAAATCTATTCCTGTATAGGCGATGTATGAATTTTTACCCATCTCCTCAATTGTATTAATTCGGTCCAATGCAAGTGTCATCAAACCCTCGCTTTTTTTATGGTGGCCAATCAGAAACCATCGGTTACGGTATTCTTTTAAGAGATAGGGTGAGAAAATGAGGTCCTGCCGTTGCGTTGCTTTGAAAGACTGGTAACTGATGAGAAGTGGTGTTTTTTCACGAATGGCCTGATGGAGGGGACTAATAAATGATAGCCCCTTCAAAAGATTGTTACTCTCCATTTGGATAATGGCGGGTTGATTGTCTTTTTTAGTGTGTATACTGTCCTCAAGGCGTGCGACTATATCACTCATTTCGTCGAAGCTTGAAAAACCGCTGACATGTTTTAAAACCTCTACAGCTTCCTTCATTTTTTGCATATCTCCAACAGAGATAGGTGAGTTGCTGATACTGTAATTTGGGTCTTCGTAGGTGTAAAATTTGCGATGTGTGACAATAATGGGGGCATTATATCCCAATTTATTGCTTCTCATCAACTGTATATCGCCCTGAATAGTTCGTTTGCTTATACCGTTTTTGATTCCTTCAAATTCATAAAGTGCATCGGAAACCTTTTCCATTAAGTCTTCTAAAGTCCATTTACGGTGTCTTAGACGCAGACAGCTGTCTATTGTTTTGTAACGGATAAGTGCGAGTTTATTTAATGCCATATGTTTACTGATGGAAGTTTAGATGAAAATACAAACTTTATATTATCTACGCAAAGGGACTGCGTAAATTTTAACTGTCTTCAACGCGTTAAAGGAGCAGCATTGAATTTTTAAGGAAATTCGCTGTTTATCCAAGTAAAATAGCTACTTTTGCGGAGAAGCAAACTGGTTCTATCGCTGCTCTTTCGGGAGGAGAGGAAAGTCCGGGCAACATAGAGCGACACGCTTCCTAACGGGAAGGATGCTATCAAAATAGCAGACAGAAAGTGCCACAGAAAATATACCGCTTTTCGGAGTAAGGGTGAAAACGTAAGGTAAGAGCTTACGGTCTTATATGGTAACATATATTACGGTAAACCTCGTGTGTTGAAAGACCAAATAGGTTACGAAATCTGAAGGCTGCTCGTCTTCTTTCAATTTATTGGAATTCGTAATGGGTAGGTTGATTGAGTTTGTCAGCGATGGCAAATCTAGATAAATGATAGAAATTCCACTTCGGTGGTCTACAGAACCCGGCTTACAAGGTTTGCTTCTTTTTCGCTAATTGCTAAAAAAACCTTATATTGATTTCCATAATTGAAAATAGCATAACGCTGAATTTATGAGTACAATTTTAATCATTGACGATGAACGCGCCATCAGAAGTTCTCTGCGTGATATCTTGGAATATGAAGATTATACGATTTTAGATGTTGACAATGGCCGGGATGGATTGGATATTTTAAAAAAAGAAAAGATCAACTTGGTGCTATGTGACATCAAGATGAATAACATGGACGGAATGGAGGTGCTGTCCGAAGCACATCAGACCAGCCCAGACATTCCTTTTATTATGATTTCCGGTCATGGCACGATTGAAACAGCAGTTGAGGCGGCAAAAAAGGGTGCTTTTGATTTCCTTGAAAAACCATTGGATTTAAACCGATTGCTTATTACGGTTCGAAATGCATTGGATAAGAGTTCGCTAGTCACCGAAACCAAGGTATTAAAACGTAAAGTCAGCAGTTCAAAGACAAAAGATATATTGGGTGAATCCGGAGCAATTAAACGGATCAAAGAAACAATAGATCGTGTTGCTCCGACGGAGGCAAGAGTATTGATTACAGGGGCAAATGGTTCGGGTAAGGAGCTTGTGGCCCGTTGGCTGCATGAAAAATCAAATCGTTCACAGGCACCATTGATCGAGGTAAACTGTGCTGCGATTCCTTCGGAACTGATTGAATCCGAATTGTTCGGGCATGAAAAAGGTTCCTTTACTTCGGCGATTAAACAACGGATAGGTAAGTTTGAACAGGCCAGTGGTGGAACATTGTTTTTGGACGAGATAGGTGATATGAGCCTTTCTGCTCAGGCTAAGGTTTTGCGGGCTTTACAGGAACATAAAATTACCAGAGTGGGGGGAGACAAGGAAATTGATGTGAATGTACGTGTTGTCGCTGCAACCAACAAAGATTTGCTAAAAGAAATCGAAGAGGGTAATTTTAGAATGGACTTGTATCACCGTCTTTCGGTAATTTTAATCCATGTGCCGTCATTAATTGATCGCGTTGATGACATCCCTTTGCTTTCCACCAACTTTTGCGAAGAAATATGTATGGAGTACGGCATTCCTGTGAAGGAAATAACGAATGCTGCAATGAAAGAATTGAGCCATCTCCCCTGGACAGGAAATATTCGTGAATTGCGTAATATGATCGAGCGTCTAATTATTTTGAGTGATAAATCCATTACTGATAAAGATGTTGTTGCATTCGCTAATCCTTCGCGTGAGCCAGTAGGTGGAGTTGCCTATGAAAAAGGGGCAGTAAATTATGGGTTGGATATGGATTCGTTTGATTCGTTCCAGGATTATAAGGATCATGCGGAAAAAGAATTTATAAAATATAAATTGGAAAAGAATAATTGGAATGTGTCCAAGACTGCGGATGACCTCGATATACAGCGTAGTCATCTCTATAGTAAAATTGAGAAATTTGGTCTCAAAAGAGATTAATATAAAATAAGGGCTTTCAAAAGAAGCCCTTATTTTATATTAATCTAGCGATGTATTTTACATTAAAAATCATGGTTAAGTAGCTGTATTGTTAAAATAATCTTAACATGATTTAATAAGCTGTCTAATCAAGATTTTTCTATTGCAGTATTGCTTTCACATTTGCTACTGAAATCTCAGTATAGTTTCTGACATAAGTATCGCTTACAGGAAGCTCTTGTTGTTTATGCGTTGATAATACAGCAACAACCTTCATTCCCGCATTCTTAGCAGCTGTAATACCCGAAAAGGAATCTTCAAATACAATACATTTTTCAATCGGCATACCAAGATTTTCAGCTGATTTCAAGTAAACTTCGGGATGTGGTTTATGAAGTTTCACATCTTCGCTGCTTAATGTGGACGAGAAAAGATCCCGGATCTTTAACTCATCCAAGATCAGATCCATATTTTCCTTGGGTGCAGATGTTGCTACTGCAAGTTTAAATCCATTGTCTTTTAACTCTTTTAAAAATTCTATTAAACCTTTAATAGGAGCTACATGTTCTTTGTAGATCACTCTAAAAAGCTGTTCTTTTTCAAATTCAAGCGTACGCAATTCTTCAGGAGATATTGGTCGTTTAAAAAAATGCTGCATGATATAGCTGTTGTGTTTGCCATACATATGCTGTTCAAATTCTTCTTCAGTAGCCTGCTGTACGTTATGGTTTTTAAAAAAAGCTCTGAAAGCTTCTGCGTGGAAGGGATTTGTGTGACTTATAACCCCGTCCATGTCAAAAATTGCCGCGTATTCTGTCATTTGGCTAATATACAATAATTGCTTTATTTGATTGTTTGTCGACTTTCATATTCCAGTAAATATT
Source organism: Sphingobacterium sp. DR205 (assembly GCF_011064245.1). NCBI lineage: Bacteria > Pseudomonadati > Bacteroidota > Sphingobacteriia > Sphingobacteriales > Sphingobacteriaceae > Sphingobacterium > Sphingobacterium sp. DR205. The sequence continues at coordinate 4,804,435 of NZ_CP049333.1, read as the reverse complement.
TTAGGATACTGTTACAATATGCCTAGATTATAACGACCTTTATCGGAACTGCTTACTTCTCTATGAAACTGGAAGAAATCTTCGTAGTTACTTGCTGGATAATTCCCTTCGAAGAGCTCCAATTTTCGATACGTTAATAATTTATTTCCTTTTATTTCTGATTTAAATTCATATTTACCAAATGGTTTTTCGATGATCTTCTGTTCAGGTGTTATATTTTTTACGATGTTGTCCGGGAGTGTGATGCTAATGCTGTCAATGTCAATAAACCCACGTTCTATAAAAATATCCTCTGTACGATTTTTATTCTCAGAAATGCTGGATTGTGTATTGAAGATATTGGGCTGGATCAGCATTTTATTACCATTTTTCACAGCATAATTTTTAATGAAAATCGTTAGGTTTTCTTCAATAAATGGTTTCTCCTGTTTGTGTTCGGCGTATTTTACCTGGTCGAAATTGATATTGTCGATGTTATAATACTCGGCCAATAATTTGGTTTTCTCATTGTTGTTCGCTAAAAGTATCTCCATATGGTTTTCATATTGCGTGCCATAAAACTTCGTGTTTAAAACACCTTTTATGCTGCCGTCATCAGCGAGTGTCAGGTCAGCATTGCGAAGCTGGAGATTGGTTGAGTTACTATATTTTGGCGTATGCATAATCACCCCGCCATTTTCGGTACAGGCAATGACGTCCCTGTCATCCGTAAAATTGCTGAGGAATCCAAAAGGAAGGTTCTGACTGGTACATTCCAGCCAAGTCGTGTCATTTTTGAAGGGGACGCATAGGATTGCATGATTGCCATCCTGTACGTTTGCAAATGTCTTGTGGAAATTCTCCTTGCGTTTTCCGGCTTCAACCATACAATAGTAAGAAGGTATATCAACTGCTGATAACATACTTCTCATATAGTTCACCAGGGCTTTGCAATCACCATATCCTAAACGGTCAACCTCAGATGCAGGAAAAGGTTCAAGTCCGCCTATTCCGATCTGAATGCTGATGTATCTCGTGTTTTTTTGCAGATAATCGTATAGAATTTTTGCTTTTTCCCGATCCGATGAAGCATTCTTTGTAAGTGATATGAATTTCTGTTTTGAGGCTTCGGTAAGATCTTCCTTTTTGCTCAATAATTTGGTTGTAAACCAGTCTCCGTATTCTTTCCAGTCGCTAAAGTTGCCTTCTTTTCCGTAGTAGACAAAGTTTTTAGGAACGATCAATACACTTGTTCTTTTTAGATTGGGATTGGGGCTATAAGACTCCTCTTTTTTAGCGGGAATTTGTTCTGTGCTCCAGATTTTGCTGACTGTTTTGTCGGTTTTCTCCTCTTTAATAGCACCTTTATAGTTTTTTGACTCGATGCGGAATTCAGTGCCAATCGGTGTTATAAATTGATAGCTGCTTTTTTCAATGGAAACATTGTTCGAAACTTCAGGAGTCCATGAAGGAATAATCAAGTTTTGTTTATGTTTTACTTCGTATTGATATTCAATTGTATAGGGGTAACTGTGGTAATCGGGAACATAGAGCTTCATCCTCGAATCCGCAAACATCGTACTGTTGTCGACAGCACTAAGATCTTTAAAATCCTTACTTGCTATTTTTTTCTGTAATATCCCCATCTCATTATAAATCGCTCCTTTGATGCTCTTGATCTCATTTGATTTGTTATAATGTATTGGAAGGGCAGCATAGTAATCCCCATTTTTATTATAAACGGTAATGGCGCGCGTGACGGTTTCAATAACTTGCTCCGGGGATTTTACGTCCACCACGGTTTTGTCATTTCTAACGGTGGCTACGGCCCGGCTCTTTAATGCACTCGGAATGTTGGCAATATCATAGTTATCTTGTCCAATAGCGGCAATTGGAAGGAGGAAATAGATTAAATTGGCAATTAACGTTTTCATTTTTTTGTGGTTAATCTAATATCTAATTTTTGCTGTTGTATAATACGTGAATAAAGCTCTTTTAAGGAGAAGTACTCATCTACCGTGAATATGGGCTTGTTAAAACTCAGGCTTCCCAGAACTTCCAGTTTATTGTCATTTAGTTGTGTCATATATTTATATCGCGCAGCGGATTCAGGAAGAGCCAAAGATACGTTTTGAGGTTTATCAGTTACGTCATATTGTTCCGGGATTTCCAATTGGATAGTATATTGAAGCTTAGACTTAAATCCCATATCTACCGGATAGGTACGGTCCTGAATTTTGAATGGATTATAGGATATACGGTCGATGACGTTAGGAGCAAACGATAATATAGTACTTCCTTGTTGCTTATTGACATCTAGTGTAATATCAAATGTCTCATTTAATACCTGATCAACCTCGTTGAGATGTTCAATTTTAGCATTTGTAAGGCTGACGTTGGGCATCTCTTCATCCAGTTTCTCCCAATATTCTTCGAGGGAGTTGAATTTGGCGATATGTTGTCTTTTCAAAAGCGCTTTATTGCCTTGACTGCTTATGGTGAGTGTTCCTTTAATCTGGCCTTGGTCGTTTAGTACGCCTATCAAGGTATAGTATTGTTCGGATATCTCTTCGGAAGCTAATGGAAACCAGTCTGAACTCTTTTTGGAGTATATGATTCTGCCGCGTTCATTGAGACATTGTAGTGGCAATGAGCCAAAGGGAAGATAGGTGTTCGATGCATCCAGTTTATATTTTGTTCCATCGATGTCAACGCAGGCGATAACATAGTCAAAATCTGATAATACAGGGAATAGTGAATTTGGGGTGCCATTTCGTCTAGTCGATAGAATAATTGGATAAGCGTCTAAATCCGCAGCCTGTAAAGCCGTGACCAGCGCTAAATTGATATCACCAATATTGCCGGTTCTTTTTTCCAAAGCTTTTTCGATTCCGCTTTCTGCATATTTCCCGAGATAGTTATTCCATTTTATCTGTTTCTTGATATAGTCATAGATTTTGTTGGCCTTTACCAATTTTGAATCATTTGGAGATAAAAGCGTTGACAAGGTAGTTTTGAAGAGATCTGTTTTCTTCAATTGTCCACCAAAGGTCTTCTCATTCATTAATTCTGTGTCAACATCTTTCCATGTCTTACTAAAGGTTTTTTTAACACCGGTACTTGGATAGAATATAGATTCGAGTTCATAATATATTGCGGATTTAAAATTTTTTGGAGAAGTCATAAAGTCTTCTTCAATAAAAGCTGGAATATTGGACATCGTATAGGTGAGCTTTGAACAATCCATTCTTATTCCATCCAAAAAGAGATATTCCTTCAAAACCTCTCCTTTTTTTTGGTCATCCAGTTTATATGGACCACGCAATACGACATTATAAGTAAAAGATGCAGGTATAATAGCGATATATTGGCTCTTTAATTTAGGAATATCATCCTGAAATACCCATGTCTTAAAATTAAATAGATCCTGTTCGAGTGTTCGATAAGAAACTTCTATGATGGATCCTTCTTTAATATTGGGAAGCGTAAATTTATTCAGATCAAGGTAAGCCGAGTAATTTTCTTTAAAAACCTTTTTATTCTCAAGTTCTGTTCGATTGATCTGCCCGTTTTCCAAATTGTAGGTAACAGCCTTTAACTCGTCCAGATGGTCACGGATATAACTCCCTCTTTTGTAGGATGGTATTTCGAAGTTAGCTTTTTTAAATCCTTCTTTGTTATTTATACGAATAAGCACATGGTACTCATGCATTAATTTTACCCGGTGGTCATAGTCATCGACGAAGACTGCGCTTTGCCCAAATTCTTTTAAGACAATAGCATCGGCATTACTGTCGAGTGGCGTAGGCGAAAAATCCGAAATAGAGATTCTACCAAAATCGAAATTTTGACCAAATATAGTTGGACAAAAATAAAATATTAAAAATAGCGTTAAAAAATGGCGCATAACTTAGGCGTAATTTGTTTACGAATATAAGTTTTTGTCCAAAATTAAACGATAGCTTTAAAAATATTATTTGTCTATTTGTAGTAGATTGTTAATGACTTCGGTGATATTATCGATATCTTCACCATCCTCCAGCATCGAAAACGCGAGATATGTTGCATAGATCTCAGGACTGAATTTAACATGTTTGTCTGAAATAAACTTGTCGATCTGCTGCTCATTGCATTCGAAATTTATACTTTGCAACTCGTTGAACAGGTTGGTTGAGATTGTTTGATGATTTTCCCCACAGGCAAATCCTGCAATAATATGGAATAGAAATTTATCGGTTATTTCGTCATCTTCCTTTTTGAACATAGCACGAATATGCTTATAATCGAATTTAGTTTTTGCACTATTGACTATAGTGTCCCAAATCTGATACTCCGCTTTTGTCTCCATAGCTCACTTTAAATTTATATTGGTATAAGCAATATACTAAAAATAATTTTATTTTGGGCAAGGGTGGAAGCAAGATTTCTTTGGAAGTGGCGTGTATGCTATTTTTTT